>NZ_CP102246.1:2476263-4952526 GCF_024599795.1 Enterobacter cloacae complex sp. R_G8
GTGTCGAAAGATGGCCGAACCGATGCAGTTTACGGCGATATTCACTTTTATCTTCCGGCCGGAACGAAGTTTTATGACAAGGCTCCCGCAGATAACAGTACTTCCATAACCGGTCTTTCGGAGTTGTATACCAGCAGTGCGCCGCTGTATGTCAGTATGACTCTGGCACAAGGCAGCTGCACGATGGTGACCCGCCAGAAAAATACACAGACTGACGGGAAGTATGATCTGCTGGGCGACCCTCTGGTGAATGCTGACGGTGAAGACTACGAATATAATCTTTATAAAACCGCGATGCGGAATTATATGGAAAGCCCCAGCGCGGGGTTTGAACTGCTTCGTTTTGGCCGGGTGATCAATACGGAGCACGAAACGCTGGCACCGGCAGATGCGCCATTATGGATGACCGTGAATTACCCGGGTGGCAAAGGGATGGTTAATCTCGCTGACGCGAACATCAAAAAGTTCAGTGACGCTGATTTTCCTCACTGGACGGGCTGGCAGCTGGTCGATGACGATGCTGACAGTAATAGTCAGTGTAGCTCGGCCATAATCAGGAAGCTGCAGGAGGACGGTGAGTACAATAATCAGTGTGGAAAGTTAATCTGTCATTTCCCGTTCGAATGGGAAAAAAGTACGATCGACACCCGTTTTTCATGGCTGAAAACGGGAGATGATAAGCGTGCTCCGATGACGGAAGCAGATTATGCAAAATTTAAAGCTCATGCAGAAGCGTTGTGCTTTGATTCCGGAGCATTCAGTAGTGGCAGGCTGTGGCACTTCAATTCCACCGAATTTATCAAGCATTTAAGAAGATGCGGCTGGCTTAGTCATGAAGAACTTTCCTCCATGATTCCAAGAAAATATTACGAAGGCTACCCCAGCAAGCCTGTTAATGTGACAGTTCCATGGGCTACTTCTTTTGGTCGATGGGAAAAATATGTGAAAGATTTTAACAATGCATGTAATAAGTACAATATAATATCTCCGCTTAGACGTTCTGCATTTTTAGGACAGATTTATATTGAAACTGGCATGCTCAGGACAATGACTGAAGGCGGGAAGGGACAAAAAAATAGTAAAGGTAAATTTGTATCCCCTGCAGCTGAGTATTATCAGCCATTTTATGGTAGAGGTTTCATGCAGTTAACTTGGCCTCAAAATTTTGATGATTATAGAAAATTTAGAACTGTAGAAAAACTACCTGATGAATCCTCTGAATATGTTTACGATGATGACCGAATAACAAATGTAAGTGAACATTATTGGGCTGACCCCAGAAAAACAGTTGTAGATAAGAAAACCCGTGAAAAGCATACTGTTATTGATGATGATCTCTTAAAAAAATGGCACCCACGCTACGATCCTAAAATTATTGCAGAAGATTCATTCTGTGCAACTGATAGTGCAGGTTTTTATTGGGTTTCAAAACATCATAGTCACGAAATTAATATAAATCGAGTTCCGGATAATGGTATTACATCAGATACAATCGGCAAATGTTCTGTTCTTGTTAATGGTGGAGGGTATGGGTATTTTGAAAGACAGGCTTATACACGATTTGCATTCTACTATTTAAATGATGCTGTAAATACAGATTCTAAGGAGATAATAAATGTGCAAAAAGGAAGAAATACGGTAAAAATTACAGTTGATTATACAAAACAGTGTGAATGAGTTCTGGAGTGATTATGAAAAATGCAATTATATTGCTGAGCTTAGCTGGTGTGATTAATTTTTATTCACCAGGTGTGCTTGCGAATGCTGCGGATGTATCAGCTGCAGTAAAAAACTATACTTTTAAAGAAGGGGAGCCTTACGGCTTATCTCAAGTATACAAGGTTAATGCTCCAGATGTTGGGTTTCCTCCTTATTATATTTTTATGAAATTAGGTGTTGAGTATGCATATCCTTTTGTTTTTAACCGCGAGGGTGTACCAGGGAAAGATGAGCCTTATAGCCGGTGCAATGTAGTACTTAACTTTAATGCCCAATATCTTATACCGGACAGGAAATATAATTCAGGATATGCGGAAGATTCTGAACAATGTCTCGGCATGGAAAAATTGTGGATTATTAAAGGTAGTAAAGATATTAAATGGTTTGTGACTGATACTTTATACAAATCTGAAGGTGATACTCCGGAGAAAACAGAAGAGGTTTACTTTTATACAAATGGTAATTTTTGCTTCTCTCAAGAGGCAAGTGTAAAGCTAGCAGCAAATAAAATTACTATGGAAGGCCTAAAAAATCTAGCCTTAGATAAGAAAGATTTCGAGCAATGCGCAAAGTAAATTGATTTTTAAATATTATGTTAAATAAGTATAATGTTAACGCTAGTAATAGAGTTGGCCTGTTTTTAGGTTAAGGAGTTGTTGGGTCTGGTTATTTATTGTCGATCTAGGGAGTTAGTTAGTAACAGGTAAAAAAAGACAGTGAAGAAAAATGGTGTAAATATTGATATAACTATTGGTGGCAAATTAATTCCTGAATCTAAGAAAAATAAAAATACAGAGCTTGGCCATTGGTATGGCAGTGTTCAGGATGAAGTTGATGAATACTATTCTGGTATTAAATATAACTCCAAATGTGGGCGTATTGCTGGTGCGTATAGCTGGATAATAGGGTAACAGCGGAGACTTAGATGTTCACAAATTTCGAGGAAGAGAATTTAAAATGCTTACTGGGTTGGACACGTATTGCTCGGTAGTATAATATATAATTTCCTAATGAATTGCACCCTTGATAATCAATTTCTGTAAGCAAAAGTGGTAGCAATACTACTGATTAGTCTGAAGAACCAGCAGTTAATCCTCCAGCCTCAAAATCAGTGAATAAAAAACCACAACAAAATAGATAGGTAAGCACCAGTAAAAAATACTGGAATCGGTTGGGGGGGGGGCGGAAATCCAATTGCGTTACTCCCCAATGAACAGAGAGAGGCTCCATGGATGACAGTTGCATTCGAGGAAGGAGATACTCGATGGAAATGGAAGCGTGTAAAGGAAGGAGATGGTGGAATAAACTACCATAAGAAGACTGGCATTAATATAGCATCAACGGTTGGTTTTGGTCGGAATATGCAGGTAGGGTAGCGCCAGTTCTCAATCCTTCAAAAAAAACAAAAATTTCATAAATATATCTGAGCCTATATATGGTGCAATAGTTGTTTTGCAGAAAAAAGGCTCCTGGACAGGGCATGTTGCTTTTATATACTGTCTTTTTGAAGATGGTTAAATAGGTGTGCTTGGCGGAAATCAAGGAAATAGTGTTACAATAAATCCATTATATCAATTTTATATAAATGGGCGTTTAAATTATGAACTGATTGGATTCTTTATACCTAAGTCATATTACCCTTATGCACAAAAAATAATAAGTTCAGATATGAGGGAAACTACGATGTCTAATATTGCAGAGTTGCGTGAAAGCCTTAGAGTCAATCTACCCTCGAATGAGGATGAAAGAACGAGGTAATAAATAAGGGAGGCAACATGGAGTGTTATTTTGTTTTAGCGGTGTTCCTTGGTTACAGTTCCTGCGTACTGGCAGAAGAGTGTATGGATAATGCAAATATAAATTCTTTAAGAGAGATATTTAAGGAAAACAATAAAAAGTTGCTGATTGAAATGTCTTTACAAGAAGTAAGGCATTATATTGAAAGTGATTTATTGATCAAAAATGAATACAGTACACTTGTTAATGTATCTGAGGTTTACTATGGCTGGGGTGTTGACAAAAAAACAAAGTATCCTGTTAACACCTCGGCAGTTTACCCAAAAGAAAAAGTGTGTGTATGGAATATATCTTTTGCGCTACCAGAGTACATGAGAAAAAAATGTGATGATGATGGTGCGTATGGATATTTTATTGAATTTAAGAAAGTTAATGGAAAAATAGTTCTGTATAATTACACCTCTTTATTTGATACTCTTCCTGACGGAACTTTAGCTTGCAAAGCTGCAAATAAATTCATGCTGGGAAAATAGCTTGTGAGTATTGAAGTAAGCATCTCGTTATAAAGGGAGATGTATTGTTGATAAATCATTATTTGACACCTTTCCTGATTATTAGGATAAGTTGTATGTTACTTATTTATCCAATGAACTCTACTTTTGCTAAGGATCTTATTTCCAATGCAAAGTGGAACGACGATTCTGGCGAACATTTTCTGGTGATAGAAAAGGAAATCAATAAAAATAACACGGGAGAGCATCTATCTGTAAAACAGGTGACGAAGAGAAAGGTTGATTGGGTACTAAATGATTATGTTAATAACTGTGATGTAGACATTAATCTGAATGTGATAAAAGAATCAATTGAAGTAAACAATAGTTTCACCGATGGTGAAGGGACAGTTTTATTTGCTTATAAAATTGGATGTATTGGTGGGATAGATCCAGTAACTGTAAAATACTTTGCGTATAAAAATGGAGTGAAGCATGCTTTAAGAGGGGAAGAGCACATCATTGTTGCAAACGAGGGTTATGGTGGTGAAAACCCTCCAATTCCAGATCATAATCTAAAAAACGATATACCTCTGTTAAATTACATGTTGAAAAAATGGAAGGCTATTTCAACAACAAAAATAAATTAACGCAATTACTCTTTATTAAACGAGCGTTCATTTATTTAAATGTGGGTTTTAATGGGGTGGTAATGCAATGGGTCTAATCTTCACCTCATTTTCATTTCAAGCCAGTTTAGCTATTCTGTAATATGAGAAAATGAATGTCATATACACTTAAATATTTGCCAGAACGCTATCCCAGACCTGAACCTCTGAGATTTTCTCGTTGGTTTGTTGCTCTGGTTGTTATGCTTTCTATCAGTGTTATCTTAATGCGTATATTTGGGCGTTATGTCGGAAATCTGTACTTTTGGAAATTGGCTTTAGGTTTACCTATTTCTTTGTGGAGTATTCTGTTTGCTTGTTGTTTTCTTCTTTGGGCATTGCGGGATAGCAAAGCAAATGCTTTTGACAAACAGCGAGAACAGTGGATTCTTCGAGAAACCCGTAAGGCTCGACGTGCGCTGCAGGTGCTGAATGCAACTTTTATTACCGGCCACTCATCTGTTGCACAGAAAGATATAGCTATTGCCATGCAAAAAAACGATAGCATTATTGTTTCACAGGTCGACCGGGATGGTAATGAAAGTACCAGAATGAGCCAAATTTCATCTAGCCCGCAGGACTCGTCAAAATTCGTGATAACTAATATTTTTTCCCAGTTGATTGCTGACATTCCTTTTGCACAACTCCCTGACAAAGTCCCACTGATTGTTGTTTTTGATATAACAACATCTCTGCCCCTTGAGAGTATTCGCCATTACTGGGACGAGGCCTGGCAAAAAAATAATATTACCCATCCTGTTGAATATGGTGAAGGGAGTGGACTCAGCATAATTGACCGCTGGCTGAACGTATGTATTAAAGATAAAGCAATGTTATTAATTGTGGGGCTCCAGTTTAATCCGGCCGATTCTGACAACACAGCTGAGGCCGGTGTAGCGCTGCTTCTTGGCAACCGCCTGACACAGGAGGCACTCGAACCTCTCGCGTTGTTACACCGGCCAGATGCTTCCCCTCCAGGGGAACTGAGCGAGGGAATGAACATGGCCGCCTGGAACGTCCCGCTCAAAGAAAATATCGTTAAAAATTTATGGCTTGCCGGGATGACGGGTGAGCAACGCGCAGAAGTGATCGCGTGCCAGAATGCGCATCCTGCGCAGTCTGTAGCGAACGACTCCGTTATTTCACTCGATATATCCATGGGGCATGCCGGAGCCGCAGCCCCCTGGCTGGCCATCGCAGCCGCCACTGAAATCGCCCGACAAACACAGTCACCACAGATGATTATCTGTGGCGATACGACACAGAATGTGCTGTGGAGCACACTGATTACCCCGATTGCTTCCCGACAGGAGATGGATCCGTGAAGCTACCTTTTGCTTTTGCACCGAAGTCTACGGAAGGCCGCTACCTTGCTGTCACATTGATTTTCTTTTTGTTGTTAGCCGCTATGACGTTCATGGTCTGGAAGCATCCGGATATTGCCGGGATTCAGTACGGTAGTCAGCAGCAAACTTACTGGCTTATCGCTGGCGGATGTATTTCAGGATGCACATTTATCATGCTGGTTGTGCACCTGTGGGCTGCTCTCAGTGCCGGTAAAAAGGAGTTTGATGCGCTTGTCGCCAATGCCAGTGGTGATGATGAGAAAAAGAAACGGGAAAATGATAACGACCCTGTTCACCCTGCGGTGGTCATGTGTGACAGGATTCGGGCGCATTTCCGCTCCCGTATAAGTCTTTACTGGCGCAGCAAAACCCGTCTGCTGTTAATCACTGGCGATGAGGCGGCAATCGAACAACTGGTACCTGGCCTGCAACAGCAGCAGTGGCTTGAAGGTAACCGCACCGTGCTGATTTACGGCGGCGGCCTGGCATCGGAGCCTGACCGCGAAAAATACATCGCGCTGCGCAAGCTGCGACGCGGACGCCCGCTGGACGGGATTATCCGTGTACTACCGCAGTCGCTTAAGCTGACCCCGCAAATCAGCGACAACGATTTACGCGGGCTGGAAAAAATCAGCGAACTGCTGCGCTATTCCGCCCCGGTCTGGCTGTGGCAGTTGTGTGACAGCAACTGGTCGCAGGATACGCGTCCTGAGCAGGCGGTAGGCGCAAGCTTGCCTCTCCGCGCAAAAGAAGGCGACGTGATCCGCCAACTGGAGCGGATGCTGCCGGCGCTGCGGACGCAGGGGATGAGTCAGGTCTCGGAAAACAACCGCCACGACTTCCTGTTGCGCCTGGGCCAGCATCTCCAGGACGGTGGTATCGTCCGCTGGACTGAGCAACTGGTGCCATGGTTGGCTGCCTCCCGGCAGCGCGTTCCCCTGCGGGGGCTGATGTTCAGCCTGCCGGAGAAGAAAACTGCTGGTACGTCAGCGAGCACAGCCGACGCTGAGCAGTATATTCCGGGGTCACAGCGTCATGCACTGACCCTGCCGGCAACCTGGCAGGGTATCGTTGACGACTGCCCCCGAGTGCGTGGCCGCCGTGTCGGTATGGCGTGGGAGCAGACGCTTGCCTGGACGCTGATGGCCATTATCGGTCTCTGGGGGGCGGGAACGCTGCTGTCGTTCGCGGTTAACCGGTCACAGATAGTCTCTGTTGCGCAGCAGGCGCATGCCCTGGTGGAGCACCCTTCCGTATCGGATTACCAGCTGACGGCCCTGCATACCCTGCGCAATGATGCCGGCCGCCTGCAGCACCGTATCCAGGACGGCGCGCCCTGGTATCAGCGCTTCGGCCTCGACCATAATCAGCAGCTGCTTGATGCGATGCTGCCCTGGTACGGCGTGGCAAACAACCGCCTGATACGCGACCCGGCAAATGAGGCGCTTAAGCAGAAGCTCAGCGCGCTGGCAAATTCTGCCCCCAACAGTGACCAGCGGGCACGACTGGCGAAACCGGGCTATGACCAGCTGAAAGCCTGGCTGATGATGGCTCGTCCGGATAAAGCTGATGGCGTATTCTACGCACAGACCATGAAAACCGTGCAGCCGACGCGAATGGGTATCTCAGCAGGCCTGTGGCAAAGCCTGTCACCGGATTTGTGGGCTTTCTATATATCCGAACTGCCAGCGCAGCCACAGTGGAAAATCACGCCGGATGTGCAGCTGGTCAGCCAGGGCCGCCAGGTGCTGCTGCAGCAGATAGGACGACGCAACGCGGAAAGCACGCTGTACGAGAACATGCTCAAATCCGTGCGCCGTAACTTTGCCGATGTGTCTCTGGAGGACATGACCGGCGGTACCGATGCCCGTCGCCTGTTTACCACCGATGAGGTGGTACCGGGAATGTTCACCCGTCAGGCCTGGGAGGGGGGGATTCAGCAGGCTATCGAAAAGGCCGCAAATTCCCGCCGGGATGAAATCGACTGGGTACTGAGCGACAGCCGGAAAGCCGTCTCCTCAGACCTGTCGCCGGAAGCACTGAAAGCGCGTCTGACACAACGCTACTTCACTGACTTTGCTGGCAGCTGGCTGAGCTTCCTCAACAGCCTGCAACTTAATCCGGCGAACAACATAGCGGATGTCACCGACCAGCTGACGCTGATGAGTGATGTCCGCCAGTCACCGCTGATCGCCTTGATGAATACCCTCGCCTGGCAGGGACAGACCGGACAGCAGCGCGAAGCTCTTTCGGACTCCATCATCAAATCGGCTAAAGATCTCGTAGGTGGAAAAGATAAGCCTGCGATTGATCAGTCTGCGTCAGGACCGCAGGGGCCGCTGGATGACACCTTTGGACCGTTGCTTCAGCTTCTGGGTAAAAACAAGGGCAGCAACGTCATGTCGGCTGATAACTCCCTGAGCCTGCAGACGTACCTGACCCGTATCACCCGCGTGCGTCTGCGCCTGCAACAGGTGGCCAGCGCCTCTGACCCGCAGGCGATGATGCAGACCCTGGCGCAGACCGTATTCCAGGGCAAAAGCGTGGACCTGACCGACACCCAGCAATACGGCAGCCTCATTTCTGCAAGTCTTGGCGAAGAGTGGAGTGGTTTTGGCAGCACGATGTTTGTGCAGCCGCTGACCCAGGCCTGGGAAACCGTGCTTCAGCCGTCGGCGGCGAGCCTCAATGACAAGTGGAGCCGCTCTGTGGTGGCGAACTGGCACACCGCATTTGACGGACGTTTCCCGTTTGCCGCGAGTAAAAGTGATGCCTCCCTGCCGATGTTGGCTGAATTTGTGCGTAAGGACAGCGGACGTATTGAACGCTTCCTGACGACAGAGCTCGGTGGTGTTCTGCACAAGGAGGGCAGCCAGTGGGTGCCGGATAAAGTCAACAGCCAGGGGCTGAGTTTTAACCCGGCCTTCCTGCGGGCGATTAATCAGTTGAGTCAGCTGTCGGACATTTTGTTTACCGACGGCAGCCAGGGTATCAGCTTCGAACTGCAGGCGCGTCCGGTACCGCAGGTGGTGGAGACGCAACTGACTGTTGATGGACAAAAGCTGCACTACTTCAACCAGATGGCTGACTGGCAGTCCTTCCGCTGGCCGGGAGACACGTACAAGCCGGGAACCATGCTGACCTGGACCACGGTCAACGCCGGTGCGCGTCTGTTCGGGGATTACAGCGGGACCTGGGGCTTTATTCGCTGGCTGGACCAGGGCAAGTGTGCGCAGCTTGATCGCAGTCAGTGGGTGATGAGTTTCACCGCGCCGGATGGCCGTACCCTGCAGTGGGTGCTGCGTTCACAGCTGGGCAGCGGGCCGCTGGCGTTACTGGCACTGCGCGGCTTTACACTGCCGGATCAGATATTTAGCGTCGACAGCGCGGCCACGGCGCAGGCGCTGATGGACGGTACGGAAAGCAGTGATATGGACGGAACGGAATAATGGATATTTTGCAGAATCTGGTTGCCGCCTGTCAGGCGGATGAAACCCTGTTGCGACAGCAGGCGCAGACTCGTACGGAACGCTGGCTGCGCTGGCTTGCTCCGGTCAGCGTGACCTGTCCGACGGGAGAAGACCCGGGATATGACGATGATTTCCAGCGCATTCGCGAGGAGGTCAATAAGCTTTCCGGCATCGATACCGGGCTGATTTGCACGCTTGCCGAAAAACTGATGACCACCACGGCAAAAGATATCCGGGTTGCGACTTATTACTGCTGGGCGCGCCTGCACCAGGATGGCGAAGCTGGCTTCGCCGAAGGGCTTGAACTGGTGGCAGGATTACTGCAGCGCTACGGCATGCAGCTTCACCCCCGGCGGGACCGCAGCCGCAAGGCCGCGCTGGAATGGCTCGGCGGTACCCGTGTACTGGACAGTTTGTCACTGTACCCGGAGGTCGTACGCGAGGATGCACAGCGTACCGCCGGGGCGCTACTGCTCATTGCTGACAGCCTGGAGACAGAGCCTGAAGCATCACGGGCGGAGCTGAATGCCCTGTACAGCGCTCTTGAGTCCCGTCTGATGAAAGGCGGGGGCGTGGATGCCGTTGTACCGCAGAACGCAAGCAATCAGACACGTAGTCAGCAGCCATCTCACACAACAGAACAGGGCGCGCCAGTGCTGAGCCGCATCACCTCGGGTCAGGACTTATTGGCTCAGGCTCGCACCCTGACGGGGTACCTGCGTGAGCAACCCGGTGGCTGGCTTGCGGCGCACCGGCTGATGAAAAGCCTGCGTCATGACACGCTGAGTGCTATTCCGGCACCGGATGCTGACGGGAAAACGCGCATCGAGCCGCCGCGAGCTGACCAGCGGGCGATGCTCAAGCGACTCTATCTGCAACAGAGCTGGCTGGAAATACTGGATCAGGCGGACAATACCTTCTCGCGCGGTGCCAATCATCTCTGGCTGGATTTGCAGTGGTATACCCATCAGGCCCTGATGAAGTCGGGGCAGGATGTGCTGGCCGACATCATCACTGCCGACCTGAAAGGGCTGCTGCGCCGTCTTACCGGGCTTGAAACCCTGGCCTTTAACGACGGGACACCGTTTGCCGATGAGGTCACGCTGAACTGGATAAACCAGAGCGTGCTGGACGATATGTCCGGCTGGCGGGATGAACCTGTCAGCGCTATCAGTACGGGTGATAACGATATTCTGGCGCTTGAACCTGAAGCACTGGAGAAAGCAGACAGCGAAGGACTGGATGCCACACTCCACTGGCTGCAGACGCGCCCGGGGACCGACACCAAAGACAGATGGTTGCTGCGTCTGCTGATGGCCCGTGTGGCAGAGCAGAAAGGTAAAAATGAACTGGCCCTGCATTTACTGGGTGAGCTCGACAATGCCGCACAGTCCATCACCCTCGCGCAGTGGACGCCGGCGCTGTTGTTTGAAGTGAAATCACGCCGCTTCCGACTGCTGCGCATAAAAGCCACACGCAGTGAAGCCGATAAGTCACGGCTTCAGCCGGAGATGGACCAGCTTCTGGCTGGTCTGATTGCGCTTGACCCGGCAGGCAGTGCGGTGCTTTGCGGGTAACCAGGACTGAATTCAGCAAATAAGGAAAAACATATGCCAGCAAAAGGTTTTTATCTGGTGCAAGGTGACAAAACGACCTGCGGCGGAAGAATTATCACGGGCGCAGAAGATCACACACTGTTTGGTAAACCTGTTGCCAGGGAGCAGGACGGCGTGACCTGTGGTAAATTTGTAGGGCTTTACAAGGTAGCCGGTGGCATTGATAACGATATCATTCACGGAAGGCGAATGGCCGGAACACTCGACAGCTACAGCTCCTGTCCGTGTAAGGCGAAGTTTATTCCGTCGATGATGGATGATACATATGAGAAGAGTGGAGGGAGCGCTAATTCTGCAGGGGAGACAACGGCAGCTACAGCTACAGCAACTTCATCGGCATCTTCGCTTGCAACTTCACCGGCAACTACTCCAGCAGTCACGACTACCGGGCAGTCGTCGGATCTTAAGAGTAAGCCGCATTGTCAGCATACTGATGGTGCGATAAAGGTTGCTGACTATATACTCAAAGAAATTAAGACGAATGTCAGAAGCCAGACTGCAGACACAATAAGATATTTAATCGACGAGGATACGTTAAACCAAAGGCGTGACGAGTGGAATAAGCTCCCTTTCTACGCAAAGCTGGCTCAATATCCAAAACCTGATTTACCTGCTGCAATGGCTGTCTGGTATGAGACCGTAAAAACGGGCTCTACCTGGGATCACAAACCGAAAATTCGCGACAGATTTTCGTCGGTTGCAGTTGCGCGACCATTACCCAGAAAAGGGAAACCGTCAAGGTCTTATTACCACAAGTTCAAACAGCATGATTATTTTTATGATGCTTGGTCAAACATACATTATGGCTATGTTGGCCTTAGTGTCGGCTTTTCAGAATCATTGCTCTTAAAAGGTTCTACCTGGGAACAAAATATGACGCCTGGAGCGATTGGTGACGATACGGTGGACGACGTTACGAGCATGAAAATCGGTTTTGCTCTGTTCCATCAACACGGGAAATATGCAGACAGTTTAACTGTGATTAATATACTTGATGCGCTCGATCAAACACCTGATGTGCTACTACCTCACTCAAAGGAAAAACACTGGTGCTGGAATACAGATAATCCAGATAAAATTGAGGAATGATTATGAAAAAGAAAAAACTTCTGGGTTACATTGTATTCTTTTCGGGGTTGTTGGTGCTTATTGTTCACATATTCCCGATACGACCTTTCGTTACGATTACAAATAATACTAACAAACCTCTTTTCATATATGCTGGTGAGAGTATCTATGACGTCGAACCCGAACCTGAAGAAGTTGAGCGAATTGTAAGGTCAAAACCTAAAATCATAGCTCCAGGTGAGATAAGTGAATTTACTGCTTCATTTATATCTCTGATTAGAAGAGACGCAGTAATCGATATTGGTTGGAGAATCGGTGGTCAATATGAATATAATTCAACTGGTGGTGGGGGTCAGAATTTCATTCTTTCCTCAACAGCAGGTGCGTGTTCTGTGTCGATCAAAGTAAACGATGGATTTAATAATGAGATTCTGGAGAATGATCCTGGTGATTTGTGTTTTAAAAAAATAAAGGCATTCAAGTACAAATATTGATACATGCCCTGTTTTCTTGGAAATGTATGTTTAAAGTTAAAATTTCCAGTGTTTAATAAATGATAAGAAATTAATATAAATATATGGACGACTTAACCCTGCGTTATTACGACGCCGAAATGCGCTACCTGCTGGAAGCGGGCGAAGAATTTGCCCGTGCTCACCCTGAACAGGCAGCAATGCTCAATCTTGATAAAGCGGGCGCGCGCGACCCGTACGTGGAACGTCTGTTTGAAGGCTTTGCCTTCCTCATGGGGCGTCTTCGCGAGAAGCTTGATGACGATCTGCCTGAACTGACCGAAGGGCTGGTCAGCCTGCTGTGGCCGCATTACCTGCGCACTATTCCCTCGATGTCGGTGGTGGAGTTCACCCCCGACTGGCGTGAGATGAAAGAACCGATGCGTATTGACAAAGGCTTCGAAGTAAACTCGCGACCGATCGGTGAAAAAGGCACACGCTGTCGCTACACCACAACTCAAGAGATAACCCTACAGCCACTGGCACTGGAGCATGCCCGCCTGTCGACTGATCCGGACGGGCGTTCGGTCATCAGCCTGCGCTTCAGCTGCAGCCATCTGGCTGACTGGAGTTGTGTCGATCTCAGCCAGATCCCGTTCTATTTCAATGCTGACGCACCACTGGCCTGCGCCATGCATGAAGCCTTTACCATGAACACTGCGCGCCTCTGGCTGCGGATGCCGGGTGACACGGACAGAAGACCGCTGGACGGGTATTTCACCGCACTGGGGTTTGGTGATGATGACAGACTGTGGCCGAAGGGGGACAGCAGTTTCAGCGGTTACCAGTTGCTGTTGGAGTATTTCACCTTTCGCGAGAAATTCATGTTTACGGGGCTGCGCGGACTGGAGAGCGTGGCCTTTCCGGCTGAACTCCCCTGGTTTGAAATCGATGTGGTGCTGGCAGAACGCTGGGAGCACGATTTCAGCTTTACCGAAAAGCATCTGCGCCTGAACTGCGTGCCGGTGATTAACCTGTTTCCGCTGGAATCTGACCCACTGACGCTTAACTCCTTACAAACCGAATATATGCTGCGCCCGATGCGTGTGCAGGATGGCCATACCGAGATATACACCGTGGATTCGGTGATGTCATCGAGCCTGCATACCTACGTGCCGTTTTCGAGCTTCCGTCACAAAGGCGGAATGATGCGTCATGAAGCCCCGGAATATTACTACCACACCCGCGTGCGCCGGGGGCCATCCGGTTTGCATAACACCTGGCTCATCCTCGGCGGTGAAGCGTTTGATAACCATACGGTGCCGGAAGATGAGAGTCTGTCGCTGACGCTCACCGGTACCAACGGCCAGCTGCCACGGCGTGCGCTGCAGAGTACTGTACTTGATACGGTGATGAAAACGACTTCGGCTAATATTGCTGTGCGCAATCTGTGTGCACCAACGCTGCCCTGTTATCCACCGGCGCAGGACCGTTTTCACTGGCGCGTGCTGAGTCACCTCGGCAGCGGGTTTCTGTCGATGATGGATAACGCCGATGTGCTGCGCGGGACCCTGGCGCTGTATGAATGGACCGACAGCGAGATGAACCGCCGCCGCCTGGAAGCCATCCTCGACGTGAAACACCGTGAAACCGCGCGCTTTGAGCAGGGCTATCTGGTTCGTGGCGTGCAGATTGAGGTGACGCTGGACAGCCACGGCTTTGCCGGGCGCGGCGACATCTGTCTGTTTGGTGAGATGCTGAGCCGTTTCTTCGCGCTGTATACCGACATTTATCTGTTTAACCGCCTGATTATCATTCTGCAACCGACAGGAGAGCGCCTGGAATGGGAAGAGAAGCACAATCGCCGCATTCCCGGCTGACCCCGCGGCTGGAAGCCGATCTGCACCGCATGAATTTTTATCGTTTCTGTCAGTTGCTGGAGAAACGTCATCCGGGCAGGCCACTGATGGGCTCAACCAGTCATCCCGCAGATGATCCGGTACGCTTTGCACCGCATCCGGGGATGGGGTTCCCGGCCGGTGAACTGAAGTGTGTCGAATATGACGAAGACGATGACAACACGCCTCCGGTTATTCGAGCGACCTTCATGGGAATGTACGGTGTCGATTCCCCCCTGCCGACGGCGTATCTTGATGACATCACTCAGCGCCGTGAAGGACATGACGCGCTGCAGGGGTTTCTGGATATCTTCAGCCACCGCATCCTGACGCAGTTTTACCGCATCTGGCGTAAGTACTCTTACCCGGCCACCTTTGAGCCCGGCGGGACCGACAGCATTTCGCAGTCGCTGCTGGGCCTGGTGGGGCTGGGTATTCCCGGCACCGCGAACCACATTGCCACACCGGTATCCCGTTTTCTGGCTCTGCTGGGTGTACTTCAGCAACCGGGGAAAACCCAGGAGGGGATACAGGCCCTGGTGAGCCTGCTGGCACCGGATACCACCGTGACGGTCAGCCCGTACTGCCTGCGTCCGGTGGAGGTCAGTCAGCCACTGGGTTTTTACGGTGATGACGATTTTCTACTGGATGGCAACACGCCACTTGGAGATGAAGCGATGGATGCCAGCAGCCAGCTGCTGATCGCACTGTCCACCGATAACGAACAGGAATCACAGGGCTGGAAACCGGACGGTCTGCTGTATCAGGACTTCCTGGTGATGTTGCGTGTCTACCTTGGCTGGCGTTTTAAGGCAAAAATCACCCTGACAACCCTGACCCGCCTGCTGGCCGTGCCACCGCTCGGTGAAGGATCTTTCTGGCTCGGCATGAATGGCGTACTGGGGGCGGAGGAGGGAGCGTTTGCAGATGATATCCCGCAAACCTTTACGACGGAACTGGGCTATTACACCGGCCTGCAACCTGCAACACCACAACAAGGAAACCGACGTGTTACGTACAAGTTTGATTAAACCCGCGTGCTGGCTGCCTGCACTGCTGGCGTTCAGCCTCACGGGCTGCGGGATGACGCAGGGTATCACTGATGGCACTAAATCGGCATTTAACGCCGTGTTTTATAAAAAAATTAAGGTACTGCATCTGGATTTCACCGCCCGTGAAGCGTTGAACACCGATTCCCGCGAAAGTAACTCGCTGTCTGAGCCCGTGGTAGTCCGCGTGTATCAACTGAAAGACCGCAAGATCTTCGACAAAACGGTCTATCAGCAGCTGCTGAAGGACGGGGAGACCATTCTTAAAGCGGACCTTCTGACCAGCCGTGACGTGGTGGTGAAGCCGGGCGGGGATGTGAGCCTTGATATGCCGATGGAAGAAGGCGCGCAGTTTGTCGCGGTGGCCGGGCTGTTCCGCCATCCGGATATGGTTAACAACACCTGGAAACAGGTGCTCAGACGTGAAGATCTCGATCCGGATAAACCGCGCATTCTTGAAGCCGGGAATAACCATCTGACATTACAACCGCGAAAGGATGACTGATGCCACAGGGACATAACACACCATCGCTGTATGAAATGCTGACTGGTAATTTTTCCGGTGGTCTGAGCCTGCACCAGGTCAGTGAGCAGAACCAGGTGATTTTATCCGTACTTGATAACATGCAGCGCGTGCTCAATTGCCGTGCCGGTACGCTGGCGCACCTGCCGGACTATGGTCTGCCGGATATGACCAAAATTCTGCAGGGGATGCCGGGTACGACCCATGAACTGATGGGGATCTTATCGTCTGTATTGCTTAAGTACGAGCCCCGGCTTAAGAGAATCGATGTGGTTTTGCTTGAACAGGCTATTCCCGGCGAACTGCGCTACGCCATCGACGCGGAGCTGAAGGGCATCGGTCTGGTCCGTTACGGTACGGAATTTATGCCGGAGGGCAGGGTGTTAATCCGCCACCTGAAACAGCAGCAGTACCTTGATACCCGCGCCGCACTCTGATTTTTATTCACGCTGAAACCATCATGACGACACAATCCGAACGCCACCTCAAAACCGGCGGCGACCCGCGCACGCTTGCGGATTACGCCGCCCTGCGTGACGAAATGAACAAACTGACCCACCCGGCGCGACCGGACATCAACTGGTCGCAGGCAGAAAAGCTCTGTCTGTCGCTGTTTGAGCACAACGGGGTGGAACTGCAGACCGCGGCCTGGTATACGCTCGTCCGCACGCATCTGGCCGGTCTGTACGGCATGAACGAAGGACTGGCACTACTGGACGCGCTCCTCTCCCGCCAGTGGGGCAATATCTGGCCACAGCCTGTGCATGCGCGTATGGACATTCTTAGCGCCCTCAGCAGACGGTTACAACAGACGATGCGCACCCTGACGCTGACCTGTACCGATCTCAGCCAGTTGTACCAGACAGAAGAGCACCTGAACGCACTGGGCGACATATTGCAGCGTCTTGAACTGAGGCATGCCAGCCAGCTCGATGCCCTGCGAACCCAGGTCCATAACGCGGCGGTACGGCTGGAAAACAGCGACGGCGGGCAGGAGGCGGGCGGTGCTGTTCTCCCGGCCAGCTTTACGGCCCCGGCAGAACACGTCAGGTGGGTGTATGTCGCGCAGCCACACAGGCAGGTGATGACCGCGCCGCCTCCGGTGAAGCCCTGGAAGCCATTTGCCGCCGGAGTGGCGACCATGCTGGTGATTGCCAGTTCGGTGGCATGGGGATGGCAGACGATGCATACGCCAGACCGGGCTCAAACGCAGCTCGATGCCACTCTGGCGCCTTTACCTGACGAATTATCCAAAGCGCAGTTGCAGGTGCTGCGACAAGCGTCACCATCACCCGTGGCAGGGATTAGCAAGACGCAAAATCGGCTCGCACAGCTTAGGGAACTGAAACCTGACTGGGCATGGCGCTACGGCGATAGCCTGGTGCAGCAGGCGCTGATCCTTTGGCCGCAAGAGGCGAAACCGCTGGCGCAACAGTGGCAGCAGCAGGTTAACGTTGCAGCTCTTCCGCAGCCATATCTGACTGGCTGGCATCAGGGAATGACCCAATTGAAACAACTGGCGAACCGGCTTAACGCACTTGATGAACAGCGGGGTAAGTACATGACGGTCAGCGAGCTGAAATCAGCGGTATTTACCATGATGCAGGCATTTAACAGTGCCGTGCCTGCAGAGGAACAATTGCGGCAGCTGGCAGAACTGCCTGAAAACCAGCCGTGGCCTGCTGCGCAGCAGAGCGAGACAGAACAGCATCTGCAGCAGTTGATTGCCCGTTATGCCCTGATGAAACAAAAAACGGCGGAATAGCTACAAACGGTCCCTCGTTTAAGAAGGCAAGGAAGCATCCGGGAAGATAAATATGGCCGGTCAGCGCAGGGGGCGCGGATCCAGGTTTAACCGTGTGAAAATGAACAGAGGCAACAACGTGTCAGCCAGAGAACGTTTCTTTAAAAAAGTGCAACAGAGTAACAAGAACATAACGTCAGGTAACAGCTCAGTTGAGGCTGAAATCGTTGAATTCTGCCAGCGTGTAGAGGAGCTGGCGCAGCAAATCATTGAATGGTTTGCGGGCACCAGCATTGTAGTCACGTTATCACGTCAGTATCTTCACGATCTGAGCACATTAGGTTATAGCCTGAGCAGCGGGATTTGCCGCTATGAGATAGCGACTATCCTTCTGCAGCATGGCGAGCGTAGTGTCAGTATCGTGCCAGAACAGCTCTTCCGTGCAGGAGAAACGGGTTGTGTAAGAATGCGTGTTGAAGCTCCGGCCTTTCGTGAGGTGTTTTACCTGAGCATGGCGCCGGAAGCGGGCTGGTTTATCCGGCGCGAGTTTCAGAGCATTAAAGAACGCGCTCTTTTGACGGAAGAACGCTTTTTTGTTGCGGTCGATCGTCTGGCTTGAAGAGCGTATGTAAAGAGCTGGTTGCCTTGCAAGCCTATTCCAATAACTTCGCAAATTTCGCCAGCCACTGCGGATGCGCAGGCCAGGCCGGCGCGGTGACCAGGTTACCGTCAACGTGAGCCTGATCGATGCCGATATCGGCGTACTCGCCGCCGCTGAGTCGCACTTCAGGCGCGCAGGCCGGGTAGGCGCTACAGGTTCGCCCTTTCAGGATCCCGGCGGCTGCCAGCAATTGTGGGCCATGACATACGGCCGCAATGGGTTTGCGCGCGGCGTCAAATGCCTGTACCAGCTTCAGCACGTCAGCATTTAACCGCAGGTATTCAGGCGCTCTGCCTCCGGGGATGAGCAGGGCATCATAGTCATGCTCGTTGACGGAAGAAAAATCGGCATTGAGGGTAAAACGGTGGCCGGGTTTTTCGCTATACGTCTGGGCTCCGTCGAAGTCATGGATCGCCGTCATGACATAGTCACCTTTCGCTTTGTCGGGGCAGACCGCGTCAACCTGGTGGCCAATCATCTGTAAGGCCTGAAAAGGAACCATCGTTTCATAATCTTCGGCGTAGTCGCCCACCAGCATCAGGATCTTCTTGCTCATCATTTTCTCTCTTTAATGGATAACGATGTTTTCGATATAACCTGGTGTAGCGCAAATGTCGGAAATAAAAAAGCCCGTCAGAGCACGGGCAAAATAAGCAAGTGATTTAGCAATTCGTTACCAACGTAATGGAGGATAACGGCGCGTATCTTACGCGTCTGTTAACAAGACCGATACCTGATAATTCCGGTAGGTGAAACAACGGATTAAACGTGCGTTACAGCGCGTCGAAAGTGGGATAAATGCTGTTTTCAATATATTCCGCCACTAACCAGATCTCGCCGCTAAAGATAAACCACAATCCGAAAATAATAAGCATTAAAATAATTATGGTGAGGATTATTTCTGTTCTTCCCATTGCAGACATTACCCACCCATTGTTGTTTTCAATCAAGACCGGCATTGTAGCGGGGCTTTATCCGATACACCAGTTTCACGCCGCCAGGACTTTATTGCGGCCGTCATTCTTGGCGCGATAAAGCGCGTCATCCACCCGTTTAAAGAGATCGTCGATACTCTCATCCTGGTTGTGTCGCGCCACGCCAATGCTTACCGTAAAACGCGGCAGGCCTGGGATCGTGATGCGGGCAACCGCGGCGCGGATCGTTTCCGCGATTTGCATGGCGGTGTCGAGCGACGTGCGCGGCAGCAGAATGACGAACTCCTCGCCCCCCCAGCGAAACACAAAATCCTCTTTCCGGCTACAGGCTTCCAGCGTACGCGAAAGCGAGATGAGCACTTCATCCCCCTTCAGATGACCAAAAACGTCGTTGATATTCTTAAAATGATCGGTATCGACCAGCAGCAAACTGAATTGCTGCTGTACGGGAAGGTGAGTGAGATTCGTTTGCTCAGCGATAATATAGAACTGACGTCGGTTGAGCAGGCCCGTCATGGCGTCCCGTAGTGCGGCATGTTCCAACTCAAGCTCCAGCCGTTTTTGCTCGGTGATGTCATGAATAATGCACAACATCAGCTTATCACCGTATATCTCTATCGGCCCGGCATAGGTCTGAACATGGCGGGTTGAGCCATCGGCAAGACGGTGCACAAAGTTGAGCGGCTTATGCCCACCCGGCAGGGCGGCGATTTCACTCATTACCGGAATAACATCCCGCCCCAGCGTGTTGATTTCCCAGGTATGCTTGTTGCACATCTCATCATGCGAGTAGCCGTAAAAGTTAAGCGCTGCCAGATTGGCATCGACTATTTGTCCATCACGGGCGGGGTCGATCAATAACATCGGTGCGCTGTTCGTCAGAAAAAAACGGGCGTAAAACCCCTGTTTTTTGCGCTGATAAGTGGCGGAGCGACTGGCTTTAAGCCCTGTCGGCACCGGATGCGAAATCCCTTCAAAAACGATCATGTCGCCGTACGGCGGGTGGTAGGTCAGCGAAAGACGACAGCTCAACGCGGTTTCATGTCCGTCGCGCCAGATTGTCCAGATTTCGACAATTTCCTGATCCGTTTTGAGCTCAGGAATATACATTGACAGCACGGCTTGCGCATTTGCTGAGAAGGGGCCTTTGCGCAGGTCATCCAGTGTTTTATCCCCCATCACGTGAGCCGCGGCCGTGTTCGCGAAAATAATATGGCCGGAAACGGGGGAGATCAGCCACACAGGCGTTTTAATGAAATTCAGTGCATCAAAAGTATTTTGCGACATAAGGAATTCCTGTATATCGGCACAATATGCCTGACGATCACGACAGAATCGACTCGCGTTGACCCCTTTGAACCATACTCCTGTTAACCCTTTGAACCATACTCCTGTTAACCCTGTGAGGCATGATTTTTTTGTGAAATAAAAGCGGATTCCGTATGAATTTTACCAATGGGTATAATCTGTTTCTCTGAATTAATCTGCAGCAGCAACCACGGAACCTGTTCGGCAGGTAAAGGTCTGGAGAACAGGAACCCTTGCAAATAGTCACACCCCAGCTCCGTTAACACCGCCCGTTGCTCTTCCGTTTCGATCCCTTCAGCAACAACATACATCTCCATTGTCCGGGCAATATTGATAATGGTCTCCACCAGCTTGCGGCTTTTTTCATTTTCCAGCATTGACGTTACAAAGCTTTTGTCGATTTTGAGCTCTTTTGCCGGAAGCACGCTGAGCATGAGCAGATTAGAATAACCGGTGCCAAAATCATCAATAGAGACGGTGATCCCGGCCTGGTTGAATGCACTCAGTAATTCGATACTGCGGTCAAGATTTTTAAGGGCAGTGCTCTCCGTGACCTCGAGAATGAGTCGGGAAGGCGACAGATTATATTTTTGCAACATGGACGATACGATCTGAAAGATATCCGGCTGTTCAAACTGCACAGGAGACAGGTTAAAGGAGAGCGTCCAATGGGCAAAACCTTGTTCAGTCCAGAAATGCAGCTGTCGGCATGCCGCTTCAATCGCCCAGTTACCCACAGGGATAATTAATCCTGTCTGTTCCAGCGAAGGTAAAAACAGATTCGGCAGCAGCACGCCTTGTTCGGGATGTCGCCAGCGCAGAAGCGCCTCAAAGCCATGGATTGTCTTCTCTTCAGCATGCCAGGTAGGTTGATACCACAGTTCAAACTGATCGCGCTCGAGCGCCTGGGTGAGCTCCTGCAGAAAACCGGGGTTGGCCGGGATCGCCGTCGACATCTCTGTCCGGTAGACCGCCCAGTCGTTTCGGCCCGCCTTCTTCACGTAATGCATTGCGGCATCCGCTTTTAATTTTAATTCGTGCAGCGTTTCACCATCCTGAGGATAGCGGCTGACGCCTGCACTGAGTGTGGTGCTCAGTGTATGCCCGCACAGGGAAAGAGGGCGGCGCAAGTCTTCGAGCAGCGTGGGGAGCAGGGTCTGGAGTTTATCGTCATCACATTCAGGAACCAGCAGGATAAAGGCATCGCCTCCCAGTCTTGCCAGGGTCATCTCTCGGGTCAGCCTCGCCGTGATGCGCTGTGCAATGGTGATTAACAACTCATCGCCGACATTATGCCCCCAGGTGTCATTAACCTGTCTGAAGTGATCAACGTCGAGGAAAACTACGGCAAATTGCTTATTACTGAGCAGCGCACTGCGCAGGCAATCCTGCATCCGGAGATCCATCTGGTGGCGGTTAGCCAGGCCGGTGAGGGCGTCAAATCGCGCCTGGAGCTCGAGCTGGCGATTAAGCTGTTGCAGATTTTCCGTTAACCGACTGGTGCGCCAGTGTGAATCAATAAGCGAGATAATCAACATGATGCCGAGCAGGCTCAGCGTTGTTACTGAAACCCAGATAGATAATCCCAGTTCGCTGATCCCGCCGGGAAGGGTATGTGTCATGTCACCAAACTGAGCGGCACGCATTCCGGTGTAGTGCATGGCGCAGATGGCAGCCCCAAGGACTAAAGCGGCGAGAATGCGATTGATGAAGATCCCTTTTCGCTGATGCCGCAGGTGGAAGGCCAACCAGATTGCGGCTCCGGAGGCCATTATGGCAATCAATATGGATAAGCCGACGGTACGTTGATCCCAGATGATGGGGCTATCCAGCATCAGCGCGGCCATGCCGGTATAGTGCATCGACACGACTCCTGCACTCAGAATTAAGGTGGAGAGGATCAGCCTAAAGGGAGAAAGACGAGCGCCCGTCACGGCAATATTCATTGCCAGCGTAGACGCCACCACCGCGACGCCCAGGGAGGCAAGGGTTAACCAGAGGTGATAGCTCATGATCATGGGCATTTGCATCGCTAACATGCCGATAAAATGCATCGACCAGATCCCGATGCCCAGCGTAACCCCTCCGGCAATACGCCAGAACATTGCCGCCTTGCGACCGGAGAGGGGGATTTTTCCTGCACTGTCCAGAGCCAAAAACGAGGCGATAAAGGCCACGAGATAAGAGATGGCTATTAACACTGGGTCCCACGATACATTGAGCATTATGCAATCCCGCATCAAAGAGGGTTACTGACTTCGCCTGCCGGGCACATCTTTATTGGCAACGAGCATGCGCGTTCAAACACTATTAGTTAGGGGACTCGTAAAATGACCAGCCCTATTTAAATCTCAAACTGCATGCAATATAAAATATATTCTCAGTATTAACCTGTTAAGCACAGCTAAACAAGGGCTAATAATTGCAGCAAAGCTCCTTAAATATGCGGGAGGTTATCACGTTTCGCTGATGGAGATGGTATCGCTTAAGTTCGTCTTAGACCAGTATCACAGCATTCATGACACAATATTTCCTGCAATACACTGTTTTTATCTTACTTAAGTTAAATTGCAGGTTGCTAACCACGAAACAACAAACCATCGGTATTCGTGAGGACAAACGTCATTGTGGATGCTATAACCCTTAATGCCGACCAAAAATATAAAGTTGTGGGAATGATTATGCTAAGAAATATTAGTGTCAGAACCTTCATTGTCTATTTCCTTTTGTCTCTTTTTTTGATAAACGCAGCTGTCGTGGTTCTTTTTTCGGGCGCGTCGCCGCTCTTTATTACGCTCAATGTAATAAATATGATTGCTCTTTTTTTACTCTGGGCCTACATGACCAAATATCTTGTGACACCGATCAATACTGTGAAAAAAAGTATTGAAGAAGTGACCTCGGGGAATCTTGGCGTGACGATACCGGAGTTTGGTAACAACTGTGCAGGGCGTTTAATCCCTGGGATTAATAGCCTCTCGAGCAATATTGCGACACTGGTCCGGGAAATCAGGGCATCGTCACACACCGCCATGACCTTATCGGATCAACTCTCCTCACGCAGCGCGCAACTTTCTGTGAAAACGGAGCAGCAGTCTGCCTCGCTGGTGCAAACCGCGGCCAGCATGGAGCAGATGGCGGCAAGCACCAGAAATAATGCCGATAACACCCGGCTGGCCAGTGAACAGGCCAATGAGGCCACCCTTCAGGCACGCAAAGGCGGAGAACTGATGGGGCAGGTTGCTCACAATATGCAATCGATCACCGAATGCGCGCAGCAAATGACGGAGATTATCTCGATGATCGACGGCATTGCCTTCCAGACCAATATCCTGGCGCTTAACGCAGCCGTTGAGGCAGCAAGGGCGGGAGACCACGGAAAAGGATTCTCTGTAGTTGCAGAGGAGGTACGAAATCTGGCTCACCGCAGCGCGGACGCGGCGAAGAACATCAAAACGCTGATTGAAGTCACGAGTAATAACGTGACGCAGGGCGTAACGGTGGTGTCAGAAGCGGAAAAAAATATGCGTGAGATAGTGGCCGGATCCAGCAATGTCAGCCGTCTGATGGATGAAATTTCCAGCTCGACATCCGAGCAGGAGAAAGGGATTTCGCAGATCACGCTGGCATTATCAGAGCTGGAAAGGGTCACGCAAAGCAATGTGGCTATGGCGGAGGAACTTAACGGATCTTCCGACGTGCTGCGTAATCAGGTTATCGAATTGCAGTCCCGGACACGCAACTTCCGGCTCGACGGGAGAGCCCCCTCTGACGGTTCGTTGTCGGCACCGGGTGTTCCCCTGTCGTTCGCGCAGCGACAAGGACATTCTGTGTGAGATGGCACCGCCGTTAGCCGTACAATTCCCGAGCGATTTCAGCGCCATGCGGAACATAGTGGTTGCGTAACCTCTGCCGAAAGCTAGACTGACAACGAAAAGCTAAAAGGTGGAGGCGTTGTGGAGAGCATAAAAGGGTCTGAACTGAACGTTCCTGACGCAGTGTTTGCGTGGGTGTTCGACGGTAATGGCGGTGCCAGGCCGCTGGAAGACAACGATGAGATTGATCACGCGCATCCCTGCTGGCTACACCTGAACTATACCCATCCGGACAGCGCTGACTGGCTGGCATCAACCCCACTGTTGCCGAACAACGTACGCGACGCGCTGGCGGGTGAAAGCCTGCGGCCACGCGTGAGCCGGATGGGGGACGGTACGTTGATCACCCTTCGCTGTATTAACGGCAGCACGGATGAGCGTCCGGATCAGCTGGTGGCGATGCGGGTCTATATGGATGACGGTCTTATTGTCTCCACTCGTCAGCGTAAAGTGCTGGCGCTGGATGACGTGGTGAACGATCTGAAAGAGGGCACCGGGCCGACTGATTGCGGTAGCTGGCTGGTGGATGTCTGCGATGCGCTCACCGATCATGCGAGTGAGTTTATTGAAGAGCTGCACGACAAAATTATCGACCTGGAAGATAACCTGCTCGATCAGCAAATACCGCCGCGCGGCTTCCTGGCGTTACTGCGCAAACAGCTGATCGTGATGCGCCGCTATATGACGCCACAACGCGATGTGTATGCCCGCCTCGCCAGCGAACGCTTCAGCTGGATGAACGACGATCAGCGTCGCAGGATGCAGGATATTGCGGACAGGCTTGGGCGCGGGCTGGATGAAATTGATTCCTGTATCGCCAGAACGGCGGTGATGGCGGATGAGATCGCCCAGGTGATGCAGGAGTCGCTGGCCAGAAGAACCTACACGATGTCGCTGATGGCAATGGTCTTTTTACCCAGCACCTTCCTGACCGGACTGTTTGGCGTAAACCTGGGCGGTATCCCCGGAGGGGCTTATCGTTACGGTTTTACTGCGTTTTGCGTCATGTTAGCTGTTTTGATTGGCGGTGTTGCATGGTGGTTGCATCGTAGTAAATGGTTGTAAATTTACGCTTTTTACACCTTATACGCGGTTCAAAACGCTCTTTTAATTGAGCGAAGTCAATAAACCCAGGCCGCGTAAGGTGCAATATTACTCCCGCAGGTGAATGCAACGTCAAGCGATGGGCGTTGCGCTCCATATTGTCTTACTTCCTTTTTTGAATTACTGCATAGCACAATTGATTCGTACGACGCCGACTTTAATAGTCGGCTTTTTTTTGCCTCCCGTTTCTCAGGGTCTACCCTAAAAGGGTCAATCCAAAAAACTGGAGGGAAAGATGAACCATCTACTCGCGCTGCAACTGCTGCATTCACGGCAGTCCGATCCGGTCCCGACCGACCCAACGCCGATGCCCGATCCCATTCCTCGTCCGCAGCCTATGCCCGACCCGCCGCCCGATGAAGAACCGATTAAATTGTCGCATCGAACCCCGAGATCTGCGAGGATACGCGCCATCTGACTGCAAAGATGACCACGAGAGACTATTGTGACCGCTTTTTCTACCCTGAATGTTCTGCCTGCCGCCCAACTCGATAACCTCAACGAGTTGGGATACCTCACGATGACGCCTGTTCAGGCGGCCGCATTACCCGCCATTCTTGAGGGGCGCGATGTTCGCGTACAGGCAAAAACCGGCAGTGGGAAAACGGCAGCGTTCGGTCTTGGGCTGTTACAGCATATTGATGCCACTCTGTTCCAGACCCAGTCTCTGGTTCTGTGCCCGACCCGCGAACTGGCCGACCAGGTCGCGGGTGAGTTGCGTCGTCTGGCGCGCTTCCTGCCCAACACCAAGATCTTAACCCTCTGCGGCGGACAGCCGTTCGGGGCGCAGCGTGATTCGCTCCAGCATGCGCCTCATATTATTGTCGCGACACCTGGCCGTCTGCTGGATCATCTGCAAAAAGGCACCGTTTCACTGGATGCCCTGCAAACGCTGGTGATGGATGAAGCGGACCGTATGCTGGATATGGGCTTCAGCGACGCGATCGACGAGGTGATCCGCTTCGCACCGGAAGATCGTCAGACATTGTTATTTTCTGCGACCTGGCCTGAGGCCATCGCTGCGATCAGCGGTCGTGTACAAAAAAATCCGCTCACGATTGAAATCGACAGCGTGGATGCGCTGCCTGCCATCGAGCAGCAGTTCTTTGAAACCTCGCAGCAGGGCAAAATCCCGCTTCTGCAGAAATTGCTGAGCCAGCACCAGCCCGCCTCCTGCGTGGTGTTTTGTAACACCAAAAAAGATTGCCAGGCAGTGTGTGATGCCCTGAATGCCGCCGGGCAAAGCGCGCTGTCATTGCATGGCGATCTGGAACAGCGCGATCGTGACCAGACGCTGGTTCGCTTCGCCAACGGCAGCGCCCGTGTACTGGTCGCGACCGATGTCGCCGCACGTGGGCTGGACATTAAATCGCTGGAGCTGGTTGTTAACTACGAGCTGGCCTGGGATCCAGAAGTACACGTTCACCGCATTGGGCGTACTGCACGCGCGGGAAACAGCGGGCTTGCCATTAGCTTCTGCGCGCCGGAAGAGGCGCAGCGCGCCAATATCTTGTCTGAAATGCTGCAGATAAAGCTTAACTGGGTGAACACCCCGGGGAACGTTCGCGTTGTGCCACTCGAAGCCGAAATGGCGACGCTGTGTATTGATGGCGGCAAAAAAGCCAAGATGCGCCCGGGTGACGTGCTAGGCGCGCTGACAGGGGACATGGGGCTGGATGGCGCCGATATCGGCAAGATTACCGTTCATCCGGCACATGTCTATGTGGCAATCTGCCAGGCGGTTGCGCATAAGGCCTGGAAGCAGCTGCAAAACGGTAAAATTAAAGGCAAAACCTGCCGGGTCAGATTGCTGAAATAAGCGGCAGAAAAAACGCGTCTCAGACGGACTCTGAGACGCGACAGGATTATTTCACTTCAAGTACGTTCAGGCGCAGCTCGTCAAACTGATTATCATCCTCTTCCGGCTGCCAGCCCGCAGGCTGCATTGGGATCTCTTCCCGATCAAACGCCAAATCGCCGCCATTCACCACCTCTGAATCATGGTTGATGCCTTTGAAGTCGAACAGCTCAACATCCGCAAGGTGTGAAGGCACCACGTTCTGCATGGCGCTGAACATGGTTTCGATGCGTCCTGGATAACGTTTATCCCAGTCACGCAGCATGTCACCAATGACCTGGCGCTGCAGGTTTGGCTGAGAGCCACACAGGTTGCATGGAATAATCGGGAAAGCTTTCGCCTGGGAGAAGCGTTCAATGTCCTTCTCGCGGCAATAGGCGAGAGGGCGGATGACAATGTGTTTGCCGTCATCGCTCATCAGCTTAGGCGGCATGCCTTTCATCTTCCCGCCGTAGAACATGTTCAGGAACAGCGTTTGCAGGATATCGTCGCGGTGATGACCGAGCGCAATTTTTGTCGCACCCAGCTCTGTCGCAGTACGGTACAGAATGCCACGGCGCAGACGAGAGCAGAGAGAGCAGGTGGTTTTGCCCTCCGGGATCTTCTCTTTTACGATACCGTAGGTATTTTCTTCGACGATTTTGTACTCAACGCCCAGTTTATCGAGATATTCCGGCAGAATATGCTCAGGGAAACCCGGCTGTTTCTGGTCAAGGTTTACGGCTACCAGGGAGAATTTCACCGGCGCGCTCTGTTGAAGATTACGCAGGATCTCCAGCATGGTGTAGCTGTCTTTCCCCCCTGACAGGCAAACCATGATCCGGTCGCCTTCTTCAATCATATTGAAGTCTGCAATGGCTTCGCCCACATTACGGCGCAGCCGCTTCTGCAGCTTGTTCAGGTTGTACTGTTCTTTCTTTGTATTTGATTGATTGTCTTGCATTTATTGCTACCTTCGGAGCCAGCAGGGGCAAAAGTTTCCAGCGTGCCGGCTAATCGTTAAGCATCAGCACCTGTTCGCCATTCATTTTCCACGCATTCTATGCCGCAACTGTCTGGCTATGAAAGATGGGTTAACGCCGGCAGTCAATGCCAGCGGGCAAAAGTATGTCGCGTATGGTACGGATTCCGGCGGCGAATACCAGCACGTTTTACAGCGATGAAGGATCTTGTGCCGACTTGCGGTAAAGCGTAATCGGCTTTCTGTTCGCCATCAGCGAGACGTGGTCGACATAAGGCGGGTAAGGGCAGGCAAGCTCCGCTCAGTACAATGGCGGAGCCTGTAAAACGGAAGGAGAGATCAGGCGGTTACTTCTCTACAATCTCTTTCACATCCGATTGATGAATCTGATGAATGCTGCCATCTGCATCTTTGTATGAAATTAAACCGGTGTCTTTATCTCGCTCTGGTTTTCCATGTGTGGTCATCATATGTCCATCTTTGGTCGATATGACATAATCACTTGAGCACCCTGTTATTGCTAACGCGACACCTAATGCCAAAAATGCAAAAATACCACCCTTCATATTAACCTCTAATTAACTTTATAGTTACAATCGTTTTAATACAACATTATTTAACAACAGTGAATTGCAACGCTTCATCAACGAAAGGGTATTTCCATTTTATGCATAAAAGAGGCAATAAACGGCCACAGTGTATCCGTATATGTGGCGTTTAATCTTGTGCTTCTATTTGAAACCCGTCTGTTTTATAGATGTAATACTTTATGGCTATTTCACGTTGCTCTTCATTCGCATTAGTATTGATTTAACGTGTATCGCTGCTTATTATCTTGCGTTTCAGCGTATGGGAATTTGAAGCTCGCATGCGACTTTACTGACGTGCTGGCGGCCCGGATTAGACAATCACTGGCGAACGGTTCCCTTAAGATGATATCCCACAGGAAGGGTTGAAAGTGTTTAAGTTAAGTTCTTTTGGTTTTATGATTTTATTGTGCTCAGGGTGTAGTTCTGATGTGGTTATCACTCCGCCGGAAAAACCGGTCTATAAGCCAATGCCTGATATAACGCAATCTGTAACACCGTCTCAGCAACGGGCGATCATGGCTGGTGAACGTCCCGACTGGACAGACAGAGCACCGGTCACCACGACCAGGCGTTATTAATTCCTGCCCATGTGATGCTGACATGGAATTTTAGCGTGGCCTGCACGAATGGCCACTTTAATTGCGCTGTGTTGAGCGTTTATTCATCTTCATACTATTAAGCTGTTTTCCCCGAACAAAGCAGGAGGGAAACGGTGATCGCTATTTTAAAAGCATGTCTTTTAGTTGGGTGCTTCCTGGCAGGTTGTGTCTTGTATCTTCATCTTTTTACGTCAATGAAAGAAGTATGTATTAAAGATACGGCAGGAGAAGTGTTTCACGTGCGCAAGGTTGAAAATGCTGCAGATTGTCAGACTTTTAACTGGAGCACGTATATACAGTGTGGCTATTTCTAATTGTACATAGTAAAAACAATCTACACCTGATTCATGCGAAAGATAACGTATAATGCCTTCTCGAAATACGTTTATGATCCTGAGGCAGGCGCTATGACATTGAATCAATTTTGTTTTTTTATACTGATCTGTGCTGCGTTCTGCAGTCTGTTGTCCGCCTGGCCCGTAGCCATATGGTTCCTGCTCATCAACGTGCTGACAATGGTTATTTACGGCGCCGATAAAATGGCAGCACGAAAAGGAATGCGCAGGATACCGGAAGTGACCTTACTGGTCTTCGGCATTGTGGGCGGATGGCCTGGCGCCATTATGGGCCAACAGATTTTTCGCCATAAAACGCAAAAGCAGCCGTTCAAAACCTGGTTTTTACTGACTGTCGTCGTGAGCATCGTAGCCACGGTAGCGCTGTATCATTTTGGTTTTATTGTTCGCTAGTGAGCATCATCACTGCCAATAGTAGTAGGCCAAATCCTGGTGGGTTGCTGTTTTTTGTCCGTTCTGAATAATACGTGCAACAACAAGGACGACAGCATCTCATGAAAATAAAATTCATTACGCTGGCAGCGCTGATGTTTTATTCATCGCCTGGCTGGTCGACGTTTCAGGAACGGGAATATAATACCTGGTATATAAAAAATGCCGTTCTTTATGACATGACGCAGACGTCGGAAGGTTTTCCGGTAATGGTGAGCGTATCTCAGCCCGGGAAAAAATCCGCTAATCTGGTGGTTTCCTATATCACAGAAGGGCAATGCGGAGAAAATACGCTGCCGCTTAATGTGAATGGTAAAGTGCTGCCCGCCAGATATTACTGTGTTCAGGTTGGGTCGAACAGAATTGAACATTTTTCAGTGGTCGATGCAAACAGCGTCAATGCCCTGGTGACGCATCTGAATTCAGATTTCACCCTTCTGCTGCAAAACGATATCAAGATTTGGGCCGCAAATATCAAATCGCCGAAATACGGTCTGACACCGCGTTTTTAAAATCCTGCTACGCTTGTTTGTGGTATCAGGAGCATGAACATGAAGAACAAAGATGAACAAACCGGGTTAGTTGGGCTGGCGATTGGTGCCGCCGTTATTGGGCTGGTTTCAGCGCAGATACCGATCGATCGCAACAGTATTGTCGATGAACTGCTGAGGCTCGGCAGGCAAAAGGGTGACGGCGTGGAGGATGAGGTGTTCGTCAAGGCCGCTGAGCTGGTGAAAAAAGGGGTTTAAAAGATGGCTGATATTCGTCATGCACGGTGCCATTGTGGCGCAGTGGCATTCACCGTTACGTTGACCGATGGGTTAAATACCGCCCGGCGCTGCAGCTGTTCTTTTTGTCGGATGAGAGGGGCGGTTGTGGTCTCTGCGCCGTTAACCGGTATTACCGTCACCAAAGGCGAGGATAAGCTTACGGAGTACCGCTTTAACACCGGTACGGCCCGGCATTTCTTCTGTTCGGTCTGCGGGATTTATACCTTCCATCAGCGGCGTTCCAATCCCAATGAATATGGCGTGAATGTTGCCTGTTTTGAAAATGTCTCCCCGTTCGATTTTCCCGAGGTGACGGTGATGGATGGGGTCAATCATCCTGCAGATGGTGACAGCGGCGTCTTTGGCTATCTCTCTTTTCGCAAACGCACGTCAACGGAAGCGTCCTAGCCGCCTGGCCACTTTGTGATAACGCTGGCTATAGTGGGAAGTGGGTATCGTAAAGAGGAGACATTATGCTTAGTGTTGAAAAAGACGACCCGCGTGAGGCGCCTGAATCTGGGGATAAAAAGCCTCAGCCCGTGAAAAAATAATGTTCACGAAGGGTACTATGGCCACCGGCACTGCTGGTGGCTTTTTGTTTCAGAAGCTCACTCTTAATGCCTGTCGAGGTGATTTAGCAACGTGCCGAGATGCCCAACAATATCGCGGAAATCGAAAATTAACGCCATCCACAAACATGCTAAAAGCGCCAGTAGGGCAAGGGATACACGACCAAACAACACAGTTATCCTTAATGAGGAGAGGGATATCTGCGCAGTCTAACCCGCATTCTTTCAACTTACCCTCAACAATCTCGCGATAGCGTGCTGTTGTGCGACTAACATCAAAAAAAAATGAGCCCGCATGATGCTACGGGCTCAGACCATCAGAACTGGTAAACCAGGCCTAATGCGACGACATCATCGGTACCAATACCGTTGTTTTTGTAGAAGCTGTCATCTTCATCCAGCAGGTTGATTTTATAATCCACATAGGTGGACATATTTTTGTTGAAGTAATAGGTGGCGCCAACGTCAGCATATTTAACCAGATCCTGATCGCCCTGACCGTTACCCAGGTCTTTACCTTTCGACTGCAGGTAGGAAATTGCCGGACGCAGACCAAAATCGAACTGGTATTGTGCGGTAACTTCAAAGTTCTGGGTTTTATTCGCCACGGCGCTTTCATTGTCGCCGTAAGGGGTCATATTGCGGGTTTCAGAATACATGGCCGCCAGATAGATATTGTTGGCGTCATATTTCAGACCCGCGGTCCAGGCATCTGCTTTATCCCCGCCCGCCGTGGTATTTCTCACCTGATCGTTGGTACGGTCGGAAGAGGTATAGGCCGCCCCCGCTGAAATTCCCATACCGAAATCATAGGTGGTAGAAATACCGAAGCCGTCACCGTTCTCATGACGCGTGTCGCGACCATTATTGGTCCCTTCCTGGTTATTGCTGGCATCTTCGTTATTACCCTGATACTGCAGAGCAAAGTTCAGGCCCGGCACCAGACCATAGAAATCGGTGTTGCGGTAGGTTGCTACGCCATTGGCACGGCCGGTCATAAAGTTATCGGCATAGGTGTAAGAGTCGCCGCCGAACTCCGGCAGCATATCGGTCCATCCTTCCACGTCGTACAGGACACCATAGTTACGGCCGTAGTCAAAGGAACCGTAGTCACCGACTTTTACACCGGCAAAGGCCAGACGTGTCCAGGACTGGTTATCAGACCCTTCAGTGTTATTTGCCTGAATGTTGTATTCCCACTGTGCGTAGCCGGTCATCATATCGTTGATCTGGGTTTCGCCCTTGAAACCGAGACGCATATAGGTTTGATCGCCGTCTTTAGACGTGTCATCAGAGAAGTAGTGCAAACCATCTACTTTTCCGTACAGATCTAATTTATTGCCATCCTTATTATAAATCTCTGCTGCATGCGCAGCGCCAGCCATTAACAGAGCCGGAATCATCAGGGCCAGTACTTTTCTTTGCATTATGATATTCCTTTGCGGTTGTTTTTATTTAATTACCTGTTGAACTTTCCGTTGCGGAAAGTTGTCACATGCTAGATCACTCCACGGAAAGAGTAATAAATTATAATTGTTACTAAGTGAGTAAAATCTAAAGGAGATCGTTCCGTGGAAATGTTAATTTGTCTGGTGAATGCTTTAACGAAAAATATAATAAATTAAAATTATTAATCACGCTGTAAATCAGGTAATGTCTGCGTCGTTATATGCCTTTAAGATTATTATCCATAATTCTCGTGAATGTCATTTATTCATTTAAAGGGATTATCTGGACTGGCCCGGTGTTAAAATGCCGGGCTTTTTTTATGGCAAAAAAATGCCCGGACAAGCCGGGCAAGGGAATTATTCGCGGGCGGTTTTTTCCGCTTTCCCGGCCATTTGCGCCAGGAAGTCATACCGTTTTTGCAGATCGGCGGCCGCATCCTTCCACAGTTGCTCAGCCACCTCTGGCTGTTGCGCATTGAGGCGACGGAAGCGCTGCTCCTGCAGCAGTGTCTCCGCCAGGGCATCTGACGGTGGCCGTGAATCGAGCGCCAGCGGCAGTTTACCTTCCTCTGCCCGGCGCGGGTCAAAGCGATAAAGCGGCCAGAAGCCCGTCGCGGTCAACTGTCGCATCTGGTCGTGGCTGAGCGCCAGATCGTAACCATGCTCTTCGCAAGGGCTGTAGGCGATGATAAGCGATGGTCCCGGATAAGCTTCCGCCTCCTGAATCGCTTTCACCGTCTGGTTAAGTTGCGCGCCGAGTGAGATTTGCGCAACGTAGACGTGTCCATACATCATCATGCTGACACCAAGGTCTTTACGCGCCTTGCGTTTGCCGTGTTCACCAAATTTCGTTACGGCCCCGAGCGGCGTGGCTTTTGACGCCTGTCCGCCGGTATTGGAATAACACTGGGTATCCAGCACCAGGATGTTCACGTTCTCGGTCAGGCTCAACACATGATCCAGCCCGCCAAAGCCAATGTCGTATGCCCAGCCATCGCCGCCAATCAGCCAGATTGATTTCTCAACCAGCGCATCAGCGTCAGTCACCAGTTGCTCTGCACCGTCAACGCCCTGAAGGGCGTTGCGAAGCGCCGTAACCTGCTCGCGACGCACCTCTGGCGTGGCTTCAGCGTGCAGCGCAGTGTTCAGTTCGGCAGGGATATTATCGGCAAACTGGTCCAGCAGGCGCATCACGCGCGCGCGGTGCTGATCCACCGTTAAGCGGAAGCCAAGACCAAATTCGGCGTTATCCTCAAACAGCGAGTTTGCCCATGCCGGACCGCGGCCGTTGGCATCGGTGGTATAAGGTGTGGACGGCAGGTTACCGCCATAGATAGACGAACAGCCGGTCGCGTTGGCGATCAGCATCCGGTCACCGTACAGCTGCGTCAGCAGTTTAATGTACGGTGTTTCACCGCAGCCGGAGCAGGCGCCGGAGTATTCGAACAGCGGGGTGATGAGCTGTGAAGTACGGATATCAATACGTTCCAGCTTGCTACGGTCGATTTCCGGCAGGTTCAGGAAGAAGTCATAATTCACTTTCTCTTCTTCCACGTGTTCCAGGCGCGACATCATATTGATGGCTTTGATATCCGGATTCTGCCGGTCTTTGGCCGGGCAGACCTCGACGCAGAGATTACAGCCGGTGCAATCTTCCGGTGCGACCTGCAGAACGTATTTCTGTCCGCGCATATCGCGGGATTTCACATCCAGCGAGTGCAGGCTGGCCGGGGCCGATTCCATGGCGTCAGGGGAAACAACTTTGGCACGGATGGCTGAGTGTGGGCAGGCTGCAACACAGTGATTGCACTGGGTACACAGCTCTTCCTTCCAGATGGGGATCTCTTCGGCGATATTGCGTTTTTCCCAGCGGGTGGTGCCCATCGGCCAGGTGCCATCCGGCGGCAGGGCGGAGACGGGAAGGGCATCGCCCAGCCCCGCCAGCATGGCCGCCGTTACGGTTTTAACAAAATCTGGAGCCGCATCCGAAACCACCGGAGGACGGTTCGGGCTGCTGGCATTTACCGGCTGGAGTGGCACTTCAGACAGAGACTCGCGCGCCAGCGCCAGTGCCTGCCAGTTGCGTTCAACCAACTCCTGACCTTTGCTGCTGTAGCTTTTGGCGATCGCACCCTGCAGTTCCATGAAGGCGCTGTCGCCCGGCAGAATATTAGTCAGGTGGAAGAACGCCATCTGCATGACGGTGTTAATGCGCGCGGCAAGACCACATTCGCGGGCAATCTTCGCCGCGTTAATGACAAAAAGCCGCGCTTTTTTCTGATTAAGCACCGCCTGCACTTCCTGCGGCAGGCGCGCCCAGACCTCATCCGCACTGTACGGTGTGTTGAGCAGGAAAATACCGCCGGGTTTGAGACGTTCGGCCATCTGGTATTTATCGATAAACTGCAGCTGGTGACAGCCGACAAAATCAGCCTGTGAAATAAGATACGCGGAGCGGATAGGGTGTTCGCTGACGCGCAGATGGGACACGGTCAGTCCGCCGGCTTTCTTGGAGTCATAGACGAAGTAGCCCTGCGCATACCACGGTGTGGAGTTCCCGATGATTTTGATGTTGTTCTTGGTTGCCGAAACGCTGCCGTCACTGCCCAGACCGTAGAACAGCGCTTCGAGTTTCGCGCCGGAGGGCAGGGTGTTTTCCGGCAAGGCCAGTGAGAGATTGGTGACATCATCATAAATACCGACCGTAAAGCGAGGCTTCGGTTTGGTTTCACTCAGCTCATTGAACACTGCCAGCACGCAATCCGGACCGAACTCTTTGGACGACAAACCATAACGTCCGCCAATAACACGCGGCAGCGTTTCGCGTTCGCCGTTATTGAAGGCTTCCGCCAGCGCGGTCATGACGTCCAGATACAGCGGTTCTGCGTGTGCGCCTGGCTCTTTGGTACGATCGAGTACGGCTACGCTACGTGCGCTCTCCGGCAGCGCAGAGAGCAGATGTTGCGCAGAGAACGGGCGGTAGAGGCGAACTTTCAACACCCCAACTTTCTCGCCGCGCGTCAGCAGTTCATCCACGACTTCTTCACAGGTGCCAATGGCTGAACCCATCAGCACAATCACGCGTTCCGCCTGTGGATGGCCGTAGTATTCAAATGGTTTATATTTACGCCCGGTAGCGGCGGCGAAATCGTTCATCGCCTGTTCCACATGGTCGTACACTGCGTTGTACCACGGGTTCGTCGCTTCGCGGGACTGGAAGTAAGTATCCGGGTTTGCCGATGTCCCGCGGATCACCGGATGTTCCGGGTTGAGTGCGCGGGCACGATGGGCATCGATGTCCGCCTGCGGCAGAAGCGAGAGAAGGGTGTCGTCTGCCAGCGGCACGATTTTGTTGATTTCGTGAGAGGTGCGGAAACCGTCGAAGAAGTGAATAAACGGCACGCGGCTTTTCAGCGTCGCGATATGGGAAATTAACGCGAAATCCTGGGCCTCCTGAACACTGCTGGCGCACAGCATGGCGCAGCCGGTCTGACGCACGGCCATCACGTCGGAGTGATCGCCAAAAATGGAGAGCGCGTGGGTAGCAACGGTACGTGCCGCAACGTGCAGGACAAACGGCGTAAGTTGACCGGCCAGTTTGTACAGCGTCGGGATCATCAGCAGCAATCCCTGCGAGGAGGTGAACGACGTGGAGAGCGCTCCCGTCTGCAGCGCACCATGCACCGCGGCAATCGCACCCGCTTCGGACTGCATTTCGACGACTCTCGGGACATCGCCCCAGACATTTTTTAACCCGTTTCCTGCCCAGGCATCTGCCTGTTCGGCCATCGTAGAGCTCGGCGTAATCGGGTAGATGGCGATAACTTCGCTGGTGCGAAACGCGACTGACGCGACTGCACCATTACCGTCAATAGTTTGCATAGGACAACACCCTTACATTGCGCAAAAAAAGAGGGGTCCGTAAACCTGGTCAGACCCTGAATATTATTCCCTTATTTTAGCAAAGGTCGGATTTTGCGATTTTCGCATTTGTGTCCTCGGTATTCTCACCATCAATGAGTAGATCAAACTTTTGGCGAAAAACCCTTCTAAATCTTAAATAATTCAGTTCCAGTATTCATAAGTCGCTGTCATGGCTGCTTTATGTTTGTACTCGAAAGCCTTGCCTTTGTCGTTATCTGGTGAGGAGATAGTGATGTCGATATCCGCCTGGATACATTCCCCGTTAGTGTCCCATTCCTTACAGGTATTCACCGTTTTTTCGATAGTGTAATAGGTCTCGGTGTTCGTCCAGGTCAGCTGGCGACCTGCATCATCGTAAACATACTCATCCACGACGTTAGGTGTGTACCTTTTTGTCAGGCGATGATGCGTGTCGTACTCGTACTCCGTGCGGTAATTCTCAATCGCCAGGTTACTTTTGTTTTCTGAACGGGTAAGAGCCCCTGTTGTATTGAGGGTATACAGAATGGTGCCCATGCTGGTTCGATCTTTCTCCCCCGGCGTTGTGGCAGTAATGATGCCGCGGTTAACTGCTTTACTGATAATCCCTTTTTTGTTTAGCAAATACATACCTTCAACATTATGACGGAATAACAGTGTCGATTTTTGGTTGCGCTTGTCCGTTCCGATGCCTTTGCCATCGACAAGGATGCGCCAGCCGTAATCCGCTTTACTGGGTTTTATCGCACTGGTAATCACAAGAACAGATTGAGGATAGGTTGCTGTTTTTACCTCCAGCATGCTGCCGCCAAGAAGTTCGCCACAGCGGTTGTAACTCGCATTTATTGTTGTACGGATGTAACCGTCCGGACTCTCAATCCTGGTCTCAATCGTTTTAGGTATTGCTCCATTAATTTGCTGTTGCAGTAGGATGAAATTATTGGTTTTATTTGTGTTTACGCTTTCGGGTGAGCACTGCTCAGCCCGGGCATGAAAAGAACACAGCGCGAGTACGGCTACGCAAAACGACTTATTGTAAATCGGCTTTGATTATTATCCTTATGAACCAGCCTGTTAACGCAATCCCAAAGAGCAAAGCAGTAATATACTGCCAACAGCTTCAGGTTCAACAATATCCAAAAAAATTGCGAGAAATTGTTTCAGCAGCGCATAAATACGCACTTCCGCTCTCGACGACACGGGATGTGATGCCTATTATGCATAGGTTTCGCATTATTAATGGGGGAGAGAGCATGCGTTCAGCGTTTTGGGTAGGGTGTGCCGCGTTATTGTTATCGGCCTGTAGCAACGAACCTGTCCAGCAGGCAACGGCAGCACACGTGACGCCGGGAATGAAAGCCGCGATGTCCAGTTCAGGACAAGCTAACTGTGCGATGATTGGTGGCTCACTGTCGGTTGCCCGCCAGCTCGATGGCTCTGCGATTGGGATGTGCGCCTTGCCAAATGGCAAACGCTGCAGTGAACAGTCGCTTGCCGTAGGATCCTGCGGTAACTACTGATTATTCAGCACGTTTAAACATCAGCGTTTTGTCGGCTGTCGCCAGCGTTAACTGGTCTTCAGTCAGGTCGACCTGCGCCCCTTTGCGCAGCATGTCGCCGATGGCCTGATCCAGTTCGTTCAACTGCGGCTCGGTACAGAGTTTGCGCGTCATGGCCAGCCCTTTAACCTTAAGTTCCCCTTCGGACAATTTTCCCTGTCCGTTGAAGCGATTACACATCACGCCGGAAATGCTGATGTTATTAACCAGGCTGATATCAGGCAGCGCGCTAAACGCGATCTCAGGTTGCGTTGCTGTGGCCTTCACGGCTTTCCCGTCCACATTTTCCAGCACAAAGCGGTGGTTCTTAAGCTGCTCCGGCTGAACGGACGCTTTACCCGGATTAACGCAGCCGGTGAGGACAAGACTGATAACGCTTAACGCAATGAGCTTTTTCATTTTTCTTCTCGAACTATAAATACCGTGAATCATTTACCAGTGTAACGATACGCTGGCATGCGTTAATGGGGTTTATCTGAAAGTGCGGGAAGGAGACCGGGCAACACAGTGGTTGCCCGGGATAAGATCAGTGAGATTTAAAACCGGCGGCCGTCATCAGCATGCGGAAGAACATACTGACAGCCGCCAGCGCCAGTACGCTGCCGCCCCAGATAATGGCCAGCCACAGCAATCGTTTCCAGACAGGCTGTTGCATCAGTGATAACCCTCCCCATGCTGTACTTTTCCGCGAAATACGTAGTAACTCCAGAAGGTGTAGACCAGAATAACGGGAATGATCAACAACGCACCTACCAGCATAAAGCCCTGACTTTGTGTCGGCGCGGCCGCCTGCCACAGGGTGACAGACGGTGGAATAATATGCGGCCAGATGCTAATCCCAAGCCCGCTAAAGCCGAGAAAAATAAGCCCCAGCGTCAGGATAAACGGCCGGTTATGGCTTTGCGGATTATTCAGACAGCGCCACTGATAAAGGCTCAGCAGAACGACCAGAGCCGGGACAGGCAACAGGTAAAACAGATTTGGCAGCGAAAACCAGCGCGCGGCGATAGCCGGTTGAGCCAGTGGCGTCCAGAGACTGATTGCCGCGATAAACGCCAGCAGCACGATTAACAACGTTTTTGAAACCTCGCGCATCCGCTGTTGCAGGGCATTTTCACTTTTCATCACCAGCCAGGTGGCGCCCAGCAGCGCATAGGCCACGACCAGACCCGCGCCGCAGAACAGGTTAAACGCGGTAAACCAGTCAAAGGGACCGCCGGTATAGGCTCGCCCGGTAACGGTAAAACCGTTTATGACGGCACCTACCGTCACGCCCTGGGTAAACGTCGCCATAATCGAACCGCCAATAAAGGCCTTATCCCAGAACGGACGGTGCGCTGGCGTTGCTTTGAAACGAAACTCAAACGCCACGCCACGGAAAATAAGACCGATCAGCATTAATGTCAGCGGAATGGTGAGGGCATCGATAATCACCGCATAGGCCAGCGGAAAGGCACCGAAGAGGGCCGCGCCACCCAGCACCAGCCAGGTTTCATTCCCGTCCCAGACCGGCGCGACGCTGTTGACCATCACATCGCGATCGTCCAGGTTTTGTGTTGCCGGGAATAGAATACCGATCCCCAGATCAAAACCGTCCATCACGATATACATCAGCGTCGCGAAGACGATGATGACAAACCAGATAATGGAAAGATCGATACCCATTATGGTTGCTCCTTATTGACTGTGGTAACTGCCGACAGCGGGCGTGCCGGACGTCCATCGGCCTCGGTGGCGAACGATTCGTGAGGCTGAGGCCCTTTTTTAATCAGGCGCACCATATAGCTGTAACCGACGCCGAAGACGGAGGTGTAAACGACGAAGAAAGCCAGCAAACTGACGCTCATATGCAGATCGCCATGAGCGGAAACCGCATCCCGGGTGCGTTGAAGCCCATAGACCACCCACGGCTGGCGGCCCACTTCGGTGGTTACCCACCCGGCCAGAATGGCGATCAGCCCTGAAGGCCCCATCAGCAGGGCGAACCACAGGAAGGGGCGCGAGGCGTAAACACGCTTTTTATAGCGCAACCAGAGCGCCACCACGCCAAGCAGCAGCATCAGCATGCCTAAGCCCGCCATAATGCGGAATGACCAGAAGACAATGGTGGAATTTGGACGATCTTCCTTCGGGAACTCCTTGAGTGCAGGAACCTGTTTTTCCAGACTGTGCGTCAGGATAAGGCTGCCGAGAGCGGGGATCTCCAGCCCAAAGCGGGTACGCTCCTGTTCCATATCCGGCCAGCCAAACAGCAGCAGTGGGGTAGGTTCCCCCGGTGGGTTCTCCCAGTGTCCCTCAATAGCGGCGATTTTGGCAGGCTGATGCTTTAACGTATTCAGCCCGTGCATATCACCGACCATTGCCTGGATGGGCGCCACAATCAGGGTCATCCACAGCGCCATGGAGAACATGGCGCGAATCGCGGGCGTATTGTTCCCGCGCAGCAGATGCCATGCCGCTGACGCGCCAACAAACAGGGCGCTACTGAGGAAGGCGGCTATCGACATATGCAGCAGCCGGTAAGGGAAGGAGGGGTTAAAGACCACGGCAAACCAGTCTACCGGGACGACCTGCCCGTTGACGATCTCGTAGCCCTGTGGGGTCTGCATCCAGCTGTTGGAAGAGAGGATCCAGAAGGTGGATATAATCGTCCCCAGCGCCACCATACAGGTGGCGAAGAAGTGCAGACCAGGCCCAACTTTATTCCAGCCGAACAGCATCACGCCGAGGAATCCGGCTTCGAGGAAGAAGGCGGTCAGCACTTCATAGGTCAGAAGCGGGCCGGTAATGCTGCCCGCAAACTGCGAAAACCCGCTCCAGTTGGTACCAAACTGATACGCCATCACCAGCCCGGAGACCACGCCCATGCCAAAGTTAACGGCAAAAATCTTGGACCAGAAGTGGTACAGCGAGCGCCAGACCGGATTTTTTGTTTTCAGCCACAGCCCTTCAAGCACAGCAAGATAGCTTGCCAGGCCGATAGTGATTGCCGGGAAAATAATGTGGAAGGATACGGTAAAAGCAAACTGTATCCGTGCAAGATGAAAAGCATCTAAACCAAACATGCACAGCCTCAATGTCAAACGGTGTGCTGTTATGGTACAGAGGCGCAATTCAGTCTATCAGACGCAGAAAAGCGAAATTTAACCATAACAGTTGGCTAAAAACGCACGCTTTAGCCATCTGATATACCTCGTCTTTCAGGCATAAGAATATTCTTTTTATGAATTTTACGCATTAAACCGCTTGCTTTGTCGTCAGCACCGTGCGTTAATGGTCTTCTGGTTTTGAGTCCAAATAAATATCTGACGTAGTTTTATAAAGCAGTTCTCATCACGTTGTGCCTCTCCGCAGCCTCTCTTGGGTCTTTATCTACTTTCCGATTAGTTTTGTTTCAAACCATTATCGCCTGATCGGCTCATGAGTAATTTACGTTTTTACGTTTACAGGAGAATCCTATGACTTCTTATATCCATTTTCGCTGCCCATGCTGTCATGGCTCGCAGTACCGTACTTCAGCCTTTGATGTGTCTGAGAAAAATCCTTTCGGCGCAAAATGCATCTTTTGCAAATCGCCAATGATTACGCTCGACCATCTGGCCGCGGCTCGTTTCGCACAAAATCATGTGACCGAGTACCGTAAGTAATTAATTCCGCAAACCATAACAGTTAGCAAAATCTTCTCTTTTTCTCCTGCTGATATACACTGTCGGCAATAAGGAGAATCTGATGAAAAAATACCAGCGTCTGGCGCAACAAATTATCTCGCAGATTGAGCTTGGCGTATGGTTGCCGGGCGATAAGCTGCCTTCTCTGCGAGAGCAGGTGGCGAGCAGCGGCATGAGTTTTATGACCGTGGGCCACGCGTATCAGATGCTGGAAAGCCAGGGGCGCATTGTCGCCAGACCGCAGTCGGGCTATTACGTTGCCTCGCGCCCGACCGCACAGCAGCCAGCGCCGCCTGCACAGGTCATGCGCGACGAAGCGGTGGACATCAACACCTATATCTTCGACGTTCTGCAGGCCAGCCGCGATCCGTCGGTTGTTCCTTTCGCTTCCGCCTTTCCCGACCCGCGTCTTTTCCCGCTTCAGCAACTCAACCGCTCGCTGGCGAACGTCAGCAAAACCGCGACGGCGATGAGCGTGATTGAGAACCTGCCGCCGGGTAACGTCGATTTGCGCCACGCCATTGCCCGCCGCTATGCACAGCAGGGGATGAACATCTCACCGGAGGAGATCGTGATCACCGCAGGCGCGCTCGAAGCGTTGAATCTGAGTCTGCAGGCAGTAACCGAGCCGGGGGACTGGGTGATCGTTGAAAACCCCTGTTTCTACGGCGCGTTGCAGGCGCTGGAACGCCTGAAACTGAAGGCCCTGTCGATTGCGACGGACGTGCGCGAGGGAATCGATCTTAATGCGCTTGAACAGGCGCTGAATGACTACCCGGTCAAGGCCTGCTGGATAATGACCAACAGTCAAAATCCGCTTGGCTTTACGCTCAGTGCGGAAAAAAAAGCGCAGCTCGTCGCGCTGTTGACGAAGCACAACGTCACGCTGATTGAAGATGATGTCTACAGCGAGCTCTATTTTGGGCGTGAAAAGCCGCTCCCGGCGAAAGCATGGGATCGTCAGGACATGACACTGCACTGCTCCTCGTTTTCGAAATGTCTGGTGGCCGGTTTTCGCATCGGCTGGGTAGCGGCGGGTAAACATGCGCGACGCATTCAACAGTTACAGCTGATGAGCACACTCTCAACCAGCTCCCCCATGCAGCTGGCGCTGGTAGATTACCTGGCGACCAAACGCTACGACGCCCATCTGCGCCGCCTGCGACGCACGCTGGCCGAGCGTAAACAGCAGGCGTGGCAGTCACTTTTGCGCCATATGCCGCCGGGCGTCAAAATCCATCATAACGACAGCGGCTACTTTTTGTGGCTGGAACTTCCGGCACAGCTGGATGCAGGACTGTTAAGCGAACAGGCGTTACGCCATCACATCAGTATTGCCCCAGGCAAGATGTTTTCCACCTCGGATGTCTGGACACCTTTTTTCCGTTTTAATACCTCCTGGGCATGGGGAGAGCGGGAAGAGCAGGCCGTTATTCAGTTAGGGAAATTAATCAGCAGCATGTTGAAATAACGATTCCGGCCTCTCGCTAAATAATCATTGCTTATCTTTTTGCCGCCGCGGCGACCATTTTGCCGCGTCGCATCATACGAAATCTGCATACCACCTCTCACGCCTAACCCCTTGTCTATAATCCAGTTAACGGGGAATGCGCCCTCGGTCACACCTTGATGAAATTTCCTTAAGCCGCACGGTGCGGGGCATTTGCGCGGTCTACGTTTAATGAGGGAGATATTTTTACGGCACGGCTGCCGCTAAATTTTCATTGCGACTGGAGTAATGTTTATGAGCAAAAAATTTGCCCGCAGCAGCCTGTGTGCGCTTGGTATGGTCATAATGACCGCGCAAGCCGCCGAGCCACCGAAAGCGATTGGCGACGGAGAAGGTCGGCTGGATATTATTGCCTGGCCGGGTTACATCGAGCGGGGACAAACGGATAAAAACTATGACTGGGTGACCCAGTTTGAAAAAGAGACTGGCTGTGCGGTAAACGTCAAAACCGCCGCCACGTCGGACGAGATGGTGAGCCTGATGGCGAAAGGCGGGTATGACCTGGTCACCGCATCCGGAGATGCGTCGCTCCGTCTGATTATGGGCAAACGCGTTCAGCCGATTAACCCGGAACTCATCCCCAACTGGAAAACCCTCGACCCGCGCCTCGTTAAAGGTGAGTGGTTTAACGTGGGCGGCAACGTCTACGGCACGCCGTATCAGTGGGGGCCAAACCTGCTGATGTACAACACCAAAACCTTCCCGACACCGCCGGACAGCTGGAGCGTGGTCTTTGTAAAACAAGACTTACCGGACGGTAAAACCAACCAGGGCCGCGTGCAGGCCTATGACGGTCCGATTTACATTGCCGATGCGGCGCTGTTTGTGAAGGCCACTCAACCCCAGTTGGGTATTAACGACCCCTACCAGCTGACGGAAGAACAGTACGCTGCGGTTCTGAAAGTGCTACGCGATCAGCACGCCCTGATCCACCGCTACTGGCATGATACCACCGTACAGATGAGCGACTTTAAGAATGAAGGCGTGGTGGCGTCCAGCGCCTGGCCATATCAGGCGAATGCCCTGAAAGCCGAGAACCAGCCGATCGCGACCGTCTTCCCGAAAGAGGGCGTCACGGGCTGGGCAGACACCACTATGCTTCACGCTCAGGCAAAACACCCGATGTGTGCTTACAAATGGATGAACTGGTCGCTGACGCCAAAAGTGCAGGGCGATCTGGCGGCGTGGTTTGGCTCTCTGCCGGTGGTGGCGCAAGGGTGTAAGGCCAGTACGCTGCTGGGTGAGAAAGGCTGTGAAACCAACGGTTACGACGCCTTTGACAAAATCAAGTTCTGGAAAACCCCGATTGCCGAAGGCGGCAAATATGTGCCATACAGCCGCTGGACGCAGGATTACATCGCCATCATGGGTGGCCGTTAATCATCCGGGAGCAGAACATGACGTACGCGGTTGAGTTTAATGACGTTTCCCGTCTGTACGGCGACGTACGGGCGGTGGATGGGGTGAGCATTGCCATTCGTGACGGGGAGTTTTTCTCCATGCTGGGGCCGTCGGGCTCCGGCAAAACCACCTGCCTGCGGCTGATCGCCGGTTTTGAACAACTCTCCGGCGGGGCGATCACAATCTTCGGTAAAGAAGCGAGTGAGCTTCCCCCATGGGAGCGAGACGTCAATACCGTGTTCCAGGATTACGCACTGTTTCCGCATATGTCGATTCTCGATAACGTCGCTTACGGGCTTATGGTCAAAGGCATCGACAAGAAAAAACGCCATGCACTGGCGCAGGAGGCGCTGGAAAAAGTCGGGCTGAGCTTTGCCATTGCACGCAAGCCGTCGCAGCTTTCTGGAGGCCAGCGTCAGCGTGTTGCCATTGCGCGTGCGCTGGTCAATGAACCCCGCGTGCTGTTGCTGGATGAACCGCTGGGCGCGCTCGATCTGAAACTGCGTGAACAGATGCAGGTCGAGCTGAAAAAACTTCAACAGGCACTTGGGATCACCTTTATTTTTGTGACCCACGATCAGGGGGAAGCCCTGTCAATGTCCGACCGGGTCGCCGTTTTCAACAACGGACGCATTGAGCAGGTGGATACCCCGCGTGAGCTATACATGCGCCCGCGTACGCCGTTCGTGGCCAGTTTTGTCGGCACCTCGAACGTTTTCGATCCGGCACTGGCGCAAAAAGTGTGCGGCATGGAGGGCGCTTATTCGCTACGACCGGAACATATCCGGCTCAATGAGAGCGGTGAGGTTCAGGTTGAAGGCGTGGTGCAGGCTGTCCAGTATCAGGGGGCGGCAACGCGCCTGGAGCTTAAACTTGCCGGCGGGGCAAAACTGCTGGTGAGCCAGGCCAATCTCAGCGCGGCCACACTGCAAACCGGCGTTGAGCCGGGGCAGGCGGTGCTGGCGTCATGGTCGCGCGACGCCATGATCCGCCTGCATGAGGAAGGGTGAAATGGCGATGAGCGTCTTACATCCTCCCGCACCACGCGGTACCCTAAGCCGCATTACTGCGAACTTCTGGCGCAAACCGTCGCTCGGGATATTCCTGCTTCTGCTGGCACCACTGATGTGGTTTGGCATCGTCTATCTGGGATCGCTCCTCACGCTGCTGTGGCAGGGCTTTTATACCTTTGATGACTTCACTATGTCGGTTACGCCGGACCTGACGCTGGCGAACATTCAGGCACTTTTTAACCCGGCAAACTACGACATTATTATCCGTACGCTGGTGATGGCGATTGCGGTCACCCTCGCCAGTGCCATTCTGGCCTTCCCGATGGCCTGGTACATGGCGCGTTACACCAGCGGCAAATGGAAAGCGTTCTTCTATATTGCCGTTATGCTGCCGATGTGGGCGAGCTATATCGTCAAAGCGTACGCGTGGACGCTGCTGCTGGCGAAAGATGGCGTGGCGCAGTGGTTTCTCACCCATCTGGGGCTGGAGGCTATTCTGGTCTCTGTTCTGACGCTCCCGGCGATTGGCGGGAACACGTTATCGACCTCCGGGCTGGGGCGGTTTCTGGTCTTTGTCTACATCTGGCTGCCGTTTATGATCCTGCCCGTGCAGGCGTCGCTGGAACGGCTGCCTGCCTCGTTGTTGCAGGCCTCTGCCGATCTCGGCGCGCGTCCGCGTCAGACCTTTCGTTATGTTGTTCTGCCTCTGGCGATCCCAGGTATCGCGGCGGGCTCGATATTTACCTTCTCTCTGACGCTGGGGGATTTTATCGTGCCACAGCTGGTAGGGCCGCCGGGCTATTTCATTGGCAATATGGTCTATGCCCAACAAGGCGCCATCGGCAATATGCCCATGGCCGCCGCCTTCACCCTGGTGCCGATTGTGCTTATCTCGCTTTATCTGGCGTTCGTGAAACGTCTGGGAGCATTCGATGCACTCTGAACGCGCACCGTTGTTCCTTAAAGTGGCAGCCTGGGGCGGGGTGATCTTCCTCCATTTTCCCCTGCTGATTATTGCCGTCTACGCCTTTAATACAGAGGACGCGGCCTTCAGCTTCCCGCCGCAGGGGCTGACGTTGAAGTGGTTTAGCGTGGCGGCGGGGCGTGGCGACATTATTGATTCCGTGACGTTGTCACTTCAAATTGCGGCGTTAGCGACGGCTATTGCCCTGGTACTTGGCACGCTTGCTGCAGCGGCGCTGTGGCGTAGCGCGTTTTTTGGCAAAAACGCCATTTCGCTGTTGCTGCTGTTACCGATAGCGCTGCCGGGCATCATCACCGGTCTGGCATTGCTGACTGCTTTCAAAACCATCAACCTGGAGCCTGGTTTTTTTACCATCGTTGTCGGGCACGCCACGTTCTGCGTGGTGGTGGTGTTTAACAATGTGATTGCCCGGTTCCGACGCACCTCCTGGAGCCTGGTTGAAGCGTCGATGGATTTAGGGGCCGATGGCTGGCAAACCTTCCGTTACGTGGTCCTGCCCAATCTTGGGTCGGCACTGCTGGCCGGGGGCATGCTGGCGTTTGCTCTGTCGTTTGACGAAATTATCGTCACAACCTTTACCGCGGGACACGAGCGCACGTTACCGCTGTGGTTGCTTAATCAGCTCGGACGTCCGCGCGACGTGCCGGTCACCAACGTGGTCGCACTGCTGGTGATGCTGGTGACAACCTTCCCCATTCTGGGAGCCTGGTGGCTAACCCGCGACGGCGAGAACAGCGCCGGGAGCGGGAAATAACATTGATTTCAACGGGACAATGCTATGCAAAAACGACTGCTGATTAATGGTGTACTGGTGAGCGGCGAGGGGGAAAAACAGCCGGTCTATAACCCTGCCACCGGAGAGGTTCTGCTGGAGATTGCTGAAGCGTCAGCCGCGCAGGTCGACGCGGCCGTGCAGGCAGCCGATCGGGCGTTTGCACAGTGGGGGCAAACCACGCCAAAAACGCGTGCCGAATGCCTGCTGAAATTGGCTGACGTTATTGAAGCGCATGCCGACGAGTTTGCCAGACTCGAATCCCTGAACTGCGGTAAGCCACTGCACTGCGCGCTGGGGGATGAGATCCCCGCGGTAGTCGATGTGTTTCGGTTCTTTGCTGGCGCTGCCCGCTGCCTGAACGGACTGGCGGCGGGTGAGTATCTGGACGGGCATACTTCGATGATCCGCCGCGATCCGGTCGGGGTTGTCGCTTCCATCGCCCCCTGGAACTACCCGCTGATGATGGCGGCGTGGAAGCTGGCACCTGCGCTGGCCGCCGGGAACTGCGTGGTGATCAAGCCCTCTGAGATTACGCCGCTGACCGCCTTAAAACTGGCCGAACTGGCGAAGGATATTTTCCCGGCTGGCGTGCTGAACGTGTTGTTCGGGCGCGGAAAAACGGTAGGCGATCCGCTGACCGGGCATGAGAAAGTGCGCATGGTGTCACTCACCGGCTCAATTGCAACCGGGGAGCACATCATCGGCCATACGGCATCCTCGATAAAACGTACCCACATGGAGCTGGGCGGCAAGGCACCGGTTATCGTCTTTGATGACGCCGATCTGGATGCGGTCGTCGAGGGCGTGCGGACGTTTGGTTTCTACAATGCCGGGCAGGACTGTACGGCGGCCTGCCGGATTTATGCCCAGAAGGGGGTCTATGCTGCGCTGGTGGAAAAGCTGGGCGCAGCGGTGGCAAGCCTGAAGATGGGGGCGCCGGAAGAGGCCTCTACCGAGCTGGGGCCACTGAGTTCTGAAGCGCATCTGTCGCGCGTCTGTCAGGCTGTGGAGGAGGCCAAAGCGCTCAGCCATATCCGCGTGGTGACGGGCGGCAGTAAAAAAGAGGGGGCCGGTTACTACTTCCAGCCAACCCTTCTGGCCGGGGCAAAACAGGAAGATGCCATTGTGCAACGTGAAGTCTTTGGCCCGGTGGTGAGCGTCACTGAATTTGACGACGAAGAACAGGTGCTGGCCTGGGCTAACGATTCACAATATGGCCTGGCCTCGTCCGTCTGGACCCGGGATGTGGGGCGCGCTCACCGGCTCAGCGCGCGTCTGCAATATGGCTGCACCTGGGTGAATACCCATTTTATGCTGGTAAGCGAAATGCCACACGGCGGCATGAAGTTATCCGGTTACGGGAAAGATATGTCGGTATATGGGCTTGAGGATTATACCGTTGTCCGGCATGTGATGATAAAACACTAATATGTTTCTAAGTGGCTGTAATGTAATGAAAATATATTTCAGCCGCTTGCTTGTGGGGCATTGAAGTTAAAATGAGTGCTCAGCAGAGCTGCCTGGTCGATGATTATGCCATCCTGACTGGAGTTGGATAAACATGTGTAATAATGGCCCAAAACGGCAACTGGAATGACAGGTAATGGGATTTCTATATTGGTTCACGATATGTGCAATTTTTCTGACCTGCCCCTTTATGCTTGGCCAGTCGATTATCTTTTTGCGACGAGGTGTCTACACTTAAACCTTCAAGGGAACGATGCGAAAGGAATATATACACAAAGAGACTAAACCTATTGAATGCTGGTTTAACGTTATTGCTCAAATGATGATGAGTGCTGCAGTACCTGGTTTAGGCTTCTGGTTATTAGATGACCTACCTGCCTTTCATAATTGGCACACTGAAATCCTCGCAATGCTCCCTTTTTAGTTCACCATTGAAAAGATGCCAAACCTCGCTCAGGCGGGGTTTTTTGTTGCCCGGAGATAACCACGGGCATCGAAGCCAGAGGGATTAAAGAGCCAAAGTGCAACCTTGATCCTGGATCTTGTCATGCATGGTTTACGAAGACGGATCCTTGTCAGGAAATAGTTGTAACGCAATATACTCATTTGTTATTAGCCTTAATTTTTAAGTGGTTATTCTGTAACGAAAAAACTTGATCTGTATCAACATATGACGCATATTGCGTGCGGTTATTTTTTCGGCTCTGGAATACAGAATGACGTTGTATCAAAAGATGTTGGTTTTTTACGCAATCATGGCTTCTATCTGCGCATTAATCACCTGGTTCCTGTCTAAAGATCGTAAACGCATCCGCCTGCTCAGCGCGTTTCTGGTAGGGTCGACCTGGCCGATGAGCTTCCCCGTTGCGCTGCTGGTCTCGCTTTTCTGAAGCACGCTTCCATTTTTAAACGATGAACATGGCATTCCTGCTACGATAACTGTATAAATGCACAGTGCATCGTGAAAGGAGTGCTTATGAACAGTTTTTACTCGCAACATGCGGGTTGCACCGTCCGCTGGCATGATTTGCCCGGCTCTGGCGATCCCGTCGTCTTCATCCATGGATTGGGCTGCGCCTCTTCCTATGAATATCCCCGCGTCGTTCGTGACCCTCAGTTTGGCGGGTGCAGAACGATTCTCATCGATTTACCCGGCAGCGGTTACAGCGATAAGCCTGAGCACTACAGCTACAAAACTACCGATCAGGCCCGTGTTGTTGCTGAACTGATGGATCATCTGAAGCTCGATGCCTTCTGGCTGTACGGTCACAGCATGGGCGGAAGCATCGCCATTGAAGCGGCGGGGTTGCTGGTACCGCGTGTTAAAGGGCTGATGGTGTCGGAACCCAATTTTCATGCCGGGGGTGGGATGTTCAGCCGCTCGATTGCCGCACAAACGGAACAGCAGTTTCTGGAGCAGGGATATAAGGCCATGCTCCGTGCAGAAAAAACGGCGTGGGCCGGGTGCCTCCAAAGTAATGCCCCTTATGCTGTCTGGCGCGGCGCATCGAGCCTGGTGGCGGGCGTTGAGCCAGACTGGGAAACGCAATTCCTGTCGCTGCCTTGCCCGGTGACGTTGATTTTTGGCGAGCTCTCTTTGCCGGATGACGATGTGGAGCGTCTGAAGCAGAAGGGCGTTGAGGTCAAAATCATCCCTGCTGCGGGGCACTCCATGTCGTGGGAAAACCCGTCGGCACTGGCGCAGACGTTAGCGGAGTGTATGGCGGCGTGATTATCGTTGCGGAATGTTGGCCGGGTAAGCGCAGCGCCACCCGGCAACAAAGGCTGCTACAGGATTAAAGCCCGAAGTGCCCGACGTGCGTCAGGCTGAACATCATGCGGATGCTGGTAATCGATGTTCTCAATCGCACGGCTATACAGTGCGACCAGCCAGTCGTACACATAGGCGGTGGCGGCGTGAACCGGTTGCTCTCCCAGGCGGGTGAGGCGCGGCATTGCGCTGCTGACCACCGGCGTGACAAATATTGCCTGGCCTTTGCGGATGCGGCTTGCCGGACGTTCATCAACAGGCGTCTGGTCGTAACCGAGCCAGCCAACGAAATTACCCATCACCGCATGCAGCTGTGCGGCGCTGCTCTTGTCGGTTTCGACAATGCGCTGAAGCTGTTGAGGCAGGTTCAGTCGGTAGCTGGCGACTACCAGAACCTCGGCAATTTGCTGTAACACGGCTGGATCCAGCCCCAGGCGGGTGGCCGCTGCGTCATTGCGACTCCACTGGCGCAGATGGTTCAGCCACACTTTATGCGCCAGGCGAGCTTTGTCCTTTGTCTGGTATGTACTGGTATTTTCCTGTGCATTGTCAGCAAACAGATCAATGCTATTCGTAAACAGACCGTTGACCTGTTCCTCGCGCGGCTGCTGGACGGCCAGAAGCGTTTCGAAGGCTTTAAGCGGAGGCAAAAGACCTTCGAGCAACTCGCCGTGACGGGCGGCGCTGCTTTGCAGTGTGCGCACCATATTTTCGGCCTGAGCACGTCTTGCGCCTGGCTCTTCCACCAGAGGTGCCAGATAGCTGTGCATTAAAGCCGACAGCTCCTGGCGCAGTGCCGTTTTCAGCGTGTTGAGACGTTTCTGTCGCTGGGCAGGTAACGTGGCCTGAGACAGCCACTCGATGACGCGCTGCATGCTGTGGCTATCCAGCGCCTGCAGTGTCCCCCAGCGCAGTCCCGGCTGGCCGAGCAGATGCTGGACCGCTTCATCGAGATTCTGCCGGGTGGTAAAACGCGCGTCGTGAGGCGTAATCGCCCACACCAGACCCGGCAGGGCAGATTCCTCTGCAGGCTGCGTCTCTTTGACCCAGTTCATCAGCACCTTTGCTTTTTTTGCCGTCTGGTCATGCTGCGCGGTCGCATTGCAGATCACCAGTACATCTGGCTGCAGCTGCTGGCGATAGTGTTCCAGCAGCCACTGACATTTGGCCTGGCTTAGCGGATCGGCGCTGTTGTCTGCGAAGACCGGGATATCAATAATATCGACGTTATCCAGCGCGCTGCTCTCGACAGGCAGTACCAGTTCACGCGTCAGGAATGCCAGTACATCGACGGGAATGCTAATGGCATTCAGCATCTCGCCGTTGTTCAGGGGATGCAGAAGCGTCTCCTGGGCGTCCGGAAGGGTAAAGGTGCCATGGGTCAGGAAGCCCTCTCCAGGCAGACCAAAGTTATCCACCAGCAGGCTGAGCGGGGCGGCAAGTTCGCTGGCGTGGCTGGTCTGGTGCAGAACATGGGCGAGTTTTAACCACTGCTGGGTCAGTTCCTGTTGCTCACCCCACAAGAGCGACCAGACGCTGGCCCGGGTGGTGAGATCAAGCGATGGCACCAGTTGCGCAAACTGATGCCACAGCACATCATCAATTTGCTGTCTGGCGGCAGGTACCGTGCTTTGCCAGAAGCGGGCAATTGCACCCACTTCCTGTGCCGTTATGCCGGGCACACCCTGCGGCTGGCGCAGACCGCGCAACTTCTCAAGGCGTGTCTCAATGACGGCCTTGTCCACGGCGCGGAACTGCGGGGACAACGAGGTACGGGCGATAAACAGCTGCACCAGCTCGGCCTCGGTCACCAGGCTCAGACGTAGCGGGAACGCCTCGTCAACCACCGCCGCGCTTTCACTGGTGAAGCGCAGCGCCATGTTGGTCAGGGCGTGTCCGGGGTTGATATGCGAGAAGTAATCGAACGTGCGTTGCCCGGGGGTGACGTTCAGCCGCCCGTTACCGTTGCCGCACAGGGACAACAGCAGGTGCGCTTTGGCGCTCTGGGAATGGCCATACAGGCCAATGCTGCTCCGACGGGTCAGGGCCTGGTCAATGGCTTGCTCACGCGCCTGCGCCGCATTGATACGGGCCAGCAGGGCGTCGGCATCGTTATCCAGCACCGGGGCGTGCAGGCGCGTCTCGTTAATCCACCCGATTAAGGCCTGCGTGGTGGTCATCGTTGCACTCATTTCAGATATACACTCCCGCTGTCGATCCAGTAGTGGCTGCCGCTATGACGGCGATCGGCCAGGGTATTCAGTTTGAAGGTTAAGGCGTCTGGTGGAACAGGGGTTCCATCCTGCAGCCAGGCGTCGCTCAGCGCGAAAGATTCCGGGCCTTCATGCTTGCTGCCTCCGCAGAGCTTAAGCCGCACGTTCAGCACGCCGTCACCCGCAATCGCTTTGGCCAGTTCCGCCGAGTTGATACTCAGGGTATACAGCGGCGTCGCCGGCCAGCGTGCGTTCGCCAGTTGGCGGAAGCCGAGCGTGACGTTCCCACGTAGCGGGAAATGCAGGCGGGCATCGAGTTTTGCGCCTGGCTTATCCAGGTCGATATCCTGATACCAGACGTTTTCCTCACGCAGCGTGTTAACGGTGTTATCCAGCACGCCCAGATAGCGTACGGTAGAATAGGCGCCAATATCGGCCGCCTTAAAGTTAAAGCGCGGCAGACGCAAATCGAGCGCCAGGCTGCAGAGCATGGCCCCCACGGCGGCGGTCGATTTCGGGTTGCCGATGCGACCCTGCTGGCTGAACGGATACCACTCATGCACCTGGTATTTATCCAGCCATACGATGCGATTGACCGGCACAGGTTGCAGATGACGGATCAGCGCCTGCACGCCCGGCAGACAGCCCGGGCGACCGGTGATCAGCAAAATATCGCAGCTGTAATGGGAGATTGCTTCACATACCGCATGAAGCGGAGAGGCCAGCGTGAACTGACCCGCCAGCATTGCATCCTGCATTTCGCGGAAATTCACATGCAGCGGCACGGCAAACAGGTCGAAGGCTTCAGAACCGGCAGGCAGGGCATGGTCGACTGCCTGCTGCAGGTAGTTCATCACGTTGCGGGTTGGTTTCTGCGACAGCAGATCGCCAAAGGTGGCATGCAAACCGGCCAGCGGATCGTCAATGTCACTGGATTCCCACGCGGCAAGGATCGCATGACCGATCGGCATAAAGAGCTGAAGTGCGGTCTGCTGGCGCAATACCGCCTGGGTGTCGATACGACCGGAGTCACCAAACAGCGACGCCATCAGCATAGACGCGTCCGCAATACCGGATTTCTGCAGCTGTGTTTGCAGGGCTGGCAACACATAGCGCTGGATCACATCCAGCAGGGTGTCGTCACCGGCCACTTTGAACCCTTCGCGGAACAGAAGTTGTGGCGTGATTTTGACGTTATTCCCGGAACCGTCATCCAGCTGATAGTGGGTGATCGCCATATCTGTCGTGCCACCCCCGATGTCGATAGAGGCCACGCGCAGTGAACGGCCCGGCGGCACATCAGGCTCAGGTTCACGATCCGGGCGGGCGAGGGAGGCGAAGAAGGCTTCCGTCTGACCACCAAAACGGGAGATCGCTTCGTTGTAGAGCCAAACCAGTTGCCCGCAGCTCGCTTCATCCCACTCCATCTGAATCTCCGGCACCGGCACCACGCTTTTATCCTGCTGCTTGCGGGTGGCAAAGTCTTCATCCTGCGGGTGCCATCCCATCGCTTTCCAGACGATGGCAATCGCTTCAAACATGCGGCGGCGGAAGATCTCGCGCTCCTGCTTCGGCATCGCCGAAGGCAGAGTAAGGATAAGCGTGCGCAACTGGCGCGGAGACGCCGGGAAGCCCAGACGCAGGCGCGTAGCGACGCTGTTAATCTGGCCCAGCGCCTGTGCCAGCAGCTCGCACAGCATATGGGTCATCAGGGTGCTGCGGCTGTACTGCGGGGAGAAGACCGGCAGACGCTCGTCCTGGGGCAGCGTAAACAGCGGTTCGCCGTCATCATTCATCAGGTTCATCAGCGGGAACGCGGTCGCCAGCGGCTCGCGCTGGGTTTTGCTGTTCATCTGGCTGAAACGCCAGTCCTGCACCACTGGCGTTTCATCCCACAGGTAGCGACGCGGGCTGGAGATCCCGCTGTTACCTTCGGTTCCCAGACGCTGCATGGCCAGCTTACGCGCCTCATCGCCAACCCGGACAATAGAAGGCCAGACGAAGGCATCCTCGCGCCCGCTTTCAACGGAAAAGTGTTGCTTGCCAAAACGCGCTTCTGAGAACTCCAGGCGGCTGGTGAATAACGGCTCATTGAGGAACTGCGGTTCGCTCAACGAGCGCACCTGCAACTCGGCCGTCTGGCGCAGACCGTCGTTGGCGTCACCGTGATCTTCAATAATCACGCCGCAGGTATGGGTGTTGCCCACGTCGAGGATCAAATCGACCGGAATGGCAGGCGTGCTGAGCGTATGGGTGACAAATTTGACTTCCGGCACGGTGAGCTGTTCACCGAGCATGGTCAGCACATTCAGCCAGTGAGCCTGATACTCAAAGCTGCGCATGGCCTGCTGCAGATCGCGTTCTGAACGGTGTTCAACGTCCGAGGCATACTGCGTGAACGCTTCGCGCAGCCAGCCGTCTATCCACGTCTGGTCGAGGAAGTTTTCCACTTCGGCATCGCGCCAGGCCAGCGCGAAGCGGGTCCCGTTGAGAATGTCGTTTTCCACCGGCGACAGCGCGGAGGTGGCATGCTCCGCAATCTGGCTGTCGAGGGCGAGGGTGACGCGGTGGGTGTTGCCTGCGGTGTCAGGCGTCTCAAGCTTGCGGACCTGAACACGTGCCCAGTTGTCCGGGCCGTCAACAAAGGTACGCGGCGGGTTGAAACGCAGGAACGGAACCGGGAGCCAGACGCCATCCAGCACAGCCAGCGACTGATGCAGCGCTATGGTTGTCTCAGGCTTGACCACTTCAGGCTGGCCGCCGTCCGTACCGGGCAGGGTGTAACGCCCGTTAACCAGGTCGAAATCGAGACGCAAAAGCGGGCCGTTCGCGGTTTTACGCACGAAGCGCCCGTTGCTGGCGGTGTCCTGTGGCGTCAGGCCGAAATCGAGGAACTGCACACCGCTGTTGGCAATAAGCGTGACGCTCTGTTTATAGTCGCAAAGATTTACCAGCATAGGATCAGGCACCTGCTTTCTTAAACGTCAGTGGAACGACGGTGTTTGCATCATAACGAGCACGACATTCGGCGACATCGCTGGTGCCTGCTTTACAGGAGACTTCCGGCATCGGGTAGCGGGAACCGTCTGTGCAGCGTGCATTACCGCGGCTCTTAATCATCAGCTCACCGGTGCTGTGCAGGCCGGAGAAGATCTCTACGCGGCAGACAACATTATCGCCATGCACGACACGGGCGAAGCCTTTATTGTTCTGGATCTGATAGCGCAGTGACGGCGGTTTGCCGGTCACCGGATCTTTTACGTCAAGGATGGCGCGCCACGTGCCGTTCAGGAAACGCGTCGAGCCCGCTTTTACCTGGTTTGCCTCCATGACCATGGCATCTTTCGGGATCGCGGCAATTACTACCGGAGCAGACGCCGGAGCGGGATCGGGTTCCTTCGCTTTACTCTCTACCACCTCAGCCTGATGCAGCGGCAGGTTCATCGCCAGCGGCTCAACCGCTTTAATCGGTTTTGGCGCAATTACCACGGGTTGCGGTGCCGGAGTAGCGGCTGGCGCTGGCGCGATTGATGGCGCCTGTTTTGACCACAGCAGCGGGGCGGCAATGGCGGCAACAATGACCGCGGCAACCGGCAGTGACCACAACGGTAGGCGACGCTTTTTCACAATTGGCGCAGGAGCCGGCTCTTCAACAGGTGGCGCAACGACTGGTGCAGGCTCGGGCTCATACAGATCTTCCGGCGTAATGCGCACAACGGTGGCCGGCGCGATCAGCGGTTCGTCTGCGTGTTCAAAGGTGACGGCCGGGGTCGGTTCTGGCTCTGGTTCAGGATCCTCTATCACCACCGGCGCAGGCTCAGGGATCAGCGATTCGCGCAGGCAGTCGAGTACATCATCGCGTGCATTTTCATTCAGGTTTACAAACCCCCAGAACGCAATGACCGGTTTACCGTCAACCAGATAGAGGAAGTTTTCGCCCGGGAACTGGAAGGCTTTCGACAGCAAGGAGCCGAAGAGCTGTTGTGCGGTTTTAGGCGACTGGAGGCATTTCTTACTCAGCGATTCGACGCTGGCAAGGGTGTTTTCCAGATAGCGCAGGGCGCGAAAACGGTCATCTTCATTGGCCGTTTTCCAGCTGGTGACGCTACCTTCCACCGGGGAGTACCAGTCCACGCGGTCAGCGCCGTCGTTGACCTGTGGAATAGCCAGACAGTCAACAATGGCCTGCTGTTTGCGCAACCGGAGTGCTTCACGTATTTGCAACGCTGATTCAAAAACGGCTTGTCCGCCGCCGCCAACGGCCTGAAAATCATCCAGATTACCGCTGCGTAAAAGAGTTTTTGCCACGATTTGATCCCATATACTTCTTCACCCCGTTACTTTAACGAAACCAGGAAGCAAGCAAACGGAGGAAGAGACGCTAAAAGCGCCGATTTCTTGTGGCATAGAAAGTGACGGTTGTGCTTGACGGATAATGGACCTTAAGACAAATCACCTTTTTCGGCACTGGTGGTAAAACCAGCGAAAAACGCGGCTTTAGAATAACCTGATAGTGTTTCGTTATTTGCCAGCGTATAGCGGCTGTGCTGTTATTACTGTCCTATATAATAAAACTGTCAGGGTTATAACCATGTCTACAGGGAAAACACTGCTCGCCCTTGCGCTGAGCGCTATTTTACCAGCCGGTGCCGCATGGGCGGCAAACAACGACACCCTTATTTACTGTTCTGAAGCGTCCCCCGAGTCGTTCAACCCGCAAATTGCCAGCTCAGGCCCGTCATTCGTCGCCAGCTCTCAGGTACTCTATAACCGACTGATCAATTTCGACCCGGTAAAAAACACCCCGGTTCCGTCTCTGGCGGAATCCTGGACGATTTCACCGGACGGCAAGACCTATACCTTTACGCTGCGTAAAGGGGTGAAATTCAATAGCAATAAATACTTCAAACCGACGCGCGACTTTAATGCCGATGACGTTATTTTCTCGGTCATGCGTCAGAAAGACCCTAAACACCCGTATCACACTGTGTCGCAGGGCAATTACGAATACTTTAACGACGTCGGCCTCGATAAGCTGATCCAGGACGTTAAAAAGGTCGATGATTATCATGTTCAGTTCACCCTCAGTGAACCGAACGCCGCTTTCCTGGCCGACTGGGGGATGGATTTTGCCTCCATTTTGTCTGCCGAATACGCGGATGCGATGCTGAAAAAAGGAACCCCTGAGAACGTCGACACCTGGCCGATCGGTACCGGCCCCTATGTACTCCAGCAGTACAAAGTGGATTCTCTCATCCGCTATGTGGCTAACCCGAACTACTGGGAAGGCCCGGTCCCGACCAAACACCTGATCTTCTCCATCACGCCAAATGTGGAGACCCGTCTGGCGAAACTGCAAACCAACGAGTGCCAGATCATTCCTGCGCCATCACCGGTGCAGTTTGACGTCATTAAGAACAACAAAGACCTGACGCTGCACTCCGTGGATGCGCTGAACGTGGGGTATCTGGCGTTCAATACCGAGAAAAAGCCGTTTGATAACGTGCTGGTGCGCCAGGCGCTGAACTACGCCACCGACAAAAAGGCCATCGTTAACGCCGTCTTTATGGGCTCCGGTACGGTCGCGAAATCCCCAATTCCGCCAAATATGATGGGCTTTAATAAAGATCTGCAGGATTACCGCTACGATCCGGAAAAAGCGAAAGCCCTGCTGAAACAGGCCGGACTGGAGAAGGGCGCGGAGGTCACGCTGTGGTCAATGCCGGTGCAGCGCCCGTACAACCCGAACTCCCGCCGTATTGCTGAGATGATCCAGAGCGACTGGGCAAAAGTGGGCGTGAAGGCCAAAATTGTCTCTTACGAGTGGGGGGAGTATCTTTCCGGGATGCGTAAAGGCGAGCATGACTCCGCGCTGTTCGGCTGGATGTCGGATAACGGCGATCCGGATAACTTTGCCGATGTGCTGCTGGGCTGCAATAGCATCAAAACCGGCTCCAACGCGGCACGCTGGTGTAATAAGGATTATGATGCCCTGGTGCAGAAAGCCAAACTGACCAGCAACCCGGCCGATCGTGCGAAGCTGTATAGCCAGGCGCAGGAGATTTTCTACCAGCAGGCGCCGTGGATTGCGCTGGCAAACGGCAAAACGTTCTATGCCACCCGCAGCAACGTCACGGGTTACAGCGTGAGCCTGATGGGCAGTGATTTCTCAAAAGCGAAGTTGAACTGATCGTGTGCCCGGTGGCGCTGCGCTTACCGGGCCTACAGTACCCCAGGTAGGCCGGGTAAGGCGTAGCCGCCACCCGGCAACTGACAAGGAGTGACAATGTCACATTTAAACGAAGTTATTACCCGTGTGGATGCCGCGATTAAAGAGGGTGTGATAACCCACATGAACGAACTGCTTATTGAACTGAGCGATGACGCTGAGCTGAGCCGGGAAGAACGCTATACCCAGCAGCAGCGCCTGCGTACTGCGATTTCACACCACGGTAAGGAGCATAAAGACGAGATGGACGCGCGCCACGAACAGCTGACTAAAGGTGGCACGATCCTGTAGCGGTTAAAACTGACGTCGGGCCACCAGCCACGCGCCCACCACCAGCATCACTGCACCGCACACCGGGCCGATCAGCGCACGCAGCGGGATGCCATGGCTTTTCAGCACGTCCATTATCAGTCCGCCGATCAGCTGGCTTGCCACCAGCACCGCAATAGTCGTCGCCGCACCAACGTTCTGGTAACCGCTGATACTGGCAAAGACAAAAAAGGAGCCCAACAGTCCCGGGATCAACGTCCACCAGCGGACCGTTGACGCCAGCTCGCTAAACCCCGCAAGACCCTGTTTGAACAGCAGAATGCTGACAAACAGCACTATACCAACCAGTGAGTTCAGCAGCATGGCGATAAGTATGGTGGAGGAGGACTGGGTGATGCGCACCATCAGGGTATTTTGCACCACCAGACCAATGCCCGCCGCCACCAGAAAAGCCAGCGTCAGTGATTGATTCATTTAATCGCGTCCGGATCGCTGCGCTCATCAAGCTGCAGCTGCATAAAGGTTATGTCCAGCCAGCGGCCAAATTTGGTGCCCACCTGCGGCATTTGACCTGTCGTCACAAAGCCAAGCGTCTGATGAAGATGAATAGAGGCGTGGTTCTGCGCTTCAATCCCCGCCACCATCACATGCTTGCCGATGTCACGGGCTTCGACAATCAACGCCTTCATCAGCGTGCGGCCAATGCCTTTGCCCTGGTGATCCGGATGGACATACACCGAGTGCTCGACCGTATGACGAAATCCGTCAAAGGCGCGCCAGTCACCGAAGGAGGCGTATCCGGTGATAATGCCATTCTCTTCGCTTACCAGCACCGGATAACCTGCGAGGGTGCGGGCCTCAAACCATGCGATACGGTTATCGGTATCGACCGTGGTATCGTTCCAGATCGCGGCGGTGTGCAGCACCGCGTGGTTGTAAATTTCACCAATAGCGGCGCAGTCTTCTTTGCAGGCATGACGAACGATCATGATGGAACCCCTGAATGTGTTGTTTACTATGTTATTACGTTATTACTACGATATTACACAACTGCTGTGGCAGATGGCTACGACATAACCCATATTTTTTTGTTATCAAAACCCCATTGAAATGCCTTTCATACACTATAGTATGACGTCATGAACACCATAACAGACACGATGAATCAACGGATTAGCGCAAGAATTCGCCTTGAGCGCGAATCGCGCGGTTGGTCGCTGAGCGAACTGGCCGAACGGGCAGGCGTCTCGCGGGCCATGATCCACAAAATTGAGCGTGGGGACAGTAGCCCGACGGCAACCCTGCTTGCACGCTTGTCCGGCGCGTTCGGCATCAGCATGTCAACCTTGATAGCCAGAGCGGAGATGCAGGAGGGAAAACTGCTGCGTCTTGCGAACCAGCCCGTCTGGCGCGATCCGCAGACCCACTATCTCCGCCGCCATGTCTCACCGCGTACGGATCTGCCTATCGACCTTGTGCAGGTTGAGCTGCCTGCGGGGAGCGATGTGCCTATGCCCGCATCGTCCTATGCGCTGGCCCGCCAGCTGATCTGGCTGCAGTCCGGGGAGCTGATCTTTCAGGAAGGCGACACCCGCCACGAAATGCAGGCCGGGGATTGTCTGGAGCTCGGGCCGCCCAATGACTGTCGGTTCATTAACGAAACCAATGAACCCTGCATCTATCTGGTGGTTCGGCTTAACCAGTCTGGCTCGTAATGTTAAGGCGCTCAGGCGGATCATGAGCCAGGATCAATGGACATCTGTACCATAAGGAGTCTCTGATGAATCAATCTGTTTCGCAAAATCGTCGCTGGGTACTGGCTTCGCGTCCACACGGCGCGCCGGTCGCGGATAATTTTCGTCTCGAAGAGCAGCCGGTTCCGGTACCGGCGGCAGGACACGTTCTGCTGCGTACGATCTGGCTTTCGCTTGACCCGTACATGCGCGGCCGCATGAGCGATGCGCCATCCTATTCACCACCGGTTGAGATTGGTGCGGTGATGGTCGGCGGAACGGTCAGCCGCGTTGAGCAGTCCAGTCATCCGGATTTTAAAGCAGGGGAATGGGTGCTGGGATACAGCGGCTGGCAGGAGTACGACCTTTCTGACGGCAGTGGTCTGGTCAAACTGGGCGAAAATCCCTCCCATCCTTCCTGGGCGCTGGGTATTCTCGGGATGCCGGGCTTCACCGCCTATATGGGGCTGCTGGATATTGGTCAACCGAAAGCGGGTGAAACGCTGGTGGTGGCAGCGGCAACGGGCCCCGTTGGTGCAACGGTCGGGCAAATCGGTAAAATCAAAGGCTGTCGGGTCATCGGTGTTGCCGGTGGCGCAGAAAAATGCCGTCATGCTGTTGAGGTGCTGGGCTTTGACCAGTGTCTGGATCATCATGCCGATGATTTTGCCACGCAGCTTCAGAACGCCTGCCCGAATGGTATCGATGTCTATTATGAAAACGTTGGCGGTAAGGTCTTTGACGCCGTGCTCCCGCTGCTTAATACCTCCGCGCGGGTGCCGGTATGTGGTCTGGTGAGCGGCTACAATGCGACCGGTCTGCCTGAGGGGCCGGATCGCTTGCCGCTGTTAATGGGGACCATCCTGAAAAAACGCATTCGTATGCAGGGTTTTATCATCGGCCAGGATTACGGGCACCGCATCAAGGAGTTCCAGCAAGAGATGGGGCGCTGGGTGCAGGAGGGTAAAATCCACTATCGCGAGCAGGTGATCGACGGGCTGGAGAACGCCCCGGAGGCGCTGATCGGTCTTCTTGAAGGCAAAAACTTCGGCAAAGTCGTGATTCGCGTCGCGGCAGACAATAAATAAACAACATTATGGCGGGGGTTCCCGCCATATTTATTTGTGAAGATACGATATATTGTCTTTAATTAAACCTACACAGCCTTCGCGCCTTCCACACGGATGAGCCAAAGAGCGATAAAAACATACGGTTTGTACTTTTTGACGTTTATATGCACTTCCCACCACCAGGCATGACGATACAGGATATATCGGACCAGCGTCGTTTATTAAAAACTGACGTTAATAAATAGCATTAAGTTTTAGCTACAGGAATTGAACATGCTTGATTTGGATCATTTAGAAAAAGCGCAGAGAATCAGCCTTACCATGCAAGTTGAGATCAGTTTGAAAGGGGCGCTAATTACAGGCTCGCTGAAACCAGGCGCACGACTGATCACCAAAGAAATTGCCGATAAATTAGGGACCAGTATCACGCCGGTTCGCGAGGCACTTTTGCGTCTGGTATCGTCAGGGGCGCTGCAGGCCACACCGGCGCAGGCATTTCTGGTGCCAGAGGTGACGCTGGAGCGCTATAACGAAATTACGGCCATCAGAAAACAGCTAGAGCCGATGGCGGTAGCCGCCGCCTGCCAGCATTTGACGCAGAGCAAGCTGGAGATATTGCGCACGTTGTCGGACGATTTTCATGAGGCGATGCGCAACGGGAATGTCCAGAAGGCACTGCATGCTAACCGCGTGTTTCGCTTTACCCTTTATCAGTACGCGGAAATGCCGACGCTGAGCGCCTTAATCGAGCAGCTCTGGATCCGCATTGGGCCTTGTATTAACTATCTGCACCAGGAGCTTAACGACATTAAAGCGTCGTCTTATCATTACGAGGAGTTACTGTCCGCGCTGGAGAGAGGCGATGTTGAGGGCAGCCAGAAAGCGATTGAAAAACTGATCGATGAAGCTAATTCTCTATTACAACGGCAATATTTTAGCTGAGGAATTATTCAACGGCGGGTCAATATTCTTCATTTGAAATATTCGTTCTATGAATAAATCCTGATGGCATTGCGCCATCAGGATGGTTATTTCGTTTTAAAAAATATAAAACTGGGAAATTAAATACCCCTTTTATTTCTACTCGAAACGATAAGAGACCGACAAGCCAACACCGTAGTTGCGACCCGGAGCAGGTTCGTAATAACGTCCATTGGATTCGTTAACAATCACCGAGCCGGCATACTCTTTGTCGAACAGATTATCAACGCGACCAAAGAGATCCATGCCCCAGTTGCCGTAGTTGAATTTATACCCGGTATTCAGCCCGACGACCGTGTAGGATGGGGCTTTCGCCGTGTTTTCGTCATCGGCCATGATGTCACTCATGTAGCGCACGTCAGTCCCGGCATACCAGCCTTCCTCGGGTTGCCAGCCAAACGAGGCAAAGCCCATATTGCGGGCAATACCCGGCATGCGGTTGCCGTTACAGTTATCGTCGCCGCAGACGTTGGTGCGATAGGTGGCGTCCAGATATGTCCACGCCATTTTCAGCTTCCAGTTTTCAGCAAACTGCTGATCGAGGGAAACTTCCACCCCCTGACGACGGGTTTTACCGGCATTTTTGTAGCTGGTACGTCCGCCGGAGCTGGCATCCACCACAATTTCATCATCGGTGTCGGTGCGGAACAGGGCCGCGGTCAGCAGGCCGTTGCCGATGCGGGTTTTGCTCCCCACTTCATAGGTGTTATTGGTGGACGGTTTCAGGCCAATGTTCAGACCGCCCTGGTTGTCCGCGCGATAGGAGAGTTCATTGATGGTTGGGGTCTCAAATCCACGACCCGCCGCAGCGTAAAGGTTCCACGCGTCGGTCACCGCATATTTCACCGAACCGGCCGGAAGCCACTTGTGATAGCTCGCATCACCGCTGTCATCACCGTTGCCCGGTGTAACGTAGTGATCGTTGGAATCAAACCAGACGGAGCTGTAACGCACCCCGGCATCCACGGAGAGTTTCTGCGTTAACTGCCAGCTGGTTTGCAGGTAAGGATCGACGTTCCACATCAGGTTACGTTCGTTGCGGCGCTTGTCGCCTTTTACACCGTAATCCGGCACGCCGTTGTTCATCACGAAGTTCTCATACCCGCGACGATCTTCGCTCATGTTTTCGTAGTTCAGGCCGGTGGTAAAGGTCACCGGCACCAGCAGTTCGCCGCGGTGCGTCCAGCGGGTATCGATGCCCTGATAGTGGCGCTGCATATCAATCACGCCGCCAGAGTGGGAGGGGCGCAGCTGCGGTTGATAAGGGATCGACTGATACTGGGTCATTTCGCGCTCGCCGGCGTACATCATGACGCTGAGATCGTCCTGCGCACTGAGCTGGCGGTCATAGCGCAGCCCGGCCTGGGTCTGCTTGATGGTTTTGCGTGTATTGTACTGATCGCCACGCGGCGACTGGCGCGGGTTATTCTGCCACTCCTGATAATTCAGCCCGCCCGGATCGTTGGCTTTCATGTCCACGCTGTTAAAGATCAGCGTCAGCTTGCTGGCATCGTCAATGCGCACGCCCAGTTTGGCGTTGGCGAGATTCTTCCGCGCACCGCTGTGATCACGGTAGCCTTTGGTGGTGAAGCGGGTGGTAGATACGGTGTAATCCACATCGCCCGCGTGTGTGCCGTCGCCCATCGCGCCGGTGGCTTTCATCCCGTAGCGCCAGGTACCGTAACTGCCATAGTAGCTGCTGGCCTCAATGGTTGGCGGCTGTTGACCGGTCTGGGTGTTGATGTTGATCACGCCGCCGGAGGCATTGCCATACAGGGCAGAGAAGGGGCCACGCAGCACTTCCACGCTCTCCACGCTGGAGAGATCGATGTTAGACGTCTGGCCCTGGCCGTCTGGCATGGTCGCCGGGATCCCGTCCACGTACATTCGAATACCGCGCACACCGAAGGTAGAGCGGGCACCGAACCCACGCATCGACAGCTGCAGATCCTGGGCATAGTTCTGACGGTTCTGAATTTGCAGGCCCGGGACGCTACCGAGAGATTCAGAGAGGTTAATGCGTGGTGCGGCGTGACGCATATCATCGCCATTCACGACGCTGACCGCCGCCGGGGTATCCAGCTCCGATACCGTTTGTGGCGTGGCGCTGACGATCATGGTCTGTTCATCCGCACCCATCGCGGTGAGGGGAGAGAAGATTACAGGAGCCAGCAACAGTGGAAGGGTTGCCTTACGGGCAGAAATGATTTTCATGAAATAAACCGGTTAAGGATAAGAAACGTACCAAATGGAACATGTACAGGTATGTTAAATCTTTTGTAAATGTTTTGAAAACTATAACCGCACATTGCGTTAAGGAAAGGCGAAGCGGAAAAGAAAAACTCCACTTTTACACGATTAATGATTACTATTCTCATTAAAAAACGGCAATGCCATGACGTTGCCAGCCGGAAGTGATGTCAGCAGTACACCCCCTCTAGTGAAAAAGGAATTGTTATGTCTTTACGTCATCTGTGCTCCCCACGTCTGCGTCGTTCACTGCTGTGTAGCGCTTTACTGCTTGCCGGCACCTTCCAGGTGCAGGCTGGCGAAGAGATGTTGCGCAAAGCGGTTGGGAAAGGCGCGTATGAAATGGCGGTGAGCCAGCAGGAGAATGCGCTGTGGGTTGCGACGTCACAAAGCCGTAAAACAGATAAAGGCGGTATTGTGTATCGCCTCGACCCGGTCACTCTGGACGTAACGCAGGTCATTCATAACGATCTGAAACCCTTTGGCGCCACCCTGGACACTGCCACCCAGACGCTGTGGTTGGGTAACACCATCAACGGTGCCGTGACCGCCATTGACGCCAAAACCGGCGAGGTGAAAGGGCGCCTGGTTCTGGATGACCGCAAACGCAGCGACACCGTCAAACCACTGCAGCCACGCCAGCTGGTGGCAGATGATGCCAACCATACCGTGTACATTACCGGGGTCGGTAAAGAGAGCGTGATCTGGGTAGTAGACAGCGCAACGCTGAAGCTGAAGGATACCATCGCGAATACTGGTACCTACGGCACCGGCCTGGCGCTGGATGCGCAGGCGAAACGACTCTATACCACCAACGCCGACGGTGAACTGGTAACGATTGACACCGCCAGCAACAAAATCATCAGCCGCAAAAAGGTGCAGGATGACGGGAAAGAGCACTTCTACCTGAACCTGAGTCTGGATACCGCCGGACAGCGTGCCTTCCTGACCGATTCAAAACAGCCGGAAGTGCTGGTGGTGAGCCTGAAAGATGGCAGTGTCATTGAGAAGATCGCGACGCCAGAGTCGCTGGCGGTGCTCTTTAACCCGGCGCGCAACGAAGCGTACGTAACGCATCGTGAAGCCGGAAAGGTGAGCGTGATTGACACCAAAACCTATAAAGTGACGAAAACCTTCGACACGCCGGTCTATCCAAACAGCCTGGCGCTCTCTGCTGATGGCAAAACGCTGTACGTAACGGTGAAACAAAAATCCACCCGTCAGCAGGAAGCGACCCAGCCTGACGATGTGGTACGTATCACGCTCTGATGTGGGAATTGCCCGGTGGCGCTGCGCAAAACGTAGGGCGGGTAAGACGAAGCCGCCACCCGACATAAAAAAAGGGAAGGCATTTGCCTTCCCTTTTTAATGTTTACTGCACGCTTAACGCGAGGTTTCTTCCACCAGCGGGCCGTCGTGTTTTTCATCTTCATGATGAACCGGCGCGGTGCTGTGAATTTCGTATACGCGCTTACGCACGCCAAACCAGCCAGCAATCAGCAGAACGGCCAGCAGCGGAATGGTGGCGATGGTATAGGTGCCGTTCGGGTAATCGAACGCCATCAGGACCAGCACGCTGAACAGGAACAGCAGGGTGAGCCACGAGGTCACCGGTGCGCCTGGCATTTTGAAGCTCACGTCAGCCGCTTTGCCCTCTTTAATGGCTTTGCGCAGACGCATCTGGCAGACCACGATAAAGGCCCAGGAAGCGATAATCCCCAGCGCGGCCACGTTCAGTACGATCTCGAACACGCGGGACGGTACCAGATAGTTCAGGAACACGCCAAACACGTAGACCACCAGCGTCGCCAGGATGCCGGCATAAGGCACCTGCTGCTTGCTCATCTTCGACATGAACTTCGGCGCAGAGCCACCCATCGACATGGAGCGCAGGATACGGCCTGTGGAATATAAGCCGGAGTTCAGGCTGGAGAGCGCCGCGGTCAGCACCACGATGTTCATGATACTACCCACGTATGGCACGCCGAGCTTCGAGAAGAAAGTCACAAACGGGCTCTGACCCGCCTGATAGGCGTTCCATGGCAGCAGCAGAACCAGCAGCACCACAGAGCCGACATAGAACAGACCGATACGCCAGATCACGCTGTTAATGGCTTTAGGCACCATGGTCTGCGGATCTTTACATTCGCCCGCCGCCGTACCCACCAGCTCGATAGAGGCAAAAGCGAACACCACGCCCTGCACCAGAACCAGCGCCGGCAGCAGACCGTGCGGGAAGAAGCCGCCGTTATCGGTTATCAGGTGGAAGCCGGTTGCATTGCCGTCCAGCGGCTTACCGCTGCCGAGGAACACGGTACCGACCACCAGGAAAATCACAATCGCCAGCACTTTTACCAGCGCAAACCAGAACTCCATCTCGGCGAACCACTTCACGCCGATCATATTCATGGTACCGACAATCGCCAGGGCACCCAGCGCAAAGACCCACTGCGGGACATCGCCAAACGCGCCCCAGTAGTGCATATACAGCGCAACGGCGGTGATATCAACGATACCGGTCATCGCCCAGTTGACGAAGTACATCCAGCCGGCAACGTAGGCGGCTTTTTCACCAAGAAATTCGCGAGCGTAAGAGACAAAGCTGCCGCTGGAAGGGCGATGCAGCACCAGCTCGCCCAGCGCACGAAGAATGAAGAAGGAGAAGATCCCGCACACCAGATAGACCAGGGCGAGAGCCGGGCCTGCCATTTGCAGACGTGCGCCAGCACCTAAAAACAGACCTGTACCGATAGCGCCGCCGATGGCGATCATTTGGACCTGACGGTTGCCCATCGCTTTGTGGTAGCCCTCTTCATGGGAGTTTAACCAGCGACGTTTAGCAGCATGATGATCGGCTGCGCTTTTATTGCTTGTTTTCATTGAGTTACCTGTTTGCCTGTCTGAACCATTATCGTGATAGTCCTGCCTGGCAGAGAGCAATACAAACGATTGCTTCTGCGCAAACACATGTCGCCTTCCCAGTCATTCTGCGTATGGATAAGGCGAAACATGGCGAGGCATCCTACCTGCAATTGATAAGCGACGCAAAATATAACCGTGCCGAAAGTGATGCACGTCGAAGGAAATCGTGTGGTCAGAGCAGACGAGGATCACAACGCGCTGAATCGTGGTGAGTTTTTAGACAAAACCGTCAGTGACATGCTGTTTTAATCATCAGATATGCTTAATAGTTGCTCAGTGGAACAAGCGGAGGGTAAACGCTATGATCGGTTTGGTTTTTATGCAGCTAAAACGAGGCTAAGGGTGAGAATTAATGTAATCGGCACCAGCGGAAGTGGAAAAACCACGCTGGCAAGACGGATCGCTGATGAACTGGCTATTCCTTATATTGAAATGGACAGGCTTTACTGGCGCCCGAACTGGCAGGGCACAGAAGATGATGCGTTTCTGGAAAAACTGGAGCATGCATTAAGCGTTTCTCAGAACTGGGTGCTGGATGGTAACTATAACCGCACGCGACCTGTTAAATGGCGCAATGTTGACATTGTGGTGTGGGTAGATTGCGGGTTTGCCCGCACCCTCTGGCAGGCCGTCACCAGAGCAATCAAACGGGCCTGGCATCAACACGAACTCTGGCCTGGAACGGGCAATAAAGAGAGTTTCCGGCGCGCGTTCTTCAGCAGAGAGTCCATTATCATCTGGACGATTAAAACCTGGCGCAACAACCGCAGGCGTTACGAAGCCGATCTGCAAAATCCGGACTACGCGCATATACGCTTTATCCGTATTATCCGCCGCAGTCAGGCGGAAACGCTGATTTCTACGCTAAAGTCTTATTCTTAGTGTGGTTTTATATATCTGATTTCTGGCAAACCAAATGTAAATTAATTGTTTCTCAGTGGTGAAATACGCCTTTAATAATGACGACATGTTAAGTCAAACGAGAACGCAACATGTCCTGGCGAATCAGCATTCTGGATAAAAGCCCCGTCGCTGAAAACGAAACAGCCGCCGATGCGCTGGCGCGAACCCTGGCGCTGGCGCAACAGGCGGAAAATCTCGGTTATCACCGCTTCTGGATTGCCGAACACCACAACACCCCGCAGCTGGCCAGCCCCTCGCCGGAGTTGTTGATTGCCTGGATCCTCGGGCAGACAACGCGTATCCGCGTGGGATCGGGCGGCGTCATGCTGCAACACTACAGCCCCTATAAAGTCGCGGAAAACTTCAATCTCCTGGCTGCCCTGGCTCCGGGGCGCGTCGATCTGGGCGTCGGAAAAGCACCCGGCGGTCTGCCGCTCTCCACCCGCGCATTGCAACTCGGTCTGAATCAGCAGGAAAAGGGCAGTTTTGCCGAACAGCTGGCGCAGCTTGATAGCTGGATCCGCCCTGAAAATCAGTCGGTCGATGAGGCGGTGCGCGCGACGCCGCTGCCGCCGGTCCCGGCACAGGGATTCCTGCTGGGAGCCAGCGTCGAAAGTGCTCTGCTGGCCGCAAAACTCAACTGGCATTTTGTCTTTGCCGCTCACCTGAATGGCGATCCGGACCTGCTGCGTGAGGTCATCACCACCTGGCGTGAACACAGCGTCCGGGAGGTGATTGTGGCGGTGCAGGTGATTGTGGCGGACTCTCAGGCTCAGGCGGAATCGCTGGCACAAAAGGTTGAAGTCTGGGGCGTGGAGCTGGCAAACGGCCAGCGCGTTACGGTGGCCAGTGAAGAGCAAGCCTATGCGTTAGCGCGTCAGGCAGGCAGCGAGCCGCTACGTATTGCGCGTCGCGCGCAGTCGCTGGTGGCCGGGACCGCAGAGTCGGTACTGGCACAACTGGACGCTCTGCATCACCAGTGGGGTATTGACGAATTCATTATCGACACACCGGTTGCGGAGGGGGCCACGCGCGTGCAGTCCCTGCGTCTGCTGGCGCAGGCGCGACTTAACAAGGAGGTCACCGTATGCGTTTTGGCGAACAACTGATTGCCTGGCGCCGTGAGTTGCACCAGAACCCGGAGCTGTCGGGCCAGGAAGTGGAAACAACCGCCCGTCTGCACCAGTGGCTGACGAATGCCGGCATCAGACCACTGCCTTATGATCTGCCGACCGGACTGGTCGCGGAAATTGGCACCGGCACCAAACTGATTGCCCTGCGGGCGGACATCGATGCCTTGCCGATCGAAGAGCGCAGCGGGGTGGCGTTTAGCTCACAGCGTGCGGGGGTGATGCACGCCTGCGGTCATGACATCCACACCAGCGTGATCCTCGGGGCGGCATTAAAACTGAAAGAGCGTGAAGCGTCGCTTAACGGTCGCGTGCGGATCCTGTTCCAGCCTGCCGAAGAGAACTTTGGCGGTGCGAAGAGCATGGTGCGGGCCGGGGCGTTACGTGACGTCAGCGCCATCTTCGGCATGCACAACGAGCCGGGGTTGCCGGTGGGTGAGTTTGCCACCCGCGGCGGGCCGTTCTATGCCAACGTCGATCGGTTTGTGATCCGCATTACTGGCAAAGGGGCCCATGCCGCACGGCCACATGAAGGCAACGACGCGATTGTGCTGGCAAGCCAGCTCATTACCGCGCTGCAGAGCGTCGCCAGTCGCAACGTGAATACGCTGGACTCCGTCGTGCTGAGCGTAACGCGCATTGCGGGCGGTAATACCTGGAACGTCCTGCCGGAAAGCGTTGAGCTGGAAGGGACGCTGCGCACACATCGCGTGGAAGTTCAGCAGAACGTCAAAGCGCGCGTCGGTGAAATCGCTGCCGGATTCGCCAGCGCCTTCAGTGCCCAGATTGATATCACCTGGTATGCCGGGCCGACTGCGCTGGTCAATGACGAGCGCTGGGCGGAATTTGCCACCTCGGTCGCCCGGGAAGCGGGGTATGAAACCCAGCATGCTGAATTGCATATGGGCGGAGAGGATTTTGCGGTCTATCTCCAGCAGATCCCCGGCGCGTTTGTCAGCATTGGCAGCAATAGCCCGTATGGTTTACATCACCCGGCCTTTAATCCGGACGAAGCATTAATTGAGCCGGCTGCCCGTTATTTTGCACAGCTTGCGGAAAAAGCCCTGCAACACGTTTAATTCAGAAGAGGTGAATATGTCTGCAACCCGACAATTGCGGCTGGGGACCATTTTGCATGGTGCATCCGGGAATATGTCCGCCTGGCGCCATCCTGCGGCGGTCGCCGATGCCAGTATTAATTTTGATTTCGTCAAAGCGACGGCGTTAAAAGCCGAGGAGGGCAAGCTCGACTTTTTATTCGTCGCCGACGGCCTCTACATTAATGAGAAATCGATCCCGCATTTTTTAAACCGTTTTGAGCCGTTAACGGTGCTCTCTGCACTGGCGAGCATTACCTCGCGGCTGGGTCTGGTGGGCACGTTATCCACCTCCTACAGCGAACCCTTTACCGTGGCGCGCCAGTTTGCCAGCCTGGATCACCTGAGCAACGGCCGTGCGGGCTGGAACGTCGTGACCTCTCCGCTGGAAGGGTCGGCCAGGAACTTCTCGCGTGAAAAACACCCGGAGCACGCGCTGCGCTACCGCATTGCGGATGAGTATCTCGACGTGGTGAAAGGGCTGTGGGACTCGTGGGAAGGCGATGCCTTTGTGCGCAACAAAGAGAGTGGTCAGTTCTTTGACCCCGCCAAACTGCATACCCTGGATCATCACGGTGATTTCTTCCAGGTCGCCGGGCCGCTCAATATTGGTCGCACGCCGCAGGGGCGTCCGATTGTGTTCCAGGCGGGCGCATCGGACGACGGTAAAAAGCTGGCTGCGAAGCATGCCGATGCGATCTTCACCCACCATGAAACCTTTGAAGAAGCACAAGCGTTCTACCGCGACGTGAAGCTCCAGCTGAAAAATAACGGTCGTCGTGCTTCTGATTTGCACATCTTCCAGGGCGTGAGCGTGATTGTCGGAAAAGATGCCGAAGATGTGGAAAACCAGTACCAGACCACCGCGGCGCTGGTGTCGGTTAAGGATGCGCTCAATTATCTCGGACGTTATTTCGAACATCACGATTTCAGCCAGTATCCGCTCGACGAGCCGTTCCCGGACCTCGGCGATCTGGGGAAAAACAGCTTCCGCAGTACCACGGATGAGATAAAGCGCAATGCCCGTGAACGTCGGCTGACGCTGCGTCAGGTTGCGCTGGAAGCGGCCTCGCCACGCCCCCGTTTTTCCGGCACGCCGGAGCAGGTGGCGGACGGCCTGCAGGCATGGTTCGACGGCGATGCAGCCGACGGCTTCATCATTCAGGGCGGGACGCCAGATACCTTCCCGCGCTTTGTTGACCAGGTGGTGCCGGTGCTACAGGCCCGCGGCCTGTTTCGCACTGACTACCCCGGAACCACACTGCGCGACAGCCTGGGCCTGGACGAACCCAAAAATCAGTTCACACAACAATAAAGAGAACACCGCTATGCAGAAAACATCGCTTATTCTGGCGCTCGCGCTGGCCTTTACCCCTGCCGCCTGGGCAGAGAATGTGAACATTAACGGCACCGGCGTGAGCATTGAGGCCAACAAAACGCCGATCAACACCGCCAAAAACAGCGAGGCTATCGCGCAGTTGCCGAAAGATTATCGCTTTGCCGTGCCGGGGAAATTTACCGTTGCGGTGGCAGGTCTCAATCAACCGCCACTGACGGTTTTCTCGGATGACAACAAAACGCTACTGGGAAGCGAAGTTGACGTCGCCCGTCTGGTAGCCGACAGCCTCGGACTGGAGCTGAACGTGGTGCCAACCTCCTGGGAGGACTGGCCGCTGGGGGTGGCGTCCGGGAAATACGATGCGGCGATCAGCAACATCACCGTGACCAAAGCGCGCAAAGAGAAGTTTGATTTCGCCACCTACCGTAAGGATTCGCTCGGTTTCTATGTGAAATCAACCAGCCCAATCACATCGCTGCAGAAGGCGGAGGACATTGCCGGGCTGCGGATTATCGTGGGCTCTGGCACTAACCAGGAGGCCATCCTGCTGGCATGGAACGCCGAAAACCTGAAGAAGGGATTAAAACCGTTTACCCCGATCTACACCAAAGATGACGCGGCACAAACGCTGGCGCTCCAGTCCGGGCGTGCGGATGCGTATTTTGGTCCGAACGTGATTGGCGCGTGGAAAGCCGCGCTGACGGGTAAAACCAGACTGGTCGGTAGCGTAGACGGCGGCTGGCCGAAGGCGGCGCATATCGCGGTAACGCTGAAAAAAGGCAGCGGGCTGGTGGAACCGGTGCAGATCGCACTGAACGGCGTGATCAAAAACGGCGATTACGACAAAGTGCTGAACCGCTGGGGGGAAGGGGTGGAACGCATCCCGCTGTCGGAAGTGAACCCTGCCGGTCTGGGTGACTAAGGAGGCGCTATGAGCGAACAATTTCGTGACGTTTCGCCGGAAGATGCCGATCTTCAGCCCATCATCAATGGGCTGTTCGGTGAATACGCTGCCCGCTACGGTGACTATTTTTCGAAAGATGCTGAGGTGGAGCTCACCGAGTGGTATCTGGCGCCACAGGGGCTGTTTATCGTCCTTGAGCGCGACGGGAAAATTATCGCCACCGGTGCGTACAAACCCTTCGACGAACGCACCGCGGAAATCAAACGCATCTGGACGGACAAAACCCTGCGTCAGCAGGGGCTTGCGGGGCGCGTGGTGCGGGAGCTGGAGCGCAGGGCGGTGCTGGCCGGCTACAGCCAGATCTACCTCACTACCGGTTTCCGTCAGCCGGAAGCGGTACGACTTTATCTCAGCCAGGGGTACCAGCCGCAGTTCGATCTGCATCGCGATCCGGAAGAGTACAGCCAGCCCCCGTTTGATGGCCGGCTGCGTTTCACCAAAACGCTGGTTCGCGAAGCGTTAAGTAAAACCGCATGAGGAACGATGATGAGCAACGTTGAAACCATTAAAGTGGTCCCTGCGCGTTATCCGCTGCGGGCCGTCGGTGCCGTGGTGGCGCTGTTTGTCCTGGCGGTCGTTATCCAGTCCGTCGCCTTTAACCCGCGCTGGGAGTGGTCTGTGTTTGCCCGCTGGTTCTTCGACCCGGTGATCCTTGAAGGCGTTGGCCAGACATTACTGCTGACACTGATCGGCACCGCGCTGAGCGTGGTTTTCGGCGGTATGCTGGCGCTGGCGAGACTCTCCTCATCCTGGCTGCTGAGCAGCCTGGCCTGGGGCTATATCTGGCTGTTTCGTTCGCTGCCGCTGATTGTGGTGCTGATCATCCTCTATAACTTTTCCTATCTCTACGACACGCTCTCCCTTGGGGTGCCGTTCACCGGCATAACCTGGGGCAGCTTTGAAACCATCAACGTGCTGGGGCAATTTTCCACTGCCGTTGTCGGGCTGACGCTGGTACAGAGCGCCTATACCGCGGAGATTATCCGCGGGGGCTTCCTCGGCGTGGATCATGGTCAGTATGAAGCGGCCGCTGCGCTGGGGCTACCGGCCTGGCGTCGTACGGTGCGGATCATTCTGCCGCAGGCGCTGCGCACCATTCTGCCGTCCGGGTTTAACGAAATCATCAGTCTCGCGAAGGGCACGGCGATGGTCTACGTGCTGGCAATGCCGGAACTGTTCTACACCATCCAGATGATTTACAACCGCACGCAGGAGGTGATCCCGCTGCTGATGGTGGGGGCCGCCTGGTACCTGGTGATTACCACCGTATTGTCCGCTATCCAGTATGGTGTTGAGCGGGGACTGGCCCGCAGCGAACGTCGCTCGGCGGTGAATCAGAACCGTACCCTCAGCCGTACCCGTTCCCGTTCCGTCACCACCACGCCCGCACAGGAGCCCGTCCATGCAAGCCTCTCATGAAGGACATATTTCCATTACCGGCGTCAGTAAATTCTTTGGTCGCCATAAAGCGCTCGATAACGTGTCGCTTGAGATCCCACCGGGTTCCGTCACGGTGATCCTCGGACCGTCCGGCTCTGGTAAATCGACCCTGTTGCGCACAATCAACCACCTGGAGCGCGTTGACGAAGGGTTTATTCAGATTGACGGGGATTACATCGGCTACCGCCGTCGGGGTGACAAACTCTACGAGTTAAAAGAGAAAGAGATCCTTAAACAGCGCGTCAATGTCGGTTATGTGTTCCAGAACTTTAACCTCTTCCCGCATCTCACGGTGCTGGAAAACCTGATTGAAGCGCCCATCGCCCATAAAAAACTGAGCAAAAAAGAGGCCGTTGAGCGGGCATACAGCCTGCTGGATGTGGTGGGGCTGCGTGATAAAGCAGATGCCTGGTCGCGCCATCTCTCCGGCGGGCAGCAGCAGCGTATCGCCATTGCCCGCGCGCTGGCGCTGCGTCCGCGGGTCATGCTGTTTGATGAACCCACCTCGGCGCTTGACCCGGAGCTGGTGGGCGAGGTGCTGGATGTCATCAAGAAACTCGCCCGTTCCGGCACCACGCTGGTGGTGGTCACCCATGAGATCGGCTTCGCCAGAGAAGTGGCGGATCAGGTGGTGTTTATGGTCGACGGTAAAATTGTGGAGCAAGGCAGCAGCGACGAGGTGCTGAACCGGCCATCGCACCCGCGAACGCGTCAGTTCCTTTCCCGAGTCCTGTAAGGAGTTCCGATGAAATATGGACTTTTAGCGGGGCTGGCTTTTACCGCCGCCAGTCATGCCAGCATTGATTTAAAGGCCAACGAGCAGCCGCTGCCGGTGACGGTGGATCCGCAGGCGGTGGCGAGGATCCCCGCTCATTACAAATTTGTTGAGCCGGGAACGCTCACGGTGGCCATTTCCGCGCTTAATTCACCGCCGCTGGCGCTGCTGGCCAGCGATAATCGGACGCGTATCGGCAGCGACCCGGATATCGCCCGGCTGCTGGCGGGCAGCCTGGGGCTAAAACTGAAGCTCGTTCCTACGGCCTGGGAAGACTGGCCGCTGGGGATCACCTCCGGGCGCTATGACGTAGCGCTGGTAAACATTGCGGTGACCGAACAGCGCAAAGAGAAGTTTGATTTTGCGACCTATCGCGTCGATTCGCTGGCGTTTACGGTGAAATCCACCAGTCAGGTGCAGTCGATTAAGGGCCCTGAAGATCTTGCGGGTAAAAAGGTCATTGTTGGCTCTGGCACCAATCAGGAGCGCATCCTGTTGGGCTGGAACGAGGAGAACAAAAAGGCCGGACGTGAACCCGCGCTGCCGGTGTACCTGACGGACGATGCCTCGGGCAATCTCTATATTCAGTCCGGCCGGGCGGATGTGTTCTTCGGGCCGCAGTCGGTCGCGGCGTATAAAGCCGCGCTGACCGGCAAAACGCGCGTTGTCGGGCTGGGCCCGAAAAAAGCGTATGTCGCCACCACCACCAAAAAAGGCAATCAACTGGTCTACGCCCTGCAGGCCGCACTGGATGGTGCGATCGCGCGCGGGGAGTATCAGAAGGTGCTGGCACGCTGGGGGGAGCAGGGCGAAGCGGTGGCACAATCGGAGGTTAACCCGCCTGGGATCACGTATTAATTGTGCTCTACACTTAGGATTTTCACTCCTGAGAGGGCAACATGATCAAACTCTATGGCGTACCCGGCTGGGGCTCGGCAATCAGTGAAGTGATGCTGACCCTGGCAGACATTCCTTACCAGTTTATTAACGTGGACGGGTTTGACCAGCCCGGTCCTCAGCGTGAACTGTTGCAAAAGCTTAACCCGCTGTGTCAGGTGCCTACACTGGCGCTGGAAAATGGCGCGATCATGACCGAAACGGCCGCCATCGGCCTGATGGTGCTCGACAGGTGTCCCGATCTGGCGCCGCCCGTCGGGCAGGCAGAACGTCAGCAGTTTCAGCGTCTGCTGATCTGGTTCGTGGCGAACGTCTATCCGACGTTTACTTACGCAGACTATCCCGAACGCTGGGTACCGGATGCGCCGGAACAGCTGCAGAAAAACTGCATCGAATACCGCAAATCCCTCTATTTATGGTTCGAAAGCCAACTCAAAGCTGCCCCGTTTGCGCTGGGTGAGCGACTTACGCTGCTTGACGTCTATATTGCGGTGGCGCGTAGCTGGGGTCCACGGCACGAATGGTTCGCAACCAATACGCCAAAATTGACGGCCATTGCAGATATCGTGTGCGGGCTGCCTGAACTGCACAAGGTGTTAAAGGCAAATACGATTATCTGATAACGTGGAACCCTTATTCATAACAGGAAGCCTGCACATGCCACATGTAGATATCAAAAGTTTTCCCCGGGATATGAACGACGAACAAAAAAACGCACTGGCGGCGGATATTGCTGAGGTGATAATTCGTCATTTCAACAGCAAAGACAGTTCAGTATCGATCGCGTTGAGCCAGGTTAATCCTGAGGACTGGAAAGCGCAGGTCTGGGATACCGAAATTGGCCCGCAGATGGATACGCTGATTAAAAAGCCGGGTTATTCAATGTAAGATTTTAGCCGGGAAGCCGCTTTGCTTACCCGGCATTTACGCCTCTCGCGACCTTTCGCAAAAATCGACAATACGATCCTGTGACACTTCCGTTACACTTTGCTTCCCTAAAACTTTCACGAAATCATCTGGTAAGCACAGCAGTTGCGTTAAATTAAGTACAGGATAATTTTCTGATGACAAAATTACCTCAGTTTTCACTCGCCTTTTTTCATCCTCGTTACTGGCTCAGCTGGACAGGCATTGCAGCGCTCTGGTGCATTGTGCAGCTCCCGTATCCCCTTTTATTGAGAATCGGACACGGCCTTGGGCGTCTGGCCATGCGTTTGCTACCGCGTCGTGTAGACATCGCTCGCCGCAACCTTGAGCTCTGTTTTCCCGATATGAAAAAGGCTGAACGCGAACATTTACTGCAGCGTAATTTTGAATCGGTTGGTATGGGCGTTATCGAAACCGGGATGGCCTGGTTCTGGCCAGACTGGCGGGTACGCAAATGCTTTAGCGTCAGTGGGTATGAGCATATGGAAGAGGCGCGGGCGCGTGGAAATGGCGTAGTGCTTATCGGTATGCATTTTCTTACCCTGGAACTGGGTGCCAGAATATTTGGCATGCTCAACCCGGGTGTCGGGGTTTATCGCCCTAACAATAATGCGCTGCTGGACTGGCTGCAGACGCGCGGCCGTCTGCGCTCAAATAAAACCATGCTGGATCGCTATGACCTGAAGGGGATGATCCGCGCCCTGAAGCAGAATGATATTCTGTGGTACGCCCCGGATCACGACTACGGCAAAACCAACAGCGTGTTTGTGCCGTTCTTTGCGGTTCCTGACGCCGCGACAACTGCCGGAAGTTACATGCTGGTGAAGAGCGCCAGACCGGCGGTGATCCCGTTCGTTCCACGCAGAAAGGCAGACGGCAGCGGTTATGAACTGATTATTCTTGGCGATATCGGCGAAACGCTGCAGGGCGGTGATAAAGCGTCGGTAGCCACACAGATGAACAGGGCGATTGAGCGCGCGGTGCTGATGGCGCCGGAGCAGTATATGTGGTTGCACCGACGCTTCAAAACCCGTCCTGAAGGCCAGCCGGACAGATATGCGCGCAAAAAAAGCGTGGTCATTTCCAACAGAACCGTATCTACAGGCGACATGCCTGAACAGTCAGGCATTCAGCACTAAAGTCTGCCCTCACCGTAACGTGAGGGCAGGCTGACGGCTACAGCGCGGCCCGGCGGTACGGCGCATAATCCGCTTGCCACCAGGTCTCTTCAATCCGCGCCAGCAACATCTCATCCTCCATGGCTGGCGCAACACCTTGCTCAATGGCCGCTCTGGCGACGGCAAACGCGATATGGCGTGACACCGTTTCTATATGATCCACCGGCGGCAATAACCCACCTTTTTCAGTCATCACCAGCGGCGACTGTGCGGCCAGGCTGCGGCTTGCCGCCATCAGCATCTCCTCGGTGACCCGGCGTGCATGGCAGGCCAGAATACCCAGCCCCAGCCCGGGGAATACATAGGCATTATTACACTGGGCAATATCGTACTGTTCGTCCTGCCAGAACACCGGAGCAAACGGGCTGCCGGTGGCGACGAGTGCGGCGCCCTGTGTCCAGGCAATGAGATCCTGCGGTTGCGCCTCCGCACGTGATGTGGGGTTAGAAAGCGGCATAATCACCGGACGCGGGCAGTGGCGATGCATCTCTTTTACAATCTCTTCGCTGAAGAGGCCCGGCTGGCCTGAGACCCCAATCATGACCGTCGGATGCGCGTTTTTAACCACGTCCAGCAGCGAAATATTGTTCGACTCAACCTGCCAGTCGCGGATCGCCTCGCGCGCCGTGAGCAGGTTTTTCTGGAAGTCGAGGAGGTTGGTCATATCGTCAGTCAGCAGGCCAAAGCGATCGACCATAAAGACCCGACTGCGGGCTTCGGCTTCGGTCAGACCGTCATCCACCATCAGCGCCACGATTTTTTCGGCGATGCCGCAACCGGCGGATCCGCTCCCCAGGAAGACCACGCGCTGATCGCGAACACGGGTCCCGGCAGCATGGGCGGCAGCAATCAGCGTGCCCGCGGTCACGGCGGCGGTACCCTGGATATCGTCGTTGAAACAGCACAGCTGGTCGCGGTAGCGCTGCAGAAGTCTGGTCGCGTTTTTCTGCGCGAAATCCTCAAACTGCAGCAATACATTGGGCCAGCGCTGCTTCACGGTACTGATAAACATGTCCATAAATTCCGCATACTGATCATCGCTAATGCGTGGATGACGCCAGCCCATATACATCGGATCGTCCAGATGCTGCTGATTATTGGTACCGACATCCAGCATAATCGGCAGGGTAGACGCCGGGTGGATCCCACCGCAGGCGGTATATAACGAGAGTTTTCCAATGGGTATTCCCATCCCGCCGATCCCCTGATCGCCGAGTCCCAGAATGCGCTCCCCGTCGGTCACAACGATGACGCGAATATCATTGCGTGAGAAACTCTGCAGCATCTCATCAATACGATGACGATTGGGCCATGAAATAAAGAGCCCCCGCGCGCGGCGATAAATTGTCGAGAAGTGTTCGCAGGCTTCACCTACCGTTGGAGTATAGATAATGGGTAACGTCTCTTTCAGGTGCGAACGCAGCAGGTTGTAAAACAGAGTCTCATTAGTATCCTGTATATTTCGCAGATAAACGTGGCGGGAAATATCGCTTTTAAAATGACAGAATTGTACCCAGGCGCGTTCGGTTTGCTCCTCGATACTTTCAACGTTGTGTGGCAACAAACCGTGCAGATTAAAGTTATCGCGTTCTTCTTTAATAAATGCGAGTCCTTTATTTAATAACGGGTTTTCCAGTAACACAGCGCCGCTATAAGGGGTATACAGTACTTCTTTGCGAGGCATGAATGACTCCTGAATTTCAATAATCGGATAAGGTTCAGTTGCAGGCGCAGGTTTATTTATGTCTGTCGTTTCGCGCTAATCTAGCGGTTAAGAATCATAGGCGTAGTGATAACGGTCACAGTCTTTCTGGTTTAATTAATTTCAAAACACCGATGTGGCGATTAAAAACTTTAGTTACGAAAAGATGAATTAAGTTATTTAAAAAGAAATTCTCGTGCTGTTCACATTTCCGGCGAAATCGCCATGCTAATTTCTCGATGAACCATTTTTATAAATGGCTGTTTGAATATTATTAAATATTAGAGCTTTATTAAATACAGGCTAATTACGATTTTTTTCATGTTTATTTATATCCGAACCTACTAATCCGGTGATTATATGAAAGATAATTCTGTAACCACATCTCCAGTCGCTTCACGTGTTGCTTTTGGGTTGAGCAATGCGGAAGTCGGCGCGGTCCCGTTGATGCTGTTTGTCGGGATCGCGGTCATTGTGGCCACCTCCGCGTGGGCGGGGCTGCTGCCGAAAAACATGATCGGTGGACTCGCGGTGATCATGACGCTCGGTTTTGCCTTTGCCAAAATTGGCCGACAGATCCCGGTGCTGAAAGATATTGGTGGCCCGGCAATATTGTGCCTGATGCTGCCTTCGGTGCTGGTCTACTTTGGCGTATTCGAGAAACACACCCTGGATACGGTTCACCTGTTGATGAAAGAGGCCAATTTGCTCTATTTCGTCATCGCCTGTCTGGTAGTGGGGAGCATTTTGGGGATGAACCGCGTGCTGCTGATCCAGGGGATGATCCGCATGTTCGTTCCACTGGTGGTAGGCACCCTGATGGCTGTGCTGAGCGGGTTAATTGTCGGCTCGCTGTTTGGCTATACGCCGTACCACACCTTCTTTTTCATCATCGTGCCGATTATCGGCGGCGGGATTGGAGAAGGTATTTTACCGCTGTCGCTGGCCTATTCGGCCATACTGGGCCAGACACCTGACGTCTATGTGGCGCAGCTTGCACCCGCCGCCGTAGTGGGGAATATCTTCGCGATTATCTGTGCGGGTACGCTGGCACGCCTCGGAACAAAACGTCCTGCGCTGTCGGGAAATGGCATGTTAACCCGCAGCAAAGATGACAATAGCCTGTTTGCCAGCGCCCAGAGCGTACAGCAAACCGATTTCCAGCTGATGGGTGGCGGGCTGCTGATGGTGTGTGCGTTTTTCATCGTTGGCGGACTGTTTGAGAAGCTGGTGCATATTCCCGGCCCGGTGCTGATGATCCTCATCGCCGTGCTGTGTAAATACTTCAGGGTGATCCCGGCCTCCATGGAGCAGGGGGCGCACAGCTGCTATAAATTTGTCTCCGCTGCGCTGGTCTGGCCGTTGATGATTGGCCTTGGCATGCTGTACGTGCCGCTGGAGAGCGTCGTGGCGGTCTTCTCCGTGGGATACGTGGTGGTGTGTGGTTCGATCGTGATGGCAATGGCGCTGAGCGGCTATTTTATTGCGTCGCGCCTGAATATGTATCCGGTGGAAGCGGCCATTGTCACCTGCTGTCATAGCGGGCTGGGCGGGACAGGGGACGTGGCGATTCTGTCTGCGTCGAACCGCATGTCGCTGATGCCGTTTGCCCAGATTGCGACCCGTATTGGCGGCGCATCGACAGTGATTTTCGCCACGATTCTGATGGGCTGGTTGATGGCGCACTGATCGGAAATGTCAGGAGACTGAATCGCAACGACATTTTCATCACGCCGTTGCGGTTCAGTCCTTTATAAATATCACCGTGCTGGATAGAATTACCGCATCCACAGCGACGGGATACCACACGATGACCGGAAGAGTTGATTATCAGATTGAAAAATATCTCTTTACCGAGGCTGCCGAGCCGGAGCGTTTGACGCGTCAGTGGGCAGAGGTGATGGAAGAGTGTCGTGAGCAACAGTCTGGTGCAGAGGAGCGGCTGCGTCTGGCGTTGCTTAATGTGGATTACGTCACCAGCTTCGAGCTGCCCTTCAGGCTACTCCTCACCCGTGCCCCGCAGTTGATTGACGGCATCAGGAATGAACTTCAACTCAGTCAGAAAAATGTGCTGTTCAATGGCAAGCGGTTCGGCTGCGTGTATAGCCTTAAAATGAATCTGGACGGGATCCCTGACGAATTTAGTTATCACCTGAAGACGCGTATCCAGCGAACTGATAGCGAGGGTGGGAGCGAAGTGCCTTACCGGCAAATAGCCCAGCAGGTCAAAGCCCCCCGCGAACGCCTTAAGTTAGCGCTGGAGAACGGGCTGCCAGTAACGGCACTTGACGGGCTGTTCTGGTTTGGCATTCAGCGCATTGCGGCCGATGTGCAAAGGTTACGCAAAACAGGGATGAGTATTGTCACCTCCGAGACCGAGGTCTTTGATACCCTGACGAAGACCAGCCGGCAGATCCCGGTCTATCGCCTGGAAAAAGCGTAGCGTTGCCACGGATATTAATGTAACCGCAGGGCTACTCAGCCCGCAGCAAAATTGCCATCAGCCCTGGAAAACGGGCATCCAGATCGTCTCTTCGCAATGAAATCATATTCTCCCGCCCCTGCGGGCGTTGCCAGATAACGCCGCTGTCGCGCAGCACGCGCCAGTGGTGGGTCATTGTCGATTTCACCACATCGTCCGGGCGCAGCGCGTTACAGCTGAGTTCGCTGCCATCGGCCAGTCTGCGGATAATCGACAGCCGGAGCGGGTTGCCGAGGGCAAACAGCACATTTTCCAGCAGTATTTGTTCAGGTTCAGGGTGGTTTGGGATCATCGTTTTCCTGCGTCAACGTTCAGATTGAGCTATATCAACAATAGGTCAACCGTGAAAAAATAGTTCGATAATACTCGTACAATAGGACTATTATAGCAAACGAACACACAGGCGACCATCCTGGTCGTCACAACTCAGTCTTACAGACTTAAGGAAATATTATGCCCCGACCCATCCCTCTCGAACGTTATCGCAACATCGGTATTTCCGCGCATATCGATGCCGGTAAAACGACAACCACCGAACGCATCCTGTTTTACACCGGGATGAGCCACAAGCTGGGTGAAGTACACGATGGCGCGGCAACAACCGACTGGATGGCGCAGGAGCAAGAGCGCGGGATCACCATTACTTCCGCGGCCGTCAGCTGCTTCTGGCCGGGTATGGACAGAGGGTTTGAACCGCACCGGATCAATATCATCGACACCCCGGGGCACGTGGATTTCACCATTGAGGTGGAACGCTCCATGCGCGTGCTGGACGGTGCCGTCATGGTGTACGACTCCGTGGGTGGCGTGCAGCCGCAGTCAGAGACCGTCTGGCGTCAGGCGAATAAGTATCATGTGCCGCGCCTGGCGTTCGTCAACAAAATGGACCGTCCGGGTGCCGATTTCTTCCGCGTCGTGCGGATGATGCAGGAACGCCTGAAGGCGAATCCGGTGCCCATTGTGATCCCTGTGGGGGCGGAAGAGCATTTCACCGGCGTGGTGGATCTCATCAAGATGCGTACCATTGTGTGGGATGATGCCACGCAGGGCATGGTGTTTAACTATGCGCCGGTGCCGGACGAATTGCTGAGCACCGCGCAGGAGTGGCGGGAAAAAATGGTCTCTGCGGCAGCAGAAGCCAGCGACGCGCTGATGGATAAATATCTGGAGACGGGCGACCTTGACGAGGCTGAGATCATCAAAGGGCTGCGTATTCGGACCATCTCCGGTGAAATCCAGCCGATGCTGTGCGGCAGCGCCTTTAAAAACAAAGGGGTACAGCGCATGCTCGATGCGGTGATTGAGCTGATGCCATCCCCGCTGGATGTACCGGCCATCGACGGTGTGGACGAAAAAGGGCAGCATGCGGAGCGTCATCCAAGTGATGAAGAGCCGTTTTCTGCGCTGGCGTTCAAACTGATGAGCGATCCGTACGTCGGGCAGTTGACCTTTATTCGCGTTTACTCTGGCGTGTTGAGAAAAGGCGACGCGGTGTATAACCCGGTGAAGGGCAAGAAAGAGCGTATCGGACGCATCGTGCTGATGCATGCCAACGATCGTCACGAGGTGGACGAGCTGCGCGCCGGTGATATTGCGGCCTGTGTCGGTCTGAAGGATGTGACCACCGGGGACACGCTCACCGATCCGAATGCGGTCATCACGCTTGAGCGAATGGAGTTCCCGGACCCGGTGATCTCCCTTGCCATCGAGCCAAAAACCAAGGGCGATCAGGAGAAAATGGGCATTGCCCTGCAACGCCTGGCGGCGGAAGATCCGTCTTTCCGTCTGCATACCGATGAAGAGTCCGGCCAGACGATTATCTCCGGTATGGGTGAGTTACATCTTGAGATTATAGTCGATCGCATGAAGCGTGAGTTTGGCGTCGAGGCGAACATCGGCCGTCCGCAGGTGACCTACCGCGAGACGCTGCGCAAAGCGGTGAAAGATATCGAAGGCAAATTTGTCCGGCAGTCCGGCGGTAAAGGGCAATACGGGCATGTGGTGCTGAGCCTTGAGCCGTTAGAGCCTGGCAGTGGCTTCAAGTTTGAAGATGCCACGAAGGGTGGCGTGGTGCCGCGTGAGTATATTCCCTCTGTGGAAAAAGGGCTGCGCGAAGCCATGAACAGCGGCGTGCTGGCGGGGTATCCGGTTGTCGATGTAAAAGCGACCCTGACCTTTGGGTCGTATCACGACGTCGACTCCTCGGAAATGGCGTTCCGCATGGCGGCGATCCTCGGGTTTAAAGAGGGCGCTCGCAGAGCGGATCCGGTGATCCTTGAGCCGGTGATGCATGTCGAGGTGGAAACGCCGGAAGAGTACGCCGGTAATATCATGGGCGATCTCTCATCCCGTCGTGGCATGGTGCAGGGCATGGAAGAGCAGTACGGCAGCCAGATTATCCGCGCTGACGTGCCGCTGGCAGAGATGTTTGGATACGCCACCACGCTGCGCTCGATGTCGCAAGGCCGCGCGACCTATACGATGGAGTTCCACCATTTTGCGGAAGCACCGCGCAATGTGGCGGATGAGATTATTGCCCGGCGTGCGAAGTAATACGTTCACCCTCTCCCCGATGGGGGGAGGGTTTATCAATCCAGCGCCTTCACCATTTTCCCACTCGCCACAAACGTCCCGGCTCCCAGATGGTGCAGGGTATTCAGCTTATCCCCGTCAAACTGCCAGCGTCCGGCGACAAACGCGCGTTCATCGGCGGCGGCTGAAACCACTTCCCCGAACAGCGTATCGTACTTTTCTGCCGCGGATGTAACGGGTAATAACCGGCACTCCATCCACGCCAGACATTTCTCTTCAATGACGGGCAGGCCGAGTGCCGGACCGTTCACCACCGGGATGCCGTAGCAGTTGAATTTGTCTTCGTCGCGCCCGCTAACGCTACCCACCGCGTAGGTCCAGTTGGCGGCGGACACGCCGGGAATGACAATGCCAAATTGCCCGCTGCGTTCAATCAGTTCACGCGACCAGGTGCTTTTATCCACCACAATGGCGATACGCGGTGGTTCAAACTCAACGGGCATCGACCACGCGGCAGCCATAACATTACGCCTGTCCAGGGGTTCATCCCGACTGGTGATAAGCACGGTGGGGCCATGGTTTAAAAGACGGCTGGCATGACGTAATTCAACAGCACGAAAGTGGCTCATAAGGTCTCCTCATCAATAACGATGAGTATGGCGAAAAAGCACGGAAATCAAAGTGGACGCGTAAAATTAGTTTATAAACAGAACATCACTGTTAAAGGAAACTGATGCATGTCCCCATTTCTGACTGCTTATTTCGCCCGCATCGGCTGGAAACAACCGGCTATTGTTGATATCGACACCTTGCGCGCGCTGCATTTACATCACAACTGTGCGATCCCGTTTGAAAATATTGATGTCGTTCTGCCGCGCGAAATACAGCTCGACGATCAAAGCCTTGTCGACAAACTGGTTAAGGCGCGTCGCGGGGGGTATTGCTTTGAACAAAATGGCTTGTTTGAGCGCGTGTTGCGCGAAGTCGGGTTTACGGTGCGCAGCGTGCTGGGACGTGTGGTATTAGCGAATCCACCGCAAATGCCGCCGCGCACGCATCGCCTGTTGCTCGTCGAACTTAACGGCGAACGCTGGATTGCCGACGTTGGGTTTGGCGGCCAGACGCTGACGGCACCGATTCGTCTGCTTGCCAACGAAGAGCAGGAGACGCCGCACGGTCTGTATCGTCTGCTGAGCGAGGGGAACGACTGGGTACTACAATTCCGTCACCACGAACACTGGCAGTCGATGTATCACTTTGACCTGACGACACAATATTTCAGTGATTACGTCATGGGCAATTTCTGGTCAGCGCACTGGCCGCAGTCCCATTTCCGCCATCATCTGCTGATGTGTCGCCATCTGCCTGATGGCGGCAAACTGACGCTGACCAACTTCAACTTTACCCACTGGCAAAAGGGCCATGTGGAGGAGCAGATCCATCTTCCCGATGCTGCGGCGCTGTATCAGCTGATGCAGGAACGCTTCGGGCTGGGTGTTGACGATCCGAAGCACGGTTTTTCCCTGGCAGAGTTGACGGCGGTGATGGCGGGTTTTGAAACTCACGGAAAATAGCCGCCTCGTTATCGGCCGCGAAACTCGCGCCGATAGCGAGAAGGCGAGGTGTTAAGCAGTTTGTGAAAGTGACGGCGCAAGGAGGTTGTTGAGGGAAACCCGACACGCTCGGCAATGTCATCCACAGGCTGGTCGGTTTTTTCGAGATAACGTTGTGCGACGATAATGCGCTGGTTTAGCAGCCAGCGCGAAAAGCTCTCACCGGTGGTTTGCTGAAAACGTCGGGTAAAGCTGCGACGGCTCATGCAGGCTTTTTCCGCCACGCAGTCCAGCGTGAGCGCAAGCTGGAGGTTTTCCGTTGCCCAGGCCAGCGCGTCGGTGAAGTTGTCTCCACGACGCGTGTTCTGAACCGGCAGTTCTACGTATTGACGTTGTCCACCCTGGCGATGGGGCGGTACTACCAGCAACCGCGCCACGCTGTTTGCCACTTCAGCGCCCCAGGCCTGACGCACCAGATGCAGACAGCAGTCGATACTGGCCGCTGTCCCCGCAGAAGTGACAACGTCACCATTGTCGATATAAAGCACGTCTTTATCCATCTGCACAGAGGGATAGAGACGCTGAAAGTCAGATGCCCAGCGCCAGTGCGTCGTCGCAGGGCGGTTTTCAAGTAGCCCGGCAGCGGCAACGACAAACGCGCCCATACACAAACCCACAACACGCGAACCCGCGGCATGTGCTTTTTGCAGGGCCTGCAGGAGATCGGGGGCCGGGGCATGCTCGGGACTGTCCCAGCTTGGGACGATCACCATATCCATTCCGGCCAACTCATCAAGCCCGCGCTCGACAACGATAGAAAATCCGGCATTGGTTTTAAGCGCGCCGGGCGTGGTGGCGCATACCACAAGCTGGCAAAGGGGCTCGCCCTCCGGCGTCAGCGCTTTTTCAAATACAGCATAGGGCACCGAAAGATGGAAAGGGATGATGCCATCAAATACCACGATACCAATTTTCAACGTCATATCAGTCTCCATGTGCCAGCCAGTATAGAAGTCTGGCTGGCGACAGGGTTCAAGTCCGGTCTGATTTTGTGACTGGCAGTGCTATAACGTCTTCAGTGGTCATTATCTCAGCGAATACATCGGCAACACCGGCTAATGCCGCACGTTGCAGTGTTTTGTGATCCAGCACGCCACCCTGACCGTCATCCAGATCGCGTGTTGCTGTTGCATCTTCTGGAATAATCACGCTGTAACCCAGCGGTACGGCGTCACGTGCAGTAGACGAAATGCACATGTGCGTCATCAGACCAATCACAATCACGGTTTTAATCCCTTTTTTCTTTAATTGCGCATCCAGATCGGTGCCAACAAAAGAACTGGGGGTCGCTTTGGTGATAATAGTGTCTTGCGCAGAAGGTTGCAGATCTTTATGGAATTGCGCATAGACAGACCCTTCGGCGAACAGCGGGCTATCCTTTGGCGCTATATGACGCACGAAGTACACCTGCATTCCTTTCTGATGGGCATAGTTAACCAGCTTTTGACTGTTCTTCAGTACCTTATCGCCATCAGGGATCACCATCTGACCACGAAAATCTTTACCTGCGTAATATTCGTTTTGGATATCCACCACGATTAACGCCGTTTGTGAGGCGGATAAAGACGAAGTCGCCGTTGCGCCTGTCATTGCACGAATGGTTTTGCTATTCGTGCTGGTCGTTTCCTGCGCGGTAGCATAAGTGGGAAAAGTGCTCATCATGCCGATCAGCAATGCAGTACGAAAAAATGGTTTCATCACGCGAACTCCTTCTGTGTTGTGTTCGGGAGCCATTATTCCGCACAGTTGCTCACAGTATGAGTCACCTGGCGAACCAATAACGATACTTTTGGGCCATTATGAGACGATATTCCGGGGTGGAATTTTCTTCTGCAAAACGGCATGCTTCAGTCTTAATCGCCCGGTGGCGGCTACGCCTTACCGGGCCTACAGCCCACGCGGCGGCATTACTCGAAGGTATGTTGATATGGAAATCGTATTACGAAATAAATTCAGTTCATTGGGTATGTTGCTGGGAGGAATTGCACTCATTCTCTCAATTGTCCAGTTTTCATTCGGACCGTTTTCGCCAAAGCCGCCAGCGCTTGAAGTTATGGTTGCTGAGAAGGTTTCGGCTGTAAAACAAGGGATAATTGCGGGGCTAAAGGGGGAGCGTCCTGCCGCCCGAACCGAAAAAACGACGGTTGATATCGACCGCATTCTTCTTATCGCCGGGATTATTCTCGCTGTTGTGGCACTGGGACTTTCGTTCATCGGAGGGATGTGCAAGGAGAGCCGTTGGGGGATCTGCGGGGCGCTTCTTTTCTCAGGGCTAACGCTAACGTTTCATGCTGTGCTACTTGCATTCGGATTGATCGTCGCGGTGCTGTTGCTGTTATTTATTCTCTCTCTGGTAACCGGAGGGTCAGTAACTTGACATTAAAGCCCGGTGGCGGCTACACCATACCGGGCATAACGTAGGTCGGGTAAGGCGTAGCCGCCACCCGACAAAATCAACGGCGCGATCTCACCACCTGGTACCGACGGGTAAAGTACTCAAACGGCGCGCTCCATACGTGTACCAGACGGGTGAACGGGAAGATGAGGAAGATCGTCATCCCCAGCACCAGATGAACGCGGAAGATGGGGGCCACGCCGCTCAGCATTTCCGATGAGCCGCCCTTAAACGTCACAATTCCCTGTGCCCAGCCGACCAGCTTCATCATCTCGCTTCCGTCAGGATACTGGGCGGAAAAAGGGATAGTGGTCAGCCCCAGAATGCACTGGATCAGCAAAATACTCATGATAATGATATCCGGCGTGGTGGACGTGGCGCGCACGCGCTGATTGAACAGGCGACGGTATAGCAGCATGGACCCGCCAATCAGCGTCAGCACGCCGCAAATCCCCCCTGCAAACATGGCTAACTGCTGCTTAACCGCGACGGGTAAAAACCAGGCATACATCCAGTGCGGGGTGAGCATGCCGAACAGGTGCCCGAAGAAAATACCCAGGATCCCGATATGAAACAGGTTAGAGGCCCAGTTCATACCGCGTTTGCTGAGCATCTGGCTCGATGAGGCGCGCCAGGTGTATTGCCCGTAGTCGTAGCGCAACCAGCTGCCAAGGAAAAAAACGGTAGCGCAGATGTAGGGATAAATGTCATAGAAAAAGACGTTCAGGTAATGTGTCATTTTGGGCCTCCGGCGCTGACGTCCACGTACTGCGGGGCGACGTCCTGGCTAAAGCGTCGTTGATAGTGCTGCATCGGCGAGCTGTCGCACGATGTGGCGTTGTCTTCGATAAACTTGACCTGTTCCTCTTCCCAGACGGCATCCAGCGCCTGGCGGGTATCATCCCGTTTTTCACCGGACACCTGTTTCGCCACGCTGTCGCTGGAAAGCCGCGTTCCCGCCAGTACCAGCAGGGCATCGAACAGCTGATAATGGGCCACGCCGCGCTGCTTCAACCGTCCGCCAATCAGCGCCAGGATCGGCGCGACGTTCTGCAATCCTTCGCGCGCCTCGCCGTCCGTAACGATACTGAGGTACTCCAGATAGAGCGGCAGGTAGTCCGGCAGCTCGCGGCAGTCCAGTTGTAGCCCGGCTTTCTCATACTGCCCCATGAGGTCGACCATCGCCTGACCGCGATCGCGGGATTCAGCGTGAACGTGCTCGAACAGCAGCAGCGAGGTCGCGCGGCCACGCTCAAACACCTCACACCACTCGGCCTGTTTATCCAGCAGCAGGGCGCTCAGGTGCTGGCGGGCAAACGACAGCAGCATGGGTGCGTCCTGCTCAATGAGCGAAAGCGCTTCTTCGCGATTTTCCCACAGGGTCTCATCGGGATACTCAATCAGCAACGCGATGATTTTGAGGATCTGCATTACTCTCCCTCCCCATGTTCGCGCACCTCGGTGATGTTGATGGCATCAATCCGGCTGCTGTTGAAGAGGTTAAATTTAGTGTCAGAGCCGTGGCAGCCGTCGCCAAAGGTGAAACCACATCCGTTACGTTCCGGGAAGGCATCGCGCGCCATTTCACGGTGGCTGGTGGGGATCACGAAGCGATCCTCGTAGTTGGCGATGGCCAGATAGCGGTACATCTCTTCAACCTGCGCTTCGGTCAGGCCGACCTCTTCGATGGCGCGGGTATCGGTCACGCCTTCGACGGTCTGGGAGCGTTTATAGTGTCGCATCGCCATCATGCGCTTCAGGGCGCGCAGCACCGGGCCGGTATCGCCCGCGCTAAGCATGTTCGCCAGATACTGCACGGGAATGCGCAGGCTCTCTACGGCAGGCAGGACGCCATCGCTCATCGGCAGGCCGCCCGCGTCAGCGTAAGACTGAATCGGTGACAGCGGCGGCACGTACCAGACCATCGGCAGAGTGCGGTATTCCGGGTGCAGCGGCAGGGCCAGCTTCCAGTCCATCGCCATTTTGTAGACCGGGGAGCGCTGGGCCGCATCGATTACGTTCTGTGGAATACCCTGTTTCAGCGCTTCCTCAATGACCGCCGGATCGTGCGGATTCAGGAACACGTCGCACTGGCGCTCGTACAGATCGGTTTCATGTTCGGTACTGGCCGCCTCTTCAATGCGGTCCGCGTCATACAACAGTACGCCGAGATAGCGGATGCGCCCGACGCAGGTTTCCGAGCAGACGGTCGGCTGGCCGGATTCAATGCGCGGATAGCAGAATATGCATTTTTCTGACTTGCCGCTCTTCCAGTTAAAGTAGATTTTTTTGTACGGGCAGCCACTGATGCACAAACGCCAGCCGCGGCATTTGTCCTGGTCAATCAGCACAATGCCGTCCTCTTCGCGTTTGTAAATCGCCCCGCTCGGGCAGGTGGCAACGCAGCTTGGGTTCAGACAGTGCTCGCACAGACGCGGCAGGTACATCATGAAGGTGTTTTCAAACTGGCCGTACATCTCTTTCTGGATCTTCTGGAAGTTGCGGTCGCGGGCGCGTTTTTCGAACTCGCCGCCCAGCAACTCCTCCCAGTTGGGGCCCCAGACGATTTTGTCCATCCGCTTGCCGTCAATCAGGGAGCGCGGGCGGGCAGTAGGGAGGTGATCGCCTTCCGGGGCGCGGTGCAGATCCTGATAATCGAAGGTAAAGGGTTCATAGTAATCGTCAATCTGCGGCAGGACAGGGTTAGCGAAAATTTTCGATAGTACGCCCATTTTGCCGCCGAGACGCGGCGTGAGTTTGCCGTGAATACCGCGGATCCAGCCACCTTGCCACTCCTCCTGGTCTTCCCAGTTTTTCGGGTAGCCGATCCCCGGTTTGGTCTCGACGTTGTTGAACCACGCATATTCCATCCCTTCACGCCCGGTCCAGACGTTTTTGCAGGTGACCGAGCAGGTGTGGCAGCCAATGCATTTATCGAGATTCAGTACCATGCCAACCTGTGAACGTATTTTCATTTTTTCGTCTCCTGTACCTGATCCCGACCTTCGCCATCCAGCCAGTTAATGTTTTTCATTTTGCGGATCATGATGAATTCGTCGCGGTTGGAGCCAACGGTGCCGTAATAGTTGAAGCTGTATGCCAACTGGGCGTAACCGCCAATCATGTGCGTCGGTTTCGGGCAGACGCGGGTCACTGAGTTATGAATACCGCCCCGGCGTCCCGTCACCTCTGAACCGGGAATGTTAAGAATGCGCTCCTGGGCGTGGTACATCATGGTCATACCCGGCGGCACGCGCTGGCTCACCACCGCGCGGGCGGTGAGGGCGCCATTGGCGTTGAAGGCTTCAATCCAGTCGTTATCTTCGATACCTAATTCTCTGGCATCGGTTTCACTGATCCAGACAATCGGCCCGCCGCGCGACAGGGTCTGCATCAGCAGGTTTTCACTGTAGGTGGAGTGGATGCCCCATTTCTGGTGTGGCGTCAGGAAATTGAGCGCTTTTTCCGGGAAGCCGTTCGGCGGGATCTCGCGCATATGGCTGACGCTACGGGTATCAATCGGCGGACGGTAGGCCACCAGACTTTCGCCGAAGGCGCGCATCCACGGGTGATCCTGATACAGCTGCTGACGGCCGGAGAGGGTGCGCCACGGGATCAGCTCGTGAACGTTGGTATAACCTGCGTTATAGGAGACGTGCTCGCTTTCCAGACCGGACCAGGTCGGGCTGGAGATGATTTTGCGCGGCTGCGCCTGAATATCGCGGAAGCGGATCTTCTCGTCTTCTTTATTCAGCGCCAGATGGGTGTGATCGCGCCCGGTCAGTTCGCCGAGCGCTTCCCAGGCTTTCACCGCCACCTGACCGTTGGTTTCCGGTGCCAGAGCGAGGATCACCTCAGAGGCGTCAATGGCGGTTTCAATACGCGGTCGGCCTTTCGCCGGACCGTCGGATTTGACGTAGTTCAGCTTGCCGAGGAACTCGACCTCGCTTTGCGTGTTCCACGAAATGCCTTTCCCGCCGTTGCCGAGCTTATCCATCAGCGGGCCAAGGGAGGTAAAGCGTTCCCATGTCTCGGGGTAGTTACGCTCGACGACCGCGATGTTCGGTGCGGTTTTGCCGGGGATCAGATCGCATTCGCCTTTGCGCCAGTCCTGAATATCAAACGGCTGTGACAGTTCCGCCGGGGAGTCATGCTGCAGAGGCTGCAACACGAGGTCCGTTTCCGTACCGAGATGGCCGACGCACACGTCAGAGAAGACTTTGGCGATGCCTTTGTAAATCTCCCAGTCGCTACGCGATTCCCACGCCGGGTCGACGGCGGCAGAGAGCGGATGAATAAACGGATGCATGTCCGAGGTATTCATGTCGTCCTTTTCATACCAGGTGGCGGTCGGCAGGACGATGTCAGAGAACAGGCAGGTGCTGGACATGCGGAAATCGAGCGTCACCAGCAGGTCAAGTTTGCCCTCAATGGCGTTGGTTTGCCAGTCGACCTCTTCAGGCTTGACGTCATCGGTCGAGCCTAAATCTTCCCCCTGGATCCCGCTTTCGGTACCGAGCAAATACTTGAGCATGTACTCGTGGCCTTTACCGGAGGATCCAAGCAGGTTCGAGCGCCAGACAAACAGGTTGCGCGGGTGGTTTTTTCCGCTGTCAGGCTGCTCACAGGCGAAGCGGATATCACCCGATTTTAACGCCTGAGCGGTATACTCCTGCGGAGACAGGCCTGCTGCCTCTGCGCGGGCTTTGATGTGCAGCGGGTTGAGGTTGAGCTGCGGCGCCGACGGCAGCCAGCCCATACGCTCGGCGCGGACGTTGAAGTCGATCAGGTGTCCGGTGAATCGGGATGCATCCGCCAGCGGGGAGAGCAACTCCTGCGCCGTCAGCTTCTCATAGCGCCACTGGCTGGCGTGGTTGTAAAAGAATGAGGTACTGTTCATCTGCCGCGGTGGGCGGTTCCAGTCCAGCGCGAAGGCCAGTGGCAGCCATCCGGTTTGCGGACGCAGCTTCTCCTGGCCCACGTAGTGCGACCAGCCGCCACCGCTTTGGCCTACGCAGCCGCAGAAGACCAGCATGTTGATCATCCCACGGTAGTTCATGTCCATGTGGTACCAGTGGTTTACCCCGGCCCCGAGAATGATCATCGAACGCCCGTGCGTCTTGTGCGCCGTGTCAGCAAATTCACGGGCAATCTTTTCGATCAGGTGAGCCGGTACGCCGGTGATCTGCTCGCCCCAGGCCGGTGTATACGCTTTAATCTGACCATAACTTTCAGCCGCGTTACTGTCTTCGAGGCCGCGGTCGAGACCATAGTTCGCCAGTACAAGATCGTAAACGCTGACCACATGTTTCTGGCTGCCATCGGCAAGCGTCAGGGTTCTGCTCGGCACGCGGCGGGTCAGCACCGGCTCCTGCTTCACGCTGCGAAAATGCGGATTCTCATTGCCGCCAAAGTAGGGGAAGGCGACATCCGCCACGCTGTCGTGGGTGATCAGCAGAGAAAGAGTCAACTCCGTTTCCTGACCCGCCGCCAGCGATTCCAGGTTCCATTTGCCTTTTTCGCCCCAGCGGAAGCCAATGGAACCGTTAGGAACCACCAGATTACCGGCAATATCAAAGGCGACGGTTTTCCACTCCGGATTATTGGTTTCGCCCAGCCCGTCGACAAGGTCGGACGCCCGCAGCATGCGTCCCGGCACCAGACGGCCATCGGCCTGTTCATCCAGCAGAACCAGCATTGGCATATCGGTATAGCGGCGGCAGTAGTTAAGGAAATAGTCGCTGGGATTATCGAGATGGAACTCTTTGAGGATCACGTGACCCATGGCCATCGCCAGTGCACTGTCAGTCCCCTGTTTGGGGGCGAGCCACTGGTCGCTCAGTTTGGCAACTTCAGAGAAGTCCGGGGTAATGGCGACAGTTTTGGTCCCCTTATAACGTACCTCGGTAAAGAAGTGGGCGTCCGGGGTGCGCGTCTGGGGAACGTTAGAGCCCCAGGCGATGATATAGCTGGAGTTGTACCAGTCGGCGGACTCCGGCACGTCGGTCTGCTCGCCCCAGGTCATGGGCGAGGCGGGAGGCAGGTCGCAATACCAGTCATAGAAACTCAGGCAGGTACCGCCGAGCAGAGAGAGATAGCGGGTACCGGCGGCGTAAGAGACCATCGACATCGCCGGAATAGGTGAGAAACCGGCCACGCGGTCCGGACCATAGTGCTTGATGGTCCAGACGTTGGCGGCGGCAATCAACTGGTTCAGTTCTTTCCAGTTCGAGCGGATAAAACCGCCGCGTCCGCGCGCCTGTCTGTAGCTCTGCGCTTTTTGTGGATCATTTTGAATGGCATCCCAGGCGAGTACCGGGTCGCTGTGCTGCGCCAGTGCCTCGCGCCAGAGTTCAATCAGCCTGCGGCGTACCAGCGGATATTTGAGGCGGTTGGCGCTGTACAGATACCAGGAGTAGCTCGCGCCACGCGGGCAGCCGCGCGGCTCATGGTTAGGCAGGTCCGGGCGGGTGCGGGGGTAATCGGTCTGCTGGGTTTCCCATGTCACCAGGCCGTTTTTGACATAAATCTTCCAGCTGCAGGAGCCGGTACAGTTCACGCCGTGGGTAGACCGCACAATCTTGTCGAACTGCCAGCGCTGGCGGTAGCTGTCTTCCCAGTCCCGGTTGGTGTGATAGACCTGCCCGTGCCCATCGGCGAAGCTGTCGCCTTTTGTTTTGAAATAACGAAAGCGATCCAACAGTTTGCTCATGACATTTCTCCTGCTTCGATAGCATGGCCGGAAAGCGCTGCATCACGCTCCGGCGAAGAGGTAGTTATTATTTTTGTGAGGATTTACGGCCGTATACCAGCCAGGTGACGAGCACACAGACGATGTAAAAGACGAGGAAGACTTTCATGGCGCCGACCGGCGACCCGGTCATCGCCAGCGAGGTGCCAAAGGCCTTGGGAATGAAGAACCCGCCGACGGCACCGATGGCGGAGATAAAGCCCAGCGCGGCGGCGGTCTCCGTCACGGCTTCATGCTGCGCCTGCTCGTCGGTGCCGCCTTGCTTTTTCACCCGGTCGAGTGTGATTTGGCGGAAAATAATGGCGATCATCTGGAAGGTCGATCCGCTGCCCAGTCCGGCGGTGAGGAACAGCCCCATAAAGACCAGATAAAACGCGACAAAGCTGCCGGAGCCCGAGCCGGGCAGGGTCAGAAAGATCAGGGCGCTAAAGATGGCCATAAAGACAAAGTTGATAAGCGTGACGCGCACGCCGCCCAGCCTGTCGGAGATCATCCCGCCCGCTGAACGCGCCAGCGCACCAATCAGGGGGCCAAAGAAGGCAAGATGAAGGATATTCACGTCCGGGAACTGGGTTTTTGACAGCATGGCAAAACCAGCCGAAAACCCGATAAATGAGCCAAAGGTTGCCAGATAGAGCAGGCTCAGCAGCCAGAGGTGAAATCGCTTAAGCACCGGAAGCTGGCTGGCGATAGAGGCTTTTGAACTGGCGATGTCGTTCATGCCAAAAAACGCCGCAATGGTTGCCAGCAGGAGAAGCGGGGCCCAGACCCAGGCTGCGTTCGCCAGCCACATGGAAGATCCGTCCTCCTGGGGCACATCGTTCACCCCCAGAAAGGTGAACATGGGCAGAAAAATGACCAGTGGCGCGACCAACTGCATCACGCTGACGCCCAGATTACCCAGTCCGCCATTGATCCCAAGGGCGCTGCCCTGTCTGGATTTTGGGAAGAAGAAGCTGATGTTGCCCATGCTGGAGGCAAAGTTGGCGCCAGCAAAGCCGCAGAGCAGGGCAATCACGATAAAAATCCAGTAAGGCGTCGCGGTGTTCTGAATGGCGATTCCCAGCCAGACGCAGGGAATAATCAGGATGACGGTACTCAATACTGTCCAGTAACGTCCGCCAAATATTGGCACCATAAAAGAGTAGGGGACCCGCAATATCGCGCCGGAGAGGGAAGGTAATGCCGTTAACATAAAAAGCTGATCGGTGGTGAAATTAAATCCGACCTTATTCAGATTAACCGCAATGGCACTAAATAACATCCACACGCAAAAGGCTAATAGCAGGCAAGCCACAGAGATCCATAGGTTTCTTCGCGCGATATGTTTGCCTTTATTCTCCCAGAATTGCGGATTTTCCGGTTTCCAGTTACTTAAAAGATGGTGATGATTCTTCTCACTTTGTTGTGACATATCGCCCTCTTGCTTACCTAAATGAAGATATAAAAATAAGTAAAAACAGCCAGATATGTGAAGATTTGTTATGGAGTTTATTGGAAGTATTGAGATACATCTGAAAGGATAGATAAAAAAGCGAACCCCAGAGTCTGGAATAGAAACAGGGGAACGCTTAATGTGTTACTAATTGTAACGGTGTGATGGAATTACTCACAACGGAGTATTAAAAAAGCTCCAGAGAAATTAATTTATCAAGATGGTTATTAAACGCAGCGTCATCCATTTCGGGCATGTTTAATATATACAGACCGTCAAGGCCACACACCAGGCCAATTAAACGCCAGGCAATACTTTCTGCCGGGTCTCCGGAACGGAATACGCCTGCATTCCTGCCAGCCTCAATGAGGGCAACGGTCTCCTGATGCCACATCTCCATTGTCAGCACATACGCGCCTTTGATTTCCACGTCGCGGGTGGCCAGGATCTGCGCTTCACGCCAGAGGCGAATGTAGGGTTCAAACCTGCCATCATCGCTACCGAGCATGGCATGCAAACGCGCCCGCCAGCTGGCGTGTTCACCGGGCCCATCCGCATCCAGCAGTTCGCGGATCAGCCGGACGAAGGCCAGCGATTTTAACTCACCGCCGGAGGTGAAATGGTGATGAACTTGCCCGGTTGCGACACCGGCTTCGGCCGCGATGCGGCGCACCGTCATGGCGGTAAATCCTTCGGCCAGCGCCACGCGCATGGCGGCCTGTAAGATCTCTTCCCGTCTTTCATCCCTGGTCAGATAACCCATTTTCTCTCACTCTTAAATAGCAATGAAACGAGTGTAACAAAGAGCTGGACAAGTGTTCAACATTCCGTAGGATCGCATCCTGGACATGTGTCCATTTTTATATAAAAAGGAAATTTATGTTTCGTCAGTGGTTAGCGTTAGTGATTATCGTGCTGGTGTATATCCCGGTGGCGATTGACGCGACGGTGCTGCACGTGGCGGCGCCGACATTGAGCATGACGCTGGGCGCCAGCGGTAACGAATTATTGTGGATCATCGATATCTACTCCCTGGTGATGGCGGGTATGGTGCTGCCAATGGGGGCACTGGGCGACCGCATCGGTTTTAAACGGCTGCTGATGATCGGCAGCACGCTGTTTGGCCTGTCATCGCTGGCGGCGGCCTTTGCCCCTTCTGCAGGCTGGCTGATCGCCGCACGCGCCTCGCTGGCAATTGGCGCGGCAATGATCATACCGGCAACCCTTGCGGGTATACGTACCTTGTTTGTTAACGTGCGGGATCGCAACATCGCACTAGGCGTCTGGGCCGCGGTCGGCTCCGGTGGGGCGGCGTTTGGTCCGCTGATCGGCGGCATGCTGCTGGAGCATTTTTACTGGGGATCGGTCTTTTTAATCAACGTGCCGATCGTGCTGGTGGTGGTGTCACTTGTTGCGGTCTATGTTCCGCGTCAGCAAGGGCGACCTGAGCAGCCGCTCAATATCAGCCATGCCGTCATGCTGATTGTGGCCATTTTACTGCTGGTCTATAGCGCGAAAACGGCGCTGAAAGGGGTACTTTCACCGTGGCTTGTGGCCTGTACGCTGCTCACCGGCGCGGTATTGCTGTTTATCTTCGTGCGTATTCAGCTTCGCGCCCGCGTGCCGATGATCGACATGCGCCTGTTTTGCCATCGCATCATTTTAAGCGGGGTGGTGATGGCGATGACCGCCATGATCGCCCTGGTGGGGTATGAATTGCTGATGGCCCAGGAGCTGCAGTTTGTGCATGGCTTTACCCCGTTTGAAGCGGGCATGTTCATGCTGCCGCTGATGGTCGCCAGCGGGTTCAGCGGCCCGATTGCCGGGATACTGGTTGGTCGTCTGGGGCTGCGCATGGTAGCGGCAGGCGGAATGGGGCTGAGCGCCGTCAGCTTTATTGGCCTGTCGATGCTCGACTTCAGCACGCAGCAGTGGCAGGCGTGGTGTCTGATGGTGCTGCTTGGCTTCAGTGCCGCGAGTGCGCTGCTGGCCTCCACCTCGGCAATCATGGCGGCGGCGCCGAAAGAGAAAGCCGCCGCTGCCGGGGCGATTGAAACCATGTCCTACGAACTGGGCGCGGGGCTGGGGATCGCGATATTTGGTCTGTTGCTGACCCGCAGCTTCTCGGCGTCGATTGAACTGCCGCAGGGCTTACCTTCAACGCTGGCGGAAAAAGCCTCGTCATCCATTGGCGAAGCGATGAAGGTCGCGCAGGATCTCAGCCCGGCGCTCGGTGAAACCGTCATTGAGGCGGCAAAAACGGCGTTTATCACGTCGCACAGCTTAGCGTTAGGCAGCGCCGGTGGGATGTTATTGCTGCTGGCGGTGGGGATTTGGTTTAGCCTGGCGAACGCGCCGCAACAGTAAATGCAAGCCCGAAGGCGCTGCACCTCCGGGCTTTTCACTCCTGCTTCAGTGGCGCGGTATCGTTATCGCGTCAGCCGATAGTGCGACTGCACCAGACCCGACGGGAAGCTGCGGGTGGATAAAAGCGTTAAATCGATATCCCGGGGCAGCGAGCCGAACAGCGGCTTGCCTGAGCCGATCAGGACAGGAACGGTAGTGATCACCATATCGGCCACCAGTCCTTCGCGCAGAAACGACTGGATCACCTGTCCGCCATCAATATAGACGCGGTGTGCGTTCTGCGCTGCCAGCTCAGCAAGCGCTTCCTTTGGGGGACAGCGGGAGAACTGCACTTTACCTTTCAGCGCCTCGGGCACCTCGGTGTCAGCCAGCTGACTGGAGAGCACCAGCACGGGGCGGTTATAGGGCCATTGGTCAAAGGTCAGTACTTTCTCATAGCTTCCCCGGCCCATCACAATCCAGTCTTTGTCGGCAATGAACGCTTCATAACCATGATCTTCCGTTGGATCATCGCGCTGGAGTAACCAACCGATATCGCCATCCTGGCGGGCAATGTAGCCATCAAGACTGACGGCGATAAAAACGTGGGTGGTAATCATCGAGGGCTTCCTGTTCAGGCTGTGACGTTAGGACAGTGACGACAGAAGCAGTATACCGGAACCAGGGGATAACGATCAGGATAGCGGGCAGAGGGGCAAAAAAAAGCCAGCCGCAGGGGCTGGCTTTCTGGCGTGACAAATCTTAGAACTGGTAGGTCAGACCTACAGCAACGATATTGTCGGTAGCGATTTTAGCGTCTTTGGTGAACGCATTGTCGTCCAGCAGGTTGATTTTGTAATCAACATAGGTGGACATGTTTTTGTTGAAGTAGTAGCTCGCGCCAACGTCAACGTATTCCACCAGATCCTGGTCGCCGTAAGAACCGATGTCTTTACCTTTGGATTTCAGGTAAGCGATGGATGGACGCAGGCCGAAGTCGAACTGGTACTGAGCCACAACTTCGAAGTTCTGTGCTTTGTTCGCAACGTGGCCGTCACCGAAAGCCGTCATGTTGCGGGTTTCAGAGTAGGTGGTTGCCAGGTAGATGTTGTTCGCATCGTACTTCAGACCAGCTGCCCACACTTCTGCGTTCTCGCCACCTGCGTTCAGGTTGCTTGCTGCACGAACCTGACGGTCAGTACGGTCAGATTTCGCGTAGGTCGCACCTGCAGCAAAGCCGTCGAATTCATAGGTAGAAGAGAGACCCCAACCGTCACCGTTAGATTCGGTGATGTCGTTACGGTCGTTTTTACCCTGGTACTGAGCGGCAACGTTCAGACCGTCAACCAGACCGAAGAAATCGGTGTTACGGTAAGTCGCTACGCCAGTTGTACGGCCAGTCATAAAGCCATCAGTCTGGGTCCAGGTATCGCCACCGAACTCAGGCAGAACGTCAGTCCATGCGCCGATGTCGTACGCCACGCCGTAGTTACGGCCGTAGTCGAAGGAACCGAATTCGTTGAATTTCAGACCTGCGAACGCCAGACGCGTTTTGTTACCGTCAGCACCCTGGGATTCAGAGCGGTTGCCCTTGAACTCATATTCCCACTGGCCGTAACCGGTCATCTGGTCGTTGATCTGAGTTTCGCCTTTGAAGCCCAGACGAACGTAGGTTTTATCACCGTCGTTGTCAGTATCATCAGAGAAATAGTGCAGACCTGTGACTTTACCGTACAGATCCAGCTTGTTACCGTCTTTGTTAAAAACTTCAGCCGCGTTTACAACGCCTGCTGCCAACATGGAAGTGACCGCCACTGCAACTAATTTAAGTTTCATCTTAAATATTCCTTATAATTTTCTTGGATATTTCCTGAACCATTTCGAACGATTTCTAAACGAGGCTGTTCGTCAATGGCAGACTATTTTTAAAAATCTTGTAGCCTGCTTTCAATAATAAGTTTCAAAATATTAAAGATAATTTCAATTAGTGTGATCGCGATCGGGTAAATTTCAGTCCGAATGAATGAATTGACTGGAATTCATTCAATTGGTGCGTATTTTTACGCCATATTGGTTGTGGGAGATATAATTATTAGCGGCTTTATTTCAGAAGGGTAATAGTCGCTATCTCCGAGCTTTACTGGAGTGGTTTGCAGTGATTTTATATTTATATCAATAGCTTGCCATGAGGAATGCTCGGTTAATATGAGGCTTTTGATTAAATGTTTGGAAAGGGATTATTTGATTTTTTGCAATCCCCTGTGTGATTGTTTGGCCATTACTAATTACGTCGGGGTGTCAGTTTATGTCAATTATCAACATTCGCTCTTTACGAATAACAGAGACTATAAACAGAATCTAAACCACTTTCTATTATTTTGCTAAAGAGTCTGATGGGTATCGCATTTTAAATTTATGTTAATTTTGTTGCCGGACTGTAATTTCCCCGGCATCAGAAAAGCGTTATTTCCGGGTGGCATACCAGCACAGCAGGGACCCGACAGAGACCATGATTGCGCCTTGCCAGAAAGAGAACGACAGCGGGGAGTTTAGCAACACTGCCGCCAGCGCAGCAGATAATACCGGCGTAAAATAGGACGCGGCCGCCAGCACCGTGACGTTACCGTGAAGAATACCGATATTCCACGACGCATAGCCAAATCCTAGCGCGACGCCGCACATGAGTAATTTCACCACTACCGGCACGCTGAAGACCATGTCCGGTTGATCGCTCAGGGCATATTTAACCCACAAACTCAGCGCGGTAAGCAACACAAAGAGCGTGATCCCGTTTTGTCCTTTGGCATATTTACTGGTTACCGTGCAGTACGCCGCCCAGATAAACGCGCCGGCAAATGCAAGGGCATAGCTGAGGGGGCTGGAGACAACGTTGCGGATAATCTCATTCACCTGCAACCCCTGTTCGCCGCCCAATACCCAGCACACACCGAGTAAAGAGAGGGCTAAACCTGGGATCACCCAAAGGGACGATTTCTGCCCGTTAAACAAAATGGCAAACACAATGGTCAGGCTCGGCCAGAGATAATTCACCATGCCGACTTCAATCGCCTGCGAACGCGTAGCGGCATAACCTAACGACAGCGCCAGGCAAATTTCGTAGCTGACAAACAGTACGCTACCGGCAATAAGATACCGGGGAGTGAAGCGCCGGATATCAGGAAATCCTACTGTCACCAGACAGAGTAAACCACTGACGGTATAAATCATGGCGGCGCCCCCCACCGGCCCAAGTCCCTCGCTCACGCTGCGAATCAGGCCCACCATGGTGCTCCATAACACTATCGCCGCCAGTCCAGTCAGCGTTGCTCTTTTCCTGTCCATACCCTTGCCATCACGATAAAAACGAAAGGCAAAATTTATAGCATTAATCCCCTGACGGCTGCGAATTATTCTCTTAAGCCGTTAATCAAAAAGAGGTATTCAAAAGGGTTGTGGGTGACTATTAAGGGGGCGAACACCGGTGACCTTGATTTGACGCAAAAAAAACAGGGGCTTTGCTGTTAGTTTGCGGCGCGAAGTCTTATCCGTAAATGAGGACAACAATGGACGTCAGCCGCAGACAATTTTTTAAAATCTGCGCGGGCGGTATGGCCGGAACAACAGCCGCGATGCTGGGATTCGCTCCCAAAATGGCGCTGGCTCAGGCACGCAACTATAAACTGCTGCGTGCCAAAGAGATCCGTAACACCTGCACATACTGCTCCGTGGGTTGTGGGCTTTTAATGTATAGCCTGGGCGATGGCGCGAAGAACGCCAGAGAGGCCATTTATCATATTGAAGGGGATCCGGACCATCCGGTGAGCCGTGGGGCACTCTGCCCGAAAGGGGCGGGACTGCTGGACTATGTTCACAGCGATAACCGTCTGCGCTATCCGGAATACCGCGCGCCGGGCTCCGACAAATGGCAGCGTATTTCCTGGGATGACGCCTTCTCCCGGATTGCCAGACTGATGAAAGCCGACCGCGATGCCAACTTTATAGAAAAGAACGCGCAGGGCGTGACGGTGAACCGTTGGCTCTCTACCGGCATGCTGTGCGCCTCGGCGGCCAGCAATGAAACCGGCATGCTGACGCAAAAATTTGTTCGCTCCCTCGGGATGCTGGCGGTAGACAACCAGGCACGCGTCTGACACGGACCAACGGTAGCAAGTCTTGCTCCAACATTTGGTCGCGGTGCGATGACCAACCACTGGGTGGATATCAAAAACGCCAACGTCGTGATGGTGATGGGCGGTAACGCCGCCGAGGCCCATCCGGTGGGGTTCCGCTGGGCGATGGAAGCGAAAAACAATAACGATGCGACGCTTATCGTCGTCGATCCACGCTTCACGCGTACGGCATCGGTGGCCGATATCTACGCGCCGATCCGCTCCGGTACGGACATCACGTTCCTGTCCGGCGTGCTGCTGTATCTGATTGAAAACAATAAAATCAACGCGGAGTACGTAAAACACTACACCAACGCCAGCCTGCTGGTGCGGGATGATTTTGCCTTTGATGACGGGCTGTTTAGCGGCTATGACGCCGAAAAACGCCAGTACGATAAATCGTCCTGGAACTATCAGTTCGATGAAAACGGCTACGCGATGCGTGATGAAACGCTAACGCACCCGCGCTGCGTGTGGAATCTGCTGAAAGAGCATGTATCCCGCTATACGCCTGACGTGGTGGAAAACATCTGCGGCACGCCAAAAGCGGATTTCCTGAAGGTGTGTGAAGTACTGGCCTCAACCAGCGCCGCCGACAGAACCACCACGTTCCTGTACGCGCTGGGCTGGACGCAGCACACCGTTGGCGCGCAGAACATCCGTACCATGGCGATGATTCAGCTGCTGCTCGGCAATATGGGCATGGCGGGAGGCGGGGTAAATGCCTTGCGCGGTCACTCCAACATCCAGGGCCTGACCGACCTCGGCCTGCTGTCGACCAGCCTGCCAGGCTACCTGACGCTACCGTCTGAGAAGCAGGCCGATCTGCAGACCTATCTCGCGGCGAATACGCCTAAGGCGACGCTGCCGGATCAGGTGAACTACTGGAGCAACTATCCGAAGTTCTACGTCAGCCTGATGAAATCCTTCTACGGTGATGCGGCGCAGAAAGAGAACGACTGGGGCTTTGAGTGGCTGCCTAAGTGGGACCAGGCCTACGACGTCATCAAGTATTTCAACATGATGGATAAGGGCAACGTCACGGGTTATATCTGCCAGGGCTTTAACCCGGTGGCATCCTTCCCGGACAAAAACAAAGTGGTTCGCAGCCTGAGCAAGCTGAAGTACATGGTGGTTATCGATCCGCTGGTGACGGAAACGTCTAACTTCTGGCAGAACCACGGCGAGATGAATGATGTGGATCCCGCATCAATTCAGACCGAGGTCTTCCGCTTGCCGTCAACCTGTTTTGCCGAAGAAGACGGGTCGATCGCCAACTCCGGTCGCTGGTTACAGTGGCACTGGAAGGGGCAGGATGCGCCGGGTGAAGCGCGTAATGACGGTGAAATTCTGGCCGGGATTTACCATCGCCTGCGTGAGATGTACCGCACCGAAGGCGGCAAAGGCGCTGAACCGTTGCTGAAGATGCGCTGGAACTATAAGCAACCGGATCATCCTGAATCCGAAGAGGTGGCGAAAGAGAACAACGGCGTGGCGCTGGCCGATCTCTATGACGCCAACGGCAATCTGGTGGCGAAGAAAGGTCAACTGCTGAACAGCTTCGCGCTGCTGCGCGATGACGGCACGACCGCGTCGTCCTGCTGGATCTACACCGGCAGCTGGACGGAGCAGGGTAACCAGATGGCCAACCGCGATAACGCCGACCCGTCCGGGCTGGGCAATACGCTGGGCTGGGCATGGGCGTGGCCGCTGAACCGTCGCGTGCTGTACAACCGCGCGTCTGCGGACGTAAACGGCAAGCCGTGGGATCCGAAACGTATGCTGATTCAGTGGAACGGGGCGAAGTGGGCGGGGAACGATATTCCTGACTTCAACACCGCCGCGCCGGGCAGCAACACCGGGCCGTTTATCATGCAGCCGGAAGGACTGGGACGCCTTTTCGCCCTCGACAAGCTGGCAGAGGGGCCTTTCCCGGAACACTACGAGCCGATGGAAACGCCGCTGGGGACTAACCCGCTGCACCCGAACGTGATCTCCAGCCCGGTGGTGCGTATTTACGAAGAGGACGTGCTGCGCCTGGGCAAAAAGGACAAATTCCCATACGTCGGAACGACCTACCGCCTGACCGAGCATTTTCACACCTGGACCAAGCACGCGCGGCTTAACGCCATCGCGCAACCGGAACAGTTTGTGGAAATCAGCGAAACGCTGGCGAAGGCGAAAGGCATTGCCAACGGCGATCGCGTCACGGTCAGCAGCAAGCGCGGCTTTATTCGCGCCGTTGCCGTGGTCACTCGCCGCCTGCAGTCGCTGAACGTGCACGGTCAGCAGGTTGAAACCGTGGGTATTCCGCTGCACTGGGGCTTTGAAGGTGTGGCGCAGAAAGGCTACATCGCCAACACCCTGACGCCTAACGTCGGCGATTCCAACTCGCAAACGCCGGAGTACAAGGCGTTTCTGGTCAACATCGAGAAAGCGTAAGGAGCGAGTAAATGGCGATGGAAACACAAGACATTATCAAACGCTCCGCGACCAACCCGATAACGCCCGCGCCGCGCGCGCGGGATTATAAGGCCGAAGTCGCCAAGCTCATCGATGTCTCTTCCTGCGTGGGCTGCAAAGCCTGCCAGGTGGCTTGTTCAGAGTGGAACGATATCCGCGATGAGGTAGGGCACTGCGTTGGCGTTTACGACAATCCGGCCGATCTGAGCGCCAAATCCTGGACGGTGATGCGTTTTAGCGAAACTGACCAGAACGGCAAGCTGGAGTGGTTGATTCGAAAAGATGGCTGTATGCACTGTGAAGATCCCGGCTGCCTCAAGGCCTGCCCGTCTGCAGGCGCCATCATCCAGTATGCGAACGGGATCGTCGACTTCCAGCAGGATAACTGTATCGGCTGTGGGTACTGCATTGCGGGTTGCCCGTTTAACATCCCGCGCCTCAATAAAGAGGATAACCGGGTATACAAATGCACCCTGTGCGTGGACCGCGTCAGCGTCGGACAGGAGCCTGCCTGCGTCAAGACCTGTCCCACCGGCGCTATCCACTTCGGCACCAAGAAAGAGATGCTGGAGGTGGCGCAGCAGCGCGTGGACAAACTGAACGCGCGCGGCTACGACAAGGCGGGCATTTACAACCCGCAGGGGGTGGGCGGTACGCACGTGATGTACGTTCTGCATCACAATGACCAGCCGGAGCTGTACCACAATCTGCCGAAAGATCCGGCGATCGATACTTCGATCAACCTGTGGAAAGGGGCGCTCAAACCGCTCTCGGCGGCGGGTTTTATCGCCACTTTTGCCGGGCTGATTTATCACTACATTGGGATCGGGCCGAATAAAGAGGTGGATGACGACGAGGAGGAGGAACACCATGAGTAAGTCGAAAATGATTGTGCGCACGAAGTTTATCGACCGCGCCTGTCACTGGACGGTGGTGATCTGCTTCTTCCTGGTAGCGGTATCCGGGATCTCGTTTTTCTTCCCGACACTGCAGTGGCTGACCGAAACCTTCGGTACGCCGCAGATGGGGCGTATTCTGCACCCGTTTTTTGGCGTACTGATTTTTGTGGTGCTTATGTTTATGTTTGTGCGTTTCGTCCATCACAATATCCCGGACAAGCAGGATATTCCCTGGCTGAAGGGCATTATTGAGGTCCTGAAGGGGAACGAACATAAAGTCGCGAAGGTCGGTAAATACAATGCCGGACAGAAGATGATGTTCTGGAGCATCATGAGCATGATTTTCGTCCTGCTGGTGACCGGTGTGATCATCTGGCGTCCTTATTTTGCGCAGTACTTCCCGATGCAGGTCATCCGCTACGCGCTGCTGATCCACGCAACCTCAGCCATCATTCTGATCCATGCCATTCTGATCCATATGTATATGGCCTTCTGGGTGAAAGGGTCGATTAAAGGCATGATTGAAGGGAAGGTGAGCCGCCGTTGGGCGCAGAAACACCACCCACGCTGGTACCGGGAAGTGGAGCGACAGGAAGCGAAACAGGAGAGTACGGAAGGGATGAAGTAAAACGTCCTGCGCCGTCGGCTTTGCCCGGCGGCGCTTCGCTTGCGCGGGCCTACGTTATGTATTTGTCCCTAACGCATCTATCGCCGCAATCACGGTACTTCTTGCGCTGCGAAGATTGCATACATAGTTTTTATTATTTAATCTCTTTTTCTCCACGTGTGTTATACCAGCGGTATTGAGAAAATGTCTCTCAAATTCAATATTCACTAATGGTGCGGCGCAGTTGTAATGCCCATGTAAATTATTTTGATAGCTCAAAGGAACAATCAGTCTCGTTGATAAATCATCATAATAGACATGCTGAATTATCATAAAATAAGGCTGATACTCGCACGTCTTGTCTGATGGGTTACGATAAACATCGAACTGAAAGCACATCAAAGCCCTCCAAAATAAGGGTCATCTGATAATAATCCCGCTTTAGCAGTAAATTCATTCATAGCTTTTATGAATTCCTGATCCTGATGGCGCTGGCGTCTGCGCTCCTTTGGGGGTAACGCCTGGCGCGGTATCGTCTCAGCCCGGGTCGGTCTGCCACTGCAATTTCTTGTTCGGTTTGGTTTCATTTTTACCCTCCTTTGTTGGTGCGGTCATTATCAACCGCAGCCAACAAAAAACAATACCGTAACCCCTGGTAATCTACATTCTGCGAGCCGTCTTCCAGTAATGTCAGAATTTCTCTTCAATATACCTGAAAGGATATTTTGTTGGTTTGATCTTGCCAATTTTACGTTTTGGTAAATCCACCTGCTCAACGTGAATTTCTTTATAGGGGATCTGTGAAAGAAGGTGGGTAATAATATTCAGTCTCACGCGTTTTTTATCTTCCGAACGTGCCACAAACCACGGTGCCCAGGCGGTATCCGTTGAAGCAAACATGGCATCCCGCGCTACGGTGTATTCATCCCATAAATTGAACGATTTGATATCCATAGGCGATAATTTCCAGATCTTGCGGCCATCGTTGATGCGATCGCGTAGCCTGCGTTCCTGCTCTTTCGGCGTCACTTCAAGCCAGTATTTCAGCAAAATGATCCCGGCATCCACCATCGCTTTTTCCATCACCGGTGCGCCATCAAGAAACTTTTCAACCTGTTCCGGCGTGCAGAACCCCATCACCCGTTCAACGCCTGCGCGGTTGTACCAGCTGCGGTCAAATATGACGATTTCACCGGCAGCGGGCAGGTGCGGGACGTAGCGCTGGAAATAAAGCTGCGTTTTCTCTTTCTCAGTGGGCGCAGGCAGCGCGACAACGCGGAATACGCGCGGGCTGACGCGTTCGGTTATCGCTTTAATGGTCCCGCCTTTACCGGCCCCGTCGCGCCCCTCGAACACGATGCAGACTTTCAATCCTTTAGCGACCACCCATTGCTGGAGCTTAACCAGCTCAACGTGAAGGCGGCGTAGCTCTTTTTCATACTCTTTTGTTTTCAGAGGAGCATTCTTAACGACATCAACAGCGACACTGGTTTTCTTTTTGCTTACCATGATTGTCATCCTCAGGTTGTCCGGTCGCGGGGAAGAAGCGAGGCCGCATTAAGAAGTGTAATCCACCTGAATTAATGGATTAACGTGTCAGCCTGCCGATTTGAACTGGCTCACCATACAAGATTATTCAATAATGCCCGCTGCGAATTTTTCACACGTGGTTGTGGTATGAAAAAGACAATGTTCTCGTTAGCCCTCGGCACGTTTGGCCTCGGCATGGCTGAATTTGGCATTATGGGTGTCTTAACCGAACTGGCGCATGACACCGGCATTTCCATTCCCGCCGCCGGGAATATGATCTCGTTTTATGCCTTTGGCGTGGTGATTGGCGCGCCGATAGTGGCGCTGTTTTCCAGTAAATTCTCGTTAAAAACCACGTTGCTGTTTCTGGTTGCCCTGTGTGCGGTGGGCAACGCGATATTTACCTTTTCCACATCCTACTTGTGGCTGGCGGCAGGGCGCTTAATTTCGGGGTTCCCGCACGGTGCAATTTTCGGCGTGGGGGCGATTATCCTCTCGAAAATAGCGCCACCGGGGAAGGTGACGGTGGCCGTGTCGGGGATGATCGCCGGTATGACCGTGGCGAATCTGGTGGGGGTACCGTTTGGAACCTGGCTGGGGCACGCGTTCAACTGGCGCTACACCTTTTTCCTGATTGCCCTGTTTGACGCGCTGGTGATCCTCTCGGTACTGGTGTGGGTGCCGAACATTCATGACGCATCAGAAATAAAACTCACCGAGCAGTTTCACTTTCTCAAAAAACCGGAGCCGTGGCTGATCTTCGCCGCCACCATGTTTGGCAACGCTGGCGTTTTTGCGTGGTTCAGTTTTGTGAAGCCGTTTATGGTCAATGTCTCTGGCTTCTCCGAGGGGGTGATGACGATCATCATGATGTTGATGGGCCTGGGTATGGTGCTGGGTAACCTGCTGAGCGGGAAACTATCGGGTCGTTACAGTCCGCTGCGTATTGCGGCCACGACCGATATGGTGATTGTCGCCTCGCTGTTGCTGCTTTTCGCCTTTGGCGAACTGAAAACGGCCTCGCTGTTGATGGGCTTTGTCTGCTGTGCAGGCCTGTTTGCACTTTCCGCACCACTGCAAATTCTGCTGCTGCAAAATGCGAAAGGAGGGGAAATGCTGGGGGCCGCAGGCGGACAGATGGCGTTTAATCTGGGCAGCGCGATTGGCGCGTATTTTGGCGGGATGATGATTACGCTCGGCTTTAGCTGGAGCTATGTCACGCTACCGGCGGCGATGTTATCCTTCTCGGCCATGAGCGCGCTGTTGATCTACGGCCATCTGCGCGCCCGTCGGGCTCAGGCTAACGCTCGCGCGCTAGCCTGATTGCATTCAGGCCAGCCAGGGCTCGCCCAGGGTCAACATCAGACGGTTGGCCCAGGCGAAGAATGCCGCCGATTGAACCAGATCGAGTTGCGACAGCGTATCCAGCCCTTCCTTTTCCAGCGACGCCAGATGATGCGGCGTGGCGGCTGGCGGCGTGACTGACAGCGCTGCCGCAAAATTGATTTCCGCCTGCCAGCGCGCAGACTGCCCCTCACTCAGGGATTGGCCTGGACGAACCGCCAGAAGCGCCTCTACCGCCGGATCATCCTTAGACAGCTGGCTGGCTTTCCGCGCATGGACAGATGCGCAGTAGATGCAGCCGTTAATTTTACTGGTCACCGTGGCGGCCAGCTCGCGCTCGGCACGTGGTAAACCGCCCGGGGTGTAAAAAATCCCTTTATCCGTTAACGTACGTTGCTCAAGCACCGGCAGGTTGCGTCCCAGCAGGCGGAAATAGTCCGATTCGGTATGACCAAATTTCGTTAAAATGGCGACCTCATCGTCACGAAACTCCGCCAGCGGTTTGGCGGCGATCCACGGTTCCCAGCCCAGCTCCTGTTGGGTGAAGACGACAGGGGCGGTTTTACCCGTGGCCGTTTTTGTGCGGGTGTGCCAGATGCCCGCAGCCACCGGGGTATCGCTGGAGGCGACCGGTTTATCGTTCAGCAAACGCAGCCCGACAATGAGCCGGCTCTGGAAGCTGACAAAAGCGATCAGCTGCGCCAGCGTGACAATGCCTTCTTTGCTCCATCCCGCCTGCGTAAGGGGCTGTAATGCGCCAGGTGAGGCTTCGACCGGTGAGAACGTCAGTAGCCGCGCGAAATTCAGCGCTGGGGTCAGGCGTTCAGAGGTCGGATCCGCCAGGCCAAATCCGGCATAGTGTGCGGCTAATGCCTCTGCGTTGTGCCATCTGGCGACTTTTGCCGCCACGGCAAAACGCTCCTCCAGCGTAAAATCACTCTCCTGCTGACTAAACAGAACCTCGTAGCTGCCCTGGGCGTGACGCGTCGCGGCGTCGCGAATGGCACGCGCCTCTGCAAGGGGGGAGCCGGGTTTAATCTCCGCCAGCTCGGCGAGAATGTCCTGACTTAATGACATAGGTATCTCCTCAAAGAATGTGGGGGGCGATATGTTCTGCAATCAGTTCAATCGAGCGCAGGGTGTCGCGGTGAGAGGGCTCGACCGAATGCACCTGAAACGAGATGTCCGTGGCGCGCGTCAGAATGGAATCAGCCTTCAGCGAACGCATCACTGTCTCCGGTGAGCCAATATGGGCGTCAAACTGGCGACGATAATCAGTGACAGTGTCACCTGTTACAGTGTACCCGGCACGCTGATGCTGCTGCGCCTGCTTCGTTAAGCCCGGCGTGGCGACTTTCAGGGCATATTCGTCGCTGTCGGCGACGAACGCGGTTCGGGAGGCCAGAATACGTGGCGCAATCCCCGCCGGAAGCGCATCAAGATAGGCATCGACAATCGGGTTTTGGATCTCGTCGAGCGTCAAATCCGGTTGTCCTGCCGGACGCGGCTGAGTGCGGGAGAGCATCAGGCCATGTCCGGCCTGCGCGGCGCGAACGGCCCCCTCCACAGAGAAGGTGGCAATCCAGATACGCTGCGCCAGTTGCGGGGCCGGGGGATAAAGATGATTGTCAGGATGAACGAGCGAATCGCCGCGCCAGGCACTCTGGATCACGTGCAGATGGTCGGCAAACGCCGCGCCGCGCTCCTCAAACGTCAGGCCGAATGGCAGAAATGACGTTGGCGTACCGCCCGAACCGAAGCCAATCTCCAGGCGTCCGTTGGCCAGCAGATCCAGCACGGCTGCGTCTTCCGCCACGCGCAGCGGGTTTTCCATCGGCAGGGTGATGATGGCCGTGCCCAGGCGAATGGATTCGGTGTGCGCCGCCACGTGAGCCAGAAACAGCAGCGGCGACGGCAGACCGCCTTCCTGTTCATGGAAGTGATGCTGCGCAATCCAGGCGCTGTCAAAACCGTAGCGCTCGGCGTGACGGATCTGTTCCGTTGCCAGACGATAGCGCTCCTTCGGGGTGGCATCATCAAGCAGACGGGTGAAAAATCCCAGGCGTTTTCGCGTCATGCGAACTCCTCCGTAACGGGTGAAAAATGGGGGATAGCGTCAATCAGTTCACGCGTATAGCTGTTCTGCGGCGAGGCGAATAAGCGCTCCACATCACCCTGTTCCACAACCTGGCCGCTGCGCAGCACCGTGACGCTGTGGGCGATGCGGCGTACTGTCGCCAGGTCGTGTGTGATAAAGAGGTAGGTCAGCCCCAGCTGCTGTTGCAGTTGCTGCAGAAGTGCCAGAATTTGCGCCTGCACGGTAACGTCCAGCGCGGAGGTGGCTTCATCCAGAACCAGAATGGTGGGTTGCAGGATCAGCGCCCGGGCAATCGCCACGCGCTGGCGTTGCCCGCCAGAGAGCTCCCGGGCGGTTCGGGTTAATATCTCCACGGGCAGCGCCACCCGCTGCGCCACCGTCTCAACCCGGTCTTTACGCTCTGCTTTGCTGATGCGGGCGAAGTTTTTCAGCGGCTCTTCAACGATCTCAAATAGCGTCTGGCGCGGGTCGAGAGAGGCAAACGGGTTCTGGTAAACAAACTGGATTTTCTGGCGCAGCTGGCGGCGCGCCTCGCGGCTGAGCGTGGTGGCGTCAATGTCATCAATGATCACCCGGCCGCTGTCGGCCTGCTCAAACCCGAGCAAAATACGGGCGAGGGTGGTTTTCCCTGACCCCGACTCGCCCACCAGCGCATGCGTGCTACCGCGCCTGACGGTAAAGCTCACCTGATCCAGCGCCTGCAATTGTTGGCCCTTGCCCAGGGAAAACTGCTTGCTGATAGCCTGTGCACGAATGGCGGGCGAGGCCAGCGGGCGGCCAGAAACAGGGGCAATGGTTAACCGTTGTCCATGAAGATCGCTCAATAACTGGCGGGTATAGGCATGCTGTGGCGCACGAACGACGTCAGCGGTGGCGCCGTGCTCCTGAACTTCGCCGTGGCGAAACACCAGCAGCCTGTCGGCGCGCTCTGCGGCCAGCGCCAGGTTGTGGGTCACAAACAGCACGGCGGTGCCCGATTCCCGGCGCAGGCGATCCAGCAGATCAAGAATGCGCTTTTGCACCGTCACATCCAGCGCGCTGGTCGGCTCGTCGGCAATGATCACGTCCGGTCGCAGGGCAATGGCGATGGCAATCAGCACGCGCTGTTTCATGCCGCCGGAGAGCTGATGAGGATACTGTTTCATGCGCTGTTCGGGGTGGCTCAACCCCACTTTAGTCAGCAGGGCGAGCACCTGTTCATCACGATGTGCATGGGTCACTTTTTGGTGTAGTTCAATTATTTCACCCACCTGCGTACCGATGGTTTTCACCGGGTTGAGGGAATTACCCGGATCCTGCGGGACGAGGCTAATCCGCGCGCCACGAAGGGTATCGAGACGTTTAGCTGACCACTGGCTTATCTCCTCACCGTTGAGGATGATTTTGCCCGCATCACGCCGGGCGTTGTCGGCCAGCAATCCCATGATGGCCTGTGCAATGCTCGTTTTACCGGATCCTGACTCGCCCACAAACGCCAGCATTTCCCCCCGCTTGAGGGTAAAGCTGACGTTATGCACCACCTCTTGCCACTGGCGCGCGGTGCGGTAGCTAATCGTCAAATTTTCCACTGAGAGAACAGTCATGAGCGACCTCCGCTAAACTGCTGGCTGATACGGTTGGTGGCCAGCACCACGGCGATGACCACCACGCCGGGGAAGGTGGTTAACCACCAGGCGGTTGAGAGATAGTTACGGCCTTCGGCAATCAGTAAACCCCATTCCGGAATGGGGGGCGGAGTGCCATAACCGAGGAAGCTCAGCGTGGACAGCGCCAGGATAGCCTGACCAAACTGCAGCGTGGCGAACGCCAGAACGGCGGTCAGGGAGTTCGGCAGAATGTGACGCCACAGTACGGTCCAAAAGGTACCGCCGCTGCCATACGCGGCTTCAATGTAATCCGTATGGCGGATCCGCACCACTTCCCCCCGCGCCAGACGCGCGAAGCTGGCGACCGAGGCGACACCAACAGCAATGGCGGCGTTGACGGTGCCAAACCCGAGCAGAATGATTACCGTCAGAGAGAGCAGCAGGGAGGGAATCGACAGCAACACATCGACAAAACGCATCAGCAGGGACTCGACGCGCCCGGCAAACGCGCCGGCAATCACCCCCAGCCCGGTCCCCACCAGCAGCCCCAGGGTGACAGCCGCCAGCGCCGCGCTCAGGGAGTGAGACGCGCCGTACACAATGCGGGTGTAGACATCACGACCCAGTTGATCGGTCCCCAGCCAGTGTCCTGCCTGCGGTGCCAGACGTTGTGCCCCCGCGATGCCCTCAATCGGGTTATAGTGCGTAAACAGGCCGGGTGCCACGGCGGCTAACGCCGCGACAACGATTGTTGCCCACGCCAGCCATAACCCCGGTTGCCACTGCAGCCCCTGCCATGTCGGGACGCGTTTTCGCGCCGCGGCGGCGTAATCGACCAGACTCATGATGCACCTCCGGTAACAGTTTGCAGACGGGGATCGAACAGCGGCATCAGCAGATCCACCAGCAGATTGATCAGCACAAACCCGAGGGCGGATATCATCACCACCGCCTGCAGAACGGCGATATCCTGGTTATTTACCGCCTGCTGGGTCAGTTGACCCAGACCACTGCGGCCAAAAACGGTTTCGGTGATCAGCGCCCCGGCAATCAGTTCACCCAGCAGCAATCCGGCGATATTCAGTACCGGTAGCAGGGCGTTGCCGGTGACGTGCCGCCACAGCACGGCGGTTTCACTTAACCCTTTGGCCCGGGCAACGGCCACAAACGGCTGCGCGGCCACCTGATCCAGGCTGCGCATAAGAATTTGCGCCAGCGGGGCAGAGATCGGGATGGCGACGGTGACGATCGGCAAAATCAGCCCCTGCAGCGGCGTCGGGTTAATCACCGGGATCAGCCGCAATTGAAAAGAAAAGAGCTGGATGAGGGCAATCCCCAGCCAGAACGTTGGTAAGGAGATAAACAGGACCGGCAGGGACTGGATGAAATTGCTCAGCCAGCGCAGACCCGGCAGGCGTGAGGCAAAAGCCAGCGCAAACGCCAGCAGCACGGCCAGCGCAAAGGCGGGCAGGGCGAGGCTCAGCGTGTCCGGCAGGTTGCTGGCAATCAACTCACTCACCGGGACTCCGGCCTGGAGTGAATAACCAAAGTCCCCCCGCAGCATCGCCAGCAGCGTGTGGCCATATTGCTGCCACAGCGGACTATCGGCACCATACGCCACGCGCATCTCCTCGATTTGCGCCGGGCTGAGTCCCAGATCCGGGTTCTGAAATTTAATCAGCACCGCGTCACCCGGCAGCACCTGGAGCAACACGAACGAGAGGGTAAAGGCAGCCCACAATACCAGCAGGCCGTGCCCAAGACGTTGAAGAAGTGCGTGGCGCATCGTCAGCTCCTCAGTGTTTCTCAATCCACGCGCCGTAGAACGACGGGCGGCCAACCGCTTCAAAATTCACACCTTTTAACCACGGCGCACCGGCAAAGACCTGCGGCTCCTCGAAAATCGGAATGACGTAGGCGTTGTCCAGAAGATAACGCTGGGCGTCTCCCGTCAGCTGCAGGCGTTTTTGTGGATCGACCTCAGCCGAAATATTTGCCAGCAACGCATTCAGCTTGTCGTCACGGAAGTTTTTGACCTTGTCGCTGGAGCCACCTTTTTGCAGCAGTGCGTCACGGTTGGCGGGGTAAAACATGCTCTTCACCACATCCGGATCCGCGCGTCCTACTTCCGATACGGTGAGCGGCGTTTTGAGCGGGTCGAGGTTATCCAGGGTTCGGCTTCCGGCGTCACCGGCTTTGACGTTCAGCGCCACGCCCACCTGCCGCCACTGCTGGGCAACCAGCTGGAGCACTTCTTTGTTTTGCGGTTGTGGGAGTGATTCGTAAACGGTGAGCGCCAGACGCTGGCCGTCTTTTGCCCGGATCCCGTCGCTGCCGGTTTTCCAGCCCGCGTCGTCCAGCAGGGCGTTGGCTTTCGCCGGATCAAACGTCAGCCTGTCACTGAGATCGACAAAACCAGCGGCAGAACCGGCGATAACCGATTTTGCCTGCGGATAATGAGACGAGAAGAGGGTATCGACCACCTGTTTCGCGTTGGTGGCGTGCAGCAGCGCCTGGCGCACGCGGATATCGGCAACCAGCGGATTGTCCGGGCGGAAGCTGATGCTGTCATTGACCCCACGCGTAGGCGCCGCGTATATGTGATAACCCTGATCGGTGGCCTGTTTTTCGTCATACGCCTGCACCTGACGGATAAAGTCGGCCTGGCCCGCCAGCAGAGCGCCGACGCGCACGCTGTCCTCCTGGGTGACGATAAACTTGATGCCGTCGAGATTCGCTGGCCCCTGTTGCGCCAGGCTTTTCGGCCCCCACTGGTAGTCTTTGCGCGCCTCCAGCGTGACTTCTCGCCCGAGCTTTTCGTCTTTCACGACAAACGGCCCGGAGCCAATGATATGGCGGGCATCACCCAGGGCTTCGAAGTTACGCTTAAGCGTGCTCAGAGATACCAGCCCGGAGCCAATGGTGGCCGTCCCTTGCAGAAAGCCGGGTGACGGTTTTTTGAAGTAAAACTTCACCGTCAGCGGATCAACCACTTCACTGCGATCGTAGTTATTGATCACCTCCGAAACCGGTAAGCGCTGCGCCTTATTGCCCAGACCGTAAGTATCGAAGTTTTTAGCAACCGCACTGGCGTCCAGCGGTGTGCCGTCAGAGAAGGTGATCCCGGGACGGATTTTGAAGGTGTATTCGGTATTATCCGCATTGGTGGTCCAGCTTTCAGCCACCCAGGGTTCAACCTGCAGCGTCTTCGGGTTTTGCCAGGTCAGTTTGTCGGTAATTTGATTCAGAATGCCGCCGTTGGGATAAAACCCTCCGGCTGGCGGATAGAGGTTAGTGTGGGCCTGTTGTTCCAGATAGATCAGCGTCCCCCCCTTAACAGGAGACTCTGCAGACCAGGCTGCGGTGGAGGCCAGAATCAACGCCGTCAGCAGCGGCAGGCGAAAAGGGGTTTGCATGGTGAATTCCTTTGTTATCTTCTTGTTAGCGTCGGATTCATCATCGGGCGCACAGGAAAACAAGGGAACAAAGGAATTAAGATAAGGATTGCCGGAAAGTGGCAATAATAAAACCGCCCCATAAACGGAGCGGTTAGCGGGAACGGACCGTTACGAGCGTAAATCAATCACCATACGGCCGCGGATCTGGCCCTGTTCCATCTCTTTGAAGATGGCATTGATATCTTCCAGCGGGCGCATCGTCACTTTTGGCACCACTTTGCCTTCGGCTGCAAACTGGAACGCTTCCTGCAGATCCTGACGGGTCCCAACCAGCGAACCGACCACCTGGATACCGTCCAGCACCAGACGGGGGATATCCAGACTCATGGCTTCCGGCGGCAGGCCAACGGCCACCACGCGGCCACCGGCACGCACCGCGTCCACCGCCGAATTAAATGCTGCTTTCGCGACCGCCGTTACCACGGCCGCGTGTGCACCGCCGGTTTTTTCCTGCACGATTTTAGCGGCATCTTCGCTGCGGGAGTTGATGGTTAAGTCTGCCCCCATGCTTGCAGCCAGTTTCAGCTGTTCGTCGTTAACGTCAAGGGCGATGACTTTGGCGTTAAAGACGTTTTTGGCGTACTGCAGCGCGAGGTTGCCTAGCCCGCCCAGACCGTAAATCGCAATCCACTGGCCCGGCTTGATATGGGAGACTTTCACCGCTTTGTAAGTGGTGACACCGGCGCAGGTGATGCTGCTGGCCGCAGCCGAATCCAGACCGTCCGGCACTTTCACCGCGTAATCCGCGGTGACGATGCACTCTTCCGCCATGCCGCCGTCAACGGAATAGCCGGCGTTTTTCACATCACGGCACAGGGTTTCGTTGCCGGTATTACAGTATTCACAGTGGCCGCAGCCCTCAAAGAACCACGCGACGCTTGCGCGGTCGCCTACTTTCAGTGACGTCACGCCAGGCCCAACTTCTTTCACGATCCCAATCCCTTCATGGCCCAGGATCACACCGGTTTTATCACCGAAATCGCCATTTTTGACATGGAGGTCGGTATGGCAAACGCCACAGCACTCCATTTTAAGCAGGGCTTCGCCGTGCTTCAGTGGGCGTAGGGTTTTTTCGGTAACATTGACCTGATGATCCTGTGTAACAACAGCAGCCTTCATAGGTTTCTCCTTGTTTTTGATGGGTATGTGTATCGCAGGGGAATACTACTTAAGGATTAATAGTTTAGAGGAGTTATGCAAGGCGGCGGCAACATAATGTCACCAATTGATGCGATTTCAGATTAAGAATACAGCGATCCTCTAATAATTAGGGGGGGAATTGACTGGCCCGGCGAGGTCTTCGCCGGGCACAGACTTACAGTTTTGCTTCTATCACCTCAATCTCTTTACGCCATTGCGCCTGCAGTTGCGGTTTCTGATGTTTTGGCTTACGCGCCAGGTCTTCCGCCAGCAGCGTTTCCAGCGCGATCAGTCTTTCAAGCAGATCGTCTGAGGCGAACGCCTTAACGTCCGCAACCGCTGGCGTAGCCGACGGGGTCGCCAGGCCTGCGCTTTCACGCAACCGCTCGAATACCGCTTCGGCGTCATGCCATTCGCTCAGCGTACCGTCCTCAATCAGCCAGAAGCGGTTACAGCTTTGGGCAATCAGCTGTCGGTCATGGCTTACCAGCAGCACGCCGCCTTCAAACTGTTGCAGGGTAGCGGCCAGCGCCTCCTTGCCTTCCATATCCAGATGGTTGGTTGGCTCATCCAGCATCAGCAGACTATAACGGGCAAGCGTCAGGCCGATGAACAGCAGGCGCGAACGCTCCCCGCCGCTGAGGGTGCTGACCTGTTGCCCGTGACGCGCCCACGGGAACCCGGCGCTGATAAGCGCCATCTTGCGATCCTGTGGCGCTGGCCCAAAAGGCTCCAGCGCGTCGAAGATCGTTGCCTCGTCCGGAAGCTGATTCAGCGTCTGGTCGTAATAGCCTGGCGACACGCGGGGATGAAGTTTCAGGCCCGCGTTTGCCTGCTCATGCGCATAATGACGCCAGATAAGCTTCATCAGCGATGATTTGCCGCAGCCGTTACGCCCGACGATAGCCACCCGATCGCCGCTTTTAAGCCGCGCAATGTCGACGTGAAACAGGTCTGGCAACCCAGGTGCAGGCGGTACGCCGAGGTTTTCCATCTCCAGCAGTCGGTCAGCCCGCAGGGCATCACCGCGCAGGGTTAACGTCCATGGACTGCCTGCTGTCAGCTCTGTCTGGCTCTCCTTTAGCCGCTCGACCTGTTTTTCCATCTGTTTGGCTTTGCGCGACAGATCTTCGTTATCGTAGACCTTGCCCCAGGTGGCCAGCCGTCTGGCGCTGGCAGTTACGCGGTCGATCTCCTTTTGCTCCGCTTTATGTCGCAGCGTATCGCTTTCGTCTTTCGCTCTCAGCGCCTCACGTGCGGCGGTGCAGGGAAGGGCGAAGTAGTGCAACATTTTATCGCGCAGGATCCAGCTACCGTTGGTGACGGCATCCAGCAACTGCCTGTCGTGCGAGACCAGTACAAAGCTGCCGGACCAGTTTTGTAAAAACTGCTCCAGCCAGAGCATGGTAGGCAAATCGAGGTGGTTGCTCGGCTCGTCCAGTAGTAACAGATCCGGATCGCCGATCAACGCCCGCGCGAGCAGGAGACGCGTGTGTTGCCCGCCGCTCAGCGTCGCCGACGTTAAGGCCATGTCCTGCGGCGTAAAGCCCATACCCGCCAGCAGCGTTTCTGCTTTCCAGCGCAGGCTCTCGCGCTCAGTCGTGGGCAGTTGCGCCAGCACGGCATCCAGCATGGTCAGGGGATAAATGGCTTCTGGCAGATGTTGCTCAACGCGCGCCATCAGACAGTGTCCGGCTAGCGCGACCGTTCCGGCAGCCGGGGAATCTGTGCCGTCCAGCACCTTCAGCAGCGTACTTTTGCCGCAGCCGTTGTCGCCCAGCAGGCCAATGCGGTCGCCTTTTTTCAGCGTAAAGGAGAGGGAGTCGAAGAGCGTGCCAAACGCCGTATCAACACGTAAAGATTGTGCAGTGAGTAAAGTGCTCATTGTTGCTTACCCAAGAGTTACAGGCATGTTTATGCCTCGTCAAACATCGCTGACGATAACTCAGTAAGCCCGAGAGAAGGGATTTCAGGGGTTGGTGTCTTCGCTCAAGCAGAAGTTATCGCAGCACGATACCGATAACGCTTGAGCTGGTGCGATCACCAAATGTATGTGAAACATTGAAAATTTCACAGTACAGCATAATTGGCCTCCTTATATATTCAGTGGGTTAATGGATGAAAGGAGTGTAGCGGGGGAAAGGCGGTTTGGCTAGTGGGGGGGACGAATGTAATTCCCTCTCCCGGTGGGAGAGGGAACGGTCGGAACACAGTGTTAGATCGAGGTACGACGGTAGCTGCGGTATTCCGGCATCCAGAAGTTGTCGTCGATGGCCTGCTGCAGCGCGTCGGCAGAGGTTTTCACCGCCACACCCTGCTGCTGCGCCATTTTCCCGACCGCGAACGCGATAGCACGCGACACCTTGTGAATGTCTTTCAGCTCTGGCAGCACCAGTCCTTCGCCATCGTTCACCAGCGGCGAGTGGCCCGCCAGAGTTTCGCTTGCCGACATCAGCATTTCATCGGTAATGCGCGACGCGCCGGAGGCGATCACACCCAGACCAATACCCGGGAAGATATAGGAGTTGTTGCACTGGGCAATAGGATAGGTTTTATCTTTCCACACCACCGGATCGAACGGGCTGCCGGTTGCGACCAGCGCGTTCCCTTCGGTCCAGGCAATGATGTCCTGCGGCGTTGCTTCTACCCGCGAGGTCGGGTTGGAGAGCGGCATCACGATAGGGCGTTCGCAGTGCTTGTGCATCTCACGAATGATCTCTTCGGTGAACAGCCCCGTCTGACCGGAGACGCCAATCAGGATATCCGGTTTCACGTTGCGCACCACGTCCAGCAGAGAGAGCACTTCGTTGTCGGTGTCCCAGTTCTTCAGGTTCTCACGTTTTTGCACCAGTTTGGTCTGGAACGGCAGCAGGTTTGGCATGCCGTCGGTCAGCAGGCCGAAACGGTCGACCATGAACACGCGGGAGCGCGCCAGCTCTTCGCTTAGCCCTTCACGCTGCGTCTGGGCGATAATCTGCTCGGCGATACCACAGCCCGCAGAGCCTGCGCCGAGGAAGACGATTTTCTGGTAGCTCAGCTGGCTGCCTGCCGCACGGCTGGCGGCGATCAACGTGCCGACGGTGACCGCGGCGGTACCCTGAATGTCGTCGTTAAAGGAGCAGATCTCATCGCGATAGCGGTTCAGCAACGGCATCGCGTTTTTCTGCGCGAAGTCTTCAAACTGCAGCAGCACGTCCGGCCAGCGGTGCTTGACCGCCTGGATGAAATCATCGACAAACTGATAATACTCGTCGTCGGTAATACGCGGATGACGCCAGCCCATATACAGCGGATCGTTAAGCAACTGCTGGTTGTTGGTGCCCACATCCAGCACCACCGGCAGGGTATACGCCGGGCTGATGCCGCCGCAGGCGGTATACAGAGAGAGCTTACCGATTGGGATCCCCATGCCGCCAATGCCCTGGTCACCAAGGCCCAGAATACGCTCGCCGTCAGTCACCACGATCACTTTGATATTGTGGTTCGGCACGTTCTGCAGAATATCGTCCATGTTGTGACGGTTCTGATAAGAGATAAAGACGCCACGGGAGCGACGGTAGATCTCTGAGAAGCGTTCACAGGCGGCACCCACCGTTGGGGTGTAGATCACCGGCATCATCTCTTCGAGATGGTTTTGTACCAGCCGATAGAAGAGGGTTTCGTTGGTGTCCTGAATGTTACGCAGGTAGATGTGTTTGTCGATTTCGGTTTTGAAACCCTGATACTGGATCCACGCGCGCTCTGCCTGTTCTTCAATGGTTTCCACCACTTCTGGCAGTAAACCCAGCAGGTTAAAGCTGCTGCGCTCTTCCATGCTGAAGGCGCTGCCTTTGTTGAGCAGGGGGAATTCGAGTAATACCGGGCCGGCATAAGGGATATATAGGGAACGATGTTTTTTCAGTTTGTTGTCCATGTCACTCACTCTTTTTTTGAAGATCCGTCCCTGACACTGCTGTTTGTCATCTTTCTGGCCTGTGCGATGGGGTGCGGTCAGGCGGTATTATAAAGGAGCTAAATATTAATTACCGCAACACATAAACAAAAACACCATCGGTTTTGCCGATGGTGTTGAGGGATCTCTCTCCGGGACTTACTTGCCCGCGTGGCGTTTTCTGCCGGTGGCGTGAGTGACCTGTGTTTCACTGTCGCCTTCAATCACCACTTTACGTTGGTTAGAAAGCTTGTAGTTCAGTCCCAGTATATGGCGTGCCTGACGGTTCGATTTCATGTTAACTCCTCAATCCTGTTGATAGTTTTAAGGACCAGTTCGCTTACGCAAACGAAATGTAACCCCTTAGGTTGCAGATCCAGCTTAGCAGGTTTTTACAAAGGTGCGTTTTGCCCGCTGACGACGTAGTTAATGGTCTGCTGGTAGATGTCACTGAGGATGTCATTGTCTGTGGATTCCACCCACCTGGTCAGTTCCATCAAAATGTCATCTTCAGTCACAGCACCATGCTCGGCGTGAAGACCCTGTGCAATCGCGTTAACGAGTTCAGGTTGTGCTGCTGCAGTATTGGCCGGGTAATAAGTAAACATGCTGCCTCCGTGTCGTTGTCTGTTTAATGGTACGGCTCGCAAAAAATTTAATTCACAAACAGAATGGCAAATATTTTGGCCGCTGTGTCTAAGATTCATCTTAGAAATAAAAATGACATAAGTGCATGCTTTTATGCGCTTTTAGAATGGGGGGATATATTGAGGGTTTACCGCGAGGTTATTTTGCAGGTGCTCCTGCTATCACCGAAATATAGCAGGAGCAGATTTTACATTACCACTTCATTTCGCCGGTATTCACTTTGGCGCTTAATTCCAGTGAGCTCTCTTCAGCCAGACCCGGATACTGTTTTTTCATGGCGCTGATCACGCCTGTCGATGTTTTATGTTCTGACAACGCCTGTTCGAAGCGCTGGAGATAATCACGGGTAAAGGCGATAGCACCGGTACCCGCCGGCGGTGTTCCCAGATAGTGACCCGGGATCACGCGTTCAGGCTTATGTGCCGCCATGCTTTCCAGCGTCTGTTGCCACTGCTTGCGGCTGGCTGGTGTCTGGGTGTCTGCCGTCCAGACGTGAATACCCCAGGCGACGCCGGTTCCACCGAGGATAGTTTTCGCCGACGGGATCCAGACATAGGCGGCGTAGCTTTCTGGCTGCTCGATATCAATCTTCTCGCCGTCCACCATAAAGGTCGTGGATGCCAGCACCTGCGGGACAACAAGCTCGGTTGGCGCACCGTCTTTCATCTGCGGGCCCCAGAAGGCAAGCTTGGCGTCTTTGGTGGCCTTGATATGATCAACCACCTGCTGTGTGGCCACCACTTTGGCATTCGGAAAGGCTTTCACCAGCGGTTGCAGACCAAAATAGAAATCCGGATCGCCAGAGGTAATGACGATTTTGTTCAGGGTTTTCCCGCTTTTGCGAATTTTGTCGACCAGCGCTTCGCCATCTTTGACGCTGAACTGGGCGTCAAACAGCACGGCCTCTTTTGGACCAGAGACCAGCGTGGAGGAGACCGCAAACATCCCTTTGTCCTGCGGGTTATAGGTATCAATGGTTAATGGCGCAGCAAACACCGCGGGCGTGATAAGCGTGGAAAGCAGTGCAAGGTGAGTGAATTTCATTCTGATGTCTCTGTTATTCAGGAAAGTCTTTATTGTACGGATATTCGCATTTGCCAGAATTCCTGAAACAAGACATGCTTTGTTTCATAAATCGAGCAAATGGGGTGTTATATGGATCGCGTTATTGCCGCTCAGGTCTATAACCGGATATGCGAGCTGGGAAGCCTGAGTGCAGCGGCCCGGGCGTTGGGGATCTCCCGTCCGATGGTGAGCCGCTATCTTGAGCAAATGGAGAAGTGGGCCGGTACGCGGCTGGTAAACCGCTCGACGCGCAAGCTGACGCTGACGGCGGCCGGAGAGAAAGTGCTGCAAAAAACGCGAACGCTGTCGCAACTGTCACAGGAAATTGAAGGCCAGTCGGAGAAAGATCTCCCTTCAGGCACGCTACGGGTGGCCTGCGCCCATTTTACCGCCATGCATCTGATTGCCCCGGTGCTGCCCGGTTTGCTTTCGCGCTACCCGCAGTTGCGCATTGAGCTGGATGTGAACAACCACCCGGTGAGTCTGGTCGGGGAACGCATTGATGTGGCGATCCGCATTACGGATAACCCCGAGCCCGGGATGATTGCCCGCAGGCTCGGGGAGTGCCGTTCCGTGCTGTGCGCGTCGCCGCAGTATCTTGCCACTCACGGCACGCCAGGACAGGTGGAGGAGTTAGCGCAGCACAACTGTCTGCATTACAGCTTTTTCGCGGGTCAGTCGTGGCACTTCCTGACGCCGGAAGGGGAAAACGTCAGTGTCGCCGTGAGCGGCAATCTTAGCGCCAGCATCTCGTCATTGTTGATGGAGGCGGCGGTGAAGCATTGCGGTATTGCGATGCTGCCGGAGCAGGAAGCACATGCCGCCATTGAACAGGGCACGCTGGTCCCGGTGCTGAGCAGCCTGACGCCCAGAACGTTAGCCATTCATGGCATCTATCAGTCCCGGGAATATCAGCCGGCAGCACTGCGTGTGTTTCTTGACCACATTGCGCGTCATCTGTCGAACGAGGCGCAGCAGGGCGGATAGTTATTTTGCCTTCAGCCACGGGGAGGCCGTGCTCCAGAAGATGATATCCGCGCCGAGATAACGCTCCGCAAACTGAACAAACTCATCTTTGGTGAACGGTTTTCCTGTCTCCGGGTTACGATAAGTCAGGGTCGGTTCCTGAACGGCCATGGCAACGAGCGAGAGCTTGTCTTTGTACTGATTGAAGAACGGGTAGGCATTCTTCATATGCGCCTTACGGTTGGGAACAATATCCGGACCGCCAAGCCCAATGTTATTGGCACTGGCGAACGCAAACAGACGTCCCATGTAATCATGGCCATTATTCCACTCGCACGGCCAGAAATTCACATACTGTACGACATAGGAGTGCCTGAATGCTTTTCGCGCATAGGCCAGGTTTTCCATTTCGCCGGCAAAATAGGTATCACATGAAAACCCCTTTGGTGGTTTTTTCTCGTCAGGATCAATCGCCGTTTCGGGCAGGTTCACGCCATACACCCGGCCGTCAAACTGTTTAGCAATAGCAGTCAATAGTGCCTGATATCGCTGGCGCACGGCGGGATCCCACTGCCGAGCCACCCAGCCCGACCCGACCGGTTTGCCTTCACCCGGGTTATCAAACTGCGGTGCAATGCCGCCGCCGTATTGCTTATCCTTCATCAGATAGTCAGGAACATAGCGGGCGTCTTTGTCGAAAAAGCGATCCTGAATTTGAATAAAAAGTTTTTTATCGGCGGCCTTAAGGCGCGCCAGATCCTGTTCTATCTGCGAGAAGTCATAGCTGTCTTTCGCTGGCTCCAGCGCTCGCCAGTTGTATACGATCTGCACGCCGCCGATGTCGCTTCGCGCGATAAGAGGGAATGCCGCATCGAGATCGCCAGAACTGGTATAGATAAAGTTTTCCGGGTTTTTTGCCAGCAGAGACAGCGACATAGCAAGGGTTGTTACCGCGACGGCGATCCTGATTCTTCTCATAAGTTTATCCTTTTTAGTCGTAGAGCAGGTGCAGGTTACGGAATTGTCTGTGTTCCAGGGTATGCCAGAGGCATAGTCTATACTTACCCCTTTGTAAGCCAAAAGGAGAGCAAGAATGACGATTCATAAGCACGGTTCGGCACACTGGTCTGGTGACATCAAGAAGGGAAAAGGGACGGTTTCAACGGAAAGTGGCGTCCTGAATCAACAACCTTACGGCTTTAACACCCGCTTCGAAGGCGCTAAAGGCACTAACCCGGAAGAGTTGATTGGCGCAGCACACGCCGCCTGTTTCTCAATGGCGCTGTCGCTGATGATTGGTGAAGCAGGCTACACAGCCGATTCCATCGATACCACGGCGGATGTCTCGCTGGATAAAACCGATGGCGGCTTCGCAATCAGCAAAATTGCGCTAAACAGCAAGGTCACCGTACCGGGTATCGACCCGCAGAAATTCGATGGCATCATCCAGAAAGCGAAAGCGGGATGCCCGGTGTCGCAGGTACTGAAAGCTGAAATCACGCTGGACTATAAACTTAACTGAGCATGAGCCGGGCGAAGGCCCGGCTGTTCCTTTAATACCCATAAGTCATTAACCGTATTTCATTAGCATCGGGCATTTCGGTAGAATTCATCTATTTAAAATTGTCTCATTGCGTGATTATCACTTTATTATATTTATTAATTTCGACAGAAATATACTCCACCTGCAAAGTTAGCCTCTATATAATATATTGTGCATTCACCTACCAATAATGGCTGAATGAAATGTCGAACACGTGCCCAGGCATTTTATTGCGCTTGTATTTTAATTCCATTGTCTATACTGACATTGCTGTTGTTAATAGATTAATGAACTCCACGGTGAATGTTATGAAATATTCAGCACTGACTCTTGGCTGTATTATGATGTTTTCTGGTTTTAGTTCACTCTCCATGGCTGAAGAGGCAAAAAAGGTTGATGCAGTACCCGCACCCAGACACGGCACGTCAGAAATGCCGCCTTCCCGACAGTATTATTGTTACAGTCAACAAGATTACGGCGGGGGTAGCGGGGGGATAAAAAATGCTGCATGCAAGGCGGCATACGAGGCCGCAGGCAGTGAAAACTGGCAGAGGGAGCGATTATTTAATAACTGGAATGCGTACTCTCAAAATGCCCCTAAAGATCAATGGCAAACAAAGGTGCCTGACGAACAATTATGCTCAGCGGGCATAGAAAATTATAAAAGTATTAATCTACCCAGCGCGGATTGGTACACAACGGAACTGGAAGTAAAAGAGGGTCGCGTCGCGCTGGATTATAAAGCCAGCCAGATGCACGACCCCAGTGAATTTACAGTCTATTTAAGCAAGCCCGATTTTGACCCCGCCACCAGTAAGCTGAAATGGTCGGATTTGCAGGAATCCCCTGAGGTGAAATTTGTGGGTATTCCAGATGGTACGAAAGCCGTCCCCGGACATTACAAACTCGATGTCAAATTACCGGAAGGCTATACCACCGGTAAGAAAGCCATTATTTATATTGCCTGGGCACGTCATGAAGATCCCGCGCGCGAGACCTTCTTCAGTTGCAGTGACGTGATCCTGAAAAATACCGCCGGCTAAAATTGCCGCACTGGCAGGAAATTAATCCACATTACGCCAGCAGCGCACGCTACGGCCCTCGTGTGAAGGCTGTAGCGGCTGCGGGCGTTCACACCCCTGTGTGGCCTGCGGACAACGGTCGCGGAAATAGCACCCCTCGGGCAGATGGCGGTTACCCGGGAGATCCGTTTTACGCAGCGCCAGGTTTTCATCCAGCGACTCACCGGTTCTGGGAACGGAATCGAGCAGCAGCCGGGTATACGGATGACGCGGCGTAACCAGCACCTGTGCCGCCGTGCCCAGTTCGACAATTTGCCCGAGATACATCACCGCCACGCGATCGCTCATGTGCCTGACAACCGAGACGTTATGGGATATCAGCACATAGGTCAGGTTGCGTTCCTGCTGTAGCTTCACCAGTAAATTGAGGATCTGCGCCTGTACGGAAATATCCAGCGCGCTGGTGGGCTCATCCAGCACGATGATGTCCGGGTCAGAGGAAAGAGCGCGGGCGATAGCAATACGCTGGCGCTGCCCGCCGGAAAAGGCGTGCGGCAGGCGGTCGAGATATTCCGGGCGGATACCCACCTGCTGCGCCAGGTTTTCAGCAAGCTGGCGTCGTTCCCGTTCGCTGCTGCGTTTTTGCACCCACACCGGCTCGGTGATAATGCGCCAGACCGGCAGACGCGGGTCAAGCGACGAGAGCGGATCCTGGAACACCATCTGCATACCGCCCGCGTGGTTTGTCCGTGCACACAGGCCGGCACTGGGTTTGAGCATCCCCATTAAAAGCTGCGCCAGCGTGCTTTTACCACAGCCGGATTCGCCAACAATCCCCAGCGTTTCGCCGCGATGGATCTGAAGATCCAGCCCGTTAAGAGCATGCACCTGTTCCGTGACCCGCCCCAGCCAGTTTTTGCGTGCGGGAAAGTTAACGTGCACGCGATCCAGTTCCAGCAGTACGTCAGACATGGGTTTTCTCCTGTTGCGGATACCAGCAGGCTGCCCGCTGGCCTTCGGCCCCCTGAGGCAGTAAGCGCGGCGTTTCAGTGCATTTTACGCCCGCAGCAAAACAGCGCTCCCGAAAAGCACACCCGCGCGGAAGCTGGCTAAGATTGGGCACTGTACCGGGGATGGCAGGCAGCATCTCGCGCGGCTCGCCGTTTTCAGGCGCACACTGCAACAGGCCGATGGAATAGGGATGAACGGGATGGTGGATCAGCGTTTGCGTGGTGCCGCTTTCAATCACGCTCCCGGCGTACATGACATACATCCGGTCGCAGAGTTGTGAAACCACCGCCATATCGTGGCTGATGAACAGTACCGAGGTTCCGCTGGCCCGCGCTTTATGCTTCAGCAATCGCAGTACCTGTAGCTGGACGGTGACGTCCAGTGCGGTGGTCGGCTCATCGGCAATAATCAGTTCAGGCTCGCAGGAGAAGGCCAGCGCAATCATCACCCGCTGGCGCATACCGCCGGACAGCTCGAACGGATAACGTTCCATGACCTCCGCCGCATCCGGGATCTGCATCTCTTCCAGCAGGGTGATCGCTTTTTTCCCGGCATCACGCCGTGAAAGGGGCTGATGCTGGCGGATCACCTCCACCATCTGTTTGCCAATTCGTCGCGTTGGGTTCAGCGCTGTCATCGGCTCCTGAAAAATCATCGCCACTTTGGCACCGCGCCACTGGCGGAGCTGTTTCTCGGATGCATTCAGGACATCTTCACCCAACAGTTTTACCTGCCCGCGATGGATCCGGTAACTGCCCTCCGGCAGCAGACGCATGGTCAGCATCGCCGTTACCGATTTTCCGGAGCCGGATTCGCCCACTACGCCAACAATCTCGCCGCGTTTGATCTCCAGCGATACGTGGTTCAGGGCGTGAACTTCGCCGCGAAATATCGGGAAGCTCAGGTGTAAATCTTCAATGGTTAATACTGCTTCGCTCATGCCTGTTTTCCTCCCGATTTCGGATCCAGCAGGTCGCGAATGCCGTCACCAAACAGATTAAACCCGACGGCAGTGACCAGAATTGCCGCACCAGGAAAGGCGCAGTACCACCACTGGTCGAGCACATAGTTGCGGCCCACGGCCACCATCGCTCCCCATTCGGCGGTGGGCTGCTGTGCCCCAAGGCCGATAAAGCCCAGCGTGGCGGCCATCAGAATGGCGCTGCCAATATCCAGTGAGGCCTGCACGATCAGCGGTGGCAGGGCGTTACGCAGAATGTGCCAGCTGATCAAATGCCAGCGCGACGCGCCAAAAGTGCGCGCGGCCTGCACATAGGTAAACTGGCGCACCACCAGGGTTTGCCCGCGCGCCAGGCGAACGTAAAACGGGATACGCACAATCGCAATCGCCAGCATGGCGTTAAACAGACTCGGCCCAAGCGCCGCCGCCAGCGCCATGGTCAGTACCAGCGAGGGAATGGAGAGCATAATGTCCATCACCCGCATAATGATGGCATCGCCGCGCCCGCCCAGCACGCCGGACAAACAGCCCAGCAGCGAGCCGATACTCCCGGCAATCACTACCACCGCCAGCCCGGCGGTAATGGATTGCTGGCTACCGACCAGCACGCGGCTGAACAGATCGCGTCCGACTTCATCGGTACCAAACCAGTGTTGCGCAGACGGGGCCTGCAACCGGGCAGTGAGATCCAGCGCGTTCGGATCATGGGGGACGATCCACGGTGAAGTTACCATCAGCAACAGCATCGCCAGCATAATCACCCCGCCGATCAGCGTGAGCGGGCTTTGACGCAGCATCCAGAACAGCCTTGGCCAGTCGATGCCCGGTTTCGTTGTGTTTACGGGGACGGGCGTTTCCTCAGTCAACATCATTCTGCACCTCCGCGCCCGATACGAGGGTCTATCCACAGATAGAGCAGATCAACCACCAGATTGACGACCACATAGGCCAGTGAAACCACCACGGCGAAGCCCATGACGGCAGGGAAATCCAGCGCCTGAATGGAGGTCACCACCCAGGCGCCCATGCCTGGCCAGGCAAAGACGGTTTCGGTCAGTACCGCACCATAAAGCAGATCGCCCAGCGCCAGCCCGAGTACGGTAATGGACGGGATCATCGCATTCGGCAGGGCATACCGCAGGACGATATACCAGCCCGGCAAGCCGCTGGCGCGGGCGGTGCGAATGTAATCTTCGCTGAGCTGCTCCAGCATGGCGGAACGTACCTGACGCGCCACGATGCCAAGATGAACAAACGCCAGCGTCAGTGACGGTAAAATTAGGTGTTGCAGGGCGTTGAAAAAGACCTCGCCGTTACCCTCCAGCAGGGCATCCAGCAGATAAAAGCCCGTCACGTGGGCCGGCGGGTCGAGCCAGTCGTCCAGCCTGCCGCCGCCGGGCAGAAGCTGCAGATGGCCGTAGAACAAGACGATGACGCCCAGACCCAGCCAGAAGGCCGGTGTGGAGATCCCGGTCATCGCCATCAGCCGTACCAGATGATCCAGCCAGCGGTTACGGTAGACCGCCGATAAAATCCCCAGCGGAACGCCGATCACCAGCGCCAGCAGCAGGGAACAGAACGCCAGCTCCAGCGTGGCAGGGAAGAAGGCTTTTAAATCTTCCGCCACCGGCCGCCCGGTACGGATAGAGGTCCCTAAATCGCCGTGCGCCAGGGCGTCCACATAGCGGCCAAACTGGATATAGAGCGGCTGATCCAGTCCCAGTTGCTGGCGAATGTTCTGCACAATCTCGTCGCTGGCACGGTCACCGGCCAGCAGGCGGGCCGGATCGCCGGGGATCAGGTGTGAAATGATAAAGGTGATGATACAGACACCGGCTACTACCAGGATTAACCCCCAGCAGCGCTGGCGCACAATGCTCCAGAACGTCATACACTTTCCCCCGGCGAAACCGTTACTTGCTCATGGTGGCGATGTTGAACACCTGCTCGAGCATTGGATTAAAGGTGAAGCCTTTGACCTCTTTGTTCATTGCCAGCTGGTAGTTCTTCTGGAACAGATAAACGTAGGCCGCTTCGTCAATCACAATCTTCTGCGCCTGCTGGTAATCGCGGGTGCGCTCCGCCTGGTCCGTGGTTTTCAGCGCCGCCTGCAGCAGGGAATCGACCTCTTTGTTCTCATAGAACGCGCGGTTGCCCGGCAGACCTTTTTTGTCCGACTCAAACCAGTAGTTCATGAACATGTACGGGTCGGCAAAGTCCGGGCTCCAGTTGCCAATGGCAATGTCATAATCGCCCTTGCCAACGCGGTCGCGCATGGTAGCGTTAGCCAGTTTTTCCAGCTTGACGTTAATGCCGAGCTTGCCCAGGCTGGCCTGAGTGGAGAGGGCGATAGGCTCCCAGTTCGGGTCGTTGTCCGAGTAGAGGAACGTCAGGCTGGCCGGTTTATCTTTGACTTTCTCCAGCGCCGCTTTCGCTTTGGCCTCGTCAAAGCTGTACTGCATGGCGGTGGCGTCGAAGCCCCACATGCCATCCGGGATCGGGCCGCGCATCTGCTTGCCGTTACCGCTGAGAATGCCTTTTACCATCCCCTGATAATCGGTCGCCCAGGAGATGGCCCGGCGCAAATCCACCTGATTCAGCGGCGCTTTGCTGTTGTTGAGATAGAGATAGGTCACGCGCAGGGACGGATACTCGGCTACAGCGACGTTGCCCTCCTGCTTGAGCGCAGAAAGCTGATCGACAGGCAGGGAGTCGGCAATATCCAAATCGCCACGGGAAAGCTGCAGGCGACGCGACGCGCTCTCACCGATAATTTTCACCGAGACGCGCTTAAAGTGGGGCTTATCACCCGCCCAGTGCGGGTTAGGCACCAGCACCAGCTGCTGACCTTTTTGCCAGCTCTTCAGCATAAATGGCCCGGAACCGGCGGTGTTCTGCGCCAGATAAGCCCGCGCATCATCGGCGGCATTGGCCTTCAGTACGGCCGGGTTAATAATCGATGCACCGTCATTCGCCAGGGTATAGAGGAAGGGAGCAAACGGCTGGCTGAGGGTGAATTTCACCGTGTGGTCATCAACGGCGTCAATTTTGAGATCTTTCGGGAACGCTTCAGACGGCCCCTGGCTGAGCTTCAGCAGGCGCTCAAACGACAGTTTTACCGCTTCGGCGGTGACGGGCGTGCCGTCAGAGAATTTAGCGTTGTCCGTCAGGGTGAAGGTCCACTCTTTCTGATCCTCAGATGCCTTCCAGCCCGTAGACAGATCGCCTTCGACCTCCGTGGTGCCAGGCTTGTACTTCACCAGGCGCTGATAGGACGGATAGGTGACAGTCCAGTCGTTGTTATCGATGGTGATTGCCGGATCGAGGGTTTGCGGATCGGCGGCTTTACCTATCACCAGCATGTCTTTCGGAACGGCGGCCTGCGCAGCAGGCATGCTCAGAGCCAGTGTGGCGGCGATAAGCGTCGTGAGAAGCGTTGTTTTCATGGCAGTGCTCCAGGTTTAAAGAGAGGTGTGCGTCAACGGAAAACAGGCGAAACGATCGTCAAGAAGGGGATAACTGGCGGCGTTTGGCAGCTCGAAGTGCCACCATTCGCTGCCGATCCCCACAAAGCCGCCGCCAAACATGATGGCGTTAAGCAGCAGGCGGTTGCGCTGGGCGTGCGGCGGCACGGAGGGGTGATACGGATGAGAACGGTCATCCATCTCATCAAACCCGGCGCCCATATCCAGCACGTTGTTATGTTCATCCATCAGGGTGACGTCGATGGCCGTACCGCGGCTGTGATTGGAGCCAATGGCCACATCCACCACATATTCCGGGTTCGGGCACGCATCCCACAGCTGCGCCTGCGCCTGCTGCGGGCGATAGGCGTCGTAGACCACCAGTTTCAGTCCGGCGAGCGTGGCGATGCCAATCGATTTCGCCAGCGCGGTGGCGGCATCGGTATGCAGCAAACACAGCGCCTCCTGATAGATGGGACGGCCAGTCAGGTTATCGGCGGTGGCGTATTTCAGATCGATATGCAACTCAGGAAACATTCTGGCGACATCAATCAATTCACTCTCTTCGGGCATAGCTCCGCTCCTTTAGCGTTCGAATTGTCCAAACTCTTGTTGTAATTCACGGTTTATCGTCAGACGGTCTGCAAGCGCATCACCCAGCGCCTGGACCACGCCCGACAGCAGCAGGTTGAAAAGACAGCTCACAGGGGCCAGCGAATCCCAGAAGTGGCCGGTATCGGTTTTAACCTGCAATAAATCAATGGGATAATCCCGCGCCCACGGACACCAGATATCGGTGATCAGGGCCATCGGAATACCTTTCTCACTTGCGACCCGACAGTACTGCCGGGCAATGGCGGAATAGGCGCGGGTATCGGTCAGCACCACATAAGGGTGGTCAAAACCGGAGTTGAGCGATTCAACCCAACTGCCGGATAACCCCTCGGAGTAGCTCACGCGCGGGCGCAGGTATTCCAGGTGGCTGAAGAAGGCGTTGGCAATCCCGCGCGTTGACTGGATCCCCAACACAAACACCGCGTCAGCATGGGTGAGTTGATGGACGATCTGCCTGAAGGCATCGGTCTGTGCCAGCTGATAAACATGGGTAATGGCATCCACCTCCAGCGAAAGGGAGTGCTGGAGGCGATCCGAGAGCGGACTTTGCTGTTGCCAGGAGTCCAGACGTTCGTTCATTCCCCATGGCTGATACGGATCGCGCAGGCTTTTTTTCGCATCGTCCAGGTTGCGATACCCCAGCTTGCGCAGGAAGCGCCCGACGGTGATCCCACTGGTGCCGGTAGTCAGCGCCACGCTCTCTGCCGTCTCAAACGGTATCAGCGCGGCATGCGCCAGCATCCAGCTTGCCACACGCTTTTCGCTGGGCGTCAGCTGGCTGAAGGTGGCTTCGATACGGCTCAGCATTTCGGGTTTGGTGGTCATTACCGCCTCGCTGTTAACCGGCTGTCAATGGCCGGAATTCTGTTACCTGGTTAACAATGCATGACGCGTGCCATGTTCACATGACGGCGAAAAGCCGCTGTGCTGTAAATTTCATGCAATATTTGATTAACCAGTGATCAACATTTGTGCAGCGTAGTTCACTTTTGGTGCAGTGTGTATTACGGTAAGCAAGAACTTTGAAGGGGCACGCATTTGCGATCCTGAATCGCCCGTCGCCCGTGAGGAAAGTTTGTGATGTGGAGAAACACAGTAATGTTTTGCCAGGTTGCCCTATGGCCTGGCAACGAGATTTATACCTATGCGGTATAGGTTAGATTGAATACGATACTGCGCAGGACTTGAAAAATAATATATATCGCCTGTAATGTTGAGATAAATCTGTCCATTATCGACTTTACGTAAGGCGTTTGCGTCTCGTGTTTTAAGAAAGGGAGTATAATCATCCAGATGAGAAATAAAATTATTGTCTGAAGTTTTATTATCAATCAGGTAATAATGGTAACCGAATGCTGTAGTCGCTCCTGCATCACTTTGCACAATATAAATATTTGCAGAATCATTTAAAGCTATTTTCTTATATATACTATATTCCACAGGAAATACCCACCGGGGGATCATATATATAATCCAAATCATCACGATAATAATAACGCCTAATGCGTACCGTTTTTTAAAACCCCGTTCTTTTAGCATAGTCAATACCTGCTCTTATCCAGACCTGATCCGCAGGATCATCTCCATAGGGTGCTGATTCATACCAGGCGCCAAATTTCTTCGGATCCCCGTTACCCGATCGACTTTGCGCCCATCCAGCCCCTCTCAACAGTATTTGTTCAGAAATGCCTGCCGCAGTACCTACGGCACCGTAATTGAAATTACCATAATCGGCATACTGGCGTCCTGATAGTGATTTATAGTCCCACGGTCCATGTAGCCTTACCATCCCATAGAACCAAATGTACGTCAGTGCTGATGGGCCTTTATGGAATCTTGCTATCATCATGTTGTTAACAATGGATGCGCCAGGGGGAACCAGCAAGGAGGTTGGATACGCTGGCGGTGTTGGATGAACGGGTATCGTTGGATAGCGCATAATTAACGCTCCGTCCAACTATCAGCAAACTGTAAATTTCCATCACAAAACTTCCACGTAATTTTATCGTACCTTAACTCAACCAGTTCCAGATGATTATGCTTTTCTTTGGTGGGATCTTTGATGTCGTGCATTAGCGGTGAAACCGAAACTACTTTCACGTTTTCAAGTGTCATGTTGTAATATTCAACTTCCTGTCCTGCATCGTTTATCTTATACCATTTGAATTCCGCAGTCTTAAGTGTTTGTCCGGTCGCTACTGCCTTCATGAGGTAAGGGGAGGATGAGTCAATTTCTTTCTGAAATAACAAAGGTGCATGTTGACGAGTGCCCATTACTTTTCCGGTAAGTGCATCGGTAGGTAATCTCAGGCTGTGTGTAAAACCGGTGATTTCAATGCTGCCTTCTCGATCCTGAACGTCTACGCTTCCTTTTATTTCAGTATTGCCATCATCTCGTATCCATAAATAAACCGGTATAGCCATCGCTAAAACTCCATTTTTAAAAAGAGTTTATAAATATACGTAAATATCATCTTTTAGCATGCGATTTAGTGTTATTTATTGTTAACCAAGATAATCATGGTTGATGTATTTAGTATTGGCATTTATATAATTTATAAAGCAGGTGAAAGAGGTAATAGTTGATGCCGTATGGGCATACCTTACACATGCGCAGATAAGCGTGATAAAAAACATTAGCAATAAATACAGTGAATACCTCAGCCGCTTCACATTTTTGATAAGATACAAACACAGTGACTAAAAGAAGGAACCCGGCATGGCGAATCTGCCCTGGCGTGTCAGCGTGCGCCTGATGGCTCTCGCAAAGAAAGTGGCGATGGTCATAGGGATTATCGTGGTTGTGCTGCTGGCAGTGAGGGTGTATCTCTCGCAGCAAGGGCCGGCGTTGCATCTCTGGCATACCTGGCGTGCGGATGAAATGAGCGTAAGCGAGCTGGATAAGGCGAAATTTGCTGACTATCTCGACCGGGAAAAGGCCATCTTCGCCGACATGGATAACGCGGTCACGGCAAAAACGGAGGGTGAGGAGCGTACCGCGTTAAATCGCTACTACCGCCAGAGCCTGGTGTGGCCCGGAAAATTTGCCCCGGATGCGAATCGCTCGTTTGTGCTGATGCCTGCCGGTAAACCGCGTGGTGCGGTAGTTTTACTGCACGGACTTACCGATTCACCCTACAGCGTTCACCATCTTGCCGTTGATTATCAGCAGCGTGGTTTTGTGGCCGTGGTGCCGCGTTTGCCTGGACACGGAACGGCACCAGGTGCGCTGACCAACGTTGACTGGGAAATGTGGCTGGCGGCGACGCGTCTTGCGGTGCGCGAAGCCATCCGTCTGGCGGGGGATAACGTTCCTTTGCATCTGGTGGGCTATTCCAACGGCGGGGCGCTGGCGATGAAATACACCCTGGACGCGCTGGAATCGCCTTCGCTGCGAAAACCTCAGCAACTGGTGTTGTTGTCACCGATGATCGGCGTCACGGCGTTTGCCCGCTTTGCCGGATTCGCTGGCTTACCGGCGCTATTACCGGCGTTTGCGAAAGCGGCGTGGCTGAACATCGCGCCGGAGTATAACCCGTATAAATACAACTCTTTCCCGGTAAACGCGGCGCGCCAGTCGTGGCTGTTGACGAAGGCGCTGCAGGAGCAGATTGGCCGCGATGCACAAAACCACACGCTGGATCGATTGCCGCCGGTACTGGCCTTTCAGTCGGTGATGGATTCAACCGTCAGTACCCGTGCGGTTGTCACGGGGTTATTTGACCAGCTCCCGGCCAACGGCAGTGAACTGGTGGTGTTTGATATCAACCAGGCGGCGAGTTTCCGCCCGTTATTCCGTCCATCGTCGTGGACGGCCCTCTCTGAGCTGTTGCCGTCTGCGCAAAGGCGTTACAGTGTCACTATTGTCACCAACGCCAGTGCGGAGCGTTTCGCCACGGTTGCGAAGCACATCCCCGCAGGCAGTACAGATGAGACCGTGGAGCCGCTGGCGCAGCAGTATCCGCCGGAGGTCTATTCGCTTTCGCATGTCGCCGTGCCTTTCCCGCCGGATGACGATCTGTATGGCCGGCATCCGGCCGTGAAAAACCGCTATGGCATCAGCCTGGGCACCATTGCGTTGTGGGGAGAGACCTCCGTACTGAGCGTGGGTAAAGATGCCCTGATGCGGGTGACCTCAAATCCGTTTTACGACTACATGAAGATGCGGATCGACAACCGCATCGGGGCGGAGGAAAAAGGGTGATCCCTTAAGCCGTTAATTTATTAGGTAGCGCTGGTGAAGTATGTTAAACAGTAACTTCCCCGGCGCCTCCCTTATTCTGGAACCCATTCCTGTGCTCACCACGCTGATTTATCGAAGCCAGTTAAATTTATCCTGCCGATCCGCAGAGCTACGCGCGCTGGTCGAACGAGCCAGGATCCGCAACACCAACCAGAACATTACCGGTGTGCTACTCTCGAACGGCAGCGACGTTATGCAAATTCTTGAAGGGTCTGAAGAGAGCGTGGTCAAGCTGTTCCATAAAATTCGCGATGACCAGCGACACAGTGGGGTGGTTGAGCTGATGCGGGACTACGGCCCCCGCAGACGTTTTAACAATGCCGGTATGCTGCTCTTCGACCTGCAGGTTCAGTCGCCAAAAGAGGTACTGCAGTCGGTTCTGGATTACAGCCAACTGGAAAGCTACCTGACATCTGATGATCGGGTGTTTAAATTCATTCAGAGCTTTATTACCGGTAAGCATGCGGGCAATTCGAGGGCGCCAGCGGATGCGGCAAAATGGACGCTTTCACGCGAGAAAGCCCCCTTTGGTGAGGCCGTGGGGCTTATTGCCGACCAAATCTGCCAGTTCGCACTGCAGCCGATTGTCGAACCCTCGGAAGGGAAAATCAGTTCGCTTGAAGCGCTTATTCGCAGTAACGATGGCGGCAGCCCGGAACATTTCTTTAAAACGCTCGATCAGGACAAGATCTACGAAGTGGATCTGCAAACCAAAAAGTATGCCTTTGCACTGGCAGAGAAACTGGGGATTGGCAGCCATAAAATTGCGGTAAATCTGTTACCTATGTCGCTGGTCAATGTGCCGGGGGCAGTGGAGTTTCTGGTGGATCAAATCAGTTTGCACGGGCTACAGCCGGAGCAGGTGGTCATTGAAGTGACGGAAAATGAAATGATTTCCGGTTTCAACAAGTTCAACAGCGCCATTAAACGGCTTCGCGGCGAAGGCATAGGCCTGGCGATTGATGATTTCGGCTCTGGCTATGCGGGGCTTTCTCTGCTTACCCGCTTCCAGCCGGATAAAATCAAGATCGACCGGGAAATTGTCAGCAATATCCATCTCAGCGGTGCGAAACAGGCGATTGTCAGATCGATAGTGAGCTGCTGCACCGACCTGGAAATCACGCTGGTGGCGGAAGGTATCGAGAAGCTGGAGGAGTGGTGCTGGCTGGAGTCCGCCGGTATTCGTCGTTTCCAGGGGTTTCTGTTTGCCCGGCCGCAGGTTAACGGGGTGGGCGATATTCACTGGCCACACCTGGTACGATAACGCTTTTTCCTCCCTGATTATTTCCCCTTTGGCCAGCCTGTGTTTAAATAGCTAAAACGGTTTAACATAGTTTAGCTACGGGGATGTCATGGATAAAATCTGGGTACTCGGTGATGCGGTGGTGGATTTACTGCCAGAGGGGGAAGGTAAATTGCTACAGTGCCCCGGCGGCGCACCGGCAAATGTGGCGGTCGGCATCGCCCGCCTGGGCGGGAAAAGTGCCTTTATTGGCAGGGTTGGCGACGATCCGTTTGGCCGCTTTATGCACAAAACGCTGGCAGATGAGCAGGTTGATGTGCAGTGGATGCGTCTTGATCCGGCACACCGCACTTCAACGGTGGTGGTTGATCTGGACGAACAGGGCGAACGCTCGTTTACGTTTATGGTTCGCCCCAGCGCCGATCTGTTTCTCGACTCCACCGATCTGCCGCCCTTCAGGGCCAGAGAGTGGCTGCACGTCTGCTCCATTGCGCTCAGCGCGGAGCCGAGTCGCTCTGCCACTTTTCAGGCGATGGATGCAATTAAAAAAGCCGGTGGTTTTGTCAGCGTCGACCCCAACATTCGCCCCGACCTCTGGCAGGATGAGGGCGATCTTCGCCGTTGCCTCGAACAGGCGTTACAGCGCGCGGATGTGGTCAAACTCTCCGTCGAAGAGCTGACGTTTTTAACCGGTGAAGCGATTGTGGAAGCCGGTCTGGCGACGCTGATGCGCCATTGTCCGGCCCGCCTGGTGCTGGTGACGCGGGGTAAAGAGGGGGTAATGGCCTGGCATGAGGGCATCACGACACACTATCCGGCCACGCCGGTAGCGTGTGTTGACACCACCGGCGCAGGCGATGCGTTCGTCGCAGGATTGCTGTTCGGCCTGGCCTCGTCAGGCCAGGATCTGGCAACAACCCTCGCACTTGCCCAGCGCTGTGGTGCGCTGGCCACGACGGCCAAAGGGGCAATGACCGCGCTGCCGTACCGTCACAACCTGTAATTCCTTCCTGGCCGCCGATCGGCGGCCTGAATTGTCGCCTCGATCACACTTACTAAAACGGTTTAGCAAAAAGTATTGCCGATCCAAAATTCACGGGTTTAGTATCAGCAGCCTAAACCGGTTTAGCAATTTAGCATTATCAAAACACTTTTTTTAGGGATGCGACAAAATGTATAAAAAACGCAGACTTGCCGTGATGATTGGCATGCTGGCCGGTAGTACCTCTGTTTTTGCCCAGACCGATATGACAAGCATTGAATCGCGCCTGGCGGCGCTGGAACAGCGTCTTCAGGATGCGGAAATGCGCGCCCAGAATGCGGAGAAACGCGCAACGGCAGCAGAACAAAAAACGCAGCAGCTGGTTGCCGCGCAGCAGCAGACACAGACCACCACCCAGGAGGTGGCCCAGCGTACCACGGTGCTGGAGAAGAAAGCCGATCAGAGCAGCGGGTTTGAATTTCACGGTTATGCCCGCTCAGGCCTGCTGATGAATGACGCGGCGTCGAGCAGCAAAAGCGGTCCGTATCTGACGCCTGCCGGGGAAACCGGGGGCGCAGTCGGGCGTCTGGGTAACGAAGCGGATACCTACGTTGAGCTGAATGTGGAACACAAACAGACCCTGGAGAGCGGGGCGACCACGCGCTTTAAAGCGATGTTAGCCGACGGGCAGAAGACCTATAACGACTGGTCAGCCGATACCAGCGACCTCAACATTCGTCAGGCCTTCGCCGAGTTGGGCAATCTGCCTGATTTCACCGGCGCGCTGAAAGGGAGTACCTTCTGGGCCGGTAAACGCTTTGACCGCGATAACTTTGATATTCACTGGCTGGATTCTGACGTGGTGTTCCTTGCCGGTACCGGCGGCGGTGTGTATGACGTGAAGTGGAATGATACGCTGCGCAGCAACTTCTCGATTTACGGCCGCAACTTCGGCAGCGAAGAGCAGATCGACAACAACGTGCAGAACTATATCCTCAGCATGAATCACTTTGCCGGGCCATTCCAGCTCATGGTGAGCGGCCTGCGGGCGAAGGATAACGACGAACGCAAGGACAGCAATGGCGATCTGATTAAAACCGATGCGGCGAACACCGGCGTGCATGCCCTGGTGGGTCTGCACAATGACAGCTTCTACGGCCTGCGAGAAGGCTCAGCGAAAACGGCGCTGCTGTATGGTCACGGCCTGGGGGCAGAAGTTAAAAGCATCGGCTCTGATGGCGCGCTGCTGTCAGAAGCCGATACCTGGCGCTTCGCAAGTTACGGTGTCACGCCGCTCGGCGGTGGCTGGCATATCGCACCTGCGGTGCTGGCGCAGAGCAGTAAAGATCGCTACATCAAAGGTGACAGCTACGAGTGGGTTACGCTCAACACCCGGCTCATCAAAGAGGTTACGCAGAATTTCGCCCTGGCGTTTGAGGGCAGCTACCAGTACATGGATTTGAACCCGGAAGGCTATAAAGATCGCAACGCCGTTAACGGCAGCTTCTACAAGCTGACCTTCGCGCCGACCTTAAAAGCGGGCAAGATCGGCGATTTCTTCAGCCGTCCTGAACTGCGCCTGTTCGCCACCTGGATGGACTGGAGCAGCAAACTGGATAACTACGCCAGCGATGACGCCTTCGGCAGCAGCGGCTTTAACGCTGGCGGGGAATGGAACTTTGGGGTCCAGATGGAAACCTGGTTTTAACCCTTCACGCTCCCGCACTAAGGGAGCGTATCAAACATCATAAAAATGAAGTCAGGCAGAGGTAACTATGGATTTTGATAATATTTCCCGTGCGCTCATTCCGCTGCTCGGTGGCAAAGAGAACATCGCCAGTGCCGCACACTGCGCAACACGCCTTCGTCTGGTACTGGTTGACGATGCGCTTGCCGATCAGCAGGCCATCGGCAAGGTCGAGGGGGTGAAAGGGTGTTTTCGTAACGCGGGCCAGATGCAGGTGATTTTTGGCACCGGCGTGGTTAACAAAGTTTACGCGGCCTTTATTCAGGCCGCAGGGATCGGTGAATCGAGCAAGTCAGAAGCGGCAGATCTCGCGGCGCGTAAGCTCAATCCGTTCCAGCGTATTGCCCGTCTGCTTTCCAATATTTTTGTGCCGATCATTCCTGCCATTGTGGCGTCCGGTTTGTTGATGGGCCTGCTAGGGATGGTGAAAACCTACGGCTGGGTGAATGCCGATAACGCCATCTACATCATGCTGGATATGTGCAGCTCGGCGGCGTTTATCATTTTACCGATTCTGATTGGCTTCACGGCCGCGCGTGAGTTTGGCGGTAACCCTTATTTAGGCGCCACGCTCGGCGGTATTCTGACTCACCCGGCGCTGACCAACGCCTGGGGCGTGGCGTCCGGCTTCCACACCATGAACTTTTTCGGCCTTGAGATTGCCATGATTGGCTATCAGGGAACGGTGTTCCCGGTGCTGCTGGCCGTCTGGTTTATGAGCATTGTTGAGAAAAACCTGCGTCGCGTCATCCCGGATGCGTTAGACCTGATCCTGACGCCGTTCCTGACCGTCATTCTCTCCGGTTTTATCGCGCTGTTGATTATCGGCCCGGCGGGACGCGCGTTAGGCGATGGCATCTCCTTTATTCTGAGCACCCTGATTACCCACGCGGGCTGGCTGGCCGGTTTGCTGTTCGGCGGGCTCTATTCGGTGATTGTTATTACCGGCATTCACCACAGCTTCCACGCGATTGAAGCCGGGCTGCTGGGGAATCCGTCGATCGGCGTTAACTTCCTGCTGCCGATCTGGGCCATGGCGAACGTAGCGCAGGGCGGCGCGTGTCTGGCGGTGTGGTTCAAAACCAAAGACGCAAAAATTAAAGCCATTACTTTACCGTCGGCGTTCTCTGCCATGTTGGGCATCACCGAAGCCGCCATCTTTGGTATCAACCTGCGTTTCGTGAAACCGTTTGTGGCCGCGCTGATCGGCGGTGCGGTGGGCGGCGCATGGGTGGTGTCGGTGCATGTCTACATGACGGCGGTAGGGCTGACGGCGCTGCCGGGTATGGCAATCGTGCAGGCCAGTTCGCTGCTCAACTATATTATCGGCATGGTGATTGCGTTTGGCGTGGCGTTTACCGTCTCGCTGCTGCTGAAATATAAAACGGACTCTGAATAATGACATTACCTTCCCGCTGGCCTGCCGTGCTGCAGGCTGTCATGAAAGGGCAACCGCGCGCGCGTGCCGACCGCCACTATCCGCAGTGGCATCCGGCGCCGGTAACGGGGCTGATGAACGATCCGAACGGTTTTATCTGGTTTGCCGGGCGCTACCATCTGTTTTATCAGTGGAACCCGCTGGACTGCGATCACCGGTATAAATGCTGGGGGCACTGGAGTTCGGACGATCTGCTGCACTGGCAGCACGAGCCCATGGCGCTGATGCCAGATGAAGAGTACGACCGCAACGGTTGCTATTCCGGCAGCGCCGTGGACAACAATGGGGTGCTGACGCTGTGCTATACCGGCAACGTGAAGTTCGATGACGGCAGCCGCACCGCCTGGCAGTGCCTGGCCGTGGAACAACCGGACGGGACCTTTAAAAAGCTGGGGCCGGTGCTCGCGCTGCCGGATGGCTACACCGGCCACGTGCGCGATCCGAAGGTGTGGCAGCACGACGGGATGTGGTACATGGTGCTCGGCGCGCAGGATGTGCAAAAGCGCGGCAAAGTGCTGCTGTTCAGGTCTGCCGATTTGCACACGTGGGTATTGTGCGGAGAAATCGCCGGTCACGGCGTCAACGGACTGACGGAGGCGGGATACATGTGGGAGTGCCCGGACCTGTTTGCCCTCGACGGGACGCACGTTATGATCTGCTGCCCGCAGGGGCTGGCGCGTGAGCCGCATCGTTATCTCAACACCTATCCGGCAGCCTGGATGAGCGGGGCGTTTGACTATCAGCGCGGCGCATTTGAGCACGGTGCGTTACACGAGCTGGACGCCGGTTTTGAGTTTTACGCCCCGCAAACGACGCTGGCGGAAGATGGCCGACGGATCCTGATGGGCTGGATGGGCGTGCCTGACGGGGAAGAGATGCTGCAGCCCACCCGGGCACAGGGCTGGATCCATCAGATGACCTGCCCGCGAGAGCTGCGCTACCGCGACGGCAAGCTCTGGCAGACCCCGGTGCGTGAGCTGGAAGCGCTGCGCGAAGAGGAGCAGCACTGGCAGGGCAACGCCTGCGATGCGCCGGAGCTTGATGCCTCGCGCCTTGAGTTCGAGCTGAGTGCAACCTCCGCGAAACTGGATTTTGCCGGTGCGCTGCACCTCACGGTCGATGGCAATGGCCTGCGTCTGGAACGTGCCAGCCTGAAAACGGGTGAGACGTTAACCCGCTACTGGCTGGGTGAGGTTCACCATCTGCGCGTTCTGTGCGACCACTCCAGCGTCGAAATTTTCATCAACCACGGTGAAGGGGTGATGAGCAGCCGCTATTTTCCTGACCAACCGGCCCGGGTGCGATTCGAAGGTGCGTCCGACATCACATTACGCTACTGGTCGCTGCGCGCCTGCATGGTAGAATAGCGGTTTTGGCAGCCGGATCTAAGTCGTTGTGAGAAAAACAAAACGCGTCACCATTAAAGACATCGCGGAGCTGGCGGGAGTGTCCAAAGCCACCGCCAGCCTGGTACTGAACGGACGCAGCAAAGAGCTTCGCGTGGCGGAAGAGACCCGTGAACGCGTGCTGGCCATTGCGAAAGAGCATCACTACCAGCCCAGCATTCACGCCCGGTCGCTGCGCGATAACCGCAGTCACACCATTGGTCTGGTGGTCCCGGAGATCACCAACTACGGGTTTGCCGTCTTTTCTCACGAACTGGAGACGCTGTGCCGCGAGGCTGGCGTTCAGCTGCTCATCTCCTGTAGCGATGAAAATCCGGGGCAGGAGACCGTGGTGGTCAACAACATGGTGGCGCGTCAGGTCGACGGGCTGATTGTGGCCTCCAGTATGCTTAACGATGCGGATTACCAGAAACTGAGCGAACAGCTGCCCGTGGTGCTCTTTGACCGCCACATGAATGACAGCTCGCTGCCGTTGGTGATCACCGATTCCATTACCCCGACAGCCGAACTGGTGGCCGAGATTGCCCGCCAGCACCCCGATGAGTTTTACTTCCTCGGTGGACAGCCACGTCTTTCCCCTACGCGCGACCGCCTCGAAGGGTTTAAGCAGGGTTTGCGCGACGCGAACGTTACGCTGCGCCCGGAGTGGATCATCCACGGAAATTATCACCCGAGTTCCGGATATGAGATGTTCGCCGAACTCTGTGCACGCCTGGGCCGTCCGCCAAAAGCCCTGTTCACCGCCGCCTGCGGGCTGCTGGAAGGGGTGCTGCGCTACATGGGTCAGCACAACCTGTTGCAAAGTGATATCCGGTTAGCCAGTTTTGACGATCACTATTTATACGACTCGCTCACTATTCCGGTGGATACCGTCCGTCAGGATAATCGTCAGCTGGCATGGCACTGCTTTGACCTGATTGGCAAGTTAATCGACGGTGAGATGCCTGAACCCGTACAGCGAAAACTGGATGCCACCCTGCAGCGGCGCTACAAAGCGGCAGAATAGCCCTGCCGGACGACGGGATACTTCAATAACTTTAATTAATTTAAGTTTTGGTTTAGCCGATAACCATAAGGAATAATTTTCCTTGAGGTATCGGTTCATGTCGTTAAAAAAATCATCCCTGATTGTGTTTTTCTCGCTGCTTTTCTTCTTTATCGCCAGCACGCTCACCAGCGTTGGCCTCATCATCAAAAGTAATAACTCCCTGGATAATGTGAACAAAGAGATCCAGGTGGTGCTGTCGATTATTGATCCCATCAACCATAGCCGTACGTTGCGTGTCCGGGTGATGGAGTATGTGAAGATGGTAGAGGCGGGCGCATCTGCGGATGAGTCGGCGAAGCTCGCGGCAGTAAAAGAGGCGCTGACCAAAGCCGATCGCGCCTTTGCTGCCTTTATGGCGTCTCCCCGTCTGACGGATGAAGCGCCGCTGGTGAGCGCCTATCAGGATGCCTGGCAGAATTACCGTAACCAGGGGCTGGCACCGTTGATTGATGCCGCCGCCGCGCACGATGTTGCCAAATTCAACGCCCTGATACCGGAAGTCTCGCGCCTCGATCGTCAGTATGAGATCGTTCTTGACCAGGTTCTGGCCGTACATCAGGCCTATGCCAAAAACCTGAACGAAGATGCGAGCAGCAACTTTGTTTCCGGCCTGGCGATTATCGCCGGTATCGCTCTGCTGTTTGTGCTGGTGATTGTTGCCGTCAGCCTGCTGATGAAGCGCCTTGTTCTGGCGCCGGTTAATCTGGCTCGTGAACACTGCAGTCAGATTGCGGCGGGCAAACTGGACATTCCGGTACCGGTGAAGGGGAATTCCGGCAATGAGATCGATCACCTGATGGGCTCCATGGAGCAGATGCGTCAGGCACTGCTGACGACCATCGCCCAGGTGCGCGACGCGAGTCATACCGTGACCCACGCTGCACAGGAAATTGCCTCCGGGAATATCGATCTGGCTTCGCGTACCGAGCAGCAGGCGTCTGCGCTAACCCAGACGGCGGCCAGCATGGAAGAGCTGAGCGCGACCGTAGCCAATAACACCGACAACGTCTGCCAGGCCGGGAAACTGGTGCAGGACGCGGTGAAAAATGCCCACACCGGGGAAGCCGTGACCCGTGAAGTGATTGAAACGATGAATACCATCGCCGCGAACTCGAAGCGCATCGAGGACATTACCAGCGTGATCAACAGCATCGCTTTTCAGACCAACATTCTGGCACTCAACGCGGCGGTAGAAGCGGCGCGCGCCGGTACCCAGGGGCGTGGTTTTGCCGTGGTCGCCAGCGAAGTTCGCACGCTGGCGCAGAAAAGTGCGGTGGCAGCGAAGGATATCGAAAACCTGATCGCCCAGTCGGTTTCCAGCGTAAAAAACGGTGCCGAACTGGTAGGGCGCTCAGGGGAGGTCATTGACTCGATTATCAGCTCCGTTAATAAAGTGAATACGCTGATGGAACAGATCTCTGTGGCCTCTGAAGAGCAGAGTCGCGGTATCAGTCAGGTCGGGCAGGCAGTGACGGAGATGGATGGTGTGACCCAGCAGAACGCCGCGCTGGTGCAACAGTCTGCCGCGGCGGCCGCGTCGCTGGAAGAGCAGGCGCAGCAGCTCACGCGGAGTATTTCGAGTTTTAGTTTGCCAGTGCAAGCTTGATATTATTGTGGATTGTAGGCCGGGTGAGCGTAGCGCTGCCCGGCAATAAAGGCGGCTAAGTTGTTGGTTTCAGCTTAATTTTGCGAAAGAATTTTGATTCAACAACCGGCGTGACGAGCATTATCTTTGGCGATGTTTCGCTGATAGCCGATGTAGCCGAAGGCATACCAGTAGCGCCGGGAATAAAAAGAAAATTAATCCTGTCAGGAATGCGTCATCCCCATGAAAATGCAGTATGGCATTAAAAAATACGCCAGCAGCCACGCCGACCACTAATAAAAATATGAACACCCAAACAGTGTGGTACCAGAGGATATAATTCGTCAGTCTGCCTATCATTACCAGATTGCTCCTTTTTAATGTATCTGTTTCTATTTCCTGCTGCAGGGCGTGACGCTATGAATAATAGACAGAGATATAATGATTACAAACTTTTAACTAAAAATAGTTAATTAAGCCTCGCTTTAGATTATTGTTAAATAGAAGGTTTTTTGGGTGATTATAGGAATAATCTCAACAACTGAAATAGGGCATTTAAAAAGCATCAATATAAAACCTGATGAATAAACAACCTGATTTAAAAGCGCGAACAGATCGGCATTATGACAGGTTCTCATTTTTATGCTGTTTCCATTCGTCAGCCGCGAAAAGCGTAAACCACATTGATTACGATGTTTTTGAAAATTTTTAGCAATATTTTTGCTCCTCATCCGTCTACCTCATCACAAGCCATAATCAGTTACAGTAAATGAGGTCAACACCATGAGAGAGTTTGATATGCACGGCAGAGGTCACGGGCGCGGATTTGGTCGCCACCGTATGGGCAAGGGCTTAGTCATCGGCGCGGTCATTTTTATCGTGCTCGGTCTGCTGGTGATGTCCCTGTGGAACGCATTACTCCCGGCGATCCTCGGCGTGAAAGCCATTGGATTCTGGCAGGCGCTGGGCATTCTGATACTGAGCCGGATCCTGTTCGGGGGGCTGGGGTTCCGTCCGGGTATGTTTGGGGCGCATCGCCGGATGCACGAACGCTGGATGAACATGACGCCGGAACAGCGTGAAGCGTTCATGCAGCAGCGCCGGGAAGGATTTGGTCGTCATGGTCGTGGGCACTGTGGCTGGCATGGCCACCGTGACGACAAGCGCGAAGACAACGCGCCGAAAGCGCCGGACGCAGAGTGAGCGAGATGAAAACCGGGGAAGCGGGCAGATCCTTGCTGATGTCGGCGGTTAATGCCTGCCGCGCCCGGCTGAGCGCCTTCATTCGCGGAAGAACCCCGGTACGTGACGACGCCGACGATATTTTGCAGGAGATCACGTATCAGCTGATGAAGGTGGAACAGCCGGTCGAAAACGTTGCCGCGTGGCTGTTTCGCGCGGCGCGAAATGAGATGACCGACCGGGCACGCAAAAAGCGTGAAGTGCCGCTCTCCGGTTATTTCAGTTTCACAGGCGAGGAGGATGACGATTTCCCGGAAGACGAGATCGCTGAAACCCTGTTCGGTGTTCCGCATACCCCGGAAGAGGAGTACCTCAAAACGCTGCTGTGGGAAGAACTGGGGCAGGCGCTGGCTGAACTGCCCGCCGCGCAGCGCGAGGTCTTTGAAAAGACGGAGTTGCAGGGCTACAGCATTAAATTGCTGGTCGGCGAAACCGGGGTCAGCGAGCAGGCGTTATTATCACGTAAGCATAAGGCTGTGCTGTTCCTGCGAACGCGATTGCGGGACGTTTATGACGCGCTGACAGGGAGTTAATACGCCCGGCAGACAAAACCTTACACTGCCGGGACTTGTAGATTCATCACTATCGTTTATGATCGGGGCGTCTTGTTAGTTTGGAACGTTATGCGCAACCGTCAGCTTCTGGGTAAATGGCTTCTGATAATCACGTGTCTGGCAATGGCAATTTGCCTGGTCCAGCGTGCGGTTTATCTCAACCATTTTTTACAGGGGCTGGATCCTCAGGTGCAAACGGTCATGATGGCTGACGCCCCGGGTCAGGAGGCTGAACAGCCCGGCCCGTCGCCGTGTCAACTTGGCGCACAGTCTTTGCTTTGTGCCCAGCCGCTGTTTTTTGACGGTGCGCTACCGGCGATTATTATCTTCTTCGCTCTGCTGCAGTTGTTTACCCAACGGCGCACATTTCTCTCCAGGGAGCAGCCTGTCCAGGCACCGCCTCCCCGAATACACCTCAAAAACTGCGTTTTCCGTGAATGAAAAGCATCGTCACCACACGATAATTTTCACTATTCACGGAGTAAAACATGGTTAACCTTTTCAGGGGACTCGTCCTCCTGTGGCTGTCCGGCATGGGTATTGCTCATGCGGCAGATACGGGCTGGCTGGTGTCACCGCAAAACGATCACGCCCGCATCCGCTTTCAGGCTGAGCGGGATCAAGACCGCATCATCGGCCTGCTCAGCGTCGAGCTGCAGCCCGGCTGGAAAACCTACTGGCGTTCGCCGGGCGAGGGCGGCGTGGCCCCCAAAATCAGCTGGCCACAGGGCGTTAAGGATACCTGGTACTGGCCGGTACCTTCGCGCTTTGATATTTCAGGCCTGACGACCCAGGGCTACCACGATAGCGTTACGATCCCCATTACGATCGCCGGGACGGACGCGGATGTGCTCGACGCCACACTTACGCTCTCAACCTGCAGCAACGTCTGTCTGTTGACGGACTACACGCTGCATCTCGATTTCCGCGCGCCAGCGGATGCGGGCTTCCGTACGGCATTTGAAGACGCGATGCGTTCAATACCCGGTTCGTCTGGCGTGTCGTCAGACTTCAGCGCCTGGTTATCAGACGGCAAGCTGATGATGACGGGCACGACGGAAGGCGAATGGGTCAATCCCGGAATCTATTTTGACCCGCTGGAGGGTGACATTCTGCCCGGCGAACCGGTGATTAAGCACACCGGAAACCGGCTTCAGGTCGCGGTTCCGGTCACCGATGAGTGGGGCGATAAACCCGCGACGCTTGCGGGGAAAACGCTGTCATTTGTCGTCACCAACGGCGATAAAGCCCAGCAAACGCAACTGACTGTAGGCGCAGCCCCCGCAGACGCAGTGCAGAGTGCGCCCGCGGGAACAGCAAAAATGCTGGCCTTTGCCCTGCTGGGCGGGCTGATCCTGAACCTGATGCCCTGCGTATTGCCGGTAATGGGCATGAAACTCAGCAGCGTCCTGCAGGCGGGGACGGACACGCGGAAGATCCGGCTGCGTTTCCTGGCGACCACTGCGGGTATTCTGACCTCCTTTATGCTGCTGGCCACGATGGTGACCGTCCTGAAAGTGACCGGCGCGTCGCTGGGCTGGGGCATCCAGTTCCAGAACCCGTGGTTTATTGGGCTGATGGTCGCCGTGACCTTTATCTTTGCGCTGAACCTGTTTGGTGCGTTTGAGCTGTTTCTGCCTTCCGCCGCCACCGGACGGCTCGCTACAACGGGTGGAACCGGACTGACGGGCAGCTTCTGCGAAGGCATGTTTGCCACGCTGCTCGCCACGCCGTGTTCCGCGCCGTTCCTCGGTACGGCCGTGGCCTTCGCGCTGGGCGCGCCGCTGCATTCGCTGTGGCTTATCTTCCTGATGCTCGGCGTGGGCATGAGTTTGCCGTGGCTGTTCGTCGCGTTGATCCCCAAAACCGCCTTGTTGCTACCAAAACCAGGCCGCTGGATGAATACCCTGAAGGTGATTCTGGGAGTGATGATGCTGGCCTCCAGCCTGTGGCTGGTGACGTTGCTGAGTCTGCATCTGGGCGAGACGTTCAGCCACATCCTGATGCTGCTTCTGATTGTGGTTGCCATTGTGGCCTGTGTGCTAAGCGCTCAGAAAACGTCGCCGCTGTTCTGGGTGGTGGCGCTCGTGCTGGCCATATTGGGCGGATATCAGCTGCGCGGGATAGTGAACGCAACGCCGGTTACCACGACTGAGAATAGCGAACAGACGATCCCGTGGCAGCCGCTCAGTGAGGAGGCAATCAGCGATGCGCTTGCGCAGGGGAAACGGGTGTTTGTGGATATCTCGGCGGACTGGTGCGTCACCTGCAAGGTGAATGAGCACCGGGTGCTCAATCAGCCGGAGGTTATCGCCGCGCTGCGCCAGCCGGATGTGGTGGCGCTACGCGGAGACTGGAGTCAGCCATCAGAGACGATTGCGGCGTTTCTGAAAACACGCAACCGCTACGCCATCCCGTTTAATCAGGTGTATGGCCCCGGAACGCCGGAGGGCGACATCCTCTCGCCACTGCTGGACAAACGCACCCTGATGACCACTCTGAACAAAGCAAAAGGCTAACGCTGTTATGAAAAAAATCCTTATTACGTTTCTGCTGTTTTTCGCGTCAGCTCAGGTCATGGCGGCGGACCCGATCACTCCGGATCAGGAGCAACGCGCTCAGAGGCTGGTCTACGATTTTCTGTTTAACGACCCGGATTCGCCGCGTATCGGTGCCAAAAATCCAAAACTGACGCTGGTGGTCTTTACGGACTACAACTGTCCCTACTGCAAAAAATTCGATCCGTATCTGGAGAAGATCGTCGAGAAACATCCTGAGGTGGCAGTGGTGTTTAAGTTCCTGCCATTCCGTTCGGAGAGCTCGCTGACTGCCGCGCGCGACGCGTTAACCGTCTGGCGTTCACATCCTGAGCAGTTTATGAAATTCAACGAGACCCTGATGGCGAAAAAAGGGTATCACGATGACGCCAGCATTCAGGAGGCGCAAAAGCGCGCGGGCGTGAATGTTGCAACGCCGGATGATACGAGCCTGGTCACGGTAAAACGCAGCCTGATCATCGCCGAGAAACTGGGTATTCAGGGGACACCGGCCACGCTGATTGGCGAAGGATTGTTACCCGGCTGGGTACCGTTTGAACAGTTTGATGAAATGGTCACTGATGCACTGAAAAACCGCTAACCTGTAGGGGGCCGCAGGCCCCCGAACAAACCGGAGAGGGACATGAATAAATTACTGTTACTTTCGCTGCTGACTGCGTCAGGGCTGGCGCAGGCTGCGGATACGATACCTGATGTCGTGAAGACCTTTAGCGAGCAGCAGGAGATTACGATCCTCAAGAAAATTGACGTGCCCGGTGGCGCACCCGCCTGGCTGGGGCAATATCAGGACATGGGGGTGACGCTCTTTCTGACACCTGACGGAAAGCACGTTATTTCGGGTTATCTCTATGACGAGAAGGGTAAAAACCTCAGCGAGGGTGTTTTCCAGAAAGAGATCTACGCCCCGATGGGACGCGAAATGTGGAAACAGCTTAACGCCGCGCACCCCCTGAAAGAGGGGGCAGATAACGCGCCACGCAAAGTGTTTGTCTTCGCCGATCCGTTCTGCCCATACTGCAAGGCATTCTGGTCAGAAGCACAGCCGTGGGTGAAGGCGGGTAATGTGCAGCTCAACACGCTGCTGGTGGCGTTTCTCAACCCGAACAGCGGCCGTAACGCATCTGCGATCCTGAATGCAAAAGATCCGGTTACGGCGTGGAAGGAGTACGAACTGTCCGGCGGGAAAAAACTGCCAAAACTGGAAGGCACGGCCTCGCGTGAAACCGTGGCGATACTGCAAAAACATCAGGCGTTGATGGACAGTCTGGGGGCGAATGCCACGCCGGCCATTTATTATCTGAATGACCAGAACGAGCTCCAGCAGGTTGTCGGTATGCCGGACGCGAAGCAGCTTGAGGCGATGTTCGGGCCGAAGCCGTAAAAAATCAGGCAGAAACAGGGCGTTTCTGCCTGACATTCACTTAGCTTCCCCAGCGTCCTTTCAGGTAGTTTACCGCCTGCTGCGTCTGCGGCTGGTTGAGGTAATCTTCGCGGAACAGGATAGTGCCATTCACGTTCGGCAGGGCGTCGTTGAGATCGAGCTGTTTTTTCAGCTCCGGCACGCCGCCCTGAACCGTCCAGTCCGGCTCATTTCTCGACGGCTCGCCCACTTTATAGAACGCAATGCCGATGTACAGACGGGTATGGGTCGGTTTTACCACGTCGGCCCACCATTTGGTCAGCACGTCATAGCGCGCCGCATCCCGGGAGAACGGCCAGTAGATTTGCGGGGCAATGTAGTCCAGCAGCCCCTGTTGCACCCACTGACGGGTATCAGCGTAGGATTCATCATACGCCGCCGCGCCACGGGTGTCGGATCCTGCCGGGTCGAAAGAGCGGTTACGCCAGACACCCGCCGGGCTGACGCCAAACTCAACGTCGGGTTTTGTCTGTTTAATTGCGCGGGAAACCTGGACGATCAGCTGCTGCGTATTGTGCCGACGCCAGTCGGCCTTTGAGCTAAACCCCTGGCCGTATTGTCTGTAGGTCTGCGCGTCATTCAGCGTTGAGCGGGGCGATTCGGCATAAAAGTAGTCATCAAACTGCACGCCGTCTATCGGGTAGTTCGCCACCACCTCGGTCACCACCCGGGTTATCCAGTCACGCACCTCCGGGATGCCCGGGTCGAGCACAAACCGATCGCCTGCGATGCGAACCCACTCAGGGTGCTGCACGTAGACGCTGGACGGTTGCTGGTATGAGGTGCGGTTCAGCGCGGCGATGGTTGACGGTCTGGTATTGGTTGAAACGCGATAGGGGTTGAACCAGGCGTGAACTTTCATCCCACGCTTGTGGGCTTCATCAAGCATAAACTGCAGCGGATCGTAGCCCGGATACTCGCCGATGTTGCCGGTAAGCATATCTGACCATGGCAGAATTTTGGACGACCAGAGCGCCGTGCTGTCCGGTTTCACCTGGAAAAACACCGTGTTAATTCCCAGGCGTTTCAGATTGTCGAGTTTGTCGATCAGCGCCTGCTTTTGCATCGCGATACGCTGGTCAGCACTGCGGCCATTCACCGACGCGACTGGCGGCCAGTCAAGGCGGGAGACAGTCGCCAGCCAGATCCCACGCATCGGCTCATTTGCCTGCTGCGTCGGTTTGCTTGTGGTCGGGAGCGGTGTGACCAGCGACTTTGGGGGTTTTGAGGAGCAACTAACAAGTAAAAGCGCGCAGCCAAGCAGCGCACCCGTCCGTTTTACATGTCGCATCATTTGCGTATTAGCTCTTGGTTATCCGACTATTGGCCCAGGGGTTAAAGGCGGGCGCCTCGGGTTCAGCGGCCCCGTTATCATTGAGGGAATCCAGATACAGGGCTTCAACTTCCGCGCGCGCCCAGGGGGTGCGGCGCAGGAATTTCAGGCTCGACTTCACGCTTGGGTCTTTTCTGAAACAGTTGATTTTGATTCGGTTACCTAACTCGCTCCAGCCGTATCGCGCCACCAGGGCGTTGACCATCATCTCCAGCGTAACGCCATGCAAAGGATCTTTGGAAATATGTGCAGTCATAGGCGTCCGGTGTCTCGATTGTCAGGAGGTTGGGGTAAACGCTGAAAGGGTACAAGAAAGCAGGGGAAGCGGCAATTTAAGCTTGCGTTTCTTCACCCCATCGGGGTGAAGAAACGGCGACGACGGCTTATTTTTTATCGTTGAACAGTTCCGGTGCCCATGGAGTGGGATCAACTTCCATAAACGGCGCACGTTCAAAGCGGTCCTTTAGCGCCCACGGTACCGTGCAGTCGAAGACAGTCTTGCAGGAAATGCCGTTTCCTCGGATCGAGGTGCTGTAGTCCGGCGACTGCGACGGATCCAGTTGGTGGCCACGGATCCCCGGAATGTTGGTGATGCTCACATCGCCCTGCATGCGGGTGGTCATCGCCCACAGGATGTCGTCACTGTCGAAGATGTCCACGTCTTCATCCACGAGGATAATGTTTTTCAGCTCGGAATAGGTGGCTAAGGCGATAAGCGCCGCCTGGCCCTGACGTCCTTCGTCTGAGGGCTGGCGTTTTTTCACCTGTAAAATGCCGAGGAATTTACCGCCCCCGGCGGTGTGTGCGTAGACGTTCTGCAGAAAACCAGGGATGGCCTCTTCGACCGCGTTGCGAATGCTGGCCTCTGTCGGCAAACCGGCCAGCGTGGTGTGCTCTTCGCCCGGGCCCACCAGCGTCTGCAGGATCGCGTGGTTTCGCATGGTGACCGCTTTCACTTTGATAACCGGTAAGGACGGGTTGGCTTCACCGCAGTAGCCCGGGAACTCCGGCATGGCGTGGCCGGTGTTGGTGTGCTGATCTTCTCTTACGCGCACGCCGGGAAGCAGTTCGCCCTCAATGATGATTTCCGCCCGCGCGATCGCTTTCTCTTTTACCGCCACACCCTGTACCAGTTCCACCGGCTGCTGGCGTAATGCACCGGCGACGCCAAGCTCGTTGTAACCGAATGGCGTGGTTGGCGCTTCGAAACAGGCCCCAATGTAGATAGCCGGGTCAAGTCCCATATTGATGGTGACCGGCAGCGGTTTGCCCGCCGCTTCGGCCTTCTTGCGAAAGACTTCGATATGGCGACCGGCGGCAAGGAACATAGAGAGTTCATCTCGCTCCTGCACACAGAGACGGTGAATGGTCACGTCGGTCAGCGAGGTATCTTCCGGATCGCTTGCCAGCACCAGCCCCAGACAGAAGAACGGGCCTGCATCAATCGGCGTGTTGGTTGGGGCCGGGAGCAGCTTACGCAGGTCAAAGTCCGGGTCGTCGGCATAGAAGACCTGCTCCTGGCATGGTGCCTGAGAGGCCGGGACCACCACCGGCGCAACCGGGTTTTTCACCGCCTGACCGACGTGCTGCGCCAGCTTCGAGGGTTCGCACCCCAGCAGCAGTGCCGCTCTTTCCCGGCTGGCGTGCATCCCTACCAGAATGCGGGAGCCGGGGTAGCCCTTCACGCTATTGAACATCATGGCCGGGCCCGTGCGGGTGGGGCGTTTTACGGTACCGCCCGCGCCGATATGGCGGTACACGCCTGCCAGTTCCGCATTGGGATCTACGGGGTGATCGGTTTCGATATAGTGACCCTGATGGCGTTGCAGCAACGCGATGGCGCTTCTGAGATCGTTGATGGGGTTTTGCATGTTTTTCTCCCTTAATGGCTTACCTCCATTGTTGGGCGAACGACAGATAGCATCAATTGCATCATTAATGCTATTTTGATAATAGTTTTATTATCAATTTTCGCGGAACTTCGTCATGCAATTTCGTCTGATGCGTAATTTTCTGGTGGTGGCCGAAGAGCTCCATATGCACCGCGCCGCGGAGCGGCTGAACATGGCGCAACCGGCGCTGAGTCAGCAGATTAAAGCGCTGGAGGCGCGTCTGGGCGTCACACTGTTTAGCCGGGCACATCGTCGCTTAACCCTGACGCCTGCCGGAGACGCGTTTCTGGTCAAAGCCCGGCTGGCAATTGCGATGACCGAGCAGGCTGTGCTGGACGCCAGACAAACCGCCCGTGGCGAACAGGGGGTGTTGAATCTGGGATGTGTATCGAGTGCGATGTTCGACGGTAAGCTGCCTGCTACGCTACGCCAGCTGCACGAAAACTGGCCCGCGATTGCCATTTCGCTGATGACCGGGAACGTGCAGACGCTTTACGAAGCCGTGGAGACCAACCAGCTGGACGTGGCGATTATCCGGGCTCCGCTGCCTGCGTTACCTGACGATCTGCAATCTCGTCCCTTTACCTCAGAAAAAACGGTGCTGGCGCTGCCTCGCCAACATCCCCTGGCAACGTCATCCGCACTGACGCTTTCATCCGTGAAGGACGAAAAGTGGATCTCGCTGCGCGATCCGCAAGGCATGGGGCTGGAACAATATTTCTGTGATGCCTGTAACGGGGCGGGTTTCCAGCCGGAGGTGGTGCAGAATGCCACCGACGTGCCCACCGTCATCAGCCTTGTCGCGGCGGGATTTGGCATTGCGCTCTTGCCCGCCTCAGCCAGGGCGGTGAGCGTCGGGAATGTGGTTTATGTCGACATTATTGATCGGCTCAGGGAGAGCGAGCTGACGCTGGTTTGTCACCGAATCATACGTTCTGAAGTCTTAAAAAAGTTCCTGACTACTGTCGCTCAGGGCTGACGTCCGGCGGCGAGCAGCAGTTGTTCGCGCAACCAGGCGCTCGCCGTATCCTGGCTGTTTTTAGGATGCCAGTACATGCTGATGGCGATCGGCTGCAAAGGCAGCGGCGGTGGGAAAATATCGAGCGTGGTGGCGAACTGCTGCAACATGCGTCCCGGTAAGGTGCAAATCAGGTCAGTCCCCGCCACCAGAGGCGGTGCCATGGCATAGCTTTGCGTGGACATCACCACGTTGCGCTGATATCCCAGCCCGGCCAGCGTCTGGTCGACAAAGCCGGTAAATGGATCGCCCTGGGAGGAGACCACCAGATGAGAGAGGGCGCAATACTGCGCCAGATCCAGCGGCCCCGTACCGCGAGGATGCTCTTTGCGCTGGGCGGTAGCAAACGCGTCTTCAAACAGTTTGCGTCTGACCCAGCCGTCGTGCGCGCCCGCACTTACGCCGATGTAAATATCAACGTCTCCGCTTTCCAGCTGCTGGGGCAGGTTCACCCACTCCGGCAGGGCGAAACGCAGGCGGATCCCCGGCGCTTCACGTCTGATGTGATTCAGCAGTTCAGCCCCAAGCATCAGGGCCGGGTTTTCATGCAGGGCAATGACGAACGTGCGGTTGCTCTCGCGGGGGTTAAACCCGGTGGGGGCAAGCATCGCGCTGATACCACGCAGAACGGCCGCGACCTGTGGCCTCAGCGCCTCGGCTCGGGGTGTGGGCAACACCCCACGTCCATGTGGGGAAGGGATAAACAACGGCTCGCCAAAAATGGCACGCAGGCGCGAAAGACGGGCTGACAGCGCGGGCTGGCTGACCCCCAGACGTGCGGCGGCATGCGTGATGTTCCGGTCGGTGAGCAGTGCATCCAACGTCAATATCAGGTCAATATCCAGGTCTGAAAATGGCGTCATGGTGTTTTCCGTTGTTTATTTAGCCGTGCTGGCGTCCCGGTTGGTATAGGTAACCGGAACCCAGGCATAGCCCGCACGTTCGCCTTTGGTGACATAGCCGATACCGGGGAACGGCAGGTGTGGCGCGGCAACCAGATCTCTGTTTTTGACGAAGTCGTCAAAGGCATGCTTGCGCACACGGGCGGCGCCGTCCTGATCTTCATCGTAGGCGATGGTCACCTCAGGCTGCGGGAACTGGACCGCAGCAGCGTGAATAATGTCGCCCACGAAGGTGATCTTCTCGCCTTTACTTACCAGCGTATAGAAGGCCGAGCCCGGCGTATGGCCAGGGTGAACCGTTCCGGTAATACCCGGCAGCAGCTCAGAAGTACCGGTAAACGGCACCACTTTGCCGGCATCAAGATACGGTTTTAAGGTCTTCTGCGCCACGTCAAAGTAGTTCTGGTCGTAACCGGTTTTTTTCTGATTCTCTTCATTGAAGAAAAAGTCGATATCCGGTTTCCCGACAAACACGCGAGCGTTGGTAAATACCGCCTTGCCGTCCTTAATCAGGCCACCGGCGTGATCGGAATGGGCGTGCGTCAGTAAGATTTCCGTGATGTCCTGCGGTTTGATCCCCTGCGTTGCCAGGCTCTCGATTAAACGCCCACCGTTACCCGGACCAAAGAGCTGGCCTGAACCCGTATCGACCAGAATTTTGTGTCCCGGCAGCGCAATCAGGAAGGCGTTGATGGAGACCTCTGGCGGGTTGGTCTGGAAATTTTTCGCCAGCAGTGCATCAATTTGTTGCGGCGTTGTCCGGCGCAGCAGCTTATGCAAATCCTGCGCGACGCTGCCGTCTGTAAACGCGGTGACCAGCACGTCGCCCACCTGAACGCTGTAGCCGCCCGCCGGTTGTTTTACCACGTGCTGAGGCGTCTCTGCCAGGGAGTGCAGCGCAGGGTAGAAGAGCAGTGAACTGGTGATGAGCGTAGAGAGGGCAAGTTTCTTGACAGTAAGCATGATGATCTCCTTTAGAAAGTCCTCATCTTACTTATGCATCAAAATTTAAGAACCCGCTCAAAAGTGATAGGACCTATAAATGGGATGAATAGCTCAGTGGGTTGGCCGGGCAATGGCATTGCCGTGCCCGGCGGGCATATTGTTACGGCTTCCAGCTATCCGGCGTGGCTTTTGACCATGAGCCATAAGCGGCGTTAGGCAGCACAATCCAGTCATTGCCAAAATGCTCTGCACTTGCCTCAACCAGCTCGCGCTGCTGCTCGCTCGGTTTTTTGTTTTTAAACTGCACGGCGAAATCCGGCAGGCTGTCGCCAAACAGCATAATGATCTGCTGCTTTTTAAGGATGCTCTGGCGGCGCTCTTCTTTGCTTACCGTATCCAGAAGCACGCTGTCGTCCGAGACCTGCGGCAGGCCAAGGGATTTTAACGTTTTGATGGTATCTGCTTTATTTTCCTGCATGCGGTCAGAGACATAGTAGATACGCACCTTGCTTTGATCCACATGCTCAAGAAACGCCTGCGCGCCGGGGATCAGGCCGGGTTTTCCCTGTTTTTCCCAGTCGCTCCAGGTATCCCATTGGGTGTAGTCATGGCACTGTTCCATGTCACGCACCAACAGCGGGGTGTTGTCGAGCACGGTTTCATCCAGATCCATCACCACCGCGTAATTTTCTGGCGTTTTCAGATCTTTCACCTTCTCATCAAAACGCCCGGTGGCAAAACGGTACGTCTGCAGCTGAAGCGCCATGATTTCAGCCGACTTCTGCTGGTAGCGCAGCGCCATTTCGTAGGCTTTTGGTTCACACAGTTCATTATTCGCCGCTGTAGCGGTTCCGCTCAACATCGGTAATGCCACCAGTAATGCCTTAATCATTGAATTCACTATAGTTTCCTTAACACCCTTGTCAAAATGACGACAGCGTAATGAATTTTAGTGACAGAAAAATGACGGTTGCACTTCTGGCCGCTGTTGAAGCGTGCTTTCGATCCTGAACTAAGCTTGTACTTCGTTCCGCGTAAAATGTGGGTCATTCGAGGACAATGAATGGAATTCAGGACATTTCAAAAGCAGTGGGGTGCTGAGTTTATTTCCGGTGACGTTGTACGTTTTCGCGTCTGGGCTGAAGGACAACAACAACTTACGCTACGTCTGGCAGACGAGGATCTGCCCATGGCGGCGATCGGTCACGGCTGGTTCCAGATTGACGTACCTGGCGTGACGCATGGCACCGAGTATCAGTTCGTTTTACAGGACGGCATGACGGTACCTGACCCCGCGTCGCGGGCGCAGAAAGGTGACGTTAATGGCCCCTCCGTGGTGATCGATCCCGGCCGCTATCAGCCCGTGAACCCGAACTGGGCAGGGCGACCGTGGGAAGAGACGGTGATTTACGAACTGCATATTGGCACCTTTACCCCGCAGGGCACCTTCCGGGCGGCTATCGACAAGCTGCCGTATCTGGCTGAACTCGGCATCACCCAGCTTGAAGTCATGCCGGTTTCACAGTTCGGCGGCAGTCGCGGCTGGGGCTATGACGGCGTATTACTGTATGCCCCGCACTCCGCCTATGGCACGCCGGAGGATTTTCACGCGTTCATTGATGCGGCGCACGGCCTGGGCCTTTCCGTGGTGCTGGATATCGTACTCAACCATTTCGGCCCCGAGGGAAACTACTTCCCCTTGCTGTCACCCGCGTTTTTTGATGCGCAAAGAATGACGCCGTGGGGTAATGGTATTGCCTATGAACGGGAGCCGGTCAGACACTACATTCTGGATGCGCCCCTGTTCTGGCTGACTGAATACCGTCTGGATGGTTTACGGTTTGATGCCATCGACCAGATCAAAGATACGGCGTCGAAACATATTCTTCAGCAGATCGCGGAAACGATCCGCGAAGCGCTCCCGGATCGTCATATCCATCTCACCACCGAAGACAGCCGTAACGTCATTTTCCTGCATCCACGGGATGAAAAGGGAGCCACGCCGCTGTTTACCGCCGAGTGGAATGATGACTTCCACAACGCCGCCCACGTCTTTGCCACCGGCGAAACGCATGCCTACTATCAGGATTTTGCCTTCGAACCCGAGAAAAAATTCGCCAGAGCGCTCGCAGAAGGGTTTGTCTATCAGGGTGAGGTCTCTTTGCAGACCGGACACTCACGCGGGGTGGAATGCCACACCCAGCCGCCGACCTTCTTTGTCGATTTTATTCAAAACCACGATCAAACCGGTAACCGCGCCCAGGGCGAACGGCTTATTACCCTGGCGGGCGCGGATAAAACCCGCGTTCTGCTCGCCGCGCTGCTGCTGTCACCCCATATCCCGCTGCTGTTTATGGGCGAAGAGTACGGCGAAACTAGCCCGTTCCTGTTCTTTACGGATTTTCATGGCGAGCTGGCGAAAGCCGTGCGGGAAGGGCGGGCAAAAGAGTTTACCGGCCACAGCGGGCACGATGGTGATGTACCGGATCCGAATGACGAGCAGACCTTTGCCCGCTCAAAACTGGACTGGCATAACGTGACGACTGCGCAGGGTAAATCCTGGCTGCGCTTCACGCGAAGCCTGCTGGTCCTGCGGCATCGCTATCTTGTGCCATTACTCCGCCCTGGCGGCACCGTTGAGGGGAAAATCGTTAAGACCGCTCCCGGTATGGCGGCGGTGAGCTGGTCTTTCCCGACGGGCACGTTGTCGCTGGCGCTCAATATCGGTAATAACCCCGTTGACGTTCCTGCGCTGGCAGGTGAAACGCTCTTTAGCTGGCCGGAGGTCAGTGACGTATTACCGCCAAACAGCATTGTCGTTCGTTTTGCAGATGGAGACGCATCATGATCCCTTGTGCCACATACCGAATACAGTTCCGCAATGGCATGACCTTTGACCGCGTGGTGGAGCTGGTGCCATACCTTAAAGACCTCGGGATCAGCCATCTCTATGCCTCACCGATATTTACCGCCACCAGCGGGTCAACCCACGGCTATGACGTCACCGATCCTAATGAGATCGAGCCCGCCATTGGCGGACGCGCCGGATTCGACCGTATGACGGCGGCACTCAGGCAGGCGGGAATGGGGCTGATCCTGGACATTGTCCCTAACCACATGTCGACCTCGCTGGAAAACCGCTGGTGGCGGGACGTTATCGCGTTTGGTCAGCAAAGCCGCTACGCGCACTATTTTGATATCGACTGGTCGCGCCCGCTGACGCTGCCGTTCCTTGGCGATACCTTTGAGGCCGAGCTGGAGAAGGGGGCGATCGCTCTGAAACGTGACAGTGTCACAGGTGAGGCCGCGCTGGTCTACTATGACACAGCCTATCCGCTTAACCCCGGAACATGGGATGCGGATAAAAGCATTGAGGCGATCCACGAGGCGCAGAGCTGGCGTCTGATGTCCTGGCGGGAAGCGCCGAAACAGCTCTCATGGCGGCGCTTTTTTGAAATTACCGGCCTGGTGGGCGTCAGAGTGGAAGACGAGGGGGTGTTTCAGGATACGCATCGCCTGATCCTCGAGCTCGTGCATACCGGCATTGTCGACGGGTTGCGCATAGACCATATCGACGGGCTGGCCGACCCGCTGGGTTACCTGCAGCGGTTACGGCAGGCAACCGGTCCCGACTGTTATATCACGGTGGAAAAAATTCTCGCCAAAGGGGAACAACTGCCTGCGGAATGGCCGGTCTCTGGTACCACCGGCTACGAGTTTATCGCCTCGCTGGCCGAAGTGCTGGTCGACGATAATAACCTCGGGCGGCTGGAAAAAATCCACGACGAGACGCTGGGCGTGACGGTCGATCGCCATGCGGAACTTCGCAACGCTAAAGGGCTGATGACCGATCGCAATTTTGAAGGTGAATTCACCACGCTGCTCAACATTGCCACCGACCTTGCCCGGCACAACGGCATTGACGTGCCGCAGGACGATATCCGATATACGCTGCGCGAACTGCTGATTGCCTTTCCGGTCTACCGCACCTACGGCACCGCCGACGGGTTAACCGCCCCGGATGTCGCGCTGTTGAACCGCGTTATTGCCAGCGTGGACGCACCGGAACCGGCGTTGAGCCTGATTGTGCGGATACTTACCGGCGACCTGGACGCCAGCAGCCGCGATGCGGCCTCGCTGTTCAGAACCCGCTTCCAGCAGCTTACCGGGCCGTTGATGGCGAAATCGGTGGAAGATACGCTCTTTTTCCGCCACAACCTTGAGCTCGCCCTGAACGAAGTGGGGGCCGATCCCACCCCGCGCGCGTTTTCGTTATCCCGCTTTCACCAGGAGATGCGTATTCGTCTGGCCCGTCAGCCCGATGCGCTGCTGGGAACCTCCACGCACGACACCAAGCGCGGGGAAGACGCGCGGGCGCGTCTCTACACCCTGACGGAGGCCCCGGAACAGTGGGGCGAAAATCTGGCGCGCTGGCGACAGATGAACCAGACCCAGGTGCGTTTTCTCAATGACGGTACCGCACCAAACGCGGCCGATACCTGGATGATCTACCAGGCGCTGGCGGGCGTCTGGCCTGCAACGTTGTCGCCTGACGATGATGAAGGGCTGAAGTCTCTCGAAGCGCGTTTCCTCGGGTTTATTGAGAAAGCGCTGCGCGAGGCCAAACAGCGTACCGACTGGATCGACAGCAATGAGAGCTATGAGAGCGTGGTGTTGAATTACGTCCGGCACTTGCTATCTCCTGAGAACACGCTGTTCCTGCATGATTTCGCGTCCTCCCTGCAACCCTTTATCCGCGCCGGGCTGATGAACAGTCTGAGCCAGACGGTGATCAAACTGACGGCGCCGGGCGTACCGGATATCTATCAGGGAAGCGAGGCGCTTAACTTTAGCCTGGTCGACCCGGATAACCGACTGGAGCCAGACTTTGCCACGCTGAGGCAAAACCTGGGCAGCGCTGATGCGACGCTCTTTGCTGACGAACGGCAATGGCGAAACGGCAGGGTGAAGCAGTATGTCACCGCCACGCTGTTACGCGTCCGGCAGCACTATTTATCGCTGTTCCGCTATGGTGACTGGCTGCCGCTGAAGGTCAGCGGCGAGCGCGAGGAAAACCTGATTGTCTACGCGCGCGTGAAGGACGGGGAGGCGCTGATTGTTGCCGTACCCCTTCTGGTTTTTGCTACCCCCACAAACGAAACGCTGTGGGCCAACACCTCGGTTGCCATCCCCGCAGAACTTTCCGGGAAACGCTACCGGGATCTGTTTACCGGTGAACGCCGGGAGCTGCGGGAGACGCTGGATTTAACGTCTGAAACAGGAAGTTTGTTAGTTCTGCTTACCTGCGAATAATCGTGGAGAACGAAAATGGCAAAGGATAACAGGTTTGAAATTCGGGCTGGTCACGGCCAGCAGCTCGGCGCAAATTACGACGGGAAAGGGGTTAACTTCGCCCTGTTTTCTGCCCACGCCGAGCGGGTGGAACTCTGTCTGTTCGACCCCTCCGGCAAAACGGAAATCGCGCGGCTGGAGCTGCCGGAATATACCCACGAGATCTGGCACGGCTATGTGCCGGACCTGAAGCCCGGCGCGCTGTATGGCTATCGCGTCTACGGGCCGTATGACCCGGAAAACGGGCATCGCTTTAACCCGCATAAGCTGCTGATCGATCCCTATGCCTGTGAACTGGTGGGCGATATCGACTGGAATGACGCCCATTTTGGCTACGAGCTGGGTCATGACGCGCTGGATCTGAGCTTTGATACGCGGGACAGCGCGCCGTTCACCCCAAAATGCAGGGTCATCGATCCCAATGCGTTTGACTGGCAGGACCATCAGCGGCCAGCGATCCCCTGGCCGCATACTGTGGTTTATGAGAGCCATGTGAAAGGCTTTACCCAGCTCAACCCGGCGATACCGCCCGAGCTGCGCGGCACCTTTGAAGGCATGGGGCATAAAGCCTCGGTCGATTACATTAAAAGTCTGGGTATCACCGCCGTCGAGCTGCTGCCGGTTCACTGGTTCCCGGACGATCAGCACCTGCTGGACCGCGGCCTGAAGAATTTCTGGGGCTATAACACGCTGGGCTTTTTTGCCCCCGCGTCACGCTATTACGGCCCGGCGGGGATCCAGGGTTTTCGCGATATGGTGCGCGCTTACCATGACGCGGGTATCGAGGTGATTCTGGACGTGGTCTATAACCACACGGCAGAGGGCAATGAGCTTGGCCCGACGCTCTCGTTCAAGGGTATCGATAACTACAGCTATTACCGCACCTTGCCGGATCAGCATCGCTATTACATCAATGACACCGGCACGGGGAATACGGTGAACACCTCACACCCGCGAGTGCTGCAGATGGTGATGGATTCGCTGCGCTACTGGGCGGAATCGATGCATATCGACGGTTTTCGCTTCGATCTGGGCACGATACTGGGGCGCGAGCCAGAAGGGTTCGATCCGCGCGGTGGCTTCTTTGATGCCATGACCCAGGATCCGGTTTTATCAAAACTCAAGCTCATCGGTGAGCCCTGGGATATCGGCCCCGGCGGCTATCAGGTGGGCGGATTCCCGCCCGGCTGGGGCGAGTGGAACGACAAATATCGCGATACCGTTCGCGAATACTGGCGGGGCGATAACGTCCCCACTGATTTTGCCGCCCGCATGCTGGGCTCGGGCGATCTCTATGATTTACGCGGTCGTCGCCCGTGGGCCAGCGTCAACTTTATTACCGCGCATGACGGCTTCACGCTGAACGATCTGGTGTCGTACAACGAGAAACACAATGCCGATAACGGTGAAGAGAACAACGACGGGCACAACGATAACCGCGCGTATAACTACGGCGAGGAAGGCCCGACCGAGAACCCCGACATTATTGCCATCCGTGAGCGGCAGAAACGGAACTTCCTCACCACGCTGTTGTTCTCCCACGGTACACCGATGCTGCTGGCCGGGGATGAGTTTGGCCGAACGCAAAAAGGGAACAACAACGGCTATTGCCAGGACAGCGAGATCTCGTGGATCAACTGGAAAGGGTTATCAGAAAACGACGTCGCGCTGCGCGAGTTTACCCGGCACCTGATTGCGCTTCGCGCGAAACAGCCGCTGCTGCGCCGGGAGAGCTGGCGCGACGGCCTTGAGATCCGCTGGTTCAACGCCGGAGGAGGACCGCAGCAGTCAGAACACTGGGAGGAGGGCTCGACGCTCGGCGTCTCCATCAGCCGGCCCGATCTTATTCAGGAGGAGGGGATCTGGCACGACGTACTGATGCTGTTCAATCCGTTCGAAGGCGCCGTGTCGTTCCAGATCCCGCAGTTTGGGGAAGGTGGCTGGGTGCTGGAACTCTCCACGGCAGGGGACGTTGCCACGGGCGAGGTCATCACCCGGACCGTGGATTACGAACTGGCGGGACGCAGTATTACCCTCTTCAGACGCCCGTGATGTCAAAGTGATGCCGCCGCCCGTGCGGCGGTGTCATACAGGGATGAAATGGTGCGCAGCAGCTGGGCGGTGTCACCGATAGAAGCACCAGCAATCCCGCTTTCGGCATGAATGTTGATCAGACACGCTTCGCGCACATCCCGGTATTTCATGCACAGCGCTTTACCCGCCTCCGTGGTGGAGAAGAAGAGCTCTTTTCCTGCCTTTTCACTGGTGACGTAGCCCGCCTTGACCAGTTTTTTCAGCGCATAGGTCACCACGTGGGTGTCTTCCACGTTGAGCACAAAACAGATATCGGCCAGCTTCTTCTTGCGATTGCGGTGATTCACATGATGCAAAAGCGAGACGTCAAAGGCGCCCATATCCGGCTCACCGGCGGCCGTCATGCAGCGCACCATCCATTTATTGAACGCGTTGCTGGTCATGATCAGCGCGTACTCCAGCTCCGACAGCTCCGCGCAGCGCTCGGAAACCAGATGGCGGGAGGAGACGATCCGGCCGTCGTTAATGTCGTCGTGATTCATTGATGCAGCACTTTTCTTCAGGGTCATAACGTTCCTTACGGGAGTGTGGCTGTTGCCCGGAAATGTAAACTCATCGATAAAATAAGAACATTTTATTGATAAATTGTTTACATGTTTTTGCGGTTCAGATATAGCTTTTTAACGCAGGTTTTCGAAGCCTGCCGTAAAACACAACATCGCTCGCCGCAAATTAAAAAAATAGCCGTCGGCGCGCAACGCTCACTTTGGATAGGGTAACGTTTATGGACGGTTCTGCACTGTTGCCGCTTATCGGGATCCCGGTGGTGGTTATTGGTTTTGCCCTGCGCTTCAATCCGCTACTGGTGGTTGTGGTAGCGGGGCTGGCGACGGGTCTGCTGGTTGGGATGGATTTCGGCATGCTGCTGGAAACCTTCGGCGAGAAGTTCGTCAACAGCCGCTCTCTGGCCACTTTCATTCTGATCCTGCCGGTTATCGGTTTGCTGGAATATTACGGTCTTAAAGAGCGCGCGCAGGCGTGGGTGGCGAAGATCGCCAGCGCCACCTCGGCGCGTATTCTGATGATCTATTTTGTCGCCCGTGAGGGGACGGCCGCGCTGGGGCTGATGTCGCTGGGTGGTCATGCCCAGACGGTGCGTCCGCTGCTGGCGCCGATGGCCGAAGGGGCGGCGCTGAATGAGTACGGCGAGCTGCCCCAGTATATCCGCGACAAAATCAAAGCCCATGCCGCCGCGTGCGACAATATCGCGGTGTTCTTTGGCGAGGATATTTTTATCGCCTTCGGGGCGGTACTGCTGATCGACGCCTTCCTGAAGGAGAACGGTATTCAGGGAATTGAACCGCTGCATATCGGCCTGTGGGCGATCCCGACGGCGATTGCGGCATTGATAATTCATATGACGCGTCTGCTGCGCCTGGATGCCAGCATCCGTCGCGACGTGATGACCTGGAAAGCCGGGCAGGGAACGCAGGAGATCGCGCCATGATGACGCTGCTCACTATCAACCGCGTGTACTACCTGATTGGCTTTGTCGTGATGCTGCTGGTGATCATGACCCTGCGCGATCGCGCCAATCCCAAACGCTTTACCACAGCACTGTTCTGGTTTCTGTTCGGTGGGATCTTCCTGTTCGGTGACCTGATGGTGCAGGAGCTGGGTCGCTCGCTGGCGTACCGGATCATTGGCGGCGCCGTGATTGTGATAGCGCTGCTGGCAGGCTTTGGCCTGGTTGGAAAAGGGCACTACAAAATGGCCAGCGAGCCCGAGCGTATTGCCTCCTCAAACCGGCTGAAAAACTGGCTGTTTTTACCGGCCCTGATGATCCCGGTGGTGACGGTTATCGGCACGCTGTTCCTGAAAGGGGTGTCGATTGGCGGGGTTTACCTGCTCGATCAAAAACAGCTCACGCTGGCGGCGCTGTGCGTGGCCTGTGTGGCGGCGATCCTTACCGGCTGGTGGCTGACAAAGGGCACGCCGCTGCATGCCGTCCGTCAGTCTCGCCGCCTGGTGGATACCATTGGCTGGGCGGTGATCCTGCCGCAGATGCTGGCCATGCTGGGCGGGGTCTTCGTGGTAGCCAATACCGGCAACTCCGTGCAACAGGTGGTCAGCCTGTTTGTGAACCCGGATAACCGCTTTATGCTGGTGGTGATCTATTGCGTGGGTATGGCGCTGTTCACCATGATCATGGGCAACGCCTTTGCGGCCTTCCCGGTGCTGAGTGCCGGTATCGCCTTACCGTTCCTGATCCACGTGCATCACGGTAACCCGGCACCGCTGCTGGCGATTGGTATGTACGCAGGCTATTGCGGCACGTTGATGACGCCGATGGCCGCGAACTTCAACATCGTTCCCGCCGCGTTACTGGAGCTGAAAGACAAATATCAGGTCATAAAGATCCAGATCCCGACCGCGTTAACCCTGCTGGTGGTGAACGTGTTCCTCATGTATTTCCTCGTGTTTCGCTAAGGAGCTGTCATGGAATTAACGCAACATCAGGCTGACGCATTTGCCCGCATGCCTTTGACCTATTTGCGTCAGGAATACCCGAACCACATCATGCACCTGCTCAATGATGATGGCGACGTGCTGCCGCCTCGCGAACTGCACCCGATTTTCTACGGCTGTTTCGACTGGCACTCGGCGGTGCACGGCTACTGGCTGCTACTGCGCTGCCTGCGTCTTTACCCGCAACTGTCGTGCCGGGAAGACATTATCACCCTGTTTGCCGACCATCTCACGCCAGAAAAGGTGGCACAGGAGTTGGCCTATTTCAACGCGCCGTTCCGCGCCTCGTTCGAACGCCCGTATGGTTACGGCTGGCTGCTGGCGCTGGCTCAGGAGCTAAAACAGTCATCGCTGCCGCAGGCGGCAGGCTGGTATCAGACGCTTGAGCCGTTAACGCAGGACATTCGCAACCGCCTGGTGGATTACCTCAGCAAGCTGACGTACCCGATCCGGGTTGGCACGCATTACAACACCGCGTTTGCGCTGGCGCTGGGGGTCGATTACGCCCGGGCGGTGGAAGATAGCGCGCTGGAGAGTGCCATTCTGGAGGCGGCGACGCGGTTTTATCTCGCGGATACGCAGTATCCGGCTCACTATGAACCGGGTGGCGATGAGTATGTGTCCGGCGCGCTGACAGAAGCCCTGCTGATGAGCAAAGTGGCGGAGAATTTCCCGGCCTGGTTCGACGCGTTTCTGCCCAATATCGGGGCCGTTGCGGCGCTGATGAACCCGGCAGAAGTGAGTGACCGTACCGACCCGAAAATTGCCCATCTGGACGGATTAAACCTCAGCCGCGCCTGGTGCATGAAGCATATTGCCAGTGTGCTGCCGGAGGATCATCCGGCGCAGCAGGCGCTGCGTGATGCGGTGGCGAAACACCTGACGGCGAGCGTCGAGCATGTTGTCGGCAGTCACTACAGCGGTGGGCACTGGCTGGCGAGTTTTGCGCTGCTGGCGCTGGAGTAAATATGGGGGCAGCGTCGCAGGACGCTGCCCTGGCGTTTATGCCGTAGCCCTTCGCGCGTTACGCAGTCTGCTAACGCTAAATAACACCGATGTAGTTGACGCGATCACCGCGATCCACAGCGCAAGATGAACGGCACCGTCATCCAGCGTCTGATGGTCTGACCCTGCGGTCGCGGCCAGCAAAACACCCACCACGGCGGCACCGAGACACTGGCCAAACGTTCTGACAATGGACAACACCCCCGATGCATAGCTGGCATACTCCCGGGCAACGTTAGAGAGCATTTCCCGGTTATTGGGACTCTGGAAACAGCCAAAGCCGATACCGCATACCAGGCTCCTGAGGCAGATATCCCAGGCAGAAGGGCTGGCCGGCAGCGTCGCCAGCAAAATCAACCCAACGACAAAAATCATCAGCCCGAGGGTCGAAATCAGCGGCGCGGAGATCGTATCTGCCCAACGGCCCGCGTGCGGCGCAATGAGTACAATACCTATGGGCCAGGGGGTGAACAGTAACGCGGCGATCGCCGGGCTATAGCCGTACACGCTCTGAAAGAGAAACGGCAGCGCGACAAAGGTAATGCCCTGACTCACAAATGAAGCCAGCGAGGTGAGGGCGGCGAGGGTAAACCGTCCGTTGCTGAATATCACCGGCGGCAGAATGGGGCTCCGGGTGCGACGGATATGCCAGACAAAGGCAATAAGACTGATCGTGGCGACAAGTGCCCAGTAACCCGTGCTGATGGCGTGCGCTGTATTCTCTACGCTGTTTGCCGCCATGATCATCGACCCCAGCAGGATGACGGACAACAGGGCACCGGGCACGTCGAACGGAGATGTATCAGTGCCCGTCGTCCGCGGCAGCGCTTTCCATGCCAACAGCAGGGCAATCGAGCCCGGGATAATGTTGATTGCGAACAACCATTGCCAGCTCAGGACATCCAGGATTGTTCCGCCCAGCACCGGCGCAATGGCAGTACTGGAAGCGATAAGCAGAGCATGCAGCCCCAGAATGCGGCCAAGCAGCCGTCCCGGGAATACCGAGCGCAGGATCGCCGGGGCAATACTCAACGTGGCCGCGCCGCCGATACCCTGCAGAATTCGCATCCCGATCAGCATTTCCGGCGTTGTTGCCAGCGCGCAGCCGAGCGAGGTCAGGGTAAACGAAGCCAGTCCCGCCAGAAACACCGGGCGGTAACCCACGCGCGCGGCGAATGCGGCGAAGATGGCTAACGTCATGGCCGCAGACAGCAGATAGCCGTTGGCGAACCAGACAGCGACGTTCGCGGGCACCTGCATCGCGCTGGCCATCGATGGCAGGGCAATGTTGATTATGGTGCCGTCGAAGACTCCCATCAGCGTGGTGGTCATCACCGCGGCCATCACCCGGGCGCGTTCATGTCCCGGTAACCCTTCGTCGCCGGGTTGGTTTGAAAAGAGCGTCATCGTGTTTTCTCCAGGGAAAAATGTTGATGACGACACTATAGTAATCGGTTATACAGGGCGGAAGACGCAGCCTTTGCACTTATTTGTTGCATGAAACGCCTTATATGAGGAGTCACCGTGACCGATCCTGATTTCAATTTACTTGTCGCGCTTGACATCCTGCTGGCTGAAGCCAGCGTGGCGGGGGCGGCGCGGCGTCTTAATCTCAGCACCTCAGCCATGAGCCGTACGCTGAGCAGGCTTCGTGAGGTCACCGGCGATCCGATTCTGGTGCGGGCCGGGCGTCAGATGGTGCTGACACCGTGGGCCGAAGCCACCCGGGATCGCGCCCGGCATGCGCTGCATGAGGCCAGGGCGGTGCTGCAGCCTTCAACGGACACGTTCCGGGCAGAAAATCTTGAACGGGTGTTTACCGTCAGAGCCAATGATGGCTTTGTGGTGGCGTTTGGCCCGTTGCTGATTGCGGCCGTTGCGGAAGCAGCGCCGGACGTCTGTATTCGCTTTGCCCCGAAACCGGAGAAAACGTCGCGTTATCTGCGGGAAGGACTGGTTGACCTGGAAATTGGTGTGCAGAGCAACATGGGGCCCGAAATTCGTCTGCAGCGGCTGTTTGAAGACCATTTCGTGGGCGCGGTACGCAAAGGGCATCCGCTGGCAGCGCTGCCAACAGTCAGCCTTGAGGATTATGTCGCCTGGGGTCATGTGGTGACCGCCCCGAACGGATCATCACACGGTTTTGTTGATGATGCCCTGGCCGCGCGGGGGATGAAACGCAAAATCGCCAGCGTGGTGCCCGGTTTTCCGACTGCGTTATCCGTGGCGCTGGCGTCCGATCTGATTGCGATGGTCCCGGCGTTGTATCTGCTCAATCAACCGATGAGCGAGAATGTGCACATCTTTGAACTGCCATTTCCCACCCGCACCATTACCGTTTCACAGATGTGGCACCCGCGAATGGAGCAGGACCCGGGCCACCGGTGGCTCAGAGAGAAGGTGCTAGCGGTGTGCCATCAGTCGCGGCACCGATAATATAAAACGGGTCGACACGGCATCGGATTCCACACGCACGTTGCCGTGATGCGCGGTGATGATGGATTTCACAATCGCCAGGCCGATCCCGCTGCCTTCGCCTTTTCGCTGTCTGGACGGATCCACCCGGTAAAAGCGGTCGAACAGCCGGGGCAAATGCGCTTCAGGAATAGGCTTGCCGGGGTTGGCAACGATCAGTTCGCACGCATTTTCCTTTTCGCTTACCGACACGGTCACCGTTTCTCCTTCCGGCGTATAGCGCAGGGCATTGGAGAGCAGGTTATTGATGGCTCTTCGGAACATCTGCGGATCGCCGTCTATCAGGCAAGGCGTCCCGTTAAAACGCAGCGTGATATGGCGTTCTTCCGCCCAGGCCTCGAAGAAATCAAAGACTTTCATCACCTCCGCGCTCAAATCAAAGGTTACCCGATCAGGGACCAGCTGATTATTATCCGCCTGGGCCAGGAACAGCATATCGCTGACCATGCGGGTCATCCGGTTGTACTCTTCCAGGCTGGAGTACAGCACATCCTCCAGCTCTTTCGGCGAGCGGTTCTGGCTTAACGCAATTTCCGTTTGCGTTACCAGATTGGTGATCGGGGTTCTGATCTCATGGGCGATATCGGCAGAGAAGTTTGCCTGACGGGTAAAGACATCCTCAATTTTTTCAATCATGTGGTTAAACGAGATCACCAGCTGTTCCAGCTCAACCGGCACCCGCGACGGCTCAAGCCTCGCATCCAGATTCTCTGAGGTGATATTTTTTATCGCATTGCTGACGTTACGCAGGGGCAGGTGTCCCTGACGAACCGCGATGCGAATGAGCAGAACAATCAGCAGGCTGATCGCCACCGCGATGGCAATCAGGTTCTTTTTCAGCGCCTCGAGGTAGTGAAGATGAAAATTAATGGAGAGGCCGATCAGCATGACATAGTGTTGTTCTTTTCCCTGCAATGTCGCCGTGCCGGAAGAGGCGATAATCCGGTACGTTTCCATCTTCATCTCGGACCCGGCGTGCATCGCCTTGCCAGCATCCTCCACCGTCCAGAGAAAGACATCCTGCGCGCGGCGATGGGCGCTGAAATCCGCGGTATTCACCGCTGGCCGGATGGCCTCGCCCTGTGAGCTGAAGAGCACATTGCCACGGGGATCGAGCAGCAGGACGGCAACGTTGCGATAGCTGGCAAGCGACTCTTTGATTTTGCTGATTTTCTTTTCATCCGGATCCGCGGGCGACTGCAGTATGCGGTGCATGGCGCGGCTGATTTGTTGCAGATCGCTGATATCCTGCTCGGCAAAGTGTTTTTCAACGGAGTGGAGCATAAACCAGGTAAACGCGAAAAAAGCCAGAATGGTGGAGAGACTGATAAAGAACGTCAGGCGCAGAGCCAGGGAGAAGGGGCGTCTGGCGGGCTTACTGTGCATCCGGAACCTCCAGCATATAGCCCACGCCGCGCACCGTCTGGATCAGCTTCGGTTCATAATCGTTGTCGATTTTGGCGCGTAACCGCTTCACCGCGACGTCAATCGCGTTGGTGTCGCTGTCGAAATTCATGTCCCAGACCTGCGCAGCAATCAGCGAGCGGGGCAGCACTTCACCCTGATGGCGAACAAAAAACTCCAGCAGGCTGAACTCTTTGCTGGTGAGCAGAATGCGGTTTCCGGCGCGGTTTACCTTTCGTGATACGAGGTCGATGCTCAGATCTGCCACCGTAAACTGGCTCTCGGCGATCACCGTATTGCCGCGTCGTAACAGCGTTCTGACCCGGGCGAGCAGCTCAGCAAAGGCAAAGGGCTTAACCAGGTAATCATCCGCCCCCAGTTCCAGGCCTTTCACCCGGTGTTCAATGGTGCCGAGAGCCGACAGCAACAGGACCGGCATTCCCTTTCCGGCAGAACGGAGCATGCGGATGATATCCCAGCCGTTCACATCAGGGAGCATGATATCCAGAATGAGCAGGTCATAATCGGCGGTCATGGCGAGATGGTAGCCTGTCAGGCCGTTGTCAGCGCGATCCACCACAAAGCCCGCTTCCGTAAGCCCTTTGCTGAGGTACTCACCGGTTTTAATTTCGTCTTCAACAATCAATATTTTCATCACGCTTCCCCGACTGGCTGCTCAGCACATTCTATTGCACCCGCGACCGTTAACAATGACTTACGCCATAAATGACAACATTGTCATTATCCTGTCACCCGTCAAACAGGACGCGTTCAGTAGAGTAGCCCTAAAAATACTCTGGAATTCATCTGAACCGTTATGTTCCTGTTAAAACGACTAAGCATCACTACGGTATTTATCCTGGCAGGATGCGTCTCGCTGGCCCCTGAATACCAGCGCCCGGCGTCACCGGTACCCCAGCAGTTTTCGCTCTCGCGTAACAGCCTGACGCCTGTGGAAGGCCTGTATCAGGACACCGGCTGGCGCAACTTCTTCGTCGATCCGCAAATCGCGGGATTGATTACAGAGGCCCTGAAGAACAACCGCGATATAAAAATGGCCGCGCTGAAGGTTGAAGAGGCCCGGGCGCAGTTCAACGTGACGGATTCGGATCGTTATCCTCAGTTGAACGCCTCCGCGGACATCACTTACAGCGGGGGGCTAAAGAGTGACAAACCCACTTCCCGGCAGTACGACGCGGGACTGTCGCTTAGCTACGAACTCGACTTTTTCGGCAAGCTAAAGAACATGAGCGATGCCGACCGACAAAACTTTTTCGCCAGCGAAGAAGCCCGTCGTGCCGTGCATATTTTGCTTGTCGCTAATGTGTCGCAGAGCTATTTCAACCAACAACTGGCCTACAAACAGCTGCGTATCGCGCGCGATACGCTGTCAAATTATCAGCAGTCTTACGCCTTCGTTGAGCAACAGCTGGTGACGGGAAGCACGAACGTGCTGGCGCTGGAACAGGCACGGGGGCAGATCGAAAGCACCCGGGCAGAAATTGCCAAAAGAGAGGGGGAGCTGGCACAGGCCAATAATGCCTTACAACTGGTCCTCGGAACGTATCGCGCGCTACCGGGCGACAGCGGAATGAACGCCAGCGATATTGCGCCGGTAACGCTACCGCCCCATCTTTCATCGGCAATATTGCTCCAGCGCCCGGATATTATGGAGGCGGAGTATCAGCTTAAAGCGGCCGATGCGAATATTGGCGCGGCGCGCGCGGCCTTTTTCCCGTCCATCTCCCTGACCAGTGGGCTTTCAACGGGTAGCACGGAATTATCTGGCCTCTTCACGTCCGGCAGCGGCATGTGGAACGTTATTCCCAAAATAGACATTCCCATTTTTAATGCGGGCAGGAATAAAGCCAACCTGAAGCTGGCCGAAATTCGCCAGCAGCAGTCGGTTGTGAATTACGAACAAAAAATTCAGTCCGCCTTTAAACAGGTCGCCGACGCGCTCGCGCTGCGGGACAGCCTCAGCCAGCAGCTTGCTGCGCAACAGCGGTATCTTGATTCGCTAAACATCACCCTGCAGCGTGCCAGAGGGTTATATACCCGCGGTGCGGTCAGTTATATCGAAGTATTAGACGCGGAACGTGCGCTGTTTTCCACGCAACAAAACATTCTCGACCTTATTTATGCCCGACAGGTTAATGAAATTAATCTCTTCACCGCGCTGGGCGGCGGTTGGGTCGAATAACCTCAGTTAACTCAACAGGAAAATAATATGCGTAATTCAATGAAGGCCGTTGTATTCGGTGCGATCTCCATGATGTTTTCTGCCGGCCTGCAGGCCGAGGTTCATCAGCATGCAGAGATGAGTGCTGCCAGCGAAGGGGCCACAGAGCAGGTTGTCTCCGGGACTGGCATCGTGAAGGACATTGATCTCACAAACAAAAAGGTCACGATTGCTCATGAAGCCATCCCGGAAATTGGCTGGCCCGCCATGACCATGCGTTTCACCTTTACTGACGCAGACGAAAGTATTAAGGCCGTAAAAGTCGGCAACCGCGTTAATTTTTCTTTTGTGCAGCAGGGCAAAATCTCTTTACTCAAGAGCATTAAATAGCGAGACACGGCATGGCATCGTTAAAGGTTAAATATGCTGCAATGATGATCGGCAGCCTTCTCGCGGGAGGGCTGATTGCAGTGACGGCGTGGCAGTATATTTATGCTGCAGAAAAAACAGAAAATACCCCGCCGGAACGAAAGGTGCTTTTCTGGTATGACCCGATGAAGCCCGACGTTAAATTCGATAAGCCCGGTAAATCGCCGTTTATGGATATGGATCTGGTGCCGAAATACGCGGATGAAAATGACGATAAAAGCGGTGCCGGTATCCGTATTGATCCGACGCAGGTTCAGAACCTGGGATTAAAAACGCAAAAAGTCACCCGCGGCACGCTGAATTATGCCCAGACTATCCCGGCCAATGTCAGTTATAACGAATATCAGTTTGTTATCGTGCAGGCGCGCTCCGAAGGCTTTGTGGAGAAGGTGTATCCCCTGACGACAGGCGATCGTGTAAAGAAAGGCACGCCGCTCATCGACATCACCATTCCGGAGTGGGTGGAAGCGCAGAGTGAGTTCCTCCTGTTGTCCGGAACCGGTGGCACGCCCACGCAGCTGAAAGGGGTGCTTGAACGGCTTCGTCTGGCAGGCATGCCGGAAGCGGATATTCAGAGGTTACGCTCGACCCGCACGGTCCAGACCCGGTTTACCATCAACGCGCCGATTGACGGGGTGATCACCGCGTTTGACCTGCGTAACGGAATGAATATTTCGAAAGATAAGGTCGTGGCGCAGATTCAGGGGATGGATCCGGTGTGGATCAGCGCGGCCATACCTGAATCCATCGCGTATCTGCTGAAAGACGCCTCGCAGTTTGCCATTTCGGTCCCGGCGTATCCGGACACATCGTTTCACGTTGAAAAATGGAACATTTTGCCAAGCGTCGATCCTGCCACCCGTACGCTGCAGGTTCGCTTGCAGGTTTCCAACAAAGATGAACGGCTTAAGCCGGGTATGAATGCGTATCTGAAGCTGAACACCCAAAGTCAGGAGATGCTGTTGATCCCCTCCCAGGCCGTTATCGACACGGGTAAAGAACAGCGGGTCATCACCGTTGATGCGGAGGGCCGGTTTGTGCCGAAGCGGATCCACGTTCTGCACGAATCTCAGCAGCAGTCCGGCGTAGGATCCGGCCTCAGCGAAGGGGAGTCGGTGGTAGTCAGCGGTCTGTTCCTGATTGATTCCGAAGCCAATATTACCGGTGCGCTGGAGCGTATGCGTCAGCCTGAAAAGAGTCATTCAGGTCATTGAGGAGACGACGATGATTGCATGGATTATCCGGCGCGCCGTCGCCAACCGTTTCCTGGTGATGATGGGCGCGCTATTTCTGAGCGTCTGGGGAACATGGACCATCATCAATACGCCGGTGGATGCCTTACCCGATCTGTCTGATGTTCAGGTGATCATTAAAACCAGCTACCCCGGCCAGGCGCCGCAAATTGTCGAAAACCAGGTGACGTATCCGCTCACCACCACCATGCTGTCGGTGCCGGGTGCGAAGACCGTGCGCGGGTTTTCACAGTTTGGTGACTCCTATGTGTACGTTATTTTTGAAGACGGGACCGATCTCTACTGGGCCCGCTCGCGCGTACTGGAATATCTCAATCAGGTTCAGGGGAAACTGCCTGCCGGCGTCAGTTCGGAAATAGGGCCAGATGCCACAGGTGTGGGCTGGATCTTTGAATATGCGCTGGTGGATCGCAGCGGAAAACACGACCTATCCGAACTGCGTTCCCTGCAGGACTGGTTCCTGAAATTTGAGCTGAAAACCATCCCGAACGTGGCGGAAGTGGCCTCGGTCGGCGGGGTGGTGAAGCAGTATCAGATCCAGATCAATCCGCTGAAACTGGCGCAATACGGCATCAGTCTGGCAGACGTTAAGCAGGCCCTGGGATCGTCTAATCAGGAAGCAGGGGGCTCATCGGTCGAAATCGCGGAAGCAGAGTATATGGTCCGGGCCAGCGGCTATCTGCAGACCATTGATGATTTCAATAACATCGTCCTGAAAACCAACGAGAACGGGGTTCCGGTTTATCTGCGAGATGTTGCTCGCGTACAAACCGGACCTGAAATGCGGCGCGGGATCGCCGAGCTTAACGGGCAGGGAGAGGTCGCGGGCGGCGTGGTGATCCTGCGTTCGGGTAAAAACGCGCGTGAAGTGATTACCGCGGTAAAAGATAAACTGGAGACGCTGAAGGCCAGCCTGCCGGAAGGTGTTGAGATTGTTACCACGTACGATCGCAGCCAGTTGATTGACCGGGCCATCGATAACCTGAGTTATAAACTGCTGGAAGAGTTTATTGTGGTGGCCATCGTCTGCGCGCTGTTTCTCTGGCATGTGCGCTCTGCGTTGGTGGCGATTATCTCGCTGCCGCTAGGCCTGTGTATTGCCTTTATCGTCATGCATTTCCAGGGGCTGAACGCCAATATTATGTCCCTGGGAGGAATTGCCATTGCCGTGGGGGCGATGGTGGATGCCGCCATTGTGATGATTGAAAACGCGCATAAACGGCTGGAGGAGTGGGATCATCAGCACCCTGGCGAGCAGATAGATAACGCGACCCGCTGGAAGGTGATCACCAACGCCTCCGTTGAAGTAGGCCCCGCGCTGTTTATCAGCCTGCTGATCATCACCTTATCGTTCATCCCTATTTTTACCCTCGAAGGTCAGGAAGGGCGGCTGTTTGGTCCGCTGGCGTTCACCAAAACGTACGCGATGGCAGGTGCAGCCGCGCTGGCCATTATCGTCATTCCCATTCTGATGGGCTTCTGGATCCGGGGGAAAATTCCCGCCGAGAGCAGTAACCCGCTGAACCGGCTGCTGATTAAAGCCTATCATCCGCTGCTGCTGCGGGTGCTTCACTGGCCAAAAACAACCTTGCTGGTGGCGGCCTTGTCGATCTTCACGGTTGCCTGGCCACTGAGTCAGGTGGGCGGCGAATTCCTGCCGAAGATAAATGAGGGCGATCTGCTGTATATGCCGTCAACGCTGCCGGGCGTTTCTCCGGCTGAAGCGGCTGCGCTGTTGCAGACCACGGACAAGCTCATCAAAACCGTGCCTGAAGTGGCCTCTGTGTTTGGCAAGACCGGTAAGGCAGAGACCGCAACAGATCCCGCACCGCTCGAAATGGTGGAAACCACCATTCAGCTGAAACCCGAGGATCAGTGGCGGCCCGGGATGACGATTGACAAGATTATTGACGAACTCGATAAAACCGTCCGCCTGCCGGGTCTGGCTAACCTCTGGGTACCACCAATCCGTAACCGCATCGACATGCTTTCTACCGGGATTAAAAGCCCAATCGGCATCAAGGTGTCAGGTACCGTTCTGTCGGATATCGACGCCACGGCGCAGAGTATTGAAACGGTCGCCAAAACCGTACCTGGCGTGGTGTCTGCGCTCGCAGAGCGGCTGGAAGGGGGGCGTTACATTGATGTGGATATCAATCGCGAAAAAGCGTCCCGCTACGGTATGACGGTGGGGGATGTGCAGCTGTTCGTCTCCTCCGCCATTGGTGGCGAGACGGTAGGGGAAACGGTTGAGGGCGTGGCCCGGTACCCGATTAATATTCGTTATCCTCAGGACTACCGGAACAGCCCGCAGGCACTGAAAGAGATGCCGATCCTGACCCCGATGAAGCAGCAAATCACGCTGGGGGATGTGGCGGATATTCGTGTCGTTTCTGGTCCGACGATGCTGAAAACGGAAAATGCCCGACCAACCAGCTGGATCTATATTGATGCCCGCGGCAGGGATATGGTGTCGGTGGTCAATGACCTTAAGACGACCATCAGCCAGAACGTGAAGCTGAGACCGGGAACCAGCGTGTCGTTCTCCGGGCAGTTTGAGCTGCTTGAGCATGCCAACAGGAAGCTAAAGCTGATGGTGCCGATGACGGTGATGATCATCTTCATTCTGCTCTATCTGGCGTTCCGACGCGTTGACGAAGCCTTGCTGATCCTGATGAGTCTGCCGTTCGCTCTGGTCGGTGGGATCTGGTTCCTGTACTGGCAGGGCTTTCATATGTCTGTCGCCACCGGCACCGGATTTATTGCCCTTGCCGGGGTGGCGGCCGAGTTTGGCGTGGTGATGCTGATGTATCTGCGCCATGCCATCGAAGCGAACCCGGCCTTATCCCGACGGGAGACGTTCACCGCACAAGCGTTGGATGACGCGTTGTACCATGGCGCGGTCCTGCGTGTCCGGCCCAAGGCAATGACGGTGGCGGTCATTATTGCGGGTCTGTTGCCTATTCTCTGGGGGACCGGCGCGGGTTCAGAAGTGATGAGCCGGATCGCCGCGCCGATGATTGGCGGGATGATCACCGCGCCGCTGCTGTCGCTGTTTATCATTCCGGCGGCGTATAAGCTTATCTGGTTGCGCAGGTATAAAAAGCAATAAAGAAATCCCGCCGGTAGCGGCGGGATTTTTATGGAATAAATGTCTAACTCGTCTGGCTGATAAGCTTGCGCCAGACTCTGTTATGCAAAGTAAATAGCAGCATCTTATAGAAAGCGGTAGAGAAGATACAACTGCCGCTAAGCCCAAGCATGACAATACTCACCAGCGCTGCGGTCAGGCTGACGCCCGGAGAAGAACTACCGCTCAGCGCGGCCAGCAGATAGGCTGCCGTTAATACCAGGCTTAGCACCGCCAGCGTAAGATGTAACCGCACGGCGCGCATGCTACCTTTGCCAATCATAAACATCGTCACGCCGTTAATGCCGGCGAACAGCAGGGCGACAAGCACAACCCACACGAATACGCGTTCGGCTGGCTGGCCTAGTGCGGCGACTACGCCATACCCCAGCCACAGCTGCGGAATGGCGAAACTGACAATTACCCCGAGCGTACTGACCGCCGCTGGAATACCCATAGTATGTAGCCCCACAGGCTTACCCATTTCATCGGCCAGCTGCGTCTTCAGCTGCTGCAGCTGTGTCGGGGCAGCATGGTTTATGCTGGCGGCCGCCTCGTTACAGTGTTGCAGGCGACGGGATATTCTTTTAATCATATGAATCATCAACGTTTCAGCCTGTTTCCATGGAAGCAACAAATGATTAAATTTCACCGGCTGACTTTCTCAGCACGGTAATATCCCTCTTAGGCGACTCACCAAACATCCGCGTATATTCCCGGCTGAAATGGGATAAGCTTTCGTAACCGACAGCATAGGCCGCTGTGGTGACATCGTAATGCTCATTCAGCATGAGTCGTCTGGCTTCATTGAGGCGCAGCCATTTCTGATACTGGAGCGGACTCATTCCCGCAAGCTGCCTGAAATGTCGGTGGAAAGAGGGCGTGCTCATCTGAACCCGACTCGCCAGCTCCTCGATGCGTAAAGGCGAAGCAATATGGGTCTTTAACCAGTCGATAGCTTTACCGATACGGTAGCCATGGCCGTCTACTGCTGCAATCTGTCTGAGATGATCGGACCGATCGCTCATTAAAAGCCGGTAATGTATCTCCCGTTGAATCAGCGGGCTGAGAACAGGAATGGCTTCAGGCTCGTCAAGCAATGAAAGCAGGCGGCAGAAAGGCTCCAGCAAAACATCTGTCATGGTTCCTATACCGACACCTGTTCCCGGATCACGTTTTTTCACTGGCGGCAGGCCGCCCTGCGTAATTAATTCCATCAGCACGCGTTGGTCAAGTTTATAGGCTATGCCGACGCACGGCCGAGATGCTGATGCGTGTAACACTTCCGAACTGGCTGGTAAGTCGAGAGAAGTGATCAGGAATTTTTTCGCATTATAGGTATAAGGTTCGCCTCCAACCCACATTATCTTCTCGCCGTCAGCCACCAGAACGATACTCGGTGGCACCAGGCAGCTCACCGGAGGAGCAGGTTCGTTTCGCCGGAATAATTCCAGCCCTTCGACAGCGGTGGGAAAATCACCGGTATCGGGCGTGCGCTGAGCAATATTCCGCGAGAGTTCGTCGAGTCGTTTCTCAACCGACTTGTTTGAAATCATCTGTAACGCCTCACATTTGTTGCGTCTATGCAACCCCGTCAACGTACCTGTTATTAATACTCAAATATACGGTTTGGCCTCAGGTTAATAGGATCGGGCAAATAATGCAGAGTATTTTAATAACATATTTCTTTAATGATATTCAAAATAGCAACAACGCAACCCGTACCGAATTCGGTTCCTGAAAATTTAATGTAAGGTTTTGATATCATGACGCTAAATTCTTCAACTCGTTTTTTTAATGGTGCACTCCTTGCCGGTGCGATGGCTCTGATTTCAACAGAATCTGCGGTTGCCCAGCCTGCACCAGGCACAGCAGACTCTTCGGCGCGTCTGGTTCAGACGTGGGATAAAACCTTCCCAAGGAGCGACAAAGTGGATCATCAAAAAGTAACGTTTAAAAATCGTTACGGTATTACGCTAGCCGCTGATGTGTATCTTCCTAAAGATCGCGGGAACAAGAAGCTTGCTGCGCTTGTGATTTCCGGGCCTTTTGGCGCGGTAAAAGAGCAGGCCTCAGGTCTCTATGCTCAGACCTTAGCAGAGCGTGGATTCGTGACGCTGGCATTTGATCCGTCTTATACCGGTGAAAGCAGTGGTGAACCCCGCAATATTGCTTCACCTGATATCAATACCGAAGACTTTATGGCCGCAGTCGATTTTATTGGACTGCAACCTTATGTGGATCGTGAACGTATCGGTGTCATCGGTATCTGCGGTATGGGGGGGATTGCCCTGAACGTTGTTGCCGTGGATAAACGCGTAAAAGCGGTCGTTGCCAGCACCATGTATGATATGAGTCGCGTGATGTCGAAAGGCTACAATGACAGCGTAACACCGGCGCAACGCGAGCAGGCACTCGAGAAGATGAGCCTTCAGCGCTGGGAAGATGCGGCAAACGGCAAACCTGCATACCAGCCAGCCTATAATAAACTGAAGGGCGGTGAAGCACAGTTCCTCGTGGACTATGCGGACTATTACATGACCAAACGCGGATATCATCCACGAGCAGTTAACTCTGGCAATTCATGGTCAGTGACAACGCCGATGGCCTTTATGAATTTCCCGCTAATGACCTATATTAAGGAAATTTCTCCGCGCCCAATCCTGTTCATCCATGGCGAAAAAGCGCATTCGCTTTACTTCTCCAAAACGGCTTATGAAGCGGCAAATCAGCCAAAAGAGCTTCTGATTGTTAAAGATGCCACACATGTCGATTTATATGATCGTATGGACAAGATCCCGTTCGATAACATCACTGCATTTTTCAACAAAAATCTTAATAAGTAAGCCATAGCACCGTCCGGTGTTTTCAGATGCAGTGTCTCTGCGAGAAAAGACAGACACTGCTCTCCTGGCTATTACCAGGAGGAAAAATAACCGCCCATGAAAGAGGAGAGTTTTATGCTCTGGAATCCTGAATTATTAGCAAGAATAGATGCGGCTGACGACCTGAAAATCGCTCCGTATCATCCCGGCATGAATACGACCGGTACGCCGACATGGATTTGGGAAGTGAAGGTGGATAATCGACTCTTCGTCCGAGCCTATAGTGGTACCCGTTCAAAATGGTATCAGGCTGCATTGTCTCAGCAGGCGGGTAAGATACTGGCTAACGGACAGGAATTCGACGTACTGTTCGCAAAACCATCAGACCCTGAGCTTGAAAGTAAAATTGATCAGGCTTACCAGAAAAAGTACTCCGGCAGCAGCTATGTTTCCGCAATGATAGGGACACGCGCGAAAGCGGCAACGATTGAGATTTTACCTTTAAGTTAACCCCTTAACATAATGCCGGCATACGAAAGAGGATGGGGTGCTTAACCCCATGGTTTTATGAGAACCGACCTGGTTCATGAAGTAAGTAATCAGTTAATGAGATTTAACTATTCTGGGTTTGAGGAATATACGTAATTTACTTCAGCACCAGAAACAGTATAACAAACTGTTTTAAATGGATATTAATTAAATGGCGATTCAAACTCACAGTTATGAACTCAGTTTTGGTTCATAACTGTGTTAAACGCTGTCCCTAAATCACTCGATGTTACGCCTGTTGGTTCATGAACTGTTCGTTCTAATTTTGTGATGTGCGTCAGGTTTTAGTGTTCAGTAATATTACCTTTTACTTGATGAGCGATTGCTTAATACCTCTCCGACAACCGGAGCAGCGGTAAATGCGTTTGGCCAGCCAGCGTAAAACGCGGCTTGGGTAACGATCTCCCCAGCTTCCTCAGCAGAAAGTCCATTATCCATCGCTCTGTTGAGGTGATAGCCAATCTGCGCACTCTGTCCGGATGCGATTAACGCGCTGACCGTAATCAGGCTTCTGTCGCGGGGTTTCAGTGCAGGTCTTTGCCAGAGATCCAGGAACAGGGGGTCAGCAGTAAATTTAACCAGGCCTGGAGATATTGGGCCAACATTTTTTTCCACTGTCGCTGAACGCTGCTTTTCTGCTTGCTGATTGAGAGGAAGCAGGTCCGGAGAAGCGTCAGGAAGTGCATCTGCCGTGACGCCACGAGATTCAAATACTGCTTTGGTCACGCTGACGGCTGACATGGCATTTGGCCAACCTGAGTAGAAGGCCAGATGGGTAATGATTTCTGATAATTCCGCTGGCGTCACGCCGCTATCGAGAGCGACGTCGATATAGTGCTTAAGCTCGGCAGGCTGGTTGCGGGCAATCAGCATGGCGACGGTCACCACGCTACGATCCCTGGGTGAGAGGGCGTCGCGTGTCCACAGATCTTCAGTAATCGCTTCTCGACCAAAGCGCGCAAGAGCCGGTGAGACAGAACGAATATCAGCTTCAGAAATCGCTGAAGGTTCAATTTTCATCATAGTTTTACCTCTTGTTTCCTCAGCATTAGCAAAATCAGAAATAACAAGCGACATGGCCGCCGCTGCAATTACGCTTTTCATGTCAATCCTCACTGGTCAACGGTGCGGTTCCTGTTTGATTCCGCCTTTGTTACGAAGAAATACCGGTTTTACCGGGATAGCGTCCTTACTGACGCTCATATGCGCCGTTTGCCTGAGATAGTCACGGAAGTGTGGCGTTTGTCGGTGCAGTTGATACGCTTCCTCACTGGCGTAAATCTCATAGAAATACCAGCGGTTTGGAGTCTCTGAATCTGTACCGGCATACATGGCTAACACGCCTTTCTCTACTTTGAGCGACTCGGCCATTTCAGGAAGGACGATGTTTTTAAATTCGGTCTGAAATTCAGGCTTTACCTCGACGATCACCAGATTATTAATGGTTCGCTCATCCGGTATGATGTGTTTATCCCCCACAAATTGGGGCTCCAGAGTGATTTTATTTTTCCGATCGATAATGTCAGGTGCCCGGGCAGCGAATGCCTTGTATGGTTCGGCATTCAGATGTTTGCGGTAAGCACTCTGGTTTTCATAGAGTTCGACCATGAATGCCTGACGTGGATTGTCGCTGCGGTGCAGGGCGTACATCGCCAGCGTACCTGCTTCATAATCAACCGAAGCGGAAATCGTCTGTCTGGCTACGTCTGTAAAATCTTTGTCCCGATCGGGCCTGACGCCGAGCTCAAAGAGATTCATCACTCGCTTATCCGGCGCGTCCAGTTTTGTTGCAAAGACAGGGCTGCTTATCAGCATGCAAATTAAAAGCATAAGAGTCTTTTTCACGATGATCCTTTTACTGAAATGGCTGTTTAAGACGTTCTATAAGTTGGTGTTGGTAAGAAGGTAACCGATCGCTGCTGGCGCTCTCAAAGACCAGGGGAGGAAGCCACGTCATACCTGCATGCAGGGCGCTTGCCTTCATCGGTAAAAACACATCCGCAAGCGATACCCCGATCCTGCCGTCCGGCCCGTAAGTGGAGCTTCCCCCCGCAGCCGTACTGACAATAAACATCTCCTTTCCCTGCCAAAGACCGGGTCCGATACTTCCCCAGGTTTCATTCAGCCAGGCCTTCATCATTGGTGTAATGTTGAACCAGTGTGTAGGGAAGATGAAAACAACACGCCTGTGCTCACGCATCATTTTTCGCTCCGCGTCGCCATTAATCCGACGTGTGTCATAGCCATACAGCGTCTCAAGGTTGCGAACCGTCACGCCTTCCAGACTCTCAGCGGCTTCCTGCAGCCCTTTTGTCAGAACTGAGCGTTCCGGATAAGGGTGAGAGACGATAACGAGCGTTTTAATGTCGGTCTTTTCACGGCTATGAGCATGACTAGCGGGCATGAGGAAGATAAAGGCAAACAAAAACAATGCTGCTGCTCTGCGCTGAAGTAACACCATCATAAACCTCCTTTGTCTTAACAGGACTGTAAAACGCTATGGTGTAACAGGAGCCAGTTCTGGCAATCCTTCTACGATATAGGTTCGCGAATTGCCGGCACGGTGTCGGATAGGAATGATCTTCTGGTATGCGGCCGAGCTATACCAGTCCTGGGCATTTTTGAGACTCTCAAACTTGATTACAACCAGTCTGCCCTGTGCTCCAAACCCTTCTTTAACATCGGGTTCACCTCCTCTGACGATGAAGCGTCCACCAAAAGGTCTGAAGGTAGATTCAACCTGAGCGCTGTACGGTTTGATAGCGTCAAGATCGGTCGCCTGAAACTCTGCGATGTAATAAGCAGGCGTTGCTGCCAGGGCTGACGCGAGCCCGGAGAGGGTGAAAAGAGTGGCTACCACTGTTTTAAAAATCATCCTTCCTCCTCATAAGCTTTCATGAAAGTGAATAAGGGCTACCGCGTCCAGACCTGCCTGGCGTCTTTCGTTTGCGGCGTGTTTTGCGCCATGATCCCCGTCAGAACGTGCGGCTGGTAGGTTTCTTCCAGAAACCGGATTTCCTCCGGGCTCAGTTGAAGATTTACGGCGTTTACCGCGCCATCGACGTGATCTTTTTTTGTGGCCCCTACGACAGGTGACGTGACTTTTGTCAGCAGCCAGGCGAGTGAGATTTCCGTCATGGACACCTGATGCCGTTCGGCAAGTTCGGCGACACGCTCAATAATGAGCCGATCCTGTTCAGCCGTGCTGTCATATTTCCCGCGCGCATAATCATCCTCCGTGGCTCGCCGCGTGTGGCCTTCTTTCCGGGAGAGACGACCGCTGGCCAGCGCGCTATAGGGGGTCATGGCGATATCATCTTCAGCGCACAGACCGAAGAGCTCTCGTTCATCTTCACGCATAATCAGGTTGTAGTGGCTTTGCACGGAAACAAAGGGCGTCAGCCCTTCGCGTTCGGCAAGGGCGTTCGCTTTCGCAAGCTGCCAGGCATAGCAATTGGAAATACCAATAGCGCGCACTTTGCCCGCAGTAACGGCGGCATGAAGCGCTTCAAGCACCTCAATAACGGGCGTGTTGTAATCCCAGATGTGGTAGATGTAGAGGTCGATGTAGTCCATCCCCAGATTTTGCAGGCTCTGGTCGAGCGATCGGGCTATTGCCTCTTTTCCGCCGATCCCCGCGGCAATTTGCGCGGCGGTTCGCGGCAGAAACTTGGTGGCCAGCACCACATCCTCGCGTTTTGCCATCTCCCGCAGCGCCCGGCCAACGTATCGCTCACTGGAACCGTTCTGATAGGCGATGGCGGTATCGTAAAAATTGATACCCTTTTCGAGACCGTAGCGGATGATGTCCCGGCTTGCTGTTTCGTCCAGCGTCCAGCGATGCTGGCCCGTTAACGGGTCGCCAAACCCCATACATCCCATACAGATGCGGGAGACCAGTAAGTCACTTTTACCGAGCCGGGTATACTGCATCGTTATTCTCCCTCTGGATTATTCACGACGGAATTAAGCAGATCGACAAGCCTTGAAGCATGTTCCCGGGCAAGCGTTTTATGCTGCGCGATTTTGTCGGCATCCCGGTCGGCATAGCTGATACCGCAGGTATAAACCGGCGCCAGCAGCTCAAGATTGCACAGTTTTGCCGTGGTCTCGAACGGAATAAGATACTCTTCAATGGCATGGCCAAAGAAACCGTCAGCGGTATAGAGCGCCTGTGGCGCCCCTGTAGTGAAGGAGAGGATCAGCTTTTTACCGCCCAGTTTCGCCGTTGAGCCATGCGCGAAGCCGTGGACAAAGACCTCGTCCAGCCATTGTTTCATTAACCCGGGCAGCCCATACCAGGAAAAAGGAAACTGCCAGACAATCACATCGGCCCTGAGCAGGCTTTCCTGCTCCGCAGCGATATTGAATTTGCCGTCCGGATAGAGCCAGTCCAGACGACGAATTTCAGCATCGGGAAGGGCGGTCGCCACTTCATCAAGGATAGTGGCGTTGGCGACGGAATGGTTCAGCTCAGGATGACCTGAAATAACAAGGATATTTTTCATTTCAATACGTTAAAGAGGCTGGTGAATTTTTAACCCAGTATAGAGTGACACCATTATTTTTTTAGAGCAGTAAAGGCTCATTCACTTTTAGACAAAAACTAATAATGGTCGACGGATCTCATTGTGTCTGGTCATCATGAACCCGTGAACTACGCCGTGATGCCCAGTAAACGTTCTGCATTGCGAAACGCGATGGCCTCTTTTACAGCCTTGTTGACGGGCAGACTGTCGATAAATGTTTTTACACCGTCCAGGGTCTGATAGGGGTAATCAACGGAGAACAGGATCCTGTCTGCCCCCATTAACGCGTAGATAAACTGGAAGTGCGGCAGTGTCAGCATACCTGACGGGGTAACGTAAACGTGCTCCTGGAAGGTTCTCGTTAGCGTGCGTGACAGACCCGTTGCAGCCAGCGGAAGGCTGTCATCAAGACGCTGCAGCCAGAAGGGCAGCATCTCCCCCCAGTGGCCACTGATTACCTGCAGGTGGGGATATTTATCAAATGCGCCCGATAACATCAGCCGTAACAAATGGATCCCGGCTTCGTGATGCCAGCCCCAGCCAAACATAGAGAGCCGGGCGTTGACCTCTGCGCTGAAGCCCGTGAAGTAGGCCTGTTGCACGCTTTTAACCGGTAATCCGGGATGAAGGTAGAGTGGCACATTCAGTTTATTAAAGCGGGAAAGCAGGGAGTCATAGTCAGGATGATCGAGAAAGCATGAAGAGGGTCGGCCATTCAGAAGTGCCCCCTTAAACCCCAGTTTTTCAACTGCGCGGACAAGCTCTTTTTCAGCCTCTTCCGGCTGTGCCCAGGGAAGTGTGGCAAATGCCGCGAAGCGATCCGGGTGATTTCTTACCGCCCCGGCAAGGCGGTCGTTTGCCGCCGTATTTAATGTTACCGCTTTATCACCGGGAGCCAGCTGGGGGAATCCGCCCACAGAGAGGATCTGCAGGGTAATTCCAGCCTCATCCATATCCCTGAGGCGGCGGCTTCCCAAATCAGCGCCTTTCGCGTTTATCAGCGCATTCTTTTCTATCTGCGGCCGGCTTCGGTCAGGATTATGACCATCAGCGACAGTTTTCCCCCAGTCGCCAAGGAAAGGTGCCTGCTCAAGCGCAACAGGCATACACGCTCGCCCTAACTCGCTGTCGAGATAATGTTCTTCGAGGCAAATGATTTTCATATTCTCACCCTTCATACAAAGCAGTAAAAGTGATGCAGATTAGGATCGCCCGGAACAGCCCGTTCGTGAGTGTCATTCATGACAGTCTGTCCCGGACAGGGTTTACACCATCGGTTTTTCCCAGGCGCCTCGTGTATCCACTCTGGTCTCTGTGGCGAGTTGTTCCAGCAGGATGATTTCCTCATCGCGTAACTGGATGTATGAAGCGCAGGCGGCGTCCAGAACGTGTTGGACTTTAGTCGCACCAACGAGGGGAAGGGTACCTTTTGCAATAGCCCATGCGATGGCTATCTGTGCCACGCTGGCATTCCTTTCGGCTCCCATTTTTTTCATGGCGGCGGTTAATCTTTCTATCTGCGGCAGTACTGCGTTATAACTTTCGGCCCGGCCACTCCCGGCAGGCATGGGATGATTTGAATCATAACGACCACTGAGCGCGCCTTGCTCCAGGACCATGTAAGCAAAGAACGTGATGTTATTTTGTCGGCAATAATCAAGGATCCCGGCCTCTTCAGAGGCGCGATAAAGCAGGCTGTAATGATTCTGTACTGCACTGAGGGAATAACCGGAAGCGTTAAGGATTTCGTTGGCGCGTCTGATTTGTGCCAGATTGTGGTTGGAAACACCTACGCGTTTGACCTTACCGCTTTGTAAAAGTGGGATCAGTCCTGGCGTCCATTTCTCAACGTCGAGGGGATTGTGGATCCAGTAGATATCAATCGCGTCCACACCCAGACGTCCAAGGCTGGCCTCAAGCATATCGCTGACAGGCTGTGCTGACTGTTCGTTCGCAATCTGCGGCGTGAATTTGGTGGATAAAATCATATCCTCGCGGGGGAACTGACGGACTAATGCTCCCAGCGCTGCCTCGGAACTCCCCATGCCATATACTGCTGCGGTATCCCAGAGATTCAGACCCTTACTCATGGCCGTGGTGAACACGTCTGCCATCTGAGTATCAGAAAGATGATTGCCGAAGACGGTGTCGCCACCGGCAAAGCCTGTGCCCCAGGACCATGTGCCGAGCGCGACTGAAGGAAGAGATTTCATATTCAGCTCCTGAAAAAAGGCCGGAACGTTGCTGACGTAAACCGGCCAAAGAGGGTGAGTAACGGTGAAAGACAGATGAATGGATTAAGTTGGCTGGCGGAGGGCATTTAACAGCGCCACACCGACACCGTGCGCTGAAGCGGGATTCTGCCCCGTGATAAGGCGACCGTCAGTAACCACATTTTCAGACCAGTTCGGGGCTTCATGATGAAGCGCGCCATGCTCGCGGAGTGCAGTCTCAAGCAGGTAGGGAACCACATCGGTGGTGTGAACTTCTTCCTCTTCCTTGTTGGTAAAGGCCGCCACGTTTTTGCCTTTCACCAGGTATTCGCCGCTGCTGAGCTTTGCGTCAACCAGAGCCGCAGGTCCGTGGCAGACGGCTGCGACAATCCCATCACTTTCATACACTTCCCGGATAATACGCTGGGCATCCTGGCTGTCGCGGAAATCCCACATGGTTCCATGCCCGCCCGCAAAGAAAACGGCGCTGTAATCGGAACCGTTCAGCTCAGATAACGCAGGCGTTGTGGCCAGGCGCTGCTGAAAATCGGTTTCGTTCCAGAACCAGGCGTTGACAGGGTCACTGAGGTCAAATCCATCCACCGGCGGCTGTCCCCCGCGAATGCTGGCTATCGTCGTTTTTAGTCCGGCATCTTCCAGTACTTTCAGCGGATGCGTCAGCTCAGCCAGGAAAAAACCGGTTGGTACACCGGATGCGCCTTTAATCGGATGGCTGGAAACGACACACAGCACGGGTTTATCTGCAGGTTTCATATCGGGCCTCACTCTTTATTTTTAAATTCAGCGGCAAAGAGATTTTCCCAGTTAATAAAGGAGCCAAGCGGAATGCACTCAAAGCTTAATAAGCCTGCTTTTGCCAGCGGGAATTCGGCCATTACGTTCATCGCTTCATCGACAGAGTCACATTCAAGAAAAATAGCGACGCCAGGTCTGTCCTGACGGAAGTAGATGTCGCGGATGAAGCCGGATTTATACAATCCCCAGGCGTGCAGCGCTTCAGCGTTAAGGTGTGGAGCATATTTTTCCAGCGATGCTCCAGGTGCGGGGATATCCAGACATAAAATTCGCATTATTGCCTCCCGAGCTTAAGTTTCAAAAGAAAGAGACTCAAATATAAGTGTCTCATTTGCAGTAGTCTTATCCGTCAGTGCATTCAAACGGATTTATACAATCCCCAGGCGTGCAGTGCTTCAGCGTTAAGGTGCGGAGCATATTTTTCCAGCGATGCTCCAGGTGCGGGGGTATCCAGACATAAAATTCGCATAAGTGTCTCTTGTTCTCAGGTTTAAAGGGAAAGAGAGAAGAGTATATGAGCGCCATTTTAAGAAGATTAGGCGGGCATTGGCTTAAGCATATTTAGTCTGTACTTAATAATCAGGTGAGGAGTGCGACAGGGTAAATGTATGCCAGACATGTCTGTTCCTGCATCTGTATATGAATAGTCTGGCTTAATCAGTCGAAAACTCGGGCTGGCTTTCATATTCAGAACGTGCCTTTTCAACCTCGCCCTGATGAATCAAGGACCAGTCTATAAGTGTCATAACTGGCCCCATTAATGTCCGTCCAAGTGGAGTTAGCTCATATTCAACACGTGGCGGGATCGAAGGGAATACCGTTCGCGATACTAACCCGTCTCGTTCAAGACTTCTCAGTGTTAACGTCAGCATTCTCTGAGAAACCTGACCGATGGTACGTCTGAGTATATTAAACCGCAAAGGTCCCTCGGAAAGATGAGCAATGATTAAGATACTCCACTTATCACCAATCCGACTGAGCAATTCGCGGGTGAAAATATTGCAGGTGGGTGCTGTCCGTTTATCTGACGGTATCATGAATGTGCCTTCTTGCGGGTAAAATAACGGTATGTAATATAGCCCTGGTTACAAAACAAAACGACTCGTTTCTTACTGAGAAAAAAGGTACTGCTCCTTGAAAAATGCACCCCTTACGCTTTTATCCCCATATAACATCGGGGAATTGACACTAAAAAATAGAATGGTAATGGCCCCAATGACCCGCAGTCGGGCCGTTACCGGTAATGTACCTAACCCTCTGGCTCCTGTTTACTATGCGCAGCGGGCGCAGGCAGGGTTGATAATATCTGAAGCTACGCAGGTTAGCCGTCAAGGTACCGGATATATAAGAACACCGGGAATATATTCCCTCGCTCAGGTTGAGGCATGGCGTCGCGTAACAGATGCAGTTCATGAAGCCGGGGGAATTATTTTTGCGCAACTATGGCATGTCGGACGCGTTTCGCATCCTGAGTTCCATGATGGTGTCCTTCCGGTTGCCCCATCTGCAATTAATGCAGAGGCAGACGTTTTTACGTCTAATGGACTAGCACAAACTCCTGTCCCTCGCGCGCTTTTAACAAGTGAAATCGCCGATGTCGTCTCACAGTTTCGTCAGGGTGCTGAAAAAGCTTCTGAAGCCGGTTTCGATGGAGTAGAAATACATGGTAGTTCAGGATACCTCCTTGACCAGTTCCTTCGTGACGGTTCTAACAAACGAGAAGATCATTATGGTGGGACTATTATAAACCGTGCACGTTTTCCTCTGGAGGTCGTCAGTGCAGTGAGCGAAGTGCTTGGCGCCGATCGCGTTGGTTTCAGGGTTGGTCCAAACATGTCGCTACATGGTATGTCTGATTCTTCGCCGGTTGAAACATTCAGTTATTTAGCGACTCAACTCGACGCTATTGGCATCGCCTACCTTCACGTAACCGAAGGTATTGCCGGGCCCGATGCTCCGGTCGCAGGTTCACAGCGGATTGCACCTTATCTTCGTCAGTGTTTCTCGCGAACTTTTATTCTGAATGGTGGATATGATGCTCAGACCGGTGAGGATGCAATTAACAAGGGTGAGGCCGATCTCATCGCCTATGGTGTTCCATTTATTGCCAATCCCGATTTACCCGCAAGATTTGCGTGCGGCAGCGATCTCAACGTTCCGGACCCTGCAACCTTCTATGCGCCGGGACAGAACGATGCGGTGGGCTACACTGACTATCCCGCACTAAACAAAAGTTAAAAAACATCAATACCTTAATGTCTTTTGCCTATTGGCATCCATTCTGTGCCGTGAATGTCATCTGAATGAGTACAGGTGTATTTCAAAATACGTGGTTAACAGTGGATCGCAGCATCAGTAAAAACGTACTACAGGGATATTATTGACTTAAGCATCTTTAGCCTGTACTTAATAATCAGGCGGAGATTGTTTTAGGAACACATTATGAATAACGCCCTGTATAATCAGATACGCATTTTTCAGAGCATTGCACGTGAGGGCAATATTTCGGCAGCCGCAAGAAAACTGGAAATTACGCCTCCCTCCGTCAGCAATGCGCTTAAATTGCTGGAAGAGCATATTGGCCATCCGCTTTTTGTGCGTACGACCCGCCGTATTGAGCTGACGGAAACCGGGCAGCTGTTGCTGGAACAGACCGCCGCGGCGGTGGAGTCGCTGGAAAATTCGCTTGAAAGCATTCGCGACCAGAATCAGGAGCCCTCTGGTGTGGTGAGAATTACGCTATCGCGTTTTGCCTATCTGTTAATTCTTAAGCCTGCAATGGCGGAATTCTGTCAGCAATACCCGGGTATACAGCTGGAAATTTCGGTTTACGACGGTACCGTGAATATCATCGAAGAGCGTTTTGATCTTGGGATCCGTTTTGGCGATATCCTCGAGGGTGGGGTGGTGGCGCGACCGTTAATGAAACCCTTTCGTGAAGGGTTATATGCATCCTCAGCCTATCTCAGCGAGCATGGAACGCCTGAGGTGCCGTCAGACCTCAGTCAACACAAGCTGATTGGCTACCGTTTTATTACTAACAACCGCATCCTTCCATTGATCCTGAATGACCGCGGAGAGCAGTTGACGGTTGAGATGCCCGGGCAGTTAATCAGTAACGATATCGACGTTATGGCTGACGGGATCCGTAACGGGCTGGGAATTGGACGCCTGTTTGAACCCATCTGGCAGTTACAGCCCGACAGAGAGCACTTTATCCCCGTGATGGAGAGTTACTGGAAAACCTACCCGCCAGTCTATCTCTATTACCCTAAAAATGCGGGTAAAACGAAAAGAGTGAAGGCCCTGATTGATTTTCTGATATCCGCTACGGGGCGATAAAGACGATAACGCATCGTCCCGTATGGAAGCGCTATGTCACAACCCCAGCGGCCTGGCCTCCTGTATGAACTCAATCAGAAGGCGAAGCCCGGTCGGCAGTTGCCGGCGGCTTGAATAATAGATATAAAAACCTTCCTCCAGCGGGGACCATTCCGTAAGCACCAGGCGGAGCCGTCCATCCTTCACATAGGGTGCAACAAGAGGCTCCGGAAAATACATCAGGCCGGCCCCGCCTAATACGGCCACAAGACCCGTTTCTGCCTGGTTGACCGTGACTGAGCCAGGCACAGTGATTTGGTACGTTTCGCCGTCTCGCTCAAGTTCCCAGCGATAAATCCGATCGTCGCCGAGACGATTGCTTATACAGCGATGGTGTAACAAATCATCCGGATGTTCAGGCGTTCCGTAACGTTCCAGGTAGTCGGGGGATGCTGCGATAACCCAGCGAATATCGGCAGATAAACGCCGGGCAACCATGTCTTCCGGGACGGTGCCACCATAGCGGATACCGGCATCGAAGCCCGCATCAGTGACGTCCACCATACGGTTGCTGGCCACAATATCTATTTCAATATCGGGATAGCGATCCATAAACGCGGGCATAACCGGTGCAAGCAAAAGATTGGCCGCTTCAACGGCTGCATTGATGCGGATACGGCCGGTAGGCGTATTACGATACCGGTTAAGCGATTCAAGCGCGCCTTCTATCTTGTCGAAAGGCTGAAGGACAGACTGAACCAGCTCTTCACCTGCAGCCGTAGGGGTAACGCTCTTGGTCGTGCGATTAAGCAGGCGAACCCCGAGCCTTGTTTCCAGTCCCTTCAGGGCATGACTAAGCGCTGATGCACTGACACCTAATTCAATCGCCGCACGGCTGAAACTGCGATGACGTGCAATAGCCATGAAATAAATGAGATCGGCGACATCAGCTCTGCTTATTTGCATACAGAATCGTTTTCCTTGTGCGTTAAGGCCCGAATGCGTTGATACGGAAATGATATACACCATAGACCGACCAGGGCTAATCCGTTGCTGAATTTATTTCACAAGTCCATCCACTCATCGCCTCTCACTGAACACGTTGTGCTTCGTTATTCTTGAAAATTATGCGCTCTGGCCGTCGGTCAGGGCGGAACATTCACCTAACGGAGCCGTGTATGAACTATACGCATCTTGGCCGCACCGGCCTGAAAGTCAGCCGCCTTTGTCTCGGAACCATGAATTTTGGTGACGTCACCGACGAGAAAACCAGCGCCCGCATTCTGGATGAAGCGCTTGAGGCGGGTATCAATTTCATTGATACAGCAGATGTGTATGGCACCGAGCAATCACCCGATATCCAGCAAGGTTCGGGGCTGTCTGAAGAGATTATTGGTCGCTGGCTCCAGCAGGGGGGCCGCCGTGACCGTATCGTTCTGGCGACGAAAGCCTATCAGCCTATGGGACCAGGCCCGAACGATCGCCGTCTTTCTGCTTACCATATTCGCAAGGCCTGCGAGGACAGTTTGCGACGGCTTAAGACCGACCATATTGACGTCTATCAGATGCATCACATCGATCGCTATACACCATGGGAAGAGGTCTGGCAGGCCATGGAGCTCCTTGTTCAGCAGGGAAAAGTGCTTTATATCGGTAGCAGCAATTTCGCAGGCTGGGACATTGCGACTGCGCAGTCAGTGGCCACGGCTCGTCATTCCCTGGGCCTGGTAGCTGAGCAAAGTCTCTACAATCTGACTGCCCGAACTGTTGAGCTGGAGGTCATTCCCGCATGCCGTCATTTTGGCCTGGGACTGATTCCCTGGAGCCCACTTGCCGGAGGGTTGCTTGGCGGCGTACTGAAAAAGATGGCAAGCGGGCGCCGTGCGAGGCCCGCGTTTGCCCGTCTAATCGAACAGTATCGTCCGCAGCTGGAAGCCTACGAAGGATTATGTGAGGACCTCGGCGAAACCCCTTCCGATGTGGCGCTGGCGTGGCTCCTGCAGAATCCTGTCGTTACTGCGCCACTTATCGGGCCTCGTACGGTCGAGCAACTCCGGGAGGCGCTTCACGCAACGACAATCACGCTATCAGACGACACCATGAGCTGTCTCGACGAAATCTGGCCCGGACCCGGGGGAGAAGCGCCCCAGGCTTATGCCTGGTAATGACCAAATTAATGAATCCTTTCTTCGCTATAGGGAGTTCCAGTTTATGAGCAAGATGATGCATGACCAGCATTCTGCTTCCGTACCCGCTTCCCGGGATCGTCGCAATTTTCTGATCGCCGGCGCCGGTCTGGCGTTGGCCGCTACCACCCTTGGCAGGAGCGGAGCCGTGATGGCTAAACCGGCTGGTCAGGACACGTCGGGCGCCCCTTCGGGTGCTGTTCCCGTCCAGAAGGAGACCTTAACCACGCGTAAACTCGGCTCGCTGGAGGTTTCAAGCATGGGACTCGGGTGTCTGCCTATGGTGGGGTATTACGGCGGTGGTCCGCGCGATCGTAAAGCCATGGTTTCGCTCATCCGGGCCGCCTTCGAACAAGGCATCACGTTCTTTGATACTGCCGAGGTGTATGGCCCCCATCTCAGTGAAGAATTTGTCGGGGAAGCACTGGCCCCCGTTCGCGATCGTGTGGTGATTGCCACTAAGTTCGGTTTCGGCGTGGAGGAGGGGAAGCCAACCTCACTCAACAGCCATCCTGACCATATTCGCCGTGCCGTAGAGGGCTCGCTGAAGCGTCTGAAAACGGACCATATCGATCTTCTTTATCAGCATCGCCCCGATCCGAATGTGCCGATTGAGGATGTGGCGGAAACCGTGAAGGCGTTGATCCAGGAGGGTAAAGTGAAACACTGGGGATTGTCGGAAGCGAGTGCCAGGACAATCCGCCGCGCACATGCGGTACTCCCTGTGACTGCAGTACAGAGTGAGTATGCCATGTGGTGGCGTGAACCGGAGACGCGGATATTTCCAACGCTCGAAGAGCTGGGTATCGGCTTTGTACCTTACTGCCCGACCGCCCGGAGTTTCCTTGCCGGGGCAGTCAATCCAAGCCAGCGGTTCGACAGCACAGATCGGCGGCATAACCTGCCACGCTTCCAGCCCGATGCCCTGGCCAAAAACATGGTACTGCTTGAATTCGCGCAGTCGTGGGCCCGCCGCAAAAACACCACTCCGGTTCAGTTCGCGCTGGCCTGGGTGATGGCTCAGCGGCCATGGATAGTCCCCATCCCGGGTACGACGCAATATCCGCACCTGATAGAAAATAGCGGTGCGCCGCAAGTCCGGTTGACGGATAGCGAGTTACGCGAAATCGATGCAGCGCTTGCTAGGATCCCATTGCAGGGCGGTCGCGCAGATCCGTTTACCGAAAGTCAGTTTGATAAAAGTTAAACGGTGATGGCCACCTTAGGCCGTCGCCTGGTGGAGCGATGATTTTTCGATCGGGCGCATTCGCGTCTGCACCGCTTCCCATTTCACATCAGTGTCCGGGAATGATTGGCCTGAGAGACCCGGCAACGCCGGGCCAGGGGAGGGCATTAACAGTCCTGTATTGCTGAAGGCGGCGTGAGTGAAGGTGGCGTATCCGGAAGCGGGGGAATGATCCCGTCGACGGGGTGCGGCAGATAGTGTGCCTCGAGTTCCATGATTTCGGCATCGCTAAGTGAAAAGTCCAGCGCGCTGATAGCCGTGGAAAGATGTTCTGGTTTCGTCGCGCCGATGATCGGTGCCGTGATGACCGTTTTTGATAGCAACCAGGCAATTGCAACATGGGCTTTTGGCACTTCGTGCTTTTCAGCAATGCTGGCAACAACATCAATAACGGGCTTATCCAGAAGGGCTGCGTTCTCATACATTTTTAACGCAAAGGCATCGTTTTGCGTTCGTCGGGACGTGACACTCCAGTCGCGCGTGAGCCTGCCGCGTGCCATCGGACTCCAGGGGATCACACCCACGCCCTGGTCTTCACACAGGGGCAGCATCTCGCGCTCTTCTTCCCGGTAAAGCAGGTTGTATTGCGGTTGCATCGTAATAAATCGGGTCCAGCCGTTACGCTCTGCCGTATGCTGCATTTTTGCAAAGCGCCAGGCTTCCATAGATGATGCGCCGATGTAACGTACTTTTCCTGATTTAACGAGGTCATGCAGAGCCTCCATGGTCTCTTCAACAGGCGTGGAGTGGTCAAATCGGTGAATCTGAAAGAGATCCACATAATCCATACCTAAGCGCATCAGGCTATCGTCAATAGACTGAAAAATGGCCTTGCGGGAAAGAAACCCGGTATTGGGTGAGTTGCGCCACGGAAAGAAGGTCTTTGTCGCCACAACAATCTCATCGCGTCTGGCCATTTCTCTCAGCGCTTTTCCAGTGATCTCTTCAGAACTTCCGCCCGAGTAGATATTCGCGGTATCAAAAAAATTAATGCCCGCTTCAAGCGCCTGACGAATGAGCGGACGTGACGCCTTTTCATTCAGGGACCAGGGTTGAGGCAAGCGTTCAGGTTCACCATAGCTCATACAACCGAGACAAAGACGGGAGACTTGCAAACCGCTACGACCCAGATTCACATACTTCATTCTGTGTTCCTTCTTTTATTGCCAGCAATTCTGTATGTGACAGGGTATTGCACTGACATGAAGGGAACCAGCATGCGCCATCGAATGGTGTTATGAGTTTTTTTCACAGATGGGCGTAATCGTCAGTGAAAGACGAGAAACGAGAGGGAGGTCAGACAAGCCGACTTGGTTCATGAAGTAAGTTATCAGTTAATGGGATTTAACATAATATACATTATGCGCACCAAGGTTAATTCAGGGCGAATCCAGCATTCCGTGGCCGTCATTGTGTTTGTTCCCTTGGCTATTGATAGCTGTTGTAAAATCATTTACGAGTTTGTACATAACGCTACCCACTGAGCTACCGGGTTGATAGTCTTGATTACACCGAGTAATCAGCGCTGATGGAGAAAACATGGCGATAACCGAAGCAAAGCTGCTGGCATCTGGATTTACATCCTTGGACCTGCAGAAGTTGCGTAAGTACATAACAAAAGATGCCCTTTCTCTGGATATGGTGATATCTGACTTGTCCAGACGTTTTAACGCAGCGTTGTTATTGACCATGTTGCTTGCTGCTGTTTACCTCATAGTTATTATCATCGCGTCCAGAGAAAATGTAATATCCACAGGCGTTGCTATGTTGATCGCTTTGTTCATCATTTGGTTTTTTCAGCCTCCGTTTCTTTCCTATAAGGCATGGAAATTTAACAAGAAATACCGCTAACACGGCCGCTGTCTTTAAAATCTCTTATCTCAGTTCGCTGACGTAGCCATCTTTACTCATCTTTCATAAATATGGCATATGCTTAGCGGATCCTTCTCTCAGCAGAATTCAATAACAGGTTCAGATACTCATGAACAACAATCTGCCTACGGTCGACGACGAACCGGGCGTTCCACCTCCGCATGTCAGTTTCCGTGAAGCCTTTTTATTCTGGCTGAAGCTAGGATTCATCAGCTTTGGCGGGCCGGCTGGGCAGATTTCGATAATGCATCAGGAGCTGGTTGAAAACCGACGCTGGATATCCGAACAGCGCTTTTTGCATGCACTAAATTACTGTATGGTGCTTCCGGGGCCGGAGGCGCAACAACTGGCGACCTATATTGGCTGGCTGATGCACCGCACCTGGGGCGGCGTGGTTGCCGGGGCACTGTTTGTGCTCCCTTCCCTTTTTATCCTTATTGCCCTGTCGTGGATTTACGTTGCGTATGGCCATTTGTCTGTCGTGGCCGGTCTCTTCTATGGCATCAAACCGGCAATTACGGCGATTGTTGTGCAGGCTGCGCACCGTATCGGTTCGCGGGCGCTGCGTAATCGCACGCAGTGGGCAATCGCTGCCGCCGCGTTTGTCGCCATTTTCACCCTCAATGTCCCTTTTCCCGTTATTGTCCTGTCAGCCGCAATGATGGGTTATGTGGGGGGGCGCCTTTTCCCCGACCATTTTGGTCAGGGTAACGCCCATGACGCCAGCCGAAAATCCTACGGTGCTGCCATTATTGATGACCATACGCCAGCGGCTCCGCATACGGTTTTCAAATGGTCACGCTTGATCCTGATTATCGTTGCCGGTGTTTTTTTATGGGCAACGCCAATGGCAATGCTCTTTCTGAGCCTGGGCTGGACGCACCCGTTTACCCAGATGGGCTGGTTCTTCACCAAAGCGGCGTTGCTGACCTTTGGCGGTGCTTATGCGGTACTGCCTTATATCTACCAGGGTGCGGTTGGCCATTATCAGTGGCTCACGCCAACGCAGATGATTGATGGTCTGGCACTGGGCGAAACCACGCCGGGGCCGCTTATCATGGTTGTGGCATTTGTGGGATTTGTCGGTGGCTATGTGAATATGGCGTATGGCCCGGATCAGCTTTTCCTGGCAGGCGCTGTAGCGGCCGTGCTGGCGACCTGGTTTACGTTTCTGCCATCGTTTTTGTTTATCCTCGCCGGTGGTCCTTTTATTGAAACGACGCACAACAATATTAATTTCACCGCGCCGCTCACGGCGATTACCGCAGCTGTGGTTGGGGTAATTCTTAATCTGGCGCTCTTTTTTGGCTACCACGTGCTATGGCCTCAGGGCTTTGACGGCAAAACGGACTGGATCGCGGCGGTCATTGCCCTTGCTGCCGCTATCGCACTTTTCCGGTTCAAATATAAAGTGACTCACGTTATTGCCGCGTGTGCGGTCATCGGGTTGGTTTTACATCTGTTCCTCAGAACATAGTGCCAGGCCCCGAATAACCGGGGCCTGGCAGCAATTCTAACCTGCACGTTTAAAGAAAGTTGAAGCCTGTCTGGTATACTCCAGTTTTTTTAAAAACACCCCTAAGCAAATGGAAATTGAATTAAATAAAAGTTTTAAAGAACGCGTTTTCCATGCTGTCATTTTCGAAGTGACGGCCAACGTTATTATTGCGCTGTCACTGGCGTGGCTGATGAACGTGTCGGTGCTCCAGTCAGGTTCGTTATCCGTGATATCTGCACTTGCCGCTACAGCATGGAATTTTGTGTTTAATAAATTCTTTGATGCCCTTCAGAAAAAATATGCATTTCAACGAACATTTCTCGTTCGCGCGATCCATGCGGTCTGCTTTGAAACAGGACTTATCATCACATTAATCCCTGTCGCGATGGTAATGCTGAATTTAACAGTGACTGAGGCATTTTTTGTCGAGATCGGTCTGGTACTGTTTTTTCTGCCATACACGATGCTGTTTAACTGGCTCTATGACTACCTGCGTTGGACATTTGTTGGGCGAAAACAGTCTGCTACATAACACCCGATGATTGACGCTGGTCACACTGGCACGTTCGTGAGCACATGTGGCGCCGCACGCCTTCTATACTCTGTGTTTCTCTCTCTTTTTTAAGGAAGGAACAATGTTCGATCATGTGAAATTCGGCGTCAGTGATTACGAGAAAAGTAAAACCTTCTTCCTCAACGCGCTTGAGCCGCTTGGTGTAAGGCTCATCGATGAAGGCACACCTGAGTACGGTGTTGAAATGAGTTCCGGCAACGTGTCACTCTGCCTGTTCCAGACGCGCGACAAACCGGCCCCACTGCACCTGGCGTTTGTGGCAGAAACACGCAAGCAGGTTGATGATTTTTACCATGCCGCAATGCGAGCGGGTGCCAGGGATAACGGTGCCCCAGGCTTGCGGCCCTACAGCAAAAACTACTATGCCGCCTTTGTCATTGCGCCTGACGGCCATAATATCGAGGCGGTCTGTCATGCACCGGACTGATTCATGATGGCTTTTGTGTGGGTTTCTCTGCCGGTGCTGCGAACCAGTTTTCTTCCGCGACGACGACCGCACCTTCCGGCTGCATCACGAAGTTTGGCGACATAATTTGCACGTTGAACTCGTTGAAAACGTCCTGAATGTTACTGTGGAGCTCATTGCGGGCCTCGGCAAGTGACTGTCCGGGCTGCAATTTTACCTGCAGCTCATAGGCAATGTACCAGTCCATCAGCCCCAGCTGACGCACCAGGGGCTGCTGCGAAGGGTCAACACATTTCGACCGTCTGGCTGCCATCTCCAGCATGGCATGAACCTGTCGCCACGGTGTGTCATAGCCAATCGTCACGCCAATCGTCAGGTTCACGCCGCCGTCAGGATTCTGCACGCTCAGATTGGTGATTTTTCCGCTCACCACCACCGCATTGGGTACGGTCACAACATAGTTCTCGCGGGTGATGATCTTGGTCGCCAGCATGCCTATCTCCGTGACCAGCCCTTCGTTATCCGCAACCCGTATAACGTCTCCTTTCCTCAACGCTCGCGAGTAAATCAGTACCAGCCCGCTCATCGCATGGTTCATCACGCCTGCCGAACCCAGGGTAAGCATCAGGCCAAAGAAGACGCTAATGCCTTTAAACGCCAGCGAATTCGCTCCCGGTAAAAACGGATAGGCCGCAGAGAGGGCAAATAACCACACCACGACAGAAATCAGTTTACGCGTTGCTCCCACGGTTTCAGGATGAATGCCCGGCAGCTGCAGGCGCCCTGCTTCCACCTGATTTAACAACACCTTCAGGAGCTTCAGAATAAAGGCGGTAATCACAAAGATGATCAGGACAATCATAATGCCCGGCATGGCCGAGACAATCGATAGCACAATATCCCGCAGAACGCGCATGGTCCAGTCGCCTAACGATGCACCCCAGACGCGTGTCCAGGGGAACAAGCTGAACGCCCAGCTCAGCCAGAGATACAATCCGAGAATGCCCAGTAAAATCATCAGCAAAGCATACAAACGGGCCTCAATTGCGCCGACAAACTTACGCCAGCGTTGAGGAATGACGCTGCGGTTTTCAAGAATACGACGACGGCAGACATTCCGAACCCAGCGCCATGACCGCCACGCGCCATACCAGAAAAGAGACAGTGCCAGCAGTCCGACGACGGTTTTCCCGGCGGAGAGCGCCAGCCAGCCGGTGTCATACTGATCGCGAAGCGCCGTACGCTGCGCCTCCATCCGCGCCAGCACGCGCTGAGCGGCCTGGTCAAGGGTCAGATCATCGCCCTCATCGAGATCCGCCTGTGTCAGCAATAGAACAGGCTTATTGTTCATGACAATCAGCCTTCCCTGCTGGTTGTAACGGGTAACGGGGACAATTTTCAGCGGCTCACGCACATCCTGCTGGGTGAAATTACGCAGGGTATGACGGATACGCAATACGCGCTCTTCAGGAGTGGTGAGACCAAATTTGGCCTGTAGCATCACAATCGGCTGGTGAAAAATGTAAACCGTTCGGGCACGTTCCTGCTCAGTAGGCTCCTGCCGTGGCTCGGCGGCGATGCCGGTAAATGAGATGATCGAGAGCACGCAGGATAATAATGCGAGCAGGACCTTGTTCATTTCCACCCCCTGAAACGCAACTTATTGTTATTTTTCAATTGCCCCAGAGAATGGCGAGTCTCTGCATGTTGAGCATAGACCAGCCATGCCCTTATGCAACATCACCACCATGCACGATATTGCTTGAATTTGCACGAGGATGCACACTATGATGTTTTGCAAACGTAAAACTGACATCGAATTTCTGAACGTGCAAATTCATGCACCATCACGCAAAGAGGTATGTATGACACAACAGTTGATTTTAATTGCCGGGCCCTGGCGCAGCGGGACTGATGGCGACCAGGCAAAAATGGATGAAAACCTTGCCCGTCTGGAAAACGCTGCGTTAGCTGTTTACCAGCGTGGCCACGTTCCGGTGATTGGCGAATGGCTCGCGCTACCGCTGGCCAAAGCCGCAGGTTCAACGTCAATTGGGGATGAAATCAGTGAGACGATGCTCTATCCCGTTGCACACCGACTCATTGCCAGATGCGATGCGATTTATCGTATTGCCGGTGCGTCTAAGGGCGCCGATATGGATATTGAGGTTGCCCGGAAGCTGGGGTTGAACGTCTACACCTCATTAGAAAGCATCCCTCAGGTCTGAGGAAACGCGCGAACCTGCCTGCTGTTTACAGGCAGGTTCAAGGGGTTATTCTGGATCTGAAGTCTTCACCACGGAAACCCCTTTCTCCCTGACCGCGTTAATCCAGGCGCGATCGGTACCGTCTTCCACGACAATCGTATTGACCAGCGATAGCTCGCCAATCACAAACGATGATGCGGTGTTAATTTTTTCTGGCGACGCCAGGACCACCGTCTCGGCGGCCCTGCCGGAAAATGCACGTTTGATGCACGCCTCTTCGAAATCCCCGGTGGTAAGCCCCGCTTCAGGATGGATGCCGGTAACCCCCATAAAGAACAGATCCGCATGAATATTGTCGATGCCCTCAATGGCTGCTGCACCTACCGTCACGATGGAGTGTTTGTACAGACGCCCGCCGATCAAAATGACATCAATCGAAGGATGTTCAACGAGTCCCAGGGCAATGCTCGGGCTGTGTGTGACCACGGTAATGCGTAAATCCGCCGGCAAAAACGCGATCAGTTCCGACGTGGTGGTGCCGCCGTCGACGATCACCACCTGGCCCGGGGAAATGAGCTTCGCGCCTTTGCGGGCCACATTTTTTTTCGCATCCATCTTCACCGATTTACGCTCGGCAAATGGCACGGTGGCCGACGAGGCCGGCAGCGCACCGCCATGGACACGCTGTAAACGCCCTTCTGCCGCCAGCTCACGCAAATCACGACGAATGGTGTCTTCTGACACCGCGAAATGTACACTGAGCGCTTTAGACTGGACCTGGCCTTCAGCGGCAAGCTTCTCAAGGATTAATTGTTTTCGCTGACTGGTGAGCATAGTGGATTCCTGATGTTGCACGTTTTGTCTTGAATGTGCATGATAATGCTGTTTATGACGATCACTCTACGTAAGGAGCAGCAAACGTGCAATCGAAACGTGCAGATGTACGCATCATTGAAAATGAAACGCTGTCGGATAACTGGTACATCCTTAAAAAATATACCTTCGAGCTGCAGCGACGCGACGGTGAATGGCAGCGACAAAGCCGCGAAGTGTATGACCGGGGGAACGGGGCAACGATACTGCTCTATAACCGCGATAAAAGAACGGTGATCCTGACGCGGCAGTTCCGCTTTCCGGTCTTTATCAATGGTCATGAGGACGACCTTATCGAAGCCGCCGCCGGGCTGCTGGATAACATGGATCCCGAAAGCCGCATCAAAGCGGAAGCGGAAGAAGAGACCGGATATCGTGTCTCCCGTGTTGAGAAGGTGTTTGAAGCCTACATGAGTCCAGGCTCCGTCACGGAAAAGCTCTATTTTTATATCGCTGAGTATCACCCACAGGATCGAACCAGCGAAGGCGGCGGAATTAAGGCAGAGGGAGAAGATATCGACGTGCTGGAAATGCCGCTGGACGAGGCATTGCGCAGCATTGAAACCGGCCAAATCGTGGACGGCAAAACCATTATGCTGATTTACCATATTGCGCTGAAAGGCATTCTGTAACCAAAACGCCGGCAGAGACCAGCCGCTGTGCAGGTCTCTGCCTGTGCTATTCTTGCTGATGACTGCAACACGGAGATGCAAAGATGGCCGACTGGAACCCTTCGCTTTACCTGCAATATGGTGCAGAACGCACGCGCCCCGCCGCTGAACTGCTCGCCAGAATTCCGCTGGTTGAGGTGTCCACCATCGTTGACTTAGGCTGTGGACCGGGAAACAGCACCGCGCTGCTGAAGCATCGCTGGCCTTCCGCCCACATCACCGGTGTCGATAACTCACCGGCGATGCTCGAAGAGGCGCGCCAGGCGTTGCCTGATTGCCACTTTGTTGAAGCCGATATTCGTCAGTACAAGCCGGGCCAGACCCTGGGCCTGATTTATGCAAATGCCTCGCTACAGTGGGTCCCTGACCATTACGATCTTCTTCCGCATCTGGTTTCGCTGCTGAAGTTAAACGGCGTGCTGGCGATCCAGATGCCCGATAACTGGCTGGAACCGACACACGTCTCGATGCGTGAAGTGGCTGTTGAAGAAGGTTATCCGGATCGTGGCCGTGAACCTCTGCCCGGTGTCCATGCGTATTACGATATTCTGACGGAGGCAGGCTGCGACGTGGATATCTGGCGCACAACCTATTTCCATAAAATGAGTTCGCATCAGGCGATTATTGACTGGGTGAGTGCCACGGGGCTGCGTCCGTGGTTACAGGAGCTGAATGAAAGCGAGCAGAAGCAGTTCCTGAAACGCTACCATGAACTGCTGGAAGAGCAGTATCCGCTTCAGGAAAACGGGCAGATACTGCTGGCATTTCCACGCTTGTTTATCGTTGCTCAACGTCAACCCTGAGTCGGGTCAGGAGCGGGCCTCCTTCAGCAGCTGCTGAATAACTTTTTCCTGCTGGTCATAATTGCCTTCGCCAAAGGAGGTATAGCGCAGCTGCCCTTTGGCATCGAAATAGTAGTGTGCGGGCCAGTACTGATTCCCGAAGGCGTTCCAGATCTGATAGTTGTTGTCTGTTACCACCCGATACGGGAGCTGCCATTTCGTCACCGCTTTTTGCACCGAGGCGAGCGGTTTTTCCCACGGGTATTCCGGCGTATGCACACCTATCACCACCAGACCCTGCGACTGGTACTTTTTGGCCCAGTCGCGGACATACGGGAGCGTATGCTGGCAGTTGATGCAGTCCCACGTCCAGAAATCAATCAATACCACCTTCCCCCGCAGAGAGTCAGACGTGACAGGGTCACCGTTTATCCATCCCGTTCCGCCGCTTAAGGAGGGCAACTGGCTGCTGGGCTCGGTCATCACCACCGGCTGGAGCTTCACCGGGGTCGTCGTCGGTTTCGCCAGACTCAGGAGGGAATTTTCCAGGCGGTCTGCGACGCCATTTGCACCTTTCAGAACGGATGTCATCCCGGTGGCGTTAAACGCAACGGTCGCTAACATCACCACGCCCGCCCCCTTGCGTAACCTTTCCATCAATGCCGATTGGGCGCGCAGGGGGGCCATCAGCGTGCGGCCACCGGCAACCAGCAGCCCCAGCATCAGCGCGCATCCACTGCCGTAAGCGGCCAGCAGTGCCCCCGTGGCAATGGCGGAGTGACCGGCAATATTCAGGCTGAATATAGCGCCCAGAATCGGCCCGGCGCACGGCGACCAGAGCAACCCGACGGCCAGCCCGGCCAGAAAGGCAGAGATCATGCCGCGCGTCTGCCCGCTGCGTGTGTTGAGGAGATTACCGGCGCTGACGGCCGGTCCGGCAATACGCTGGGCGAATGTCGGGAAAATGAGTGCCAGCGCGGCTATTGCCAGTACAACCAGTGCGACCCAGCGCCCTGTTATCGTCGCCTGGGCGATCCAGCTGCTGGCGGCGGTAGCCACCAGTGCCACGAGGGTGAACATTACAATCATCCCCGCGAGCAACGCCAGCATATGCCGTCGTTGCCCCTGGAACCCGGCAAACAGCAGTGGAATAACCGGGAGTGTGCATGGGCTGAGCAGACTTATCATCCCGCCCAGAAAAGCGATTATCAGAAACATAGTGACCTCACATTACAGATGCCCTGCGAAGCTGCAGTGAGGTTATTTCACCGTGTTGATATGTTCAGGATGTGTGCAAATCAGCGCGAATTGTCTGCGCGCGTATCATGAGGGCTGTCCGATACAAAACCGTACAATTACCCGCGCGGCAGCGTAATCGAAACGTCCAACCCGCCCTCGACGTGGTTCGCCAGATGCAATTTCCCGCCTAACTGCGCAGTCAGCTGGGCGGCGATCGCCAGCCCTAATCCGGTGCCCCCGGTGTCGCGGTTTCGTGAGGTTTCCACCCGATAAAACGGCTGCAATACCGCCTCCAGTTCGGCGTCCGGTATCCCCGGTCCGCCATCGCGAATCGAGATCGTGACATGATGGGCATCTGAATGAATCGTAATGACGGCGTAGTCGCCAAATTTCAGCGCATTATCCAGCAGATTAGTCATCACCCGGCGTAGCGCCTGCGGGCGCGTGACAATCGGAAGACGGGCATCGGTTGCCTGAAGCTGCACGTTTTTCCCGATGTCCTGATAATCACTGGCAATGCTGTTGACCCAGGCGTTCAACTCCAGCTTGAGCGAGGTCTCTTCCAGAGATTCTGATGACCGGGCATACGCTATTCCTTCACGCACCAGGCGCGTCATATTATCCAGGTCGTTAAGCAACTTGTCCCGCAGTTCCGGCTGGTCCGCCATTTCGACGCGTAGCTTCATGCGCGTTATCGGGGTCTGGAGGTCGTGCGATACAGAGGCCAGGATCTGCGCGCGCTCACGCAGGTACGACTGGATACGCGCCTGCATGGCATTAAAGGCGTGTGCGGCCCGTTGCACCTCGACTGGCCCTGTCTCGGTCATCGGCGAGCTTGCTGCCGGGTCGAGGGAATCCACCGCCCGGGTAAACTGCGAAAAAGGTCGAATAACCTGACGCACGGCAATCCATGAGCAGAACGCCAGAAGCAGCAGCTGCAACACAAGCACCACAGGCAGCCAGCTGGCGACCGGTGGCATTCGGGGGATAAGGTCAATGGTCAGCGGCGAACCATCGCTCAGCGTAAGGTGGGCCTGAATATGGGAAACCGGCCCCGGCACGGCAGTAAACGTCAGTGGCCAGGTTGCTGACAGCGCCTCTGTCAGGGTGCGGATGGCATCCTGCGAGCGCTTGTCATGCGGTGCGGGCCCCGGTTCACCGGTTCCCAGGATGTAGCGATAGTTCCCCCGCGCCAGTCGCTCCAGCCAGGCTGGACGCTCCTTCGCGGGAAGCCGGTCCAGGATGGCCACACTGGTGGAAACGTCATATTCCAGGTTGCCGAGCATCACCGTGCGGGCGCTGCGCATCCGCTCCAGCATGACCAGCGTCAGGCTGAGCGCGTTGGCCAGCAGGAGCCCCAGCATCACGATGATCAGCAGTCGCGTCAGTAACGAGCGTGGCCAGAGCCTCATTCATTGGCCTCTTTGATGATCACCGGCATGGTGAAAACGTACCCTTCACTGCGAACGGTCTTGATGTAGGCCGGCGTGCGGGCATCTTCATTCAGCCGCTGGCGAACCCGGCTGACCAGGAGATCAATTGAGCGCTCAAAGAGTTCGGCATCTCGCCCCTGGGTCAGGTTAAGCAGCTGATCGCGTGTCAGCACGCGCTGAGGATGGTCAAGGAACACGCGCAGAAGGCGATATTCCGCCCCGCTGAGCGCCACAATCATCCCTTCGCTGTCGATCAGGTGGCGGGCAACGGTGTCCAGTTGCCAGTCGCCAAACATCACCAGGCGCCCGGCTTCGGTGACCTGCAGATTGGGGGGCATCGTGCGAAAACGGCGCAAAATGGCTTTGATACGCGCCAGCAGTTCGCGCGCAACAAAGGGCTTCACGACATAGTCATCGGCCCCCATTTCCAGCCCCAGGATCCGATCGGTCTCTTCGTTGCGCGCGGTTAGCATCAGGATCGGCAGATCTTTATGTTTACCGCTGCGCAGTCCCCGGCAGAGCGTTAATCCGTCATCGCCTGGCATCATCACGTCCAGCACCACCAGATCGACATGCTGTTTATCAAGCACAGCCCGCATCTCTTTGCCGTTCGCCGCGCCAGACGCGCGATAGCCCGACTTGACGAGATAGTCGACAATCAATTCACGAATATCCCTGTCGTCATCGACGACAAGGATATGATCAATATGCTCCACCGGGATCTCCTGACTGAGGGGTAACGTATTGAAAATAGCACATATCACAGCTTATCCGCGTCGATAACCGCCTTGACGAAATCCTGCGGGTCTTCCTGCGGCGGGTTGTGCCCCACGGTGGCCCCAAAGGTGCGGTGTTCATATTTACCCGTGAATTTACCGGCATAGGCCTGCGGTGCAGGATGTGGCGCCCCGTTGTTGCCGCCTTCGATGGTGATTGTCGGGACGGTGATATTTGGCAATGTCGCCAGCTTCTGCTCGTAGCTGTCGTATTTACGCTCGCCTTTTTCAAGCCCTAAACGCCAGCGATAGTTGCTGAGCGTAACCGCGACGTGATCGGGGTTATCCAGAGATTTTGCGCTGGCGTTAAAGGTCGCATCGGAAAACGTCCAGTCTGGTGAGGCCTGCGACCAGATCAGACGGGCGAAGTCATGGGTATTTTTGGCATAGCCTTCGGCACCGCGTTCTGTTGCGAAATAGAACTGATACCACCACTGCTGCTCTGCTTTAGGCGGCAACGGCTGTTTACCAATCTGCTGGCTGCTGATCAGGTAACCGCTGACCGAAACAAGGGATTTGACGCGTTCAGGCCACAGCGCCGCGACAATATCTGCCGTACGGGCGCCCCAGTCGTATCCGGCAAAAACAGCCTGTTTAATGTTGAGTGCGTCCATCAGGTTAACGATGTCTTTCGCCATGGCCGAAGGCTGGCCGTTACGCGGCGTGCTTGCAGACAGAAAACGCGTGGTGCCGTAGCCGCGCAATGACGGCACGATTACCCGGTAGCCTTTTGCGGCCAGTGCAGGTGCGACCTCGGCGTAGCTGTGAATATCGTACGGCCAGCCGTGTAACAGAATTACCGGCTGACCATTTTTCGGACCGATATCGACATAGCCGATATTCAGATCGCCGGCGTTAATTTGCTGAGGGTGATCGAAGGCCGCGGTGACATCTTTGCCGGTGACTTCGGCCTGACAGGCCATGACGGTGCCAAGAGAAACGGTTAACGCCAGGGTTGAATACGCGAGTTTGCTGAACATGTTGGTATCTCCGGTTAAGTACAGTTGACGGGGATATAACAACACGCGTTTGTATAGCGGATATGTGCGAAAGGGAGTTTATTGCAATCCTGTGTATGTATCCGGTACGCAGATACAGTGTGATACAAACACAGGCGATTGAGGCTTACAGCGAAAGGCGGTAGCGTACGTAATCGTCAGCTTCACCGTATTTGTCATAGAGTTTACGCGCCGGGTTGTTCTCCCGGGTGACCCAATACAGTTTTGACCACCCTTCGCGCTTGCCTTCCGCTATCAGGGCATCAATGAGCGCCTTCCCGGCCCCCGCACCACGTTCGGTGGCATCAACAAACAGATCTTCGAGGTAGCAAACGGGGGCCGTTGACCAGGTGCCTTCGTGGAGAATGCACATCGCAAAGCCGATGACCTTTTCGTCTTTCTCTACCACGCGGCAGAACATCGGTGAATGTGGGGCAAGCGCCCTTTCCCACGTCGATGCGGTAACCGATTCATCGAGAAAACAGTCATAAAAATGGGTATAGCCATCCCACAGCGGTCGCCAGTGGGAGTAATCGTCAGCGCGTAAAGGTCTTACCGTAACAGCCATGCGTTCCTCACATTACACATTGATCGCCATTTCAAAACAGCGTAAATCAGCGCCCGCCATGCGCGAGTGATGATACTTTTCGCTCAGCGTGACAAACCCGAGCTTCTGGTAAAACGACCGGGCGTTAGGCGTTGCATCAAGCGTCAGGCGGGTTATCCCCCGGCTATGGGCCTCCTGTTTGAGCGCCTCGACAATCCGGGTCGCCATGCCTTTACCGGATGCTGCAGGCAAGGTGAATATCGCCTCCAGACAGTGGGTATCCAGATCAAGATAGCCGGTTGCCGCAATGTCGCCCTTTTCATCTTCCACCACATAAAAAGGGTATTCAATGACCATTTGACGGTAGTGTTCGGGCATCAGATCGGGCGTCCAGCGCGCAATGACGTCCGCGTCGTAACTGGTTTTACAGCCGTGACGAATCGCCTGATTGCGAATATTCCAGAGTATTTCGGCTTCCTGCGGATGCGCTTTTCGTAATGTCATATTACCTCTTTAACGGCTTTTTAACCGGATTTCACGAGCCACGCTGGCAAGACGCTGAGTGCGACAATAGAGGGTAAACAGCACAAAGCCGCTGCTGTTCATCACCCTCCGACAAAGTATCAGCGCGGAGGATGCGATGACCAGTGGCCAAAGGCTTCCGTCATGAGAAAACAGCAGATGCAGCCCCTGAGCGAGTGTCACGACCAGCAGAATGATGAACACCGTCATAACCCCCAACAATCCTGACGTCATCCCTCGGGCCAGAAGCACGCTGATAACAATGAGCGCGCCTGTCATTATTAATGATGGTACGAAAAAGCTCAGTGCATGGTGTAAAGGTGACAAACCCGGCAACGCGCTGAGAAAAGGCAGAAGGTTTAACGCAAACGCCACTAAAAACAGAGGTAACAGCGCCGCTACCGGGTAAGGGTTTTGACGCGGCAGCTCGCTGAGGGGGCGAGAAAAATACCGTTCCAGCTCGGGGGTGGAATGATTCAAAAGACGGGTATCACGACGAGCAATCGCCTCCTCTGTCTCTTTGCCATGTTGCAGAAGATCCTGGAAAACACGTCCGGTGAAAAGAGACAAAAAGCCCATTAAAAATTCGCCATTGAAGAAATGATGCCCATTTTTGGTAGTGAATAAATCCAGCACGCCTCAACTGAATGTGATAGAGATGAAAATACCAGAACGCAAACAAAAGCATAACGCTTAAATAGGGAGATCTGCGGATGACGATACCGACGCTCACGACAGAACGCTTGCTGCTAAAACCGCTGGTTGCCGAAGATGCTGTTCAGATACAAACGCGCTATCCGCACTGGGAGATCGTCCGCTATATGGTCTCTTCCGTGCCCTGGCCTTACCCGGATAACGGCGCGGAAAACTATGTCAACAACGTGGCGCTGCCGGATATGGCAAAAGGGATTGCCTGGTTCTGGAGCATCCGCCGTCGCGAGGTGCCGGACGTGCTGATGGGTATTATCTGTCTGTACGATGTGGAAGATAACAACCGCGGGTTTTGGCTGTCGCCGGAATTTCAGGGAAAGGGATATATGCGCGAAGCCAGCATTGCCGCAACGGATTACTGGTTTAATACGCTGAACAAACCCGTATTACGCGCGCCGAAGGCCGCCGCCAATAGCCGCTCCCGTCGTATTTCAGACAGTAGCGGCATGCGGCTTATCAAAACGGAACAGAAAGCGTACGTCAGCGGTATGCTCGATTCCGAGCTGTGGGAAATCACCCGCGACGAATGGAATGCCCGTCAGGTCAGCTGATAATGCTTATCCGGCATCAGCCTTTCCGGAATGTTCTCTTCATCGTTCATCTGCAACAGATCGCGTTCCATCATGTTGCAGATAGCGTCCAGCGGCAGGTCGTTATCTTCGGTACCAAACGGATCTTCCAGCTCTTCCGCCAGGGTGTCCAGCGAGATAAAGGTGTAAGAGATCAGGGCCGAGACAAAGGGCGTCATGTAGTGCAGGTCAACAACCAGCGCGAACGGCAACATGATGCAGAACAGATAGACCGTACGGTGCAGGATAAGGGTATAAGCAAACGGTACAGGCGTGGTGGCGATCCGCTCGCAGCCGGACAGGACACTCGACATGTCGTTCAGACGATTGTTCAGGCTGTGGAACAGGATGTCTGAGAGTTGTCCGTTACGGCGCCGCACGGCCAGCCATTCTCCCATGATCAGCAGAATACGGTTCGCCGGCGAGTTGGCGGCCATAACGTTGCGTAACTCCGCCGCCGCCAGATAGCGCGCCAGCTGCCCTTCCCCCTTTTCACGGCGCAGGGTCATGCGAAGACAATGGGCAAAGGCAATTTGCAGACGGACGAACTCACCCAGATATTTATCATCCGGTAAGGTGTTTTTAACCTCGCGAAACAGCGAGCGTGCCGCTATCATCAGTTGCCCCCACAAAAGGCGAGCCTCAACGTAGCGTGAATAGCAGGCGTTGTTTCTGAACCCGAGGAAAATAGCGATTGCCACCCCCAGGATACTGAATGGCGCAACGGTAAATTTGATGCCCAGCGAGGTATACCACGGCAGCATCAGGATTACGGCGATGGAAAGCAGGAAGTTAAGCAGCAACCGGGTATAGATTTTGGGCAATACCGAACCGTGCCAGACAAAAATCAGTTGTAGCCAGTGCTGTTTGGGACGAACAATCATAGTGAGCTTCAGGAATGGAAAGAGCCGCGCTATTAAACGTGATCCCCCTCACGGTTGCAAGCTTGTTAATGAAAGATTGCATTTTTCACCTGATACGCAATAAACCGCACGGTGTCGCAGGTGACTTTAAATAAAGAGGTTTATAGTATGTTGTAACTAATGCAATTGAAAAACCCGGCCAACGCCGGGCATTGAATCTCTAGCAAAGCGGTTTCACTGCGGCACGCATCCCTTGCTGCAGGATAGCGTCGAGATCGCACGCAACCTGTTCTACCAATCCTGCCACCTGGGTTAAATCCTGCTCCCAGTGCTCAGTCACGCTTAAAACGGAAGAGACCAGCTGGCGGGTAGTGATCTGTTTGTCGTGATGCTGCGCCCACAGATGTTGGTAACGAGCAAGCCAGTGCGCATCATCCTGCACCGGATAGTTCTCCCCGTTACGCTCTGCGCGGTAGAACGCGATCAGTGCGGCCAGGGCGAACGTCAGACGAGCGGGCAACGTGCCAGATGCCCTCACCCCCGCCAGCAACTGCGGCAGAATGCGCGTGCGATACTTGGTCATGCCGTTAAGCGCAATCGACAGCAGCTGATGCTTGATATACGGATTGCGGAAACGACCCGTGACGGCGCGGGCGAAAGACGCCAGTTCATCACGCGGCAAATCCAGGACCGGAATGATTTCCTCATAGATCGCTTTTTCGATAAACGCGCATACGTCGGCATCGTTCATCGCCTCGCCCACCGTATCCAGTCCCGCCTGGAACGCCACCGGCACCAGCGCCGTGTGCGCGCCGTTGAGAATTGCCACTTTGCGCTCTTTGTACGGCTTAATGTCATCCACAATCCGCACGTTTAGCGGGAATTTGTCCAGCCGCAGTTCGCTGGCCAGAGATTCAGGCCCCTGAATAACAAACAGGTAGAAATGTTCCGCGGTATCAAGGAATCCGTCGTGATAGCCTAACTCAGCTTCCAGCACAGCCGCTTCGTCGCGCGGATAACCCGTTACAATGCGGTCAACCAGCGTGGAGCAGAAGCTGTTATGCGCATTCAGCCATTGAATAAATTCCGCTGGCAGTGCCCATGCCTGGGCATAGCGCAGCACCAGTTCACGCAGCGCTTCGCCGTTGTAGTCAATCAACTCGCACGGAATAACGATCCAGCCTTTATCCGCGGCGCCGTTAAAATGGCTGAAGCGCTCAAACAGCAGCCGCGTCAGCTTCGCCGGATAGCTCACCGCTGGTGCATCTTCAAAACGATCGCCCGCGTGCCAGCCAATCCCCGCCTCGGTGGTGTTGGAGAAGACAAAGCGCATCTCAGGATTATGTGCCAGTTTCAGAAACTCATCGTACTGGCTGTAAACGCTGATCTCACGATTTACAGAGCGGATAAGGCGCGCTTCGCTGACCGCCTCGCCCTGCTCATTCAGACCACGAATGATCGTGGTATACAGACCATCCTGAGTGCTTAATGAAGGCGGGAAGTCGCTTTGAATGGGGCGAACCACCACGACACCGGCATTGAGATCGGTATGTTCGTTTAACAGGTCGATTTGCCAGTCGACAAACGCACGCAGGAAATTGCCCTCACCAAACTGAATGATACGTTCAGGGTAGAGAGCACCGGGGAAATCACGACGGTTAAGTGTGTTCACAATGGGATCCTTTTATGATTAGTCGTACAGCCTGATAAGATTGGTATGATAACTTATCAAAGGTTTTCGACCAGAACCCCGCTTTTGATCAATTCATCACGTCATTGAGGGAAATAATCACAAGAACTTATAGAAGACAGATGTGGCGGTCATTGCGCCATCCGGCATCAGCGCATAGCGCGGGATCTCCCCGACCTTTTGCCAGCCTGCCCGCTGGTAGAAGGTCTCCGCTCCGCTACCGGTTGAGGTATCCAGCACCAGCACCGAGATGCCGCTGGCTCTGGCCTGCACTTCCAGTTCCCCCATCAGCGCCATCGCGGCCCCTTTACGGCGCGCTTTTTCATGAACCAGCAGCTTTGCCACATCGGCACGATGCGGCTGGTTTTCCGGCTGATCGGTAATCAGTTGCACGGTGCCAATCACGCCATCCTGCGAATCGATGCAGGCCAGCACGACGCGTTCGTTACGCTCTACGCTCCCGGCAATCCCCTGCCAGAACGCGCGGGCTTTTTCGGTACTGAAAGGCAACATAAAACTGACGGAAGCGCCACCGTTGACACAGTTTTCAAGGATATCGGCCAGCGCATCGAGGTGGGTGAGAATATCGTCCCGGGTGAGGGTTTTGATCTGCAGTGAGGTATTCATTATTTTTCCTTACGTTGAATATCCTCACTTTGCATTTAACATCTTTGTAACGCAATCATGTCAGACATAGGCTTTTGTTATGTCATTTTGTATGCTTACGCTGCTGCTTCATGGCATACATTTTTTCATCCGCGTCTTTCATCCACTGCTGCAGATCGTTGCCGTTATGATCGAACTCGCTCAATCCCCAGGAAAAATGGAGAGACCAGGGATGCAGCTTGCGGGCATTGTAGTGTTCAACCTGCTCGGCAAGATACTGCATGGCAATCCAGGCCCCCTGCTCATCTGTATCGGCAAACAGCACGGCAAATTCATCGCCGCCAAAGCGAACCAGCAAATCCGCTTCACGGAAAGAGGTGCGCATCAGTTCCGCCATGACTTTCAGTGCGTTGTCACCTTCCTCATGCCCGTAGCGATCGTTAATCTCTTTGAAGCGATCCAGATCCAGCCAGCCAAGGGTTAACGGCTCCGCCCGGCGTCTGGCCACGGACAGCGTGAACCGGAGAAGCTGGTTAAAGCCCCGACGGTTGAACAGTCCGGTTAATTCATCGGTTGTCGCCGCACTGACGGCAGCAAATTCGTCTTCCGCCAGCGCGCCGAGGTCACCCAGCACGGCCAGATCGGCCGCCGAAAATTCACGGGGAGAATAATCAATCAGACAGAGCGATCCCACGCTCGCCCCGTCACGTAAACGCAGTGGAAAACCGGCATAGAATCTTACGCCGGGCTCACCGGCCACCAGCGGGTTATCGGCAAAACGATCGTCCTGACGCATATCGGCGACCACCAGCGGCGCTTCGCTGAGGATCGTATGACCGCAAAACGAGATATTACGCGGAACGGAACCAGGTGCCTGGCCGTCGGCCGACTTCACAATCAGCGAATGTTCATCAATCAGATTGACCATCGCCAGCGGGACCTGGAAGAAGCGTTTTGCCAGACGTGTCAGTCGGTCAAACGCCGGGGAGCCGTCGATCTCAAGCAGGCCTGACTCGCGCAGCGAGTTCAGACGTTCCATTTCATTTGCAGGGGTTGCAGGTGTTTTCATAACGTCTCCTGACGCAAAGCGTTACTCAAAGCGTAGCCTAAACAGAGACATTGTCAGTGCGCGAATATTCTGTTCTTACCGTCCCGCTTGGCGCGGTACAGGGCGTTGTCCGCGGCCTGTAGCCAGTCGGTTACGCTTTTCATCTCTCTTGTGGCACAGGCAATACCGATGCTGAGCGTGCAATGCACCGTCTCCTGAGCCACCTCCTTTTTGATTGCAGCCGCATCCATAATGCGCCTGGCGACAACATGCGCCTCTTCCAGGGTGGTATCCGGCAGCAGAACCACAAACTCATCGCCGCCAAGGCGTGCGGGGGTATCGCTCGGGCGCGTCGACAGATGCAAAATTTGCGAGACGGTCGCCAGCAATGCATCCCCGACCTTATGGCCAAAACGATCGTTAACGTCTTTAAAATTGTCGATATCGATAAACATCAGGGCCGATTCACGGCACGTCTGACGCAGTTTATTCAGTTCGTGGTCAATCCGCTTTTCAAGCAGCCGCCGGTTAGCAATATCCAGCAGCGGATCCATCATCGCAATCCGCTCAAGCTCCCGACTCTTGATCCGCAGACGCAGCGCAATGCTGTCCGTCAACATGCTCAGTGCCAGCAGATAAATCGCAATCAGCGGCAGCGTGGCAAACATGGTGCGCTGCGAAACGTACATCTCTACCGCCATCCCCTGCGTCAGCCAGCTCACCAGGAAAACGCCCAGCATGGTGATGGCCGCCTTTTTCATCAGCGTAATTCCCCCTGCCGAGAGCCGGTCGGTCAGCATAATGGTGGCAATGACTACCGACGGCAGCGGATTGACCGCCATCATGGCGATCCAGAACCCCCCGGCTCCGGCGTCCAGCACCAGATTCTGATGCTCAGTCACCAGAGGCATCGCCGAATTTCGCGCCCGATACCAGGCAAGCGTAGGCCAGATAAATGCGTTTATTGCCAGTAAACACATCAGCCAGACTGAACGATTCTGTTCAATCAGCACGGAGAGGATGGGGATAAAACAGAGAAACGTGCCGAGAATACGCATCAGATACATACGTTTGACAAACCGGCTTCCTGGTACACGAGGGCTTCTACTGAGTTTGTCAGCTGCATTCATTCTGCGAATTTTCCGATAGCTTTCTTCCGGTATCTTATTGACGTTAAAAATACCTAGCAAGCAATTTATCCGCTATTCGTTATGATTCATTCCCGGCAGAATGCAGGCTGCGCTCAGGTTTCACTCTCTGGTGTCGGGATAATGGGTTCGTCTGACACACGCGCACTGGTGCGATTTCTCCCCGCTTTTTTGGATCGATAAAGATGATCGTCTGCTTCGGCCATCAGCTTGTTGAAAATCTCAGTCAGTTGCCAGGACTCCGCCTTCCCGCTTCCAAGGCCGATACTGACGGTCAGATAGAGCGTTTGCTGGCGCCAGGTAAACGGATGACCGGCAATGGTGACTCTGATACGTTCCGCCAGCGCAAAGCCGTGTCGCGCGTCACCGGTATTCACCACAACCGCGAACTCTTCCCCGCCCATACGCGCCACCATGCCGTCGTCTCCGACAACCTGCTGCACCTCGCGGGCAAACGACGCCAGCACGCGGTCGCCACACTCGTGCCCATAGTTATCATTGATGCTTTTGAAGTAATCGATATCCAGCAACATCACGGTCAGAAAACGTGTATGCCGGTGCGCCTCTTCCCGCTTTAACGCCTCATAGAGCCCGGAGCGCGAATACACGTGGGTCAGAAAATCATAATCCGCACGCAACGACACCTGGTGGATCAGCGAATTAATGGCCGCCATACTGACGGAGACCATAACCGGACAGATAGCCATGGTGGCAATCCCCAGCCGGGCGGAGAACATCATCGGAGTCGAGAGCGGCGTGCCCACGGCGATATTGATAATGGAGTTGGCGACCAGGACGATCTCCACGCCTCCGGTCAGAAACGTCAGCAGACAGGTCGCGGGCAAGGAGTAGCGGACCGCACACCAGATCAGCGCCGGCAGCGGAAAGGCAAGGCTTCCCGCCCCGCCAATCACCACCGATGCCATCACCGAGACAATCAACGCAATGACCGGTAAAAGTTGCTCCAGACGCAGCCTGAATGCCCGCGTCGGCATACTGACCGTGAGCATACACGGCAAAATGAGCACGCCCGTTGAGAACTGCTCGCTAAACCAGTCGGCAAACAGCGGCCAGAAGGTATGGCTGTCGATCCCCACCGACCCGGTCGCGCCGAGCAGCGCGCACAGTAAGGCGGCGATCAGACAGTAATTGAACAGCCGCAGCGCATTGATAGGATCGGGGGTTTTCTTCATCAATCGCTTATCACGCACCACCAGCAACGCGACAACGACGATAAAGATCATATTCGACAGGTTGATGACCACCGAGGCCATTCCCCAGTTGGTGGTGACCGCGTCGTACATCAGCATGGCGACATACGACACCGCATAGTAATGCAGACGATTAAGATAGGTATAACGGGCAAAGACGCCTGCCATCACGCCGTTCAGCGGCCAGAACAGCGACAAGGCTTCGACCAGACGTAACTCCGCACCAATAAAATAGAACAAGGTGGTGAGAATAAAGATACCCGCCGCATTACGCAGCGGCGATTCAGGTCGAAAGAGCGTGAAGGCAGAGGGGTCTGAACGCATTAAATATCATTCCATATAATAACTTATGGCAACTAACTGACCCGTCACCACGAGGGGAAATCACTTAACGTGCATCTATAACACAATTACAACAGGATCAGCACTCGTCAACTTTTGGTGTTCATTTGCAACACCAGCCAGTGATGGATCACGCCCACGATATAATGCTGTTGCTGCGCGGTGAGCTGAACACCTTGCGGAATGTTGTGCCATTTCGCCAGACAGCCGCGACAGCAGGTGGCGGTCGCATGCTGGGCTATAAACACCGGATGGCCGCGCATCGGCGTCTGTTTTCCGTCATTGGCGGGGTGCGCGGGCGCAAGACGCTGAGCAATAAAATCGGCGGCATGCCGATCAATGGTATCGGCACCCTTGTCCCAGCAGTACTGCCGTTCTTTGGTGCCTAAGCGAAAGCGCGACCGAAAGGTCGATCGCGCCAGGCGAGAAAAAAGCGGATCCAGAGCAGACATCAGTAAACGGAACGTCCCAGGCGTTGGGTCAGTTGCTCCAGAACCGCCACACCGGCCAGTGAATTTCCCGTCTCATCCAGCTCCGGGCTCCAGACGGCGATTGCCATCTCATGCGGTACAATGGCGACCACCCCGCCACCGACGCCCGACTTGGCCGGAAGACCGACACGCCAGGCAAATTCCCCCGCGTTCTGATACATCCCGCTTGTCGCCATCAGGGCATTGACCTGACGCGCCTGCAGCGGTGAAACAACGTCCTGATTAAGATGCGGAGCATGTCCCTGGTGGGCAAGAAACAGGAAAGTCTGCGCCAGCTCCACACAACTCATTTTCAGCGCGCAGTAGTGGAAATAGTTTTGCAGTACGGTCGCCACATCATTATGGAAATTGCCGAAGGATTTCATCAGCCAGGCGATGGCCGCGTTCCGCGCAGAGTGATCAAACTCCGAGCGAGCCACCACCGGATCGTAGGCAATGTCGTCAACGCCTGAAAGCTGACGAACGATTTCAAGCATGCGCTGACGTGGCGCGCTGAGACGGCTTTGCAGCATATCGCAGACCACCAGCGCCCCGGCATTGATAAAGGGGTTACGCGGTTTACCCTGTTCAATCTCAAGCTGAAGCAGCGAGTTAAACGGCTGCCCGGAGGGATCTTTACCTACCCGCTGCCAGATCTCCTCTTCTTCGTACTGCCGCATGGCCGCGACCAGACTCAACACTTTCGAAATAGACTGGATGGAAAAACGTTCCGTGGCGTCACCGGCCTGGTAACGCTGTCCATCGATCGTACAAATTGCAATACCCAGCTTATTCCCGCTGACCGAGGCAAGGGCCGGAATGTAATCGGCAACCTTCCCTTTTCCAAGTAACGGACGAACCTGCGCCAGAATCTCGTCCAGCATCTCATTATGGATGACCGCAGCCACTCTCTTTGCTCCTTGCCCTCAGGCTAAAACGGGCTGCGAGTATAACAGACGCTTATGAGTTGCGTCAGGCACTGAGACGAAAACGCGAAACGGCCTGCAATAAAAGATCCGACTGTTTGTGCAGGCGCTCAGAGGCATCGGACGCGTCAGAAACGAGGCTGTCGGTCTGCCGCGACACCTGATTCAGCGCCTGAAGCTGGCGCGTCATCTGATGAATACTCTCCCCCTGACTCAGCGTGGCCGCCGAGATCTCATTCAGCAAACTGCTTAATGTTCCCACCAGCCCCGTGACCTGCTGCAGGTTGTCTTCCAGACGGTTAACGGCCCGGGAACCGTCTTCGATCCCCTGAAGGGAACGGTTGATAAGCTCCTGAATGGTCTGCGTCGAGTGGCTGCTCTTTCTCGCCAGCAGCCCCACTTCCCGGGCGACAACGGCAAACCCGCGCCCCTGGTTTCCCGCATGGGCCGCTTCAATTGCCGCATTCAGCGCCAGAATGTTGGTCTGAAACGCGACGCTGTCGATCATCGCCACGATCCCCCGCATCTCAGAAGATCGGTCGACGATCGCCTGCATCGACGCATTGACGGTCGACATCATCTGATCCCCTCCCGCAGCGGCCTGGCGCGCCTCATCCGCCCGCGAGCTGGCAAGCTTCGCATAGCCCGTGTTGCCTTCCACGTGGGTTTCCAGGGTCGCGATATGCGCCGTCACGTCTTCCAGCTCTTTGGCCTGACGCGCCGACTGGTAATACAGCTTTTGATTGCCCTGCGCCAGCGCACCAATGTTTTCCACCATTGAGGTGGTGGCATCGCTAACCTGGGTCACCAGTTGCTGTAGCCCGTGCTGCATGGTGGCAATACTGTCGCTGAGCTGTGCAATTTCACGGTTAAAACGCGTCACGCCAGGAGGGGTACCGGAAAGATCGCCTGCGGCCAGCCGGTTGATATGCGCAATCAAGCGCCGCAACGGGGTAATCACCCATCGGGACATCCCGAACCAGACGGCAACCGCAATAGCGAGCAACAGAACAGGCGCAAGCAGGAACAACGTTTGCAGACCGGAGAGCTGCGCCATCAACGACTGACGCCCTTTGAGCGCCTGCTTCTCGCTTGCTTGCTGATAGCGGGCATAGTTGTCATTAAAGTCGGTCTGAAATGCCTGCGCCGGCACGGCAAAAAACGCATCGATGGTGTTGGTTTTCACCAGCCCTTCCGCCTGCTCTTTTATCGCGCCGTAAAAAAGCTGATAGCTGTTCACCAGGGCGTCATCCTTTGGTGGGTTAAGTGCCAGCCAGGCATTCCACGCCTGCTGCGACACGTCCAGCGCCTGTTGCGCGTCGTCCATCAGGCTGTGCCAGCTGCCCTCGGAGCCGGTCTCTTTATCCTGCATAAACCAGACGCCGGAGCGGTTAAGCAGATCGCTTGCGGCCAGCAGGGAAACGCGAGCCAGATCCAGCTTGCTCTGCTGCTGGTACGCCAGCAGGTTTTGCTGCTCGTTGCGTTGCGCTTCCTTCAGGGAGGCATTGAGCAGGAACGACGAGGAGAGTTGCAGGGCGGAAAAGAGGCCGATAATACAAAAGATACCGGTCAGCAGGCCAAACTGGCGGGGGATAATGTGCTGCGCAATACGACGATAAATTTGCGTTAGGTTCATAATTTTCTTCAGTAACAAGACGTTAGACGCGTGCGAGTCTACGAAACGAAAATGACAGAACCATTGCAGAGAAATGACAGAGACCCTCGTCGTCAGGGTCTCTGTAAGGAGGGCGGGTTACACTCTGTTCTTCCACACCGTCTGCACGTTACAGAATTCGTGCAAACCAAAGTGGGAAAGCTCGCGGCCAAAACCACTCTTCTTCACGCCGCCAAAGGCCACGCGCGCATCGCTGGCGCTAAAGCCATTGATAAACACCCCGCCGCACTCCAGCTCGCGGGAGAATCTCCCGGCCAGCGCTTCGTCGGCGGTAAACACCGTGGCAGAGAGACCAAAGTCGCTGTCGTTGGCAAGCTGCAGGGCATGTTCCGCATCCTTCGCCACCGTAATCGCCGCCACCGGGCCAAACAGCTCCTGACGGAAGGCGGTCATTGTCGGGGTGACATGGCTCAGCACGGTTGGCGCGTAATAGTTGCCCTCCCCGCTGATTTTCTCGCCGCCCAGCAGCAGCGTGGCCCCTTGCGCGAGCGTGGCCTGCACCTGCTGGTGCAGTTCGTCACGCAGATCGAAACGCGCCATCGGGCCAATATCATTCTCTTCCCGATCCGGTGCTCCCATCTTCAGCGCCGCCACCGCCGCAACAAAACGCCGGGTAAAGTCATCGGCAATCCCCTCTTCGATAATAAAGCGCTTTGCCGCCGCGCAAACCTGCCCGGTGTTCTGATAACGTCCCGTGACGGCCGCGCGAACCGCCAGATCCAGATCGGCATCATTCAGCACGATAAACGGATCGGAGCCGCCCAGCTCCAGAACACATTTTTTCAGCGCCGCTCCCGCCTGAGCCCCTATTGCCGCACCTGCACGCACGCTACCGGTGACGGTTACCGCTGCGATACGACGATCGTTGATCGCCTGGCTCACACCATCATTGGTGGCATTCACCCAGCCAAAGACGCCTTGCGCAATACCGGCATCAGCAAAAATTTGCCCAATCAGCGCAGCAGAACCGAGGACGTTCGGTGCATGCTTGAGCAGATAGCTGTTACCTGCCAGCAGGATCGGCACCGCACCACGCAGCACCTGCCAGAGCGGGAAGTTCCACGGCATCACCGCAAGAATCGGCCCCAGCGGACGGTATTCAATGACCGCGTTTTGGTTTTCCACCAGCGTGGGCTCCGCACGCAGCATCGCCGGGCCATGTTCCGCATACCAGTCGCACAGACCCGCAGATTTGGCCACTTCCGCCCGCGCCTGCACAATCGGCTTGCCCATTTCCCGGGAGATCATCTGCGCCATCTCTTCCCCACGCTGGCGCAGTGCTGCCCCCAGGTCGCGCAGCTTTTGTGCCCGGTGAGAGACGCTTTCCCCTCGCCACTGGCGAAAACCGGCCTCAGCCAGGGTGATTGCCTGTTCAACCTCTTCGGATGTGGCCCAGGGATACGCGGCCAGCGTCTCGCCTGTCGCCGGATTAACAGAGAGGGCATGCGTAGCAGATGAATAAGTCATGATGTTCTCCACGTAATATCGGTTGATTGATTGTGGCCCACTCTGCTATTTCTTAAAAATGAATAATACTAACCACCTTATTCACGAATCGAGAATGCTATGGATTTAACTCAGCTTGAAATGTTTAACGCCGTTGCCCTGACCGGCAGCATCACCCAGGCGGCGCAGAAGGTGCATCGCGTGCCGTCTAACCTGACCACCCGCATCCGCCAGCTTGAGGCCGATCTCGGCGTTGAGCTGTTTATCCGGGAGAGCCAGCGTTTGCGGTTATCTCCCGCCGGGCACAACTTTCTGCGCTACAGCAAGCAGATCCTGGCGCTGGTTGACGAGGCGCGGATGGTCGTCGCCGGTGATGAGCCGCAGGGGTTATTTGCCCTTGGCGCCCTGGAGAGCACCGCCGCCGTGCGGATCCCGGAAAGTCTGGCGGCGTTTAACCAACGCTATCCGCGCATTCAGTTCGCGCTCTCTACCGGCCCGTCCGGAACCATGATTGACGGCGTTCTGGAAGGCACCTTAAGTGCGGCGTTTGTCGACGGGCCACTTTCTCACCCGGAACTGGAAGGCATGCCGGTTTACCGGGAAGAGATGATGCTGGTCACGCCTGCCGGGCATGCGGCGGTGACGCGCGCCGCGCAGGTAAGCGGCAGCGACGTCTACGCGTTTCGCGCAAACTGTTCGTATCGACGTCATCTGGAAAGCTGGTTTCACGCCGACCGCGCCACGCCCGGGCGGATCCATGAGATGGAGTCGTATCACGGTATGCTCGCCTGCGTGATTGCAGGGGCGGGTATTGCGTTGATGCCCCGCTCAATGCTGGAGAGTATGCCGGGGCATCATCAGGTAGAGGCGTGGCCGCTGGCGGAGAACTGGCGCTGGCTGACCACCTGGCTGGTGTGGCGTCGTGGGGCGATGACCCGCCAGCTCGAAGCGTTTATAGCGCTGCTAAACGAACGTCGACAACCAGAGCCTTCTCCATAAACAGACTCAGCGGATCGTCGACATACGGCGCAAACGCCGGACGGCGTTCATATCCGCACTGTTCATACAGGCGAATGGCGGCATTTTGCTTGATCCCTGTCTCCAGACGCACGGTATGGCAATGACGGCTCAGGGCTTCATCTTCGAGGGCGGCCAGCAGCGTCTCGCCCAGATGTTGCCCGCGATGGGCCGGATCAATATAGACCCGCTTCATTTCTCCGGTACCGTCGCCATTCAGCACCACGGCACCACATCCCACGGCCTGCAGCTGCGGGTCGCGAATGATCATCAGGATAAGCGAGGCTTCAGGCAGCGCAGCCAGATCGAGCAGATGATTGCTTTCAGCGGGATAGAGTTCGCTCTGATAGCGGTCAAGCGCCGCAATCAGCTTGAGGATATCCGGATGACGGGCAGATTCAGAGGTAATGGAATACATGGCAGGCTCCTTGCTTTTTTTGTGACACCAGATTTCAACATAGCGTCTGCCATCTGTTCGGACTTCATAGTTTTAACTTATGTCATGACGCCAGCGTCAGGCGGGTCTCAAGCTGTTCCAGCTGGGCCCGGGCGGCTTCATCCAGCCTGCTGTCGGTGACGATATCCGTCAGGGTGTTCAGGTGCGCCACATTAAACAGCGACCAGGCACCGTATTTAGAGCTGTCCGCCAGCAGCACCCGACGTTTGGCATTGGCAATCAAATCCCGCTTCAGCGCGGCCTTCTCTTCCGTGGGCGACGTGATACCGCGGGTAATATCCCAGCCATTACAGCTGACGAAAGCCACATCAGGCCAGACATTCTGCAACAGCCGACGCCCGTGTTCCCCGATACAGGACTGGCTCGAATCATCGATACGACCGCCAATGATCGTCACTTCAATCTGTTTAAACTCAGAGAGAAACAGCGCAATGTGCAGATCGCTGGTGATGACGCGAAGCGGCAGATGCGTCAGCTGACGCGCGAGTTCAATCATTGTGGTACCGGCGTCCAGCACAATGGCATCCCCCGCGTTAACAAAGCTCGCTGCCGCCCTGGCGATGGCATGTTTTTCTGCCAGACTGCGCTGCATTTTTTCGGACGTGGTCGGCTGGGAAGGAATAAACCGGTTAAGGGTAACGCCGCCGTGGGTTCGGCTGATGACGCCCTCCTGGTCAAGCTTAATCAGGTCGCGGCGGATCGTCGCCGGTGAGGCATCGGTGATCGCCACCAGCTGATCCACCGTGACCAGGTTGTGCCCTTTGAGGTAATCCATTATCTGCTCTAACCGGTTATATCCCTTCATATTATTCCCGTGTAATTTGCATAGCCAACTGAATAGACACCGTCATGCTCTCCGACCTGGCTTTACCGGTCCATGCAATATTGAACGCGGTTCCGTGGTCTGCAGAGGTGCGGATAAACGGCAATCCGGCGGTGATATTCACCCCGTCGTAAAAGCCGAGCAATTTTAGCGGAATATGCCCCTGATCGTGATACATCGCAACGACCATGTCATACATTCCTTCGTGGCATTGCATAAATACCGTATCCGGCGGGCACGGTCCGGTGACGTTAACCCCCTGCGCCTTCATCGCCGCAACGGCCGGGCCGACGATTGTGATCTCTTCATCGCCAAACAGGCCATTTTCTCCCGCATGCGGGTTCACACCCGCGACCGCAATACGAGGTGCGCTAAAGCCCACCCGCTTCAGGAAGGTATCCGCAATGCCGATGACGGTTTTTACCCGATCCTGATTGAGCGTATCAAGGAATTTACGCAGCGCAATATGGGTCGTGATATGAATGACCTTCAGCCGATCGGTGTACAGCACCATAGCGTAGTCTTTGCTGTGCGTCAGATGGGCCAGCAGCTCGGTATGCCCGGGGTAGTGATGTCCGGCCAGATGCAGCGCTTCTTTATTCAGTGGCGCGGTGGCAACCGCTTTCACGTCCCCCGCCATCGCCAGTTCCGTCGCGCGCTTCACGCAGCGATAGGCTAAATCCCCCGCCTGAGCCTGAACCACGCCGGGCTTCAGGGCATCAGGGTCGGCCAGCGGTTCGTCCAGCACGTTAATCACGTTGGGTGCGAAACGAGCCTCGCTGACCTGCTTGATGATATGGATGTCAGCCTGCCCCACGATCCCATCATCCAGCACCCGCCTGAGCGTGCGGGCACAGCCCACAACGACAACCGGGGCTCCCGTTAATTCGCTCCCGGTGAGGGATTTGATAATGATCTCCGGGCCAATGCCCGCCGGGTCACCCATGGTTACAGCAATAATGTTAGTCACTCAGTCTCTCCTCGATAAAATGCAACACCTCAAGCAGCGTCTCTTCTTTTCCGAAGCCCCCTGCTTTGGTCATTACCGGCTGGTGCCAGGCACAACCCAGAAATTTGCCGTAAGGGACGCATCCTGCGACGCGCCCTGTAATTTCAAATCCTTGCGCATCAAGCGCGCTGGCGACGGCCATTGCCACATCACCGCCTGAGACATACAACGCATCTGGCGGACATGCCGTCAGTGCCTCTCGGGTAATCTCTCCCAGGAAGGCGCAGATCGTTTCACCCAGTTCGGCCCGGGTCATTTGATACTGCGCGCAAAGCCGTTCAACCTGATGTCGCGCCTCATGGTCCGGGCAGGTATGAACGAGGCAGTGTCGGCCCGCCTTCAGGGCCTGCGTGATGCGCATGAGCGCGTTCGCCGTCTCCCCCTTCAGCACATCATTAACATCAATGAACACCGACGAAACCGCAGGCTCTGCAGCGGCCAGCGCAATCTGGCGCTGAGCGATCTCACTCATTGATCCCACCACCGCCAGCAGCTGCTGACGCTTCACGGGGGCGAGATGGCGTGCCAGCGCATCACATAAGCCGGCAGACCCGACCAGCAGTGGTGTCTGCGGGCAGGTCAGCGCGGCGCCAATAATGGCGTCCAGATCCTCGTCACACTGGGCATCGACGATGAGCCACTCCGTTCCCTGCGCCAGTTCGGCTGCCAGCGTGTTCACGGTCACGGATTGACAACTCACGTTGGTAAACATGTCAGCAATAGTGGCAGACGGGACGGGCGTTTTCGGATCGCTGGCAAATTCGGTTTCATCCACCGAAATGCCGTTCACCAGACACCTGCCGTGGCGCGTGATCCGCCCTGCCGCGGGATACGCTGGCGCCACAATCACCTGCCGTTTGCCGCTTACTGCCTTAAGGACGCCTGTTTCTGCCCCTACATTGCCGCGCAGCGTGGAATCAATCTTTTTGATGAGCCAGCGCGCCTCCGCAATATCCGCCCCCAGTACGGCCACTTTTTCGGCCGCCTCTGCTGCCCTCAGCGCACGGGAATCGGTATTAATGACCAGTGCATCCACCGTCTGGGTAAAGGGTGTCTGGAATGCCACGCTGACCTTCTTACCGCTCAGCGCCAGGCTGACACCCGCATCGTTTGCACCGGTAAAGTCATCTGCGACGACAACGACGTCTCTGAACAGGTTGTTTTCTTTCATTCCCACTCCGGGCTCGCTTTTCCTGCTAATGATTATATTCAATCATGATTGATTATATGTGAGCAAGATCAAGTTAATCAGTTTGCGGATAAATTATAAATTTAGCCACACGATGACCATGAAGCGTCTTAATTGAGCGAATTTAATCATGGACACAAAGACAGGAGAAAAGCGTGGTTACCCTTAACAGCACCATTATTAGCGGCGCAAATGCGCTCGCCGCCATCAGGCCATTACTCACCGATAACGCGCAGCTCTTGCTGGTCACGGACGGCAACATTGCGCGTCTGGAGGCGGCAAAACAGATCCGTTCAATTCTTGAAGAGGACAACCGCCGCGTCACGGTGATTGACACGGTGCCACCTGAACCCTCCCACCACGATGTCAGCCAGTTGCTCGCGGGGTTAAACGGCGGATCGTTTGATGTTGTGGTCGGGATCGGCGGCGGTAGCGTACTGGATGTGGCGAAACTGCTCTCCGTGCTCTGTCACCCGCTGTCGCCGGGGCTGGACAGGCTGCTGGCAGGGGTAAAACCGATGGCACGTATCTCCTCAATTCTGATCCCCGCCACCGCCGGAACCGGGTCAGAAGCCACGCCGAACGCTATTCTGGCGATACCGGAGCAAAACACGAAGATTGGTATTATCTCCCCGGTCCTGCTGCCCGATTACGTCGCCCTGCTGCCGGAACTGACCACCAGCATGCCCGCGCATATTGCCTCCTCTACCGGAATCGATGCCCTGTGCCATCTGATTGAGTGCTTCACCGCCACGGTCGCCAACCCGGTCAGCGATAACGCGGCGTTGACCGGGCTCGCTAAGCTGCTGAAGAACATTGAAACGGCCTGCGCTGAGCCGGGTAACCTGCTGGCAAAGCTGGAAATGCTGTGGGCCTCTTATTACGGCGGGGTCGCGATTGCGCAGGCCGGCACACATCTGGTTCACGCCCTGTCTTATCCGCTTGGCGGGAAATATCACCTGCCGCACGGCGTGGCCAACGCCATTCTTCTGGCACCCTGCATGCGTGTGGTTCGTCCCCACTGCGTGACAAAATTTGCGCAGGTCTGGGATCTCGTGCCAGGCGCGGACAGCAGCCTGTCCGATGACGAAAAATCTCACGCGCTGGTGGAGTACTTTGCCGCGCTGGTTCGTCGTCTCAACCTGCCGGACAACCTTGAGTCCCTGGGCGTGCCGCGCGAAGACATCGCTTCCCTGAGCGATGCCGCCCTGAACGTTAAACGGTTAATGAACAATGCCCCCTGTCAGGTGAATCACGACGAGGTGCAGGCGATTTACCGGACACTGTTTCCTGAACATGCATAGTCAAGGAGTAAGAAATGCGTAACAACATCAAGGGCGTGCTGACGGCCATCGTCACCCCTTTTGACGCGGAAGGCGAACTCAACCTTCCCGGCTTAACGCGGCAGATCGCCCGCCAGCTGGACGCCGGAAACGGCATTTTTTGCGGCGGAACCAACGGCGAGTTCTTTGTCCTGAACGAAGCGGAAAAAATCGCGGTCACCCGGACCTGTGTGGAAACCGTCGCCGGACGCGCGCCCGTCGTGGCGCATATTGGCGAAATCTCCACCCGCGACACCATCCGGCTGGGAAAACAGATCGCTGCGCTGGGTGTGGATGCGGTTTCCGTCATCACCCCTTACTTCGTGCCGCTGAAACAGGCTGAGCTCATCGCACACTACACCGCCGTCGCTGACGCGCTAACCGTACCGGTCTTTCTGTACAACATTCCGGCGCGGACCGGCAACACACTTGAGCCCGCCACGGTACGGGCGCTGGCCGAACACCCCAACATTTCAGGTATTAAAGACAGTGCCGGGAGCTATGAAAGCCTGCGCGGTTTCCTCAACGCGGTCAGCGACATTGATGGGTTTGACGTGCTGAACGGACCGGATTCACTGATCCATCAGGGCTTCGTCGACGGATGTTCAGCCTGTATTTCCGGGCTGGCGAACGTGGCACCAGCGGCGATCAACGCCATCTGGTCACGCTTTAACGCGGGTGATGTTGAAGGTTCCCGGCAGGCGCAGGAGCGCGTCACCCGACTGCGCACCGAGCTCTACAGCGTGGCGTTTTCCCCTGCCGCCGTTAAAAAGGCCCTGCAAATCATGGGCGAGGATGTCGGAGTGAGTCGCTATGCCGTGGCGTTTAGCGAGCAGCAGTGCCAACAGATTCGCCAGATAGTGACAACGTCACTTAGCTAAACGGCGTTGGTTTCGTCAATAAGAATACCGGGTACCTGAGGTGCCCAGGATTCACTCGCCCTGAAGAGAGGCAAAGATGAATAATTTTACCGCTGAAGATACCCTGATCATTGTGGGCATAGTCATTGCCTACATCCTGTTCACCACCTGGCTGACCTTCCGGATCCGCAGTAAAAACTCCGGGGACTTTATGGAAGGCTCCCGTGCGATGCCGGCGTTTATTGTCGGGATCCTGCTGATGTCTGAGTATATCGGCGCTAAATCCACCATCGGCACCGCGCAGGCGGCGTTTGAGGACGGGTTTGCTGCGTCATGGTCCGTCATCGGGGCCGCGATTGGCTTCCCACTTTTTGGTCTGTTGCTGGTAAAACGCATATACAACACCGGGAAAATCACCATCTCGGGTGCGATTGCTGAAAAATACGGTAACAGCACCAAAAACATTATCTCCCTCATCATGATCTACGCCCTGCTGCTGGTTAACGTGGGGAATTACGTCAGCGGCGCAGCAGCCATTTCCACCGTACTGAAAGTCAATCTGCCCGTTGCCGCCTTTATTACGGCTATCGTCAGCACCTTCTATTTCGCCTTTGGCGGCATGAAGGGCGTGGCGTGGGTAACCGTGCTGCACAGTGCGCTGAAATACTTCGGCATTCTGGCCATCATGGGCTTTGCGTTATCCAAAACCGGCGGTTTCACGCCGATGATCGAAAACATGCCGGACTTCTACTGGACCTGGGATGGCAATATCGGCGCGTCGACCATTTTCGCATGGCTCATTGGCACCATTGGATCCATCTTCTGCACCCAGTTTGTGATCCAGGCCATCTCCTCCACCAAAGATGTTAAATCGGCTAAACGCTCGACCTGGGTCGCGTTCTTTTTCTGCCTGCCGATTGCGCTGGCCATTGCGGTGATTGGCGTGGCGGCAAAATACCTGCATCCGGAGATCGACAGCCTGTATGCGATGCCGATTTTCCTGCAGGATATGAACCCGTGGCTGGCCGGTCTGGTAACCACCTCTCTGGTGGCGTCCATCTTCGTCAGCGTCAGTACCGTGGCGCTCGCCATTGCCTCCCTGGTGGTCAAAGATTTTTACGTACCGATGCGCAACCCGACGCCCGAGCAGGAATTTAAGGCCACCCGCTGGATCTCCCTGCTGATTGGTTTCCTGCCGCTGATTTTTGTTCTGCTGGTGCCTGAAGTGCTGAAGCTGTCGTTCTTTACCCGTGCCATTCGTCTGTCAATTTCCGTCGTGGCGGTCATCGCATTCTACGCCCCGTTCTTCCGCAGCACCCGCGGAGCCAATGCAGGGCTGATCGGCGCCTGCGTTGTAACCTCCGTCTGGTATCTGCTGGGCGATCCGTTTGGCATTAACAATATGTACATCGCCCTGCTGACCCCTGCGGTCATCATGGTCATCGACCGTCTCATTCCGGGAAAGGCACAGGGTAAAGCGCCAACCCCCGTTGAAAACAATGGAGTCTGATATGTCTGTAACCGTAACCCGCGACGGAATTATTCGCCCACAACAGGATACTCGCGTGGAGGCGGCGATGCTGCCTTCCGCCTGCCCACAAAACCACGCGGCAAATCTGCTGCCGCTGCCGGATGGTTCGCTGATGTGCGTCTGGTTTGGCGGTACCCAGGAGGGTATTGCGGATATCTCAGTCTGGGGTTCGCGCCTGTCACCGGGAAGCCAGCAGTGGAGTGAGGCAGAAAAACTGTCGGACGATGCCACGCGCTCCGAACAGAACCCGGTTCTGTTCCTGGCGCCAGATAACGTGCTGTGGCTGCTGTGGACCGCGCAGATGTCCGGCAACCAGGACACCGCTATTGTGCGCTATCGCCAGTCCCGGGATCGGGGTAAAACCTGGGGGGACATCGCGACCCTGCTCGATAAACCCGGCACCTTTATTCGTCAGCCGATTATCGTGCTGGAGAACGGTAACTGGCTGCTGCCGGTGTTTTACTGCCGCACCCGGCCGGGTGAGAAATGGGTCGGAAACGATGATATCAGCGCGGTGAAAATCTCCGAAGACGGGGGCAAAACCTGGCGTGATGTCGAGGTACCGGACAGCCTGGGCTGCGTCCATATGAACATCACCCCGCTGCGCAATGGCACCCTGGTTGCCCTGTTCCGTAGCCGGTGGGCGGATAACATTTATTACAGCCAGTCAACGGACAACGGCGAAAGCTGGTCCGTGCCGGAGCCCACGGTATTACCCAACAACAACTCCTCTATCCAGGTGACAACGCTTGCCAGTGGCGAGCTGGCGCTGGTGTTTAACTTCATGAGCGCCGCCGGGGCGCAGGAGCGTCGCACCTCGCTGTACGACGAAATTGACGATGGCGATGGCCGTAAAGAGCCGGTTGTGACCCACGGTCGGGCCGCCTTCTGGGGTGCCCCGCGTGCGCCGATGACCGTCGCCATTTCGCCGGACGGAGGCAAAAGCTGGCCGTGGCAACGGCATCTGGACGAGGGAGACGGCTACTGCATGACTAACAACTCCCTGGAGAAACTGAATCGTGAGTTTTCCTATCCGAGCATTAAACAGAGCCCGGATGGCAGCCTGCATATCGCCTACACCTACTTTCGTCAGGCCATAAAATACGTACGGGTGACGCCCGAGTGGGTCAAGGAGTCAGCATGATTATCGGACATCTCAACGCCCTGCCGCTGGCAGGGTTACCGCCAGTGTTGTATGCCCTGCTGTCCCGCCCGGACTGCACGCTGCAGGCGCTTAGCGAACGCGACGACGGCCGCTGGCAGCCGGACAATGCCCCCTGGTTTTGCCAGATTGGTCCGGCGCAGACGCAGCAGCGCGCGGAGCGGCATACGGAGTACCATCACCAGTGGGCGGATATTCAGGTTGTGCTGGCGGGAGAAGAACTCATCTATGCCGGGGCACGCCCTGTCGGCAAGCCGAATGACGAAGAGCGTAAAGCGGACCTGTTCATTGCCCGCTCACCGGCACACAGCGTCGGGATCCGCCTTGGCGCGGGTGACTTTGCGGTCTTTTATCCTGAAGAACCACACCAGGCGCTGTGCGCCAGCGGCGCACCGATGACCGTTCGCAAAGCGGTGTTTAAAGTTCCTCGTTCAATGCTGGAGGCCTGACATGCGTCACGCCGTCGTGACCGGAGCCAGCTCCGGAATTGGTGAGGCCATCGTTAAGCGTTTACTGGCGGAAGGCTGGCAGGTCACCGGACTCAGCCGCCGTGCCGTGATGCCGGATACCCCTGGCTTTACGGGGTTACGCGTGGATATCACCGACCCTGAGGCGCTGAACAGCGCCCTGCACGCCATCGCGACACCGCAGGCGGTGATCCACGCCGCCGGAATGATGGCCGCCGCCCCACTGGGGCAACTGGACAGCAGGGTTGGCGCGTCACTGTGGCAACTGCACGTTCAGGCCTGCGAAGCCCTGTTTAACCATTTCGCGCCCGCTATGGCCGCCGGTGGACGATTTGTGGCGATTGGCAGCAGAACCTCCCGCGGGGCGGCAGGCCGTTCGCAGTATGTTGCCACCAAGGCGGCGATGACAGGGATGGTCAGAAGCTGGGCGGCGGAACTGGCCCCGCGTGGGATCACCGCGAACGTGGTCGCGCCGGGGGCCACCCAAACGCCGATGCTTAGCGCTCCGGGGCGAGAAAGCTCACCGCCCACGTGTCCGCCCATCGGCCGTCTCATCACGCCAGAAGAGGTCGCGGGGCTGGTGAATTTCTTGCTCAGCGATGAAGCCGCCGCCATCACGGGCCAGGAGATGGTGATATGCGGCGGCGCCTCGCTCAGCTAGCGCAGGAAGATACGCCCTTTCAGATAGAGCGTCGCCTGGCCGCCAATCAGCACACGGTCGCCCTTCAGTTCGCAGCGCAGATCCCCGCCACGGTACGAAACCTGGCGGGCGTTCATCGACGTTTTGCCCAGCTTCTCGCTCCAGTACGGTATCAGCATGCTGTGCGTGGATCCGGTGACCGGATCTTCCGGTACCCCTTCGCCCGGGCAGAAGAAGCGGCTGACGAAGTCATACTCCTCCCCCGGAGCCGTCACGCAGACCATTTTCCCCAGCGGCGCCATCGCTGCAATATCCGGGGTTAAGGCTTCCACCTGTTGCTGGCTCTCCAGCACCACCATGTAATCCCGTCCGACGCGGACCTCTTTAGCCTGGGCTATCCCCAGCGCGCTGAACAGGCCTGGCGGTGGATTGTCAACCATCTCGGTCGACCACGCAGGGAAATTGAGCGTCAGCCAGTCGCCGCTGCGTTTCACCGTCAGCTCACCCACGAAGCGCGTGGTGAAGGTGATTTCGGTATGCGGATAATCAAGGTATTCGAAAATAACGTGGGACGCCGCCAGCGTGGCGTGGCCGCACAGATTAATTTCATGCAGCGTAGTGAACCAGCGCAGCTCGAAGCCGGTGTCGGTACGCACGAAGAAAGCTGTTTCGGACTGGTTATGCTGCTGCGCCATTTTGAGCAGCGTCTCATCCGAAAGCCACTCTTCCAGCGGGCATACCGCCGCGGCATTGCCGCCAAACGCCCTGTCGCTGAAGGCATCCACCAGATAAAAATCAATTTCCTGCATTGTCTTTTCCTCTGTTGTTATAGGTATTTAGCGCAGAAAAACTGTGCCTTTCAAATAGAGTGACGCCTGCCCGCTCATCAGCACGCGCGAACCTTTCAGCTCGCACCGCACATCGCCACCCCGCGCGGACACCTGACGGGCAAACAGCGTGGTTTTACCCAACGTCTCACTCCAGTAGGGAATGAGCATCGTGTGTGCAGAGCCGGTCACCGGATCTTCCCAGACGGCAACGCCGGGTGAGAAGAAACGGCTGACGAAGTCATAATCCCCGTCGCCCCGCGCCGTAACGGCAACTTTATGTTCGCCTGGCGTCATGGCCGAAATAGTCGGTGTGAGCGCTTCAACCTGCTGGCGATCCTCCAGCACCACCACCCAGGCACGCCCTTTTCGGGCTTCGATGTAGTGGCTTATCCCCAGCGCCGCCAGCATCTCCGGCGGGGGCGTCTCTTCCTGTGTCGGGCATGCCGGGAAATCCAGCGTCAGCCAGTCCCCCTCCCGGCTCACCGTCAGGCGACCGGAAGCCGTTTCAAAATGGATACGCGGGTCTGGATAGTCCAGCTCACTGAACAGGACGTGCGCCGCAGCAAGGGTGGCGTGACCGCACAGGTTGACTTCGGTGAGCGTGGTAAACCAGCGTAGCTCAATGCCCCCTTTCGTACAGACGAAAAATGCGGTTTCCGACTGATTATGCTGTTGCGCCATTTTCAGTAACGTTTCGTCCGGCAGCCACGCTTTCAGCGGGCAAACGGCAGCCGGATTTCCGCCAAATGACACATTGCTGAACGCATCGACCAGATAAAAATCAATCTCCTGCACTGTCTTACCGCCTGTTTTTATTGGAGTGTTCCTTTATATTCAATGAAAACCACGCCCCCGGCTACCGCTTTGATAAGGTAAATATTGAGATCTGCATCACATAATGGTTGAGTTTTCGCCGTTCAAGGCTTTAAGATCGTCTCCTCTTCTTTAGCAACGAATCTCCGACATCCCTATGACAACGAACACAGTTTCCCGCAGGGTTGCGTGGCTACGCGTGGTCACGCTGGCTATCGCCGCGTTTATTTTCAACACCACAGAATTTGTTCCGGTTGGGCTGTTGTCTGACATCGCAGAAAGTTTCCAGATGGAAACGGCGCAGGTGGGCATTATGTTGACCATTTACGCCTGGGTGGTGGCATTGATGTCGCTGCCGTTTATGCTGCTGACCAGCCAGATGGAGCGCCGTAAGCTGCTGATCGGGCTGTTTGCGTTGTTTATCGCCAGCCACGTGCTGTCGTTCCTGGCGTGGAATTTTACGGTGCTGGTGTTAAGCCGCGTCGGAATTGCCTTTGCTCACGCCGTTTTCTGGTCGATCACCGCGTCACTGGCTATCCGGCTGGCGCCCGCGGGGAAACGCGCTCAGGCGCTGAGCCTGATTGCCACCGGGACCGCCCTGGCAATGGTGCTGGGCCTGCCGATTGGCCGCATCGTGGGGCAATACTTCGGCTGGCGTACCACGTTCTTCGCCATCGGTATGGGGGCGCTGATTACCCTGGTTTGCCTGATGAAACTGCTGCCGAAGCTGCCGAGCGAACATTCCGGCTCGCTGAAAAGCCTGCCGCTGTTGATGCGTCGTCCGGCACTGCTGAGCATTTATCTGCTTACCGTCATCGTGGTCACCGCCCACTATACGGCCTACAGCTACATTGAGCCGTTCGTTCAGGTCGTGGCCGGCTTCAGCGCCAACTTTGCCACCCTCCTGCTGCTGCTCCTTGGCGGGGCTGGCATTATCGGCAGTATTCTGTTTGGTAAGCTCGGCAATAAACACGCTTCAACGCTGGTGAGCAGCGCCATCGGTTTGCTGCTGGCGTGTCTGCTACTGCTGATGCCCGCGGCGGGCAGTGAAAGCCAGCTGGCGATCCTCAGCCTGTTCTGGGGCGTGGCGATCATGATTATTGGTCTCGGGATGCAGGTGAAGGTGCTGGCCCTCGCGCCGGATGCCACTGATGTGGCGATGTCGCTGTTCTCGGGCATTTTTAATCTGGGGATTGGCGCGGGTGCGCTGGTGGGCAATCAGGTGATCCTGCATGTCTCCATGTCGGCGATTGGCTATCTGGGGGCCATTCCGGCCGTGGTGGCGCTTATCTGGTCGGTGTTGATCTTCCGTAAATGGCCGGTGGCGCTGGAGGAACAGGCTCACCACGGGTGATGTCTGGTTGTGCCGGGTAAGCGCAGCGCCACCCGGCAAACACATCAATGATAGGTCTTAATAATCTCCAGCACGCCGTTAATAATAAACTGCACGCCCATACACACCAGCAAGAACCCCATCAGCCGGGAAATCGCCTCGATACCGCCCTTGCCTACCCAGCGCATAATCGCCCCGGAGCTGCGCAAGGAGGCCCAGACAATCACGCCGATCAGGGCAAAAATAAGCGGGGGTGCAACGGTCAGTACCCAGTCCGGGAACGTAGCGCTGTCACGCACCGTCGAGGCGGAACTGATGATCATCGCAATAGTCCCTGGCCCCGCCGTGCTCGGCATGGCTAACGGCACAAAGGCGATATTCGCGCTGGGTTCGCTTTCCAGCTCTTCGGATTTGCTTTTCGCTTCAGGCGATTCATGCGCTTTTTGCGCCGGGAACAGCATGCGGAAACCGATAAAGGCCACAATCAGCCCCCCGGCGATGCGCAGACCAGGAATGGAGATCCCGAAGGTATTCATCACCAGCTGACCGGCGTAGTAAGCAACCATCATGATGGCGAACACATACACGGAGGCCATCATCGACTGATGATTGCGCTCTGCGCTGTTCATATTCCCTGCCAGCCCCAGAAAGAGCGCTACCGTCGTTAACGGGTTAGCCAACGGCAGTAACACCACCAGCCCAAGACCAATTGCTTTAATCAAATCCACCATAATGTGTCGTTGTCCTTATCCATATTTACCACCGCAATTATAGGGTGAAAGTGTGACGTTGAGCCATGCACTCAACGTAACGATTATTTTCATCCGGGAACGATAACCCTGCGTTATCTGTATGATTTGAAAGACCCCAACAAAAGTTCATGAAACGTTTTAGCAATTCGTGGCATCCGCAGATCCATTCAGTTGACTTATACTTGCCTGAGCAATAATATCTGCCGTGACTAAACTACTTGCCAGGGCAACCATTGTGAAAAGCACCAGTGATATCTTCAACGACGTTGTTCCACTGGGTCGTCTTATTCATCTGGTTAACCAGAAAAAAGACCGCCTGCTGAATGACTATCTGTCGCCGCTGGATATCACCGCAACACAGTTTAAAGTGCTGTGCTCCATTCGCTGTCAGGTGTGCATCACCCCGGTTGAATTAAAAAAGGTGCTCTCTGTCGATCTGGGCGCGCTGACCCGCATGCTGGATCGTCTCGTCTGTAAAGGATGGATAGAACGAAGCCCTAACCCGAATGACAAGCGCGGCGTCCTGGTGACACTCACCCGCGACGGTGCGGATATGTGTGAGCAATGTCATCAATTAGTAGGACAAACACTGCATCAGGAACTAACAAAAAACTTAACGGCAGATGAAGTGGCAACGCTTGAGCTTTTGCTTAAGAAAATACTGCCGTAAACAGAAAAAGAGGTATGACGATGTCCAGACGCAATACTGACGCTATCACCATTCATAGCATTTTGGACTGGATCGAAGATAACCTGGAATCGCCGCTCTCCCTTGAAAAAGTGTCAGAGCGTTCAGGTTACTCCAAATGGCACCTGCAACGGATGTTCAAAAAAGAGACCGGTCATTCATTAGGTCAATATATTCGCAGCCGCAAGCTGACGGAAATTGCCCAAAAACTGAAAGAAAGCAATGAACCGATCCTTTATCTGGCGGAGCGTTACGGATTTGAATCGCAACAAACCCTGACGCGTACGTTTAAGAACTACTTCGACGTGCCGCCTCATAAGTATCGAATCACCAGCGTGCCGGGTGAATCCCGATACCTGTATCCGCTAAAACATTGTAGTTAATCATCGCCTGTAAAGACGTAACCGAGGAAATCATGAACCTTACCGCCTCCGCCGCCCTCGCCTTGCTGGTGCTGTTTTCCAGCCAGACCTTCGCGGAGCAAACACCCCGTGCAACGCAGCAAAATAATCATGATACGATGATTTTGCCGTCAGCACATGACCGGTCTCCCTATGATTTCAACCACATGGGGACTGGTAGCGACAAATCCGACGAATTAGGCGTGCCTTATTATAATCAGCACGGCCTCTGATTCGTTTTTGCCCCGCGGATGCGGGGCTTTTTTCTGCCCTATCCCCGCACCCGCGTCGCCCGACGCACGCGCAAGCCAAACACGTTGATATACAGTCCGGCCATGATCAACACCGCCCCCAGCAGCTGTAATGCACTTAGCTTCTCATCCAGCAGGATTGCAGCGCTGGCCAGCCCGACGACCGGCACCAGCAGCGATAACGGCGCCACGCGCCAGGTTTCGTACCGCCCCAGCAGTGAACCCCAGATACCGTAGCCCACAATGGTGGCGACAAACGCCAGATAAACCAACGACAGAATGGTGGTAAGGTCGATTTCAACCAGACTCTTCAGCATCACCGCGTGGCCGTCAAAAATCAGCGACGCGACCATAAACGGCACCACCGGGATCAGTGCGCTCCAGACCACCAGCGACATCACCTGCGGGCGTGCCTCATGCTGCATAATCAGCTTGTTGAAGATATTGCCGCAGGCCCAGCTCAGACCCGCCGCCAGCGTCAGCATAAAGCCCAGCAACGCCACATGCTGACCGTTCAGGCTGGCCTCAATCAGCACCAGCACGCCAAACACGGCTAAAGTGATCCCCGCCAGCTGTTTACCCTGCAAACGCTCGCCGAAGACAAATGCGCCAAGAATGATGGTAAAGAACGCCTGCGCCTGCAGTACCAGCGAGGCCAGCCCGGCCGGCATCCCGAATTTGATGGCACAGAACAGAAACGCAAACTGGCCAAAGCTGATGGTCAGGCCATAACCCAGCAGCAAGGTAAACGGAATTTTCGGGCGGGCAACAAAGAACAGTGCCGGGAACGCCACCAGCATAAAACGCAAGCCTGCCAACATCAGTGGGGGCATGTTATGCAATCCCACTTTAATGACCACAAAATTGAGTCCCCATACGATGACCACCAGCAATGCCAGCAGTCCGTCTTTACGCGTCATACCCTGCCCCTGATTTATTAATAATTTGTTAACACTTGAAGGTAACAGAAAAAAGCGCGTTACGAGAAGATCATTAATTCTGGCAGGCAGCTGAAGCACTTACGGATAAATTAGCCGCTATACAAGCCTCTTATGTCGTGATACTCCTTTTAGAACACAACTAAAAAAAGCATAAGCATTTGTCGGGCAGGAATATGAAACCATCTCTCAGGCGCTCAACCGCAGCGCTGCTGGCATCGTCATTGTTGTTAACCATCGGTCGTGGGGCCACGCTGCCGTTCATGACGATTTATCTCACGCGTGTGTTTAACATGAGCGTCGGGAATATTGGTTATGCCCTGACCATTGCGTTAACCATCGGCGTGGTATTCAGTCTGGGATTTGGCATTCTGGCCGATAAGTTTGATAAAAAGCGCTACATGCTGATCGCCATCGTGGCGTTTATCGCCGGTTTTGTGGCGATCCCGCTGGTCAATAACGTCACGCTGGTGGTGCTCTTCTTTTCGCTGATCAACTGCGCCTATTCCGTGTTTTCGACGGTGCTGAAAGCCTGGTTCTCTGACGTTCTGACCTCCAGTGAAAAAGCCCGCGTGTTTTCGCTGAACTACAGCTTTCTGAATATCGGCTGGACGGTCGGGCCGCCTCTCGGCACGTTTCTGGTGATGTACAGCCTGCAGCTGCCGTTCTGGCTGGCCGCGTTCTGTGCCGCCCTGCCGCTGGGGTTTATCCATTTCTTTGTGCAAAAAAGCGTTGCGTTAGATACCGCTGAGCAGAAGACAACGTGGCAGCCGTCGGTATTGCTGAAAGATCGGGCGTTATTCTGGTATACGCTCTCTGGCCTGCTCGCGTCATACGTTGGCGGGTCGTTCGCGAGCTGTATTTCGCAGTATGTCCTGGCCGCGCATGCAGACAGTGATTTCGCCGAAAAGGTGGTCGCCGTAGTGCTGCCCGTCAACGCCGCCGTGGTGGTGACGCTGCAGTACGCACTCGGTCGTAAGATCTCTGCCAGCAATATTCGCCCGCTGATGACCGCCGCGACGCTGTTTTTTATCGTGGGGCTGGGGGGCTTTATGCTCTCCGGGGAAAACCTGATTTACTGGGGCATCGCTGCCGCCATCTTTACGCTGGGTGAGATTATTTATGCGCCGGGTGAATACATGCTGATCGACAACATCGCCCCGCCGGGAATGAAAGCAAGCTACTTCTCCGCCCAGGCGCTGGGCTGGCTCGGCGCGGCAGCTAACCCGATGATCACCGGCATTATCCTGACCAACCTGCCGCACTGGTCATTGTTCGTGATTATGATGGCCGCCATTGTCGTTGCATGGTTGATGATTTTGCGTGGCATGAGCGTGAAAAATGAAGATAGCGTGTCGGGTGGCGCTGCGCTTACCCGACCGACAAAACCCTAATCGCAGGCCGGGTATGGCGTAGCCGTCACCCGCCTGCAATAAAGCATCAGTGGTGCAACATCTCCTCCACCACCTGCTCTTTGTACATCTCGTTTGGATAATAGGTCGGCCAGTTATCCATCTCTTTCAGCAGCGCCTCGTGAGAGGTATCGCCCATAAAGATGTGGAAGTGGGAAGAGGCTTTTGGCGCAATGGTGTGGTCGCTGAACTGAACAAACTTCGGCGCCTTGCTGTCAGCGTCCTTACACTCAAACAGATAGCGAACGCCTTTTTTGCCTGACGCGTAGGTCAGAATTTTGTAGCCGCTGTAATCATACTCACAGCGGCTGACCTCTTTACCTTTGTGGAATTCCATGACGTTATTTTCGATGCCGATAGCCTCCACGTCGGTGGCGTACCCCGTGCGGTAATAGGCTTTGATCTCGTCGAAGGTTTTATTGTCCTTCTGCGCCTTCTTTCTGAAGACCGTGTCCAGCGAGCCATCCAGCAGGAAGGGATAAACGGACTGCCAGGTGCCATCCCAGTCGGACAGTTTCCGGTCCTTAACGTCTTTATCTGCAAACACGCCGTTTGCCGCCTTTTGCTCCGCTTCGGTCATCTGGTGACCGTGTGAGTGGGCAAACAGCTGGCCGCTGACCAGCAGCGCCCCCAGAGTCATCGCAAATTTTCCAATATGTGCAGCCACAACAGTATCCTCACTCCGTTTTTATAAGAATGAGGATGTTATATTATAACATTTCAGATCGCAACCCGTCCGCGAACGCCCTCCTGCTCCATGTTGTCTCCCCGTCCTCGCTGGATAATGGTGCCGCGAGACATCAGCAGATAGCTGTCCGCCAGCTCAGCCGCGAAGTCATAAAACTGCTCAACAAGCAGGATCGCCATGTCCCCCCGGTCTGCAAGCTGGCGGATCACGTGGCCAATCTCTTTGATTACCGAGGGCTGAATGCCTTCGGTAGGTTCATCGAGGATCAGCAGCTGCGGACGGCTCGCCAGGGCGCGTCCAATCGCCAGCTGCTGCTGTTGTCCGCCAGAGAGATCGCCTCCGCGTCGGTGCTTCATCTCTTTTAATACCGGGAAAAGCTGCCAGATTTCCTCCGGGACATGCTTTGCATCGCGGGCTGAGAAGCGCGACAGCCCCATGAGCAGATTCTCTTCCACGGTTAAGCGCGGGAAAATCTCACGTCCCTGCGGCACATACGCGACCCCAGACTGTACCCGCTGGTGCGGCTTGCTGTGGGTGATCTTTTTCCCCTGCCAGATAACCTCACCCGTTTTCGCCGGGATCAGCCCCATCAGACACTTCAGCAGCGTGGTTTTCCCCACGCCGTTGCGCCCCAGCAGGCAGGTCACTTCGCCGGTAATGGCCTCAAAGCTCACGCCGCGAAGAATATGGCTTCCACCGTAGTATTGATTCAGTTCGTTAACCTGTAACATCAAGGCTCCTTAGCGTCCCAGATAGACTTCAATTACCTGCTCGTTGGCCTGTACCTCGCGCAGCGAGCCTTCTGCCAGCACCTGTCCCTGATGCAGTACGGTCACGCGATCGGCAATGGTTTCAACAAACCCCATGTCATGCTCAACCACCATCAACGAGTGCTTGCCTGCCAGGGTCCGGAAAAGCTCGGCGGTGTACTCGGTCTCCGCGTCCGTCATCCCGGCGGCGGGTTCATCCAGCAACAACAGATGCGGATCCTGGACCAGCAACATTCCGATCTCGAGGAACTGTTTTTGCCCGTGCGAAAGCAGTCCGGCGCGGCGGTCGCGTTCACTGGCCAGCCGCAGCAGGACCAGCATCTCATCAATACGATCGCGCTGTTCGCCGTTGAGTTTAGCCCGCAGGCTTGCCCAGACGGACTTGTCGGTTTTCATGGCGATCTCAAGGTTTTCCCACACCGTCAGCGCTTCAAATACCGTCGGTTTCTGAAACTTGCGGCCAATCCCCTGGCGCGCAATGGCGGCCGGTTCAAGCAGGGTTAGATCTACCGACTGGTCATACACGGCTTTACCGCTTTTTGGCCGCGTTTTGCCGGTGATCACGTCCATCAGGGTGGTTTTCCCCGCGCCGTTTGGGCCAATCACGCAGCGCAACTCCCCCACGCCAATGTTCAGCGTGAGATCCGTCAGCGCCTGAAATCCATCGAAGTTCACGTTGATCTTATCCAGCTGCAGCACCGGGTCCGTCTGCTCGCGATAGCGATCTCCGGGCAGCTGGCGAGTAAATAATCCTTCGGCTGGCTGCATTATTTCTCTCCTTTACGAAACAGGCCGTAGACGCCGCGCGGTAAAAACAGCGTAACCGCGATAAAAATCAGCCCGAGAAACAGCTGCCAGTACTCCGGCATCGCGACGGTGAAGAAACTCTTTGCGCCGTTCACCAGCGCCGCGCCAATCACCGGGCCAACCAGCGTGCCACGGCCGCCCAGCGCCACCCAGATAGCGGCTTCAATGGAGTTGGTCGGCGACATTTCACCCGGGTTAATAATCCCGACCTGCGGGACATAGAGCGCTCCCGCCAGACCACACAGCACGGCGGAAAGCGTCCACACCAGCAGCTTAAACCCCTTCGGATCGTAGCCACAAAACGTCAGGCGGTTTTCAGCATCGCGTACGGCGGTCAGAATGCGGCCAAACTTACTCCTGGCGAGGGCAAAACCGGTGCCGAGCGTCAGGAGCAGCAGCATCACGGTCGCCAGAAACAGCGCGATACGGGTTGTGGTTGCGGTGACGGAAAAGCCCAGCAGCGTGGTGAAACCAGTAAAGCCGTTATTGCCGCCAAACCCGGTTTCGTTGCGAAAGAACAGCAACATCCCCGCGTAGGTCAGGGCCTGCGTCATGATCGAAAAATAGACCCCTTTGATTTTAGAGCGAAAGGCAAACCAGCCAAACACCAGTGCCAGCAGTCCCGGCACCATCACAATCAGTACCAGCGCCCAGACAAAGTGCTGCGTCCCCCACCAGAACCACGGCAGTTCGCTCCAGGAGAGAAACGACATAAACGCGGGCAGGCCATCACCCGCGGCCTGGCGCATCAGGTACATGCCCATCGCATATCCGCCCAGCGCGAAGAAGATCCCGTGGCCCAGCGAGAGCATGCCGGCGTATCCCCATACCAGATCGAGCGCCACCGCAACGATGGCGTAGCACAGGATTTTGCCGATCAGCGTCAGCATCCAGGTCGACAGCGCCAGCGGATGGGTAGCGGGCAACATCGCAAAGAACGGCAATACCAGCAGACACGCCACCAGCAGGCTGCCTGCAATCTGCGTGGTGCGTGGCGCTTTTCGCGCCAGTTTTAAGGTAAGTGGCTGGCTCATCAGTCAGTGACCCTCCCTTTCAGCGCAAACAATCCCTGCGGGCGTTTCTGGATAAACAGAATGATGGCCACCAGAATGACGATTTTGCCCAGCACGGCCCCCATCTGCGGTTCAAGAATTTTGTTGAAGATCCCAAGGCCAAAGGCCGCCGCCACGCTCCCCGCCAGCTGTCCGACGCCGCCGAGCACCACCACCAGGAAAGAGTCGATAATGTAACCCTGGCCCAGTTCCGGCCCGACGTTGCCCAACTGGGAGAGCGCCACGCCGCCTAAACCGGCAATGCCGGAGCCCAGACCAAACGCCAGCATATCGACACGTCCGGTCGGCACCCCGCAACAGGCCGCCATGCTGCGGTTTTGCGTTACCGCACGCACGTTCAGGCCCAGACGAGTTTTATTCAGGACCAGCCAGGTAAAGAACAGCACCATCAGCACAAAGCCCAGTACCACAATGCGGTTCCACGGCAGCGTCAGGTTGGCAAACACCTGCACCCCGCCGGACAGCCAGGCCGGGTTTGCCACCTCCAGGTTCTGCGCGCCAAACGTCATGCGTACCAGCTGGATCAGCATCAGGCTGATACCCCAGGTGGCGAGTAATGTCTCCAGCGGACGACCGTAGAGATGGCGGATCACGGTGCGTTCCAGAATCATCCCGATGCCGGCGGTCAGGCAGAAGGCGATGGGCAGCGCGACAACCGGATACAGCGCCAGCCACTGAGGCGTCAATCCGGCCATCGCCTGCTGAACCATCCACGTGGCGTACGCCCCCAGCATCAGCATCTCGCCGTGCGCCATGTTGATGACCCCCAGCAGCCCATAGGTGATCGCCAGCCCCAGCGCCGCCAGCAGCAGGACCGAGCCCAGCGACAGCCCCATAAACGCCTGCCCAAGAAGATCGCCCCACATCAGTCGGTGCTGGATCTGACTCAGGCTCTCCCCGGCAGCGGCTCGCACGCGGGCATCCGGTTCGGTTTGCGTCTGGGTATACGGCATGAGTCGGGATGGCACGTCCGGGTCGTCAGATTGCCCGAGTCGTTCAATAGCCTGAAGACGCACATCAGCCTGCGGGCTGGCGAGCTGGAGATTAGCCAGCGCCAGCAGCAGCGACTGGCGTGCCACATCGTCCGTTTCACTGTTTACCCGCGTTTGCAGGAGGCCGATCATTTCCGGCTGCGCATCCCGCTGTAACTGACGCGCGGCGGCCCGCCGCTGCGTGACGTTGTCACTGATAAGTTGATGCGTAGCGTTGGCCGTAGCGGCCAGCACCCGCAGACGGTTGGTCAGGCGTACGGCTTTGGTTTGCCCTTCTGCGGCAGGGGAATCTCCCAGCGCCACTATCTCGCCATTGCGTCGCGCAAAGGCATGCTTCTGGCTGTCGGCAAACAGATTTTCGTTTTGCAGCGCCTGCAGTAACGGCAGCCTTGCGGCATCCGGCGCGATGGCCCAGCGGGTCAGCATCTCAGCCTGCTGGCTGCGGCTGGCGGCAACAAATTGATCGGCATCCGATGCCTGCGCCATCCCTGGCAGCAGTCCGGTAAGCCATACAATAGCGATCATCATGCGCATGGCGTTCATGACTTTTCTCCCTGCGGTAATGGCTTAGTTGCTGGCGGTCTTCATCGGCTGGTCGGGCTTTTTATCGTTCCCGGCGATGAACGGGCTCCACGGCTGAGCGCGTACCGGCTCTTCCGTCTGCCAGACCACATTGAACTGACCGTTACCTTCGATTTCACCGATCATGACCGGCTTATGCAGGTGATGGTTGGTGGCATCCATGGTGAGCGTAAAGCCGGATGGCGCTTTAAAGGACTGTCCGGCCATGGCCGCGCGCACTTTATCCACGTCGGTGGTGCCTGCTTTCTCTACCGCCTGCGCCCACATATGGATCCCGACATAGGTGGCTTCCATCGGGTCGTTGGTGACCACGGTATCGGCGTTCGGCAGCTTATGGGCTTTGGCATAGGCTTTATAGTCCGCCACGAAGGCCTGGTTGGTCGGGTTATCGACGGACTCGAAGTAGTTCCATGCGGCCAGGTTGCCGACCAGCGGTTTGGTGTCAATCCCGCGCAGCTCCTCTTCGCCAACGGAGAATGCCACCACCGGGACATCGGTTGCTTTCAGCCCCTGGTTAGCCAGTTCTTTATAGAACGGGACGTTAGAATCGCCGTTGATAGTGGAGACCACAGCGGTTTTACCGCCTGTGGAGAATTTCTTGATGTTGGCGACGATGGTCTGGTAATCGCTATGCCCGAACGGGGTGTAGACCTCTTCGATATCTTTGTCTTCCACCCCTTTGGAGTGCAGGAAGGCGCGCAGGATCTTGTTGGTGGTTCGCGGGTAGACGTAATCCGTACCCAACAGGAAGAAGCGTTTGGCGCTACCGCCGTCTTCGCTCATCAGGTACTCCACCGCCGGTATGGCCTGCTGGTTTGGCGCCGCACCGGTATAGAAGACGTTCGGCGACATCTCTTCGCCCTCGTATTGCACCGGATAGAACAGCAGACCGTTCAGCTCCTCGAACACCGGCAGTACGGATTTACGTGACACCGAGGTCCAGCAGCCAAACACCACGGCCACTTTATCCTGGCTCAGCAGCTGGCGGGCTTTTTCGGCAAACAGCGGCCAGTTAGAAGCCGGGTCAACCACCACCGGCTCCAGTTTTTTACCCAGCACCCCGCCTTTGGCGTTGATCTCGTCAATCGTCATCAGGGCGACATCTTTCAGCGGCGTTTCTGAGATCGCCATCGTGCCGGAGAGCGAATGCATAATCCCCACTTTGATGGTATCGGCCGCCTGTGCGCCAAAACTCATCCCCATAGCAACGACTGACGCAGACAACGCGAAGGCTTTTAATAATGTACGACGGTGCATATTTTCACTCCTGAAAAAGAACGCTGTGCGAAGACGTCCGTTACGGCATGGACGCGGAAAAATGTCTCAGCGAAGCAGGAGCAAAAAGGATGCCAGGATGAATAACGTGCTATTGCAGGATGTGTAACGCGGGATGTAAAGAAAACGACTCAGAATGGTACAGCGCTGCACTTTTATAATGCAGCGCTGTAACGGCGGGATTACCAGACTTCGCTGGCGATCTGCGTGACCAGACGCACTTTGTCCCACTGCTGGGCTTCACTCAGGGTGTTGCCCTCTTCAGTGGAGGCAAAGCCGCACTGCGGGCTGAGGCAGATCTGCTCTTTCGCCACGTATCTGGCCGCCTCCTCCAGGCGCGCCTTCACCCCTTCAGGGTTTTCCAGCTCGCCATTTTTGGTGGTGATCAGGCCAAGTACCACCTGCTGCTTGCCCGGGCGGACAAAGCGCAGCGGTGCGAAATCACCGCTACGGTCATTATCATACTCCAGGAAGAAGGCATCGACGTTCACCGTGCCGAACAGCACCTGGGCCACCGGCTCATAGCCGCCTTCGGAAATCCAGGTTGAGCGGAAGTTACCGCGACAGACATGCAGACCGATGGTCAGATCGTCTGGTTTACCTTCCAGCGCCTTGTTCAGCACGCGGGCATAGGTACGCGCCAGCTCATCGGCATCTTCCCCGCGCTCGCGGATCTGACGACGCTGGTCATCCGAACAGAGGTAGGCCCAGACGGTATCATCCAGCTGCAGATAGCGGCAGCCCGCGTCGTAAAATGCCCGGATGGCATCGCGCCAGGTGGTAGCCAGATCGTCAAAATAGTCTTTCAGATCCGGATACACCGTGGCATCAATGTCTTTGCGGCCACCACGGAAGTGCAGCACGCTCGGGCTGGGAATGGTCATTTTCGGTTGCGCGTTGCCGCTGATGCTTTTCAGGTAGCGGAAGTCTTCCAGCATCGGATGATCGCCAAAGCCCAGCTTGCCAGTGACGCGCACGCCGTGCGCTTTGGTCTGCACGCCGTTGAACTGAATGCCCTGCTGTGAATCGTAACGCTCAACCCCCTGCAGACCATCGAAGAAATCGAAGTGCCACCAGGCGCGACGGAACTCACCGTCGGTGACCACGTGCAGGCCGCAGGCGCACTGCTGTTCGACCACCTGGCGGATCGCGTCATCTTCCACCGCGCGAAGCTGCCCGGCATCAATCTCACCGCGGGCAAACTGCTGGCGCGCCTGTTTGATGGCATCCGGGCGTAAAAAACTGCCGACTACATCGGCGCGGTATGGGGCGTGCTGTCGCTGCATGGAAATCTCCTCTGTCTGCCGGCGATAATTGCCAGCAGTGATAATTCATCTCTTGAATCTTTAGACTTCTGGATGTCTAAATGTCCAAAAAAGATGACATACCTGCTGTATCCCGGCAAACGAGAAAATTTCACGACAGTTGAAAATTATTCATGTTCATAGCGCGGCAGCGGTTTCGCTACTGGCAAACGCGTACTGTTCGTCCTCCCAGCCGGTGATGCCGCCAATCATGATTTTCACCGGCAGTCCGAGACGCGCCAGCTTCAGCGCGGCTCTGTCCGCGCCGTTACAGTGCGGCCCGGCGCAGTACACCACGAACAGCGTATCGGCCGGCCACTGCGCCATGCGCGCCTCGGTGATCTGGCTCCAGGGCATATGTATCGCGCCGGGCACATGACGACGGGCAAACTGCTCAGGTTTCCCGACAACATGCAGCAACACAAAGTCCTGCTCGTTATTCGTCAGCGCATGGTGCACATCGGCACAGTCCGTTTCGACGCTCAGGCGACGCAGAAAATGGGTAACGGCTTCCTGCGGCTCGGCAGCCGGAAATTCAGTAACATAACTCATGATCCTTCCTCATCTTTGGCGTTTGTGTTAACACTACTCTATCCAGAAATTGATCACGTGAATGCGTCCGCTTATGCCAGAAAACAGCAAAAAGATGACAAACTTAAGACAGGTTTCCCGCCCGCAGGTGGTGGTACTGGCCTATGACGGTTTGTGTACCTTTGAATTCGGCGTGGCGGTGGAAATCTTCGGTTTGCCACGTCCCGAGCTGGGCGACGAATGGTATCGTTTTGCGGTGGCGGGCATTGATGACGGTGAGCTTCGGGCAACCGGTGGGATCCGCATCCTGACCGACGGGGGGCTTGATCTGCTGGCGTCGGCAGACCTGATTGTTATGCCGGGCTGGCGAGGGATGGATGCGCCTGTTCCCGCGTCGTTGTGCGAGGCATTACGCCGGGCCAACGCACGCGGTTGCCAGCTGCTTTCTATCTGTTCCGGGGTGTTTGTTCTGGCCGCGTCGGGTCTGCTGAACGGGCGCAAAGCCACCACCCACTGGCGCTATATTGAGGCGCTGAAAGCCCGTTATCCGGCGATCGGCGTGGTCGACGATGTGTTGTATCAGGATGAAGGCGATATTCTGACCTCTGCAGGAAGCGCGGCAGGCATCGATCTCTGTCTGCACGTGGTGCGACGGGATTACGGTATGGAAACCGCCAACAGCGTCGCGCGCCGTCTGGTGATTCCTCCCCACCGGGATGGCTCCCAGCCGCAGCAGCTGAGTCGCCCGGTGGCGCAGCTGCGGGAGAGCCAGCGTCTGGGACAGTTGTTCGATTTTCTGCACAATCACCTGAGCGTTTCTCACAGCGTGGATTCGCTGGCGCGTCGCGTCGGCATGAGCCAGCGCACCTTTCTGCGCCGCTTTCAGGCTGCCACAGGCACCACGCCTGCGCGCTGGCTGCTTAATGAACGACTCTTACGGGCGAAAGATTATCTGGAGAGCAGCCGTCTCAGCATCGACAGCATTGCTGAACAAACCGGTTTTGGTCAGGCAGCGACCCTGCGACACCATTTCCGCCAGCAGTTCGCGCTTTCCCCTGCCCAGTACCGTAAACAGTTTGCCCGCCCGCCACGCTGATGGCCGGTTCGCAGGCAAAAAAAAACCGCCATTATCTGGCGGTAAATGCTTGCATGGATAGATTTGTATTTTCATGTCTACGTCCCGACACTCCATGCCGGGCAGCGGATCAATAACAACCTAACATGCCTGAACTCAACAAAAGCTAAACAGAGCCATTAACCCGCTTTGGTATTAATTTGCAGGTAGCGCATCAGGCCCTGTTCCGCGCTCTGTTTTGCATCATCGTTAATCGCTTCCAGATAGAATGGACGCGAGACGCCATACGGTGCTTTATCTGCTGAGAAAACAGCAAACTGGAATGTTTTACCTTTCGACGGATTGGTACAGCCTAATTCCCAACGCTGGTCATCAATTTGCTTGCTATTACACGCCACGCGTCCGTAGTCGCTGGTTAAATAAGAACCGACCCGAGCTTCCGCTGACTGAATATAATCCGGTTCGCCACTCCAGTTAACGTTCATACCTACAACAGCCCCAACGGCAACCACCAGAAGCGCTATTGACATGACTTTTTTCATTGAATCAGATCCATTCCTTTGTCAGAGAAATCTTATTATATAAGATTAATCCTTAAACCTCTGCCATATTTTGATACCAAATTTTAGGGTATGACAAAGATAATTCTTTTTTAGGAAAAATCTCACTAAGCGCAAAATATATCCTGTTCGCGCAACATGACATATTCTTTGCGCTAATTTGAAAATGCCAATAATAACCCTACGAAACTACGTTCATGCTAGCGTGGCATTTTTATTGAAGGGGAAGTCCATGTTCAAAAAGGGGTTAACGCTTATTATGCTGGTCTGCGCCCTGTTTTCCGGCCAGCTGATGGCAGGACACAAAGGCCATGAATATTTGTGGGTCAGGAATGTTGATCATCAACTTCGGCACGAGGCAGACAGTGATGAATTACGCAGCGCAGCGGAGGAATCAGCGGAGGGTTTGCGCGAACATCACCTGTGGCAAAAATCGCGCAAACCGGATACACACTTTCGTTAATTAATTACCCTTACGTTTCGGCAGGGTTTTCATCAGTTCGTCGGGGCTCACGGAGGCAACAATACTGCCCGGTGGTGGCATTTTGAATATATGGTTTTTCATTTTGCCGATAACGTGCATTTCACACGGACGACAATCAAATTTGAGGGTCAGCACCTCGTCACCATTCACCAGCTGCATTGGCGTGGCTTTCCAGCTCTTAATATTACCTTTCGCCTGTTTCGGGCAAAGATTAAAGGCAAAACGCAGACAATGTTTGGTGATCATCACCGGCACATCACCCTTCTCTTCATGCGCTTCATAGGCAGCATCAATTAACTGCACGCCGTGGCGATGATAAAACTCGCGCGCTTTATGGTTATACACGTTCGCCAGGAACGATAAATGCGACTCGGGATAAACGGGTGCTGGCACGGTTTCCGCCTTGCGGCTGCCGCGCGGATAATTCGCCAGTCGCGCGTCATCCAGCATCTCTGCCGTTTCCCGGCGGAACTGGTTCAGCAGGCTATTTGGCACGAACAGCGCATCCGGCAGATTTACCGCAATGTTGCGCGCAAAGTAAATGGTCTGTCCCAGCTTCGCCACGCCATCCTTCAGGCTATTGAGCGCTTTTTCTGCATTGTTCGCCACCTCAAACAGACCGTCGAGAGTATGCGTGACGCTGATGCCGTCTTCACAGGTCATGGTCAGGATCAGCTGCTCTTCCCAGCCCCCTAACTCGATATCTACCGCAATGCGACGCTCGCTGGAAGTTTTCAGCAGCGCCTGCTGCCAGTTGTGATCGAGGTTACGGTTCAGCGCGGCGTTAGGACGTGCTTTATAGAGATCGGCAGGCATCTCGTTTGGCCAGACGCGATAGCGGTTTTCACCGGTCTTTTCGACCGTATTAGCACGGAAGCCCACGACTTCACGTTTGATCATCACGTTCAGACCATCCCCGTTCGCCAGCGGTTCGGTCACCGACACGTCGAGATAATCTTTGGCAACCTTCAGCACTTCACCCACCGGTAAACCGATAAACTTCGGTGAATCAAACGCGCCAATATCGCCTTTGCGGGCATTGACGAAGTAGTCTGTGCTGCCACGGTGGAAGGTTTTATCCGTCGACGGAATAAAGAAATGCTCGGTGCGACCGGCAGACGCGCGCGCCAGGTCACCGCGATCTTCAATGATGGCGTCCAGCATCTGACGATAATGGGCGGTAATGTTCTTCACGTAGCTCATGTCTTTGTAGCGCCCTTCAATCTTGAAGGAACGCACACCGGCATCAATCAGCGCGCCCAGGTTGGCGGTTTGATCGTTGTCCTTCATTGACAGCAGGTGTTTTTCGAACGCGACCACGCGGCCCTGATCGTCTTTCAGGGTATACGGCAGACGGCAGGCCTGAGAGCAGTCACCGCGGTTGGCGCTGCGGCCCGTCTGCGCATGGGAGATATTGCACTGCCCGGAATACGCCACGCACAGCGCACCGTGGATAAAGAACTCAATGGTGGCATCCGTCGCCTGGTGAATATCGCGGATTTGATTCAGGTTCAGCTCGCGCGCCAGCACGATCTGGGAAAAGCCCGCATCAGAGAGAAACTTCGCCTTCTCGACAGTGCGAATATCGCACTGGGTACTGGCGTGCAGTTCAATTGGTGGAATATCCAGCTCCAGTACGCCCATGTCCTGAACAATCAGGGCGTCCACGCCGGTCTGGTAGAGATCGGTGATCAGACGTTGCGCAGGCTCCAGTTCATCATCATGCAGAATGGTGTTCAGGGTCACGAACACTTTCGCCCCAAAACGGTGGGCGAACGGCACCAGCTCGGCAATATCGCTCAGGCTGTTGCTGGCGTTATGGCGGGCACCGAAGCCAGGACCGCCAATGTAGACGGCATCAGCCCCATGAAGGATCGCTTCACGGGCGATGGCGGCGTCGCGGGCCGGGCTTAAAAGTTCAAGATGATGGGATTGCAGGCGCATACTTCGTCGTTATCCGTTATGGTCAAAATGGCGGCTATTGTAGTCAGAAGTATGCATCAGCGAAACAGTTTTGCGAGGCTTTAGCGGGGATAATGAATCAGGGAGTGAAAATGCACCGGTCGGCTGCTGCTGTTGCGGTAGGCATGCGGTTTATCCCCGGCAAAACGCACGCCCTGGTCGGCGTAAAGGGTTCGCCATTCGCCGTCAATTTTCATCTCCAGTTCACCGCTTATCACCACCACGTGTTCAATCACCCCCGCCTCGTGCGGCGTGGATTCACTCAGGGCGTCGGGCGCCAGGGTGATGGAGAAATGATCGAACTTCAGCGTCTCGTCCCACGGGAACAGCGGTTTCACCACCATCGCCTGCTGCTGCGGATCGAACACCGCCTGCCGGTCTGCTTCCGGCGTGATAAACGCCGAGAACGGAACATTCAGCCCCGTGGCAATTTTCCACAGCGTCGACACCGTTGGGCTGGATTCATTACGCTCGATCTGTCCCAGCATGGCTTTTGACACCCCCGTCTCTTCTGCCAGCTTTGACAGGCTCCAGCCGCGCGCCTGGCGCTGCGTCTTCAGTGTTGTAGCAAGATGTTGTGTGATGTCCATGATTCCTCCCGAGGCGGATAAGCATACCACTTGTACGCTATAACGCACAGTGTTACCTTAGTGCGGACGTTATAACGCACAACGGAGATTTTATGCGCCAGTCAGCCCCTCTTTTTCCCGCCATTCTTGCCGGATTCGTTGCCGTTCTGGTCGGTTATGCCAGCTCGGCCGCTATTATCTGGCAGGCTGCTGCCGCGGCAGGCGCGAGCGCACAGCAGATCGCCGGCTGGATGACCGCGCTGGGGTTCGGCATGGGGATCAGTACGCTCGCCCTGTCATGGTGGTATAAAGCCCCGGTGCTCACCGCCTGGTCAACCCCCGGCGCGGCGCTACTGGCTACCAGTCTGCACGGGATAACACTTGCAGAAACCATCGGCATTTTCATTTTCGCCAATGGGCTGATCTTACTGTGCGGCCTGACCGGACTCTTCGCCCGCCTGATGAAACTCATTCCCCATTCGCTTGCCGCCGCGATGCTGGCAGGCGTATTGCTGCGCTTTGGCCTGCAGACGTTCAGTCACCTTGACGGCCATTTTCTGCTCTGCGGCAGCATGATTGCGGCATGGCTGGTCGCCAAAGCGCTGGCTCCACGCTACGCCATTGTGGCGACGCTGGTCACCGGGAGCGTGGTGGCCTGGACGAGTGGTGACGTTGTCACAAACAATCTCACCCTCTCCCTCGTCATGCCACAGTTTATTGCACCGGCATTTTCCTTTACCAGCCTGGTCAGTATCGGCTTGCCCTTTTTCCTCGTGACCATGGCGTCGCAGAATGCGCCAGGCATTGCCACGATGAAAGCGTCGGGCTATCCGCTGTCGGTATCTCCGCTGATGATCGCAACCGGCGGGCTGGCGCTGCTGCTTTCGCCCTTCGGCGTCTACTCCATCTGCATTGCAGCCATTACCGCCGCCATTTGCCAGAGCCCGGATGCACATCCGGATGCCAGTAAACGCTGGCTGGCAGCGATGGCGGCAGGCGGCTTTTACCTGCTGGCGGGCGTATTCGGTGGATCCCTTACCGGGCTGATGGCGGCCCTGCCGCCGAGCTGGATCCAGACGCTGGCAGGCCTGGCGCTGCTGGGCACCATCAGCGGGAGTTTGTATCAGGCATTGCATAACGAAACGGAGCGTGACGCGGCGATTGTCACGTTTCTGATGACCGCCAGCGGCGTGACGCTGCTCGGGATTGGCTCGGCATTCTGGGGGCTGGTGCTGGGGGGCGTGTGCTTCGCCGTTTTATCACGCCTTCGCCGCGCGTAGCTGGGAAGGCGTCATCCCCATCACGCTGCGAAAGCGGTTGCTGAAATGGCTGGCGGAGTTAAAGCCACAGGCGAGCGCAATGTCCGTCAGCGGCGTCGCCGTATGCTGCACCAGCGTTTTGGCTTTCTCCATGCGGCGCTGCATCACGTACTGGTGCGGTGCCAGCCCGGTTGACTGGCGGAACATGCGGGCGAAATGGTACTCGCTGAGCGCGGCCTGCGCCGCCAGTTCAGCCAGCGTCAGCGGCTGCGCCAGGTTCTCTTCGATAAAGGCCAGCACGTTGCGCAGCACAAACGGCGACAGCCCGCCGGTGACCACCGGCAGCTTCCACTGCACATTCGAATAGTTCTGCAGCAGATGGGTCAGCAGCAGCGTTGAGGCCGTGCTGAGCGTCAGCTGGTTGGCTTTTTGCTGCCAGTCGCAGCCGAGCAAAAACTGACGATAGAGCGCAGTAATTTTTGCATCGCTGCCAAAGATTTTTTCATCCAGCGTCAACGACAGCGGGCGTTTGTCCCAGATTTTTTCACCCACATCGCGCAGATGGTCATCGGTGCAGTAGAGATGGACAAACGACAGGTCATCGCGAATATCCCACGTCGATTCACTCTCTTTCGGCATCAGACAAAAACGATCCGGCCCACCCCCGTTTTTCCAGCCGCCCGGCGTTTTTTGATAGCTTTCGTAACCGTCCGCCACGTACAGGCTCAGGGTGTGATGATTGCTTTTTACGGTGATCGTGTCGCGCTTGTTGTACCACGCCGCCAGCTGGATACCGGAATTGAGCGCAACGGTTTCCCGCAGCACGGCGTTCTGTTGGCGGAGCGTTTCAAAGGTATCGTAAGCGTGTGACATAACCGTTAGCGCGTCTGTGAATCAGACTGTCAGTCTAAGAATTGTTGTCTTCCGTTGCCAGACCCCGGAACAGAAAAAAGCGCAAGATTTTGCAAGTCCACCGCAGGACGGTGAAAGCCTGTCGTTGCCCCCGTCGCCATACTCTGGGTTTCCGTGGTTTGAGAAGAGAGAAAACATGAACGCATTGTTATACGGACTGGTGGTGGTTATCTGGGGGACGACCTGGATTGCGATTTTTCTGCAGCAGGGTCCCGTGGCGGCTCCGGTGTCCATTTTCTGGCGTTTCGCGCTGGCCAGCGCCACGATGATGGTGGTTCTGCTTGCGCTGCGTCGCCTGCGTAAACTGGCGCTGCGGGATCATCTGTTCTGCGTGCTGCAGGGATGCTGCGTGTTTTGCTTCAACTTCTGGTGTTTTTACACGGCCGCGGCGCATATCAACACTGGCCTGGAGTCGGTGATATTTTCCATGGCGGTGCTCTATAACGCCATCAACAGCTTTATTTTCTTCGGGCAACGCCCGCCGGCACGTTTCTGGACGGCAGCCGCACTCGGTCTGGTGGGGATCATCACCCTCTTCTGGGACGATCTGCTGGCCAGCGGCTGGAGCGTATCGCTGCTGACGGGCATTGGCCTTTCCGCACTCGGCACCTATGGCTTCTCGCTGGGCAATATGATCAGCATGCGTCATCAGCGCAGAGGGCTTGAAACCATGACCACCAATGCCTGGGCGATGCTCTACGGCACGCTGGTGATGGGCTGCATTGCGCTGTTCAGAGGCGACAGCTTCGCGCCGCAATGGACCATGAGCTACATGGGGGCGCTGGTCTATCTGGCGCTGTTTGGCTCGGTGATAGCGTTTGGCGCCTACTTCACCCTGGTCGGACGCATTGGTCCGGGCAAAGCGGCCTACAGTACCCTGCTCTTCCCGCTGGTGGCGCTCTCCATCTCCACGGTGTATGAAGGCTACGTCTGGCACATTAACGGCATTATCGGATTACTGCTGATTCTGGGCGGGAACATGGTGATGTTCACCAGGCCGGAAACCTGGTTCAGACGCCTGCGGACGGCATAAAAAAACGGCCTGCGCTTGCAGGCCGTATGTGATTATTTCGCTGTTTTATGCACATCAAACATGGTGGCGTCCGTCGCCATGTCATCCACAACCTGTTTCAGCGTCGCAAAGCCCATTGGCGTATTTTCGTTCGCCAGTTCTTTGCCCTCACCTTTACGAACCACCTTCATGACCGGTTTGTTGGTCGCCGCATCAATCAACTCACCTTCGAAAAAGAGATGGGTATCCATGGTGCGATGGCCGGTTGCCATCTGCGTACCTGCCACCACCAGCGCAACAGGCACCACTTCATAGAACTGCAGACCTTCTTTCTGCGAGCTCACCCCGGTGATCGCCCCGCGGAAAATCAGGCTGTGTTTGCCCGGCGTCGTCACAATAGGCTTACGTTGGCCAATAGCCGTTTTCATTTTGGTGTTGGTATAGGCCAGAAGCTCATCCAGTGTTTTTTGACCAATCTGAGTCGTCGGTTTTGGTGCCGGATAATAGGTAATTGGCGTCCAGATAATACTGTCGTAATTCGCCTCGTTATAAGCAGGATCAACCCAACGCAGGGTTGGTTTACCCGTTGCGGATGTCGTTTGCTGTAATCCTGAATAGTCTTTTAAAAAGCCAGAATACTGCTCTGGCGCGGCGACTTTTGATGAACACCCCGCCAACGCCAACAGACCAGAAAGCACTGCAACTTTAAAAAAAGTGTGAGTACGCATGATGGTTTTCCATGTTATCTGCAAGTATGCATTTGAAGTTATAGCAAAAGTCTGGTGGGTGCGTTGTGACAAAAAATGATGCTGAGAGCACAAATTGCGAAAAGTCTGCCCGGAGACGGTCCGGGCAGTGAAAAATTACTGATTAATATCCACCTGCCAGAAGATATGCTTGCCAAACGGATCGATTTCGTAGCCTGTCACCTCTTTGCGCACCGGTTCGAAAATCGTGGAGTGGGCAATCATCACCGCAGGCATCTGGTCATGCATCATTTGCTGCGCCTGTTTATACAGCGCCACGCGTTTATCATGATCGGTTATCGATTTAGCCTCGGCGATGATGTTATCAAACGGCTTGTAGCACCATTTGGCCGAGTTAGAACCGCCGTTTGCCGAGGTGCAGGTAAAGAGCGGACCAAAGAAGTTGTCCGGATCGCCGGTGGCCGTGGTCCAGCCCATCAGCGCGGCCTGGTGCTCACCGCCCTTCACCCGCTTCAGGTACTCGCCCCACTCGTAGGTGACGATTTTGGCCTGCACGCCCACCTTCGCCCAGTCCGCCTGAATCATTTCCGCCATGCGTTTCGCATTCGGGTTATAGGGTCGCTGCACCGGCATCGCCCATAAATCGATGCTGATGCCGTTGGCAAAGCCGGCCGCTTTCAACAACGCTTTGGCTTTTTCGGGATCGTATTCGTAATCCTTCAGCTCGCTGTCGGCCCCCCATACCCCCGGCGGCAGCAGGTTTTTCGCCGCCGTGCCGGTGCCGTGGAACACGGCGTCAATAATGGCCGGTTTATTGATGGCCATCGCCAGCGCCTGGCGCACTTTCACATTATCCAGCGGAGGCTTCTGGGTATTGAAGGCCAGGAAGCCGGTATTCAGCCCCGCCTTGCTCATGAGATTGATATCGTTGTTCGCCTTCATCCGCGGCAAATCGGCCGGGTTCGGGAACGGCATCACCTGACATTCGTTTTTCTCGATTTTGGCAAAACGGACCGACGCATCCGGCGTAATGGTAAACACCAGCCGATCCAGCTTCGATTTCCCCTGCCAGTAGTCCGGGAAGGCGGTGAACAGGATGCGGGAGTCTTTCTGATACTGCGCCAGCTTAAAGGGGCCGGTGCCGATGGGCTCCATATCCACCTTCTCCGGCGTGCCCGCCTTGAGCATCGCGTCGGCATATTCCGCCGAAAGAATGGAGGCAAAATACCACGCCAGATCGGCGACAAACGGCGCTTCCGGGTGCGCCAGGGTAAAGCGCACGGTATGGTCATCCACTTTATCAATTGCCGTGATCAAGCTGCCAAATTCCAGACTTTCGAAGTTGGAATAGCTGCCGTTAGAGACGTTGTGGTACGGATGATTAACATCCTTCTGGCGCATAAACGAGAAGATCACGTCATCGGCGTTAAAGTCGCGCGTCGGCGTAAAGGATTTGTTACTCTGGAATTTCACCCCTTTGCGCAGATGGAAGGTATAGACCTTGCCGTCATCGCTCACGTCCCAGCGCTCTGCCAGGCTCGGCACCAGCTCAGTGGTGCCGGGTTTGAAATCGACCAGCCGGTTATAGACCGGCACTGCGCTGGCATCCACGCTGGTACCCGAGGTGTATAACTGAGGATTAAAGTTTTCCGGTGATCCTTCGGAGCAATACACCAGCGTTTTCGCGGCCACGGTGGAACTGACCGTGAGCGCAGCGAGTGCCAGCGTTAACGTTGTGAGTTTGCTTTTCATCATTTATTCCTGTCTTTTAATTCGACGGCTAATTAATTCTTTTGCCATTTCATAAATAACATTAAAGTGATGTGGCAAACACCCGAAAAATAAATAAGGAAGAAAACACTATGGGCTCGTCGCTTTCCAGACAATTAACACAACGCTTTTTCCGTTATCTCGCCATCACCAGCCAGAGCGATCCAAAAGTCAGCACTCTCCCTTCCACACCAGGCCAGCATGAGATGGCGAAGGAACTGGCGAAAGAGCTGACACAGCTGGGCTTAGACGACATTGTGATCGATGAATTCGCCACGGTCACCGCGGTAAAAAAAGGCAATGTACCCGGCGCACCACGGATTGGATTTATTACTCATATTGATACCGTCGACGTGGGTTTATCACCGGATATTCATCCACAAATATTAACGTTCCGTGGTGAAGACCTCTGTCTGAATAAAGAGAAAGAGATCTGGCTTCGCGTTAAGGAGCATCCGGAAATTCTGGCCTATCCTGGCGAAGAGATTATTTTCAGCGATGGAACCAGCGTATTAGGCGCAGATAATAAAGCTGCCGTGACCGTGGTCATGACCCTGCTGGAAAACCTGACGTCGGCGCATCAGCACGGTGATATCGTGGTCGCGTTTGTGCCGGATGAAGAAATTGGCCTGAATGGTGCAAAAGCGCTGGACCTGAAGCGCTTCGACGTTGATTTCGCCTGGACAATAGACTGCTGCGAGCTGGGAGAGATCGTGTACGAAAACTTTAACGCGGCAGCGGCGGAGATTCGTTTTACCGGCGTCACGGCGCACCCCATGTCTGCCAGGGGCGTACTGGTGAACCCGCTGTTGATGGCGACAGACTTCATCAACCATTTCGACCGTCAGCAAACCCCGGAGTGCACCGAGGGGCGTGAGGGCTATATCTGGTTTAACGGAATGCAGGCCGGACAAAACGAGGCCATACTGAAGGCAAACATCCGCGACTTCGATCAGGCACGTTTTGCCGCCCGTAAGCAGCAGATTGCCGACGTCGCGGCGCTGATTGCCGCCCGACACCCCACCGCAAACGTTGAGTTTCACATTGAGGATACCTACAGCAATATCAGCAATGCGATTGGGGAAGATCGCCGCGCCATCGATCTGATGTTTGCGGCTATGGAATCCCTCGGGATCACGCCGAAACCCATCCCGATGCGCGGCGGTACAGATGGCGCAGCGCTGTCCGCAAAAGGGTTACTCACCCCGAACTTCTTCACCGGCGCGCATAACTTCCACTCCAGATTTGAGTTTCTGCCGCTGTCGTCGTTCGAGGCCTCTTACCACACCGCCCTGCAACTCTGTCTGCTGGCCGCCCGTTAAGCGGGTTTACGCGCCAGCAGGGTGGCGAAGCGCAGCTTGATGCGGTTACCGTTCGCGTCGGTGCGGTGAAGTTCGCCGGGATCTTCGTTGTACTTAAGTAGATCCCAGCCTTCGTAATAGCGGCTCAGTTCGCCGGTTTTAAACGCAAACGGGAAGCCGACGGTGCAGGGATAATCCGCGGTGTCCATCGCCGCCACAATCAGGTTGTAGCCGCCCGGTTGCGTACAGCGCTGCATATTGGCGATCAAACCAGGGATGGTTTTCGCTTCAAGGAACATCAGCACCACGGTGGAAAGGATGAAATCGTATGCACCGTCAAAGCTGAGGTTGTTCAGGTCTTTGATTGCCGTCTGCAGATTCGCAATCCCTTCTGCCGCTTTGATGCGCTCGATGTTATCGATACTCATTGGGTTTTTATCCCACGCTGTCACATCGTAACCGTTGGCGGCCAGGTAAAGGCTGTTGCGGCCATTGCCGCAGCCGAGATCGAGCGTTTTGCCTGGCTTAACGATCCCTGCGCTGTACAGCACCTCTGAGTGGGTACGGGTGAGTCCATATTTCTCTGTGAAGTAATTCTCATCAACTGTCATTGTTTTTCCTGAGTGCGCCAGTATTAAGATGTATTATGGATGCCATTTTAAGGAGTTTGCCCTGCGGTTGCCACCCTTTCGACAGGCGAAAAGTTTGCTACGTTTAACAGGATGCTTATCAGAGAGAACAGCATGAACAAATATCGCCTTAGCGACGAAACACGCCTGTGGCACTGGCAAAATGGGGAAACCAAATCCGTCACCCCCCTCCGGCAAATCATCGCCACCACCGATTTTAACGACGTGCTTTGCGGCACGAAAGGCGGATGGGTTGAGGATGAGCGCGCTCTGGCGCAGGACGGCCAGTGCTGGATCTACGACGAAAACAGCGTGGTCTTCGCCGGTGCGACCATCTCCGGCAATGCCCGACTCACCCTGCCGTGTGTGGTCAGCCATCACGCTCATATCAGTGGGAACAGTTGGCTGGACGGCGCGGAAGTGAGTCATGGTGCGCGCATAAGTGACAACGTCACCATTCAGAACTCCAGCGTGCGGGGTGACTGCCATATTTACGGTAATGCCCGTGTGCTGCATAACAGCATGATTATCGCGGCCAAAGGCCTGACGCCAGACCAGGAGCAGATCCTTAAAATCTACGATAACGCCACCGTCAGCCAGTCGCGCGTGGTGCACCAGGCGCAAATCTACGGCGAAGCCATCGTCAATTATGCGTTTATCGAACACCGCGCCGAGGTCTTCGACAAGGCCATTCTTGAAGGCAACGATCTCAACAACGTGTGGGTGTGCGACTGTGCAAAAGTGTACGGCAACGCGCGCCTGATTGCCGGGTTTGACGAGGATGCCATCCCTACCGTGCGTTACAGCTCTCAGGTTGCGGAGGATGCCGTTGTGGAAGGCAACTGCGTGATTAAACATCATGTGCTGATTGGCGGTCAGGCGTGGCTTCGCGGCGGCCCCATCATGATTGATGACAAGGTGGTCATTCAGGGGCGGGCGCGGATCAGTGGCGATGTGCTTATCGAGCACCAGGTTGAAATCACCGACGATGCGGTCATTGAAGCCTTTGACGGCGAGAGCATTCATCTGCGCGGCGAAAAAGTGGTTAACGGGGAGAGTCGGATCACCCGCACGCCCCTGCTGGGCGCGCTATAGGGGGAAGATACCGGGATAATTTCGGATTTTGCTGCGGTCATTGCCCCTCACCCAAGCCCTCTCCCAAAGGGCTGAGGGATCCCCATAAAATAATGCCTGCACGGAGGCCCCCCTCTCCCTTGAGGGAGAGGGCTGGGGTGAGGGGGAACATATGGCTGTAGAGGTCATTCCGTTCACTTTATGTTCCTTGCTACTCTGTAACGGCATGACTTGTGAACGTGCCAGGGCGGCTCAATCGCCGCCGCCCTGGCGACCCGGGCTCCCGGCGGTAAATCGCCGCTTCGCGGTGCCTTCGGCTTATTCCTTCCGGCTTATCGGGGACGGGCGGATGTAACGTCCCTGTAAAGCCGCCCTCTCGGCGCATCCATGCGCCTCGCCCCGGCCTGCAGGAAACGCCTCAGCGATTTACAGCCGGACCAGGGCGTCGCTGTAAGTCATTCATTTTCCTGAAGCAACATTCATCGCTTTCGGTAAAAAATTACTGGGGATCCCTCAGCCCACAGGGAGAGGGAATCGATCGTTAACGCATCACCCGGTCGTCAACGTAATTACGTTTGTCCGGCGCCGGCGGGAAATACTGGTACAGCCAGGTTTCACTGATGGCGTCGCCCTGGCAGCGCAGGAACAGGCGCATATCCACAGGCTCTGTCGAATCCGACGTTGGATACCAGTCAAACAGGATGCGATAGCCGTCAAACGGCTCAACGTAGAGGATTTCAACCTGCTTCGCTTCACCGCTGGAGAGCGTGATCACCGGCTCAATTCCCTTCGGCGCAGCCGCTTTCAGATCGCCGCCCACAAAGTCGATGGCAAAGCGACGGGCCCACACTTTCGGGTAATGTTCACCCGGCGCCCAGCCTTCCGGGAACCCGCCCATACCGGTACGGGTGGCGAAGACATTGGCCAGCGGCGAACGCACCGGTGGCATAGCGCTCCAGTACAGGCGATATTTGAAGTCCAGCTCATCGCCCGCTTTAACCGCTTTTTCCGGCTGCCAGAAGCAGACCACGTTATCCAGCGTTTCACCCGTGGTCGGGATTTCCATCAGGCCAACGGCACCTTTACCCCAGTCGTTACGCGGCTCCACCCACAGGCTTGGGCGTTTGTTATACCAGCCCATCACGTCCTGATAGTGTGAGAAATCCCGGTCAAGCTGCAACAGACCAAACCCTTTCGGGTTTTTATCGACAAAGGCATTGAACTGCAGTTTCTGCGGGTTGTTCAGCGGACGACAAATCCACTCGCCGTTGCCCCGCCACATGGCCAGACGGTCAGAGTCATGGATCTGCGGATGAATGGTGTCGCACATGCGGCGTTCGTTATTGCCGCAGCTGAACATACTGGTCATCGGCGCGATGCCAAGCTGTTTGATCGCTTTACGCGCATAGAGATGGTTTTCCACCTCCATGATCACCTGGCTCTTCTCGCAGTGGATCACAAACTTATAGGCACCGGTAATGCTAGGGCTGTCCAGCAGCGTATAAACGGTAAAGGTGGTGTCGCCCGGTTTGACGGTTTCAAACCAGAAGGCGGTAAAATCAGGAAACTCTTCCGGCGTGTCGGTGAAGGTATCCACCGCCAGACCGCGCGCCGACAGGCCGTACTGGTACGTGTCGTCAACCGCACGGAAATAGCTCGCCCCGAGGAAAGAGACGATATCGCGGCGCGCCAGCTCTGGCGCTTTGAAGGCGCGGAAACCGGCAAAACCAAGGTCGCTCTGCCCTTCAAGCTGTTTGGTATCCACCCCGGTATCCCCGTAGCTGAACAGCTCCGGGCGGAAGTGGATCTCACGCGCCTGGGAGGTCGCCTGGTCCAGGGAGAACATCCGCACGCGGCGGCGGAACCCCATCCCCATATGGAAGAACTGCACGTCCAGCTGACGGCCGTCGATGTTATTCCACAGGGACTGCTTTTCATCGTACCGGATGGCGTTATAGGCTTGCGGCGTCATGGTTGCCAGCGTGTCCGGCAGCGGACGCGGCGCACCACCCCATGGGGTTTTCGCCAGGTCATGGGCCATGGATTGCAGTACGGAGAAGTCAAAACGACGGCTCTGACCATCAGCGATGTCAGAGTCAGCGGCATAGGCCGCTCTGGAGAACAGTGAAGCAAGGCCAGATGTGCCGCTCAGGGCTGCCATTGCCAGCGAACCTTGTAAAAAACGTCTGCGATTCATGCCTGGAAAAACGTCCTTATGGTCGTGTGAATGTGTTTCGCGCTCGGCGAAATGACGGCAAGAAAGAACGCACAGCCTAAACAAAAATGGTTAAGAATCCAATTGTTGGCCGGTGATTATATGCACAAAGTAAGAAATATTTTATGTCGACCAGAACGGCCCGAAAGTGGTGTAAAGAAAGCCTGGATACTGTGTATAAAAATGCCCCGGTGCGACATCGACAACCGGGGCGAAATGAGGTGGTTATTTTACGCTGACATCGATACCCGGGAAGTACTTATCAGCGAGTTTTGCGATCGTGCCGTCGGCACGAACTTTATCAATCGCGGCATCAAGCTGCTTTTTGGTGGCCTCATCCCCTTTGCGCAGCCCAAAGCCGATCCCGCTGCCGAGGATCGTGTCGTCAGACACCGGTTTGCCGATAAAGCCAAACCCTTTCCCCTGCGGCTTGCTCAGGAACCCTGCCTGCCCGGCCGCGGACATCACCAGCGAGGCGTCGATGCGGCCATTCAGCAAATCGCCCCACGCCATATTCTGATCTTTATACGACACTACCGTGACACCCTGCTTTTCCCAGTGCTCTTTGGCATAGGTTTCCTGAATTGATCCTTGCAACACGCCAATGGTTTTGCCCTTCAGCCCTTCAGGTGTCGCCTCTACCGCGGTACCGGCCTTGCCCACTAACTGCGAAGGGATGCGATAGATTGGTTGGGTAAAATCAATACTTTTACGCCGCTGTTCGGTGATGTTCATCGCCGAATTAATGGCATCAAATTTTTTCGCCACCAGCCCAGGGATCAACGCATCAAAAGACGTTTCCACCCAGGTGCATTTCAGCGCTGCGGCTTTGCAAATGGCATTCCCCAGCTCAACGTCAAACCCTTCCAGTTCGCCGGAGGCATTGCGGCTCTCAAACGGCGGATATTCCGCTTCCAGTCCGTACCGCAGTTCGGTGGCCGCGAAGGAAGAAAACGTACACAGCAATCCCATGCCGACAACTAACGCGCGTAATTTCATCTCAAACTCCTTAGCGTGGTTTAACCCGACACAGGGCCTGGGCACCTGCCCGTAACGTCGCCTCATCTTTGGCAAAAGAGAGACGAATCAATTTATTGTCCGTACCGTCCGTATAGAAAGCGGACAGCGGAATGGTCGCGACACCGCACTCAACGATCAGCCGTTTCACCATCTCGCTGTCGGGCTCGTCGCTGAAATGGCTGTAATCTGCCAGCAGGAAGAACGAGCCCGCGCTCGGCAGCAGTTTAAACGGCGACTCAGCCAGCAAAGTTTGCAGCAGATCGCGCTTGCGCTGATAAAACGCCGCCAGCGACAGCCAGGTTTGCGGATCGGTCATATGTTCGGCAAACGCATGCTGCATTGGCGTATCGGCAGAAAACATCAAAAATTGATGCACTTTACAAATCTCTTCCATCAGCGCCGCTGGCGCAACACAGTAACCCACGCGCCAGCCGGTGACGTGATAGGTTTTTCCGAAGGAAGAGATAATGACGCTACGCTCCGCCAGTTGCGGATGAGTGGCCATACCGTGGTGTGGTTCACCGTCAAAAACGACGTGCTCGTACACTTCGTCAGACAAAATAATGATATCGGTATTGCGCGTCACGGCCACCAGCTGCTGCAGGTCATTCGCCGAGAACACCTGCCCGCTGGGGTTATGTGGCGTATTGATGATGATCATGCGCGTTTTGGGGGTGATGGCTGCGCGGACTTCATCCCAGTTGACGGCAAAATCCGGTACCGTCAGTTTGATGGCGACCGGGGTGGCGCCCTGCAGGCGGACAATCGGCGCGTAGCTATCAAATGACGGCTCGAAGTAGATCACTTCATCACCCGGATGCACCAGCCCGCTGATGGCGGAATAGAGCCCCTGGCTGGCGCTGGCGGTGACCAGCACCTCGCGACCCGGGTCATACATGGTGCCGTAGAGGGTGGCAATTTTCTCCGCGATACGCTCCTTCAAAGGCTGCAGGCCGGTCATCGCCGCATACTGGTTATGCCCTGCCTCCATCGCGCGGGTGACGCCCGCGACCAGTTTCGGGTCGCAGGAAAAATTCGGTGCGCCCTGAGAAAGATTAATGGCGTTATGCTGAGCAGAAAGCTGGCCGATTACGGTAAAAATGGTGGTGCCCACATCAGGTAATTTGGAACGGGTTTGCACCGCGGTCTTCAGGGTCATCATCTGTCCTTTCTCATGGAGATTGCATAACTATTCAAACAACAACTCTGTTGTCGCGACAATCGAATTGTTGTCATAATAGCCATGAGAAAAACGCATAGCTGAGGTGTTTGTATGTCGCGCCGTTCGCTCCCCCTTAATGCCATCGACGCCTTTCTGGTTACCGCGCGTCATCTGAATCTCACCCATGCCGCCAGAGAGCTGTGTCTGACCCAGGGTGCCGTGAGCCGTAAAATCGCCGCCCTGGAAGCGTGGTTTGGCTTTCCGCTGTTTGAGCGTCATGCGCGCGGGTTGCGCCTTTCTTCCCAGGGCAGCGCCCTGCTTCCGGAACTGCAATCCGCCTTCGAACATCTCCTGACCGTGGCCGATCAGGCGCGCGCTCAGCAAACAGTGATCCGTCTGAAAGCGCCTACCTGCGCGATGCGCTGGCTGGTACCGCGGCTGCTGGACGTTGAACGCGAGCAGCCCGATCTGCAAATTGCGTTGACCACCACCACCGATCACAACGTCAATTTCAAAACCGAATCCTATGATGCGGCCATTGTGTTTGGCACCCACATGAGCGCAGGCGATCTGTTGTTTGAAGAGGCGTTAACCCCGGTGCTGAGTCCGCTGCGGGCAGGCGCTGCACTAAGCTCATTAACCTTTCTTCACCCGACACGGGACAAGACAGACTGGTCATTGTGGCTGGCAAAACAGGATGAACCGGGCGTTGTTATGCACAAAAATCAACACTTCGACACGATGGATCTCGCTATTACGGCGGCGATTCAGGGGCTGGGCGTCGCCATTGCTGACGAAACGCTGGTGGCAGAGGATGTCCGCGCCGGAAGGCTGACGCGGCCTTTTGCGACCAGTATTAAAACCGGCGCGAGCTACCGGCTGGTGCTGCGTGAATCGCCAGGCACTGAAAATGGCCTGGCGGCGTTTCGTGCCTGTCTGCTTAATCGAGGCTGACGTGGTGCTTCATTACCCGTTTAAAGAGACTCATGCGGGCGCGCATAAAGCGGTTTTCAAGCTTAAAACCTGCATGTTTATTCACACCTATGCGTAACAACACGTCCCGTCCTTTGCGACAGGCTGGCCAGTGCGTCGGCCCGGGCAGGCTGTCACGATGGCCGGCATCCCGGGCAAAGCTCACCCAGTAGTCGGCCACCTGGGCCGCGAACTGTAGATCCCGATCGTTAACGTAGTGGCGGGATGGTTCCACCTCTGCAAGGGTATCGAACACATACGGCACCTCATTGCCGTGCCAGGCACCGTTGACATAGGTGGCGTGTTCCGCTTCGGCCACATAGTCAAACCAGTAGCGCCAGCACGGCGCGCCAACGCGCTGCTGGGCCTGCATGACCACGTACCCCATCGTGGTAAACGCCATGTCCCGGCACACCTGCCGTCCCAGCTCTTCGTCGCCTTTCACGCCCGGATAGAGCAGCTTAATCAGCCCCAGACCAAAACGTCGCTCCCGGCGAAGCTTCTGAATCTGCCCGGCGAGATCGATGCCAAACACCGCCATCACGCTGGCCTCGTCGCTGTTCGAGCCAATCATGACCGGAACAGGATGCTGGCGGGCAGCGAAGAAGACATCCAGCATCGCCTCTGGCAGAACACAATCCCCGACGACAGGCGCCGGGGCGATATTCAGCGGCGCGGTCAGTGGCCAGAATGCCTCCGGTGGAATAGCACGCAGTTGCGCTGCTGAGGCGTTCTCCAGCCCCAGATGCGCGGCCACCGCTTCCCCTTTTTTCAGGGCCTGCTCGCGCGGAGTATCCGGCAAGGTATAGCCACTTTGCACAATCGCCTTATGGAATAACCCCTTCGCCAGCGGCGATGCCAGCAGAGACAGCACGCTGCGTGCGCCAGCGGATTCGCCAAACAGCGTGACGTTCTCAGGATCGCCCCCGAAGGCCGCGATATTATCCCGCACCCATTCGAGGGCGGCGATCTGGTCCAGCAGGGCAAAATTATGCACCACGCGATCTTCTTCCCCCTCCAGCGCAGGATGGGCGAAAAAGCCGAGATGGCCGAGACGGTAATTGATGGTGACAATAACCACGCCGCGTCCTGCCAGCGCTTTGCCATTGTAGGGTGGCAAGCCACCCGCGCCGATGGTGAACCCGCCCCCGTGTAGCCACACCATCACCGGGAGCGGCTCAGCACGGTTAACCGGCGACCAGACGTTCAGATACAGGCAATCTTCAGAAAACTGGCCGGGATCGCCCCCACCCAGCTCCTGACAATATTCGCTACTTTGCCAGCTTGAGGAAGAGAACGCCGACGCCTGGCGAACGCCATCCCAGCGCTCGGGCGGACGCGGAGAGCGCCAGCGCCCGTTGCCGACGGGTGGTGCGGCGTAGGGAATGCCGTACCACGCATGAACATTATCATCAGTAAAACCAGCCAGTGCGCCGTAGCGCGTTTCAACCACAGGGGCGGAGGGATATTGCATAACCACCTTCTTTTTCCATCACACCCCTGAAGAGTAACGATTTCAGAGCAAACCGCAACGCTGTTTGCTGCGCGTTTCCGCCTCCTGATACAGTGCGAACTCGTCATAGACCGGGCAGCCCAACGCCGCTTCAAAGGCATCGCGGCTGGCGTTACCGTGGCTGCGCGCCTGGGTTTCATTCCCGAGATTGGACTGGAAAATCCCTGCGGCGCTGACCGGCAGGAAATCTTCGTAGGTGATCGGTTGCGCAACCACCCATCCGCGCTCAATCAACGGCTGCGGATCGTCACCGGGGCGAAACGCCTGGCGATGCGCTTCACCGGCTGGCGTCAGGCGATAGCGGAAATACGCCAGTTCCTGCCGCCGCATCATCAGCTCGCTGTCCGGGAAGGCGCTGAACACTTCACGCAGATGAAGCTGGTGTGTCAGGTTGTCTTTGCCGGTGCCGGACTCGGCGAGCAACCTGTCATAAAGCTCGCGACCTTTCGGCGTTAACGCGACCCCGCGCTGTTCAATTTCACCAAAGCGCGCGGTATGGGTGCCTTTATGCTCTCCGGCAAACAGCACCGGCTCTTCCAGTGCCTTAAAGCTGGTCTGGCGCAATAATACCGGCACTTCGCGACGCGGCGGCCCTTCAATCAGAATTTTGGGTTCAATACCGTATTTCGGCATCAGCTCCTGCACCCGGTCAATATCCAGCGTGCGCGGCGTAAGGTGGTTAATATGGCAACCCGGGAAGCAGACCACATCCGCAATCAGACGATGTTCATTATGCAGCGCCAGATAGGTCTCCTGATCGACCGTCGCATGACGGTGCCAGCGGAAGGTTTCTAACGCTTCCTGAACAAACTCCCGCGCCTGCGCCCCGGTGAACGCCCCCTCTTTTTCATGCAGTTCGATGAGTTCCAGACAGCGCGGCGTAAAGATGTTGCGGTGAGAGAGGATCTCCGCCGCCCGCTCGCGCAGGGCGACGTTTTCAATCAACTCAAGGCGCAGCAGTGAGGTAAAGATACGAAACGGGTTGCGGCACAGCGCCGCATCATCCACCGGACGGAATGCCGTTGAATGAACGGGGACGCCCGCCTGCGAGAGATCGTAGTAGCTGACCGGGTACATGCCCATGATGGCAAACATGCGACGCAAGGTAGAAAGCTCTTGCGCGGTGCCAACGCGGATGGCTCCGTGACGCTCCACATTCAGGCGCGCCAGTTCATCTGCATTGGCCAGTTGTTCGTGTAAGAGTGGATTATTTTCCAGAACCGCCAGGTTTACGTCCGCGACCAGCTCAAGCAAGGTGCCGTACTGCGGAACTTCCTGCTGGTACATCGCCGACATAGCCTGCGAAAAGTGTTCCCGAATATCATCAGCCGTGATGGTGTTCGCCATGGTGTCATGCCTCCAGTGAATATTACCTGGAGTGTAGAGAAACCCGTTCCTTCCGGGGGGAAGAATTTACGATTTGTGATCTTACAACGACAGTGGTCAAACCGTGTGCTACCGACCCTGATCAGACCGTCGCGGAGGCCCTTTTCGTCTCGTCAATTTGATCAGGATTTTCCTTATAATTATTTATGAGACTGTTTTCTAGCTATAAAGGAGTAATTTTCCGCGCCATCCTGACTAAGAAATAAACGAATCGCCACGTGTCTTATTTTTATCCTGAGCTTTCAGGTTTTTATGGCGAAGTTAGGATTAATCTTAGCGCTTGCTTACAAGTACCTCCCACTCATCCATATTTTTGCGTCAAGCGAAGCGTAAACCCTCCGATATTTCAAAATAACGCAACCGCTAATAGCGAAAGGCATTTGACGCATGCCACACAGCGACTACAGTTATTAATCGAACGACGAGTGATACGGAATATTTCTGTATCGTACTGACATAACCAATATATGAATATGAGGTTTAATATGGCAGAGCATCGTGGTGGTTCCGGTAATTTCGCTGAAGACCGTGAAAAAGCATCAGAAGCTGGACGTAAAGGCGGCCAGCACAGCGGTGGTAATTTTAAAAACGATCCGCAACGCGCATCTGAAGCGGGTAAGAAAGGGGGTCAAAACAGTCACGGCGGAGGCCGTAAATCTGATAACTCCTGATCTTATTTAACAGTCTTAATAATACCAGAGAGCATGCTGCGAGCCGACAGGCTCGCAGTACCCCTTTTACGTATTAACCGGAGCATAATATATGAATATGAAAAGTATCGAAGATGTCTTTATTCATCTCCTGTCCGATACCTACAGCGCTGAGAAGCAGCTAACCCGCGCCCTGAGCAAACTCGCACGGGCCGCCTCCAGTGAAAAGCTGAGCGCCGCCTTTACCGCGCACCTTGAGGAGACGCAGGGTCAGATCGAACGTATCGATCAGATCATCGAACAGGAAGACGGTATCAAGCTTAAGCGCATGAAATGCGTCGCAATGGAAGGCTTAATCGAAGAGGCCAACGAGGTCATCGAAAGCACGGAAAAAAATGAAGTCCGTGATGCTGCGTTAATTGCCGCCGCGCAAAAGGTGGAGCATTACGAAATTGCCAGTTACGGTACCCTTGCCACTTTAGCAGAACAACTGGGCTATAAAAAAGCCGTTAAACTTCTTGCCGAAACGCTGGAAGAAGAAAAAGAGACCGATCTTAAACTCACCGATCTGGCCGTTGGAAATATTAACCAAAAAGCGCAAAAATAACGCTTTAACACAGGTTAAATAAAATGAGCATCAGTCCCAGGACAATTAAACGGTGCCATTTAACGGCAGCCATTATATGGTTCATTCTCGCTATCCCTTCCGTTATATGGTGGAAGAACAGCGTGTTGTGGGTCATTATTATCAGTATTTATGCCAATATTGTCGGCCATTTATCTGGCTACAGTGCCGCACGTGCCGATCAGGCTGCTGAAAGTGAGAACAAATAAGCGAACCTATAGAGGAAAAAATTATGAATCACGTAGAACACTATCATGACTGGCTACGCGATGCCCATGCAATGGAAAAGCAAGCCGAATCTATGCTGGAGTCCATGGCCAGCCGTATCGATAATTATCCTGATGTTCGCGCCCGTATTGAGCAGCATATAAATGAGACAAAACGGCAAATCACATTGCTGGAGGAAATCCTCGATCGTAATGATATTTCTCGTTCGGTTTTGAAAGACTCAATGAGCAAAATGGCAGCGCTCGGTCAGTCCATTGGCGGCATGTTCCCGTCTGATGAGATCGTGAAAGGCTCAATCAGCGGCTATGTTTTCGAACAGTTTGAAATCGCCTGCTACACCTCCCTGCTGGCGGCGGCCAAAAAAGCGGGCGATACCGCCTCTGTACCCGCCATTGAGACCATTCTTGCTGAAGAGCGCGAGATGGCCGACTGGTTAATTCGTCATATTCCGCAAACGACGGAACAGTTCCTGCTGCGTTCTGATGCCTCAGGTGTTGAAGCGAAAAAATAACCCACAGGAGAGTGTATGTTTCGACACGTCAAACAGCTGCAATATACGGTTCGCGTTGCTGAACCGAATCCCGGCCTCGCCAATCTTTTACTGGAACAATTTGGCGGACCGCAGGGCGAACTGGCTGCCGCCTGCCGTTACTTTACGCAGGGGCTAAGTGATGACGATCCCGGCCGTAAAGATATGCTGATGGACATCGCGACCGAAGAGCTAAGCCACCTCGAAATTATCGGGACGCTGGTCGGCATGCTGAATAAAGGAGCCAAAGGCGCGCTGGCGGAAGGGGTTGAAAACGAAGCGGAGCTGTACCGGTCCATGACCGAAAACGGCAACGACAGTCACATCACTTCCCTTCTCTATGGCGGCGGTACCCCGCTCACCAACTCCGCGGGCGTCCCCTGGACGGCGGCCTACGTCGACACCATAGGTGAACCCACGGCTGATTTGCGCTCGAACGTCGCCGCAGAGGCCCGGGCAAAAATCATCTATGAACGGCTCATCAATGTGACGGACGATCCGGGCGTGAAGGATGCGCTGGCGTTTCTGATGACGCGTGAAGCGGCGCATCAGCTCTCCTTCGAGAAGGCGCTTCAGTCTATCCGCAACAATTTCCCGCCGGGAAAACTGCCGCCAATCGAAGAATTCACCAACAAGTACTACAATATGTCTGAAGGTGGAGAGGTGCGCGGAAGCTGGAACAGCGATAAGCATTTCGATTACGTTGAGTCCCCCCAGCCTGCGGTTGATGGCGGAGATGGCAGTGCCAGCGTGACGCTCACGACCGAACAGGCAACCCTGGTGAAGGCGATGTCAGCCCGCACCAAATCCGATCCACATTCCGACCCGCTGACAGGTGCCGAGCTTGGCGCCGGTAAGAAAAAACCGTAATCGGTTTTGCCAGGCAGCCCCGGCTGCCTGGTGATCCTCGTGCCCCAACGTTCCAGAGGTACGGACCATGTTCGAACTCGATGCGTTTCATCTGGCGAGAATTCAGTTCGCTTTTACCGTCTCGTTTCATATCCTCTTCCCGGCGATCACCATCGGGCTTGCCAGCTATCTGGTGGTGCTTGAGGGCATGTGGCTGCGCACCAAAAATGACGTCTGGCGTTCGCTGTACCACTTCTGGCTGAAAATTTTTGCCGTCAACTTCGGTATGGGCGTCGTGTCCGGGCTGGTTATGGCTTATCAGTTTGGCACCAACTGGAGCGGATTTTCTCAGTTTGCAGGCAGCATTACCGGGCCATTACTGACCTATGAGGTGTTAACCGCCTTCTTCCTTGAGGCCGGCTTCCTCGGCGTGATGCTGTTCGGCTGGAACAAGGTGGGGCCGGGGCTGCACTTCTTTGCAACCTGCATGGTGGCGTTAGGGACGTTGATGTCCACCTTCTGGATCCTCGCCTCCAACAGCTGGATGCACACCCCACAAGGCTTCACGATTCAGAACGGTCAGGTGATCCCCGAAGACTGGCTGGCGGTGATCTTTAACCCCTCTTTCCCTTACCGGCTGATCCACATGTCCATTGCCGCGTTCCTGTGCAGCGCGCTGTTTGTGGGCGCGTCAGGTGCCTGGCATCTGCTGCGCGGTAACGACACCCCCGCCATTCGCAAAATGTTCTCGATGGCCATGTGGATGGCCCTGCTGGTCGCCCCCGTTCAGGCCGTGGTCGGGGATATGCATGGCCTGAATACGCTTGAACATCAGCCTGCCAAAATCGCCGCCATCGAGGGGCACTGGGAGAACCCGCCTGGCGAAGCCACCCCGCTGCTGCTGTTTGGCCTGCCGGATATGGAGGAGGAGCGCACCAAATACGGCCTTGAAATTCCTGCCCTCGGCAGCCTGATTCTGACCCACAGCCTGGATAAACAGGTTCCGGCGCTGAAAGATTTCCCGAAAGAAGACCGCCCGAACTCCACCATCGTCTTCTGGTCATTCCGCATCATGGTCGGCATGGGCCTGCTGATGATTGCCCTCGGTGTGCTGAGCCTGTGGCTACGCTACCGCCACCGGCTGTATCACTCCCGGCCGTTCCACTGGTTTGCACTCTGTATGGGGCCTGCCGGTCTGCTGGCACTGCTTGCTGGCTGGGTGACCACCGAAGTGGGTCGCCAGCCGTGGGTGGTGTACGGCTATCTGCGCACCATCGACGCAGTCTCCCTGCACAGCACGCTGCAGATGAGCATCAGCTTGCTGGCCTTCATCGTGGTCTATTGCTCGGTGTTTGGCGTGGGCTACGTATACCTTGTGCGTCTGATTAAAAAAGGACCGCAGCCAGTCGAGACGCTCACCTCCAACACCTCGGGCACCCCTGCCCGTCCGCTGTCTGCCGCTGAGTCTGTTCCGGAACAGGAGAGAAACTGATGGGCGTCGATATCTCTGTTATCTGGTTTGCCATCATCGTCTTTGCCACCCTGATGTACATCATCATGGATGGTTTTGATTTGGGGATCGGTCTGCTGTTTAACTTCGTGGGCGATGCCAGAGAGCGTGACGTAATGGTTAACAGCGTGGCCCCCGTCTGGGACGGCAACGAAACCTGGCTGGTACTGGGCGGCGCAGGACTGTTTGGCGCCTTTCCGCTGGCCTATGCGGTGATCATTGATGCGCTGACCATTCCCCTTACCGCTATGCTGATCGGCCTTATCTTTCGCGGCGTCGCCTTTGAGTTCCGCTTTAAAGCCACGCCCTCCCACCGCAAATTCTGGGACTACGCCTTCGCCGGGGGCTCGTTACTCGCCACCTTCAGCCAGGGTGTTGTCGTCGGCGCAGTGATTAACGGCTTTAACGTGGAAGGACGGCGTTTTGTGGGATCCGCCCTCGACTGGCTGACACCGTTTAACCTGTTCTGCGGCGTTGGTCTTGTGGTGGCCTACACGTTGCTTGGCACCACGTGGCTGATCATGAAAAGTGAAGGTGCGTTGCAGAACCGCATGCGCGAGCTGACACGCCACGTGCTGCTGGCGCTGATTGTGGTCATCGCGGTGGTGAGCATCTGGACACCGCTTGGCTGGCAGTACGTGGCCGAGCGCTGGTTTACCCTGCCTAATTTCTTCTGGTTCCTGCCGGTGCCCCTGCTGGTAGGCGTCTTTAGCCTGTGGATCTGGCGGCTGACCCGTAACCCGGCCAGCCACGCGCGTCCGTTTCTGTTGACGCTTGGGCTCATTTTCCTCGGTTTTAGCGGACTGGGCATCAGCCTGTGGCCGAACATAATTCCGCCGCGCATTAGCCTGTGGGATGCCGCGGCCCCGCCCGCCAGCCAGCTCTTTATGCTGGTGGGGACGTTACTGATTATTCCGGTGATTCTGGTGTACACCGCCTGGAGCTACTACGTCTTCCGGGGAAAAGTTTCTGATACAGAAGGTTACCACTGAGGTGCAGGATGGCAGGCTGGCATACACGAGCCATTATTTATCAGATTGATACCGCACTGTTTTACGATCTCAACGGCGATGGCTGCGGAGACATCGCCGGGATCATGGCCAAGCTGCGTTATATCCGCCGCATGGGGGCGACGGTTATCTGGATCACCCCGTTTTACCTCACCCCCTTTCTGGACGAGGGGTATGATGTCAGCGATCATCTGCAGGTCGATCCCCGCTTCGGAAATCTGGCCGATATCATCGCCTTTATCGAACAGGCACGTGAGCTGGGGATGCAGGTCATTATCGAGCTGTTGATCCAGCATACGTCGGACGCGCACCCCTGGTTTCAGGAAGCCCGGCGCAACCCGAAATCCCCCTTTCGCGACTATTATCTGTGGTCAGATAATGACGATGACGATACGCCCCCAATGTTCCCCGGGGTGGAAAAGAGCATCTGGACCTGGGATGACGAGGCGGGCCAATACTACCGGCACATGTTTTATCGTCATGAGCCGGACCTCAACCTCACCTCACCTGCGGTGATCAAAGAGATTGAGAACATCATTATTTTCTGGCTTAAGCTCGGCGTTTCGGGGTTTCGCCTGGACGCAGCGTCGCATCTTACCACCCAGGCCGGAGATGGTGATGAGAAAAAGGGGCTGTGGATCCTCGAACATCTGCGTCGCCTGATTACGCAGCATAACCCGCAGGCGATCCTGCTCGGTGAAGTGGATGTTGAGGTGGAGGCCTACAAAGACTACTTCGGCAACAACGACCGCCTGAATCTGGTCCTCAATTTCTGGCTCAACAAATATTTCTACGTCAGCCTGGCCAGAAAAAGCGCCCGCCCGCTGCGCAACGCGGTGAAGAAAATGATCGTCCCGCCGGATTCCTGCTGCTTTGCCAACTGGCTGCGTAACCACGACGAACTGGATCTGGAAGGGATCGGTAAAAAGGATAAACAGTTCGTCCTCGATACGTTCGCCCCGGACGAAGAGATGAACGTGTACCAGCGTGGGATCCGCCGTCGCCTGGCGCCGATGCTGAATGGCGACCAGAAGCGGCTGGCCCTGTGCCACGCCGTGCTGTTCTCCCTGCCCGGGGTGCCTGTTATGCGCTACGGGGACGAGATCGGCATGGGTGATGATCTGAACCTGGAGGAGCGTTATGCCGTGCGCACGCCCATGCAGTGGGCCCCCTCGCAGGGCGGTGGCTTCTCTGACGCAGACCCGCAGAGCTTTATCGCGCCCCTCATTGACCACGGGCCCTATCGTTATCAGAAAATTAACGTGGCGGATTCGCTATTGCACCGCAACTCGCTGCTGCACCGGATTATCGATATCGCCAACACGCGGTCTGAATTCCCGGAGATTGCCGTGGCGCCGTTTCATCTTATCGACATCGATGATGATGCGGTGCTGGGGATTTACTACGAGGCTGAGGATCGCAGTATTCTGACCTTCGTTAATTTTAGCGATAAACCGGTGACCTTCACCGCCAGAGGGATCCGCCACGCCACCTGGACCGCCTGTCTGGCAGACAAACGCTACGAGGATGCGCTGGTCTGCGGCAAAACCGTTGAGCTGAATATAGGCGGCTACGGCTATCGCTGGTTCTGGACAAACCGTAGCGCGCTGCGCTGACTACTTTTTCCGGCTACGCATCAGGCGCGTTACCACGATCCCGGCAACGGCCAGGGAGCCTAACAGCACTTTCCCTGGCAGACCGGAGGTCACAGACGTGGCGCGCCCCTTCGCCTCACTGGAGAAGTGGCCGTGGATTTTATGCAGGTCGTTGACCGGCTGGTCGAGATAATCCCGCCGGTCTTCCGCGTTCAGCGTGTCAGTCATCTGCCCTTCCCAGGCTTTTTTCACCATCAGACGGTCGAGGAAACCGGGAAAGAGGAACTGACCCACAATCGACTGAATGGTACTGCTGCCCACCCACAACTCGCGCACGGGTTTTTGCGCCACGTTATAAATCGCGCGGGCGGCGACTTCTGGCTCAAAGACTGGCGGCACCGGGCGCATCGCCCAGGCAAACTTATTCCGCGCCCATTCGAACTGCGGCGTATTGAGCCCCGGCATCTGTACCATGGAAAGCTGCACCCGGCTGTTCTCATGCATCAGCTCGGTACGCACCGCATCGGTAAATCCCCGGATCGCCGCTTTAGCACCGCAGTAGGCCGATTGCAATGGAATGGAACGGTAGGCCAGCGCGGAGCCAACCTGAATAATAATGCCCCGATCGCGCGGCACCATGAGCTCCAGGGCGGCACGGGTACCGTTCACGTAGCCGAGGTAGGTCACCTCCGTGACGCGGCGAAATTCATCCGGCGTGAGGGTCCGAAACGGTGCCAGCACCGCCCCCATGGCATTATTGACCCACACATCGATGGCCCCGAGGCGATACTCAATCTCGTTGGCGGCATCCACCACCGCCTGGCTGTCGGCCACATCTGCCTGCACGGCAAGCGCATTGACGCCAAAACGGCGTAGCTCTTCCTGGGTAGAGTGCAGGCTGGCTTCATCCCGGGCGATAAGCCCCACATCGTAGCCTGCTTTTGCAAAGTGCAGCGCCGTGGCTTTTCCCACACCCGCCGTCCCGCCAGTAATGACAATCACAGCCATAAAACCTCCGCGATAGTTTAGCCCGACAATTTCGTTACTAATTCAGCCAGCGAGTAATGCACCGCTTTTTCCACCACATCCTCGCAGTCGCCGGAAAAGAGCACCCTGCTCGTTTCTGTCTGTCCGTTGATATTCCAGGCAAAGCACACGGTTCCCGCCGCCGTGCCGTCATCCCCCCCTTCTGGTCCGGCATACCCGCTGATGGCGATACTGATATCGGCCTCGGCAAGGTCGCGGATACTGGCGGCCATCTCGGTCACGGTCTGTTCACTGACGGCGGTAAACCGTGCGAGGGTATCCGGGCTCACGCCCAGGATCCTTTCCTTCGCGCTATCGCTGAAGACGACCAGCCCCACGTCATAAAAATCGGCGGTGTTTTCTTCCGCGCAGAGTGCCACCGAAAGCTTGCCACCGGTGCAGGACTCGGCGGTGGTTAAGCGAAGCCCGGAATCGATTAATTTACTCGCCAGCTTTTTCGTCAACTCCGCCACGGTAATATTGTTGTCGTGGTAAAGATTGCTCATAGAGGTGCCTCTTAATTTTCATAAGGAATAATTGAGATATGTCCATTACGCTCCAGAATGGCATATTTAATTTCACTGAGTTCTGTAATGCCATTATTCTGTCGGGCCGACACCAGAATATCATCGCATGAGACATCAACTTTCTTGAGTTTATCCGCTAACGGCACACCGTTCTCCACCAGAATAACGGGGGTGCCATCGAGAATATTCTCTACCGGAGAAAAATACTTTTTCATCAATCCGAAGATAATATCCACCACCACCAGTGTGGTGATCGTTATCATCGCGCCCGTGACCGAAAAATCCTCCCCCAGCAGCGCCTGTTGGGTCGCTTCACTGATAATTAAGAGAAGAATAAGGTCAAAACTGGTCATCTGCAGCAGCGCACGCCGCCCGGCTACTTTAAAGACCACGACCAGAAACAGGTAAATCGCCAACGCACGAAAGACCATATCCATGGCAGCCTCCTAGGGGTAAATAAATTGCCAGAAATGAATTTCCGGCAGGGTGTTTACGCGGATGACGTTGTTCCATTTGCCGGCTTTTGAGGGGGTTATAAATAACCAGACCGAAAAATGTTCTGAAATTTCAAGGTGATTATAGACGAAGTAGAGGGTGTTCCCGCGGCTATACATGCTGTCTGGCTGTGGCCAGATGCTGCCAGGCTCGTAAGCGTCGCCGGACTCGCTGGTCAGACTGACCGTGTATTTGCCCTCAGTCGTTACCGGAAAGGTAAGTTCCAGTCGTGATTCGGTTTGCCGCCGTCCGAAGCGCTCATAGTTAAGGTTGAGCGATTTCGCTGAATTTGCTTTCTCCGTATCACTCACCATCCCGCTTGAAAACAGACCGGCAATCGCCGCGATGATAATACTCAGCAACACAATAAATCCCACCTGCCGAAATGCATATTCAAACCTCAGCAAGCGATAACTCTCATTTATCCCGGGTAACTTTTCATTTTTATCATTCATGGCAGCTATCACCGTTTCGCTTATTTACCAAACGTTCTGTTTTGTATGGCGAATGTTTTTAAGACTTATCACATTTGCCACATAAAGGAATAGCAACAATACTTAATAAGTCAAGACACCTAAAATGAAGGATATCAGATGAAATTATCACTTATTTCCGCTTTTTTGATATTTCTGGTGCCAACCGCCTGGGCTGATAATAACGGTGGGTTACAAAAAGGCGAAGCACCCCCACCTCCGCATGCGCTGGACAGCGGTTATCGCGGCACGGATGATGCCCGCATTATGACCATCGACCAGGCTAAACAAATGCACGATGGTGCAACCATTTCATTACGCGGCAACCTTATTGACGGTAGCGGCGATAAGTATGTATTTCAGGATAAAACCGGAAAAATCGACGTTATTATTCCGCAAGCCGTCTTTGACGACAGAACGGTCAAACCTGACCAGATGATCAGCATTAACGGTTCGCTGGATAAAAAATCCTCACCTCCCGTTGTGCGTGTCGATCGTCTGCAAAAATAACTCAGCGAAGCGTTAACGCTGCAATTATCCATCAAATCTCACCCCTTGACCTGTAAGGAGTCAGCTATGAGTGATATTACACAACGTACGAACGCTTACCCGCAGCCCCCTTTCCCGGAACAGCCGCAGACGCCGCCGGGGCTGGCCTCTGAGATGCAACCCGTTCCCGATCACGGGGAAAAGAGTTACAAAGGACACGGTCGACTGGCGGGCAAAAAAGCGCTGATCACCGGCGGTGACTCCGGTATTGGCCGCGCAGTGGCGATTGCCTATGCCCGCGAAGGCGCGGATGTGGCCATTAACTATCTGCCTGAAGAAGAGAAAGACGCCGCCGAAGTCATCGACCTGATCAAGGCCGAAGGACGGAACGCCGTCGCGCTGCCGGGGGATGTCCGGGATGAAACCTTCTGCCAGAACCTGGTGGAGGAAGCGGTGGCTAAACTTGGCGGACTGGACATTCTGGTGAACAACGCCGGTCGCCAGCAGTATCGGGAATCGCTGGAAGAGCTCACCACCGAAGATTTCGACGCCACGTTTAAAACCAACGTGTATGCCCCGTTCTGGATCACCAAAGCGGCGCTTCGCCATCTGAAAGCCCCTGCGGCAATTATTAACACCTCCTCCGTGCAGGCGGTAAAACCGAGTCCTGTCCTGCTGGACTATGCCCAGACCAAAGCCTGCCTGGCAGTGTTTACCAAATCCCTTGCCAAGCAGCTTGGGCCGAAGGGCATCCGCGTTAATGCCGTGGCACCCGGGCCATACTGGACGGTGCTGCAATCCAGCGGTGGCCAGCCGATGGAGAAAGTGAAGCAGTTTGGTGGTGACACACCGCTGGGCCGTCCGGGCCAGCCGGTGGAGATTGCACCTTTATACGTCACGCTGGCGTCTGATGAGTGTTCCTTTACGACCGGCCAGGTATGGTGTTCCGACGGTGGTGATGGCGTGATTTAACGTTTCCCTGCCCGAATGTGCAATAAATGAACAAGGACGTTCAGCCCCCGCCAAAAACATGTTGTAACTCAAACAGATCAAATGTTAAAAATATTTTGCTATCAAGTTATCAAAATTAAACAACTTAGCTTGTCACCCGCATCGCTCTGTTTTTAACATCGCCTATGGAAAAAAATGGTCTGTTCAGTCAGCGCATACGCTTGCGCCATTTGCATACATTTGTGGCCGTCGCTCAACAGGGAACGCTGGGGCGTGCGGCTGAAACCCTTAACCTGAGCCAGCCTGCTCTCTCAAAAACGCTTAACGAGCTGGAACAACTGACCGGCGCCCGTCTGTTCGATCGCGGTCGCCTGGGGGCTCAACTCACCCTCGTCGGCGAGCAGTTCCTGACGCACGCGGTGAAAGTGCTTGATGCCCTCAATACCGCCGGACAGGCGCTGAACCGTAAAGAGGAGCAGACGCACGAGATTGTGCGCGTGGGTGCCCTGCCTACGGCGGCGCTGGGCATTCTGCCGCCGGTGATTGGTCAGTTTCACAAACAGCAAAAGCATACGACCCTGCAGGTCGCCACCATGAATAACACCATGCTGCTTGCGGGACTAAAATCCGGCGAGCTGGATCTGGGTATCGGACGAATGTCGGATCCTGAACTGATGGTGGGTCTGAATTACGAACTCTTGTTCCTGGAATCCCTGAAGCTGGTGGTACGCCCTAACCATCCTCTTTTACAGGATACGGTCACCTTAAGCCGGGTGATGGAGTGGCCGGTGGTGGTGTCACCAAAAGGTACGGTTCCACGGCAAAATGCCGAAACCTTACTGCAGATGCAGGGCTGTACGCTGCCGACGGGCTGTATTGAAACCCTGTCAGCTTCCCTTTCACGCCAGCTCACCGTGGATTATGACTACGTCTGGTTCGTGCCTTCCGGCGCGGTGAAAGATGATTTACGCCAGGGCACGCTCACCGCACTGCCGGTGACCTCGCCCGGTGCCGGTGAACCTATTGGCATTCTAACCCGCGTTGATACGCCGCTCTCCTCAGGTGCACAGACGCTGCTGAGCGCGATACGTAAGTCGATGCCTGCCTGATTCCTTTCCCCTTGCCCTAACCCTCTCCCCCCGGGGCGAGGGTCATTCCTGCGTTCTAATCAATTAATGCGAAATCATTCATTAACAATTGCGTAAAACAATTTAACAGTTCTATCATAGCGGCGAATTCACCAAATGGTTCGTAAATCATTTGATTGACCCGAATTCAATCGTATTAATCATTATCCCCGCTGCATTTATTACCCACCTGGTACACATTCGGCACACCGTTGTGCCGTGCAGCGGGGGATCTAAAGGAGATAGAGATGGCATTTGGCAACGCGCCACGTGGGATACCCCGTATCCTGCAGTGGCTCCTTGCCGGACTGATGGCGATTATCGGTCTGGCCGTTGGCGGGTTGGGTTTTAAACTCGTCACCGTAGGCGGAAGTGGATACTTCCTGATCATGGGCGTGGTGATGGTGATTGCCGCGATCCTGATTTTCATCAACCGCAGCAGCGGGATCGTGCTATATGGCATCGCGTTTGTCGCGTCGCTGTTCTGGGCGGTAAGCGATGCCGGCTGGGATTTCTGGCCGCTCTTCTCACGCCTCTTTACCTTTGCGGTTCTGGCGTTCCTGTGTGCCCTCGTCTGGCCGTACCTGCGTGCGGCAAACCGTGAGACGCCGGTGAAAAAAGGCCCTGCCTTTGGCGTGGCGGCGCTGCTCGCCGTGGCAATGCTGGTTAGCCTCGGCTGGATGTTCAAACCTCAAACCCTGGTGGCAGCGAATGAGCCGGTGCCAGTGAAACCGGTCGCGGCTGGGGAACAGCAGAAGAACTGGGAACACTGGGGTAACACCACTCACGGGGATCGTTTTGCGGCCCTTGATCAGATCAACAAGCAGAACGTCAACGAGCTGAAAGTCGCCTGGGTCGCCCATACCGGGGATATCCCGCAGAGCAATGGCTCCGGTGCAGAAGACCAGAACACGCCGCTGCAGATCGGTGACACGCTCTACGTCTGTACGCCCTACAGCAAAGTGCTGGCACTCGACGTGGACTCCGGTAAAGAGAAATGGCGTTATGACGCCAAAGCCACGGCCCCGAACTGGCAGCGCTGCCGTGGGCTGGGCTATTTTGACGATCACGCAAACGTGACAACGTCACAGGCAAATACACAGCCTTCCGCCTGCCCGCGTCGTCTGTTCCTGCCCACCACCGATGCGCGCCTGATTGCCATTAATGCGGATAACGGTAAAGCCTGCGAGGACTTTGGTGACAAAGGCACCGTGGATCTGAGCGTGGGCATGGGTGAAATCAAACCAGGCTACTATCAGCAAACCTCTACGCCGCTGGTGGCAGGAAATGTGGTGGTGGTCGGCGGACGCGTGGCGGATAACTACTCCACCGGTGAACCGCCGGGCGTGGTGCGCGCCTATGACGTTCATACCGGTAAACTGGCCTGGGCGTGGGATCCGGGTAATCCGAACCTGACTGGCCTGCCGCCGGAAGGCCAGACCTACACGCGCGGTACGCCGAACGTCTGGTCTGCGATGTCGTATGACGCAAAACTCAACCTGATCTATCTGCCAACCGGTAACGCCACGCCAGATTTCTGGGCCGGGGAACGTACCGCGCTGGATGATAAATACAGCTCTTCCATCGTGGCCGTTGACGCCACCACCGGCCAGGTCCGCTGGCATTTCCAGACCACCCACCACGATCTGTGGGATTTCGATCTGCCTTCTCAACCGCTGCTGTACGATCTGCCAGACGGTAAAGGCGGAACCACGCCGGTACTGGTGCAGACCAGTAAACAGGGCATGATCTTTATGCTCAACCGCGAAACCGGCAAACCGGTGGCGAAAGTGGAAGAACGCCCGGTCCCGGTGGGTAACGTGCAGGGCGAACGCTACTCCCCGACGCAGCCGTATTCCGTTGGGATGCCGATGATTGGCAACCAGACCCTGACCGAATCCGACATGTGGGGCGCGACGCCTGTCGACCTGCTGCTGTGCCGCATTCAGTTTAAAGAGATGCGCCATCAGGGCGTCTTTACCCCGCCGGGTCTCGATCGTTCCCTGCAGTTCCCTGGCTCACTGGGCGGGATGAACTGGGGCAGCGTCTCGGTCGATCCGAACAACGGCCTGATGTTCGTCAACGATATGCGTCTGGGTCTGGCCAACTACATGGTACCGCGCGCCAGCGTGGCGAAAGACGCCAGCGGGATTGAGATGGGTATTGTGCCTATGGACGGCACGCCGTTCGGCGCCATGCGCGAGCGTTTCCTGTCACCGCTGGGTATTCCGTGCCAGAAACCGCCGTTTGGCACGATGTCCGCGGTTGACCTGAAATCCGGCAAGCTGGTGTGGCAGGTTCCGGTGGGCACCGTGGAAGATACCGGCCCGCTGGGCATCCGCATGCATATGCCGATCCCGATCGGGATGCCGACCCTTGGCGCGTCACTCTCCACCCAGTCTGGGCTGCTGTTCTTTGCCGGCACTCAGGATTTCTACCTGCGCGCGTTCGATACCGCCACCGGAAAAGAGATCTGGAAAGACCGTCTGCCGGTCGGCAGCCAGTCCGGGCCTATGACCTACGTTTCACCGAAAACCGGTAAACAGTACATCGTCATTAACGCTGGCGGCGCCCGCCAGTCACCGGATCGCGGTGATTACGTTATCGCGTATGCGTTACCCGATAAAAAGTAAGGGATGAAAAAAGGGACCGAAAGGTCCCTTTTTTATGCCCGGTGGCGACTCAGAACGTCTCCCAGTTATCCCCGTTATTCACAACCGCCGGACGTAGTGCAGCAGGTTTAACTGCCGCAGAGCTCTGCTGTTCAGTACGCCCCTGAGTCTTGCCGCTCAGGCGAAATGCGCCCACCGCCTCGGTCAGACGTGCACCCTGTTCTTCCAGCGACGCCGCCGCGGCGGAAGCCTCTTCCACCAGCGAGGCGTTCTGCTGGGTCACTTTATCCATCTCAGAAATCGCCTGGCTCACCTGTACAATGCCACGGCTCTGTTCATCAGACGCGGCGGCGATCTCCAGCATAATGTCCGTCACGCGTTTAACTGCTTCGACGATTTCATTCATGGTGTTACCGGCGGCAACAACTTCACCCGAGCCCTGATCAATCAGCGAAACGGATTCGTTGATCAGACTTTCGATCTCTTTGGCGGCATTCGCACTGCGGCTTGCCAGAGTGCGAACTTCGCTTGCCACCACGGCAAACCCGCGCCCTTGCTCACCCGCACGCGCCGCTTCTACCGCCGCGTTGAGCGCCAGAATATTGGTCTGGAAGGCGATACTGTTAATCACGGCGGTAATTTCGGAAATCTTCTTCGAACTGGTGGAGATATTGCCCATGGTTTTCACCACCCCGGAGACCATCTGGCCACCCCGGCTGGCTTTACCGGAAGCGTCTTCTGCCAGCTTGCTGGCATGGTGCGCGTTATCGGCGTTCTGTTTCACGGTTGCGGTGAGCTGCTCCATGCTGGCCGCCGTCTGCTCAATGGCCGCGGCCTGCTGCTCGGTACGGGAAGAGAGATCGGTGTTGCCTGCGGAGATTTCGCTGGTGCCACGATAGATCTCTTCCGCCCCCTGACGCACGGTACCGACGGTATTCTCCAGCGAGTGCTGCATGGTTTGCAGGTCGCGCGTCAGGCGGCCAATTTCGCTGCGTCCGGCCACATCGTCCGGCATGGTCAGGTCGCCTTTGGCGATATTTTCAATGCGTTTCGCGGCGCGCTGCAGCGGGGTGATCACCGTGCGACGCAGCACGACAAAGGTCATGGCCGTCAGCACCAGCGCCAGGGCAAACGCGCCCACCATAAACATCAGGCCCAGCTGTGTGCGGCTGTGTGCCTTAACCGTCAGGGCGTTCGCGCGCTCGGTGCGGATCTTTATCGCCTTCAGCAGCACGGCGTTGTATGCGTCATCCAGCGGGCGGGCGCTTTCGTTTTCATGGTTAATGATGGCTTCAAACATGCCGTTTTTAGCAAACTTAAGCATCGGCTGCAGGCCTGCGATATAGGCGTCATAGCGTGTTTTCAGATCGGCATCCAGCGCTTCATCCTCAGGCGTACGAACCGGGCGAGTGATGTAGGCGTTAAACCCTTCCTGAGACTGCTTGATCCGTTTTTCCGCCTCAGCGATGTTTTGCTTCATCGCATCCATTTCTGCGATACGGCTCGCCGCCCCGGCGTGGATCATGTTGATACGCGCGGTTCGCAAATGATTAGAGCTGTTTGATAGCCCCATACGCACCTGAATTTCAGACGTGACATCCTGCTGATCGGTGTCGGCCTGTAAAAGGAAATAACCCGCCAGACCTGCGCTCAAGGCAAATAGCAGAATAATGCCACCGAGAATGGAGGAAAACAGCGGAACCAGCCTGATGTGATGCAAGAAGCCCAGCTTGCGCTGCGCTGGCATCGAAGTAGTGTTGTCCATGACCGTCGACTCTCTTGTAGGTAAGATGCGTAAAAACACGCCTGTTAGATAGTCATCGGCACGGCTGAGATTTAGATTACGGCTAAAAACGCCGCACTGGTCACACTTTAGAGAAGATTATTAAAGAAACGCCAGCGGCAAAAACCGCTGGCAGAAGAGTTACTTGTCGCCGAAATGAATGACGGTACGGATGGATTTACCTTCGTGCATGAGATCGAACGCGTCGTTGATCTGCTCCAGCGGTAAACGGTGGGTAATGAACGGATCGAGCTGGATTTTCCCGGCCATCGCATCTTCCACCATCCCCGGCAGCTGCGTGCGCCCTTTCACGCCGCCGAACGCTGAGCCACGCCATACGCGCCCGGTTACCAGCTGGAACGGACGGGTTTTGATCTCCTGACCCGCACCGGCCACGCCGATGATGATGCTCTCGCCCCAGCCTTTGTGGCAGCATTCAAGCGCGGAACGCATCACGTTCACGTTGCCGATACATTCGAAGCTGAAGTCCACGCCACCGTCAGTCATCTCAACAATGACCTCCTGAATCGGTTTTTCGTGATCTTTCGGGTTCACGAAATCCGTCGCACCCATTTCACCCGCCAGTTTGAATTTTTCCGGGTTGGTATCCACCGCAATGATGCGACCGGCCTTCGCCTGAACTGCACCCTGAATCACCGCCAGACCAATCCCGCCAAGACCGAACACCGCCACGGTGTCGCCCTCTTTCACTTTCGCCGTGTTGTGTACCGCGCCAATCCCGGTGGTGACGCCGCAGCCCAGCAGACAGACCTTATCCAGCGGCGCCTGCGGATTCACCTTCGCCAGTGAGATCTCCGCGCAAACGGTGTATTCGCTGAAGGTGCTGGTGCCCATGTAGTGGAAGACGGGCTCGCCGTTATAAGAGAAACGGGTGGTACCGTCCGGCATCAGGCCCTTGCCCTGAGTGGCGCGAACCGCCTGGCAGAGGTTGGTCTTACCGGATTTACAGAACTTACACTCGCCGCATTCTGCGGTGTACAGCGGGATCACGTGGTCGCCCGGCTTCAGGCTGGTCACGCCTTCGCCGACTTCCACCACCACACCGCCCCCTTCATGGCCGAGCACCGCCGGGAAAACGCCTTCCGGATCGTCACCCGACAGCGTAAAGGCATCGGTATGGCATACGCCAGTGTGGGTAATTTTGATCAGCACTTCGCCCTTCTTCGGCGGTGCAACGTCGATTTCAACGATTTTGAGCGGCTGGCCTGGGCCAAATGCGACGGCTGCGCGAGATTTCATAGTGTCTTCCCTTATTGTGTGGTGTGTGGGTTTATTTTAGATAAGCGCGCAGCAAATGGCCGACTTCTGCCATGCGCACGGCTCGCTGATCTGGCGTGGTTTCCCCCGTCACCAGCTCATCTTTGAGGTGAATTTCGACCATTTCGCCCATCAGGCCATTGGCAGCGCCACGCACGGCGGCAATTTGCTGCAGGATAGCCAGACAGGGGTCGCCCGACTCCAGCGCGCGTTCAAGGGCATCAACCTGGCCCCGAATGCGACGGACGCGAGTGAGGATACGTTTTTTATCTTCGGGTGAGTGCGGCATACGGCCTCCTGATACTATAGGGGGGTATGGTACCTTTTTAAGCAACATTGTGTAAACAACAGCTTTCATAGGGTTATCAGGCCCCGGAAGGGCATTATCATACATAAGTAATTCTGAATGATTTCTCTTTGAAATGCTGGCCTCAACATTTGAATTCAGCCATTTTTTATGGCTAAGCCAAAAAAAAGCGTCAGTAGCACCCCTTATTCGGTGGAATAGATAAGCAGCATTGATAATAATTCAAAAAGCCTTCTAAACCTTAAACCTGGTAACAGGTTGAAATGAAATGATTTCAGGCATGATTAAGTTTTCCTTAATAATAAAGGCTTCTACGTAATCTTATTTTTTTGCATTCATAACCTGTAAACGGTCAAAATCAAACCACTCCACTTACTCATTAGATAAATAATTCTAAATAATTATCGAAACCATATTACGCAAGCCATTGTTATATATGAATAAAAAGCGATATAACTAAAAATAACGATCAATATCAATGAGTTACAACATTGATCGATGTCTGATCACGTGCTAAACCTAAATCCAGGTAACAATATCTTATGGAGAAGAGTATGATGTCGTGGCGAGTATTAAGTTCTGTCATTTGCCCTAACACAGGAATCGTTTATTCGCATATTGTTGGTTTGAAATTATTAAGATTAATAATTTGGTACGAGAGTGACATCTATCTTTTGCCCGGAGACAGAATACATACAACGAAAAATGGAATTTTTGTAAATGGCGTGTTTAACCAAATCTCCCTTTATAACGTCTCGCCATACAATGAGAACCTGTGGTACGAAATAAAAAACAAAATGGCCTGTCCTTTCAATAAAAATCTGGATTCTGAAGACTGCTCATACGCTGAGCATTGCAATGCGCGCAAATGCCCGCACGGATTTGAGACAACCCCTTTGATAATAAGCGTGCCTCGCGATAGCTAATCATTTAATAAGTTAGCTTTTGGATCCGCTGCCCCCTGTTACAGGGACCGCATGCTTAACATTTATTATACTGAGATACCAACTGAAACCCTATCAGTTACGGCATCCGTGCGCCTGTCGATGACTTGCGGCAGGCGCACGGTCATATCTCGGATAATATATTTTATTAATCATCTATCACCCCGTTGCGCCAGCGCTTGCAACTCTTCTTTCAGCCAGCGGGTTGCGCCCCGCTGACCACTGCGTTTATGCGAGTAAATTTTCACGTCAAATTTTTGAATAGAGAACGGTAAGGTAAAAATGTTGATATTCACTGCCGCCTTCAGCTTTTCGGCCGCATAGCGGGGAATGGCCATCAGCAGATCGCTTTGCGCCACGATAAACGGTGCGCTGAGCATCGACGGGGTTTTGATCGCAATGTGCCGGGTATAGCCGAGCTCCTCCAGGCGTAAATCCAGCACGCCCTGCTTCTCATTCCAGGGGGTGACTACCAGATGGCGGGCCGCGAGATAATCCTCCAGCGTCAGACGCGTCCGGCTTGTGTTGCTGATGACCACATACTCATCTTCAAACCAGCTTATCTCCTCCAGTTCAGGATGGCGGATCTCCTCCGCCGTACTGAAACCGAGCGCCAGATCCACTTCGCCCGCCAGCAGCTCCGTCAGCGCGGGGCTGTGTGGCAGATAGCGCAGCTCAAAACGCAAACCCGGCGCGGCATCCTGCAATGTGTGCATCAGGGCCGGGAATATACAAAGCGCGGTAAAATCCGTAATCGCAATGTGCAGGCTCTCGCTACTTTTGGCCGCGTCAAACTCCGGCTGCGGGGTAAGCTCATGATTAAGGAACGACAAAGCAGAAGCAATGGACGGCGCGAGCTGTGTGGCATAGACGCTGGGTGATATGCGATGCCCTTCGCGAAAAAATAGCGGATCGTTCAGCGTCGTTCGCAAACGTGACAGTGCATGGCTCAGTGCCGATGTGCTCATCGCTAACTCATCGGCTGCCAGGCGAACCGAACGGTGACGGTAAATGGCGTCGAAAACGGGCAGCAGGTTTAAATCAAGACGTCTCAGAGCCGGATGCATAATATTCATCGTTTGTTGATTTCATTGCACTTAATTCTTCGGACAATACTCCGTATGCTTAGCGCCATCAATCGCAAAACATGCAGGAACAACCATGAGCATTACTATTCGTCAGGCCCGCCCCGAGGATGCGGCGGCCATTTACGCCATGATTTATGAGCTGGCGGTCTATGAAAAAGCGCCGGAAGAAGTGATCACCACGCCGGACGAGATCCGCGAAACCCTCTTTGCCGCAGACAGTAAAACCGAAGCGCTGATCGCAGAGTTTGAAGGTAAGATCGCTGGCTATGCCGTGTTCTTCACCAGCTATTCAACCTGGCTTGGCCGCAACGGTATCTATATGGAAGACCTGTATGTATCCCCGGATTATCGCGGTAAAGGCGCGGGAAGAGCCTTGCTGAAACACATCGCGCAACTCGCTGTAAAACGTCAGTGTGGTCGTCTGGAATGGAGCGTACTGGACTGGAACCAGCCGGCAATCGACTTCTACCTGAGCATTGGCGCCCTGCCGCAGTCCGAGTGGGTGCGCTATCGCCTGGATGGAGAAGCGCTGCGGACATTCGCCGGATAAACGCGTCGCGCTCAGCATAGATCCCGGCTGTGCGGGATGTATGCTACAATTCCATAAATTTCATTAACATATTGTTGAATACCATGAGCACAGCCCCTTTCATTCGTCCTCAACTTACCCTGCCAGACGGCGCTGATAAACTGCTGCTGCACTCCTGCTGTGCGCCCTGCTCCGGCGAAGTGATGGAGGCCATTCAGGCCTCGGGCATTGATTACACCATCTTCTTCTATAACCCCAATATCCACCCGCAAAAGGAGTACCTCATCCGTAAGGAAGAGAATATTCGTTTTGCTGAAAAACACGGCGTGCCCTTTGTCGATGCGGATTACGATACGGATAACTGGTTTGAACGCGCAAAAGGGATGGAATGGGAGCCTGAGCGTGGGATCCGCTGCACCATGTGCTTCGACATGCGTTTCGAACGCACGGCGTTATACGCGGCGGAAAATGGTTTCAGCGTGATCAGCAGCTCCCTTGGCATCTCGCGCTGGAAGAATATGCAGCAGATCAATGATTGCGGTCATCGTGCAGCAGCCCACTATCCGGGCATGGTCTACTGGGATTATAACTGGCGCAAACAAGGCGGCTCATCGCGCATGATTGAGATCAGCAAGCGCGAACAGTTCTATCAGCAGGAGTACTGCGGGTGCGTGTATTCACTGCGGGACAGCAACCTACACCGCAAGTCTCAGGGACGCCCTCTCATCAAAATCGGCAAACTGTTTTACGGCAAAGAGGAATCCGACGAGTAAGACAGCATTCCAGGGGAGACATATCCGAAAACGCGCCTGAATCAGCATTGTGCCTCTCAGATGGCCAAATAGCGGCTATCCTTTAAGTTATCCACAAAAGGAGGTAACAATGTCTGATTTCGACGCTGATAAAAATGCACAGTACGCTGGTGATAAAGCGAAAAATAAACTCGACGAACTGACAGGCTCTGCACAGCAGCAGTTTGGTGAATTCGTTGACTCCCCCAAACATCAGGTGAAAGGTGCAGCACGTAAATATGCTGCGCAGGCCAGTGATGCCGTTTCTGATGTCACTGAAGCGGTCAGAAATAACCCGCTTACCGGCCTGATTGCGGCTGGGGCAGTGGGTATTGTTCTTGGCCTGTTACTCGGCCGTAAATAATTTCAGGCCCCACGGGGCCTTATTTTTCACTAACTAAACATCCGTACCATACGATCTAACTCCTCTTCTTTTACAGCACGAGAAAGATAATATCCCTGGAAACTTTTCACACCTAACGCCACCAGCTTTTCAAATTTTTCCGCACTATCAACTCCCTCTGCAATACATTCGCTGCCGGTCATGTCACTGTAAATCTGAATCGCTTTAATAAGATTATAATCATTGTCATTAGCAACAAACTGCCCGACAATATCCCGGTCAAGTTTTAAGCCATCAAAATGAACCTGTCTTATCGGGAACATAGTCTGATGGCTGGAGAAGCAATCATCTAAAAACAACCTACAGCCCGTACTGCGCAGGCGACGCATGGTTTCCGGGATGGTTTTATCCTTTGTGACATCAATATCTTCAGCGAATTCAAAGACCAGGTTCCCGGCCCACTGGGGGTTAAGTAGCATCTTTATGGCCTTTTTGGCCATGTCGGGTAAGGCGTTCCCGGCCGCAAGTTGTGGCGGAATATTGATCGAAAAATAGTATTTCCCGTTATATTTGTTGATGCCAGAAATAGCAGCATGAAGCACCAGCGCAGTGATGTTTAGCCATAATTCACGATTTTTCACCTCAGCCAAAAAATGGGCTGGCTTGAGGATTTTACCGTTTTTATTCCAGCGTAACAAAATTTCAAAACCCACACCTTTTTTATATTTGTCTGTAATGATTTGATAGGCAGGGAATATTTCTCGTTTAAGCAGCGCGTTAAAAACATCCACCTCGGTACTGGACAGTGGCGCTCTTTCAGTCTGTCTGCCTACCGCTCCTTCAGAAGAATAGCCTTTAGGATCGTTAAGCCACAGGTGAATTAATTGCAGTTTTCTTAAACCTTCCTTACGGTGGGTATAGACCGTTTTATTCGTCAGCCCGAGCTTTTCGCACTGCTGATTAACGGACATTCCCCGGTAGAAGTTTAATAAAACATCTAATTCTCTTTGTGTCAGTCCTTTTTGATGCCCTTTATCACTGCCATCCAGATGACTATTCCGTAATAAGCGAGAACGCTCCTTGTGCGCGCCGGTAGCGTTCTGGTGATGATCACCAATAGCAGTCAGAGTGGCGATGCGTATCTGAGAAAGTTTGTGATTATTATTCAAGAGGCTACGCAGGGTTCCGTACAGCCAGCTGTCAGGAATATCGCCATACAGGGTGACCTGACGGATGACGGGAAGCGTATTGAGAATATCGGCAAGCCGTTTCAGGCTCTCCAGAAGATCCACGATCGCTTTACCGGGAAAGACCGAAATGGTAGCTTCATGATTTCTGATAATATTATAGACATCTTCCCGGTTGGCGGTGTCGCCATCAAAACGTATATGTGACGCAGATATCCCCTGCTGTTCAAGTAACAGCTGATACCCCTGGAACGTAAAACTGCAGGCTGAAATTACAAATACCTGTGCATGACAATCAGTATTCTTGTGAGATTGGTTTTGAATCATAATGCGCTCCTGGGTACAAAAACACCGTTACCCTGGTCAATAACGACCAGCAAATCGACACTAAACACGTTCGAAAAAGTCACAAGCCTGAATATAACCTGCGTAACAGGTTAATTTTATCTTACCGCTGAACGTTAATACACTGTTATCAACCTTTCCCCCTGCAACATCTTTGCGTTAATCACCGTCCACATCCATATGCAAAGCAAATATAACAATCTTTGCAAATAACGACGGAAAATATTTTCCTCGCAGGGTATAATGAAAATTCCGAAAAAGAAGTCTGGATACTTCATTACATCGGCTTGCTCAAAAAAGAGAAAAAACGCTATGGATAATCATATCTCATCCAGGGCCTTGCTACATCGAAGGGACGTCATTAAGAACAACCCGCGGTTTAGCGAGGCAATAACAGAACACTACAAAATTAATGACAGCATCTATAAAAAACAACCCTTGTTCTACAAAACCATGCTTCAGGAATCACGGTTCAATATCATCCTTTCCATGTGTTGTTTTATTTTCGGTAATCAGGCTGAATCCGTATCAGAGATAAAGGAATTATGTTCGCGATACAAAATCGCCAGCCCAAACAGCGTCATCGCCATCATTACCCTACTGAGAACCACCGGGCGTATTAAGACCTGGCGCTGTACGGAAGATCGCCGCAAGACACGCATCGCCCCCACGCAAAAAGGACTGGATGAACTCAAGCGTTACATGACTGGCGCATTTATCCCCGTCAGCATTCTTTACCCGACATTTAATATCAACATTAACCTGTTAGATAATGATGTGTTACGAAATAATTTTTTCCGGCGGGCGGCAGAGTATCTGTTTCGTGGTTTAACGTTCAGGGCTGTTTTGCCTGAGGTGGGATTGTTTATTGATAAGGATGGCGGTCGAATGATTATGCTTTATATTTACTTACAGGCTGTTAAAAATCAAACTGCCCATGGCGCGATAATCGATTATTCACCTGGCACGCTGGCAAAAGAATTTTTTGTCTCCCGGATCCATGTTGCCCGTATTATTAAAGCCGCACAGGAAGCAGGATATCTTAAAGACAGAGGCGATGGCCGTATGACCATTTACCCTGCATTTATTCAACTCGTTGAAAATTATGCCGGGCTATATTTTGCCTACGTCACGCACTACATTAACGTTGTTCCCAAAGAGCGGCGCCCGAATGGCAACGTGACATCCACGGTATAACCACTGGGCGTTCGGTTTCCCGAACGCCCTTTTCATTAACGTTCCCGCAACGCTTCTTTTGCCTTGTTCAGCGGTTTCAACAGATAATCGAGGATCGATTTACTGCCCGTTTTAATATCGACCGTCGCAATCATCCCCGGAAATACAGGGAAATCTTTGCCCTGCTTATTGGTCAGATGGTTACTGTCGGTACGGATATAGACGCGATAGTAGTAAACGTCTCTCTTGACCTCATCCTGAAGGGTATCCGGTGAAATCATGGTCACCTCACCTGCCAGCCCGCCGTAAATCGAGTAGTCATAGGCGGTAATTTTTACCAGCGCTTTTTGTCCAGGATGGATAAACGCCACATCACGCGGCGAAATTTTGGCTTCAACTACCATCTGATCGTCAAGAGGCACCAGACTCATCAGTTTACCATTCGGTGGGATGACGCCGCCGACGGTCGTGACGTCGATATCCTTCACAATCCCACGAACCGGGGCATTGAAGGTCAGCCGGGTCAGCGAATCCTCACGCCCTTTCATCACCGAGCGCTGGGCTTCGATCTCCGCATTCGCTTTCGCCAGCTCTTCACGGGCGCGCACGTAATACTGGTTTTTCATTTCGGTGATTTTGTTCTCAAGCTCATTTTTTTGCCGCTCAAGACGTAGCACCTCCACCTTGCTCGCCGCCCCCTGGGTGACCAGCGGACGGGTTAACGACAGCTCACGCTGAACAAGTTCAGCCCCCTGACGTAAACCCGCCAGCCCTTTTTCAAGACTTTCCCGGCGGGACTGGTAGAGCGCCGTTTCCTGTTTGACCAGCTCAACGTCGTCATCCAGCTCTTGCGGAAACGCGAGTTCCGTGTCGTTGACTTCCGCCTTCAGGCGGGCAGCCGTTGCCAGCGCGGCGTTCAGACGAGACTCACTCTCCAGCACGCTGGACTCTGTTTTGGTCCGGTCAAGCTGAGCCAACTGCTGCCTACGTTCGACGATGTCACCTTCGCGCACCAGCAGGCTATGGATAATGCCCCCTTCCAGCGACTGGATGACCTGCTCGTGGGAAGACGGTATCACTTTGCCGTTGCCGGTGGTGACTTCATCGAGCTGGAACAGGCTCGCCCAGGCGATAAATACCGCAAGCAGTGCGAACAGGGACCATGCCACCCACGTGGAGCGCGGCAGACGCGGCTCTTTCAGGCGGCTGTTGTAGCGGGATACATCATTCATGCCATTCCCTCCCTGACCACTGCGGCCGGTTTCAGGGTCGCGGTACGCAGAGGCGCCTTTTGCGGTGCCATCCCATGCTGACGCAGGATCGCGTCGCGCGGACCGTCCATGACCACTTTCCCGTTTTCCAGCACGATGATACGGTCAACCAGATCCAGAATCGGCAGCCGGTGTGTTGCCACCACCAGCGTCCGGCGCTTGCCCAGCCATTGCTGTAAGTGCTGTATAAACTGTTTTTCGCTCATCTCATCCAGCCAGGCGGTAGGCTCGTCCAGCAGGAGAATGTTGGGCGACGTAATCAGGGCGCGCGCCAGCAGCAACGCCTGCCGCTGACCACCGGATAACCCGGCCCCCCCTTCATTGATGATGTAGTTCAACCCCATTTTCTGCTTGCGGACAAACTCCAGCGCACCGCTGTTGACCAGTGCCTGATGAATCTCCTCGTCGGTGGCAAGCGGATTGCCCATCACAATATTGTCGCGCACGGAACCAAAGAACAGCCGCGCCTGCTGGCTGAGCAACTGCATATCCCGGCGCACGTCGGCGGTGTCGAGATGGTTTAAGGCGATATCGTCCAGCAGAATGCTCCCCTGCTGCGGTTCCTGCATCCCGGCCAGAAGCTGCAGCAAGGTGCTTTTACCGGAGCCGTTGCGCCCCAGCACCGCCACCCGTTCGCCGGCGCGGATCTGCAATTTGCTGATGTTCAGCACGGTCAGTTTTTCCTCTTCGTCGTACCAGAACCCCACGTCCTCAAGCGCATAGTCCCCGCGCAGATGGGCTTTATGGACCTTTTTGCCTTGCTGAGGATCGTCAATCGGGCGCTGCATCAGGTCGTCCAGGCCCTTTCTCGCCACCTTCGCCGACTGCCAGCGGGACAGCACGCCCGAAATCTGGGACAGCGGCGCGATGGTGCGCGAGGCCAGAATCGAGGTGCCTACCAGCGCACCGGTGGTCATGTCGCCGCTGATGACCAGATAACACCCCACCAGCAATACCACCGCGTAGACAATCGACTGCACCTCCTGGGTCCAGGTCAGGAGCAGCCCTGTCAGCCAGCGCTGTTTCATCCCGACGCTGGCCGCCACATCGTTGGTGTTGTTCCACTGATTCTGAAAACGCTGTTCGGCGCGCATCAGCTTGATGTCCTCAATGCCCTGCACCGCCTCCACCAGGGTGGCGTTACGAATGGCGGATTCACGCATCCCTTCGCTGGAAAGTTTTCCCAGCGGGCGCTGCACCAGCAGGCCGGGGATCAGCAGCAGCGGTACGGCGAGCAGAACCACCAGCACCAGCGGACCGCCAATCATCCACAGAATGAAGACAAACAGCAGGAAGAACGGCAGATCGGAAATCGCCGCGATGGTGGTGGAGGTAATCAGCTCGCGCACCGACTCCAGCTCGCGGATCTGGGCGATAAACGAGCCGGTCGATTTGGAGCGGGCCCCGTTTTTGATCCGCAGCGCGTGGGCAAACACCCGCTCGGAGATCCGCAGGTCAGCGCGTTTTCCCACCACATCCGAAATATGTACGCGCAGCATGCGCATAATGAACTCGAACACAATGGCGATCATCACGCCGCCAAACAGTACCCACAGGGTGGCTTCAGACTGCGACGGGACCACTCTGTCATAGACCTGCATGGAAAAGATCATGCCAGAAAGCGCCAGCACGTTGGCGACCAGCGCCACCAGCATGATATCGCTGTAGCGCCGCCAGTCTTTCAGCGCCAGCTGCCAGAACCAGTTTTTCTCATACGGTTTGATGTAGTCATCCACGCGGGCATCCGGTGTGGATCCCAGCGGGCGCAACACCAGCAGCGTTTTCAACCGCGAACCGAGCGCTTCCCGTGTCAGCGTTGTCTCCAGCCCGCCGTCGCCGCTGAATTGCAGGCTGACGTTGCCATCGTTGTCCATGCGGTTAATGACCGCGATTTGGCCACCGGTGAACTCCGCCAGCAGCGGCAGACGCCACGGGTCGAGGGATACCGCTTCAGCCGCCACCACACGCATCCCGAGCCCAAGCTGGCGCGCCATCTCCTCCAGCACCAGCTGGCGCGGAGACTGACTTTCATGGTTAATCGTGACCCGAACGTGCTCCGCCGAAAAGTCCAGCCGATAGTGCTTCGCGATGGTGAGCATGCCCTGCAGCCAGGGTTCGTACTGTGGATGTGTCTTCATAATGCTACGTCCTGTTCAGGGCGATAATTTCGCACTGAAATGATACCTTCACGGGATGGTTAAGAATCGAACACTTTCTAAACGAGCCCGCAAAATAATCTTGTGAAATATAGGGTTATGGCTATTCATGTAAAGAAACGCAAAAAGCCGCGAGGATCGCTCCCCGCGGCGTTGTTTTTACGCAATTAACAGCTGATGGTTCGCCAGCAGCGTCGCCAGATCCGTCTGCACGCCGTTCAGCGTCACCAGGGCGGTTGGCGAGAACTGGCCGCCCGTCCCATCGAGGTCCACCTGGATCTCGGTGTTGCTGCCGTTCTGCACCACGCGGATGTAATCGCTGATATTGCCCGCGCTGCTGTCCAGCGTGGCCACGCCGTTCACGTAGCTCGCCGAGCCGGTGCCGGTATAGCCGCTGCCGGAGAGCAGGTCGCGCAGGTCAATACGATCCGTGTCCGCCGTCCCTTCCCAGGTGCCGACCGTAAAGCCGTTCACCACGTCGTGACCGTTACCGCCCGTCGCATCCGTTGCGTTGATCAGCTTGTAGAGCAACGTATCGTGACCGCCGCTGCCGATGTTGAAGGTGTCGTTCCCGCCGCGGCCTTCGAACTGGTTATCACCGCTGTTGCCGGTAATGACGTCGTCGAAGTCCGAGCCGTTGATCCCTTCAATGTTCAACAACCGTGTGGTGCCAAACCCGGTGTCCTGCGCCGTGGAGAGGCGTAAATCGACGGTAATGCCGGACGTCGCGTTACGATAATCCACCACATCCATCCCACCGGTATTGCTCCAGGTGTCGTAGTCGGAATGGGTATTCCAGCCGCCGGAGCCGTTATAGGTATAGGTGCCGTCCTCTGCGATAAAGGTGTCGTTATACCCGGTCCCGGTGATCGTCCCGCTGTGGCCGCCGGTCGCCGCTTCGGCCGTCAGGACATAGCCCTCTTTGCCGTTACCCGCTTCCAGACCGTTCCAGGTGACGTTATCCGACACGCCGTTGGTGATCTTGACGATCTCTGCCGAGTAGGTCTCGTTCGGATCCAGTCCGTAGAAACTCACCAGGGCAGAGGTATCGTTCGAGCCGATACCGGACTGGGCATTGATGATCTGCGACGCCACCAGTACGCCCGCGGCGTTGTACAGGTTGACCGTGTTGCCGTAGTAGGCGTTGATGCCCTCGCTGTCGACAATGTGCAGGTGCATCGCGGTGCCGTCGGCAATGGTTTTGCTGTTTTGTACCAGCACCACCTTGCCATTCTGCTGCGACACCAGCAGATCCTGCGCGCCGTCCCAGTTGTAATCCACCGCGGCCACGCCGGTCGCGTAAGCAATACCGGACGCCAGCTGGCCTGATGTCCAGCTTGAGCCGTAGCCGTTGTTGGTGAACAGAGTCGCCGTCTGCGAGCCGCCGTAGGTGCTGAGCTTGATGATGTCCATCTGCCCGTCACCGTTCCAGTCCACCGCCACCGACAGGTACCCCGCCGTGGCGTTAGAGGCTTCAACCGCGCTCTTGGTCGTGGACAGCTGTCCTGCGCCATTGTTGTAGTAAATCACCCCACCGGTGTTGTTGTAGCTGCTGCCCAGGTACAGATCCATGTAGCCATCGCCGTTGAAGTCCGCCCACGTCATGGACGCCGCCGTGGTGGTATTTGCCCCGTTCACCACAAATACGTTGGTCAGGTTCTGGCCAATGGAGAGCGTGCCGTTGCCGTTGTTGTTGATCACGGTTAACGAGTACGCGCCGCTGCGGTTGGTGTGCTGAACAATATCCACCGTACCGTCGTTATTCAGGTCAACGCCCGAGATTTCACGCCCGGAGTCAAACTGACCGTAGAACCCGCCTTCACCGCCGGTGCCATCTGGCGACAGGACGCCGTTGTTGTTCACCAGATAGGTCAATGAGTCCATACCGGCATCGCCATACGCCAGATCCAGATAGCCATCCCCGGTTTTGTCGTACGCAATCACGCCGCCGTACCAGATGGTGGTGCCCATCGCCAGCTGGCTGGCGTTATAGGTGCTGCCATCGTAGGTCCACATCACCTGCGTAGAGCCCGCGTAGGTATTTTCCGTCGCGAAGATATCCTGCGTGCCGTTACGGTCGAAGTCAGCGGCGGTCTGGCTCACCACGTAATAGCCGCGGGTGTTGGTCAGCGTATTGCCAGCATAGGTCGAGCTATCGCTGCTGGAGTAAGACTGGCCGTTAGCAATGATATTCCACAGGCCACTGCTGTTCGTGCCGACGGTCATGGTGGAGTTGTTGCTGTTCCCCGCCGTGGTCGCCCAGTCGGTATTCACGGTGGTGGTATCAATCACCAGGCTGCCATTGGCAATACCGGTGGTGTTACCGTTGCCCGCGCTGCTCTTCACCTGTGCTGTGACGCTATAGCTCGCCACGCCCAGCGCATCGCTGTCCGGGATCTGCAGATACCAGGTGTTATGATCCGGGTCGACGACGACCGCACCGCCCGTCTGGGAGGTGTAGGTTTTACCGTTCACAATCACCACCAGATATTCCCCGTTCACCAGGTCTGCGGAGACCGTACCGCTGACAATCGGCGTGGTATCGGAGGTGGTCTGGGCGGTAATTGCCGCCGTGGTGGTCGGCACACGGGTATCGACGTTCAGCACAAACCCGTCCGATTCCGTGTAGTTACCGGCTTTATCGGTGACGCGCACAATGTAGGTGTGGTTGCCATCGCTCAGGCCGTTGTCCTGGAAGGACCAGCTCGCGCTGCCGTTCATGGTCACCTGACCGAGCAGAATGCCGTCGCGATAGAGCTGCACGATTTCGCCGTCGTCCGGGGCGCGGTTCAGCGTACCGTTGATCAGCGGCGAGGTATCATCCGTCGCCACCGACGCGCCGTAAGTGCCCTGACGCTCGCCTTCACCGTCGGTGTAGCTCACCACGCTACCCACGGTGGTTGGCGGCGTAGTATCCACCGTCACCACCTGCGACGCGGTGGAGCCAACGTTGCCTGCCTGGTCGATAATTCGTACCTGGTAGGTGTAATCCCCGTCAGGCAGATCGCGGGTATCGGTGTAGCTCCAGCGCTGGTTCGTCACCGTGGTGTCAATCCACGTATTGCCGCCGTCGAGGCTGATCTGCACCCGCTCGTCGCTCGCCAGCGCGCTGCCCAGCGAACCGTTGATGGTCAGCGTGGTGTCCATGGTGATGAAATCACTGCCGGACTGCCCGGTATCCTCGCTGATGCTGTCGATGGTGACGCCGTACTGCGGCGCCTGGGTATCCACCGTCACCGCCTGCGAGGTGGTTGCTCCGACGTTACCCGCCTGGTCAACAACCCGCACCTGGTAGTTGTAGCTACCGTCGGTCAGGGTACGCGTATCGTTATAGCTCCACTGCGTGCCGCTCACGGTGGCGTAGACCCAGGTAGTGCCGCCATCCATGCTCACCTGAACGTACTCACCCGCCCCCAGCTCCGCACCGAGCGTGCCGTGCAGGGTGTACGAGGTCGAACTGGTCAGGAAGTCGTTGTTGTCGAAGCCGGTATCGACGGTGATGTTATCCACGCTCACCGTAATTGCCGCATCCGGGGCCACCGTGTCGACGGTGACCTGCTGATGGGCGCTGGCGCCTACGTTACCGGCGGCATCGACCACGCGAACATAGTAGTCATAGGTGGCGTTACCCAGCGTGCGACCGTCCACGTAGTACCAGCTGTTGCCGGTCACGATGACGTTCTGCCAGGTCACGCCGCCGTCGATGCTGATCTGCGCGTATTCCCCGTCGGCCAGCGTTGCGCCGAGCGAGCCGTGCAGCGTCAGGGACGTATCGTTAGTGATAAAGTCGCTGCTGCTCAGACCGGTATCGTCACTGATGCTGTCGATGGCGATCGTTTTGCTGGCGTCAGGTGCAACCGTATCAATGGTCACCACCTGGCTGGCGGTGGCACTGATGTTCCCCGCATCGTCAATGACGCGCAGCTGGTAGTTGTAATCCCCGTCTACCAGCGTACGGCCATCCACATAGGTCCAGCTCAAACCGCTGACGCTGACGTCGGTCCAGGTCAGGCCGCCGTCGAGGCTAATCTGTGCATGGTCACCGCTGCCCAGCGCCGCGCCCAGCGTCCCTTTCAGGCTGATCTGCGTGTCGCTGGTGATAAAGTCGCTGCCGGACAGACCAGTATCCTGGGTGATGGAATCAACCGTGATCGTCGTGGCCGCAGGCGCGGTCAGATCAATCACCACGTCCTGGCTATCCGTTGCCCCCACGTTGCCCGCGTTATCGACAACACGTACCTGGTACTGGTACGTACCGTCGGTCAGGGTGCGGCCGTCGGTATAGCGCCAGGTTGTGCCGGTCACGCTCAGATCACTCCACGTGGCCCCACCGTCCAGGCTGATCTGCGCCTTCTCGTTGTTGCCGAGCTGCGCGGTCAGGGAGCCGTTGACCACAACGTGGCTGTCGTTGGTGATGAAATCAGTCGCGCTCAAACCGGTGTCGTTTTGCAGGGAATCAATCGAAATTCCCATCGACGGCGCGGTCAGATCGACGGTCACGGTGTGGTTATCGCTGGCGCTGTTGCCTATGGTATTGCTGACCTGCGCGTTAATCACGTACGAACCACCGTCCGCCAGCGCGCTCACGTCTGCGCTGCCGACCGTATAGCGCCAGCTGCCGTCATTCTGCACAGTCGCCGTATAGGTTTTACCGTTCAGCGTAATGGTCACCGTCTGGCCCGCCGGGGCGTCGGTGGTGCCGCTGACAGTCAGCGGCGTGCCGTGCTCGGCGGCGTTGACGATATCGTCCTGCGCAAAGGTGTTAATGGTGATGGTTGGGACATCGCCGTTCAGAGTGACATCATGCGTGGCGCTGCCCGGGTTGCCCGCCTTATCGCTTACCGTGGCGGTGATGGTGTAATCCCCGTCGCTCAGGCCGAGGAAATCACGACCCGGCACGAAGACCGACCACGAACCGTCTGCCGCGACGGTCGCCTGATAGCTGTGACCGTTGAAGGAGACCGTCACCATCTGGCCCTGTTCCGCCGTGGTGGTGCCACGGATGGTCTGCCCCGCCAGCTGCTCGGCGTTGTTGACGATATCGTCATCCGCAACGGTGCTGATAGTTACCGTTGGCGCGACGGTGTCCACCGTTAAGGTGTGCGTGGTCTGGCCGCTGTTACCCGCTTTATCATTGACCGACGCGGTCACCGTCAGCGCGCCCTGGTTGAGTGCAGCCAGGTCAGCGGCCGGAACATCCAGCGTCCAGGTACCGTCGTTGGCCACCGTGGCCGTGTAGGTTTTGCCGCCCAGCGTGACGGTGACGCTCTGGCCCGCTTCCGCGCTGGAGGAGCCGTGGACGGTCAGCGGCTGCTGCGCTTCCGCTGCGTTCAGCACGTCGTCGCCCGACAGCGTGGCAATGCTCACCACCGGCGCAGTGGTGTCCACGCTGATGCTGTGCGTTGCCGACGCGCTGTTGCCCGCGCTGTCCTGCGCCGAAACAGAAACCTGATAGCGCGCGCCATCCGCCAGTGCCCCCACGTCGGCCGCCGGTACAGTGGTGCTCCAGCTGCCGTCGCTCTGGATGCTGGCCGTATAGCTCTTGCCGTTCAGCGTCACGGTAACCTGCGTGCCGCTGGCGAACTGGGCGCTGGAGCCGTTAATCACCAGTGACGAACCGGCTTCCGCCGCGTTGATGACATCGTCATCGCTAACGGTGTTCACCGTCAGCGCCACGGAGGCGGTGTTCACCACCACGTCGTGGGTCTGGGTGCTACTGTTGCCCGCGCTGTCGGTAATGGTTGCGCTGAGGGTCACGGTGCCGTCGGTCAGTGCGGAAATCACGCTGGCCGGAACGCCCACGCTCCAGTTACCGCTGGCATCGACGGTGGTGGTGTACTGGTTCGAACCGATGGTGATAACCACCTTATCGCCGACATTCGCGCCGGTTGCGGTGCCGCTGACGATCTGCGCCTGCGCATGTTCAACGCTGTTGATCACGTCATCGCCCGCCACGACGTTAAAGCTGACGGTCGGCGGCGTGGTATCCAGCGTAATCGCTTTACTCGCGCTGCCCGGGTTACCCGCCGTATCGCTGACGCTCACCTGCACCGTATAGCCATTATCAGCCAGTGCGGACAGATCCGCGGATGGCACGTTGACGCTCCAGGTGCCGCCCGGTTGTACCTGGGCGGTATAGCTGTTGCCACCCAGCGTCACGGTGACCGTCTGCCCGGCTTCCGCCGTGGTCGTGCCGGAGACCGTCACGCCAGAGGATGCTTCGCTACCATTGATGACGTTATCGCCTGCAACCGTATCAATGGTGACGCCTGGCGCGGTGGCATCCACGCTGTACTCACGCCCTGCGGACGCGCTGTTGCCGTGCGCGTTGGTGACGCTCACCTGCACGCTGGCATCGCCGTCTTTCAGGCCCGCGAGATCCGCGGACGGCACGGTGGCGGTCCAGTTGCCGTCGGCATCGACGGTGGCGGTGTAAGACTTGCCGCCAAAGGTGATGGTAACGGTCTGGTTTTCTTCCACGTTGCTGGTGCTACCGGAGAGCACCAGATCCGCACCTTTCTCGGCCGCGTTAATCACGTCGTCGGTGGCAATGGCGTTGATGCTGATGGCAACCGCTGTCAGATCCACGTTCACATCGTGGTTAATGGAGACCGGGTTACCCGCGGTACTCTGGCCTGCCACGGTCACGGTGACCGTACCGGCCGCCAGGGCCCCGACGTCTGCCGCCGGGATCGCCGCACTCCAGGTGCCGTCGGCCAGCACCGAAGCCGCATAGGTTTTGCCATTCAGGGTCACGGTGAGCGTTGTGCCCGCCGCCAGCCCGTCGCTGGAGCCGGAGACGATCAGGTTCTGGCCATGCTCGATGCTGTTGATGACATCGTCGCCCGCCACGGTGTCCACACGCAGACCCGGCAGGTTGGCGTCGATGGTGATATCGCGTTCGCCCGCACCGGTGTTGCCGTGGCCGTTGGTAACGGTCGCTGATACCGTCAGGTCGCCGTTGCCGAGCGCGGTCAGGACGTCGGATGGGACGTTAACAGACCAGCTCAGATCGCTTTGCACCGTCGCGGTGTAATTATTGCCCCCGATGGAAACCGTTACGGTATTGCCCGCTTCGGCGTTCGCCACGATACCGCTGATGGTCTGGCCTGCCGCCACTTCCGCCGCGTTGATGACGTTGTCGCCCGCCACGGTGTTGATGGTGACGGTCGGCAGCGCAGTGTCGACCAGCAGGTTCGCACTGTTGCTCACGCTGTTGCCCACGCCGTTGGTGGCGGTCGCATTCAGGGTGTAGTTCGCCTGACCCAGCCCCGCCAGATCGGCGGCCGGAACCGTCAGGCTCCAGGTGCCGTCCGCCGCCGTCGTGGCCGCGTAGGTTTTACCGTTAAGGGTCACGGTCACCACGGTACCTTCCGCCAGGTTGGCGCTGGTGCCGCTGATGCTCAGATCCTGGCCTTTCTCCACCGCGTTCAGGACGTTGTCATCGCTGATAGCGTTGAAATTGACTGAAGGCAGACCGGTGTCCACAGTCACGCTATGGGTGCCGGAACCGGTATTGCCCGCCGCGTCAGTGACGGACGCCGTGACGGTCACTGTGCCGTCGCTGAGGCCAGAAATAACGTTGGCGGGTACGCCCACGCTCCAGTTGCCCGCCGCGTCGAGCACGGTGGTGTAGCTCTGGCCGCCAATGGTGACGGTGACCTTATCACCCGGTGCCGCACCGGTGGCGGAGCCACTGACGATCTGCGCCTGCGCGTGCTCGGCCACGTTAATCACGTCGTCACCGGCAATGGTATTGATGGTCACCACCGGAACGGTCATGTCCACCGTCAGATTATGATCAACCGACGCCGGGTTACCCGCCTTGTCGCTGACCGATGCGGTGACGGTCACGCTGCCATCGCTGAGCGCCGCCAGATCCGCTGCCGGGATGTTCAGCGTCCAGTGACCGTCTGAACTGACCGTTGCGGTGTAGTCCTTGCCGTTCAGGCTCACGGTCACCGTCTGGCCCGCTTCTGCGGTGCTGGTACCGGAGACGGTCAGGTCAGTCTGTGCTTCCGTGGCGTTGAGGATGTCGTCCGTCGCCAGGGTGTTGATGGTCACGGACGGCGCGGTGGCATCCACGCTGTACTCACGGCCCGCCGAGGCGCTGTTGCCGTTGACGTTGGTGACGCTCACCTGCACGCTGGCGTCGCCATCCTTCAGGCCCGCCAGATCCGCCGCTGGCACGGTTGCGGTCCAGTTGCCGTCGGCATCGACCTGCGCGGTATAGATTTTACCGCCCATGCTCAGGGTGACGGTCTGCCCGGCTTCTACGTTGGTGGTGGCGCCAGACAGCACCAGATCCGCGCCCTTCTCCGCCGCGTTAATCACGTCGTCGGTGGCAATGGCGTTGATGCTGATGGCCACCGTTGCCAGATCCACGGTGACATCATGGCTGATGGTAATCGGGTTACCCGCCGTACTGTCGCCGGTGACGCTGATCTTCACGGTGCCTTCCGGCCACGTGCTCACATCCGCCGCCGGGACCGCCGCGCTCCAGGTGCCGTCCGCCAGCACCGTTGCGGAATAGTCTTTCCCGTTGACGGTCACAGTCAGCGCGGTGCCAGGGGTAAGCCCGTCGCTGGAGCCGGTGATAATCAGGTTCTGGTTGTGCTCGATGGTGTTGATCACATCATCGCCCCCCACGGTGTCCACACGCAGGCCCGGCAGGTTGGCGTCGATAGTGATGTCGCGTGCGCCAGAGCCGGTATTGCCGTGGCCGTTGGTAACGGTCGCGGTGACGCTCAGGCTGCCGTTGCCCAGCGCGGTCAGGACGTCGGACGGCACGTTCACGGACCAGCTCAGATCGCTCTGCACCGTCGCGGTGTAGCTGTTGCCGCCAATCGTCACGGTTACGGTATTACCCGCTTCGGCATTCGCCACGGTACCGCTGATCGTCTGGCCTGCCGCCACTTCCGCTGCGTTAATGACGTTATCGCCCGCCACGGTGTTGATGGTGACGGTCGGCAGCGCAGTGTCGACCAGCAGGTTCGCACTGTTGCTCACGCTGTTGCCCACGCCGTTGGTGGCGGTCGCATTCAGGGTGTAGTTCGCCTGACCCAGCCCCGCCAGATCGGCGGCCGGAACCGTCAGGCTCCAGGTGCCGTCCGCTGCCGTGGTGGCCGTGTAGTTTTTACCGTTCAGGGTCACGGTCACCACGGTACCTTCCGCCAGGTTGGCGCTGGTGCCGCTGACGTTCAGATCCTGACCTTTCTCCACCGCGTTCAGGACGTTGTCATCGCTGATAGCGTTGAAATTGACTGAAGGCAGGCCGGTATCAACGGTCACGTTGTGGCTGCCGGAACCGGTGTTGCCCGCCGTGTCAGTGACTGACGCCGTGACGGTCACTGTGCCGTCGCTGAGGCCGGAAATCACGCTCGCCGGTACGCCCACGCTCCAGTTGCCCGCCGCGTCCAGCACGGTGGTGTAAGTCTGGCCGCCAATCGTGACGGTGACTTTATCACCCGGTGCCGCACCGGTGGCGGAGCCACTGACGATCTGCGCCTGCGCGTGCTCGGCCACGTTAATCACGTCGTCACCGGCAATGGTATTGATGGTCACCACCGGAACGGTCATGTCCACCGTCAGATTATGATCAACCGACGCCGGGTTACCCGCCTTGTCGCTGACCGATGCGGTGACGGTCACGCTGCCGTCGCTGAGCGCCGCCAGATCCGCTGCCGGGACGTTCAGCATCCAGTGACCGTCTGAACCGACCGTTGCGGTGTAGTCCTTGCCGTTCAGCGATACGGTTACCGTCTGTCCCGCTTCGGCGGTGCTGGTACCGGAGATCGCCAGGTCAGATTGTGCCTCCGTGGCGTTGAGGATGTCGTCCAGGGCAATCGTATTAATGGTCACGGACGGCGCGGTGGTGTCCACGCTGTACTCGCGCCCCGCAGAGGCACTGTTGCCATTGTCGTTGGTGACGCTCACCTGCACGCTGGCACCGCCGTCCTTCAGGCCAGTCAGATCGGCCGCTGGCACCGTGGCGGTCCATTTACCGTCAGCACCCACGGTTGCAGTGTAGAGCTTGCCAGCGAAGGTGATCGTGACGGTCTGGTTTTCTTCCACGTTGCTGGTGCTGCCGGAGAGCACCAGATCCGCGCCCTTTTCAACTGCGTTAATCACATCGTCTGTGGCAATGGCGTCGATGCTGATGGCAACATTTGCCAGATCCACCGTCACGTTGTGACTGATGGACACCGGGTTACCTGCGCTGCTTTGCCCTTCAACGGTCACGGTGACCGTTCCTGCAGCCAGTGCGCCGACATCCGCTGCCGGGATCGCCGCGTTCCAGGTGCCGTCGGCCAGCACGGTCGCCGGATACGTTTTACCGTTTACGGTGACGGTCAAGGTGGTACCTGCGGTCAGGCCATCGCTGGATCCGGTCACAATCAGGTTTTGACCGTGTTCGATGGTGTTGATCACATCATCGCCCGCAACGGTGTCCACGCGCAGACCCGGCAGGCTGGCGTCGATGGCAATATCGCGCTCAGCGGAGCCGCTGTTGCCCACATTGTTGGTCACGCTGGCGCTCACCGTCAGTTCGCCGTTACCCAGCGCCGTCAGGACCGATTCCGGCACATCGACGGACCAGGTCAGATCGTTCTGCACCGTTGCGGTCCAGGTGTTGCCGCCAATCGTCACGGTCACGGTGTTGCCTGCTTCGGCATTCACCACCTTACCGCTGATGGTCTGACCTGAGGCCACTTCCGCTGCGTTAATGACGTCGTCACCCGCGACGGTATTGATGATCACCCCCGGCAGAACGGATTCCACGTTCACGGTGTGCAACGTGCTGCTGCTGTTGCCGACGCTGTCCGTTGCCGATGCGGTAACGGTGTACAACGCTTCACCCAACGCGCCGACCTGATCTGCAGGAACGGTAGTCGTCCATTTCCCGTTGCTGTCGACCATCGCGCTGTACGCTTTGCCGTTCAGCATCACGGTCACCACTGCGCCTGTCGCCAGGCCGGAAGCCGTACCGGAGATCGTCAGGTCCTGGGTTTTCTCGGTGTTGTTGATCACATCGTCACCGGAAACGGTGTCAATGGTCAGTACCGGCGCGGTCAGGTTCACCTCCACGCCGTGCGTGGCGCTGTTGCTGTTGCCCGCTTTATCGGTCAGCGCCGCGGTAATGGTGTAATCCCCGGCCGCCAACGCGGTGACGTCCGCCGCAGGCACGCCCACGCTCCAGTTGCCTGAGGCATCCAGGGTGGCGGTGTAGGATTTGCCGTTGAGGGTAACGGTGACCACGTCGCCCGCCGCCGCGCCGGTTACGGAACCCGTGACAATCAGCGCCTGCGCATGCTCGGCGCTGTTGATCACATCGTCGTCGGACACGGTGTTAATGGTCAGCTGTGGCACTGTGGTATCCACCAGCACATCGCGATCCGCAGAGGCCGGGTTACCCGCTTTATCGGAGACGGCGGCACTGATGGTGTAGTTGCCGTCGGTAATCGCGCCCACGTCTGCAGACGGCACGGTCACGCTCCAGCTGCCGTTCGTTTGTACGGTGGTGGTGTAGTCCACGCCGTTCAGGGTCACGGTGACGGTCTGGCCCGCTTCGGCGTTGGTCACGCCGTTAACGACCAGATCCTGCTGCGCTTCGGCCGCATTGATGATGTTGTTGTCGCTGACAATTTCAATAGACACCGTCGGCGCGGTGGCGTCCACGCTGTACTCGCGGCCTGCCGACGCGCTGTTGCCGTTCACGTTGGTGACGCTCACCTGCACGCTGGCATCGCCGTCCGTCAGGCTGCCCAAATCGGCGGACGGTACGGTCGCCGTCCAGTTGCCGCTGGCATCGACCGTCGCGGTGTACGACTTGCCGCCGAAAGTGATGGTAACGGTCTGGTTTTCTTCCACATTGGTGGTCGAGCCGGACAGCACCAGGTCCGCGCCTTTCTCTGCCGCGTTAATCACGTCGTCGGTGGCGATGGCGTTGATGCTGATGGCAACGGTCGCCAGATCCACCTTCACGTCGTGGCTGATGGAAACCGGATTGCCCGCCGCGCTCTGGCCTTCCACGGTCACGGTGACCGTGCCCGCATTCAGCGCGCTGACGTCTGCCGCCGGAATGGCCGCCGTCCAGGTGCCATCCGCCAGCACGGTAGCCGCGTAGGTTTTACCGTTGACGGTGACCGTCAGCGCAGACCCGCTCGCCAGCCCGTCGCTGGAGCCGGTAATAATCAGGTTTTGCGCGTGTTCGATGCTGTTGATCACATCATCGCCCGCCACAGTATCGACGCGCAGGCCCGGCAGGTTGGCGTCAATAGTAATGTCGCGCTCGCCAGTTCCGGTGTTGCCGTGGCCGTTGGTGACGCTGGCTGACACCGTCAGTTCGCCGTTACCGATGGCGGTTAAGACCGTGGACGGCACGTTGACCGACCAGCTCAGATCGTCCTGAACCGTCGCGGTATAGGTATTGCCGCCGACTGAAACAGTGACAGTGTCACCGCTCGCCGCGCCGCTCACTTTGCCGCTCAGGGTCTGCCCGGCAGCCACTTCCGCTGCGTTAATGACATCGTCCGTGGCAACAGGGTTGATGGACACCTGCGGCAGCGCGCTGTCGACCAGCACGTTATGGCTGGTGTTTGCACTGTTGCCTGCGGTGTCGGTTACGCTCGCCGTCACGCTGTAGTTCGCTTCCCCCAGAGCCGACACGTGAGCAGCCGGAACGGTCACGCTCCAGTTGCCGCTGGCGTCGGTGGTGGCGGTATAGTTGATGCCGTTCAGGGTCACCGTAATGGTGGTGCCGTCCGGCTGGTTGCTGGTGCCGGACACCAGCAGATCCTGACCTTTCTCGGTCGCGTTGATCACGTCGTCAACCGCCAGGGTATTGATGGCAACCACCGGCGCGGTCAGGGAGACGTCAAACTCGTGCGTCGCCGTAGTGCTGTTGCCGGCTTTATCGGTGAGGGTAGCGGAAATCGTCTGCTCGCCGTTAACCAGCGCGCCCACGTCCGTCGCCGGAACGCCCACGCTCCAGCTGCCGGACGCATCCAGCATGGCGGTGTACTCTTTGCCGTTCAGGCTCAGGGTAATCACGTCGCCCGCCTGCGCGCCCGTCACCTTGCCGGAGACGATCAGCGCCTGGCCGTGCTCGGCAATATTCACGACGTCGTCGCCCGCAACGATGTTGAATGAAATCTGCGGTACGGTGGTGTCGACCAGCACCGAGGAGCCCGCGCTGGCCGGGTTGCCTGCCTTATCGGACACGCTCGCCGTTACCGCCGCGCTGCCGTCGGTGATGCCTGCCATATCCGCCGCCGGAACGTCGAGCGTCCAGCTGCCGTCCGCCTGCACCTGCGCGGTGTACTGATTGCCGTTGAAGGTCACGGTGACCGTCTGGCCTGCTTCGGCAGTAGAGGTGCCGCTCAGGGTCAGATCCTGCGCCGCCTCTGCCGCGTTCAGCATATTGTCATTGCTGATAGTGTTGATGGCCACCGTCGGCGCGGTGGTATCGACGCTGAATTCCTGCGCCGAAGACGCCGCGTTGCCGTTCACGTTGGTGACGCTGACCTGCACGCTGGCGTCGCCGTCTTTCAGGCTGCTCAAATCAGCTGACGGTACGGTCCAGGTCCAGTCGCCGTTGGCATCCACCGTCGTGGTATAGGTTTTACCCGCGAAGGTGATGGTTACGGTCTGACCCGCCTCAACGTTGGACGTGGTGCCGGAAAGCACCAGGTCCTGGCCTTTTTCCGCCGCGTTGAGCACGTTATCGTCGGTCACGCTGCTGATGGTGATGGCGACAGGCGCGAGATCGACGTCCACGATGGTCCCGATAGCCACCGGGTTGCCGGAGGCATCCTGCGCGCTTGCCTTGATATCCAGCGAACCGTCCGCCCACTGGGACACGTCGGCCGCCGGCACCGCCGCCTGCCAGGTGCCGTCCGCCAGTACCGTTGCGGAATAATCTTTGCCGTTGATGGTCACGGTCACGGTGCTGCCCGCCGCCAGATCGCTACTGGTACCAGACACAATCAGGTTCTGCGCGTGTTCAATCACGTTAATCACGTCATCACCTGCGACGGTATCAATCCGCAATCCCGGGAGCTGGGCGTCGATGTTGAAGTCGAGAGAAGAGGAGCCGGTATTGCCGTGCGCGTTGGTCACGCTGGCGGATACGGTGAGGTCGCCGTTGCCGAGCGCGGTAAGCTGGCTCTCGCTTAACGGCAGGCTCCAGGTGAGATCGTCCTGCACGGTAGCGGTATACGTCTGGCCGCCAAGGATAATAGTGACAGTGTCACCTGACGCCGCGTTCGTCACCTTACCGGTCAGGGTTTGTCCTGCCGCCACTTCCGCTGCGTTAACGATATTGTCGCCCGCCAGGGTGTCGATCATCACCACCGGCAGCGAGCTGTCCACCAGCACATCGTGTGAGGTTGAGGCGCTGTTGCCTACGCTATCCGTGACGCTCGCCGTCACGGTGTAATGGGCTTCTCCCAGCGCGCTAACGGCTGAGGCCGGTACGGTCACGCTCCAGTTACCGCTGGCGTCAGTAGTGGCGTTGTAATTGATGCCGTTCAGGTTAACGGTGATGCTGGTCCCTTCTGGCTGGTTACTTGTGCCGGAGAGCAGCAGATCTTCACCCTTCTCGGTCGCGTTAATCACGTCGTCCGCCGCCAGCGTGCTGATGGCGATAACAGGCGTCACGGTATTCACCACCACATCCAGTGAACTGCTTCCGGTATTGCCGGATCGGTCGGTCACGGAGACATCGATGGTCCAGGTACCGTCCGTCAGACCCTGCACGACGGACGCGGGCAGGCCAAGGCTCCAGTTCCCCGCCGCATCCACCACCGTGGTGTAATCGACGCTGTTAATGGTGACGGTCACCCGATCGCCCGCTGCCGCACCGGTGACGGAGCCGCTCAGGATCTGCGCCTGTGAATGCGCGAGCTGGTTAACGGTATTGGTGTCGGTGACAAAGTCGTTAATGGTTACCTGCGGGACGGTCGCATCCACCAGCCCAACGCGGTCTGCGCTGCTGCTGTTGCCCGCCACGTCACTCACGGTTGCCGTCACCGTGACGGTGCCGTCGGTCAGAGCGCCGACATCCGCAGCCGGTACGTTCACCGTCCAGGTCCCGTCACTCTGGACGGTGGTCTGATAGTGCTTGCCATTCAGCGTAACGGTAACCGTCTGTCCCGCCTCAGCATTGCTGCTGCCGCTTAAGGTCAGATCCTGCTGCGCTTCGGCCGCATTAATGATGTTGTCGTCGGTCAGGTTATCGATCGTAATGGAAGGCGGTAAGGTATCCACGGTCACCACGCGCGACGCGTCGGCGCTGTTGCCGCTGACGTTCGTCACGCTGACGCTGACCTGCGCGCGTCCGTCGATCAGCGTCTCCATGGCGCTGGCCGGCACGGTCAGGCTCCAGGAGCCGTCCTGCTGCACCTGCACGGTAAAGGTCTGGTCGGCGAATTTCACCACCACGGTCTGCCCCGCTTCCACGCCCTGCGTCTGGCCGGAAAGAGTTAAGTCCGCGCCTTTTTCCGCCGCGTTCAGCAGGTCGTCGCCGGAGACGGTATCAATGGTGACCGCCACGGCGTTCAGATCGAGTTCAATCGGGTGTTCAGCCGCAACGGTATTGCCCCAGGCATCTACCGCGCTGACGCTAACCGTCATGCCGCCCGCCGTCCAGGCCTGCAGGTCCGCCGCCGGAACGCCGATCTGCCAGTTGCCGCTGGCGTTAACCGCGGTAACGTACTCAACGTTGTTGATGGTGACGACAATCTGCGTCCCCGCGGCCAGATGGGTACTGGAGCCGGTGACGCTCAGATCCTGCTGCTGTTCAATGGCGTTGATCACGTCATCGCCGGAAATGGTGTTCACACGCAGGCCCGGCAGCTCCGCGTTGATATTGATATCACGCTCGCCGGTGCCGGTATTGCCGTGCGCGTTAGTGACGGAGGCGCTGAAGGTCAAATCGCCGTCGCCGAACGCCTGAAGATCCGCTGACGGGATTTTCACGCTCCAGGTCAGATCGCTGCCAACCGTTGCGGTGTAGTTCTTGCCGCCGACGGTGACAGAGACGGTATCGCCTGCCGCCGCGCCGGTAACGCGTCCGCTGAGGGTTTGATCGACGCCCGCTTCGGCGTTATTGACCAGGTTGTCGCCCGCAAACGTATTGATAATGACCTGCGGCTGCACGGTGTCCACCAGCAGATTCGCCTCGGCAGAGCCGCTGTTACCCACGCTGTCGGTGCCGCTGACGCTCACGGTGTAAAGGGTGTTCGCCAGATTCAGCACGTCAGAAACCGGTACCTGAACCGTCCAGATACCGTTTTCAACCGTGGCCTGATAGTCAACGTTGTTTAACGTGACGGTGATGGCGCTGCCGTTTGGCAGGTTGCTGGTGCCGCTCAGGCTCAGGGGCTGCATCGCCTCCTGCGCGTTCAGGACGTTATCCTGGCTGATGGCGTCAATCGTGAATTCCGGCGGGTTTCCGCTCAGCGTCACGCCGTGCGTCGCGCTGCCGGTGTTGCCCGCAGCATCAGTGACGGAGACAGAAATCGTGTGGCTGCCCTCACCGAGTGCGCCGATGACGGAGGCAGGCACGCCGACGCTCCAGCTGCCGTCGGCAAGCACCACGCCGGTAAAGCTCTGGCCGCCAACGGTCACGGTCACCACGTCGCCTGCCGCCGCGCCGCTCGCCTTCCCGGAAACAATCTGCGCCTGGCCCTGCTCGCTGGTGTTCAGAATGTCGTCACCCGCGACGGTGTTGATCGTCACAACGGGAGCGGCGGTATCAACCGTGAAATCGGCAGTGGTGGAAGAACCGTTACCCGCTTTGTCGCTGACGTTGACCGTCAGGGTGTGTCCGCCGTTAGCCATCGCCTGTACTTCACCGGCAGGAAGCGTGACGGACCAGGTGCCGTCGCTGCCCACGGTCGCCGTGTGATTTTTACCGTTCAGCGTGACCGTCACAATCTGGCCCGCTTCCGCATCGGTTTTACCGTTAATCGTCAGCGGCTGATTATGTTCAGCGGCGTTAATGATATTGTCCTGCGCGATCGCGTTCACGGAGAGCGCAGGCGCAACGGTATCGACGCCAATCGTCTGACTGCCGCTCACGATATTACCCGCCGCGTCTTTGCCGCTCACGTTGACCGTCCAGGTGCCGTCGCCCAGCGCCTGCGCGTCTGCGGCAGGGACCTTCACGCTCCATGCGCCATGGGTGCCCACGTTCGCGGTATAGGTTTTGCCGTTCAGCGTGACGGTCAGTTCCGTTCCCTGCGCCAGGTTTTTGCTGGCACCCGAGAGCGTAAAGCCTGCAGATTGCTCGCTAGCGTTGATGACGTTATCGCCCGCCGTTGTTGCCAGCGTTACGCTCGCCTCGGCAGTGTCAACGGTCACGGTGATGCTACCTGCGGAGGTGGTTTTACTGCCGTCGATCTGCACCACTGACCAGGTATGCTCCCCGTCAGCCTGGGTGGGAAGTTGTACTGTCCAGGTCCCCTCTTTACTGACCATGGCGCTGGCAATGGTGCTGCCGCTGCTGTCTTTGATCTGAATGGTCGCACCCGGCTGGCCGGTACCGCTAAAGGTTGGCGTGTTATCGTCAGTGATCGCTTTTGCACTCAACACACCCTGCTTGTCACCCGCGTTATCGGTGAGCAAAAAGGTCGGCGTTGCACTCTCAACGTCTTTCGTATTATCAATGACTTTGGTTTTTGTTTCGCCATCACCCCCGTGCGCAAGCAGTGCACCGATGGCACCGCCGCCTAATGCCGCCCCCGCAATCCAGCCCCACGGTGCATCGCTCAGCAAACTGCCCTGCTCAAGGAAGGGTTCAATGCTGCTGATTGGTGTGGCCTGTGCGGTCAATTCGGTAACGGCTACGCCTGACGCTTCCCCGGCATCGGCAAAAGAAATATGTGTTAATTCCTGATTATCGTTAAATACCAGTTCGGACTGGTTATGGGTTTCAGGATCTTCAACAAAATAGTTATTGCAGCGAATAACGCTGCCATCTTTCATATAAATGAGGAGGTCTTTTCCCTGGCGGACGTAACGCACCACGTCCTGAGCAGAACCCTGGATTTCAATCACGCTCGGCGATGAAATGGAGACCGACAGATTACCTTCGCCGGTTAATTTCGTTTTCTCCGCCGTTTTGCGAATGATGACATCAACAACTTTAGTGTTACTCATATTTCTCTCCTTGCAGGTGCACGGATTCCTGTGGATATGTCCACCAGATGGATGTAGCTATCCCTGGGAAAATTCACCCATTATTTTCAGACTTATTTCGCGCAACAATGCGCGTATTTTTTCAACTCAAATCGGGTAATTTTGCGGCAGCGTTTTTCTCAATTCCAATAAGCGGCATAAGATTATCAACAGCGGCAGCGTAATTAATTGCCGAACTCCAGCCATCATATTCCGCGATTATTTTCGCGGAGGTGGCCTGCCAGACGTCCTGTTCAACGCTGAGCAAATCATTAATGCTGCGCTTGCTCAGGGTATATTCATTTCGGTAGACCTCGCGCGCACGTAACGCACTCTCCAGCTGTAACGCTCCGGCGGCCATTCTTCCGCGCGCGCCGGTCCAGTCTGCCTGCGCGACGGAGGCTTTTTGCAGCACATCGAATCGCGCCTGATCGACCTGAGACGACGCCATCGCCCTGGCCCCTTCAGCCTGACGGACGCGAGCGGACACGGCTCCCCCCTGATAAAGGGGCGCATCGATATTGAGCTGTATCTGGTCATCCCAGTAAGAACGGTTATCGGACTCATAACGCGTGCGTCCTCCTTTCAGGCTTAAGGTTGGCCAGTGCTGAGATTTTGCGGTTTCCACGCCATACTGGGCCGAACGTTCCATATTCTGCGCGGCCATCACCGCCGGTATCAGTGAATAATCAATCTGGTTAACGGCATCCTGTTCAACGGCGAGCTTCGCAGGCACCGGTGAATAGGATTCAGCCTGCATGCCCGTCAATACCGCCAGTCTGGCGCGGGCACTGTTTAACGCGGCGCTGTACTGTTCAACCGTCGCCTGCATTCCGGCGATCCGTGTGCGAGTCTGCAGTTCATCGGAGGTTGAACTTACGCCCGCATCCGCGCGCAGTTTCGCCAGTTGCTCCACGTTTTTGAGGGCCTGAACATTCTCTTTAGCCGCCTCTAACAGATCGCTGTAGCGTTTGACTTCCACATAGCTCAGCGCGGTTTTTTCCGCCACCGCTGAGAGCGTCTCCATCAGCTGGTAACGATAGCTATCACGTCGCGCAGAAGACTGGCTGATACTGTTATTCGTCTTTCCAAAGTCATAGATAAGCTGCGTGAGGCTCAATCCCCAGGCCGCGGAATTTCTCAGCGACCCGCTGGAATCGGTAGTCTGGCTATGGCCTGTACTGCCGTTCAGCGATATTTGCGGCATCCATCCGCTACGCGCTTCATCTATTTGCGCCTGACCAATACCTAATTGTGCCGCCTGTTGGCTGACCGACGGATCGCGATCGATGGCAAACAGGATACTTTCTTTTAACGTTGTCTTTGGAATCGGGGCAATACCCACCACACCGCTATTGGCATTGGCTGTATTGATGCCTATCGAAATTAATATCAGCGTTGCGGATATTCGTAACGATTTATAATTTCGCCATATCGTCATTTATATCTCCCTGAGTTTACGTGTTGTTCAACCATTTACCCAAAAAGAGGTATAGATATTCAGACAAATATTACTCACCCCCCGTCGTAAATTTTGGGTAAAAGCTCCCTATACCCATTTCCATTGGAGATGAGAGCCGTTCTGTGTCCTATATAAAATTAAGAATTTACTTACTTCTTAAACTGGTTGGCAGCATAACAAAATGTGGTATAAGCAACTACACCCACAATGTTATCGTGGTGTTACAAATAAGAAAAATCATGGGGTTTCTGGACAAAGTCTTAAAAATGGCCTTTCAAGTGAAACAAACAAAGTCCTTGTTATTTAAGTGAAATTAGAAATTCGTCGGATGTACATTTTTGCGTTAATTTCATGGCGCGTCAGACACAAAGATTTTCAAAGAACTGTCAATTTAAGTAACTGCCCCATCTCTTTTGGGATCAAAAGCTATACGGGCTGAATATTTTGGCGCATTATCTCTTAAATTAATTTATTAATGAAATAAAACACCGGTAAACGATTGCTAACTGGTTACATAAACCAAACGGTCAGAATAAACATCGTCATAACATACTGATTACCCCTCGCAACCGTACACTTATATTTAATCAATATAAAATCAATAATCACTGCTTTGAACTAAAAAGACGTTCCCCTTCCCTTTGCGACAAAATGCTGTATTATGCAAACTATTGCGACATTTTGCAGGATTCATCCTATGCACAAAACCGCCCGTCAAAAATATGTGCTCGAGATCATCAGCGAGCAGGGACAGGCCAGTATCACCGAGTTGGCGGAAAAGCTGCAGGTTTCAGCCGATACCATTCGCCGGGATCTGACAGACCTCGAAAAACAAGGGCTGGCGCAGAAGAACCACGGGGGGGCTATCGCGCTGAATCTCTCGGCCATGAATCGCCAGGGCAGAAACACGCTCCTGCCGGACACCAAACAGCGGCTGGGAAAACAGGTGGCACAGTCTGTTCCGGCGGGTTCAACGCTGTTTCTGGATGCGGGCAGCACGGTCATGGCGGTGGCCACTTTCCTTCAGGGGCCGCTGACGGTGATCACCACCTCGCTGGATATCGCCCACTATTTTAGCGACCGGGAGGATATCGACCTGATCCTGCTCGGCGGGAAGTGGGATCAGAAGCAACGCCTGTTTGCCGGCGGTGCTACCCTCTCCCTTCTTTCGCGGTATCGGGCGGATATCGCCATTCTCGGCGCCTGCGCCCTTCATTCATCACTCGGTCTGAGTGCCAGTACAGAGGCTGATGCCGAGGTAAAACGGGCGATGCTTGCCGCCAGCCAGGCGCACTGGATCGTCGCGGACCATCTGAAAGTCAACCGCTGTGAACCTTACCTGGTATGCGGGTTAGAAGAAATTCATCAACTGTTTTTAGATCGTCCCTGGCCTGAGCTTGGGGACCAGAGCGCAGTGCATGTCACGGTTTGCGCGCATCAACGTGGAGAAGGTCATGAGTAAAATGAAGACAATTAACATTGCGCTGATCGGGTATGGATTTGTGGGTAAAACCTTCCATGCCCCGCTGATCCAGGCTGTGGACGGGCTTAAACTGGCGGTGGTTTCTTCTCGCGACGCGGAAAAGGTTACGCGCGATCTGCCGGACGTGCAGGTGGTCGCCACCCCGGAAGAGGCCATCACGCATCCGGACGTCGACCTGGTGGTGATCGCCTCCCCGAACGCGACCCATGCGCCGCTGGCCACGCTGGCCCTGAACGCAGGAAAACATGTGGTGGTGGATAAGCCTTTCACGCTCGATATGCAGGAAGCGCGCGATCTGATCGCCCTGGCGGATGAAAAGCAGCTTCTGCTTTCCGTGTTCCATAACCGCCGCTGGGACAGTGATTTCCTCGGCATTAAGGACGTTATTGCGCAGGGCACCCTCGGCAAGGTGAAACTGTTTGAGTCGCACATCGATCGCTTCCGCCCGGAGGTGCGCGTGCGCTGGAGAGAACAAAACGTACCGGGAAGCGGACTGTGGTTTGACCTCGGTCCGCATCTGATCGACCAGACGCTGCAGCTCTTTGGTCTGCCTCAGTCGGTACAGGGGAATATCGCGACGCTGCGCGACGGTGCCGAAGTTAACGACTGGGCGCATGTGGTTTTAAATTACCCTCAGCATAAGGTCATCTTGCACGCCAGCATGCTGGTAGCAGGTGGCACCGCGCGCTTTACCGTTCATGGCGACAAGGGCAGCGTAGTGAAAGCCCGTATCGATCAACAGGAAGCGCAGCTGCTGGCCGGCGTCGTTCCGGGCAGCAAAACCTGGGGTGAGGACAGCGACAGTATGGTGTTCTTCGGGGCTGACGGCGCGCCGCAGACGATTGCCACGCCGAAAGGCGATCAGCGTCAGTATTACATGAATGTGCGCGATGCTCTGCTCGGGAAGATTGCCAATCCGGTTCATCCTGTCGAGGCGTTAGCGGTGATGGCGGTGCTGGAAGCGGCGGTGAAATCGTCAGAGGCCGGGTCAACCCAGGGGCTGGCATTAACGGCTGAAGAGCGTGCTCTGCTGCAATAAAAAACGGGTTTTGTAGGCCGGGTAAGCGCAACGCCACCCGGCGAGAAAGGCGGCAAAAGTATTGAGGACTACTGCCGCTTTTTCGGCATCATGCGCAGCAGCGTATTATCTTTCCAGAAATAGTGATGCATCAGCGCCGCCGCCGCGTGCAGGCCAATGACAAAATAGCCGAGGTTCGCCAGCGTCTCGTGCCACTCTTTTAGCCCATCAGCCAGGTCAAAGTTGGATTCCGCCGCGTGCGGCATGGCGATGCCAAAAGCAAACCAGTCGTTTCCACGGTTATACATCATCACCAGGCCAATCAGCGGCAAAGCAATAAACAGCAGATAAATCACCAGATGCCCCAGATGGGAGAGCCCGGTGATCATCGCTTTCGGTTTCGGCTCAATCGGCGGCGCGCGGAACTTCAGGCGCACCAGCAGACGTGTCACCATCAATACCAGGATCGTGATACCGCATGAAACGTGGATCATATTGATCACCGGTCGGTCGGTACGCGGAAAGAAGCCTCTGAACTCCATGGCGCAGTAGGCGACGATGACTAACAGAAACACCAGCCAGTGGATGCCGATTTGCAGGCTTGTATATTTAGTGCGCATGTGATTTCCCGATAAAAAACAGTTACCGGGCCAACATAACGACCTTTCCTTAAAAATTCATTAACTTTTCTGTATGGGTTTTCAATTACTTCCTCGCGCATGAAGCATCTTCAATTGCCGCCCCGGCGCTCATGGTCTAAGCCTGGATAAGTTCAAACTGTCGCATCGACACGTTTACAGGAGAACACCATGAGTAAAATTGGCATTAACGGATTTGGACGCATTGGACGCCTTGTACTTCGTCGCCTTCTTGAAACCCAGGACAGCAACACCGTCGTCGCCATCAACGACCTCACCTCTCCCAAAGTGCTGGCTTATCTGCTCAGGCATGATTCAAACTACGGGGGTTTCCCGTGGAGTGTGGATTTCACCGAAGACGCACTGATTGTGGATGGCAAGACGATCGCGGTGTACGCCGAGAAAGAGGCCAAACATATTCCGTGGAAAGCCGCAGGGGTGGATATCGTTGTGGAATGCACCGGTTTTTATACGTCGGAAGAGAAATCCAGAGCGCATCTGGCTGCAGGTGCCAAAAAAGTGCTGATCTCCGCACCTGCCGGTGAGATGAAAACCATTGTGTTTAACGTTAACGACGACACCATTGACGCCAGTGATACCATCATCTCCGTCGCCTCCTGCACCACCAACTGTCTCGCCCCGCTGGCAAAAGCCCTGCACGATGCCTTTGAAATTAAAGTGGGCACCATGACCACCATTCACGCCTATACCGGTACCCAGGCGCTGGTGGATGGTCCGCGTGGCAAAGATCTGCGCGCCTCACGCGCGGCGGCAGAAAATGTTATTCCTCATACCACGGGTGCCGCAAAAGCAATTGGTCTGGTGATCCCGGCCCTGAGCGGCAAACTGAAAGGCCACGCCCAGCGCGTGCCGGTGAAAACCGGTTCGGTAACCGAACTGGTCGCCATTCTGGGTAAAAAGGTCACCGTTGAGGAGATCAATGCCGCACTGAAAAAAGCGACGCAGGGGAATAAATCATTTGGGTATACGGATGAGGAGATTGTGTCGTCCGATGTGATTGGCTCGCACTTTGGCTCGGTGTTTGACGCCACGCAGACCGAAGTGACCGAGGCGGGCGATCTGCAGCTGGTGAAAGCCGTCGCCTGGTATGACAACGAGTATGGGTTTGTGACGCAGCTGGTGCGCACGCTGGATAAGTTTGCGGCGCTGTAATTTTCCCCTCACCCTACCCCTCTCCCCAACGGGGCGAGGGAATGGTCCCGTGCTTAGATTATTGTACGTTCCCCCTTGAGGACAGGATCCTGCTGTAACTGTTTCCATGCGGCGGTCACCGCCTCCGGAAAGGGCACGTGAGCGATAAAATCCCGCCCGGCCGGGCCATAGCCGTTAACGTCATCATACAGCCGCGGCAGCTCCCCCAGAACCAGCGAAAGGTAGCGCTCAACGGACCACAGCCCTGCATTATCCCCCCTAAACTCCACGCCCTCTGTGCCGTTTTGCAGCGTCGGCGTAACCCCCGGAAAGCTGACCCACTGCGGTGACGCGGGCTCGTCCCGGCACACGCGGGTAAAAGTCGCCATCGTGCGGCGCTGCATCGTCGGGTCCTGCACCACCAGCATCTGCCCGCTTGTCCGCTGACGCTGTTTCAGCATGTTCCAGCTAAAACGCGCGTTTTCACCGCAGTTGGTTGAGCGATCTTCAATCCAAAGGTGCGCCTCGGGGATCTGCCAGAACTCCCGCGCAACGTCGGCAAGAATGCTCGCTTCCGCCCGGCTGGCGACCGGTACGCTGTGATATTGCGGGTGATGACGAACGGCTTCATACAAAAACGGTGTCGAATGGCCGATGCCGCCGCTAATGAGAAGCGGCACGTTCTGCGCGGCGGCAATACGGCAGGCCGCATCGATAGTCGGGATCACCGCGTTGCCAGCCAGAATCACCACATCCACGTCCGGAGCCTGACGGGCTGCGCTCAGGTCGTCCTGCGCCAGCCATTTGCCAACGGTATTGATGGCCGCCAGGGTTGCGTCCGACAGAACAGTAAAATGGGGCTTAACCATGATGAACTCCTCCTCGGTTTCTCTTCAGGGTAGCGGCTTCAGACTATAAACGCTGACGTGAGCACCGAAAACTAAACGGTATTTTATTGCCGATTTTGTCATTATTCTGAAATAACCAGAAACATCCAAAAACAATTAGGTTGCACCTGCATATTATGCTTTCCAGTTTCTGTCGTACAAAACATCCTGTTGCCGATTCCGTTTGAAAAAGCACCCAACGCTGCTAATTTCACCGTGATCTGACCAGTTTTCTCCCCCCTGCGCTTGCCAAATACACCATCCAACCCTAAGTTGCTTAACAATTTAATAACCTTTTTCATCATCACAGGTTGCACCTGAAGCGCGCCAGGTGACACCTCATACATCACCAACGTGGCGGGGTTGCAGGTCATGACAGAACATGAAAGTACGACGACGGTATTACGAAAAAATAAGAAGGTGTTAATTGCCAGCCTTACCGGGAGTGCCATTGAATGGTTTGACTATTTTCTCTACGGTACAGCTGCCGCGCTGGTCTTTAATAAGATCTTTTTCCCGATGGTCGATCCGGTGATCGGGCTCATACTCTCGTATCTCTCTTTCTCATTAACCTTTTTTATACGTCCTATTGGCGGGGTACTTTTCGCCCATATCGGCGACCGCATTGGCCGTAAAAAAACCCTTGTACTGACCCTCTCTTTGATGGGAGGTGCAACCGTTATGATTGGCCTGCTGCCCACGTATGAGATGATTGGCCTGTGGGCGCCTGCTCTGCTGATCCTGATGCGTATCATTCAGGGGATGGGCATAGGCGGTGAATGGGGTGGCGCGCTGTTGCTGGCCTATGAATACGCGCCCGAAAAACGTAAGGGGTTCTTCGGCAGCATTCCGCAGGCGGGCGTGACCATCGGCATGCTGATGGCAACTTTTATCGTTTCGCTGATGACCCTCTTCAGCGAGGAGGATTTTCTCTCCTGGGGCTGGCGTATCCCGTTCCTGCTGAGTTCGGTTCTGGTGTTGCTCGGCCTGTGGATCCGAAAAGATATCGATGAAACGCCTGATTTTCAGAAAGTAAAAGCGTCCGGTCAGGTGGCTAAGGCTCCCCTGCGCGATACGCTGAAACATCACTGGCGTGAAGTGCTGATTGCCGCCGGTCTCAAAGTCGTGGAAACCGCGCCGTTCTATATTTTCTCTACGTTTGTGGTGAGCTATGCCACCAGCACGCTGGCCTACCAAAAATCGCAGGCGCTGGAAGCCGTGACGCTGGGAGCCCTGGTGGCCACGATAATGATTCCGTTAATGGGGTTGCTCTCGGATAAAATTGGCCGTCAGCGTATGTATGCCACGAGCGTCTTTATCCTGGGTTTGTTTATCGTGCCATGGTTTATGTTGCTCAATACCGGAACAACCTGGGGCATTGTGATCGCGACGGTCATCGCCTTTGGCGTGCTGTGGGCACCGGTAACGGCGGTACTCGGAACGCTGTGCTCTGAAATCTTTAGCGCAAACGTGCGCTACACCGGCATTACGCTCGGCTACCAACTGGGTGCCGCGCTGGCTGGCGGTACCGCCCCGCTGATTGCTACCGGCCTGCTGGCAAAATATGACGGCGACTGGGTTCCGGTGGCCTGGTATCTTGCCGTCACGGTGGTCATCTCCTTAATCGCGATCTTCTGCGCCAGCCGCGTTAAGCGTGCAGCACACCTCCAGGTACAGCCCGAACGTCTCTGACCTTTCCCGGCCCGCCCTGCGGGCCGCTCTTTTTCCTAAAACCTTTAGTTCAACATTTGATTAACATGCGTAAATCATATTCACTTGTATTATGTTTTACGGCAGACGTAGAATCGCCAGCCCGCTAATTATTTAATTTTTTCAAAGGTAAACGACGTTATGCGCCTGCCCGAACGCGATCCTTATGCTCCTCGCGAGTGGCAGCCACACGAGAAACCCGCCCTGCTGGGTTCACCCTCTACGCCGGAGCACAGCACGCCAAAGCGCATTGCCTATGGCGTTGTGGGTCTGCTGGTCTGCCTGACGGGCGCCCTGGGGAATGCGGTGGTCACCGCCAACCTGCAAAATTTGCAGGGCACCTTTGGCGCCTGGTCAACCGAGATCGCCTGGCTACCGGCGGTCTATGTGATGACCAATATCTCCATTAACCTGCTACTGGTGAAATTCCGCCAGCAGTATGGTCTGCGCGCCTTTACGGAAGGCTTTCTGGTGCTGTATGTGCTGGTCACCTTCTTCCACCTGTTCGTTAACGATCTCAGTTCGGCGCTGATGGTGCGCGCCGCGCACGGAATGGTGGCCGCCGCGCTCAGTTCGCTGGGCATTTATTATCAGATCCAGGCCTGGCCGGCGAAGCACCGTCTGAAGGCGCTGACCATTGGCATCACCGGTTCGTCACTCGCCATTCCGCTGGCGCGTCTGTTTTCCACTGAGCTTCTCCAGTTGGACGAGTGGCGCGGACTCTATTTCTTCGAACTGGGGCTGGCGCTGATCTCGCTGGCCTGTGTGATCGCACTGAAACTGCCTCCGGGGGATCGGCGTAAGGTCTTTGAGAAGAAAGACTTTGTGACCTTCTTTTTGCTGGCACCGGGGATGGCGTTGCTGTGCGCGGTGCTGTCGCTGGGGCGTCTGGACTGGTGGTTCGAAGCGCCGTGGATCGGCTGGTCGCTGGCGCTATCGCTGGTGCTGATTGTTTCCGCCATCGTGTTTGAACATAACCGCACTAACCCGCTGCTGAATACCCGCTGGTTGTCGAGCGGCAGTATCGTTCGTCTGGGGCTGATCATGCTGCTGATCCGCATTGTGCTGGCCGAGCAAAACACCGGCGTCATCGGGTGGCTGCAGTATGTGGGGTTACAGAACGAGCAGATGACACATCTGGCGTGGTCCATTTTCGCCGGCATCGTCTGCGGGATCGTCACCAGCTGTCTGACCATTAAGCCGACGAAACTGGCGTGGCCGATTATTACCTCCCTGGTGCTGATGATTATCGCCTCGTTGCTGGACAGCCAGTCCAACAACCTGACCCGTCCGGATCAGCTGATGCTCAGCCAGTTCCTGCTGGGCTTTGGCAGCGCCTTCTTCCTCGCCCCTGCGATGCTGGCCGCCATTGGTGGCGTGATTGCCGATCCACGTAATCTGGTGAGTTTCTCGGTGATGTTCGGCATGAGCCAGAACCTCGGCGGCCTGCTGGGTTCGGCGATCCTGGGAACCTTCCAGACCTGGCGCGAGAAGTACCACTCCAGCCTGCTGGCGGACCAGCTCACGACGCTCAATCCCCTGGTCAACGAGCGAATTCAGCTTTATACCCAGATGTACAAGAGCCTGATTGGCGACAGCGCGCTGCTGGGCACGCAGGCGATCACCCAATTGCAGACGGTCACTGCCCTTGAGGCAAACATTCTGGCTTATAACGATACTTATTTGCTGACCGCGAGTATTGCCGCGGCCACGCTAGTCTGGATTTTATGGCGCTTACTGCGTCTGCGCATCACTGCCCGTATGGCGCTTAAGAACGCCACCGGCAACAAATAATTGAAATATTTCTGGAGAGTTTATGAGTCAGCAGGATGCCGCCAAAGAGCAGGCCAACACCCGCAAAAATGTACGCATTGTGTCAATTTTCACCGCCGCTGCCATCGGGATTGTCGGTGTGCTGGTGATCCTTTACGCGTGGCAGCTCCCCCCGTTCACCCGCCACGCGCAGTTTACTGACAACGCTTACGTACGCGGCCAGACCACGTTCATCAGTCCGCAGGTCAATGGCTATATCACCGACGTGAAGGTGCAGGATTTTGTGCAGGTGAAAAAAGGCGACCTGCTGCTGCAAATTGATGACCGCATCTATCGCCAGCGCGTGCATCAGGCCGAGGCGCAGCTGGCGATGAAAATTGCCGCCCTGAATAACAATCTGCAGCAGCGTAAAAGCGCGGAAGCGGTGATTGCCCGTAACGAGGCGGCCCTGAAAAACGCCCGCGCCCAAAGTCTGAAAACCCAGGCGGATTTAAAACGTGTAAAAGATCTGACGGCGGACGGATCGCTCTCCATCCGCGAACGCGACGCGGCGCTGGCCAGCGCGGCCCAGGGCAGCGCCGATATTGAGCAGGCAAAAGCGACGCTTGAGATGTCGCGCCAGGATTTGCAAACGGTGATTGTGAACCGCGGTGCGCTGGAGGCCGATGTTGAAAATGCCAGAGCGGCGCTGGAACTGGCGCAGATTGACCTGCAAAACACCCGCATTGTGGCGCCGCGTGACGGCCAGCTGGGACAAATCGCGGTGCGTCTGGGCGCGTATGTGACCGCCGGAACACACCTCACCACCCTGGTGCCGCCTCAGCACTGGGTGATCGCCAACATCAAAGAGACCCAGCTGGCGGAGTTGCGCATTGGCCAGCCGGTGAAATTTACCGTCGATGCGCTCGACAACAAAGCCTATCAGGGCCGCGTGGAGAGCATCTCCCCGGCGACCGGCGTCGAATTCAGTGCCATCACGCCGGATAATGCCACCGGGAACTTTGTTAAAATCGCCCAGCGTATTCCGGTGCGTATCGAAGTGCTGGGTAAGCCTGAAGAGTCGGCGCTGCTGCGTCCTGGCATGTCGGTACAGGTGACCATTGATACGCGGGAGGCGAAGCAATGACCCTTCGTCCGATTGCCAGCCTGCTGGTTGCCGTTCTGCTTACCGGATGCCAGTCGGTGGATGTAAAACCTGCCCAACCGTCACTGCACATTCCTGCGCAGTGGCGTGCGGCAGCTGGCCCCACCAGCGCGCCTGAACAGCTCTGGTGGCGAAATTTTCACGACAACAACCTCAACCGCTACGTGGATCAGGCGCTGAAAAATAACAGCGACGTGCTGATCGCTCGCGAACGGATCAATGAGTACCAGGCCAGGGTGTATGCCGCCGACGGCAGCCTGTTTCCGTCGCTGGATGCGGGCGTAACCGGCACCCGCGCCCGGACGCAATCGGCCGCCACCGGCTTACCGGTATACAGTACGCTGTACAAAGGCAGCCTCACTGCCAGCTATGATGTGGATATCTGGGGCGTCAACCGCAGCACGGCCAATGCCGCGCAGGCCTCGCTGGAAGCGCAAAAAGCCGCCGCCGCTGCCGCGGATTTAACCGTTGCATCGTCGGTGGCCTCCGGGTATGTCACTCTGCTCTCGCTAGACGAACAGCTTCGCGTCACCGAATCCACGCTGAAATCGCGCGAAGAGGCATTTAATCTTGCTAAACGGCAGTTTGAAACGGGCTACAGTTCGCGCCTGGAGCTGATGCAGTCCGACTCCGAGCTGCGGGCCACCCGGGCACAGGTGCCGCTGCTGCAGCATCAGATTGCGCAACAAGAGAACGCCCTGAGTCTGCTGCTGGGAAGCAACCCCGGCGAGGTGACCCGGAGTGAGCGCTTCAGCACGCTTACCCCGCTCAGGCTGCCTTCACAGCTGCCGTCATCGTTGCTTAACCGACGACCTGACATCGTTCAGGCCGAGCGCCAGCTCATTGCGGCCGATGCCAGCCTGGCCGCCTCGCGCGCCAGCCTGCTGCCGTCGATCAACCTGACAGCGACCGGTTCAATTCAGGATCGCACCCTTTCTGGCCTGCTGGACAACCCTTTACAGCTCTGGAATGTGGGCGGCAGCATTCTCGCCCCGCTGCTGAACCGCCAGGCGCTAAATGCGCAGGTGGATATCTCCCAGTCCCAGCGCAATCAGGCGTTGTACAGCTATGAAAAAACTGTCCGCAACGCCTTCGCGGAGGTGAACAACAGCCTTGACGCCACCACGCGTTATCAGGTACAGCTGACAGAGTTGCTTGCCCAGCAGGATGTGGCCCAGGAGACCCTGCGCATTGCGCAGAACCGCTATCGCAACGGCTATTCGTCTTATCTGGATGTGCTCGACGCACAGCGTACCCTCTACTCGGTGCAAACAAATGTGGTGCAGGTGAAAAATAACCTGCTGCTGGCGCAGATTGATTTGTATAAAGCGCTGGGCGGCGGTTGGGTCAATGTCTGAAGGCGCTTAACGGGCCTGGATTTCGTCACGCAGGCCGGGTAAGGCGTAGCCGCCACCCGGCAATTCCCCCTCAGGAGACAATTTATGCAACAACCGTGGTCTGCAGTTGATAATTTCATGATTTCATCGCTTATTCCCGAAGATGACGTACTCCAGCAGGTTCTTGAAAACAACAAGCGCGCCGGACTCCCCGAACACGATGTTGCGGCCAATCAGGGGCAACTGCTGGCGCTGTTCGTCCGCATGACCCAGGCGCGGCGTGTTCTTGAGATTGGCACGTTGGGTGCCTACAGTTCAATCTGGATGGCGCGCGCCCTGCCGCCGGACGGAGAGCTGATTACACTTGAGGCAGATTCCACGCATGCCGACGTGGCGCGGCAGAATATTCAGCTTGCCGGTCTCAACGATCGCATTGCACTCATCGAAGGCCCTGCGCTGGCGTCTCTGGAAAATTTCGGCGATGTTCCGCCATTTGACCTGATCTTTATTGATGCTGATAAACCGAATAATCCCGGCTATCTCGAATGGGCGTTGCACTATTCTCGTCCCGGCACGGTGATTATTGGCGATAACGTGGTGCGCGAGGGTGAAGTGATTAACGGCCAAAGCGACGACGCGCGCGTGCAGGGTGTTCGCCGGTTTATCGAGATGATGGGGGACAATCCACGCTTAACCGCCACCGCGCTGCAAACGGTCGGGGTTAAGGGGTGGGATGGGTTTACGCTGGCAATTGTGAACGGGTGAAAATTGTGCGGCCTGGTGCCCTCACCCCGGCCCTCTCCCACAGGGAGAGGGAGAAAACCGGGCAAGGGTTTTAAGCGGAAACTTGCTCCATCGCCTGCAAAATACGTTTATCCGAAATCGGATACGGCGTACCGAGCTGCTGGGCAAAGAAGCTGACGCGTAACTCTTCGATCATCCAGCGGATCGCCTGAACGTCTTCATCGTCACGACGTGCCGGTGGCAGTTTGTTCAACCACTGCTGCCACGCCTGCTGCACGTTTTCCACTTTCAGCATCTGCGCACGGTCACGGTGCGGATCGATGGCCATTTTCTCCAGCCGTTTTTCAATCGCCTGCAGATAACGCAGCGTGTCGCCGAGACGGTTGAAGCCATTGCTGGTGACAAAGCCCCGGTACACCAGGCCCGCCATCTGCGCTTTGACATCCGACAATCCCAGCGCCATGGTCATATCCACACGCCCTTTCAGGCGTTTATTGATATTGAACACGGTGGTGAGGATCTGCTCGACCTGTTTGGCAATGTCCACCACGGTGTCGTTCAGCTCCGCGCGTACCTTTTCATGTAGCTGAGCAAAGCCCTCTTCTGACCAGACCGGACCGCCCGCCTCGTGGATGAGTTTGTCCACGCCGCAGGAGATGCAGTCGTCGATCAGATCCAGCACTTTGCCGTACGGGTTAAAGTAGAGGCCGAGCTTGGCTTTGTTCGGCAGCTTCTCGTGCAGATACTTAATCGGCGACGGGATATTCAAAAGCAGGAGGCGGCGCAGCCCGCGCCACATCATCTGCTGCTGTTCCTGCGGGTTATCAAACAGCTTGATCGCCACGCTGTCGCGCTCATCCACCAGCGCAGGCCAGGCCTTCACTTTGTAATTGCCGCGTTTTTGCTCGTAACTTTCCGGGAGCTGACCAAAGCTCCAGATGTGCAGCCCGCTCTGCTCAATCCCCTCATCCGCCACCGCGGATAAGGTCTCCTGCACTTTGCCTTTCAGCGCCTCTTTCAGTGCGGTGAGCGAACGGCCTTCCTGCAGCTTCTTGTTTTTATCGTCCACCACGCGGAAAGTGATTTTCAGGTGATCGGGCACCTGATCCCAGTTCCAGTCTTCGCGGTCAATGGTGGTGCCGGTCATGCGGCGGAACTCACGCTCCAGCGCATCCAGCAGCGGCATCTCCAGCGGCGTGACGCGGCCTAAAAACGCTTCGGCGTAGTTAGGGGCCGGAACAAAGTTACGACGTACCGGTTTTGGCAGTGATTTGATCAGCGCAATCACCAGCTCGCGGCGCAGGCCGGGAATTTGCCACTCAAATCCGCTCTCATCCACCTGGTTTAGTAGCGGCAGCGGGATATGAACGGTGACACCATCCGCGTCCGTTCCCGGCTCAAACTGATAGGTCAGCCGTAGCTTGAGGTTGCCCTGATGCCAGAAGTTCGGGTAGTCGAGCTTACTGACCGACTCCGCCCCTTCTTTAATCAGCATGCTCTTTTCAAAGTTGAGCAGGTCCGGCGTCTCTTTGCTGGCCTTCTTCCACCAGCTGTCAAAGTGACGGGCGGAAATGACATCGTGGCTGATGCGCTGGTCGTAAAACTCGAACAGCGCCTCGTCATCCACCAGAATGTCGCGACGACGGGATTTGTGCTCCAGCTCTTCCACTTCGGCACGCAGTTTGAGGTTTTCACGGAAGAAGGCGTGACGCGTCTGCCAGTCGCCCTCCACCAGCGCATGGCGGATAAACAGCTCGCGGCACAGCGCCGGATCAATCTGGCTGTAGTTGACCTTACGCGCGGCCACCACCGGCAGACCGTAGACGGTCACTTTTTCCGTCGCCATCACCGCCCCCTGCGCGCGCTCCCAGTGCGGTTCACTGTACGAACGCTTCAGCAGGTGTTGCGCCACCGGCTCCACCCATTCCGGATCGATACGTGCGGCAATACGCCCCCACAGGCGGCTGGTTTCCACCAGCTCCGCAACCATGGTCCACTTCGGCGGCTTCTTGAACAAGCCCGAACCGGGGAAGATAGAGAAACGGGCGTTGCGCGCACCGGTATACTCCTGCTTTTCGGCGTCCTTCATGCCGATATGGGACAGCAGTCCGGTCAGCAATGCGATGTGAATTTCGCGGTACTCCGCCGGTTCACTGTTCACCGGAATACCCAGCTCTTTCACCACCTGACGCAGTTGGGTGTAGATATCCTGCCACTCGCGCACGCGCAGGTAGTTGAGGAAATCCACGCGGCACTGACGGCGGAACTGGTTCGAGGAGAGCGCCTTCTGCTGCTCGCCGAGGTAGTTCCACAGGTTCACAAAGGCGAGGAAATCAGACTCTTTGTCGTGGAAGCGACGGTGTTTCTCATCCGACGCCTGCTGTTTGTCCATTGGCCGTTCACGCGGATCCTGAATGGAGAGCGCCGAGGTGATGATCATCGCCTCGCGCACGCAGCCGTGTTTTTGCGCTTCCAGCACCATGCGCGCCAGACGCGGGTCGACCGGTAACTGGCTGAGCTGACGCCCCAGCGGCGTCAGTTTATACGCGGTGGCCTGCTCGTCGGTGGTGATCGCTCCCAGCTCTTCCAGCAGACGCACGCCGTCCTGAATATTGCGTTTATCCGGCGCTTCGACAAACGGGAAAGCGGCGATATCACCCAGCCCCAGGGCGGTCATCTGCAGGATGACGGAGGCCAGGTTGGTCCGCAGGATCTCCGGGTCGGTAAACTCCGGGCGGGAGAGGAAATCGTCTTCCGAATAGAGACGGATACAGATCCCCTCCGACACACGTCCACAGCGCCCTTTACGCTGATTGGCCGACGCCTGCGTAACCGGCTCAATCGGCAGACGCTGTACCTTGGTGCGGTAGCTGTAGCGGCTGATACGCGCCGTACCCGGATCAATCACATACTTGATGCCCGGCACGGTCAGCGAGGTTTCCGCCACGTTGGTCGCCAGCACGATGCGTCGCCCGCTGTGCGGCTGGAACACGCGGTTCTGTTCGCTGTTGGAGAGGCGCGCATAAAGCGGCAGGATCTCTGTGTGGCGCAGATCGCGCTTGCTGAGCGCATCGGCGGTATCGCGGATCTCACGCTCGCCGCTCATAAAGATCAGAATGTCGCCCGCGCTCTCATTGCCCAGTTCGTCAACGGCATCGAAAATAGCCTGCAGCTGGTCGCGCTCGGTATCATCCGCCTCTTCGACAATCGGGCGATAGCGCACTTCTACCGGGTACGTACGGCCGGAGACTTCGATTATGGGTGCGTTATTGAAATGCTTTGAGAAGCGTTCCGGGTCTATGGTCGCGGAGGTGATGATAATTTTCAGATCCGGGCGACGCGGCAGCAGCTCTTTCAGGTAACCGAGCAGGAAGTCGATGTTCAGACTGCGCTCGTGCGCCTCATCGATAATGATGGTGTCGTACTGCATCAGCAGACGATCCTGCTGAATTTCCGCCAGCAGGATACCGTCGGTCATCAGCTTGACCATGGTGTTATCGCTCACATGGTCGCTGAAACGCACCTTATAACCAATGCAGCCACCCGGCTCCGTTTGCAGCTCTTCGGCAATACGGTTCGCCACGGTACGCGCCGCCAGACGACGCGGCTGGGTGTGGCCAATCAGGCCCTTCACCCCGCGGCCCAGCTCCATACAGATTTTCGGCAGCTGTGTGGTTTTCCCCGAACCGGTTTCCCCTGCCACGATCACCACCTGGTGGTCGCGCACGGCGTTGAGGATTTCCTGCTTTTTCTGACTGACGGGCAGGTTTTCCGGATAGGTGATGGCCGGGCGTGCCGCTTCGCGCAGCACAACCTTCCCTGCCGCCTGTTCAATCTCTTTCGCCATCTCCTGGAAAATGGCCTGTTGTGCATCAGGATTTTTAACCTTCTTCACCCCGTGCAAGCGGCGAGCAAAGCGCTGTTTATCGCGCAGCATCAGTGAATCAAGCTGTTGCAGGAGCATCGGGAAGGTCAATTTTTGTTGTTCTGTCATAGCATTAACGGGCAGTGCACTGCCGGATAAAATCTCTTTGTAATGATTGCTATAGAGTACCACATCAGCGCTTTCAGTGCCTTATTCAAAAAATTCGAACATAGGCTTCGATATATTGCGCTATCTCTGTGGCAGGATTGTGAATAGAGTGTCAACAAGCAACGGGGCAACCCCCTTCAATCAAATGCAAAAACAGGAATCACCCATGAGCAAAGTATTAGTTTTGAAATCCAGTATTCTGGCAGGGTACTCTCAGTCTGGTCAGCTGTCTGATTACTTCGTTGAACAGTGGCGTGAACAGCATTCCGCAGATCAAATCACCGTGCGTGACCTGGCTGCAAACCCAATTCCTGTGCTGGATGGTGAGCTGGTTGGCGCGCTGCGTCCAGGCGATGCACCGCTGAGCCCACGTCAGCAGGAAGCCCTGGCGCTCTCTGATGAGCTGATTGCTGAACTGCAGGCGCACGACGTTATCGTGATCAACGCCCCTATGTACAACTTCAACATCCCAACCCAGCTGAAGAACTACTTCGACCTGGTCGCTCGCGCTGGCGTCACCTTCCGTTACACCGAGAACGGTCCGGAAGGTCTGGTCAAAGGCAAACGCGCTATCGTGCTGACCAGCCGCGGCGGGATCCATAAAGATACCCCAACCGACCTGGTTGCCCCGTACCTGAGCCTGTTCCTTGGCTTCATCGGTATCACTGACGTGAACTTCGTGTTCGCAGAAGGTATCGCTTACGGTCCTGAAGTGGCGACCAAAGCACAGACCGACGCAAAAGCCGCGATCGACAGCCTGGTGGCTGCCTAAGATTTCCCCCTCTCACCGCCCGGTGAGAGGGTTTTTCTTTTCTCCCGCATTTCGTTATCATCCGCTCCCACTCTCCAGCCGGGCGGCCTGATGTCTGCGATTATTGATTCTTTTATTGCCCCACCGTGTCACGACGACATTGAGATCCTCTGGCAGGATGAACATCTGCTGCTGATTAATAAACCTTCCGGTCTGCTTAGCCTCTCGGGAAAAAATCCGCAAAATCTCGATTCGGTGCACTATCGTCTGGTTCAAAGCTTTCCTGGCTGTACCCTGGTGCATCGCCTGGATTTTGGCACGTCCGGCCTGATGGTGATTGCGCGTAATAAGGCCATCAACGCCGCGCTGTGCCAGCAGTTCAGCCAGCGCAGCGTGGAGAAAGTCTACAGCGCCCTGCTTTGCGGCCACGTGGAAAACGATGAAGGAGTGATTGATGCGCCGATAGCCAAAGACCCGGCGCTGTTTCCGCTGATGTCGATCTGTGCCGTTAACGGCAAACCCGCCCGTTCTCGCTATCGGGTGGTGGAACGCCTGCATCAACACGCGGCGATGCCGCTCACGCGGGTAGAACTGACGCCTGAAACAGGGCGAACCCACCAGTTGCGCATTCACTGTCAGCTGCTGGGCCACCCGATTTTAGGCTGCGATTTATATGGGGGACGGGCGTGGCCTGGCAGCGGAACAACGCCGAGGCTGATGCTGCATGCCAGTCAGTTGAATTTTATTCATCCGGTGAGCGGCGAGCCGGTTAACGCCCGTCACGCCGCACCGTTCTGAACCGTCTTACCACATCAAATCGTCAGGGATTTTGAAATCAGCATACGGATCGTCTTCATCCTGCTCTTCCTGACTCAGGGCGCTGTTTAACACGATACTGTCGGCATCGCGCTGGGCAATTTTATCCGCCACCACCGCCGGGATAATGGCATATTCGCAGTCGCCGTTAGCGTTAATCACCAGACGTGCGATGGCCAGACGACCGTTAATCAACTGGGTCTGGGTTGCCTTATCCACCTCGATTTTTTTGATCAAGTTGCCGTCGGTGAAGTTAAAGGTGATGTTGCCTTTTGCCACCGTGATGCGGTTCATCTCAATCAGCTGCTTCACCTGCGCCTTAAACTCTTTGGCGAGCACGGCCTGTTTTTGCTGCTCGCTCAACTGTTTGTCACGCTCAAGCTGCGCTTTTTTGTTCTCTTCTACCGCCTCTCTGGCCGCACGCGCCTGCACGCGGGATTTCTTCGCCGTGCGCTGAACTTTGGCCATTTTCTTGCTGGAGACTAAGCCCGCTTTCAGCATCTGCTCTTGTAAGGTGAGTTTTGTCATGAGTGTGTTTAAACCGGTTGGAAATTTTGGGGATTATAGCGGGAATTGCGGAGCGTGTGTTAGAGAAGTAGGCAGGCGTTTAGTTGCCTGAGGCTGGTTCATTATTCATCCAGCATTTATTAACGTTAACGCCTAAAGAGTGATTAAAAATTGTCAGGTCATTTTCTTAAAAAAAATGAGCAACTCATAAATATGATGTGAGTTCAGTATCTGTATCCTCTAAAGGCGTAGGCTGCCTTTCTCTTATTATAAGCGTGCGGAGAAAATATGGCCTTAAAGGGAACAATGCTGCTTAACGGTGCTGACTATGCGCCTTTTAACCTGCACGGCGTAGGCGTGTTTATGGCGCATTCCGGGCAGGGAATCTATCGAAACAATGGACTATGTGGCGCTGTTAAAGGCTCGGGACCTATTCCTCCGGGAAAATACTGGATAGTTGACAGAGGAACCGGAGGCTTCATATCAGGGTTAAAAGCTAAGTTGCAGGACCAGTGGAACAAAGTCCGATCCGGTGCAGAGTTTGGCCGTGATGAGTGGTTTGCTCTGTACAAGGATGACTGGGGTATCGACGATGGAACCTGGATTGATAACGTACATCGTGGATTATTTCGTCTGCATCCGGGTACGCAATCAGAAGGATGTATCACGATTGCCCATAATTCTGATTACGCATTGATCCGCAATGCTCTGATGAGTACCGAACTTATTCAGGTTCCCTGTATGCGTTCACTTATGGCACGCGGCTGGGTTGAGGTGATGGAAAGTGGCTATACCAATACCTGCCCGTAAATGGTGCATCAGGCTATTCAAAACGATCGGGTTTCTACTCATTAGCCTGATGGTAGGTCGCACGCTGGAGCCTGCTGAATTCTATCTTAATCATGACGTGGCTTCTTCCATATGTGATTTTATTTATGGTGATGTTAATGCTGAAACACTATATGACACATATACGTATATCGATATTTTAACTGTATTTACCCTTGCTACGGTTATTTACCAATTAACAATGCTGCTAATCAATAAAATAAGGAAATAAAGAATGCCAATCCCCCCCTATATGTGGCTAAAAGACGATGGCGGAGCACATATTAAAGGATCCGTAGACGTTCAGGACCGTGAAGGTAGCATTGAGATCATAGGGCTAAGTCATGGTCTAAATCTCCCGGTAGATAGTGCTAACGGTAAGATCACCGGCACGCGTCAACATTCATCCATGCGGATTGAAAAGGAAGTTGATAGCTCCACGCCCTATCTCTATAAAGCAGCTTCTACCGGGCAAGCGCTAAAAAGTGCTGAGATTAAGTTCTATCATATTAATGATGCTGGACAGGAGGTCTGTTATTACACCGTATTAATGGAGAATGTAAAGGTCACCGGTGTTAACTGCAGCGTGCCGAACGTGAAAATCGCGGCCAATGATAAAATGAACCATGTTGAAAGCGTAAGCCTGCAGTATGAAAAAATTACCTGGCGTATCGTCGATGGGAACATCATGCACAGCGACGCCTGGAACGAACGCCCTTCAGCCTGACATCAAGGGGCGCGTGCCCCTTGAGCCTTCATGAAGTTCGCTCATGTTGCTGTGAAATTAAGTCACTTCCCCTGCGCCACCGCGTCAGGCATAAATTATGCATTGATAACTTCCTGGCAACATGAACTTAGGATGCATAACCAAGATGAGTAAAGCTTTTACATTTACCCTTAAGCGCAGTTGCTTCGATGAAAATTATAACCCGTCAGAGAATACGCGTACGACCACCAACTTTGCCAACCTCGCCCGCGGGGAAAAGCGTCAGGAGAACCTGCGTAATACCCTGGTGATGATCAATAACCGCTTTAACGCCCTGGCGCGCTGGGATAACCCCAATGCCGATCGGTACGCAGTCGAGCTTGAGATCGTCTCTGTGGATCTGAATATTGGTGCCGAGAAAACCTTCCCGGCCATTGAAATATTGCAAACCACAATCGTCGATAAAAAAACCAACGAACGCATCGACGGTATTGTCGGCAATAACTTCTCCTCTTACGTGCGCGATTACGATTTCAGCGTCCTGCTGCTGGAGCATAATAAAAACCAGCCACAATTCACCATTCCGGAGAAGTTTGGCGTCTTGCACGGCAATATCTTCCGCCATTTTGTTAATTCTCCGGAATACCGGGAGAATTTCAAAAAAGCACCGGTGATTTGCCTGAGTGTGTCCAGCAAAGACACTTATCGTCGCACGGGTAACCAGCACCCGGTGCTGGGCATTGAGTACACGCCGGATGGCGAGTCATTGACGGAGCAATACTTCGCGAAAATGGGCCTGAAGGTACGCTATTTCATGCCTGAAAACAGCGTGGCGCCGTTTGCCTTCTTCTTCACCGGCGATTTGCTCAGTGATTACACCAATCTTGAACTGATCGCCACCATCAGCACGATGGAGACGTTCCAGAAGATCTATCGCCCGGAAATTTATAACGCTAACTCGGCGGCAGGACACTGCTATCGCCCCGACCTGAATCAGCAGGATCACTCATTAACCAAAATTGTTTACGACCGTGTCGAACGCAGCCAGCTGGCCATTGAGCAGGGTAAATTCACGGAAGAACAGTTTATTAAGCCTTACAAACACGTACTCGAGCAGTGGTCTGATAACTACGCGCGTTAATTAATCGAATTTAAAAGGGTTATACATATGAAAACATTGCTCCCGACGTCAACGGCTGGCAGCCTGCCTAAGCCAACCTGGCTTGCACAACCTGAAACGCTGTGGTCACCGTGGAAATTACAGGATCAGGAGTTACTGGCGGGCAAACAGGATGCGCTGCGCTTATCGCTTGATGAGCAGATCCGTGCGGGGATTGATATCGTCAGCGATGGCGAACAGACGCGCCAGCACTTTGTGACCACCTTTATTGAACACCTCAGCGGCGTGGATTTTGAAAACCGTCAGACCGTGCGCATTCGTAACCGCTACGACGCGAGCGTGCCGACGGTGGTTAGCGCCGTGGCGCGTCAAAAACCGGTATTCGTGGACGACGCAAAATACTTACGCCAGCTCACGGATAAGCCAATCAAGTGGGCCCTGCCGGGGCCGATGACCATGATCGACACCCTTTACGACGCGCACTATAAAAGCCGCGAAAAGCTGGCCTGGGAGTTCGCCAAAATCCTCAATCAGGAAGCGAGAGAGTTAGAGGCCGCGGGTGTCGACATCATCCAGTTTGATGAACCGGCGTTTAACGTCTTTTTTGATGAGGTCAATGACTGGGGTATCGCCGCGCTGGAACGCGCCATTGAAGGGCTGAAATGCGAAACGGCGGTACACATCTGCTACGGATACGGCATCAAGGCCAATACCGACTGGAAAAAGACCCTTGGCTCAGAATGGCGTCAGTATGAAGAGGCGTTTCCTAAGCTTCAGACATCGAATATCGACATTATCTCGCTGGAGTGTCACAACTCCCGCGTGCCGATGGATCTGCTGGAGCTGATCCGCGGCAAAAAAGTGATGGTAGGCGCCATCGACGTGGCAACCAACACCATTGAAACCGCGGAAGAAGTGGCTGACACGCTGCGTAAAGCGCTGCAGTTTGTCGATGCCGACAAGCTTTACCCGTCAACCAACTGCGGTATGGCGCCGCTTTCCCGTCAGGTTGCCAACGGTAAGCTGCAGGCGCTGAGCGCCGGAGCCGCGATTATCCGCAACGAACTTGGCGCGTAATCACCTGCCCTGCGTTTGCCAGTAGAGCGGCGTACCGAAACACCCGACGTAATGATCAATCACCGCCCTGACGTTAAGGGGCGGATGACGCGCGTTCGGGTAGATCGCCGCAATATTCAGGGGCTCCGTATGAATGGCGCACTCCAGCTGTGGCAGGAGTGCGACCAGTTCGCCCTGCTGCACGCGGTCCCCAATCAGCCAGTCCGGAAACAGCACAATCCCCATCCCGCCCAGCGCGGCAGAAAGCAGCGATTCCGCATTATTTGACGTCATTAATGGCACCACCGGATAGTGCACCCACGCCTCCCCCGCACCGCGCAACAGCCAGCGGTTAGGACCCGACGAACCCCGGTAGACCAGGCATTGATGATGAGCCAGATCGTCCGGCCCTTGCGGTGCGCCGTGCTGTCGCAGATAGTCCGGCGAAGCGGCCAGATGGTAGCGCTGCTGACCAAAGATACGCGCGTGAAAGGTGGAGTCCGTCAGCACGCCGATGCGAAAGATCACGTCGGCGGCATTCTTGTGCGGGTCGATAAAATCATCGGTCAGCGTCAGCTCGATATTCAGCCGCGGATAGCGCGCCGTCAGACCAGGCAGCCCTGGCGCAATATGCCGCTGGCCGAAAAAGACCGGTGCATTAATGCGGATCGTGCCGGAAGGCTCCGTTGAACGTGCATCCAGCTCCCGACGCGCATCCTCAAAACTCGTCATCATCTCCCTGGCATAGCGGATAAACAGATGACCACTTTCGGTGGGGATCACCGCCCGGGTATTACGGTAAAAAAGCTGCTGGCCGAGCGCGTCCTCAAGCTGGTGGATAATACGCGAAACCTGCGAGGCGGAAAGGCCCTCGCGGCGCGCGACCACGGAAAAATTTTCGGCTTCAAAAACCGCGATAAAAATCTTCAGCGAACGGAGGTTCATGCTCCCGGCGTCGTACATTCGTGCATATCCTGCAAAGGTGTTTCCTGCATTATGGCATTTTTCTCACCACCAGACCGACGTAATCTTCTCCGCCTGCAAAAGGAGGAATAACAATGCAGTTTGTTTTGATTTTACTGGTGATTGCCGGGGGTATGGGGCTTTCCGTAGAGGCAGGCCTGCTGGGGCCGCTGGGTGGAAAAGTCGGCGATTTATGGGCCACCTTCAGCATTTTTGGTGTCGGCGCCGCACTGACATTTCTGCTGATGCTGTTCTTCAGCCCGCGCAACAGCCCGTCGTTTTTTGCCCAGCCCGGCTGGCAGTTGCTCGGCGGGGTTCTTGGCCCGGTTTACGTGGTGATCCTGACCCTCGCCACCCCGGCCATCGGCATCGCCCTGACGATGATTGGCATTCTGGCGGGGCAGGTTTTTAAAAGCCTGCTGATCGACCATTACGGTCTGCTGGGCACACCGCACAGGAAGATCAACGCGAAACGGATCGTCGCGCTGGGTTTTATTATTGCGGCACTGATTCTGGTTGCACAGGGGTAACACGATGACACTGATAATGATTATTCTGGCCGTGTGCGGCGGCGCGACGCTGAGCATTCAGGCGGCGATCAACGGACAACTTGGCAGCCGCGTGGGCGTATTCAAAAGCGCGTTCCTGACGTTCTCCGTTGGCGCGCTGGTCACCGCCCTGCTGATCTTCTTCTTTGAACCAAAACAGTCGGTCAGCCTGCTGGACGTGCCGAAATGGCAGCTTCTCGGGGCGATGTTTGGCGTGCCGTACATTGTGATCATGGTCGTGGCGGTACAGCGCATCGGCACCGCCGTCGCCACGGTCGCGGTGATCTTTGGTCAGCTCACCATGAGTATGCTGATTGATAACTTTGGCTGGCTGGGCAATGCGGCCATTCCGTTTTCGATGAGCCGACTGGCCGCCGTCCTCTGCCTGGGTATTGCGCTGTTTTTCATTTACTCAGGCAGTAGAACCGTCCCTACCCGCGAGTAACGTTACGTCTTGCGGGTAAAGAACAGCGTCACCGTGGCGACGGTGACGCCAAATTTCTTCATCTCGGTTTTATTAAACAGGTGTGTGCCATCCTGCAGGTACATCCAGTCGTCAAAGTGCAGCAGCCAGGTGCTGCCGTTGGCCTTCACGTTCATGCTGTACCGCCAGTTGAAGGCATTACCCGCCGCCTGCCCCGTCGCCACGCCGTCAATGTCGCCCGCCGTGCCCTCATAACGATCGGTCGCCACGCGGCGGATATGCCATACCCGCTGCTGTTTTTCGCCATCGTCGTAGACAAAATGTTCATTCAGCGTCAGCGTGTCGCCAATCACGTCCCCGGCAATCTCCACGTGGAAGCGGCGGATCTGCTTCCCGCTGCGATCCTGCACCATCCCCCACGCTTCCGTTTTGCCCTGGAAATAGTGGAAGATATCAAGCCGCGGCTGCTGCTGGCGGTACTCCGTCACGTCCGTGCTGCAGCCTGCCAGCAACATCGTCACACCCAGCGCCATGATCAAAAAACGTTTCATTGTTGTCCTCCGATTAACTGCTGACGCAGCTCAGGGTATTGCGTGCGGGGATCCAGCCAGATGCCCAGAAAATGGGTACTGAACGCTTGCGACTGAGGCGGCCCCAGGGGTCTGAAAGTGCCCGATGCGGCAGGCGCGCGGTACCAGAACTGTCCCTGCTTGTCGTTGAGCACGAACGCCAGCTGCGCGCCCGGCCGGACATCCGGCCACAGCGAGGCAAGCATCCGCAGCCAGGCTTCGCTCTGCGGCTCCTGCTGCAAAACCCCCTGTGCTCGCCACTGGTCGCGGGTTGCCTCGACCAGATCGTCACTGTCGATGTCACGCGCGTAGGTAATGATGAGCACCTGATCCTGCATCTTGCCGGTGTAACGCCCTTCAGGGGTGCGCAACTGGGAGGTATAAACGGTGAAAGGACCCCAGGTGAGCGTGGCATCCCCTACCTTACGCCAGTTCAGCCAGTCGGCTGCCTGGGCCAAAGGCGTGAGGGTAAGGAGTAAGAGGAACAGTCGCGCGGCTCTCATTGTTCTCTCCCCATCAGCAGGTGGTAAAACAGCATGAGCACCAGCCAGCCCGGCGCCATCCAGCTGACGACGATAAAGGTCGGCACCAGAAACGTGATCGCCCCCAGCCGCTCACCTATCAGGTACGCCACCGGACCGCCCACGGAGGCCAGCAGCATCAGCAGCCAGCCGGGTAACGTTGTGGTGCGCGTCAGCTGCGTCCAGACCGTAGCAAACATCAACCACAGCGCCACCATCCACAGGGGCATCAGCGACTCGCCGGTAAAGGCGATCAGCCCCGTCAGCGCCCAGAGCGCATCCAGCAGACTGCCCGCCGCGGCCAGCAGAATGGCATAAACACGGTGTGCAGGCGGCAACATCAGGCAGGCGAAGATCGCCAGCGCGCACCAGATAATCAGGCCACGTTCGCGAAACAGCACCACCAGCGTCCAGTAGAGATCGAACGCGATAGCCATGGCGAAAACCTGCACGTAACGTTTCATACGCGCTCGACAGTCAGCTGCACCACGCTGATAGTGCGGGCGTTAAACCCGGCTTCGCAGTAGCCAAAGTAATAGAGCCACATCCGGCGGAAGCGTTCATCGAACCCCAGTTTTTCTATCTCCTGCCAGGCATGGAGAAAGCGCTGACGCCAGTGCGCCAGCGTGCGCGCGTAGTCCGGCCCCATATCAAACAGGTTGCGCACCACAAAATCGGTATGGCGCGTCATCAGCGCATTCATCGCCGTTATGCTCGGTAAAAAGCCGCCGGGGAAGATATAACGCTGAATAAAATCCACGCTTTTGCTGTAGTCGTCATAGCGCTGATCCTGAATAGTGATGGCCTGCATCGCCATGCGCCCTCCCGGGCGCAGTCGCGCCTGACAGGTGCGGAAGAACGTTGGCAGATAGCGTTGCCCGACGGCTTCAATCATCTCAATCGACACCAGCTTGTCGTACTCGCCGGTTAAATCGCGATAGTCGCAGAGCAGCACCTCAACGCGATCCTGCAGACCGGCACGGGCGATCCGCTCTGTCGCCCAGCGATACTGCTCCTGCGACAGCGTGGTAGTGGTCACCCGGCAGCCGTAGTGACGGGCCGCGTATTCCGCCATCGCCCCCCAGCCGGTGCCAATCTCCAACAGATGATCGCTGGGGTTCAGCGCCAGCTGTTCGCACAGACGCGCCATTTTCGCCCGCTGCGCGTCGCTAAGATCTTGCTCCTCCCCGCTAAACAGCGCGCTGGAATAGAGCAACTCCTTATCCAGAAAATGGGCATAAAACGCATTACCCAGATCATAATGCGCCGCAATGTTTTCCCGCGCCTGCGCCCGGGAGTTGCGCCGCGTCCAGTGACGAAGCCGCTCCAGCGGTCTGCCGAGGAGGCGGAACCCTTTTTCAAGCCGCCCCAGTACCTGGCTGTTTAGCGCAAGCAGTTGCAGAAGGGGCGTGAGCTGCGTGGTTTCCCACTCGCCGTCAATCCAGGCCTCTGCTGCGGCCAGGCTTCCCCCGGTTAAAATACGCCAGTAGACGCCCGGGCTGAGGATCTGCACGTCGGCATGCAGCGCGGCAGACAGCTCACCGAAATGAAAGGTCTGCGCCCCTTCACGTAGCGTGAGCGAGCCGCCACGAAGGCCGCTCAGCACGCGAAAGAGCAGCCAGCGCGCGACGCGGACGTTGCGCGGGATATCGGGTTCAAGCGCAAAGACGGGATCGGTCATGAGCGTTCACTCCTGCTGACAGGATGGTTATACAGAGGCACGCGCTTAAGCCACAGCCGCAGCGCCTGCCAGTAAATCGCGAAAACGGTTTTGAGCGTCATCAGCGGAATACGCAGCAGCAGTCCACGCAATGCCGGACGGGTCAGCGGCGCGCGGCGAAGCGCCAGCGTGGCATCAAATACCTTTGACGCCTGATGATTTTCAATGTGCATATGCAGCGTGTTATCCGGGTTGTTGAAGCGCCAGTGGTAAATCATGTCCATGGGGTTAAACGGAGAAACGTGAAAGGCTTTCTCCGTGGGCTGCGCATCCTGACCATTGACGGCGTAATAATGACGTTCGTTCCAGGGGGTATTGCGCACTTCGGCCAGCACCCAGCGCAGCGTCTCTGCCGGGTCATAGCAGTAATAAAAATTGACGGGATTAAAATGAAAGCCGAAGTAGCGTAGCTGCGTCAGGAGCATCACCCGCCCCTGCGGACGTTCTCCGGTGAGGCTTTCCAGTCGATTCAGCACGTTCTCTTTAAGCGGCGAACCCAGCGGATAATCCGCATCATGGAACGATGCGGCGGCAAACCGGTTGCGCCGCACGCCAACGGTGGGCAACTTCTCCAGTTCGTCGAGATCGAGCCAGGCCATAAAGACCCCGTAGCTGAACTCATGCGTTTTCGGCTGGAGACGGCGGTGGCGTAATACGCCGTGATAGAGGCAACTGTTCATCGGTTTCCCTCCCCGGCTGTTATCGCATTGACGACGTCAAGCGCGCTGCGCACGCCATCTTCATGAAAACCGTTGTACCAGTACGCGCCGCAGAACCAGCTCCGCCGGTGACCGTTGATTTCGCTGCGGCGCGCCTGTGCCCGCCAGCTTTGCGGGTTAAACAGTGGATGTTCATACACAAAGCGCCGCAGCACGAAGCGTTCGTCCACCGGCGTTTCCGGGTTTAAGGTCACGCAGAACAGCGGACTACCGGCGGGCAGCCCCTGCAAAATATTCATGTTGTACGTTACGCAGGCGCTGGCCTGATCCTGGTCGCTCAGGCGGTAGTTCCAACTGGCCCAGACACGCTGACGCACCGGCAGCCAGCGCGGATCGCTGTGCAGCACCACCTCGTTACGCTGCCAGCCAATCTCCCCCAGCACCTGCTGTTCAGCCGCGGTGGGTTCGTCGAGGATGGCCAGCGCCTGGGCTGAGTGACAGGCAAAAATCACCTGATCAAAACGGTGGCTCGATTCTTCAAGATGGAGGGTGACCCCCTGTACATCACGGATTACCCGCTGCACCGGTGCGTTGAGGCGCAGCGTTAACCTGTCGCCAAGCTGGTGCAGAATGGCGCGGATGTACTCCCGCGAGCCGCCGGGCACCACGTACCATTGCGGGCGTCGGGTGATATCCAGCAGACCGTGATTCTCAAAGAAGCGTAAAAAGAGCGGCAGCGGAAAACGTTTCATCTCCTGTAGCGACGACGACCAGATGGCCGCCCCCATCGGGAGAATGTAATGACGCGCAAAGAACGGCGTAAAGCGGTGCTGTTCCAGGAACGTTTGCAGCGTCGCGCCGGGCTCCACGTCCTCTTTCAGCGCCTGCTTCGCCAGGCGGTTAAAACGGACAATCTCCCCAAGCAGACGCCAGAACGCCGGGTTCACCAGGTTACGACGCTGTGCAAAGAGCGTCGTCAGGGTGTGGCCGTTGTACTCGAGCCCGCTCTGCGGGTTGTGTACCGAGAAGCTCATCTGCGTTTTTTGCCCGCTGATGCCCAGCTCACTGAGCAGCCCCATAAAGCGCGGATAGGTGCGGTCGTTGTAGACGATAAAACCGGTGTCGATAGCGTAGGTACCCTGTGGCGTCGGCACGTCAACCGTGGCGGTATGGCCGCCGGGGGTGGCACCGGCTTCAAACAGGGTAACCTCATGATGCCCGGCAAGCCGCCAGGCGCAGGTCAGCCCGGCAATGCCGCTGCCGATAATGGCGATCTTCATGAGCGCACCATCCTGCGCAGCAGTGCGCGCTGTAGAAACGCAGGCATCCCGGAAAGCAGCCGCAGTGTCAGACCGAATCCCGCTGGAAACGCGATGTGGTTTTTCCCTTTTTCCAGTCCGCGACGAATGGCCTTTACCGCCTCATCGACGCTCACCCTGCCCGGCATGGCGAAATCATTTTTGCGGGTCAGCGGGGTATCGACAAAACCGGGCGACACCACCGTGACCGCAACCCCTTTCGGCTCCCAGTCGAGACGCAGACTGTCAGCAAACCAGGTGAGTGCGGCTTTCGACGCGCCGTACGCTTCAGCGCGTGGAAACGTCAGCCAGTGCGCCATAGAGCTCACCAGCACCACGCGGTTACCGGCCATAAGTTGCGGCTGCAGCGCGGCGAGGCAATTGACTGGCCCCTGAAAGTTAGTGGTCATCACCCGCTCTACCAGCTCGGCGTCTACCACGCCATGCTCAAGATATTCGCAGGTTCCGGCGCAGAGGATCGTCAGGTCGGCCGCGCAGCCCGTCAGCGCCTGGCGACAGGCGTCCCTGTCTGTCATATCGAACAGGCGTACCGTAATGTTTGAGCTGTGCTGATGCAGGGCTTCCAGACGCGCCGGATCCCGCCCGCAGGCGATGACATGGTGACCGTCACGGGCAAAAGATTGCGCCAGCCCCGCCCCAATGCCTGAACTGGCGCCGGTGATCAGGACCGTCATCATGATTTCACCCTCCGCTTCACGCCGCGGACCGCCCAGCCGAGCAAGGGAAGATGTTCGTAGATCATCTCTCCGGCATCGTAGTAGTCCCGCTGGCGAATAATCCGAGCCTGTTCCACGTCCACCACAGAGCAGCCAGGCAGTTCGAGGGGCTCGCCACCGGCAATGCGCGGGTGCGACCAGTGCATGACCCAGGTGACAACAAAGCGTTGCTCGCCGATCAAAGGGGAATCAAGCGTGAAACGGCAGTGTTCGACATTCGCCAGCAGATGGGTGAAATAGCGTTGCAGGGCGAACAGGCCGTTGTGCTCGCCAAACGGATCGATAAGCGTGGCATCGGGATGGTAAAGCCCCGCCAGCGCCGAGGGCGGCTGCGAATCCAGCGCGGTGTAGTAATCAACAAACCGACTGATGACGTCAGGCAAAAGGTTCATGGGTCACATCCTGGCGGTAAACAACGTAGCGTAAGCGCATATTTAAAACTTACACAATTCGAGTTATTTGTCCAAGTTTGTACAGAAATATATTTTTATTTAGTTAATTATCATGATGTTAGTGAGTCGCTTTCGTGCAAGAATCTGAGGCGAAATAAGGTCTGACCGCCATCGGGCTTTTTTTTCAGGTTAACCTTAAGGTAAATTCCCCCGTTCTCTTCCAGGCTTATCCTTTTTATTCATAAGGATGCCATGCGATGAGACGTTTCTTTCTCTCCCTTTTCTCCAGCCCGGAATCGTTACTTCAGGTGATGAGTCAGCAGGAAATTATTGAAGCCGTTGAGGATGGCGACCGGATTATTATCGACCAGGATGGCAACGCCTCGGTGAACTACAAAAGCAACGAGGTTCGTCAGGATTTTCTGCGCCACGTCAACGCGTTAAAGAGGGCGTGATATGGGAACGGCGATATTTATGGTGTTGATGGTCTGCGGATACTGGTACACCAGCCGCGACCTCTCTACCCGCTTCAAAATCAAGCGATCTTTCGGCTGGGATGTCTATTTTCTGGTTGCCCTTTACGGCTCGATCTTCGTTCTGCAAGGCGTGATCGCCACCGGGCTGCTCTGGCTGCTGCTGCTGGCACTGTCGGCGGCGGACAATACCTTCCATTTTACGTCAGAGCGTTATGCCGACTGGCAGATGGACTTTATGAACTGGAGTTTTTTGGGCATTCAGGCGCCCGTAGTGGTGATGCTGGCCTTCGCCATCCTGTTTTGTCTCTACCGCTCAAACTGGGCAGGCAGCGCCCGGCTGGACGGTGAAGGCAGGAAAAAGCTCTATAAGCGCCTGGCACAGGCGAGCGGGATTGAACAGCTGCTTTATCAGTGCATGGAGCAAGGCGAGCTGGCACAGGTGACGCTACGTTCGGGGCGTATCTATGTCGGTATGATCCATACGGCGACGCTGGAATACGAGAAAACGGCCAATATCGTGCTTATCCCCATGCTGAGTGGCTATCGCGATCGCCAGACGATGAATTTTCGCATCGAAAATAACTACAGCAAATGGTATGACGGACATAACATCACCCTCGACTCTGAGCCCAGAAGTGCGATGGATTTCAGAAAGGTGATTATGCTCAACCAAATTGAGAGCCTTGCACTGTTCGATCCGGCAAGCGCCAGCGTGCTCGACATGGCTCAGCGGGAAAACGCCGCGCAATGAGCTTCTCATCCGTTCAGCAAGGCGTGTAAACTACCTTTAGTAGTTAACTGATTTGAGGAAAAGATGGTTGTTAAGCGCTTAAGAAAAGAAGAACGACGCGCACAGCTGCTGGAAGTCGCGCGCGGAATTGTGCGCCAGCAAGGCACTGAGGCCCTTACGCTGGGTTTCCTGGCCGAGCGCGCCAACGTCACCAAACCCATTCCTTACGATCATTTTGGCGATCGTGAAGGGCTGCTGATGGCGCTCTACCAGGACTTCAGCGACAGGCAGCTCAAGAAATTTCGCGAGACGTTGAGCAGAGACAATAAAACGCTGGCGCAGACTATCCGTTTTTTCAGCGCCGCGTACATCGACTGCGCAATCTCTGCGGGTCCCGAAACGGGCCCCATTGCGGCGGCCCTGTCCGGCTCGCGAGCGCTGCAGATTTTCCGCGAGGCCTGCGTGGCCGACTGCGCAGACTGCCTGCGGATGGCGTTGTCCCCTTTTATTGTGCTGCAAGGAGTGACAGGTGAAGCGGCCCTGACGGCCATTATTGGGGCTGCGGATGCGCTCAGTACGTCCGCCGGCAATGGGATCCTCGCGCGTAACGTCGCCGAAGAGATGCTCAGCGGCGCGATGACAGGCGTGCTGAATACCTATATGGACAGCACAAAATGAGTGCCCTGCCAGATTGACAACTAAGTTACCAATAGTAACATAGAGACCTCTTCACTCACCTTGTTGAGGTCTCTATGTCTGCATCAAACGTCATCAATACTGTCCTGATCGTGACGGCTCACCCGATCGAAACGTCGTTATCCCATACCCTTGCACAGCGAATTGCCGGGAAGTTACAGGAACAGGGTACGCAGGTTGAAATAGCCGACCTTCATGCTGAAGGCTTCTCTCCCGCGATGATCCGAGCCGATCTTGATCTGTACCACGGTGATGCCAGCGCGTTGCCCGACGATGTTCTGCGCGAGCAGCAGCGCGTCGAACGGGCTGATATGCTGATATTCGTTTTCCCGTTCTACTGGTGGTCTGTTCCCGCCCTCCTGAAAGGCTGGTTTGATCGGGTACTGACGGTGAACTGGGCCTATAAAGTGGGAGAAGAGGGCCGCATTGTGGGTAATTTACGTGATGTGCCCGTGCGCCTGGTCGCAACGGCCGGCAGCGATATCGCCGGGTTTGATAAACACGGTTATTCAGCTGCCATTCAGAGCCAGATTGTTGAAGGGGTGTTTGGCTTCTGTGGTCTGAAGAACGTGACGCTCGATATCCTCTATGAGGCCGATTCTGCCTCCCCTCAGCAGGTGGACGATTTTCTGCAAAGCCTCAATAAGCTTGTCTGAGTCATCCGGCGCAGCCATTCCTGCGGGTTTGGCTGCGCACCACGTAAAACCGGGATTAGCGCGGAATCAGCGTCTCAAGCCCTCTTCTCAACTGGCTGACCACCTCCTCTGTCGCCATTCCCATTTGCGCATGTATGATGGCGCCGTCAATAAGCATCAGAATTTGCGTGTTAATAGCCTCATCGGCAATACCGGTGAGGGTGGCAATTTTTTCCCGGGTTTCAGATTTATGATTGCGGCAAATGGCTTTTATTTCACTTTCATTGTCTTCTGATTTCGCTTCTGCGCTGGCGTTAATAAACGCACAGCCATGGAATAGCGGAGAAATAAACCACGCATTCAGCGTGGCAGCTAATGCATCCGATGCAGCCCGCCCCTCATCGAGATAGTGTCGAAGTGTGGTTTCAAACCAGTTAATCCACAGCTCGTGCCGATAGTGCAGATAGGCAAGAATAAGCAAACTCTTACTCGGGAAATGACGATAAAACGTCACTTTGGTCACTTTCGCCTGTTTGATAAGCGTATCAACGCCCGTGGCTCTGAAGCCGGTGGAATAAAAGAGCTCGTGCGCGGTAAGCAATATTTTATCTCTGACGCTGACTTTTTGATCGTTATTCATGATGAGCGTATTCACGTTTATCAGGCCTCAAACTGTGTGTTGACAGACGATTTTTACAGGCATAGATTAACGCAAGTAGACAGACCTGTCTACATGCTATCAACCCGAGGTAGCCGAGATGAATACACGTCCCCCTTTACCGCCGTTCACCCGTGAAAGCGCCATTGAAAAAGTCAGGCTGGCAGAAGATGGCTGGAACAGCCGCGACCCGGCAAAAATCGCCCTGGCCTATTCACTGGACACGCAGTGGCGCAACCGTGCGGAGTTCGCCACGAACCGCGCGGAGGCGCAGGCGTTCCTTGAGCGGAAATGGAAGAAAGAGCTGGATTATCGCCTGATAAAAGAGCTTTGGGCGTTTACTGACAACCGCATCGCCGTACGCTATGCCTATGAATGGCATGATGATTCAGGCAACTGGTTCCGCTCTTACGGCAATGAAAACTGGGAGTTCGAGCCGGACGGCCTCATGAAGCGGCGTTTTGCCTGTATCAACGATATGCCCATCAAGGAATCTGAACGGCTCTTTCACTGGCCGCTGGGCAGACGCCCGGACGATCACCCGTCTCTGAGCGATCTGGGGTTATAGGAGCCTTCATCTCTCCGGGCTTGTACACTAACTCCGGGTAAAGAGTGATACACTCAGGCTCACAGCATTCAAAGATACATGATTAAAAGAGTGACCAAGTAATATTATGGTCACTCGTTGTTAACTGATGCCCGTCGCGCTAAGCTGAAATAATGACGAAAAATATGAACACCCCATCAACGCGTGGTCCCCTTGATCACTCTGTCCGCGAGCAAATCGTCGAAGCGGCGTTTGAGCACTTCGGCCATTATGGCTATGAAAAAACCACCGTGGCAGAACTGGCTAAATCCATCGGTTTTTCAAAAGCCTATATCTATAAATTTTTTGATTCCAAACAGGCGATTGGCGAGGTTATCTGCGCTAACCGCCTGGCGCTGATCATGACGGCAGTGGAAACAGCCATCGCCGACGCGCCCTCGGCCAGTGAAAAAATGCGCCGTCTTTTCCGGGCGTTAACTGAGGCTGGCAGCGAACTCTTTTTCCACGATCGTAAACTTTATGATATCGCCGCCGTTGCCGCGCGGGATAAGTGGCCGTCTACCGAGCGGTATACCGAGAGCCTGATGAAACTGATTGAAAGCATCATTGTTGAAGGCCGCCAAAGCGGGGAGTTCGAAAGAAAAACACCCCTGGATGAGGTGACCTACGCCATATACATGGTGATGTGCCCTTTCATCAACCCCGTGCAGTTGCAATATAACCTCGAAACCGCCCCGACCGCAGCACTCCTCCTCCCTTCCCTGATTTTACGAAGCCTGGCCCCCTGATCTGTGACCATTGACTTTATTGGTCACTAGTCTGAGAATGCGGAAACCGTCCTTTGATACGATAAGGTTTCCCCATGCTCAGGCTTCATTCCGCCCGTTTTGCTGTTTGTCTCCTCCCTTTCGCCCTGGTGGCATGCGGTGATAACCCCGCCACCGACGATCCGCGCACCCAGCCACCGCTTGTCAGATCCGCTTCCGTTGAACCGGCGAACGACGCGTCCCGCGCGTTTACGGGTGTGGTCGTTGCCAGAACGCAAAGCGATCTCGGTTTCCGGGTTCAGGGCAAAATCCTTGAACGCCTTGTTGATACGGGGCAGACCGTTAAGCAGGGACAGCCGTTAATGCGCCTCGATCCTGTTGACCTGAAGTTACAGGCCCAAGCACAGCAGCAGGCGGTGGATGCCGCCCAGGCCCGGGCGAGAAAAGCCACCAGCGATGAGGCGCGCTATCGCGGCCTGGTGGCAACAGGTGCTGTCTCTGCCTCGGAGTACGACCAGATAAAAGCGGCGGCGGATGCCGCCAGAGCTGAGCTCAGTGCCGCCCGCGCGCAGGCCACCGTCGCGCAAAATGCGACCGGCTATGCCGTGCTGCTGGCCGATTCCGACGGCGTGGTCATGGAGACGCTTGCTGAACCCGGCCAGGTGGTCAGTGCGGGTCAGGCGGTGATCAGACTGGCCCGCGCAGGGCAACGCGAGGCGCTCGTCCAGTTGCCAGAGACATTGCGCCCTGCCGTCGGTAGTGAGGCGCTGGCAACCCGCTATGGCAGTGAGGCACAGCCTGTTACCGCGACACTGCGCCTGCTCTCTGATGCAGCCGATACCACCACCCGCACCTATGAAGCGCGCTATGTGCTGGAAGGTTCACTGGCTAACGCGCCGCTGGGTGCGACCGTCACCCTGCATATCGAACAAAATGCTGAACGTCAGGTAATGCAGGTTCCGCTGGCATCTCTGTACGATGCAGGCAAAGGGCCCGGCGTGTGGCGGATCTCCGCGCAGCCCGCAAAAGTGATGTGGCAGCCCGTCAACGTGCTGAGCGTGAGCGATGATGCCGCGCAGGTGACGGGCGGCGTCAAGCCGGGCGAGAAAATTGTGGCGTTGGGCGCGCATCTTCTGCATGACGGTGAAGCTGTCCGTCTGGCTGAACAACGCGGTACGGCTCTGGCGGGGAGTCAGCCATGAGCGACGGACGCTTCAACCTCTCAGCGCTTGCCGTGCGCGAGCGCTCAGTCACGTTGTTTCTGATTATTCTGGTGACGCTTGCCGGTATTTACGCCTTCTTTGGACTGGGACGCGCGGAAGATCCCCCGTTCACGGTAAAGCAAATGACGGTGATTACCGTCTGGCCCGGCGCAACCGCACAGGAAATGCAGGATCAGGTTGCTGAACCGCTGGAAAAACGGCTCCAGGAACTCAAGTGGTATGACCGCACTGAAACCTATACCCGCCCGGGCATGGCGTTTATCACCCTCTCCTTACAGGACATGACGCCCCCCTCCGAGGTGCAGGAAGAGTTCTATCAGGCGCGCAAAAAGCTTGGCGATGAGAGCAAAAATCTCCCGGCAGGCGTGACGGGCCCGATGATCAATGACGAGTTTGCGGATGTCACCTTTGCCCTCTTTGCGCTGAAGGCAAAGGGCGAACCACAGCGTCTGCTGGTGCGTGATGCTGAAAGCCTGCGCCAGCAGCTTCTGCATGTGCCTGGCGTCAAAAAAGTGAACATCATCGGCGAACAGGCCGAGCGGATTTACATCGCCCTTTCTCATGACCGTCTGGCGACGATGGGGCTGGCGCCGCAGGATATTTTCAACGCGCTGAACAATCAGAACGTTCTCACGCCAGCAGGCTCCATAGAAACACAGGGTGCGCAGATCTTTATTCGCCTTGATGGTGCTTTTGATACGTTGCAGAAAATCCGCGATACGCCACTGGTCGCTCAGGGTAAAACGCTCAGGCTGTCTGATGTGGCAACGGTTGAACGCGGTTATGAAGATCCTCCGACGCTGCAGATCCGTAACCAGCGTGAACCGGCGCTGCTGTTAGGTATTGTGATGCGGGAGGGCTGGAACGGTCTGGCGCTGGGGAAAGCGCTGGATGCCGAAACGGTTAAGATCAACGAAAATCTGCCGCTGGGAATGACCCTGACCAAAGTCACCGATCAGTCCGTGAATATCCGCTCGTCGGTGGATGAATTTATGATCAAATTCTTCGTCGCCCTGCTTGTGGTGATGGTGGTGTGCTTTGTCAGCATGGGCTGGCGCGTGGGCGTGGTGGTCGCGGCGGCGGTTCCCCTGACGCTGGCAGTCGTCTTCGTGGTGATGGAGGCGGCGGGGATAAACTTTGACCGCGTAACGCTGGGCTCGCTGATCCTTGCTCTGGGTTTGCTGGTTGACGATGCCATTATCGCCATTGAAATGATGGTGGTGAAAATGGAGGAAGGCTACGATCGCATCAAGGCCTCCGCTTACGCCTGGAGCCATACCGCCGCCCCCATGCTGGCCGGTACCCTCGTGACGGCAATTGGCTTTATGCCAAACGGGTTCGCCCAGTCGACCGCCGGAGAATACACCAGCAATATGTTCTGGATTGTCGGCATCGCCCTGATTGCCTCCTGGCTGGTTGCGGTGGTGTTCACGCCCTATCTTGGCGTTAAGATCCTGCCAGATATCGCCAAAGTCGAAGGCGGTCATGCCGCCATCTATAATACCCCGCGCTATAACCGTTTTCGCCAGCTGCTGGCCCGGGTGATTGCCAGAAAGTGGATCGTGGCCGGTTCCGTGGTCTTCATTTTTACCCTGGCCGTGTTGGGTATGGGACTGGTAAAAAAACAGTTTTTCCCTACGTCCGACCGCCCGGAAGTGCTGGTGGAAGTGCAGATGCCTTATGGCACCTCCATTGAGCAGACCAGCGCCGCAACGGCGAAAATCGAAGCGTGGTTAAAACAGCAGCCGGAGGCCAGCATCGTGACCGCCTACATCGGGCAGGGTTCACCACGTTTTTACCTGGCCATGGCACCTGAATTACCCGATCCCTCTTTTGCAAAAATCGTGGTGATGACGGACAACCAGACGTCACGTGAGGCGCTCAAGTTCCGGCTCCGGGAAGCGGTCGCCAGTGGACTTGCGCCGGAAGCGCGCGTGCGCGTAACGCAACTGGTGTTTGGCCCCTACTCCCCCTTCCCGGTTGCCTGGCGTGTGATGGGGCCCGATGTCGATCAGCTTCGCGACATCGCCGATAAGGTTAAAGGCGTTCTGCAGGCCAGCCCGATGATGAGAACCGTCAACACCGACTGGGGGTCACGGGTTCCCACACTGCATTTTACCCTCGATCAGAACCGTCTGCAGGCCACCGGCTTGACCTCAAATAGCGTGGCTCAGCAGCTCCAGTTTCTGTTATCGGGTGTACCGATTACCACCGTGCGCGAAGATATTCGTGCAGTACAGGTTACAGGGCGCGCTGCGGGTGATATTCGTCTGGATCCGGCGAAGATCGAAGGATTTACCCTGGTTGGCAGCACGGGACAGCGCGTTCCGCTGTCACAAATCGGTCAGATTGAGGTCAAAATGGAAGACCCGCTCCTGCGTCGTCGCGACCGCACGCCCACCATTACCGTGCGCGGAGATATCGCCGACAATCTTCAGCCACCGGATGTGTCGGTGGCGATCATGAAACAGCTAAAACCGATCATTGATACGCTCCCGCCAGGATACCGCATTGAGATGGCAGGATCGATTGAGGAATCGGGTAAAGCCACACAGGCCATGGTGCCGCTGTTCCCGATAATGATTGCCCTGACGTTACTGATCATCATTGTGCAGGTGCGATCTCTCTCGGCGATGGTGATGGTCTTTCTGACTGCCCCGCTGGGCCTTGTCGGCGTGGTTCCCACGCTGCTGCTGTTCAATCAGCCTTTTGGTATCAATGCGCTTGTCGGGTTGATTGCGCTTTCGGGCATTCTTATGCGAAATACGTTGATCCTTATCGGCCAGATTACGCATAACCAGAAGGAAGGTCTCGCCCCGTTCGATGCGGTGGTCGAAGCAACCGTCCAGCGGGCACGACCAGTGTTACTGACAGCCCTGGCCGCCGTGCTGGCATTCATACCGCTGACCCATTCCGTATTCTGGGGGACGCTGGCCTATACACTGATTGGCGGGACGCTGGGCGGAACGATCATCACCCTGGTGTTCCTGCCGGCGATGTATGCGATCTGGTTCAGGATCCGTCCTGCGAGGTAACATATTGGCGCAACACAACTCACACTCTTCCGGAGGTGAGTTGTGTTGTTAAAACAGGTGGACTGTTTAGCGAAACGCTGAATGATTACCCATCCGTCGATCGCGTGACCTCTTCCCACCGATCAATTTCTTTCCCTAATGCGGCGAGCTTTTCCCGCACCAGGTTCAATGCGTCACTGCCTAACAATAAATGCGTTGGTGGGTTCTGATTCTCCATTATTGCCAGCATGGCGCGTGCAGCCTTCACGGGATCGCCCGGTTGCTTACCGCTTTTTTCCTTGCGTGCCTGACGAACAGGTTCGAATAATGCGTCGTAATCCGGGATACTGCGCGCGCTGCGTACCATTGATCGTCCGGCCCAGTCGGTACGAAACGACCCCGGCGCCACTGCGGTCACATGTATGTTGAACGGTGCCAGCTCTTTGCTTAACGTTTCTGATATCCCTTCCAGGGCAAATTTACTGCCGCAGTAATAACTGATGCCGGGCATCGTGATGAAGCTGCCCATCGAGGTGATATTGATGATATGGCCGCGACGTCGCTGGCGCATGCCAGGTAGCACGGCTTTGATCATCGCCACTGCGCCGAACACATTCACCTCAAACTGCCGGTACATCGCGTCGAGCGAGGATTCCTCCAGTATCCCTTCATGGCCATAACCCGCATTATTGACAAGAATATCAACCGGTCCAACGGTGGATTCGATCTCCGCCACCACCTCATCAATACGTGCAACGTCAGTGACATCAAGCAGGCGACCGTAAGCCCGTTGCGCATCAAGCGCTTCGAACGCCTGCTGTGCTTCACGGTTTCGCACAGTACCGACAACCCGATGGCCCGCGGCGAGGGCTTCCTCGGCCAGCGCACGACCAAAACCGCTGCTGACGCCGGTGATTAACAGGTTTTTTGCAAATGCCATAAAAAGAACTCCTTTATGCGTGGAGTTTGCATGGTATTCTCTGACCTGCTGCATTTTTAGGCCCTTTTTTCTCTTTTTCTTGCCTGATTTTATGAGGGGCGATGATGTCCAAAATGCTCACCTTAATGAAATCCCTTGCGGTGCAGGAGGGGTACAACCTGACGGCATTGCCTGATGTGCGAATTTTGCGCGCCGATCGCCCACTTTCCAGAACACCAGTGCTTTACGATCCGGGTATTGTGATTGTCTGCCAGGGAAGCAAACGTGGCTTTTTCGGTCAGCAGACCTATCTCTATGATGAGCAACACTATCTGGCGGTTTCGGTACCGGTGCCGTTTGTGATGGAAACTGATGCCTCGGCAGAACATCCGTTGCTGGCGATTTATATGCATCTGGATTTTCAACTTGCTGCGGAGCTGATGTTGCAGATTGAACAGCATAACAACCCGCATCCGCCCGCCGCGCCGCAAAGTATGATGTCGAGCCCAATGGATAGTGCGGTCAAAACGGCCGTGCTGCGCCTGCTTGAAGTCCTGAACAATCCGTTTGAGGCGGCGATCCTCGGTCCCGGGCGGGTACGTGAGCTCTATTTCCGGGTGTTAACGGGCGCCCAGGGAACCGCCATGCGCGCCGCACTGGCCCTGCAGGGGCAGTTCGGTAAGATTGGCAAAGTGCTACAACGTATCCACGTCACCTACGCAGAGCCGTTAACGTTGACGCAACTGGCAATGGAAGCTGGAATGAGTGTGCCGACGTTCCATAGCCATTTCAAAGCGATAACCCGAATGCCGCCGATGCAGTATGTAAAATCGGTACGCCTGCACCAGGCGCGAATGTTGATGGTGCGTCAGCATATCACCGCCGCTGCCGCGAGCTATGCCGTCGGCTATGAAAGCCCGTCGCAATTCAATCGCGAGTTTAAACGCCTGTTTGGTCTGCCGCCGGCAGAGGAGATAAAACGCATGCAGCGTAACTTTGCTGTTCCGCCGGTGCAGCAAGCGTCGGCGTTTGTTTCTTCGCATTAGGGCCTGCCCGGAAACCTGACTCACTCACCAACAGCCTGATGATTTTGTCCACCATAAAGGGCGCGGCCTGGTTGAACTCCGGATCGCGTAAAAGTTTATCGGCAATCATCAATGCAAAATGGCGAACCGCTTCGTTATCACTACCAGGCGCAGGTCGGTGGCTTTCAGGCTCTGATTCCCTCAATTGCAATTCTTCTTCTGCTTCACAAAAACCGGAAAAGAACCGGTTTTGCCCTTCAGCATCCCCTGACCGTTGCCTGTCAGGAAAACGGATAACCGTCATAAATTCTCTCCATTTCTGCACGTTGAAAAAAACCATCCTAGTAGTAGGATGGTGGCGTGTCAATGTCTCTCAGATCCCGTCTGTAGCCGTTCTGGCGGTTTGACAACGTCTCTTCCTGCCAGTAGGTTGTCCAGCTAAAGCCTGCACAACATACCGATCTCACTATTTTTTACCCTGCCTGATGACTGGAGAGTGAAATGTTCGAACGTTCGCAGAAAGCGCGTGAAATTATGGCTAATACCCGACAACTGCTCACTACCGGAGGGTATAAGAGTTTTAGCTACGCCGACCTTGCCGAGCGAGTGGGTATCCGAAAAGCCAGTATCCATCACCATTTTCCGGCTAAAGAAGATTTAGTGAAGGCCGTGGTACAGGAGTACCGCGCAGAAGCCCAGGCGGGTATGGCGGCCATGGATCGGCAAATCAACGATCCCCTCGTGAAAGTGAAAAGTTATGCCGATTTCTGGTCGACTTGTATCAAAGATGGCTCTTCGCCATTTTGTATCTGCGTAATGCTTGCCGTTGAGTTGCCAACATTACCTCCGGACATTGCCGCTGAAGTCACCGGCCATTTCAGCGATCTTTCTGACTGGCTGGCCTCCTTACTGCGCGCGGGTGAAGCCCAGGGTGTTTTCCAGCTTAAGGATTCTGCGGAGGCTGAAGCCAGGGCGCTGATGGCTGGCATACACGGTGCCATGCTGGCTGCACGGGCATTCAACAATCCGCAGGTGTTTGATCAGATTGCCTGGCCGTTGATCAACAATGTCGTAAAAGTAGCCTGACGGCGGCCCGGTTTACGTACCGGGCAGCGCTGGTTGCAAAATCCCCCCTTACCTCCACTATCTCAACACGCCTTCTGTGACATAACCTGGCGACATAAAACCTGTTGATCTTTTACCTACCTACTAGTAGGTTTAGTTGCAAGCAGAAGCTCATACCGATGCTTCGTTTGTGCAACATGCCAGCTTGAGAGGGTTAACATGTCCGACAGTATTGATTACGGGAATCAGCAGAACTGGCTGAAACAGTATTATTTTGCCCGCACGGTTTTCTCCGTTTTATGGGTTATTGCCGTGTTTACCGCAGGTCAGTCTTCCCATTTCTGGGCATCGTCCTTGCTTATTCTGTACCCCGCCTGGGATGCACTCGCTAATTATATTGATGCGCTGAAAAGCGGTGGATTTAGTCGTAGCCGAATGCAGACAGTGAATATTATCGTCAGCGCCATCACAACGCTTACCGTGACCGTCAACATTAGCAGTATAAATGATGTGATTCGTATATTCGGTTGCTGGGCAATATTATCAGGCCTGCTGCAGCTGGGCGCTGCGGTTCAGCGCTGGAAAAAGTATGGAGCGCAATGGAGCATGATATTAAGTGGTGCTCAGTCTGCACTGGCAGGCGCATTTTTTATCTTTCAGGCCCGGACGCCTGAGCCACCGTCTATAAATAATATTGCGGGTTATGCTGCGTTTGGTGCCGTCTATTTTTGTATTTCAGCCGTGTCGCTAACCGTTCGGCAAAAAAGAGAAGCGAAACAGCCAGGCTGAAGGTACTTCTCTATACAAATATCGTGAACAAAATGAGTTAACGCTATGAATATCAAAACACAGGTAAACCGACAGACGCTGATGCGTCTGGCGCTGGTCGGAATTATTCCACTGATTCTTTTATTATTATTTTTATGGGCTGGCGGCTGGCTTACTCCTGAACGTCTGACGTCGGATAAGCTGGTCAATGTATTACAACAGTCGGGTGGCGTTCATGAAGGCTATCGTCGAAATCATGCAAAAGGCATGTGCGTACTGGGCACATTTATCTCAAACGGCAATGCCAGCACGCTGTCACGCGCCTTACTGTTCAGCAAAGGGGAAACCCCTGTCACAGGACGTTTTGCCATTGCCGGCGGTAACCCCGCAGCGCCGGATTATGCCGTGCCTGTCCGGAGTATGGCGCTGGCTTTTCAACAGGCAAATGGTGAGCAGTGGCGCACGGGTATGAATGCCATGCCATTTTTTCCCGTCAGTTCCGTTGAAGGTTTCTATGAACTGCAAACAGCGACCCTGCCAGATCCAGCCACCGGAAAGCCGAATCCAGAAAAATTGAATGCCTTTGCCATGAAGCATCCTGAAATCAATGCGTTTTTCGCATGGGCTAAGCAATACGTCCCCTCTTCTAGCTGGGCCAGCGATCGCTTCAACAGTCTGAATGCTTTTCGCCTGATTGATAAGGCAGGCAATGAACATCTGGTGCGCTGGAGTATGGTGCCGCATACCGCGTTTTCTCCCATAAGCGATGCCGATAAGCAGAATAAGGATTTTCTGCAACAGGATCTCGTTCGTCGCCTGAACGAGGGTGCGCTGGAATGGGATTTAGTCTTCACGCTGGCGCAGGCGGGAGATAAAAGTAACGATGCCACAAAAGTGTGGCCAGCCGACCGGAAAACGATGAATGCCGGAACGTTAGTGTTAAGCAAAGCGATCCCTCAACAGCAGGGGCCCTGTAATGACATCAACTACGATCCCCTGATTTTGCCTGACGGCATTGCCGCGTCTGATGATCCGATACTTAACGCACGATCGTCGGCTTACGCCAAATCCTACAATCTGCGCACCCATGAACAGGCGCAACAAGCAGGAGAACATTTATGAAAAAGGTCGATTATTTTCATCCACTCCTGCGCGTCCTGCACTGGCTAATGGCCGCGGCGATCCTCATTATGTTGTTTATCGGTGTGGCGATGGTCTCGACCGTCTCCTCCCTGCACAGCATGCTGGTGTCGATCCACAAGCCTTTGGGGGTGATGATATTGCTTCTGGTGATCGTTCGCGTATGGGTGCGAGTCACCACGACTACCCCCTCTTTGCCAGCCTCCATACCTGCCTGGCAGCGCGGAATGGCCCATTTTTCGCACTGGGCGCTCTATCTGATGATGCTGGCACAACCGCTTATTGGATGGGCAATGCTCTCAGCGGCAGGGTATCCCGTCACTCTGGGTAACGGGATCGTCCTGCCACCCATCATGGGCGTGAATAATAACTGGTATGCGGTACTGCGGCCGCTTCACACCTGGGTTGCTCTTGCACTGTTCGCGACAGTGATGCTTCATCTTGCGGCGGCGCTGCTACATGCTTTCGTGCTACGTGACGGCGTGTTCAGCAGTATGACGGGGATCCGTAAACCGTAGGCTCATGTGGCAGCTGTCGCAGGGTCAGCGAGCAACGCATCGGCAATATCCAGCATCACGCGCAGGCGATCCATATGCCGGAGATCAGAGTGATACCCTACCCAGATATCTTTGGACGGTGGTGGCTCCGGCATGCCAATGGGCTGCAATCCGGGAATGGCATCGCCAAGCGGTCGCGGCAGCACGGCGATGCCCATTCCCCGCTGGCACATCTGCGCCTGTACGGCCCGGCTGGTACTGGTGAACATACGACGTGATTGCGGGAACCTGTCCAGCAGCCAGGCGACGTCAGAAAAATGGGATTGTGCCGTATTCATCAGAATCAGCCCCACTGCGGCCGGGTTGTGTTGCGCGAGCCCGGCAACTTCCGGCGTTCCATACAGTGCATAGGGAATAGTCATCAGGCGGCGCTGGACAATGTCCGGCTCGGTAAAGGGCACGATGCGAAACGCGATGTCGGCATCACGGCGCGACAGATTGAGCAAACGGTAGCTCGCGATGACCTCCGGCACAATCGCCGGATGGCGGCGCGTCAGCTCGCTCAGGACAGGTGCCAGTACATAGTTAGCAAACCACTCTGCAGAAGAAATCCGTAATATCCCTTCAAGACGTTCATGATTCCCGGCCAGACGCCGCTCCATCGCCAGCGCGGCATTTTCCACCGTTTCTGCCAGCTTCAGAACCCTGTCTCCGGCATCTGTCAGCACCAGGCCCTCCTTCGTCCGGCGAAACAGGGCTTGCTGGGCTTCAACCTCAAGCGCCTTTATCCGCCGCCCAACCGTTGGATGGCTCACACCAAGGCTGCGGGCTGCCTCCCCGAAAGAGCCTTTACGCATAACTGCAAGAAATACCCTGACGTCGCCCCACTCCATGCCATCGCCTCGCCGTTCAAAAATGTACATCGAATATACAAAAGTGTCAGTTCCCAAACAACTTTGTCGATATCACTATAGCCGCATCTACCAGACCGCCTCTGGCGGCACGATGAGGAAGCTGAAGACATGAACAAATTAAAAGACAAAGTGGCCATTGTGACCGGTGGCTCCAGCGGTATCGGCGCAGGCATTGCCCGTCAGCTGGCGGCAGACGGCGCGAAAGTCATCGTCAATTACGCCGCAAACAACAGTAACGCCAACAAGGTTGTTGCCGATATTGAAGCCGCCGGAGGACAAGCCATGGCAGTCGCGGCAGATGTTACCCGCCAGGCCGAAGTCGACGCGCTGATCAACGCGGCCATCAGCCATTTCGGGCGGCTGGACATTGTGGTGAACAATGCCGGTATTTATCAGTTCGCCAGCATTGAAGAGAGTACCGAAGCGCTCTATCGCAGGCAGTTCGACATCAATGTTCTGGGCCTGCTGTTGGTGACGGGTGCCGCTGTGCCGCATCTCGCTCAGGGCAGCAGCATTATCAACATCAGCTCGTTCGTCACTCGTGTCTTTATCCCCGAGAGCGCCATCTACAGCGGCACCAAAGGCGCGATTGATGTCATCACCGGCGTTCTTTCACGGGAACTGGGCCCGCGGGGAATACGTGTCAACGCGGTTAACCCTGGTCTTATCGAAACGGAAGGAAGCCACAGTGCGGGCGCGATAAATTCGGCGTTCCAGACCTGGAATGAAAGTCAGACGCCACTTGGCCGCATCGGCCAGGTGCAGGATGTGGCCCCGATTGTCTCATTTCTCGCATCAGACGACGCAGCGTGGGTCACCGGCGAGGTGATTCTGGCCTCTGGCGGCATGCGTTAATTTCCACCTTACGGAGTGTACTATGTCGACAGATACCCTCACGCAAGCCGAGCCGCGTCGCTGGGCAATGTTTGTCATCCTGCTGGTTGGCGCTTTTTTGCCGCCGCTCGATTTTTTTATCGTTAATGTGGCGCTGCCTGCTATTCAGGGCGAGCTGAGCGCCTCCTCCTCCACTGAGCAACTGGTCATTTCATCCTACGCTGCCGTGTATGCGGTAACCTTAATCACCGGCGGACGACTGGGTGATATTTATGGTCGCGGGAAGATGTTTTTCCTTGGGCTTATCGGTTTTGCTGCTGCCTCGCTGCTGTGCGGCTTAGCCTGGTCACCATGGGTATTGATTACCGGACGCGTGTTGCAAGGGGCGACGGCGGCGATCATGGCCCCCCAGGCGCTGGCTTCCGTTCAGGCCATTTTCCCGGAAGCAGAAAAACCGTTAGCGCTGAGTATCTATGGTGCCGTGTTTGGCCTGGCTTCCGTTATCGGGCAGGTTCTGGGCGGCATCCTGATTTCTGCAGACCTGTTCCACCTTGGATGGCGGGCTATTTTTCTTGTTAACCTGCCGGTTGCGCTGCTGGTAATTCTGTTTGGCCTGCCGCTGCTGAAAGAGACGCGGGGGCAATCGGCACAGCGACTGGACCCCATCGGCATGCTGCTGGCCACCGTTACGCTGAGCGCGTTGATTGTGCCGTTGATCGAAGGCCGTGAGTCAGGATGGCCGTGGTGGACGTGGCTGTCATTTATTGCGGTCCCGGTGCTGGCCTTCAGATTATGGCGTTATGAGCGTCGCCTGAGCGCAAACGGCGGTTCGCCGCTGCTTGATCCAGCCGTTTTACGAGCACCGGGACTGGGCCAGGGGCTTGCCATCGTTCTGCTGTTTTATTCCATCGGCGCCTTCTTTCTGCTGTTTTCTGTTTATCTTCAGGATGCATTGCATATCAGCGCCCTGCGCGCGGGACTGCTTTTTCTGCCCTTTGGCGTCGGCTTTCTGATCGGGCCGTTGCTGACGCCCTACCTGAGACGTTTTGTTGGAAACTACCTGAGTGCAATCGGGATGGGGTGCGAAACATTGGGGTTAGCAGGCCTGGCAGGGTTGGTTGCCAGGACGCTGACGGGGAGCGCTCCGGCCATACTGCCGCTCGCAGCGCTGCTGTTTGTTACCGGTCTTGGACAGGGGCTGGCGATGCCAACGCTGGTACGAATGGTGACCGGCCGCGTTGCACCAGCGTTCTCAGGCATGATTGCCGGCGTGACCAGTTCGACCCTGCAAATCAGCACCGCGCTGAGCGTTGCCGTCATCGGCGGCATTTTTTACAGCATGCTGGACAATGATAAAAGCGGCGCAACTATCACGCATGCCTTTATCGTCGCGCTTCTGGCGATGGCGGTATGCCTCGGGACTGGCGCCGGATTGAGTATCCGGCTTATCCGTCGCACCTGCTCTGGCGTGTGCGTATCTGTAACGGGCACCTGACAATACGTATTCGCCCCAAATATATCCCCGCTGTTTTCGACCGGATATTTACATCGGTCAATGAGTGTTTTTTTAAACCAATGGCCGCCTCCTTCAGGCGGCCCAAAGTTAAATATCACTCCCTAGGTCAAATAATAAAAAAATACCAAAACTGGCAGTTGATTCTTATTTGTATGACTTTTAAGATTTGTCTGCAAGGCATTGATTAAATTTAATTTAGGGAAATAAAAATGACAAGAAATATTGTTGCGGGAATGATGATGGCCGCGTTTTCAGGGGCAGTATATGCAGGATCCGCACAAGGCATACCGGATTTTTCACCAGACAGTTTATCGGTTTCAGCCTCTGCCGGGATGCTGAGCGGAAAATCCCATGAAATGGTTTATGACGAAGTCACAGGAAGAAAAATAAGCCAGCTGGACTGGAAAATAAAAAATGTCGCCATCCTTAAAGGCGATATTTCCTGGGATGCTTACTCGTTTTTGACACTGAACGCCCGCGGCTGGACGTCTCTGGCATCAGGCTCGGGTCATATGGATGACTATGACTGGATGAATGCAAAACAATCCTCCTGGACAGACCATTCATCCCATCCTTCGACCAACGTCAATTACGCCAATGAATACGATCTCAACGTTAAAGGCTGGATCTTCCAGGGCGATAACTATAAAGCTGGCGTAACCGCAGGTTATCAGGAAACGCGCTTCAGCTGGACGGCGACCGGTGGCTCTTACAATTACGACAACGGCACCTATCAGGGGAATTTCCCGGCGGGTGAACGCGGTATTGGTTACAGCCAGCGCTTCTCCATGCCGTACATTGGCCTGGCGGGTCAGTACCGTTTCAATGATTTTGAATTCAATGCCCTGTTTAAATTCAGTGACTGGGTGCGCGCGCACGACAACGATGAGCACTATATGCGCGATCTGACCTTCCGTGAGAAGACCTCGGATTCCCGCTACTACGGTGCGTCCGTTGACGCAGGTTATTACGTCACGCCGAACGCCAAAGTGTTCGCAGAATTTACCTATAGCAGTTACGAAGAAGGTAAAGGCGGTACGCAGATTATTGATACCAATACTGGCGAATCGGGCTCTATTGGCGGAGACGCTGCCGGTATTTCAAACCGCAACTATACCATTACCGCGGGTCTGCAATACCGCTTCTGATCCTGTTGTGGTTAATCAAGATCGGGCCCCTGACGGGGCCTTTTTGTGATGTTGAGTTAAACTCACATTGATTCTCACTATTTGTCGTTTTTCAAACGCGACGTCCCTGAAATATCATCCTTCAAAATTGATAAATGTTCAGGGAGCAAACATGACGCTTGACGTTATATTTCATTTAATGAAGCTGGTCTCACTAGATGAATATTCATCCGGCGCCAATTTATCGGCACTGCTGGAATCGCTGTCAGCAGAAAAAGAGAACGATGTTACCCTTGCGGCCTTTGTACATCGCCTTCACATTCTGTGTGCCGCTCACAGCGACCCCATGCAAGCTGAGGCGCTGCTCGCCGCTAATCTGCCAAAAGAAGGGGAACCCCTTCCCGTGCTGGATTTTTCAGGATGGCCGCTGGTGCGTTACGCCCTCTCAGGTGAATTACAAACGCCCGAGTCCGAGGCGTACTTTCAGAACGTCACGTCGGCTGCCACTATATTACGTGCGGCAATAATAGATTCAGAGCGTGCAAACAATAGGCCTGCGATCGCTATTCTCGATAAACTTCTCAACCTGAACGGTGCATTGCCGGAAAGGTATAAAAAAATGGCAAATATTCCATACGCCTGAAGTTTATAGAGCAGGATACGCCCGCGGCATATCCTGCTTTTGATGACTACAGCCGGTGCTCGTCGTATTCCAGACAGATGATATCGAGAGAAGGAATCACCGGGGCATGCAGGTTAAGCCAGTCCAGCAGACATTCAATACTCTTTTTCCTGAGTGAATTTTTCGGCCAGACAATGTAATAACCGTCCCCGGTGGCGATGGCTTCTTTGAAAGGCAGCGCAAGCAGGCCGCTATTCAGCGCGTCAAGCGAAAGCAGCAGGTCGGCAATCGCGACGCCATGGCCGTTCATCGCAGCACTACTCCCTTGCTCAAGGGTGTCGAAAACCGCTCCGCGACTCATATCAAGCCCGGGGAATAACCCCGTCCTTCTCAGCCACCGTCGCCAGTCGCGTCTGTCCGGGGAAGGATGGATCAGATCGCACTGCGAAAGTTGCTCTCGGGCAGATTCCCGTAAAGCGGGGGTACAGACCGGAATAAGCCATTCACTGAAAAGCAATCGGCTCTCCGTTGACTCGCCAAAATGCCCGTTGCCCAGCAGGATCGCGCAATCATAGGGCTCTCGCGTGAAATCAACGGTATCGATGTCCATCCAGACGCTGGCTATTTCTACGTTGGGTTTTTCATGATGTTCACGAAACGATCGCAGGACGTTAAGCAACCATCTCATGGTGAGCGTACTCGGTGCCTTCAGCCGCAGCAGGTGGTTTTCACTTCTGAAAGCCCGACAGGCCCACTCGATGCTCCTGAACCCTTCGTGAAGCTGCCCGGCCAGAACACGCCCCGCCTCACTGATCTCCACTCTCGGCCCCTGCCGTTTGAACAACTCACAGTCGAACCACATTTCAAGGGTGCGGACATGTCTGCTGACCGCGCCCGGCGTAATATTGAGCACTTCAGCGGCTTTACTGAAGGAGTTTACTCGCGCAGCGACTTCAAAGGCGCGCAGGGCATAGAGTGGTGGTAAGGACATAATTCCCCTTTACAGGATAGCGGCCGAAACCAGAGGTTCACCTTGAGTGACTGGCAGGCGTAGTGATTTCAGCCAGCAGCCAGCGTTCAAACGTCACTAACGCCGCGTCATTGATTCCCGTTTCCGCCGGTTTAATGAAACAGAATGTCTTAATTAACCTTTCTGAGGCAGGCCATGGCGAAACCAGCATGCCGCTGCGTAGTTCGTTTTCGATATACATGCGTGGTATCAATGCGACGCCGTGACCTGCCAGCACAGCAGCGATCGCCATTTCATGAAGATCGTACCGTACGCCCTGAGACGGGTTATCAAGCCTGATCCCGCTTTCCAGGGCATAGCGATGCCACGCATCCGGATTCTGCCGGCGATGGATCCGCGCAAGTGCATTGAGTTGCTCACCGGGTTCCTTATCCATTAACAGTGCAGGATGACACACCGGCACCAGTTTTTCCTCAAACAACGGCTGCAGTCGCATCCCGGCCCAGGCGGGATGTTGAAAATGAACGACGGCATCAAAGCCGCTCCCGGGCAAAATAAACGGATCCGTTCTGGCCGCAAGATTGACTGAGATCTCAGGGAACTGCGAGGTAAAGCGGCTCAGGCGGGGAATGAGCCAACGGCTGCAAAACGTCGGCAGCACGGCAATATCCAGACTCTGAATCCCCTCCTGCATGCCCATGATGTCCTGAGTCTCCCTTTCGAGCCGCTCAAGAGTTTCACGTACATGATGAGCATAGCGCGCGCCAGCAGGATTCAGCTTTACGCGGCTCCCGGTACGGTCAAACAGTTTGCAGTTTAACAGCGATTCCAGACGTGCAATCTGGCGGCTAATCGCCCCTTCCGTCAGAAAGAGCTCCTCTGCAGCCCGGGCAAAATTACCGTGCCTGGCAGCGGCATCAAAAGCCTGCAAAGAGGCGCTACTGGGTATCTTTTTGCGCATTAAGCCTGGTCCTGAGGCCGCGCGTATTCTGCGCAGTCGATGAGTTAATGTCACTGAACCATGACATAGTATCGATTTAACGCACGAAAAACAGCCTGTAGCATGATGAAAAGTCATTAAGTGAAGAGGTTGTGATGTTCTATATCGTGGAATGTTCGTATAACGATCCGCCAAGCGAAGCTGAGTGGAACACGTTTTATAGTCAGGAGAAATTACCCGCTCTTCTCTCCGTGACCGGATTTATGACGTCTCAGCGTTTTCGGGCCATCACGCCTGGCTGCCCGGTTTATCTTGCCCTGCATACCGTTACCAACGCGGATGTTTTGCACAGCGAAGAGTACCGTCTGAAAGGCGGCGGTAATTTTTCTCGCTGGCAGAGCTGCATAACTGACTGGCACCGTAATCTCTATGCCTGTGAAGATCCGGCGCCCGCTCTCTCCTGCGATCAAATTTTGCTGTTAAGCACTCAGCTTGTTAGTCCTGCCGGACACCGGGCCATCGACATGCAGGCCGTGGGGCTGGATTGTTCACCGGAACGTCGCGTTGCGTGGGTGTTGCCTCGTGAAACTGCCGTCCATGCTTTGACTCTTCCTGAGGTCTATCTCTACGAACCACTGACACCCCAGTTGCAGCGTTCAGGCATCAATACGCAATCAGAACAGCGGAGTACGCGATGATTCCGTCCACCTTCCCGGTACGCCAGATTGGCGATTTTGAGATTACCGCGCTCAGTGACGGCGTTCTGTCAGCTCGTCTCGATTTGCTCTCAGGAATTGAAAACGCGGCGGCAAGCGAAATCCAGGAGCATGCAGGTGTCGCGGAACCCGGTGATATTCACATCAATGGCTACCTCATCCGGGGCCGGGGGAGAATTATTCTGGTTGACGCTGGCGCAGGTGGGGTGAACAACGTGGGGGGTGACCTTATCACCCATCTCGCCGCGGTTGGCGTGGACCCTGACGAGGTGGATACCGTTTTATTAACGCACTGTCATCCGGACCATATTGGTGGTCTGCTGGATGCTGAACAGCGTCCTGTCTATCAACATGCAGATATTTTTCTTCACCCTCTGGAAGCGGAACACTGGTGGGACGATAACACGCTAAACAGTGCCGATGCGCGTACAGCGCGTAATTTCAGGCTCGTGCGCCAGACGTTACAGGCGTGTGGTCAACAGGTGCGTTTATTCGATGAGAACAGTGTTGCCGAAGGGATCCTGCCGGTCTGGTTACCCGGCCACACGCCCGGACATACCGGGTTTCGCATTCACTCGCATGACAAGGACTTACTCATATGGGGAGATATTGTCCACTACCCGCATATACAGTCTGCCCTGCCGGAGGTTTGCATCGCCTTTGACGCGGATCCTGCACAGGCCGAAGCAACGCGTAAAGAGGTGCTGGAACGCGCGGTCAGGGAGAATCTGCTCGTTGCGGGAATGCATATCGGGCCACAAGGGTTTGCGCGCGTTCTCCGTGTGGGAAGTGGATATCGACTCTCTTACTCTGGTTAAGACGTCAGGCTTGTTCATTCGCGTTCAGCATACGGGCCTTTCTCTTTCGTCAATCCAGCGCATCAATTCCGGAAGCTGTGTTTCTGAGAATACCGCGATCCCATGTTCAGCGAGTAATGCTGCCGCGACACCCATCCCCGTGTTGCGCACGCCGCTAAAAGAACCATCATAGATATGCTGGCTCCCGCAGGTTGGGCTGCCATCCGTGAGCAGCGCAGCGCGACAGCCATGCTCCTGTGCGGTACGCAGCGCCAGCCAGGCGGCAAGCTGATAGTGCTCTGTGACATCCTGGCCCGTATTCTCAATGATTCTGGCCTGCCCGCGCATGACATCCCGACCGTCGGCCGACAAAATCTCTGCTGGTGGTCGGGGTACCGGCAACCCGGCAGCCAGTTCAGGGCAGTGGATCACTAACCGCTGCTCCGCTTGCCAGCGGGAGAGTTGCGCCATCGCCTTCGCTTTTTCGCTGCCGTTATAACGAACCCTGAACCCCATCAGGCACGCACTGACCAGAATTTTATTTATCATCGCTTCCCTGTCGTGTAGATGATGAAAGTGAGGAAGTGTAACACGCTGCGGATACGGGCGTGGGTGGTGAAGGTTGGCTGTGTGCGATAAGTTCAGGTGAGGAAGATAAGCAACTGTTTAATCGTCGGGCTGTTCAGTATTATTAATCAGCATCGTAAATTGTCTGAGTTCGGTACGCTAATGAGGGATTAGGATGGAACAGAATTTCACACCTGAACAGATTGAAATGATAAACCGTGTTGTCTTTGCGCAAATCAACATAATGAATGAGAAAGTTGCTGAAATCATTGAAGATACCGAGTCTACAGCACATCTTCAATTGAAGGATAACGGCATCGACATGACAGATTTCTCTCCTGCGAATAAGCATTTCCTGATGATGTCGCTTATACAACATCTGATAGATAACGTGCACGGTGGCGATATGGCGCTGGCCCAAAAGATGCTGACTATGGAAGCAAAGAGGCTGAACATCAGCGTAAATGCTGAGGCGGATAAGTCGAGAGAGTGAGTCGCAGAAATGGTCGGGCATGGGTCATTCCTGGAATTGTGATGACGTATGCTCAGTAAAACTGACACGAAAACGTCCAAAGTCCCTCCGGAGATTTATGAAAATAGCCGATACCATTATCCGCCCACATCCAGTTGACCTTTTCCTCTGATCCCACCTGAAAGACAAAGTCTTCTATCCCCGCGCCATGTTGTATCTCCATCGGGTATCCTCCGACCTTGGTTCCCCTGTAGCGTTTAAAATCATCATGGAAGCGGTCGCTTGCCTCCTGATCATCGTTGACGTCAGAAAGGTCAATAATATCCCAGGCATCCTCCCATCCCGGCGCATCATCATTGACGCCCAACCATCGAACCGGAAATGCGCGATAAGGCGTGTCTGTTGCAGGCAATAACTCAAGCCCTTCAAGGGTGGCATATTCGCGTATGAGCCAACCTTCACCATGAGGTTTATCAAATGGATGGCTTTCAATATTGTGAAAGAGCACCAGGAGTGCGACGTCCTTCAGTTGCTCAGGGATAACGGGAAGCTCATCTATACGAATCTGAAGAAGCGGAAACATCGGCTGCCCCTTCCAGAGTGGTAATCCTTCACCGGGAAGAGCGACACCGTTCAAAAACCAGGATGTAAGGGGGTCTGCCGGGGGACGAAAACCGCCCACTTGTGCCACCGATGCAGGACGTAATTTGGATCTGAGCTCGTCTAAAACTAACGCACTCCTGGATTTCATATGTGTCGCCTTACGTATGGAGAGACTCTGTACAGTCTGAAATAAAAACGTTTTTATTATATCGTAATCATTATTCATCAGACCTGCATATAAAAAGGGCTTGTCATGTTTGCGGTTGAGAAATTAAAAGTGAAGTACCCAGGCGCCGGTGCCTGGCAAATGGGCGACAGCCCGGAACTGGCCAGCGAGCTTGCAGACCTGATTAAAAAAGGGATCAAAACCGCTTCCTGCGGATCTTTTGCCTCTTATCAGCAGGAAGACCCGGCCCCGAAGATTGGGAGCTATAACATTATTCTTGATGGTCAGAATGTTCCGGTCTGTGTAACCCGGCTGGTTTCAATGCGACTGGTGCGTTTTTGTGATGTGACTGAGGCGTTTGCCCGCAAAGAGGGTGAAGGCAATTTAAGCCTTGAATACTGGCAGAAAGAGCATCAGCGATTTTTCACCCGAGAAGGTCATTTTTCTGAAGATATGGAGTTAATCGCAGAAGAATTTGAAGTGGTTGAGGTGCTGTAAATGAGAGAAATTAGATAGCCCGAGCCAGCTCTACAGAACAATCCTGACTCAATCATAACAGGATTGAGTCAGGATTACCTCCGTAGCCCATCGACGCTAACCGATGGCAGATTCATCACTGTTTTAATGCTGGTTTCGATACAACGCACTATCTCTTCGCGTGGGCCGCTTCGCCAGTCAGCACTGGCATAAAAAGCATCAAGAACCGTCACCATGCTTTCAGCGCTGTCAAAGGCGCGAATCAGATAGTAGCAATCAGGGTCATGCAGGGAGTTTCCAGACGAAACAACATCGATCCCGTGGCGTTGATGAAGGGGAACGCTGATGTCCTGCATGAGGGTGTGAAAGGCGACGCCAGTGCCTTTGCGTAAGGTGTATTGCAGTATCTCGACTGTTTTTTCCACCGTTATTGTCCCTGTCAGGCTGCTTTCACGGCTCTGATTTTTTTACTGCCCGCTTCATCAGATTCAGTTTTATCGGTTACATCGTTGAGATCGGGCAGTTTGCTGGTACGCAGAATATGCTGCACGGTCTCTTTCTGCTCGGCGAGATACAGCCCCAGATTTTCAGCCTGTGTTTCATCCATCTGCAGTCCGCTTTGCAGCAGCCAGTCGGTGAACGCGTCTGCCATGTCGAGCAGTTTGTCGTGCGCGTCAGCCTCTTTCTTACTGGCAAATGTCATTTTCTCTTCACCTTTTCTTACAACAACATATTTTGTTTCAACCGCCATGATGCGCCCCTCGTACTGTAATTACATACAGTATATCAGTTCCGGATTTGTATTGCAGCCAAAATATGCTTACATGTCTTGCGGCCAGTTTTCTGGCAACCCGGTTTTAAACGTGCTGGCATGGATAACGTCATCAACCTGAGTAAACATCATGAAAAAATCGATCGTTCCTACAGAATTTCAACACTACTTTAATGACTGGCACTTCTCACCGGTCATCGAAGCAGATGGCACAGTGTATCTTTCAGGCGTTACCGCCGCACGCAAGGACAAACCGATAAGTAAGGATCCTGAAGAACAGTTCCATGATGCGTTTTATAAGCTTGGCGTGTACTTAAAAGCCGCCGGTTTAAGCTATGAAAACATACTGGAGATGACCACTTTTCATATCGATCTTAAAAAACACATCGCCGCTTTTTCTAAAGTAAAAGATGAGTACATAAAGGCGCCCTATCCGGCATGGTCTGCCATCGGCGTAGCAGAATTTATTCCAGAAAATGCTCTTGTGGAAATGCGGATTGTGGCAAAAAGGTCAATTTAGGCATGTGCTCCAGGATGGGCGTTATCGGGATCATCCTCCCTTCTGGCTAAGCTGCATTTTTTCCTGCAGCAGCGGCGTCAGCCACTCCGTAAACGCCCGTATTGACCGGGAAAGATGTCGCCGGTGAGGATACAAAATATTCACCGGCAACGCCTGAGGTCGACACTCCGGCATCACTTCGTACAGAACGTCATTCGCCAGATAAGTATGAACATCATACGCAGGGATCTGCAGGATACCCAATCCGGCAACGCAGGCAGCAATGCTGGCTTCTGCGCTGTTGACGGTAAGCATGCTGTTCACTTCTGTTCGTTTCACCTCCCCCTTGTCCACCCATTCCATCAGCTCTTTCCGGCCAGATGTCGGTGATGCATAGCCAATCAAATAATGTTGGTTCAGTTTTTCAGGGGATTGCGGCTGTCCGTAAGTGGCAAGGTAAGCTGCTGACGCGACATTAATGATGCTGAGATATCCCAGACACTTCGCCACCATGCCGGAGTTGTCCAGCGGCCCCACCCGCAGGGCACAGTCCACCCCTTCTTCAGCAAGGTTAACGTTGCGATCGGTTACGCCAAGTTCAATTCTGATGCCGGGATACTGCTGATAAAAGGCGGGCATAGCGGGAATAATAAGATGGCTACCGACGCGTCCGGGAACGTCAACCCGGATAGACCCCGTGACGTCGCGGCCGTTTTCCCTGAACAGATTCTCTGTCTCATCCATGTTCTGAACAGCAGCCTGACAGCGCGGGTAAAACGCATGACCGTCAATGGTCAGGGATACGCTGCGGGTCGTGCGGTGAAACAAGCGCGCACCTAACCGCGATTCAAGCGCCTGAATGGCGGCAGAAACGGTGGAGGCAGGACGATTGAGTGATTCTGCCGCACGGACAAAGCTGCCGTTATCCGCCACCCTGAGAAAAATTCTGAACAAATCGACAGAGTCCATGCGCCCTCATTATTCGTTTTTCATGGATAGTTCATTCAGAATAGCAGGATTAATAATCAAAACCGAGACAGTAAGATGGCTGTACGGGGTTTTCCCGGCTAATCCATGATAAGGAGCCTTCTTATGACCGACCATACTCTGACCGGTAAAACTGTGCTGATTGCCGGCGGTGCGAAAAATCTGGGGGGATTGATTGCCCGGGATTTCGCCCGGCATGGCGCGCGGGCCATCGCCATTCATTACAACAGTGCCGCCACGCAACAGGACGCTGAGGCGACCGTACAGGCCATCCGGGCGGCGGGCGCACAAGCGCAGGCCTTTCAGGCTGATCTGACCTCAGCCGCCGCGATGGAAAAACTCTTCAGCGATGTGGTGGCCGCTGTCGGGAGGCCAGATATCGTCATTAATACCGTCGGCAAGGTACTGAAAAAACCTATGGCCGAGGTCACTGAGGAAGAGTTTGATGAAATGAGCAACGTGAATGCGAAAGCGGCATTTTTCTTCCTGAAAGAAGCCGGCAGGCACGTTAACGATAACGGCAAGATTTGCACCCTGGTCACCTCCCTGCTGGGCGCCTACACGCCGTTTTACGCCGCCTATGCTGGCATGAAGGCGCCCGTGGAACATTTCACCCGCGCTGCGTCAAAGGAACTTGGCGAAAGAGGGATCTCCGTGACTGCAATCGGGCCGGGCCCAATGGATACCCCCTTCTTTTATCCTGCCGAGGGTGAAGATGCAGTGGCGTATCACAAAACCGCCGCAGCGCTCTCCCCCTTCAGCAAAACCGGCCTGACTGATATTGACGATATCGTGCCATGGGTTCGCTTTCTGGTGAGCGAAGGATGGTGGATGACAGGCCAGACGATTCTGGTTAACGGGGGTTACACCACAAAATAAGGCTGACCCGGGCGCCTGTTCTGGCACAGGCGCCTGACCCCCACCCACCGCATCATCCGTACATCGCTTTAGCCTTAACCCAGACGGTCAGCGTATGAACTACACTTCTTAGTTCACGGCGGAGTCAGGCCGTATACCGCATTTCATTTCTGCCTGTCATGCAATCTGTCTACCTGAGTGGAGAAAAAACATGGGTTATGTAACAACTCGCGATGGCGTCAATATCTACTACAAGGACTGGGGCCCAAAAGACGGAAAGGTGATCTTTTTCCATCACGGCTGGCCGCTAAGCAGTGATGACTGGGACGCCCAGATGCTGTTCTTCGTCAATAAAGGATTCCGCGTTGTGGCCCATGACCGTCGCGGTCATGGTCGTTCAGATCAGGTGTGGGACGGCCATGATATGGATCACTACGCTGACGATGTGGCCGCCGTCGTGGAACATCTTGGCGTAAAGGATGCGATGCATGTCGGGCATTCAACCGGCGGTGGTGAGGTGGTGCGTTATATCGCCCGGCACGGTGAAGACAAGGTTTCCAAAGCCGTGCTGATCAGTGCCGTACCGCCTTTAATGGTGAAGACGGAGAGTAATCCTCAGGGTACGCCAAAGTCAGTGTTTGATGATTTTCAGGCCCAGCTGGCGGCGAATCGCCCTCAGTTCTATTATGACGTGCCTGCGGGACCGTTCTATGGATTTAATCGTCCGGGGGCGAAGCCTTCCGAAGCGGTCATCTATAACTGGTACCGTCAGGGGATGATGGGAAGCGCCAAGGCGCATTACGATGGGATTGTGGCCTTCTCGCAGACGGACTTCACGGAAGATCTCAAAGGAATATCCATCCCCGTTCTGGTCATCCACGGGGATGACGATCAGGTGGTGCCGTATGCGGATTCCGGCGCGATGTCAGTCAAGCTGGTCCAAAACGGAACCCTGCATACGTATAAAGGCGCGCCTCACGGTATCCCAACGACACATGCCGATCAGGTCAATGCCGATCTTCTCGCCTTTATAAACAGTTAACCCCGCACCTTATCCCCTCAGGCGGGAGCGAAACGGTTCCCGCCCTGGCCAGGGTGATGTCTGGCCTAAATGTTGCGATTTCGGGCTGACAATGCTGCGACGCCATGCACCCGGAGCCTGACCATACTGACGCTTAAAGCTGCGGTTGAAAGACTGCTGGGAGTCAAAGCCCAACGCGATCGCCACGTTCAGGATCGGCTCATCGCTATGGGTTAACCGCTCCATCGATTTTTGAAGTTTCTGCGCACGGATATACTCGGCAATAGGGTAACCCGTGTGTTCTTTGAAGATCCGCTGAAGATGCCATTTTGAATAGCCTGCACGCTTTGATACGGTCTCAATGTCCAGACGACTATCCAGGTTGTTGTCGATCCAGTCGAGCAGATCGTGAATAAATGCGCCAGTGTCCATCTTCTCCCCCACACGCCACGTAGTAAAAAGCACCTTTGTTTGTTGCATTTAAAGATGGCCCGTTTTGATGCTAAATGCAAGTTTTATTGTTGCATTTAAATCCCTGCCGAAAACGCGCCTTTTTCCCCGCCCTCAAATAGCACATAAAGTGCAACAATTATTCTTGCACTAAATTTAGCGCCTACCTACAATCGCCGCGATAGTGTATTCACAATTGTTACAGTTTTGTGGCGATGAACGACACAAATGGCCTTAAGCCAGCCCGGACAAAGGAAGTGGCGCGGCGTCCCCCGTTGCGTCTTGCCCGGCGGCTACAACTACCGGAATAAAAATAATGAGCCTGCAAAAAACCTGGGGTAATTTTCATCTGAACGCGTTGGGCGCGGTGTTACTCTCCGCCCTGCTCGTCGGGTGTGACGAGGGTGTCGCGCAAAATGCCGCGCCACAAGCGCCCACCGTCAGCGCCGCTGACGTGGTCGTCAAATCCATTAGCCAGTGGGATAGCTTTAATGGTCGGATTGAAGCGGTGGAAAGCGTACAGCTCCGCCCTCGCGTCTCCGGCTACATTGATAAAGTGAATTACACCGACGGTCAGGAGGTCAAAAAAGGTCAGGTATTGTTCACGATCGATGACAGAACCTATCGCGCCACGCTGGAACAGGCGCAGGCAGCGCTGGCAAGAGCCAAAACACAGGCCAGCCTGGCGCAAAGCGAGGCAAACCGTACCGATAAACTGGTCAATACCCATCTGGTTTCCCGTGAAGAGTGGGAGCAGCGCCGCGCTGCTGCCGTCCAGGCCCAGGCCGACATTCGCGCCGCACAGGCGGCGGTGGATGCCGCGCAGCTGAACCTGGATTTCACTAAAGTGACCGCCCCTATCGACGGGCGTGCCAGCCGGGCGTTGATCACCAGCGGGAACCTCGTTACCGCCGGTGACAGCGCCAGCGTGCTCACCACCCTGGTCTCGCAGAAGACGGTCTACGTCTACTTTGACGTGGATGAGTCAACCTACCTTCACTATCAAAAACTCGCCCTCAGCGGGCAAGGTGCGGCCAGCGATCACCTGGCGCTGCCGGTTGAGATTGGGCTGGTTGGCGAGGATGGCTATCCCCATCAGGGCAAAGTCGATTTTCTTGATAATCAGTTAACGCCAAGTACCGGCACCATTCGCATGCGCGCGCTGCTGGATAATTCACAGCGTCAGTTCACGCCGGGGCTGTTTGCCCGCGTCCGCCTGCCGGGCAGCGCGGAGTTCCAGGCCACGCTTATCGACGACAAAGCGGTGCTGACCGATCAGGATCGCAAGTATGTTTATGTCGTTGATAAAGAGAGCAAAGCGCAGCGTCGTGATATTACCCCAGGGCGTCTGGCTGACGGTTTACGTATCGTCCAGCAGGGGCTGAAGCCTGGCGATAAAGTCATCGTCGACGGTTTACAAAAAGTGTTTATGCCGGGCATGCCGGTTAACGCGAAAACCGTTGCCATGACCACCCGCGCCGCCCTTAACTGATCCCTTATCTGAGAATCCGACCCATGGACTTTTCCCGCTTTTTTATCGACAGGCCGATCTTCGCCGCGGTCCTGTCGATACTGATTTTTATCACAGGATTGATCGCCATCCCGCTGTTACCGGTGAGCGAATACCCTGACGTCGTGCCGCCAAGCGTGCAGGTGCGTGCGGAGTATCCCGGCGCCAACCCGAAAGTGATTGCAGAGACCGTGGCGACACCGCTGGAAGAAGCGATCAACGGCGTTGAAAACATGATGTACATGAAGTCCGTCGCGGGCTCCGACGGCGTGCTGGTGACCACCGTCACGTTCCGCCCAGGAACCGACCCGGATCAGGCCCAGGTTCAGGTACAAAACCGCGTGTCACAGGCCGAAGCGCGTTTGCCGGAAGATGTACGCCGTCTGGGTATTACCACCCAGAAGCAGTCGCCGACGCTGACGCTGGTGGTGCATCTGTTTTCGCCCGGCGGTAAGTACGATTCACTCTATATGCGTAACTACGCCACGCTGAAAGTGAAGGATGAACTGGCGCGTCTGCCCGGCGTTGGCCAAATCCAGATTTTTGGCTCGGGCGAATACGCGATGCGCGTCTGGCTGGATCCAAATAAGGTGGCAGCGCGCGGCCTGACCGCCTCGGACGTGGTGACGGCGATGCAGGAGCAAAACGTGCAGGTGTCCGCCGGACAGTTGGGCGCCGAGCCGCTGCCGAAAGAGAGCGATTTCCTGATCTCCATTAACGCGCAGGGTCGTCTGCATACCGAAGAAGAGTTTGGCAATATTATCCTGAAAACGGCGCAGGACGGCTCGCTGGTGCGCCTGCGCGATGTGGCGCGTATTGAAATGGGCTCCGGCAGCTATGCGCTGCGTTCCCAGCTCAACAATAAAGACGCGGTCGGGATTGGTATCTTCCAGTCGCCGGGAGCAAACGCCATCGATCTGTCGAACGCGGTGCGCGCTAAAATGGCGGAACTGTCCACCCGTTTCCCGGAAGACATGAAATGGGCGGCGCCTTACGATCCGACGGTGTTCGTGCGTGACTCCATTCGCGCGGTCGTGCAGACACTGCTGGAAGCGGTGGTGCTGGTTGTGCTGGTGGTCATTCTGTTCCTGCAAACCTGGCGTGCGTCGATCATTCCGCTGATCGCGGTGCCAGTCTCGGTGGTGGGCACGTTCAGCATCCTCTATCTGCTGGGCTTTTCCCTCAACACACTGAGTTTGTTCGGGCTGGTACTGGCAATCGGTATCGTCGTGGACGACGCCATTGTGGTGGTGGAAAACGTCGAGCGAAATATCGAGGAGGGACTGGCTCCGCTGGCGGCGGCACATCAGGCGATGCGTGAGGTCTCCGGGCCAATTATCGCGATTGCGCTGGTGCTGTGTGCGGTGTTCGTGCCGATGGCGTTTCTCTCGGGGGTTACCGGTCAGTTCTACAAACAGTTTGCGGTGACGATTGCGATATCAACGGTGATCTCCGCCATTAACTCGCTGACGCTTTCGCCGGCGCTGGCGGCGCTGCTACTGAAACCGCACGGCGCGCCGAAGGACCTCCCTACCCGGCTTATCGATCGCCTGTTCGGCTGGATTTTCCGTCCGTTCAACCGCTTCTTCCACCGTAGCTCGAACGGTTATCAGGGGCTGGTGGGCAAAACGCTCGGACGACGCGGTGCGGTGTTTGTGGTCTATGTTCTGCTGCTCTGTGCCGCCGGCGTGATGTTTAAAGCCGTGCCGGGCGGGTTTATTCCTACCCAGGATAAGCTGTATTTGATTGGCGGCGTGAAAATGCCGGAAGGCTCCTCACTGGCTCGTACCGATGCAGTGATCCGCAAAATGAGCGAAATCGGTATGAACACCGAGGGCGTGGATTATGCGGTCGCCTTCCCGGGGCTGAATGCGCTGCAGTTCACCAATACGCCGAATACCGGGACGGTCTTCTTTGGCCTGAAACCGTTTGACCAGCGTAAACACACGGCGGCGGAAATTAACGCCGAGATCAACGCCAAAATCGCGCAAATCCAGCAGGGCTTTGGCTTCTCCATTCTGCCGCCGCCTATTCTGGGGCTGGGTCAGGGATCGGGTTACTCGCTGTACATCCAGGATCGCGCGGGTCTGGGCTACGGTGCGTTGCAAAACGCGGTGAACACCATGTCGGGTGCAATTATGCAGACGCCGGGAATGCACTTCCCTATCTCCACCTACCAGGCGAACGTTCCGCAGCTGGATGTGCAGGTCGACAGGGATAAGGCCAAAGCCCAGGGCGTGTCGCTGACCGATCTGTTCGGGACGCTGCAGACCTATCTGGGATCGTCCTATGTGAATGACTTTAACCAGTTCGGCCGCACCTGGCGCGTGATGGCACAGGCCGACGGACCGTATCGCGACAGCGTGGAAGATATTGCGAATCTGCGCACCCGTAATAACCAGGGCGAGATGGTGCCGATTGGCAGTATGGTGAATATCAGTACCACTTACGGGCCCGATCCGGTGATTCGCTACAACGGCTATCCGGCGGCGGACCTGATTGGCGATGCCGATCCGCGCGTCCTCTCCTCTACCCAGGCAATGACGCAACTGGAGGGGATGTCTAAGCAGATTCTGCCGAACGGGATGAATATCGAGTGGACGGATCTGAGCTTCCAGCAGGCCACTCAGGGGAACACGGCGTTAATCGTCTTCCCGGTCGCGGTTCTGCTGGCGTTCCTGGTCCTGGCGGCACTGTATGAAAGCTGGACGCTGCCGCTGGCGGTGATCCTTATCGTGCCGATGACGATGCTCTCCGCCCTGTTTGGCGTCTGGCTGACCGGCGGTGATAACAACGTGTTCGTGCAGGTGGGTCTGGTGGTATTGATGGGGCTGGCGTGTAAAAACGCGATTCTTATCGTGGAGTTTGCCCGCGAGCTGGAAATCCAGGGCAAAGGTATTATGGAAGCGGCGCTCGAAGCATGCCGCCTGCGTTTACGCCCGATTGTGATGACCTCCATCGCCTTTATCGCCGGGACCATCCCGCTCATCCTCGGCCACGGTGCGGGTGCAGAAGTGCGCGGCGTCACCGGGATCACGGTATTCTCCGGTATGCTGGGCGTAACGCTGTTTGGTCTGTTCCTGACGCCGGTGTTTTACGTGACGCTGCGTAAATTTGTCACGCGCGGCAAAGTGGAAAGAGAGGTCTTGCCCGCGTAATGCGCTGCAGATAACAAAAAACCGCCTTCACGATGAAGGCGGTTTTTTTATGCAGCCATTAATGGGCTTTCTTGTACTGGGCAATCAGTTCGGGCACCGGATCGCACCCGCTGGTATCGGCTTTCTTGAGCTCTTCCAGCGCGCTTGCCACGGTATGACCGGCTAAGACCGCGAGTGACGCCTGCTCGGCCTCTTCAGCGATGGATTTAAAGTACCAGCACGTATTCGCGCTCACCACGCAGCGCGCCGGTACGTCGGGGCGCGACGCCCACAGCTTTTTGTCTTCTATGACAGAAAGGTAGATATCACGCAGGGTGATCTGTTCCGGCGGGCGGCCAAGATGAATCGAGCCGTTGCGACCAAGCGTGGAGACGATAATACCGTCACGCGTGAGGGGAACCATCAGTTTGCGGATGAAGCTCGGATTCGCTTCCAGGCCGTAGGCCAGAATCGCACTCGTCGAACGTTCACCCAATTGCTCCGCCATCGCTACGCTGAGAACCATCTGCAAAGCTGTCGGGAAGCGGTAATCTAACATTTACGTATCCTGGGTTGCGGTGGATCTTATTCTTTTTGGCACCGCAGAGGTGAATAATCAATAAGCAACAATATAACAAATACCGTAATTATTTTGAAGCTATCTACTTTGACCCGCCCCGTAAAAAAGAGTTTCCATCGCACACGAAATGGGATCACCCTCGCGTTTTCTTCAGGCAAGCGCCGGATTGGGGAAATCCACCGTCACCCTGAGCCCACCGTCAGCAGCGGTACTCAGGCTCACGCTGCTGTTGTGCTGCTGCGCCACCGCTTTAACGATGGCCAGCCCCAGCCCGCTCCCGCTCTGCATCTGATTCGGATCGCGGAAAAACCGGTCAAACACCCGTTCCCTCAACGCAACCGGAATACCCGGCCCGGCATCGGAGACGCTGAATTGCGTGGACATCTCCGCCGAAAAGAGATCGACCTCCACACGCCCACCTTCCGGGCTGTATTTGATGGCATTTTCAATCACATTATCGATAAGCGACATCAGACGCTCCCTGACACCGCTCACCCAGTTTTCTTCCAGAGCGTAGAATTCAAGCTCAATATTGCGTTCCGCGGCGAGCGGTGCCAGCACCGCCATGCGCTCCTGGATGAGCGTCGTAAGCGGCACCGGCTCCATCGCCGTGTCCACGCTCGCTTCGCTGTGCATCATCAGCAAAAGCTGATTAACCAGACGCGCCGCCCGGCTATTGCTGCGAATAATCCCTGCTAGAAGCGCCTGTTGGTTATCACTGCTGACGTAGGCCTGCAACGCCTCCACATTGATTCGCATCGCCGCCAGCGGCGTGCGCAGCTCGTGAGCGGCATCGGCAATAAAAACCCGCTCCCTTTCCGTGCTTTCTCGCACCCTGGCAAGGAACTGGTTAATCGCGTTCACCATCTGACTAAGCTCCCTGTGCGTTGGCACGGCGTTTAACGGAGAGAGATCTTCTGGGGCGCGTGCGGCAATTTCATTGACAACCCGGTTCCAGGGGCGCATAGCAATGCGGATTGACAGCCACGCGGGAAACAGCAGAAAAGGAATACACACCAGCAGCGGCATGATGTAGTAGCCACGCGAGTTGAGGTAGATAAAGAAATTCCACCCCGCAGCAGGCGTCACCAGCGTCACCTCCACGTCGGAATTCGCGGATTTTAGCGTACGGCTGGTCCAGCTACGCCCGTCGCTGTGAATTCGCTCTATTTTTCCCAACCGGGTATTTTTTACGCCCATCGGCGCGCCAGCAGAGGCATACAGTATTGCGTTATGCTTGCGAATTATCATGGTGATGGAGAGTCCCACATCGTCCCCTCCGCCGTAATCTTCCCGCAACGCCTGGCTGAACTGCTCCAGCACTTCGCTTCGCTCCTGCGTACGCCCTTCCATGTGTTCAACAAGGGTAAATATGGTTTTATATGTCTTATCGCCGGTCAGGATCGGGGGGCTACGCAAGTCATCCCACAGCATCCAGGTTAAAAAAAGACACCACAGCAGTGTCAGCAGAAGCATCTGAGCGACCATGATTCGCCGCACCAGCGTGGGCACCCGCAGGAAACGCCACAGGTTTCGCATCAGTGTGCTTCCTTCTGAATCGCGACGGTATCAATGACATACCCAACGCCCCGCACCGTTCGTACATAGCCGTCGCCAATTTTTCGCCGCAAGTTCCCCATATGCACATCAAGCGCATTACTCATGTTTTCTTTCGCACCGAAGATCCTTTCTTCCAGAAAACGGCGCGTCAGCACGCGGTCAGCACGCAACATCAGGGTTTCAAGCAGCGCGTATTCGCTGGCCGTCAGCTCAATATGGCGGGAACTCACCGTGACGCGACGCGTCGGCACATGCAGGGATAATCCTCTGATTTCTACCGCCTCGTTCTGATAACCATAACTGCGTCGCGCAAGCGCCCTCACCCTCGCCAGCAGCTCAGCGAGAACAAACGGTTTGACGAGATAATCATCCGCCCCGGCATCCAGCCCGCTCAGGCGATCCTGCAGCGTTCCTCGCGCCGTCAGGATAATAACGGGGATGCCTTTTAGCTGCTGACGTACGTACGCCATCAGGCTCATGCCATCGCCATCCGGCAGCCCCAGGTCGAGCAGAATAAGTTCAGGCGCGCAGACAGCAAGTTGATGCAGCGCATCCTCTTTGCGGCGGACCCATATGACATCTAATCCTTGATCTGCAAGGGCTATACGCACGCCATTGCCGAGATCCAGGTCGTCTTCAATAAGTAATATTTTCACAAGGGCAACTTTATCAACCGTGAATGAAGAACGTCTTAAGAAAGAGACGGTAACAGGTAATTTAACAGTTTTGCAGCATCAGCATCTGCTTCAGTCTTTCTTCATTTTGAGCTCATAAGAACCTTAGGGTGGACATTCAAACTGGGCGCTCTGGCGATTAACACCGCTTGTAACGTAATCATTTGAATCCAAAAGGACTTCTTTAATGAGACATATCGAACTGCGTCACTCGTTCCCCCTTTCGCTCCCGGGGCTCAGTCTGAAGAAAATCGTGCCAGGCGCGCTGCTGGTGTTACTGGCCACCCCGGTACTGGCCGCAGAACAACAGGGCAACGTGCTGACCTTAGGTGGAGGCGTGGATGTTGCGCCCCGCTATTCGGGTTCGGATAAAAACCGCGCCACCACGGCGGTGGTGCTGGATTACGCCATGTATAACGGATTCTTCGTCAGTACTACGCGAGGGATCGGTTACGGCAACAACATCGGCAACCTGGATTACAGTGCGGCGCTGAGCTATCGCGCGGGCCGTAAGGATCGGGATGTGGACAGTGATTCGATCAGCGGCGGCAGCGATTATTTGCGCGGTATGGGCGACATCAAAGGCTCGGCTCTGGTGGTGCCAGGGCTGGGGTATAAAGTGACCGACTGGCTGAATCTGCAATTGCAGGCTGAGGTGCCAGTTTCTGAGCGAGACAACGGCGAAGCGCTGCATTTCGGCGTTTCCAGCCCGCTCTACACCTCACCGAACAACACGGTGACACTGTCGCTGACCGGTAGCTGGGGCAGCAGCAAGTACATGCAGACTTACTATGGGGTGAATGCATCCCAGTCCGCCGCATCCGGGTTTACCCGATATGACGCTGGCGCGGGAATTTATGCCTGGTCAACGAATCTCGACTGGACACACAAGCTCACCCAACGCTGGAGCGTCGTTGCCGGCGCAGGCGTTACGCAGCTGATGGGGGATGCAGCCGACAGCCCGATTGTTCAACGAAAAACCTCGCCTACCGGGAGTTTGAAGGTTACATACAGTTTCTGATTTAGTTGGATGGAATGCCAACATCCGCCCCGTGTTAGATGACGGGGCGGAGCCTGTCAGGAATAAGGAACTATGGTATGGTTCTCTTTTTGCCACTAAAGAGAAAAAGCTAATGATTGTAAGAACCTGGCATGGATGTGTCCCGCTTAAACATGCAGAAGGATTTGCCAAACACCTGGAAAAGACCGGTGTGGAGCACTCAAGGAGCATACCGGGAAATAAAGGCGCATTCGTGCGCAGGGAAAGTCAGGGTAACTGGGAGCATTTCTTTCTGGCTACCTACTGGCTGGACCTGGATGCAGTAAAGGCATTTGCCGGAGAAAACTATCACGTGGCAGTCACTTACCCGGACGACGAAGAGTTCGAGTTGCTTTCTGATCCTTACGTATTCCAGCATGTCGTGGATGCCGTTTCACCGCTTTAGACTTCTTTGCGGCATCATAAGCACTGTTATCTACCTCACTATGGTTTTTTTCTGGAGCGGAATGCGGCGACTTTCATGCGGTTGCCGCAGGTTGCCATGCTGCACCAGCGTCGGCGATGCGATTTACTCAGATCGTGGAACAGCAGAATGCAGTCATGAGCCTCACACTGACGCACGTATTCAAACTTATCGCTGGTAACCAGTTTGACCAGGGCATCGGCAATCGGCCAGAGCAGGCCTGATGGGCTTTCAGTGTTTTGATAAACCGCAACCCGGTATTGTTGCATGTTGCCATCCCATTCAAGCTTGCTGATTGGGCGACCCACTTCCAGTACCCGGTTGATTACAGCCAGATCGACCGGAACGCTGTTCATGGCTGAGTTCACAACATTCCTTGCAGTATCGCGAAGTTCACGAGCCTCAATAAGCAGTCCATCAGGGATCTGCTGATCCTTAATGTCACGCAATAACCCGACTCTTATCAGCCAGCCAGCAACACGTTGATCATCGATAAAACAGTCATGACGTTTTCCATCCACGACATACTCAGTGTTGATGAAATCGAGGGCCAGGTTATCACCCAGTAACGGGGCAGCAGAATTTGTGTTTTCAGAACTCATGATTATATGTAACCCCTAAATTTTATTTGTCAGGTTACCAAAATATCATGTAACCTTCAAATTAAAATTATAACGGTTACACGAGGTTTTCATGACTACTTCTCAATCAATCTCCAACATGGCACTTGCCGACTCTGCGTATGATGGCACTGTCGCCAGTCCGGTTTATTACCGCCATGAACAGGTGGATAACGTCAAAATTTTCTACCGCGAGGCGGGACATCCAGAGGCGCCGACGATCTTGCTGCTTCACGGTTTTGCAGCCTCATCATTCATGTTCCGCGACCTGATACCTGCCCTTGCCGGGAGCTACCACGTCATTGCGCCCGATCTGCCAGCGTTCGGTTTTACTGAAGCACCAGCAAGAGGTGAGTATTCCTATTCTTTCAATCAGCTGGCGAGAACCATTGAGCAGTTCACCGAACATCTCAAGCTCAGCACTTATGCGCTTATGGTGCACGACTACGGTGCCCCGGTAGGCTGGCGTCTCGCTGTCTCGCATCCGGAGCGTGTGACCGCAATTATTTCCCAGAACGGTAACGCTTATGAGGAAGGTCTGGGGGAAGGCTGGGCGCCTATTCAACGATACTGGCACGAACCCACAGAGCAGAACCGGCTTGCCCTGCATGACTTCCCGACACCAGCTTCAATTAAATGGCAATACCTTGAAGGCGTTGCCGACACGAGTTCAGTTTCACCCGATGGGTACACCCTGGAAGGGCTACACATCTCGCGGCCGGGCAATGCGGATATTCAACTCGATTTGGTGCTGGATTACGCCTCAAATGTGGCCATGTATCCTGTATTCCAGAAATACTTCCGTGAGTATCAGCCACCTCTGCTGGCGGTTTGGGGTAAGAACGATCCGTTTTTCCTTCCAGCAGGCGCGCTGGCATGGAAACGCGACCTTCCTGATGCGGACATTCGCTTCTATGACACTGGCCACTTCGCGCTGGAAACCCATAGCAGGGAAATCGTTCCTGTTATCCGTGAGTTTCTGAAAAAGAATATTGTGTAAAGAGGACGTTCACCACACGACTCTCTCAGATGAGTTCATCTATCCAGTCAGCAAAGGCGCGTACGGCGGGAGAAAGAAAGCGCTGGTGAGGATACAGTAACGTGACCGGGACTGGCGGTGGCTGCCAGTCGGCCATGATCTCCACCAGCGTGCCCTGCGCAAGGTGCTCAGCTATAACATTCTCGGCAAGCTGCGCCAGCCCGTAACCCTCAAGGCACATTTTGATATAGAGCCCCGTTTCGTTAACGGCCGTCTGGCCGTTAACAGAGACATACCGCAACTCAGAACCCTGCTGGAAACGCAGTTCGTCTGCACGCCGGGTTTGACCCGAAAAATAGTGGATCGCCCGATGTCGGGATAACTCGTCTGGTGACTGTGGCACACCATACTCCCTGAGATAGTCCGGAGAGGCACAGGTGATCCAACGAAACCTGCCCAGCGGACGCGCAACCAGCGTGGAGTTGGTCAACTCCCCTGTCCTGATCACGCAATCGACACCCTCCTGAACGAGGTCAACCTGCCGGTCGCTTACGCCGATCATCAGATAGATATCCGGGTAACGCCGATAAAAGTCTTGCAGATTGGGCATGACGATGAAGTGGGCAATCCCGGCAGGCATATCTACCCGCAACCGGCCCTGTGGCCGTCTCACGGAATCCGTCAGGCTGGATTCCGCATGCTCAATCAGTGACAGTATGTCCCGGCACTGCGCAAGATACTGCACCCCTTCAGGGGTGAGACTCACCCGCCTTGTCGTGCGGTTAAGCAGGCGCACCTGCAGATACTTCTCAAGGTTTTTAATGGTGCTGGTTACCGTGGATGAAGGCAACGAAAGCGTTTCTGCCGCGCGCACAAAGCTCCCGGCTTCCGCCACCCGCGTAAAAATCTGCATTGCCTGAAGACGATCCATACCCTTTTTTCCTCACCTGATTATTCGCAGATTATGAATAATAAAAACAGTTTGAGCATCTTTTTCGCGTTAATAGAGTGACGTACTTTTTTCCTGTTTATCAGGAAAGAGATATCGAATATGACCGATTACATGAGAAATATTGTTAGTAATGCAACGTTCACACCGCCAGCAACACTGATCCATGGTGCAACAATCCTCAGCATGGACGAGACTGTGGGGAATATTGAACACGGGGATATTCTTATTACAGATTCAACCATTACCGCTGTCGGGAAGAACCTGGACGCACGGGGCGCCCGTATCATAGATGCCACAAACATGATTGCGATACCGGGGATGGTGGATTCTCACCGTCACGCGTGGGAAGGACAGCTGCGTCGCATCAACCCTAATGCCACTTGTCTGGACGACTACAGCAACGCCACACACTTCTCTTTTGCCAGATATTATCGCCCTTCAGATATCTACACAGGTAACCTGTTGACAGCCCTGGGCGCGATTGACGCGGGCATCACGACAATCATTGATAACTCGCATAACAGCCGCACCGCTGCGCATTCCGACGCCGCCGTTGAGGCGCTGCTTGATTCAGGTATTCGTGCCCTCCATGCCTCCGGTGCGCCAGTATCAGGCGACTGGGACAGAGCCCACTGGCCGGGTAACTGGCAGCGCCTGCAGGAGAAGTATTTTCAGAACAACCCAGACAGTCTTGTATCTCTGGGGGTTATGGCCCAACTGGAACCCGCCCTGTGGGCCGAAGCCCGCAGGCTGGGACTGCCTATCGTCACGGAATTCTTTGGTGCAGAGATGGCCTCACAGCTTGCGTCGCTGCATCAACAGGGCCTGCTTGGCCCGGACAATATTTTTAATCACTGCACGGCGCTGCCTGACGAGGGATGGAAGATCCTGCGTGAAGCCGGTGTGCGGGTGAACGTCTGCCCACGCTCTGATGCGCACTATGGCATCGAAGACGGAATGTTTGCCATCCAGTCAGCCCTGCGCCATGGTATCAATCCTGGCCTTAGCGTTGATAACGAAACGTCTTACAGTACAGACATGTTTATGGAAATGCGTGTGGCCTTTTACCTGCAACGGGTGATAGGGATGCATCAGCAGCAGTGCTGCGATACCCCTCATTCGCTGACAACGCTCCCGGCAGCGCAACTCCTTAAAGCGGCGACGGTCAATGGTGCAGCCTGCGCAGGGTTGCAGGACAAAATTGGCAGCCTGACGCCTGGCAAACAGGCCGACCTGATCCTGATTAACACCAGCGACATCAATCTCTACCCATCCGGGAATGCCTTTGGCACGGTGGTACATGCGACAGAGCGCAGCAATATCGATACCGTCATGATCGGTGGGCGTATCGTCAAGCAGAACGGCAAAGTCCTGGGCGTAGACAGCGCGCGCCTGCGTGCAGTGGTTGATGAATCGCGAGAGCACCTGTTTGCCGCCGCCGGATATGAACCTGACATGTTTGCCGAAACCTTTCTGCCGCTGGTGCAGGCACACTGACAGGGATGAAACAGATGATCTATTACCTCATCGCGTTTGCCGCCGGTCTTGGGATCACCCTGCAAACGACCCTGAATAGCCAGCTCGCACGAGGACTCGGCGGTGATCCGGTGACGGCCGCGCTGTTTTCTTTTGCTGCCGGTGCATTCAGTCTTGGAATTTACTCGCTGCTGCGCGGGGGATTATTCACCTCACTTGCGGCCATTCCGTCTCAACCACTGTGGAGTCTGACGGGCGGCCTGATTGGGGCATGTGCCCTCTTCAGCTACGTAGTGCTTGCACCGAAGATCGGCTTTTCAGCCCTGCTCGGGTTGGCGATTGTCGGGCAATTACTCTCATCGCAGGTGATTGACCATTTTGGTCTGCTGGGCGCAATGAGGCGGCCAGTCTCGATACTGAAGCTAAGCGGAATGCTGGTTATGCTGATCGGGCTCGCCATTATGCTGTTCGGGGATCGGCTTTCGGAGCGGTTTATGCACTGAAAAGGTGTATTGAATTGTTTTACGGAAGTCTGCGATGGTGTGATATCCGTGAAATAACAGTTTTCACTCTGCTTATTCGAGACCATTTCAGAGGATCTACGCTGTCGGTGGGTGTCCGCTTTGAGCGAGAAGAAGACGATGAACGCAAATGCGTGGCAAGAGAATGTATTCTCAATGTGCGCTTGCAGACTGCAATTTATGTTTATATGAAAATTCGAAGTGAGGATTTAAATTTTATTCAAGAGGGAATATATGCGTACTCGTCCAGCCTCTCGATTGATAGTCCTTTCACCTGAAAATCACGTTCTGCTCTTTAGGTTCTGCCATAAAGATGATGCTCTGGAAGGAAAAACATACTGGGCAACGCCAGAGGAGGACTTGAGCACAACGAGTCTTTTGAGCAGGCGGCGTTACGTGAATTATTTGAAGAAACGGGCCTGACAAGAAGAACTACGGGACCACAAATAGCCTCCAGAACCTTCCCTATGATGCTGCCAAGTGGTGAAAACGTTCTTGCAGAAGAACGTTTCTTTATTATTACTGCAGATAAATCAGATATTGACCGTTCAGGTTGGAGTAATAACGAAAAAAAAGTCATTCGCGATCACTACTGGTGGAGCTTAGAACAGCTCAGACAGACCAATGAAATCATCTTCCCACTCGATTTGATAATTCAAATACTTGAAGGCTTCCCCGGCACTTAACTCTCTGAAACAGCTTAGATGTCCGCTTCTGGCACGGAGCGGATCTCCTGAAGTCCTCCGCTCCGCAATGAGCGGGAAGCGTACATAATAGCCTCGGGACAGTCTGGCAACTGCGTTGTCGCATCACCCGTTTCGGGATGATGCTTTTACTAGCAGGATACGTTATGTTGGTCACACTCTCATTACAGGATATGTCCATGATTACAGTAGAGAAATCAGATCCATTTTCTGCAGAATCCCGTCGCTTAATCGAAATGCTGTCAGCAGAACTTGCCGCTATTACTGGTGATAGTGGCAAAAGTCATTTCACCCTTGAAGCAATGAATGATGACAAAGCCTTATGGGTCTTGGCAAAGAATACCCATGGCGAAGCGATAGGATGCGGTGCTATACGCCCCTTGACGCCAGAAATAGCCGAGCTTAAAAGAATGTTTTCAGACAGAAGTGTGCCAGGGACTGGAGATGCTTTACTCACTTTTCTGGAAACATCGGCAAAAGAGATGGGGTATAGCGAGCTCAGACTTGAAACCCGACACATCAATCATCGGGCTGTAAATTTCTACGAGAAAAATGCTTATCACCGCATTGAGAATTACGGCCCTTACATAGGCAGGACAGAAGCCGCCTGTTTCTCAAAAGCATTGCGCTGATTATATTAATTGGACCTGCCGTCCGCTTCTGGCACCGTACAGACAGAAGAACGGACTACCTGACCGACGCTCATCGTAATAGGGTTTCACGTACCATCCCTCTTTTTAAACCGATAATCCCTGTCTGACGAAGACGAAAAGCCCTCTATAACCAACGGAGCGCTATAACCCCATCCCCATGATCTTCAATACACTCCGCTGCGACGCTGTTTCGAAAACCGTATCCTTGATAAACCGCATCCCCTGCTTTTCATAAAATCGCCGGGCACGTTCATTCTGTTCAAGCACCTCGAGCCACAGAAATTTTTTGCCATGACTGCGGGTAAGTTCGATGACGCTGCTAAACATGCTCTGACCGTAGTGATTACTCGTCTTGGTCGGATCAAGATAGAGTTTGTTAAGAAGCACACCGCTGATGTCGGTATCAGGGATTGTGGCTTCCCATGTCAGTTTCATAAAACCAATCGGTTGATCAAGGTCCGCCACATACCAGCTTGTGTCGCTGTCTCTCAGACTCTGTTCTATCGCCGCAACGGAATATTCGGATTCCAGAAAATCGCTCAGCTCTGATTCCGACTTCCACAGATGTTTAAAGTGCGCGGGATAGATGCGATAGCCCAGTTCACTGAGTAATATTGAATCTGCTGATGTTGCTTGTCGTAAAAGTAACGTCATAAGATAACTTCTTGCATCCAGGTAAAAACTGTTATGTGAAAACAGAATACCTGATATCGCTCATCAGGAGGACAACGATGAAAGTTAAAACGAAACGTTTACATCTTCGCCCTGTAAGAGAGTCAGATGCCGTTGCACTTTTCAAAATTTATGGCGATCCAGCGACTAATACCTTTAACCCTGCTGGTCCTTACCCGGACATTGACTACGCGCAATCGGTCCTGAATCGCTGGATCGGTCACTGGAATACCCATGGTTTTGGAAACTGGGCTATCTCACTTCACAATAATATAGATAGCATCATCGGTTTTGGCGGGCTGGGAATTCGTGACTTTGCAGATAACCGTCTTAATAATCTGGGTTATCGATTTTGCACTGAGGCATGGGGAAAAGGTTTCGCGACAGAATTTGCAACCTCTGCGATCAAATACGGTTTTGAAGTAATCGACTTAACGGAAATATCAGCGGTCGTGAGAAGGAACCATCACGCATCGCAAAACGTTCTTGAAAAAGCGGGATTAAAATATATCAAAGAGATTCTGGATGTTGAGAATGCCCTGCCGAGTCTACTCTATTCGCTGACCAAAAATGAGTGGCTACGAAAAACAGAGTAGCCCCAAAAAGTCTTTCAATCATCTGCATACAGGATGTTAAAGGTTGAGTTCATACACCACACAAGGCACATCATAATGCTCTTCTATCGCCTTGAACGTCATACCTAACCGTTGCATCACACGCTGCGAGGGGACATTGTCCGGATCGGCAACCGCAACCAGATAAGTGGCACCCACCCGTTCTGCCGCGAACGCAATAATCGCTTTTGCGGCTTCCGTTGCGTAACCTTTGCCATTGTGTTCCGGAATAAGTCGCCAGCCAATCTCCAGCGGGGCGCCCTCCACGTTAGCCAGATGCTGGAGACATGCTGCGCCAACGACCTCGCCAGACGCCTTCTCTTTAATCGCCCACCACGAAAAGCCGTATTTTGCCCAACGGGCCTGAACGCGTCGGATCCCTTCCCAGGTCTCTTCCGGCGTTTTAGCGATCCCCTGGTTGATATACCGCATCACGCCGGGATCGCCATCCATCACCCGCAAGCCTTCATAATGATCGTCATGATAGGGTTCAAGCTTTAAACGCGCTGTTTCTAAGTCCAACTGAATTCCCCCCACTCACACCGCCGATTTCGGCCGTAAATTTTCATCAAACGTCAGCCGTTTGCGTCCCGGCTCTTCTTCGCGCAGCGGCTCCACCTGATGCATCGTCAGCTTACAGCGCTCCACCAGCACCTGATACTCGCGCGTGCCCTGCTGCTTCCAGGCCAGTTCCTGTTCGCTCAGCTCACGAATCGCTTTCGCCGGACTGCCGATAATCAAATGGTTAGCGGGCATCTCGGCTTTCGCCTTCACAAACGCCGCCGCGCCGACGATGCTGTTTTCGCCAATCACCGCCCCGTCCATCACCACCGCGTTCATCCCTATCAGGGCGTTGCGGCGGACAATACAGCCGTGCAGAATGGCGCTGTGGCCAATATGGCCGTCCTCTTCCACCACCGTATCCTGCTCCGGGAAGCCGTGCATGACGCAGTTATCCTGAATGTTCGCGCCATCTTTCACCACAATACGGCCAAAATCACCACGCAGGCTGGCATTGGGGCCGACATACACACCTTTCCCCAGGATCACATCGCCAATGAGCACCGCTGTCGGGTGGACATAGCTCTCGTCGGGTACCACCGGCGTCAGACCGTCAATTTGATAAACAGGCATCCTCACTCCTTATGCGGTCGCAAGACCACCAAAGCGTTGATAATAAAGCGTGCCGGGCACGGGCAGTTCACCCACCGAGGTTTCGCCTTTCTGGCTGACAAACGCCAGCGCCCCCGGCGCCACACGCTGATAGATGTTGATGCAAAGCTGTCGCGCGCTTTGCCCCGCCCAGTGTGCAGGCAGTAACTCCTCTGGCAGCAACGGGTCTTTCAGTACCACGCGACGATAAAAGTGGATCAGTAACAGCTGGATCTGGAAGCAACGCTCCGGCGTAAGCTCTTCCGGCGTAGCCTCTTTCAGCAGCGGCAGCAGCGGACGGAACGACTGAATAAACGTCTCGTACATCGCGTTCTGTTCGGTCAGCTGCCAGCACTCCTCAACGCGGGAACGCAGCGCAGCGCGAGAAAGTGCCAGCGGTGAATGGGCTTCGAAGAAGATGACATTTTCCGCCACGCCCGCGTCATGAAGAAGCGACTGCACATCCGCCAGCTGCTGCGAGGGCGAAGCCATCAGGCTGGGCGCCAGCGTGCCAAACCCTTGCCAGATAAGCTGTTTTTTCACGTCGGCAAGCGTGGTTTTATCGAGACCTTCAGAGAGCAGCAGCAGCCATTTGCCATCCCAGGCAGGCAGCTCCGCGCGGTAGATCTTATTCTCCGCCCGGCGGGTTAAACGCAGCCCTTTGTCGCTCAGGCGGTAATAGCTGCGACGCCCGATGCGGGAAACATCCAGCCAGCCCTCTTTATTTAGGCGAAACAGCGCGGTTCGCACGAAGCGCTCGCCAAAGCCCATCCCTTCGAGCAACGCGGCCAGGCTGCCAAGCCAGATCTCGCCGCCGCGATGGGAAAGCGCATCACCGTATAACGAGGAGATTAGCGACGTCCCGCTGATGGGAACCGAACTGACCGCATGCTGGATAAAGGCGTCGAGTTTCATGTGATTCATTCTGTTGGTGTTTTTGTCCTGGATGAATCATAGCATACGAATCCTGGATAGACTCTCACACTAACTCTCTCCCAAAGGGTTGAGGGATCCCCATAAAATAATGCCTGCACGGAGGACCCCCTCTCCCTTGAGGGAGAGGGTTGGGGTGAGGGGGAACATATGGCTGTAGAGGTCATTCCGTTCACTTTATGTTCCTTGCTACTCTGTAACGGCATGACTTGTGAACGTGCCAGGGCGTCGCTATAAGTCATTCATTTTCCTGAAGCAACATTCATCGCTTCCGGTAAAAAATTACTGGGGATCCCTCAGCCCAAAGGGAGAGGGAACGCAGAATGAGGATAATTCAACCGTTGGCCGCCACTTTACGCAGGTCAAACACCCGGCAGGCTTTCCCCTCCGAGCGCGGGATGCTGCCGCAGTTAACGATCATGACGTCCGTTGAAATCCCGACCATCGATTTAATGCGATGACGCAGCTGATGGCAGACCTGACAGCGCTGCTCGTGGGTCAGCGAAAGACTGCTCTCTTTCAGCTCTACTTTTACAGAAAGTGAATCAAGATGCCCCCGACGATTCACCTCCAGCTGGTAATGCGGAGAGAGATGCTCAAACTTCACAATCTCCTCTTCCAGCTGTGACGGGAAGACGTTCACACCGCGGATGATGAGCATGTCGTCGCTGCGACCGCTGATCCTGTCCATGCGGCGCATGGTGCGGGCGGTACCCGGCAGCAGACGGGTCAGATCGCGGGTGCGATAGCGGATCACCGGCAGCGCCTCTTTGGTCAGCGTGGTGAACAGCAGTTCGCCCTGCTCGCCGTCATTAAGCGGGGTGCCGTCGTTCGGGTTGACGATCTCCGGGTAGAAATGATCTTCCCAGATGGTCGGGCCGTCGGCGGTTTCGATACACTCCATCGCCACGCCCGGCCCCATCACTTCCGAGAGGCCGTAGATATCCAGCGCGGTAATGCCTAACCGTTTTTCGATCTCATGACGCATCGCCTGGGTCCACGGCTCGGCACCGAACACACCCACGCGCAGAGAGCAGGCGCTGGCATCGCCGCCCATCTGGCGCTCCAGCTCTTCAATCAGGTTGAGGCAGTAGGAGGGCGTCACCATGATCATATCCGGCTTAAAATCGCGGATCAGCTGCGCCTGCTTCTCGGTCTGGCCGCCGGACATCGGGATCACCGTGGCCCCTAAACGCTCGGCACCGTAGTGAGCGCCCAGCCCGCCGGTAAACAGGCCATAACCATAGGCCACATGAATTTTATCCTTCGCGCTGCCTCCGGCGGCACGCAGGGAGCGGGCCACCAGGTTGGCCCAGTTGTCGATGTCGCCCTGGGTATAGCCGACAACGGTCGGTTTCCCGGTTGTGCCGGAGGAGGCATGAATACGCACCACCTGCTCCATCGGAACGGCAAAAGTATCGAACGGATAGTTATCGCGCAGATCCTGCTTGGTGGTACACGGGAATTTGCGGATATCGGCCAGGTCACGGAAATCGTCAGGGTGAACGCCCGCGGCGTCAAACTTACGTTTGTACATCGGCACGTTGTTGTAGGCGTGGTTCAGCGTCCATTTCAGACGTTGGGTCTGCAACGCCTGTAATTCGTCAATGGACGCGGTTTCGATCCGATCAAGCTTTGTTGTATTTATCATCGCAGGGTACTCACATTATTGTTCGCTCAAACACGCTCAAGGATCATGGCAATGCCCTGACCCACACCGATGCACATCGTACACAGCGCGTAGCGCCCGTGGCGTCGATGCAATTCATTGCTCGCGGCCAGCGCCAGCCTGGCACCGCTCATTCCCAGCGGATGGCCTAACGCAATGGCCCCTCCGTTCGGATTGACGTGTGCGGCATCGTCCGGCACCCCCAGCTGACGCAGCACGCCCAGCGCCTGCGAGGCGAAGGCTTCGTTCAGCTCAATCACATCCATCTCGTTGATGCTGAGCCCCGCTCGCTCCAGCACTTTGCGGGTGGCGGGCACCGGCCCTAGCCCCATCAGACGTGGCTCCACGCCTGCGGTGGCCATGGCCACAATCCGCGTGCGCGGCACAAGCCCCTGTGAAAGCGCCATCTGCTCGCTGGCGATAATCAGTGCAGCGGCGCCATCGTTCACCCCAGAGGCGTTACCTGCGGTAACGACGCCATTTTTGCGAAACGGCGCTTTCAGGGCGGCAAGTTGCGCCAGCGTGGTGTCGGCGCGCGGGTGCTCATCAACAGAGACCTCCGTAACGGTCCCTTTTTTTCCCGGAATCAGCACCGGCACGATCTCCTGCGCCAGAATGCCGTTTTGCTGCGCCCGGGCGGTACGTTGCTGGCTGCGCAGCGCGAACGCATCCTGATCGGCACGGCTGATATTTAACAATTCAGCTACATTCTCTGCCGTTTCCGGCATGCTGTCAGTTCCGAACGTCTGATGCATGAGCGGATTCACAAATCGCCAGCCAAGGGTGGTATCGAAGATCTCCGCCTGGCGCTGAAACGCCGCGGTGGCTTTCGCCATCACAAACGGCGCGCGGGACATCGACTCGACGCCACCGGCAATCAGCAGATCGCCATCACCGGATTTTATGGCGCGTGCAGCAAAGCCAATCGCATCCAGCCCCGAGCCGCACAGGCGGTTGATCGTCGTGCCGGAGACGGTGTGCGGCAGCCCGGCCAGCAGTGACGCCATACGCGCCACGTTGCGGTTGTCTTCCCCCGCCTGGTTGGCGCAGCCGAAGATCACATCATCAATCCGCTCCGGGTCGAGTTGCGGATAGCGCTCCAGCAAGGCACGCAGCGGTATGGCGCCCAGATCGTCCGCGCGTACGGCGGATAACGCCCCGCCGTACCGCCCCACCGGGGTTCGCACCCCATCACAAATAAATGCGTCACGCATCAGGCTTCTCCTGTCACATTGCCGCCGATGCGGTGGGATTTTCCGCGAAAGAGAGCGACGGTTTTCTGTTGTTGGTTCTGAATTTCGATGTCATACACGCCGGTCAGTTTGCCCTGATGCTTTACCCGCGCGGTGGCGGTCAGCTTGTCTCCGACAAAGCCCGGACGAAGGAAATCGATTGTGCAGCCAGAGGCCACCGCCGCCAGCCCCTGGCTGTTGCAGGCGTAGGCAAACGCGGTGTCGGCCAGCGAGAAGAGCTGTCCACCGTGGCAGGTTTTGTGGCCGTTAAGCATCTGCGGGGTGATGGTCATGGTCACCACTGCGTAACCTTCGTCCATGTCGATAATGTCCATCCCCATTGCCTGCGCGCAGGCATCCTGTTCGTACATGGCGCGGGCGTTATGCCAGGCGTTATGACTCATAGCTACTCTCCAGAAGCGCACGCTGGCGCAGCAGTGAACAGGGGCGATAACGTTCTTCGCCGTAGTGACGCTGCAGGTTTTCCAGCAGCGTTAACAGACGTTGCCAGCCCAGCCGCTCGCCCCAGGCAATCGGCCCGGACGGGTAGTTCACGCCCAGACGCATGGCGGTATCGATATCTTTTTCGCTGGCGACCCCTTTCTGCAGCGCATCCAGCGCTTCGTTGGCAATCATCGCCACCGTGCGCCAGACCAGCAGGCCAGGGTAATCGGCAATCTGCACCACCCGCTTTCCCTGCTGTTGCAGGTAGCGGATGACTTTTTGTGTCGCGGTATACGGGTTGCTGGCCGCCGACGCAATCACCGCCACATCGCGCTCAATGCGATCAACCACCACCACCGGGCAGTTGAGGCGCAGCGCCAGCGCCTGAGCGGTTTCGCCCTGCGTTTCAATCAGCAACACCTCATCGATTTCCGTGACGCCGTCACGTTTTCGTTCAACCCGCATTGGGCTAAAGCTGTCGTTGACCGCGTCGAGCCATGGCACCGGTGGCGATTCGCCGCGCCAGTCGTAAACGCCCTTCCCGCTTTTTTTGCCCAGTCGCCCCGCCAGCACCAGCTCCTGCTGCATCAGCGAAGGCAGAAAACGCCGCTCCTGCCAGAATGCGTTAAACACCGAACAGGTCACGGCGAAGTTCACGTCCTGCCCAATCAGATCGGTCAGTTCCAGCGGCCCCATCGGGAAACCGCCGCCTTCGCGCAGGGCCGCATCAATCACTTCAGGGGCTGCAACCTGTTCTTCCAGCGCGCGCCAGGCTTCGGAATAGAACGGGCGCGCCACGCGGTTTACGATGAAGCCCGGCGTTGACTGGCAGCGCACCGGCTGTTTCCCCCAGTTCAGCGCCAGCTCACACAGCGCGTCGGCCACTTCCGGCGAGGTCGCCAGCCCGCTGACCACCTCCACCAGCTTCATCACCGGGGCCGGGTTAAAGAAATGCAGACCTGCCACCCGCTCGGGATGACGGATATCCGCCGCAATCGCGGTGATCGAGATAGAAGACGTGTTGCTGGTAAGCAGGGTTTGCGGTGGGCAGATCTCAGCCAGTTCGGCAAACAGCGCTTTTTTCACCTCAAGGCGCTCGGAGGCGGCTTCTATCACCAGGTCCGCCGCGGTGAGCGCACTGATATCCGTGACCGGGGTCAGCCGGGCGAGGATCTGCCCACAGGCCTCCTCAGTGAGTTTGCCCCGCGTCACCCGGGAGGCAAGGCGCTGGCGAATGCCGTCAATGGCGCGGGAAATGGCGTCTGAGGCAATGTCGTACATCAGCACCTGATGCCCATGGCGTGCCGCGACTTCGGCTATTCCGGCGCCCATCGTGCCGCTTCCAATGACGGCGACAGTACGAATGTTCAGCATCTTACTTCCCCGTAAAATTGGGCGTGCGTTTCGCCAGGAAGGCGCTCACGCCTTCGCGGTAATCGTCGCTGCGTCCGGCCAGCCGTTGATAATCGCGCTCCAGGTCAAGCTGTGCGTCCAGGGTGTTGGTTTCAGCGGCATTGATCGCCTGTTTGATCAGCCCCAGCCCAAAGGTGGGCTGCGAGGCAAAGTGCAGCGCCAGCTGCTGCGCCGTGCTGGAGAGCTGGTCGTCATCCACCACCTGCCAGATCATTCCCCAGGCGTGCGCCTGTTCGGCGCTCAGTTTGTCGCCAAGCAGCGCCAACCCCATGGCGCGGGCACGTCCGGCCACGCGCGGCAGGAACCAGGTCCCGCCGCAGTCCGGGACTAACCCCAGCTTGCTGAAGGCCATTACAAAGGTGGCGGAGCGCGCGGCAATCACCATGTCGCACCCCAGCGCCAGCGTGGCCCCCGCTCCGGCCGCCACGCCGTTGACCGCGCAAATCACCGGTTTTGGCAGCGCTGCCAGACGACGCACCAGCGGGTTATAAAAGGTCTCGACGGACATCCCCAGATCCGGCGCCGGACCGTTCGGGTCGACGTTACGGTCGTTCAGATCCTGCCCGGCACAGAAGCCGCGCCCTGCGCCGGTGATCAGCAGACAGCGGATAGTGTCATCGCGCTCAGCCTGCTTCAGGCACTCTGCAAGCTGCTGGTGCATCGCATCGTTAAAGCTGTTCAGACGCTCCGGACGGTTCAGCGTCAGGGTCATTACGCCTTGCTCTACATGACTGAGAATAAATTCCACAATTAGCGTCCTTTAAAGTCGGGAGTACGTTTCTGTAAGAAGGCGTCGATGCCTTCTCGCCTGTCTTCCGTGGCCGAGAGCAGCGCGAACAGCTGACGCTCCTGGGCCAGACCCGCCTGCAGCGGCACCTCCTGCGACTGGCGCAGCGCCTGTTTAGCCGCCTGTAGCGCCAGCGGCGAGTGGCGCGCCATCAGTGCTGCCTGGTTCAGGGCATATTCCAGCGTCAGTGAGGCCGGGAAAACGTCGCTGACCAGACCGGCTCGCTGAGCCTGCTGCGCCGTAATGCTTTCCCCGGTCAGCACCATTCTGCTGGCGAGCGATTTACCCACGCAGCGGATCAGGCGCTGCGTGCCGCCCGCACCGGGCATGATCCCAAGCGTAATTTCTGGCAGACCGAAGCGGGCGTTGTCACCGGCAATCACTACATCGCACAGCAGGGCCAGCTCGCAGCCAGCCCCGAGTGCAAAACCGTTCACGGCGGCAATCAGCGGTTTATTGAAGGCGTCTATCCGCTTCCACAGCTGAGGACGACTATCGTTCAGGGTGGCAGGCAGATCTTTCTCTGCCATTTCGTTGAGATCGGCTCCGGCCGCAAAGCAGCGCTCGCTGCCGTAAATCACGCAGGCAGAAATACTGTTGTCGCAGGCTGCGGCCTCCAGTTGTTCGGCAAGCTGCGTCAGCAGTGCATTGTTGAGGGCGTTGCGTGCCGCCGGACGGTTGAGCGTCAACTGCAGCACACGGCCATGACGGGTAACGAGGAGTTCGCTCATGCCATCCCCTTTGCGTCGAAGTCGACCACCACGTCGGCGGTTAGCGGCAGCGCCTGACAGCTCAGCACATACCCGGCAGCCAGTTCGTCCGGCTCGAGGCTGTAGTTGGTCGCCATGTCCACCTTGCCGCGCAGCACTTTGCATTTACAGGTGGCGCAGACGCCCCCCTTGCAGGCATACGGCAGATCCGCCCCCTGGCGCAGGGCGGCATCCAGAATGCTGTCGTCATCCGCTGTCAGGACGATCTCGCGGTCACGTCCGTCCTGACGCACGATCACCTTCTGGCCTTCCGCCTGCACGCTCACCGCGCGTTTAACGGCCGTGCCCGGCGTATTAAACCGCTCAAGGTGAAGGGATTTTTCGGCCATCCCCAGCGCTTTTAAGGTCGCTTCAGCCTCGTCCATCATCGCGGCCGGGCCGCAGATAAAGGCCTCGTCGTACTGGCGGAAGTTGATCAGCGTTTTTGCCAGCGCCTGCAGCTTTTCACCGTCGATACGGCCGTAAAGCAGGTCGCTGTCCAGCCGCTCCTGGCTGAAAATGGCAACCAGCTGCAGCCGCTGCGGGTATTTATCCTTCAGGTCTGCCAGCGCCTGACGGAACATCATGCTCTGGCTGCTGCGGTTGCCGTAGATCAGGGTGAAGTGGCTGTTCGGTTCGGCGGCCAGCGTGGCGGATAAAATCGCCAGCATCGGGGTGATGCCGGAGCCTGCGGCAATCGCCAGATAGTGACCTTCCCGCTCAGGCTGTGGCTGATAGCCAAAATGCCCCTGGGGAACCATCACCTCCAGCGTCATGCCCGGTTTGATCTCATCCCGGGCGTAACGAGAGAAACGCCCGCCTTCAATGGCTTTAACCGCGACGCTGATCTCCCCCGGCGCGCTACTCCGGCAGATGGAGTAACAGCGGCGCAGTTCGTCTGCACCCAGTCTGGTTTTCAGGGTCAGGTGTTGGCCGGGACGAAAGCGGTACGCCTCCTGCAACGCCTGCGGCACCGCGAAGGTAATGGTCACCGCATCGCGGGTTTCGGGTTCTACTTTTGCCACTGTTAATGAATGAAACGTTGTCATGGCAACCTCAAATACATTTGAAATAGTCGAAGGGCTCGCGGCAGGTATTGCAGCGGTAAAGCGCCTTACAGGCCGTTGAACCAAATTCACTGATAAGCGAGGTGTCGGTACTGGCGCAGCGCGGGCAGCTCACCTCAGCGGGAACATGGGCATGACAGCTGTGCCCCACGGGTGGGCTGATGCCATACGCGCGCAGACGTTCACGCGCATCGTCGGTCATCCAGTCGGTGGTCCAGGCGGGTTCCAGCTGCAGCACGATGTGCACGGGCGTATACCCGTGTGCCGTCAGGGTGTCGCGGATAGCGCCAAGCAGGTGTTCCGTCGCCGGGCAGCCTGAATAGGTTGGGGTAAAGCCGATCACCCAGCCTTCGCCCTGCGCGGTGACGCTGCGCACCATACCTAAATCGGTGATGGTGAGCACCGGCACTTCCGGGTCCGGGATCTGGCTGAGCAACGACCAGATGTGCGGAACCTGCGGAGGGGCGATGTCGACAAGACGTTGCATGGCGTTCTCCTTTACCACTGCTGACCGGGATATGCGCGCTGGAGATACTGCATCTCTGCCAGCATCGGTCCCAGATGCTCGGTATGCAGCCCGCGTTTTCCGCCGGTGCGATAGGCCGTCTCATCGGGTACGCGCAGGGTGGCTTCCCGCAGTCCGGCAAACACTTCGTTTTCCCACGGCTGGCGCAGGGTGCGCGGATCAACCGCAACGCCGGACTCAATCAGCTCAAGCTCAACGTCATCCGCCTCGAACAACTCGGCCGTAAAGCGCCACAGGTTGTCGATGGCCTGCTGCATTTTTTGCGACGAGGTTTCACTGCCGTCTCCCAGGCGCACCAGCCAGCCGCGGCTAAAGCGCAGGTGGTAACGCGCCTCTTTAATCGCCTTGGCGGCGATGGCGGCAAGCTGGCTGTCGCTGCTGTGGATCAGCCGCTCGTAGAGGGCAACATTCCACGCGTCCATCAGGTACTGGCGGGCGATCGTGTCGGCGAAGTTGCCGTTCGGCTGTTCTGCCAACAGTAAATTGTGAAACTGACGCTCATCGCGGCCGAAGGCCAGGGTGTCTTCATCGCCCTGACCTTCCCGCTCTGCCGCGCAGGCGAGGAAGTTGCGCGCCTGCCCCAGCAGATCGAGACCAATGTTGGCGAGCGCAAGATCGATTTCCAGCTCCGGCGCGTGTCCGCACCAGGCTCCGAGGCGCTGAGAGAGCACCAGACCGTTGTCGCCCAGACGCAGGGCGTATGCAGATACTGTTTTCATCCCTGACCTCACATATGCTCGATGCCATCAGGGATGGTGTAAAACGTGGGGTGGCGATAGACCTTGCTTTCCGCCGGGTCGAAGAACTCGCCGCTCTCTTCCGGCTGAGAGGCAACGATCTCGCTCGCCTTCACCACCCAGATCGAGCAGCCTTCGCTGCGGCGGGTATAGGCATCCCGCGCGTTTTCCAGCGCCATGCGATCGTCAGCGGCATGCAGACTGCCAACGTGGCGGTGGGATAACCCTTGTTTGCTGCGTACGAACACTTCGTACAGCGGCCAGTAGACATTGCTCATCGTGATTTCCTCTTATGCGGCCTGACGGGCGCGTTGTTTTTCTGCATGCGCCAGTGCGGCTTCACGCACCCACGCCCCCTCTTCCCAGGCTTTGCGCTTAGCGGCCAGGCGTTCGTGGTTGCAGATCCCGCGTCCGTTGATCACCTCGTCAAACTCCTGCCAGTCAATCTCACCGAAGCGGTAGTGGCCGGTTTCTTCGTCAAAGCGCAGGTCTGGATCGGGTACCGTCATCCCCAGCATCTCCACCTGCGGGATGGTGTTGTCGACGAAGCGCTGACGCAGTTCATCATTGCCAAAGCGTTTAATTTTCCAGGCGAGACTACGGGCGCTGTTCGGCGAGTTGTCGTCGTTTGGCCCGAACATCATCAGGGCGGGCCACCAGAAACGGTTGATGGCGTCCTGCAGCATCTGCCGCTGGGCGTCGCTTCCCTGCGCCAGCGCCATGCAGGCTTCAAACCCCTGACGCTGGTGGAAGCTCTCTTCTTTACAGATTTTCACCATCGCACGGGCATACGGCCCGTAAGAGGTCCGGCACAGCGCCACCTGATTGACGATGGCGGCACCGTCCACCAGCCAGCCGATCACACCGATATCGGCCCAGCTCAGCGTCGGATAGTTAAAGATGGAGGAGTATTTCATCTTGCCGTCGAGCATTTTCTGGTAGATGTCTTCCCGCGCGCAGCCCAGCGTTTCAGCCGCGCTGTAGAGATACAGCCCGTGCCCGGCTTCGTCCTGCACTTTCGCCAGCAGGATCGCTTTGCGGCGAAGCGTCGGGGCGCGGGTGATCCAGTTCCCTTCCGGCAGCATGCCGACAATTTCAGAGTGGGCGTGCTGACCAATCTGGCGGATCAACGTCTTGCGATAGGCTTCCGGCATCCAGTCCTGGGGCTCAATCGCCGTCTCCTGCGCTATGCGCTGCTCAAAGCGTTGTTCTTGCGTCACGTCATCACCTTTATGATTCGTTAGTTTGCAACTTAAAGCGTAATTGTGAATCACTTTGTTTTTTTAAAAGTTACACAAAGGTTAAATACACCCCCAAGAAATGTTTCCTGATTTTGTGATGTCGCTCGCAGGGCTTTTGCGCAAAGGCCGCCACATCAGGGCTACAACCGCCACACATCTTCCCTTGAGATCACATTGTTAACAATTCATTAAAACTCAGCTTGATTTTTATGATTCATGATCAAACTATTGATAGTGAAATAACGAAACATGTGGAGATAAGAGATGCAGCAGTTAGCCAGTTTCTTGTTCGGTGTCTGGCAATCTGGCCGGGGCCGCGAACGTACTATTCATCACGCCATCAGCGGTGAAGCGCTCTGGAGCGTGACCAGCGAAGGGCTGGACATGGCGGCGGCACGTCGCTATGCCATTACACATGGCGGTGAAGCCCTCCACGCCATGACCTTTATCGAACGCGCGGCGATGCTGAAAGCGGTGGCGAAGCACCTGCTCAGCCTGAAAGAGACGTTTTATGCTCTCTCAGCCCAGACCGGAGCGACAAAGGCCGACAGTTGGGTCGATATTGAAGGTGGGATTGGCACGCTGTTCACCTATGCCAGTCTGGGGAGCCGTGAATTACCGGATGACACGCTGTGGCCCGAGGATGAACTGATCCCACTGTCGAAAGAAGGCGGCTTTGCGGCACGCCATGTGCTGACATCGAAATCGGGCGTGGCGGTACATATTAACGCCTTCAACTTCCCCTGCTGGGGCATGCTGGAGAAACTCGCCCCCACATGGCTTGCCGGGATGCCGGCGATCATCAAACCGGCCACCGCCACCGCACAGGTGACGCAGGCGATGGTGAAAGCGATTGTGGAGAGCGGCCTGGTGCCGGACGGTGCCATCAGCCTGATCTGCGGCGGCGCGGGCGATCTGCTGGACCATCTCGACAGCCAGGATGTGGTGACCTTCACCGGCTCCGCCAGTACCGGTCAGCAGCTGCGCGTTCACCCGAATATTGTGGCAAATGCCATTCCCTTCACCATGGAAGCCGACTCCCTGAACTGCTGCGTACTGGGGGAAGACGTGACGCCGGAACAGCCCGAATTCGCCCTGTTCATTCGTGAAGTGGTACGTGAGATGACCGCCAAGGCCGGACAGAAATGTACCGCCATCCGCCGCATTATCGTGCCGCAACACCAGATTGACGCGGTAAGTCAGGCGCTGATCGCCCGGCTGGAAAAGGTGGTAATGGGCGACCCGGCGCAGGAAGGCGTAAAAATGGGTTCGCTGGTCAACAGCGAACAGCGTGCGGACGTGCAGGAGAAAGTGGATCAGCTTGTGGCCGCAGGCTGCCAGGTTCGCCTGGGCGGAAAAGCCGATCTGCAGGCCGCCGGGGCGTTTTACCCGCCAACCCTGCTCTTTTGCCCTCAGCCGGATGAGACCCCGGCGGTGCACGCCACCGAAGCGTTCGGCCCGGTGGCCACCCTGATGCCGTATCGCCATACAGACCACGCGATGCAACTTGCCCGTGCGGGCGGCGGTAGCCTGGCCGGGACGCTGGTTACCGCCGATCCCGCACTTGCCCGCCAGTTTATTTCTGGCGCAGCGCGGGCGCACGGGCGCATTCAGATCCTCAACGAGGAATCAGCAAAAGAGTCTACCGGGCACGGTTCTCCGCTTCCTCAACTGGTGCACGGTGGTCCGGGACGTGCGGGTGGCGGCGAGGAGCTGGGTGGCCTGCGTGCGGTCAAACACTATATGCAGCGCACCGCCATTCAGGGCAGCCCCACCATGCTGGCCGCCATCGGCAAACAGTGGGTACGCGGCGCGACGGTGCAGGAAGATCGCGTTCATCCGTTCCGCAAATACTTCGAAGAATTGCAGCCGGGCGACAGTCTTCTGACGCCGCGTCGTACCCTGACGGAAGCCGATATCGTTAACTTTGCCTGCCTGAGCGGGGATCATTTCTATGCCCACATGGACAAGATTGGCGCAGCGGAGTCGATCTTTGGCGAGCGGGTGGTACACGGTTACTTCCTGATCTCTGCCGCCGCCGGGCTGTTTGTTGATGCGGGCGTGGGGCCGGTGATCGCCAACTACGGCATGGAAAACCTGCGCTTTATCGAGCCGGTGAAACCGGGCGATACCATTCAGGTGCGCCTGACCTGCAAACGTAAAACCCTGAAGAAACAACGTACGGCGGATGAAAAACCCACCGGCGTGGTCGAATGGGCGGTTGAGATTTTCAATCAACACCAGCAGGCGGTGGCGCTCTACTCCATTCTGACGCTGGTGGCTCGCCAGCAGGGTGATTTCAGCTAACGTCCCCTCACCCTCTCGACAAGGACTGAGGGAATTTGTAAGCAGAAGCAATAACGCTGCTTTCAGCATGACTGAGGGCTCTCAGCGATGCCCTGGTCCGGCTGTAAATCGCTGAGGCGTTTCCTGCAGGCCGGGGTGAGGCGCAGGGATGCGCCGAGAGGGCGGATTTACAGGGAGGTTACCTCCGCCCGTCCCCGATAAGCCGGAAGGAATAAGCCGAAGGCACCGCGAAGCGGCGATTTACCGCCGGGAGCCCGGGTCGCCAGGGTGGTGGCGACTGAGCCACCCTGGCACGTTCACAGGTTATGTCGTAACAGAGTAGCAAGGAACATAAAGTGAACGGAATGACCACCACAGCCCTATGTTCCCCTCACCCTAACCCTCTCCCGATGGGAGAGGGAATTGTTCAATGCGCGTATCGATTTGTGGAGCCTCATCAGTGCGCATAGATAGATGAAAAGGCTCGGCATGTGATTTATCCCCACCCTTTTCTAACCTGGCAAGACTGACAAATAACCTGGCAGATGCAGGCAAACGCTTTTTTCACGCGCCTGTCAGGATAAGACTCACAACACAATAAACACAACAAGATGAGGTCTACGATGAGAAGCAATTCTTCATTTTCTGCCCGTAGAACGGCACTGGCTCTGGCCGTTGCGCTCTGCTGTGCCTGGCAATCTCCCGTTTTCGCTCACGGCAGTGAGGCGCATATGGTCCCAATGGACAAAACGCTGGCAGATTTTGGCGCAGAGGTTCAGTGGGATGATTACGCACAGATGTTCACCATTGCAAAAGACGGTGCGTTCGTGAAGGTTAAGCCGGGCGCAAAAACCGCCATCGTTAACGGCAAACCCCTCGCGCTGCAGGTGCCGGTGGTGATGAAAGACAACACAGCCTTTATCTCGGACACCTTTATCAACGACGTCTTCCAGTCCGGCCTCGACCAGACGTTCCAGGTTGAGAAAAGCCCCCATCCGCTAAATGCATTAACGGCTGATGAAATCAAGCAAGCCGTGGCGATCGTCAAAGCCTCAAAGGATTTTAAACCAAACACCCGCTTCACTCAGATTGCCCTGGCCGAGCCCGAGAAAGCCAAAGTGTGGGACTTTGTGCTGAACGGCACGCCGGTGGAGGCCCCGCGTCAGGCGAATATCACCCTGCTGGACGGCAAGCACGTCATCGAAAGCCGGGTGGATCTGAAGGAGAAGAAAATCCTGCGCTGGGAGCCGGTCAAAGATGCTCACGGTATGGTGTTGCTGGATGATTTCACCGCCGTACAGCAGATCATCAACGAGAGCCCGGAATTTGCTGAAGTTCTGAAAAAACGCGGCATTAACGATACGAAGAACGTGATCACGACCCCGCTGACCGTCGGCTATTTTGACGGTAAAGACGGCCTGAAACAGGAAGACCGTCTGCTGAAGGTGGTGAGCTATCTGGATGTGGGCGACGGCAACTACTGGGCGCACCCGATTGAAAATCTGGTGGCGGTGGTTGATCTCGAACAGAAGAAGATCCAGAAAATTGAAGAAGGTGCGGTTGTTCCGGTGCCCATGACCCCACGTCCGTATGATGGACGTGACCGCGTCGAGACGCCGAAAAAGCCGCTTGAGATCATCGAACCGGAAGGCAAGAACTACACCATTACCGGCGACATGGTGCACTGGCAGAACTGGGATTTCCACCTGAGCCTGGACTCCCGTGTGGGGCCGATGATCTCGACCGTCACGTATAACGATAACGGTAAAAAACGCCAGGTCATGTATCAGGGCTCCCTGGGCGGGATGATCGTCCCTTACGGCGATCCGGATGTGGGCTGGTACTTTAAAGCCTATCTCGATTCGGGCGACTACGGCATGGGCACCCTGACCTCCCCGCTGGTCCGCGGCAAAGATGTGCCGTCCAACGCCGTGTTGCTTAATGAAACCATCCCGGATTACACCGGTACGCCGATGGAGATCCCGCGCGCCATCGCCATTTTCGAGCGCTACGCCGGGCCTGAATATAAGCATCAGGAGATGGGCAAGCCCAACGTCAGCACCGAACGCCGCGAGCTGGTGGTGCGCTGGGTGAGCACCGTTGGCAACTACGATTACATCTTCGACTGGGTATTCCACGAAAACGGCACCATCGGCATTGATGCCGGAGCCACCGGGATTGAAGCCGTGAAAGGCGTGCAGGCTAAAACGATGCATGACGCCACCGCCAAAGACGACACCCGATACGGCACCTTAATCGATCACAACATCGTGGGCACCACCCACCAGCACATCTATAACTTCCGTCTCGATATGGATGTGGATGGCATCGACAATAAACTGGTGGCGATGGATCCGCAGGTGAAACCGAACACGGCCGGCGGCCCGCGTACCAGTACCATGCAGGTCAATCAGTACGATATCGATACCGAACAGCAGGCGGCGCAGAAATTCGATCCGGGTACCATTCGCCTGCTGAGCAATACCCGCAAAGAGAACCGTATGGGGAACCCGGTCTCGTACCAGATCATCCCTTACGCGGGCGGCACGCACCCGGTGGCCACCGGCGCGAAGTTTGCGCCAGACGAGTGGATCTACCATCGCCTGAGCTTTATGGATAAACAGCTGTGGGTGACGCGCTACCACCCTGACGAAATGTACCCGGAAGGGAAATTCCCGAACCGCTCCACGCACGATACGGGGCTGGGTCAGTACAGCAAAGACAATGAGTCACTCAATAATCAGGACGATGTGGTATGGATGACCACCGGAACCACGCACGTTGCCCGCGCGGAAGAGTGGCCCATCATGCCAACGGAATGGGTGCATACGTTGCTTAAGCCGTGGAACTTCTTTGACGAAACGCCAACGCTTGGCAGAAAGAAAGACGAACAGCAATAATCACCAACCGGGCCTGATGCCCGGTTTTTTTTGCCTTTCATTTTGATGATTCATCCAGCCTGCTTATAGTTAGTGGTATCTCACCTTCACGCCCCTGGACGGGAAAACAACCTTTATGGAAAAAAGAAAAAACCTCACCCCCGAACGCGCCACCTGGCCAACACGTCAGGCCATGGTGCACCACGGGCTGGCGATGAACCTGCCCTGGCTGGCCTTTGTTAACGTCAGCTTTGCCCTGATGATCCTGCTGCGCCACGTCCTGCTGGAAAACAGCGTTTTCCTGTATCCCGGTTCACAGCATCTGACCCGGGTTGTCGATGCCTCGATGCTGGGCATCATTATACTGTCTGCCGCATTAATCCTGATGGCCTGGCGACGTATAGCCGGGATAAGCGTAGTGCTGTTTATCTGCAGCGCCTTCTGGTCGATGTGCAGTTACTGGTTCATTACCGCCCTGCACCTTCCCCACGTCTGGCCGCTGTGTGTGATTTTATTGCTCTCCGGCTTGACGGCGCTCTATTTTTACCCGGAGGGTTTACTCTCGTTTGTGCTCCCGCTGTGGCTCACCCTGCCGGTCGCCAGCTGGGTGCTGAATGATGGCCTTAACCTTCGCTTTGCGACTATCTGGAGCGTATTCACGCTGATCATGATTTGCGGGCGGTTTATCCTGTTAAGCTGGTTTGACGAAGCCTGGCGGCGTAATCAGCAAAATCAGCTGTTAATCTCCAGGCTGGATGCGCTGGCGCACCAGGATCCGCTCACCAAAACCGCCAATCGCCGGATGATGGAAGTGGTGCTGGAGAACGCCGTTGAGCAGAACAAAGCCTTCTCGCTGATCATGCTGGATATCGATTATTTCAAGCTCTACAACGACACCTATGGCCATCAGGCCGGCGACGACTGTCTGACCCGCGTGGCGCAGGTGTTGAAGCAGGCGGTGCGAACCCCGGACGATGTGGTGTCACGCTACGGCGGCGAGGAGTTTCTGGTGATCCTGTTTAATTGCCCGGAGAACGTGGCACAGCAGGTTGCCCGCCGCATCCAGGACGGCCTGCGCGCGGCGGCGATACCGCACGGTGCGTCCAGGGTCAGTGAGCATGTGACCGTCAGTATGGGGATTGCGGGGATTTCGCCAGGCCTGGCAGGGCCGGAACTGATCGCCCGCGCCGATGCGGCGCTGTACCGTGCGAAAGAGGCCGGACGGGATCGGTGGTCGCTGTGAAACTAGCCCGGTGCGGCCTGATTCCCTCACCCTGACCCTCTCCCACGGGAGAGGGAACAAACACTAAAAAGGCAACCTCCCGGTTGCCTTTTGCTTTTATTAATACCGCACACACACCGATTTGGTTTCACACCAGCCGTCCAGCCAGTCGGGGCCGAAGTCGCGTCCGGTGCCGGACTGCTTCATGCCGCCGAACGGCAAGTTGGCGTCGATCAGCGTATGGCTGTTCATCCAGACGGTACCCGCCTGCAATCTGTCGGTATACTCCAGCGCCTTGCTGATATTCTGCGTCCAGACGCTGGCGGTCAGGCCATATTCGGTATCGTTGGCAAGGGATAACGCCTCTTCGCCATCGGCTACACGTACCAGGTTAACCACCGGGCCGAACACCTCTTCGCGGGTGAGTCGCAGCCCGGGATCCGGGTTGACCACCAGCGTCGGCGAGACGTAATAGCCTTTTCCTTCCGGCCCACGGTTGCCGGTGATCAGCTCCGCGTTGCGCGATTTCGCTTCATCCAGGAAGGTCTGCACCTTGTCGCAGTGAGCCCGGGATACCAGCGGGTTGATAAACGCCTCAGGGGACATACCCGGCCCGACGCTCAGGGATTTCACCGCCTGTTCAAATCCGCTGACCAGGGTGTCAAACAGCGGCGCTTCGATATAAATCCGCGAGCTCGCCGCACAGACCTGGCCTTGATTGAGGAAGCTACCGGTCATCAGCCCTTCAACCACCCACGCAGGGTCGGCATCTTTCAGCACGATGGCCGGGTTTTTACCGCCCAGCTCCAGCGTCACGCCGGTCAGCGTATCGGCCGCCGCGCGGGCAATCTGTTTACCCGTCGCCGTTGAGCCGGTAAAGCTCACTTTGGCAATATGCGGATGCGAGGTCAGCGCTGCGCCGCACACCGCGCCGCTTCCGGTCACCACGTTAAACACACCGTCAGGGACACCTGCTTCGCTCGCCAGTTCCGCCACCCGCAGCATGGTCAGCGGCGTGGTTTCTGACGGCTTAATAACGATAGAGCAACCCGCGGCCAGCGCAGGCATCACCTTCCACATACCGATCATCAGCGGGAAGTTCCACGGCACAATCCCGGCCACCACGCCCACCGGCTCTTTACGCGTCCACGCCTGATAGCGTGCGCCTTGCGGCAAGGGAATGGAGAGATCGAGGGTTTTGCCGGTTATTTTGGTAGTCAGCCCGGCGGTATAGCGCATCCAGTTCAGGGTACAGCCCACTTCAAAGAGACGGGAAATGTTGATAGATTTCCCCTGCTCCAGCGTTTCAAGCTGGGCCAGCTCCTCGCTGTGCTGCTCCACCAGGTCGGCGAAACGCAGCAGGATACGCTCACGCTCTGCCGGTAATTTTCCGGCCCAGCTGCGGGCGACAAAGGCACGCCAGCCGGACATGACCGCGCGGTCGACATCATCGACGCTGGCGTCTGCCGTAGAGGCGATAACCTCACCGGCAGCAGGGTTATACACATTCAACCGTTTTTCGCTGTCCGACGCGGCCTGACGCCCCTCGATCCACAGCCCGTGATGTCGGTCCAGAAACTGCTGTACGCCAGGCTGGATGGCGACCTGTGATTCAGACATAGAGTACTCCTTCGTTATTCTTCGCAGGGTGTTACTGCAGTCTAAGAGGCCTTTTGCATTCCCGCTTTTGTCTGTGTGACATTCGCTTTGCCACCTGTGACAGGTGCCGCAATTCGTGATAATTCCGCCTTATAACGCTGTTACCGGTGAGTGTTCTTTCCTATAGTCAGCCTCATGGCTCTGACAAAACGCAACACAAATGCAACAATGCGAAAACATTGATGGCGCAGCGAGATAAACGATGGCGGGTGTAAGCGAACAGGAACGGTATCAGCAGTGGCTGGCGCAAATTAACCATGTCTGCGGGCGCTTTAATGCGCGTCCTTTAGAGGGTGAGTTCATTGGTGAACTGGAAACGAGCTACGCCCGAAGCCTGAAGTTAAGCACCGTCACCGCAGGCGGGGTCAACCTGTTTCGCTCCCGTCAGGAGATTAAACAGAGCAATGATGCCTGGTTTTATACCGTGTTTCAGCTTGACGGCAGCGCGGAGATTGAACAGGACGATCGCCGTTCAATTCTGAACGCCGGCGACATTACGCTTATCGACGCCTCTCGTCCCTGCTCCATCAACTGGCAGCAAAAATCCCGCCAGATTTCGCTGCTGGTTCCCCGTCAGATTATTGAGCAGCAGTGTCGCTTTCAGGAGGTGAGCTGCGCGCTGACACTTTCCCGCTCGCTGCCCACCGTACAGCTCAGCCATCGTCTGCTGCTGGAGAGCATGAGCAATGCTGACCTGAGTGACAGAGAGAGCGAAGCCGCGCTGGAAGCGATGATCTGCCTGCTCCGTCCGGCGTTTCAACAGCGCGACGCGGTACAGCCACGCAAGGAACGTCAGTTCCGGAACGTTCTGTCGTTAATTGATGACCATATTCAGTCGGAATCCCTGCGCCCGGAATGGATTGCCGCAGAGAGCGGCATGTCGGTGCGAAGCCTGTATCGCATGTTTGCCGATAAAGGGCTGGTGGTGGCACAGTACATCAAAAATCGTCGGCTGGATCTGTGCGCGCAGGTACTGAGATCCGCCAGCGACGAGGAAAAGCTGGCGGGGATTGGCTACAGCTGGGGATTTGCCGACCATAGCCATTTTTCAACGGCATTTAAGCAGCGTTTTGGCGTCTCGCCTGGCGAGTACCGTAAGCGCTTTCGCTGATTACTTCTTCAGCCATTTCCCGTTAATGCCCTTCACATACTCTCCCGGCTGTGCGCGGGCCACCAGCTTTTGCCCGGCCATCTTCGCCACTTCATCAACCGGCAGGTTATTGCTGTCCGCCAGCTTCTGGTAGCTTTCCGTGCGCGCCGCGTTGATGCGGCTCACCAGCGCCAGCGTTTCAGGGTCTTGTTTCACCGGGGCAAGATACCCGCTCAGGGTCTCCCCGACACGCCCCTGCGCCCGGGCCTCGTTTAAGGTCAGGGTTGCCGCCTGCACGTTCATGCCCAGCGCCAGTAACATCAGAGCTAATCGTTTCATGGCGTCCTCAGAACAGATCGCTGCGCGATTTCAGCAGGGTTTCAACGTCTTTATCGACTTTAATGTGGATCTCATGTTCGATTTTGACGTTCATATTGATGGTGATCGGCTCCTTCGGCGCAGCGACTTCAATACGCGGCGTACAGCCGGTCAGGAGCACGGCAACGGCGACGGTGAGTACACCAGCCCTCATTTTCATTGTTGTTCCTCACTTTCCTTGCCAGTCGAACTGCGGATACCGGGTAGCGCCGCGTGTTGCTCAAACCAGGTTTGTAGATTGTCTCCAAAGCGCAGGCTGCGCCAGAGGGTAAAGACGTTCTCGTCATGGGTGTAGTTGAGATTCACGGAACTGCTTTTGCCATCGACCCGGCTGGTACCTTTAATGGTCGCCTGCATGGTTAATTCACCCAGATTATCTAAATTGATTCTTGTCCACGACCGTGAAATTTCCATATAGCGGAGCCAGTTAATCGCCGCCCCCGCAACCATATTATCCCTGACGATGGCGTCAGCGGTGTCTTTATCAATACGCAGCGTCATCGGCCCCGGGTTGGTCAGCCAGCCATCTTTAATGATCCATTTTTCATTGTCCAGCCAGAACGGCAGCGCTCCGCTTACCGGACCTGACATGGCGAACTGTTTCGGATTGACGGCGCTGATCAGCTCGCTTGACGAAATATTGTCCACGCGCAGCAGCGCCGGATCGTGCTGCGGCATTCTGAGCTGCTGCATGGTAATTTTCCCGCCGAGGGTCTCCACCTTGACGTTGGTCAGCAGCAGTGGGTTTTCTTCACTCCACGGATAGTTGCCCTGCAGGTCTGCGGTAATGTTGCGCGCGGTCACCAGGTTTTCCACTTCGCCAATGCGCAATGTGACCGGGCCACGCGTGCCCAGCGACCAGGTGCCCTCGCTAAACCGGAACGGCAGCACAAAATCCACGCCATTGATCTGGTTGTCTGGCATCCAGGCGCTACCGGATTTCAGCACGCCGTGACCGCCCGCCTCAAAGCCCTGGTCGGCAGCAGCAGAGAACGCCACCTGCGCATAGAGCTCACCGTCACGCAGCGTCATTTTCCAGTCTGGTGGGATCAATGGCTGGAACACGGTGAGGGATTGTTTTGGCCACCAGGCCTGACCGCGAAGGCGTTCCCCGTCCCAGCGACCGTTAACCTGCACCGGGCCGATGGCCTCGGCATGCAGATCGCCTTTGTACTGGAATATCGTCGGGTCAGTTCCCTCAACGCTGAAGGTCAGCACCGACGGTGGCAACACGCTGCCGCTGGCGAAATGGGTTTCTCCGGCATTGAGCGACAGCGCACCGCTAAATTTCGGTGTGACCGGGTCACGCACCCAGCGTACCGGTTTATCCAGTACCAGTCGCGGTTTACTGACGTCCATGGTGCCGTACTGCAGTTTGTCAAAGCCGGTAGAGAGCGCGGTCAGCTCAATAAGTTTGTCGCGCCATTCGCCTTTCCCGGCGACATCCCAGCGCGCATTCATTGGCGTAAAGCTGCCTTTGCCCCAGTAACGCCACTGCCACAGGCCGTTATCGGGTAAAAAGTCGTTGGCCTGACCGTCCAGATGCAGCTCAAAATCCCCCATCTCGTTCTCATGGGCCCGCAGAATAGCCTGCAGACGACCATCCACGCCCTTTTGCGTGAGCTTCACGCCCGCCAGTGGCCAGCGGATTTCGTCGATATCCAGCGAATCAATAATGCGACCGCGCGAGCGCAGCAGCGCGCCAGGCTCAAAAGTGAGCTGAGGATCGTTCAGGCCGCCGGTCAGTCTGGCCGGAAGTCTGGCGTAAAGCACCAGGTCGTCCTGTTTGGCCTCCCCGCTCAGATGAAGCGGCATGTCGCTGTTTTCCAGGCTGAGCCTGCCCGGCCCGAGATTCAGCACGGCGTTACCCTTTCCGGCATCCCCCTGAGTCAGGACATTGAGGCGTCCGGTAAAGGTGGCTTTCTCCAGCCCCTGCTGCCAGTTATCCACCCGAAGACCCACGCGGCCGCTCATCGGCATGCCGGACAGGTTCCAGTTCCAGCGCCCGTCGCTGATATTCAGCTGTTCGGCCGTGATTTGCCATGGTAAATCGAGAAGCGGATCGGGGTTATCCCGCGCCATCACCAGCAGTTGCCCCTGATTTTCTTCCCAGTCCAGGTCGGCATCGACCAGCGAGGTGAGCTGTGGCACGTTAAAAGTGGCGACCGCATGGCCTTTCACCGGCACGCCATCCGGCACCAGCGGCAGGGTGAACTCACCCACCAGTTTTACGGGCGGCACCTGGCCGGGGAGTTGTACATCAAGCTGACTGACCGAGAGAGTCTGGCCGCGTAACTGCCCTTTGAAACTGACCTGCTCGCCGTTGTAGGTCACCGCCTGTACCGCAGGCGTCAGTGAGGCATGCAGTTCCCCTTCCCACTGTTGCCAGGGAGAAAGTGTAAGGCGGCGGATAATGACCCAGGTATTTGGCAGTACCGACTGCCACTGAGCCAGGGTTTTTGGCGCAACGGTTGACGGTGCAGACTGGGGAATTTTGCTGAGGCACACCGTGTTAAGTTCAAGCGCACCAATATCCAGATTCCAGCGGCTGGGATGCGACAGCGTGGCGTTTTCAACCCGGGCAATTTCACAATCCTCAACCAGATAGCGAAGATCGGGGATCACCAGCGCATGCCGGGTCAGTTTAGGGCTTTCCTCAAAGGCGATACGTGTTCCGACAGGCAGCCAGATACCGGCGAGGGTCGGTACCCACTGGGCGAGCGTCATCAGCAGCGTCAGCGGCAATAAAATCAACAGCAATAAGAGCGCAATCGCGGCTTTGTATTTACCCTTCATGGGCAGTTAATATCCTGATTTAGCGAGAGAATTAAGCCGACAGTGCCGATCATTGTCGCATGTTTAGTCAATCAGTTGAAGTAAATGCCAGTTTTAAGAATAGATGCTCTAAAATAATTGATAGAACTTATTGATTTAAATAAAATTTTAGAAATTGTAAGATTATTTTAATCATGCTAACGTGGATGTAAAATCACTGGAGAAAGTCTTATGAAACTCGCGGTATATAGCACAAAGCAGTACGACAAAAAGTATCTGCAACATGTTAACGAGGCTTACGGGTTCGATCTTGAATTTTTCGACTTTCTGCTGACCGAAAAAACCGCTAAAACGGCGCACGGCTGTGAAGGCGTCTGCATCTTCGTGAACGATGACGGTAGTCGTCCGGTACTGGAAGAGCTGAAAAAGCACGGCGTAAAGTATATCGCCCTGCGCTGCGCGGGCTTCAATAACGTCGATCTGGATGCGGCGAAAGAGCTGGGGCTGAAGGTGGTTCGCGTTCCGGCCTACTCCCCGGAAGCGGTCGCGGAACATGCTGTGGGCATGATGATGTCGCTGAACCGTCGTATTCACCGCGCTTATCAGCGTACCCGAGATGCGAACTTCTCGCTGGAAGGACTGACCGGCTTTACCATGTACGGTAAAACCGCAGGCGTGATCGGTACCGGTAAAATCGGCGTGGCCGCCCTGCGCATTCTGAAAGGCTTTGGTATGCGCCTGCTGGCGTTTGACCCGTACCCAAGCGCCGCCGCGCTGGAGCTGGGCGTGGAATATGTCGATCTCCCGACCCTGTTCTCCCAGTCTGACGTGATCTCCCTGCACTGCCCGCTGACGCCGGAAAACTATCACCTGCTGAATCAGACCGCGTTTGAGCAGATGAAAGACGGCGTGATGATCATCAATACCAGCCGCGGCGGCTTGATTGACTCTCAGGCGGCGATTGAAGCGCTGAAAACCCAGAAAATTGGCGCGCTGGGGATGGACGTGTATGAGAACGAACGCGATCTGTTCTTTGAAGACAAGTCTAACGACGTCATTCAGGACGACGTATTCCGTCGCCTGTCCGCCTGCCATAACGTGCTCTTTACCGGGCACCAGGCGTTCCTGACCGCAGAAGCACTGATCAGCATTTCCGAAACCACGCTGGGGAATTTACAGCAGCTGGAAAACGGCGAAGCGTGTCCTAACGAGATAGTCTAAGCCTGACATGCCGGGTGGCGGTTACGCCTTACCCGGCACTGACGCTACGCCCCGTTCGGGGAGCTGTCTGTCTGCCAGCTCCGTTGAGCAAAGCGCCACCAGAGCAGCACCGCCACCAGCGCAATGGCGCTCAGCACACTAAAAGCCGTCGCAAAAGAGTAGTGTCCGGCGATCGTCCCGGTTAACGCGGGGCTCATCGATGCGCCAACACCCTGCATCAGCATCACCACGCTCTGCCCGGCATTGACGTGCCCGCTTCCGCGCAAAAGTACCACGATAAATGACGGCACCACCACGCCCAGGATCCCGGCGGCAAGACCATCAAGAATTTGTACCGGGATCATCATAAACGGTGCATCGGTGGAGGCCGCCAGCGCCGCGCGTACCGGCATGATTAACAGCGCCAGCATGATAAAGCGCCAGTAACCGTAGCGATCGATTCGCCTGGAAACCCAGATAGCCACCGGGATCATCACCGCCTGCGAAATAATGACCGTCGCCGCAGCGAACACGCCGGGATTAACGCTGGCCGGCGCGGCGGCGACCCGCATGCTGAGCATCGGCAACAGGGCCGCATTCGCCAGATGGAACAGCAGCAGCGTCAGCCCGGTCACGAAAAGTGCCCGATTTTTTATCAACACCGCAAAACCCGGCACCGGCTGATGCTCTGAGGTGTTCAGCCCGCGCGCGGCATCGTTGTCGATATCCTTATTGCGTATCGCCAGCAGCGAACAGAGCGTTAACAGCGTCGTACAGGTCATCAGCAGGAAGATCCCGCCAATGCCCCAGTACCAGGCAATGCCTCCGGCAATCAGTGCCGTGAGGAAATTTCCGGCGTGATTGAAGGCCTCATTTTTGCCCATCTGCGTGCTAAACCCGCTCTGCCCCGTCAGCCCCAGGGTGATCCCGGTGATAAGCGGCCCCACAAACGCCGCGCAGATCCCGGTGACAATTTGCGAAACCGCAACGACCCCACTCTGCTGGCTGAACCAGAGCAGCAGCGTACTCAGGGTGATCAGCAGGCAGAGCAGCGCCAGAACCGAACGTTTGTTTTTGGTGGTGTCGGTGATGAATCCCGCTGGCAGTGTGGCCAGGAGTCCCGCCAGACCACCGGCGGTCATCAGTAAGCCGATGTCATCCGGCGTCCAGTGTCGCTCCGTCAGGAAGATACCGAGAAAAGGGCCGAGACCGTCACGGACGTCAGCGATAAAAAAACTCGTCAGGCACAACGCCCGCAGTGAACGAAGAGACATACTTCCTGCCTTTTGTCGGGATGGCTGGCTCGGTTAGCGGCGGCCTGAATCTCAAGTTCGCCCGGAAATCAAAACGTTGAGCCAAGTTTATCAGCCAGACGTCAGAGCGAAAACTACGCGATTTGATTACAGGCACGCCGGGTGACGCTGCGCTTACCCGCCCTACCGGATCAGCAGGCCCAGGCAAGCAGCACGGATACCCTTAATAAATTACGTGGTTGGTTTTTAGATTTAAATCTGCAATCGCCGCCGGTTTGCCGAGTAAATATCCCTGGACTTCGTCACACTTATTTTTCTTCAGGAACGACAATTGTTCTACGGTTTCCACCCCTTCAGCGGTGACCTCCATAGAATAGGCTTTACCCAGATCGATGATCTTCTCGACCACCGACTGGTTCTGTGTCGAATCCCCTAAAGAAAAAATGAAGCTTTTATCGAGCTTTAACCCGTCAAACTGGAACTTCCGCAGATAGCTCAGAGAGGCATAGCCGGTACCGAAATCATCAATCAGAATGCGTACCCCCATTTTTTTGAGCGCCTTCATGGTCTGCAACGTTTTCTCTGGATTAGAGAGCGTGACATTTTCAGTCACCTCTATTTCCAGCCGGGTAGGCTCAAGCCCGGTTTCATCAAGAATAGCTTTTATTCTTTCGGCGAGATCGCTTGCCTGGAATTCAATGGCTGAAATATTGACTGAAACCGAAAGCCCCGGCAGTTTTTCATGCGTCTCTGTACAGGCCTTACGAATGACCCAGTTGCTGAGGTTGATGATGAGCCCCGTTTCTTCAGCGAGTGGAATAAACTGATCGGGCATCATGTTTCCGCGTTCAGGATGCTGCCAGCGAACCAGGGCTTCTACGGCGTCGATGCGTGAATGTCTGAGGTTATAACGCGGCTGATAAACCAGATAGAGCTGGTCTTCCCGAATTGCGGTCTTCAGCGCTAATTCCAGCTTTCTGCGCTCGGTCAGCTTTTCCGACATATCCTGACGATAATAGACCCATCGGTTCCGACCGGATTGTTTAGCCTGATAAAGCGCAATATCAGCATAGCGTAAAAGGTCGTTTGCACTGGTACTGTCCTGGGGAGCCAGAGCAATGCCCATGCTGACGCCGATGGTCACATCATTACCATCAATGGTGAACGGACGGTTGAGTTCTTGCACGATGCGATGACACACCTCTTCTATGTGGTCCAGATGCCGGGTGTTGTCGAGAAGCAGCATAAATTCATCCCCGCCCTGCCGGGCGACAAAATCACCGCTACGAATACAGGCTTTAAGACGTAAAGCAACCTCACCAAGCAGGGCATCACCTGTGGAATGGCCAAAAATATCATTCACGGGTTTAAACTTATCTAAATCCATGCAAATCATGGCAAAGGGGGAATGGTGAAGATCTTCTTTCGCCAGCTGCCCCGTAAGGAATTCCTTAATATGATATCGGTTGGGAAGGCCCGTTAACTCGTCATGGCGTGACAGGAATTCAACACGTTTGGTGGCTTCAACTTCCAGAGAGACATCGGATGCAGCGCCCCGTAAAACCACCGTGCCATCAGGCTGAGAAGAAAATTTTGCCAGAAGCGTGCAATAAGAAGTGGCATTTTGATAGTTGGTATAAGGGCAATGCTTAAATTCGAAGCGTCCTGATAATTCCCGGCGCCTGACACACGGATTTAATACATCTTTGGTCGAAGGAAAAAGTTCATCCAGGCTGCGCCCTATCCATTGACTCTCATCATATCCCGTTACAGTCGAAAAACGCCCTGATAACCAGGTGATCGTTAACGCTAAATCGGTTTCCCAGAACCAATCGCTGGTTGTTTCACTGACATCCCTGAATCGTTTTTCGCTAATAATCAGATTCAGCCGTGCCTGCTCAAGGAGAAAGATATTTTCGTCATGGATTTTCGCCTTGTGCATAATATGGCGCATCAAAATAGCCGTCAGCGCAAGCGTCAGGAGAACGGAAAGAATGAGCAAGGGTAAAAAATAAATGATCAATGCCTGACCGGGATTTTCACTCTCCCAGATAATATGTACAGCACCCTTTTGGGTATTTAATGTTAATTCAGTCGGATTATTTGCCTGGGAAACGGTGTTGAAGGGCAAAGCGCGAACATTTTCGATACCCGCATCGCGTCCAATCGCGAGAAGTTTCTTAGCCGTTAACTTGTCTATAAACAGCATGGTTGAAGGCTTACCGGGCAAGGGTTGAACACTCGCATCATCACCCGTCGTGATCCAGGCCGCAGAAACAATGGCGGGTACGGAGTCGATAAGCGTTAGCGTGGACACCGGCAACCCATTATTCATACGCATTTCACTGAGTAACTGCTCTTTTGTGGCGTGATCTATCCAGCGTTGCAGATCTTCACGCTTCAGTTGTCCGTCAAGTACGCTGTAAAGGGAGGCGCCATCCGGGGACAGCACGAACACGCCTTCGTAGCCAAAGTTATCGTACAGGGACTTACCCAGGTTCTGTTTATCCCATGCCCAGTTTATGTCGATTTTTTGATGAAGGTGATTGTAGGCATCACCCCACTCAGCATAATCTTTCAAATGACTACGCACGTTTTCCTGACGGCTGTCTAACGCCTTTCTTAACAAGAATTCATCATGCTTGTCGCCGATTTTATTCACATTGTTTTTTATGATTAGCAACGAAACTATCGCTGCGATGAAAATACATATCAACAGCGTAACAATATAGGTAAATGTTTTATTTATCAGTCCTTTAGAATGCTCGCTATCCGTAAAGCCAGGGGTCTTCTGAGGTATGGTCATTCTTCGCCTTCTTAACTGCGATTACGTCATTTTATTGTGCCATCCTCAGTTATCGGCAAAAAAAAACAAAATTTTATAGCGAAGCCCCCTTAAGCGAAACAAACTTTATTTTACAAGCCAGATCAAATTATTGCGCATTAATTTATATAAAAAACCGGGCTGCCCGCCCGGCTCTGTTTCCAGCCAATAATGATTCTCTGGTATAACCCAATTATACTCTGTTAAGCAGAATATTTAGCATACGCCGTAACGGTTCCGCGGCCCCCCATAATAGTTGATCCCCAACGGTCAATACCGAGTAAACAGGATCATTATTTAGCGCCATTTTTTTATAACGCCCTACGCCAACCTCAAGCGTGCCGCTAATATGTGCGGGAGTCAGCTGGCTGACGCTGGCCTCTTTATTATTAGGAACGTATTTTACCCAGGGATGAGCGTCGCTTACTATTTTGGCAAATTCAGCTTCATCCACTTCACGTTTCAGCTTCATCGTAATCGCCGCACTATGGCACCTGATAACACCAACACGAATGCACAGACCATTAACCGGGATGGTACCTTTTTTCAGGCCAAGGATTTTATTTGTTTCTGCTTCACCCTTCCACTCTTCGCGGCTATTGCCATCCCCCAGGTCGCTATCAATCCAGGGAATGATGCTCCCCATCAGCGGCGCGCCAAAATTCTCAACAGGCAAGTCACTGCTGTTAATCAGTTCACTGACTTTATTAACCAGAGGAAGCACCGAGTCTGTGTTTTCCAGTTCGTCGCGGGTCAAATTTCGACTGACAAATGCACTTTGGGCGATCAACTCGCGAACATGCTTTGCACCCGCCCCAGACGCCGACTGATAGGTCATCACGCTCATCCATTCAATGAGATCGGCCTTGATCAAACCGGCGAGCCCCATCAGGCTTAAGGTGATTGAACAGTTTCCGCCTACAAAAAGTTTACCGCCCTTTTTGATGGAATCATCGATATTTTCACGGTTCACAGGATCCAGGATGATACAGGCTCTTTCGTCCATTCGCAGCGCTGATGCGGCATCGATCCAGTAACCTTCCCACCCATAATCAATTAAAGATTGATAAATTGATTTTGTATACTCACCGCCCTGGCAGGTAATGATGATATCCATTTCCACCAGCGCATCCAGGGAATAAGCATCTTTAAGTACCGAACGGACACCATTAATGACAGGCCCAGGCGCCCCAACAGAAGACGTACTAAAAAAACTGGCTGCAATATCATTAAAATCATTTTCTTCGACCATGCGTTGCAGCAATACTGAACCAACCATGCCGCGCCAACCAACAATGCCAACCTGCTTCACGGGTTTACCTCAATGACGTTACAAAAGTGTTAAGGGAGGTAAAGTTTATAACCCGTTAAATCCCGCGCGTCATTCTTTATTTTACTCGTTTTTGCAATAATAAGAATGTTTAATAAGGGGTTAGCGAAACTGATGAATATTGTGTTTGTGTTCAAGTCAAAAAAATAGATATCTTTAATTAGGCTGTTTAAAACGATTTTATGCCCCGGGGAAACATAAAGTCATAGTTATCAGCGAAGCCGATGCCCACACCGATGCGCCGTTTGCAACGCCACCTTTCCTCAACGCATAAAAAACCCGCCGGTTGGCGGGTCGGTTAGTCTTTAAAGATCAGAGATTTTTTTTCTTCAACTCTTCAAGCCTGCTGTTATCTTCCTCAGTGAACATTGTTGCATCATACAACGCCTGATTATCAGTACCGTCCACTCTTACGAGTGTCACAGTCAAAACAGCGTCTTTTGGGGCATAAAGTACACCCCATTCAGAATTCTTAGGGGGGGCAATAGCCCATGTGGCTTCTTCATTTGGCTTAAGCCCCTCAGGAATATCATAGAAAAAATTACTTACCAGCCATGGTACTGAGTATCCCTCGCTTGCCATCACTCCGTGCAGGTACGCTCTGGAGATAACGGTATCAGTATTATTTTTAACAACCAGTCTAATTACGGGTTGTGGCTTACCGTCTTGCTCAGGCTCCATGGTAAATCTGGATGATAAAACCTGGATTTTCATCAACTCTTTTTTAGCCACGTCGGCGTCAGCTTTTTTCTGTTCCAGCGCTTTGATTTCCTGAGTCATCTTTTCTTTTAACTTCATCTCTCTCTCAGCAGTGACTTGCTGTGCGTAAGAGATTATTTCTTCACCCGTCTTACCAGACAGGCTTTCGCGCATCTTTTTGCTTATCTCTTCGTTATCATTATTTGAAGTGGAACGCATCAGGTCAGCCATATCGATGTTACTGAATGCCACAACCTTTAAGGCGCTATCGAATTCCTCCCGTTTATTTTCCGGAAGTGAATCTCTGACTTTGGCTATCGAGGATTTCATTGCAGCATCAGTTGAAGAATCAATTTTGGGTTTATCGCACCCGACGAGTAAGCAAGAAAGTAATAACACACCAATAATTTTCTTCATGTTCCTGTTCCATCAGTAAAAAAATTAAGATTAATCCTACCAGAGTTTGACCATACGACAAAATCTACTTGTGCATGTTATTGGAAATTTGTTGCATACCAGACGAAACCCTTAGCTTTAACTGCTTCGCCAGTGCGGAGCAAAATTAGAGACGTTTTCGAGAAGAGAAATTGGACAAAAAAACCGGGCTTCCGCCCGGTCCTGTTTAAGCCAAAAATGACGCTACTCGCTCAGCCCGCGATTCTCCAGCATTGGCTCAATCTTCGGATCGTGCCCGCGCCAGTTCCGGTACAGTTCAGCTAAATCCGTGCTGTTCCCGCGCGACAGAATCGCCTCGCGGAATGTTTGCCCGTTTTCACGGGTTAAGCCGCCCTGCTCGACAAACCACTGATAGCCATCGTCTGCCAGCATCTGTGTCCACAGGTAGGCGTAATAGCCTGCCGCATAGCCGCCGCCGAAGATATGCGCAAAGTAGCTGCTGCGATAACGTGGCGGTACGCCGGGCAGATCCAGCCCCTCTTTTTGCAACGCTGCCTTTTCAAATTCCTCTACGCTCGAAACGGCCTCACGAATGCCGTGCCAGTTCATGTCCAGCAGCGCGGCGCTGAGCGTTTCCGTCATGTCATAGCCTTTGTTGAAATGCGTCGCGTTAAGCATGCTCTCGCGCAGCGCGTCCGGCATGGGTTCGCCGGTCTCATAATGGCGGGCATAGTGGGTAAATACCTGCGGATGGCGGGCCCAGTGCTCATTAATTTGCGACGGAAACTCCACAAAATCACGCGGGGTATTGGTACCGGACAGCGTGGCGTAGCGCTGACTGGCAAACAGACCGTGTAGCGTGTGACCAAACTCGTGGAACAGGGTTATCACGTCATCCCAGGAGAGGAGCGCAGCACCGCCGTGACTGGGTTTTTGATAGTTACAGACATTGTAGATAACCGGTCGGGAGGCAAATTCATAAGATTGCTCAACGAAATTCCCCATCCACGCTCCGCCATGCTTTGAGTCACGGGCAAAGAAGTCACCGTAGAACAGCGCCATGCCTTCCCCGGTATGGTCGAAAATTTCCCACACGCGGACGTCCGGGTGATAAACCGGAATGTCGAAACGCTCAACGAAGCGAATGCCAAACAACTGGCTGGCCGTCCAGAACACCCCATCATTCAGTACGTTATTGAGTGCAAAGTACGGCTTGATTTGCGCCTCATCCAGCGCATATTTCGCCTGACGGACGCGCTCGGCGTAAAATGACCAGTCCCAGGCCTGCACGGTGAAACCACCCTGTTCGTCATCGATCACTTTCTGAATATCGGCCTGCTCACGTGCCGCCCTGTCGCGCGCTGCGGGGACAATTCCGCGCATAAAGGTCAGCGCGGCCTCAGGCGTTTTCGCCATCTGGTCGCTGATACTCCAGCTGGCAAAATCATCAAACCCCAGTAGCTGCGCCTGGCGCGCGCGTAAGGCAGTGAGACGAAGGATCAGCTCGCGGGTATCATTTTCATCGCCTTTCTGCGTACGCAGCCAGCCCGCGTTGAACAGGTTTTCACGGGTCTGTCGATTGCGAAGCAGTGAAAGCGCAGGTTGTTGGGTGGTGTTCAGGAGGGGGATTAGCCAGCGATCCTTCAGCCCTTTATCGGCGGCGGCCTGAGCAGCCGTGGCGATCTCGTCCGCGCTTAAACCCTCAAGCTGATGAACATAATCCACCACCAGCCCACTCGCATTATCGGCGGCCAGAAGACGCTGGTTAAACTGGCTGATAAGTGATGCCGCTTCTGTGTTCAGGGCTTTCAGTTCAGCTTTTTCGTCATCATTCAGACGCGCCCCGGCCAGCACAAAGCGTTGGTACGTCACTTCGACCAGTCGGCGGGACTCTGCATCCAGCGCCGCACGATCCTGCCAGACGCTTTCGACGCGGGAGAATAGCGTATCGTTGAGCCAGATATCATTTGCCAGCGCGGCTAATTCAGTCGAGAACTGTTCCTCCAGCTCCTGTAAGCGGGCATTGGTGTGCGCCGACGTCATGGCGAAGAAGACACTGCTGACGCGCGCGAGCATGGCACCGCTTTTTTCCAGTGCCAGTACCGTGTTGTCAAAATCGGGGGCTACCGTTTGCGCGACGATAGCGTCAATATCTGCCCGCTTCTGGCGCAGGGCTTCATCAAACGCCGGGCGATAGTGGCTGTCGTTGATTTCATCAAAACGCGGGGCCTGATAAGGCAGCAGGCTAATGTCAAAAAAAGGATTACGGGTTGACATCTTTTACTCCTGGTAACGGTTAACTTTCCCAGAGTAGGCCAGGCCGCCGTTGACCGCAATGCGGTCATACAAATGTTGCCTTAACGCACCCTCTCAGGGCGTGCTATGTTAGTACAACACAAAAAGCGTTGAGGAACAGTGAGATGATTATTTTAGTTACCGGGGCAACGGCAGGTTTTGGTGAAAGCATCACGCGTCGCTTCGTCGCCAACGGGCATAAGGTGATTGCAACCGGTCGTCGTCAGGAGCGTCTGCAGGAGCTGAAAGAGGAGCTGGGTGACAACATCCTGACCGCGCAGCTGGACGTGCGTAACCGTGCCGCCATCGAAGAGATGATTGCCAATCTTCCTGCCCAGTGGCGTGCCATCGACGTGCTGGTCAACAACGCCGGTCTGGCGCTGGGTCTGGAGCCCGCCCATAAAGCCAGCGTTGATGACTGGGAAAACATGATCGACACCAACAACAAAGGTCTGGTGTACATGACCCGCGCCGTACTGCCAGGCATGGTTGAGCGCAATCGCGGTCATATTATCAATATTGGCTCGACCGCCGGAAGCTGGCCATATGCGGGCGGCAACGTTTACGGTGCGACCAAGGCGTTTGTGCGCCAGTTCAGCCTGAACCTGCGTACCGATCTCCACGGCACCGCCATCCGCGTCACGGATATCGAGCCGGGCCTGGTGGGCGGTACCGAATTCTCGAACGTACGCTTCAAAGGCGATGACGCGAAAGCGGATAAAACCTACGAGAATGCCAACGCGCTGACGCCGGAAGATGTCACCGAAGCGGTCTGGTGGGTTGCGACGCTGCCAAAACACGTCAATATCAACACCGTAGAGATGATGCCTGTCAGCCAGAGCTTTGCCGGACTGAGCGTCCATCGTGGCTGACTCTGCCCTTCCCGGCCTGCGGGCCGGGTCTGTATCAGGGTATAAAAGAATGGTAGTATGTTCAGGCTAACTCTCTGAGAAATGACAACTCATGGCCGCTGAATCGCAACTCAATCCCACCCAGCCCGTTAACCAGCAAATCTATCGCATTTTACGACGTGATATTGTGCATTGCCTGATCCCGCCTGGCACGCCGCTCTCCGAAAAAGAGGTATCTGTGCGTTTTGACGTTTCCCGTCAGCCCGTGCGTGAGGCGTTTATCAAGCTTGCCGAAAACGGCCTGATTCAGATCCGCCCGCAGCGCGGCAGCTATGTGAATAAAATATCGCTTTCTCAGGTCCGTAACGGCTGTTTTGTCCGGCAGGCCATTGAGTGCGCGGTGGCGCGTCGTGCGGCCACGCTGATTAATGACAACCAGTGTTATCTGCTGGAACAGAACCTGCATCAGCAGCGTATTGCCATCGACCGTAAACAGCTTAACGATTTCTTTCAACTGGACGATGAGTTTCACCAGAAGCTGGCGCTAATTGCCGATTGTCAGCTGGCCTGGGACACCATTGAAAATATAAAAGCCACCATCGACCGTGTGCGTTATATGAGCCTCGACCACGTCTCTCCGCCGGAAATGTTGCTCCGACAGCATCATGATATTTTTAGCGCACTGGAAAAACGCGATCCTGACGGTGTGGAAAAAGCGATGACTGTCCATCTGCAGGAGATCAGCGAATCCGTGCAGCTTATTCGTCAGGAAAATAGCGAGTGGTTTAGTGAAGAGTAAAATTCGCCGCCCCTTAACGGGCGCGGCGAGAATATCAGCGCACGACCAGGACGGGAATAGTGGCGTAGCGCAGGATAGATTCGGCATTTGAACCCAACAGATGCGTGGTGATACTCGGGTTTTTTGAGCCGATAACAATCACGTCATATTCCCCTTCTTTGCTCATCCTGATAATTTCGTCGCGCACGTTGCCGAAACGTACCTCACAATGAATGTCCTCCGGGGTGAGATCGAAGAGACGCGATAACTCCTTCATCTTTTTGCTGGATTCCGCGGTCATATACTCTTCAAACTTCCTGATATCTGCATTGAACCCGCGCAGTAACGAGCGGCTGCTGTTGGGCAGAATGTTGACCAGGGTAATCGATGCGCCTTCAGCCTTCGCCAGGTTGGCCGCATGCCGCACCGCTTTATCGCTTAAATCCATTTCAAACACATCAACAGGCATCAAAATCTTTTTATACATAAGCCTGACTCCTTATTGTTAAAAGACGTTATTTACTGCACCCAGAGTGCCATGAGAAATATAAACCCGACCTAAACGCTCACCGGCTGAAATTATCAATTAAAGAAAATAACTGTCCGCTTTGTAAATCAGTGTCGTGAACCGTCATCGCCGTACCGGAATCAACAAAAAAGTGTGAGTTTGATCAAAAACAAAAAAACGATCGCCAGAGAGGCGTATTTATAGTGCCCCGTGGACGGCACAACCTGAAATAGCGCCGTAACGGATGTGTTAGCGAGGAGAAAATACCATGATGACTTACGACCGTAACCGTAATGCAATTACCACCGGTAGCCGCGTAATGATTAACGGCACCGGGCACACAGGCGTAATTAAAGCGATCCACAGCGACGGGCTGGATGCCGCGCAGGTGCGTCGTAGCAAAACGGTGGAAGTGGAAGGATGCGAAGGTAAGTTCGAACCGATTGAACTGATTCGTTTGGGTATGCACTAACCGGTGCGACATCATGCCGCCGCGAACGGCGGCATGACATGAATTACAGCTGTGCCGCGTACTGCGCAACCGTGGCTTTCGCCCCTTTTTGCAGTAACGTCTGATACGCCGTCATGACCGCCTCAACAAAGCACGTTTCGTATGGCAGTTCCTTGCCGAAGATGGCCTCAATGCCCAGCAGGGCTTTCACCCGACTTTCCCCTTCCGCGCTCCCGTTGACCGCCGCCTGAATCACTGCCAGCTGAGGATCGCTCACCTCGATGGCGTTCCCCTGCTCATCCACCCCGCCGACATAGCGCATCCAGCCCGCTACACCCAGCGCCAGCAGCGGGAAAGGTTTCTGATGCGCCAGATGCCAGCGCACGGAATCCAGCATACGTTGCGGAAGCTTCTGGCTGCCGTCCATCGCGATTTGCCAGGTCCGGTGGCGCAGGGCCGGGTTGCTGTAACGGGCTATCAGCAGATCGGCATAGTGGCCTAAATCAACCCCTTTTACTTTCAGCGTCGGCGCCTGCTCTTTCAGCATCAGCGCGTGGGCGGCACGGCGGTAATGTTCATCTTCCATACAGTCGTTGATGTGCTGATACCCCGCCAGATAGCCAAGGTACGCCAGGAAAGAATGGCTGCCGTTGAGCATACGCAGCTTCATCTCTTCAAACGGAATAACGTCGACCACCAGCTCCGCCCCTGCCTTTTCCCACTGCGGACGTCCGGCGACGAAGTTGTCCTCAATGACCCACTGACGGAACGGCTCGCAGGCCACGCCCGCCGGATCGCGTACGCCGGTCAATTGTTCGATTTTATCCAGCGTTTCCGGCGTCACCGCAGGCACAATACGATCCACCATGGTTGACGGGAAGGTGACGTTGGCCTCAATCCACGCGGCCAGCTCCGCGTCGACCGCGCGGGCATAGGCGCAGGTGACATTGCGCATAACGTGGCCGTTCTCCGGCATGTTGTCACAGGACATCACGCTAAAGGCAGGCAGCCCCGCCGCTTTGCGTCGCGCCAGCGCTTCAACCACCACACCCGGCGCAGATTTGGGCTGATGCGGGTTTTGCAGGTCGGCCGCAATCAATGGGTGATCGAGCATCAGTTTGCCCGTCGCCGGTGAGTGGCAGTAGCCTTTTTCGGTGATGGTAAGCGACACAATCGCCACCTGCGGCTCACACATCGCCGCCAGTACGGCATCCAGCCCGTCAACCTGCGCGTGCAGCGCGTTTTTGACCACGCCGACGACCCGTGATGTCCACGCGTCCGCCGACATTTCGGCCACTGTATAGAGGTTATCCTGCGCGTTCAGATCGGCAATCTGCTGCTCACCGCCAATCAGGTTCACCTCTGTGTAACCCCAGTCGCCGCCGTGTTCAGCGGCCAGAATATCGGCGTACACCGCCTGGTGTGCACGGTGGAACGCGCCAAACCCTAAATGAACAATGCGTGCCTGGAGGCTGCCGCGATCGTACTGAGGCAGCGTCGCTTTCGCCTGTAATAATCGGTTTTCCATGGTTGAGACTCGTTTAATTAAGGAAGCTGAGTTCTGCGACCGCACCTTGGCGCGCGGTCGCGCATGTTGACTACACCAGCCAGAATGGCAGTAACCCCCTGGTGCCTTGCCCACCACCATACGGGTTATGTTCAGCGGAACATTGATTTACATTAACTTTGCGCCAACTGGTGTGATATCAAAATTAAGTTGTGTGACATCTTTCAAAAAGATATGTACCACCATCACACAGGATTACGCGCCGGTTCTGCGCCAGAACGGCCAGCGGGCTCACGGCACAGCCTGTCGTAGGAATACCCCGTCAAATCTTCCACCACGCGGCGTGCTTCGGCGGAAACCAGCTGGGGAGAACCGTTCGCTTTCAGACGGTCCAGTTCATCCACGAAGATCTTGTGCGTACGCTTGTTCAGATGGAACGTTAATGCCTGCCACAACGCCAGGATAAGTAAGCCCGCAGTCCCAATGAACATCAGCATCGCGATGGTATGGATGGCCTCCTCCGGCTGTGTCTGGCTGCCCTTCACAAAGCCGCCATTCTGCAACAGCAGCCCCACAATAAAGGTGGCGATGGCCACGGTCGTTTTGCGGGAGAAGGTCATCACCGCCGCGAACAGCCCCTCGCGACGCTGGCGACTAATCATCTCGTCAATATCCGGGATGAACGGGAAGACGTTCCACGGCGTAAACTCCAGCACACAGCGACCGACCTGATATAACCCGGCCAGAATCACCAGCGTCGCGACGGTATTGAGTGCCGGAATTTGATACACGGCGAAAAACCCGCCCAGGCAAAGCATCATCAGCGAGTAGGCAAACACATACAGCTTCGACGGCCCGAATTTAATGATCCCCACTCCCGCGATCAGCGTGACAGGCAGGCCGACGATACTCATCGACAGCAGTGTGCCGGCGAGCGACGAAGAGACATTCAGGCAGTAAACACAGAAGAAGACAAACACGGTGTTGTAGACATCTTTCCCGGTAAACGACAGCAGGTAGATGGCAAGGTGTTTTCTGAAAGCCCGGATTTTCAGCGTTGAACCATACTCTTTAAAGAGGCGACCAAAGGCAGCCAGCTTTTGCGTCAGCGTTCGGGGCGCCGTGCTGGTTTCAAGCCCGGCCAGCATTTCCGGGGTTAACTCGCGTTCCCAGGTCACCTTCCACGAGATAAAGACGCACACCATAAACAGGACGGCAAAAATAACGCCGTTAATCAGATAAGCATGGGCGCTGTTTTCCCCAAAATAGCCAATCAGCAGCCCCGGAATGAACGTCGCCAGGAAGGTGCCGGACGCAGAAAGGAACATGCGGCAGGTCGAAAGCTTGGTGCGCTGATTAAAGTCTTTTGTCATTTCCGATGGCAGTGTTTCCCAGGGGATCAATACCATCGCGGCGATAATTTCAAACGCCAGATAGACTGCGAGATAAAAACCGTAGGTCATGCCATCAAGCCACAGTAACGCATAGACCAGCATTAACGGCGCGCCGATCAGCAAAAAGAAGCGTCGACGACCAAATTTTTTACCAAAATAATTTTTGTAAAAATGATCGGTAAAACTTCCCATAAACAGACTGACAATGGCATCGACAATACGCGCGATGGCGACAATGGAGGCTGCTTCAACCGGCGATAGCCCAACGAATGTCGTATAGAAAAATAATAGCCAGGCGCCGATCACGGTAAATGCACCGCCACCCATAATATCCGTTAGTCCGTAGCCGATACTAACCGGAATGGTAATTTTTTTAGCCGCACGAGACATATTTCATCCCCACTTGATGAAGTGAATTTAAAATTTGAAATAATTATTAGCGTTGTCGTGGCAAATATTTTTTATCATCCGCGTGAGAATATCGTTATTATCAGGGACTTCTCCCCGCTCCACCCAACCGCCGATCATATTGCATAGAATGCGGCGAAAATAATCGTGGCGGGTATAGGAAACCAGGCTGCGGGAGTCGGTCAGCATGCCGACAAAATTCATTAACAGCCCCTGATCTGCCAGGCTGTTGAGCTGGTTTTCCATCCCGCGACGGGTGTCGTTAAACCACCAGCCGGAGCCGAATTGCATCGGTGATTTCACTCCCCGTTCTGCACTCTGAAAATTGGCGATCGTCGTCGCGACAATATCGTTGTAGCTGGGGTTGAGGTTATACAGAATGGTTTTCGGCAGCGCGTCTGCAAGGGCCATGGCATCCAGCAGTTGATTAATATTCGCAGCAAGATTGACCTGATCCGTCAGTGAATCAAACCCGGTATTTATGCCCAGGGCACGGTACATGCGGGTATTATTATTGCGTATCGCACCGAAGTGTATCTGCATGGCCCAGTCATGCTGCCGGTAATAACGCGCGAGCATGATAAAAATAGCACTGTCAAGAATCGCGCTATCCCGCGCGTTGAGATGTTCACCCTGCCGTTTACGGACAAATATCGATTCCACGATACTGTCATCCGCAGCCTGAAAATGGATTTCCACGGGGCCATGATCCGAAATACGGCACCCCATGGCGTGGAACCAGGCAATACGCTCGCCGAGCGCAGCAGCAAAATCGCTGAAGGCGTGAATGGACCGCCCCGTCAGCTCCGCTAATCGTTCGGTAAAGTCGGCGAACTGATGCGCATCCGGCGTAAAAACGTCATCCGGGCGGAATGTCGGTAAGACCTTGACGTTAAACGTCGCGTCATCGCGCAATAACTGATGGTAACGCAGGTCATCCAGCGGTGCGTCTGTGGTACAAATGACCTCCACTTTTGAGCGTTTAATCAGTTCGCGGGGCGTAAAATCAGGCTGTTGTAATAAACGATTACAGCGTTCCATTATTTCACGCCAGTTATGGCTGCCCAGCGGTTCATCACAGGAAAAATAGTGATGCAGCTCTAAATGCGTCCAGTGATAGAGCGGATTGCCATAGCTGGCGTCGACCGTTTCAGCCCACGCCGCAAATTTTTCTTCCGCGGTGGCGCTGCCCGTAATGAATTTTTCATCTATACCGTTGGCGCGCATGGCACGCCATTTGTAGTGATCGCCTGCAAGCCAAAGCTCGGTAATGTTCTCCAGCGGTTTATTTTCGAAAATATCTTTCGCAACCAGATGACAGTGATAGTCAATTATCGGCAATTCTTTCGCGACGTCGCGATATAACGCAACGCCCCTGGCATTGCTAATCATAAAATTATCATTAATGAAACTCATAGCAGCGCTCCATATTTCCGTGACTCACCTGCCTCATTGTTCAGCGCCTGTGGTTCAGCCGCGTCTTGTGCTGCGCTCAAATCACGGTCGCGCACTTCCGGCATGAAAATGGCTGAAACCAGACCAATCACGGAATAGGCAATCAGCATCGCGACAATCGGCCACCAGGAGCCGGTCATGTTGCAGAAGATCCCCGCCAGCACCGGACCAAAGCCCACCGCCACCAGACCGCCCGCCTCTTTGGAGATGGCCATGCGGGTAAAGCGATTACGCGAGCCAAACATCTCCGCCATCGTGATGTTTTCCAGCGCGAACAGCCCCAGCACCGCGAAGTTATGAATGACAATAATCGAGAGCATAATGACGCCCGGCGCATAGCTTTTATCGACGATAATCGACAGCATCGGGTACGCCAGAATGATGGCGGAGACGTTGAGCAGGATATACGGCAGACGGCGCCCGACTTTGTCCGACAGCCACCCCAGCAGCGGGATAGAGATAAACCCGAGGATTGAACTTATCATCAGCGCATCGGTGGGGATCGCTTTATCAAACAGCAACGTCTGCACCAGATACCCGGCAAGGAACGTCTGGATCAGACCGGAGTTACCCGCCTGACCAAAACGCAGCCCGGTGGCCAGCCAGAAGGATTTGCTTTTCACCATCGCCCCAAGGGAAGTATCCGGCTTCGCCACCGGTACGGCAGCTTCAGCGTCGTTCACTTTTTCGAATACCGGGCTCTCTTTCAGGTTCATACGCAGCCAGATGGCGAAGATCATCACGACGACGCTGGCCAGGAACGGTACACGCCAGCCCCATGCCACCAGTTCTTCACGATCGAGAGCAAAGAACATCACCGCCCAGATCGCCGTGGCACTCAGGGTTCCGCAGTTGGTCCCCATCGCCACCAGCGAGGAGATGATCCCGCGTTTGCCCTTTGGCGCATACTCGGCCAGCATGGTTCCTGCACCGGAGATTTCTGCCCCGGCACCCAGCCCCTGAATAATGCGCAGCGTCACCAGCAGGACCGGCGCAAAAATGCCAATCTGGCCGTAGGTCGGCAACACGCCAATCAGGGTGGTACAGATCCCCATCATGGTGATGGTAATAAACAGCACTTTTTTGCGACCAATCCTGTCGCCCATTCTGCCGAAGATAAAGGCCCCGACGATGCGCGCGATATAGCCTGCGCCGTAGGTTCCCATCGCCAGGATCAGCGCCATCGCGGCGGATTGTTCCGGGAAGAAGATCTCATGGAAGACCAGTGCGGCTCCCAGCGAGTAGAGCTGGAAATCCATAAACTCCAGCGCAGTGCCCAGCCAGCCGGATACGGCAGCTTTCACCAGGTCTGAAGTCGTTCTTTGAGGTTGTGCTTGAGTCATAATGGCTATCTCTGCAAGGTAAGATGCGTACCACTCAGAGCCTGTCTGCGCAGGCTCTTAACCGCGTAAATTATTATTGGCCGAAAGTGAGCAAGACTTTGCAGCACTGCCGCTGGTCTTTCTCAAACAGTTCGATGGCGTCTGTCACGTGGTGGTAGTCAAAGGTGTGGGTAATCAGTTTTTCGGGGTTGATCAGCCCCTTTTCCAGCCAGTCGATCACAACCGGGAATTTGTTGGCATTCAGGCGCGAGGAGAATATCGACAGCTCTTTGCCGGTGATCCCCTGCTGAACAATCTGGCTCGGATCGCTGGAAAAGCCCATCAGCACGATACGTGCCGCCGGGGAAGCCAGAGCTATCGCTTCCTGCAAAATCGACGGATGACAGGCGGCATCAATAATTAACGTCGGTTTGATGGCTTTTTCTTCCAGCGCCTTGTGTAAATCGAGATTACCGTTGTTCAGGACCCAGTCCGCGCCGCTGCGTTGCGCCATCGCCAGCCGTTCATCAATGCGGTCGACGACAATCACCTGCCTGACGTTGTAGACGCCTTTCAGCGCCTGCACGGTAACCAGCCCCATCGGGCCTGCGCCATACACCAGGGCGATATCCTGTTCCGTCGGTTTTGCCTGCCCGGTGACGTTGGCAGCAATGGTGAATGGCTCGACCATCACGGCGTGTTTATCGGGAATGGCGTCCGGGATGGGCCACGTATTTTTCGCCGGTACCACGGCGTATTCCGCAAAGCCGCCGTCGCGATGCACGCCGAGCACGACCAGGGAGGTACACACGTTCGGTTTACCCACCGAGCACGGATAGCAGTGCCCACAGCTGATCACCGGATCAACGGAAACCCGCTGCCCCAGGCGTCCGGGGTCAACGCCCTCGCCCGTGGCGTCAATCACACCAAAAAATTCGTGCCCGATAACGCGCGGATATTTCGCGAAGGGGTTATGCCCGCGGTAGATATGGCTGTCGGAGCCGCAGATCCCGGCAAGTTTAATGGTGACACGCACTTCCCCTGCCCCCGGTTGCGGGAGTGGACGCTCTTCAATCACCAGCTGGTTGGGCTGTTGGATCACTACGCTTTTCATCGTTCGCTCCTCGTTTACCAGTTCCACAGCGTGCCGTCTTCCAGACGAGCCACAGGCAGGTAGGCCGGATCGTACGGGTATTTCGCGGCCAGCTTTTCGTCGAACTCAATCCCCAGACCCGGCTTGTCGCCCGGGTGCATATAGCCGTTGTCGAAGCGCCAGTTGTGCGGGAAGACTTCAAGCATCTGTTCGGAATAGCCCATATATTCCTGCACGCCGAAATTTGGCACCCACAGGTCGAAGTGCAGCGCGGCAGCATGGCAAATCGGCGACAGATCGGACGGGCCGTGTGACCCGGTCCGCACCTGGTAGAGCGAGGCAAAGTCTGCAATACGACGCATGCCGGTGATCCCGCCTGCATGGGTAATGGTGGCGCGAATGTAGTCGATAAGCTGCTCTTCAATCAGCTGCTTGCAATCCCAGATGCTGTTAAAGACTTCACCCACGGCAATCGGCGTGACGGTGTGCTGGCGGATCAGGCGGAAGCACGCCTGGTTTTCAGCAGGCGTAGGATCTTCCATCCAGAACATGCGGAATTCTTCGATGCTCTTACCGAAACGCGCCGCTTCAATCGGCGTCAGGCGGTGGTGCATGTCATGCAGCAGATGTTCGTTGAAGCCAAATTGACTGCGCACCGCGTCGAACAGCTTCGGCGTGAAGTCGAGGTATTTCTCGGTAGACCACAGCTGCTCTTCAGGCCAGTCCCCTTTGGTAGCAGGCTCATATGCCAGCCCTTTCCCCTTCGACATGCCGTAGGTGGTTTTCATTCCCGGCACGCCGCACTGGACGCGGATCGCCTTGAAGCCCATCTCTTTATGACGGGCGTAATCTTCCAGCACGTCGTCAATGGTGTGCCCGGTGGTGTGGCAATAGACCATCACGCCTTCGCGGGAGGCACCGCCCAGCAGCTGGTAAAGCGGCATGTTTGCGGCTTTGGCTTTGATATCCCACAACGCCATATCCACGGCGGAGATTGCCGACATGGTGACCGGGCCGCGACGCCAGTAGGCGCCTTTATAGAAGAACTGCCAGATATCCTCGATGCGGTGCGCATCGCGGCCAATCAGCTGCGGGCAGAGGTGGTCTTTCAGGTAAGAGGCGACGGAGAGTTCGCGTCCGTTCAGCGTGGCATCGCCAAGACCGACGATGCCTTCATCGGTCGTAATTTTAAGGGTGACAAAGTTACGCCCCGGGCAGGTGACAAATACTTCAGCCCCGACAATCTTCATAATTCCTTTCCTTCCATCGCATGTTGTGATGGGGGAAATTTACGCAACTGAGCTACTACCATACAAGTATAACGATCAAAATATACGCGGACGATCACAAAATCAGGGCGCTCAGGCGCGCCCCCAGCCAGCAACGATAATCAGCATGCCGCACAGGGCAATCAGGGCCCCGGCCCAGTCGTAGGCGCTGAGTTTTACCCCATCGACCACGCGTAACCACAGCAACGCGGTACAGACATAAACCCCACCGTAGGCGGCATAGACGCGGCCGCTGGCCGCCGGATGAAGCGTTAACAGCCAGACAAACAGCGCCAGCGCAACGCCCGCCGGGATCAGCAGGAGTACAGTTGCCCCTTTCTTCAGCCAGAGCCAGGGAAGGAAGCAGCCGATAATTTCACAGAGCGCGGTGGCAAAAAATAGCAGCGTTGTTTTGATCATATTTCATTTCGGGTGAGGATTTATTTAACCATCATACCTGATGATACCGTTTACTTTTCCATACCTGCGCCGCGGGTATGCCGTCATTTCTGTTTGGTGTAGAATCTGAACAGGGTAACGTGATTATCTGCACCGATTCAAAAAGGAAACGCTATGAGTACATTAAGCAAACGCCTTTGTCTGACCGCCGCACTGGCGCTGTCAACGCTCGCCTTCGCTGCAACGGCTACCGCCGAAACCAGCAAACTCATTATTGAGTCTGGCGATAGCGCGCAGAGCCGCCAGAACGCCGCGATGGACAAAGAACAATGGAATGACACCCGCAGCCTTCGTCAGAAGGTGAACAAGCGTGCTGAGAAAGAGTGGGACAAAGAAGATGTCGCCTTTGACGCACGTGATAAGTGTCAGCAAAGCGCAAACGTTAATGCCTACTGGGAGCCGAACACCCTGCGTTGCCTGGATCGTCGCACGGGTCGTACGGTAGCACCGTAATGCCGGGTCTTGAGGTTAAACTGCGGCCGCTGGAGCGCGAAGATTTGCGCTTCGTCCACCAGCTCGACAACAACGCCAGCGTGATGCGCTACTGGTTTGAAGAGCCGTACGAGGCGTTTGTCGAGCTGTCCGATCTGTACGATAAACACATTCACGATCAGAGTGAACGGCGTTTTGTGGTGGAGTGTGAAGGCGAAAAGGCCGGGCTGGTTGAACTGGTGGAGATCAACCACGTGCATCGCCGGGCTGAATTCCAGATCATTATCTCCCCGGAGCATCAGGGTAAAGGCCTGGCCTCACGGGCGGCGAAGCTGGCGATGGACTACGGATTCAACGTGCTGAATCTGTACAAGCTCTATCTCATCGTCGATAAAGAGAACGAAAAAGCGATCCATATCTACCGTAAGCTGGGCTTTATGGTGGAAGGCGAGCTGATCCACGAGTTCTTTATCAACGGGGAATACCGCAACACCATTCGCATGTGCATTTTCCAGCACCAGCATCTGGCCGGACACAAACCGTCTGGTGCCAGCCTGCTGAAACCTACCGCGCAGTAACCTGCGCGGCTTTACTCTCAGTAGTATTCAATGGTGTTTTTTATGCTGTACTTGCGCTCAACCGCGGGTTTCACGCTGTCGTCGGTGATCGTCAGGTCGCAGCTCACCGGGTTATTGTGCCGGTCGTAATCGCAGCTCTGCTTCACGTTCCCCAGCGGTTTGTCATTCAGTAAACTCACTGCCGAGTAATCCATTCTTTTGCGCAGATCCTTCGAGGGTGTCGACTGTACGGATAAGTGCTGACCCCCGGAAACGGTGGTTTTGCCGAGCGGATAACCATCTGCGTCATAGCGATACTTCACTTCCATCTCTTTACCGTGCGCCGCGACCACAAATCCGTTGTCATCGGTATCCCACGTCACACCGGCAGACGGCAGTTCCGCCAGCTGGCATTTGCCCTGCAGTTTCACTTTTCGCTGCTGGGTTTCTGCATCGATGTAGTAGTTGGCATCCAGCACCAGCGCGACGCCGGTATTCGCTTCAAGATCGTGTAGCTCAAGCGTATCAAAGCACCCTTCTGTCGACATCGTCCCGGTCACCCGTTTGGAGACCTCGCCCTTGTCGTTAAACAGCGTCTGGGTAAAGTCTTTGACCGGGCCGCGCAGCGGGTCAAAATCAAACTCATTCGAAAAACTCGCCATCTCAGGCGTGAACGACAGCGGCGCGGAATTGTTGTCGCACCCCACCAGTGTCGCGGCCAGTAGCGTTATCGCTGCGTATTTCTTCACATCATTTACCGATTCAGGGAGATTATTCCCAATCATATTAGCAAATACAGAGAGTTAACGAATAGTGATTCGTTTTTCTTCGTTTCACACCAGACGGCGAGGTGACTTATAGCAAATTCCAATAGCACGTCAGAAATGTATAACTATCTGAAATATATCTAATTTCTATAACATTTTTTGCCTACTACAATTGTAATTCAGGATATTAACTGACCCTTCTTTTTAACAACGAGAATGGGGTTTCAAAATGGCAATTCCTGCATACCTTTGGCTAAAGGACGATGGCGGAGCAGATATTAAGGGCGCTGTAGATGTACAGGATCGTGAAGGAAGTATCGAAATTTTAGGCTTCGGTCATGGACTGCATCTACCCACCGACAGCTTAACGGGAAAGATAACAGGCACGCGCGTGCATAGCGCTCTGGTTTTTGAGAAGGAATTCGACAGCTCAAGCCCTTACCTCTATAAAGCCGTAGCAAAGGGTCAGACGTTTAAAAGTGCGGAGTTCAAATGGTACAAGATTAACGACGCTGGCCAGGAAGTCGAATACTTCAACATGTTACTGGAAAACGTCAGAGTTGTCGCAATATGCCCTCTTATGCATGACATAAAAAACCCGGCTACTGAAAAGCATAATCATCTCGAAAGCATCTCATTGCGTTATGAAAAAATAACATGGAGACACTGTGACGGTAACATTATTTTCTCAGATGAGTGGAAAGACAGATGATTCGATGTACTTTTCATTTAAATGGAGGACAATTGTCAACATTAAGCTGTCCAGGTCTGGGATTTTTTCCTGCATATTCCGGAAATGCTGGACCGAATAGAAATAATCCCGACGCAGTTGCGATTCCGAAAGTCGGTCCATTACCACCGGGGTTGTATTACATCGTTACCCGGCCGCGAGGGGGATTAAAAGCACGCTGGAAAGACACCATCAAAGAGCTTGAAAGTGGCTCCAACCGTGACTTTTGGTTTGCTCTTTATCGTGCCGATGAACATATTGATGACATTACATTTATTGATAACGTAGAGCGTGGTTCTTTCCGCTTGCACCCCGCTGGGCAGTCTGGGATCAGTAACGGATGCATCACACTGCCAAACCATGCGCACTACACAATCTTAATGCATGCTTTGTTAGCCTCGGGAGCGATGATGATCACCTCTGAATTAAAAGCCCTTGGTACAATACAGGTATATTAATGAGCGCAAAAAAAAGAGCATTCACCTGGATAGTCGAAACCATGATGTTGTTTGTCATATATTCCGCGTTGTGCTATTTCCTTCCAGACATTGAACTTTACCATCTCTACACAAGTCATTTCGGTTTTGTTACCGAACTGACGTGGAATGAAAACTATACGCTAACACTGTTTATCCTCTCGTTTTTCTTTAACGCCCTGTTGATATATCTGTGGGCTTTAAAAAAGGGAATATAATTATTGGGCGGTGATAATGCCGCCTTTTTTGTTGCACGAATATTATTTTCTTCCATCGGAATGAAGGCATAAATTTAAACAAATCATAAGAAAATTCAGAATGTGCAACCAAAAACAATTACTTACATAAACTCTGCTAACATTAATCTACACACAGAGAAAAGGAGCTACAGATGAAACGGTTACCCTGGATTACCGCCCTGCTGTTAATGAGTGCCTCTACCGCCGCGCTGGCGGCACCGGATTCCTGCGAACGTGTAAAAAGCGACATTCAGCAGAAAATCATCAACAACGGCGTACCGGAATCTGGCTTTACGCTGAACATCGTACCCAACGATCAGGCCGATCAGCCGGATGCGCAGGTCGTTGGGCATTGTGCCAATGACACCTTCAAAATTTTGTACACGCGCACAGGCAGCGGGGCTGCGTCTGGCACCCAGGAGAGTCCGCAAGGCGAACCGCAGTGATTTTTATCCCCTTTCCTGACGCCAATCCCCCTTGAATTGATGAGGATTAATATTTAATACCTCCAAATAAGTAACACTCACCCCATCATTAGCCCGGTTGTAATCACGGGTGAAAATAATACACAAATAAAATGATGGGGTGAGTCATGTCCGATGTCGAACATCACGACGGTATAAGCCGTCGAACGCTCGTTAAATCTGCCGCGATGGGTTCTCTGGCGCTTGCCGCCGGTGGCATCTCGTTGCCGTTTGGATTGAAAAGCGCCGCTGCTGCGGTGCAAAACGCCGTACAGCCTGCTGAAGATAAAGTGGTCTGGGGAGCCTGCTCGGTGAACTGCGGCAGTCGCTGCGCGCTGCGTCTGCATGTCCGTGACGATGAAGTTTACTGGGTGGAAACGGATAATACCGGGGAGGATATCTACGGCAATCACCAGGTGCGCGCCTGTCTTCGCGGACGCTCCATCCGCCGTCGCATTAATCATCCTGACCGCCTTAACTACCCGATGAAGCGCGTGGGCAAACGCGGTGAAGGTAAATTTGAGCGCATCACCTGGGATGAAGCGCTGGATACCCTGACCCGCAGCCTGAAAAACGTGGTCGAAAAATACGGCAACGAAGCGGTGTACATTAACTACTCCTCCGGCATTGTCGGCGGCAATATCACCCGCTCTTCCCCTTACGCCTCGCTGGTGGCGCGCCTGATGAACTGTTACGGCGGCTTCCTGAGCCACTATGGCACTTACAGTACCGCGCAAATTTCCTGCGCGATGCCGTACACCTACGGCAGCAACGATGGCAACAGCACCTCCGACATCGAAAACAGCAAACTGGTGGTGATGTTCGGCAATAATCCGGCGGAAACGCGTATGAGCGGCGGCGGGATCACCTACTATCTCGAACAGGCGCGCGAACGCTCTAATGCGCGGATGATAGTCATCGACCCGCGTTATACCGACACCGCTGCCGGACGTGAAGATGAATGGATCCCGATTCGTCCGGGTACCGATGCCGCGCTGGTAGCCGGAATTGCATGGGTATTAATCAACGAGAACCTGGTCGACCAGCCGTTCCTCGATAAATACTGCGTGGGCTATGACGAAAAAACGTTGCCGGAAGGCGCACCTGCTAACGGGCACTACAAAGCGTATATTCTCGGCCAGGGTGACGACAACACGGCGAAAACCCCGGAGTGGGCCTCGCGCATCACCGGTATTCCGGCGGATCGCATCATCAAGCTGGCGCGCGAGATTGGCTCGACAAAACCCGCCTATATCTGCCAGGGCTGGGGACCGCAGCGCCAGGCCAACGGTGAGCTGACGTCACGTGCCATCGCCATGCTGCCGATCTTAACCGGCAACGTGGGTATCAACGGCGGTAACAGCGGCGCGCGCGAATCGACCTATACCATCACCATCGAACGAATGCCTCTGCCGGAAAACCCGGTAAAAACGCAGATCTCCTGCTTTAGCTGGACGGATGCCATCGCCCGCGGCCCGGAAATGACCGCCCTGCGCGACGGCGTGCGCGGCAAGGATAAGCTGGATGTGCCGATCAAGTTCATCTGGAACTATGCCGGTAACACCATCATCAACCAGCACTCCGACATCAACAAAACCCACGATATCCTGCAGGACGAAAGCCAGTGCGAAACCATCGTGGTGATCGACAACTTTATGACCTCTTCGGCCAAATACGCCGACATCCTGCTGCCGGACCTTATGACCGTCGAGCAGGAAGACATCATTCCGAACGATTATGCGGGCAACATGGGCTATCTGATTTTCCTGCAGCCCGTCACCGCGCCGAAGTTTGAGCGGAAGCCCATCTACTGGATCATGAGCGAAGTGGCGAAACGCCTTGGGCCGGATATCTATCAGAAATTCACCGAAGGCCGGACACAGGCGCAGTGGCTGCAGTATCTGTACGCCAAAATGCGGGAGAAAGATCCGCAGCTTCCGTCCTATGACGAACTGAAAAAAATGGGTATTTATAAGCGCAAAGATCCCAATGGACACTTCGTGGCGTATAAAAAATTCCGCGATGATCCGGATGCCCATCCGCTCAAAACCCCGTCAGGCAAGATTGAAATTTACTCCAGCAAGCTGGCAGAGATTGCCGCCACCTGGGAGCTGGAAAAAGATGAAACCATCAGCCCGCTGCCGGTGTACGCCTCAACGTTTGACGGCTGGGATGCCCCGGAACGTAAAACCTACCCGCTGCAGCTGTTTGGCTTCCACTTCAAGGCGCGCACCCACTCCAGCTACGGCAACGTGGATGTGCTTAAAGCCGCCTGTCGTCAGGAGGTGTGGCTCAATCCGGTTGATGCGGCACAACGCGGTATTCAAAACGGCGATATGGTGCGCGTGTTTAACGACCGCGGCGAAGTGCGCATTGCCGCGAAAGTCACCCCGCGTATCATGCCCGGCGTCAGCGCGATGGGCCAGGGGGCCTGGCACGACGCCAACATGAACGGCGATCGGATCGACCATGGCTCATGCATCAACACGTTGACCACCCATCGCCCGTCACCGCTGGCGAAAGGCAACCCGCAGCACACCAATCTGGTGCAGATCGAGAAGGCGTAAGGAGTAACCGATGACAACCCAGTATGGATTTTTTATTGATTCCAGCCGTTGCACCGGGTGCAAAACCTGCGAGCTGGCCTGCAAGGATTACAAAGACCTGACCCCGGACGTCAGCTTCCGCCGGATCTACGAATACGCGGGCGGCGACTGGCAGGAGGATAACGGCGTCTGGCATCAGAACGTCTTTGCCTATTACCTGTCGATTGCCTGTAACCACTGTGAAGATCCGGCCTGCACCAAAGTGTGCCCGAGCGGGGCGATGCACAAGCGCGACGACGGGTTTGTGGTGGTGGATGAAGATGTCTGCATCGGCTGTCGCTACTGCCATATGGCCTGTCCGTACGGTGCGCCGCAGTACAACGCCGCCAAAGGCCACATGACCAAGTGCGACGGCTGCCACGACCGCGTCGCCGACGGCAAAAAGCCGATTTGCGTGGAGTCCTGTCCGCTGCGCGCGCTGGACTTCGGTCCGATTGACGAGCTGCGTAAAAAACACGGCCAGCTTGCGGCCGTCGCGCCGCTGCCGTCCGCGCACTTCACGAAGCCGAGCATTGTGATTAAACCTAACGCCAACAGCCGCCCGACGGGAGATACCACTGGCTATCTGGCAAACCCGAAGGAGGTGTGAGATGGGAAGTGGATGGCATGAATGGCCGCTGGTGATCTTCACCGTTTTTGGGCAGTGCGTGGCCGGGGCGTTGCTCGTCAGCGGTCTGGCATGGATGAGGGAGAGTGACGAGGCGGTCCGAACCCGCATCGTGCGCAGCATGTTCTTTTTATGGCTGGTCATGGGCGTTGGCTTTATCGCATCGGTGATGCACCTGGGCTCCCCGCTGAGGGCGTTTAACTCCCTGAACCGTGTTGGCGCGTCGGCGCTCAGCAACGAGATCGCGGCAGGCTCGGTCTTCTTTGCCGTCGGTGGCTTCTGGTGGCTGGTGTCGGTTATCGGTAAAATGCCGCCCGCGTTGGGTAAAGTATGGATGGTGGTGAGCCAGATCCTGGGGATTGGGTTTGTCTGGGCCATGACTCGCGTGTATCAGATCGATACGGTTCCGACCTGGTACACCGGCTACACCACGCTGGCCTTTTTCCTGACGATGGTGCTGGGCGGCCCGCTGTTTGCCACCCTGCTGCTTCGCACCGCTGGCACCGCGTTCAAAGGCTCGTTTGCCGCATCGGTGAGCGTACTGGCGCTGCTGCTGAGCGTGGCGGTGATTGTGCTGCAGAGTAACGAACTGGCGACGCTACACAGCTCCGTACAACAGGCCAGCGCCCTGCTGCCGGACTACGGCGCATGGCAAGTTGGCCGTATCATACTGGTCGCCGCCGGATTAGGCTGCTGGCTGTGCCCGCTCATCCGGCGCCAGGAGCCGAAAGCCCTCGCGCTCTTTGCAGGGCTGGTGCTGGTTGTCGTGGGGGAACTGATCGGCCGCGGTCTGTTCTATGGTCTGCACATGACGGTAGGTATGGCAATTGCCGGTTAACACAGGCGCGCGGGTTCGCCCGCGCGAGAAAGGAAGGTTGTAATGAAAGATGTCTCACAGCGTGAAGCGTTCGCGTTCAGCGCCCGGGTACTGGGCGCATTGTTTTATTATTCACCCGACAGCGAGCACGTTGCGCCGCTGGTCAACGCCCTGACCGCTGGCGAGTGGGTTGCGGACTGGCCGCTGCCGCAGGCGGTGCTGCAGCCCATCGCCGACACCTTTACGGTACCTGCCGATGAGCCCGTCACCGACGCCTGGCAACGGCTGTTTATTGGCCCCTATGCGCTGCCCGCACCGCCGTGGGGTTCCGTATGGCTGGATCGTGAATCCGTGCTGTTTGGGGATTCAACCCTCGCACTGCGCCAGTGGATGCGGGAAAACCAGATTGCCTTTGAGATGCAGCAGAACGAACCGGAAGATCATTTCGGTACGCTGCTGCTGCTGGCCGCGTGGCTCACTGAGAACGGACGCGAGACGGAACGCGACCAGCTTCTGGCATGGCACCTGCTGCCGTGGAGCACCCGCTTTCTCTCCGTGTTTGTTGAAAACGCCGGGCACCCGTTCTATACCGCGCTGGGGAAACTCGCGCAGCTGACGCTTGCGGACTGGCAATCTACCTTACTGATCCCGGTCGCGGAAAAACCGCTCTACCGTTAACCGCGCTGGCTTGCTCACGGATGCTGAGCAAGCCAGGCTCGCCAGCCACCGAATCGCGTTATCTCCTGTGCCCCCTCTAATCCGGCCTCCTCGCAGATAAACCCGGTCAGCCAGCGCCCGTCCTGGAGTTCGACTTTTCCCAGCCCCAGCGGTGCGGGGATCCCGGCCAGAAACGATCCCACTTCGCCGTGCGGAAGTGCCCAAACTTCGACGGCTATCGCTGCCCCCTGTTCCGTCGCCCGCACCATGCCCGGTCGCTTGCCGTCTGCCAGGGCAAAGAGCCGATAATGCGGGGCGCTGATGGTGGCTTCTACATACGTCGCCCCGCGCTGGCGCAGCTGATGATTCAGCGCCAGCCCGTCCAGATGCGCCCCGCACACCACCAGGTGCAGGCGGTCATCGGTGGCGGTTGAAACAGGTGCATCCTCTTGCATCTCGCGCCCGCCGGGCAGGGTTAACTTTTGGTGACGTTGTAACGCATCAGCCAGACTGAGCAGATACTGGTCAGTAAACGCGCGGCCAAACAGCGTTATGCCAGAGGGCAAGCCGTTGGTCATAAACCCTGCAGGGACCGCCACGGCAGCGTAATCAAGCAGGTTCATAAAGTTGGTGTAAAGCCCAAGCTCAGAGTTGCGTTTGACCGGTTCCTCCGCCAGCTCGGCCAGACTCACCGGGCGCGGATACGTGGGGGTTAACACGCACTCAAGCCCTGCCAGTATGGCATCGCACTCGCTTTTATAGCGCTGAAGCTGGTACTGCGCTTCAAACGCCGCTACCGCACTCATGGCAGGTGCTTTTTGCAGAACATTGCGGATCACCGGCAGCACCGCGTCCGGCTTTTGCTCAATCAACGCGCCCGCCACGTGGTAGCGCTCGGCCACCCACGGGCCGTCATAGAGCAGTTTTGCTGCCGCCAGGAACGGCGAAAAGTCGATGGTCACCGGCTCGCCGCCCAGGGCGATCAGCCTCTCCTTTGCGGTGTGATACAGCGCCTCGCTCTCTGCGCAGCCGAGAAACGCCAGCGTGTCTGGCACGCCAAAGCGAAAACCGGCTGCCGGTACGCCAAATGCCTGCGCTCCGTTCCAGGACGGGTTAGTACGGCTGTAGTCATCGCGCGCGTCTTTCGTCGCCGTCAGCGCCAGCAGCTGGCTGGCCTCCGCTGCCGTGCTGGTGAAGAACGTTACGCAGTCCAGCGTGCGGCAGGCGGGCACCACGCCCGCTGTCGAGATCAGCCCTTTTGTCGCCTTCAGCCCGACCAGATTATTGAGAGAGGCCGGTACGCGCCCGCTCCCGGCGGTATCGGTGCCCAGGGCAAAGCTCGCCAGCCCCAGCGCCACGGCCAGCGACGATCCCGCGCTTGAGCCACCGGACGGATACTCCGGATGAACGCTGTTGCGACACGCCCCATACGGTGAGCGCGTGCCGTTTAAGCCGGTCGCGAACTGATCGAGATTGGTTTTCCCCAGCGGTATCGCCCCCAGCGCAATCAGCTGCGACACTATTGTCGCATCCTGCTCTGCCCGGTACGCAAAGGCCGGACAGGCGGCGGTGGTCTCGATACCCGCCAGATCGATATTGTCCTTAATGGCAAACGGCACGCCATAGAGCGGCAACGATGCCGGATCCACGCCGTCCAGCGCGGCCAGATACGGCTCCAGCTCGTCGGGCGTGAGAAGATAAATAAAGGCGTTAAATTCCGGGTTCAGCGCCAGCGCGCGCTCGCGCAGGGCGAGAAGCACCGCGCGCGGATTAAGCTGACCGGAACGGTATGCCTGCGCCAGAACATCAAGGCGTAAATCAAAAAGGTGCTTCATGCTGTTTTCTCCAGGACCACCACACACTGACCCGCGCGCACCGATGAACCCGGCTGCACGCGCACCTGGCTGACCACCCCATCCTGGGTTGCGACCAGCGGGATCTCCATCTTCATGGACTCCAGCACCACCAGCACATCGCCTTCGCGCACGGTGTTGCCGACTTCAACGTTCACCTGCCACAGGTTGCCTGATACCGGGCTGTCAATCCCGGCCTGTCCGGGTACCAGCGGCGCGTCTTCGCCATCTGTTACCAGCACCTCGCTGCTGTCAAAATGGGCCTGACCGTTGGCGGCCCAGCGCTCACGCTCGGCGTCAAACGCGGCCTGCTGATGCGCGCGGAACGCCTCAATCTCCGGCGCCTCGTCGGCCAGGAATTGCTGATACTCCGCCAGCTTCAGCGTGGTGTGTTCGATGCGCAGCGGATAACGTCCCAGCGGAAAATCCCGGCGGATGGTGAGCAACTCTTCCGCCGAGACCGGATAAAAGCGGATCTGGTCGAAGAAGCGCAGCAGCCACGGCTTACCGTCAAAGTCCTCCACGGCGTGATAGCGATTCCACATCTGCAGCGTCCGTCCGACAAACTGATAGCCACCCGGCCCCTCCATGCCGTAGACGCAGAGGTAGGCCCCACCAATGCCCACCGAGTTTTCCGCCGTCCAGGTGCGAGCCGGGTTGTATTTGGTGGTCACCAGACGATGACGCGGATCGAGCGGTGTCGCAACCGGCGCACCCAGGTAGACATCCCCCAGCCCCATCACCAGATAGCGGGCGTCGAACACCGTTTTATAGACCTCGTCGATATTCGCCAGATCGTTGATACGACGGATAAACTCCAGGTTGCTCGGACACCATGGCGCATCCCGGCGCACGGTGGTCATGTATTTGTCGATGGCCTTCTGGCACGCCGGATCGTCCCAGGACAACGGCAGCCAGACCACCCGCGACGGCACGTCCAGCGACGCCTGCCCGCATACGTCCCGCCACAGCCCGGCCACCGTCTCCAGCAGCGCTTCCAGACTCAGCGTTTCCGGCTGATAGTGAACCTGCAGGGAGCGGATCCCCGGCGTGAGGTCGATAATCCCCGTCAGGGCGCGAGTTTCCAGCGCCTGCATCAGCGCGTGGGCGCGAAAACGCAACACCAGATCCAGTTCGGGCTCGCCAATCTCCAGCAGCAGATGGGTATCGCCGGATAACCTCGCCACCAGCCGTTTATCGTCCTCCCCCACCTCCAGCACCACCGGCGAGCTCAGCCCGACAGGTTGCCACGGCATGACCTGCGCCGTCAGGCTGGCGATTTGCGCCGCCTGCCCCTGCGCCAACCGTCGGGCGGTGGAAACGTCCACCGGCATAAAGCGCACCTTATCGCCCGCTTTCAGCTGGCCAACCGCGTGGAGATCCGCCTCGATGACGGTGACCGGGCAGACAAATCCCCCCAGGCTTGGGCCGTCGGGGCCGAGGATCACCGGCATATCGCCGGTGAAATCCACCGCGCCAATGGCGTACGGGTTGTCGTGAATGTTCGACGGGTGCAGCCCCGCTTCGCCGCCGCTGTCGCGTACCCATTCCGGTTTCGGGCCAATCAGGCGCACGCCCGTGCGGCTGGAGTTAAAATGTACCTCCCACTCGGTGGCAAAAAAGGTCGCCATATAGCCCGGCGTAAAATACTCCGGCGCGCCATGCGGACCGTAAATCACCCGCAACTCGCGCACCGCATCCAGGCTGGTGTGCAGGGCCTGCGGCAGCTCGCCGTCCGCGACAGGTTCGGTCAATGGGGACAGATGCAGCACGTCACCCGTGCGCAGTGCCCTTCCGGCGTGACCGCCAAACTGGCCGAGGGTAAAGGTGCTTTTGCTGCCCAGATAGTCCGGTACCTCAAACCCGCCGCGCAGGCAGAGATAGCTGCGCACGCCGTCACCCTGAATATCGCCCATACGCAGCGTACTTCCCGCCCGGACGCGGAAAACGCGGTTGTTTGCCAGCGGCTCGCCGTCCAGCGTCAGCGCAATGGTTGCGCCGGTCACCGCCAGCTGCGCGTCGCAGTTGAATTTCAGCGTCGGGCCGCTGAGCGTGATCTCCAGCGCGGCGGCCCCCTCCTCATTGCCCAGCAGGCGGTTGCCGAGACGCAGCGCCAGGCTGTCCATCGGCCCGGAGGGCGGCACCCCGACGGCCCAGTAGCCCGTCCGCCCCGGATAATCCTGCACCGTGGTTTGCGTCCCGGCGCTGAGCACCTCAAGGGTGAAAGCCTGATACTCCAGCGTCTCTAAACAGCGGGTCCACGGCTCGCCACGGGCGAACGGCGGGAAAGTTAAAATCTGCTGCAAATAGCTGCGGTTGGTTTCCACGCCGTAGAGACGCGTCTCGCCCAGCGCGGTGTGCAGGACGCGGATCGCCGCCTCGCGTGTGGGCTGCCAGGCGATGATTTTGGCCAGCATCGGATCAAAAAACGGCGGTACGTCGCAGCCGGACTCCACCCAGCTGTCGATGCGCAATGTGCGACGGTCGTTTTCCGGGAACACCACATCGGTGAGTAGCCCTGGCGACGGCTGGAACTGACGGCCCGGATCTTCGGCGTAGACCCGCGCCTGGATGGCGTATCCTTGTTGTTGCAGGCTGGCACGCAGCTCCGCCAGCGGCGGCAGCGTTCCGGCCGCCAGGTCAATCATCCAGCGAACCAGATCAACACCCCACACCTGCTCGGTGACGCCGTGCTCTACCTGCAGACGGGTGTTCACTTCAAGGAAATAAAAGCGGGCCGCGTCGCTGTCGTAGACAAACTCCACGGTACCCGCGCTGCGGTAGTTGACCGCCTGGCCGAGTTTGATCGCCGCCTCGCACAGCGCGGTCTCCATGCCGTCCGGCAGGTTAGGCGCGGGCGTCTCTTCCAGCACCTTCTGGTTACGCCGCTGTACCGAGCAGTCGCGCACGCCGAGGGCAATCACCTCGCCTTTGCCGTCACCAAACAGCTGAACTTCCAGGTGACGCGCCCGCTCAATGTATTTCTCGATAAACACGCCTGCGTCGCTAAAGTTATTCTTGCCCAGGCGCACCACGGCATCGAAGGCATCGCGCAGCTCTTCCGGGTGGTAACAAACGCGCATGCCGATCCCGCCGCCGCCCGCGGTGCTTTTCAGCATTACCGGGTAGCCCACTTCCGCCGCAGCGTGAACGGCCTCATCGACGTTAGCCAGCAGTCCGGTGCCTTCGAGCATCGGCACGCCGTGCGCTTTCGCCAGCGCGCGGGCGGTATGTTTCAGGCCAAACAGGCGCAGTTGTTCCGGCGTGGGGCCGACAAACGCAATGCCTGCGGCTTCGCAGGCTTCGGCGAACGCGGCGTTTTCCGACAGAAAACCGTAGCCCGGATGAATGGCCTGCGCACCGCTGGCTCTGGCGGCCGCAATGATCTTTTCGCTCACCAGATAGGTGTTCGCCGCCGGGCCCTCGCCCAGGCTCAGCGCCTCATCCGCTTCCCGGATATGCAGGCTGCTGAGATCGGCTTCGGAATAGACCGCCACGCCGCGGATGTTCATGGCGCGCAGGGTGCGCAGAATGCGGCAGGCAATCGCCCCGCGATTTGCAATCAGGAGTGTCGTCAACATAGGTCAGACTCAATCGTGGCGGGTCGTCCCGCCGAAAATCGGCTCACCCATGGTCGTCCATGGGGAAAAAGCGGTTACGGCAGAATGCGTCCGGCGCGGACTGCAAACAGGCGATAAATGGCCTGGCGCAGGCGCTGCCAGCGGGTGGGCGTCAGTTCCATACCAGCACCTCCGCCGGCGTCGGGTTCCAGCCGTTGCACGGGTTGTTAAGCTGCGGACAGTTGGAGATCAGCACGATGACGTTGCACTCGGCGCGCAGCTCGACATATTTCCCCGGCGCGGAGATACCGTCCTCAAAGGTCAGCCCGCCCTGCGGAGTCACCGGCACGTTCATGAAGAAGTTAATATTGGCGGCAATATCGCGCTTTTGCAGGCGGCCATCGTGCAGGCAGGCGCAGAGAAAGTTATCCCGGCAGCTGTGCATATGGCGTTTATCGAGAGCATAACGCACGGTGTTGCTCTCCTGCGCGCAGGCGCCACCGAGGGTATCGTGACGCCCGCAGGTATCAGCCACGATGGTCAGCAGCGGGTTACCGAGGTTGGAGTACAGCACGCTGCCGTGGGTGAGATACGCGTTGTTCTGGCGGCGCAGGGTGCGCTGTGCGTCGTAGCGCTCACGCGGGTTGTCCGCATTGTAAAACAGGGTGTCCACCGCCTGGTTGCCCTCCAGGTCGAGCAGGCGGAGCGTCTGGCCTTTTTTCACTTCAAACAGATACGGTTCCCCCGCCGGGATAACGTAGCGGAAGCTGGCGTTCTGGGGATGTTTTTCGCTGGCAACGGTCATACACGGCTCCTTACAGGGCGAAACGTTGAGTGTTAGTGATGGCGCGTTCGTTTTCCGGGCGCGTCAGGAGGGCGTTAATCGCCCCCTCTTCATCCTCCGCCTGCCGCCAGCTCAGCTGTACCGGGCGCGGGGCGTACTCCCGGGAGGGATCCATCGGGTGCGGTAGCGCGGTCATGACAATCAGCGTGTCCATCGGCGCGAACAGCTCAACGTAGCTGCCCGGCTGCGAATGTCCGCTGTGGAAGCGGAACTGGCCGTTGTCCTCCACGGTGACCTTGCTGAAGAAATTGACCACCATCAGCAGATCTTCCAGGTTGAGATCCCACTTGCCCATCTCCACCAGCAGGTTGTCCGTACCGTTACGGTAGAAACCGTTGCGCAGCTCCTGATAACGCCCCTGACCGTATTTTTCCGCCACTTCGGCGGCATTCAGCACGCCACCAAACGGGTCGTGCCAGCCGCAGGTGTCGGCGGTAATGCCCGCCAGCACGCGGCCCATGTCGGAGTAAAAGCAGTGTCCGGCGGTCAGGCGCGCGGTGTGCTGGCCTTTCAGCGTGTCGGGCAGGTTCAGCCGCTCGCTTTTCTCGTGCGGGTTGAGCATCAGCAGGCTGACGTTGGCACCACCTTCGGTATCTGTCATGCGCAGGATCTGCCCGCGCTTGAGGACAAACGAGAGGTGTCCCCCGCCGGGAAGCGTCTCTTCACGTAAAATCGTCATGGTATTCACTGTTACCCCCTTAAGGCATAAACGTTGTCGGGCGTGGTTCCGCTCAGGGCGGAGAGCCGCGTCTCGTTGAGCGGAATGTCGTAGGTGATGCGCGCGCCGTAGGCATTCGGTGCCTGCGGGTCGAGGCGCACTTTGTCGAACACCAGCAGCCGGGTGCCGAGGTTGAAGCCTTCAGACAGATCGTGGGTGACCATAAAGACGGTCATGCGGGTTTCGCCCCACAGCTGCAGCAACAGGGCGTGCATGTCTTTGCGGATCCCCGGATCCAGCGCGCCAAACGGCTCATCGAGCAGCAGCACGCGCGGCTGCATGATGAATGCCTGAGCAATGGCCAGGCGCTGCTGCATGCCGCCGGAGAGCTGGGCGGGATATTTATCCAGCGCGTGCCCGAGGCCGACTTTTTCCAGCATCTCCGCCGACCGTTCACGCACGGCGCGTTTTTTGGCCCCAAACAGCCGCCCGAACAGCGGCGATTGCGGCAGTTCAAGACCAATGGCGACGTTATCCAGCACGCTGAGGTGCGGGAAAACGGAGTAGCGCTGAAACACCACGCCGCGGCTGCTGTCCGGCTCGGCGCGCAGCGGTTTGCCATCGAGGGTGATCACTCCCCGGCTGGGTGCTTCCTGACCAAGCAGCAGGCGCAGGAAGGTGGATTTTCCGCAGCCGGACGCCCCCACCATTGAGCAGAACTCGCCCTCTTTCACCTGCAGGTTCAGGCGTTCCAGCACCACATGGTCGCCGTACTCCTGCCAGATATTGTTGATGTTGATAAAGCTCATGCCTTCCCTCCTTCCGCCCAGGGAAAACAGGTTTTATGCAGCTGACGCAGAGCGAGATCCATCAGCCACGCCAGCAGGGTGATCCACAGGACGTACGGGATAATCACATCCATCGCCATGTAGCGCCGTACGAGGAAAATGCGGTATCCCAGCCCTGCGGTAGAGGAGATAGCCTCCGCCGAGATAAGAAACAGCCATGCCGACCCGAGCAGCAGGCGCAGCGAAGTCAGCAGCCTGGAGAGCAGCTGCGGAAGCACCACGCGCAGCACCAGCGTCCAGCTACTGGCCCCCAGCGTCTGCGCTTTGATGAGGATCTCCGGCGGGATTTCACAGGCGCGGTGCTCCAGATCGCGCGCCAGCATCGGGGTGATGCCGATGACAATCAGCATCACCTTCGACAGCTCATCCAGCCCGAAAACGATAAACAGCACCGGGAGGATCGCCAGCGGCGGGATCATCGACAGCACCGTCATCAGCGGCGAGAGCGACGCACGCCACAGCGGAAACACGCCCGAGGTAACGCCAATGCACAGGCCGATCAGCGAGGCGATCGCCAGCCCCGCTAGCAGACGCGCGAGGCTCACCAGGGTATCGACCCAGAACAGGTATTCACCGCTGCGTTTATCCGGGGTCAACGCCATCCGGGATAGCGCGTCCAGCATTTGCTGCAGGCCGGGCAGCAGCTTGTCCTGCGGGTTGGCCTCCAGCCTGACCGCCGAGCCAAAAAAGTAGGCGGCCAGCAGCAGGACAAAAGGCAGCATCACGAGCATCAGCCGCATGCCGGGAGTGGGATGGCGATTAATGTGTCGCATGGAGACTCCGTCGGTTATCACAGCGTGCCGGCAGCGGCCATTTTCACGAAGCTGTCGTCAAAGCGCAGTTTCACGTTGCTGGCATCGCCCACCGTGACATTGCCCGGGAAGCGCATACCGATAAAATCGGCGCTCTGCGCGCCCTCGCCCAGCAACCCTTTGTCGAAGGAGAACGACGCCACGCGCTGCATGGTTTTCGCCAGATCCGGTGACGTGACAAACGCCATGTTATCCTGCGGGGTATAGAACAGATGGGTGGTTTTGAGCTGCGCCTGATACCCGGCGAGATCGGTCCCGGAGGCGGCGGCCATCGAATTCAGGGCGCTGGCATCCTGCGCTTTCATCAGCCCCATCATCTCGTACCATGCGCCAGTGAGCGCTTTGCCCAACGCCGGGTTATCTTTCAGGGTCCCGGTGTTGACCACCATCATGTCGATAAGCTCACCCGGTACCTGCGAGGAGCTGAACACTTCGGTGGTGTTTGGCGTGCCTTTGATGACGGAAAGCTGCGGGTTCCACGCCACCGCAGCCTGCACGCTGGCGGTCCCGAACGCAGAGACGATATCTGCGTCCGAGGTATTCACCACGGTGACGTCTTTCTCCGCCAGCCCGGCTTTTTCCAGACCGCGCACCAGCAGATAGTGAGAGACAGAGAGCTCAGGCAGGTAGACCTTCATCCCTTTCAGATCTTTCAGGGTTTTGCCCTTACCTTTCATCACTACTCCATCGTTACCTTCCGAGTAGCTACCGAGGATCAGCGCCGTGGTGTCCACCCCGCCCGCGGCCGGTATGGTCAGCGCATCCATGTTGGTCATGGTGCAGCCGTCAAACTGCCCTGCGGTGTACTGGTTGATGGATTCGATATAGTCGTTGAGCTGCACGACATTGATTTTGATGCCGTATTTGCTGGCCCATTTATCGATGATTTTGCTACTGCTGATGGTGCCCCAGGGCATCCACCCGGCGTAGATGGTCCAGCAGACGTTGAACTCTTTTTTCACAGCAGCGAACGTGGGGAGACTGACCAGCATTGCCAGCGACAGTACAAGAGAGCGGAGTAATGGCGTTTTTTTCATGCTTGACCTCTGAGTGGCACAAAATTAGGGGGCAGCGCGACACCGTCTGGTGCTGCTGTCTCCCGGGCTTTTGTCCCGCCGTGTAACCTCTCAGAGGTCGCCAGCTCTTGGACCAGCCATTCACCGTGGTGAACCGGAACCCTAGCCAGCTATTGTTCAAATTGTGGTGTGCTGCCCTTTCACGGTTAATAAAGCAAGGGGTGTGCCAGGATGGTTTTGCTTTGTTTTTTAGGGGGTTGGGGATTGCTATGGGTTGGGTTTCACTGTTTTGGGGAGCGGGTTTGGGGGGTGTGCACTGCGGTGGGGCGTTTTGGGGGATAGCTAAAAATAGTGGCATGGTTTCTGGTCTTTATTTCCTTCGCAGATTGCCTGACCAGGAGCAGAGGCAGACTTTTTGCCATAACGCGGGTATTGTCATGAGTGTGAAATAAACAACGTGACGAGAGCAACGATGAAACTCCTGGAAAAGCTCAAATCGCTCGAATGTTCCCTTCATGGCACAAGGCGAAGTGATCGTGCATGGCTCGAGCATATTCTTCACCCCGACTTCAAAGAAATCACCCGTTCTGGCGTGGTGATTGAACGCGCTGAAACTATTGAGTCTCTCACCAGCGAATTAAATGTCACCGTTATTTTGAGTTGCGACTTCGAGATATTCCGTCAAAGCGAGCGATTTGCACTCTTGTATTACAGGACATTTAATCCCGATGGCAGTCGAATCGCTCTTCGCTCCTCGTGCTGGGAGTGTAATGATGATGGTGAATGGAAACTGGTCTTTCATCAGGGTACTCCGGCATCAGGTACAGTATAAATTTACCAGTCAATTCTCCTTTCTAATCAGATTTAACATGAATCTCCAGGCATGCCTGCTTAGCCCGCTGGGCAGACATTGCGGACTGACGATTTGAATTGCCTGAGAAATTAATGCATTAATAATATTTCTGCGTGGACGAAGGAAAAACGATGGAGATGGACGACTGGTGGTTTGGCTGGAAGGGTTTCACTCCCGAACGCCCCTGTCCTGGCAAAGTTGTGTTGATGGTTGGCGCGGGGATCTCCATTGATTCCCCTTCGCGACTCCCGGGAGGATACGAACTCACGGAAGCCCTGCTTGACCACTTGCTTGACAGCAACGCGGCTGACGAAATTAAAACGGTATTTGGTCAATGTGAGCAGTGGATGGGGCGAAGCCTGCCACGTCTGGAGCATGTTCTTGATAAAGCGTTTGAACCTTCAACCATTGAAGGCGTCGAGCGTAGCGGTGCCGCCCGGGAACTGCTGCGTATCTTTTCCCAACGTCCCCCAAATGCGAATCATTACCTGATTGCCGATTACCTGATTAAGCACCGTGGATGGTGTATTACCCCTAATTTTGATGACTGTATCGAGCAGGCTGGTTGTCATCAGATCCCTGTGCATGTGATTGACCCCGAGACCAAAACACTGGACATCCTGCACCGGGAATACGGTGAAGACTGGGGTATCATCAAAGTGCACGGCACAATTGAACACGGCTGTTCAGGACTTGGCGCAACACTTGCCGACCTGGAGCACGGGCTACCCGAAGCCTTCAAAAAACTTCTCGAACAGGTAACAAATCAGGCCGATTTAATGGTTGTCGCAGGCTACAGTGGTACCGACCATTTCGACATTAATCACTGGATCCGCGATCGCTGGAATGGGAAGCGCTCGACGCGATTAGTCTGGATTGACCATCGCCCCAGCGTTGAAGAAGAGTTCTGGCGACTCAAAGAACATGAAAATCGCGAGCCGAGAGTCTACTGGCAAGGCGCTTTCGGCGGTATGAAGATTCAGCACGGACCCACGTTAGCATTACTGTCATCCCTGCTGGGGATCCCTCGAAAAACGGTTAAAGATACCGAAGAGAATGGCGACTGGTGGCGTACGGCCCTGGCAGATTATTACTCCCCTACCAAGAAAGAAAAGTACCTTACCGGCACTCGTCTGGCCAGCTCTATCGGTCTTGGCCAACTAGCCGAGGAACAGCTCCGTTATTTGAAACGCCAACTGGAAGACGACGATATGTTGGTGCCTTTCGAAGCAGAGATTTACTACTCCCGTGGGTTTATTGCCGGGGCGTTATGGTTACAAAACTATCTAAAATCATCGCACGAAAAAAACAGAAAAGTGAACGGCACCGCCCTGATCCGTGCTGAAGGAAAACCTGTAAAAGCGCTTCTCTTTTATCTTGCGCGGTGGTTAAAAAGCTCACGCAGACTCTCATTTGATGAGCAAATAGACGCGTTTGCCTGCCTGCTTGATATCCACGAGCGGAGGCAACAATGGCGACTCTGGCAAAGTAAACCGCTTCGACGTCTGGGCGAAAAGGGATGTAGCGTATTCCGTCGGTATTTCATGAAGCTTGAGAACAATAAATTGCCGCTGTATCTGCATGGAAGGATGCAAATGCAGTCCATTCGTCTGGGCACGCTGTTTTACGATGAAGAGGCTTTTTCCTTTGGCGATGTCTGGAATTTACTCTATCGCGAGAGCAGTCCACCGAGTTTTTTTACCCCTTACGGCCCTGCAATCCCAGGTTTTTATCTGATTGAACGCAGCACTGCGCGTGAAGAAGATCGCATTGCCGACCTGGTGCTGGCGAATATTAATTACGTCAATACCCTCCTTTCCGCTCTGCGGCGTCGTTGGCCTAAGGGCAGCGAAAGTGTATTTAAGGAAAGACAGCGAAGGGATGGATATGTTGATTCAGGAGACTATGCGGTGACGTATATCGTGCAACTGTTAAACGACAGCTCACAGATGGTTAGCGCTTTGAATGCACCGCATTTACACATCCTGATTGCCAGAGCCTGGATCAGGGCGGACAGTATTTTAGGCGGTATCGAATACTGGAAACAGCAGCGGCTTTATCTCGGCAGTCCGCGTTCGCTGACGACATAAAGAGGTCGTCTAAATCTGAGACTGTCATTATGCCTGTTGCTTTGCCGTGACATTTGTTTTTGCGGTAAAGCATGTTGATGGTGGCCTGCCCCGTTTCCTCAACCACGATCGCGCAGTGTAACCAATAACATGCATCGGAAACGATGCTAAATCGGCGAAACATGTTTAAGTGCTTAAGGGAAATACCTTCATCCGTTACAAAACAGGGCTGATGATCAGGGCGTTAATGATATCCACAGCAAAATTTGCAAGGCGTTTCGGAAAACGGTGGTTTGCTTCAGAATCACAGAAACCGTTCATACTGGCTGGAATGCACCACAGTTCATCAGTATGATTGCGGGCAGCATCGCCAGTTAAGATTTGCTGAGAGGACAATATGGATGTTACTGAAGAGGCTTTGTTGAGCGCTGGCTTTACGCGATCTGACTTGCAGAAGATTAAGAACAACATTGAAAGCTATGGTGGAACATTAGGGGGAGCGATTCAGGATCTGGCTAATCGATTCAGGGTTGTTTTATGGATAACATCATCTTGCCTGATGGTTTTTATCCTTCTTATGTTGTTTGCTGCGAAAGAAACCGTTGTGGGTGGTGGAATATCAATACTCATCGCTATCATCATCGTTGTATTTATTCAGCCGCCAGTCCTGTCTTACAAATCCTGGCGGTTCTGGAGAAAATACAGAGGTTAATGGTTGGATGCTTCAGTGGAAAGCAGATCAAAAATAACTTTGGCCTTAAGTCCATAACCTACAATTTTCATGGTTAGTTTTGGACGGCTCATCGTATCCGTCTTGTTCTTTTTCTGCGACCTGTTTTATCTCCTCGTCAAACTTGATACGCGTCAGACCATCTTGCAAATAAAATGCAGGCAACCGATTTGCTGTTTCGACCAGCTTTCGGGGTTCCAGATTCACCATCGTATCTGACCATGTTCTGTTCCAGCCCCTGTTTAGCAGCGCAATATCCATAATGCATCCCTTTCCATAAATGTCTGATTATTTTACGTGCGGGATGATCAGGGGCAATAGTAAAAGCCTTGTCAGAATCCGATTTTACCCGAGTGAATCTGGTTAGAGGATGAAGCCATATGCGCTCAATGTCGGCTTTATCATGCGTGAAGGTTGATCTTAGCTCCTGACGGACCAGCTATGTCAAGCACTTGTCCGCTTTGTGCCAACAGCGGACATGGCTAACATCACGGTGTATTAATCAACGGGGAGCCAGTCAAGGATTATCTGTATCGTTCTGTACCACTATCAAGAGTACAAACACTACTTTAAGCTATATTGGTTTATGAGGCTATTTCCTTTGTTAACTCCAAAGGTTATCATAATGGAAATATCTTGTAGGGTTTATAAAATGAAATGGATAAAACAATATAGTAAAGAGTTTGAAAGGGATGCTTTAAGGATATTAATTTCAAAAGTCAATTGGAAGCACTTCAAACCATCTATCAAAGCTAGCCTTATAGGTATAGCTGAAAAATTGAATAAAAATGGTATAGAGGTAAGTGTTTATGACCAGCAAGATGAACCAGATGGATTTGGTTTTGATTCGTTGAGTTTGCAATTTAATTCTAAACTTACTGGAAATATGCGGCAGGTCATAGAAACAGATAAAATAACTTTTAATCACCATATGCAATCTGGTGGGGTGTTATCCATTACATATAGTGCTGTTGGTCATATTCATATTCTTGTTGAACCTCCTAAAACTGAAGACTCTGTCGCAGTTCATAGTTATCTTATTCTTTACCAAACTTATGATGCAAAAAATATCACAAGTAAACGTATTGAGAAAAGTGTTAAAAACTTCATCCACTACCAAAGGTACTCAGGTGTTCTTTATAGAAAGACATTTAAAGATAGATGGGTAGTCAGATGGCTTAAAGCAAAGATGTACTTTATTCAATATCTAGAACCCAAAAATAAATTTATAAGATATTCAGCTTTATATATTCCGCTTATTAGTATGATTGTTGCAACAATTGCGGCAGTCGCAAGCCTGATAGCAGTATATCTGACCTATTTGAGTTTAAATCATTAAATAAAAAGGCACCCATTAAGGTTGAACGGCTCCCTGACGACTAACACATGGCTACGTTAGAATTTTTTCAGCTACTGCAGAACGATTTTCAATGCCCGTTCTTCGCTCATATAAGACCTTCGCCCTGCCCGTCAAGTGCCGTGAGTAGATTATGCAAGCATATGGATACACTAGATACCTAAAAGCTCTTGAGTAGGCCGACAAACATTGTCTGTCGCTTGGGTTGAGCATAAAATACCCATTCAATTTTATGCGGGTATTTGTATGGAATACGTGGCTTTTGGTGATGAGAGTGGTACGACAGGGAGTGACCGCTGTTATGGCATTGGTTTGCTGTGTGTGCGTAAAGATACGTTGCACATCTTCAATGAGCGCGTCCAGAAATTAAAAGATAAGTACGAGATTGTCGGTGAGTTGAAGTGGTCCAAGATTAAGAATAGTGCAGGGCAGGCAAACATCTGCATTGAGCTGCTGGCTATGGTGCTCAAGAACTCGTGTTGCTTCCACTCAATTGTTGTAGTTAAGAACATTTACAACAACTGGCAGACGGACAGGGAGTTGGCTTTTTACCAGACGTACACAATGCTTGTTAAGAACGTTGCTAAGCAGATTAAGAGCGACGTTGAGGTGATCATCGACCAGAAGATTGATAAATACAAAAAGAACGATGAAGTGACAGGTATTGTTGCTAACAATATGCTGGCCAGGGCAGGGATGAAGAAGCTGGTTAAGTCTGTAACGATGCACGACTCTAAGCATCATCTTGGATTACAGGTTGTCGACATTCTGACCGGAGCTGTGAACTCTGGGTACTTGAAGTACCTTAATCCTCGGCTAGAACTATCAGTGGCTAAGGAGCTTGCCTTTGAACGTATGGCTGCTCTGCTTGGCTGGGATTTTTTCCATTACGATACATTCCCGAATAAGGATTTTAATATCTGGCATTTCCCGCAAGAGATGCGAGCTATGCCGGGTTCAAAGAGTATTCGACCTGATTACAGCGTTCCATTGGTTAAGCGGGAAGAGCTGCCCTAACCTTGACTTCAAAAAAATCGATTGTTTATGCATAGGCCGACCAAGTTTAAAGGATAGGTGTCAATCGATACTGTAGTAGTGCACTAAATTTGGCCACAGGAACAAATATGTAAATGTCCGCTTCTCGCTCATAGCAGCCATTTCCCAGCCCCAATCGCAAAAGCAACCTCAACACAACCCTCAAAAACCTCAAAGGGGCTCACCATAGCCCCTTTCTCACACCACCCTCTAAGCAGCTAACCAGCCTGCCCGCACTCAGTGCGCCACAATTCGCGGCTCCTTCACAAACTCTGCCAGCAGCCAGATCATATCGTGCAGCAGCCCCGTAAGCTCTTTCGCAACGTTCGCGGGCAATGTCCCCCCTTTAACGGCCTGGGTAAGTGCCAGCGCATAGTCAATCTGGGTAGCCGTGTCGTGCCAGCAGTCCGGCACGCAGGAGGTCATTTTCTCTCCCACAATCAATTGTTCAATAAGGTTCGGCGGGAGATCGGCATCGCAGAGTTCACGCAGTCGATGAAGCGCTTGCAGCAGGCGCTCGCAGAGTGCAGAGCTAATGACGCTATCATCGCTTTCGACCAGCACGGTCACCAGCGCGGCGCAGTTGTCCGCCACGTCAAAGAGGTCGGCGTCAACCGGAAGGGGTCGGGTAATAAGCTGCTGAATAATGTTTTCGTCAGATTGCGGGAAAATCAGGGTCTGGATAGTCGCCATATTAGGGCATCCTCTACATGTAATTTTATTCACTACCTTGTGAGTTCCTACGCTCGGGGGTAGCACTGACGGAGGTAGGAATACCGCCCACATAGAAAACGGCCAGCCTTACGGCTGCTCCGCCAGCGCCACCGAGATTGTAACGGGATAAACGCTGCCACGACATACTAAATATCGCTATATGGAATACGGGTTCCTACACCCGATTGCGGATGTGCCGCAACGCCGTCACTTTACGACCCCGATAACCGGAATAAAAGCATTAACCCTCATTTTCACCGGGTTACTTTTAGGTTTGCGAGGCTCCTTCCAGAAAGCTGGTCTTCCAGCCTACATTTTCAGCGTATCGATCACTGCTCTCAGGGCTGGCGACACATTGCGATGCGGATAATAGAGAAACAACCCGTCCATCCGCAGGCTGTAGCGTTGCAAGACCCGGATAAGCGTTCCGCGTTCCAGATCGTCCGCCACGAGCTCCACCGGAATATAGGCTAGCCCCAGGCCCAGCCGGGCAGCTTCCGCTTCCATGTAACTGTCCGATAGCGCCCATTGTCCTTCTGGCCGGTGAAAGATTTTCTTGCCGTCCTGAACCAGTTCCCAGTGATAAAGATTACCGTCGGCAAACTGATACGCAATGCAGGGGTGCCTCACCAAATCCTCAGGTGTTTGCGGAAAACCATAGCGGCGGAAGTGCTCTGGTGCCGCAACCACGCCCATTTCCATGTCAGGCGTGATGCGTACCGCAATCATCCCCTGCCCGACCTCAGGCCCCAGCCTGACGCCCGCATCAAACCGCTCGGCAATGATGTCAACGAAGCGGCTTTCATTCATCAGTTCAAGGCGGATATCCGGGTAACGCTGCTTGAAGATGGCGAGCTTTGGCAGCAGGCATTTATCGATAGCGTGCTGGCTGGCATTGATGCGCACCGTACCGGACGGCGTCTGGCGGTAATGGGCCAGGGTGGCCAGCCCGGTATCAAGCGTATCGAATGCTGACTCCGTGGTTTGATAAAGCTGCTCCCCGGCGTGGGTAAGTGACAATTTTCGTGTGGTACGCACCAGAAGCTGAACGCCCAACCGCGCCTCCAGCTCACGTACCGAGCGGCTGATCCCGGATTGTGCCAGTCCGAGTCGCTGCGCGGCTGCCGTGAAGCTTCCCTCGCGTACCACCTGCATAAACAAGTACAGCTCGTTGTAGTTTTCCCGTTTCGCCATCGCGCCTGCTCTCTGATTCATAACAAATTGGTATTAATCTTAGCAATTTTCACCCTCTAATCAGCACGATTTCTGCTCCCTATACTCCCCTTATCACAACAACGCACGGGATCTCTAATGAAAACATTCACCCAAAAACTGTCAGTGGCGATGCTGCTGTGTGCATCTTTAAGTGGAGTGACAACAATGAGTTATGCAGAAACGACTAACCCAAACGCGCCCATTTCGATGGTGACCACCTGGGATAAAACCTTCGCCAAAAGTGATAAGGTTGACCATCGTAAGGTGACGTTCCAGAACCGATACGGCATTACCCTGGTGGGAGATCTTTATCTGCCTAAAAACCGTGGGGACCGCAAGCTGGCGGCGATTGCCGTTAGCGGACCGTTTGGCGCGGTCAAGGAGCAATCCAGCGGGCTCTATGCGCAGACGATGGCCGAGCAAGGGTTTGTCACGCTGGCGTTCGACCCGTCTTACACTGGCGAAAGCGGCGGCCAGCCACGCAACGTGGCCTCGCCGGACATCAACACCGAAGACTTCAGCGCTGCGGTCGATTTCCTGGGCCTGCAGCAAGAGGTTGATCGAAACCGTATCGGCATTCTGGGTATTTGTGGCTGGGGCGGCATGGCACTGAACGCGGCAGCAATGGATACCCGCGTAAAAGCAGTCGCCACCAGCGTGATGTATGACATGAGCCGTGCCATGGGCCACGGCGTTGGCGACGGGAAAGATCGCTATTCCACGGCCGATCGTCGTGCCGTACTGCAGTATCTGAACGAGCAGCGCTGGAAAGATGCCGAAAACGGCACCTTCGCGCACGGCGGCCATGATATCTATGTTGATGAAAACGGCAACGTAACGGCGGCTGAGCGTATTCTGCCAGAAGCATTACCCGCCAACCCGAATCCGGTTCTGAAGGAGTTTTATGACTACTACCGGATGCCGCGCGGATTCCATGCACGCTCCGTCAACTCCACCGGCGCATGGACGGCTACCATGCCGTTGTCTTTTATGAACATGCCGCTGTTAAGCTACGCAGGGGAGATCAGCATCCCGACGCTTATCGTGACGGGTGAAAAAGCGCACTCCCGCTATTTTGCCGAGGACGCGTTTAAAACCGTTGGCAGCAAACAGAAAGAGCTGGTTATTGTCCCGGGCGCAAACCATGTCGATCTTTACGACAACGCCGCAGGTAAGATCCCGTTTGCACAGTTTGAGCGATTCTTCAAAACCAGCCTGAAATAAGCCGTTCTGCCCAGGATCATGCAGGCCGCATACGCATTGGCCTGAAGCATGACGAGCATACGCCACCCGATCCAAACGGGTGGCCCTCTTCTTTGCCTTGATGAAATCTGACTATGTCCGCACTAAGCCAAACCACGCAGTCGAACCGTGAACATACGTACTGGGGCGGCATTTTTGCCCTGACCCTGTGCGTATTTGTTTTGATCGCCTCTGAATTTATGCCCGTTAGCCTGCTTACCCCGCTCGCCCGAGATTTAGATGTCACCGAGGGGCTGGCGGGCCAGGGGATTGCTGTCTCCGGCGCACTGGCCGTCCTGACCAGCCTGACGCTTTCTCAACTGGCTGGCAGCATGAACAGAAAATATCTCCTGCTGGGAATGACGCTACTGATGGCCTTGTCGGGAACGATTATTGCCTTTGCACCGAACTATCCGGTCTATATAACCGGCCGCGCCCTGATCGGTATTGCCATCGGCGGATTCTGGTCCATGTCTGCGGCAACGGCTATTCGCCTGGTGCCACAACATCAGGTGTCGCGCGCACTGGCTATTTTCAACGGGGGCAACGCGCTGGCGACGGTGGTTGCCGCCCCACTTGGCAGTTATCTCGGCGCGACCATTGGCTGGCGTGGCGCCTTCCTGTGTCTGGTGCCCGTGGCAATAGTCGCGTTCATTTGGCAATGCTATAGCCTGCCTGATATGAAGGGGAATGACCGGGCAACGTCGCATGGGACGGTCTTTCGATTGTTTCGTCAGACGGCCGTTGTTGCAGGCATGCTTGCCTGCGGCCTGTTCTTTATGGGTCAGTTTGCGTTATTTACCTATGTGCGTCCGTTCCTTGAAACCGTTACCCACGTTAGCGACTCCGGGTTGTCGTTGATATTGTTAACCATCGGCGTTTCAGGTTTTGTTGGTACGCTCGTGATTGCCATGGCGCTCAACGCGTCATTTTACCTGACGTTAATGGCCATTCCCCTGCTGATGGCCACCATTGCGGGCGGGTTGATTCTGACCGGGCACATCGTATGGGCCGTTGCCGCGCTGTTAGGGCTCTGGGGAATGCTGGCGACGGCGGCACCTGCCGGGTGGTGGACGTGGATCGCCCGTACGCTTCCGGAAGATGCAGAGGCTGGCGGTGGGTTAATGGTTGCGGTGATCCAGCTGGCCATTGCGCTGGGATCAACTACCGGAGGCATGATGTTTGACTATTTGGGCTGGCAGAGCACCTTTCTCATGAGCGGCCTGCTGCTTCTCAGTGCGGCTGGGGTGACATGGCGGCTCGCACGTCTGAACAGATAACGCCGCAGAGGATTAATTGCCGCTTTTCTGTGGCGCTGGTGTATTGTTTTTGAACCCACAATCACTGTGAAGAGGCGCGACAGCATGATTAACATCCTTGGCAAAACCACCTCCATCAACGTCCGTAAAGTCCTCTGGACCTGCGAAGAAGCCGGAATTGCGTACCAGCAGGAAGATTACGGCAGCGGATTTGCCCCGACGGAAACGGACGCCTTCCGCGCCCTGAACCCCAACGCCATGGTGCCGGTGCTGATCGACGGCGATTTTGTGCTGTGGGAATCGAATTCAATCTGCCGCTATCTGGTGCGCAAAGCCGGACGCGATGACCTGCTGCCGTCGCAGCCGCAGACCTGCGCTAACGTCGAGCGCTGGATGGACTGGCAGGCAACCGAATTCAACAACGCCTGGCGCTATGTCTTTCCGGCGCTGGGGCGCAATAACCCGGACTATAACGATCCCGCGCGGATTGCCGCCGGGATAAAAGAGTGGAACCACTGTATCGGCATTCTGGAGCAGCAGTTGCAGCGCACCGGCGCCTTTACTGCGGGCGAAACGTTTACGCTTGCAGATGTGGTGCTGGGGCTGTCGGTGAACCGCTGGAAGATGACGCCTTTTGACAAACCCGCTGTGCCTGCCATTGATGCCTGGTTTGAACGTCTTAATCAGCGCCCGGCATTTTTGCGACACGGAAATAACGGCATGGTCTGAATTCCCCACGGCCCTATATTCAGCAAGGATATTTTATTTAATTACAAAACCCTGCATATCGTCAGAGGGAATAATAATTAAGCCATATCCTGGACTGTCCGTTGTATCGCTTTGCTAGCCTGACGTTTCAGGCAAAGCTCACCCCGGAGGTATTCTTGCTGATTAAACTCAAAAAAGAACGAACGCATCAGGAGGATCGCCGGTTAGCCCTCTGGCTGGCGACATCCGCTGGCTTGCTCAACGCCATCGCCCTTGGGGCATTTGGCTTTTTCCCCTCTCACATGACCGGCAATACCTCACAATTATCCAGCGAAGTCTCTTCCACCGATCTGAACGATATTATTTTCTTTGGCTCCATTATTCTGGCGTTTGTCACCGGTGCCATTCTTGCGCGCATTATTGTTATCTGGGGCATTATCCATAATATCCGGCTGGTTTTTTGCCAGATCCTGTTTGTCGAGGGGTTATTACTGACCGGTATTTCGGTATACGAAATGTATTTCCATGCCCTCACCAGCAACCGCACAATTATTATCTTTCTCTGTGGTCTGATGGGGATCCATAATTCCACCTCCACCCAGCTCTCCAGCGGCCGGGTGAGATCGACACACATCACCGGCACGCTGACGGACGCGGGGATATCGCTGGCCTCGGTGGTGGTGGCGATGCTGCGCCGGGACTACTCCAAAGACACGGCGGCGCAGAAAAGCCAGCTTAAAACCCACTTAACCACCCTGTTCTCGTTTATTACCGGCGGTATCGCGGGGTTACTCCTGTTCCGGTGGATAGGCTTTAATGCCATGCTGGCGCTGGGTGTAATACTGGCGCTGGTATCCGTTTGTTCCATGATTACCATCGCGGTGCGCGTGCGCAAATTTCGCGCAGCCCTCGGCCGATAGTCAAAACGCAGAGGGCAGAATGTCGCGACAGTTGTGACACCGTCACTTTCATAACGTCGCTTTAGGACTATTCTGCCCTCACTCAGCCAGCCCTTACCTCATAAGGCTTAATCAAGGTTGTCACTAATTTCATAGGGTTACTGATTTCCCCCCTTCGCTGGAACCCTTCCCAAACGCTTGCTATAGGTCAACTACCCCTGCCGAAACATGGCATAACAACAGGCAACCGCTGGTTGCGATAACGCATGCGCACAGGGAGACACACCGCAATGCATCCATTACTCAAACGCTCGCTGCTGTTTGTCGGCGCCATAATCGTGGTTCTGGCCCTCCTCACCTGGGGCATTGGGCTGGAGACGATCAAGGCGCGTCAGGTTGACCTGATCTACCTCGGGCAACAGCATTTAATCCTCGTATTTTCCTCGATGTTCTTCGCACTGCTGGTTGGCATTCCGGCGGGTATCCTGCTCAGCCGCCCGGCGGCGCGTGGGGTAGCCGAATACGTGATGCAAATCTTCAACGTCGGCAACACCCTGCCGCCGCTGGCCGTTCTGGCGCTGGCGATGGTGGTGATTGGCATTGGCGATACGCCAGCCATCATCGCCCTGTTTCTTGCCTCGCTGCTGCCGATTGTGCGCAATACCTACGCCGGGCTGTGCTCGGTGCCGTCGTCATTACTGGAAGCGGCGAACGGGATTGGAATGACCAAATGGCAGCGTCTGCGCCAGGTGGAGTTACCTAACGCCTGGCCGGTGATGCTCTCGGGCATCCGCATCGCCACTGCCATTAATGTGGGTACAGCTCCGCTGGCCTTCCTGATTGGCGCCAGCAGCTACGGCGAGCTGATTTTCCCCGGCATCTACCTGAACGACTTCCCGACGCTGATCCTGGGCGCGGCGGCCACCGCGCTGTTTGCCCTGATCCTCGACACCCTGCTGGCTGCGCTGGGTCGCGTGATGAGTCCCCATCTCGCTCGATAACAATAACAAGGAGCTTTCATGAGACTGATATCCAGCCTGACGGCGATGTGTGCCGCGGCGCTCTTCACCAGCCAGGCGATAGCCGCCCCGCTGATTCTGGCGACCAAAAGTTTTACCGAGCAGCATATTCTCTCGGCCCTGACCGTGCAGTACCTGCAAAAGAAAGGGTTCCAGGTGCAGCCGCAAACCAATATTGCGACCGTTATCTCCCGTAACGCGATGATCAACAAACAGATTGATATGACCTGGGAGTACACCGGTACGTCGTTAATCATCTTTAATCACATCAACAAGCGCATGTCGCCGCAGGAATCTTACGAGACGGTTAAGCGTCTGGACGCGAAGCACGGTCTGGTCTGGCTCAAACCGGCCGATATGAACAACACCTATGCCTTCGCCATGCAGCGTAAACGCGCTGAAGCGGAACATATCAACACCATGTCTGAGATGGTGGCGAAGATTGAGCAGGTCCGTAAAACCAACCCGGACAAGAACTGGCTCCTGGGACTGGATCTTGAGTTTGCCGGGCGCAGCGATGGGATGAAGCCGCTGCAGAAGGCCTACAACATGGCGCTGGACCGTCCGCAGATCCGCCAGATGGATCCCGGTCTGGTGTATAACGCGGTGCGCGACGGTTTTGTTGATGCCGGGCTGATCTACACCACCGACGGCCGCGTGAAAGGTTTCGACCTCAAAGTGCTGGAAGATGATAAAGGTTTCTTCCCGAGCTATGCCGTCACCCCGGTGGTACGTAAAGACACGCTGGAGGCGAACCCGGGGCTGGAAGAGGCGCTAAACACCCTCTCCGCCCAGCTCAACAACGACGTTATCACCGAGCTGAACAAGAAGGTGGATATCGATCATCAGTCACCGCAGCAGGTCGCCCGTGATTTCCTGCGTAGCAAAAAGCTGTTGTAGGAGGCGCTATGGAGACGATTCACTACATTCTGGATAACTGGGATTACCTGTTAACCCTGACGCTGCAGCATCTGTGGCTGGTGGCGCTGGCGGTGGGCCTGGCCATCATTATCGGCGTTCCGCTCGGCATTTTAATTGTCCGTCACAAATGGCTGGCGACACCGGTGCTGGGGATTGCGACCATCGTGCTGACCATTCCGTCCATCGCCCTGTTTGGCCTGATGATCCCGCTGTTTTCGCTGATCGGTCAGGGCATTGGCGCCCTGCCCGCCATTACCGCGGTGTTTCTCTACTCGCTGCTGCCGATTGTACGCAACACCCATACCGCGCTGGACAGCCTGCCACCGGGTCTGCGTGAGGCCGGACGCGGCATCGGCATGACTTTCTGGCAGCGGCTGCGCTGGGTTGAAATCCCCATGGCGCTGCCGGTGATTTTCGGTGGCATCCGTACCGCCGTGGTAATGAATATCGGCGTAATGGCGATTGCCGCCGTGATTGGCGCGGGCGGCCTGGGCCTGCTGCTGCTTAACGGTATTGGCGGGAGCGATATCCGCATGCTGATTGCGGGGGCGCTGATGATTTGTCTTTTAGCGATTGTGCTCGACTGGCTGCTGCACCGTCTGCAGGTGGTACTGACTCCGAAGGGGATTCGATAATGATAAAACTGGAAAACCTCAGCAAACACTTTTCACAGAAGCACGGCCAGACCGTTAAGGCCGTGGACAACGTCAACCTGAACGTGCCCGAAGGGGAAATGTGCGTCCTGCTCGGCCCGTCCGGCTGCGGGAAAACCACCACCCTGAAGATGATCAACCGCCTGATTACACCGAGCAGCGGCACGATCCTGATTAACGGTGAAGACACCAGCGGGATGGATACGGTGACGCTGCGCCGCAACATCGGCTATGTGATCCAGCAGATTGGCCTGTTCCCGAACATGACCATCGAAGAGAACATTACCGTGGTGCCGCGCATGCTGGGGTGGGATAAAGCCCGGTGTAAAACCCGTGCCGAAGAGCTGATGGACATGGTGGCGCTGGATCCGCGTAAGTTTCTCAACCGCTATCCGCGCGAGATGTCCGGCGGCCAGCAGCAGCGTATCGGCGTGATCCGCGCGCTGGCGGCTGATCCGCCGGTGCTGCTGATGGATGAGCCCTTCGGCGCGGTGGACCCCATCAACCGTGAAGTGATCCAGAACCAGTTTCTGGAGATGCAGCGCAAGCTGAAGAAAACCGTGATGCTGGTCAGCCACGATATCGATGAAGCCCTGAAGCTGGGCGACCGTATCGCCGTTTTCCGTCAGGGGAAAATTGTCCAGTGCGCCAGCCCGGACGAGCTGCTGGCGAAGCCTGCGAACGAGTTTGTCGGCTCGTTTGTGGGTCAGGACCGCACCCTGAAGCGCCTGCTGCTGGTATCGGCGGGCGACGTCACCGACCAGCAGCCTACTATCACGGTACGTGGCTCTACCCCGCTTCCTGAGGCCTTTGCCACCATGGATGATCACGATATCCGCGCCATCACCGTGGTGGACGAACATGGTAAACCGCTGGGCTTTGTGAAACGCCGGGAAGCGCGCAACGCCAGCGGCACCTGTGCCGATATCCTGCATCCGTTCCGCATGACCGGCAAAGCGGAAGATAACCTGCGCGTGGTGCTCTCTCGCCTGTATGAAAGCAACACCAGCTGGATGCCGATTGTGGATGAAGAGGGTCGCTATAACGGTGAGATTTCGCAGGACTATATTGCGGAATACCTCAGTTCCGGGCGTACGCGCCGGGCGCTGAATATTCACAGTGAGAGCTGAGAATTATACCAGAAAAGCCCCTTTCGGGGCTTATGCTCAAGATTCTTTAAAGCCTGGTTTACCATTAGCTTTACGCCACTCCTTGACCTCTTTGACAATGCCTTCCGGGCTATCCTCTCTCTCATCCTCTGGATAGAAGATCAAATCTGAGCCTGATGGATGCTCGGTAAGGCGTCTGAATTCTCTGACCCTGCGATTGTCGTCTTCTTCAGTTGGACCTTCTGCATTAAAAATTTTACGAACTAAATCTAAAAATTCGTTCTCTGTATAATCTGACAATGTTTTTTGAACAGTCATGTTATTAACTCTTCCATGTGTAATGAATCTCGATATGTCTCTTGGGCGTGATTAGGCCCATATTATCAACGTTGTAGACATCCCCACCTCGACTTATAGGATCAATGTGATGGATTTCAGAGCGCTCCCTTCCACCAACACACTCCGCATCTCGAGTGAAAGGAGAGTTTCCTTTGCGTATCTGACTTGGTTACTACCTCTAAACTGTTTTGATAGCTCTGGGTCTTTTGAAACTTCTAACCAAAATGCCTTACGAAATTGGTCACAGTTCGCAAACGTCCGACCACGCAGCCTGTCAGCGATCTGGCTTGGGACTGGCGATCCGTTCCCAACATTGGCACCAAACAGCCATATGCCGCTGACTTTCTTGCCTTTGCCCGTGACTTGCCCAAAATTGTGCCTCAAATAAATATAAATCGGCGGCAGGTCAGGGAACGGCAGGATCAGAATGTAATCCGCGAAACTCTTTTCTTCCGGTGCCGGGCTGGTGGTCGCCGTTATGGCGGTATCATCCGGCAGCGGGTTAACAATTACCGGGTTCGGCAGTACCGGCGCGCCTGGTTGCCGGTATTTCACGGCTTTTTATCGTTTGTCCTGTCAGGCGTCCACACAATGGTGATACGCGGTTCTTCCTCCGTGGTGAACGTGTACGCCTGCGCCCTGCTGTCGTACTCGATTTTTCTTACGCGTACAGTGTCCCGGCCGAGTGGCGTGTGCCAGCCGTGCGGTACCGGGTTCTGCCTGTAGTTTTGGCGGTGAAGTGGGCATAACAAAAGCCCCTTTCGGGGCTTGTATAGAGCATTACCAGCGAAGTTCTGACGTTAGCATATAGGTTATAGACCTCACGCTATCCGCCATGTCATAGTTAATCTGCATGCTCGTAGGAATATCGTGATCCTTTTCCTCATAAAGGTCTGTCCAACCATAATCCCTATTCATTACAGTGTAAGGCGGTGCACTTCGTAGCGGCTCTCCAAGATTTTCATTAACCCATTTGCGTGACATAGACCCCTGCAAGGGTGCAGGTAGTTTATTGGGAAATGTCCAACTGGTCGCAGGTTCGTGCTGAATTCGGAGTGTGACAGATTTCAAAATCCGCCCCTCTCGCCAGAAAGAAAGAAAAATCCCTTCCTGAGCCATTTCAAGGTTGATGGTCGGTGTTCCAGAAGATCCCTTCGGGGCAGACTTATACGGAATTAAATCCTTATCAAGCATATATTGATAAGACTTACCAAGACTATTTATCAACGCTTCAACGTTTACCGTCATTTGTACAGCCCCGCTTCACTATTTATTTTATGCATTTTAACCCTTGCTGCTTCGATCTGAATTTCGGTCGCGCCATGATCTTTCAATGCCGGTTTTATGGCATCCAGATTGCGATCCACTGCTGCCCTGAGGTTCCTGGAGTCAAGATCGATTTGTGTAGGCGTATTACGTCCACCATATGTCTCGCTTATTTTGTGATGCATATCTTTCGGGATCACGATGGCAGCAACTTTATCAGTCAGCGCAAGTATCTCGTTATCATCTAGCAACGGATAATTAGCTCTCAGATATGCATCAACAGCAGCTCTGGACGGCATGTGATCCGCCTCATACATCCCCTGCCGCGAACGGCGTTTAAAGTCACTGTATAGCTCGACTTCCAGAAACTCCACCGGCGGTTTGCTCAGGTAGATATAAATCGGCGGCAGGTCAGGGAACGGCAGGATCAGAATGTAATCCGCGAAACGCTTTTCTTCCTGTGCCGGGCTGGTGGTCGCCGTTATGCCGGTGTTAACGGGCAGCGGGTCAACAACAACCGGGTTCAGCAGCACCGGCCGCGCCTGGTTGCCAGTATTCCACGGCTTTTTATCGTCTGTCCGGTCAGGCGTCCACACGATGGTGATGCGCGGTCCTTCTTCCGTAGTAAAGGTATACGCCTGCACCCTGCTGTCGTACTCCATTTTTCTGACGCGCACATTATCCCGGCCAGGCGGCGTGTGCCAGCCACGCGGCACCGGGTTCCCCCTGCTGTCGTTCTCCCACGTATAGCGAACACGGCTTGGGGCTTCACGCATCTGCGCGAGGCGCATACGGTCGATAAAATCCTGTTCGCCGTCGTTCAGCCTGCCGGGCATCATTCCCACCAGCAGCCCGGCCACAGGAGCACCCGCTCCCGCGGTGGCTATCTCACCCAGTCCGACGGCACCACGCACTGCCCATGTGCCATAGGTCAGCGCCCTGCCGCTTATGAGTTCCAGCAAGTTTGCGCCTGCGGTGGCCGTCTGCACCCGCGCAGCTGCAGCAGCAGCCGCAACGGCGGCCTGATAATCCATTTCCTCATGATTGCCGTTCCACCAGCGATAAAGGGCGCTGCGCTTTTTCGGTTTGGGGATATCCTCTGGCTTTTTCTTTCTGGCGGTCTGTGCGTGCTGCGGGGTGTCTGAATCGGTTGCCGGGTCGCTGGTCGGCATGGCCAGGAAAAATGCCATATCGGCAAAATTAGTGTGGGGTTCGCGCTGGTCACCGGCATCATTGCAGCCATCCCCCCGCAGGCAGGATTTTGCAAATACACGGTTGCGCTCCCTTTCCTCCTCTCTGCGGTTTTCTTCAGCCTGCTTTTCTGCTGCCAGCCTGGCGGCGTGTTCTTCCCTGGCAACATCAACCGGGTCTCGGCCACGTCCCAGCCACTGACCTGCGGGAGCAATTACCCGATTTGAACCTGGTGGGCAATCACAATGTACTTTTGAACCGTGAACGGCGACCGGTACGCCGTGAAATGTCACCCGTTCCTCACCTGATACAATCACGCCCTTCCTGCCACATTTAGGACAGGGAGTGGTTTTATCACCTACCCTGAGAATTCTGCGTCCAAATTCGGTGCTGTCCGTAATAGACGCAATACACCTGGCACCGGTGGTCGTTTTATCATTCTCAAGCGCCTGTCCCCGGCCAAAATTATCGGTACGGTAACCCACGCGTTACGCTCCGGTAATTAGTGAATTGATTACTCATAAAGAATTCCCTTTTCCTTTTCGTTAATAAAAAAAGCAATTTTACTATGAATACGAGTTAATCAGATTTATTCAGCACTTTTGGTTAATATTTAACAGTTAAATAAATCATCAACATAAATAAATAATTTAAATATTTAGAAACCATATAAAAGCTCATTTGCATACTGGTTGAGTTCCCGCCACAATATTGCATCGACCCCGTTTACTCGCGACCCATGCAACGTCTTCATACTTACCCCGATATCCGCGCGATGTTTCGCCGGCTTCTGATTGCCACCGTCACGGGCGTACTGGCCGCGCTGGCCGTTGCCGTGTTTCGCCACAGCATGTATCTGCTGGAGTGGCTGTTTCTCAGTAACGACAGCGGCAGTCTGGTGAACGCCGCGGCGGCGTTGTCCCCCTGGCGTCGCATGCTCACACCTGCTCTTGGCGGCCTGGCAGCCGGATTGTTGCTGTGGGGATGGCAGCGACTGACGGCGCAACGCCCGCATGCGCCAACGGATTATATGGAAGCGCTGGAAACGGGTGACGGGCAGTTCGATTACGGTGCCAGCCTGGTCAAATCTCTCGCGTCTCTGCTGGTGGTTTCCAGCGGAAGCGCCATCGGGCGTGAAGGGGCGATGATCCTCCTCGCTGCCCTCGCCGCCTCCTTTTTTGCGCAGCGCTTTACGCCAAAGTCCGAATGGAAATTATGGATCGCCTGCGGGGCGGCGGCGGGAATGGCCAGCGCCTACCACGCACCGTTAGCCGGAAGCCTGTTTATTGCCGAAATTCTGTTTGGCACGCTGATGCTGGCCTCGCTTGGCCCGGTGGTGATTGCGGCCGTGGTGGCGCTGCTGACGACGCGTCTGTTAAGTCCGGGTGCCACCACGCTGTATGATGTGCATCTCAGCGAAACGCTCACAGTGGGTGATTATGGGTTGATGGTCGGAATCGGTCTGCTGGCGGGCGTCTGCGGTCCGCTACTGATGTGGCTGATGACGGTTAGCCATGCGCTGTTTCTGCGTCTCAAACTCTCACCGCCGTGGCAGCTGGCGCTCGGGGGGCTGATCGTCGGGCTGCTGTCGCTTCTGACGCCCAAAGTGTGGGGCAACGGCTATAGCGTGGTGCAGGCCTTTCTGCTCTCACCGCCGCTGCTGTCCGTTATTGCGGGCGTGTTTATCTGTAAGCTGCTGGCGGTCCTGGCAAGCAGCGGTTCGGGTGCGCCAGGCGGGGTCTTCACGCCAACCCTGTTTGTCGGGCTGGCGACAGGAATGCTGTTTGCGCAGCTTTTTGCGCTGTGGCTGCCGGGTTCTGAAACGGCGATTTTGCTGGGACTGGCGGGGATGGCGACGTTGCTCGCTGCCACGACACATGCGCCTATTATGTCGGCGCTGATGGTGTGCGAAATGACCGGGCAGTATTTTCTGCTGCCCGGCCTGCTGATTGCCTGCGTTGTTGCGTCCGTGCTCTCGCGAACGTTACGCCACGACTCGATCTACGGCCAGCACACTGCCGAGAGCAGAGAGATCGATGTACTGCGCTAGTTCGCGCTGCTCGGCGCGCGGCAGATAAGGCAGCTCGCCCACCAGCGGACCGGGCAGTTTTTTGCTCAGCACGTCGATGATTTCTGCATAGTGCGCAAGGCCCGGATTGATGCGGTTTGCCACCCAGCCCACTAATGGCAGGCCGTCATTGGCGATCGCCTGCGCCGTGAGCAGCGCGTGGTTGATACACCCTTCCTGAATGCCCACCACCATCACCACCGGCAGTTGTTCCTGCACCACCCACTCGGAAAGCGGACGCAAATCGTTCATCAGGCTGCGCCAGCCGCCCGTGCCTTCAACCACAACGTGATCAACCTTCTCGCTCAGGTTCGCCAGCCCATCCGACAGTAGGGTGTAATTGATCAGCCCGCTGTGCGCCACGCTGCTCTCCTCTTCGCTCAGGGCAATAGGATTGACCGCGTCATAAGGCAGCTCCAGGGATGAGACGCTTTGTAAAACCAGGGCATCTTTATTGCGCAGCCCCTCAGGCGTCTCTTTACTGCCTTTTGCAACCGGTTTGTACCCGGCAACACGTTTACCGCTTGCTGCCAGCGCCTGTAGCAACGCGCGCGATACAACAGTCTTGCCGACAGAGGTATCTGTACCAGTAACAAAGAAACGCTTAAGCATGACTCATTCCACCTCTTGGGTATGCTTCGAAAATATAAACCAGGTAAATAATTCAGTGGGGGAAGTCTACGGGAAGCGTGCGCTACCCGGCTTGAGATAGCGCAATTTTTCTTACATCTGTGGAAAAGAGTTAGCCCTGCAGCAGGCGGATCAGTAAGGAACCGTTATACATCGCATCTTTGACCAGCGCGGCGCCGGCCATGGTGCCCTGGTTCGAAAACTGCGTGCTTTCCACCACAATGTTTTTGCTGTAGGCGGGAAGCGCCTGCTGATTAATGCAGGCCGAGATCGCCGGAAAGAGAATGTCCGCCGCCTGGCTGAGCGGCGAGCCAATCAGGATTTTTTGCGGGTTAAACAGATTCACCATAATGGCGAGAATGCGCCCGACGTTATTCCCTACGCCGGTAATGATGTCCTTAGCCAGCAGATCGCCCTGCCGCGCCGCAGCGCACAGGGAATCCACCGTCAGGGGTTGCCCGTGCAGCGAGGAGCTCATGGACTGGCTGAGCCTCACCTGCGCCAGCTCCAGCACGCTTTCCACACTGGCAATGGTCTCCAGACAGCCGTGGTTGCCACAGTAGCAGCGTTTCCCGTAGGGATCGACCTGCGTGTGGCCGATCTCCACCAGGCTACTGCTGCCCGCATGCAGCAGGCGTCCGTCGGTGATGACGCCCGCCCCGACGTTATGGTCGATCACCACCTGAATGACATCCCGCGCCCCGCGTGACGCGCCAAACAGCGCCTCCGCCATGGTCCAGGCGCTGATGTCATGCTGAATGTAGACCGGCACGCCGGTATGGTTTTCCAGGACCTCACCCAGCGGCATCTCTTTGACGTCTTCATAAAACGGCATGCGGTGCACAATGCCATTTTCGGTATCAATAATACCCGGCATGGTGATGGCAATGGCCGTTAAGCGTTCAAGCTTCTGCTGGTGACGAATAAAGAAGTGATCGATATGCGTGACAATCGCGTCGAGAAGCGGTTGTTCGGCGTTAAGCGGCAGCTCCAGGCGGTCTTCCACCACCAGCTTGCTGCTGAGATCGCGCAGCGCAAGAAAGATCTCACCCCGGCTGATGCGCAGCGACAGATAATGCCACGCTTCCGTCTCCACCACCAGACCGACCGCCGGACGGCCCCGGCTACCCGGCTCCTGAATCTCCGTCTCCTGAACCAGGTGGGCTTCCAGCATTTCGCGAACAATCTTGGTAATACTGGCGGGAGCCAGTTGGGCCAGGCGCGACAAATCGATACGCGAAACCGGACCAAGCTGATCAATCAGGCGATACACGGCGCCAGCGTTGGTCTGCTTAATCTGATCGATATGCCCTGGCTGACTATCAGCAACCACCTCGTACTCCCTTATTTTCGAGCTTCGAAATAAACTTTGGGCTATGGTGAAGCACTTGCATGGCCGTCGTCAAATATTTACTTAGCCATGTGATTTACTGCACATTTTTGCCCATTTTTCCCTATAAATAGCGCCCGGCAGAGGCGGTGATCAGCTGCTTTTTAAAACGCTGTGCCGCGTGGCTCTGCTCATGATGCCGGGACCACACCAGCCACATCTCCGATACCGCGTCGTCTTCGGCGAGCGGCACCCAGCGCATTTCACGCAATTGTACCCGTTTAAAGGAGGCCGGGAGAATAGAGACCCCCAGCCCGGCGGCGACCAGACCAATGATCGTCATCGCCTCTCCCACTTCCTGGGTAATCACCGGGGCGAGATCGTAGCGGCGCATCAGGCCAAGAATATCGTCATACAGACCGGTCCCCACCTGCGGGTCGAAAAAGACAAACGGCTCTTTCGCCAGCTCTGCCAGCGTGACGGCAGGCTGTAAGGCTAAAGGATGATCGTGGGGGATCATTGCCATCAGCGGCTCACGCAGGATCACCTGCCACGCCAGCGAGTCCGGCAGTTGGGTGTTGCGCATTAGCCCTAAATCCAGCGCCCCTTCATTTAGCGGAGCAATTTGTTCCCGGGTATTAATTTCGCGCGTCTGAATATGCACGTCCGGGAAGTCACGGCGAAACGACGACAGGGTTTGCGAGACGGCGCTGATAAACGGGGCAGACGAGGTAAACCCGATGCGCAATTCACCGGTCTCCCCCAGATAGAGCCGCTCTGCGCGGGCGGCGGCGTCGTCAACCATGCTCAGAATTTGCCGGCTGTCAGCCAGAAACTGTCTGCCTGCCGCCGTCAGGCTCACGCTACGGTTGGTGCGGGCGAGAAGACGCGCGCCAATCTGCTGCTCCAGGATCTGAATTTGCTGGCTGAGCGGCGGCTGCGAAATGTTCAGGCGCGCGGCGGCGCGGCCAAAATGGAGTTCTTCTGCCACCGCGACAAAGTAGCGTAAATGACGCAGTTCGATATTCATATTTTATAAGTATCATTTGAGATTATTAATATATTAGACAGAATATTTACATTTTCCTACCCTGAAGAGGTGGTCATACCCGTCACCAGAAACCACGGGGATGTTTAAGCAAGGAACATGTGTGAGTCGTACATCTACCGTTGATATCGAACCGGCACGCGATATCGATGATTTACCCGCAGCCTCTCAGCCGGCGCAGTTTATTAAACGTGGTACCTCCCAATTTATGCGCGTCACGCTGGCGCTGTTCTCAGCCGGTCTGGCAACCTTTGCCCTGCTCTACTGCGTTCAGCCTATCCTTCCCGTACTGTCACATGAGTTTGGCGTCTCACCGGCCAGCAGCAGTATTTCACTCTCTATTTCAACCGGGATGCTAGCTGTCGGCCTGCTCTTTACCGGCCCCCTCTCCGATGCCATTGGGCGTAAACAGGTGATGGTGACCGCGCTGATGCTGGCGTCGGTTTGTACGCTGCTCTCCACCATGATGACCAGCTGGCACGGGATCCTGATGATGCGCGCGCTCATCGGGTTATCCCTGAGCGGCGTGGCGGCGGTCGGGATGACCTATCTCAGCGAAGAGATCCACCCGAGCTTTGTCGCGTTCTCCATGGGGCTGTACATCAGCGGGAACTCCATCGGCGGCATGAGCGGACGCCTGCTGAGCGGCGTGTTTACGGATTTCTTTAACTGGCGCATCGCGCTGGCGGTGATTGGCTGCTTTGCACTGGCCTCTGCGTTGATGTTCTGGAAAATTCTGCCGGAATCACGTCATTTCCGCCCCACTTCCCTGCGTCCCAAAACGCTGTTTATCAACTTCCGCCTGCACTGGCGGGATAAAGGGCTGCCGCGACTGTTCCTGACCGGCTTCCTGCTGATGGGGTCATTCGTCACGCTGTTTAACTATATTGGCTATCGTCTGATGCTCTCACCGTGGCATCTGAGCCAGGCGGTAGTCGGCCTGCTCTCCGTGGCGTATCTGACCGGGACCTGGAGTTCGCCAAAAGCCGGGGCGATGACCGCCCGCTATGGCCGTGGGCCGGTGATGCTGGTCTCAACCGCCGTGATGTTGCTCGGCCTGTTGCTGACGCTCTTCTCGTCCCTGTGGCTGATTTTCACCGGCATGCTGCTCTTCTCTGCCGGTTTCTTCGCCGCGCATTCCGTCGCCAGCAGCTGGATTGGCCCGCGCGCCCGTCGTGCCAAAGGCCAGGCATCCTCTTTGTATCTGTTTAGCTATTATCTTGGCTCCAGCTTCGCCGGGACACTGGGCGGTGTGTTCTGGCACAACTACGGCTGGAACGGCGTGGGCGGGTTTATCGCGCTGATGCTGTGTGGGGCGCTGCTGGTGGGAGCCAGTCTTCATAAACGTCTGAGATAACAAGCCTGCGGGCTGATGTCCGGTCAGACGAGCGCTCCAGATAAACGGCACCAGCGTACTGGTGCCGTTTTTACATTCAGGAATCCCAGGCCTGCTCTATCTTAGCGGCTTCAAACTGCGGAGGCGGTTTGCGGAAACGGCGCGTCAGCCATGTCAGGTAAAGGACCCCCAGTGCCGCCCAGATGAGGCCAAGCGTCAGGGATGTCGCTTCGAGGTTTATCCACAGCACGCCGACCGTGACGGCACCAATGAGTGGCAGCAGGAGATAGTGGAACCGATCTTTCCACGTTTTGTTCAGCCCCTTACGCCGCCAGAAATGGTTGTACACCGAGAGATTAACAAACGTAAACGCCACCAGCGCGCCAAAGTTGATCAGCGCCGTCGCGGTCACGAGGTCAAAGTACAGGGCCGACAGCGCCACTATCCCTACCATAATGACGTTCAGGGCCGGAGTACGCCATTTCGGATGCACGTAGCCAAACACCCGCTCCGGAAAGACGTTGTCACGCCCCATCACATACAATAAGCGTGAGACGCTGGCATGTGAGGCCAGGCCTGAAGCGAGCGTATTCACAAACGTGGTACACAGAAACACCGACTGGAAGAGCTTGCCGCCCACGTACAGCGCAATTTCCGGCAGTGCGGCGTCCGGGTTCTTGAAGCGCGCGATCGTCGGGAAGAAGAGCTGCATGAAAAACGAGGCAACAATGAATATCAGCCCGCCATACAGTGCGGTCAGGAAAATGGCTTTGGGAATCACCCGCGCCGCGTTTGGCGTCTCTTCCGACAGCGTGGTGACCGCGTCAAAGCCGAGGAAAGAGAAGCAGACGATAGTCGCGCCGGTAATAATCGGGATCAGATGTGCGTTCTCGCTGATAAACGGCTGCAGCGACCAGACGGTGCCAACGCCCTCCCCCTTGTGCAAACCATGCACCACGAGTATGACAAACACCACCATGATGGCGATCTGTACCAGCACAAACAGGGTGTTAAAGTTGGCGACCAAATTGACGCTCTTCAGGTTCGCCAGCGTCAGGATGGTCACAAACCCCACTACCCAGACCCACGGCGGGACTTCCGGGAACAACGCGGAAAGGTAGATCTTCGCCAGCAGCACGTTGATCATCGGCAGGAAGAGATAGTCCAGCAGCGATGACCAGCCGACCATAAACCCCAGATGGGGTCCGATCGATTTCTGCGTGTAGGTGTACGCAGAGCCCGCTTCCGGGAACTGTCGTACCAGTTTGCCGTAGCTGATGGCGGTAAACATGACGCCCGCCAGCGCCAGGAGATACGAGGCGGGCACGTGGCCATTGCTGATACCGGACACAATGCCGAAGGTATCAAACACGGTCATGGGGGTGAGGTAAGCCAGCCCCATCATCACCACCTGCCAGAGCTTGAGGGAACTGCGCAGCCGGGTTCTTCCGGCCATGCCCGGCGAATCAAGAGACGTGTTAGTCGCCATAAACCATCCCCCCCATGCTTACCGTGGTTTGCAATCGCGTTGACCTTAACGCAAACCTGCTTAGCAAAGGGGGAAGTTGTAAAGAATATACGCGATCGTACCAGCGCAGCGTCTCTCGCTCGCACTCACAGCAGGCGCCTGACTGGCCCCCTTCGCCCTGCGGATAGTTGAACATCTGCATCATTTCCTACCTCGTCACACAGTGTCGTTAAGAAAATCCCTGTGCCGCCTGCGCTCCATAACGCGACTCCCGGGAGATAGCTGGCATGCCAGCGAACAGTTCGGCCAGGCTCCGCGCAGGCCGTTTGGTGATACGTATGCGATGAAACAAAGCGGCCCCTAACCGGGGCACGTCATCAGGCGTTTTTCAGCATCCACTCAATTTCAGTTTCGGTAATCAGGCGTTCGAACTGCAGCAATTCATCATGTTTGCAGGCGTGGTAGACGTGGCAGAAACGTTCGCCCAGTCGCTCGCGAAGGTGATCGTTTTGCATAAACTCCCACAGCGCATCGCTCTGACGAATCGGGAACGGCAGTCCGTCCTGCTCCAGGCCATTGCCTTCCACTTCTTCCTGCAGGGGTAAATCGTTATCCAGCCCATGTAAAATGCCGGCAAAAATCGCCGCCATCACCAGATACGGATTCGCGTCTGCTCCCGCCACCCGGTATTCGACCCGATGGTTATGGCGATCGCCGCAGGGGATACGCAGGGCAACCGTGCGATTATTGTGTCCCCATGACGCCTGGGTCGGCACGTACATTCCCGGCTGGAAACGGCGGTAGGAGTTGACGTTCGGCGCCAGCAGCGCCATGGACGCTGGCATCAGATCGATCATCCCGGCCAGCGCACGTTTCAGCAGCGCGGAATCCTCACCGCTGGCGTCTGCGAACACGTTTTCGCCTCTGTTGTTTTGCATGCTGATGTGGATATGCATTCCACTGCCCGCATGTTCTTCATACGGCTTTGCCATAAACGTGGCGTGCATCTTGTGTTTTTCCGCCATCTGCCTGACGAGACGTTTTAGCGCCAGCGCATCATCGCAGGCATCCAGCACGTTTTCCGTATGGTGCAGGTTGATCTCAAACTGGCCCGGGGAGGCTTCAGCCACTGCCCCGTCGGCGGGGATCAACTGCAACTGCGCCAGTTCGTCAATGTCATTCAGCACGTCAGCAAAGTGGTTGAGATTATCAACCGAGTAGACCTGACTCTGCGTGTTACGCACGTCGGTGCCCGGCGCGCAGGGTGGCTGCAGATAGCCGTCGGCATCGCGTTTACGGTCAAGTAAATAGAACTCCAGCTCTACCGCTACCACGGGGAACAGGCCGCGCTGGCGCAGTTGCTGCCAGAGTCGGTTGAGTACGTTCCGCGGCTCAACGTCAAAGGGAGCGCCATCTTCATCGACCATGGTGAGCTGCACCTGACCAATGTATTCCGGGTCGGCGGCGGACGGTGTCAGGGTGCCCGGCACCGGCACGCAGATACAGTCCGGCTCGCCAAGCTCCTGGCCCAGCCCTGCCTCTTCCACAACGTTCCCCAAAATATCCATGGCGAAAACCGATGCCGGGAAATAGCAGCCTTTTTCAAGTTTGCTCAGTCCGGCAACCGGGATGCGTTTGCCGCGAAAACAGCCGTTCAGGTCGGTCAGGAGGACATCAATAAACTGGGTGTCAGGATACTTTTCTAAATAGCGCTTCACTTCCTGCGTAAAGGCGCTGCCCCGCCTCTCATCCGTGTGCTGCACAAAGTTCTCAACTTCTACGATATTGGTTTCCATGATTTACCACCGTTTTTGGGATTTGTGTTCGCTGCTCTGGACTGTCAAATATAATGTCCACCCTATCGAATCTGTATGCAAACAAAATGTTTGTCAAATGTTAAATTAAGTTTGCAAAAGGCAGATCCCGTTGCTAGATTGAGAAAATATTGAACGAAAAGGCCGTTTCATAGGCGAGAATGGCCTAAATTTAGTCCACTTTGTGAGGGCGATCATGGAAAATATAATGAACAAGCCAGTTATTGGCGTGGTGATGTGCAGAAACAGGCTTAAGGGTCATGAGACCCAGACCCTGCAAGAAAAGTACCTGAATGCCATTATTAACGCGGGGGGCTTACCTGTTGCCTTACCGCATGCGCTGGCAGAGCCAGAGCTTATTACCGCTCTGCTGCCAACCCTGGACGGAATTTACCTGCCGGGCAGCCCAAGTAACGTGCAGCCGCACCTTTATGGTGAAAACGGCGATGAGCCTGACGCCGATCCCGGGCGAGATCTTCTGAGTATGGCGCTGATTGCTGCCGCGCTCGAAAGGCGCATCCCCATTTTCGCCATCTGCCGGGGGCTGCAGGAAATGGTTGTTGCCACGGGAGGGACGCTGTATCGCCGCCTGTTCGAGCAGAACGACCTGCTTGAGCACCGGGAAGATCCTGAACTGCCGGTTGAGCTACAATACGCCCCGTCTCATGAAGTTCAGGTTCAGGAGGGAGGACTGCTGTCTCAATTAATACCAGGCTGTAACACATTTTGGGTAAACTCGTTACACGGGCAAGGTGCACGAACGTTAGGACCACGGCTCCGCGTGGAGGCCCGCTCGACGGACGGGCTGGTCGAAGCGGTCAGCGTTCATGACCACCCTTTTGCCCTCGGTGTGCAATGGCACCCCGAATGGAACAGCAGCGAGTACGCCCTGTCACGCATGTTGTTTGAAGGTTTTATCACCGCCTGTCAAAGCCACATTGCCGAGAAGCAACGGCTTTGACCACTACCGTAAAGGAAATGCAACTATGAGCGATGACGGACTGGCGCCAGGGAAACGTCTGTCTGAGATCCGCCAGCAATTGGGTCTCTCGCAGCGGCGTGCCGCCGAACTGTCTGGGTTAACACACAGTGCCATCAGCACCATTGAGCAGGACAAAGTCAGTCCTGCCATCAGTACGCTGCAAAAGCTGCTGAAAGTTTATGGGCTGTCGCTCTCGGAATTCTTTTCGGAACCGGAAAAACCTGATGAACCGCAGGTGGTTATTAATCAGGAAGACCTTATCGAAATAGGCAGTCAGGGGGTTTCGATGAAGCTGGTTCATAACGGAAATCCGAACCGTACGCTGGCGATGATTTTTGAAACTTACCAGCCAGGAACCACGACCGGAGAGAGGATCAAACACCAGGGTGAGGAGATCGGTACGATACTGGAAGGTGAAATAGTGCTGACCATTAATGGCCAGCCATATCACCTGGTTGCGGGGCAAAGCTATGCCATTAATACCGGCATACCGCACAGCTTCAGCAACACCTCGGCAGGCATCTGCCGCATTATCAGTGCCCACACCCCCACCACGTTCTAATTACCACTCAGTCCCGGCGTAAGTGCGCTTACGCCGGGACAAATAAAAACGATCAATGTCGGCATTCAACGGGTTAATTCCCGGGATGCCTCACGGCTTCGTATTGCCTGAAACGGCCATGACCTTATTTATCTGATTGCGAAAGAAAGGAGTGAATATGCATTTTCAGCACCTGACTTACTGGCAGGATAAAGCAAAAAACAGCGCCATTGAGACCCGGTTATTTATTAACGGTGCCTATTGTGACGCCGCCGATAATACCACGTTTGAAACCGTCAATCCCGCGACCCAACAGACGCTGGCGAACGTGGCCCGGGGCAAGCAGGCGGACGTGGACCGTGCAGTTCAGGCGGCGCGTGAGGTATTTGAGCGCGGTGACTGGTCGCAGGCGTCTCCGGCGCGGCGAAAGGCCGTGCTCAATAAGCTCGCCGATTTAATGGAACGCCACAGCGAAGAGCTGGCCTTACTGGAAACACTGGACACCGGTAAACCCATCCGCCACAGCCTGCGCGACGATATTCCCGGCGCGGCGCGCGCCATTCGCTGGTACGCCGAAGCGGCGGATAAAGTCTACGGCGAAGTGGCGCCTACGGGGCCGGGCGAACTGGCGATGATCGTGCGCGAGCCGATCGGGGTGGTCGCGGCCATCGTTCCCTGGAACTTCCCGCTGCTGCTGGCCTGCTGGAAGCTGGGCCCGGCACTGATCGCGGGCAACAGCGTGGTATTGAAACCGTCGGAGAAATCGCCGCTCACCGCCCTGCGGCTGGCCGGGCTGGCGAAAGAGGCGGGCCTGCCGGACGGCGTGCTGAATGTGATAAGCGGTTACGGACACGAAGCGGGCCAGGCGCTGGCACTGCATCCTGAAGTCGAAGTGCTGACGTTTACCGGCTCTACCCGTACCGGCAAGCAGCTGTTGAAGGACGCGGGAGAAAGCAACATGAAGCGCGTCTGGCTGGAGGCAGGCGGCAAGAGCGCCAACATTATCTTTGCCGACTGTCCGGACCTGGACAAAGCCGTGAGCGCGACCGCCGCCGGGATTTTTTATAACCAGGGGCAAGTCTGTATCGCCGGAACCCGCCTGCTGCTCGAAGACAGCATCGCCGATGACGTCCTGGCAAAGCTGAAAGCGCAGGCCCGTCACTGGCAGCCGGGCGATCCGCTCGACCCTGACAGCACGATGGGCATGCTCATCGACGCTGCGCATGCCGATACCGTCCACACGTTTATTCGCGAGGGAACCCGAAAAGGTACGCTGCTGCTGGACGGGCGGGAACAAGCATGGCCTTCCGCAGTCGGTCCCACCATTTTTGTCGACATCGACCCTGCCTCCCCGCTGTGCCGGGAAGAGATTTTCGGGCCGGTGCTGGTCGTCACCCGTTTTAAAACTGAAGAAGAAGCCTTAACGCTGGCCAACGACAGTGAATATGGGCTTGGCGCGGCGGTATGGACCCGCGATCTTTCCCGCGCGCACCGCATGAGCCGCCGCCTGAAAGCAGGCTCGGTCTTCGTCAATAACTATAACGACGGCGATATGACCGTACCCTTTGGCGGCTATAAGCAGAGCGGCAACGGTCGCGATAAGTCCCTGCACGCGCTGGAAAAATTTACCGAACTGAAAACCATCTGGATTGCCCTGGAGTCTCAATCATGACCGAACATACCACCAGCTACTACGCGGCCAGCGCGAACGCTTACGAACCTTTCCCGACGCTTAACGAGTCGATCAGCTGTGACGTGTGCGTGGTGGGCGGCGGCTATACCGGCCTCTCCTCCGCGCTGCATCTCGCCGAAATGGGCTACGACGTGGTGCTCCTTGAAGGGGCGCGCATCGGCTTTGGCGCCAGCGGACGCAACGGCGGCCAGCTGGTTAACTCCTACAGCCGCGATATCGACGTGATTGAGAAAAACTACGGACCCGATGCCGCCAGAGTCCTCGGGAGCATGATGTTTGAAGGCGGGGAGATCATCCGGGAGCGTATCCAGCGCTATCAGATCCAGTGCGACTATCGTCCCGGCGGGCTGTTTGTGGCGCTAAACCATAAGCAACTCGAGACGCTGGAGGAGCAAAAAGCCAACTGGGAACGCTACGGCAACACACAACTGGAGTTGCTGGACGCCAGTGCCATCCGCCGGGAAGTCGACAGCGAACGCTATACCGGCGCGCTGCTGGACCGCAGCGGGGGGCATATTCATCCACTGAACCTGGCGATCGGCGAAGCGGACGCGATTCGCCTGAACGGCGGGCGGGTGTATGAACAGTCCCCGGTGACCGCCATTCAGCACACCAGCCCGGCCGTGGTGAGCACGCAGCATGGCCAGGTGACGGCCCGCTACGTGATCGTCGCCGGGAATGCCTACCTGGGCGATAAGATAGAACCGGACCTGGCAAAGCGCAGCATGCCCTGCGGCACCCAGGTCGTGACCACCGCCCCGCTGCCGGAAGCGGTCGTCCGCACGCTGATCCCCAATAACTACTGCGTGGAAGATTGTAACTACCTGCTGGATTACTACCGTCTTACCGCCGACAACCGTCTGCTGTACGGCGGTGGCGTCGTCTATGGCGCGCGCGATCCGGACGATGTCGAGCGCCTGGTGATGCCAAAGCTGCTGAAAACCTTCCCTCAGCTGGCAGGCGTCAAAATCGACTACCGCTGGACGGGCAACTTCCTGCTGACCCTGTCCCGCATGCCGCAATTTGGTCGTCTGGATAAAAACATCTATTACATGCAGGGCTACAGCGGCCACGGCGTGACCTGCACCCACCTGGCCGGACGGCTGATCTCGGAACTGTTGCGCGGTGACGCTGAGCGCTTTGATGCGTTTGCCAACCTCCCGCACTACCCCTTCCCGGGCGGTCGCAGCCTGCGGATTCCATTCACGGCGATGGGCGCGGCGTATTACAGCCTGCGCGATCGTCTTGGCGTATGAGCGTTTCGACAAAAGGGTATCTGACATGAGTAACCAGGAATTTCATCAGCGCAGACTTTCTGCTACCCCGCGCGGTGTAGGCGTAATGTGTAATTTCTTTGCCCGCACGGCGGAGAATGCCACGCTTACCGACGTGGAAGGCAACGACTATATTGATTTCGCCGCCGGGATCGCGGTACTGAATACCGGCCATCGTCATCCTGAACTGGTGGCTGCAGTGGAAAAACAGCTTCACCAGTTCACCCACACGGCCTACCAGATTGTGCCGTATGAAAGCTACGTTTCATTAGCCGAAAAACTTAACGAGCTGGCTCCGGTGCAGAGTCCGGCCAAAACGGCATTCTTCACAACGGGCGCGGAAGCGGTGGAAAATGCCATTAAAATCGCCCGGGCCCACACCGGCAGACCGGGCGTGATTGCCTTCGGAGGAGGCTTTCACGGCCGAACCTATATGACCATGGCGTTAACCGGCAAGGTCGCGCCTTATAAGCTGGGATTTGGCCCCTTCCCGGGGTCGGTGTATCACGTGCCGTATCCCTCGGAGCTGCACGGCATTACGACGCAGGATGCCATCACGGCGATAGAACGCCTGTTCAAAGCAGATATTGAGGCGACACAGGTGGCGGCGATTATTTTTGAACCCATCCAGGGTGAAGGCGGGTTCAACGTCGCCCCGCCAGAGCTGGTGGCCGCCATCCGCCGTATCTGTGATGAACACGGGATCGTGATGATTGCCGACGAAGTGCAGAGCGGCTTCGCCCGTACGGGTAAACTGTTTGCCATGGAACACTACGCGGACAAGCCCGACCTGATGACGATGGCGAAAAGCCTGGCAGGCGGGATGCCGCTGTCCGGCGTGGTGGGCCGCGCCGAAATCATGGACGCGCCGGCGCCCGGCGGTCTGGGGGGGACCTATGCAGGCAACCCGCTGGCGGTGGCCGCCGCGCACGCGGTGCTGAATATTATCGACAACGAGTCACTGTGCGCCCGCGCCCGGCATCTGGGCGATCGACTGAAAGCCACCCTGGAAGAGATTCAGGGCACCTTCCCTGCGCTCGTGGCGATAAGGGGAAGAGGATCGATGATTGCGGCGGAGTTTTTTGATCCCGAGAGCCGTCAACCGTCGGCCGCCATCGCGCAGGCGATCCAGCAAAAGGCACTTGCCCAGGGCCTGCTGTTATTGATCTGCGGCCAGTATGGCAACGTGATCCGCTTCCTTTATCCGCTGACCATTCCGGATGCCCAGTTCACCCAGGCGCTGGGGATCCTGCAGCAGGTTATGCGTGATAAGGCCTAAGCGCCCACCGAAAACCGTCTGCCGGCATGCCGGCGACGGTTTCAACGCAGGAGATCGGCACAGATTTCCTCCGGGTGGGAAATGTTGGGGAATTTGGTCTGTTTCATTGTATGCTCCCTGAAACACATCCCTGGCAAGAGGAAATAAGAATTGCAAAAAATATCCGCCTATCAGTCACTTGTGAAAACCTTCCAGCGTCTCTCCCGCTTCTCGCACCTCTCCTCCATCGCCAGCTGGGACATGTTCACCATGATGCCGCCCGGCGGCAGCGCCGCGCGCGGTGAAGCGCTGGCGGAGATGAGCGTCCTGCAGCACCAGATCCTCACCGACAAAAAAGTGGGCGACCTGCTGGCTGCGGCGGCAGATGAAGATCTGAACGATGTCGAACAGGCCAACCTGCGCGAAATGACGCGTCAATATCAACAGGCCTCGCTGCTGCCGGAATCGCTGGTGGAAGCCAAATCGCTGGCGGGCAGCAAGTGTGAACACGCCTGGCGTACCCAGCGTCCGGCCAACGACTGGCAGGGTTTTTCCGCCAACCTGAAAGAGGTGGTCAAACTGAGCCGCGAAGAGGCGCGTCTGCGCGCGGATGCCAAAGGTTGCTCACCTTACGACGCGCTGCTCGATATTTTTGAGCCGGACATGACCAGCGCGCGCCTGGACGTGCTCTTTGCTGATATGAAGTCGTGGCTGCCGGATCTGCTGGTAAATGTGGTCGAAAAACAGGCAAAGCAGTCGTTCGTCCCGCCGCAGGGACCTTTCCCGACGGCAACGCAGCGTGAGCTGGGGCTGGAAGCCATGAAGATGCTCGGCTTCGATTTTAACGGTGGTCGTCTGGACGTGAGCGCACACCCGTTCTGCGGCGGCGTGCCGGAAGATGTGCGCATTACCACACGTTATGACGAAGATGAACTCCTCAGCGCCCTGTTTGGTGTGATCCACGAAACCGGACACGCGCGCTACGAACAGAACCTGCCGCGCGCGTGGGCCGGTCAGCCCGTTGCCCTGGCACGTTCAACGGCAATCCACGAATCCCAGAGTCTGTTCTTTGAGATGCAGCTTGGCCGCAGCGAGGCGTTCCTGAAACATCTCCTCCCTGCCGTTCATGCCCGTTTTGGTAGCCAGGCGGCGTTTAGCGAAGAGAACTTTATCGCCTGGAACCAGCGCGTGAAGCCGGGCTATATCCGCGTCGATGCAGACGAAGTGAGCTACCCGGCACACGTGGTGCTGCGCTATGAGATTGAGCGGGCGCTGATCAATGGCGATATCGAGGTCGACGACATTCCGGCCCTGTGGGATGAGAAAATGCAGGCCTGGCTCGGGTTATCCACCAAAGACAACTACCGCAACGGCTGTATGCAGGATATCCACTGGACCGACGGCGGATTCGGTTACTTCCCGTCTTATACGCTGGGGGCGATGTACGCTGCGCAGCTGTTCCACGCTGCGAAAACGGCGCTGCCGGGTCTGCAGGCGTCTATCGCGGAGGGAGATCTGTCGGCCCTGTTTGACTGGCTGCGCCAGAACGTCTGGCAACACGGCAGCCGGTTTACCACGTCACAGCTGATCACCCAGGCGACGGGAGAAGATCTGAATATCCGCTACTTCCGTGAACACCTGACCTCGCGTTACCTGTAATGACCCACGCCGGGGAACGCCCCCGGCGTTGTACAAACGGTTACACGCCGATACCAATCACTCACGGAAACCCCGAATTTACAGGGATATAGTTATTTCAACGGCCCCGCAGTGGGGTTAAATGAAAAACCAAATTCGAGGGTATGAACATGAATAAAGTATTAGCTCTGGTTGTTGCCGCTGCTATGGGTCTGTCTTCTGCTGCGTTCGCTGCTGAGACTACTGCAACTGCTCCAGCTGCCGCTGCACCAGCTGCAACCACCACCGCTGCTCCGGCAAAAGCGGTACACCACAAGAAACATCACAAAGCCGCTAAACCTGCTGCAGAGCAAAAAGCGCAGGCGGCTAAAAAGCACCATAAAAAAGCCGTAAAACAAGACGCCGCTAAACCGGCTGTTGAGCAGAAAGCACAGGCCGCGAAAAAGCACCACAAAAAAGCGACGAAACCCGCTGTAGAGCAGAAAGCTCAGGCTGCTAAAAAGCATCACAAAAAAGCAGTAAAACACGAAGCTGCTAAACCAGCTGCTCAGCCAGCTGCGTAAGAGTACAAGCTAAACCGTGCCCTTCGGGGCACGTTGGTAAACCGGCGCTGAACCTTTCAATACAGCGCCGTTTTTTTATCCGGAGGGCGTATGCTGCGACGCTATCGGTTTGAGTTGATCCTTATCCTGCTTATTTTATGCGCGCTCATCGCAAGCCAGTTTTATCTTTCCTGATCGTAGCACGCTGATTTTACTCCCACTTTAGCGCTGTCCCGTCTATAGTATTTTCATAGGGTTCACTTTTAATAATCATAATTACCCCCACCAGAGTGTGATATGCGTAAATCTGTTGTGTTATTACTGGGAACGTTTGCTCTTTTTTCTGGATTCGCGCATGCGGATGATGGCGATGATGACACCATTAGCGCGAAAGAGCTTAAAACGCTGTTTTTCGGTCATGATGATCGTACGCGTGTCGCCGATCCTACCCAGGCCCCGTGGGATGCCATCGGGCAACTGGAAACCGCCAGCGGTAACTTATGCACCGCCACGTTGATTACCCCTGAGCTTGCCCTGACCGCAGGCCATTGCCTGTTGACGCCGCCGGACGGCAAACCCGACAAAGCCGTGGTACTGCGATTTGTGTCTCAGAAAGGGATGTGGCGCTATGAAATTCACGGTATTGAAGGCCGGGTTGACCCTTCGCTGGGTAAGCGCCTGAAACCGGACGGCGACGGCTGGATAGTCCCGCCCGCTGCGGCCTCCTGGGATTTCGGTCTCATCATTTTGCGCTACCCGCCTTCAGGTATTACCCCGCTCCCGCTCTTTGACGGGGATAAAGCCGCACTGACCGCCGCGCTGAAAGCCGTCGATCGCAAGGTGACGCAATCCGGTTACCCGGTTGATCATCTGGATACGCTCTACACCCATACCGACTGCATTGTGACCGGCTGGGCGCAAAACAGCGTGCTCTCGCACCAGTGTGATACGTTACCGGGCGACAGCGGCTCACCGCTGATGTTGAAAACGGAAAACGGCTGGCAGCTGATTGGCGTGCAGAGCTCGGCCCCGGCGGCCAAAGATCGATGGCGCGCAGATAACCGTGCTCTCTCTGTGACCGGTTTTCGTGACAAGCTGGATGCGCTGGCGCAACAGTAAATCAGCACTGTTTGACCTGACGTAACGCCACAATTGACTCAATCGGCATTGGCTGGCTAAACCAGAAGCCCTGCAACTGATCGCAGCCAGCCAGCCGCAGCAATTTCATCTGTTTTTCGTTTTCCACCCCTTCCGCGACCACTGCCATGCCCAGGGCATTGGCGATGCGCACTGTTCCACTCACCAGTGCGGCGGCCTGTTCATCGTCATCCACCAGCCCGGCAAGAGATTTGTCGATCTTGATGGTGTCAAAATTAAAACGCCGCAAATAGCCAATGCTCGAATAGCCTGTGCCAAAGTCATCCAGCGCTACCGCCGTTCCCAGTGCTTTCAGGTTGGCGATGGCCATGCGGGCGCGCTCCGGATTTTCCAGCACATAGGTTTCCGTGACCTCAAGCTGCAGTCGATTGGCCGGGAAACGGGTGGTCTCCAGCACCTGGGCAACCTTGTCTTCGAATTCAGGATCGCGAAACTGCGCGGGCGAGATGTTAACGGAGAGTTTTAACTCGCTGAAAGGCGCCATGTCCCGACAGGCCCGATGCAAAACAAACTGACCCAGTTTGTAAATCAGGCCGCTGGTCTCGGCGATGGAGATAAAAGTGTCCGGGCCAATCTCGCCGCCCGGACGACGCGGCCAGCGCACCAGCGCTTCAACACCGCTCATTTTCTGGCTACGCGCGTCGATGATCGGCTGATACCAGACCTCAAACTCGTCCTGCTCCAGCCCGTTACGGATCTCATTTTCAATCGCCAGTTGACGTTCACGGGCACTGTTCAGCTCCGCGTCGTAGTGGGTAATACGCCCTTTTCCGGTCACTTTGGCGTGATACATGGCGATATCCGCACGGCGAAACAGTTCAGAACTGCTGCATTCAATCAGGGTGCCGCTGGCAATACCGATGCTCGCACCAATATGAATGGTGCGATCGCCCAGCCGTATGGGGGCGTTGAGGAAGTCCAGCACGGCATTGGCAAACGCGGTGGCAAGGGTTTCCGCATGGTCGCCCCCCACGGTCATGGCAAATTCATCGCCACCCATTCGCGCCAGCATTCCCCCTGGCGGAACGCGGGCACTCAGCGCCTTCGCAATCGCCACGATCAAATCGTCCCCCACGTCGTGACCGTAGATATCGTTCACATCCTTAAAACCATCCAGATCGACAAACACCACGCTTTTTACATCAATATCACCGCGTAAACTCACCTGTTCCAGCGCCTCGATTAACGCGCGTCGGTTCGGCAAATGGCTTAACCAGTCCGTTCTCGCCACCAGTCGCGCCTGGCTCTCACCCCGGGCCAGTTTGTACAGGCCGATGCTGCTCACCAGAATGAACAGCAGGATCAACCCCGACGCTAACACCACAATCTGCGTGATATCGGATGAGGCCGCCCGGGCAGCCTCCGCGCCCGGCAGGCGTGCCTGCCAGTTGATATACCCCAGTAACTCTCCTGCTGAACTGCGCAGCGGCAGGCTCAGAGCGCTGATTTTGTCAGGGCTATAGTTAAGGTTATCAATCTGAAAGGTCGTTCCCAGATCGGATAATATTTTGCCGTTAAGGTGGCGAGTAATCACCAGATAGCGGCGCGTGCCATCGTGAACCTGTAATCGCCCGACCATCGGGCGAATCAGCCCAATGCCGATAAACGCCACACCGTGGCGTGTCTGAGTGATCCCGGCGTAGATATTTTTATCGCTGGATAACGCACGCCGGTGCTGGTCAATCAGCGCTTTCAGGCCCTGGCCAAAAAAGTCGAGCGTCGTCTCGGTGAAGGGCTGGCTCTGAAACGAGCCCCAGATAACGTTGAAGTGTTCATCCAGCACGAAGGTGCCATCATAAAGGTTGTCGATCTTAAAGCCGGCGCCCCAGGTGTTATACAACCATTCGGTATTGAGCGTTGGGCGGTAGGCCTCACGAACCGCGTCGTCCCAGACCGCGTTATCAATGACCAGCGAGGAGACCCGGTTGACTGAGGTCTGAATAGCCCCCTTTACGGATAGCGCCGAGCGGTGTTCATCAATCTCGTTGGTTTTGGTGCTGATAAGATGCAGGGAAAGGTAGAGCAGCGCGACGATGGAGATGATTAAGCCGATCCCCGCCATGAAGATCATGGCAAACAACGTTCTCGCGGTGGGAATATTGCGCCAGCTTAATGTGCGATACATCAGCCATCCTCTTCATGTTTTGCTTTTCTAAGCGTAATACAGGCGGCGAATTTCGCCGCCTGAAGATGATGGCTCTATTTTATCAGGCGAGTTTTATCATAATCATGCCGGCCAGCAGCAGTGCCAGACCGATCCAGCCTTTATTATTTAATCGTTGGCCGAAGAGTATCCAACCTGCTGCCAGGGTCGCGGCTATACCAAAACCGCCCCATAATGCGTACGCCACTGACAGATCGATACCTTTTACCGCCTGCGACAGGGCGCTAAACGCACCCAGTACGGCAGCAATCGACATCAGGCCGTAAATTTTACGGCGGAAACCATCAGAGAATTTCAGAAAGACGTTCGCCAGAATTTCCAGAACAATGGCGAACCCCAGCCAGGCCGCGTGGATCCATTCAAACTGTTGCATGGGTCTGCTCCTTCTGCTGTTTTGTCGGTTTACGTGTACCCGATTTAATCAGCACAATCCCGACAACCAGCGTCGTCAATCCGGCAATTTTCATTGTTGATAATGTTTCGTCAAATAACAAAACGCTGAACAGCGTAATCAACAAAATACCGATACCTTCCCAGAGGGCATAGGCTACCCCCAGCGCGATTTTCTTCACCGCAAACGAGAGGAAAATATAGGAAAGTGAAATCATCACCAGCATTAAAATAAAACCGGTGTTGCCATCGCTGACGCTTGCCCATTTCATAGACAGCGTGCCGGTAATTTCAGCGAGAATAGCCAGGGCTAATAAAATCCAGTAAAACATGTTTTTCTCCTGCTTGAGAATATAATCCATCGCGGCTCGCTGCGAACAGCAAACCAGAAAAAAAGAAATTAAATCAGATAGCTAAGCGCGTAGCGCCAGCTCAGGCAGAAGACGTGACTATAGCGCGTTGCGCCAGTGTTGCTCAGCAGACAGAAGGCAGAAAGAGGTGGAAAATACAGCAGTGTGGTTTGAAGAATACGTCCTGAACAAATTGTCCATAAAATTACAATTATCCGCGGTGTTGCTTCTCGTCTTTGCGGATCAAAATTGTCCTCGGTAGTTGAACACGCTGAATTTGTACCATAAGTCAGGATTTTACTCAAAGTCTTTTCAATTCTTTACTGAGCTCGTTTGATTTTGGTTAGTTTATTTAAATGCCATTCGCATTTATCATTAATAAAAAATATTCAGGAACCGCCATGGCTAAACCCATCATTACCCTGAACGGCCTTAAGATTGTCATCATGCTTGGCATGCTGGTGATCATCCTGACGGGCGTTCGTTTTGCCGCCGATATTATCGTGCCTTTTATTCTGGCGCTGTTTATTGCGGTGATCCTTAACCCGCTGGTTCAGCGCATGGTACGGCTACGCATACCGCGCGTGCTGGCGATCACCCTGCTTATCAGCATCATCATTATCGCCATGGTGCTGCTGGTCGCTTATCTGGGCACGTCCCTCAATGAGCTGGCACGCACGTTGCCGAAATACCGCTCGTCGCTGGTGATACCGCTGTTGCAGATTGAGCCCTGGCTGCAGCGCGCGGGCATTGAGGTCTCCGTTGAGGAGTTGCTGAAGTATATCGATCCCAACGCGGCCATGACCCTGGTCACCAGCCTGCTGGCGCAACTCTCTAACGCCATGACCTCTATTTTCCTGCTGTTTTTAACCGTGGTGTTTATGCTGCTGGAGGTGCCGCAACTGCCTGCCAAACTGCAGCAGATCATGGTTCGGCCGGTGGAAGGAATGGGAGCCATTCAGCGCGCGCTGGACAGCGTCTCCCGCTATCTGGTGCTGAAAACGGCGATCAGCCTCGTCACCGGGTTTGTTGTCTGGGGGATGCTGGTTGCGCTGGATGTACGGTTTGCCTTCGTCTGGGGGCTGCTCGCCTTTGCGCTCAACTATATTCCCAACATCGGTTCCGTGCTGGCGGCCATCCCGCCTATTCTTCAGGTGCTGGTTTTCAGTGGCTTGTATGATGCACTGGTTCTGCTGGCCGGTTATCTGGTGATTAACCTGGTCTTCGGAAATATTCTTGAGCCGCGCATGATGGGGCGCGGGCTCGGGCTTTCCACGCTGGTGGTGTTTTTATCCCTGATATTCTGGGGTTGGCTGCTCGGCCCCGTCGGCATGCTGCTCTCCGTTCCGCTGACCATCATCGTCAAGATTGCGCTTGAGCAGACGGCGGGCGGACAAAGTATCGCCGTACTGCTGAGCGATATGAGCCACAGAGGCTGAGCAACCCGTTACTTAAACTATTCGCGCCAGCCCATCGCTGGCGCTACATGTTTGAGGATCGACTCAATCACATGCGCGTTGTAGTCCACGCCAAGCTGATTCGGCACGGTCAGTAACAGGGTATCCGCTTCGGCGATCGCTTCATCCTGCTTCAGCTGTTCAACCAGCTTATCGGGCTCCGCCGCATAGCTGCGTCCGAAAATCGCCCGCGTTTTTTCATCCAGATAACCCACGCTATCGCTGTCGTTGCGGCTGGCCCCGAAATACATCCGGTCACGATCGTCCATCAGGGCGAAGATACTGCGGCTAACCGACACGCGCGGCTGACGGGTATGGCCCGCCTCTGCCCAGGCCTGACGATACGCGCGGATCTGTTTTGCCTGCTGAATATGGAACGGCTCACCGGTTTCATCGTCTTTCAGCGTTGAGCTTTGCAGGTTCATGCCCAGTTTTGCGGCCCAGACCGCCGTTGCATTTGAACCCGCCCCCCACCAGATGCGGTCGCGTAAACCTTCAGAATGTGGCTCCAGGCGCAGCAGACCCGGCGGGTTCGGGAACATCGGTTGCGGATTTGGTTTCGCAAACCCTTCTCCGCGCAGCACCTCAAGCAGCACCTCGGTATGACGACGCGCCATATCCGCTTCGTTTTCCCCTTCCTGCGGGACATAGCCAAAGTGACGCCAGCCATCAATCACCTGCTCCGGCGAGCCGCGGCTAATGCCCAGCTGCAAACGCCCACCGGAGATCAGATCCGCCGCCCCGGCGTCCTCCGCCATGTACATCGGGTTTTCATACCGCATGTCAATCACGCCGGTACCGATTTCGATGGTTTTGGTTTTTGCGCCTATCGCCGCCAGCAAGGGGAACGGCGAGCTCAGCTGGCGAGCAAAGTGGTGTACGCGGAAATACGCGCCATCTGCGCCCAGCTCTTCAGCCGCTACGGCCAGATCGATGGACTGCAGCAGCGTGTCCGCTGCGGTTCGGGTACCGGACTGCGGCGACGGCGTCCAGTGACCAAATGATAAAAATCCGATCTTTTTCATAACAGGTAATCCTGAGAATGTGATGCGTTTCCTCTACTTTACGCATTACCGGGCAACAATAAATGCCGTTTATTTAACGGAATGCTTCAAATAAATTGACTGAACTGCGCAGATCGCCATGACGTTCCATAATGGGATATAATTTCGCTCACTCTTTTCCTCGCAGGTAAAACCGGCAATGGCTCTGATCCCTAAAAACTACGCGCGGCTGGAAAGCGGCTATCGTGAAAAAGCGTTAAAAATTTACCCATGGGTCTGTGGGCGCTGCTCACGGGAATTTGTCTATTCCAACCTCCGTGAACTCACGGTCCACCATATCGATCACGACCATACTAACAACCCGGAAGATGGCAGTAACTGGGAGCTGTTATGCCTGTTTTGCCACGATCATGAACACTCGAAGTACACCGAAGCAGACCAGTACGGCACCACCGTTGTCGCGGGAGAAGACGCGCAAAAAGATATGGGTGTCGCCACCTTTAATCCGTTTGCTGATTTGAAAGCGATGATGAACAAGAAGAAATAATCTTCCTGGTTTTTTCTTGTCTCGCCGCTTCTCCCCCTCCGGCCAGCTCTGTTCACCCGTATACATAGACGTACCAGGTAATGACATAGATGGCCGTTATCATTGCCCCGGCGACGCCGAGGAAGACCGCATCTTTCAGCTCCACGCTAGAATGTCCAGGTGATGGCGGCGGTGACAGCGCCTTCCTGACGTCGCGATACGATTGGGCTGTTATTCGCATGCTCCCCAAGCCAGGTGTAGTCAGCGCTCAGCAGCGTGCCCCAGTGGGCATCGAGCTGATGGCTCCATGTCAGGCTGTTGTCTATACCGTAGAATCCACCGGGCGCTGAATAACGGCTATAGCCGGCGCGCAGACTCTGCTGCTGACTGACGCCATACCAGGTATTCATGTAACGGCTGTCGCCAAACAGGGATGCAGACTGAAAAACAATCGTGTCCTGACTGTTTTGCAGAGGGATCAGCGTGACAGAGGCCTGGTAGTTTACCCCCTGACTGTCCGTTACAGGCAGGGTCGCTTTGCCTTCCACGCTGAGCCAGGAAGTGATTTGCCAGCCGACTGCCAGCCCGGTATTCAGGCTGGTATCGATCTCCCCCATCCCTTTCAGATTATTCGCTCCCTCGCGCCAGCTGGCGTTTTCGTCCGCCCTCCCCAGGTCGTAACCCAGCGTATGTTCAAGGTACACGCCGCTGTCATTTTGCAGGTCATATCCAATGCCTTTCTGCGCATCAATAAAGAATGCGCCTTTGCGCCCCTGTAAAACAGGAACCCCTTGCCATACCTGCTTGTCAGAGCCTGAATAACGAGGCGCATAGCGTCCTCCTGCCCCAATCGTCAAATAGTCGGAAGACGTTTGTGCCTCATCGGCGTGTACGCCGGATGCTGCCGTCATCAGAAACGGAACGGTCATATACAGGGCTTTTTTTCTCGCTATCATACTGGTCTCCACTTCTACGTTGTGCGCAGTATGATTTGGCTAAATCAATGAATAGTCGGGATAGTGTTAAGAAACGGTCAAGGTGAACAGATGTTGTCCAGAAGAGTGCTGATTATTGAAGATGATGCCGATGCGGCTGGCGTACTTGAAGCCTATTTACGCCGTGAAAATTACGATGTGACCGTCACGGGGGACGGGCTGGCCGGACTGGAGATGGCGCAACGCTGGAAACCCGATCTTGTCTTGCTGGATGTCATGCTTCCTGGACTCAACGGAACGGAGGTGCTGGCCAGCCTGCGTCGCAAAAGCGACGTGCCCGTTATCATGGTGACGGCTATGGGCGATACGCCCGATCGCATCGGCGCGTTGAGATACGGGGCTGATGACTATGTCGTTAAACCCTATCATCCAGGTGAAGTCGTGGCACGGGTGCAGGCGGTGCTGCGCCGGAGTAACAAAAACACGCGCGAAGAAGAGATCCTTCGCTGGCAGACGCTGGAGGTGGATGTCACGGCCATCGTGGCGAGTATCGTCAACGATGACAACACGCCACGGGTACTGGATCTGACCCCAACGGAATTCTCGCTACTGACCACGCTAATGCGTTCACCTTCGCGTCCTTTTTCCCGTCAATATTTACTGGAGCACTGTTTGCCGGAAAGCGAGGCCCTGGAGCGGGTGGTGGATACCCATATTTATAACCTGCGTAAAAAACTCGAAGCCGCGGGTATTTCCGGCGTGCTGGTTAACGTTCGCGGCGTGGGTTACAGGTTCAGACAGCCATGATAAAGACCCGTCATTCCTCCCTCTGGCGCTGGATTTGCGCGCGCATCCTGGCGCTGGCGATTGGCAGCGTGATCGTTATTGCAGCCTGCATGTGGCTGCGCTACGCCGTGCAGAACTACTGGATAATGGGCAAAATGCCCGCAGCGGTCCGGCAGGAGTTTCTCACGCTCAGCCAGAATCCGCAGTCAAACCCGGCCCGCTTTCACGATATTGTAGACAGCTGGTGGGGGCTCAGTTACTCCACTCCGTCCATCGCCTCGGCTGACTGGGTCACCGTGGCTCTGCTGGTGCTGGTGATGATCCCCTTCATCGTGGTGATGGGGCTTAAGCACGCACGTCCTCTGGCGCTGCAGTTCAGCTGTCTTCGGGATGCGGCCAAAGATGTGGCCGATGGACAGTTTGGCCGACAGGCCGAGCTGGTGAAAGATGCGCCTGCAGAAATGATCAGCTTTGCAGCTGACTTTAATACCATGACCGGACAACTGGCTCGCTATGAAAAGGAGCTGCGCGCCTCGCACGTTGCCATGGCACATGAGCTGCGCTCTCCCCTGACGGCAGCCATTGGACGTCTGCAGGGTATGATGGACGGTGTGTTTGACGCCAGCCCGGAGCAACTGGGGATGGTGATGAAACAGCTCCAGCACCTCAACCGGCTGACCGATGAATTGCATCTTCTCTCTTTGGCTGATGCGGGGAATCTTGTACTTGAAGAACGGCCATTGCGTCTGGATGAGCTGATTCAGGAGCGGGCAGACTGGATCACCCCGCAGGCCGATGCGCATAATTTTACGATAACGTTGCGTAACCCGCGCGCCTGCCCTTTCAGAGGCGATGCGTTCCGTATGGGACAAGTGTTTACGATCCTCATGGAAAATTCACTCCGCTACGGACGCGAGGGAGGCCATCTGGAGGTGTCCCTGCATTATGCCAGGGGGCATTACACCCTCGAATTCGCCGATGACGGTCCGGGTGTATCAAAGCACTTTTTACCGGACATGTTTAAGCGATTTAGCCGCGAGGAACAGTCTCGCGCCCGCCACTCCGGCGGCAGCGGCCTCGGTTTATCTATTGCCCAGGCGATTTGCCAGGCGCATGGGGGAAGTATTCACGCGTCATTGCCGGATACCGGAGGACTTGTGGTGCGCATCCAGTTGCCCTGGCGCGCTTATGACGAGGAAAATTCCCGTTCTTGATAAACCCTTGACACAACATCGAATCTTTCTCGATGAACAGCCGATTAAATAACGCCATCCCTTTTCTGGAGCGGCGTTATGTCAGACGAATTCATTCTCTCCCTCCGCCACAGTCTGCATCATGTATACAGCGTGGCGCGCACCCTTTCCTGGCTGCACTTTATTCCCCTGGTGATACTTGCTCTGGTTATTTTCCCGCTAACCGGCTGCGGCGATAAACACGAAAACACGCCGCCCCCCGTGCGGGCGGTACGCTACAGTGTGGTGGGTTCAGCGAAAACGCTGCCGGCACTGGAAAGAACCGGTGAGATCCATGCCCATGATGAGACGACGCTGAGTTTCCGTGTCGGGGGCAGGATCCTCACGCGCGTTGTCGATATTGGCGATCGGGTTACCGCCGGGCAACTGCTGGCGACCCTCGACAATACCACCGGACAAAATCAGCTCGACGCCGCCACCGCTGACTATGAGGGTGCCAAAGCCTCAGCGCAGGTTGCCGCGCTCAACGTCAACAGAATGCAAACGCTGATGCCCACCGGCGCGATAGCCCGCACGCAACTCGACACTGCCCGTGCAGACTGGCTTGTCGCCAGCGCGCGTCTGAAAAGTAGCGAGGCGGCACTGCGCAACGCCCGGGAAAGCCTGGGCTGGACCCGCCTTCTCTCGCCGAAGGAGGGCATCATTACCGCGGTCAGCGCCTCTGCGGGCCAGATTGTCAGCGCAGGCCAGTCGGTGCTGACGCTGGCGACCGGTGAAGCCCGCGATGTGGTGTTTGATGTTGCCGCGCCCGATGAGATCCCCTCACCGGATAAAGCTCAATTCCGCATCGCCTTGCTGAGCGACCCGACAGTCAATGCTTCAGCGGTGTTACGCGATATCACGCCTCAGGCCGATCCCCTGACCCGTACCTGGCGTGTCCGCGCCACTCTGAACAACCCGCCCGCCGCCATGGCTCTGGGCGCCAGCGTCACCGTAACCCTGCCCTCCAGTGCCGCGTGCGGTTACGTCCTTCCGGCCTCGGCACTGAGTCGTTACGCAGACAGGCCCGCTGTGTTTGTGATCAACCAGCAATCTCAGGCGCAACTGCGCGTGGTTGTGCCGGCACGTTACACAGCCTCCTCCGTCATCATCGCCTCCGGTCTTGCGCCCGGTGACAGAGTGATTACGGCTGGCGTGAGCAAATTACGCTCAGGCGAACCGGTGATTGCCGGAGAGGAGCAGCCATGAACATGAGAAGAACAAAAGAGACAGTTAACCTCTCCGCCTGGGCGCTTAAAAATCAGCAGATGGTCAGTTTCTTTATGCTGTTAGTCATGGCGATGGGCGTGTTCTGTTACGAGCGCCTGCCGCGCAACGAAGATCCGGCGTTTACCATCAAAACGGCCGTGGTCTCCGCGCAGTGGCCGGGGGCATCGGAAGCGGACACGACCCGTCTGCTGACGGATACGCTTGAGAAAAAATTACAGGAGGTCCCCTGGCTTGATTATATCGAAAGCGAAACCCGGGCTGGACGTACCGTTATACATGTCAATCTGCGCGATGACACGCCGCCGCAAACGGTGCCGGATATCTGGTACCAGGTGCGGAAGAAAATGCAGGATATCGCCCCGTCCCTGCCAGAAGGTGTTCAGGGCCCTGCCGTCAACGATGAATTTGACGACACGTTCGGCACGATTTATGGCTTTATCCCCGAAGGCTATTCCCTGCGGGAGGTTCGGGATCGGGTGGAGACACTGCGTCGGGAGCTGATGTCCCTGCCGGATATAGGCAAAACCACCCTGCTGGGTGAACAGCAGGAACAGATGGTTCTGGCCTTTTCCCCGGCCCGTCTGGCGGGGATGGGTCTGGATATTCAGCAGGTTGCAGAGGCGCTCAGGGCGCAGAATGCCGTCGTCCCGGCGGGCATCATGCGCACGGGGCAGGAGAACATCGCACTCCGCGTCAGCGGTGCGCTCACCTCAGAGGAGAGTTTACGCGCGGTCACGCTGCATATTAACAATCGTTATCTTCCCCTGACCGACATTGCCACCCTCACCCGGGAAAACGCCGAGCCGCCCTCGCCGGCGTTCCGCGTCAACGGAAAACCGGCTATCGGGCTGGCGATTTCAATGGCGCCGACAGGCAATATGCTGCGTTTTGGCGCCGCATTGAATCAACGAGTGGCCGCCCTCAGCGCCGGGCTGCCGCACGGTATCGAGATGGTGAAAGTCGCCGATCAATCCGCGGTGGTCAGCGACGCGGTGAGGGGTTTTATCAGGGTTCTTACTGAAGCGGTGGTGATCGTCCTGGCCGTTTCATTTGTCTCTCTGGGGCTACGGGCGGGGCTGGTTGTGGCTGCGGCAATCCCGCTGGTTCTGGCCATGACCTTCGCCGGAATGATGCTGGCCGGGATTGGCCTGCAGCGCATCTCGCTCGGGGCACTGATTATTGCGCTGGGTCTGCTGGTGGATGACGCCATGATCACCGTGGAAACCATGGTTTCTCGTCTGGAGGCTGGCGATTCCCGTCGGCAGGCGGCAACCCGGGCATTCACCACGACGGCATTCCCGATGCTCACCGGCACCCTGGTGATGATCGCCGGATTTATTCCGGTCGGCTTTGCGGCATCCAGCGCGGGTGAATACTGCTTTTCTCTGTTTGCGGTCGTGCTGATTGCCCTGCTGTGTTCATGGGTGGTCGCGATCCTGTTTTCACCGCTGACCGGAACATGGCTGCTGCCGGAGAACATCAGGCATCATACCTCCGGCCCGGGGCGGCTCGCACGCGGCTATCACTGGCTGCTGCGCAAGGTTTTGCGCCACCGACTCGCCACCGTGCTTTGCGCCCTTGCCGCACTGGGTTTGTCCCTGTACGGGACGACGTTTATGCAGGGCGAGTTTTTCCCCGCGTCCGACAGACCAGAGCTGCTGGTGAGCCTGACGCTTCCGGCCAACGCCTCACAGCCGGAAACGCAAAGAGAGGCCGAAAAGCTGGAAAAGGCGCTGGCAGGTAATAGCAATATCGATCATTACTCAACATACGTGGGATCGGGCGCCATCCGTTTTTATCTGCCAATGGATGTGCTGCTGGAGAATGAAAACAGTGCCCAGTTGGTGGTGGTCGCGAAAAGCCTCACCGCCCGCGACCGTCTGCACGCACAGCTGAACAAGATACTGGCGACGCAATTTAGCGACATTATCACGCGCGTATCGCCCCTGGAGCTCGGGCCCCCGGTCGGCTGGCCCATCAAATACCGGGTTAGCGGGCCGGACTATGTGAAGGTTCGGGCGCTGGCGAATCACCTGACGGACGTGATTGGCCGGTCACCGCTCACACGTGAAGTCAACCAGACCGCCGGTGAACCGGAGAGAGTAATTACCCTTGCGGTGAATCAGACGGCGGCCCGGGCTGCGGGCGTGTCGTCAGAAAGTCTGGCCCGGACGCTGAATACGGTCTGGTCCGGCAGCGTCGTGACCTCGATACGCGATAATGACCGGCTGGTGGATGTGGTGCTCCGCGCCAGAGACAGTGAACGTCTTAATCTGGCCACACTGTCGTCGCTGACCGTTGAGGGGAACGATGGCAAAAAAATTCCGCTCAGTGCTGTCGCAACGCCGGTCTGGGGTGTGGACGATCCGGTTGTCTGGCGTCGTCAGCGCCTGCCGTTTATCACCGTGCAAACTGACCTTACGCCGGGGCTCAGAGCCGAGGTCGTCTCCGCCGCGCTGCGCCCGGTGGTGGATAAACTGCGTGCCCGATTGCCTGCGGGCTACCGTATTGAGGAAGGCGGCGCGGTTGCGGAGTCCGATAAAGGAAACCGGTCTGTCTTTACCGTTCTTCCGGTGACGCTGGTCATTATGTTGTTATTGCTGATGCTTCAGCTACGACGCTATTCACGGATGTTTCTGGCGCTGTTCATGGCCCCGTTTGGCTTACCGGGCATCGTTCTGGCGATGCTGCCGGGCGGAACACCGATGGGGTTCGTCGCCCTGCTGGGCGTGATCGCGCTGGCGGGCATGATCATTCGTAACGCGGTGATCCTGATCGGCGAAGCTGACAGCAATCTGGCTCAGGGGATGACGAACGATGCCGCCATTATTGCAGCCGCAGAGCACCGGGCCAGACCTATCTGTCTGACCGCCTGTGCCGCCATTCTGGGCATGATCCCCATCTCGCACCAGGTATTCTGGGGACCGATGGCGTATGCCATTATCGGGGGGTTGCTGGTCGCGACGCTGGTCACACTCACGGTACTGCCCGCGTCGTTCAGTCTGTTATTACAGTGGGGGGACGCTTTACGCAACCGGCGCAACGTATAGACCCGGTCTGTGCGCAAGAGATCCCCCCGGTCCGTTACGCGGCCGTCAGCGCAAAACGGGTTCTCAGGACCTCAGCAATATCCTCTTCCGCCAGTTGCTGTGTCTTTGTGCCATTTGCGGTGATGGTCTTCAGCATATTGCCCAGCAGGATCTGGCGTCCTTCGGGGTGATGCTGCACGACCACTCGCTTCTGCACAAAGATGGCGTCAGGATGGGTTGAATTCAGGTAGTTGGCCGGAATGAAATCAACCCATTCCTGAACAGAGAGATCAAAACCGTATTGATTAGCCCACGCCCCCTCCACCTTCGCCTGGAGCAGGTACTCGCCCCTTGCGTGACGGGTAAGGCGGAAGGTGTCGAAATCTTGTCCGATATCGACATCAAGCATGTCGAGGGCCATCGGCGCACGGATGCCATAGCTGCCAAACCCGAGGTCGCAGAGCCACTGACGGCCCTCCACCTCCGCCACCACCGCCATATGGGTTTTTGGGCGACGTGCCGGGTAGAACATGGGGCGCGCCGCCACAAAACGCCAGGAAATGCCTAACGCCGCCAGCGCCATGGCAAACAGCCCGTTGACCTCGTAGCAATAGCCGCCGCGCCCCTGATGCAGGATCTTATCGACAATCTCTTCGGGTACCAGCGAGACCATTTTGCCTGCCTGTACGTCCAGATTTTCAAAAGGGACCGCAAAGAGCTGATGACGCATCAGCGCATGCAGGGTGGCGGTATCGGCCGCCGCTGGCCCGGTATAGTTTATGCGTTTGAAATAGGTAGAAATATCAAAGTTGTCGCTGTGCATAGTGCCTCCTTGTCCTGAACATGCCGGACACTATAGATGGCGCTCCGCATTGGCTGTATAGTCAGTTTTATCGAAAATCAGACTGTACAGATCCCATGTCCGTCCCGTCCCCCCATTACCGCCGGATTGCAGAGATGCTGCGCCTTACCCTGGCTTCAGGTGCATTGCGACCCGGTGACCGGATGATCTCCGCGCGTAAACTGGCAGAGCGCGAGCACGTTAGCCTCCCGACGGCCCTCGAAGCCCTTCGTTGCCTCGAGGCCGAAGGCCTGATTGTTGCCCGTCCGCGTTCGGGCTATTACGTCCACCAGCCCCGCGTGCCACAGAACGAGCCATCATCCCACACGCCTCCCGGCCCGGTACCGGTGACCATGTCAGCCATCGCCCGCTCGCTTTTCAGTCGCGCAGAAGCGCGCCTGGTGCCACTGGGGGCCGCACTGCCCGACCCCACCTGGCTACCGGGAGATACGTTGCATCGCGCGCTTCATGCGGCCAGCCGTCGTCTGGAAGCACACGGTCAGAGCTACAGCCTGCCGCCGGGGCGAGTGGATCTGCGCAACAGGGTCGCCGCACGCGCGGCACAGTGGGGAGCCCATTTTGGTGCAGTCGATCTGGTCATCACCGCGGGTGCAACGCAGGCGCTGCGTCTGGCTTTGCGGGCCGTGTGCCAGCCGGGTGATGTGGTGGCGATTGAGTCCCCCGCTTACTTCGGCACGCTACTGCTGCTGGAGGATTTAGGTCTGAAGGCGTTGCAGATCCCAACCGATCCCGTCGAAGGCCTGTTACTGGCACCGCTGGCTGAGGCCATTCGCTGTCACCGTCCCGCGGCTGTGCTGGCCTCGCCCACGGTGCAAAATCCGCTCGGCGCCAGCATGTCCGTCGCTGGTAAACAGGAGCTGGTTGCCCTGCTTGAAGAGGCGGGCATCCCTCTTATTGAGGACGATGTTTATGGGGACCTGGTGGGTGAAGGCCAACGGCCTCCGGCCTGCAAGGCCTTCGACCAGAGCGGGAATGTGCTCTACTGTAGCTCATTGTCCAAAACCCTTGCGCCAGGCTGGCGTATCGGGTGGATTGCCGCCGGACGTTACCACACGCAGGTCTTACAGGCCCGCATGGCCGGGGAGTGGGCAGGCGCACCGTTAATTGAAGCCGCGACGAGCGAAATACTCGCCAGTGGTGACTACGATCGCCATCTTCGACGGTTGAAAGTTCGCATCGCCGAAGGGATACAGGCCGTTACCGCGCGGGTGGAGGCGTGCTTCCCGCCGGGTACGCGTATTACCGCCCCCGCCGCCGGTTTCTTGCTGTGGGTTGAACTTCCACACCAGGTCAATGCGCTGGAGGTGCATCGTCGCGCGCTGGCGCTGGGCATTGGCGTCAGCCCTGGCCCGCTGTTTTCCCCGGGGGCGGAGCTGATGAACTTCCTGCGCTTAAATTGCGCGAATGAACCCACGCCCCAGTTGCTCAACGCTGTGGAACAGATCGGCGCGATTTGTCACGAGCTGGCGGGTACCGCGTTCAGAGCGTCGATGCGTTAATGGTTACTGACTGGCTTGATCGTCTCTGCATACCGCATGGTGGCATTCAGAAATTGAAAACGGAAAGATTTTTAATATCGGCGTGTGGATTGGCGTTTTTTACCGCTATCAAAAAAGCAGAGAAATTATGATTAAACATCGTTACGTTCGGGTAAAACTGCACCTGTTTTTCCCTTCCGTTTTCAACATAGATTACTGACCAGATCCGACGATTATTAACCATCGTCGATCCCGGCTTAATGTTTACTATCCTGGCCAGTTCAATCTGAGTGGTTCTATCCTTCTGAATTTCATAAAAATAGCGCTCATCATAAAAATAAACCTTGCGGGAAAAACAATCAAAAAACCACGGGTTAGTGGATATTTTCTTCTTACCATGGGCATCTGAAACGATGCGTTTTGGCTGGCGAAATGACCTCACTCCATTCCTTATCACCAGACATAACCCAATAACCGGCAGAGCCATTAATAAAACGCTGATTGCTTCCCGCATATTCACCAATCCCGTTGATCACCGTCATGAGCGAGTATAACGGGTTCGTTCCTGAGAACAACATGCCCCCTGTCAGGGAATAATGCGTGCCGCCCTGAGCTGTGCGAACAGGCTGAAAAACATCTCGTCGGTGGCCCGCATGGCGGTGAATCCCGCCCGTCGCAGCTTGCTGCCATCACCAAACATGTCGTAATGCCAGCCAAACACGAAGTCGGCAAACTGTCCGTCGTTCAGCTGCAAAATCTCGCTTTCCACCAGCCCGCGAGCTGCGGCAAGTTCGCGCCATACCGCACGGTAGTCCGTAAACAGCTGCTGAAATGAGAGCCGGACCGGGGGGGCAGACTCCAGTTCAAACCAGCGTGCAATGCGTGGCCACAGCTCGCTCCAGCGCCAGATATCCCCGTTATTCACGTTGAATGCCTGGTTCTCTGCTGCCGGCGACGTGGCGGCCCACATGGTCGCCTCTGCCAGCAATTCGCCGTCGGTATGATCAACAATGCTGTGCCAGGTCTGTTCAGAGCCGGGAAAACGCAGCGGTAAATCCAGCGCCTTACACAATGAGGCGTACAGCGCGATGCTCAGGGCAAGATTCATGGTGTTGCCTGGCACCGTGCTACCCACCACACCCGGTCTGATGGCGCTCCAGTGCCACTGTTTTCCGCGTTGAAAATCGCTAAGCCACCTGAGCTGGGCCGCATTAAACTCTGCCCCCGGTACGCCGGGATCGCTTTCACGTGCCGGGGTTTTAAACGGGCCAAGATGCGCGCCGTAGACTTTGTAGCCCTGCATCAGGCTGACCGTCTCAAGAGGGGCCGTGTTTTCGAGATTACTGACCAGATGGCGCAGCATGGTGACGTTCGGTTCAACCATCTCTGTCCAGTTCGCGGCGTTGACCCAGGCGCTGTAAAACACATGAGTGATCCCGCTGAGCGCTGACAGTGCCCGCGCGCTGTCCTGCGCATCCAGTAAATCGACATTAACCATCGCAATGCCGTCAGGGTGAGATACCGCCTGGCGGCTCAGGCCAATAACCTCCCACTGATGGCGCAAAAGCGTTTTGACCAGCTGATTGCCAACAATCCCGCTGGCGCCAGCGACCAGTGCGACCCTGTGTTGCTGCGTCTTATTCATGGTGTTTCTCCGAAAGGGGTGACAGACACAGTGTGATCTATTATTTTTTCCTGATATATCCCCCGAATCCGATGGCATTTATAAGCAGAATCACGAAATGAATAATAAGCTCAACGCCATTTCCACCTTTCTGCGCGTCGCCGAAGCCGGCTCCTTTTCCGCTGCCGCCCGCCTGGCCGGGATCAAGCAGTCCGCCGTCAGCCAGCAGATCGCCGCCCTTGAGGAAGAGCTCGGTGTGGTATTGCTGCATCGTACAACGCGCAGGATGAAGCTCACCGCGCAGGGTGAGCGTTACCGGCGGGATATGCAGCTTGTGCTGGAGGCCATGCAGGAAGCAGAGCGACGCCTGAACCCGGTTGAGCATCAATATCAGGGGGCCGTACATGTGCAGTTGCCGAGTGGCCTGGGCCAGATCGTGTTGCCGCGCCTGCTGACACTACAGCGCATGAATCCTGAATTACATCTGCAGGTTTCGCTTGATGACCGTATCGCCGATCTGGTCACCGAAGGAGTGGATGTGGCGCTACGACTGAGCGCAGAGCCTCCGCAAACCCACGCGGCACGCGTACTGGCACGCATTGAAACGCCACTCTTTGCTGCCCCGTCATTCCCGCCGGTAGAGTCCGTGTACGCGCTGGCGGCGCTTCCCCACGTGCGATTCAGCGGTATCCCGCTGGACGCACCTCTTCGCCTGGTTTCTGATGACGAAACGATTGATATTGCAGTGAATACCGTTTTCCGGGCCAATACCAGCGACGCCCTGTTACAGGCGCTGGAGGCAGGCATGGGTATTGGCGGTATGCAGCTACCGCTCGCGGCACGGGCGTTGCAAACCGGTACGCTGGTGCCGGTACTCCCCGCGTGGCGGTTACCCGACCGCTTTCTCTATGCGGTTTACCCGGACGCTCGCTTTATTCCACACAGGGTCAGAAGCGTTGTCGGGGTCATAGAACAGCTACTGCCTGAAATAATTAAGAAAAATTAAACATTCCTGGATGCATACTCGCCAGCGCGCCTTGTTGAACTAAAATTTTTCGACTTTCAACGAGTTCCGGAAAATTCCCCTCCCGTCTCTTGATCGTTCTGGTTAATCATGAATACTGTATATAAACACAGTAATATGAGTTAACCATTATGCAGTTGATCTCTCCTTTGGGGCCTGATGCCACGCTATTGCTTCCGTTGTTTATGGAGCGGGTGCCCTGTGGCTTCCCCAGCCCTGCTCAGGATTATGTCGAGGACAGCCTTGACCTGAACAAGCTGGTGATCAAACACCCCAGCGCGACCTATTTTGTCAGGGTGAGCGGTGATTCGATGATTGGCGCAGGGATCAGCCATGGCGACCTGCTGGTGGTTGACCGTTCGTTAACCGCCGTTCATGGCGATATTGTGATTGCGGCGGTCGCGGGCGAATTTACCGTGAAGGAGCTGCAAACGCATCCGCGTCTTCAGCTCATCCCCCATAATCCTGACTACGCGCCGGTCGTTTTTGCCGCGGAAGACGAGCTGGAGATCTTCGGCGTTGTGACGTTTACCCTGAAAGCTAACCGCCATGTTCGCGCTCGTTGACGTAAACAGTTTTTACACCTCCTGCGAGACGGCGTTTCGGCCCGACCTTAAGGGGAAACCCGTGGTGGTCGTTTCAAATAACGACGGGTGTATCATTTCACGTTCAGCAGAAGCAAAAGCATTGGGGATCGGCATGGCCGGTCCCTACTTCAAGCTGAAGGATGAGCTGAGACGCCAGAAGGTACACGTCTTTAGCTCCAATTATGCGCTGTATGCGGATATGAGCCGCCGGGTGATGACCATCCTTGAAGAGATGGCCCCGAGAGTGGAGATCTACTCGATTGATGAAGCCTTTCTGGATCTGACGGGCATCAGCCACTGCATGAGTCTGGAGGCGTTCGGGCAGGAAATCCGCCAGCGCCTGTACAAAGAGACCGGACTGCTGGTCGGGGTGGGCATTGCGCCCACCAAAACCTTAGCCAAGCTGGCTAACCATGCCGCCAAAACCTGGAAGAAAACCAACGGCGTGGTGGATTTATCGAATATCGATCGTCAGCGTAAACTGCTGTCACTGGTACCGGTCAGCGAAGTGTGGGGCGTCGGGCGCAGGATCAGCAAAAAACTGAATCTGATGGGGATCGAGTCTGCCCTGCATCTGGCGGAATGTTCAAGCTGGGTGATCCGTAAACACTTCAATGTCGTGCTGGAAAGAACTGCCCGCGAGTTACGCGGTGAACCGTGTCTGGCGCTGGAAGAGTTTTCGCCAACAAAGCAACAAATCATCTGCAGCCGCTCCTTCGGCAGCCGTATCACCCGGTATGACGATATGCACCAGGCGATCTGCGCCTATGCGGAACGCGCCGCCGAGAAGCTGCGCGAAGAGAAACAGTTTTGCTGCTATATCAGCGTGTTTATTCGCACCAGCCCGCATGCAGAGGATGAGGTTTTTTATGGTAACCAGGCCTCCGGCAAGCTGACGATCCCCACCAACGATACGCGGGATATTATCAGGGTAGCTATCGAGTCATTGAACCGAATCTGGAAAGAGGGGCATCGCTATATGAAAGCAGGCGTCATGCTCAGTGACTTTTTCAGTCAGGGCGTGGCACAGCTTAGCCTGTTCGATGAACACCCACCGCGGCCAGACAGCACAGCCCTGATGCAGGTTATCGACCACCTTAACCGTTCAGGCCGGGGGTCTGTGTGGTTTGCGGGCCAGGGGGCGGTGAAATCCTGGGCGATGAAGCGGGATATGCTGTCGCCCTGCTACACCACGCGCTATTCCGATTTGCCAGTCGTTAAATAACAAAGCCCGGATCCCTCCGGGCTTTTTTATGCGTGATTACACCAGCGCATTCAGCGTAGCCAGTGCGTCAGGCGGTAACACCAGATCCCCTGCCGCGAGGTTTTGCCGCAGATGCGCCACGGAAGAGGTTCCCGGGATCAGCAGAATGTTTGGAGAACGTTGCAGCAGCCAGGCCAGCGCAACCTGCATCGGTGTCGCCCCCAGGTCGTCCGCCACCGCCTGCAGCCCGGAAGATTGCAGCGGCGTAAAACCGCCCAGCGGGAAGAATGGCACATAGGCAATCCCCTGCTGCGCAAGCGAATCCACCAGCGCATCGTCACTCCGGTTCACGATGTTGTACATGTTTTGCACACACACCACGGGTACCATCTTCTGCGCCTCGGCAACCTGCGTGGCCGTGACATTGCTCAGACCAATATGTCGCACCAGCCCTTGCTGCTGTAGCTCGGCCAGAGTGGACAGCGGTTCAGCGATCGAGCCTTCCGCCGGTCCGTGTGTGCTAAACATAATCCGCAGGTTAACCACGTCCAGCACATCCAGCTGCAGATTACGCAGGTTGTCATGCACCGCCCGGGTCAGCTCCTGTGCGGAAAAGGCCGGCAGCCAGGCACCTTTATCGTCGCGACGCGCACCGATTTTGGTGACGAGGGTCAGATCGTCCCGGTACGGATGCAGCGCCTCACGGATCAGCTGGTTAGTCACATGCGGACCATAAAAATCGCTGGTATCGATATGATTCACGCCCGCCGCCACGGCTTCCCGGAGCACCTCCAGCGCGGCATTTTTGTCCTTCGGTGGGCCAAAAACGCCCGGCCCGGCCAGCTGCATCGCGCCGTAACCCAGTCGTTTTACCGTTCGCGTCCCGAGCGCGAATGTCCCGCTTTTATCAATGCTGCTCATGTTCACCTTCCTCATCTAAATGATCCGGATTTACAACAGGTTCCTGTCGGGAACCCTTAGTTAAGCGCGAGTTAAATTAAAGTTTAAATTCCCTACGACGATAGTATTTGTGTACCCCTGCACTTTCTTACGGACGACCGCTATGCTGAAAAATCTGCACGTGATTACCGGAATTATCTTTGCTCTCACCATATTCTGCCTGCTGCAAGTTGTCACGGGAGGGTTGTTCTACTCTGCCGTCAGCAACGATCGCCATAACTTCCAGAACTCCGGGGTGCTTAATGCCCAGCAGGAGAGCCTGAGCGACAGCGTTAACACCCTTATCAAAACGCGCGTCACCGTGACGCGAGTGGCGATCCGCTACCTGAAAAATCAGCGCGATCCGGCGTCCCTGGAGGCGATCAACAAACTGCTTGGCACCGCGGGCGACTCTCTGGCTAAAGCTGAAGCCTATAACAAACAGTGGCAGGCCCTGCCGCAGGTTAACGGCCAGAATGCGGCGCTAACCGACGAGATGCTGAAATCCTGGAACCAGATGCATGAAGTGATGCGTCTGTCGATTGAGTATCTGCGTGCCGACAACTACCAGGCCTATGGCGATCTGGATGCGCAGCAGGCGCAGGACGCTATGGAAGCGGTCTATAACCGCTGGCGTGCCGAGAACAATACCCTGCTGAAAGCCGCTACCGAAGAGAACCAGAGCAGCTTTACCCAGATGCAGTGGACGCTGGCGGCAATTTTCCTGGCCGTTATCGCCGTGCTGGTGGTGATCTGGCAGGGTTTACAGCACCTGCTGTTAAAACCGCTGAAAACCATTATGAACCATATTCGCACCATTGCGGCAGGCGATCTGACGCAGGATATCACCCTCTCTGGCCGCAATGAGATGGGCCAGCTGGCGGCCGGTCTGCATGAGATGCAACAATCTCTGGTCACCACGGTCAGCGCCGTACGCGGTAGTACCGACTCCATCTACACCGGCGCAGGCGAAATTGCTGCCGGAAGTAACGATCTTTCCGCCCGTACGGAAGAACAGGCCGCCTCGCTGGAAGAGACCGCTGCCAGCATGGAAGAGCTGACCGCAACGGTGAAACAGAACTCCGACAACGCCCGTCAGGCGACCCTGCTGGCGAAGAACGCGTCTGAAACAGCGGCGCGCGGCGGTCATGTGGTGGATAACGTTGTCCGCACAATGACGGAAATTGCCGACAGTTCGCAGCAAATCGCCCACATCACCGGCGTGATTGACAGCATTGCCTTCCAGACCAACATTCTGGCGCTGAACGCCGCGGTAGAAGCCGCACGCGCCGGGGAACAAGGTCGTGGCTTTGCGGTAGTTGCCGGGGAAGTGCGTACTCTCGCGAGCCGCAGCGCGCAGGCGGCAAAAGAGATCAAGGGCCTTATCGAGAACTCTGTCAGCCGCGTGAATACCGGCTCTGAACAGGTTAGCGAAGCCGGTGCAACGATGAAAGAAATTGTGGCGGCAGTGACCCGTGTGACCGATATTATGGGCGAGATTTCGTCTGCGTCTGATGAGCAGAGCCGCGGTATTGAACAGGTGAGTCTGGCCGTTTCGCAGATGGACAGCGTCACCCAGCAAAACGCCGCGCTGGTACAGCAGTCCGCCACGGCGGCAGCGGCGCTGGAAGATCAGTCCGAACAGCTGCGCCAGGCGGTGGCGGCGTTTCGTCTGAGCGGCAAACAACAGGCCGCTGCCCCCCGCCCAACAAATGTGAAAACACCGCAGCTGTTGCGCCCGGCCACGGCAAGCACCGCCACCGACAGCAACTGGGAAACGTTCTGAGTGCTGTGCGGGCGAGAATATCGCCCGCCACGGCCCGTTAACGGCTGCGCTTGGCGTGCCGTTCCCAGTTCTCCTGTTTTGCGTCGTCGGATTTTCGCAGTGAAACATAACAGGCCCCGCTGCCGCCGTGATGCGGCAGCGCCACGCAGAAGGCCTGCACTTCCTCAAACTCGGTTAACCAGCGCGCCAGATAGCTACGCACCACGTTGGGATGAGCATTCTGTTCGCGCCCTTTTCCATGAATGATAATTAAATTACGTAATCCGTCGCGTCCGGCCTGGCGAATAAAGGCGTACAGCATCTGGCGGCAACGCTCGGCGGGCTGACGTAACAGGTTCAGGCTGGCCTGGCGGGAGTATTTCCCGGAACGCAGCTTATCCATTACGCCCTGTTGTACCCCTTCACGCTGGAACGCCAGCGGCTCATCCAGGGGCAGAAGTTCCAGAAAACCCAGGGTCAGGAAGTTATCCAGCTGCTCGGCATCAATCTCCTGGCGCGCCCGCGTATTGCGGCTCGGCTGCCAGTGAATATCTGCGCAGCGCTTCAGGGGCTGGACATCCTCCATGGCGTCAAGAAACAGTGATTTGTCGTCAGGGTTCATGGAAATCCTCCGGCTACATCTGAGTCTGTACTATACCTTCGCGGGGAACAGGCCTCAACAACCGCTATCCCGCTGAGGGTGGGCCTGATATTAACCTGATGAAAAGCGATAACAATGTCCGCATAAATTTAATTGCCACTTAACTTAAGTTTCAGCAAAAATAAAACCATCGATTTGCGTTAAAATTTCATGAAATCAATCACTCATCCGCCTTTCATTTTGAGAGAAAGCTGTTATAACTACATTAACCTGCCCCATGGATATAACATCCAGGATCTGCGAAAGGACGCACTGCTGTGTGTACTGTAGGGTCTGTCTGATGTCGGACAGACTCTGTTTTTTTATAAATGATTTTTCATGCCGCGGTTATTTTCCGCGCCTCTCGTCTGAATTGCGTAATTAACGATTCGGTAAGCGGAGTCTGACGGGAATCCCGGCGCTGAATTAAATAATAAGCCGCTTTTGGAAGTGATTCGACAACCGGCAGCATGACCAGACGCCCCGCCAACAGTGGGTCACAGCCCAACTCCTGCGGCAATATGCTTAAAAAATCGCTTTGTGCGACAAGGCTAATACACGACGAAAAGGTTTCGCAGACCACGCCGATACGGGGTATTTGCGAGCGGTGGCTAAATACATCCTCTAACTGCTTATAATAACTTCCCCGCGGGGTGGGCATGGTCCAGTTATAATGCAGCAGATCGTTAATGGAGGTTGCTCCCGTCGCCGGATGCCCCTCCCGACAAAATACAGCAAACGGTTTTTCTAATAGCTTTTCAAACGTAAATTCATGATCGTAAGGCCCCTGATAATAGGTATTGATGGTGAAATCCAGTTCGCCCTGGCGTAATTCATTGATCATCGATACCAGTTGCCCTTCCATAATCCGCACCTTGACCTGCGGATGCTGAGCATGAAAGCGGGTGATCACCGCGGGCATCAGGCTTCGTGAAATACTCGCCCCCATACCGATATTGATCTGCCCGGCCAGCTCGCCCTGCCGCTGACGAATGTCATCCTGCGCCGCGCGCAGCTCTTCCAGAATCAGCCTGGCGCGCTGATAGAAGCCTTCACCACACTCGGTTAACGCCACGCCTTTACTGCGGCGTACAAAGAGCTGCGCCGCCATACCCTCTTCCAGCTCTTTGATCGATTTGGTCAACGCCGGTTGCGACAGATTCAACGTCCTGCTGGCGCCGCGAATGCTGCCCTGACGCGCCACTTCAACGAACGCCCGAATTTGATGAAATTTAATCTGAAATGACATAGCCCGACCGATAACCGTTGTTTATCAGAGTAAAGAAACTGTCATCTACTTTAATGGAAAGGGATGTGCGAGGGTAATTCCTGAACGGTTAAAACTGTGAAAAATCGGTTAGTGATAAGTAAAAACTATCACAGCGTGAAGCAGTTCACATATTTTAATGATGACAGGAACAGATATGGACTCACTGGCGCAGTACATCCAGACCTTAGCCCCGCAACTGAGCGCATGGCGTCGCGATTTTCACCATTTTGCCGAATCCGGCTGGGTGGAATTTCGGACTGCCGCGAAGGTCGCGGAAATCCTGGACCACCTGGGGTATGACCTGGCGATGGGCCGCGACGTGGTGGATGCCGAAAGCCGTATGGGGTTGCCGGATAACGCCACCCTGACGCGAGAATTTGCCCGCGCCCGGGCGCAGGGCGCGCCCGAAAAATGGCTCGCACCGTTTGAAGGCGGCTTCACCGGCCTGATTGCCACACTGAATACCGGCCGTCCTGGCCCGACGCTGGCGTTTCGCGTGGACATGGACGCCCTCGACCTGGGTGAAGCGCTTGACGACAGCCATCGCCCGTTCCGCGACGGCTTTGCCTCCTGCAATCCGGGCATGATGCACGCCTGTGCGCACGACGGCCACACCACGATTGGCCTTGGGCTGGCGCACGTGCTCATGCGCAGCAAAGCGCAGCTGAACGGCACCATCAAACTGATCTTCCAGCCAGCGGAAGAAGGCACACGCGGCGCACGCGCCATGGTGGCCGCCGGGGCACTGGACGGGGTGGACTATTTCACCGCCATTCACATTGGTACCGGGGTGCCTGCCGGGACGGTGATCTGCGGCAGCGATAACTTTATGGCGACAACCAAGTTTGACGTGACGTTCACCGGCGTCGCCGCACACGCGGGCGGTAAACCGGAAGAAGGCCGTAACGCCCTGCTCGCCGCCGCCCAGGCCGCGCTCGCGCTGCACAGCATTGCGCCACACAGCGAAGGGGCTTCCCGGGTGAACGTAGGGGTGATGCAGGCCGGCAGCGGGCGCAACGTGGTGCCCGCCCATGCCCTGCTTAAGGTCGAAACCCGCGGCGAGAGCGAGGCGATCAATCAGTATGTGTTCGAACGCGCACAATCCGTCATTACCGGTGCCGCCGCGCTGTACGGCGTGACGGCTGAGATGCGTCTGATGGGGGCTGCCACCGCCAGCGCTCCGACACCTGCCTGGGTGGATTATCTGCGCCAGCAGGCAAGCCAGGTGCCCGGTGTGGAACAGGCCATTGATAAGGTCAAAGCCCCGGCCGGCTCCGAAGACGCCACGCTGATGATGGCTCGCGTGCAGGAAAACGGCGGCATGGCCTCCTACATGGTGTTTGGCACCGATTTGAGCGCCGGACATCACAATGAAAAATTCGACTTTGATGAGCGCGTCATGACCGTCGCTATCGAAACGCTGGCGCGCACTGCGCTGAATTTCCCCTGGACGCGAGGTGTGTAATGCAGGAGAACTACGCTTTTATTGCCGATGCAATCGACACGCGATGTCGGACGTTCACCGACATTGCCGACGAAATCTGGGATCATCCGGAAACCCGCTTTGAAGAGTTCTGGTCCGCAGAGCGGCTGGCCAGCGCACTGGAAGCGGAAGGCTTCACCCTGACCCGTGAGGCCGGCGGCATTCCGAATGCCTTTATCGCCAGCTTCGGCAGCGGTACACCGGTAATTGCCCTGCTCGGCGAATATGACGCCCTGGCCGGATTAAGCCAGCAGGCACACTGCGCGACGGCACACGCCACCACGCCCGGTGCTAACGGCCACGGCTGCGGGCATAACCTGCTCGGCACCGCGGCGTTGGCGGGTGCCGTTGCGGTGAAAAGCTGGCTGGAGCAGCACGGCGGGCGTGGAACCGTGCGTTTTTACGGCTGTCCCGGCGAAGAAGGCGGCTCCGGTAAAACGTTTATGGTTCGTGAGGGCCTGTTTGACGACGTTGACGCCGCGGTCACCTGGCATCCGGAAGCGTTTGCCGGCATGTTTAACGTCAGTACTCTGGCCAATATCCAGGCCGCCTGGCGCTTTAAGGGCGTGGCGGCGCACGCGGCTAATTCTCCGCATCTGGGGCGCAGCGCGCTGGATGCAGTGACGCTGATGACCACCGGCACGAACTTCCTCAACGAACATATTATTGAGAAAGCGCGCGTCCATTACGCCATTACCGATACCGGCGGCATCTCCCCCAACGTGGTACAGGCGCAGGCCGAAGTGCTGTACCTGATCCGCGCCCCGGAGATGGCCGACGCGCAGCAAATCTACGCGCGGATTGAGAAGATTGCTCAGGGTGCGGCGTTGATGACCGAGACCTCCGTTGAGTGTCGCTTTGATAAAGCCTGCTCCAGCTACCTGCCAAACCGCACGCTGGAAGCAGCGATGTATCGCGCCCTGCAGCATTACGGTACGCCAGCCTGGACGGAGGAAGAACGCGCCTTTGCCCGGGAGATCCGCACCACCCTGACGCCAAACGATCTGCAAAACAGCCTGAAGAATATTGCCGCAACCGGGGGTGATGAAGGTAAAGCCTTTGCCCGCCGCCACCAGGAGACCCTGCTGGTGGACGAGGTCGCGCCTTACGCCATCACCGACAACGTGCTGGCAGGCTCAACGGACGTGGGTGATGTGAGCTGGAAGATGCCCGTCGCCCAGTGTTTCAGCCCCTGCTTTACCGTCGGCACGCCGCTGCACACCTGGCAACTGGTGGCGCAGGGGCGAACGTCCATTGCCCATAAAGGCATGCTGCTGGCCGGAAAAGTGATGGGCGCCACCGCGCTGAATCTGCTGCAGGATGCAGCGCTGCTGAAAAAATGCCGTGAAGAGTTTGAACAACAAGTACAAGAAAAACCGTACGTGTGTCCGATCCCACAGGGCGTGACACCGTCACCTTTAAAATAAAAAAACACAACACAACAACACAACATTCCCGAGGAACGCCCATGAGTATGTCATCCATACCTTCGCATTCCCCATCCGGTAAGCTCTATGGCTGGGTTGAAAGGATCGGTAATAAAGTGCCACATCCTTTCCTGCTTTTTATCTGGTTAATCGTGGTTTTGATGGTGGCGACAGCCGTGCTGTCCGCCTTAGGGGTGAGCGTGCGCAGCCCGGCCGATGGCAGCATGGTAAGCGTAAAGAACCTGCTGAGCATTGAAGGGTTGCACTGGTTTTTACCGAATGTGATTAAAAACTTCAGCGGTTTTGCGCCGCTGGGCGCCATTCTGGCGCTGGTGCTGGGGGCCGGTCTGGCTGAGCGTGTTGGCCTGCTCCCCGCGCTGATGGTGAAAATGGCCTCTCACGTCAGCGCACGCTACGCCAGCTATATGGTGCTGTTTATCGCGTTTTTCAGCCACATCTCTTCCGATGCCGCGCTGGTGATCATGCCGCCGATGGGGGCACTGATCTTCCTCGCCGTCGGGCGTCACCCCGTGGCGGGTCTGCTGTCGGCCATTGCCGGTGTAGGATGCGGTTTCACTGCCAATCTGCTGATTGTCACCACCGATGTCCTGCTTTCGGGGATCAGCACTGAGGCGGCGAAAACAATCGATGCGACCATGCACGTCAGCGTGATCGACAACTGGTACTTTATGGCCAGTTCGGTGATCGTCCTGACGCTTGTTGGCGGGCTGATTACCGATAAGATCATCGAGCCGCGGTTAGGGAAATGGGAAGGCCGTAGTGACGAAAAGCTGGAAACGCTGAGCAAAGAGCAACGCATTGGCCTGCGCGTCGCCGGGATAGTCTCGCTGGTATTTATCGCGATGGTGGCGCTGATGGTGGTGCCGGAGAACGGTATCCTGCGCGACCCGGTGAAACATACCGTCCTGCCCTCGCCGTTTATTCAGGGCATTGTGCCGCTGATCATTCTGTTTTTCTTTGTCGTGTCACTCGCGTATGGCATCGCCACCGGCAAAATCCGCCGCCAGGCCGATCTGCCGCAGTTGATGATTGAGCCGATGAAGGAGATGGCGGGCTTTATCGTGATGGTCTTCCCGCTGGCCCAGTTCGTCGCCATGTTTAACTGGAGCAACATGGGCAAATTTATGGCCGTTGGCCTGACCGATGCGCTGGAAGCCGCCGGGTTAAGCGGCGTCCCGGCATTTGTCGGTCTGGCGCTGTTGTCGTCACTGCTGTGTATGTTTATCGCCAGCGGATCCGCCATCTGGTCGATTCTGGCGCCCATCTTCGTACCGATGTTTATGATGCTGGGTTTCCATCCGGCCTTTGCGCAGATCCTGTTCCGTATCGCCGACTCCTCGGTGATCCCGCTGGCGCCGGTTTCGCCGTTTGTGCCGCTGTTTTTGGGCTTCCTGCAGCGCTATAAACCGGAGGCGAAGCTGGGTACCTACTATTCGCTGGTTTTACCCTATCCGCTTATCTTTTTAGGGGTATGGCTGGTGATGTTGGTGGCGTGGTATCTTGTCGGCCTGCCGATTGGACCGGGGATCTACCCGAGGCTGAATTAAAGGAACGACGATGCTGAGATTACTCGAAGATAAAATTGCAACGCCGCTTGGGCCATTGTGGGTTATCGCGGACGAGCAGTTCCAACTGCGCGCCGTGGAATGGGAAGAGCACAGCAACCGTATGGAAGAGCTGCTCAACATCCATTACCGCGCCCAGGGGTTTGAGCGAATCAGCGCCAACAACCCGGGTGGACTGAGCGACAAGCTGGCGGCGTACTTCGAGGGCGATCTCAGCATCATCAATGACCTGCCGACCGCCACGGCCGGTACGCCATTCCAGCGCGAAGTCTGGCAGGCGCTACGCGATATTCCGTGTGGCCAGGTCATGCACTACGGTCAGCTCGCAGAGCAGTTAGGCCGCGCGGGCGCGGCGCGAGCGGTGGGTGCCGCGAACGGTTCTAATCCTGTCAGTATCGTGGTGCCCTGCCATCGTGTGATCGGCCGCAACGGCACCATGACCGGCTATGCTGGTGGCGTACAGCGCAAGGAGTGGTTACTGCGTCATGAGGGGTATCTCTTGCTGTAATTCCCAGGCTTTTTGTGCTTAATTTTCTTCCGGTTAGGCTAAAAATCCATAATCAAGCTGTGGAATTTCAAGAAGATGGCAACACGTTGCCGTCTCTTGTCCTTATTGATGGTTTGCCAGGCTTACGTACTTACCAAAAAGATGTTAAAATTGACCAATATCAATTAAGGCTTGAGCAAACCTATGATCCCGGAAAAGCGAATTATACGACGCATTCAGTCTGGCGGTTGTGCTATCCATTGCCAGGATTGCAGCATCAGCCAGCTCTGTATCCCGTTTACCCTGAATGAGCATGAACTTGATCAGCTTGATAATATCATCGAGCGCAAAAAGCCTATTCAGAAAGGGCAGACGCTGTTTAAAGCCGGAGACGAACTGAAATCGCTCTATGCTATCCGTTCTGGCACCATCAAAAGCTACACCATCACCGAACAGGGTGATGAGCAGATCACCGGCTTCCATCTGGCGGGTGACCTGGTCGGCTTTGACGCCATCGGGACGGGCCATCACCCGAGCTTTGCTCAGGCGCTGGAAACCTCAATGGTCTGCGAAATCCCGTTTGAAACGCTGGACGATCTGTCAGGTAAAATGCCGAATCTGCGTCAGCAGATGATGCGTCTGATGAGCGGTGAGATCAAAGGCGATCAGGACATGATCCTGCTGCTGTCCAAAAAGAACGCCGAAGAGCGCCTGGCCGCGTTTATCTACAACCTATCCCGCCGCTTCGCAGAGCGTGGTTTCTCTCCGCGTGAGTTCCGTCTCACCATGACCCGTGGCGATATTGGTAACTACCTGGGCCTGACCGTGGAAACCATCAGCCGTCTGCTGGGGCGTTTCCAGAAAAGCGGCATGCTGGCCGTTAAAGGTAAATACATCACCATCGAAAACGGTGAAGCGCTGGCTGTTCTTGCCGGCCATGCCCGCAACGTGGCATAAAGCCCACGAATGATTGATGCCAGGCCGATAAATTTTTATGATTTATTGGTCTGGCAGGTAAGCACACCACTTCCCGCCCCTGCGACAGACATCCCCCGCTGCTGAAAGGTTCTCGTTGAGGTTAAATTGAGAGAAAGTTTATTTTTCGTTTCAGTTGTTATTGCCTCCGTGACCTTCATTTTCATCTGGATCATGCTTGTCGGCCCGATGAAGGGAGAGGAAAAAACCTACGTACAGGACTCGACCACGTTTGCCATCGTGGTGATGGTGCTGCTGCTGATCGCGTTTATCGCGGTGACCACGACGGTGCTGTTCTTCTGATAAATTTTCATGAATTATTGATCTGGCAAAACCCCACCTCTGTTTCATTCAGGATATATAGGTTACTCTTTTAATTACAGACTGTGGTGACAGTAGTAAGGAGACCTGTATGGCAAAGTATCAAAACATGCTGGTAGCTATCGATCCTAATCAGGACGATCAGCCGGCATTACGACGTGCTGTGTATTTACATCAACGGATTGGTGGCAAAATCAAAGCGTTTTTGCCGATCTATGACTTCTCGTATGAGATGACCACCCTTCTGTCGCCTGACGAGCGTACCGCTATGCGTCAGGGAGTGATCAGCCAACGTACCGCGTGGATCCGCGAACAGGCCAAGTACTACCTGGAAGCGGGTATTCCTATCGATATTAAAGTGGTCTGGCATAACCGCCCCTTCGAAGCGATCATCCAGGAGGTGGTCGCCGGTGGGCACGATCTGCTGCTGAAAATGGCGCACCAGCACGACAAGCTGGAATCGGTGATCTTCACGCCGACAGACTGGCACCTGCTGCGTAAATGCCCGTGTCCGGTCTGGATGGTGAAAGATCAGCCGTGGCCTGAAGGCGGCAAAGCCGTCGTGGCAGTAAACCTCGCAAGCGAAGAGGATTATCACAATTCGCTGAATGAAAAGCTGGTCAAAGAGACGCTGCTGCTTGCTGAGCAGGTTAACCACACTGAGGTGCATCTGGTCGGAGCTTACCCGGTTACCCCCATCAATATTGCCATCGAACTGCCAGAATTCGACCCAAGCGTGTACAACGACGCTATCCGCGGTCAGCACCTGCTGGCCATGAAAGCGCTGCGCCAGAAGTTCAGCATCGATGAGAACATGACACATGTCGAGAAAGGGTTACCTGAAGAGGTGATCCCGGATTTAGCAGAACATCTGCAGGCAGGGATTGTGGTGCTGGGCACCATCGGCCGGACCGGTATTTCTGCCGCGTTCCTGGGCAATACCGCCGAACAGGTGATCGATCATCTGCGCTGCGACCTGCTGGTCATCAAGCCGGATGAGTATCAGACACCGGTTGAGCTGGATGACCCGGAAGACGATTAACCCGTAAGATGAAAAAAAACCGTCGGGGAACCGGCGGTTTTTTTTTGCCGGATGGCGGCGTCGCCTTGCCCGGCCTACGGGTTGGGTAGGCCCGGTAAGCTTGCGCCACCGGGCTTTACACCCTCAGAGTGATTTCAGAATCGCATCCACGCTGGCTTTGGCATCGCCAAACAGCATGTGGGTGTTCTCTTTGAAGAACAGCGGGTTCTGAACCCCGGCATAGCCGGTGTTCATGGAGCGTTTGAAGACAATGACGTTCTGCGCCTTCCACACTTCCAGAACCGGCATCCCGGCGATTGGACTACGTGGGTCATCCTGTGCCGCCGGGTTAACGGTGTCGTTAGCCCCGATAACCAGGACGGTGTCGGTGTCGGCGAAATCATCGTTGATCTCGTCCATCTCCAGCACGATGTCGTAAGGCACTTTCGCTTCCGCCAGCAGCACGTTCATGTGGCCTGGCAGACGCCCCGCCACCGGGTGGATGCCAAAGCGCACCTTGATGCCGCGCGCGCGCAGCTTCTCGGTGATTTCAGCTACGGGATACTGCGCCTGCGCCACCGCCATGCCATAGCCTGGGGTGATGATGACCGAGTGCGAGTTTTTCAGCATCTCAGCCGTATCTTCCGCGCTGATCTCACGGTGCTCACCCACTTCTTCGTCAGCGCCGGTAGAGGAACCGTCAGAGCCAAAACCGCCAGCGATAACGCTGATGAACGAACGGTTCATCGCCTTACACATGATGTAGGACAGGATCGCACCGGAAGAGCCCACCAGCGCACCGGTGACGATCAACAGGTCGTTGCTCAGCATAAAGCCAGCCGCCGCGGCTGCCCAACCGGAGTAGGAGTTGAGCATTGACACAACAACAGGCATATCTGCCCCACCGATGGACGCCACCAGGTGCCAGCCGAACGCCAGGGCAATGATGGTCATCACCAGTAACGCCAGTACCTGCAGACCGACGCTTTCGGTACGCACGAAGACCACCAGCAGCACAAACGACACCACCAGCGCCGCCAGATTCAGCTTATGACGATTTGGCAGCATCAGCGGCTTGGAGGAGATCTTCCCGCGCAGCTTGCCGAACGCCACAATCGAGCCGGTGAAGGTCACTGCACCGATGAAGATACCCAGGAACACTTCGGTCAGGTGAATGTTGACCAGAATGGGCTCCATACCTGGTTCGTGGTACAGATAGCTGTTGAAGCCCACCAGCACCGCCGCCAGACCCACGAAGCTGTGCAGGATCGCCACCAGCTCCGGCATCTCGGTCATCTCAACGCGTTTTGCCAGACGAATACCAATCGCCCCGCCGATGATCATCGCCACCAGGATCCAGGCAACGTTGCCGGTATCGGGTCCGAAGATGGTGGCAATCAGCGCAATCGCCATCCCGGCGATACCAAAGTTATTACCCTGCTGAGACGTTTCGTGTTTGGAAAGTCCCGCCAGACTGAAAATAAACAGGATTGCAGCAACAATGTATGCGGCTGTCACTAATCCTCCAGACATATGCTACCCCTTAGCCTTTACGAAACATTTTCAGCATGCGCTGAGTCACGGTGAAACCACCGAAAATATTGATACTGGCGATCAGTACCGCGACAAAGCTCAGGAAGCTAATCCAGCCGCCGTGGCCAATCTGCAGTAACGCCCCGACCACGATAATCCCGGAGATGGCGTTGGTGACCGACATCAATGGCGTATGCAGCGCATGGGAGACGTTCCATACCACGTAGTAACCCACCACGCAGGAGAGCGCGAAGACGGTAAAGTGGCCGAGGAACTCTTTTGGCGCGACATCGGCCAGCCAGCCAAACAGAATAATCGCCAGCGCCATGAGCGCGTATTTACGCCACGGGGAAGCCGGTTTAGCAGGCTCTGTTGGCTCTGGCGCTGCTTTCGGTGCAGCCTGAGGCTGGGCGGAAACCTGAATCGGCGGCGCAGGCCAGGTGATTTCACCTTCGCGGACTACGGTAACGCCGCGCACAACCACATCGTCAAAATCAACGGTGATATTGCCGTCTTTCTCTTTGCAGAGCAGTTTCAGCAGGTTAACGAGGTTAGTGCCGTACAGCTGAGAAGACTGCGTTGGCAGGCGACCTGGCAGGTCGGTGTAGCCGATCACCTTCACACCGTTGGCAGTGGTGGAAATCTGATTCGGCACGGTATATTCACAGTTGCCGCCGTTTTGCGCCGCCAGATCGACAATCACGCTGCCCGGCTTCATGGAGTCGACCATCTCACGGGTGATCAGCTTCGGTGCCGGTTTACCCGGGATCAGCGCGGTAGTAACAATAATGTCCACCTCTTTAGCCTGAGCGGCAAAGAGTGCCATTTCCGCTTTGATAAAGGCTTCGGACATGACCTTCGCATAACCATCACCGCTGCCCGCTTCTTCCTTGAAGTCCAGTTCAAGGAACTCGGCGCCCATACTTTGAACCTGCTCCTTCACTTCCGGACGGGTGTCAAACGCGCGCACGATAGCGCCCAGGCTGTTTGCCGCACCGATCGCCGCAAGGCCGGCCACGCCTGCACCAATCACCATCACTTTCGCCGGTGGCACTTTACCTGCCGCGGTGATCTGACCGGTAAAGAAACGACCGAATTCATGGGCGGCTTCAACGATTGCACGGTAACCCGCGATATTCGCCATTGAACTCAGTGCATCCAGAGACTGCGCACGCGAAATACGCGGCACGGAGTCCATCGCCATTACCGTCACGCCACGCGCTGCCAGCTTCTCCATCAGCTCTGGGTTTTGCGCAGGCCAGATGAAGCTCACCAGTGTGGTGCCAGGGTTGAGCAGTTCAATCTCACTCTCTTCCGGCGCATTCACCTTCAAAATAACAGGTGACTGCCAGACTTCAGCACCGTCCACCACGTCCGCGCCAGCCTGAATAAAGGCCTCGTCATCGAAACTCGCCAGTTTGCCCGCGCCGCTTTCAATGGCGACGGTAAAACCCAGTTTAAGCAGTTGCTCCACCGTTTTTGGTGTTGCCGCTACGCGGGTTTCATTGGCAAACCGTTCTTTTGGTACCCCAATACGCATAGTTTTCCCTTCCATCGGTTTTTGATGATGGTTTGTCGATAAATGCCCGAGGTTGTATCAATTTTCGCCATTGTGAGAGCGGCAGAAGATGATTAACCCCGGAAAATAAAACAGTAACAAACTTTCTATAACCTACTGAAAATAGCGCCCGCGATCTACCGCCCGAAAACACTATTTCTTACTTTATCTGTGAAAAATAAGTGATCCGCGTCGCTGACAGAGATATTTACCTTAAATTCATTGTCAGGACCGATAATTCGCGCAAGCGAAGCGGTAAAAACATGATATAGCGCCATAAGAGATCAACTTATTAACATTAAATTAACTTGTAAAAGTCATAAGCTTTATCACTTTTGCTTGTCAAACGCCTGTTTTTTCAACATATCACTAAATGTTATCGAATCAGATCATCCTGTGAGCACAGGCTGTGAAAAATGGCGCAGACAGCGACAGGTTTTAAATGCCATAATCGGGACCGTCTCAAATTAACAACAATACCAGTACATGGTTTGCGCAAGGCGAAGGATTATTTTTATGAAGCTTAAGAACACACTCCTGGCGTCCGCACTTCTTTCCGCGACCGCCCTGTCTGCGAATGCCGCGACAGAGTTAACGCCGGAGCAAGCGGCAGCGTTAAAACCTTTTGACCAGACGGTCATTGTGGGTCGTTACAACTCTATTGGCGATGCTGTTACCGCCGCATCAAAAGCCGCTGATAAAAACGGCGCAGCGTCGTTTTACGTGCTTGACCAGTCCGATCAAGGCAATAGCGGCAACCAGCGCGTGACCATTGCGCTGTACAAAGAGAATGCGCCAAAAGCTGACGCGCCGAAAAACCGCGTGATCAACGGCGTCGTTGAACTGCCTAAAGATCAGGCGATTGAGCTGGAACCGTATGACACCGTTACCGTTCAGGGCTTCTACCGCAGCCAGCCTGAAGTGAACGATGCCATCACCAAAGCCGCGAAACAGAAAGGGGCTTACTCGTTCTACATCGTGCGTCAGGTGGATGCTAACCAGGGTGGCAACCAGCGTATTACCGCGTTCATCTATAAAGAAGATGCGAAAAAACGCGTTCTGCAAAGCCCGGATGCCATCCCGGCTGATTCAGAAGCCGGTCGCGCGGCATTAGCGAAAGGCGGCGAAGAAGCGAAGAAAGTCGAAATTCCAGGCGTAGCAACCTCCGCAGCGCCAAGCGCTGAAGTGGGCCGTTTCTTTGAGACGCAATCCACGAAAGGTGGCCGTTACTCCGTTACCCTGCCAGACGGCACCAAAGTTGAAGAGCTGAACAACGCCACCGCTGCGCAGATGGTGCCGTTCGACAGCATCAAGTTTACCGGCAACTACGGCAACGGTACGGAAGTCTCTTATCAGGTCGCGAAGCGTGCGGCGAAGAAAGGGGCGAAGTTCTACCACATCACCCGCCAATGGCAGGAACGTGGTAACAACATGACCATCAGCGCCGATCTGTACAAGTAACAAAACCCTTCCTCAAAGGCGGCGTAATGCCGCCTTTTTTTGTTACTTTTTTTGAATTTCTGCTACACATCATTGCATGCGTTCGTGACACTCCGTAAAATCCCGCGCCTTAGTGTGATCCACCATTTTTATGCGCCTGTGCGAAATAATTATTCTGGATTTGGACCTTTCATAACAGGAAGCCAATGGAAAAGAAACTTGGCCTGAGTGCTTTAACTGCACTCGTTTTAAGCTCAATGCTGGGTGCGGGGGTATTCAGTTTACCGCAGAATATGGCGGCCGTTGCAAGCCCTGCCGCACTGCTGATTGGTTGGGGGATTACCGGCGTTGGCATTTTGCTGCTGGCCTTCGCCATGCTGCTGCTGACCCGTATTCGTCCCGATCTCGATGGCGGTATTTTCACCTACGCGCGGGCCGGTTTTGGGGAACTGATTGGCTTCTGTTCCGCGTGGGGTTACTGGCTGTGTGCGGTGATCGCTAACGTCTCCTATCTGGTTATTGTCTTCTCGGCGCTCAGTTTCTTTACCGATACGCCAGAGCTGCGTCTCTTTGGTGACGGCAACACCTGGCAGTCGATTGTCGGTGCGTCGGTGCTGCTATGGGTCGTACACTGGCTCATTTTGCGCGGCGTCCAGACGGCGGCGAGCATTAACCTGGTGGCGACGCTGGCCAAACTGGTTCCGCTCGGGCTGTTTATCGTGCTGGCGTTTATGGCATTCCGTCTGGATGTGTTTAAACTCGATTTCACCGGCCTCGCGCTGGGCGTCCCCGTCTGGGAGCAGGTGAAAAACACCATGCTGATCACCCTGTGGGTATTCATTGGTGTTGAAGGTGCGGTGGTGGTCTCTGCCCGCGCGCGCAATAAGCGCGACGTGGGGCGCGCCACGCTGCTGGCAGTGCTGGCAGCGCTGGGTGTCTATCTGCTGGTGACGCTGCTCTCGCTGGGTGTGGTAGCTCGCCCGGAACTGGCGGGAATGCGTAACCCGTCCATGGCCGGATTGATGGTGAAAATGCTCGGTAGCTGGGGCGACGTGGTGATTGCTGCGGGGCTGATTATCTCCGTCTGCGGGGCTTACCTGAGCTGGACCATCATGGCGGCGGAAGTGCCGTTCCTGGCAGCTACGCACAAAGCGTTCCCGCGTCTGTTTGCCCGTCAGAATAAAAACAGTGCGCCGTCAGCATCGCTCTGGTTGACGAATATCAGCGTTCAGGTCTGTCTGGTGCTGATCTGGCTCACAGGTTCGGACTATAACACCCTGTTGACCATCGCCTCGGAGATGATTCTGGTACCCTATTTCTTAGTGGGTGCGTATCTGTTAAAAATCGCCACCCGACCCGCGCATTATGCGGTGGGGATCGGCGCCTGTATTTACGGCCTGTGGTTGTTGTATGCTTCCGGGCCTATGCACCTGCTGCTGTCGGTGGTGCTGTATGCACCGGGCCTGCTGGTGTTTATCTATGCCCGACGGACTCATCAGCTGGAGAACGCACTCAAACGCCGTGAAATGGCCCTCATCGGGCTGTTACTGGTTGCTGCCGTACCGGCAACCTGGATGTTAATGGGATAGCCCTGCCTTTCCCATTGTTGAACTGAAAAGGAGAATACGATGGGAACTGCGCAGCAACGCCCAATACTGATTACCGGTGGAGGCCGTCGTATCGGCCTCGCCCTCGCCCATCACTTTCTCAACCTTCGCCATCCGGTTATCGTCAGCTATCGCACGGAATACCCCTCGATAGACGGGCTACGGAAAGCGGGTGCGACCTGCATTCAGGCAGATTTCTCCACCGACGAGGGCATTCTTGCCTTTGCGGATACGGTCAAGTCGACTACCCATGGTCTGCGGGCCATTATCCATAACGCCAGCGCATGGCTTGCTGAAAAACCCGGTACGTCGCTCAGCGAGACACTCGCCTGTATGCTGCAGATCCACGTTAATGCCCCCTACCTGCTTAACCATGCCCTGCAGGATCTGCTGCGCGGCCACGGCCATGCCGCGGGTGATATTATTCATTTCACCGATTATGTGGTGGAGCGCGGGAGCGACAAGCATATCGCCTACGCGGCGAGTAAAGCCGCACTGGATAATATGACGCGCTCCTTTGCCCGCAAGCTGGCACCAGAGGTCAAGGTGAACGCCATCGCCCCGGCGATGATTTTATTCAACGAAGGCGATGATGCCGAGTATCGTCAGCAGGCGCTGAATAAATCGCTGATGAAAATCGCCCCTGGTGAGAAAGAGGTGATCGACCTAATCGATTATCTGCTCACCAGCTGTTACGTCACCGGCAGAACCTTTGCCGTGGATGGCGGCCGACCGCTGCGCTAGTGGAAGCGGCTCCAGAAGAAAATCAGCACCCAGGCGCTGAGCCCCCAGCAGACCACCGCCCCGCCCAGCGCCAGGGGAAGCCGCAGAAAGCCCGTGAAATACCACAAGGATAACAGGTAGAGAAAGTAAGGGATGATTGACCACATGCCAAACACAATGGTCGTGCGCAGCGCCTCAATGCCGCGTTCCGAGGCAACAACGTAGTGTGCAATGAGCGCAAACGTCGGGAACAGGGGAATCAGCCCGGCAATGTAGTAGTTTTTGGTTTTCGCCAGTACGCCAATCAGTAACACCACCAGCGCACCCAGCGTGGCTTTAATCACCAGCCCCATGCTTTTTCCTATAACAATCAAGTAACAATAAGAGCCAGAATAACGGAACTGACGTTAATTATGAAAGATTAATGGAAGGTTAAGGTTACGCGGTGTATGTTGGCATTTTTCGCGATAACAGACGTTGTATGAATAAGATTGTTTATGTTGAAGATGAGCCCGAAGTGGGGCAATTGATCGCCGCTTATCTGGGTAAACATGATATGGACGTCATTGTTGAGCCTCGCGGCGATCGCGCCGAAGAGGTCGTGGTGCGTGAAAACCCGGATCTGGTGCTGCTGGATATTATGTTGCCCGGCAAAGACGGGATGACGCTGTGCCGCGATCTGCGCGCTCAGTGGGATGGCCCTATCGTGCTGCTGACCTCACTGGACAGCGATATGAACCATATCCTGTCGCTGGAGATGGGGGCTAATGACTACATTCTTAAAACCACGCCGCCTGCCGTTTTGCTTGCCCGTCTGCGCCTGCATTTGCGTCAGCACGCCAGCAGTGAACGCGACGCGCCGGCGCAGTCCCTGACGCCGCATAAAGCGATGCGGTTTGGCACGTTATCCATCGATCCCATTAACCGTCAGGTCCTGCTTTCCGGTGAGCTTATCGCCCTCTCCACCGCCGATTTTGACCTGCTCTGGGAGCTGGCCACCCATGCCGGACAGATTATGGACCGTGACGCGCTGCTGAAAAACCTGCGCGGCGTAAGTTACGATGGAATGGACCGCAGCGTTGACGTGGCTATTTCGCGACTGCGTAAAAAACTGCAGGACAACGCCACCGAGCCGTACCGCATTAAAACCGTGCGTAACAAGGGTTATCTGTTCGCCCCGCACGCCTGGGAAACCTGATCGTGTTGGCAAAATAGCATAACCTGCGCGAAATGAAGGCATGACATGACGATGCCTTTCCTTTCGCGCATTAATGTCTCCGTTTGCGCAACAATTAACTTGCTAAGCCAGCGAACTAATCCATAATTACTTTTCCTGCATTCCTTCTTGAGCTCGCACCGGGCCCGCCACATAAACGTTTTTATCGCGACGCTTTCGCTACCTCTCTCCCATAAAATCTTGAAATGAGGATTTAAGCCTATGACATATGTATAGCTACCATGACGTAGAAGCCATCAAAACCAATCTTGAATGGATTGTGAATCAGGCAACGCTTAACCAAGCCTCCCCTTCGTGTGCCGACCAAAAAGCCCTCTTTGATCTTCTGGAACTGATTCAGTCTTACGAAATATTGTTGGATTTAATTAACGAATTCGGCAGCGCCGTGATTGATGTGCACATAGCAGAAGGCCTGGCTGTAACAGAAACGTTTATCGCCAAGGTCAAAAGAAGCACACACGCTATGTAACGTACTTCTGCACAGCCATGATATTACGTTTGTCACCTGCGGCAGACGTGAAAACACCGGGCGATTTTTCATGTATATTCTGCATGTATCGTTTTTTCGGTGGGATTTCATGAAAAAGCTTTTTGTGCAGTTTTATCTTTTGCTGTTTGTCTGCTTCCTGGTGATGACCATGCTGGTCGGGCTGGTCTATAAGTTCACTGCCGAACGTGCGGGCAGACAGTCGCTGGATGATCTGATGAAAAGCTCACTTTATCTGATGCGCAGCGAACTGCGTGAAATTCCACCACATGACTGGGCGAGAACCTTAAAAGAGCTGGATTTGAACCTGTCGTTCGATCTGCGCATCGAGCCGCTGAAGGATTTCGATTTAGATCCGCCCGCCATGCAGCGCCTGCGTGACGGGGATATCGTGGCACTGGATGAGAAATACACCTTTATCCAGCGCATTCCACGCAGCCATTATGTGCTGGCCGTGGGGCCGGTCCCCTATCTCTATTATCTGCACCAGATGCGCCTGCTGGATATGGCCCTGATGGCCTTTATCGCCATTTCGCTCGCCTTCCCGGTCTTTATCTGGATGCGCCCGCACTGGCAGGACATGCTGAAACTGGAATCCGCCGCGCAGCGCTTTGGCGAGGGGCATCTTACCGAGCGTATTCACTTTGACAGCGGGTCCAGCTTTGAACGTCTGGGCGTGGCGTTTAACCAGATGGCCGATAATATCAATGCCCTGATTGCCAGTAAAAAACAGCTGATCGACGGGATTGCTCATGAACTGCGTACACCGCTGGTGCGGCTGCGCTATCGCCTGGAGATGAGCGAAAACCTCACGGCGGCAGAGTCGCAGGCGTTAAACCGCGACATCGGCCAGCTAGAAGCGCTCATTGAGGAGCTGCTGACCTACGCCCGCCTTGACCGTCCGCAGAATGAACTGCACCTCAGTACGCCGGACCTGCCCGCGTGGTTACGAACGCATATTGATGACGTCCAGAGCGTCAATCCGCAACGCACCCTGTTAACGCGCGTCACGCCGGGAGATTACGGCGCGCTGGACATGCGTCTGATGGAGCGAGTGCTGGATAATCTGATGAACAACGCCATGCGCTATAGCGAAAGCACGCTGCGGATCGGCCTGGACTTGCAGGGAAACCAGGCCCGTCTGACGGTGGAAGACGATGGCCCCGGCATCGCCCCGGACGCGCGTGAGACCGTGTTCGAACCGTTTGTGCGTCTCGATCCAAGCCGCGACCGTGCGACGGGAGGGTGTGGTCTGGGGCTGGCGATTGTCCACTCCATCGCGCAGGCGATGAGTGGCACGGTGCATTGCGGGGAGAGTGAACTTGGTGGCGCATGCTTCTGCTTTAGCTGGCCGGTATACCATAACATCGCCCTTCCTGTTCCTGCCTGACCTTAACCGCACGCTGGCCTGACCCGGCGTGCTGTGCTATACCATGAGTATGTTGTAACTAATGGGGATTCACATGGCGACATACGATCTTATCGAAAGGCTGAACAGCACCTTTCGGGAGATGGAGCATGAGCTGTTAACGCTGACCGAGCGCCTGCAGGCCTGCCGCCTGTTGGCCGCACGGGTCTTTACCCTTCCGGAGGTGGCGAAAGGCGCAGAGCACGATCCGCTGCAAACCATCGACGTCAAACAGCATATCGGTCAATCCGCGCGGGATCTGGCGCTACAGCACTATCGTCGCCTGTTTATTCAGCAGCAGTCAGAAAACCGCAGCAGCAAGGCGGCCGTTCGCCTGCCGGGGGTGATCTGCCTGCAAACGGATGCCGGAACCCGTGAGGCGCTGGAAACCCAGATTACGCACATCAATACCCTGAAAGCGGCATTTGAAAAGATCATTACCGAAGAGTCAGGCCTGGCACCAGCCGCCCGCTTTGAGTGGGTGCACCGCCAGCTTCCGGGTTTAATCACCCTGAATGCCTACCGTACGCTGACGGTACTGCGTCAGCCCGCCACGCTTCGCTTCGGCTGGGCCAACAAGCACATTATCAAAAACTTTACCCGGGACGAGATCCTGGCGCAGCTGGAAAAAAGCCTGAGAGCGCCGCGCACCGTGGCTCCATGGTCGCGCGAGCAGTGGATTGAGCGCCTGGAGCAGGAGTATCACAGCATCGCGTCATTGCCCGCTGAAACGCGCCTGAAGATTAAACGCCCGGTAAAGGTGCAGCCTATCGCCCGCGTCTGGTATTCAGGCCAGCAAAAGCAGATCCAGTACGCCTGCCCAACGCCGCTGATTGCGCTCTATGATGCCGATCAGGGCGCCGTGGTACCGGACATTGGCGAACTGCTGAATTACGATGCGGAAAACGTTCAGCATCGCTATAAGCCTCAGGCGCAGCCGCTGCAGCTGATTATTCCCCGGCTGCACCTGTATGTGGCGACGTGACTATTTCAGGCTGCCGACCATCGCTTCAGGGCGAACCCAGGCATCAAACTCGGCTTCCGTGAGGTAGCCGAGCGCCAGCGCAGAGGCTTTCAGCGTCAGCCCCTCTTTATGCGCCTTTTTGGCGATCTCAGCGGCTTTGTCGTAGCCGATGTGAGTATTGAGAGCGGTCACCAGCATCAGCGACTCATTGAGCAACTGGCTGATTCGCTCGCGGTTCGGCTCAATGCCGGAGGCGCAATGCGCGTTGAAACTCTCCATGCCGTCCGCCAGCAGACGTACAGACTGAAGCACATTGTGGATAATCATCGGACGATAGACGTTCAGCTCGAAATTGCCTGACGCACCGCCCATGTTGACGGCCACGTCATTTCCCAGCACCTGACAGCAGAGCATGGTCATGGCTTCACACTGCGTCGGGTTCACTTTGCCCGGCATAATGGAGCTACCCGGTTCATTTTCCGGGATGCTGATTTCACCAATGCCGCAGCGCGGGCCAGAGGCCAGCCAGCGCACATCGTTGGCGATTTTCATCAGGGATGCCGCCAGCCCTTTCAGCGCACCATGCGTGTGAACCAGCGCATCACAGGTTGCCAGCGCTTCAAACTTATTGGGCGCGGTAACAAACGGTTGCCCGGTGATCGCGGCCAGCTCTTCCGCCACGCGCACCGCGTACTCCGGATGGGTATTTAGCCCCGTCCCCACCGCCGTACCGCCCAGCGCCAGCTCAGAGAGATGCGGCAGGCTGTGCTCAATGTGTTTGAGATTGTGTTCCAGCATCGCCACCCAGCCGGATATCTCCTGCCCAAGGGTCAGGGGCGTGGCATCCTGCAGGTGGGTACGCCCGATTTTGACGATATCACTGAAGGCCTGGGCTTTCTCGTTGAGGGTGGTTTTAAGCACGTTTAGCTGCGGGATCAGCTGTTCACGGATGGCGATCACCGCCGCCACGTGCATTGCCGTCGGGAAGACATCGTTGGAGCTCTGGCTCTTGTTCACGTCATCGTTCGGGTGAACCTTACGCTCCATACCGCGCACGCCGCCCAGCAGCTCGCTTGCGCGGTTGGCCAGCACTTCATTCATGTTCATGTTGCTCTGCGTGCCGGACCCGGTCTGCCAGATGGCCAGGGGGAATTCATCGGGGTGCTTGCCCGCCAGCACTTCGTCGGCGGCATTGATGATGGCGTTGGCTTTGTCAGCCGCCAGCAGGCCCAGATCCAGGTTTACTTTGGCGGCGGCACGTTTGGTCAGCGCCAGCGCCTGAATCAGCGAGACGGGCATTTTTTCAGTTGAAATGCGGAAATGCTCAAGCGAGCGCTGGGTTTGCGCCCCCCAGAGTTTGTCGGCCGGAACGTCGATCGCGCCCATCGAGTCTTTCTCACGGCGATGCGTTGTCATTACTTTCTCCTTGATAATTAAAGATGGGATTGCTCACATGCTTAAGAGATAAGTATTGATGACTTCTGAGAAACGTTATGGCGCTTTGTGCGCTCTTTTTGGTGTCGGGTGGCGTAGCCGCCACCCGGCTTTTTAGCTTACTTCACACATGCCGAACATTGAGAGGACTGGATCTGCTTGAAGAAGTCATTGCCTTTGTCATCCACCAGGATAAACGCCGGGAAATCTTCCACTTCAATTTTCCAGATCGCTTCCATACCCAGTTCCGGGTATTCCACACACTCCAGGCTCTTGATGCTGCCCTGCGCCAGCACCGCCGCCGGGCCACCGATACTGCCCAGGTAGAACCCGCCATGCTTGTGGCATGCGTCCGTCACCTGCTGGCTACGGTTGCCCTTCGCCAGCATGATCATGCTGCCGCCGTTGGCCTGGAGCTGGTCAACATAGGAGTCCATGCGACCTGCAGTGGTTGGGCCAAGGGAGCCGGAGGCATAACCCTCTGGCGTTTTCGCCGGGCCCGCGTAGTAGATCGGATGATCTTTGATGTACTGCGGCAACCCTTCGCCGTTGTCCAGGCGCTCTTTCAGCTTCGCATGGGCGATGTCCCGGCCGACGATGATCGTGCCGTTCAGGGAGAGACGCGTCGAGACCGGATACTGAGACAGCTGCGCCAGAATCTCTTTCATCGGACGATTCAGGTCAACGCGAACCGCTTCACCTTCACCGGCTTTACGCAGCGCTTCCGGAATGTATTTACCCGGGTTGTTCTCCAGTTTTTCGATCCACACGCCTTCACGGTTGATCTTCGCTTTGATGTTACGATCCGCCGAACATGAAACGCCCATACCCACCGGGCAGGACGCGCCGTGGCGCGGCAGACGGATCACACGGACGTCGTGAGCAAAGTATTTACCGCCGAACTGTGCGCCGAGCCCCAGATTACGCGCTTCTTCCAGCAGCTCCTGCTCAAGCTGAACATCACGGAACGCCTGGCCGTGTTCGTTACCTTCGGTTGGCAGGGCATCGTAGTATTTGGTCGATGCCAGCTTCACGGTTTTCAGGGTGCTTTCCGCCGACGTGCCGCCGATGACAAAGGCGATATGGTATGGCGGGCAGGCTGCGGTCCCCAGGGTACGCATTTTTTCCACCAGATAGTTCTTCAGCTTGCCCGGTGTGAGCAGCGCTTTCGTTTCCTGGTAGAGGTAGGTTTTGTTGGCTGAACCACCGCCTTTGGCGATGCAGAGGAATTTGTACTCGTCACCGTCCACGCTGTAGAGGTCAATCTGCGCAGGCAGGTTGGTGCCGGTGTTGACCTCTTTATACATATCCAGCGCCGCGTTTTGCGAGTAGCGCAGGTTGTCTTCGGTGTAAGTGTTATAGACACCGTGCGCCAGCGCGGCCTCATCGCCGCCACCGGTCCAGACACGCTGGCCTTTTTTACCCACGATGATGGCCGTACCGGTGTCCTGGCAGGTCGGCAGAATGCCTTTTGCCGCGATATCGGAGTTACGCAGGAACTGCAGCGCGACATACTTATCGTTTTCGCTGGCCTCCGGGTCGCTCAGGATATCGGCCACCTGCTGCTGATGCGCAGGACGAAGCATAAACGAGGCGTCGTGGAAGGCGTGCTGCGCCAGTAAGGTCAGCGCCTGCGGATCGACTTTGAGGATCTCCTGCCCTTCAAACTCAGAGACAGAGACGTGATCGCGGGTTAACAGGTAATATTCGGTCTGATCCTTACCGAGCGGGAAAGGATCCTGGTAATGAAAGGGTTTGTTCGACATTGTTCTCTCACTTACTGCTTCAGTCTGATTATTTGGGCAGATGTTCCGCTGCCCGCTTAAAAGCGAGTCAGCTTATCCTACACAATTTTTTAACAAAAACTGAGACTAGTACGACTTTTTACATCCGCAGGTTACTTCCATGTGGTTTATTGCTTTAATACCCGGAGTTTATTCCACATTTGAATCAGGGCTTGATAATGCAAAAACTCATCAACTCAGTGCAAAACTACGCCTGGGGAAGTAAAACTGCGTTAACGGAACTCTACGGTATCGCGAACCCGGACAACCTGCCAATGGCAGAACTGTGGATGGGCGCCCACCCGAAGAGCAGCTCAAAAGTTGAAGATGCCAGCGGCCAGGTGCGCGCGCTGCGCGACGTCATTGATGCCGATAAAGCCACGCTGCTGGGCAACAGCGTGGCCAGCCGTTTTGGCGAGCTGCCGTTCCTGTTTAAGGTGCTGTGTGCCGATCAACCTCTCTCCATCCAGGTTCACCCGAACAAGAAAGCCTCTGAAATTGGCTTTGCAAAAGAGAATGCGGCCGGTATCCCGTTAGATGCCGCCGAGCGTAACTATAAAGATCCGAACCACAAGCCGGAGCTGGTCTTTGCGCTGACCCCTTTCCTGGCGATGAACGCGTTCCGCGAGTTCTCCGAGATCATCTCGCTGTTGCAGCCGGTCGCAGGAGCGCATAACGCTATCGCGCATTTCCTGGCAACCCCGAACGCGGAAAGCCTGAGCCAGCTGTTCGCCAGCCTGCTCAACATGCAGGGCGACGAGAAATCCCACGCCCTGGCGGTGCTGAAAGCGGCGCTGAACGACCAGCAGGGCGAACCATGGGACACCATCCGACTGATTTCTGCGTTTTACCCGGACGACAGCGGCCTGTTCTCCCCGCTGCTGCTGAACGTGGTGAAGCTCAACCCTGGCGAAGCCATGTTCCTGTTCGCGGAAACCCCGCACGCCTACCTGCAGGGTGTGGCGCTGGAGGTAATGGCCAACTCCGACAACGTGCTGCGCGCGGGTCTGACGCCGAAATATATCGACATTCCTGAACTGGTGGCTAACGTGAAGTTCGTGGCGAAACCGGCTGCCGAGCTGCTTACTCAGCCCGTCAAAAATGGCGCAGAGCTGGACTTCCCTATTCCGGTTGACGATTTTGCTTTCTCCCTGCACGACCTCAGCCAGACCGAAACGACCATCGCGCAGGAGAGCGCGGCGATCCTGTTCTGCGTTGAGGGCGAAGCGACGCTGCATAAAGGCGAACAGCGTCTGGTGCTTAAGCCCGGGGAGTCAGCATTCGTTCCTGCTAATGAGTCCCCGGTCAGCGTAAGCGGTACCGGTCGCCTGGCGCGCGTATTTAATAAGCTATAGACACTACTGAATTTTTTAACAACTCTTGCTAAGCTAGTGGCAGGCTTTATATCTCCGGGCGGTTTCTACCGCCTGGTTTCATTTTAGGGATAGTCGCAATGAAAAAATCGGTCGTAGCGGTAGGCGTGATTGTAGCGTTAGGCGTAGTCTGGACGGGAGCATCCTGGTTTACTGGGAAGCAGCTGGAGAGCCGTCTGGCTGAGATGGTGGCACAGGCTAACAGCCAAATTAAGCGTGGCGCACCGGAAGCGGGTGTAGAGCTGAGCTATCAGAATTATGAGCGCGGGGTATTCACCAGCCATATGCAGCTTGTGGTGAAGCCCGTTGCCGGAAATGAAAATGGCTGGCTGAAGCCGGGCCAGACGGTGGTGCTGGATGAGGTGGTGAGTCACGGACCGTTCCCGCTGGCGCAGCTGAAGTCCTTTAACCTGATCCCATCAATGGCGTCCGTTCACACCGTGCTGGTGAATAACGACTTAACTAAACCGCTGTTCGATCTGGCAAAAAATGAATCACCTTTCGCGGTGGATACCCGCATCAGCTATGCCGGTGACACCAGCTCGAATATCGCGCTGAAGGCGCTGAACTACGAGAAAGAGAACGAGAAAGTCACCTTCAGCGGTGGCAACTTCACCGTAGATGCTGACCGCGAAGGGAACGTGCTCTCCCTGACAGGGGAAGCGCAAAGCGGTCTGGTCAACGCCGTTAACGAATACGATCAGAAGGTACAGATTACCTTCAACAATTTGAAAGCGGACGGCAACAGCCGCATGACCGACTTCAAAGAGCGTATCGGCGATCAGAAACTCTCGATTGATAAGATTGCCATTGCGATTGAAGGTAAAGAGATGGCCGTGCTGGAAGGCATGGACGTTGATGGTAAATCGGATGTCTCCAAAGACGGTAAGAGTATCAACACTCAGCTGGATTACACCCTGAAGAGCCTGAAAGTGCAGAATCAGGATTTGGGTACCGGCAAGCTTTCGCTGAAGATCGGCAATATTGACGGTCAGGCATGGCATGAATTCAGCCAGAAATACAGCAAAGAGAGCCAGGCGCTGCTGACCGATGCCGCCCTGCAGCAGAACCCGGAAGTGTATCAGCAGCAGGCGATGGCCGTGCTGTTCAACAACCTGCCTATCCTGCTCAAAGGTGAACCGGTGATCACCGTCGCTCCGCTGAGCTGGAAAAACAGTAAAGGCGAAACCAGCTTTAACCTGTCGCTGTTCCTGAAAGATCCGGCAACGGCAACGGGCGAACCGCAAACGCTGGCCCAGGAAGTGGATCGCAGCGTGAAGTCTCTGGACAGCAAGCTGACGATCCCAATGGATATGGCGACCGAGTTTATGACTCAGATTGCGAAGCTTGAAGGGTACGGCGATGACGATGCCGGCAAGCTGGCAAACCAGCAGGTGAAAGGCCTGGCGGCGATGGGCCAGATGTTCCGTATCACGAAGGTGGACGACAATACGATTTCCACCAGCCTGCAGTATGCCAACGGCCAGGTGACGCTCAACGGTGACAAAATGCCACTGGAGGACTTTGTCGGCATGTTTGGTATGCCTGCCCTGGGCATGCCGGAACCGGCTGAACCGGCAGCGCCAGCCGAACCTGCGGCGCCGCAGCAGTAAACGACAAAACCCCTCGCATGAGGGGTTTTTTATTGCCCGTTAACCTTTCCACCCCCCCAGGAAATCCAGCAGCAGCGCGTTCACTTTCTCTGGCTGCTCCTCCTGCGGCAGATGGCCGCACTCATCAATACCATATGCCCGCAGGTTATCCGCCATTTCGGCCCAGACGCTTTGCATATCGAAGAGCTTACCCACTGCGTGAAAATCATTGCCCCACAGCGACATCACCGGGCAGGTAATTTTCACGTCAGCGTCTGCCAGATCCTGTGCCACATCCTCTGCGTTGGCGCGATAGTCAGCCATAGCGCCCCGTACGGCACCCGGCGCCTGATACGCGCGTACATAGGTGTCAAACGCCTCGCCGCTGATGGTAGACGGGTCGTAGGTCCAGTCCGAGAAAAAGTGGCGCAGCCATATGCCTTCTCGCCCCGCAATCAGGGCTTCCGGCAGGTCGGGCACCAGATGAAACAGGAAGAACCAGTATGCACGCGCAATCGAAGCATTCAGATCGCGCGCCACAATGCGCGTGGGCACGTTATCCATCACCACCAGGCGGTCGAGTAACTCGGGATAATCTTTCGCAAAGCGGGTCGTCACCCGCGCCCCGCGATCGTGCCCCACCAGCACCACTTTCTCCAGACCCAGCACGCGCATCAGTTCACGGATGTCACGCGCCATGTTCCGTTTATCATAACCGGATGCGGGTTTATCCGTTTCCCCATACCCGCGGAGATCGGGCGCAATCACGCGATAGTGGCGTGATAAAACCGGTATCTGGTGGCGCCAGGCGTAGTTTGTTTCTGGAAAACCATGCAGAAGGATAACCGGCGCGCCTTCACCCTCTTCGACCACAAACTGACGGATACCGTTTGCCGTTACAGCGTAACTTTTCATGCAAATATCCTCACTTATTTCAGCAGAGGCACGTTAGCCGCACGTTGATAAGGACCGTAATTAACCGGGTTCCAGCGATAGCCCTGCTGCCAGGCGGTGATATGCCCAATACCGGGAAAAGGCAGATGCGCCGCAGCCATCCACTCGCCGTCTTTTGCCAGCGCGTTAAATTCCTTCGCGCGGGATGAGATGGCTTTTTTCGAATCGACGTCGAAACGAATAGACACGTCAGGATGCGGGAACTGGACGGCAGGCACATGGATCAGGTCCCCAATGAAGTTAATGGCCGTTCCCTGTGAAGCAAAACGGTAAACGGTGCTGCCGGGCGTATGGCCAATGGCATAGGCCGTCTGGACTTCAGGAATGGGCGAAGCGGGCGGAACAAAGGTTTTGAGATGTCCTCTGGCTTTATACGATGCCAGCGCACGCCTGGCGATAGCGAAATACGCTTTCGCATTCGCTGGCGCGCTCGCTTCTTTAGCCGGATCGAGCCAGTAATCGGCCTCCCCCTGCGGCACATAAACGGTGGCATTGGGGAACAACGCGTTCCCGTCTGCATCGCTGAGGCCACACACATGATCCAGATGAAGGTGAGTCAGGAAAATCGTATCGACCTGCTCAGGGCGATATCCAGATGCGTTCATATTGCCGATGAGCTGGCCGGCCGTTTCCGCCACGCAGTGGCCACCCCCGCTGTCAATCATGACCAGGTGTTTACCGGTATTCACCAGAAAGGCGTTGAAGGCGGTAGGCATGCGTTCGGCATCGATTTTTTGTTGTGCCAGCAGCTTGCGAACCGCGTCGGGTGAAAGGCCTTGTAACAGCGTAGGCGAAAGGTCGTTATAGCCGTCGAACAGCGCCGTCACCTCGTACTCCCCTACGGCCACGCGATAATAGCCGGGAACCTGCTGTTTTATCTGCGCGGGTACATCGGCCCACGTTGTGCCTGCAAAGAACAGGCTGCTTAACGCCAGCACCGCTTTCAACTTTTTCATCTTCATTCCATATTCATGTTTATCAGGATATGAAGAGACTATGGCAGCGTAACGACAAACAATGTAGATATGTAATTTGATAAGACAGCATAACGAAAAACGAGATAATGAAACTGGAAGATATTGAAGTGTTTGTAGAAGCCGTCAAGGCGGGTAGCCTCGCCGGCGCCGCGCGTCGGCTCTCGATGAGCGCGATGGCAGCTTCACGCGCCCTGACGCATCTCGAAGCGGAGCTGGGGGTTCGGCTGGTACATCGGACCACGCGTTCTCTCTCGCCCACCAGCGACGGGGAGATTTTTCTCCCTCACGCGCAGGCGCTACTGGAAGATAAAAGCAACGCGCTTGCCGACCTGTTTCCCGACGGGACGCACCTTTCAGGACGCCTGCGCATTACCGCCTCAGCGGGATTTGGCCGAAAGATCGTGGCTCCCATGCTGACCCGGTTCATGCAGCAACATCCCGCCCTGCAGGTCGATTTACTCGCGACCGACGAACAGGTTGATATTGTCGGCAAAGGCATTGACGTGGCGTTACGCATTGCGCCGCTGCGCGATAACCGGCTGGTTGCCCATCGCCTGTGCCATAACCCTCGCGACCTCTGCGCCAGCGCGGAGTATCTGGCTATAAACGGTTATCCCAAATCGTTTAACGATCTGGCGGCACACAGTTGTCTGACCACATCTGACACGGTTCACTGGTCATTCGAACAGGGTGAACAGCGCTACAAACAGAGGGTAACGGGCCGATTCTCCGCGAACTCTGTTGAGGCCATTTTCGAAGCCTGCCTCGGCGGGATGGGCATCGCTAATTTGTCTCGCTGGTACGTCGAACCGGCGTTCAGAGAGGGTAAACTTGTACGCATCGTCCTGGAGGATGCCCAGCCGGAATCGCTGGCAGTCTGGGCGGTTTACCCAACCTCGCGCCTGATCCCGGCAAAAGTACGAAAGTTTGTGGAAGCCCTGGAGGCCGAGCTGCTGCGTAATCCGCTTACGCAACAGACCTGAAATTATTTCACCGTCACTAACCGCGCCGCCACAATCTGGTGCCCGGCCTGCACCTCGGCGTTCTCAATGCGCTGCATGATCCTGTCCGCCAGCGTGTAACCCATCTCCCGCGCAGGGGTCGTGGCCCAGACAATGGGCAGATCGTCCAGCGCGTTCTCGCCAACGTCGGCAAATGCCCCTAACGCCACCTGATGGTCGAAGAAAGTTTCAACCCCGCCCTCGCCGCTCTGACGGCCGGCGCGGATCAGACCAAACCAGGCCCCCATCGCAATCACATCGTTATAGCAAATCACGGCGCTTATCGTCGGACTGCTGCGTAGCAGCGCACCGATCGCTTCTGCGGCTTTTTTCTGACTGGATTCACACTCCACCACCCACTCGCTGTGGAACGGTAAACCGTACTTGATCAGCGTCGCGCAATAACCGCCCACCCGTTCGGCGCGGGTCAACGACGAGCTTTTACCGCCGAGCCAGGCAATCCGCTGATGACCGCGACGAATAAGATGTTCGGTCAACATTTGTGCCGCCTGCATGTTGTCTGGTCTCAGGGTATCGGCTTCATCCAGATAACTGGCACGCGACGCAAAGACCAGCGGCACACCTTTTGCGGCCGCACGTTCGCACAATTCACTGCTGACGCCCGACGCTCCGGCAACAATCACCCCATCGACGCCCTGGGTGAGCAGCATGTCGAGCCGGGAAAGAAGCTGGTCCGCCTCGCGCCCACCGTGGAGCAGAAACACCATGCGTCCCTGCGCCTCCAGCGCTTCGGTTAACCCGGCGGTCAGTTCGGCGTAAAAGGGGGACGTCAGGTCACGAACAATCAAGCCAATCACCCCGCTTTGCCCGCCGCGCAGGGCCGATGCCTGGCGGTTACGCACAAAACCCAGTTGTTCAACCGCCTCGTTGACACGCTGACCGGTCGCAGGAGAGATGCGTCCTTTCCCGCTAAGGACCAGTGAAACGGTGCTGACGGAAACGCCAGCCGCAAGGGCAACATCGTTGATGGTGATCTTTTTCGCTACAGCCATGTCTTGGCGTGACTCCCTGATAATGAGTTCGGTAAAACGTTTTATCAATACGTTATCTTTATACTACCAGTGAAAGCCTGGGAATGTGATTTAGCGCGCACTAAAGTTTGATAAAACGTTTTATCTTCTCGCAGCATTGAAGCAGACAAACTGATTTTAACCATAAAGGAGTCGTTTTATGACGGCGAAAACAGCACAAAAAATATCGCTGTGGGAGTTTTTCCAGCAACTGGGTAAAACCTTTATGCTGCCCGTGGCGCTTCTCTCGTTCTGCGGGATCATGCTCGGGATCGGCAGCTCGCTCAGCAGTAAGGACGTCATCACGCTGATCCCGTTCCTCGGGACCCCTGTGCTGCAGGCGATCTTTATCTGGATGAGTAAGGTCGGCTCCTTTGCCTTCAGTTTCCTGCCCGTGATGTTCTGTATCGCCATCCCGCTGGGCCTGGCGCGTGAGAACAAAGGCGTGGCGGCGTTCGCCGGTTTTGTAGGCTACGCGGTGATGAACCTCGCGGTGAACTTCTGGCTGACCGCCAAAGGTATTCTGCCCACGACCGATGCTGCGGTGCTGAAAGCCAATAACATTCAGAGCGTGATTGGCATTCAGTCCATCGACACCGGGATCCTCGGCGCGGTGATCGCGGGGGTCATTATCTGGATGCTGCACGAGCGTTTCCACAATATCCGCCTCCCCGATGCACTGGCATTTTTCGGCGGCACCCGCTTTGTGCCGATTATCACCCTCGTGGTCATGGGGCTGTTTGGTTTGATCATCCCGCTGATCTGGCCGGTCTTTGCGCTCGGTATCAACGGCATTGGCCGTATCATTAACGGCGCGGGCGATTTTGGCCCGATGATCTTCGGTACTGGCGAACGTCTGCTGCTGCCGTTTGGCCTGCAGCATATTCTGGTGGCGCTGATTCGCTTCACCGAAGCAGGCGGTACCATGGAAGTGTGTGGCCATGATGTGAGCGGCGCGCTGACCATCTTCCAGGCGCAGCTGAGCTGCCCAACCACTCATGGCTTCTCTGAGAGTGCGACCCGCTTCCTGTCACAGGGCAAAATGCCAGCCTTCCTCGGCGGTCTGCCCGGCGCGGCGCTGGCGATGTACCACTGCGCCCGCCCGGAAAACCGTCATAAAATCAAAGGACTGCTGATTTCCGGGGTGATCGCCTGCGTGGTCGGCGGTACGACTGAGCCCATCGAATTCCTGTTCCTGTTTGTCGCGCCCGTGCTGTATCTCATCCACGCTGTGCTGACCGGTCTGGGCTTTACCGTGATGGCGGTGCTGGGCGTCACCATCGGCAACACTGACGGCAACGTGATTGATTTCGTGGTGTTCGGCATCCTGCACGGTTTGTCCACCAAGTGGTATCTGGTGCCGGTCGTGGCGGCAATCTGGTTCGTGGTGTACTACGGGATCTTCCGCTTCGCCATCACCCGTTTTAACCTGAAAACGCCAGGCCGCGATGCCGAAACCGCCACCAGCGTTGAACAGGCGGTTGCCGGTACCGTGGGCAAGTCGGGCTATAACACCCCCGCAATTCTGGCGGCGCTGGGCGGTGCGGATAATATTACCTCTCTGGATAACTGCATTACCCGTCTGCGCCTGTCGGTGGCGGATATGTCGAAAGTGGATACCAACGCCCTGAAAGCCAACCGGGCAATCGGCGTGGTACAGTTGAATCAACACAATTTGCAGGTGGTTATCGGCCCGCAGGTGCAGTCGGTCAAAGATGAACTGGCCACCCTGATGCGCACAGTCGAAGCCTGATGCCTCCCCCCTCACGCTGAGGGGGTTTTACTTTAAGGACGTACGTCATGTTTGATTTCTCGACCGTTGTCGATCGCCACGGCACCTGGTGTACACAGTGGGATTATGTTGCTGACCGTTTTGGTACCGCCGACCTGCTGCCCTTTACGATCTCGGATATGGATTTCGCCACCGCCCCCTGCATTATCGAGGCACTACATCAACGTATTGATCATGGCGTGTTTGGCTACAGCCGCTGGAAAAACGATGAGTTCCTGGCCGCAGTGTCGCACTGGTTCCGGCAACGTTTTAACAGCCGGATTGATACTGAAACCGTCGTTTATGGCCCTTCCGTTATCTACATGGTCTCTGAACTGATTCGCCTGTGGTCGATGCCGGGAGACGGTGTGGTGGTGCATACCCCGGCTTACGACGCGTTTTATAAAGCCATTGAAGGCAATGCGCGTCACGTGGTGCCGGTTGCCATGGAAAAACAGGCGACGGGATGGCAGGGAAATATGGCCGCGCTTGAGGCCGCCCTGGCGAAACCGGAAAACAAAATACTGCTGCTGTGCAGCCCGCAAAACCCGACCGGTAAGGTCTGGACGCGGGAGGAGCTGACGCACATGGCCGAGCTGTGCGCGCGTTATAACGTGGCGGTGATCAGCGATGAAATTCATATGGACATGGTCTGGGGAGATCATCGCCACACGCCATGGAATACGGTGGCTCGCGGCAAATGGGCGCTTCTGACCTCGGGCTCGAAGAGCTTTAACATCCCGGCGCTTACCGGCTCATATGGGTTGATAGGCGATGAAGAGAGCCGCAATGCGTATCTGGGCGCGCTAAAAGGCCGTGATGGTCTTTCCTCCCCCTCCGTGCTGGCACTGACGGCCCATATTGCCGCCTATCAGCAGGGTGAGCCATGGCTTGCCGCGCTGCGCGAGTATCTGGAAGAGAACCTGAAATTTATCGCACGTGAAATGAACAGCGCTTTTCCGACACTCAACTGGACGCCTCCCGAGGCGACCTATCTCGCCTGGATTGACCTGCGCCCGCTAAACATTGACGATCGCGCCCTGCAAAAGGTGCTGATTGAGCAACAGAAAGTCGCCATTATGCCGGGATATACCTACGGAAACGAAGGCAATGGTTTCATCCGCCTGAATGCTGGCTGCCCGCACAGCAAGCTGGAACAAGGGGTCCAGCGGCTGATTGCGGGTATCAACACGCTCCTGTAGTTTGTTTGCGCAACGGAATATTCCCTTGCGCAAATAGCTTTTTACCTCGTTTTGTTTTTATAATGTGGCGCACTTTAACCAGAAAAGAGTGCGACCATGATTGATACACGCCTGCCTTTAACAGATATTCATCGTCACCTTGACGGTAACATTCGTGCCCAAACCATCCTCGATCTTGGCCGCCAGTATAATTTAACGCTTCCTGCTCAATCGCTTGAAACCCTGATCCCGCACGTTCAGGTCACCTCTAATGAACCGGACCTGGTCAGTTTTTTGAGCAAACTCGACTGGGGTGTAAAGATGCTGGCCACGCTGGATGCCTGTCGCCGTGTCGCCTTTGAGAACATCGAAGATGCCGCCCGTAATGGCCTGCATTATGTCGAACTGCGCTTCTCGCCAGGCTATATGGCGATGACCCACAGTCTGCCGGTTGCAGGCGTGGTTGAAGCTGTGATTGAAGGTGTCCGTGAAGGGTGTAAAACCTTCGATGTGCAGGCCCGTCTGATTGGCATCATGAGCCGTACCTTCGGCGAAGCGGCCTGTCTGCAGGAGCTGGAAGCGCTGCTGGCGCATCGTGACGCAATCACCGCAGTCGACCTGGCCGGGGATGAACTGGGCTTCCCGGGCAGCCTGTTCCTCTCTCATTTCAACCGCGCACGTGATGCTGGCTGGCATGTTACCGTTCATGCGGGTGAAGCGGCGGGTCCGGAAAGCATCTGGCAGGCCATCCGTGAACTGGGTGCCGAGCGTATCGGCCACGGTGTGAAAGCGGTGGAAGATCGCGCCCTGATGGATTTCCTCGCTGAGCAACGTATCGGCATTGAATCCTGTCTGACGTCAAATATTCAGACCAGCACCGTGTCCGCACTGGATAAGCATCCGCTGAAAACCTTCCTCGAACACGGCGTGCTGGCCTCGCTGAACACGGACGATCCGGCGGTACAGGGCGTGGACATAATCCACGAGTATACGGTCGCTGCACCACAGGCGGGCCTGAGCCGCGAGCAGATCCGACAGGCGCAGATGAATGGGCTGGAGATGGCGTTCCTCACGCCGGAAGAGAAGCAGGCGCTTCGGGATAAGGTGGCAAACGCGTAACCCCTTTGCCGGGTGGCGGCTACGCCCGACCCGGCCTACTAAACTTATGCCAGACAGAGCGTGGCGCGATGTTTGGCAGATTCAATGCCCAGTTCGATCAGCTCCATGATCTGAATCGCCTGGCTGGCTGGTACCGGGTTTTCACCCGTGCCGTTCAGCGCATCACGCACGGCCGCATAATATGCCGGGTAGTTCCCCGGGATCGTCAGCAAGGTTTCTTCCACCAGCGTCTCCCCCTCCACTTTGGTCACCACCCCGTCGCGCATATCATATCCCCAGTCTTCCTGTGGCAGACGCTCGCCGTTTTTCAGACGCTCTTCCTGCGGATCGAGACCAAACTTCACGTAACTGCCGCGCGTGCCGTGAAGGATATAACGGGCCGATTCCGCAGCCGCGACCATCGTTCCGTGCAGCACTATCCGGCGCTGCGGGTAGCTCAGAACGGCATGAAAATAATCGGTTGTTTGTGCGCCGGGTCTGAGCTGAGCCAGGTCAACCGTCATGCTTACCGGCAGGCCAAACAGATTCACGGCCTGGTCGAGCAGATGCGGGGCTAAATCGTACCAGATGCCGCTGCCTGGCCCGGCCTGTTCACGCCAGCGGTTTCGCACCTGCGGCCGGAAACGGTCAAAGTGCGATTCAAAAAAGGTTATTTCCCCGAGCGTTCCCTCGCTGAGCAGCGCTTTTACCGTCAGAAAATCGCTGTCCCAGCGGCGGTTATGAAACACCGACAGCAGTCTGCCAAGGCTTTTCGCCAGCGCGTCCAGCTCGCGTGCCTGAGACAACGTCACGGTAAAGGGTTTATCCACCACCACGTGCTTACCGGCTTCCAGCGCAGCCTTCGCCAGCGGGAAATGCGTGTCGTTCGGCGTGGGGATCACAATTAAATCAATATTCGGATCATTGAAAAGGTGCTTAGGCTCAGAGACAACCGGCACGCCAGGCCAGTCGGCATGTACTTTAGTCGCATCACTGCTTGAAACGGCCGCCAGCGCCATTCCAGGCGTGCCGGCAATTAACGGCGCATGGAATGTTTTGCTCGCATAGCCGAAACCAATAAGTCCGACACGGATGCTATCACTCATAATACTGCCCTCTCCTGTGATGTTCTTATTTCACACTGGCTAACCTGGCTTCATAACACATTAAGCATGTGCCATATGACTTAAAATAGCATCCTGCACCGGTTGTTTTTGTTACATGGGTTTAACCCTCTGATTGCGTTTAAGGGAACCGTTCCCAAACCACTTGCTGTCAACCAACTGTCGCTGTAACATTTGCAACCGGTATTTATGGATAAATTACAAGCACGAATTATGACGTCAATTATTAATCGAATCATTGAATTAGCGGGATGGATTGTTCTTGGGGTATCGGTCATTTTGCTCGGCGTTGCCAGCCATATCGATAACTACCAACCGCCGGAGCCTGTCACTGTCGCGCAACCTAAGTAACCGGTTACGGCAATAAAGAGTGACACAATATGTCAGTTACGTATTGCCAGTCCTGGTGAACACGGTTAACCTTCTCTTCCAGGCATCATCTGATGCCTGAATCTTTCAGCAAAGAAAACTCCTAATTTAGTCGCGTTACCTGAGTGGGCAGTTTACGTCTTTATTAATCCGTTTATTATTCAAACGAATTACCTTTACGGGTATGACTCACTTTTATATGGAAACTTATTAATATGACAGTTCAGGACTATTTATTAAAATTTCGTAAGATCAATTCCCTTGAGAGCCTGGAAAAACTGTTTGACCACCTGAACTACACGCTGTCGGATAATCAGGACATCATCAATATGTATCGTGCTGCGGACCATCGCCGTGCGGAGCTGGTTTCCGGCGGGCGTTTGTTTAACGTCGGCGAAGTGCCCAAATCCGTATGGCGTTACGTTTTATAAGAAAGTAGCCATCCGCGCGAAATGTTATATACTCTCCGCCCTGCAAACTGGCTGTACAACATTTCGCGCAGATTTATGGGAGAGTTCATGACCGCAACGCCTGGAGAAAGAATTGGAGGCTGGTTAATCGCCCCACTGGCATGGCTGCTGGTTGCATTATTAAGCGCCTCACTTGCGCTGCTGCTTTATACCACCGCGCTGGTTACCCCTCATGCAATCCAGACCCTGATGTCGCAAAGTATGCTGAATATTACCCTGTGGTTCGTGTCGTTCGTCTTCGCGATCGCAATGTGGTACTACACGCTGTGGCTGACCATTGCGTTCTTTAAACGTCGCAAGAGTGTGCCGAAGCACTACATAATCTGGCTGCTGGTTTCCGTGCTGCTGGCGGTGAAAGCCTTTGCTTTTTCACCGGTTTCGGATGCCCTGGCCGTTCGTCAGCTGCTTTTCCCGTTACTGGCTGCAGCGCTTCTGGTGCCGTATTTCAAGCGTTCGACGCGGGTGAAGAACACCTTCGTGAACCCGTAATAACCTTACAGTTAACCTGTTGTCGCCTGTTGTGGTTTATCCGATAATAGGCGGCTTTTTTATTTCAGGCTGAATAATGACCGATTACTTACTGCTCTTTGTCGGCACTGTGCTGGTTAACAACTTCGTTCTGGTGAAGTTCCTTGGCCTGTGTCCGTTTATGGGCGTGTCCAAAAAGCTGGAAACGGCAATGGGCATGGGGCTGGCGACAACCTTCGTCATGACGCTGGCGTCCATCTGCGCATGGTTGATTGATACCTGGATCCTCATCCCGCTGGGTTTAGTCTATCTCCGTACGCTGGCCTTTATTCTGGTCATTGCCGTTGTGGTGCAATTTACCGAAATGGTGGTGCGCAAAACCAGCCCGGCACTCTATCGCCTGCTGGGTATCTTCCTGCCATTGATCACCACCAACTGTGCCGTTCTCGGCGTGGCGCTTCTGAACATTAATCTCGGGCACAATTTCATGCAGTCGGCGCTGTACGGTTTTTCCGCCGCCGTCGGTTTCTCGCTGGTGATGGTGCTGTTTGCCTCTATTCGTGAGCGCCTCGCCGCAGCGGATATCCCTGCGCCATTCCGCGGTAACGCGATTGCGCTGGTGACCGCAGGTTTAATGTCTCTGGCCTTTATGGGCTTTAGTGGTCTGGTGAAGTTGTAATGAATACCATCTGGATAGCCATCGCCTCCATCAGCGTGCTGGGGTTGGTGTTTGGCCTTATTCTGGGTTACGCCTCCCGCCGTTTCGCGGTAGAGGACGATCCTGTTGTTGAAAAAATTGATGAGCTTTTGCCGCAAAGCCAGTGTGGGCAGTGCGGTTACCCTGGCTGTCGCCCCTATGCAGAAGCCGTGGGTGTTCAGGGTGAGAAAATTAACCGCTGTGCGCCCGGTGGTGAAGCGGTAATGCTGAAAATTGCGGCCCTGCTTAACGTTGATCCGCAGCCGGTTGATGGCGATGCGGATGTGCAGGAGCCCGTGCGTGCCCTTGCCGTAATCGACGAAGCGAACTGCATTGGCTGCACCAAATGTATTCAGGCGTGCCCTGTCGATGCCATTGTTGGCGCAACCCGCGCCATGCACACCGTCGTGGCGGATCTGTGCACCGGCTGTAACCTCTGCGTGGCGCCCTGCCCGACGCAATGTATCGAGTTGCGCCCGGTTGAAACGACTACCGAAAGCTGGAAGTGGGACCTTCAAACCATTCCGGTTCGCAACATTCCTGTGGAACAACATGCTTAAGTTATTTTCTGCTTTCAGAAAAGAGAAGATTTGGGACTTTGACGGCGGCATCCATCCGCCGGAGATGAAAACCCAGTCCAGCGGCACGCCGCTGCGTCAAATTCCGCTGGCGACCCGTTTCGTTATGCCGCTGAAGCAGCACATTGGTGCTGAGGGCGAACTGTGTGTAAAAGAAGGCGATACCGTCCTTCGCGGCCAGCCATTGACCTTTGGTCGCGGACGTATGCTGCCGATCCACGCTCCGACATCCGGTCAAGTGGTGGCGATTACCCCTCACACCGTGGCACATCCGTCAGCCCTCTCCGAGCTGAGCGTCATTATTGAAGCCGACGGCGAAGACCGCTGGTTCGAACGCGATGGCTGGAGTGACTACCGCGCTCACAGCCGGGAAGCGCTCATCGAGCGTATCCATCAGTTCGGCGTTGCCGGGCTGGGTGGCGCAGGGTTCCCGACCGGCGTCAAACTGCGCGGTGGCGGCGATAAAATTCAGACGCTGATCATCAACGCCGCCGAATGCGAACCCTACATCACCGCCGATGACCGCCTGATGCAGGACTGTGCCGCGCAGGTGGTGGAAGGGATCCGTATTCTTGCCCATGTGCTGCAACCGCGCGAAGTGCTGATTGGTATTGAGGACAACAAACCGCAGGCCATCTCCATGCTGCGTGCGGTGCTCGCCGGTAGCCACGATATTGGTCTGCGCGTCATTCCGACCAAATACCCTTCTGGCGGGGCGAAACAGCTGACGCAAATACTCACCGGGAAACAGGTTCCCCACGGCGGCCGCTCTTCTGATATTGGCGTGTTGATGCAAAACGTAGGCACCGCCTACGCCGTGAAACGCGCGGTGATTGACGGTGAACCCCTGACCGAACGCGTGGTGACGCTGACGGGTGAGTCCGTTTCTCGTCCGGGCAACGTCTGGGCGCGTCTGGGTACACCGGTTCGTCATCTTCTGGAGCAGGCCGGATTCTGTCCCGGCAGCGATCAGATGGTGATCATGGGCGGCCCATTGATGGGCTTTACCCTGCCGTGGCTGGACGTCCCGGTCGTAAAAATCACTAACTGTCTGCTCGCCCCCTCTGCGACCGAAATGGGTGAAGAGCAGGAAGAAAAAGGCTGCATCCGCTGCAGCGCCTGTGCCGATGCCTGCCCGGCGGATCTGCTTCCGCAGCAGTTGTACTGGTACAGCAAAGGCCAGCTGCACGATAAAGCGCAAGCGCATAACCTGGCCGACTGCATCGAATGCGGCGCCTGTGCCTGGGTCTGCCCAAGCAACATTCCGCTGGTGCAATACTTCCGTCAGGAGAAGGCTGAAATTTATGCCATCTCGATGGAAGAAAAACGCGCCGCCGAAGCGAAAGCCCGCTTTGAAGCGCGCCAGGCTCGACTGGAGCGCGAAAAACTGGCCCGTCAGGAGCGTCATAAGCAGGCTGCCGTTCAGCCCGGCGAGAAAGATCAGGATGCCATTAACGCGGCGCTGGCTCGCGTTCGCGAGAAAAAAGCAACGGCGGCGCAGCCTGTCGTGATCCCGGCTGGCGAGAAACCGGATAACAGCGAAGCCATTGCCGCCCGTGAAGCACGTAAGGCCGCGGCCCGCGCACGTCAGGCAGAAAAAGCGCAGACCGCGCAACCGGAAGCCAACGTCGATCCGCGTAAAGCGGCCGTTGAAGCCGCCATTGCCCGCGCGAAGGCCCGTAAAGCGGGAGAGCAGCAGGTAGTCGTTGAGCAGGAGGCCGTAGATCCGCGTAAAGCGGCGGTGGAAGCCGCAATAGCCCGAGCCAAAGCGCGTAAAGCGGCCCAGCAGCCGCAACCGGCCGCAGAAGAGGCACCGGTCGACCCGCGTAAAGCCGCAGTCGAAGCGGCTATCGCCCGCGCTAAAGCCCGTAAAGCGGCGCAGCAGGAAGAACAGCAGCCGGCCGCAAACGACGATCCACGCAAAGCCGCAGTCGCCGCCGCGATTGCACGCGTTCAGGCGAAGAAAGCCGCACAGCAAGCAGTTAACGAGGATTAAATGGTTTTCAGAATCGCAAGTTCCCCTTACACCCATAACCAGCGCCAGACGTCGCGCATTATGATGCTGGTCTGCCTGGCCGCGTTGCCTGGCATTGCCGTCCAGTGTTGGTTTTTCGGCTGGGGAACCCTGTTCCAGTTAGTGCTGGGCTGTGCCAGCGCCGTAGCGGCAGAAGCGCTGGTGCTGAAGCTGCGTAAGATGCACGTCTCCCGTATCCTCAGCGATAACTCGGCCCTGCTGACGGGTCTGCTGCTGGCCATCAGTATCCCACCGTTTGCACCGTGGTGGATGGTCGTGCTCGGTACCGTGTTTGCGGTGATTATTGCCAAACAGTTATACGGTGGACTGGGCCATAACCCGTTTAATCCGGCGATGATCGGCTATGTGGTACTGCTGATCTCCTTCCCGGTGCAAATGACCAGTTGGCTGCCGCCGCATGAGATCGCCGCCAACGTGTCTGGTTTTATGGATGCCCTGCATGTGATCTTTACCGGTCATACGGCGTCCGGTGGCGATATGAACACGTTGCGTATGGGCGTGGATGGTATCAGCCAGGCCACACCGCTCGACACGTTTAAAACCGCCCTGCATGCCGGGCACAGCGTTGAGCAGATCATGAAGTCGGCTATCTACAGCGGCGTGCTGGCGGGTGCGGGCTGGCAGTGGGTTAATCTGGCGTATCTGCTGGGCGGCCTGTTCCTGCTGCAGCAGAAAGCGATCCGCTGGCATATTCCGGTCAGCTTCCTTGTCACGCTGGCAGTCTGCTCCACGCTGGGCTGGTTGTTCTCTCCTGAGTCCCTGGCCAGCCCGCAAATGCATCTGCTCTCTGGCGCGACCATGCTGGGCGCCTTCTTTATTCTGACCGACCCGGTGACCGCCTCGACCACCAACCGTGGCCGCCTGATCTTTGGCGCGCTGGCCGGTCTGCTGGTGTGGCTGATCCGCAGTTTTGGTGGTTACCCGGACGGGGTGGCATTCGCTGTCCTGCTTGCCAACATCACCGTACCGCTCATTGACTACTACACGCGCCCGCGCGTGTACGGCCATCGTTAAGGATTTCGCGATGCTGAAAACAATGCAAAAACACGGCGTCACGCTGGCTGTTTTCGCCGCAGTCCTGACCGGGCTGACGGCGCTGGTGAACGAACTGACCAAAACGACCATTGATGAACAGGCCGCCAAGCAGCAAAAGGCGCTGTTCGATCAGGTGATCCCGCCTGATTTCTACGATAATGACCTGCAGAAAAGCTGCTTCGTGGTGCAGGCACCGCAGCTGGGCAAAGGCCCGCATCGTCTCTTTATCGCCCGTAAAGGAGATAAAGCGGTAGGCGCGGTTATGGAAGCCACGGCCCCTGATGGTTACTCCGGTGCCATTCAGCTTCTGGTGGGTACCGATTTTTCCGGTACCGTACTGGGTACCCGCGTGACTCAGCACCATGAAACACCAGGCCTTGGGGATAAAATTGAAACCCGCCTGAGCGACTGGATTTTGCACTTCGCCGGTAAAGTGATCCACGGCGAAGCGGATCCGGCGTTTGCCGTGAAGAAAGATGGCGGCGAGTTTGACCAGTTCACCGGGGCCACCATTACCCCGCGTGCCGTCGTGAATGCCGTAAAACGAGCCGGGCTGTATGCAGAAACGCTGCCTGCGCAGATCAACAATCTTCCGGCCTGTGAGGAGTCATCATGAGCCAGGTTAAAGAGGTCATTGTCCAGGGGCTGTGGAAGAACAACTCCGCCCTGGTTCAGCTGCTGGGGATGTGTCCGCTGCTGGCGGTGACATCCACCGCCACCAACGCGCTGGGTCTGGGTCTGGCAACCACGCTGGTACTGACCCTGACCAACCTCTCCATTTCCGCCCTGCGCCGCTGGACGCCGTCGGAAATCCGTATTCCGATTTACGTGATGATCATCGCGTCGGTGGTAAGTGTCGTTCAGATGCTGATTAACGCCTACGCGTTCGGTCTGTATCAGTCACTGGGGATCTTTATTCCGCTGATCGTCACCAACTGTATCGTGGTTGGTCGTGCAGAAGCCTTTGCCGTGAAGAACAGCCCGGCAATGTCAGCGCTGGATGGTTTCGCCATCGGGATGGGCGCCACCGGCGCCATGTTCGTTCTGGGCTCACTGCGTGAGATCCTGGGCAACGGTACGCTCTTTGACGGCGCAGACGCGCTGTTGGGAAGCTGGGCCAAAGTCTTGCGCATTGAGGTGTTCCATACGGATACGCCGTTCCTGCTGGCTATGCTGCCGCCGGGCGCGTTTATTGGCCTTGGCATGATGCTGGCGATAAAATACCTGATTGATGAAAAACGTAAGCGCCGCGCGGCTGAGCGTAGCGTGCAGGAAGGGATACCCGAGAAAGCCTCATGAATAAAGACAAGCGCATTGCGATCCTGACACGTCTGCGGGACGAGAATCCTCATCCGACAACAGAGCTGAATTTTAACTCACCGTTTGAGCTGCTGATCGCAGTGCTGCTTTCAGCCCAGGCCACCGACGTGAGCGTGAATAAAGCCACCGCCCTGCTCTATCCGGTGGCCAACACCCCGAAAGCCATGCTGGAGCTGGGTGTGGAAGGGGTGAAGTCCTATATCAAAACCATTGGCCTGTTTAACAGCAAAGCGGAGAATGTGATAAAGACCTGCCGTATTTTGCTGGAGCGTCACGGTGGCGAAGTGCCGGAAGATCGTGAGGCGCTGGAAGCGTTGCCGGGCGTAGGCCGCAAAACAGCGAATGTGGTACTTAACACCGCGTTTGGCTGGCCTACCATCGCCGTGGATACCCATATTTTCCGCGTCTCTAACCGGACCAACTTTGCGCCGGGTAAAAATGTCGAACAGGTGGAGGAGAAACTGCTAAAAGTGGTTCCCGCCGAATTTAAGGTCGACTGCCATCACTGGTTGATCCTGCACGGCCGTTATACCTGCATTGCCCGAAAGCCTCGCTGCGGCTCCTGTATCATCGAAGATCTCTGCGAATATAAAGAAAAAGTGTATCCCTGATTGCCCTCTCCTGCTTTTCCTTTCGCCTCATCAAGACCTTACTAAAGGAGGGCTTAACTAAAAACCTTCCTTTTGACCGCAAATTGTCCGTACGGGTGCGCTTTCACCCTGTCAATTATTCGGTCATTTAACGCTCAAACAGGTTAATACTTTTTTCACTACCGAAAATTTCTATACATCTGTGATCGGGATCACTCTGATAACTTCATGTTGATTTTTTGTTGTCAAAACCAACCCAAACCCTTTGCCAGACAAGATATAACCCCTCAAGGACCACAGATAAAACCACCCATTTTTCAGAATATGGGCTATATGACTGCAATTAGCGGCAAATAGCAGAACATATCGCCTGATAGCGGGAGCAGAGGGCATATGGCAGTCAAAAAACCTAACAATACTCATCGTATAAAATTTAACGCTGAATAACATTTGCATAAACCGAGGATTATAGCGGCTCAGTTATATGTAACAGATTATTACAAACGTATTGCCAGACGGGTCAGGATAGTGAACATTACCCGCCGTTTCTCCTCCCAATATAACTATAAGGCGGATGGACTACGGCCATCACGCTATGAACACCCCCGTTAATATGGGATGTAAAAAAAGAGGTATATGTGTCAACTGCAAACAATAAACCAACAGAAGAAAGCGTGAGTCTGAACGCTTTTAAACAGCCAAAAGCGTTCTATCTCATCTTCTCTATCGAGTTATGGGAGCGTTTTGGTTATTACGGCCTGCAAGGGATCATGGCGGTTTACCTGGTTAAGCAACTGGGTATGTCCGAAGCAGATTCCATCACGCTGTTCTCTTCATTCAGTGCCCTCGTTTACGGTCTGGTCGCTATCGGCGGCTGGCTCGGTGATAAAGTTCTTGGTACTAAACGTGTCATCATGCTGGGCGCCATTGTGCTGGCGATCGGCTATGGACTGGTTGCCTGGTCAGGCCATGACGCAACTGTGGTCTATATGGGGATGGCGACCATCGCCGTTGGTAACGGATTATTCAAAGCGAACCCATCTTCCCTGCTCTCTACCTGCTACAGCAAAGATGACCCGCGTCTGGACGGTGCATTCACCATGTACTACATGTCCATCAACATTGGTTCATTCTTCTCTATGCTGGCGACCCCATGGCTCGCGGCTAAGTTCGGCTGGAGCGTGGCATTTGCGCTGAGCTTTGTCGGTATGCTGATTACCGTTGTGAACTTCCTGTTCTGCCGTAGCTGGGTTAAAGACTACGGTTCAAAACCGGATTTCGAACCAGTACATATGGGCAAACTGCTGGCCACCATCGTGGGTGTTGTGATCCTCGCGTCAATCGCCACCTGGCTGCTGCATAACCAGGGTGTTGCACGTGCCGTTCTGGGCGTGGTTGCGCTGGGTATCGTGATTATCTTTGCTAAAGAAGCCTTCGCGATGCAGGGTGCGGCCCGTCGTAAGATGATTGTGGCATTCATCCTGATGCTGGAAGCGATTATCTTCTTCGTACTGTACAGCCAGATGCCAACGTCTCTGAACTTCTTCGCTATTCGTAACGTTGAGCACTCCATCCTGGGTATCGCGTTCGAGCCGGAGCAGTATCAGGCACTGAACCCGTTCTGGATCATGATTGGCAGCCCTATTCTGGCGGCTATCTATAACAAGATGGGTGACCGTCTGCCAATGCCGCACAAGTTCGCTATCGGTATGGTGCTGTGCTCAGGTGCATTCCTGGTGCTGCCGCTGGGTACCAAATTTGCGACTGACGCCGGTATCGTCTCCGTTAACTGGCTGATCCTGAGCTATGCGCTGCAGTCCATCGGTGAACTGATGATCTCCGGTCTGGGCCTGGCGATGGTTGCACAGCTGGTGCCACAGCGTCTGATGGGCTTCATCATGGGGAGCTGGTTCCTGACCACTGCCGGTGCGGCCATCATCGCCGGTAAGATCGCAAACCTGATGGCGGTTCCGGAGAACGTAACCGATCCGCTGGTCTCCCTGAATGTTTACGGCAGCGTCTTCCTGCAGATTGGTATCGCAACGGCGGTTATCGCGGCTCTGATGCTGCTGACTGCACCGAAGCTGAACCGCATGACTCAGGACGACGACAAAACGACGAAGGCGACCGAAACCGCTACCGCGTAATGTTATTGAGAAACGACGAGCCGCTAATGTATTAGCGGCTTTTTTTTTGTTTGATCGCGCACTAACATAGCTGAAACCTCAGCAAAAAGGAGTTACCGATGAAACTGTTCTACAAACCGGGCGCGTGCTCTCTTGCTTCCCATATAACCCTGCGCGAGAGCGGCAAAGATTTCACGCTGGACGGCGTTGACCTGATGAAAAAACGTCTGGAAAACGGCGACGATTTTTTTGCCATTAACCCGAAGGGACAAGTTCCGGCACTGCTGCTGGATGACGGTACCCTGCTGACAGAAGGCGTCGCGATTATGCAGTACCTGGCGGACAACGTGCCCGATCGTCAGTTGCTGGCCCCGGTAGGGACGATTTCACGCTATAAAACGCTTGAGTGGCTGAACTACATCGCTACCGAACTGCACAAAGGGTTCACGCCGCTGTTCCGTCCGGATACACCGGAAGAGTACAAACCGACCGTGCGCGCCCTGCTGGAGAAAAAGCTGCAGTTCATCAACGAATCGTTGAAAGACGACCAGTTTATCTGCGGGACACGGTTTACCATTGCCGATGCGTATCTGTTTACCGTGCTGCGCTGGGCACGTGCGATTAAGCTGAATCTGGACGGGTTAGACCATATCGCAGCGTATATGGCGCGCGTGGCGGAGCGCCCTGCGGTGGCCGCGGCGCTGAAAGCGGAAGGATTGAATTAACCGGGTCGTTATCGCCCGGCGGCGCTTCGCTTGCACGGGCCTACGGGATTTGTAGGCCGGGTAAGCGCAGCGCCACCCGGCATAGTTTAGAGCTGTGTTGCACTAAAATAGTGTTCTGGCTGCGCAATACGATCCTGTGCCGCGACCACCTGCAGTTCATATTCCTGCATCTCTTTCGTCGCAACCATAATCTCGTAAACCGCCGCAGTCACATGCTCAAGCGCTTCGCGAAGCGTCGCGCCCTGCAGCAATTTCACCAGCAACAGTCCGCTGGTCACATCCCCCACTCCCACTGGCTGACGCAGGCCAAAATCCACCAGCGGACGGCTGATGTGCCAGGCATCGTCTTTGGTGACCAGCAGCATCTCAAAACGGTCTCTGCTCAGCCCTGCGCGTGCGAGATGTTTCACCAACACAATCTCAGGCCCCTGGGCTATCAGTTCACGAGAAGCGCTTACAGCTTCTTCTACACTGTTTACCGGATGCTCGCAGAGGATCTCCAGTTCGATCAGGTTTGGCGCGATGATATCGCTGGCGGGCAACGCATGGCGAACATGGAATTCAGCCACCCCAGGCGCCACAATACAGCCTTTCTCCGGATGCCCCATAACCGGGTCGCAGAAGTACTTTGTGGATGGATTTGCCGCTTTCACCTGGCGAACGATGCCGAGAATATGCTCCCCCTGCTCTGCGGAACCCAGGTAACCGCTCAGAACGGCATCACAGCGTTTGAGCTGGTCGATATCGGCAATGCCCTGCACGATCTCCGTGAGATGCGAGGGCGGCATCACGCAGCCGGTCCATTTGCCGTATTGTGTATGGTTTGAGAATTGTACGGTATTGAGGGGCCAGACGTTGGCACCGAGGCGGCGCATCGGGAATTCCGCCGCGCTATTGCCAGCATGTCCAAAAACAACGTGGGACTGAATGGCGAGGATGTTCTTCATTTTATGCTTACCAAACCCTGAAAAAACAAAAAGGGCGTGGTTTCCCACGCCCCTGGAGATTTTTACTTACTTCCAGCAGACCAGACAGTAGTTTTTCTTACCGCGACGCAGCAGCGTATAGCGGCCATACAGGCGATCGCTGTCAGCGAAGGTGTATTCCGGGTCAGCCTGTTTTTCACCGTTAATGGTGATAGCGTTAGACGCAATGGTTTTACGTGCCTGGCCACGAGACGGCTGCAACTCAGAGTCCACCAGCGCCTGCATCAGGTCGGCACCTTTCTCCATCTCCACCATCGGCACGCCATCCTGCGCCAGCTGTTCGAAATCGGCTTCGCTCAGATCGCTCAGCGTACCGTTGAACAGGCTTGCGGTAATGCGTTTCGCCGCGGCCAGACCTTCTTCGCCGTGAACCAGTTTGGTCACTTCATCCGCGAGCACATACTGTGCACGTGGTGCTTTACCGCTGTTTTTGTCTTCTTCTTCCAGGGCATTGATGGTTTCAATGTCCATAAAGGTGAAGAACTTCAGGAAGCGGTAAACATCGGCGTCCGCGGTGTTGATCCAGAACTGATAGAATTTGTACGGGCTGGTTTTCTTCGGATCGAGCCATACCGCACCGCCTTCGGTTTTACCGAATTTAGTCCCGTCGGCTTTGGTGATCAGCGGAACGGTCAGACCAAACACCTGATTCTGATGCAGGCGACGGGTCAGATCGATACCGGAGGTGATGTTACCCCACTGGTCAGAACCGCCAATCTGCAGGCAGACGCCGTGCAGTTTATTCAGACAGGCGAAGTCATAACCCTGCAGCAGGTTATAAGAGAATTCAGTAAAGGAGATACCTTGATCGTCACGGTTCAGGCGCTGTTTCACCGCTTCTTTGTTAATCATCTGGTTAACAGAGAAGTGCTTACCGATATCACGCAGGAAGGTCAGCACGTTCATGCTGCCAAACCAGTCGTAGTTGTTGGCGGCAATCGCGGCGTTATCACCACAGTTGAAGTCGAGGAACGGTGCAACCTGTTTGCGGATCTTATCCACCCACTCCTGCACGGTGTCTTCGGTGTTCAGTTTACGCTCAGCGGCTTTAAAGCTTGGGTCGCCGATCAGACCGGTCGCGCCGCCCACCAGGGCCACAGGCTTATGCCCAGCCATCTGGAAGCGTTTCAGGCATAACAATGGAACAAGATGCCCCAAATGCAAGCTGTCAGCGGTGGGATCGAAGCCGCAATAGAGCGCGATCGGGCCTTGCGCCAGTCGCTCTGCTAACGCTTCCTCGTCCGTCACCTGGGCCACGAGGCCCCGCTCTTGCAATTGTTTAATCAAGTTACTGCTTGCCATCAAATTCTCCATGTATAAACGACTGCACCTTTGCCGGTACACGACTTTTCGCCTGATGCGAAAGGACCATAGAATAAAGCGCAAGCGCGGTGTGCGCTAGCGCTTAAATCAACAAATTTCGGGGATTACGGTGCCAGCCTGTCGATTTTCCAGCCGCCGTTGTCGCGCTGGTATAAAAAGCGGTCGTGCAGGCGATGCTCGCCCCCCTGCCAGAACTCAATCTGCTCGATCGGAATGCGGAAACCGCCCCAAAAACTGGGCAGTGGAATTTCGCCCTGCTGGAACTTCTGCTTGAGTTCAAGGAATTTGCTTTCCAGCACGCCGCGGGCAGAAATTCGGCTGGACTGTTTTGAGACCCAGGCACCAATCTGGCTGTCACGCGGGCGGCTGTGGAAGTACTTCACCACTTCCAGTGTGGAAAGGCGCTCCGCTTTGCCTGTGACCATCACCTGGCGTTCCAGCATATGCCACGGAAACAGAAGGCTGATACGGGGATTGTTTTCTAAGTGGTGCGCTTTGCGGCTGCCCAGGTTGGTGTAGAACACCAGCCCTTTCTCGTCATAATGCTTAAGCAGCACGATGCGTTGATACGGCTGACCGTTTTCATCTACCGTGGCGACAACCATGGCCGTTGGATCGGCCAGTTTTGCTTCGCAGGCCTGTTTGAGCCAGCGTTCAAAAAGCACCAGGGGTTCAGCGGGAAGATCCTGGCGACGCAAGCCGCCTTTGGTGTATTCACGGCGCAGATGCGCAATTTGCTGCAGTTCGTCGTTATCAGACATGGCGTTAGGTGACGTTGAGATTGGGTGGCGCTATTGTGCGCCGCCCCTGTGAAAATCTCAACGCTTCGGATTTTCGAGCTGGCAATTGTTCAGCACGATGCGGTCGCGTTTGTAGATGGTTGCGCTGTCGCCTTTTGACCAGAAGACATAAATGCCATCGGTATAACGCGCCCCGGAAGCCGAAATACCCTGCTTCAGGGTCAGCAATTTGTTGTCATAAACAAAGCTGGCTTCCTGGCGAGGATTATTCAGCTTCACGGTCAGCGGTTTTTCATCACAGCGATACTTCAGCGTATCGGTCTGCATGCGCTCAACGAGCTGGTTATAGACGCTGCACCCAGACAGCAAGACAGGTACAGCAAGAAGGAGAAGTTTTTTCATGAGCGTATTCCGAAGACTATCCTGGTCCTGGAGGGCATGTCCGCCCCCCTGTTTGCATGCCATTTTAACGGCGATACGCAGCGCTGAATTTCAGTTAACTCTGATTATGACGCGGATTGGCCGGGAAAATCGCACCGAGCACACTGGCCTCGCGTGCGCCGGTCACTGACGGTAAATTACCCGGCAGCCCGGCAACGGTACGCCAGGCAAGCCAGGCGAAGGCCAGCGCTTCCATGTCGTCTCCGCTGATGCCGGCATCATCGGTGGTCGTCACTTCGGTGCCAGGCAACAACCCGGCAAGGCGGGCCATCACCAGCGGGTTGCGGCTTCCGCCTCCGCAGACCAGCAGACGTTCGCAACCGCCGCTGAGAAGCACCTGTTCTGATATGGAGACCGCCGTGAGTTCGGCCAGCGTCGCCTGGATATCCTGCGGTGCCAGCGCCGGGAACTGCGCCAGCTGACGTTCAAGCCAGCCATAGTTGAAATACTCTCGCCCGGTGCTTTTCGGTGCCGGTAACGCAAACCAGGGATCGCTTAGCATGGATTGCAGCAGCGGGAGAATCACTTTGCCTTCGCTTGCCCACTGGGCGTCTTTATCATACGGTTTACCGCACTGACGCCAGATCCAGGCATCCATCAGCATGTTACCCGGGCCGGTATCATATCCCCGTACCGGTTGGCCCGGGATCAGCATCGACAGGTTGGCAATACCGCCAATGTTAAGCACCATACGGCGCTCCGTCGGATGCCCCAGCAACGCCTGATGAAAGGCCGGTACCAGCGGCGCCCCCTGCCCACCCAGCGCGATATCACGACGACGAAAATCGCCCACGACCGTCACACCCGTTTTGGCTACAATCTGATTGTTATCGCCGATTTGCATGGTATGTGGCGCGTCACCAGTGGGTTCGTGCCAGACAGTTTGCCCGTGACACCCAATCGCGACCACATCCTGCGGCCGGAGATTCTCTTTACGCATCAGCGCCAGTACCGCATCGGCAAACAGCGCACCCAGCCTGACATCAAGCTGTCCAAGCTGCGAAAGCGTCAACTGTTGCCCCTGACAGATGCTCAGGATCTCCTCTTTCAGCGAAATGGGGATAGGCCAGGTCAGGCTTGCCTGTTGTGCCACCATGTTTTCATCGATAGCAGCCAGGACGACATCTACCCCATCCAGACTGGTGCCTGACATCACACCAATATAGCGACCCGATTTCATGCGCTTTCCTTACGTTACGTGGGCTAAGGATAACCACTCAACCATAAACAGCACCGCTTTGCCATCCGGCGATAATATTTTTTAACACTCTCAGAGACGTAACAGGGCGGAATTCTGTTTATCTCTCGTTAAGTCAAATTCAAGTACAATTTTCCGATTGTTAGTGCAAAGATATGAACTATGGCTCTTTATGCCATATAATTTAGCCATAACGGATGCCCGGATCGGGCGTTTTTGGTGAACAGGAGATTCAAATGATTTTACGTGTACTGGGCGTTTCGCTGATTGGTTTAACCCTGGCTGGCTGTGTGAATGACAGTTCACTTTCTGGCGACGTTTATAGCGCTTCTGAAGCGAAACAGGTTCAGAACGTGACTTACGGTACTATTGTTAACGCACGTCCTGTTCAGATTCAGGGTGGCGACGAAAACAACGTCATGGGCGCCATTGGCGGCGCGGTTCTGGGTGGCTTCCTGGGTAACACCGTAGGCGGTGGTACCGGCCGTTCTCTGGCAACTGCGGCAGGTGCCGTGGCAGGTGGCGTAGCAGGCCAGGGCGTTCAGGGTGCGATGAACAAAACCCAGGGTGTGGAGCTGGAAATCCGTAAAGACGACGGCAGCACCATCATGGTTGTACAGAAACAAGGCAGCACCCGCTTCTCTGCTGGTCAGCGCGTCGTGCTGGCAAGCAACGGTAGCCAGGTTACCGTTTCTCCGCGTTAATTCATAAAGGATGTGGCTTTCAGGCCACATCCTTTTACAAAAAGCATCATTAAAATAAATATATTTACAAACCCCATTCACGCTATCAATAATTAACTTCCTCGTATCTTGTTCCTGCGCAAAGTATTCCCCCCGCATTGCCGTTAGACTAATCTCAATTCTCTTTTTGCAATTTATTATATTTTATTAAAAACCCTATGCTTGCGATTACCCGATACGTGAAAAAACCTTATATTCCGTTCTGTTTAGGCTGCATTGTCGTTATTGGAATATTACAATTTCTGTTTTTAAAACTGGTCGAATGGGTGCCGTCATTCTCACCACTTTTATTCCCTACACTTACCATTTTTTTACTGGTATTCCATCTGTTTATTGCCTGTTTTATGGCGATGAAATACTGGTGTGACAGAAGGCGACTGTATCTGATTGCCATCGCTTTCGCCTTTGGCGGCTCGGCCCTGCTGATGGTGGGAACGCTCACCAGCTTCCCGGCATGGCTTGATCTCTATCAGTTCAACGTCGTGGACTATAACGATGCGATGATTTTCTTTATGTTCCGCCATCTGTTAATGGCGGTGCTGATGATCGTGTCGGCCTTACTTTATATCGTCAGGGATAATCCGCTTCCACGCATGGCGCATATTTCCATTGTTGTCGCCACGTTTCTGTTTACGGTTATCATGGTCATGCTGGCATGGATCTATTCCAGCCATTCGCCGTGGCTGTCACTGGACCTGGTGGATAATGAAACCCACCAATTTATGGTTCTCTGGAGCCATGCGATTAACATCGTCTTAATTATTCTTTGGGTAGTGACATTAGCAACGCTAATGCTTATAACCCGCGTCCGCAATCTTTTCTGGGTGGGCGGTAATTTCTTATGCGTCTGTTATATCGTGACACTGGCGATGTTATTAGCGGGCGGACATGCCGAGGATATCTCCTGGTATCGTGCGCGCTTATTTGAAACCGTGGCGACGTTACTGATTATATTTGTCCTGCTGTACGACGTCTTTCAGCTGTATCGCGACTCGCATCTGAAATATCAGCAGTCTTATCAGAACTCAATTCGCGATCCCCTGACCCGTCTCTACAATCGCAGCTATTTTTACGATGCGCTCAATCAGGCACTGAGTACCAGCAAAGCCAGCCGCCCTGTTTCGGTTATCGTCAGCGATCTCGATCGTTTCAAACGCATCAATGACTGCTACGGCCACCTGCAGGGGGACAAAGTGCTGCAGTTTGTGGCGAACCTGCTGATGGACTCTGTGCGACCGCAGGACATTGCTGCTCGTATAGGCGGCGAGGAGTTCGTATTGATGTTAACCAACACCTCTTCGGAAGCAGCGTACCGGGTTGCAGAACGCATCAGGCTGAATTTGAGCAGTTTTGATAAGACCAGCAGCGAGGGTCAGCTACCGGAACCGATAACCATCAGTATGGGCGTCTTTACGGCAACGTCAGTAGACGTGACCGCTGAAGAGTGCGTTGGAAATGCTGACAAAGCGATGTACGAGGCGAAAGAGACAGGTCGCAACCGGGTTATCGTGTTCAGAGGATAAAAGGCCTTGCGAATGCAAGGCCTGATATGGTCAGGCGTCGCGTGCCTGCAGCTCGTGAATGTTCTGCTCAAGGCGTCCAATCAGACTGATGAGCATTTCAAGCTCCGCAGGTGAAACACCGGACAGGATCTCGCCGCGCGTTTTGGTAATCACCGCTTCCATTTCAGTGATAATGGGAGCCGCTTTCTCGGTGAGTTTAATCCGCTTGGCGCGACGGTCGCTGGCACAGGTTTGTCGGGAGATCAGTCCCTTCTCTTCCAGTTGATCAAGCGTTCGCACCAGCGACGGCTGCTCAATACCGATCGCTTTTGCCAGTTGAATTTGTGACTGGTCGGGCGGCAGCTGATGAATGTTGTGCAGCGTGACCCAATGCGTCTGTGTCAATTCCAGAGGTTTCAGGCGATGGTCAATCAGAGCACGCCAGACGCGTACCAACCTTGCCAGATCAGAACCTAATGGCGATTCCAATTTCATCTCCTTATAATTAGCTTGCTAAGTTATTATACTGATTTTAGAATAGTGTGCAGCATTTGTATTGCCAAAACAAATGCATTACGACATTCATCAAACTTAAAACTATGACTTACACTGAAAAGTGATGTTTCATCTCATTAAGACAAGCCATCCCGGCATTCTGTTCACTGCAAAGGATCTCTGCTCGTGACGTTTTTTCATCGCTCAGAGGGGCTGCCCCTTCAGGACCTGATCTTCGGTGCATCAGTCTACTTTCCTCCCCTGTTTAAAGCCGTTCTGGTGGGCTTTCTGATCTGGCTTGTCGCCCATCGTCTGCTTCGCGACTGGATGTATTCTGGTGAGATCTGGCACCCCATGTTGATGGATCTCTCTTTGTTCGCCCTCTCCGTGTGTCTTGGTCTTGCCGTATTGATTGTGTGGTGACTATGCCCCTGAAAACGCTGAAGTACTTTTCCACCCTTTTTGTCCTGGCTCTGGCCCTGGTGGCCGGATGGTGGTTGTGGAATTATTATATGCAGTCCCCCTGGACACGTGACGGCAAAGTCCGCGCTGAGCAGGTCAGTATCACCCCGCAGGTATCGGGCAGTATTACGGCGCTTCTGGTTAAGGATAACCAGTTCGTTAAAAAGGGAGATGTTTTATTCCGCATTGACGATACCCCCTATCATATTGCGATCCTTAACGCCCAGGCACAGTTGGCTAAGGCCCAGACTGAGCTGGCAAAAGCGAACAACGAAGCCACGCGTCGTCGGCATTTATCACAAAACTATATCTCCGCCGAAGACCTGGATACCGCCAACATCAACGTCAAGGCGATGCAGGCCAGCGTCAATGTGGCTGAGGCAACGCTCAAACAGGCGCAGTGGGAACTGACGCAAACCGTGGTACAGGCCCCTGTCGATGGGTGGGTGACGAACCTCTCTGCCCGCGTGGGTAATTATGCCACCACCGGCCAACCGATTTTCGCGCTGGTCGACAGCCACTCGTTCTACGTGGTGGGCTATTTTGAAGAGACCAAACTTCGCCATATTCGGGAAGGTGCCCCTGCCACGATAACGCTTTATAGTGGCTCGCAAAGGTTACAGGGTCACGTATCCAGCATTGGCCGTGCTATTTACGATCAGAGCGTTGAAACCGATTCGGGCCTGGTTGCCGACATCAAACCGAATGTCCCCTGGGTACGTCTGGCCCAGCGCGTGCCAGTTAGGGTGGAATTTGACCACTTACCGCAGGGCTTAACGCTGGTTTCCGGCACAACCTGTACTGTCTCCATCGGAACACCCTGATGAATGCCTTCTCCTGGCGAAACCTGCCGTGGATGAAAGCAACGCGCCCTCAGTGGCGCTACGCCCTGCGCAACGGCATTGCCATGTGCCTTGCGCTGAGCATTGCCTATTATCTGAACCTTGACGAACCTTACTGGGCAATGACCTCCGCGGCGGTCGTGAGCTTCCCGACCGTTGGCGGCGTGATCAGTAAAAGTCTCGGGCGCATCGCGGGCAGCCTGCTGGGTGCCACGGCGGCGCTGATCATTGCAGGCCATACGCTCAACGATCCGTGGCTCTTTTTACTGAGCATGGCGGCATGGCTGGGGTGCTGCACCTGGGCCTGCGCCCACTTTACCAATAACGTCGCCTACGCCTTTCAGCTGGCGGGCTATACCGCCGCGATTATTGCCTTTCCGGTGGTTAACGTTCTCGACACCACCGAGTTATGGGACATCGCCCAGGCGCGCGTCTGCGAAGTCATTGTCGGTATTCTGAGCGGCGGGTTCATGATGATGATCCTCCCCAGTACCTCTGACGGCACCGCGCTTATCACAGCGCTGAAGACCATGCATACCCGCTTGCTGGAACATGCGAGCCTGCTCTGGCAGCCGGATACTAACGATGAGATTCGCCTGGCGCATGAAAAGGTGATTGGTCAGATCCTGACCATGAATCTGCTACGCATTCAGGCCTTCTGGAGCCACTACCGTTTTCGCCGACAGAACACTCTGCTGAACTATCTGCTCCACCAGCAGTTACGGATGACCAGTGCGATCTCCAGCCTGCGCCGGATGTTGCTCAACTGGTCAACGCCACCGGAAAACACCCGCGCCATCATTGAAACGCTGCTCGCGACCCTCGCCCGCCCGGATGCCGACATTTACACCGTGGCCCGTATTATCGCCCCGCTCGCGCCCAAAGATGAGTATGATTATCGCCATCGCGCCTTCTGGCAGCGTCTGAACTACTTTTGCCGGTTGTACCTGCGCAGCAGTCGCTGGATCAAGGCCGTCGAAAATGCCACGCCGATAACGGAATTCGCCGTTCCCAGTAGCCCGGCCCTGGCGCGGCACACCGACTATCTGGAAGCGTTGTGGAGCGGTTTTCGGACCTTTTGCGCACTGACACTGGTGGGGGCATGGAGCATTACCACCCAGTGGGAATCGGGCTCCGCCGCGCTCACGCTTGCCGCCATCAGTTGCGTGCTCTACTCCGTTGCCGCCTCACCCTTCAACTCGCTTACGCTACTGCTGCGCACGCTGGTGTTGCTATCGCTGTTCAGCTTTGTGGTCAAGTTCGGCCTCATGGTGCAGATAAGCGACCTGTGGCAGTTCCTGCTGTTTCTGTTTCCGCTGTTAACCACTATGCAGCTTCTGAAGCTGCAAATGCCCAAACTGGCGGGTCTCTGGGGTCAGCTGATTGTCTTTATGGGCTCGTTCATCTCGGTAACGAACCCGCCGGTTTATGATTACGCCGATTTTCTCAATGATAATCTGGCAAAAATCCTTGGCGTGGGTCTGGCGTGGCTGGCTTTTGCCGTATTACGCCCCGGCTCAGACGCACGCAAAAGCCGACGCCATATCCGCGAGCTTCGTCGGGGGTTTGTCGATCAGCTCAGCCGTAAACCGCATCTGCGCGAGAGTGAGTATGAATCGCTGGTGTACCACCATGTCAGCCAGCTCAACAACAGCCAGGACTCGCTTTCGCGCCGCTGGCTGCTGCGCTGGGGAGTGGTCCTGCTGAACTGTTCCCATGTGGTCTGGCAACTTCGCGCATGGGAGACACGGTCCGATCCGCTGTCGCAGGTGCGTGACGTGTGCATTTCCCTGCTTCGCGATGTGATGAGTGAACGTGGTGTTCAGCAACGCCCTCTGGAAGCGACGCTGACTGAGCTGCAGCGGATCTGCGATAGCCTTGCACACCACCATCAGCCCGCCGCGCGTGATTTAGCGTCGATAATCTGGCGGCTGCACTGTTCCCTGTCACAGCTGGAACAAGCGCCACCGCCGGGAACGATTGGGGATCAGATCACTCCGCAGGCATAGCGTGCTCCACCACCACCAAGCGGTTTCGGCTGATCGGACATATTGTCGCCGCCGACGTGGATCATTAACGCCTTGCCTTTCACCTCATCCAGCTTTTTAAGGCGAGGCGCAACCACGGGATCCGTGGCTTTACCGTCGTTATTCACCACCAGCACGGGTAGATCGCCCAGATGGCCCATTCCGTTCGGGCCTTCATGCTTACCGGAACGTTGTGGGTCAAGGTGGCCGCCTGCCGCCTCTGCTGCCGAGGCTTTACCCTCTTTTAACGCCGGCTGACAACTGCCCTTAGCATGAACATGAAAACCATGTTCGCCGGGAGGCAGGGCTTTGAGATCGGGCGCAAATTCCAGTCCTTTGTCGGTTTCAGTAATTTTCACTGTGCCGATGGACTGACCTACGCCCTGCGAGGTGACGAGATTCATTTCTACTTCATCGCTGGCTGCCTGCGCCCCTGCGCAAACAACCAGCGTGACCAGTGCCAGAGCAAAACGCTTCATATGACCTCCGCTGGTTATTTTTTGCCTCTTAAGTGTATACCAGGGGCAAAGATTTCACCGGAAAGTCACTTTTTACCGGTTTACGGTACGTCGTAACCGAGCGCAGCTTTGCGGATGCGGAACCACTGCTGTCGGCTCATCTGCAACTCTTCCGCTGCCAGGGCAGAACGCACGCGTTCAATTTTACCGGAACCAATAATCGGTAGCGGTTTCGACGGCAGACGCAGGATCCACGCGTAAACCACCTGTTCGATGTTCTCAGCGTTCAGTTCACGGGCAATGGTTTCCAGCTCATTGCGCAGCGGCTGGAATTCATCGTCATTGAACAGACGACCGCCACCGAGGCAGGACCACGCCATAGGACGGATACGCAGCTGTTGCAGCTGATCGAGCGTACCATCCAGCAACAATGGCTGATGCACCGGGGAGATTTCCACCTGGTTGGTGGCCAGGGTGAAGGGCAGACGAGACTGCAGCAGCGCAAACTGCGCCGGGGTAAAGTTTGAGACGCCAAAATGACGCACTTTGCCGCTTTGATGCAGCGCCAGGAAAGCTTCAGCAACCTCATCGGCATCCATGAGCGGGTCGGGACGGTGGATCAGCAGCAGGTCGATATGATCCGTCGCCAGGTTCACCAGCGACTGCTCGGCGCTTTTGATGATGTGTGCGCTGTCGGTAATGTAATGACCAAGGGCATGTTCAGGTTTTGCCGTCGTGGCAATACCGCATTTGGTGACAATTTCCATCCGCTCACGCAGCGCCGGAACCAGCTTGAGGGCTTCTCCGAACGCGGCTTCACACGCATAGCCGCCATAAATGTCAGCATGATCGACGGTGGTGATCCCTAAATCGAGGTGCTCCTCAATGAAGCTCGCCAGCTGCAGGGGGGACATATTCCAGTCCATCAGGCGCCAGTAACCCATCACAAAGCGGGAGAATTCTGGCCCCTGGGGGGCAAGGGTAATACGCTGAACCATAACATTTTCCTCAAGGAAGTGATGTCATGAGTATACGCAATTACCGTGTTAAAACAGTGAAGGTTGCTGGGGTTCTTCGGTTTCACCCGGCTTGTTTGCACGTATTTTGCGCAGAAACCGCTGGCGGCAGAGGCGAAGCACCTCCTGCTTTTGCGTGTCGCTGAAATGTTGCCAGTTAAACCGCTCGTCGCGGGTACGCATACACCCACGGCAATACCCGCGTTCATCCACCTGACAAATCCCCCGGCACGGGCTCTGGATGGGGAAAAACTCCAGCTGCTCTGCCACGCTCACCTCCGAATACCGACACTCACCTACAGTGAAGACGTTAAACGCCCCACGTGCAAGGGCTTTACCACAGTTTTGTGGCATTAAGGTTTCACTAATCTTCCCTCTCTATACTCGCCTCATCAATATGATGACAGGTTTGTTTTCGATGTGGTTAACGAAAAAGTTACAGTGTAACGATATAAAATTCACTCTGGGTTGTGCGCTTTTCTTCACGCTCTTAAACGCACTGTTTATTCAACGTAGCTGGGCCATTATTGCCCCGGTGCGGTTTCACGATATTCTCTTTGCCGCGTCCGTGCCGCTGGTGCTGTTCTGCGGCTGGGTGATTGTCTTCAGCCTGCTCAATATCCCCTTTATCCGTAAGCCGCTGCTGATCGTCTTAACTATCGGATGCGCCGCGGCCACCTATTTTATGTACACCTATGGTGCGGTTATCGATCAGAACATGATTGTTAACGTGTTCGAAACGAACTCCCAGGAGGCGACTGCGCTGGTCACGCCACAGATGATTCTGTGGATTGTCATTGCGGGACTGGTGCCTTCCGTGGTGTTAACGATGACGCGCATTCATACCGGAAAGTGGTGGTATGCCCTGCTGATGCGCGTTGCCGCCATGCTTGGCGCCCTGCTGGTGGTCATCCTTGTCGCCGCCGTGTTTTACAAAGATTACGCGTCACTGTTTCGCAATAATAAAAGCATCGTCAAGATGGTGACGCCGGCGAACTACGTCAGTGCCATGGTGAAATACAGCAAGATGCGCTGGTTTGCAGGCGACCAGACGCTGGTGCGTATTGGTGAAGATGCCCATAAGGGCCCACTGATTGCAGGTCAGAACAAGAAAACGGTTCTGGTGCTGGTTGTAGGTGAGGCCTCACGTGCCGCGAACTACTCGCTGAATGGTTATGGCCGTGAAACGAACCCGGAACTGAAAAAGCAGGATGTCATCAACTTCCCGCAGGCCACGTCATGCGGTACCGAAACGGCCGTTTCCGTTCCCTGCATGTTCTCCGGCATGACGCGCAGCAAATACGATGCTGACCTGGCGCATCACCAGGAAGGCTTGCTCGATGTGCTCAAACATGCGGGAATCAACCTGCTGTGGCGCGACAATGACGGCGGCTGTAAAGGTGCCTGCGACCGCGTACCCCATACCGATATGACCCAGTGGAACCTGGATCAGTTCTGCAAAGACAAGTCCTGTATTGATGATGTGAACTTCTACCGTCTCGACAACGTGCTGGACGGCCTGAAACAGGACACCGTACTGGTGATCCACCTGATGGGCAGCCACGGTCCGGCCTACTATCACCGTTATCCGGACAATTTCCGCAGGTTCACGCCGACCTGCGATACCAACGAAATTCAGGATTGCGATCACCAGGCGCTGATGAACACCTACGACAACACCATCCTGTATACCGACAGTATGGTCAGTAAAACCATCGATGCGCTGAAAGCACGCCAGGCCAACATGAACACCGCGCTGATTTACCTTTCCGACCACGGCGAATCGCTGGGCGAAAGCGGAATTTATCTGCACGGCACGCCGTACATGCTGGCGCCGGAGCAACAAACGCACATTCCGTTTATGTTCTGGTTATCACCGGACTATGCGAAAAACTTTGGAATCAACGCGCAGTGCCTGCGCGACTACGCAGCAAAAAATGCGGTTTCGCAGGACAACCTGTTCTCTACCGTACTGGGTATGATGGACGTGAAATCAACGGTTTATCAGCAGCAACTGGATATTCTGAAGGTCTGCCGTCAATAAACTCACTTGCAATAGACCGAACGGTCTATTAGAGTTCGACCATGAGCAGAAATACTGAACACGATACACGCGAACATTTACTGGCGACCGGCGAGCGGCTTTGCATGCATCGCGGGTTCACCGGTATGGGGTTAAGCGAGTTACTTAAAACCGCCGAAGTGCCGAAGGGGTCGTTTTATCACTACTTCCGATCCAAAGAGGCGTTTGGCGTGGCGATGCTGGAGCGGCACTATGCCAGCTACCATCAGCGCCTGGCGACCCATTTCGCCAGTGGCGAAGGTAACTATCGGGATCGTGTTCTGAATTACTATCAGGAAACCCTGAACCAGTTCTGTCAGCAGGGCATTATCAGCGGATGCCTGACGGTAAAACTTTCTGCCGAAGTGTGCGACCTCTCGGAAGATATGCGCGCGGCCATGGATAAAGGTGCCAGCGGCGTGATCGCTCTGCTGGCGCAGGCGCTTGAGAATGGCCGCCGTGAAAAAACGCTGGCCTTCTCCGGTGAGGCGTTAACCCAGGCGCAGGTCTTATATTCGCTCTGGTTAGGGGCGAACCTGCAGGCCAAAATTTCCCGCAGTGCCGTGCCGCTGGAAAGCGCACTGGCACATGTTAATAGCAGCATTACTGCGCCTGGCGTGTAGCAGGCGTTTTTATTTACTTAATTACTAGTCGACTGGTCTACTCAGGAGTCGTTATGTCAGCTGAAAAACTTTTCACCCCACTGAAAGTGGGCGCCGTCACCGCACCAAACCGCGTGTTTATGGCCCCACTCACCCGTCTGCGCAGCATTGAGCCGGGTGATATCCCAACCCCACTGATGGGTGAATACTATCGTCAGCGCGCCAGCTCTGGCCTCATCATCACTGAAGCCACGCAGATTTCCGCACAGGCGAAGGGATATGCCGGCGCACCAGGCCTGCACAGCCCGGAGCAGATCGCCGCGTGGAAGAAAATCACCGCCGGTGTTCACGCCGAAGAGGGTCGCATTGCGGTTCAGCTGTGGCACACCGGTCGTATCTCTCACAGCAGCATTCAGCCTGGCGGTCAGGCACCGGTTTCCGCGTCGGCCCTGAATGCGAATACCCGCACTTCCCTGCGCGATGAAAACGGTCACGCGATCCGCGTCGACACCTCCACGCCACGCGCCCTTGAGCTGGATGAGATCCCGGGTATCGTGAACGATTTCCGTCAGGCCGTGGCCAACGCCCGCGAAGCCGGTTTTGATCTGGTTGAACTGCACTCCGCGCACGGCTATCTGCTGCATCAGTTCCTTTCACCGTCGTCCAACCACCGCACCGACCAGTACGGCGGCAGCGTCGAAAACCGCGCCCGTCTGGTGCTGGAAGTGGTTGATGCCGTTTGTCAGGAGTGGAGCCCGGATCGTATTGGTATTCGCGTCTCCCCAATCGGTACGTTCCAGAACGTCGACAACGGTCCGAACGAAGAAGCGGACGCGCTGTATCTGATTGAAGAGCTGGCGAAACGCGGTATCGCGTATCTGCACATGTCCGAGCCGGACTGGGCCGGTGGTCAGCCTTACTCTGAGGCCTTCCGCCAGAAAGTGCGCGCGCGTTTCCACGGGGTGATCATCGGTGCGGGGGCCTATACGCCTGAGAAAGCCGAAGATCTGATTAATAAAGGGTTAATCGACGCCGTGGCGTTTGGTCGTGATTACATTGCCAACCCGGACCTGGTTGCCCGTCTGCAGCAAAAAGCAGCGCTGAACCCACAGCGCCCGGAAAGCTTCTACGGCGGCGGCGCGGAAGGCTATACCGACTACCCTACGCTGTAATCTCTCCGTTGTGCATTGATAGCGGCGGCCTTTCGCCGCTATACTAAAACATCGTTTCTGTTCAAAAAGATACTCTACTCCATTGGTTAATGAGGAAATTATGCGCCTACTTCACACCATGCTGCGCGTTGGCGATCTGCAACGTTCTATCGATTTCTACACTAACGTACTGGGTATGAAGCTGCTGCGCACCAGCGAAAACCCGGAATACAAATACTCGCTGGCGTTCGTGGGTTACGGCCCGGAAACGGATGAAGCGGTTATCGAGCTGACTTATAACTGGGGCGTCGACAGCTATGAGCTGGGCACGGCCTACGGCCACATCGCGCTGGAAGTGGACAACGCGGCAGAAGCCTGTGAACGTATTCGCAGCAACGGCGGTAACGTCACGCGTGAAGCGGGCCCGGTAAAAGGCGGCACCACCGTGATTGCGTTTGTTGAAGATCCAGACGGTTATAAAATCGAGCTGATTGAAGCCAAAGACGCCGGTCGCGGTCTGGGCAACTGATCCTTCAGGGCGCACTATGCGCCCGTTGTTTTACTGCATCCCCCGCCAAAATTTGCCATAATGCGCTCTGCTTTTTTCCCCTTGTAAGAGACCCTGATGTCCGATAACGCTCAACTTACCGGTCTGTGCGACCGTTTTCGTGGTTTTTATCCTGTTGTCATTGATGTCGAAACAGCCGGATTTAACGCTAAAACCGATGCGCTGCTTGAAATTGCCGCCATCACGCTGAAGATGGATGAACAGGGCTGGCTTACACCGGACACCACGCTGCATTTCCACGTTGAACCCTTTGAAGGCGCAAACCTGCAGCCAGAGGCGCTGGCATTTAATGGCATCGACCCACATAACCCACTGCGCGGTGCGGTAAGTGAATATGACGCGCTGCACGCCATTTTTAAAATGGTGCGTAAAGGCATGAAAGAGAGTAACTGCAGCCGCGCCATTATGGTGGCGCATAACGCCACGTTCGATCACAGCTTTACCATGGCTGCCGCCGAGCGAGCCTCTCTTAAGCGTAACCCTTTCCACCCGTTTGTGACCTTTGATACCGCCGCACTGAGCGGCCTGGCGCTCGGACAAACGGTGTTATCAAAAGCCTGTATCACCGCCGGGATTGAGTTTGACGGCACGCAGGCCCATTCCGCTCTGTATGACACGGAGCGCACCGCAGAATTGTTCTGTGAGATCGTCAACCGCTGGAAGCGTCTGGGCGGCTGGCCGCTGCCGATGGGCGACAGCGAAGAATAAAAAAAAGCGACCTCTTAAGGTCGCTTTTTTATTTGCGCAGAAAATTACTCCGCGTCAGGCTCTTCCGTTTTGTACTTCGCCGCCGTCTCTTTGATCAGCTGCTGCAGTTCGCCGCGCTGATACATTTCAATCAGGATATCGCAACCGCCAACCAGTTCACCGTCGACCCACAGCTGCGGGAACGTCGGCCAGTTAGCGTATTTTGGCAGCTCAGCGCGGATGTCCGGGTTCTGCAGGATATCAACGTAAGCAAAACGTTCACCACAGGCAGACAGCGCCTGAACCGCTTGCGCGGAGAAGCCACAGCTTGGCAGCTTCGGAGAACCTTTCATATACAGCAGAATCGGGTTTTCAGCGATCTGGCGCTGGATTTTTTCAATAGTGGTGCTCATGTCTTGCTTCCTTTAACTTCTGTTACGGCATTAGTCTGACATTGTAGCGGTTCAGACTGGCATCGGAAAATAACATTTTTGTCACGTATAGCTATTTTATCGCGAGTGGGGAAAAGTTGCATTGTAAATGGTGCTTAACCCTGCGGCAGGCAGGGTTTTGCTTAGGGCGTGAACAATTGTGCGACAAATCGATGAATTTTTTTGCACTTGCTAACGAAACAGGTTTTTAGATTGAAAAATGCTATTAACTTCTCGGGTTTTTATGGATTAGAATCGACGGGCTTTGTAAATCATACGCGGGTATTATTGATGACCTGCATTAATCAGGGGACTGCCCAGTGGCGCGGATAAATAAAATCTCGATCACGCTCTGTGCTTTACTGTTTACATCACTCTCTTTCACGCCAGCGGCAAACGCCTCTCAACAGGCGCGGCACTCTGCTGTGCAAAAAACGCATCTGGCAAAAACCACAGAACGTAAAAAAAAGACCACCAGTAAGAACGAAAAGAAAAAAACAACTGCTCAAACGAAAAAGACCGCCTCCAGCAAATCGAAATCAACATCTTCCCGCACTGCCCTCGCATCGAAACGTAAAGCCTCACAAACTGCTGCCAACCTCGTAACGGAAAAATGCACCACGCGCAAAGGGCATAAAGCCAACTGCACGAAAGTGACGAAAATTGCCGACGCGCATAAGGTTCGGGTACAGAAAGCGCAAAAAACGGCGATGAATAAGCTTATGGGGCAAATTGGCAAACCGTATCGCTGGGGTGGCACTTCTCCCCGCACCGGTTTTGACTGCAGCGGGCTGGTGTATTTCGCCTATAAAGATCTGGTGAAATTCCGCATTCCGCGCACCGCCAATGAAATGTACCACCTGCGCGACGCCGCCCCCGTTAACCGTGGCGAGCTGCAAAATGGCGATCTGGTCTTCTTCCGCACCCAGGGTCGCGGTACGGCTGATCACGTCGGCGTGTATGTGGGCAATGGGAAGTTTATTCAGTCGCCACGAAGCGGTCAGGACATTCAGATCACCTCGCTTAGCGAAGACTACTGGGTGCGTCACTACGTCGGCGCACGCCGCGTCATGACACCGAAAACCATCCGCTAAACCCTGCCCTGCCGTCACCACGGCAGGGTAAGTTCCTCTTTTGCATACCCTTTCAATTTGCTATCCTGTCCTTGTTGTCTGTGTGGTTATTGGCAACGCAAAATACAATAAGGAGAGAAGCAATGTCGTTCGAATTACCTGCACTACCGTATGCAAAAGACGCCCTGGCACCGCACATTTCTGCGGAAACCCTGGAATATCATTACGGCAAACATCACCAGACCTATGTCACCAACCTCAACAACCTGATCAAGGGCACCGATTTTGAAGGCAAAACGCTGGAAGAGATCGTCCGCAGTTCAGACGGTGGCGTATTCAACAACGCTGCTCAGGTGTGGAACCACACTTTCTACTGGCACTGCCTGGCGCCAAATGCGGGCGGCGAGCCGACCGGTGAACTGGCTGCTGCGATTAACGCCGCCTTTGGCAGCTTTGCGGAGTTCAAAGCGAAATTTACCGATGCCGCAATCAAAAACTTCGGTTCTGGCTGGACATGGCTGGTAAAAGAGGCCGATGGCAAACTGGCTATCGTCTCCACGTCTAACGCGGGTACACCACTGACCACCAGCGCGACTCCGCTGATGACCGTGGATGTCTGGGAACACGCGTACTACATTGATTACCGTAACGCGCGTCCTAACTACCTGGAGCACTTCTGGGCACTGGTTAACTGGGACTTTGTGGCGAAGAACTTCGCCGCGTAAGAGAGACGCAGAAGGGTTTCCCCTTCTGCGTTTTTTTATTCGGCAGCACAGGCCGCTTCAGGCTGTTTACGACCCGACATCATCACTAGCAGCAGGCCAAGCGCGGCAATAATGGCCCCCATCACCGGCACAAAGCTGTATCCCAGACCACCCGAAATCACAGCACCACCCGCTGCGGCACCGAGCGCATTGCCCAGATTGAACGCACCAATATTCACTGACGAGGAGAGGCCCGGCGCCTCATGCGCGACGCGCATTACGCGCATCTGCAGCGGCGGAACCACGGCAAAGGTGGCCGCCCCCCAGACGACCATCGCAATGGCCGCGCCAACTTCATTACGCGCCAGCCACGGGATGGCAACCATGATGACAATCAGCAGGGTCAGAAAACCCTTCAGCGTTCCGCTCACGGAGCGGTCAGCAAATTTCCCGCCCAGATAGTTACCAATCGAGAAGCCCACGCCAATCAGCACCAGCATCGCGGTGATAAAGATCGGCGTCGCGTGAGTGATGTCATGCAGCACCGGCGAAATATAGGTGTAAAGGGTAAACATCGCCCCGGCACCCAGCACGGTAGTAAGCAGCGCCGAGAGCACCTGCGGGCGCATCAGTACCGACAGCTCTTTACGTACCTCAGGCCGCTCACCAGCGCTGCCTTTCGGCAGGGAGAAGAACAACGCCACCATCGCGACAACGCCCAGTACGGCGGTTGCCAGGAACGACATACGCCAGCCAATGACCTCTCCCAGCCAGGTCGCCGCAGGAACACCGCCAATGTTGGCGATGGTCAGGCCCATAAACATGGTTGCCACGGCACTCGCCTGCTTGTGTTTGGGCACCACGCTTGCGGCAACCACCGACCCCAGCCCAAAGAAGGCACCGTGGTTAAGGCTGGTCAGAATGCGGGACAGCATCAGTGTGGTGTAATCCGGCGAAATGGCGGAGAGCACATTGCCGAGGGTAAAGATAGCCATCAGGAAAATCAGCGCGTTACGGCGAGCGCGGTGGGAAAGCAACAGCGTCATCAGCGGAGCACCAACCATTACGCCAATGGCATAGGCGCTGATTAACATCCCGGCTGCAGGGATAGAGACGTCCACACCGCGGGCGATAACCGGTAAGAGCCCCATAGGGGAGAATTCAGTAGTGCCAATCCCAAAAGCGCCAATCGCCAGGGCCAGCAGGGGAAAATTGATTTTCATGCGTCAACTCCGGATGCCGTGTCAGGTCGTGACACAGAACAAAGAAGGCGAAAGCATGACATTAATCACAAAAAATGAGAAGTTAACAAATTGGCAAAAGATTTTTGCCGGAGATGTAACAATCAGGGGAAGCGGGAGAGAGCGAACGCCCCCTCCGCGTAAATCAGTGCAGTGCAGCCGTCAGACCCGCGGCAACAATCAGCGCCAGCACAATAATGGTGGTGAACAGCGAAAACTTCAGATCGGAACTCATCAATTTTTCTCCTTTTAATCCCCCCACGAAAAGTGAGCTTGCTCATTTTTACACAATTTACGTCAAAAATCTTCCCGGATTTAAACGGATAACCACTTTAGCTCTTCCCCTTTTCATCAAGATAGGACAAAATTCCACGCTAAATTTATTAGCGTACCGGCCATTGACCCCCTCCTGACGTCCCGTGTCGTTTTCCTGGCGTGCCGCAATTCAAGATTGCGTGATAAGGGTGAGAGAAGGCAAACGTTTACCTTCAAGGTTTTCAGGAGTTTAGGATATGGTCTGGAGTGACATTTAATGGCAACAATTAAAGACGTAGCAAAACGCGCAAACGTTTCCACTACAACCGTATCACATGTAATTAACAAAACCCGCTTCGTGGCGGAAGAGACGCGCAACGCCGTCTGGGCGGCAATCAAAGAGCTGCACTACTCGCCGAGTGCCGTTGCGCGCAGTCTTAAAGTTAATCACACCAAATCTATTGGTTTGCTGGCGACCAGCAGTGAAGCGGCCTATTTTGCCGAAATCATCGAAGCGGTTGAGAAAAACTGCTTCCAGAAAGGCTATACCCTGATCCTCGGCAACGCGTGGAACAACATTGAAAAACAGCGCGCCTATCTGTCGATGATGGCGCAAAAACGCGTGGATGGCCTGCTGGTGATGTGCTCCGAGTATCCGGAGTCCGTGCTTTCCATGCTGGAAGAGTATCGTCATATCCCAATGGTGGTGATGGACTGGGGCGAAGCGCGCGCCGACTTTACCGACTCCGTCATCGATAACGCCTTTGAAGGCGGTTATATGGCGGGCCGCTATCTGATTGAACGCGGTCACCGTGAAATTGGCGTGATCCCGGGGCCGCTTGAGCGCAACACCGGTGCTGGCCGTCTGGCCGGATTTATGAAGGCGATGGAAGAAGCGCTGATCACCGTGCCGGAAAACTGGATCGTGCAGGGCGACTTTGAGCCGGAATCGGGCTACCGCGCCATGCAGCAGATCGTTTCCCAGCCGCATCGTCCAACGGCGGTGTTCTGCGGCGGGGATATCATGGCGATGGGGGCCCTGTGTGCGGCCGATGAGCTGGGCCTGCGCGTGCCGCAGGATATTTCCGTGATCGGCTATGACAACGTGCGCAACGCGCGCTTCTTTACCCCAGCGCTGACCACCATTCACCAGCCGAAAGACTCCCTGGGTGAAACGGCCTTCAATATGCTGATGGACAGGATCGTCAACAAACGTGAAGAGTCGCAGTCGATTGAAGTCCACCCGCGTCTTATCGAACGCCGTTCCGTTGCGGATGGTCCGTTCCGCGACTACCGTCGTTAATCACTGTACGGAGCCAGTTACGCTGGCTCCCGTAACCATTCCCGGTTAAGCGTTTCGCTGTCTCCCAGGTAATCCAGTAACCACGCCATGGCGGGCGACACGTCATTTTGTTGCCACGTCAGGCAGCAGGCTGCATCCGGGAACGGATTCTCCAGCGTCAGTTCGACCCATTCACCGGTATCGATTCTCGGCTTAGCGAAATGCACGGGCACCATCGCGACACACAGCCCGGCACTGAGGCAGGTCGCGGAGGACTCCCAGTCCGGCGCCACCACCCGCCGCTGATTATCCAGAAGCCAGGTAATACGTTTTGGCAACGAGCGCGAGGTATCTTCCAGCACCAGCGACGGCCAGTTGCGCAGCGTGTCGTCACTCAGCGGCCCCTCCATGGCAGCCAGGGGATGATCGCTTGCCACCACACATTTCCAGCTCAACATGCCCATATCACGAAACGCATAGCGTCCCCCGACGGGGATCGCCTGGGTCGCCCCAATCGCCATCTCTGCCCTGCCGTCCGCCAGCGCGTCCCAGACGCCGTTGAACACCTCCTGCGAGACGCGAAGTTCAACGTCTGAAAAATGACGATAGAAATCCACAATCATCTGCCGGGTGCGCTCGGGTTTGACGATGTTATCCACGGCAATGGAGAGATGCCCGCGCCAGCCGTTGGCGATCTGCTGACACTGTTCACGGGTGATCTGCATTTTTTTGATAACAGAACGCCCTTCTTTCAAAAACCACGCCCCTGCCGGCGTTAATTCCACATCGCGATGACGTCGTTCAAACAGCGGCACAGCCAGCCACTCTTCGAGCTGACGTACCGTGTAGCTTATCGCGGAGGGAACGCGGTGTAGCTCCTGTGCGGCACCGCTGAAACTGCCGTTTCGTGCGACAGCATCGACAACTTCAAGAGAATAATCTGACCACATTTTCTGCCTGCAAAAAATTTGAATGCACTAGCCAAATATTAGCGTTTCACAACCCGCTTTGCACTCCCTACACTCTGCGCCAGTGTCTACCTGCCTCCTCAAGGAGAATAAAACAATGCAACCCAGGAATGGATTTTTAGTCTGGCTCGGCGGTTTGAGCGTGCTGGGCTTTTTGGCCACCGATATGTACCTGCCCGCGTTTGCGGCGATGCAGGCAGATTTACAAACCCCTGCTGCGGCCATCAGCGCCAGCCTGAGTTTGTTCCTCGCGGGCTTTGCCATTGCACAGTTGCTCTGGGGCCCGCTCTCCGATCGCTTTGGGCGTAAACCGGTGCTGTTACTGGGCCTGGGCATTTTTGCCGTCGGCTGTCTGGGAATGTTATGGGTACGCGATGCGACCTGGCTGCTGGTGCTGCGCTTTGTGCAAGCCGTCGGCGTCTGTGCGGCAGCGGTGACCTGGCAGGCCCTTGTTACCGACTACTACCCGGCCAACCGCACCAACCGCATTTTCGCCACCATTATGCCCCTGGTAGGGCTTTCACCTGCCCTCGCTCCCCTGCTGGGCAGCTGGATCCTGGTGCATTTCGAGTGGCAGGCTATCTTCGCCACGCTGTTTGCCATCACGCTGGTACTGATGCTGCCGGCGTTTGCCCTCAAGCCCGCGCATAAAAAAGAGGCGCATGCCGACGCCAAACCGATCACGTTCCTCTCCCTGCTGAGCGCCAAAGCGTATCGTGGTAATGTCCTGGTCTATGCCGCCTGCTCGGCGAGCTTCTTCGCCTGGCTCACTGGCTCGCCGTTTATTCTGCACGATATGGGATACAGCCCGGCCGCCATTGGCCTGAGCTATGTCCCGCAGACCATCGCCTTCCTGCTGGGCGGATACGGCTGCCGTGCGGCACTGCAGAAATGGGAAGGCCAGCAGATGCTGCCATGGCTGCTGGTGCTCTTTGCTCTGAGTGTGATCGCCACCTGGGCTGTCGGTTTTATTCCGGGCGTCGGCCTGGTAGAGATATTGATTCCGTTCTGCGTGATGGCAGTGGCTAACGGCGCCATTTACCCTATCGTGGTGGCACAGGCGTTACGTCCTTTCCCGCAGGCGACAGGTCGTGCCGCTGCCCTGCAAAATACCCTGCAGCTGGGTCTGTGCTTCCTGGCAAGCCTGGTGGTTTCAGCGCTGATTGCCACGCCGCTGTTGACCACCACCAGCGTGATGCTGGCGACTGTTGTGCTGGCCGTGATGGGATATCGCGTGCAATCAGCCGCACAACGTGAGCTTGATAGCCCCACGCAGCCGGAAACGTCGCATGCGTAGTCACTGCGGAAAATATGTGACATTTCAGTGATTAGGTTGCTAAGAATTTTCTATTGAATCACCAAATTTTGAGGCCTATACTAAATTTGGTTCGATTAAATACGATAAATATTAAGTGTTAACGGGAGCCGGAGTGCTCCCGTTTTACCATGGAAGGCATTTCGGCAAGGGATATCTCCCTTCCTCTGTTCTACGTCGGATACTAGCCTCGCGGTATTTACCGTGAGATTTCTCACAAACCATAAAAAGCGTCTACGCTGTTTGAAGGTTCTGATCACAGTAAGGTGATGGAGAAGCTATGAGTTCATCGTGTATAGAAGAAGTCAGCGTTCCGGACGATAACTGGTCCCGGATCGTCAGTGAACTGTTAGGTCGTGCAGGCATCACTATCAACGGATCTTCACCCTCCGATCCGCAGGTCAAACATCCCGATTTTTTTAAACGCGTGCTGCGCGAGGGATCGTTAGGGCTGGGCGAAAGCTATATGGATGGCTGGTGGGATTGCGAGCGGCTGGATATTTTCTTTGCCAGCGTGTTGCGCGCCGGTCTGGAGAACCAGCTCCCCCGCAATATCAAAGATACGTTGCGCGTCGCTTCCGCCCGTTTGTTCAATCTGCAAAGTAAAAAACGGGCGTGGATAGTGGGTAAAGAGCACTACGATCTCGGTAACGATTTGTTCAGCCGCATGCTGGATCCCTTCATGCAATACTCCTGCGCCTACTGGAAAGAGGCGACCACCCTTGAAGCGGCCCAGCAGGATAAGCTGCGGCTGATTAGCGAGAAGCTACAGTTACAGCCCGGTATGCGCGTTCTGGATATTGGCTGTGGCTGGGGCGGTCTGGCGTATTTTATGGCGAAGCATTATGGCGTCAGCGTGGTCGGCGTCACCATTTCAGCCGAGCAGCAAAAAATGGCCCGGGAACGCTGTCAGGGTCTGGACGTCGATATCCGTCTTCAGGACTATCGCGACCTCAACGAACAGTTTGATCGCATTGTTTCCGTGGGCATGTTTGAGCACGTCGGGCCGAAAAATTACGACACCTATTTTGAGGTGGTGGATCGTAATTTAAAACCGGACGGCATCTTCCTGCTGCACACCATAGGCTCTAAGCGCACGGACAATAACGTTGACCCGTGGATCAATAAATACATCTTTCCGAATGGCTGTTTGCCTTCAGTCCGCCAGATTGCCAACGCCAGTGAAGGCCATTTCATCATGGAAGACTGGCATAACTTCGGCGCGGATTACGACACGACCCTGATGGCCTGGCATGAGCGTTTCCAGCAAGCGTGGCCTGAGATTGCAGACAACTATTCTGAACGATTTAAACGCATGTTCAGCTATTATCTGAATGCCTGCGCCGGTGCGTTCCGGGCGCGTGATATTCAGCTCTGGCAGGTGGTCTTTAGTCGCGGGATTGAACACGGTTTGCGTGTACCGCGATAAAAAATAACCCCGGATTGCCGGGGTTATTTTTTTATTCTTCTTCCGTGGCCTTTATTATGGCCGCCTCTTTTGCCGCCAGCACGCGCTCCACGGTATCCACGACTGCCTGGGTTTGCGGATCGATCTCAATATTCACACGCTGCCCCAGTTTTTTCGCGCCCAGCGTCGTACGCTGCAGCGTTTCCGGAATTAAATGCACGCAAAAACGCGTCGGCGTCACTTCTCCGACCGTCAGGCTAATCCCATCAATACCAATAAACCCTTTATACAGGATGTATTTCATCAATGCCGGATCCTGCACTTTAAACCAGATTTGACGATTATTTTCAGAGGTGACAATTTTCGCCACTTCGGCGGTGGTCATGATATGGCCCGACATCAGATGACCACCAATTTCATCGCTGAACTTCGCCGCACGCTCTACGTTTAAGGTATCGCCCACCACCAGTTCGCCCAGATTGGTGATACGCAGCGTCTCTTTCATCAAATCAAAGCTAATCTGATTGCCGTTAATTTCGGTCACCGTCAGGCAGCAACCGTTATGCGCAATCGAGGCACCGGTTTCGATGCCATCCAGCATATATTCCGGCAGCTCAACAACGTGGGTACGGAAATTAGGTTTTTCATCAATGGACACCACTTTGGCGGTGCCCTGCACAATACCAGTAAACATGCTTACAACTCCTGTTTTTTCCGGACGGTGGTGACACCGTTTAATCCCACCACAATAACAGTTGGAAATACAGGTTGCCAGAGGAGCGCATTTTCTGGCGATTTTTTCACTAGATAATTAGTTAAAGCCCGCTACAATAGCTGGCACCCCCTCTGCTTTTTCTTCTTGCTGCCTGTTATGGCGGCTTTTTTAGTCTCTCAAATAACAACAATACAAAGGTGTTCACGTGCAGAAGTACATGAATGAAGCGCGGCAATTATTGGCACTGGCTATCCCGGTGATCATCGCGCAGGTGGCCCAGACCGCAATGGGATTTGTGGATACGGTAATGGCAGGTGGCTACAGCGCCACCGATATGGCCGCCGTGGCAATCGGAACCTCTATCTGGCTTCCGGCCATTCTCTTCGGTCACGGCCTGCTGCTGGCACTCACGCCGGTTATCGCTCAGCTAAATGGCTCCGGTCGACGTGAGCGCATCGCTCATCAGGTGCGTCAGGGGTTCTGGCTGGCGGGTTTTGTCTCACTGCTGATTATGGTGGTGCTGTGGAACGCCGGTCATATCATTCGCGCCATGCATAATATTGACCCGGCTCTGGCTGACAAGGCCGTGGGATATCTGCGCGCCCTGCTCTGGGGGGCACCGGGCTACCTCTTTTTCCAGGTGGCGCGTAACCAGTGCGAAGGCCTGGCAAAAACCAAGCCGGGGATGGTCATGGGCTTTATCGGTTTACTGGTCAACATTCCGGTGAACTATGTCTTTATCTACGGTCACTTCGGCATGCCCGAGCTTGGCGGCGTTGGCTGCGGCGTGGCGACGGCGGCGGTGTACTGGGTGATGTTCTTCAGTATGCTCGCCTTTGTTAAACGCGCCCGCTCCATGCGTGATATCCGTAACGAGCGTTCATTCAGCACGCCGGACTGGAACATCATGATGCGTCTGGTACAGCTGGGACTGCCTATTGCACTGGCACTGTTCTTTGAAGTGACCCTGTTTGCCGTTGTCGCCCTGCTGGTCTCCCCGTTGGGCATTGTGAACGTGGCCGGACACCAGATTGCGCTGAACTTCAGCTCACTGATGTTCGTCCTGCCAATGTCGCTGGCGGCGGCGGTCACCATCCGCGTCGGCTTCCGTCTCGGGCAAGGCTCAACCCTGGATGCACAAACGGCTGCGCGTACCGGGCTGGGTGTGGGGGTTTGTATGGCGGTCTGTACCGCGCTTTTCACCGTCGCACTGCGTGAGCAAATTGCCCTGCTCTACAATGACAACCCGGAAGTGGTGATGCTGGCATCGCATCTGATGCTGCTGGCGGCGGTATACCAGATCTCCGACTCCATCCAGGTGATTGGCAGCGGCGTACTGCGTGGTTATAAAGATACCCGCTCCATTTTCTTTATCACCTTCATCGCCTACTGGGTGTTGGGTCTGCCGTGTGGTTACATTCTCGCCCTCACCGATCTGGTGGTTGATCGCATGGGTCCTGCCGGATTCTGGATGGGCTTTATCATCGGTCTGACCTCTGCGGCCATCATGATGATGCTGCGCATGCGCTTCCTGCAGCGCCAGCCATCAACGATAATTTTGCAACGCGCCGCACGTTAAATACGCAGTAGCCGCCTGCTGGCGGCTACTTTCTCTTCACTTTGCGCGGTAATGAAGCAATCGCGTGAAATCAGAGAGAAAAATGCATTTTGCCTCTTGCCACTGCGGTGCTGTGCCGCTAATATTCGTCCCCGTTGTCACCGACAACACGTTGCGTTCATAGCTCAGTTGGTTAGAGCACCACCTTGACATGGTGGGGGTCGTTGGTTCGAGTCCAATTGAACGCACCATTCTGCGTCCGTAGCTCAGTTGGTTAGAGCACCACCTTGACATGGTGGGGGTCGGTGGTTCGAGTCCACTCGGACGCACCATTTCAGTCCTGAAATGGTGCAAATCCTCTTCTCGTAGTCTGAATAATCCCAATCGCCTGATTTTTTACGTTTTCTCCTGCTACGCTTTTCATATGACAAAAAAAGCAGGAACAGTGTCGATGAAAAAAATCGCCATTATCGGCTCCGGCCCCACAGGGATTTACACCTTTTACGCGCTACTGAAAAATAAAACACCACTGGCTGTTTCCGTCTTTGAAAAAGCCGATGAGGCAGGCGTGGGTATGCCCTACCGTGTTGATGAAAACTCGCGTCTGATGCTGGCGAATATTGCCAGTATTGAAATCCCGCCCGTTTTTATGACCTACCTCGACTGGTTAAAAGAGCAGAGTGAAAGCCATCTGGCCCGTTTTCACGTCGAAAAAGCCTCACTGCACGACCGGCAATTTCTGCCCCGTATTCTGCTGGGGGAGTATTTTCGCGACAGCTTTCTCACGGTGGTAAAAGAGGCCCGCAGGCTGGGATTTCAGGTCGACATCCATGAGTCAGCCGAAGTAACGGATATCGCCACCGACAAAGACGGCGTCACGCTTTCGGTAAATGACAGCCTCTTTCCTGAACGCTTCGATCTTGCCGTCATCGCCACCGGCCACGTCTGGCCTGAAGAGGACGAGGCTACGCGCACCTTCTTTCCGAGCCCCTGGTCCGGTTTGATGGACGCCGACATCCCCGCCTGTCGGGTGGGGATTATGGGGACGTCCTTAAGCGGGCTGGACGCCGCGATGGCGGTTGTTATGCAGCATGGCGCGTTTGTTGACGACAAATTTATGCTGGATAAAGGCAGCGAGGCGTTAAAAATAGTCCTGATGTCCCGGACGGGTATTCTGCCTGAGGCCGATTTTTACTGCCCTATTCCTTACGAGCCGCTGTCGGTATTGACTGAATTTGTCGTTGAAAGCGAAATCGCCAAAGGACCGGACGGGCTGCTCGATCGTATCTTCGCCCTGATGGTGAAAGAGCTGGAACTCGCCGATCCAACATGGTGCGAGAAAATCGGGCTGCGCATGCTGGATGCGGACACCCTTCGCGAGGCCTGGTTTGAAGATCGTAAGCAGCACGGCCCGTTTAGCTGGGCGGAAGCCAATTTGAATGAAGTCGAACGCAACAAACGTGAACGGCGAACGGTGCCCTGGCGCTACACCGTACTTCGTTTGCACGAGGTAGTTCAGGAGATCGTGCCGCATCTTAATGAGCTGGACAGGGAACGTTTCAAACAGGGGCTGGCGCGGGTGTTTATCGACAACTATGCCGCCATTCCGCCGCAGTCCATCCGCCGGCTGCTGGCACTGCGCGAGGCCGGGATCATCAGCGTTGCCGCGTTAGGAGATGATTACACGCTGGATATCGGTAGCGCGCAGACGGCGATCGCGACTGAAGACAACACTTATCACTTCGACGTGTTTATCGATGCCCGCGGGCAAAAGCCCCTCAGAACAAAAGATCTGCCTTTTCCCACCCTGCGCCAACAACTGCAGGCGACAGGTGACGAGATCCCCGATATTAGCGAGGATTACACCCTGAAAGCGCCTGAATCGGTGTGCGGGAGGATCGCGTTTGGCGCGATACCGTGGCTGATGCACGACCATCCCTTCGTTCAGGGACTGGCGGAGTGTGCGGAGATTGCGGAGGCGATGGCGAAAGCGGCGGAAAAACCCGCGTTGGAACTACGCCGGAGATTACCGTATTTCGATTACTGACAGGGCCTCCATGCCCTGCAAAGCGTGATTATTCGAAGAATACTTCCGGGTTTTCAGACAGGGAGACGAACGTTTTCGTCGCTTTATCCAGCGCACGGATCTCACCGCTTTCAATGTCATATACCCAGCCGTGCAGGCGAAGAGAGTTATTGCGCAGGCCCACAGCAACGGAAGGATGTGTCTTGATGTTGCTCAGCTGCGCAAACACGTTCTCCTGCACCATCGCGTTCACTTTGTCGATGGGCTTATCCCAGCTTTTCTTCTCAACCACGGCTTTAGCGGCATCAGAATAGCGCAGCCAGTGGGAGACAGCGGGCATCGGCTCGAGGTTCGCGTTATCCGCAATCGCCTTCATCGCCCCACAGTTGGAGTGACCGCAAATCACGATATCCGTCACGCCCAGCGCCACAACGGCATATTCGATAGTCGCGGAGACACCGCCCGGCTCTGGTCCAAACGGTGGCACAATGTTGCCAGCATTTCGAATGACAAAGAGCTGTCCTGGCTCTTGCTGAGTGACCAGTTCTGGTACCAGACGGCTGTCGGAGCATGAGATGAACAGCGCTTTGGGATTCTGGCTGGACGCTAAACTACGGAAGAGCTCTTTACGTTGCGGGAAAATCTCTTTTTGAAAGTTGAGGAAACCTTCAATGATATGTTGCATAGCAATTTCTCTTTTATCTGTTGTCGTTTAGGTATGATCGGGATCACACTCGTGAAGTTTACCCATCGTGCTTTACCTGAGACAAGCAATATATTTCTGGCCCGACCGCTGCACAATCGCGTCCGCGTGCGCCGGGATGTTTTGTCCCTCAAAGGCGCCGTACAGGCGATCAAATTTTTTGCCCTCCAGCAGACCGGTGACCCGCTCAACGGTACGGGCAGGCAGCGGCAGCATATTCGGGTAGCTCCACATGAATGACACGGCGTCCTTGCCGGGCGTGACCTGAAGAATATCCCCCACCAGCAATACACCATCGCCCTCCTGCCAGTGCAGCACCGTGCCGCCCGCAAAATGGCCGCCCAGACGCAGCAAGCTGACCGACGGGAAAAGTTCCAGCGCATCCCCTTCCCAGAAGCGAAGGGCCGGACTGCTGCACATGACCCACTCTCTGTCGCTGGCGTGCAGGTACACCGGCGCATCAAATGCCGCAGCCCATACCTGCATGGTGGTGTAATAGTGCGGGTGCGAAATCGCAATCGCGCTGATGCCGCCGAGCGCGGTGATAAGCGTTTTGGTTGCCAGGTCGAGGTTTGCAATACAGTCCCAGAGAATATTACCGTGCGGGGTACGCAACAACAGCGCGCGCTGGTTGATCGCAAAGGCGGGCACCGTTTTGATACTGAACAGCTGTGGCTCCAGCTGCTGCCATTTGTTGCTGTGCGTGGATGTCACGGTAGCAAAGTCTGTCCACGCCTGGCCGTTGTGTGGAACATACTGGCGCTCGTCTTCGCAAATCGGGCATATTTGCGGCGCGGCGTCATACGCGGTACCGCAGGTTTTGCAGAGTGTCATCATTGGCATTCCTCATCCATAAAGCAGAGAGTATGGCAGGGATTATCCATATGTGCTGCGAGGTACATTGCTGGCGTTTTTTGCCCTATACTGTGCCAGTATCAAAAAACTGAACAAAGCAGGTGCCACATGGAAATTGATCTCGAAAACCTGGTCTTTAACGGACTGGATGAAGCAGAAGAGCGTAATGCGGAACGTCTGGACGACGCAGATAAAAAAGCCCAGGCGATTGTCGCCGATGACGACTGCGGCGATGCCTGCAAAATCTGATGAAAAAGCACCGGCTAACCCGGTGCTTTTTTTATGTTACTTTTTCAGCCCGTCAATGGCTGCCTGCGCGCAGGCTTCATCAAGATGACCGCCCGGCGCACCGCCGATACCAATCGCTCCGATCACCTCATCGCCCTCTTTTACCGGCAAGCCGCCCGCCAGCAGCAGGAAGCCAGGGATGTCACGCATGTTTTGCGCGCCGGCATTGCTCTGCGCCGCTTCCATCACTTTGCCTGACGCATTTTTTGCGCTGAGCGCCGTCCAGGCTTTCATTTCACTGGCTTTTACCGTGTGAGGACCGGCATTGTCGGTCCGTTGTACGGCTTTCACCACACCCGCGCGGTCAACCACGGTGACCGTCACCTGATAATTTTTTGCCGTGCACGCCTGAATAGCGGACGTTGCCAGCGCATTCGCCTGCGCCAGCGAGAGATTCTTTTGGTTCAACGTATCAGCCTGAGCGGCCAGACTTACACTACCCGCGGCCAGTGCCGCAACCATCATTAATTTTTTCATCGCACTTCCTCGCGTGTTGGGATACATGGCAGAGATTACCCCGACGTGCGATGAAACATAATTCGGTTGAATACGCACTCAACCTGGTAGTTATACGGATTGCAATTTATCGTATTCGCGTATTGCCTGGACCAGGCTGCTGACGCCAAGCTTGGTAAATGCCGCCGCGCGGTGCGCTTCAACCGTTCGTGGTGAGAGGTTCAGCCGGGCAGCCACCTCTTTGTTACTGAGCCCTTGCATCAACTCCCCCAGTACTTCATGTTCCCGCGCGGTCAATTGCGCGAAACGCGCTTTGGCCCGCGAGGTTTCCTGCCAGTCGGCAAAGCGACGCTGACTCTCCTCAAAGGCCAGACCCACCGTTTCGATAAGCTTGTCGGCATCCAGCGGCTTGGTGAAAAACTCAAACACGCCGTTACGAAATGCCCGACGGCAGGCATCAACGGTACCGTGCCCGGTCATGATAATCACCGGCAACAGAGGCCAGGGCCATTTGCCCTCCTCTAGCCAGGTGAGCCCACCTTTTCCTGGCATCCGCATATCCAGCAGCATACAGCCTACCAGCGCGGTTTCCCGGGAATGGGCCGCGGTAAAGGCATCAACACTTTCAAACGTTCTTACCGGCCAGCCCATGCCCGACAGCAAAAACGCCATTGACTCTCTTATAGACTCATCATCGTCTATCAGCCAGATTGTGTTATCCAACCGTCGCCTCCTTTCCGTTCGCCAGTTGTAATCGGATCTGTGCCCCGCCCTGCGGCGCATTATCCAGCGTAATCGATCCATTCATACGCGTCATTAATGATTCCGTTAGGGTCATCCCCAGACCAATGCCCACCTCTCTGCCACTGTAAAATGGCATAAAGGCATTCTGTAACGCCTCCGGGCTAAAGCCAGGACCGCCGTCAGTCACGGTTATCTGAATACCCCTCTCGTTTTTCTGACTCTCTATCTTTACCCAGCCAGCTGAACTGGCCTGTTGGGCCTGAATCGCATTGCTGAGCAGGTTATGCAGCACCTGCTCCAGCCAGAGAGGGTCGGCCAGCACGGTGGTGGCCCCGGGAGCAAACGCATGGCTGACCGAGATATGTTCAGCCCTGCGCTCATGCTCAAGTAAGTTCACCACCTGCAGCCAGCACTGCACCAGGTCGGTTTCCCGCAGGGTCACTTTCTCCTGCACGACATGTTCACGAAATCGGGTTAACAAGGCGCTAATGCGCTGCATTTGCGTCAGCGCAGCCGCCAGCGCCTGCGACACCGCCTGCCCATTTTCCGGCTGCAACTGACGCTGCGCCCCCTGGATCCAGGTCTGCGCGGCGGTTAGCGGCTGATTGATTTCATGCACAATACCGGCGGTGATCTCCCCCAGGGTGTTGAGTCTGGCGTGCTGGTAATAGCGCGCCCGTTGTTCAGCATCTTTACGCGCCCTGCGCTGCCAGAGCACCACGCTCGCCACCGCAATCACTATCCCCCAGCCGATAAACAGGATGGGATAAAAATACCAGTTGACGCCGAACCAGTCCGGACGAGAATCCGCTTCCAGCGTAAAAGGTTGAGTATGCTGCGGGAAGGTGCGTTGCCAGTGCCAGAATGCCTCAGACGCCGGTTCGTCACCGGTCGGGATAAAGCGGATCCCAAGGTGGGTAAAGGGATGATGTGCATTCAGAATCGGGCCGAGGTCCACCCGCACGCGGATCTGACGCCAGGGATTATAAAGCCAGTACTGCATCTCGTGGGCAGGCTCCACCCGCGCCGCATCCAGTGGGCGTCCCGTCGTTTTTTCCAGAGCGAGCAGATGGGGGAATTTTTTGCGCAGGGCGGCGATATCTTCATCGCCATTCAGGAGCGGTAAAACCGATTCATTTTGCGTCAGGACCGCGCTTAATTCGGAGAACAACGCCGAGAACTCACGGTCTCGTTCCCAGAACTGACGGCGAATCTGTTCGGCGTAGAGCAACACGCCGCTGATGAGGCAGACTATCGTCCAGACAACAATGCCACGTTTGAAAATAGGGTTCTTCATTCCATTTACTGACCAGGCTCAACATCCTGTTGACCTTAACAGCTAACCGGCGTCAGAACAAAATTTAGCACAGCTCGTTCCAGTACATTTCGCGCGTGCGGCGCAGTTCAGCGTGACGTTTTATCATGGAACCACTCCGGGTCAATGTTGGCCACGTCCACGCCATACAGGCTGGCGACAGGCAGTATCGACTCAAGAACACGTTGCGCGCTGTTCTCCGCATTCACGGGTCGGGTCGCAAAAAACCGCCGTAACGTGCTTATCCACTTTTTCATCGTCAGACTCCTCTCGCTTTACCTGCCCTCAGTTAAACACCCAAACTCCGCACAGGTGAAATACCAATATCCACTGTTGATATGCAGGATCTGCAAATGCCGCCAGAATGTGTCACCACCATGTAACACACTGTTCACTAATGCTTTTTTGTTTATAGCAAAGAACGATTTCTTATTTGGCGATAGCTTTCGCTTATGGGAGCGTAACGGGACAAAACAAAAACGACGGGATGACGTATGACTATGGCAGCAAACAGAAAAGGGTTCAAAAAACGGATCGTTGCGCTGGGTTTACTGGCAACAGGTGGCCTGCTTTCTGCACAGGTTCAGGCAGATCAGCTGGCGGATATTAAAGCCGCAGGGGTGGTGAAAGTGGCGACCTTTGATGCCAACCCACCGTTTGGTTCCGTCGATGCCAAAACGCATGACATCGTGGGCTACGACGTGGACTTTGCCAGAGCGTTGGCAAAATCGCTGGGCGTGAAGCTGGAACTGGTGGCCACTAACCCGGCGAACCGCATTCCCCTACTCCAGTCCGGTAAAGCGGATTTAATTGTGGCGGATATCACCATCACCCCGGAGCGGGCGCAGGTGATTGATTTCTCTATACCGTATTTTGTCACCGGCCAGCAATTCCTGGTCCCGGCTAAATCCGCCGATAAGCTGGACGCCTACAGCCATGCACGCATTGGCGCGGTAAAAGGCACCACGGGCGAACAGGCCCTGCACCAGCGGTTCCCGCAATCCCGCGTGCTCTCCTACGACGATATTCCGCTGGCGCTGACGGCGCTTCGCAATGGCAACGTGCAGGCGATCACCCAGGACAGCACCATTCTGGCCGGCCTGCTGGCGCAAGCCCCGGATAAAGCGAATTTCAAAATTCTGCCCGATCTGCTCAGCAAAGAAGAGATTGGTGTGGGGGTCAAAAAAGGTGAAGCGGCACTGCTGAAAGCCGTCAATGATGAACTGGTGAACCTGGAGAAAAACGGCCAGGCAGCAAAAATCTACGATGTCTGGTTTGGTCCAGACACCCCGTCTCCACAGCCGCGCGCCTTTACAATAGAAGCTAAGTAAGATGCTTTCAGGTTTATTTTCACACTCCGCGGCAGGCTCCGCGGATTTTTCACATCTGGAACAGGCCAGTGTCGAGTTTCGCAACGTCGACAAACATTACGGTAACCATCCGGTTTTAAACGGTATTAACCTTACCATTACGCCTGGGGAAGTGGTGGCTATCCTCGGCCCTTCGGGTTCGGGTAAATCCACGCTGATCCGCCTTATTAACCAGCTTGAGACGTTAAGCGGCGGTGAGATCCTGGTCGACAACAAACCCACCGGGCGACTTTCCGGCCCCGCGCTGCGCCAGTTACGTAGCCGCGTCGGGTTTGTGTTCCAGCAATTTAATCTCTATGCCCATCTCACCGCCAGTCAGAATATCACCCTGGCACTGGAGCATGTTCACGGCTGGAAGCCCCTGCCCGCACAAGAACGTGCCCTGACGCTGCTGGAAAACGTAGGCATGCTGGACAAGGCACACCATTTCCCTGCGGAACTTTCCGGCGGCCAACAGCAGCGGGTGGCGATTGCCCGTGCGCTGGCCTCATCGCCGCAAATTATTCTCTTCGACGAGCCGACCTCCGCGCTCGACCCTGAAATGATTGGCGAAGTGTTACTGGTCATGAGATCGCTGGCTCACAGCGGGATCACCATGATTGTGGTCACGCACGAGATGCAGTTTGCCCGTGACATTGCCGACCGGATTGTCTTTATCGATGGCGGACAGATACTGGAAACCGCGCCGCCGGAACAATTCTTCCGCCATCCGTCGCACCCGCGTGCGCAGCGTTTTCTGCAAAAGGTGTTGAACCCGCTGCATCAGGAGCCGTTGTAATGCCCTCGCTCGACTGGCAGGGGGTGCTGACCGGACAGCCCCTGCAATGGATTATTTCCGGTTATCTCACCACCCTGTGGGTGACGCTCGCCGGGGCGATACTGGCAAGTCTGCTTGCGCTGCTTTTTCTGCTCCTGCGTCTTTCCGGTGGGCGCCCCGGCAACGCGGTGGTCAATGGCTGGGTGTCGCTTTTTCGCAATACCCCGCTGCTGGTACAGCTGCTGTTCTGGTATTTTGCCGCCTGGAACGGTCTGCCGCAGGCATTCCGGGATACAGTGAATGCAGATCACCGCTGGTCCATTCTTCCCGGTGATGTCTGGTGGTTCACACCCGAGTTTTTATGCTCGGCCTGGGGGCTGGGCGTGTTTACCTCGGCTTTTCTCATTGAAGAAGTGGCGTCCGGATTGCGTTCAGTTCCGGGCGGGCAACGGGAGGCGGCGCTCTCCCAGGGATTCTCCGCGTGGCGTTTGTTTCGTTACATCCTGCTGCCGCAGGGGCTGGCGAACGCCTGGCAGCCCGTTGTGGGGCAGTACCTTAATCTGATGAAACTCTCCTCGCTTGCCAGCGGTATTGGTTTTGCCGAACTGACCTGCCAGATCCGGCAGATTGAGAGCTTTAACGCGCACGCGCTGGAGGCGTTTACCGTAGGCACCCTGCTCTATCTGTTCACCGGAGTGGTGATGGGCGTGGTGCTGGTGCGGCTCGGTCCCGCCGCAAAACATCAACGCCAGCAGACAATACTCGCAGGGAGTGAAAAACATGATAGCCGGACTTAATGTCATTACCGATAACCTGGATTATCTGCTGTGGGGACGCGCCGCTGCCGGTGAGCCCGGCGGGGTCCTGCTCTCCTTATTGATGGCCGCAGGCGCGGCGCTCCTCGCGCTGCCGGGCGGGGTGGCCCTTGCCTGTCTGGCATGGCGCTATTCCGGGGTGATACGCAAGGCGCTGTTTCTGTGGGCTGAGCTTATCCGGGGGATCCCGTTAATCTTTGTGATTTTCTGGATGTGGTATCTGTTGCCGCTTATCACCGGTGGCGACCTCCCCGGCGCGCTCACCGTGACGCTGGCGCTGGCGTGGTTTACGGCCGCATCGGTGATGCACTCCGTCCTGGCCGGCATTAATGCGCTGCCATCGGGTCAGTACGAAGCGGCATTAACGCAGGGGTTCAGCACGCAACAAACCCTGTGGCACATTCTGTTGCCACAGGTAATGCGCAATATTCTGCCGTCTCTGGTGGGCATTTTTATCAGCCTGCTGAAGGACACCTCGCTGGCTTTTATTGTGAACGTGCCTGAGCTGACCACGGTGGCAGGACAGGTGAACAACCGGGTGCAAATTTACCCGGCGGCCATTTTTATCTTTACCGGTGTCGTTTATTACCTGCTCTGCTGTTCTCTTGAGCAGCTGGCAAAGCGCTGGCGTATCAGCCGGCCAGCGCTTTAACCACCGTTTCCATCGCCTGGGTGGTTAATTCGCTGCGTTTTACGCGCTGGTTCGCCAGCGCCGTACGCAGTACCCCGGCAATCACAATATGCTTCGGCTCCTGCCCTAAGTCACGCATCTCCAGAACGACCTTCCCTACCACCCGACACATCTCCTGGTACAGCGCTTCGTCTTTGGTCACATTGCCCACGGTCATCCACTCCATTGCCCAAAAGCGTCAGCTTAAATGATCCCTCGCCCGGATACAAAAAAGAAGCCCGGCGAGAGACTCACCGGGCTTCATCTGTTAAATCAACCGATTAGTTATTTACCGGGATCACCGCGCCTTTATACTTGGTGCGGATCCAGTCCTGAATCTCTTTCGAGTGCAGCACGTTCACCAGCGCGACGATATCTTTTTTCTTCTCATCGCCACGATGCACAGTAATGATGTTGGCATACGGGTTGTTTTCGCCGCTCTCAACCGCAATCGGGTCGTGAACCGGATCCAGACCCGCATCAATCGCGTAGTTGGCGTTGATCACTACCGCAGCCCCTTCATCGTTGTTGTACATCTGCGGCAGCAGAGAGGCTTCTACGTTAGGCGTGAACTGCAGCTTTTTCGGATTGTCCACGATGTCGCTGATACGCGCGGTCACTTTGTCGACGCCAGGCTTAAGCTTGATTACCCCCTCTTTTTCGAAGATAGAGAGAATGCGCCCCTCTTCAGACACGGCATCACGCATGATGATTTTGCCGCCTTCCGGCAGGTCTTTCAGCGACTTGTATTTTTTAGAGTAGATACCAATTGGCTCAATATGGATCGCGCCGGCACTGACAAAATCATAATCCTTATCACCCGCGTGATCTTTCAGCACGCTGTTCAGGTAAGGAATGTGCTGGAAGTAGTTAGCGTCAATGTCATGACCGGCCAGCGCGGTGTTGGGCAGAATGTAGTCCTGGAAAGGTTTAATCTCCAGATCGATACCTTGCTTTGCCAGAATCGGCTTCGCCTGCTCCAGAATTTCAGCGTGTGGCGTATTGGACGCGCCCACGGTCAGGGTGTCAGCCCACGCGGCAAAGCTCAGGGCGCTCAGGGTTGCAGCGGCGATCAGTGTCAGTGTCTTTTTCATGATGATGGTTCCTGTGTGTATTTATTAGCGTTTATCTAACAGTGAAGTGATGATGTCGCCGCAGAATTGAATAATGAAAACGATGATCAAAATGGTCACCGTTGCCACCAGCGTGACGTCACCATGGTTGCGCTGGAATCCTTCCAGATAAGCCAGATTTCCCAAACCGCCTGCGCCAATCACCCCGGCCATTGCGCTGTAGCTCACCAGCGCAATCAGCGTCACCGTAATACCGGACACCAGTGCAGGTGATGATTCTGGCAGTAAAACCCGAAAAACTAAGGTGCTCAGTCGTGCGCCCATCGAGCGCGTCGCTTCAATCACCCCTTTGTCCACTTCACGCAGGGCAATCTCTACCAGACGCGCGTAGAACGGTGCCGCGCCCACAATCAGCGCCGGCAGTGCCGCGTTGGCCCCCAGAATGGTGCCGACGATGGTCTTGGTGAACGGGATCAGCAGGACAATCAGAATGATGAACGGGATAGAACGAAACACGTTCACCACAATCGAAATCACGCTGTAGACCGTACGGTTGTGGAACAACCCGCCACGCGCGGTTAAAAACAGCGCCAGACCCAGCACAATCCCCAGTACAAAGGTTGCCACGCCAGAAAGCGCAGTCATGTACAGCGTCTCGAGCGTTGCCGCCCAGAGTTGATCCCATTTCAGGTGCGGAAAGAGGGTATCAGTCATGTTTAATCACCTCGCCTTCAATATCGCTGTGCTTCAGGTCTGCGAGGATATTGTTCAGTTGTTCATCAGATGCCACCACGTGTACCCACAGCTGGCCAAAAACGCCGTGCGCCGTCTGGGTCATTTTTCCGTGCAGAATGTTAAACGGCAGGCCGTAGCGCAGCGTCAGTTCACCCACAATCGGTTTGTGCGTGCTGTGTCCGGTGAAGGTCAGACGGATGACCGTGCCTTCCAGGTCGGCTGCCAGCTCGGTATTGAAGGTCTCTTCCTCGGCATACTGGCTCACCTGACGGACAAACTGCCGGGTGATCGGCTGTTGAGGGTGAGTAAAGACGCTCAGCACATCGCCCTCTTCCACCACTTTGCCGCTCTCCATCACCGCCACGCGATCGCAGATTTTGCGCACCACGTGCATTTCATGGGTGATCAGCACAATGGTGAGTTTGAAACGACGGTTGATGTCCAGCAGCAGATCGAGGATCTGATCGGTCGTCTGGGGATCGAGTGCGGAGGTGGCTTCGTCACAGAGCAGCACGTCCGGGTTGTTCGCCAGCGCACGCGCAATGCCCACACGCTGCTTTTGCCCGCCGCTCAGCTGAGACGGATACGCATTTTCACGGCCTTTCAGCCCGACCAGTTCCACCAGCTCGGCCACGCGAGCCTGAATCCTGGCTTTTGGCACTCCGGCTATCTGCATTGAGAAGGCGATGTTTTCCGTTACCGTCCGTGACCACAGCAAGTTGAAATGCTGGAACACCATGCTGATCTTCAGCCGCGCCTGACGCAGTGCTTCCCCTTTTGCGGCAGAAATGTCCTGCCCGTTGATGGTCACGCTGCCGCTGCTCGGTTTTTCCAGGCCATTCAACAGGCGGATCAGGGTACTTTTCCCCGCGCCGCTGTAACCAATAATGCCGTATATTTGCCCCTGTTCGATCGTCAAATTGACGTTATCAACGGCCGTGAGCGCCACCTTTCCGTTGTCAAAAATCTTCGAAATATTACTGAGAACAATCATTCTTATTCATTATCCGTCCGCGCATAGCGGTTTAGCAGTATGGATGTCCAAAATGATAGTAAACAGCCGTTATCAGCTTTTAAATGAACAAAAAAGAATGTGTTATAACCTGAAGAAATAAGCGGCAGATTGAGCGGGTGGGAACCGTTTAGACCAATTTCAGCAATGATTATCTGCCAGATGCATATCTGACAGACACCAGACGAGAAAAACGGTCATTTTTTCAGCATTTTCTGTTGATATAGCCATCCTCACATCCAGAGCACTTTACGTCTTGCTGTCCTGACATCCAAAAACATCATTTATATTCTTTTCTGTTCTAAAAAGCAGAGATTCGTTCTTTCTTGAGAAAATTTCATCGCCCTATCATCCCGTCATGCTCTCCTGAAAGGACAAAACCATGACGATTTATCACTCCGTCACCGAACTGATTGGCCGTACACCGCTTATCCAGCTGCATAAACTCGATACCGGTCCCTGCTCGCTGTTTTTGAAACTGGAGAACCAGAATCCGGGTGGATCCATTAAAGACCGCGTGGCGCTGTCGATGATTAATGAAGCGGAGCGTACCGGTAAGCTGCAGCCGGGTGGCACGATAATTGAGGCGACGGCAGGCAATACCGGTCTCGGCCTGGCCCTGATTGCCGCCCAGAAAGGCTATTCGCTGATCCTGGTGGTGCCGGACAAAATGAGCCGCGAGAAGATTTTCCACCTGCGTGCGCTGGGTGCCCAGGTGGTACTGACGCGCTCGGACGTGAATAAAGGTCATCCGGCCTATTATCAGGATTACGCCCAGCGTCTGGCTAATGAACTGCCCGGTGCGTTTTATATCGACCAGTTCAATAACGAAGCCAACCCGCTGGCGCATCGCACCACCACCGCGCCGGAACTGTTTGAACAGCTCGACGGCAACATCGACGCCATCGTGGTTGGCGTGGGCTCCGGCGGTACGCTGGGTGGTCTTCAGGCCTGGTTTGCCGAGCACTCTCCGCACACGGAGTTTGTGCTGGCAGACCCGGCCGGCTCCGTACTGGCAGACCAGGTCGAAACCGGGCGCTACCACGATGCCGGTTCATGGCTGGTTGAAGGGATCGGTGAAGACTTTATTCCGCCGCTGGCTCACATCGAAGGCGTGGAGCGCGCCTGGCGCATTACCGACCAGGAAGCATTCAACACCGCGCGTGAACTGCTGAAAACGGAAGGTATCCTGGCAGGCTCCTCCAGCGGAACCCTGCTGGCGGCCGCGCTGAAGTATTGCCAGACACAGACCACGCCGAAACGCGTTGTGACCTTCGCCTGCGACAGTGGCAACAAATACCTCTCGAAGATGTTCAACGATGACTGGATGCGCCAGCAGGGGCTGATGTCCCGCCCGCAGGCAGGCGATCTCTCCGACTACATTGCGCTGCGCCATGATGAAGGGGCCACCGTCACCGCCGCCCCGGATGACACGCTCTCCACCGTGCTGGCGCGAATGCGTCTGTATGACATCTCGCAACTGCCGGTGCTGGATAACGGCAAGGTGGTGGGGATTATCGACGAGTGGGATCTGCTGCGCCATATCGGCGGCGATGGGGATCGCTTTGCCCTTCCCGTCACGGCAGCGATGACGCGACAGGTGGAGTTTCTTGATAAGCACGCACCGGAAAGCGCCCTCAACGCCATTTTTGATCGCGGTCTGGTGGCCGTGATCAATGACAACGACCGTTTCCTGGGTCTGATTACGCGCAGCGATGTCCTCACCGCCTGGCGCAACCGTCTACAACAATAAAGGAAAAGATGATGAAAAACCTGGCCACGCTCAGCGTACACAGCGGTGAATTCAACGATCAACACGGAGCGGTCATGCCGCCCATTTACGCCACCTCGACGTTTGCGCAACCGTCACCAGGGGAGCATACCGGCTACGAATATTCCCGCAGCGGCAACCCCACCCGCCATGCGCTGGAAACCGCCATCGCCGAACTGGAAGGTGGCTCGCGCGGCTATGCTTTCGCCTCAGGCCTGGCCGCCATTTCCACCGTGCTGGAACTGCTGGACAAAGACAGCCATATCGTTGCCATAGATGATGTGTATGGCGGCACATACCGGCTGATTGAAAACGTACGCAAGCGCAGTACCGGGCTGCAGGTCAGCTGGGTTAAGCCTGGCGATCTGGCCGCGCTGGAAGCCGCCATTCGACCTGAAACGCGCATGGTCTGGGTGGAGACGCCGACCAACCCGCTGCTGAAACTGGCCGATCTGGCGGCCATCGGTGCCATTGCCCGCCGTCATAACGTGATCAGCGTGGCAGATAACACCTTCGCCTCACCGGTCATTCACCGTCCGCTGGAGTCGGGTTTCGATATCGTGGTGCATTCCGCCACCAAATACCTTAACGGCCATTCCGACGTGGTTGCTGGTCTGGCGGTCGTGGGAGATAACCCGGCGCTGGCGGAACGGTTGGGGTATCTGCAAAACGCCGTCGGCGGCGTCCTGGATCCGTTCAGCAGTTTCCTGACGCTGCGCGGGATCCGGACACTGGCACTGCGAGTTGAAAAGCACAGCACCAACGCGCTGGCGATTGCGCAATGGCTTGAGCAGCAGCCGCAGGTTGACAACGTGTTCTACCCGGGGCTGGAGTCGCACCCGCAATATCAGCTTGCCCGCACGCAAATGGCGCTGCCGGGCGGGATGATTTCCGTCGTGGTAAAAGGCGATGCGCAACGTGCGACGGAGGTGATCCGCAAGCTGAAGCTGTTCACCCTCGCAGAAAGTCTCGGCGGTGTGGAAAGCCTGGTGAGTCAGCCTTACAGCATGACCCACGCCTCGATCCCGCTTGAGCAGCGTCTGGCCAACGGCATTGTGCCGCAACTGATCCGCCTGTCCGTGGGTATCGAAGATACGAAAGACCTGATTGCCGACCTGAGTCAGGCGCTGAAAAATTAAGCAAAATACGGCAGGTCACTCGCCTGCCGTCATAAGTTGTCATTATGCCTTAACGCCTTGATAACAATATTATGTGAAACTGCATAGATTATTTTTGAAACGCTGTTTTCATTTTCCTTTTATCCTAAAATCAGCGTATAATGCGCGCCTAATCCCTGGTGAATGGTTTCAGCGCTTGGAATACAAAAAACAACGTACAACTTCTCCTCTCCTTCGTTGGGCTGACACTCAGGCACACTTTCTTCTGCACGCTCATTTGATGTCTCCTATCCTTAGTGCGTGTCATATACTCTTTTGCAACACAGGTTTGACTCCGCGGCGGTGCGCCCCCGGAGCGAGATTTCCATATCCTTCCCAACTTAAAGACTAAGACTGTCATGAAAAAGACGAAAATTGTTTGTACCATCGGCCCGAAAACCGAATCTGAAGAGATGCTGACCAAAATGCTGGACGCCGGCATGAACGTTATGCGTCTGAACTTCTCTCACGGTGACTACGCTGAACATGGTCAGCGTATCCAGAACTTGCGCAACGTCATGAGCAAGACTGGTAAAAAAGCCGCCATCCTGCTGGATACCAAAGGTCCTGAAATCCGCACCATCAAACTGGAAGGCGGTAACGACGTCTCTCTGAAAGCGGGCCAGACCTTCACCTTCACCACTGACAAGTCTGTGGTCGGTAACAGCGAAATCGTTGCGGTGACGTATGAAGGCTTCACCAGCGATCTGTCCGTGGGTAACACCGTGCTGGTTGACGATGGTCTGATCGGGATGGAAGTGACCGCGATCGAAGGCAACAAAGTCATCTGTAAAGTGCTGAACAACGGCGACCTGGGTGAAAACAAAGGCGTTAACCTGCCTGGCGTTTCCATCGCGCTGCCAGCCCTGGCTGAAAAAGACAAGCAAGACCTGATCTTCGGTTGCGAGCAAGGCGTTGATTTCGTTGCAGCCTCCTTCATCCGTAAGCGTTCCGACGTGGTTGAAATCCGTGAGCACCTGAAAGCGCACGGCGGTGAGAAGATCCAGATCATCTCCAAAATCGAAAACCAGGAAGGCCTGAACAACTTCGACGAAATCCTCGAAGCGTCTGACGGCATCATGGTTGCGCGTGGTGACCTGGGTGTTGAAATCCCGGTTGAAGAAGTGATCTTCGCGCAGAAGATGATGATCGAGAAGTGTGTTCGCGCGCGTAAAGTGGTTATCACTGCCACCCAGATGCTGGACTCCATGATCAAAAACCCACGTCCAACCCGCGCAGAAGCTGGCGACGTGGCGAACGCCATCCTCGACGGTACTGATGCTGTCATGCTGTCTGGCGAATCCGCGAAAGGTAAATATCCGCTGGAAGCAGTGTCCATCATGGCCACCATCTGCGAACGTACTGACCGCGTGATGACCAGCCGTCTGGACTTCAACAACGACAGCCGCAAACTGCGCATCACTGAAGCGGTATGCCGCGGTGCGGTAGAAACGGCTGAGAAGCTGGAAGCGCCACTGATCGTGGTTGCCACCCAGGGCGGTAAATCTGCTCGTGCAGTGCGTAAATACTTCCCGGATGCGACTATCCTGGCGCTGACCACCAATGAAACCACTGCGCGTCAGCTGGTGCTGAGCAAAGGTGTTGTAGCACACCTGGTGAAAGAGATCGCCTCTACCGACGATTTCTACATTCAGGGTAAAGAGCTGGCTCTGGAAAGCGGCCTGGCACAGAAAGGCGACGTTGTGGTAATGGTATCGGGTGCGCTGGTACCAAGTGGCACCACCAACACCGCATCTGTTCACGTGCTGTAATAGTGCACAAACAAATTAATTTTTGATAAAAAGCGTCCTTCGGGGCGCTTTTTTTATTCGTGGTATTAGCCAAATCTATTCAAAAAGCAAATCGGGTTTTTCTATTTAATCGCGATTTATCTAAGATGAATCCGATGAAAAATGCCTTTTTTAACATAGCTTTTTCGACAAAAACGCCGAATTCGTTGCTTCTTTGAGCGAACGATCAAAAATAGGCGTATTCCCATCAAAAAAATATTCTCAACCCAAAAAAGTTTGTGTAATACTTGTAACGCTACATGGAGATTAACTCAATCTAGAGGGTATTAATAATGAATCGTACTAAACTGGTACTGGGCGCGGTAATCCTGGGTTCTACTCTGCTGGCAGGTTGCTCCAGCAACGCTAAAATCGATCAGCTGTCTTCTGACGTTCAGACTCTGAACGCTAAAGTTGACCAGCTGAGCAACGACGTGAACGCAATGCGTTCCGACGTTCAGGCTGCTAAAGACGACGCAGCTCGCGCTAACCAGCGTCTGGACAACCAGGCTACTAAATACCGTAAGTAATAGTACCTGTTAATAAAATGGCGCACATTGTGCGCCATTTTTTTTGTCTGCGTCAAACCCCTACTGCGTCACCTTCTCTCCGTCATCTTCCATTACCGCAGCAGACACCCGACTGTTCTGCACGGACTGCACGCTGTTGCTGGCTGACGGGCCGTTACTGGCCGACACGGCAACCGGGATCCCTGCCCGGCGCGACAAGGCTTTATCAATAAGCGCTTTATCACTCCCCGCCTGAGAAACAAATGAGGCGAAATCAGCGGAATGGGTAATCGGCGTAACCTGCGGGTTTTCCCCCTCAACCTGTGCCAGCGGACGATGCACTTCAATGTAGCGTTTGCCGTCCGGCTCAACGGAGAACTTCACCGGCTCATTGATAATCTGTACCCGGGTACCGACACGCACCTGTTCGAACAGGGCTTTAATATCCGGCGCATTCATGCGCATACAGCCGGAGCTGACCCGCAGGCCAACGCTGTCCGGCGCACTGGTGCCGTGGATGAGATATTCCCCATTGCCCACGCCTAAACGCAGTGCAAAGCGCCCCAGCGGGTTATTTGGCCCGGCGGGTACTACCGGCGGCAATTTAATGCCCTGCTCCAGTGAACGCGCCCGGATGCCCGGCGTCGGGGTCCAGGTTGGATTAGGGATTTTCTGGCTCACGCGGGTGGTCGTGACCGGCGTTTCCAGCCCCAGCTGTCCAATCCCCAGCGGGAAGACCTGGACAATATTGCCGCCCGGCGGGAAGTAGTAAAGCCGTAGCTCGGCCAGGTTCACCACAATACCTTCGCGTGGCGTGTCCGGAAGCAGCATCTGGGATGGGATGGTAATAACCGTTCCCGGCGCGGGGTTCACCGGCGCAATGGTATTATTGGTCTCGAGGATCAACTGCGCCGCAGTATTAAACCGACGCGCGATGGTCTGCAGTTTAGTGTCCCCTTCCTGTATTGTGTAAGTTTGATTTTGCCCAATCAGACGGCTGCCTGCGGGCGGTAACGGATAATCCATCGCCATGGCCGAATTAAGAGCGCCGAGCGAACCAAGGAGTAAGAGTGTTATTAGAGACGCGCGCTTCATGCTGAGATTCCTTATTCACTGACAGAACGCCAGAAAGCTGAAAAACCAGCGAGGCGGGAACCACCTCGCGAAACAGAATGAATGCTGTCCTGTAAGTCTAGCTAAGGATTGCAGCTTTGGCGCGGATGGCGCGAATCATCGCTTCCAGTCCCTGGGAGCGGGACGGGGTGAGGTGTTGGGTCAGGGCCATTTTTTCAAACCACGGGCGCACATCAAAGGCGACAATATCCTGCGCAGACATCTGGTGGTACAGAATAAAGACCACGGCGATAAGCCCTTTCACAATCGCGGCATCGCTGTCGCCGTGCAATTCAATCGTACCGTCGCCCTTTTGCTCCATCACGATCCACACCTGGCTCTGGCAGCCCTGAATAATATTCTCCGGGTTATGCGCCTCTTCACTGAGCGGCGGCAAACGCTGCCCCAGCTCAATAATATAGAGATACTTTTCTTCCCAGTTCGCGCAACGCCCGAAGTTACGCAGCAATTTATCTTTATCCGGCAATTCTGCCATCGTTTGCCTCTCCGTTAGCCCAGCAACTGGTGAATGCGTTTTAGCCCCGCCACCAGCCTGTCGACCTCTTCCGTTGTGTTGTACATCACCAGCGACGCGCGGCACATTGCCGGGACCTGGTAAAATGCCATCAGCGGCATGGCACAGTGGTGTCCGGTGCGCACTGCCACGCCATAGTTATCAAGGAAACTCCCCACGTCATAGGCATGATGTTTTCCCAGGTTGAACGCGATCACGCCCTGCCGGTCTGCCGGGCCGTACAGAGTAAGATCCGGTACGCTGGCAAGCTCCTGCAGCGCATAATGCATCAGCAGCTGTTCGTACTCCTGAATTGCGTCAAGGCCAATCGCGGAGACGTAAGAAACCGCCGCCCCCAGCCCGATAATCCCGCCGGTGTTTGGGGTGCCGGCTTCAAAACGCCACGGCGCACGCGCGTAGGTGGTGCCTTCCGACAGGCTGACGGTGGCGATCATCGAGCCGCCCCCTTCCCACGGCGGCATGGCCTGCAGAATATCGTCTTTCACATACAACACGCCGATCCCGGTGGGCCCATACAGCTTATGCCCGGAGAATACGTAAAAATCGCAGTCCAGCGCCTGAACATCCACCGGGTGGTGCATAACCGCCTGAGCGCCGTCAATCAGGACTTTCGCGCCCGCCTGGTGCGCTTTTTCAACGATCTCTGCCACCGGGTTTTCGGTGCCCAGCACGTTAGAAACCTGGGTGACCGCGACCAGCCGCGTGCGGTCGTCCAGCAGGGCATCAAGGTGCTCAAGCTGAAGCGTGCCGTCCTGATGCAACGGGATGACCCGTAGCTCGGCGCCAACACGCTCACAGAGCATCTGCCACGGCACAATATTGGCGTGGTGTTCCATCTCGGTGATGATGATGTTATCGCCCGCGTGCACCTGCGCATTGCCCCAGCTGTTGGCAACCAGGTTGATCCCTTCCGTCGTGCCGCGCACAAACACCAGCTCTTCCGGCGATCGCGCATTCAGAAAAGCGGCCACCTGGGTGCGGACGTTCTCCATTCGCTGGGTCGCCTCTGCGCTCAGCGTGTGAATACCGCGATGCACGGCGGCGTAACCGTGGCGGTAGAATTCGGCCTCTGCATCCACCACCTGGTTCGGCTTCTGCGCGCTGGCCGCGCTGTCGAGATAGGCCAATGGCAGTCCGTTTACTTCACGGGTCAGAACCGGAAAATCGGCCCGTACTTTCTCTACGGGAAAACTCATGCTTCGCCTCCAGGCAGCCGCTGACCAATACGGGCCAGCACCTGCTGTTTTAACAGGCCATCGTCCAGCGCCTCCGTCAGCTCTGCGGCAAAGGCGTAGATAATCATCTTCTGTGCCGCCTGCTGGTCGATACCGCGTGAACGCAGATAGAACATCTGTTCGTCATCAATGCGCCCGACCGTGGCGCCGTGGCTGCATTTGACGTCGTCGGCATAGATCTCCAGCTGCGGTTTGGTGTCCACTTCCGCCAGACGCCCCAGCAGCAGGTTGTTGTTGGTCATCTGCCCGTCGGTCTTAATGGCGTGTTGCGCCACATTAATCAGACCGTTAAACACCGCGCGGCCTTTGTCGCTGACAATGGTTTTGTGCAGCTGGCGGCTGTTGCAGTAGCCTTTGTTGTGCTCAAGCCAGGTACGCGTATCGCACACTTCCGATTTGACCGGCATAGCCAGGCTGTTGATGCGCAGCGTGGTGTTCTCGCCGTTGAGCTGCGTGCTGGTGTTGTGACGCAGTACCGCGCCCCCCAGCAGGAAGCTGTGGCTATATGCCGCTGCGTCCTGCCCAAGCAGAATATCGTTATGCGCAAAGTGATGACTCTGCGGATTCTCAAATGCCAGCTTGATATGGTGCAACTGAGCGTTGGCGGCGACGTTCATCGTCAGGCGCGCCCCGGTAAAGTGGCGGGTGTCGTTGAGGCTGACGTAATGTTCAATGACCGTGGCCTCCGCCCCCTCCGCCAGCGCCAGATGGTGGCGATAATGCGCGGTATTGAGTTCGTCGCCGTCCAGGCCCTGGGTGATGTGCATCAGCAGCAGCGGTTTTGCCGGGCGCTGGTTTCGCTTCACGTGAATCTGCGTCACGCTCTGCGCCAGGCTCTCGGTAAGATGCAGAAAGACCTCTGGCTGCACGGGCGCCGTCAGACTCTGACGCTCATCATCAATGGTTATCGTATAACCGCTATCTTCGGTGCTGTCGCTCAGCTCCGCACGGAACTGGCCGTCGACAAACACCAGGCGCAGGGCATCGACATTCAGCGCCAGTGCGTCGCGTTGCGTCGGGTTGATATCCGCCAGACGCGAGACGAACTCAGCGTTCATCAGGCCATCGAGCGGCGTGTATTTCCAGTTCTCATGTTTACGCGTGGGCAAACCGAGGCGCAGCATCTGTTGCAGGTGCTGTTGTGCCTGCTCAGAACGCGTTTGCCCCTGAGCTTCAAACAGGCGATGCCACTGCTGGAGCGCATTACTGCTGTTCGGTAAGCCAGCCATAACCCTGCTCCTCCAGTTGTTTGACCAGCGTGAAATCACCGGATTTCACAATGCGCCCCTGGTAAAGCACGTGGACGTAATCCGGTTTGATGTAGTCAAGAATACGCTGGTAGTGGGTGACGATAATGAATGACCGTTTGCCGTCACGCAGGGAATTTACCCCGTCGGCGACAATCTTGAGGGCATCGATATCCAGACCGGAATCGGTCTCATCCAGAATGCACAGCTCAGGTTCAAGCACTGCCATCTGCAGAATGTCGTTGCGCTTTTTCTCGCCGCCGGAGAAGCCGACGTTAACCGAGCGGGTGAGCAAGTCTTCCGGCATTTTCAGCAGTTTGATCTTCTCTTCCATCAGGTCCTGGAAATCAAAGCGATCCAGCGCCTCCAGACCACGGTATTTGCGTACCGCGTTGAGCGCCGTTTGCAGGAAGAACTGATTACTGACGCCCGGAATTTCAACCGGATACTGGAAGGCCATAAAGATGCCCTCTCCGGCGCGATCTTCTGGCGACATCTCCAGCAAATCTTTTCCGTTAAACTCCACCGAGCCGTGGGTCACTTCGTAATCTTCGCGTCCCGCCAGCGTCGCTGAAAGCGTACTTTTCCCGGAGCCGTTTGGCCCCATGATGGCGTGAACCTCTCCTGGCTTGACGTCAAAATTGAGGCCACGCAGGATGGCTTTATCTTCCACGCTAACCTGTAAATCTTTAATGCTTAACATGTGCTTTCCTTAACCGACGCTGTGTTCAAGACTGATGGCGAGGAGTTTCTGGGCTTCAACGGCAAATTCCAGCGGCAGTTCAGAGAACACATCCTTACAGAAGCCGTTTACGATCATTGAGATGGCATCTTCTTCACTGATCCCGCGCTGCAGGCAGTAGAAGAGCTGATCTTCCCCAATACGCGATGTTGTCGCCTCATGTTCAAGCTGGGCGCTGTTGTTGCGACACTCCACATACGGGAAGGTATGCGCGCCGCAGTCCGCGCCAATCAGCATTGAATCGCACTGGGTAAAGTTTCGCGCATTGGTGGCCGTCGGCATGATTTTCACCAGCCCGCGGTAGCTGTTCTGGCTGTGCCCGGCAGAAATACCTTTTGAGATGATGGTCGATTTGGTGTTTTTACCAATGTGGATCATTTTGGTGCCGGTATCCGCCTGCTGATGGCCGCTGGTGAGGGCCACAGAGTAAAACTCGCCGATGGAGTTATCCCCGCGCAGGATGCAACTCGGGTACTTCCAGGTAATGGCAGAGCCGGTCTCGGACTGCGTCCAGGACATCTTGCTGTTTTCACCCTCGCACAGCGCGCGCTTGGTGACGAAGTTAAGGATACCGCCAGTGTTACCGTCGCCCGGGAACCAGTTCTGCACCGTGGAGTATTTCACTTCAGCATCTTTGTGGATGATGACTTCCACCACCGCGGCATGGAGCTGGTAGCTGTCGCGTACCGGAGCGGAACACCCTTCGATGTAGCTGACGTAACTGCCTTCGTCCGCCACCAGAATGGTGCGTTCGAACTGGCCGGTTTTTTCCGCGTTGATACGGAAATAGGTCGACAACTCCATCGGGCAACGTACCCCTTTCGGCACGTAGATAAAGGTGCCATCAGAGGCCACCGCCGCGTTGAGCGCCGCAAAGAAGTTATCGTTAGACGGCACCACGGTGCCAATGTACTTTTTCACCAGTTCCGGGTGCTCATGAATTGCTTCGCCAAAGGAGCAGAAAATGATCCCCTGCTCCGCCAGCTTCTCACGGTAGGTGGTCGCCACCGAGACGGAGTCAAAAATGGCATCCACCGCCACCTCTTTCCCCTCGCGAACCGGCACGCCAAGCTGGTTAAACGCCTCTTCCACTTCTTTACTCAGGAAGCTGTTATCCGCCCCGGTTTGCTGTACCGCACCGGGCTGGGAGGCGCAGGTGTCGTCACAGCTGCCGCAGGAAGGGGCTGAGTAGTAGCTGTAATCCTGATAATTCAGCTTGTCGTAGTGCGCTTTCAGCCAGTGCGGCTCTTCCATCTCCAGCCAGGCCCGATAAGCGCTCAGGCGGAACGCCAGCATCCACTCTGGCTCGTTACGTTTGGCCGAAATCGCCCGCACGACATCTTCATTGATGCCCTTTGCCAGTTCATCGGTCTGCAGCTGCGTGAAGAAGCCCTCTTTATAATTGAGGTGCCCGCCGCTCCAGGTATTTACATCACTCGTTGCTTCAGTATTACGAGACATAGTACCGCCTATACCCCAAAGCTTTCGCCGCAGCCGCATTCGTTCTGGGCTTTCGGGTTATGAAATTTGAATAACTGGTTTAAGCCTTCACGCACGTAGTCCACTTCGGTGCCGTCGATAAACGGCATGGCCTGAAGCGCGACATACAATTTTGCGCCGTCCGTTTCAAATACCAGGTCATCCTTCTCAGGTTCGGTGACAGTGTCGAGCACGTAACCGAATCCAGCGCAGCCGGTCTGTTTGACCCCTAAACGCACGCCGAGGATCTCGGGCTTTTTCGCCACCAGCTCGTGAATATGGGCCGCCGCCGCTGGCGTCAGCGTTAAGCCGCGCCAGGCGAAATCGGCAGGATTGAAGGTTTCTGAATGCAGTTCCATAGGTCCACCTCATCTGATAAGCCATCAGTGCATAACACCATGTTAGTGATAACGATTATCACTTCAACCCTCTGTCAGCAGGGGCTTTCGGCTAAATAGCCCTTTTTGCCTGGTTTTATTAAGCATAGACCCTGTACAAGGATGCAGTAGAGATGGATGTATTTGTTCAATGCATTGATTAATAATGCATTTCCTAGAGGGACTTATGAGGGCGAGAGGAAAAATAAAATATGCATCGGAAATGCCTATTTTTGAGATAGCTTTTGCGCAGAAAAACCACAAAAACAAAAAAAGGCCCTTAAGGCCTCTGATGATTAAAGATGAAATGAGACAGCAAAACCTTGTTCACGCCAGTGATCGAGCTGTTCCTGCTGACGAGGTGTGAGTGATTTCCCCGTCCAGACGAAGATTTTTTGCCCCGGGAAGAGTTCCGGGCGCGGTGAATCAATCGGTTCCGCCAGCACGTCAATGTGCCAGCCCTTGCTGGTCAGGCGCGCGGCCTCAAGCCACAGATGCGTACGGTCGTCACATTCCCATCCAACGAGCAAAGCATCTTTACCGGCTTTTTTGCGCGATTCTGCCAGGCTTGCCACGGCGAATTCAATCAGCACGCCATCCAACAGGCTCGCCATGTGGCGCACCGTATTCTGATCCTGATTCATTCGCTGTCGTACGGGGATAATGATGTTATCAATCAGCGCATCCATCGCATGATCGCGGCGAAACTCGCCTATTTTAGCGCGCAGTTTTGCCGGGCTGGCATAACGCAGAACGGTCATCATCTCTTCCTGGAAAGCGGCCCAGTTACCCTGGGTCATCACTTCCTTGTTTTCCAGCAAGGCTTTGACTTTACCCACCGAGACGCCCGTTTTCATCAGGCGCTTAATCTCTTCTATACGCAGGATATCTTCATCGTCGAACTGACGATGACCCCCTTCGCTGCGTTGCGGCTTCAACAAACCATAACGGCGCTGCCAGGCACGCAGCGTAACGGGGTTGATACCGCATCGTTCGGCCACTTCGCCGATACTGTAATAGGCCATTAACTCCCTCACGCTCAATACTTCCATACCTAACCACGGCAACCTTATCAGATTGTACAAGCCATTTGTATAACGAAGACCTCAGTTTGCAACAGGTGAATGGCCTGTTCACCACTCACGCTGTTTACTCTATTGTTGTCTAAATTTTGCCTTACGTACAGTTAACTCTGCCGCACGATGTACAGCTTTCTCACAATTCGGGATTTTTCTCGGGCCACGCAATGGCCGGAATGCCGCCATGTCGGGGGCTGGCAAACAGATGCCCCTGAAACTGGGAAATTCCTGCCGATTCCAGCCACATCCACTCCTCGGCCTTCTCCACGCCCACGGCGCAGAACTGAATTTCCAGCGAGGAACAGCACTTGATGATCGCCTGAATGATGGCCTGTCGCGGACCGCTTTTATGCACATCCAGAACCAGATCGCGATTAATCTTAATTCTGTCCGGCTGGAACTGCGCCAGCAGCTGCAGCCCGGCAAACCCGGCGCCAAAGTGATCGATCGTCACGCTGATGCCTGCACTTTTTAACTGTCGTACCGAATGGGTAAACTCATCGAAGCGGGAGATAGCTTCGCTCTCGGTAAACTCCACCACGATCTGCTCCGGCACAAAGCCATTCGCATTAATGGCGGTAAGCAGAAAATCGACGGCACCCGGTACATTGACCAGCGTCATGGGCAGCAGGTTAATGGACAGCGTCTGGTCCTGTAACCCCAGTGCACTGGCCATCGACAGCGCAACCTGTTTGCTCTGCAAATCTGCCGTGTACACCGCTTCCCGCGGAAGCGCCGCAAAATAGGCCCGTGGTGAATCACCCGATGGCGTGCGGATCAACGCCTCCCAGGACACCACCTGCTGCATAAACGGATCCACGATCGGCTGAAAGGCAAAGCTGCAGTCCGCCCCTTTTGCCACCACCGCCGGTTGCGCGGATAACGGCGTCTCTTCGGGGATAAAATCCCAGGCATCGGCGGGCGGCAATTCAAAATAGTTGGCTTTCTCTGTCGCCTCGACGAACGTGCGGAAGAATTGCAGAGGGCGATCGCTATAGGTCAGTTGGTACCGGGTCGTCCCCTTATCAAGTACCTGCTGGAGCACATCGTCCCTGTCGTACTGACGTAAATCAAAGAGCTCCATACCCACGTTGCCAAACCGTCGGGAAGGACCGTGATCGCGCATCAGTTCCACCACATTGTGATGACGCGGGTCGCGGCAGATCTGCTCATAAATGGCGGTCACGTTGTCTACTGGCCCTTCGAGTAACTGGAAAAAATGCGTGCCGTTAAACAGCAGGATCCCCGTGACATCGGATTGTCGGTTTTTACTATTTGCAGCAGCGACCATGTTTTCCAGCGCTTTCACCGGAACGTCATCGCAGATATGGCTGCGGTATATGATGGTTGTCAGCATGCTTTTCCTGGGGGTTAGGGGTTTGGCCACGTAAACACGTGGGTAGAGTTCTGTTATAGCATATTAATTGTCAGGCAAATAATTTACATCTCAATGATTTAGGCAATGTATGACCCCGTTTTTTTTCTGTTGTATAACTTAACCGCAACATCATAAGTTGTACAATATATCCTGTCACGATGCCGTCACAATACCGATACGCAAAGAACTGAAATATAAAGACTTTGTAAGATATATCATAAAAACATCAAAAATCTGTACATTTTTAATGTACAGATTTAGAAATTGTGTATACCTTAAATGTAACGTTAGTGATTACTAAATTTTACAGGAGCGAAACATGAACCAGAACGGTTATGTCGCCGATTCAGCCGCCGCCATTGCGCAATACTTCGAAAAAGCTGCTCTCCCTACGCAACAGGAAACGCTGGGTGAGGTGGTTGTGGAAATACTTAGCGACGGGCGAAACCTTAACCGCAAGTCGCTCTGCACCAAACTCTTAAGCCGCCTCGAAAAGGCCGAAGGCCCGGAAGAGGAACAGCATTACCACATGCTGCTTGGCCTGCTCTTCGAACGGTAACGAGATGAATCGCAGTGACGCAGAAAGACTGACAGACCAGTTGATTGGTGAAGCCGTGCTTTCCCTTCTGAAAGAGCGGGGGCCGTTAACAACCGATTCTCTGGTACAGCGTCTGCGTAAAATGCAAGTTCGTGAAAAGGATCCCCGGCGGCGGGAGACACTGGCGAGGGTGATTGCCGACATCGGCTCAAAAAGCAGCGCCTTTATACGTCGCAGAACCGCGCAAGGACGACCAATCAGAGAGGGATCTCTCAATGATAACAGAGACAATGTAGTGCCGTTATTTGGAAGTGGAATACCGTCCGACCCCAAAAAAATACATTGACTGCAACTTAACAGCTACGGTGAGAACAAATGAGACAGAATATTCAGCTGCAACCCGAATTTCATTCGGCTTTTCTTGATAGCGCCCTGTCGGAGTATTTCCGCCACGCTGGCGATCGTTTTGCTGAAGAGTCCGCGATTTTTTCTACTGCAGTACGTTGTGTCCTGGCCACGGAAGGTCACCTTACCAACAAAGCGATCATTCTCTGGCTGATACAAACGCTGGAAGCGACCAACGACGTGGTTCAGGCGGACGTCATACGCAAAACGCTTGAAATTGTTGTGGGTTACACAATGGACGATCTTTAAAGACTGCTAACGTGTCATCGTCATAACTGTCGAACAGCCTGACGATGACACCCCTCCTCCCCGATAACACCCTGTAATACACGCCTCCTAAAGATGGCACGCTTCCTGCTTATCCCTCTTTACGGGATCGGGCTATCCGGTCATCTTGCTTCATTTCTTAACAGGTCTGTTATTGATGAAAAAAATCGCCAGCGTCTGCCCTTACTGTGGTGCAGGCTGCAAATTAAACCTCGTTGTTGAAAATAACCGTATCATCCGTGCCGAAGCCGCAGACGGCGTGACCAATCAGGGCACATTATGTCTGAAAGGGTTTTACGGTTGGGACTTCCTCAACGACACTCGCTTGCTCACCCCTCGCCTTACGCAGCCGATGATCCGGTATCACAAAGGCGAACCCTTCACCCCTGTCACCTGGGACGAGGCCATTCGTTATACCGCCAACAAGCTTAAGAGCATTAAAGCGCAGTTCGGCCCACGGTCGATCATGACCACCGGCTCATCCCGGGGTACAGGCAATGAAACCAACTATGTGATGCAAAAATTTGCCCGCGCGGTGCTCCATACCAACAACGTGGACTGCTGCGCGCGCGTCTGTCACGGCCCTTCTGTTGCTGGCTTACAGGAAACACTGGGCAACGGCGCGATGAGCAATTCCATTAACGATATTGAAAACTCAAAATGCCTGCTGGTTTTCGGTTACAACTGCGCTGACTCCCACCCTATCGTCGCCCGCCGGGTGCTGAAAGCCCGCGAGAATGGCGCGAAAATTATCGTCTGCGATCCGCGTCGGATTGAAACCGCACGCATTGCCGATCAACACCTGCAGCTGAAAAACGGCAGCAATATGGCGCTGGTCAACGCCTTTGGCTATGTGTTGCTGGAAGAGGAGTTGTACGATAAAAACTACGTCGCGCGCTTCACGGAAGGGCTTGAGGCCTACCGGCAGACGGTGAAAGCGTACGCGCCAGAGAAAGTTGAACATCTGACCGGCATTCCCGCCCGCGATGTCCGCCAGGCGATGCGCACTTTCGCCGCGGCCCCCTCCGCCACCGTGATGTGGGGAATGGGCGTCACGCAGTTTGGTCAGGCCGTGGATGTGGTAAAAGGGCTTTCCAGCCTGGCGCTGCTGACCGGTAACCTTGGTCGCCCTGCCGTCGGCGTCGGGCCGGTGCGCGGGCAGAATAACGTGCAGGGTGCCTGTGACATGGGGGTTCTGCCCAATATGTTCCCGGGATACCAGGACGTAACGGACCCGGCAGTCAGGCAGAAGTTTGCCGATGCCTGGGGAATTGACGTGAAGGCGATGGACGATCGCGTCGGCACGCGTATTACCGAGGTGCCGCATCTGGCCCTGGAAGGCAAGGTCAAAGCTTATTACATCATGGGGGAAGATCCGCTTCAGACGGAGGCCGATCTCGGTCTGGTGCGCAGCGGCTTTGAAGCGCTCGACTTTGTGGTGGTTCAGGACATCTTTATGACCAAAACGGCAGAAGTGGCGGATGTCCTGCTGCCCGCCACCTCCTGGGGCGAGCACGGCGGCGTCTTTACCTGTGCCGATCGCGGCTTCCAGCGCTTTGGCAAAGCCATTGAGCCCAGCGGCAACGTGAAACGTGACTGGGAGATCATCAGCCTGCTGGCGACGGAAATGGGCTATCCAATGCACTACGACACCAACCAGCAGATCTGGGATGAGATGCGCGAGCTATGCCCGCTGTTCTACGGTGTAACGTATGAAAAAATGGGTGAAATGGGACATGTCCAGTGGCCGTGTCCGACGCTGGATCACCCCGGCACGCCGTACCTCTATAAAGGCAACCAATTCGACACCCCCACCGGTAAGGGTCAACTGTTTGCCGCCGCCTGGCGCGCGCCCGCCGAAACACCTGATGGTGATTATCCTCTGGTGCTGTGCACGGTACGCGAGGTAGGTCATTACTCCTGCCGCTCCATGACCGGTAACTGCGCCGCGCTGCAAAGCCTGGCCGACGAGCCGGGTCGGGTACAAGTGAACCCGGCGGATGCGGACAAACTCGGCATTACAGACGGGCAACTGGTCTGGGTGCGTTCGCGTCGCGGTAAAGTGATCACCCGCGCCAGCCTCAGCGAACGCATCAACGCCGGGGCCGTTTATATGACCTATCAGTGGTGGATTGGTGCCTGCAACGAACTGACGCAGGATAACCTCGATCCCATCTCCAAAACGCCGGAAACGAAGTACTGCGCGGTACAGTTGGAAGCCATTGAGGATCAGCGCTGGGCTGAGGATTTTGCGGCATCGGCGTACCAGTCCATGAAGTCTCGGCTGATCAGTGCGGTGAACGTCTGAGAAAATGCCGGGTGGCGCTGCGCTTACCCGGCCAACATACCGGGCATTTATCCGATCAACAACAGGCAGGATAAATCATCGCCGCCATTGATTTTATCAATCGCAAAGTCCATGCGGGCATCAATGGTGGTATTGTGCATGGTCTTTTCGGAGAGGCTGGCGATGGTTTTCATTACCACCTGTTGGTCGATTTCGTCCTGCATCGATCTTACGCTGAGGATGCATTTGATATAGAAAAAGTCCAGCACGATACGATAAAACTGACGCATGATGGTGGCCATATTTTTGCCGGGGAAATAGCTGCTGTACAGTTTGTACAACAGATAATTACGTAATACGTAAGGCTCTGACAGACAGGAAGTCTCACACAATCTGTGCCACTGCTGATTAATCGCGTCGAATTTTGTCTCCAGTTCCGCCGCGTCGCTTATACCGGCAACATCCAGGTATGCGGCAATTTGCTGATGCCCTTCAAGAATAAAACTGTCCCGAGCTGAATCTTTAGCAACATACGTTCCCATGACGGACAACGCCAGATATTTCATTGCGTTTGACTTCGCCAGATGACCGGAATCCATCAGCGATGTTCCGCTTTGCAGTTCATTGAGAAGCGCTTCGTAGAAATTTTCCACTTCAGCAAATTTATTATGTAGATCAAAGTTAACGTGCTGGAGGCAAAGAATAAACTGCGCCAGCGCCATCAAATTTTCTTCAATATTACCCGATGGTGACTGGATTAAATTCCAGGCAAAAAGATGGATAACCTGCTGCGTCTGCGAGGCAGACTGGCGCTGCCCAATCAGGTTGGTTTTATAGCCCGCCACCAGTTCATCCTGCTCCTGAAGCAGCATCGCATCCGGGTCAAACAACACCCGCCGGACCACTTCCGGGCAGGAGAGCGTCATCGTATGCCGGGTCTCATCCTGGTAGCGAGTTGAACCCCTGGGGTAGGTGCTACAGGTATGCGAAAGCGCCTCTTCACCTAAATCGCGATGGACCATGCAGAGCTTGTTTTCATCGACAAAAGGACAGTCCCCTTTTTCGTTGAGCTTCACTCTGGAATAGTTATTTTTACCCTTTCGCTGAAGGATAAGATTCTCTTTGGCAATGGCGGCAATGTCTGCGTGCGAGGACAGGACATATTTCTGGTGAGTTTTCTTGTCAATATTGATTGTCCAGCCACGACAGCATGACATTAAGCACTCTGGCCCAACACACTGAAACTTACAGACGAAAATCGGTTTGATGGTTTTATGAATTTGCATAGCCAAGGCGTCATGATATAAAGCATAAAAAGTACCATGACGCGTGCGTTATGCTAAAGGTGCATAACGTCGCACAAATTCAGGTAATTTAGAGTATCAAAGAGAATGCGAGATAGTCACCGAGCCGGTTTGGATAACTGTTCCTCTGCACCATTCGGCGAATAAGGGCAATCAGTTCAAAATCAGTTCTCAGATTAAACTTCTGCATCATCACATACTTTTGCGTAAAAACGGTTTTATCGCTGATCTTCAGCGCATGCGCGATCTGCACTACCGATAATCCCCGATAAAAATTGGCCATAATGCGTTTTTGCTGGGGTGATAATATTTTATGCTGACACTCTGCGCAGCTTTTTTGCTTCCAGCTGTTCCCCGCGAGCTCTGCACGGTACCAGGCGATGAACAGCACCTGGTTTATCCGATCAAGCGAAGCGCGACGCGAAATAAAAATAATATCGTTAAAACAGGAGGGTAAGGCAGGAAAATGATATTCATCTTCCACCAATCCGATCACAATCCCTTTCTGGCGCGCCTGTAATTCGGGAAAACAGACCAGCGCCTCCCCCATACAAAATGAGAGAACGATAATATCGGCGGCACTGACGTTATCACGGCTAAGCTCTGCCTCGAAATGAATCTCCTGCTTAAAATTACGTAAAAAGAATTCCACAAAGAAACACTGCAGCCCATGGTGAAAAAATTGGTCTGTCTCTTGAATCAGAATATTCAACATAGCAAATACCGATGTGGGTCAGTCAATAAACGTTATTAACGCGCGGGATTTTTAATTGTATTGCATGGTCATCACAACAACTGCACTGACACTGCCCGGCGTCGCGCCACCGGTTACAGATTTTACCCAAGCCTGCATGGCCATGGTCGCCGTTCTGTCCGGCGTAATATTTTGCGTTATGCTGGACCCGGTCCCCTTCAGCGTACCCGTGGCGGCCTCACGCATGGCTATCGCCACGTTTGTCGCCGAGCCGCTGTTCAGGTAGTAGTCCGCACCGGCCGCCGGATCGGGGGTGCCGGTAAACGAGACCGTGACGCTGCGGGTCCCCGCCGGGCACTGGGCAAATTGCAAATTAAACGGTACCGGATCGGATGTCGATCCCGGCGTCGCCATATTAGTCGCCTGTATATTTCCAAGATTAATATCCAGGTTTGCGCTCCCGCCATTAAATACACAGGGCGAGGCGATGATATTTCCCGTCACACCCAGATTAACGCTATCAGCCGCAACGACGTTCCAGCTGATAGCAAGGAGGAGCATCCCTCTCCTTAAGGATAATTTCATCATGTCACCTGTTACTGGTAGGTCAAATTAAGCGTGGCAGAGGCATTTGCCGAGCCGGATTCGACGGTCGTTAAGATCTGGTAATAGCGTGCCGTTAACGGGAGCGTCTCCTGCCCGCCTGCAGACTGTTTTAATAAAAGACGACTGTTCAAGACCAGTGGCGTGCCATTATAGAGAAATTGCACGCCAACGCCTTTTGCCGTGCCGCTATTTCCCTGCCCGGTTAATGCCATGACGCTGGTGTTGGCACTGTCCGGATTCTGTATTCCGCTCAGGGAAACCGTAATATTGGTGCCGGCACTGCAGTTTAATCCCAGGTTTTGCGTATTCTGCGCAACCGCTGGCGTGGTCCCCACCACGCTGCCAAATGCCGCGGCCGAAATATCCCCCATCGGGAAGGTCAACTGTGGCGTGGCGATCGTGCATGCCAGCGCATTGATTGTTCCGCCGGTAAGTTGCGTGGTCAGCCCGTCGCGGTAGATACCGTCGCTGCCCTGAAGCGTTACCACACCTATTGCACCAGGCGTTAAGGCACCGGACGACACCGGGCCGGTGACGACCAGTTCGACCCGGCCACCATACCAGTCCACGTATGAGGTTTGCGCATTATATGAGAACGTATTGCTCGGGTTTTCAAAGTAGGCATTCGATGAGAATCGAATGCCTACGCCGCTGACATTAGTGTTGTAAACGTGGTTTCCGTAGCTGCTCAGCGTGGCACTGTTATATCGCATGCTAAAACCCAGCATTAACGGATTAGTACATCCGCTAAGATAGGATCCCGTATACGTTCCCGCACCAGAAAAAATCACCGTGCCAACAGGCGCATCGCGCTGAACATTGATTGTCCCCACCGATAATGTCGAAAGCTGCGGTGTAATGGTGGTGCAGGTTCCCGCCCGGGCGATATGCCATGCGCAAAGACAGCACAGCAGTAATAACATGTTGATCCGTTTCATCTTAATGCTCCTGGCGACACGAGACGCTGATGTCCGTAATTCCGCCGTATTGCGATCCTTCCGGCAGGCTAAAATCTGCCCGACACTGCTGATGAGGTTGATGTCCCCATGTTGCCAGGACCGTGCCCTGGTCGCGCAGGCCGGTTAAATAGACCTGGCCGCGATCGCCCACGATAAAGCTGCTCTTGTCATCATCCGCCAGGGTAACAACCGCGCCAAACGGCACGAACTGGTCATGAGTCGTCAACGTCATCAGCACCCGACGTCCGACTTTGGACAGGTAATCGGCTTTCACCACCGCACCACGTGTAGGTGTGACCGTGCGCGTGTTGATCTCCAGCTCCACATCATCAGGCATATTTTCAGGATCGAGAGCGAGATCGTTTTTGCGGTATACGGAGAGGTTATTCACCACCGTATATCCCCGGTAATCCGTCCGTACGCCGGACTGGTTACGAATATTCACACCATGAGCGCCAGGGGCTTTGATTAACGCATTGGTTTCTCCCAGCGGCTGAGAGAGCGTTATGCCATCAGCATGGGCGAGGATCCCCCCCTGCACACCATAATTAAGGCGTTCGCTATTTTTGTCGTAGCCATATCCCGCCGTGACCTCGCCATACGTGCCTTTGTAGTCACCGTTCAGCGTGCCGGTATATCCCACGCCATCCGTGCCGTAACCTTGCTGGATATTCCAGTTCAGCGCGCTATTGTTGAGAGCCACCCCGTTCATGCCGATACTGTGCGTCGTGCCATTGTTCTTACTGGTATTCAGGCCATAGTTGGCCCACGTCTGCGGCAGGAATTTATCCAGCGGCACGCTGACGGTAAACGCCAGCAACTGGTCGTGGTCATAGGTCTTTGTACTTCCACTGCCGGATGAGGTCGGGCCGCCATTTTTGCTGTATGTCCAGGTCACGCCATAACTGATGTTGTTCCAGTCGTTGTTGTAGCCGACACTCCATGACGCCATTGATTTGTCGGTGTTCCAGTAATCTTCCCGTGCGGCGCTGAGCGTCAGCGCACCCCGCTCATCACCCAGCGTCTGGCTCATCGTCAGCTCCACACGGTTACGTCGTCTGTTCTGAAGCGCACTGCTGTCTTCGTACGAGTCCAGCACGTCCTGGAGCCCGTAATAGCCGCGTGTTGAATAACGGTATCCTGCAATCGAAAAGTCAGTGCCGGTATTCAGCACGTTCTTGCTGTAGCGTGCGCGCAAGGATTGCCCCTGCGTTTTCGCGGTATGGGCCAGTGTTGACCAGGCCTGGGTGACATCGGCGGAGAGCGCCCCGAAATCCCCCATGTTTTTACCTGTGCCGACAGCGAACGACTGGTACTTGCCGGAACCCTGCACCCCGCCATATAGCGTAATGCCATTCCGCAGCCCATAAATACCGCTGACGTGCCCGAACGGGGTTTTCTCCACGCTGCTGTTATAGGCGCGATACTGTCCGCCGGTGAGGGCATATTTCAGTCGCCCTTCACGCTGCAACACGGGTACCGAGGCATACGGCAGCGTGAAATGCTGCTCGCTGCCATCTGCCTCTTTGATGGTCACGTCTAAATCGCCCGCGCCACCGGTGGGATACATATCGGTAATTTCAAACGCGCCCGGTGCCACATAGCTTTGGTAGATCTGATAGCCATTCTGGCGAATCACGACCTGCGCATTGGTGCGCGCGATCCCTCGCACCACAGGAGCATAGCCTTTCAGGGAGTCCGGCAGCATGTCATCGTCCGACGCCAGCTGAACCCCGCGAAAAGGCACGCTGTCAAAGACATCCGCCGGGGCGGAGCTGTCCCCGAGGGTAAGCTGCGCTTTCAGGGGAATAACGGCACGTTGCAGGTAGCTGTAGACCGTGTCCCATTGATCTTTCCCGGCAGCATCCCGCGACCAGGTGGTGTAGTTGCGTAAACGCCACGGCCCGATATTGACCCCTGGACGCAGGTTCGCATACTGGGAGTTGCTACTGACCCCCTCGCCCGCTCTCGCCCGGCTGTTTGCCCCACTCAGGCTGTAATTGAGCATGGCTGCCGTGATCCCTTCATCCCACATCTCCGGCGGCACATAGCCTCTTGCCGGCAGATCGATGGCGGCCTGCGGAATACTCAACACCAGACGCTGGGCAGCAAACTGAAAATCCGCACTGGCCTGTGGAATAGCCTGAAGATTGACGCATTCACTCTTCTCTGCATCAAGCGCTGGAAATAGTGCCGTTTTCACGCCCCAGCGTTTTAATTGCGCAAGACTCAGACAAGGTTGCAATGACGCATCGCCGTTGTCGGCTTTGCTCGCGGTAAACTGAATATCCCCCGTCTCCAGAAACGCGTCGTCGACAATAATATCGACATGGTAGATCCCCGGTGCCTGCGAGCCTGATTCAAAGGCCGACAAATCGGCTTTATCCATGCCTGGATTATCCAGCTCAATTAATTCGGTGTTAAAGGCAACACTGGCGTAGAGCGAGGTTGAGGATCCGCCAAACGCTAAGGCGATAAACATCGCCAGGCGTGCGGGTTTCATCGTGTTATTTACCGTCATTGCGAATTACCGGGTTAATGCAGGCGTTGCCGTTTGCGAAAGGTTCACAAACTGGCTTGATGTAATACGCCGGGACTGCCATAGTCGTTAATAATTTTAAACGTGAGTGAATTTCCCCTTGCCTCGTTGGGTAATACAAACCGGGCTGAGGCACCGGGTAACACGTAGGTCACATCGTCCAGCTTTTTCCCCCCCAGCGTAATTTCATTAAAATTGACGACATATTGCGTGGGGTTGTTGACCTGAATTTCATTCCCGGCTCGTTGCCAGGTTAATTTATTAGCCTGTTCTTCTGGCGTAGACGCCCGCAAACCTTCTGGCCGGTAGATCAGTTTGATGCGCGTTTTTACTGCTATTTGCAGGGCGTTCGTCTGCTTTGATGCCGAAGGGATCGCTTTGATATTCAGCCAAAATAAACTTTCCTGCTCCTGAGGCAGTGCACCAGTCATCACGATCCGCTCAATATTTTTTTGTCCTCCATCCAGCCGATATAATGGCGGTGTAATAATAAAAGGCGCTTTAGCTGTGTTCCCTTCCTGCATATCTATCCATGACTGAATTAAATAAGGCGCACTGTCCGGATTAGTTATGCTGATTGACGCTTCTTTTTTAGCCCCACCGAAAATGATTCGGGTTCCGCCAATAATGACCCCGGCGTGAGCTGTGGTCAGCGTCAATGCTGACAGCGCCAGGGCCAGTCCTTTTGTTTTGATAAAACGCATGAAAACCTCATACCACAACGGGGCCGGGTTGGCCCCTTACTGATTGCTGCCAACAATATTAGTTGTAGACCACGGAGAAATTCGCGACAGAATTCGCCGGACCGGCGGTGACCGCCGCTGCGGTGGAAATATACTGCGCATAGAAACTCAGCGTATTATCCATGGTGCTGCTCAGCGCATAGCTATAGCTGTTGCTGCCATGGAGCGGCAGATCGGCCTTATCCGCACTCATCAGGTTAATCGCCACACCGGTCGCCGCGCCCGCCGCAGACGAATCAATCGCCAGCAGGCTGGAATTCGTGGCATCCGGCGTACCATCAAAGCGAACCTTCGCGTTGGTGACCGTCACCGGGCAATTTTTCAACACGATATTAAATTGCGTGGCTGCGGTTCTGGCCCCGGTGGTCGGGAATTCGGTCTTATAATAATCGCCCAACACCACCACCTGATTCTGTGAAGCCACATCAACGTCACAGGCGGAATCCAGAATATTACCGTTAAAATTAACGGTACCCGCAGCGGCGAAGGCGTGTGTTGCTGTCAGGGCAGAACTGACTGCCAGCAGTGTTATCATCATTTTATTGTTCATCATTAAATCCTGTATCACTTTATTTATTACTGAAATCCAGATTACATAATTCAGGCCTCATCAGCCGATGAACGAAATTTATACAACTCTTTTTCGACACACAATCTATTTTGAGGTCTAGCTGTAGACTTCTCTTTAACAAAATAAATACATTTCAGTTTTGAAATTTCTTAAGCAATTATGTTTCCGGTCTACTTTTAGACCCGTAATTTACGCCCTTACAATTCATATAATTAGGCTCGTCATTTACTGCGGTCTATTTTTAGACCCGTGTTAAACATTCCACGACCCGCTGTTTTTTAAGATAATTCTTTATATCGATCAAATAATGATCGCGTCCGTGAGTGAGGTATCTAATGAACACCCGAATGGCTCCCAGTCTCGATAATGAAAAAGCCACCGTGCTTACGGCTAAACCCTATAAGCACATCGAGAAATTAATCGATAACCTTCTTCCCTCTGCAGAAAGACGCATACTGTCGCGAGGGGAAGTGATCCATTATTACAATAACGATATTCGTCAATGTTTTTTGTTGCTGCAGGGCAGCGTGGCGTTGCACCGTCGGGGAGATGGCATCGTATTAAATTCAGAATCCTCGCCGTTTGTTCTTGGCGTGAGCAGCCAGTTCTCCTCAGAGCACCTGTACGTCAGAGCGCTGGAAACCTCCGAGGTCGCGGGTATTTCGCTGGAACGGTTTAATCGCCTGGTTGCGCAACACAATTTATGGGAGCCCTTTGCGCACCTGCTGATCTATACCGCCTCTCGGGTCTACGAGCATTGCTCGCGGATCTCACAGATGTCAGCCTATGACATTATTCGCTTTCAGCTGGTTGAGCTGATGCAGGAGCCTGAAGCTATACGGCTGAACATGACGGCGGCAGGGTATATACAAAGCCGCACCTGGCTGTCGCGCAGCGGAATTATGCGAATACTGGCGGAACTGCGCACCGGAAAGTACATTACGATGGAGCGCGGCGTACTGCTTGATGTCCATCATTTGCCGCGGAAATACTGACCCTGGTGCTGTCGGTGGTGCCGAGTAAGGCTATAATCAGAAAGACGATTCTTTCAGGTTCAGGTTATGTCCACCACAGAAAAACCCCATCGTGGTTCTCCTTATGCGCAAGCGCTGATTACGCACTTACAGCCCTACTCTACGCTTCGCAACACGGGTCGCGGGGAGCAGCTGGATCTGGTGGTTAATGGCCGGGGAATGAGTTATTTGATTCTGGAAGGGACCGTTGCCATTTACCGACGCAGCGACAATCTGATGCTGTCGACGGCGAAAAGCCCGGCGTTATTTGGCGTGGCCAATATCAGTAACATCTTTTTTGACGACTACCTGAAAACAGTGACGCCCTGCAGGATCGGTACGCTGCCCACAGAGCAGCTCAACGTCATTATCCAGGAGAAGGCGTTGTGGGGGCTGCTATCAAACCATCTGATGTTCATGTACAACCGGCTCTATAACACCGTCATGCCGAAGGGGGCGCCGACGGCTTATGAGATGATCCGCCAGCAGCTGATGCTGTTAATGAATGAAGATGAATCCTATCGCCAGGGGATCACCGCTGAACGTTACATTCGCGACAAAACCCAGCTTTCCCGTAGCGGCGTGATGCGTATCCTGGCGGATTTAAAAACCGGCGGGTTTATCGAAATGGATGACGGCAGGCTGATTAAAATCAACAAACTTCCCGCCCGTTACTGAATTGCAGACACAAAAAAGGCCGCACTCGCGGCCTTTTTATTCTCTCAATGGACGTGAACGCCCAAGCGCCAGGCAAAATAGATCTCTTCTTTCAGTTCATTCGAAGAGAGCGCCAGCAAATCTGTGAACTCCAGTTCAAGCTGTTTCAGCTTTTTCAGGTACTGCGCCGGAGAAAGGTTGCTCTTATCGCGACGTAAGTATTCAATTGCCAGTTGCGTTGGGGTTATTTCAGTATCCATGATGTCCTCGCTTATGTACAAATCCTGACCAGTATATCACAACGCCCTGGCTAGTTTTTGACCAAATGCAAAAACACCGACAAAATTTACACCACCGCTGTCGTCAGCCGCGACGAGCAGCACAGCCGATCCTGCTCATCAAGAATATCAATCTGCCACACCTGATGACGGCTACCGGCATGCAGCGCGCGGCAAATACCGCGCACGCGTCCGCTACGCACCGAGCGAATATGGTTGGCGTTCACCTCCAGACCGACCACCTTTTGCTCCCCTTCGGTACACAGATAGCCCGCCACCGAGCCCAGCGTTTCGGCCAGCACCACGGACGCACCGCCATGCAGCAGGCCAAACGGCTGATGCGTGCGATGATCGACAGGCATGGTGGCCTCCAGGTCGTCCTCGCCGATACGGATGAACCGGATATCCAGCAACCCGACCATATTCCCCTCGCCCATGGCGTTTAACGCCTGTAGCGTGACGGCACGTTTCCAGATCATCCGATAATCTCCAGTAAAGCCTGTAATGGGTGGCGTACGCCGTTACCCTCTACCCGTTTCACCTGGCTTCGACAGGAGTAGCCTGTTGCCAGGCAGCGGTTTCTTGGCAAACGCTGCATCGCCTGATGCCACGACAGCTCGTAGATACCGAGCGAGTTGGCGTGATTCTTGACTTCATGCCCGTAGGTGCCCGCCATGCCGCAGCAGCCAACGCTGACGCTCTCAAGCTTCGCGCCGAAACGGGCAAAGATAGAGGCCCATTGCGCAGGTGCCCCTGGCAGCGCGGTGACCTCGGTACAGTGGCCAAACAGGTACCACGACTCACCGCTGACCTCCATGGCGGTGGTCTGCTCCAGGGCGGCCGGCAGCCACTCATGTACCAGCATTACGTGGAAATCACCGCGTTTATCGCCCAGCGTCTGCGTGTATTCATCGCGATAGCAGAGCACCAGTGCCGGATCGACACCCACCATCGGCATCCCCAGCTCGGCGACCCGGTTGAGGAAATCAGACGTTTTTTGCGCCGTTTTCGCGAAGCGGTTGAGGAAGCCTTTAATGTGTTGCGCCTTACCGTTGGGTGAGAACGGCAGGACTACCGGCTGGTATCCCAGCTTTTCCGCCAGGCGGACGAAATCGGCCACCACCTGCGCATCGTAGTAGCTGGTAAAGGGATCCTGCACCACCAGCACCACCTTCGCTTTTTGCTCAGGGCTTAGCGCCTCAAGCTGCTCCAGGGTCATGTTTGCCGAGCGGTGTCCCACCAGCTGACGCTGCAGCGACGGTACCGAAAGCAGCGGCAGATCCACCATCCCGATATGTTTTTCGGAAAGCTTGCGTACCAGCGGCTGATTAATAAAGAAGTTGAAGGTCTTCGGCGCCCGCGCCATCAGCGGGGCATAGCTCTCCACCGTTGCCACCAGATGGTCGCGCATCGGGCGCAGATAGCGCGTGTGGTAGAGCTGCAGGAAGCGTGAACGGAACTCCGGCACGTCGATCTTAATCGGGCACTGGGTCGAACAGGCTTTACAGGCCAGGCAGCCGGACATCGCCTCTTTCACCTCATGGGAGAAATCATACTCGCCCTTATTCGCATGCCAGCTGTTGCGGGTGCGCTCAATCAGGGATCGCAGGCTGGCCCGTTTTTCCGGCAACTCCTGCTCCAGCTTGAGGGGATCCACCCCGCGGTCGGCCAGCAGACGCAGCCATTCCCGCACCAGCGTCGCCCGCCCTTTTGGCGAATGGATGCGGTTGCTGGTAATTTTCATCGACGGGCACATCGGGCTTTTCACGTCGAAGTTAAAGCACAGGCCGTTGCCGTTACACTCCAGCGCCCCGCGCCAGGACGCGCGCACGGCAATCGGGATTTGTCTGTCGTAGGTGCCGCGCTTGACGGCATCCACCTGCAGCATCGGCGCATCAATCCCTTCGGGGGGGCAAATTTTCCCCGGATTGAGACGGTTATTGGGGTCAAACGCCGCTTTGACCTTGCGCAGCTCACCGAAGAGCTGTTCACCGAAGAACGCCGGACTGTACTCGGCGCGGAACCCTTTTCCGTGTTCACCCCACAGCAGGCCGCCATATTTCGCGGTTAACGCCACCACCTCATCGGAGATCTGTTTCATCAGGATCTCCTGCTGCGGGTCGCACATGTCCAGCGCCGGACGCACGTGCAGCACCCCGGCATCAACATGGCCGAACATGCCATAGCTCAGGCCATGACTGTCCAGCAGGGCACGGAATTCAACAATATAATCCGCCAGATGCTCAGGGGGGACACAGGTATCTTCGGCAAACGGAATCGGCTTAGCGGCACCTTTGGCATTGCCGAGCAGCCCCACCGCTTTTTTACGCATCGCGTAGATACGCTCAATGCCGGCCAGATCGTTACAGAGCTGCCAGCCAATGACGCCACCTTCGCCCTGAGCAATCAGTTCGTCCAGCCGCTGACAGAGCGTGGTCACCTGGCTGTCGATAAGCTCTGCATCGTCTCCGGCAAATTCAACAATGTTAAGCCCGAGCATCTCTTTATCCGGCACATCGGTAATCAGCTCCCGTACGGAGTGCCAGACGATATCTTCCCGCGCCAGATTAAGCACCTTCGAGTCGACGGTCTCCACCGACAGCGCCTGCGCCTCAACCATAAACGGGGCATTACGCAGCGCGGAATCAAAGGAGTCATATTTGACGTTCACCAGGCGGCGAACCTTCGGCAACCGGGTGATATCCAGCCGCGCCTCGGTAATAAACGCCAGCGTCCCTTCGGAGCCGGTCAGCACGCGGGTCAAATCAAACTGGGTCAGTTCGTCGTTAAAGACATGCCGCAGGTCGTAACCGGTCAGGAAACGGTTCAGTTTGGGGAATTTGTCCAGGATCAGCTGGCGGTTATCGCGACAGCGTTCCAGCACGGTGCGATAGATGCGCCCGCTTGCGGTATTCTCTTTACCCAGCGTTTCCGCCAGCTCGACCGGCATGGGCTGGGTATCCAGGATATCGCCGCCCAGCAGCACCGCGCGTACGCCCAGAACGTGATCGGAGGTTTTTCCGTAGACCAGCGAGCCCTGCCCGGAGGCATCGGTGTTGATCATCCCGCCGATGGTCGCCCGGTTGCTGGTGGAAAGCTCCGGCGCGAAGAAGTAGCCGTAAGGTTTGAGATACTGGTTGAGCTGATCTTTGATGACGCCCGCTTCGACACGCACCCATCCCTCTTCAGGATTGATCTCGATGATGCGGTTCATATAGCGCGACATATCTATGATGATGCCCTGGTTCAGCGCCTGGCCATTTGTCCCGGTGCCACCGCCACGCGGGGTGAACACCAGAGCGCTAAAACGTTCCTGGGTCGCCAGCCGGGCGATAAGCGCCACATCGGCCGTTGAGCGCGGAAAGACGACTGCATCGGGAAGAAGCTGGTAAATACTGTTATCGGTCGCCATCGTCAGCCTGTCGGCATAGTTCGTGGCGGTATCACCTGTAAAACCCTGTTGCTCCAGTGCCTGCAAAAAATTAAGCACCAGCTGAACGACGCCAGGTGCTTGAGAAATCTGTGGGATCATGACTGTCGACCCTAATTAGAGTGGGATGAAACCGTTTGCGTTGTGTCTGGAAAGTTTTATCACATTTTTTTCTTATGTGCTTCGCTGAATTACGGGCAAAATCCGCCTGTCAAAAATCGCTGATATCATTAATGATTAGAGAGACGCGGTTATCCGTTCCCGCCAGCCTCGCTGGTGTTTATTAAGGAAAGTTTCATTTATGGTCAATCTTCGCCAGCCCAGGGATGTTGCGCAAATTATGCTGTCGGTGCTGTTTCTGGCCCTCATGATTATTGCGTGTCTGTGGATTGTTCAACCTTTCATACTTGGCTTCGCCTGGGCCGCGACGGTGGTCGTGGCGACCTGGCCGGTGCTGTTACGTTTGCAAAAACTGCTGTTTGGCCGCCGCGGTCTGGCGGTACTGGTCATGACGCTGCTGCTGTTCCTGCTGTTTATTATTCCAATTGCGCTGCTGGTGAACAGTCTTGTCGATTCCAGTGGCCCGGTGATTCGCGCCGTTACCAGCGGTGATTTAACGCTACCGGATCTCGCCTGGCTGAACAGCATTCCGGTGGTAGGCGCCAAACTTTACAGCGGCTGGCACAGCCTGCTGGAGATGGGCGGCAGCGCGCTGATGGCAAAAGTACGTCCGTATATTGGCACCACCACCACCTGGTTTGTGGGTCAGGCGGCCCATATTGGCCGCTTTATGATGCACTGTGCGCTGATGCTGGTCTTCAGCGCCCTGCTCTACTGGCGCGGTGAGCAGGTAGCGTTGGGCGTTCGCCATTTCGCCACCCGACTGGCCGGCAAACGCGGCGATGCTGCGGTTCTGCTGGCGGCGCAGGCCGTGCGGGCGGTTGCGCTTGGCGTGGTCGTCACGGCGCTGGTGCAGGCGGTGCTGGGCGGTATTGGCCTGGCCATTTCTGGCGTGCCGTACGCCACCGTCTTTACGGTGGTGATGCTGATGACCTGTCTTGCGCAACTGGGTCCGTTGCTGGTGCTGGTCCCCAGCATCATCTGGCTTTACTGGACGGGGGATACCACGTGGGGAACTGTTCTGCTGGTCTGGAGCTGTGTGGTCGGCACCATGGATAACGTGATTCGTCCCATCCTCATCCGCATGGGCGCGGACCTGCCGCTGATCCTGATCCTCTCCGGCGTCATTGGCGGGTTAATCGCCTTTGGGATGATCGGTCTGTTTATTGGACCGGTGCTGCTTGCCGTCACCTGGCGTCTCTTCTCCGCCTGGGTACACGAAGTACCACCGCCGGGAACTGACCCGGATGTGATTTTGAGCGAACTCGAAGAGCTGGAAGAGAAGAACACGCAGTAAAAGGGGTTGCCGGGTGGCGCTGACGCTTACCCGGCCTACATTCCCCCCTGCAATACTTAAACGTTGCTAAACTATTTATTCGCTACACACTGGTCCGACCCGCCTTTTTTGCTCTAAGTCCGCTATTCACCTCAAGAAATCTTTACTTCTCTTTAACTATTGAGACGAATCTGATCGACGCTCAGGGCTGGCATGCCTACTATTAGCTCACGGTTATAAATCAACACCTTGATTTATAAGCATGGAAATCCCCTGAGTGAAACAACGAATTGCTGTGTGTAGTCTTTGCCCATCTCCCACGATGGGCTTTTTTTTATCCTGACTACGCGTGCTGAACCTGACAGGTGCTTAGCATGCGCCATTCAGCAGGCAGCACCCGCGTCTCTCCCGTCACATTGACCGTCACCACGTCGCGAATATCCGCCGACGATGCCCCCACCTGCAGCTCAAACTCGCCCGGCTCAACAATGCGTTTGCCGTCCCGACGGGTGAAGTTGAACATCTCCACGGGCAGCGTAAAGGTGAGCGTGGCCGTTTCGCCCGGCGCGAGCGCCACGCGCTGGAACGCTTTCAGCTCCTGAAGCGGCCGCACCTGCGTGGCAACCTGATCCCGGACGTACACCTGCACCACCTCGCTGCCGCTGCGTTCACCGCGGTTGGTGACGTCAATACTCAGCACCACCTCGCCGTCCACCGGTACGCTGTTTTGCGCGAGACGTGCTGCGCCCCAGTTAAATTGCGTCCAGCCAAGACCAAAACCAAAGGGATAGCGGGAGCCAAAGTGGAACGCGAATGGCGTGCCGCCGCTTTTCAGCTTGTGGTTGTAGTAGTACGGCATGGCGCCCGCACTTTTCGGCACGCTCACCACCAGACGTCCCTGCGGCTCCGCGCGGCCGGTTAACACATCGGCAATCGCCCAGCCCCCTTCCTGCCCAGGCGCCCAGGCCATCATCAGCGCCGCGACCTTATCTTCCAGCCCCTGAAGGTTGTACGGCCGCCCGCCGGTCATCACCACAATCACCGGTTTGCCCGTGGCGACCAGGGCGTCCAGCAACTGTTGCTGAACGCCAGGCAGGTTCAGGGAATCGGTATCGGATCCTTCCCCTACTGTGCCGCTCTGGAACAAACCGGCGAGGTCGCCGACGCAGGCCACCACCACGTCGCTCTCCTGCGCGGCGTTCACGGCTTCGGGGATCAGCGCGGTACTTTGCGACACCGGCGACTGCTGCATCGGTTTGCCCCCGCTGTCACCCGGGAAGACCGGCGCACCCGCCATCCGTTTTTCAATGATGTGACACCCTTTGGCGTAACGCACGTTCGACGCGCCCAGATAGTGCTCCAGCGCCGCGCGCGGGGTCGTCACCTGCGAGGTTTCGTCAACCATATCGCTGATAATTAAATGCACCGGGAAGCTGTAGCCGCTGAGCAACGCCAGCGGATCGTCCGCCGTGGGTCCCACCACCGCCACGCGGGGTTTGCCGCCGAGAGGCAAAATGCCGTTATTCTCCAGCAACGTCAGCGAGCGGGTCGCCACCTCACGTGCAACCTGCCGGGTGGTCTCATTTTGCAAATCAATGCCGCGTTCATCGGCATACGGGTTTTCAAACAGGCCGAGACGGAATTTTTCGGTCAGCACGCGTCCTACAATTTCGTCCACTTTTGCCATGGAGATCAGACCACGCCCGACGGCCTCGGCCAGATGGCGGGCGCAGTCATCTTTCGGCAGCTCAACATCAAGCCCGGCGTTAAAGGCCAGTGCGGCGGATTCGGTCGCATCATGCGAGACCCCGTGATGCTGATGCAGCAGGCTGACGCCGCCATAGTCCGCCACAACGATCCCGTCAAAGCCCCACTGTTCGCGCAGGACGGTGGTCAGCAGGAAGTGGTCGCTGTGCCCCGGCTGATTGTCGATATCGTGGTAGGCTGGCATCACCGACCCGGCATTGGCCAGCTTCACTGCCATTTCAAATGGCAGCAGGAAGGTATCATTCAGCTCGCTAAAGCCCAGATGAACCGGGGCATGGTTGCGCGCCCCCTCGCTGAACGAGTGGCCCACATAGTGCTTAAGCGTGGCCAGCAGATCGCGTTTATCGCCCTGCAGCCCTTTAACGTAGGCCGTGGCCATCACCCCCACCAGCCAGGGATCTTCGCCAAAGGTCTCTTCCGTGCGCCCCCAGCGCACATCGCGGGAGACATCCAGTACCGGGGCCAGCCCCTGCTGACAGCCCACAGAGCGCGCTTCTTTACCTATCTGCTCTGCTGCCTGCTGCACCAGGGCCGGATCCCAGGTTGAACCGTAGTTCAGCGAGGACGGGAACAGCGTCGCATCTTTGCACAACAACCCCACCAGACACTCCTCATGGAACAGCGCCGGAATGCCAAGCCGCGTCTCTTCCATCATCATGCGCTGCAGACGGTTGGCGGCGCGCACGCCGGTTTGCGCATCAACGATATGGGTGCCCAGCGGACGGGTGATCTGCCCGACGCCCAGCTTCAGTCGTTCGCTGAGCGAGGCCTGTTCACTCACCCCCGCGAATTCATCACTCAAATCGCTGCGTTCACGGTGGTTGCCGTTTTCATCGAGGATCAGCCAGTACGCGTGCATCTGGGCAAATTTCTCTTCCGGGGTCATGCGTGCCAGTAAGTCGGCGACGCGCTCGTGCACGGGACGTCCCGCGTCCTTATAGATTGCAGTCATGTTTTACTCCTGTAGGGCGGAAGGGGCAGCCGGGCTGAGTTGCCCTGCTTCTGGCCGCACGTCACGCTTGCTGGCCAGTTCGCGGGCGATGGTATCCACCAGCCGGCTGTTGAGTTTGTAGATGGCAAGCAGTGCGACCATGCAGAGGAACAGCACGCACGGAATAAGGGTAAACAGTGCGTTAATGGTCGTGAGTACGTGCGGCGCCTGGGTTGCCTGGCCTGGCGCGTAATCCACCATCCCGAGCACCCAACCCACCACCGCTCCGCCCAGCGCCAGACCAAACTTGATGGCAAACAGCGCGGTGGAGAAGACCAGACCATCAAGCCGACGGCCGCTGCGGTGCTCTTCGTAGTCGACCACATCGGAGAACATGGTCCACTGTAGCGGCGTGGTCAGGTTCTGGATGAAGCTAAAGACAATATTGAGGCCGAAAATCAGCCAGACCTGTGAAGGCGGCAGGAAGAAGATCAGCGCCCCGAAAATCACGAAGGAAATAATGGTCCACTGATAGGCGCGCACGCGGTCAAATTTCCCCAGCAGCCGTTCGGATAATAATGCGCCACTTAAGGAGGCCACCATCCCGGAGACGATAAAGGCAAAGACCAGTTCCGGGCGCAACAGCACATAATTCACGTAATACATCGTGGCAGAACCGCGCGTCACGACGGCCGTTAACAGCAAAATATTAAACAGGAACACAATTCGCCACTGGCTGTTCCCGGCCAGCAGTTTTAAATCGGTGAGCATGGAGCCAGAGGTGTCATTACGCGGAGAATAGCGCTCGCGGGTCATCAGGAAACAGCAGAAGAATAAAATAATCCCCAGCAATCCCATCAGGCTCATGGCATAGAAATAGCCTTTCTGTACGTTGCCCTGCCCTAGATGCGAGACCAGCGGCAACGCGATAACCGTCACAATCAACCCGCCGATAAACGACAGGCCAAAACGCCACGACTGCAGCGAATGACGCTCGCGCGGATCCAGCGTCAGTGCGCCCGGCATGGCGCAGTAAGGGACGTTAATCGCGGAATAGATGAGGCTTAAAATCCCGTAGGTCACGCAGGCATACACGATTTTCGCCGTGGGCCCGACGTCGGGAACGTAGAACGTAATGAGGCAACTTACGCCAAACGGAATGGCAAACCAGAGCAGCCATGGACGGAAACGACCGTGACGCGTTTGGGTGCGATCCACCAGCGCGCCTATACAGGGATCAATAAAGGCGTCGACCACGCGCACCACTAAAAACATGGTGCCCATAATGGCCGCAGGTAAACCGAAAACGTCTGTATAGAAATAAGCAAGAAATAACGTCGCTGTTTGCCAGACCAGCGCACTGGCCATATCACCTAAGCCATAACCTATTTTATCTTTGGTACGCAGTACAGAGGAGATTGTCATTTGTTATTTGCCTTTTTATCAGGTTAAAACGTATTTCAACCAGTTGCGCAAAATCCTGTTGATTTGCGCGGTAAGGCTCAAGTATTAGCAACGCTTTGCGCGCTAACAATTGTCTAAACTAACAGACAAATTATGATATTTGGTTTTTTACTTTATTTGTGATGGGGAGCAAATATAAGCGGAAATAAAAAAGGCGAGGATTATTTCCCTCGCCTTTTCAGATACGGATGACGTTACTTATTCAGTTCAGCCAGACTCAGCCAGGTTTGCACCACGGTATCCGGGTTGAGGGAAAGACTGTCGATCCCCTCTTCCATCAGCCAGGCCGCGAAGTCTTCATGGTCAGATGGGCCCTGACCACAAATCCCGACGTATTTACCCTGTTTCTTCGCCGCACGGATGGACATCGACAGCAGGGCTTTCACCGCCTCGTTGCGCTCATCGAACAGCTCAGAGACCACGCCGGAGTCACGGTCCAGACCCAGCGTCAGCTGCGTCATGTCGTTAGAGCCGATAGAGAAGCCGTCGAAGTGCTCCAGGAATTGCTCTGCCAGCAGAGCGTTGGACGGGATCTCACACATCATGATGATCTTCAGCCCGTTCTCGCCGCGCTTCAGACCCTGGCGCGCCAGCTCATCCACCACCGCTTTCGCCTGATCCACGGTGCGTACAAACGGGATCATGATCTCAACGTTGGTCAGCCCCATGTCGTTGCGCACGCGTTTTACCGCTTCACACTCCAGCGCGAAGCAGTCGCGGAAGCTGTCGGAGACATAACGTCCGGCCCCACGGAAGCCCAGCATCGGGTTCTCTTCTTCCGGCTCGTAACGCTCACCGCCCACCAGGTTGGCGTATTCGTTAGACTTAAAGTCCGACAGACGCACAATCACGCGCTTCGGATAAAACGCCGCACCGAGCGTCGCGATCCCTTCGGTCAGACGGCCGACGTAGAACTCTTTCGGCGAGTCGTAGCCTTTCATCATCTCGCGAATTTCGTTCTGCAGCTTTGCGTCCTGGTCGTCAAACTCCAGCAGCGCGCGCGGGTGAACGCCAATCATACGGTTGATGATAAATTCCAGACGCGCCAGGCCCACGCCTTCGTTCGGCAGGCAGGCGAAGTCAAACGCGCGGTCCGGGTTACCGACGTTCATCATGATCTTCAGCGGCAGGTCCGGCATGGTATCGACGCTGGAGCTTTTCACGCTGAAGTCGAGGATGTCGGCATACACGTAGCCGGTATCCCCTTCGGCACAGGAGACGGTCACATTCTGCCCGTCCTTCATGCGTTCGGTTGCGTCACCGCAGCCGACAACCGCCGGGATCCCCAGCTCGCGGGCGATGATCGCCGCGTGACAGGTACGGCCGCCACGGTTGGTGACGATAGCCGCGGCTTTCTTCATGATCGGTTCCCAGTCCGGGTCGGTCATGTCGGTTACCAGCACGTCGCCCGGCTGAATGCGGTTCATCTCGCTGATATCGTGGATCACTTTCACCGGACCGGCACCAATGCGGTGACCAATCGCGCGGCCTTCCGCCACGACTTTGCCCTGTGCGTGAAGGGTATAACGCTCCATGACCTGACCACGGGAGCGAACGGTTTCCGGACGCGCCTGGACGATGAACAGCTTGCCGGTGTTCCCGTCTTTGGCCCACTCGATGTCCATTGGACGGCCGTAGTGTTTTTCAATCTGCACCGCCTGCTTCGCCAGCTCCTGCACTTCGGCGTCGGTCAGGGAGAAGCGGTCGCGCAGCTCCTGCGGTACATCTTCAATTTTCACCTGCTTACCATGCTCCTGGGTCGGGGCATAGATCATGCGGATTTTTTTCGAGCCCATGGTGCGGCGAACCACCGCCGGACGGTTAGCGGCAAGCGTCGGTTTGTGGACGTAGAATTCGTCAGGGTTCACGGCCCCCTGCACCACCATTTCACCCAGACCCCACGCGGAGGTGATGAACACCACCTGGTCGAAGCCGGATTCGGTATCGATGGAGAACATCACGCCGGAAGAGCCCACGTCGGAACGCACCATACGCTGTACGCCCGCGGAGAGCGCCACGCCGCGATGGTCATAGCCCTGGTGTACGCGATAGGAGATGGCGCGATCGTTAAACAGGGAGGCGAACACGTGTTTCACCGCCACCAGCACCGCATCGTACCCCTGGACGTTCAGGAAGGTCTCCTGCTGCCCGGCGAACGAAGCATCCGGCATGTCTTCTGCGGTTGCAGAGGAGCGCACGGCGAAAGAGGCCTGCGCATCATCAGCGGAGAGCTGGTTGTACGCGTCGTGAATGGCTTTTTCCAGTTCCGGCTGGAAAGGTGTGTCGATAATCCACTGGCGGATCTGCGCCCCGGCTTTGGCAAGCTCGGTAACGTCATCAATATCCGTTTTATCCAGCAGGTCGTAAATGCGCTGGTTTACACCGCTCTGGTCTAAAAACAGGTTAAACGCATCGGCGGTTGTGGCAAACCCGTTTGGTACGGAGACACCCATACCGGACAGATTTGTAATCATTTCACCCAGGGAGGCATTTTTGCCCCCAACTCTGTCTACATCATTCATGCCGAGTTGGTTATACCAAAGCACCAGCGGTGACGAGCCATTGTTGGACATCGAAACAATCCTTTTGTGATATTTGATCGGAGTAAGAAACACCTGACTACGTATTTATACTGGCATAATTATTAGCGCTAAAAAAACGGTGAATCGTGTAAGCAATTTAAATTTTCAACTTTTCGGATACTTTCCCACCATCCGATAACCCGATGATTCCTATATATTCAGCCAAAAACCACAAAAATGAAGTCGCTATTTGAAAAATGAAATCCACTTTTCAGGAAAATCAAAAACACCGTTCCATTTATAATTAGGACAAGTTCTTTGCTGTGCAATTAACTTTTTTAATTTATGCTTTCAGACAATTAGGTCCGATATTCAGGGTGGATAAAATGGATAATGCTGTCGATCGCCACGTTTTTTATATTTCTGATGGTACGGCGATTACCGCCGAGGTGCTGGGGCACGCGGTGATGTCGCAGTTCCCCGTTTCGATTAACAGCATCACGCTGCCGTTTGTGGAAAATGAGAGCCGCGCGCGGGCGGTCAAGGATCAGATTGACGCCATTTACCAGCAGACCGGCGTGCGCCCGCTGGTCTTCTACTCCATTGTGATCCCGGAAATTCGCAGCATCATTCTGCAGAGTGAAGGGTTTTGCCAGGATATCGTTCAGGCGCTGGTGGCCCCGCTGCAGAGCGAGCTGAAACTCGACCCGACCCCCATCGCGCACCGAACCCACGGGCTGAACCCCGGCAACCTGACCAAATACGATGCGCGTATCGCCGCCATTGACTACACCCTGGCGCACGACGACGGGATCTCGCTGCGTAACCTCGACCAGGCGCAGGTCATTTTGCTGGGCGTCTCGCGCTGCGGTAAAACCCCAACCAGCCTCTACCTGGCGATGCAGTTTGGTATTCGTGCCGCTAACTACCCGTTCATTGCCGATGATATGGATAATCTGGTGCTGCCTGCTGCCCTGAAGCCGCTGCAGCACAAGCTGTTCGGTCTGACCATCAATCCGGAACGGCTGGCGGCGATCCGCGAAGAGCGACGCGAGAACAGCCGCTACGCCTCCATGCGCCAGTGCCGAATGGAAGTCTCCGAAGTGGAAGCGTTGTACCGCAAAAACCAGATCCCATGGCTCAACAGCACCAACTATTCGGTCGAAGAGATCGCCACCAAAATTCTCGACATCATGGGTCTCAATCGCCGCATGTACTAATATGCTAGTACATTAGCTCAGATTCGGGTATCATCATCCACATCCTCGGGGCGGAGCCGCCCCGAACTTGAAATCAGCAGGGATTGGTTTAAGGTGATGCCCATCACTTCCCGGTAGTCTGCCGATGAAGCACAAAATTTCTGAGACATTCCATGAATAAAACCGACGAACTCCGCACAGCGCGCATTGACAGCCTGGTCACACCGGCTGAACTGGCACAGCGGCATCCTCTTTCCGCAGGCGTTGCGGAGCATGTTACGGCCTCGCGCCGACGTATAGAAAAAATCCTCAATGGTGAAGACAAACGTCTTCTGGTGGTGATTGGCCCGTGCTCGATCCATGATCTGGACGCGGCAATGGATTATGCAAAACGGCTACAGGGACTGCGGGAACAACACCAGCATCGCCTTGAGATCGTGATGCGGACCTACTTTGAAAAACCCCGTACCGTGGTGGGCTGGAAGGGATTAATTTCAGACCCCGATCTCAACGGCAGCTATCGCGTTAACCACGGGATTGAGCTGGCGCGTAAGCTGCTTCTGCAGGTGAACGAGCTGGGCGTTCCCACGGCAACCGAGTTCCTCGATATGGTGACCGGCCAGTTTATCGCCGATCTGATCAGCTGGGGCGCGATTGGCGCACGGACCACCGAAAGCCAGATCCACCGTGAAATGGCCTCTGCCCTCTCCTGCCCGGTCGGGTTTAAAAACGGAACCGACGGCAACACCCGGATTGCGGTCGATGCGATCCGCGCTGCGCGTGCCAGCCACATGTTCCTCTCGCCGGATAAGAGCGGCCAGATGACCATCTACCAGACCAGCGGTAACCCGTACGGGCATATCATTATGCGCGGCGGGAAGAAACCGAACTATCACGCCGGGGATATTGCCGCGGCCTGTGAAACGCTGGCCGAGTTCGATCTGCCGGAACATCTGGTGGTGGACTTCAGCCACGGTAACTGTCAGAAACAGCACCGTCGCCAGCTGGATGTCTGCGATGAGATCTGCCAGCAGATCCGCAGCGGTTCAAGCGCCGTTGCGGGCATTATGGCCGAAAGTTTCCTCAAGGAAGGGACGCAGAAGATCGTGGCCGGTCAGCCGCTGGTTTACGGCCAGTCGATCACCGACCCGTGCCTGAGCTGGGAAGACAGCGAACTGTTGCTGGAAAAGCTGGCGTCTGCGGTAGATACGCGCTTCTGATGTTATTGTCGGGTGGCGCTGCGCTTACCCGACCTACGATACGTGCCGTTGTAGGCCCGGTAAGGCGTAGCCGCCACCGGGCGTTTCATTGCACAAATTTGATCCTCTCACCCTTTTTTCACAAAAACGCTTGCCGCGAATTTGCAGTTTATTGATAATGATTATCATTGTTACATTGATTGTTATTTATAAACATTATGTCACGTACGGATAACACTGCGGCAACGCCGCCAAAAACAGACACAGCACCCGCCCCCGCCGGGCGTCGCGTTGACAGCAAAACCCTGCTGGGCGACGAGGGACGGGTCATTATCGAGCATGACGGTCAGTACTACCTGTTGCGTCAGACCCATGCCGGAAAATTGATCCTCACAAAATAAACAACACAAAAACTCCGCCAGCCACCCAGGTGACCCCCCAGGCAGCCAGCGCTTTCAATTCTTAATGGAGAGTTGCTATGCCACATCTGCCTTCCGCGCCTTTACGTCCGTCACTGCTGGCGCTGGCGATTGTCAGCACCCTGCCGGGCGTCGCGTTTGCTACCACAGATGAAATGACCGTAACCGCCACGGGTAACGCCCGTAGCGCCTTCGAAGCGCCCATGATGGTAAGCGTGATTGACGCCAGCACACCGGATAAACAGACCGCCAGCTCGGCGGCGGACCTGCTGCGTAACGTCCCCGGCCTGACGCTCGATGGCACCGGACGTACCAACGGCCAGGACGTTAACCTGCGCGGTTATGACCGTCGCGGCGTGCTGGTACTGGTTGACGGCGTGCGCCAGGGCACCGACACCGGCCACCTGAACAGCACCTTCCTCGATCCAGCACTGATTAAACGTATCGAAGTGGTGCGCGGTCCGTCGGCCCTGCTGTACGGCAGCGGCGCGCTGGGCGGTGTGATTGCCTATGACACCGTCGATGCCAAAGATCTGCTGGAGCCGGGTAAAAATAGCGGCTACCGGGTGTTCGCTACCGGTGCGACGGGCGATCACAGCATCGGCATGGGGGCCAGCGCCTATGGCCGCACCGATACCCTGGACGGGCTGGTCTCCTGGTCGAGCCGGGATCGCGGCGATCTGCGCCAGAGTGACGGTACAACCGCCCCGAACGACGAATCCATTCAGAACATGCTGGCGAAGGGCAGCTGGAAAATCGACGCGGCCCAGAGCCTGAGCGGCTCCCTGCGCTATTACAATAACGCCGCACAGGAGCCGAAAAACCCGCAAACCAGTGCAGCAGACAGCAGCAGTAACCCGCTGACCGACCGCTCCACCATCCAGCGTGACGCACAGCTCGGCTATCACCTTGCTCCACAGGGTAACGACTGGCTGAACGCCGACGCGAAAATCTACTGGTCCGAAGCGCGCATCAACGCCCAGAATATCGACGGCAGCGGTGAGTTTCGTAAACAGACCACCAAAGGTGGCAAAGTGGAGAACCGCACCCGTCTGTTCAGCGATTCCTTTGCGTCACATCTGCTGACCTACGGCGGTGAGTATTATCGTCAGGAGCAACGCCCGGGCGGCGCAACGACGGGCTTCCCGCAGGCGCAAATCGATTTCAGCTCCGGCTGGCTGCAGGATGAAATCACCCTGCGTGACCTGCCCGTTACCCTTCTGGGCGGCACACGCTATGACAACTACCGCGGCAGCAGCGACGGCTACAAGGATGTGGATGCCGATAAGTGGTCCTCCCGCGCCGGGTTAACCGTCAGCCCGACCGACTGGCTGATGCTGTTCGGCTCTTACGCGCAGGCGTTTCGTGCACCGACCATGGGCGAAATGTACAACGATGCCAAACACTTCTCCATCGGCCGCTTCTATACCAACTACTGGGTGCCAAACCCGAATCTGCGCCCGGAAACCAACGAAACGCAGGAGTATGGTTTTGGTCTGCGCTTTGATGATCTGATGCTGGCCAACGATGCGCTGGAGTTTAAAGCCAGCTATTTCGATACCAACGCCAAAGACTACATCTCCACCACCGTCAATTTTGCGGCGGCGACCACCATGTCGTATAACGTCCCGAACGCCAAAATCTGGGGCTGGGACGTGATGGCAAAATACTCCGCCGACCTGTTCAACCTCGACCTCGCCTATAACCGCACGCGCGGAAAAGATACCGACACGGGCGAGTACATCTCCAGCATCAACCCGGATACCGTCACCAGTAAGCTGGATGTTCCGCTGGCACAAAGCGGCTTCTCCGTCGGCTGGATCGGCACCTTTGTCGATCGCTCAACGCACATCAGCAGCAGCTACAGCGAGCAGCCCGGCTATGCGGTCAACGATTTCTACGTGAGCTACACCGGCCAGGCGCAGCTTAAAGGCGTCACCACGACGCTGGTGCTGGGCAACGCCTTCGACAAAGAATACTGGTCGCCACAGGGCATTCCGCAGGATGGCCGAAACGGGAAGATTTTCGTCAGTTATCAGTGGTAATCCCCGCCCCGGCTGGCCGGGGCAATGCTTTGAGAGGAAAAGACAATGAATCACTACACACGCTGGCTTGAGCTAAAAGAAGACAATCCGGGTAAGTACGCGCGCGACATCGCAGGTTTAATGAACATCAGCGAAGCCGAGCTGACCTTCGCCCGTGTGGGTCATGACGCCTGGCGCCTGCGCGGTGACGTCCGCGAGATCCTGGCCGCGCTGGAAGCGGTGGGCGAAACCAAATGCATCTGCCGCAACGACTACGCCGTTCACGAGCAGGTCGGCGCCTTTACCCATCAACACCTGAGCGGCCACGCCGGGCTGATCCTCAACCCGCGCGCGCTGGATCTGCGCCTGTTCCTTAACCAGTGGGCGAGCGTATTTCACATCAGCGAGGCCACCGCCCGTGGCGAGCGACAGAGCATTCAGTTCTTCGACCACCAGGGCGACGCCCTGCTGAAGGTTTACGCCACGGATAACACCGACCTCACCGCCTGGGGCGACCTGCTCACCCGCTTTATCTTTGCCGGGAATCCGCCACTGGCGTTGAAAACGGCCGATGTCCCGGCTCACGCTGAAAACCCGGACGCCTCGCTCGTGGACACTGAGTGGCGCGCCATGACCGACGTGCATCAGTTCTTCAGCCTGCTCAAGCGCCATAACCTCAGCCGGCAGCAGGCGTTTCGCCTGGTGGGTGACGATCTGGCCTGCAGGGTCGACAACACCGCGCTGACCCAACTGCTGGAGACGGCGCGCCAGGACGGGAACGAAATCATGATTTTCGTCGGCAATCGCGGCTGCGTGCAGATCTTCACCGGCGTGGTGGAAAAGCTGATGCCCATGAAGGGCTGGCTGAACATCTTCAACCCGGCCTTCACCCTGCATCTGCTGGAAGGCGCCATCGCCGAATCCTGGGTCACGCGCAAACCGACGGCTGACGGACATGTCACCAGCCTGGAGCTGTTTGCCGCCGACGGCACGCAGATTGCCCAGCTGTACGGCCAGCGGAGCGAAGGCGAACCCGAGCAGAGCCAGTGGCGCAGCCAGATCGACGCCTTAACGGCAAAAGGGCTGGCCGCATGAAAAAATGGCTTGCCCTGATCAGCGCCCTGCCGCTGCTGGCATTTGCTGCGCCGCAGGCGAAAATCGTCGCGCTCGGCGGCGACGTTACCGAGATTGTCTATGCACTCGGCGCGGCGTCTTCGCTGGTGGCACGCGACAGCACCAGCCAGTGGCCACAGGCGGCGAACGCGCTGCCGGACGTGGGCTATTTGCGCCAGCTGAATGCCGAAGGCATTTTGTCCATGCGCCCCACGCTGGTGCTGGCCAGTGCGCAGGCACAGCCGTCTCTGGCGTTAAAACAGGTAGCGCAGAGCCACGTCAGGGTGATCACCGTTCCGGCAGGCAATGATCTGAGCGTTATCGATGAAAAGGTTCGGGTTATCGCTGAAGCGACACACCGCGAGGCCGAAGGGAAAACCCTGCGCAACACGCTGCGTCAGGCGCTGTCGGCGCTTCCTGCGTCACCGCTCAATAAACGGGTGCTGTTTATTCTCAACCACGGCGGGATGACCGCGATGGCCGCCGGGCAACAAACCGCGGCGGATGCTGCGATCCGTGCGGCGGGACTGCAGAATGCGATGCAGGGTTTCACCCGCTATCAGCCGCTGTCTCAGGAAGGGGTTATCGCCAGTCAGCCCGACCTGGTGGTGATTTCGCAGGACGGCGTTAACGCTCTGGGCGGGGCGGATGCGGTATGGCAACTGCCCGGTCTGGCGCAAACCCCGGCGGGACGTCACCGGCAGATGCTGGCCATCGACGATATGGCGCTGCTGGGCTTTAGCGTGCGAACGCCACAGGCGATCCAGCAGTTACGCCGTAAAGCGGAGCAACTGCCCTGATGTCCCGACGCGCCGTACTGGCATTGTGCTTGCTGGCCGCGCTGCTGGCCGTCATGACGCTGGCGGCCAGCGGTGTGGGCGCGTTGCGCCTGCCGGTCAGCCTGCTGTGGACCGGCAGCGACGACGCGCTGCGTCAGATCTGGCTGACGATCCGCCTGCCCCGCGTGCTGCTGGCGCTGGCGATCGGCGGTTCGCTGGCGCTGGCGGGCTGCGTGATGCAGGGACTGTTTCGTAACCCGCTGGCCGACCCGGGCCTGCTGGGGATCAGCAGCGGCGCAGCACTCGCCGTCGCGCTGTGGGTGGTTATTCCGCTCTCCCTACCCGCGCTGGTGATGCTGTACGCCCCGATGCTGGCGGCGTTTCTCGGCGCGCTGGCCGCGACTTTCGTCATTTTCCTGCTTAGCCGGCAGCGTGACAGTTCCCTGTCGCGCCTGCTGCTGGTGGGGATTGCCATCAATGCCCTGTGCGGGGCGGCCGTCGGCGTGCTGTCATGGCTCAGCAATGATGCCCAGCTTCGCCAGCTCTCACTCTGGGGCATGGGCAGCCTCGGCCAGGCCCAGTGGTCAACGCTGCTGGCCGTCTGCTCGCTGATGGTTCCCACCGTGCTGGTTATCTGGCGCCTGGCTGGCGCACTTAATTTGCTGCAGCTTGGCGAAGAAGAGGCGCACTACCTCGGGGTGGAGGTGGCCGTTGTGCAGCGGCTCCTGCTGCTGTGCAGCGCCCTGCTGGTGGCCGCCGCGGTGGCCGTCAGCGGCGTTATCAGTTTTGTTGGCCTTGTGGTGCCACACCTGGTGCGCATGTGGCTGGGGGCCGACCACCGGGCAGTGATCCCCGGCTCGGTGCTGGCCGGTGCGTTACTGTTGCTGGCGGCCGATACGCTGGCGCGTACCCTGGTCGCCCCGGCGGAAATGCCGGTCGGTTTATTGACCAGTCTTCTCGGTGCGCCGTGGTTCCTGTGGCTTATCTTTCGTCGCGGAGGTGCGCATGGCTGAACGCTATTGTGCGGAAAATATTGTCTTTCACGCCGGGCAACGGACGCTGATCGACGACGTGTCGCTGACCCTCTCTCAGGGCGAACTGGTGGCGCTGATAGGCCCCAACGGTGCCGGGAAATCGACCTTGTTACGCCTGCTTACCGGCTATCTCAAACCCGCAAGTGGACAGTGCAGTCTGGCGGGAACGCCGCTTGCAGCCTGGCCGCCGGACAGACTCTCCCGCTACCGGGCGGTGATGCGCCAGAGTACGCAGCTCGGATTCGACTGGCCGGTGCAAGCGGTGATCGGGATGGGGCGTGCGCCGTGGACGCGTCGCCCTGAGGCGTCAGTAATTGAGGAAGTGATGGCCATCTCCGGCTGTTTACCGCTGGCGGGCAGGCAGTTTGCGGCGCTCTCCGGCGGCGAGCAGCAACGCGTCCAGCTCGCCCGCGCGCTGGCACAGCTCTGGTGCGACGGTGCGCCGCGCGGCTGGCTGTTTCTCGATGAACCCACGTCCGCGCTGGATCTTTACCACCAGCAGCATCTGCTGCGCCTGCTCTCTTCCCTGACCCGTCGGGGGCATTTGCATGTCTGTGTGGTCCTGCACGATCTCAATCTGGCGGCGCTGTGGGCGGATCGGATCCTGCTGTTACATAACGGCAAAATGGTCGCTCAGGGGACCCCGGAGGCGGTTCTGCAGGCCGATACGCTGACGCGCTGGTACGGCGCGCAAGTGCACGTTGGCCGACACCCGGCTCAAGCCGCGCCGCAGGTATTTCTCGCCCCCTGATCGGGCTGATAAAAATCTTTCAGGGTTTCCAGCAGGGCATGCGCCGCTTTTGAGAGCTGCGTGTGCCCCGGATGGATCACCCCGATACACTTTTCTATCGGCGGGCTGTCCAGCGGAAGGCAGACCGCACCCAGCGATGTCATCTGCGCCTCGCACAGCGCCGGTACGGCACTGCCGCCCAGCCCGCTGGCGACCATCCTCCCTACCGTCACCAGCTGATGGCTCTCCAGCGCCACCTCCAGCTTGCGGCCGCTACGGGCCAGCTCCTCTTCCATCATCAGGCGCACCGCCGAGGGGCGCTGCAGGGTAATGAAATCCAGCGTCAGCAGTTCATTCCAGGAGAGGCGTTTTTTCACCGCAAGGGGGGACGCTTTCGGCACAATGGCGACAAACCGGTCGAGGCCCAGCGGCGTGAACAGCAGGTTATGCGTCGGCGCCGGTTCAAAGGCGATCCCCATCTCGACCCGCCCTTCCCGCACCATCTCAATCACCTGTTCGTTGATGACATCATGCACGGTGACGTTGATCCCGGCGTGGCGATCGCGAAACGCTTTCAGCACCTCCGGCAGGACGTTGGCCGCAAACGATGGCATGGCCGCGACCGAGATTTTGCCGCGCTGCAGCGTAAAGCACTGGTGCATTGCCTCTTCCACGTTATCCCAGTCAGCCAGCAGCTGCCGCGCCATCGGTAAAAAGGTTTCGCCCTCCTGCGTCAGGGTGACCTTACGCGTGCTTCGCTGCAGCAGCGGGCCTCCCAGCGCATCCTCCAGCCCTTTAATCGTCAGGCTGAGGGCAGGCTGAGAAAGATTTAGCCGTTCGCTGGCGTGCGCAAAATTGAGAGTGTGAGCTACCGCTAAAAACGCGCGTAACTGTTTGACACTCATTCTCATTTTTCATCCTGTTAACTAATTGAAAAAATTTAGTTAACAGGAAATTAATAAAAAAACCAAATGAGTGGGTCACAAATTCAAAATTAACAAAAGAGTCGTCGCCCCCAATGATACCGCCACGGACAACAGGAGGGATGGTTATGGCAGGACTGGATAAGCGCGTCGGCAGCTATGCGCAGGCGCTGGAGGGGCTGACGGACGGGATGACATTGCTGGCGGGCGGCTTTGGCCTGTGCGGTATTCCTGAAAATCTGATTGCGGAAGTCAAACGCCGTCAGGTGCAGGGCCTGACGGTGGTCTCGAACAACTGCGGCGTGGATGGTTTCGGGCTCGGGCTGCTGCTGGAGACGCGCCAGGTGCGGAAGGTGGTGGCGTCTTACGTCGGCGAGAACGCGCTGTTCGAACAGCAGGTGCTGAGCGGAGAACTGGAGATTGAGCTGACGCCCCAGGGCACGCTGGCCGAAAAGGTGCGCGCGGGCGGGGCCGGTATTCCGGCATTTTACACGGCTACTGGCTATGGCACGCCCGTGGCCGCAGGGAAAGAGGTACGTCAGTTTGCCGGTAAGCACTACATCCTTGAAGAGGCCATCACCGGCGATTTTGCGCTTATCAAGGGCTGGAAAGCGGACTGGTACGGCAACGTTATCTATCGCCATACCGCGCAGAATTTCAACCCGCTGATGGCCACCGCAGGACGGATAACCGTGGTGGAGGTGGAAGAGATTGTCCCGCCGGGTGAGCTGCCGCCGTCCGCGATCCACACTCCGGGAATTTACGTCGACAGGCTGATTGTCGGCCAGTTTGAGAAACGCATTGAACAGCGCACGCTGCGCGCAGAGGGAGTCTGACCATGTTAACCCGCGAACAGATGGCCATGCGCGTCGCCCGCGAGTTGCGCGACGGTTACTACGTCAACCTGGGGATCGGCATCCCGACGCTGGTGGCGAACTACATCCCGGACGGCATGGACGTGATGCTCCAGTCAGAAAACGGACTGCTGGGGATGGGGGAATTTCCCGATGCGCAGAGTCTTGATGCCGACATGATCAACGCTGGTAAGCAGACCGTTACCGCGCGAACCGGTGCCGCCATTTTCGACTCGGCCCAGTCGTTCGCCATGATCCGGGGCGGTCACGTCGACCTCACGGTGCTGGGGGCGTTTGAGGTGGACGTCGAAGGCAACATCGCCTCGTGGATGATCCCCGGAAAGATGGTGAAAGGCATGGGCGGCGCCATGGATCTCGTCGCCGGGGCGCAGAACATCATCGTCGTGATGACCCATGCTTCGAAAAGCGGTGAGTCAAAACTGCTGTCACGCTGCACGCTGCCGCTCACCGGGGTGGGCTGCATTCACCGGGTGTTAACCGACCTGGCACTGCTGGAAATTAAAGACGGTGCGTTCATTCTGCGGGAATACGCCCCCGGCGTCAGCATTGACGACATCGTCAACAAAACCGCCGGGAAAATCATTGTGGCGGACGACGTTCGCGAAATGCGCTTTAGCTGAGGACTCAACATGAAAAACGTCATGATAGTCGGGGCAACGCGAACGCCGATTGGCAGTTTTCGCGGCTCGCTCTCGACCCTTTCCGCGGTTGAGCTGGGTGCGGTCGTGGTGCGCCGCCTGCTTGAGGAGAGCTCGCTTTCGGCAGGTGACACAGACGAACTGATTTTTGGGCAGGTGCTGACGGCAGGCTGCGGACAAAACCCGGCGCGTCAGACGGCTATCGCCGCCGGGCTGCCCGTCAGTACCCCCGCCACCACGGTCAATCTGGTCTGCGGCGCGGGGCTGAAGGCGGTACAGCTTGCGGCACAGGCTATCCGCTGTGGCGACGCAGAGGTGGTGATCGCGGGCGGTCAGGAGAGCATGAGCAATGCCCCTTACCTGCTGGACGGCGCCCGTTCCGGGCTGCGTTTTGGCCACACGGGCCTGCAGGACAGCATGATCGTCGACGGCCTGTGGGATGCGTTTAACGATTACCACATGGGGATCACCGCGGAAAACGTCGCCCGGCAGTACGGCATTTCACGCGAGCAGCAGGATGCCTTCGCCGCCGGGTCACAGCAAAAGGCGGCGTCTGCCATCGAATCTGCTCGCTTTGAGGCCGAGATTGCCCCGGTAACGGTAAAACAGGGCAAGAAGCCGCCATTGGTGATTCGTCATGACGAACAACCCCGGCCAGGAACCACCGCAGAGCAGCTTGCGCAACTGCGCCCCGCGTTTCGCCAGGAGGACGGCACGGTCACCGCGGGGAATGCCTCCACCCTGAACGATGGCGCCGCCGCGGTGTTGCTGATGAGCGAAGAAAAAGCGCGGGCGAGCGGACTACCGGTGCTGGGCCGGATCGTGAGCTACGCCGTTACCGGGGTCGACCCGTCCGTAATGGGCATCGGTCCCGTCAGTGCCTGCCAGATTGCGCTGGCACGGGCGGGCTGGACGCTGGATGAGGTGGATCTCATCGAAGCCAATGAAGCCTTTGCCGCGCAGGCGCTGGCGGTCGGCAAACTGCTCGGCTGGGATACGCGCAAAGTCAATGTCAACGGTGGCGCTATCGCGCTGGGCCATCCGATTGGTGCATCCGGCTGTCGGATCCTTGTGACGCTGCTGCATGAGATGCAGCGCCGTGACGCCAAAAAAGGGCTCGTCACCCTGTGCGTAGGCGGCGGGCAAGGCATTGCGCTGACCGTCGAGCGTTAAACCTCTCGTGAGTACCCGAATATAACAACAGTAAGGAGTCGCAATGAGTGTGTTAATTGCCCTGGCGGCGCTGGCCCTGCTGATGCTGGCGGCCTATCGCGGATATAGCGTTATTCTGTTTGCGCCCATTGCGGCGCTGGGTGCCGTGCTGTTGACCGACCCGGGCGCTGTCGGCCCGACGTTTACCGGCCTGTTCATGGAAAAGATGGTGGGCTTCGTCAAGCTCTACTTCCCGGTGTTCCTGCTGGGCGCCGTGTTTGGCAAGCTGATTGAACTCTCCGGCTTCTCACGCTCCATTGTCGCCGCAGCGATTCAGATCCTTGGCCGCCGCCACGCCATTCCGGTGATTGTGCTGGTCTGCGCGCTGTTAACCTACGGCGGCGTGTCGCTCTTCGTGGTGGCGTTTGCCGTTTATCCGTTCGCCGCCGAACTGTTTCGCCAGAGCGGGATCCCCAAACGGCTGATCCCGGCGACCGTGGCGCTGGGGGCGTTCTCGTTCACCATGGATGCCCTGCCCGGCACGCCGCAGATCCAGAATATTATCCCCACCAGCTTCTTCGGTACAAACGCCTGGGCTGCCCCCTGGCTGGGGCTGATTGGTTCGCTGTTTATTATCTGCTTTGGCCTGCTCTGGCTGGAGCGTCAGCGGCGGAAAGCGCTGAATAACAACGAAGGTTACGGCACGGATCTGAAAAACGAACCGGAAACACCGGACAACATTAACCTTCCCCATCCGCTGATTGCGATCTCCCCTCTGCTGGTGGTGGGGATCCTCAACCTGCTGTTTACCCGCTGGATCCCCGGCTGGTATGGCACCAGCCACGAGCTGACTCTGCCCGGGCTGGCAAAGCCGATTGTGACCGAGGTCAGCAAGATCACCGCCATCTGGGCCGTGGAAGCCGCGCTGATTTCCGGTATCGTGCTGGTGCTGATCTTTGGCTTTCGCAATATCCGTGGGCGTCTGGCGGAAGGTAGCCGGACGGCAGTGAGCGGCGCGATCCTGGCGGCGATGAATACCGCCTCGGAATATGGTTTTGGTGCCGTTATCGCCGCCCTGCCCGGCTTTCTGGTCTTATCCCACGCGCTGGCGGCCATTCCGAACCCGTTACTGAATGAAGCGATCAGCGTGACCGTTCTCGCCGGGATCACCGGTTCGGCTTCAGGTGGGATGAGCATTGCGCTGGCGGCCATGGCAGACAGCTTTGTCGCCGCCGCCCATGCCGCGAATATTCCGCTGGAGGTCCTGCACCGGGTGGCTTCTATGGCCAGCGGTGGTATGGATACGCTCCCCCATAACGGCGCGGTGATCACCCTGCTGGCCATCACCGGTCTTAGCCATCGTCAGGCCTACGGCGGTATTTTCGCCATCACGATCATCAAAAGTCTGGCGGTGCTTTTTGTCATTGCCGTGTTCTATCTCACCGGCATTGTGTAAGGAGAATCAAATGAATCTGAACGGTAAAACGGCGCTGGTCACCGGCTCGACCAGCGGTATTGGTCTGGGCATCGCCCGCGTACTGGCGAAGGCCGGGGCGCAGCTGATCCTCAACGGCTTTGGCGACAGTGACGCGGCAAGAGAAGAGATTACCCGGCTGGGGAAAACGCCGGGTTATCACGATGCGGATCTGCGTGACGTCCTGCAAATCGAAGCCATGATGCGCTACGCCGACACGCAATTCGGCGGGGTGGATATTCTTGTCAATAATGCCGGGATACAGCATGTCGCCCCGGTTGAGGCGTTCCCGGTGGAGAAATGGAACGACATTATTGCCATTAACCTCTCGTCGGTGTTTCACACCAGCCGACTGGCGCTGCCTGCAATGCGGGAGAAAAACTGGGGACGCATCATTAATATCGCCTCCGTGCATGGGCTGGTGGCATCAAAAGAGAAGTCTGCCTATGTCGCCGCCAAGCATGGGGTGGTCGGTTTTACAAAATCCCTGGCGCTGGAGACTGCCCGCACCGGTATTACCGCTAACGCCATCTGCCCGGGATGGGTGCTTACGCCGCTGGTTCAGCAGCAGATCGACAAACGTATCGCGGAAGGTGTGCCTGCGGATCGGGCGCGCGAGCAGTTGCTTGCGGAGAAACAGCCCTCAGGAGAATTTGTGACGCCGGAACAGCTGGGTGAACTGGCGCTGTTTTTATGTAGCGACAGCGCCGTGCACGTGCGGGGCGCGGCGTGGAATATGGACGGCGGGTGGGTCGCCCAGTGACGTATCGGCCGGGCAAGCCTGTGCTTCCCGGCCAAAACATTAGCTTGAGCAGCTGACTTCCAGCCGTTTGCCCCAGTCTGGCGGACGGCTGACATAGTCATCGTCCCGGTCGGCAAACGGCGTGCGCAATGCCACGTGCAGACGGTGCAACTCGTCATACTCACCTCGTTCAGCCTGTTCAATCGCCCGCTGCGCCAGCCAGTTGCGCAAGACCATCGCCGGGTTCGCCGCGTTCATCTGCGTCTGCCGGGCCGCATCATCCACCTGCTCTTGCTGCAGGCGCGCCCGGTAGGTGGCAAACCAGTCGTCAAACCCCTGTCGGTCGATAAATTCGTCGCGCAACGGCGAGGCGGCGCTGTGCTGCTCCGTCTGACCGAGCATACGGAAGGTACGGGTATAATCGCTGCCCTCACGCGCCATAAGCGCAAACAAACCATTCAGAATAGCGTTATCGCCTTTCTCCTGCGTCATCAGCCCCAACTTGTTGCGCATCAGCGCGCCGTATTCGCGCAGCAATGTCTCCTGGTATCCGTCGAGCGCATCATTCAGGGCATCAACGTCGATAAACGGCGACAGAGATTGCGCCAGACGCTGCAGATTCCACAGCCCCACTGCCGGCTGATTGTCAAAGCTGTAGCGTCCCTGATAGTCCGAGTGGTTGCAGATATACCCCGGCTGGTAGTCATCCAGAAAACCAAACGGACCGTAATCAAAGGTCAGCCCCAGAATTGACATGTTATCGGTGTTCATCACGCCATGGGCAAACCCAACGGTTTGCCAGCGGGCAATCATTGTGGCCGTTCGGGCAACAATATCCCGGAACCAGAGGTGATATTTATCGGCCTCGTCCTGTAATTGTGGCCAGTGCCGTCGGATCGCGTAATCCGCCAGCTGGCGCACTTTCTCCGGCTCGCGACGATAATAAAAGTGTTCAAAATGGCCGAAACGCAGATGGCTTTGTGCAATGCGCATCAGCATTGCCCCTTTCTCTACGGTTTCGCGGACCACCGGGGTGTCACTGGTCACGATCGACAGCGCGCGCGTGGTGGGGATCCCCAGCGCATGCATTGCTTCCGACGCCAGACTTTCGCGGATGGTTGAACGCAGCACCGCACGCCCGTCGCCCATGCGTGAATAGGGCGTGAGGCCCGCCCCTTTCAGGTGCCAGTCCATCGTCTCTCCGCCGGGGAGTTGTTGCTCCCCGAGCAGGATCCCGCGGCCGTCCCCCAGTTGTCCTGCCCAGACGCCAAACTGGTGTCCGCTATACACCTGAGCGAGAGGCTGCATGCCGGCCAGAAGCGTTTCCCCTCCCCAGACGCCCGCGCCGTCTGAGGGCTGGAACATCTCCGGCGGGATAGCCAGGTCTTCTGCCAGCGAATCGTTATGCCAGACAAGACGGGAATGTTGTAATGGTGTTGGTTTGAGTGCGGTATAAAAGCCCGGCAACTCATCATGCCAGTGCGTAGTAAAAGACAGGGTCATAAGTCCTCCTGCTTTTAGTGTAGAGGGTTTACCCGGACTTAAACACGGGCGAAAGAAAGGGTTATCACTGAACCAGCGTGGTGACGCGCCCGGCAGAGACGGCAGGCCACAGCGCCCCCTGCATGGCACCAAAGTTGAAGGATAAGACGCGTTGCAACAGGCTATGATCGTCGATACCGGCGACCAGCACTGACTGACAGTGAGGCGTTATTTGCCACAGGATTGCGCGCATAAATGGCTCAAAAGAAAGCGCAGAAGCGTGCTGCTGGATAAACCCTTTGTCCAGAATGACACGTTTAAACAAACCATCATAAACGGCTTTAAGCGATGCTTCACCGGCACCAAAGTTTGCCAGCACCAACGGAAAATGAATCGCCATTCTCGCCAGTTCCAGATCGTCTTTCCCGTTATTTAAACCTGGATAATTCTCATTAACAGTAAACTCAAGAAACGGATAACGCTCAAGTATTGAAACAGCGTTCCCTTTAGTTAATAAAAACTCAACTATTACAGGTGTAATATTGATCCATGCAATTAACTGATGCTGAATAAAAAACAGTTTGCAGGTATCAAGCAATTGCAGTTTTTCGTGAAACAGCGCTAACTCTTCTGCCGCTGTCAGACGCGGGATAACGAGTTCAGTGGGGATCCGTACATCGCTGCCGACGCCAGTAAAGTTAACCACTACCTCTAAACCTTTAAGCTCACCTGCGTTATTGCGGGCAGGCTGGAGCAACAGTTCAGACTGGTAGGCATTATCTAGCGTAATAATCATTGCACTCGCCCCGCATTAAAGATGAGAGAGGACATCCTGGAGCAATTGCTGACACAATTCCACTGTCTTGATTTTAATAAGTTTAATTTCATTAGATCCGTATTAATTTTCAGATTTATCCCTGAATCTAAAATAATCTTATCCTGGTTACTGAGTAATAGCCAGTTTTAGATAAAACAGACACATAAGGACATAAGTAATTTGTCGTAAATTTAACTTTAATCATCTTATTTGCAAAAAAACGGCATGGTGTAATAGTGCCATGCCGTCAGAAATGCGATGTCGGTGGCTGACTAAATACGTCGTGCCTGCCAGAAATTTTTACGCCAGTAAACATTATCGAGGGAAGAACGCATCACCCCGCGACTGGTCGACGCATGAATAAACTGATTATCAGTATCATAAATGCCTACATGCAGACCACTTTCACCCGAACCGGTTTTGAAAAAAACCAGGTCGCCAGGTAACAACTCATCTTTATCAATTTCGGTACCGATTTCAGCCTGTTTGCGCGTTTCGCGAGGAAGCTGTAAATCGAACTTATCGCGAAACGTCATCAGCACGAAGCCGGAGCAATCCACCCCACCGCGACTCATGCCACCGTAGCGATAAGGTGTCCCGCGCCAGTTGCTCAGCTGATCGTTCAGGCTGGCAATCACGGTGATTGAATCTGAAAGTCGTGGGTTAGGCGGCGGTGCGCGATGGCTACTGCATCCCGCAAGAAATAACACTGCCACCAGGAGAAACCAGAATCGCATGTCCAGACGAATCCTCTGCTTTTTTTATTCTTTTCGTAATTTAGCGTGCAATGGCGCTAACAGGCAAGAAACGGTTACTCCTGCGCGGTAGAAATCAGCATCTTATGTCCTTCGATATCCAGTCTGCGGAACGGCATATTGTAGGCACGAGCAAGATTTGGCGGCGTAAGGACGCTATCGCGCGTGCCGCTGGCGATCAGCCTCCCGCGCGCCAGAAGCCAGACGCTGTGCGCATGGCGCAGCGTATGGTTCAGGTCATGGCTGCTCATCACCACGGCAATGCCTTGTCGACACAGCGCGCTGAGCAACGTGTCCAGCGCGGCCTGTTGCGCCACGTCCAGACCGCTCATCGGCTCATCCAGCAGCAACAGCCGCCCGTGAGGATTGCCAGCCGGGTGGATCTGAAGAATCACCGCCGCCAGACGGACGCGCTGCCACTCGCCACCGGAAAGCTGGCTGGCATGTCGGGAAAGTTTGTCCTCTAACCCCAACGCTGCCGCCACCTCCCTGAGCAGCGTCGTCTGCTGTTTATCGTGCAGATGCAACATCAGGTAGTGCCAGACCGGCATCGCAAACGGCGGGAGCTGCTGCTGAACGAGGTAGCTTCGCCGATGCGCCAGCGAGACCGCCGACCAGTCGCTCAGAGGATTGTCGAGCAACGTAATCGAGCCTGGCCCGAAGGTCAGCCCCGCCATGCGTGCCAGCAACGTACTTTTCCCTGCCCCGTTCGGCCCCACCAGATGCAGGATTTCACCTGCACGGATGGCCGCCGTCACCGGCTCCAGACGCCCCGTCTCGGCAACGTCCGTGAGCTGCATCAGCAATGTCATTATTTCGCCAGCGCCAGCTTAATTGACTCCATCACGATAGGATCTTCAGGCGTCATATCCGGAGAAAAACGCTGAACAACCTGGCCGTCACGACCAATCAGGAATTTTTCAAAATTCCACAGAATGTCGTCCGGATAGAGCGGCGCGCGCCCTTTGCTGGCCATACGCTCGTAGAAGCCGCTGCCTTCCGGTGCCACGGCGGTCGGCGCGGCGGCCACCAGTTTGGCATACAGCGGATGACGATTTTCGCCATTCACATCAATTTTGCTGAACATCGGGAACGTCACACCATAGGTGGTGCTGCAAAACGTTTTGATCTCCTCTTCGCTGCCCGGCTCCTGACCCAGGAACTGATTGCACGGGAAGCCCAGCACGGTAAAGCCGTCTTTTTCCCAGGCTTTCTGAATGTTCTCCAGCTGCTCGTACTGCGGCGTCAGACCACATTTGGAGGCCACGTTCACGATGAGCAACACGTTGCCTTTGTAGTGCTCCAGGGTGGTTTTGTCCCCGTCAATGGTGGTCACTTCGGTATTCAGAATATCAGACTGCATAGCATTTCCTCAGGTTGTCGATTTAACGTCCAGCTTTTAATAGTAGCCAGATAAACACCGGCGCGCCCAGCGTGGCGGTCACCACGCCGATGGGCAACTCAGCGGCGGTCAGGGCAAGCCTGGCGATGATATCCGCCACCAGCAGCGTTGCCGCCCCGGCCACCGCCGAGGCGGGAAGTAAGGTCCGATGGTCGGTGATGCCACAAAGACGCAGCATGTGCGGGATAATCAGCCCGATAAAGCCAATCGCCCCTGCCAGCGCCACGCTTACGCCGACCAGCCAGCCGATGGCCATCACCAGCGCATTACGCCAGACGCCAATTGGCATACCGAGCTGGCGGGCTGAAGTTTCACCGAGCGCGAGGATATTCAGCGGCTGCGACTGCACGCTGGCCCACAGAATGACCGGGATCAGCAGTACCATCAGCCATCCCTGTTGCCAGTCTACGCCACCAAATCCGCCCATCATCCAGTACATCAGCTGTCGCAGATCAAACGAGGTGGAGAAGTAGACCGCCCAGGTCATCAACGCACTGCAGATGATCCCCAGCGCAACACCGGCCAGCAGCAGCCGGCTGGTTGATAAATGGCGGCGAGCGAAGCGCAGGAGAATAAGGGTGATCAGCAATGCGCCAACGATGGCGCTAAGGCTGACTCCCCAGGCCGAAAGCGCCCCACCGCCGAGCATCACCGCGGCAATCAGCCCCACGCCGGCACCATTTGACACGCCGAGCAGCCCAGGCTCCGCCAGGGGATTTTCAAATAACGCCTGCATAATGGTGCCCGAGAGCGCCAGTGCGGCGCCGACAAGGATCACCGCCAGCGTGCGCGGCAGACGAATTTGCCAGACGAAAAGCTGTCCGTCAGGACCCAACCAGCGTTCCGGGCCCAGCCACTGGTCACCGGCGCAGAGGCTGAAACCGGCGGCAACAAAAAGCAGCAGCACCAGCAAAAGCAGGCGGCGTCGATCGGAACGCTGTTGGCGATGGGCAAAATCAAGCATGAGTACGGTTTTATTAGCGTGAGATGTAATTGATTTTACGGCGGGTTTGCCAGCGAGAGCAAAGAAAAAAGGCCGCGAGAGCGGCCTTTTTAGTTAGTTCATATTACTCTGTTTTGGGCGTTGCGTTTTCGACACGGCTTTTTAACTTCTGTCCGGGTCTGAAGGTCACCACGCGGCGGGCTGTAATGGGAATATCTTCCCCCGTCTTCGGGTTACGGCCCGGACGTTGGTTTTTGTCTCGCAAATCAAAATTGCCAAAGCCGGAGAGTTTTACCTGCTCACCATTTTCCAGAGCACGACGGATCTCTTCGAAAAACAGCTCTACCAGCTCTTTGGCATCCCGTTTGCTAAGCCCAAGCTTATCAAACAGATATTCTGACATTTCAGCTTTTGTAAGCGCCATAGGTTCAATCCCTCAATGATGCCTGGAATCGCTCTTTTAATGCCTCTACACATTTGGCGACGGTAGCGGCAATCTCCTCTTCTTCGAGTGTACGGCTGGTATCCTGAAGGATAAGGCTGATAGCGAGGCTCTTGAAACCTTCTGCTACGCCCTTGCCGCGGTACACGTCAAATAAGTTTACGCCAACTACCTGATTTACGCCAACTTTCTTACACTCGGCCAAAATATCTGCTGCAGGCACGTTTTCAGCGACCACAACCGCGATATCACGGCGGTTTGCCGGGAAGCGAGAGACGTCCTGCGCCTGTGGAATCACGCGGTCTGCAACCGGGCTCCATTCCAGCTCGAACACGATGGTACGGCCGTTCAGGTCCAGTTTACGTTCCAGCTCAGGATGAACAACGCCAATAAAACCAATGCGTTTGCCCGCTAAATAGATAGCCGCGCTTTGGCCCGGATGGAGTGCCGGAATGGCTTCTGCACGGAATTCAATTTCAGATAATTTACCGGTCAGATCGAGAATGGCTTCCAGATCGCCCTTCATATCGTAGAAATCAACCGTGCCTTTTGCCAGGTCCCAGTGCTCTTCATAGCGATTACCGCTGATGGCGCCAGCCAGCATGAGATCCTGACGGATGCCTAAATTTGCCTGATTATCCGGCACAAAGCGCAAACCGCTTTCGAAAATTCGCACACGGTTTTGCTGGCGATTCTGGTTATAAACGATGGTACCCAGCAGACCCGTCCACAGTGACAGACGCATTGCCGACATTTCGCTGGAGATCGGACTTGGCAGGATCAGCGCGTCCTGGCCTGGATGGATCAGCTGCTGCAGCTTAGGATCGACAAAGCTGTAGGTGATCACTTCCTGGTAGCCTTTATCGTTCAGCATGGTTTTCACACGCTTCAGGGAGAGATCGGCTTCACGGTGGGAGCCCATCACCAGACCGGCCTGTACCGGCTCGTCAGGGATGTTGTTGTAGCCGTAGACGCGGGCCACTTCTTCCACCAGATCTTCTTCAATCTCCATGTCGAAACGCCATGACGGCGCAACGGCTTTCCACTCGTCCTGCCCTTCCGTCACGTCGCAACCCAGACGCTTCAGAATGTCGGTGACCTGTGCATCGGCAACGTGGTGGCCAATCAGACGATCCAGCTTGCTGCGACGCAGGCTAATGGTCGCGCGCTTCGGCAGCATGTCTTCGTTGGTTACATCAATAACCGGGCCCGCTTCGCCGCCGCAGATGTCGATCAGCAGACGGGTCGCACGTTCCATCGCTTTGTACTGCAGCGCCGGGTCAACGCCGCGCTCGTAGCGGTGAGAGGCATCGGTGTGCAGACCATGACGACGTGCGCGACCGGTAATAGAGAGCGGGCTGAAGAAGGCACATTCCAGCAGAACATTTTGCGTTTCATCGTTCACGCCAGAGTGCTCACCACCGAAGATACCGCCCATCGCCAGCGCCTTACCGTGATCGGCAATCACCAGCGTGTCGGCATTCAGTTTTGCTTCGCTGCCGTCCAGCAGAACCAGGGTTTCACCCTCTTTCGCCATACGCACGACGATCCCACCGTCGATACGATCTTTATCGAACGCGTGCATTGGCTGGCCCAGTTCCAGCAGAACATAGTTCGTCACGTCAACAACCGCATCGATAGAACGGATACCGCAGCGACGCAGTTTTTCTTTCATCCACAGCGGGGTTGGCGCTTTGACGTTGATACCTTTCACCACACGACCGAGGTAGCGTGGGCAGGCCTCAGGCGCATCTACCTGAATAGGCAGCACGTCGCTGATGGTGGCAGCAACCGGCGCAATCTCCGGCGCGTTCAGTTCGGTCTGGTTCAGCACCGCAACATCGCGAGCCACGCCGATAATGCCTAAGCAGTCCGCACGGTTTGGCGTCACGCTGATTTCGATGGTGTTGTCATCGAGCTTCAGGTATTCGCGGATATCGGTGCCGATTGGCGCACCCAGCGGCAGTTCAATAATGCCGTTGTGATCGTCGGAAATACCCAGCTCGGAGAACGAGCACAGCATGCCTTCAGACGGCTCGCCGCGCAGTTTGGCCGCTTTAATTTTGAAATCGCCCGGCAGCACGGCGCCGACAGTCGCCACAGCCACTTTCAGGCCCTGACGGCAGTTTGGCGCGCCGCAGACGATATCCAGCAGACGATCGCCACCCACATTGACTTTGGTGACGCGCAGTTTGTCAGCGTTAGGGTGCTGACCGCACTCCACCACTTCGCCCACGACCACGCCAGTGAAAGCACCAGAAACCGGCTCTACACCGTCAACTTCCAGACCCGCCATGGTGATCTGGTTGGAAAGCGCTTCGCTGTCCAGCGTGGTGTTCACCCATTCGCGTAACCACAGTTCACTGAATTTCATTGTTCTGTCCTGCCCTTATTTAAACTGTTTGAGGAAACGCAGATCGTTTTCGAAGAATGCACGCAAATCGGTCACGCCATAACGCAGCATGGTCAGACGCTCCATGCCCATACCGAACGCAAAGCCGGAGTAGACTTCCGGGTCGATACCCACGTTGCGCAGTACGTTAGGATGCACCATGCCACAGCCCAGCACTTCCAGCCATTTGCCGTTTTTGCCCATCACATCCACTTCTGCAGACGGTTCGGTGAACGGGAAATAGGACGGACGGAAACGCACCTGCAGATCTTCCTCAAAGAAGTTGTTCAGGAAGTCGTGCAGCGTGCCCTTCAGGTTGGTGAAGCTGATGTTTTTATCCACGATCAGCCCTTCCATCTGGTGGAACATAGGGGTGTGGGTCTGATCGTAATCGTTACGGTACACGCGGCCCGGTGCAATGATACGGATCGGGGGTTCCTGTTCCTTCATGGTACGGATCTGTACGCCGGAGGTCTGTGTACGCAGCAGACGGGTGGCGTCGAACCAGAAAGTGTCGTGGTCAGCACGTGCCGGATGATGGCCAGGAATGTTCAGAGCGTCGAAGTTATGGTAATCATCTTCGATTTCCGGGCCAGTCGCCACGGTAAAGCCGAGCTCACCGAAGAAACTTTCAATGCGATCGATGGTGCGGGTCACCGGATGCAGACCACCGTTTTCGATACGGCGCCCCGGCAAAGACACGTCGATCGTCTCTGCCGCCAGACGCGCATTCAGCACGGCACTTTCCAGCGCCGCTTTACGCGCGTTCAGAGCCTGTTGCACCTGCTCTTTGGCTTCGTTTATCACCGCACCCGCTGCCGGACGCTCTTCCGGCGGCAACTCACGCAGGGTAGTCATTTGAAGGGTCAGGTGCCCTTTCTTACCCAGATATTCGACGCGGACATTGTCTAACGCGGCAACATCTGAGGCCTGATTAATGGCGGCTGTTGCACTGGCAACCAGCTCTGCGAGATGTGACATGATTTTCCTCATTATGTCGGTGCAGACACCGATTTGGTGGACGTATTCTCTTAAATTCAGGCACAAAAAAAGCCTCCATCAGGAGGCTTATCTGGCGCTGTTTTTCGTTTCATCTTTCACGCGCTAGCCTCCTGAAATCAGGTGCTAAAGTAAAAGAAGAAGCGGAAAATAGCAGCATTCATGCTTGCGTTACCTTGTGTGGTAAAAACCGTTAAGACCTTATTGAAAAGCCTGCACGGATAAAAGTCAATCTTCTGATAAGGTTATACCCTAAATAATTCGAGTTGTAACAAGGCGGCAAGAGAGAGAATCCTCAGGAGCTTACATCAGTAAGTGACTGGGGTGAACGAACGCAGCCAACGCAGGTACAGCTTGAAGTATGACGGGTATATGAAAAGAGGGAGCTAAGCCCCCTCTCTCAACTGGCTTATGCCAGTGCTGCTTTCGCTTTTTCGACCAGCGCGGTGAACGCGACTTTGTCGAATACTGCGATGTCAGCCAGGATCTTACGGTCGATTTCAACAGAGGCTTTTTTCAGGCCGTTGATGAATTTGCTGTAAGAAATACCGTTCTGACGTGCTGCTGCGTTGATACGCGCAATCCACAGTTGACGGAACTGACGCTTACGCTGACGACGGTCACGGTAAGCGTACTGACCTGCTTTGATAACAGCCTGGAAGGCAACGCGGTATACGCGTGAACGCGCACCGTAGTAGCCTTTAGCTTGTTTCAAAATTTTCTTGTGACGTGCACGTGCAATTACACCACGTTTTACGCGAGCCATGTGTGCTCTCCTGTATCTATTCTAAGTTAAAAAAGTTAAACGTTAACGACTTATGCGTACGGCAGGCACGCGATGACCAGGCCCAGATCGCCTTTAGAAACCATGGCTTTTGGACGCAGGTGACGTTTACGCTTGGTAGCTTTCTTAGTCAGAATGTGACGCAGGTTAGCGTGCTTGTGCTTAAAACCACCTTTACCGGTTTTTTTGAAGCGCTTAGCAGCACCGCGTACGGTCTTAATTTTTGGCATTTTAATAACTTCCACTTCGCATTGTTAAATAAACGAAACATAGGCGAGCAAAACCTATGAGGCCCGAAGGCTCCACAGATTTTGCTGCTTGAAGGCCTTACTGTTTCTTCTTAGGAGCGAGCACCATGATCATCTGGCGGCCTTCGATCTTCGTAGGGAAGGATTCGACTACTGCCAGTTCACTCAGATCGTCACGGACGCGGTTAAGCACTTCCATACCAATCTGTTGGTGGGCCATTTCACGACCGCGGAAACGCAGTGTGATCTTGGCCTTATCGCCATCTTCCAGAAAGCGAATCAGGCTGCGGAGTTTTACCTGATAATCGCCATCGTCGGTACCAGGACGGAATTTAATTTCCTTAACCTGGATAACTTTTTGCTTCTTCTTCTGTTCCTTAGAAGACTTACTTTTTTCATAAAGGAACTTGCCGTAGTCCATGATACGACAAACTGGCGGTTCGGCGTTAGGGCTGATTTCAACTAAATCTACTCCAGCTTCTTCAGCTTTTTCGATTGCTTCTCTCAGACTCACAATCCCCAGCTGCTCGCCTTCCAGACCTGTTAAGCGAACTTCCTGGGCGCGAATCTCGCCATTGATACGATTCGGACGTGCCGTTTGAACTCGTTTTCCGCCTTTAATACCTTATTCCTCCAGTTGTTGAAGACTGCGGCTGCGAATCTCTTGTTGCAGCTTCTCAATCACTTCACTTACGTCCAGGCTGCCCAGGTCTTTACCACGGCGGGTGCGAACGGCAACTTTGCCTGCTTCCACCTCTTTATCACCACAGACCAACATATACGGGACACGACGTAAAGTGTGCTCGCGGATTTTAAAGCCAATCTTCTCATTTCTCAAGTCTGCTTTTACGCGAATGCCCGCATTTTGTAGTTTCTGCGTCAATTCTTTAACGTAATCCGCCTGAGAATCGGTAATGTTCATGACCACCACCTGCACCGGCGCAAGCCAGGTTGGGAAGAAGCCCGCGAACTCTTCGGTCAGGATGCCAATGAAGCGTTCCAGAGAACCGAGAATAGCACGGTGAATCATTACAGGGACCTGACGCTCGTTGTCTTCGCCAACATAAGAGGCGCTTAAACGCTGAGGCAGGGAGAAGTCCAGCTGTACTGTGCCGCACTGCCATGCGCGATCGAGGCAGTCATACAGGGTAAATTCAATTTTCGGACCGTAGAAGGCGCCCTCACCCAGCTGGTATTCAAACGGAATTCCGTTCTCTTCCAGCGCCACGGCGAGATCCGCTTCTGCACGGTCCCAGGTCTCATCGCTACCGATACGTTTTTCCGGACGCGTTGAGAGTTTGACCACGATCTTCTCGAAGCCAAAAGTGCTGTACATATCGTAGACCATACGAATACAGGCGTTAACTTCATCACGTACCTGATCTTCTGTACAGAAGATATGCGCATCATCCTGCGTAAAGCCACGAACACGCATCAGACCGTGCAGCGCACCTGATGGCTCGTTACGGTGGCAGCTACCGAACTCCGCCATACGCAGCGGCAGGTCACGGTAGGATTTCAGACCCTGGTTGAAGATCTGAACGTGGCCCGGGCAGTTCATTGGCTTGATGCAGTATTCACGGTTCTCAGACGAGGTGGTGAACATCGCATCTTTGTAGTTGTCCCAGTGGCCGGTTTTTTCCCACAGCACACGGTCCATCATGAACGGGCCTTTCACTTCCTGATACTGGTACTCTTTCAGCTTGGAACGCACGAACGTTTCCAGCTCACGGAAGATAGTCCAGCCATCGTTATGCCAGAAGACCATACCCGGCGCTTCTTCCTGCATGTGGTACAGGTCAAGCTGTTTACCGATTTTACGGTGGTCACGCTTAGCCGCCTCTTCCAGGCGCTGCAGGTAGGCGTTCAGGGCTTTTTTATCTGCCCACGCGGTACCATAAATACGCTGCAACATCTTATTGTTGCTATCGCCACGCCAGTAGGCGCCAGCAATTTTCATCAGTTTGAAGTGATGACAGAAGCGCATGTTCGGCACGTGCGGTCCACGGCACATGTCGATGTATTCTTCGTGATGGTACAAGCCAGGCTTGTCATCATGAGAAATGTTCTCATCAAGAATAGAGACTTTATAGCTCTCGCCACGCTTCACGAAGGTTTCACGCGCTTCGTGCCAGCTGACTTTCTTCTTAATGACGTCATAGTTGGTTTCGGCGAGCTCATGCATACGTTTCTCGAGCGCGTCGATATCTTCCTGGGTCAGGGTGTGGTCAAGGTCAACGTCGTAGTAGAAACCGTTGTCGATAACCGGGCCGATCGCCATTTTGGTGTTTGGCCACAGCTGTTTGATGGCATGACCTAACAGGTGCGCACAGGAGTGACGAATGATCTCCAGACCTTCTTCATCTTTCGCGGTGATGATAGAGAGTTGCGCATCGTTTTCGATCAGATCGGATGCATCAACCAGCTCACCATTCACACGGCCAGCGATGGTCGCTTTCGCGAGTCCAGGACCAATATCCAGGGCAACATCCATTGGGCTAACAGCATGGTCGAAATGGCGTTGGCTGCCATCAGGAAGAGTAATTACAGGCATTTTATATCCTTATTTGCAGTGATGCCCCACACATAAGAGCATATACAAAGAAAATAATCATTGTTTAACAATAGATTACGAAACCATCTGACCAACAATCGTCAAATTGGCTCGTCATCCTGCACCTGCCAAAATCAGACTAATGCCGGTTTACGGCAGGCTTTCTAATGGTAACACTAATGACAGGGCATATGCACCCTCTGCGACCAGTTTGAACGTTTGATGTATCCGTTCACGCGTGTTCGCCAGCCAGAGCTCGCAATACCCGATTGTTGAGCTATTCTTGAACAGGTCCTGACACAGCCATGAGGCATCACATGAACGTATCCAGTAGAACCGTTGTGATATTGAATATACTTTCTGCTGCCGGTTTAGCGTTGATTCTTGCCGAGAGATTTCACTGGTTCTGACCCAACCGGTGATATGGCATAACCTTCTGTCCTGCGCAGCGCATATTTTGGTAGACTGAAGGAATCAACAGACAAGGATTAGGTTATGCCAACAAAACGATTTGCCGTAAAACACTGGAAAATGGTGCTGGTATTGATTGCCATCTGCGGTGCAATGCTGCTATTGCGTTGGGCGGCGATGATTTGGGGCTAAGCGGAAATTTCACGTTATACATAAATATATTCCACCTGTTTTTCGTCAATACGAAATACAGGTGGAATAGTGACATACACAATAACCTGTCAGGACCATTCACCTGCAACCAGTTTATGCACGTCAAACGCGTCATTCATCGATTGGCCGGTAGACTGTGCTCCTGGCGCGATGTTTGAACCGGCTTCAACGTCAGAGGTGCGAGTTATCCCGGCCTGGCTGACGTCATCCGCAGCAAACACACCAAAGGAGAGTGCGGAAAGCACCATTGCTGCAGCAGCATTTTGGATTTTTTTCATAACCATTATTCTCTTTCTGAAGTCATGCAATACGACTCAAGGCAAATGTCTGCCTGAGTGTTCAGTATAACTCTGGATCATACTTTTGCCTCGCCCGGTTATTGATCAATTTGTGTCAAATAAACGAATGAGGTGTAGCCGGGATAAATTATGAAGAAATTAAGAAGAATTCAGAGGACCAATTATTTTAAAACGGCGTTTAATATAAAACAGCACAGTTTCTGAAAATAAAAAACGGGCCGAAATAATCGGCCCGCCTGCATTACATTTTATAGCCCAGTGAAACCGTGGTTCTGCGGTCGGTATGATCCGGCGCAGTCTCTGGAGGTGACGAGTTCCAGGTCACGTTATAAGCCACTTTCAGGCCAAAGTGTTCGTTGATGTCCACGTTCAGCGCTGTCTCAGAGTTCAGCGTTGTGTCGTCGGCACCAAACACAGAAACACCCTGGGTGAATTTGGTGTTGTCGGTCATCTGCCAGGCATAGGTGCCAGACGCGTAGCCGAGCGGTTGCGTTTTGGTATCGCCGTCGGTGTACTCGTCATAACGGACACCCGGACCGAATTCAAAACGGAAGCTGTGAACCGGTCCATTCAGGAACTGGCGACCATAACCGGCAGTGAAGACATCGCGTTGACGATAACCGTTGTAACGGTCAGTCAGCCAGCTTGCCTGGCCAAACAAGTAGTCATAGTCAGTCATGTTGTAACGGCTACGTCCGCCTACCGCATATTTCTCGGAAGAGCGTTCATCGTTAGCGGAGGTGTTGCTGGCGTTTCCCCACAGAGACCAGGCGGTGGTGTTACCGTACCAGGTCAACGTGCTATCCGCCGTCAGAGAGGAGCTTTTCGTGTTACCGGATTGCGCCAGGTAACCAGCATTCAGGTTACCTTCGAAAGGTTTTTTCGCCGCGGTGGGATCGTCCATGACAGTAAAAACGGAATCATCGGCGGTCGCGTTCATAGCCGCAAACACGCCACCCGCCAGCATCAGTGCAGCGGGCACTGTCTTCAAAAGCTTCATTTTATTAAGGAGTCCGTACAACAAAAAAAGAGACCACACGGTCCCGGAAACTTTCTTGAGGATCAATGACAAGGCGTCCAGAGAAAGGTAACAAATTATAAAAAGCCGCAAATAACATAGCAATGTTTTCTTATTTCATTTTTTGAATAAGAACGATCCCAAAATGCGTTTTATTTTATATATCGCCTAACCTTCGCTTTGTCATTATTCATATTGAAAATCATACTGTTATTTACATTGCCTTCCTGCTAAATGGTGCCAGACTAAAAGGAACCCACGCTAAAAGGAGGTAATGATGGTTTCTATCTACACCCTGACGCTCTCCCCTTCCCTCGATTCCGCCACCCTGACGCCGCAGATTTACCCGGAAGGTAAACTCCGCTGCAGTGCCCCGGTGTTTGAGCCGGGCGGCGGTGGGATCAACGTGGCACGCGCCATCACTCATCTTGGTGGAAAAGCCACGGCGATTTTCCCCGCCGGGGGTGCCACCGGCGAGCACCTGGTTTCCCTGCTGGCCGATGAACAGGTCGCCGTAGAGACGGTCGAGGCCAAAGACTGGACGCGACAAAACCTGCACGTGCACGTAGAGTCCAGCGGGGAGCAATATCGCTTTGTGATGCCAGGCGCCAGACTGAGCGACGATGAGTTTCGTCAGCTTGAAGAAAAAGTGCTGACCATTGAAAGCGGTTCACTGCTGGTGATCAGCGGCAGTCTGCCGCCCGGTGTCAGTACGGAGAAGCTGACGGCACTCATTCGCGCCGCACAGCAGCGCGGCATCCGCTGTATCGTAGACAGCAGCGGCGAGGCGTTGCAGGCAGCGTTAGAGCCCGGCAATCTTGAACTGGTCAAACCAAACCAGAAAGAGCTGAGCGCGCTGGTTAACCGCGAACTTACTCAGCCAGATGATGTGCGCAGCGCGGCCCAGGAGCTGGTGCGCACGGGTAAAGCCCGACGCGTGGTGGTCTCTCTTGGCCCACAGGGGGCGCTGGCCGTGGATGAAACGGGGTCAGTGCAGGTTGTCCCGCCGCCGATGAAAAGCCAGAGCACCGTAGGCGCAGGCGACAGCATGGTTGGGGCAATGACGCTGAAACTGGCGCAGGGCGCGACGCTGCTGGAGATGACGCGCTACGGCGTGGCGGCAGGTAGCGCGGCAACCATCAACCAGGGAACGCGGCTGTGTTCGCTGGCCGATACGCAAAAAATTGTCGATTACCTGTCCCGAAATTAACCCGGTTTCCCCTTCGCGCTGAAGGGGAAATACAGTGCAAAGTCGCCAAACACACACTATCGACTATGCTAAGAAAACTTTCATGATAACAATGAGGTGAATTATGAGCAGTGGTGACATCACCCGCTACGTCGTTACCGTGAACCTTCATGAAGCGTCGCTGACCGAGCTGAACGAGCTTAACAACGCCTTTACCCGGGCCAATTTCCTGCTCACGCTGACGGATGAAGAAGGCAATATTCATGATTTAGGCACGCTGGCATTCGGCCTGATAAGCGCCCTCAGCGATGAGGAGGTTCGCGCGCTGGCTGAAAGCCTGGTTGAGAGTGTGACCGACAAGCCTGCCGAAATTGATGTGGATACCTGGGAAACCTGGCAGAAAAAAGAACAATAAGTGCCCTGCATGAAGGTAAACCGCTCAGGTGTGCGTTAGTTCGTATTTTTTTACCGCAGTTATGCGCTAACTTTATGATCTGGCAGACAACATGGGAGAGAGATCATGTGGCAGGCTATCAGTCATCTTTTACGTGAACAACTGGGCGAAGGTGAAATTGAACTGCGTAACGAACTGCCAGGCGGAGAGATCCACGCCGCATGGCATATTCGCTACTCAGGGCGCGATCTCTTCGTAAAATGCGATGAGCGAGAACTGCTCCCTATTTTTACCGCCGAAGCCGATCAGCTGGAACTGTTGTCACGCAGCAAAACGGTCACCGTCCCTGAGGTGCTGGCCGTGGGCAGCGATCGTGACTACAGCTTTCTGGTGATGGAATATCTCCCTCCCCGTCCTCTGGACGCCCACAATGCTTTCATTCTGGGGCAGCAGATAGCGCGCCTGCATCAATGGAGCGACCAGCCGCAGTTTGGTCTCGACTTTGATAACGATCTTTCCACCACACCGCAGCCGAACGCCTGGCAACGCCGATGGTCGACATTCTTTGCCGAGCAGCGTATCGGCTGGCAACTGGAACTGGCCGCCGAGAAAGGCCTCGAATTTGGCAACATCGATGCCATCGTCGAACATGTCCAGCAGCGCCTGGCCTCTCATCAGCCTCAGCCTTCCCTGCTGCACGGCGATTTGTGGTCCGATAACTGCGCGCTGGGCCCTCACGGTCCCTATATCTTTGATCCGGCCTGCTACTGGGGCGACAGAGAGTGCGATCTCGCCATGCTGCCCCTGCACCCCGAGCAGCCGCCACAAATTTATGATGGCTATCAGTCCATTTCCCCCTTACCGCAGGGTTTCCTCGACCGTCAGCCGGTGTATCAGCTGTATACCCTGATGAACCGCGCGATTCTGTTTGGGGGCGAGCATCTGGTGAACGCGCAGCGGGCGCTTGAGCGCATGCTGGCCGCGTGAAGTCAGGACGGGTGGCCACAGGCCACCCTGTTCAGACTACAAAAAACCGAGCAGTGAGAAGAAGAAGTAGCCCGCCACAATAATGATCACAGGCAGGATATAGAGCGGGAAAATTTGCAAGAAAATGGAGTGACGCGGAACCACAATGCGGGACTCGATCTGTTCGCGGGTCATCCCTTCCGGGCCTTTGGCCTGTTCCAGAATCATCTGGTCTTCCACCCCTTCACGTAAAAAACGCGTCTGACGGCTCATGCGTGCCCCAGAGGCCTGTAACGCCATGGCGATAAAGATCAGCGCATAGATAATCCAGAAACCGATATTGAGCTGTTGGTGAAAGTCCGGCGTGGGCGAGTTGAACCAGAAGACATTCAAAAATGGCGTGTTAAAACGCATCATCTCAATCATGACATGCGCAAAATCAAGCATAACCGCATTAATACCCGGCTGTTTTTCGCTGTGATCGTACATAAATTTGAGCACAGAAATCAGCGTTGAAATGACGGCTGGAATAAAAATCACCCAGCCCGCAACCCGTTTTAAGACAGCAATGCGTCCAGCTTGTTGATACGTCATCAGTTCCCCTTCATAAAGACGCGTTATTTGTCGCTAAGTCTACCTGCTGACCATCATTTTCGCCCGATCTTTAAAAGCAATATGCTAAATTGCAGATTGTACTTAGCACGTATCGTCTGTCGTACACCCTTGATAAGGAGACGTTGTGATGTCGACACCGCGCCAAATTCTTGCCGCTATTTTTGACATGGATGGATTACTGATCGATTCCGAACCGCTCTGGGATCGCGCCGAGCTGGACGTCATGGCCAGCCTCGGCGTCGATATCAGCCGCCGCCATGAGCTCCCGGATACGCTGGGCTTGCGCATCGATATGGTGGTTGATCTTTGGTATGCCCACCAGCCATGGGTTGGCCCGGATCGCGATGAAGTCACCGCCCGCATAATCAGCCGCGCCATTGCGCTGGTGGAAGAGTCCAGGCCGCTGTTGCCGGGCGTCCGTGAAGCTGTCGCTCTGTGTAAAGCACAGGGGCTGAAAGTAGGTCTGGCCTCCGCCTCCCCGCTGCATATGCTGGAAAAAGTGCTGACCATGTTCGAACTGCGTGACAGCTTCGATGCGCTGGCCTCTGCGGAAAAGCTCCCTTACAGCAAGCCCCATCCCCAGGTGTATATGGACTGTGCCGCTAAGCTCGGCCTCGATCCGCTGACCTGCGTTGCGCTGGAGGATTCTGTCAACGGCATGGTGGCCTCGAAAGCTGCACGGATGCGTTCCATTGTCGTTCCTGCTGAAGAGGGCCGGCACGATCCGCGTTTTGCGCTTGCCGACGTCAAGCTGAACTCACTCGCTGAGCTGGCAGTGGAGCACTTGCGAGGCGAATAAGCACTGCGTTTCAGGCAGCTCATGCTGCCTGAAAATAAAATAAAACATCGTTTCATTTCATTTGCATTTCTCACAGCCGCCTCCTATTCTTAGCGTCAGAACGACAATACTCTGCTTCTGAGGCGCGTATGATACTGGATACCTTTACTCTTTCTGGAAAAGTGGCCATCGTCACCGGGTGCGATACGGGGCTGGGGCAAGGCATGGCCATCGCGCTGGCACAGGCGGGATGCGATATCGTGGGTGTAAATCGTAAAGCGCCTGAGAAAACGGCGACCAGCGTGACGGCGCTCGGCAGACGGTTTACGGCCATTCGGGCCGACCTCGGCCAGCAGGAGAGCCTTCAGGGCGTCGTGGAGCGTGCCGTCGCTGAGATGGGGCGCGTTGATATTCTGGTGAATAACGCCGGGACGATTCGCCGGGAAGATGCGCTGGCGTTCACGGAAAAGGACTGGGATGAGGTGATCGACCTCAATCTGAAATCCGTCTTTTTCCTCTCACAGGCCGTGGCAAAGCAGTTCATCGCTCAGGGTCAGGGTGGAAAAATTATCAACATCGCCTCAATGCTCTCCTTCCAGGGCGGCATCCGCGTGCCCTCTTATACGGCCTCAAAAAGTGGCGTGCTGGGGATCACCCGTCTGCTGGCAAACGAGTGGGCGGCGCATGGTATTAACGTCAACGCTATCGCACCGGGTTACATGGCGACCAACAATACGCAGCAACTGCGTGATGACGAGCAGCGTAGCCAGGAAATCCTTGACCGCATTCCTGCCGGGCGCTGGGGCGAGCCGAAAGACCTGCAGGGCCCGGTGGTGTTTCTGGCCTCTGCCGCCTCAGATTACGTAAACGGCCACACTCTGGCCGTCGACGGAGGCTGGCTGGCGCGTTGACCCGCTTTGTGACAAAGAGTTACACCGTCACCTCTTCCGCCTACTGTATAAAAACCCTATACTGTATGAATTGACAGTTTCCTGGGTTTTATCATGACGGCGGAAGGCCACCTGCTTTTTTCCATTGCGTGCGCAGTATTTGCCAAAAACGCTGAGCTTACCCCCGTGCTTGCACAGGGGGACTGGTGGCATATTGTTCCTTCTGCCGTGCTAACCTGCCTGTTGCCCGACATCGACCATCCAAAATCTTTTCTTGGGCAACGCCTGAAGTGGATCTCAAAACCTATCGCCCGTGCCTTTGGCCATCGCGGGTTTACCCACAGTCTGCTGGCCGTGTTTGCCCTGCTGACGCTGTTCTATTTAAAAGTGCCAGAAAGCTGGATAGTGCCCGCCGATGCCATACAGGGCATGGTGCTGGGCTATTTGAGCCATATTCTCGCCGATATGCTGACGCCTGCTGGCGTACCGCTACTGTGGCCCTGCCGCTGGCGTTTCCGCCTGCCTGTTCTCGTTCCCCAGAAAGGGAATCAGCTTGAGCGCGTGTTGTGCATGGCTCTGTTCGCCTATGCCGTCTGGATGCCGCAGACCTTGCCCGAAAACAGTGCAGTGCGCTGGTCATCTCAGATGATCAATTCGCTGCAATTTCAGTTCAATCGCTTTATTCATCACCAGATTGAACAGTAAACCAGCAAAATTATCGCATTTGTCATAACCCATTCCATTTGGATATAAGCGCGACATCACACTTCTGCTAACCTTGCGCCAACAGGACCGGTAAAAACTGGCCACATAATAAATCAGGAGAACGGGGATGAATTTTCCACTCATCGCGAACATTGTCGTGTTCGTTATATTGCTATTGCTTCTCGCCCAGGCGCGTCACAAACAGTGGAGCCTGGCGAAGAAAGTGCTGGTGGGTCTGGTCATGGGTGTCGTGTTTGGCCTGGCCTTACATGCCGTCTACGGCTCCGATAGCCCGATACTGAAAGACTCCATTCAGTGGTTCAATATTGTCGGTAACGGCTATGTCCAGTTGCTGCAGATGATCGTCATGCCGCTGGTATTTGCCTCTATTCTGAGCGCTGTTGCCCGTCTGCATAACGCTACGCAGTTGGGTAAAATCAGCTTCCTGACCATCGGTACGCTGCTGTTTACCACCCTGATTGCTGCGCTGGTGGGTGTGCTGGTGACCAACCTGTTCGGCCTGACCGCCGAAGGTCTGGTTCAGGGTACTGCTGAAACCGCGCGTCTGACCGCAATTCAGACCAACTACGTGGGTAAAGTCGCTGACCTGACGGTGCCGCAGATGGTGCTCTCCTTCATTCCGAAGAACCCGTTTGCTGACCTGACAGGCGCCAGCCCAACTTCCATCATCAGCGTGGTGATTTTCGCTGCCTTCCTGGGCGTGGCGGCACTGAAGCTGCTGAAAGACGATGCGCCAAAAGGCGAGCGCGTGCTGACCGCTATCGATACCCTGCAAAGCTGGGTGATGAAGCTGGTTCGTCTGGTGATGCAGCTGACCCCTTACGGTGTTCTGGCACTGATGACCAAAGTGGTCGCTGGCTCTAACCTGCAGGACATCATTAAGCTGGGCAGCTTCGTTGTCGCCTCTTATCTGGGTCTGGGCATTATGTTTGTCGTACACGGCATCCTGCTCGGTGTGAACGGCGTAAGCCCGCTGAAATACTTCCGTAAAGTCTGGCCGGTGCTGACCTTTGCCTTCACCAGCCGTTCCAGCGCCGCGTCTATTCCGCTGAACGTCGAAGCGCAGACCCGTCGACTGGGTGTACCGGAATCTATCGCCAGCTTCTCGGCCTCCTTTGGTGCCACGATTGGTCAGAACGGGTGTGCGGGTCTCTACCCGGCGATGCTGGCCGTGATGGTTGCGCCAACGGTTGGGATCAACCCGCTGGATCCGGTCTGGATTGCTACGCTGGTCGGTATTGTCACCATTAGCTCCGCAGGCGTTGCGGGCGTGGGCGGTGGTGCCACCTTCGCCGCGCTGATTGTTCTGCCTGCGCTGGGTCTGCCAGTGACGCTGGTTGCCCTGCTGATCTCCGTTGAACCGCTGATCGACATGGGGCGTACCGCGCTGAACGTCAGCGGCTCTATGACGGCCGGTACGCTGACCAGCCAGTGGCTGAAGCAGACCGACAAAGCCATTCTGGATAGTGAAGACGACGCCGAGCTGGCGCACCGTTAAGCAAATAAAAAAACCGCCATCAGGCGGTTTTTTTATACGTGTTATTCTTCAACTTCTTCATCCTGTCGAATTTGTACCGCCCACCGCTGAGCCGCTTCCGGCACATTAAATACCGGTGAACGCCGGAAGTGCTCGCCGATCAGCACAAAAGCCACGTATTTTCCACGTAACTGCCAGACATCGCGATACCCCTCCACCTTCAGCGCATGATCGGGGGGAGCGGGTTCGACACGGGGCACGTAGCTAATCACCTGGCGGTTTTGTTGACGAAGAGGTTTCATAAGCGACTGGTTCACTAAAGCAAATTCTTAAAGCAGGAAATTTCTATGATAGCCGATCCTGCCCCCATGCGTCGCGCCTTGCGTGTGGTTGACAGCGCCTTTTGCTAAGGCGGTGTCTGAAAAAGCTGAGTTCGCCTGCCCTTTCCTTACATTGTTCTATAGTTAACAGGGTTTTTTAGGAATGAATAAAGGAGAAGCGTGCAATGTCGAACAAAGATAAAACACATCAATCACCCATTCATGGCACTGAAGAATCACAGCCGGGTATGGACTCCCTTGCGCCTGAAGATGGCTCTCATCGCCCTTCACCGGGCCCCTCAGCCCCTGGCGAGCAGCCGACCGCGCCCGGTAGCATGAAATCGCCGGACACCGGCAATGAGAAGCTAAAATCACTGGAGCCACACCGCAAAGGCGGTGAAGGCTATGCGCTGACCACCAATCAGGGGGTGCGCATCGCTGACGATCAGAACTCCCTGCGCGCGGGTGCTCGCGGGCCGACTCTGCTGGAAGATTTCATCCTGCGGGAAAAAATCACCCACTTTGACCATGAGCGCATCCCGGAGCGTATCGTGCACGCGCGCGGTTCCGCCGCTCACGGCTATTTCCAGCCCTACAAGAGCCTGAAGGAAATCACCAAAGCTGACTTCCTTTCAGACCCGGACAAGATCACCCCCGTGTTTGTGCGTTTCTCCACCGTGCAGGGTGGCGCAGGCTCGGCGGATACCGTGCGAGATATCCGCGGCTTTGCCACCAAGTTTTATACCGAAGAGGGTATTTTCGACCTCGTGGGTAATAACACGCCGGTCTTTTTCATTCAGGATGCGCATAAATTTCCTGACTTTGTCCATGCGGTAAAACCGGAGCCCCACTGGGCGATACCGCAGGGACAAAGTGCGCATGACACCTTCTGGGACTATGTCTCCCTGCAACCCGAGACGTTACACAACGTGATGTGGGCGATGTCTGACCGCGGGATCCCACGCAGCTATCGCACCATGGAGGGGTTTGGCATTCATACCTTCCGGATGATCAACGCCGAGGGCAAAGCGACGTTTGTTCGTTTCCACTGGAAACCGGTCGCCGGAAAGGCCTCACTGGTGTGGGATGAAGCCCAGAAGCTGACCGGCCGCGATCCGGACTTCCATCGCCGCGAGCTGTGGGAATCCATTGAAGCGGGCGACTTCCCGGAATATGAGCTGGGGTTACAGCTGATCCCGGAAGAGGACGAATTTAAGTTCGATTTTGACCTGCTGGATCCGACCAAACTGATCCCTGAGGAGCTGGTGCCGGTTCAACTGGTGGGCAAAATGGTGCTGAACCGCAACCCGGACAACTTCTTTGCCGAGAACGAACAGGCGGCTTTCCATCCCGGTCATATCGTCCCCGGCCTGGATTTCACCAACGATCCGCTGCTGCAGGGGCGACTGTTCTCCTACACCGATACGCAGATTAGCCGACTTGGCGGGCCGAACTTCCACGAAATCCCGATTAACCGCCCTACCTGCCCGTACCATAATTTCCAGCGTGACGGAATGCATCGTCAGGATATCGATACCAACCCGGCCAACTATGAGCCGAACTCCATCAACGATAACTGGCCGCGTGAAACGCCTCCAGGCCCTAAACGGGGCGGATTTGAGTCGTATCAGGAACGTGTGGATGGCAATAAAATCCGCGAACGCAGCCCATCGTTTGGTGAATATTATGCCCACCCTCGCCTGTTCTGGAACAGCCAGACACCGATTGAGCAGCAGCATATTATCGGCGGCTTTAGCTTCGAACTGAGCAAGGTTGTCCGGACGTACATCCGCGAGCGCGTGGTCGATCAACTGGCGCATATCGATATTCAGCTCGCCCAGAGCGTGGCCGATAACCTCGGCATTACGCTGACGGATGAGCAACGCAACCTTGCGCCGCCGAAAGACGTTAACGGGGTGAAGAAGGATCCGTCGCTCAGCCTGTACGCGGTGCCGGGAGGATCGATTAAAGGCCGGGTGGTGGCGATCCTGCTTAACGACAAAACCCGTGCCAGCGACGTACTGGGGATCATGCAGGCGCTGAAAACCAAAGGCGTACACGCCAAACTGCTCTACTCCCGGATGGGTGAAGTGACTGCCGATGACGGGTCGGTGCTGCCGGTCGCCGCCACCTTTGCGGGCGCACCATCCCTGACCGTGGACGCGGTGATTGTGCCGTGCGGCGATATTGCCAGCCTGCTGACGAACGGCGACGCGGTCTATTATCTGCTTGAAGCCTATAAGCACCTGAAACCGATCGCCCTTTCCGGTGATGCGCGCCAGTTTAAAGCACGCCTGAATGTGACCGACCAGGGTGAAGACGGGATTGTGGAAGGCGATAACGTGGACGACGCGTTTATGACGAAGCTGTTTGATCTGCTTGCCGCGCACCGCGTCTGGTCGCGCAGCAGCAAAATTGACCAGATACCGGCGTAAAAAAAAGGCCGGGTAAGGCAAAGCCGCACCCGGCACTTTTCACAGATCCCTGAATGTCCCCAACCGATACCCGCGCTCGGCAATCGCGTATTTCAGCGATGGCGACGTCAGCACCTCCAGCTCCGCCAGGCGCGGCCAGCAGTAGGCGCTCTTACGCACGATGTTATCGACGAAAGCCGGGTGCGCCATCACCTCCAGTGACCGTTCTCCCCGGGCAGCGGAATCATCCAGCACCTTCAGGAACAGCGCTTCGTCGATTTCATCACCATAAAATGCACTGCTGAACCCCTCGGTTGTGGCCACTGCAACGTCCGGCAATCCGCGTACGTCGCGATCCACGCGCATCGCCACGCCTTTGCGCTGAGCAAATTCCGCGACGAGAGGGAAAATCGCCGGGATCATATGCACGTGGTGATGGCTGTCGATATGCGTAGGTTCGTGACCAAAGAGGTCAACAAAACGGTTGTACTGACAGTCCAGCTCGCGGGCAATCTCTTCGAGCGGCAGTGCGTCCTGTCCTGCCAGTTCCCAAATCCATTTCCCCAGCTGTCCGTCGCGCGTCAGGCCTGGCATCGCTGAAAGCGGCATCCCCAGCGTCAGCACAAAGTGCATGCCCACGCCCAGCTCAGGCGCTTCACGGCTCAACTGCGCCGCGTGCTCTATCGCTTCTCCATTCACCAGCGCAGTGGTCGACGTCACCACGCCCCGGCGACAGGCTTCAACAATGCCGTAGTTCTGCCCTTTTGACAGGCCAAAATCATCAGCATTGACGATCAGCAGGTTTTCCATCGCACATCCTCTTAACGGTGTTGGAATTTGAGCTTCTCAATCGTGGCAGCAAAGTTTGGCAGCCATTTTTCATGCGCCAGTATCATCTCGCTGGCCAACACTTCCGCATCGCGGTCGGAATGGACCAGCGGGCTGAGGTTCAACGCCAGCAGCACGTCATTCAACTCACCGCTCAGCGCAGCGTTGCTGGCCGCCACTTCAAACCCTTTGATGGTATGGATGAGCCCCATCACGTTGTCATCAAAGTGGGTAATACGCGGATGCGGTTTTGCCCCCTCACGGCCTAGGATACAGGTCATCTCTACGGCCCAGTCGGCCGGGATATTGTCGATATGGCCGTGGTGCGGCACATTGACGTAGTGCTCAGCCTGCTTGTCATTGTAAATGGCGTTAATCACTTCGCAGGCCGCGTCGGAATAGTACGCCCCACCGCGCTGTTCAAGCTCTTTCGGCTTCACGTTCAGATTCGGATCTTTATACAAATCAAACAGCTGCTTCTCAACTTTCTGCACTATCTGTGCACGTGCGCCGCCTTTATAGTACTCACCCATTTCGATAGCCAGCATCTCTTTCTGCTTGAAGTAGTAGAGCAGATAGGAGCATGGCAGCAGGTTCAGGGAACGGATGAGCCCTTCGCTGAACGGCAGGTCGAAGATATTTTTCACCGATGCAGCGGTCAGGCGACCGGAGGCCACGCCGTCCAGTAGTTCAGCAAAGCGAGACTGGCCGTTGACTATCACATCTTTGATGAACACCATGTGGTTGAGACCGAACAGATCGATAGAGAGATCGTCGTTGTCGGTCAGCTCCAGCACGTCGCGGATAAACATCTTCATGCCAATCGGAATATTGCAGACGCCGATAAAACGCTTGAAGTTGGTATGGCGATAGACCGCCTCGGTGACCATCCCGGCCGGGTTGGTAAAGTTAATCACCCATGCGTTCGGGCAGATCTCCTGCACATCGTTGATGATGTCGAAAATGACCGGGATGGTGCGCAGACCTTTAAACAGGCCGCCCGCGCCGTTGGTTTCCTGTCCCAGATAGCCGTGGCTCAGCGGAATGCGTTCGTCCAGTTCACGCGCTTTGAGCTGGCCTACGCGCAGTTGGGTGGTGACGAAGTCAGCGTCTTTCAACGCCTGGCGGCGATCGAGCGTCTTATGCACGGTTAATGGCACACCGGCTTTTTCTACCATCCGCTGGCACAGGTCGAAAATAATATTCAGCTTTTCCTGACCTTCCTCAACATCCACCAGCCATAATTCGCTGACCGGTAATTCATGATAACGTTTCAGGAAACCTTCCAGTAATTCCGGGGTATAGCTGCTGCCGCCGCCAATGGTCACGACTTTTAATTTCTTTTGCATAACATCTCCCTTAGCGTATCAGGTTAATCGCCTGCAAGGTATAGCGGACTCTTCCCGCTATTTGGGCAAGCAATCAAGTCAATATTCGTGGCGAATACACTCGCCAGGCACTAATTAATTACCGTCAAATTCTTCCGGTAACTGTTTGGTGTGAATGAGGTAAATTTCTTAAAGGTTTTAATAAACAGGCTGGGGCTACTGTAACCGGACTCATAAGCAATATCGGTGACAGAGTAGTTGGTAATTTCCAGCTGTTTTTTGGCAAAATTAATGCGGATTTCATTAATAATTTGCACGGGCGTTTTACGATAATAACGCTGTGTCGCCCGGGTCAGGTATTCCTGGGATTTTCCGGACAGTGACACCATATTTTCCAGAGCATTCTCGCTGAACTGCCCTTTGTCGTGCATCAACTCGACGGTACTGCGAAGCCATTGCGGAACATCATCGGTCACCTGCTGCTCTTCACGGTGATGGCGAAGACGGTTCATTACGTAGAACGTCACGGTTTCGATAAACTCATCGAACTCATTGTCGCGGAAGTTGAGCGAGGCAATCACCGTTTCTATCCAGGTCATGAATTCGTTTTTGACGCGATAGACCTGTGATGCCACAAAGCAGAACGGCACCAGCGGCAGATAGTGTTTCTCAAAGAAGCGTCTGCTGACGCCAACGTTAAGAATGCGGGTGGCACCAAATTCATAAAAACTCTGGTGGTAAGACCCCATCGGCAGGAAGACAAAATCACCGCGCTCCAGCAGGACACGCTTACCGTTAATCTCCTGGTAATAGCGGCCGGTCAGAACAATCGTGAACTCGTAGTAGTCATGCTGGTGCAGACCACTGGCGCTCTCCGTCTTGTTGTAAATAACCACGTGAAAATTCTTGCCATTAAACAGCTGCTGTTCAAGTGCGGTTTTGATTTCCATCGTGCTGACCTCCTGCTACTCAGTCTGACTTACTGCAGCTTCTCGTGAAGCTCAATTAACTCTGCCACCAGTTCGCGCGCCAGCATCGAGGTCATCAGGTGATCCTGCGCATGTACCAGCACCAGGCTGACTTTCATCTTCCCTTCGCCCTGGTCGCCTTCGATAAGCTTGGTCTGCACCAGGTGCGCTTCATTCAGCGCGATGCGGGATTGATCCATCATGGTCCTGGCGGCGGCGAAATCGCCCTGCTTGGCCTGTTTCAGGGCGGCATACGCCAGGCTACGTGCTTGCCCGGAGTTGATGATAAGCCCCATCACTACTTCTTCCAGATCGTTCTCTACGGCGTCTTCGGCTACGATACTATCCAAATCTAACATCTTTAAGCTCCTTTTCGCTGGCGCGGGCGACCCCGCGCCGGGCAATATTTAGAATTTCAGTGCGAGGGCGATATCCTCTTCGCTCTCTTCTTCATCAATTACGGTCGCGGCTTTGTTGGCTATCGCCACGAATGGCATATAGAGCAGTGTTGCAATCCCGAGGTTGAATATCGCCAGCAGGAAGGCGGCTACGCTACCGTTGGTATTGAAGAATGCTCCCAGACCCGCCGGCATGGTCCACGGCGCAATGTTGGTCACAGGCGGGATAATGCCCAGGTAATAGGCCGTCAGGGTGATCCCCGCCAGCAGCGGCTGAATCAGGACGAATGGAATGAACATCACCGGGTTCATGATGATAGGCAGACCAAACAGAATCGGCTCGTTAATCTGGAAGATGCCTGACGGCAGCGCCAGCTTCGCAACCTGACGATGGTCAGCGCGACGAGAGACAATAAAGACCGCGATGATCAGACCCAGCGTCGCCCCGGTACCCCCCAGGAAGATATAAGAGTCCAGCATCGGCTTCGCCCACACATGGAAGGTTTTACCTGCCGCCAGCGCCGCATCAACGGAGCCGTACTGCTGATAAAGTGCAACGTTTTCCAGTGCCCATGGGGTCATGATACCGCTGTCCAGCGCCGCCAGTGCCAGTGAACCATGCACGCCGAAGAACCACAGCAGGGAGGTGAAAATCACGTACGCCCAACCGACCACGCCACCCATCGACGCCAGCGGCGTAGAGATAGAGTCCATGATGATCTGGTGGAAGTTTGTGCCCCAGTGAGAGAGCGCCCAGGCAATAATCCCCATGATGGAGAGAATAATGAAGCCTGGAATCAACGCGGAAAATGAACGGGAAACGGAGGCCGGTACGCTATCCGGCAGGCGAATTACCCAGTTGCGACGGATAATAAAGGTGAACATCTCGGCAACCACCAGACCGATAACAATACCGGAAATAATGTTTGCCCCACCCAGCCAGTTAGCGCCTACCGCATAAGCTTCACCCACGCTGTAAGGGGTGACGGTCATAAAGGCGGCAACGGACAATAACCCCGCGGCCAGCGGATCCACCTTGCGTTCTTCGGCTAATGCCATCCCAATAAAGAAAGGCGCCATCAGCGACATAATACCCAACGTACCGTTATATACGTTGCCGCCGATGGCTTTAAAACCGTTAAGGGTTTCAATGGTTGAAGCGTCTAACCGAATTCCTAATGAATAAAAAAAGGAACCTTCACCAAAGCTCAGAAAAACGTTGTTAATTAAAACGAACATTGCCCCGGCCAGCGTCAACGGCATTAATTTAATAAAGCCGTTTTTGATGGCATTAACGTGAGGCTGCTTTCCTATTTTAACAGCAAAAGGAAGGAGTACCTTTTCAAGTGAAGCGATGACTTTACTCATAGGAAAATACCCTTAAATGCCGCAACCCAGGTCACGGCGTATTGTGTGTGAAATAACTCTTTGACGGGAAAAATAAAAATTAATTAGCAGCTTTTTTAATGGCTGCCACAGCAGCTTTCAGTACACCTAAACCATCAATCTTTCCATACAGTCCCGAGTCGATAACCTCGACCGGTTTATTCGGTAACAGACGTTGAATCTCTGGCAGCATGTACGCGATCTGCGGTCCCAGTAAAACGACATCCGCGGTCTGTCCTTTTTCGCCCGCCAGCGTTTCCGGGAACGCTTCTATCACGACAGGCACTTCATACTTTTCAGCCTGCGCACGCATCTTTGACACCAGCAGTGACGTTGACATGCCCGCAGAGCAGAACAGATAGATATGTTTCTTTTCCATAATAATTTCCCTCTTGTATGACTACCTGCCGTCGCGCTATCACTCGACTCGCTCTCCTGGCTGACAGGTAATGTGCTGACTGTTGTTTATCGTTGGAGTGAGTATACGTAATGGTACAGAGGGGGGATAATTCTGCACAGGCCTAAATTGTCTCTCATTGACCTGGCTTGTTGACTACCTTCACATTTCAGGCAAATAATTCGCGCAAAGAAATAAGATTTACGTATGCATAAAAAAACCGGCCTAAAGGCCGGCTTGTTAACATCCTCAGGCAAGCAGGGTTACTGCGCCTTAGGTGCCTGCGGATCGGTATCGTATTCAGCACAGGTCTGGTAACCGGAATTGATCACGTGACCGGTGTCATCCAGAGCAACAAAGTAGGTTTCTGCCTTACCATCACGTTGACCCAGGATATAGGTCTGGCAGGTACCACGCGCGTGGATCATCGTCACTTCTGACGAAGGCTTACCGGCAATCGCCGCCACCTGCGAACGCGTCATGCCTTTTTTGACATCTTTCACTACCGGCTGTGTAAACTGATCTTTGGTGCGATCGTACGCCGTACACCCTGCCAGCATAGTCAGTACCGCCGCTGCGCTAAGAATTCCTGCTACGTTCTTGTTCATATTCCGTCCTCTTGTTTATCAGCGTGTTATCTAAGCATGGGATAAAAAGTACTATTGTTCAACTTTGCGAGTTACGCCAGACGAATTTCGGAAAATTCTAATAAAACAACGATAAGCTGCTAAAACGCCGCAAAATAGCGCACTCGAAACTGTGATCCTTGTCGTTTTACGCCTGAAGGGTTAGTTTTAACAGTTAACACATTCTGTTTATGGTCTGCATATGGAGGGCGTGATGGCTCTGCAACACGAGATTATCCAGGCGCTGGGCGCGAAGCCTGCGGTAGATGCTAATGAAGAGATCCGCCGCAGCGTGGATTTTTTAAAATCGTACTTAAAAACGAACTCTTTCCTGAAATCTCTGGTGCTGGGCATCAGCGGGGGCCAGGATTCAACGCTGACCGGTAAACTCTGCCAGATGGCAATCTCAGAGCTGCGCGAAGAGACCGGGGATGAATCCCTGCAGTTTATCGCCGTACGTCTTCCGTATGGCGTGCAGGCGGACGAACAGGATTGTCAGGATGCTATCGCCTTTATCCAGCCTGACCGCGTGCTGACGGTCAATATCAAAGGATCGGTGCTGGCGAGCGAACAGGCGCTGCGCGAAGCGGGCATTGAGCTGAGCGATTTTGTGCGCGGCAATGAAAAAGCGCGCGAGCGTATGAAAGCACAGTACAGCATCGCCGGCATGACCAAAGGCGTGGTTGTCGGGACCGATCACGCGGCGGAAGCCATCACCGGCTTCTTCACCAAATACGGCGACGGTGGCACCGACATTAACCCTATCTTCCGTTTGAACAAGCGTCAGGGTAAACAACTGCTGGCTGCGCTGGGCTGTCCGGAGCATTTATACAAGAAAGCGCCAACGGCGGATCTGGAAGACGATCGCCCTTCCCTGCCGGATGAAGCGGCGCTCGGTGTGACCTATGACAACATCGATGATTATCTGGAAGGCAAGAAACTGGACGAGAGTATCGCGAAGATTATCGAAGGCTGGTATCTGAAAACCGAGCACAAACGCCGCCCACCCATTACCGTGTTTGACGATTTCTGGAAGAAATAGAAGTAAAACGGTAACCCAGGTTACCGTTTTTAATGTTTGCGCCCTCTCCCGTGGGAGAGGGTTGGGGTGAGGGCATCAGGCCACCCGGCTCTTTTTTAACCACCCCACACCTGCTACACTGTATACCTGAACAGTATATGGAGTGGTATGTGAGCAGGCGTCAATCTGCCCCGCGTCTTGAGTTTGAAGCGGCGGCTATCTATGAATATCCCGAACATCTCCGCCCCTGGCTTGAGGAATTGCCTAAACAGCCAGGCGTGTACATCTTTCATGGCGAAAGCGACACCCTGCCGCTCTATATCGGCAAGAGCGTGAATATTCGCAGCCGGGTGCTGTCCCATCTGCGCACGCCGGACGAAGCCGCCATGCTCCGTCAGTCGCGACGCATCAGCTGGTATCCGACCGCGGGAGAGATGGGGGCGCTCTTACTGGAAGCCCGGTTAATTAAAGAACAACAGCCGCTGTTTAATAAGCGTCTGCGCCGCAATCGTCAGCTCTGCTCGCTGCAGATAACCGCGGGCAAACCGCAGGTTGTCTATGCGCGCGACGTCGATTTTTCCCATGCACCGAATCTGTACGGCCTGTTCGCCAACAAACGTGCTGCGCTACAGGCGCTGCAAACGCTGGCGGACGAGCAGCAGCTTTGCTACAGCCTGCTGGGGCTGGAGGCCACCACCCGTGGACGCGCCTGTTTCCGCTCTGCGCTCAAGCGCTGTGCGGGTGCCTGCTGCGGCAAAGAGAGCCTGGAGGAACATCACGCCCGGCTTCTTGGCGGGCTGGCGGCCATCAGCGTGAACTGCTGGCCATGGGAAGGCGCTGTTGCGCTAAAAGAAGTGGGAGAGACGATGACGCAGTACCACATCGTCCATAACTGGTTCTGGCTGGGTGCGGTCGATAACCTGCAGGAGGCCGCCACCCTGTTACGCACACCCGCCGGCTTCGACCATGATGGCTACAAAATTCTCTGTAAGCCCGTGCTGACCGGCGAGTTTGACGTTATTGTGCTCAGTGACCAGGCAGCCAGTTGATTTCGCTGAATAATAACGTGCCCTGTGATTCCAGCAAACGGAGGGTATGGGTTCCCTCCTCCCAGCTCGCGCCCTGATCGGCCGTCAGCAATTTATCCCCCAACTGCCACGCACCGCTTAACACGAATACCACACCGCCGCGTGAACCAAAGGTGGTAAAGGTACGGTCAGCCACCCGCACTTTCGCCTGGCAGCAATCCCGCCGGGTCATGATGTTGAAGTCCATCGACATCTGACCTTCGGTGAGCAGCGCTTTTACGGGCTGATCGCCGGAAAAACAAAAGGGCTGATGGTGCTTCAGGGTATGGCAAAACGCCTGACCGGCATCCAGCGTCACCTCTCCCCCTTCCAGCAAGGTAATCACCCGATCCACACCCGGAAAAGAGGAAAACTCGCCATTACTGGCGATGGTCGCAATGCTGGCACGCCAGAAAAAGTCGCGCGTCGCGGGAGGAAAACAACAAATTTCGCGCGTCTCACCAGCACCATTACGCCAGAGACTGACCGGCATCTTACGGATATCAAAGAACTCCATCACCACTCCTGAATGGCGCAACGAGCGCCAGGGCAAGGATATCGCTATCGTTGCTGTCTTGTTTGTTATGGTTGAATAGTCACAGACGTATTATCGGCAGCAGAGTGGGCAGGCCTTAGCGGGACGTGGATAAAAATCTAACGTCATGAATTCTCTGAAGCGATGTGAGGAGAATACCGCGCCTGTTGCGGCAGACAAGAGGGTAAGAAAGAAAAAACCGCCGGTCCTGTCCACAGCGTTTGCGCTTTTGTAGACAGGATCCCGGCGGTCTTAAGAGGGTGAACCGATTATTCGGTTGGTGCTGGCATTTTACCTTCCATTGCCGGACGTTCTGTCAGACGCTTCTCAAAATTGGCATTAAATTGTTTTTTCTGTTCCGGCGTCAGAATGTTGTAGATCTTGTTCTGGGTTTCCATATGAGCCAGCATGCGTGCTTTATGCTGCTCAGCCATTTTGTCGATCTGCGCTTCGGCTTTGGCCTTATCGAAGCTGTCGCTGGCGATGATGTCATGCATCGCGCGGCGCTCTTCCAGCGGAGGACGTTTCATCTGGTCACGCTGGCTTTTCATGATGTCGCGGATCTGCTGTTTCTGTGCATCCGTGAGGTTCAGATCTTTGAACATCATCATCTCGTGCATACCCGGCTTGCCTTTGTGATGCATCATCATTTTGCCTTCAGCAGGCGCGGCAGTCGTGGTTGCGGTATCTGCGGCGAACGCCATGCTGGTAGCGCCCAGAGCCAGGGTAGAAGCAACAAACAGTGCAGTAAACTTACGCATAATTTATTTCCTTACTTTCAGTTATTCTTCGGCGCTATGCCGTGTTGACGAGATTAACTTTACGGGGTTTATCGTCAATTAGTCAGAGCAACGGTAAAACAATGAAAGTGTAAAAAACAAATTTTCGCCAAATATGGAGGAAATAAGGATAAAGCGTGGAGAGTTGCAACAAAAATATGCAATAGACTGATTATCAAGAGATTGTGCAGAAGTATAACTAACTGCCGATTAATAATAAAGCAATAATCCAGGAATATTCCGCAAAGAAAATGCGATCGCCTTAATCGCTAAGAAAATAGTTTTAAATTTCCCCTCCTGCAGACAGGAGGGGAAACGATCAGGATACTTTTTCCAGCATCAGCCCGGCACGCAGACCAAAGGCCACCGACGGGTTGGGGAACAGCACATACTCGGTTGTTTTCTGCACCTCATAGCGCTCGTCACCATCCTCCGCCAGTAATACCCCTTTGCGAAACGGCGTAAAATTGAGCGTGTGGGCCGCCATGTGAAGCTGGAAAGCTTCGCTGCGGCGGGTGATCTGCTGCACTACCCGATAACGCTCGACGGGCTGGCTGGTATGCTCCGGCACGGTACCGCCCAGCAGCGCCCGCAGCGCAAGATGCGTCGGGGCAAAGCGCGTGAGATCGTTTTGCCCAAACGGCAGCGCTTTTCCCAGCTCCAGCGTGCAGGCCAGCGCACCGAAGCGTTCACAGGTGAAGTGGGTAAAGGTGCCCCCCGGCGACTGGTGAAAGACCAGCGCTTCCAGCCCCGCATCCCCCAGCCAGCGCAGAAAGTCTTCATCCCAGGGCTGATTCCGCTGCGGCAGCACGCCAAAGCGCACGTGATACGAGGCACGGATCGCCGTATGCAGATCGAGATGCCAACGCGATGGTCCCGCGTCGGTGAAAAAGTGAGTGACGATCTGCTCCAGCCACTGAGCCCGTGCCGTTTCATCACTCGGCGGGAATTGCGACCAGCGGCCACCGAACATGCGGTTAATATCGCTCACCAGATAGCGTTTGTTTTGCGCCAGCGCAGGCGGGTTTCCCAGGACCACCAGCAGGCGGCAGTGCAGCGCAATCTCCCCGCGGTACAATGCGCGCAGCAGCAGGTCGACAATTTCCACGGGTGCCGTTTCATTGCCGTGAATGCCGGTTGAAAGCACAAGCGACTGTTCACTCTTCGTGGTCGGCGTCAGCTCAAGCACGCCGCGTCCCAGCCATTGCCAGTGGAATGAGGGGCCGTCCCCCTCACTCTGCTCAGGCGTTTCGTCTGCCAGCGTCAGCGCCAGTAAATTCTCCATAGCCTCTCCTTTAGCGCTGGAACGGGTAAACCGGGCCCAGCTGCAGGATTGAGGTTAACGCGTCCAGCGCCTCGCGGCCTTCGCGCAGCAGCTGCGGGTCAACCAGATCGGCCTGCGTTAACCGGTCGCGATAGTAGCGGTCCACCCAGTCGTTCAGGGTGTTAAATAGCGTCTCATTCATCATCACTGCCGGGTTAACGGCCTGCATTTCATTGGGCGTAAGTACCACGCGCAGACGTAAACAGGCCGGACCGCCCCCGTTCGCCATGCTCTCGCGCAGATCAAAGACGCGCAGCTCCGCAATCGGGTTATCGGCTTTCACCAGTTCCGTCAGATAACGCCACACGCCCTGGTGATCCCTGGACTCTTGCGGCAACACCAGCATCATGCTGCCATCGTCCCGGCTCAACAGTTGGCTGTTGAAGAGATAGGTCTCAACCGCATCCTGCACGCTCACCGCCTGGGTCGGTACCTGAATCGGCATAAAGCCGGGCACGCGTTCATGCAGCGTGGCGAGGAGTTTCTCCTGATGGGCGAACGCCTGCTCGTGGCAGAACAGAACCTGCCGGTTAGAGACGGCAATCACGTCGTTATGGAACACGCCCTGGTCGATCACATGCGGGTTCTGCTGGGCAAAAATCACCTGTGACGGATTGACCTGATTCAGACGCGCCACGGCCTGGCTTGCCGCCAGCGTCTGTCGGGCCGGGTAGCGGGTGGGCGCAGAATGGCCGCCCTCTTCCCGCCCGTAAATAAACAGCTGTAACCCCGGTTCGCCGTAATCGCCGCCCAGGCGGTTATGGTTGGCAGCACCTTCATCACCAAACATCGCCACCTGCGGCAGAGCCGGATGGACAGCAAAATGGGCGTCATTATGGAATATGGCGCGCAGCACGCGCTCCGTGGTCTCCGCTTCGGTGGCGCGGTGGAATTTGTTATTCAGGTTCGCCACCGTCAAATGGACCTTGCCATCCAGCGTATCGGCAGAGGGTGCGACGGTCGCTGCGTTGGCCACCCACATTGAGGAGGCAGAACTCGCCGCCGAGAGCAGGTGTGGCGTCTGCGTTCCCGCTTTTTCGACCACCTGCTCATCCGTACCGCTAAAACCAAGCTGGCGTAACACCGCCACGTTTGGACGCTCCTGCGGCGGGATCACCGCCTGCGGAAAACCCGCGTCCGATAACGCCTTCATTTTCAGCAGCCCCTGCTTTGCCGCCAGTTTCGGGTTGGAAACCTGAAAACGATGCTTCGTCGAGGCTTCATTACCAAAGGAGAGCCCGGCATAGTGATGCGTCAGCCCCACCAGTCCGTCAAAATTCACTTCACGCGCTTTCATGGCGTTCTCCCTGACTAAAGTCCAGACCCGGACTCAGCGTGTCCGGCAACGTCAGCGCAGCTGTTTCCAGGCTCGCCATCGGCCACGCACAGTAATCCGCTGCATACCAGGCGCTGGCACGATGGTTGCCGGATGCGCCTACGCCGCCAAACGGGGCGGTACTCGCGGCTCCGGTCAACGGTTTGTTCCAGTTAACAATCCCGGCGCGCGCTTCGAGCAACAGCTGATCAAACTTCTCGCGCTGCGGCGAAATCAGACCGCTCGACAGGCCGTAGCGGGTGTTGTTGGCCATCGCAATGGCGCTGTCAAAATCGTCATAGCGCCAGACGCACAGCAGCGGCCCAAAGACCTCTTCATCCGGCACGTTGCTCGTCCCGCTCATCTCAACAATGCCCGGCGTCAGCAGCGACGTGCCCGGCTGAACCTGCTTCGGCTCCAGCAAGGTTTTCGCGCCGCGTGAGACATGGTCCTGCCAGGCTTTCAGAACGTTTAGCGCCGCCTGTTCGGAGATCAGCCCGCCGATAAACGGCTGCGGGTCGGCATCCCACGTCGCAGGCACCAGACGCGCGCTCACCTCAACCAGACGTCTGAGGAACGCATCGCCCTGCGCCCCGCGCTTCACCAGCAGACGACGCGCACAGGTGCAGCGCTGACCGGCGGTAATAAAAGCCGACTGGATGGTCAGGTGGACTGCCGCGTCAATATCATCAGGATCTTCAACAATAAGCGGGTTGTTTCCGCCCATCTCCAGCGCCAGAATTTTTTCCGGCTGTCCGGCCAGCTGGCGATGCAGCTGATAGCCCGTCCCGGCACTGCCGGTAAACAGCAGGCCATCAATATCACTCAGCGCGCTCAGCGCCTGGCCGGTTTCACGCCCGCCCTGCACCAGGTTCAGCACGCCCGGCGGCAAACCCGCCTGCTCCCAGAGCTTCACCACCACCTCACCGGTCAGCGGCGTTAATTCACTCGGTTTGAAAATGACGCTATTTCCCGCCAGCAGTGCGGGCACAATATGCCCGTTTGGCAGATGCCCCGGGAAGTTGTAGGGGCCAAACACCGCCAGCACGCCGTGGGGGCGATGGCGCAGCGTGGCCGCGCCGTCGGCCATTTCGGTATGCTGCTCACCGGTACGGGTATGATACGCCTTCACCGAAATGGCGATTTTGTTGATCATCGCCGTCACTTCGGTCGCCGCTTCCCAGCGTGGCTTGCTGGTTTCCAGGGCGATCGTGCGGGTCAACTCGGTTTTGTTCGCTTCCAGCAGAGACGCAAACTTTTCGACAATTCCCTGGCGCACGGTGAACGGCTGTTTCGCCCACGCCGGAAACGCGCGGCGAGCGGCGTTGCACGCCTGTTCGACCTGCCCGGCGCTGGCATCATTACCCTTCCAGAGCACCTCGTTGCCGACCGGATTGGTCTTCACGCGCTGTTCGCCTTCGCCCGTTACCCAGTCACCGTTGATCCATAAAGTCATGCTGTTTTCTCCTCAGGGCAGAGTCGTACCAGGCGAACCGTATCGCCGGCATTACATTTCAGGGCATCCAGTTCTGCCGCCGTCAGCACCAGACGTTCACATTTCGGGTTGGTACGCACCAGCATGGCGCGGAAGTTGGTGTAATTTTCGTTCGCCACCAGGCACGCTGGCCAGTCACCCGGCGCGGGCTGACCTTCAGAGACGTCAACCAGTCGGCTTTTACGGATCGCGCGCACGCGGTCGATATCGCACTCCAGCGTCGGCCCGCCGTCAAAGATGTCGACATAGTTACGGTAGCGGAAGCCTTCTTTCTCCAGCACCGCGCGGGCAGGCGCAGTTTGCGGATGGACTTCGCCAATCACCGCCTGTGCTTCCGGGGTTAAGAAATGGGTATAGATAGGGTGTTTCGGCATCAGCTCAGCGATAAACGCTTTCTGCCCGGTGCCGCACAGATAGTCTGCCCGGCTGAACTCCATTGAGAAAAAGCGTTCGCCCAGGCTCTCCCAGAACGGTGAGTAACCTTTGTCGTCGATCACGCCGCGCATCTCGGCCACCACCTTTTCGTTAAAACGATCGCGGAACGCGGCCATAAACATAAAGCGCGATTTGGAGAGCAGATACCCGTTGCCCTCTTTACGCCACGCCGGGTCAAGGAACAGCGTGCAAAGCTCGCTGGCACCGGTGTGGTCATTACAGAGAAACAGCGTCGGCAGCGCGTTGTAGACGTTCAGCTCTTTCGAGGCATGAACCATAGTGCCCACGCGGTAGTTGTACCATGGGTCGTTAAGGCCGACGGCCACTTCGATGGCGCAGATCCCGGCCACGGTCCCCGTATCGGTATCTTCCAGCACGAACACATAGCCCTGTTCGCTTTTTGGCAACGTCCCCTGCCAGGTTTGCAGGGCGCGCTCAATGCGCGCCGACAGCGTTTTTTCATCGGCAGGAAGCGAGGTCAGCCCGCCCCCCGTCTTACCGGCAAGCTGCATGAGCCCGGCGAGATCGCCGCGCTCAACGGGACGGATGACCATCATGATGACACCCCGGATTTCACACGTTCACAGGCCAGCGCAAAACGGTCTAAACCGGTGCTCACCTCTTCCTCGCTGACAATCAGCGCAGGGGCAAAACGCACCACGTTGGCACCGGCAATCAGCACCATCACGCCCTGTTTCGCCGCTTCCTGTGAAATAAGTTTAGCTTTTCCGGCAAACTCCGGCGTCAGTTCGCAGCCAATTAACAGCCCCAGGCCGCGAATCTCTTTAAACAGACCGGTCTTGCTGTTAATGGCGTTCAGACGCTCCACAAACCAGTCGTGACGTTGTTTAACCCCCTTCAGCACTTCCGGGGTATTGATGATATCGAGAACCTGTCCGGCCACGGCCGTTGCCAGCGGATTACCGCCATAGGTGGTGCCATGCGTGCCCACGACCATAACGCTGGCGAATTTATCGGTGGTCAGCATCGCGCCAATCGGGAAGCCGCCGCCCAGCGCTTTCGCCGTTGAGAGAACGTCCGGCGTCACACCGTAGTGCATATACGCATACAGCTCACCGGTACGGCCTACGCCGGTCTGCACTTCGTCGAAAATCAGTACCGCGTTATGACGATCGCACAGTTCACGCAGCCCCTGCAGGAACGCTTTCTGGGCGGGCAGCACACCGCCTTCCCCCTGCATTGGCTCGACGATCACCGCGCAGGTGGTGTCGTTAATCAACTCGCTGGCAGACTGCAGATCGTTATATATCCCGTGGCGGATATCCGGCGGCAGCGGCGCAAAGTCCTGCGAGTAGGACGGCTGGCCTCCTGCGCTGACGGTAAAGAGCGTACGGCCATGGAACGCGTTCTTAAAGGCCACAATCCCGCTTTTATGCACCCCGAATTTATCGTGCGCATATTTGCGTGCCAGCTTCAGCGCCGCTTCGTTCGCCTCCGCGCCCGAGTTACAGAAAAAGACTTTCTCCGCAAAGGTCGCGTCGATCAGTTTTTTCGCCAGACGCAGCGCCGGTTCGTTGGTATAGCCATTACCGGTATGCCAGAACTTTGCCGCCTGGTCGTTTAACGCCTGGCGCAGCGCCGGGTGTGCATGGCCCAGCGCGTTAACCGCAATCCCCCCTGCAAAGTCGATGTACTCTTTGCCCTGCTGATCCCACAGGCGCGAGCCTTCCCCACGTACCGGAATAAAAGCCGCCGGAGCGTAAACCGGCATCATCCATTCATCGAAATTTTCACGCGTAATTGACAGAGACATAGCGACCTCATCCGGTAAATAAAAAGTTATTTAGATGTTAAATAATTGGGTGTTTGCACTGTGAATGTAGATTGCACGCTTCGTGCCAGCCAGCGATAAAAATGCATAAACGGGAGTGAGCAACAGAATATCAATAGGTTACGACATGGAGTTATTCACTATTACTGCATAAAAAGTGAATATTTTTACGATAAGCGGCGCTTTGCCGCATGAAAATAAGAAAGAGTATGCAGAGGCCAAATATAATTCTGGAATTGTGATCCCTCGCGAAATTTATCGTCCATTTACGCCCTCTTAAGGGGCGAAGCGCGTCAGAATGGTGCAAATATTGCACCGTTGGCATTATCTGTCGCAGTTATTGGTCAATCCCCATAACAGGCGACGCAAATTCTGCTACCATCCATGCACTATTCACCTTGCACTGGCAGCGACTATGAAATTTGTCTCTTTTAATATCAACGGCCTGCGTGCCCGCCCTCACCAGCTTGAAGCGATTGTTGAGCAACATCAGCCTGATGTGATCGGCCTGCAGGAGACAAAAGTTCACGACGATATGTTCCCCCTCGAAGAGGTGGTGAAACTCGGTTACAACGTTTTTTATCATGGGCAGAAAGGCCATTACGGCGTTGCCCTGCTGACCAAAGAGACGCCGGTTTCCGTCCGCCGCGGCTTCCCGGGTGATGGCGAAGAAGCGCAGCGCCGGATCATCATGGCGGAAATTCCTTCAGCGCTCGGCAACATTACCGTGATCAACGGCTATTTCCCGCAGGGAGAGAGCCGTGACCATGAGACCAAATTCCCGGCAAAAGCGAAGTTTTATCAGGATCTGCAGGATTACCTGACCACCGAACTGAAAAAAGAGAATCCGGTGCTGATCATGGGCGACATGAATATTAGCCCGACCGATCTGGATATCGGCATTGGTGAAGAGAACCGCAAACGCTGGTTGCGCACCGGTAAATGTTCGTTCCTGCCGGAAGAGCGTGAGTGGATGGATCGCCTGCTGAGCTGGGGTCTGGTGGATACCTTCCGCACGGCCAACCCGGACACCCAGGATCGCTTCTCGTGGTTTGATTACCGCTCAAAAGGCTTTGACGACAACCGCGGGCTGCGCATAGACCTGCTGCTGGCCAGCTCCCCGCTGGCAGAACGCTGCATTGAAACCGGGATCGACTACGATATCCGCAGCATGGAAAAACCGTCGGACCACGCGCCGGTATGGGCGAAATTCAAGCTGTAACCCCGTGTGAACATTCGAAAAATTGTCTTACTGTGCGCCCTGCTGGGCGCCGTTATGCTGACGTGGCTCACTCTTCCTCCGGGCACGCTCTCTCTTGAAACCGTCAAAACGCATCAACAGACGTTGCTCGCCTTTGTCGACGACTCCCCCCTGCAAAGTGCGCTGTTCTTTTTTGCGCTCTATGTGGTGGTTTCCGCCCTGTCTATCCCCGGTGCCGCGATACTGACCCTGCTGGGCGGCGCGCTGTTTACGCTGTGGGAAGGGACGCTGCTGGTGTCGTTTGCCTCCACGCTCGGTGCCACGCTCGCGATGCTCGCCAGCCGTTATCTGCTGCGCGACTGGGTTCAGCGACGGTTTGCCCAACAGATGAAAACGGTGAACGCCGGGATGACGCGTGACGGCGCAGGGTATCTTTTCGCCCTGCGCATGATGCCGTTGTTCCCGTTTTTTCTGGTCAATCTGCTGATGGGGCTGACCCGCATTGGGGTGCGCCGGTACTGGTGGGTCAGCCAGCTCGCCATGTTGCCCGCGACGGTTATCTTCCTCAACGCCGGCCGCGAGCTGGGGAAAATCACCTCGCTGCGCGATATTCTGTCGCCGGGCATGCTGTTAGCCTTTACACTACTGGGGTTATTACCGCTGGTGAGCCGATGGCTGTTTTCCCGACTCCCCTCTTCGTTTAAAAAGTGAGGCATTATGCGCCGTGTGCGTTTTTGCGCGTTTCTGACCGGTCTGCTGCTGACCGCCCCTCTGTGTGCCGCCGACAACTGGCACGTTATCCAACAACAGGCCAAAGGCCAGACCGTCTGGTTTAACGCCTGGGGAGGCGATCAGGCGGTGAACCGCTACCTCGACTGGGTCAGCGGTGAGATGAAAACGCACTACGCCATCAACCTCAACATTGTCCATCTGGCCGATGCGGCGGACGCGGTAAAACGGATCCAGACAGAAGCCGCCGCAGGGCGTAAGACCCACGGTTCAGTCGATCTATTGTGGGTTAACGGTGAAAATTTTCGCACGCTGAAAGAGGCTAACCTGCTGCAAACCGGGTGGGCGCAGACGCTGCCTAACTGGCGCTATGTCGATACAAACAAACCTGTCACGGAAGATTTCGCCCTGCCAACCGAGGGCGCAGAATCTCCGTGGGGTGGCGCGCAGCTCACCTTTATCGCCCGCAAAGCGAGCATGCCGACTCCGCCGTCAGATCCGCAGGCATTACTGGCCTGGGCGCAGCAGCATCCGGGTAAAATCAGCTATCCCCGTCCGCCAGATTTCACCGGCACCGCGTTTCTTGAGCAGTTGCTTTTGACGCTCACTTCCCGGCCTGATGCGCTGAAACGCGCGCCCGATGACACCTTTGCGCAGGTTACCGCGCCGCTCTGGAACTATCTCGACAGACTCCACCCGCTGCTGTGGCGAGAAGGAAAAGATTTTCCGCCTTCTCCTGCGCGGATGGATACCCTGCTTGCCCGCGGCAGCCTGGACCTGTCGCTAACCTTTAACCCGGCACATGCACTGCAAAAAGTGGCCAGCGGTGAACTGCCATCCGACAGCTACAGCTTTGGTTTTCGCAACGGGATGATCGGTAACGTTCATTTTGTTGCCATCCCGGCGAACGCCAGCGCCAGCGCGGGGGCGAAGGTGGTTGCCAATTTCCTGCTCTCACCTCAGGCGCAGATCCGCAAAGCCGACCCGGCTATCTGGGGCGATCCTAGCGTACTGCAGGCGAATACGCTGCCCGCAGATGAAGCAAAACAGCTTCAGGCCCACACGCCACAAGGGCTTCCGCGGATGCTTGCGGAGCCGCACGCTGCCTGGGTTAACGCGCTGGAGCAGGAATGGCTGCGTCGTTACGGCACCCGCTGAGCGCACTCATCTGGCTGGCGATGGTGGCAGTGTATCTGCCGCTTGTTCCCGCCAGCGCCATGCTGCTGATCCCGGCCATGTCGGCGGAAAACTGGCAACGTCTGTTTGATGATCCGCAGATCCCGCAGGCGCTTGCCGCCACCCTGGTATCCACGTTGATTGCCACTCTCGGCGCCCTGTTTATCGCCCTGATTTTCGTCACCACGCTCTGGCCCGGCGAGCACTGGCGTCGTCTGTGTACCCGTTTGCCGTGGCTGCTGGCCGTTCCCCACGTTGCCTTCGCCACCAGCGTGTTGCTGACCTTTGCCGAAGGCGGTCTGTTTTATCAGCTCTGTACGCGCTGCTCCCCGATGTTGGATCGCTACGGGATTGGGTTAGGGCTGACCCTCGCCGTCAAGGAGAGCGCCTTCGTGCTGTGGGCGATATACGCGGTGTTACCTGAAACCCGACTGGCCCGCCAGAATGTCGTGTTGCAGACCCTGGGATACGGGCGGCTCCAGCGGCTGTGCTGGCTGGTGATCCCGGAGATCGCCCCGGCGCTGGGTGCCACAATGCTGGCGGTGCTCGCCTGGTCCCTCGCTGTTGTGGATGTCGCCATCATCCTGGGGCCAGGGAATCCTCCTACCCTGGCGGTACTGGCCTGGCAGTGGCTGACGCAGGGCGACGTACAGCAGCAAACGAAAGGAACGCTGCTCTGCCTGCTGATGCTCGCGCTGCTGGCCGTGCTTTCGGTGCTGGGGTTCGGTATCTGGAAAGCGTGGCGTCGCACGTTGCCTGCGCTGACAGGGGTGCGACGCACGTTACCCCTCGCGCCGCCCGCCCGTATGCTCAGCGGAATCCTCCCCGCATGCGGCATCCTTTGCGCCGGAGTGCTGCTGATGCTGGCCCAGTGGGATGATGTTAGCGCCGTGCGTGCCAGTTTATCGTTCGGCCTGCTCGCCAGCCTGATCGCCCTGATCATGATACTGCTCTGGCTGGAATGGGGGCCGCGGCGTGGTGCGCTGTGGGTCTGGCTCCCGCTCGCCCTTCCTGCGCTGCCGCTGGTTTCCGGGCAATACAGGGTGGCGTTATGGCTGGATATCGACGGGCAGTACGCCGCCGTGCTCTGGAGCCATCTGCTGTGGGTGCTGCCGTGGATGCTGCTGATACTGCAACCCGCCTGGCGGCGCATCGATCCGCGGCTTCTCCTCACGGCCAGAACGCTTGGCTGGCGGCGGACAAAAGTCTTCTGCCTGATCAAATGTCCCCTGCTGTTTCGCCCCGCGCTGCTGGCGTTTGCAACCGGCTTTTCGGTCAGCATGGCGCAATACATGCCAACACTCTGGCTCGGCGCGGGGCGTTTCAGCACCCTTACCACCGAAACCGTGGCGCTCAGCAGCGGCGGCAGCATCCCGATTCTGGCTAACCGGGCGCTGTGGCTGCTGTTGGTGACAGGGGCCGTCTTCGGCGTTGCCGCACTGTTATCCCGGCTCGCAGGCCATTACCGACGAGGATTACGTTAATGCTGAAGGTCAACAATCTCACCATTGTACCGCTGTTCCGTGAAGTTAACTTTTATGTCCCTCGCGGTGAAATCGTCACCCTGATGGGGCCGTCCGGCAGCGGGAAATCGACCCTGTTCTCATGGATGGTTGGGGCACTGTCTGACGACTTTCAGGCGCAGGGCGAGCTGTGGCTTGACGATCGCCGCTGTGACGGGCTGCCTGTCGAGCAACGCGGGATCGGGATTCTCTTTCAGGACGCTCTGCTGTTTGACCAGTACAGCGTCGGGCAAAATCTGCTGCTGGCGTTACCGGCGCGAATAACCGGACGCGCACGCCGGGAAAGGGTGCAACAGGCCCTGGATTCAGCCGGGCTAAATCACCACTATGCCAGCGATCCGGCCACGCTGTCCGGCGGGGAGCGCGCCAGGGTGAGCCTGCTGCGGGCTCTGCTTGCCGAACCACAGGCGTTGTTGCTGGACGAACCGTTTAGCCGCCTGGATAAATTACTGCGGTCGTCCTTTCGGACATGGGTGTTTGATGCCCTGCGCGCACGTGATATCCCGGTGGTGCTGGTCACGCATGACGAGGAAGATATTCCGCCGGGTGGTGAGGTGATTGAGATTTCTCGCTGGCAATAATGTGCTAACGCAATGTTTTACCTTTCAGGAGAGACGACAATGCCCCCCTCTTTTACTGACGTCAGGTTATTCGATGAAACGTGTTTCTCAACTGACCGCGCTGGCCCTGCTCTGCGGCCTCGCCTCACTCTCTTGCATGGCCGCTGATATGCCACACTCGCTCACACTGGCTCAGCTCCAGGAACAGCACGGCGCGGCGATCGATACCCGTGCCAGTGCGTTTTATAACGGCTGGCCGCAAACGCTGAGCGGCCCCTCCGGGCACGAGCCCGCCGCGATCAATCTCTCCGCCACCTGGCTGAGCGCGATGAGCGACGACCAGATTGCCCGCTGGGCAAAACAGCATCAGCTTACCCCCACAACACCCCTCGCCCTCTACGGCAGTGACGCGGATAACCAGGCGGTGAGCGCCCGGCTCAGAAAATCCGGCTATACCCGGATTTCACTCCTCAGCGATGCCCTACAGGCCCCCGATCGTCTGCAGCGCCTGCCGCACTTTGAACAGCTCGTTTATCCGCAGTGGATCCACCAGCTTTCGCAGGGTAAACCGGTGGCAGCCGCCCCGGCCGGTGACTGGAAAGTGATTGAAGCTGCCTGGGGTGCGCCGAAGTTCTATCTGCTGAACCACATTCCCGGCGCGGGTTATATTGATACCAATGAAGTGGAAAGCGAGCCGCTGTGGAATAAGGTTTCTGACGACAAACTGAAAGCGATGCTGGCAAAACACGGGATCCGTCACGATACCACCGTCATTCTGTATGGTCGCGATGTCTATGCCGCCGCCCGCGTGGCACAAATTATGCTCTACGCGGGCGTGAAGGACGTGCGTATTCTTGATGGTGGCTGGAAAGCGTGGTCAGAGGCCAACCTGCCGGTGGAAAGAGGGATGCCTGCTGATGTCAAACCCGCCCCCGATTTCGGCGCGCCGATCCCCGGTCAGCCACAGCTGATGGTCGATATGGCGCAGGCGCGCGGGATGCTGCATCGCCAGGATGCCTCGCTGGTCAGCATTCGCTCGTGGCCGGAGTTTACTGGCGAAACCAGCGGCTACAGTTACATCAAACCCAAAGGTGAAATCGCCGGGGCCCGCTGGGGTCATGCCGGAAGCGATGCCACCCATATGGAAGATTTCCATAACCCGGACGGCACTATGCGCAGCGCCGATGACATCTCCGCCATGTGGAAAAGCTGGAACATCCTGCCGGAACAGCACGTGGCCTTTTATTGCGGTACCGGCTGGCGAGCTTCTGAGGGCTTTATGTATGCCCGGGCGATGGGCTGGAAAAACGTCGCCGTCTATGACGGTGGCTGGTACGAATGGAGCAGCCACCCGCAAAACCCGGTGTCGTCTGGCGAACGCGGACCCGACAGTTCGCGCTAGGGCGTGAGTGAGCGTAGCGTGAGATACCCGCTCCAGATGCGCGTTGTGGTGGTCAGCCAGCACAACGCGCCAAATACCCACGCGAGAAGCGTGAAGTGTGCCGGAAACAGGCAGCACAACACAAACAACACGATGGTCTCCGTCCCTTCTGTTAATCCGCCGATATAGTAAAACGACTTGTGCGCATAGCCGGGGTTATCGATATTGTGTTTCGCCGCCAGTGCAGCAAAGGCCAGAAAGCTGCTGCCGGTTCCGATAAAGGCGAACAGTAGCCAGGCCGCGGCCAGCGCATTCTCAGCGGGAGCCGCGAGGGCAAAACCAAACGGCACCAGCGCGTAGAACAAAAAATCGAGCGCGATATCCAGAAACCCGCCCGCATCCGTCAGCCCTCTGCGGCGTGCCAGTGCGCCGTCCAGGCCATCGAGCAGGCGATTAACCACAATGGCGACCAGGGCCGCCGGATACCAGCCAAGCGCCAGAAACGGTAGCGTCAGCACGCCTGCGGCAAATCCGGTCAACGTTAAGCCATCGGGCGTGATGCCGGGTTTATCCAGCCAGGAGGCCAGCCCGTTAAGGGCGGGCTTTACCCGGGGATGAATATGTCGATCAAGCATGCGGCTTTCCTTTAAACGTGTCGCACAGTCCCTGCGACGGGATATCAAGGGCGGCATTAAAGCGGGCCGAAAGGTTTTGAAACGCAATCAGCGCCGTCATTTCACTAATCGTCTCATCGGTAAAAAGGCGTTTGAGCTCGCATTTGAGCGCCTCATCCACCTGCGGCGGCGTGGCGGTCACGGCCTCCGCATAGGCCAGCGCCGCGCGCTCCTGTTCATTAAAAAGCGCAGCGTCACGCCACTGGCTCACGGCCTGCACTTTATCCAGCGCGCCCGCGCGTTCGGCCAGACGCAGACTGTTGGCATCAATACAAAACGCACAGTGACAAAGTTGCGATACCCGCGTCATCAGCAGCGAGCGCAGCACCGGCGTCAGGCGGGCGTTGCGTCGCTCCAGAAACCCGACAAACAGCGCCACCAGCCAGAACAGGCGCGGCATGCGTCCCCACCAGCGCGTGGGGTTAAGCACTGCGCCAAAGTGTTTTTTCTGCATGGCGGCAATCGGTTTGAGGCTGGCGGGAAGGGATTCAACCGGGGCAACCCAGGTCGATGTCTCTTTCACGTGATTCTCCTGATGACTGGACTCCTGGAAAGGGCACGATAATATGGTGTTTTTCGCTAACAAGTATTGACGACCATGCTGAAAACACTCGATGTCGTTGCGGCAATCATCGAAAAAGACAATAAAATTTTACTGGCGCAGCGCCCCATGCATGCCGATCAGCCGGGCCTGTGGGAGTTTGCCGGTGGAAAGGTGGAAGCCGGAGAAACGCAGCCCGAGGCGCTGATCCGCGAGTTGCAGGAGGAGTTGGGGATCCACGCGCATCCGTCGCACTACGTCGCAAGCCACCAGCGGGAAGTGTCGCAGCGGCTTATCAATTTGCACGCCTGGCACGTTCCCCACTTCAGCGGTGAGCTAACGGCGCACTACCACAGCGCCCTGGTGTGGTGTACGCCTGAAGAGGCGTTTGACTACCCCTTAGCCCCGGCGGATATTCCGCTGCTGGAAGCCTTTATTCTTTTACGCGACGCCAGACCAGCGGGTTCGTGCTGATGGTGCGTTCATCGCGCTGGCACTGCAGCAGGATGCCGTCCGCTTTCACTACCGCCCCTTCTGAGTAGTTCTGATCCTGATAGATGCAGCACTGGTTACAGGGCTGCGCTCTCTGGCCGCTGGAGCTAAAGACCTCCGGCGGGACGTTCACTTCCACATCCGGACGCATGCGGTCAGCCTGCGCGCCTGCGCTCAGCATCAAACATAACGCGGTCATCACGTAACGGTTCATAGACTTCTCTTCCTGTTGTGTCCTGATAATGACTATAACGGTTAATCATCGCGGAACCTTTAATTTATCTCGTCATCGCTTTTGGTTATGACGCCGCACAGGTCATTAATTTCCCTTTCGACATGAATTTCTGCTTGCTTCGCAAAGCGGTACGGGTGGTATAGTCAAAAAAACAACACAAATCGTATAAGACACATACGGAAATTATCATAAGAGGTTCTTATATCTATGGATCAGACACGCACTCTGGAAAGTTTTCTCACCCATGTTCAGCAGCGCGACCCGCATCAGAGCGAGTTTGCGCAGGCCGTACGTGAAGTAATGACCACCCTGTGGCCCTTCCTGGAACAAAACCCGCGTTATCGTCAGATGTCTTTGCTTGAGCGCCTCGTCGAGCCTGAGCGCGTGATCCAGTTCCGCGTGGCGTGGGTGGACGACCGCAATCAGGTGCAGGTCAACCGCGCGTGGCGCGTGCAGTTTAACTCGGCCATCGGGCCGTTTAAGGGCGGGATGCGCTTCCATCCTTCAGTGAACCTGTCGATTTTGAAATTCCTTGGCTTTGAGCAGACCTTTAAAAACGCGCTCACTACCCTGCCGATGGGCGGCGGTAAAGGCGGCAGCGATTTTGACCCGAAAGGCAAAAGCGAAGGCGAAGTGATGCGTTTCTGCCAGGCGCTGATCACCGAGCTTTATCGCCACCTTGGCCCGGATACCGACGTCCCTGCCGGTGATATCGGCGTAGGCGGGCGTGAAGTGGGCTTTATGGCCGGAATGATGAAAAAGCTCTCAAACAACAGCGCCTGCGTCTTTACCGGCAAAGGACTCTCCTTCGGCGGCAGCCTGATCCGCCCGGAAGCGACCGGCTACGGTCTGGTCTATTTCACCGAAGCGATGCTGAAACGCCACGGCTTAGGCTTCGAAGGCATGCGCGTTGCAGTCTCCGGCTCCGGTAACGTGGCGCAATATGCCATCGAAAAAGCAATGCAGTTTGGTGCCCGCGTGGTCACCGCGTCTGATTCCAGCGGTACCGTCGTGGATGAAGCCGGCTTCACGGCTGAGAAACTGGCGCGTCTGTGTGAAATCAAAGCCAGCCGCGATGGCCGCGTGGCCGATTATGCCCGCGAGTTTGGTCTGACCTATCTTGAGGGTAAACAGCCGTGGGGCGTGCCGGTGGATATCGCCCTGCCGTGTGCAACCCAGAACGAACTGGACGTTGAAGCCGCCCGTACTTTAATCAGCAATGGCGTAAAAGCGGTAGCCGAAGGGGCGAATATGCCAACTACCATCGAGGCGACCGATCTGTTCCTGGAAGCGGGCGTACTGTTTGCACCGGGAAAAGCCGCCAACGCCGGCGGCGTGGCAACGTCCGGTCTGGAGATGGCGCAAAACGCCGCGCGTCTGGGCTGGAAAGCAGAGAAAGTGGATGCCCGTCTGCACCACATCATGCTGGATATTCACCACGCCTGTGTAGAGTACGGCGGCGAGGCCTCGCAAACCAACTACGTGCGTGGTGCGAATATCGCCGGATTCGTGAAGGTGGCGGACGCGATGATTGGGCAGGGTGTGATTTAAGGTTTATCGTGCGGCCGGGTGCCCTCACCCCGGCCCTCTCCCACAGGGAGAGGGAAAAAAAAGGGGGTGTCAGGCCGCGCTCTTTTTCTTTTTAAACGGTTTCTTCGCACCACCACCCGGTGCCACCATTCCTCTGAACCGCTTCACCGGCGTGCTGCGCGCCTGATCGATCAGCTGATACAGCGTCCCCACCAGCGGCTGCATAAAGTCCTGATAGCGGCACTGTTTCTCGCTGATCTGCGTCAGCACCGATTCCCAGTGCGCCGTCATATCCGGCCTGGCAGCCAGCTCCGGCAGGGAGTGGATTAATGCCCTGCCCGGCTCGGTGGAGTGAATATAGCGCCCTTTTTTCTCCAGGAAGCCGCGTTTGAACAGCAGCTCGATGATCCCCGCGCGGGTTGCTTCGGTTCCCAGTCCGTCAGTGGCGCGCAGGATCTTTTTCAGCTCTTTGTCCTGCACAAAACGGGCAATTCCGGTCATGGCGGAGAGCAGCGTCGCATCGGTGAAATGACGTGGTGGCTGCGTCTGGCGCTCTACCACTTCCCCTTTCTCACACAGCAGTTCGTCGTCTTTAGCCACCACCGGCAGCGGAGTACCGTCGTTCTCTTCGTCACGCTCTTTGTTGCCAAGCAGCGTGCGCCAGCCCGCTTCCGCCAGAAAACGTGCTTTGGCAATAAATTTGCCTTTGGCGATCTCCAGCTCAATGACGCACTTGCGGAACACCGCGTCCGGGCAGAACTGCATCAGATACTGACGCGCGATCAGGTTATAAACCTTCGCTTCGTTCTCCGTCAGGTTGACGTTGCTGGCCCGCGCCGTCGGGATGATCGCATGGTGGGCATCGACTTTTTTATCGTCCCAGCAGCGGTTATGGGTATCCGGGTTGACGACCGGTTGCGGCAGCAGATCCGGCGCATGCACGCTGATGGCGTTCATCACCGCGTGACGTCCGGCAAAGTGTTCTTCAGGCAGGTAGCGGCTGTCTGAACGCGGATAGGTGATGAGCTTGTGGGTTTCGTAGAGCTTCTGGCAGATATCCAGCACGTTCTGCGCGCTCAGGCCAAAGCGCTTCGCGGCCTCAATCTGCAGGGCAGAAAGTGAAAACGGCAGCGGTGCGGGTTCGGATTCCCGTTTATCGTTATAGCTGGTGACGATGGCAGGTTGACCGGTGATCCGGTTGACCACGTGCTCCGCCAGCGGACGGTGCAGCAGACGCCCTTCTTCATCCTGATACGATTCGCAGGCATCACTCGGCTGCCAGACGGCGGTAAAACGCTCCTCTTTCGGGGTAACGATGTGCGCTTTCACTTCGAAGAAATCTTTGGCAACGAAGTTTTCAATTTCCTCATCGCGGCGCACCACCAGCCCCAGCACCGGCGTTTGCACGCGGCCAACGGAGAGTACCCCCTGATAGCCGGCATTCCGCCCAAGGATCGTGTAGGCGCGAGTCATGTTGATCCCGTACAGCCAGTCTGCGCGCGCGCGGGCCAGCGCGGACACGCACAGCGGGATAAACTCGCTGTTGGCGCGCAGGCGCGAAATCGCCCGCTCCACCGCCTGCGGGTTGAGGTCGTTAATCAGGCAGCGCTGCACCTGCTGGCGTTTTTCCGGCGCCAGCTCCAGATAGTCCAGCACTTCATCCACCAGCAGTTGTCCTTCCCTGTCCGGGTCACCGGCGTGGACAATTTCAGACGCTTCATGCAAAAAGCGCTTAATGACGTTGAGCTGTTTGGTGACGGAGGGGCGCGGTTGCAGACGCCATTTTTCCGGCACAATCGGCAGATCGTTGAGGTTCCAGCGGGCATAGCGGCTGTCGTAGACGTCCGGCTGTGCCTGCTCAAGCAGGTGACCAATGCACCAGGTGACCACCTGCCCGTTACCGCATTCAATAAAGCCGTCGCCTTTGCGATGCGGCTTCGGCAGCACATCGGCGATGGCACGGGCCAGACTCGGCTTTTCGGCAATAAACAACCGCATCGAATTAACGGATCTCAATCATCGGTCGGCCACCGCGCGCGGTCACCAGCTCGCCGATCGCCGTCAGGGTAATACCAAACTCGGCGGCCGTAGCCTGCACCTCGGCTTCTGACTCCGGCGTGACCGCCAGCAGCAGGCCACCCGAGGTTTGCGGATCGCACAGCAGGTTACGCCACTCTTCAGGCATTTCGCCCATCAGATGACCATAGCTGGCAAAGTTACGCTGAGTACCGCCCGGCACGGCGCCCTGGGCAATGTACGCTTCCACGCCTGGCAGCTTCGGCACGTCCTGATACCAGACCTGCGCCTGCACGCCCGCGCCCTGACACACTTCAGAGAGATGCCCCAACAGGCCAAAACCGGTGACGTCGGTCATCGCCTTCACGCCGTCGATATTGGCGAAAGCGGCACCGGCCAGGTTCATCTGGCACATCACTTCCGTTGCCAGACCTTTATGCTCGGGTTTCAGCAGGGATTTTTTCTCGGCGGTGGTCAGCACGCCAATGCCCAGCGGCTTGGTGAGGAACAGCTTGCAACCCGCCTGCGCAGTGCTGTTGCGTTTGACGCGCTCGGTTGGCACCACGCCCGTGACCGCCAGACCGAAGATCGGCTCCGGCGCATCAATAGAGTGACCACCGGCCAGGGCGATCCCCGCCTGCTGGCAGGCAAAGCGTCCGCCCTCAATCACCTGGCGGGCTATTTCTGGCGCAAGGGTGTTGATCGGCCAGCCCAGAATCGCAATCGCCATAATCGGTTTACCGCCCATCGCGAAGATATCGCTGATGGCGTTGGTCGCCGCGATGCGCCCGAAATCGAACGGGTTATCGACAATCGGCATAAAGAAGTCAGTGGTACTGATAATGCTGGTGCCGTTACCCAAGTCATAAACCGCTGCATCGTCACGCGTTTCGTTGCCGACAAGCAGGTTCGGGTCGACAAACTTCGCCTGCTCGCTGTGCAGGATGGTTTCCAGCACTTTGGGGGAAATTTTACAACCGCAACCGGCTCCGTGGCTGTATTGCGTTAAACGAATGGTTTGCTCGCTCATGGACATCTCCTGTCAATGCAATCGCGCTATGGTAGCGCTCATTCCTTAAAGAGGTAAGTATGACTGTCTGAATTCTGCGGCAGATGCTCAGAATCCAGACAGTTTAGCGCGCGTTATCAGAAACGGCTGACGAAAGGCGTAGTGTCCGGCACGCTAATGGTGCTGGAGGCTTTAAGCTGAGGGGTGCCGAGATAGAGGAAACCGACGATTTTATCATGCTCGCCGCAGTTGAGTCCGTCGCGCACCGCTGGGCTTTCAGTCAGTGGCCCGGTACGCCAGATACCGTTGAAACCTTGTGCAACAGCGGCCATCTGCATCGCCATCACCGCGCATCCCGCCGACATCTCCTGCTCCCATACCGGCACTTTATGTTCCGCCTGACACTTCGCCACGACGGCGATGATCATCGGTGCACGGAACGGCGCGTTACGGGCTTTATCGATCCCTTTCTCATCCTGACCGGCGGCAACCGCCCCCTGCTCCAGCAGCTGGCTGAAGCGCTCGCGGCCTTCACCTTCAATAATAAAGAAGTGCCACGGCTGAAGTGTGCCATGATCCGGCGCACGCATACCGGCACGCAGAATGTTCTCCAGCTGCTCACCCGCTGGCGCAGGATCCGCCAGACGTGACGCGCTACGGCGGTTAACAAGCAGTTCAAGTGCGTCCATTGGTTAACTCCTTTCTTGAAATTTACTCACAAAATTAACACGACGGCAGATTTTGTTACAGCCTGGCAGGCGATTCCTGCTGACAAGTGGCGGTTGGGTCATTACGATAACCCAACATTACCGTCCAGTGGCGACGGAAACAGTCATTTTCTGGTTAGGGAGAATACATGCGAACCCTTTGGCGAATCTTTGCCGGTTTCTTTAAATGGACGTGGCGACTGCTCAATTTCGTCCGCAACCTGGTGATGAACCTCTTTTTCATCCTCCTGGTGCTGGTTTGCGCGGGCATCTGGATGCACATCAGTAACGCAAACCAGTCGCAACATTCGACGCGCGGGGCGCTGCTTCTCGATATCACAGGCGTGATTGTCGATAAGCCCTCCACCAGCAATCGTCTGGGGGTGATTGGTCGTCAGCTGTTCGGCGCCACCTCAGACCGTCTGCAGGAAAACTCCCTGTTCGATATCGTCGATACCATTCGTCAGGCGAAAGATGACCGTAACATTACGGGTATCGTACTGGATCTGAAAGATTTTGCCGGGGCCGACCAGCCTTCCATGCAGTACATTGGCAAAGCGCTGCGCGAATTCCGTGACAGCGGTAAACCGGTGATCGCGGTAGGCGACAGCTACAGCCAGGGGCAATATTATCTGGCGAGCTTTGCCAATAAAATCTGGCTTTCACCTCAGGGTACGGTCGACCTGCACGGCTTTGCCACGAACGGGCTTTACTACAAATCTCTGCTCGACAAGCTGAAGGTCACCACCCACGTGTTCCGTGTCGGTACGTATAAATCTGCCGTTGAGCCATTTATCCGTGATGACATGTCCCCGGCCGCCCGTGAAGCGGACAGCCGCTGGATTGGTGAACTGTGGCAGAACTACCTGACCACGGTTGCCAGTAACCGTCAGATTACCCCTGCACAGGTCTTCCCTGGTGCTCAGGGCGTGCTGGACGGCTTGCGCAAGGTTGACGGCGATACCGCGAAATATGCGCTTGATAACAAGCTGGTCGATGCCCTGGGAACCAGCGCGGAGATCGAAAAGTCCCTGAGCAAACAGTTCGGCTGGAGCAAAGAGGATAAAAATTACAGCGCGATCAGCATGTACGATTACGCGGCGAAAAAACCGGATGAGAGCGGTGACAGCGTTGCCGTCGTCTTCGCCAATGGCGCAATCATGGACGGTCAGGAGACGCCGGGGAACGTTGGCGGTGATACCACCGCGTCGCAGATCCGCGATGCGCGTCTTGACCCGAAAGTGAAAGCGATTGTGCTGCGCGTGAACAGCCCGGGGGGCAGCGTCAGCGCCTCTGAAGTGATCCGCGCCGAGCTGGCCGCAGCGCGTGCAGCAGGTAAACCGGTGGTGGTTTCCATGGGCGGCATGGCGGCTTCCGGCGGTTACTGGATCTCAACCCCGGCTAACTACATCGTCGCTAACCCAAGCACCCTGACCGGGTCAATTGGCATCTTCGGGGTGATCAACACGGTAGAGAACAGCCTGGACTATCTGGGGGTGCATACGGATGGCGTTGCCACTTCGCCGCTGGCGGATGTGTCGGTAACCAAATCCCTGCCACCTGAAGTGTCCGAGATGATGCAGCTCAGCATTGAGAATGGCTACAAGCGCTTTATCACGCTGGTCGCTGACTCGCGTAAGAAGACGCCGCAGCAGATCGACGAAATCGCTCAGGGCCACGTCTGGACGGGGCAGGATGCGAAGAGCAACGGCCTGGTCGACAGCCTGGGTGACTTTGATGACGCGGTGAAGAAAGCCGCCGAACTGGCGAAGCTCAAACAGTGGCATGTTGAATACTATCAGGATGAGCCATCGTTCTTCGATATGGTCATGGACAGCATGTCCGTCTCCGTGCGCGCCATGCTGCCGGACGCGCTGCAGGCTTATCTGCCAGCGCCTGTCGCCACGGCCGCGAAAGCGATGAAAGCGGAAGGCGACAAGCTCGCGGCGTTTAATGATCCACAAAGTCGTTATGCGTTTTGCCTGACCTGCGCAAACGTACGTTAAAACCCGTCCCCTCTTCCGCTGAAGAGGGGATTTTTTTCTTTTGAAGAACAAGAAATCACTACCATGCAGAAGAAATCGATTTATGTAGCCTACACTGGCGGTACCATCGGGATGCAGCGCTCTGAAAACGGCTATATTCCTGTGTCCGGCCATCTTCAACGTCAGCTTGCCCTGATGCCAGAATTCCACCGCCCGGAAATGCCTGACTTTACCATCCACGAGTACGAGCCGCTGATGGACTCCTCCGACATGACGCCGGAAGACTGGCAGCATATCGCGGATGACATTAAAGCCCATTACGACCAGTACGACGGCTTTGTGATCCTGCATGGTACCGACACCATGGCCTTTACCGCCTCGGCGCTCTCCTTCATGCTGGAAAACCTGAGCAAACCGGTGATTGTCACCGGCTCGCAAATTCCGCTGGCGGAACTGCGCTCGGATGGACAGATTAACCTGCTTAACTCCCTCTACGTGGCGGCGAACTATCCGATTAACGAGGTCTCGCTGTTCTTCAACAACCGTCTGTATCGTGGCAACCGTACCACCAAAGCGCACGCCGATGGGTTTGATGCCTTCGCCTCACCAAACCTGCAACCACTGCTGGAAGCGGGTATTCATATTCGTCGTCTGGGCACGCCGCCTGCGCCGAATACCTCAGGCGAGCTGATCGTTCACCCGATCACCCCGCAGCCGATCGGTGTGGTAACCATTTATCCGGGCATCTCTGCTGATGTGGTACGTAACTTCCTGCGCCAGCCGGTAAAAGCGCTGATTTTGCGCTCCTACGGCGTGGGTAACGCGCCGCAGAACGGCGAATTCCTGAAAGAGCTGCAGGAAGCGAGCGAGCGCGGGATTGTGGTGGTTAACCTGACGCAATGTATGTCCGGCAAGGTCAACATGGGTGGCTATGCCACCGGTAATGCCCTGGCGCATGCGGGGGTGATCAGCGGATTCGATATGACCGTCGAGGCCACACTGACTAAACTTCATTATTTACTGAGTCAGGATCTGGACATCCAGTCCATTCGCCGCGCCATGATGCAAAACCTGCGCGGCGAACTGACCCCGGACGAATAAGGAGGCCTCATGAAGCAACGCGCCCTGTTACTGGTCGATTTGCAAAATGATTTCTGCGCGGGCGGCGCACTGGCCGTCGCAGAAGGTGACAGCACGGTCGACGTGGCCAATACCCTGATTGACTGGTGTCAATCGCGCGGTGAAGCGGTTGTCGCAAGCCAGGACTGGCACCCGGCGAATCACGGCAGTTTTGCCAGCCAGCACGGCGTTGAACCCTTTAGTCAGGGTGAGCTCGACGGTCTGGCGCAAACCTTCTGGCCCGATCACTGCGTGCAGCAAACGGAAGGCGCCGCGCTGCATCCGCTGCTGAATCAGAAAGCCATCGACGCGGTGTTTCATAAAGGCGAAAACCCGGCTATTGACAGCTACAGCGCCTTTTTCGATAACGGACATCGCCAGAAAACGGCGCTGGACGCGTGGTTACGTCACCACGAAATCACCGAGCTGATTGTGCTTGGTCTGGCAACGGACTACTGCGTGAAGTTTACCGTGCTGGACGCGCTCCAGTTGGGTTATACGGTCAGCGTCATCACCGACGGCTGTCGCGGGGTGAACATTCAACCGCAGGACAGCGCGCAGGCGTTTATGGATATGGCCGCTGAAGGCGCAACGCTCTATACGCTGGCAGACTGGCTGGAGACGCAAGCATAGTCTTTTATGCCGGGTAAGGCGAAGCCGCCACCCGGCATTTCCACTCCGATCCCCATAAAGTGAACTCCCTCGCATCACCAGCGAAGCGGCAATGCTATGCTTTTCAGGCTGTTTTTTTCGCCACGCTTTTTCTGTGGCGTGGTTATTTTTATTCTGTCAAAGAGGAACTTGTATGAAACGTTTGCCATTGCTGGCAGCATTACCCCTGCTTTGCGCGTCAGTTGCTTATGCCGCCCCCCTGATGTCCGTGGGCTACTTTAACGGCGGTGGAGATGTGACCGCCGGCCCCGGCGGCGATATCAATACGCTTGATGTCCGCCAGATCACCCACCTGAACTATTCGTTTGGTCTTATCTACAATGATGAAAAAGACGAAACCAACGCCGCCCTGAAAGATCCGGCGAAGCGGCATCAGATCTGGTTATCGCCGAAAGTGGCGTCCGACCTGGCGCTTATCCCTCAGCTTCGTAAACAAAACCCGAATTTAAACGTTCTGCTTTCCGTCGGCGGCTGGGGTGCCCGCGGCTTCTCAGGCGCAGCCGCCACCAGAGAGAGCCGCGCGGTGTTTATCCGCTCGGCGCAGGAGATTGTTGAGAAATACGGTCTGGACGGGATCGACCTTGACTGGGAATACCCGGTAAACGGCGCATGGGGACTGGTTGCAAGCACACCTGCTGACCGGGATAATTTTACTGCCCTGTTGAAAGAGCTACGCACCGCTTTCGGGCAGAAAAAACTGGTCACGATTGCGGTTGGAGCCAATGCGGAAAGTCCGAAAAGCTGGGTCGATGTGAAAGCCATCGCCCCCCTGCTCGACTATATCAACCTGATGACCTACGACATGGCGTACGGTACTCAGTATTTTAACGCAAACCTGCATGACTCCAGCGCCTGGCCGACCGTGGCGGCCGCAGATAAATACAGCGTCGATTTTGTGGTGAACAGTTATCTGGCCGCTGGCCTGAAGCCACAGCAGATGAACCTCGGGATTGGTTTCTATGGCCGCGTGCCAAAACGAGCTGTGGAACCGGGCATTGACTGGAGCAAACCCGATGCGCAAAACAATCCGGTTACGCAGCCTTACTTCGGCCCTCAGGAGATCGGTTTGTTCAAATCACTCGGTTATGACCTGACCAAAGATACCTACGTGAAGTACAACGATATTGTGAAGAAGCTGCTTAACGACCCGCAAAAGCGCTTTACCGAACACTGGGACGACCAGGCGAAAGTGCCGTGGCTTTCCGTGAAGGGCGCCGACGGGAAGGATCTGTTTGCCCTCTCGTATGAGAATCCGCGTTCCGTTGCAATCAAAGCGGACTATATCAAAGAGAAAGGTCTGGCAGGCGCAATGTTCTGGGAGTATGGGGCGGATGATAACAACCAGTTAGCGAAGCAGCTGGCGGAGTCGCTCGGGATCCCGCACAAGTAGTGAGGCAATCAAACCCTCTCCCACCGGGCTGAGGGTTCCCCACAAAATCATGCCTGCACGGAGGACGCCCTCTCCCTTGAGGGAGAGGGCTGGGGTGAGGGGGAACATATGACTGTAGAGGTCATTCCGTTCACTTTACGTTCCTTGCTGCTCTGTAACAACATGACCCGTGAACGTGCCAGGGTGGCTCAGTCGCCACCACCCTGGCAACCTAGGCTCCCGGCGGTAAATCGCCGCTTCGCGGTGCCTTCGGCTTATTCCTTCCGGCTTATCGGGGACGGGCGGAGGTAACGTCCCTGTAAAGCCGCCCTCTCGGCGCATCCATGCGCCTCGCCCCGGCCTGCAGGAAACGCCTCAGCGATTTACAGCCGGACCAGGGCGTCGCTGTAAATCATTCATTTTCCTGAAACAACTTTCGTCGCTTTCGGTAAAAAATTACTGGGGATCCCTCAACCCACCGGGAGAGGGTTGAGTGCGGGCATCAACCCGCACCGTTATTGCATTTTCATCGTCGCAATCGGCTTGGGCGTGATACCAAACTCTTCTTTCAGCTCACGCTTGCTCTTCATCACCATCTGGCCGTTGGTGTCGATTGTCATGTGCTGCGCATCGGTGTTATTGCGCGCCTGCCACAGCATCACCAGCTGCAGGCTGTTCTCTTTTTGCTCCGGAGTTAAGGCAACGCCATCAGGCCATTTCCCCAGCTCAACGGCAGTGACCAGACGCTGATAAACCTCGGGCGTCATACCGTTAATCATGTCATCAATATTCACGATCTCTCCCTTTCAAAGGAATAATTTGCTGAATCGTTTTTTCAGCCTTTGATCTGGTCGCCGTTTTCATCGTCGCTGAAGCTCAGAGAGGCTGAGTTTACGCAGAAACGCTCGCCCGTTGGCTGAGGGCCGTCCGGGAAGACATGCCCCAGGTGCGCATCGCAGTTGCCGCAGCGAATTTCGGTACGGACCATCCCGTGCGAGGAGTCAGTCAGGTAGCGGATCGCGTCATCGCTCACCGGCTCGTAAAAGCTCGGCCAGCCGCAGCCAGAATCGTATTTCGTTTGTGAGTTGAACAGGGGGGCATCACAGACCAGGCAATGGTACACGCCATCGCGTTTGTTATGCAGCAAACGCCCGGTGAATGGCGGCTCCGTGCCGTGATTCTGCGTCACGTAAAATTGCATTTCTGTGAGGTTTTTTTTCAAATCGTCAGGGTTACGTTGGTTCGACATATGCTTACATCTCGCTGTAGAAACAGACATCTTTTAACCCGGATTCTAACAAAACATTAACACCCTTGCGTGCACTTTTGTTCTAAACTTATGTGTCGCGAAAAGGCGGTCAGGCAATTGTGATCATGTTCACATATTTATCCTGCGAGGCCTTTAAAATTCCGGGCGCAGCCCCCATGTGGTTGCTAGCTCAAAGGGAAAGTGAGGCGAGTCAGTCGCACAAACGTTAGTCACAGGATTGATTTGTCGCAATGATTGACACGATTCCGCTTGACGCTGCGTAAGGTTTTTGTAATTTTACAGGCAACCTTTTATTCACTAACAAATAGCTGGTGGAATATATGACTATCAAAGTAGGTATCAACGGTTTTGGCCGTATCGGCCGTATTGTTTTCCGTGCTGCTCAGAAACGTTCTGACATCGAAATCGTTGGTATCAACGATCTCCTGGACGCTGAATACATGGCGTACATGCTGAAGTACGACTCAACTCACGGTCGTTTCGACGGCACCGTTGAAGTGAAAGACGGCCACCTGGTTGTTAATGGCAAAACCATCCGCGTTACTGCTGAGAAAGACCCAGCTAACCTGAAATGGAACGAAATCGGTGTTGACGTTGTTGCTGAAGCAACCGGTATCTTCCTGACCGACGAAACTGCGCGTAAACACATCACCGCGGGTGCAAAAAAAGTTGTTCTGACTGGTCCTTCTAAAGACAACACCCCAATGTTCGTTCGTGGTGCTAACTTCGAAACTTACGCTGGCCAGGATATCGTTTCTAACGCATCCTGCACCACCAACTGCCTGGCACCGCTGGCTAAAGTTATCAACGACAACTTCGGCATCATCGAAGGTCTGATGACTACCGTTCACGCGACCACCGCTACTCAGAAAACCGTTGACGGCCCGTCTCACAAAGACTGGCGTGGCGGCCGTGGCGCGGCTCAGAACATCATCCCATCCTCTACCGGTGCTGCTAAAGCTGTAGGTAAAGTACTGCCAGAACTGAATGGCAAACTGACTGGTATGGCGTTCCGCGTTCCAACTCCTAACGTATCCGTTGTTGACCTGACCGTTCGTCTGGAAAAAGCTGCTTCTTACGAAGAAATTAAGAAAGCAATCAAAGCTGCTTCCGAAGGCGCAATGAAAGGCGTTCTGGGTTACACCGAAGACGACGTTGTATCTACCGATTTCAACGGCGAAGTATGCACTTCCGTGTTCGATGCTAAAGCTGGTATCGCACTGAACGACAACTTCGTTAAACTGGTATCCTGGTACGACAACGAAACCGGCTACTCTAACAAAGTACTGGACCTGATCGCTCACATCTCCAAATAAACTGGAATGAGTGCTTGATCCAAAAAGGCGACTTCGGTCGCCTTTTTTATTGTTTTAAGACAGAGGATTGCTTAATGACTCATAAAATTTTTGCACTTCCGGTAGTCGAACAACTTACCCCTGTGCTCTCCCGTCGCCAGATTGATGGCGCTGATGTTATCGTCGTTGACCACCCGCGTGTTAAGGCCTCCGTTGCGCTGAACGGCGCTCACCTGCTCTCCTGGAAACCGGAAGGTGAAACGGAAGTGCTGTGGCTGAGCGATGCGACCTCTTTCAAAAAAGGGGCGGCGATCCGCGGCGGCGTGCCGATCTGCTGGCCGTGGTTTGGCCCGTCAGCGCAGCCGGGTCTGCCTTCTCATGGTTTTGCCCGCAACCAGCAGTGGACCCTGAAAGCGCATAACGAAGATGATAACGGTGCCGTGCTGACCTTTGAGCTGCAAGCCAATGACGAGACCCGAGCGCTGTGGCCACACGAATTCACTCTGTACGCCCGCTTTAAGCTGGGGAAAACCTGCGAAATTGAGCTGGAAGCGCACGGCGAGTTTGAAACCACGTCCGCCCTGCACTCCTATTTCAACGTGGGTGACATCAGCGCCGTTAACGTCAGCGGCCTTGGCGATACCTATATCGACAAAGTGGACAACGCCAAAGAAGGGAAACTCAGCGACGGCGTACAGACCTTCCCTGACCGCACCGACCGCGTATACCTGCATCCGGAAGCGTGCAACGTGATCCACGACAGTGCCCTCAACCGTGGCATCGAAGTGGTTCACCATCATCACAGCAACGTGGTGGGCTGGAACCCTGGCCCGGCGCTCTCTGTAAGCATGGCGGACGTGCCTGACGACGGTTACAAAACGTTTGTCTGCGTCGAGACCGCCTGTGTAACAACACCGCAAAAAGCCAGCGAAGAAAAACCGTCTCGCTTAGGGCAGACTATTCGCATTGTGAAGCGCTAAAGGCTTCGACCCGGTGTTGTGTTTTACTGCACCAAAACAATGCAAACGGGGCGCAAGCGCCCCGTTATAATGCAAAGAATGCACTGATTTAATGCACAATCAGAACTTGTAGGTCACACCGACAGAGAAAATGCCCGCCCAGGACTTGTCGACCATCGGGCTGTCTTTCACTTCGTCGCTCAGACGCTCGTAACGGCCAGTACCGTATACGTTCCAGTCCCCGAGGAAGTTGTAGCTCGCGGTCAGCTCCAGGTACGGATCCCAGCCATCATCGGCGCTGTAGCTCTTCAGACCGCTACGACGGGACTCATTCTTAGAGACGCCATAGTAGTAGTCGTTGTAGTTCTCACTGTTGTATTGCACACCGATACCTGGCGTCAGCGTTAACGCACCGTTGGTGTAGCGATAGAGCCAGGCCAGATCCCAGATAAAGCCGTTGCTGTTATCCAGCGTATCCCCCGCCAACGCGGTACGCAGGAAACCATACTCGGTGTTATGCACATAAGAGAGACCCGCCATCATGGTGCTCTTACGCTTGTCGAGCTGACGCAGGGCGTGGCTGTCGCTATCACCGGGTTTGAAGTGCGTCGGATCGTAGTAAGCCATAATAGAGAGCTTATCTGCCGTATCGTTCCACAGATAGTAGCCGCCGCCCAGGCCGCGGAACCAGAAGTTATCGCCTTCATAGGTGACAACCGGAACGGGATAAACATCACGATCATACTGTTTGTACGGGCTGTTAATGACACCCACGCCCGCACCAACCGTCCACTGGCTTTCCGCCTGTGCGGTGCTAACTGCGGTCGCGGCGAGTACGCCCAATGCCAGAAGTTTGAGTTTGGTCACAATCCATTCTTTCCTGTAGTCAAATAATCAGCGGGTGAAGTGTAACCGCCAGACCCGTACTTCCTCAAATTTTTTGCCTGCTAATCAGTTTGATTAACCCGTTATTTTTCATTTTTCAGATGACAGGTCGTTTTCATTTATGTGACCACAGGGTGAAAAATGCCCTTATGACTTATAACGACAATGGAAATTTTTGGATGAGTTATTGATATGTCATTGAAATTAGATTTTATCAGCATGCAAGTTTTGCAAATGCCATCTACGCTTTAATTTAAGAAGAGTTTTCCTGAACGCCCCGCGGTACTTAGCGTCTGACCTGGCACACAGGTTGCTGCTCTGGCAGTGAGGTGCGAGAGATTCTCTTCCGGGAGCCTCCACTACTCATACGAACGGCTCTTATCCTGTGCTAAAAAACGAAAGGACGGCATGCCATGAATATATTCGATCACTATCGCCAGCGCTATGAAGCTGCCAAGGACGAAGAGTTCACACTGCAGGAGTTTCTTACCATCTGTCGGCAAGATCGCAGTGCCTATGCCAACGCGGCAGAACGGCTATTGATGGCTATTGGTGAGCCAAACATGGTTGATACTGCCCAGGAACCACGGCTTTCCCGTCTCTTTTCGAATCGGGTGGTCGCCCGATACCCGGCGTTTGAAGAGTTCTATGGCATGGAAGATGCCATCGAGCAAATCGTCTCCTACCTGAAACATGCTGCTCAGGGTCTGGAAGAGAAGAAACAGATCCTCTATTTACTAGGCCCGGTGGGTGGCGGTAAATCGTCACTGGCTGAACGGCTGAAATCGCTGATGCAGCGTGTGCCTATCTATGTACTGAGTGCCAACGGTGAACGCAGCCCGGTGAACGACCATCCGCTGTGCCTGTTTAACCCGCAGGAAGATGCACAAATTCTGGATAAAGAGTATGGCATTCCGCGTCGTTATCTCGGCACCATCATGTCGCCATGGGCGGCGAAACGCCTGCATGAGTTTGGCGGTGACATTACCAAATTCCGTGTTGTGAAAGTGTGGCCATCCATACTGGAACAGATCGCTATTGCCAAAACGGAACCGGGTGATGAGAACAACCAGGACATCTCGGCACTGGTCGGTAAAGTCGATATCCGTAAGCTGGAAAACTACGCCCAGAATGACCCGGATGCCTACGGCTACTCCGGTGCACTGTGCCGGGCAAACCAGGGGATTATGGAGTTCGTCGAGATGTTTAAAGCACCTATTAAAGTGCTGCATCCGCTGCTGACGGCCACCCAGGAAGGGAACTACAACGGGACGGAAGGCATCTCTGCCCTGCCGTTCAACGGCATCATCCTGGCGCACTCAAACGAATCCGAGTGGGTCTCCTTCCGTAATAATAAAAACAATGAGGCGTTCCTTGACCGTGTGTACATCGTCAAAGTGCCTTATTGCCTGCGGATCTCCGAAGAGATCAAAATTTACGAAAAACTGCTTAACCACAGTGAGCTGGTGCATGCGCCATGCGCGCCGGGCACTCTGGAAACGCTGTCGCGCTTCTCCATTCTGTCACGTCTGAAAGAGCCGGAAAACTCCAGCATCTACTCGAAAATGCGAGTGTATGACGGTGAGAGCCTCAAAGATACCGACCCGAAAGCGAAGTCGTATCAGGAGTACCGTGACTACGCGGGTGTCGACGAGGGCATGAACGGTCTGTCCACGCGTTTCGCGTTTAAGATCCTCTCCCGCGTGTTTAACTTCGACCATGCGGAAGTGGCAGCCAACCCGGTTCATCTGTTCTACGTGCTGGAGCAGCAGATCGAACGCGAGCAGTTCCCGCAGGAGCAGGCTGAACGTTATCTTGAGTTCCTGAAAGGTTATCTGATCCCGAAATATGCCGAGTTCATTGGCAAAGAGATCCAGACGGCCTACCTGGAATCCTATTCAGAATACGGCCAGAACATCTTTGACCGTTACGTCACCTACGCTGACTTCTGGATCCAGGATCAGGAGTACCGCGACCCGGATACCGGGCAGCTGTTTGACCGTGAATCCCTGAATGCGGAGCTGGAAAAAATTGAGAAGCCTGCCGGGATCAGCAACCCGAAAGACTTCCGTAATGAGATTGTGAACTTTGTACTGCGTGCGAGAGCGCATAACAACGGTCGTAATCCGAACTGGACCAGCTACGAGAAACTGCGCACTGTCATCGAGAAGAAAATGTTCTCCAATACCGAAGAGCTGTTACCGGTGATTTCGTTTAACACCAAAACCTCAACTGACGAGCAGAAGAAACACGACGATTTTGTCGACCGTATGATGGAAAAAGGCTATACCCGCAAACAGGTTCGTTTGCTGTGCGAATGGTATCTGCGCGTACGGAAATCGTCTTAAAACAAGTGCCCGGTGTCGCTTAACGTTCACCGGGCCAACAAAATGCAAGTTGGCAAATGCAGTACGGGGGGCATATGACCTGGTTTATTGACCGGCGTCTGAACGGCAAAAACAAGAGCACGGTGAACCGCCAGCGCTTCTTGCGCCGTTATAAAGCGCAAATTAAACAGTCGATCTCCGAGGCCATCAACAAACGCTCGGTGACCGACGTCGACAGCGGCGAGTCTGTCTCCATCCCCACCGATGACATCAGCGAACCGATGTTTCATCAGGGGCGTGGCGGGCTGCGCCATCGCGTCCACCCAGGTAATGACCACTTCGTTCAGAACGACAGAATCGAGCGTCCACAAGGGGGTGGCGGCGGTTCAGGAAGCGGTCAGGGACAGGCCAGTCAGGACGGTGAAGGTCAGGATGAGTTCGTCTTCCAGATCTCGAAAGATGAGTATCTCGACCTGCTCTTTGAAGATTTGGCGCTGCCTAATCTGAAAAAGAATCAGCACCGTCAGCTTAACGAATACAAAACCCATCGCGCCGGCTATACCGCGAACGGCGTACCGGCCAATATCAGCGTCGTACGTTCGCTGCAAAACTCGCTGGCGCGGCGCACGGCCATGACGGCAGGTAAACGGCGTGAACTGCGCGAGCTGGAGAGCAGCCTGAAGGTCGTGGAAAATACCGAACCGGCGCAACTGCTGGAAGAGGAGCGCCTGCGTAAAGAGATTGCTGAGCTGAGGGCGAAGATCGAGCGGGTACCGTTTATCGATACCTTCGACCTGCGCTATAAAAACTACGAAAAAAGGCCGGAGCCTTCGAGCCAGGCTGTCATGTTCTGTCTGATGGACGTCTCCGGTTCAATGGACCAGGCCACTAAGGATATGGCGAAGCGTTTTTACATTCTGCTCTATCTGTTCCTGAGCAGAACATACAAAAACGTGGAAGTGGTCTACATTCGCCACCACACCCAGGCGAAAGAGGTGGATGAACATGAGTTCTTCTACTCGCAGGAGACCGGTGGCACCATCGTGTCGAGCGCCCTGAAGCTAATGGATGAGGTAGTGAAAGAGCGTTACGATCCGGCGCAGTGGAACATCTATGCCGCGCAGGCGTCCGATGGTGATAACTGGGCGGATGACTCGCCGTTGTGCCACGACATTCTGGCGAAAAAAATTCTGCCGGTGGTGCGTTACTACAGCTATATCGAAATCACGCGTCGTGCCCACCAGACGCTGTGGCGTGAATATGAACATCTGCAATCGATGTTCGATAACTTCGCCATGCAGCACATCCGTGACCAGGATGATATCTATCCGGTGTTCCGGGAACTGTTCCACAAGCAATCGGCCACCAGCAACGCCTGACCCCACAGCCAGCGACACGCTGGCTGTTTTCTTCCCCCTTCGTTCATCCCCTTCGCGAAAGGATCTGTGCTACTGTTGGACACTGCGTATTGGCAGATAACAGGTACACTCACTATGTCTGATGATGTTAAGGGTACGGCTACCCACCAGCAACTCATTACGCTGTTAACCCAGCAAGGTGCGCGGTTTCGTGTGATGGAGCACGAGGCCGTGGGGAAATGTGAAGCGGTGAGCGAAATCCGTGGAACCGATCTCGGGCAAGGCGCAAAAGCGCTGGTCTGCAAAGTGAAGGGAAACGGTGTAAAAAAACACGTTCTGGCGATCCTGGCCGCTGACCAGCAGGCCGACCTGAGCCAGCTTGCCAGCCATTTCGGCGGATTAAAAGCCTCTCTCGCCAGCCCGGCCGAAGTCGATAACCTGACGGCCTGCGTGTTTGGCGCTATCCCGCCGTTCAGCTTCCATCCCGATCTGACCCTGGTCGCCGACCCGCTCCTCTTCGAGCGTTTTGACGAAATCGCCTTCAACGCCGGTCTGCTGGAAAAATCCGTGATTATGGATACCCAGGATTACCTTCGCATTGCCCGTCCCGAACTGGTGGCGTTCCGTAAGGCATGAGCGTGATGGCTGACGCCTCTGTCAGCCTCTCTTTTCCAGAAACAGAATCGACGCGATCAGAATAACGGCAATAGCGAAAAACGATGAGGAGATAATCAGCGTTTCAACAAACATGTGATCGTTCATCTTAGCAACCCTTTGCGATGCCTGATGCCGTTTTATCCCCTGCAAATGACACGGGTATGACAGTGACACGTATTTTTTTTAAAACACTGTCGTCAGCCGTTTTTCCGCGTAAAGTAAGCAGGCTTACTATTCTGGCAAGGACTCCTCATGTTTGATCCTACTCTGCTCATTCTTCTGGCACTCGCTGCACTCGGCTTTATCAGCCACAACACCACCGTCGCCATCTCGATTCTGGTGTTAATCATTGTGCGCGTAACGCCGTTAAACACTTTTTTCCCGTGGATAGAAAAACAAGGCCTCACGATCGGGATAATCATTCTGACCATTGGGGTAATGGCCCCTATTGCCAGCGGCACGCTTCCGGCTTCAACGCTGCTGCACTCGTTTGTGAACTGGAAATCGCTGGTGGCTATCGCGGTGGGGATTTTCGTGTCATGGCTGGGTGGTCGTGGCGTCACGTTGATGAGCAGCCAGCCCTCGCTGGTGGCTGGTCTGCTGGTGGGAACGGTGCTTGGCGTGGCGCTCTTTCGCGGCGTTCCGGTGGGCCCGTTGATTGCCGCCGGGCTGGTTTCGCTGTTTATTGGGAAGTCGTAGTCAGACTGGCAATATAGCGTGCGGGCGTTTGCCCCAGCCCCTTTTTAAACATCGTAATAAAGGCAGTGGTGGAGTCATAACCGAGTGACTGCGCCACCTGCTGAACTGACTTCCCGCCAATCAGCAGCTGCAACGCCACAATCAACTGCAGCTGATGACGCCAGCGGCGAAAGCTTAAGCCCGTCTCTTTGACCACCAGCCGTGCCAGGTTGCGCTCGCTCATGGCAAAGTGGCGCGCCCATTGCGCCAGCGTCTGCCACGCGGCGGGCTCTTCCGCCATCTTTTCGCTCATCAACCGAATTTTTGGATGAGGGGAAACGGGCAGCTGTAAATGCTCCTGACGCTGGAGCGGCAGTTCATCAAACAGCACATCAACCAGACGCGAGGTAGTGGCAAGCGGCAGTTGCTCACGTGTTTTCCCCGCCAGCGACAGAATCAGCTCCCGCACCAGCGGCGATATTTTCAGGGTACAGCACCGGTCTGGCAGACTGACGGCACCAGGTTCAATAAACAAAAAACAGAGCTGGGCACCTGGCGTCGCTTTGTTGCTGTGGGGCATCTGCCCAGGGATCCACACGGCATACTGGGGCGGTACCATCAGCATGGCATTTTCTACCTCACAGGTGATTGCGCCACCCAGCGCCAGAATCAGCTGCCCTTTGCGGTGCTGGTGCCGCGGAATATGTTGTTCCTGCGCCACCACGCGGATGCGAAAGGCGACCGCCGCATCGAATTGGCTATCGGGATCGTAGCCGTCCAGTCCCAGACCGTTCATCAGGTTGTCCGATATTAGCGATAAACTGTCATTTTAGCCTGATTTCAACCGCGACGAAAATCGGTATTGTGTGCGCTCGCCTGAACGTATGAGAACACAATGACTACTGCTACTCGCAACGGCGCGCTGCTGATCGCAGGCATCCTGATGATTGCCACGACGCTTCGCGTCACCTTTACCGGAGCAGCGCCGCTGCTCGACACTATTCGCCTTGAATATGGATTAACCACTGCGCAGACCGGTCTATTAACCACCCTGCCGCTGTTAGCGTTTGCCCTTATCTCGCCGCTCGCCGCGGGCGTAGCGCGGCGTATCGGCATGGAGCGCAGCCTGTTTATCGCCCTGCTGCTGATATGCGCCGGCATTGTCGCGCGCTCCCTGCCCTCCGCAGCCATGCTGTTTACCGGCACGGCGGTGATCGGCTGTGGTATCGCGCTCGGGAATGTGCTGTTACCTGGATTAATCAAACGTGATTTCCCCGGCCAGGTTGCCCGACTTACCGGAGCCTATTCCCTGACGATGGGGGTTTCGGCGGCGTGCGGTTCGGCGCTGATTGTACCGCTTGCCCAGGGCGCGGCAGGCTGGCAGGGCGCACTGCTGATGCTGATGATCTTTCCCCTGCTGGCGCTGCTGCTCTGGCTACCGCAGTGGCGGCAGAAACAGGTCGCCACGGTGACCGGCGCCGGGGCGCTACACAACCGCGCCATCTGGCGCTCTGCCCTCGCCTGGCAGGTGACGCTCTTTCTCGGCATCAACTCGCTGATTTACTACGTCATCATCGGCTGGTTGCCCGCGATATTACTCAGCCACGGCTACAGCGAAGCGAAGGCAGGCTCCATGCACGGGCTGTTACAGCTGGCGACTGCCATTCCGGGCCTTGCCGTGCCGCTGATCCTGCATCGTCTGAACGATCAGCGCGGGATTGCCGGCGCAGTAGCGCTGATGTGTGCAGTCAGTGCGGCAGGTTTCTGGTTTGCGCCGGATTGGGCGGTCGTGTGGACGCTGGTGTTTGGCTTTGGCACCGGAGCAACGATGATCCTCGGTCTGACGTTCATCGGCCTGCGCGCCAGCTCTGCCCATCAGGCGGCGGCGCTGTCCGGTATGGCGCAGTCAATTGGTTATCTGCTGGCAGCCTGCGGGCCCCCGCTGATGGGGAAAGTTCACGATACCGCCGGTGACTGGCAGATCCCGCTTCTGGCCTGCGCGCTGGCCTCGGTGGTAATGGCCATCTGCGGCATGCTTGCCGGGCGTGACCGCGAGATCACGCCCCGTTAAAAACAGAGGCAGACCTGACGGTCTGCCGTTTTCTTACCCACGCGCCGCACGCAGCATCGCCTGTACCAGCACTACCGGACGCCCCGCCAGCGCAGCACGCTCGTGCTGGAATAACGTAATCACGAAGAACGGATGGGTGACCAGCTCTGCGGCACGGATTTCCCCCTGCTCGTCCCAGCCCGTCACGCGCATATCACCGCTCTCCAGCTCCTGCGCAAATTCCGGCGATACGCCGTAGTTGCAGTGATATCCCTCTTCAATTTCCGGCTTGCCGTAGGCTTTCGCAATCAGCGTGTTGTTACGCAGCTCAATCGCATCGGTTTTTTCCACCAGCGAGCAGGTCAGCGGCGCAATCACCATCGAGCCTTCGGTGTCCGTTTCGGCGTGCGCTGCATCGCTCCAGCCGAGCACGTTACGTGCGTACTCAATTAGCGCATGCTGGAAACCACCGCAGGTGCCGAGGAACGGAATGCTGTTTTCACGCGCATAGCGTGCGGCGATAAAAGCGGCTTCTGTATTTTTGTAGGGGCTTGCAGGAACCAGCCAGATGGCATCGTAACCCACCAGATCTTCAGGACTGGTCAGCTCCGTCGTCGCAAGCCAGTCATAATCAGCGGTGAGATCCAGCACTGCAGCAGCATCATCAATGGCCAGCGGGATCGCCTGGTGCGCAATCACATCGGGATTGTAATCGCCAACCAGCGCAATGCGCAGCGTCGTTTTAACGGGGAGGTGTTCCATGAAAGGTTCCTTATGCCAGAGTATTATCAGATAACATAAGGAACCTCAGACTACCGATCTTCTGCAATAATCACAATACCTTAAATTGGGAGGGTGAAATGATGATTCAATGCAAGCGCGTCTATGAACAGGCTGCCCCCGAGGATGGTTATCGGGTGCTGGTGGACAGGCTGTGGCCGCGGGGGGTGAAAAAAGCAGACCTTGTGCACAATGAATGGTGCAAAGCGCTTACGCCTTCAGACGGATTGCGCAAGGCTTTCCATAGCGAAACCATTGATTTCACCACCTTCAGCCAGGCGTATCGGGAAGAGCTGGCACAGCATAAAGACGAGGGATTGCGTCTGGCGACGCTGGCAAAACAGCAGACCTTAACCCTTCTCTACGGCGCAAAAAATACCGAACAGAATCACGCGAAGGTCCTGGCAGACTGGCTGCGCCATCTGTAATTAGTCGATGGTTAACTCATCAACAATGTGAGGCGCCTCATCCGGGGTGAGCGGCAGTAAATGTTCAGCGCGCACAAATGCAAAACCGTGCTGATTATCGAAGGCGTAGACATCGCCCGTCACCAGCCAGAGCGCGCGATCCGCTGTCGCAGGTAGCTGCGTCATTACGCCATTGACCGGGTTAACAAAACGCTGGCCGGGCTGGCAAAGGCCAAACAACTCGACTGATTTACCCACATTGCGACGGCCAGAGGCCGTGCGGGCACCAATGATCAACGCCATGCTGCCCGGTTTAAGCTGGAACATACTTCTCTCACGATAAAAATGGCCAGAAACTGGCTAAGAATAATCCTAAAGAGAAGTGTATCGCAATAACTGCGCCGCTGTCACCTGGCGGGTTGCGGGTGATCGCGACGATAGAGCTCCCATTCGTCAATCACTTCGCCACCGGGTAATTTGCACTCGGTGCGCACGCCCTGCGGGCTCTGGATTGGGATCTGCTCTCCGCCTTTTTCCAGACAATAGACCGAGGCTGGGTTAGCCATTCCAGCAATGTGCGGCGGTTGCGGGGCATCCGGTGGAGGCGTTTGTGTGGTGCAGGCGGCCAGTGGTAACGCCAGGGCCAAAAGCAGAAATCTCATCGTGTTGATCCTTTTCACATCATCAGATCTTAAGGGTAACGGGTCGCCGCCGCTTTCTCCATGATTTCTCCATTTTAACTGCACTTTTCAACACTATAGTGAGGCGTGTTCTCGATATGACCAGAGAACATCATTCCGTAATCAAGATGTCTTTGCCCCGTTCTCAACAACGGGGCTTTTTTTTCCCGCTGCCTGTCCCCGCTGAATATGTAAAATTTTTACCATTCAGGTTTTACTATGGCTGAAGCCGAAATTTTCAGCATAACATGCAGATGCAGACGTCTTCTGTATGGGAGTCTACCTACGTCATGTCGGATATTATCCTTGCCCGAGTTTCTGAAACTCTCTCCACTGAGCAAACCCTTGAAAGTCTCGTTCGACAGCTGCTGGAGATGCTGGAACTGGTGACCGAAATGGAGTCGACCTACCTGACGAAGGTCGATCTCAATGCGCGCCTGCAGCATATTTTATATGCCCGGAACAGTAAGCAGATGCAGATCCCGGAGGGACTGAGCGTTCCCTGGGGCGACACGCTGTGCAAACGTGCGCTGGACAGTGACACGCTTTTCAGTAACGCGGTGCCCGAGCGCTGGGCAGATTGCGACGCCGCGAAAGCACTCGGCATTACCACTTACGTGAGCGTACCAGTGCAGCTTGCTGATGGTTCCCTTTACGGTACGCTCTGCGCAACCAGCACGCAAAAGAAGCAGCTTAGCGAACGCGGTGAACAGGTTCTGAAACTGTTTGCCGGATTGATTGCCCAGTCCATTCAGAAAGAGTCGCTGGTTTCCCAGCTTCGTGAAGCGAATGCGGCACTCATCGCCTATTCCTACACCGATGCCCTCACCGGTTTACCCAACCGCCGCGCCATCTTTAAAGATCTCAACACCCTGTTTTCCCTGGGCCGCCACCTTAAGCGCAACGTGATTATCGCCTTTATCGATCTGGATGATTTCAAACTGATTAACGACCGGTACGGGCATGAAACAGGCGATCAATTCCTGATTGAAGTGGGCAAGCGCCTGTCAGAAGAAAAAACCGATGACGAAATTATCGGCCGGCTGGGCGGCGATGAGTTTTTGGTAGCCTGCCTGAGTCAGACAGAAAATCAGGCTGATCACACCCAGATTAACCAGCTTAAAACGCGCCTTCGGGCCCGCATCGCCGGCTACTACGGGCTGGACAGTGTGAACATTGTTTACCCCGGTGCAAGTCTGGGAATTATCGACGTCGATCCTGCCGGGACGGATGAGGACAGCGCGTTACGCGCCGCGGATGTCGCGATGTATCAGGATAAAAAGGGAAAAAGCAAAACCCGCTTTCTCGATCTGGATTAACCCCGTACACTCTACGGCATTCTGAAAACCAAAACAGGTGATGGCATGAGAATAGGGATCCTCTTCCCGGTCGTTATTTTTATAACGGCGGTGGTTTTTTTAGCATGGTTTTTTGTCGGTGGTTACGCGGCGCCAGGGGCATAAATGAGAAAAACAACACTCATTATGCTGATTGTCGCCATCGTTGCTGTCGCTGGAACGCAATTTGGTTGGTGGTAACACCGCAACGTAAAAAGGCCGCCATCTGGCAGCCTTTTTTAACGCTTATCAGATTTAGCTTTTGATTTTTCTGTAGATAAACAGAACAACCAGCGCACCGATCACCGCGACAGCAAAACTGCCGAAGTTGAAGCCATCGACCTTGCCGAACCCGAACAGCGTACTGATCCAGCCGCCGACTACCGCGCCGACAATACCCAGTATCACGGTGACGATAAAACCACCGCCATCTTTGCCCGGCATGATCCACTTCGCCAGAATACCCGCAATAAGCCCAAAGATAATCCAGGATAAAATTCCCATAACTTTCCTCTCTGTATGGTTTTTGTCATTAAATCAACGACACAAAAAGGATAGCACAGGATCCGGGAAAGGAAATTTGTGATTAGTATCACAGCGAGAGAGTGCGCATTTATTCTCCAGAAGCGCGCCACATGAAATGTGGGGTTGCATCTTAAGTTGAGAAAGATTATCTTTCTCAACACTGAATAGTTGAGTTAAACACTCAGGTATTCAGTACGACATTGCTCACATTGCTTCCAGTATTTTTTGCCCACTTTTGAGTGGGCTTTTTTTTTCCCGCTTAGACGGAAACAAAAGCGTGCCGGTTTCGCCCTGCACGTTTTGCCTGATAGAGCGCCTGGTCCGCCGCAATAATGATGTTTTGCTGGCTGCCAGCAATGTCCACGGCACGTGCGGTTGACACCCCAACACTGACGGTCACCCGTCCAAAGGGACTAAAAGCATGCTCAATGTCCAGTGAGAAAACGTTGCCGATCATCGTCTGAGCCAGGCGGATCGCTTCCTGAATATCGGTGTCAGGCAATATCAGCGCAAACTCTTCTCCGCCATAGCGCGCCACCAGCTGGTTGTCCCGGGTGAGGCTCTCACGCAGACTATTCCCCAGCAGGGTCAGACAGCGGTCCCCTTCCGGATGGCCGTAGTTATCATTGTATTTTTTGAAATAATCGACATCCACAATGAGGACGGAAATCGGCGTGTCGTTAGCCGCACACGCGGCGATTTCTGAGAGAATTTTTTCATCAAACGTGCGGCGGTTGTAAAGCCCGGTCAGCGCATCTTCTGACGCAATGATCTTAAGCTCTTTGTTATCCCGGGTTTTTCTGGACAGATCCGAATAGAGGAAATAAGAGGCCACGATAAGCGCCACGGTAAAAATAAGAATGAGGACGGCCAACTGCACGGCCTGTTTACGCCAGGGGGAAAGAGCCTCTTCTTTACTGACTGCCACCGTGGTGACCAGCCCGTATCGTTTGTTTTTTTCAAAAGCAAAAATACGTTCGACTTTGTCAAACCGCGAAACGGAACTGGCGATCCCTGAATTTTGTACCTTGAGGTACTTTCTGAAAAGTGGCGAATCAGAAACGATCGCACCAATGTAGTTATTTTTAAAAGGATAGCGAACCAGCAATACGCCAGATTGTGTTGTCAGGCCAATCACACCGGAATGGCCAATATCAATCTGCCCGTAGAGGGCCAGAAAATTTTCGATTCCCAGCGTCACGACGACAACGCCGTTAAAGTCTCCGGTATGCGTTTCTAACCGTCGACTGATCGTAATCACCCATTTACCATTCGTCCTGCTCACCACTGGCTGGCCGATAAAGATCTGCTGATTTTTATTTTCCTTGTGATAGATAAAAAACGATCTGTCAGCCCCTTTTCGTGGCCCGGAAAAATTTCCGTACAATGCCGTAAAGATATCTCCATGGACATTGTAGATAACCACATTATTAATCTGGGTAAGCAGATTATCCTGGTTTTCTATTATCCGCTGAATATGGGTCGCCTGCTGCGGGGTCATACCATATATGTCGATCACGTCTGAAATGGTGGTGATAAGCATTTCGCTTTGACGCATGATCCCCTCAGTGTAGACATCTAAGGTATGACTCAGGTTAGCAACGCCGGTATTAATTTGCTGAATTGACTGCTGTCTGGACGTGGTAATTTGGACGGCAAGCGACAGCGAGATGATCAATGAGACAATGATGACGGTAATGGTTGTTGTGTAAAAAGTATTTTTCACATGCACGAGCTTTTCCACCTTATCACGCCTGACGTCCCTGGCTGACAACTCTTGCCACTCTAACAAAGGTCAGGTTAAGAGGAAAATAAATTGCACTTAAGCGTGCGACAGGGAACGGTTATTATTTTATTTATCTAAAATTTGCGTCAGGTACTATTACAGCGATCTACTGAAGGCTGCCATCACACCGCGGGCTTGTACGCTGCCCTACCTGTGTTAAGATTCACCCCATCAGGGAGCTGACAGGATAACCGGAAAATGAAAAAGATCATTGCCGTTGCTATCATATCAACGATTCTGGTCATTCTGTCTCTTTATGCAGTGAATGCGGTTATCGTCAGCCAGCAGCGGGATAAACAGCGTGAAGTCGCCCATACGCTTTTGCACTATTCCGAAGGATTGTCCGAAAGCGTCGCCCTTGCGCTTAAAAATGTTACGGCGCAAGGCTGTGATGAAACCAGCCTTGATGGCTATCGAAAGATTAAACTCGATAGCCCCTATTTTGCCGATATCGGTTTTGTTGAAAACGGCAAAGTTGCCTGTACTGCCTTTTGGGGAAAACTTGCCACTCCCGTCCCCGTTCCGGCAGAACTTCATAAAACGCCACGAGGGTTCCTGCTGGCGCAGTTTTCGAAAAAAGATTTTTTCACCGGCAACGCAGCCATTTATAATAATGTTATTATTTTCACCTCCCGTTATGCCTACGACAAATTTACACCGGTTACGGCAAACTACTCCCTGAGTGCGACGACCAAAGATTTCGGGCGAACATTTTTCCTGGTCACACCTGAATCCGTAAAACAGAACTGGTTGCATTCAACACTCTTTACCTTAACCCTCACACAGTGCAGTGCCCGTTGGGATTTATGTGTCATTGTGAAGCATCACGATGCGGGCCTGGCCTCGTTACCCATCGTGGTGTTTATTCTTCTGACGGCCATTTTGTCGTTTATCTGGACGGCGATAACGCTGTTTTTCATGCGTATTTACGAAGATCGCTTTTCTCTGGAGCGAACGCTGGTTAAAGCGGTAAAAACCAATACCATCAGCGTCAATTACCAGCCGATTATACGTATTGAGGATCACAAAATTGTTGGTGTTGAAGTTCTGTCGAGATGGCGTGATTACAATCAGGCAGATGTCTCCCCGGAATTGTTTATCCCTTTAATTAAGAAAATAGGTCTGTACCGGCAGTATTATATTAATATCATTGCAAAATCACTGTCTGAAATCGCGCCGCTTGCCATTAAACATCAGCTAATGATCTCCCTTAACGTAGGGCGAACAGAGATTGAAGATGGCCTGTTTATTCAGGTATTGCGTCGTGAATGCTCACGGAATAATATCCCGCTGTCTTTAATAAAAGTTGAGCTTTCAGAAAAAGCAGTGTCCAGTGCGGATATTCTGGAAGGATTTTGCCTTGAGCTTAAGTCCCTGGGCGTGAGGATCTCGATAGACGATTTTGGGGTACAAAACTCAAATCTGGACAGGCTCTCCCTGCTGGAATATGACGAGATTAAAATCGACAAGTCACTGGTTGACGGTATCACTGAACATTATAAGCAGAATATTTTTGCGATTTTTTGCGATGCCCTCGCCCGACTGAATAAAACGCTTGTTTTTGAAGGGGTGGAGAGCGAAACACAATATCGCTTTATTGCGGACAGGTATCCGGACGCCCTGATTCAGGGGTGGTATTTCTCAAAATCACTCGCCCGGAGTGAGCTGGCCAAAAAACTGACATGTACCGTACGGCAACCTGAGCCTTAGGATGCAATCATACCCGGCGTGACCGGTGTGGAGTACGTCCAGTTATAATTGACCAGCCGGAGATCAAGCGAGCCGCAGACGTCGCCAAAGCGCAGCGATTGCCGTGCCCGGAAAAATGCCCTCAGGGGCTCTGGCATATAATCAGCCTGATAGCGTAGCAGTGTGGTATGCCAGAAAGGCGCGGGTAGCGGTGTCTTATCATGACGTAACCGCAGTTCATCTTGCCAGGGCGTTGTTAACAGCGTTTCGCAAAATGCCTTTCGTTGTGCCGGGGCGGGAGAATCGGGTAGTCCGGCAAGAAGAAGCTGGCCCGGCAACGCCACCAGCCGGAGCGCTCTGATGGTGATGACCTGCCCCGCAAACGGTGACCACGCGCCGAGGAGCTGATGCGTTTTCACCGGCAAACGTGCGTTCTTCTCATAAAGAGGCAACGTCAACGGAACAAAGGTAAAATGGAAACCCGGGCGTGGCTGGAGATCGGCCAGCGGATCCTGACAGGTAAGCGACTGCAGTTCCCGGAATAAAACATCAACAGACTCTGCGATTTCCGGCTGGAACCCCGTCGCCAGTGCGAACCTGCCCGACGCGTAACAGGGAGCCCTTCGCGAACCGATACCGTCCTGCGTTTTCCACATCGCCAGCGTTTTGGCGTTGGTTTCAGGGTAAAGTCTTTCCAGATCGGGGTTTTCCATTTATCACCCAAAACATATTCGTCACAATCAGACGGTAGATTACCGTGAAATACACTTTTATTGGGTCAACACTGTGAAAATGCCCTTTTTGTTTCCCCTGGTACTCTTTTGCCTGGTGTTTATTTTTGCCCTGTTTATCGGTAAACCCTCTTCACCTGGGTTGCGAAAAAAATGCATGTGGTCCGATAGCGTAATGCTGAGCTGTCTGGCAAAGCATCAGCATACCGGAGTCTGAAGCGGGCTACTCGTTGCCCCATTGATTGAGAAAGTTCGCAATATCATCGATGCGTGCCGCGCGGATCCCGGCTTCACTGGCCATCTCCTGCTGGGCTTCCTCGCTTATCTCCTCGTTGTTGCTTAAACGAGTGAGGAGCAGCTGGAAATAGTGCGCCAGCGCGTCATGCTCTGACTCACTGACCGGCTCCGCGGTTTCCGTCGAATACTCATCGACGATGTCATAATATTTAAGCGGGATATCGTTGTTCATAAACAGTCTCTTGTCTGCCATTTAGCGGGTGATGCACCGAGTATATCGGACGCGTCACGTTGACCATAGTGTTGGCTCAGAGAAGCAGCGCAAGTAAGGCAGCGAGAGCCGGTATAGCCTGAACATACAGGATTTTTCGACTGGCAGTCGCTGCCCCAAACATTCCGGCAATGAACACGCAGCTCAGGAAAAAGACGGTCACATGGACGCCGCGTTCACCGAGCCAGAGTCCCCAGAGCAGCCCCGCCGCCAGAAAACCGTTATACAGCCCCTGATTCGCGGCCAGTACGCGGGTTTCACGCGCAAAGTCGGGGGTTAGATTAAAGGCCTTTTGACCTGTTTTTGTGTTCCACAGGAACATCTCCAGCACCAGAATATAGAGATGGATTAACGCAACAATAACGATCAGTGTAGTTGCTAACATTGGGCAGTCTCTCACAGTCAGTGGCAAAATAAATGCCGTCCCGGCAGACGGCATTTTGTATTAACGAACCAGGTGCAGGAAGTGGAGGTGTTTTTCGTACTGGTCAAGTATGTCATTGATAAGCTGTTCCTGATTCCAGCCCATCACATCATAATTCTGACCGCCCTCTTTCAGATACACTTCTGCACGATAATAGCGGTGTTGCTCTGCCTGTTGCTCATCATTATCCATTGCGGCAAGAGCAAAAGTTGGCGAATTATAGCCGCGAAGCCTTACTTCATAAATAAAGTTCAGCTCATTGCCTAAATCAACCTCAAGCCGAAGACGATCGTCAGTCGCATTATTGATGTGACTCAGCGTCCCCTGCTTGTTCAGCTCTTCCTGAACCAACGTCATGGCAGGCTGGATAACGTCGTCCATAAAGCGTTTCACCAGAGAACGCTTCGGCAGATAGGCGATATTGCGCAACCGTCTCTGCCACGGAATAGGGTTACGGGCTGCCGTCGGCGCAATCGTTGCCATACTCAGGCTTTCCCGTTTGGTCAAATCCCGACGCAGGGCTTTTAACAGTCCATATATTGAGATCAATAAGATCACTGAGAAGGGTAATGCACTCGCAATTGTCACGGTTTGCAGCGCACTCAGTCCACCCGCAATCAGCAGTGCGATAGCCACAATCCCCATGAGCGAGGCCCAGAAAATTCGCTGCCAGACAGGCGTGTGAGCGACCCCACCCGATGCCAGCGTATCGACAACCATTGCCCCGGAGTCAGCTGATGTAACAAAGAAAACAATGACCATCGCCATTGCAATAAATGACAACACTGAAGAAAACGGGAAATGCTCCAGGAAATTAAACAGGGCGAGCGCGACATCCTGCTGGACGGTATTTGCCAGGTCTGTTGCCCCCTGGTTCATGATGAGATAAATGGCGCTGTTACCAAACACCGTCATCCACATGAGGGTAAAACCTGCGGGAACAAACAGCACGCCTGTGACAAACTCACGAATTGTCCTGCCACGGGATACGCGTGCGATGAACATACCGACAAATGGCGACCAGGAAAGCCACCATCCCCAATACAATAACGTCCAGCCACCAAGCCAGTTGCTTGATTTCGGTTCATAGGCGTAAAGGTTAAACGTTTTACTCACTAATTCCGAAAGATAACCGCCAGTATTTTCCACGAATGATTTCAGTAAAAGCACTGTTGGTCCAAGACATAACACGAGCGCCAGGAGCAAAACCGCCAGGCCCAGGTTGAGCTCAGACAGGATACGTATTCCTTTGTCCAGACCGGATACCACTGAAATCGTCGCTAACCCGGTGATCACTACAATCAGAATGACCTGCACCGTTTCATTAATGGGCACCCCGAAAAGATGGTTCAAACCGGCATTAACCTGCAAAACACCGTAACCGAGCGATGTCGCAACACCAAAGACAGTCCCTATCACGGCAAAAATATCGACTGCATGGCCGACAGGACCGTAGATGCGATCGCCAATGATCGGATAGAGTGCGGAACGAAGCGTTAAAGGCAGACCGTGACGGTAGCTGAAGAATGCCAGAATCAGCGCCACAATGGCATAGATGGCCCATGCATGCAGTCCCCAGTGAAAGAACGTCAGGCGCATGGCTTCTTTCGCTGCAGCAACGGTTTCAGGGGTGCCGACGGGTGGCGACAGGTAATGCATCACTGGTTCGGCAACGCCAAAGAACATCAGGCCGATGCCCATCCCTGCTGAAAAAAGCATCGCAAACCAGGAATGGTAGCTGAAGTCAGGCTGGGCATGGTCCGGCCCCAGCTTGATATCACCGTAACGAGAAAGACCGAGGAAAGTGACACTCAGTAAAATCAGGGCGACAGCAAGAATGTAGAACCAACTGGCATTCGTGAAGATCTGTTGCTGCAGGAGTTTGAATTTTTTGTCGGCCATCTCCGGAAATACTGCGGCAAAGGCGACAAGAAGGAAAATTAACAAAGCAGATGTAAAGAATACCGCTTTGTTAATCTGGCTTGTAGACTTCTTTGGGATAGGATCATTTCCACTCATAATTAATTTATTCCATTATCGTAGACCGCTTCAGATGAGAGGCGTTACCTCTCGTAGGGTAGCAAAAATCAACAGAACCTGGGGATAATAATCTGAATGAGTGTAGTTTAGACTTATGATGTTCTCCGCTTAATCAATAAAGCTTGCGGGGTGGGCAGCAGGATTTACCGATTTGCAAAGTTCCGGCAGCATGTACCAGATCCGCTAACGTACGTACCTGCATTTTATCCATCACCCTGCGTCGATGGACCTTCACCGTAATTTCTGTTATCCCCAGATCTGAGGCGATTTGTTTATTTTGCAAGCCATTAATTGCCATCTCAAAAATCTGTTTCTCACGTCGTGTCAACGCCTGGTAATTTTTGCACAGTTCAAATAACCGTTGCTGTTCCAGAAAATGGTTTGTCGCGTCGATCAGTACCTCATTCACCACGCGCAAAAGTTGTTCAGGTTCGACCGGTTTGGTCAAAAAATCCCGGGCGCCTGCTTTCATTGCCCGAACGCAGGAAGGGATTGCGCTGCTCTTCGTCAGAATGAGTACCGGTATAGCGCATCCACGTGCTTTCAGTGCATCCATCACGCCAAAGCCATTCATACGAGGAAGGTTTAATTCAAGGATTAAGCATGAAGGGTGATCAACGATGGGAAAGGATAAAAATTCTTCGGCATTACTGAAGTCAAACGTCTGATAGCCCGCGGCGGTTAAGAACTGAACAACAAACGACCGGTATGCATCATCATCATCGATAACATAAATAACCTCTTCCATATCATTTTCTCCTGATTAAATCTTTCAGGGACATAATACGAACAGTTGCGTCCATTCCCAAAGTATTTATGACTGCTAACGTCATGCCGGATATCTTTTCCACATCGACATCAGGTAAAACCAAACACGCCAACCATTCGTCAACCGTCAGGCTTATTGACCGCGAGTAGTATTAGGACAATCCGAAAAAAACTGAACTTTCACAGCGTTCGCTTTCGAGTGGGAATCTGTCAGCGCCACACTTTTATATTCAGAGGACAACATGATATTGACGGATGGCCAGCCCATTCATCAGATCAATCACGCCGTTGATAAGCCAACAATAGCCGCTCATTCGCAGCCAGAATTTGAAGGGGTCGTTGTCAAAAGCCGCTTTCTGAAACTTCCGGGGGACATCCCCATCATGGTGCTAAAAGCGCGCCGGAAAGCAGTTTCATCGCTATATCCGCAAATATTTGCAATCTGTGAAATAGTTTTTCCCGGGCTTTCAAGAAGCACAGATGCAGTTTCAATACGAACCCGCGTAATGAAGTCTTTCGGACTTTCCTGGATGAGCGTTTTCATTTTACGGTTCAGCGTGCGGGTCGTCATATTCAGAGCTGCAGCAAGTTGCTTTACCGTCATTGCAGGGTTCTGATAACGAAGCAGACTCTCTGCTTTAGTCAGTAGAGGATGTCTTGAGTTGAGAAAACCTGCGGGCGCATAGATTTGCTGTGACAAAGGCTGGCTGTCAGCAACGGCCATGTCAGCTGTCAATTTTGCCAGCTCATTACCAGCATGTTTGCGTACGAGGTATATAACCAGATCGACCCATGAAAGCGGGCCGCCCGCGGTTATTACATTGTCCTGTTCGGCCAGGGTTTTTCCCCATATGGGTTTTGCAAGTGGATAGCGTTCAGCGAAAGTTGGATATAACCACCACGTAGTGGTGCAGATCCGTCCGTTGAGTAAACCCGCCTCTCCCAGTACAAAACCGCCCGCACATGCTGAGGCAATACAGCTTCCCTCTGAATACTTAACTTTCAACCACTCGGCTGCACTCGATACAGCTGCTCTGTCAGCCGGAAATCTTTGCTCATCCAACTGCATACCGCTGGCAATGATCAGCTCGAAGTTGTCAGGTTCATTAAATGAGCCATCACTTTCAATGATTCGTCCCTGAACGTCCCTGACGGGCTGCCCATCCGCGGTAATCGTCCTGACGTCAAAAAATGGATTAGCCCTGGATATTTCAGGACTCACTGTAGGGTTTAGCCTGATCACCTGATTCGCCAGCCAAAACATATCAGCCAGCCCTGCCAGCGCCGAACGCATGTTGCCCGGAAGCGCAAGTAACGCAACTCGCATTTTAACCCCAGTGTCAAAGAATGTCTTATTTCGCATGTTACCTGTCATTAATGACACTTCATACCCCCCTGTCAGCATGATTACACTGCCTGAAACTGAGAAATACGGGAAATAGAGTTATGCGTAAGCAAAATTTAATGTCGGTCGCGCTGCGAAAAGGAGTATTTGCTTTGTGTCTTTTATTTATGAGCAACCCGCCGCTTATGGCACAGGATTCGGGTGTAAAAAATATCGTGCTGGTTCACGGTGCCTTTGGTGACGGATCGAACTGGTCAGCCGTCATCGCTCTCCTGCAGGACCGGGGCTACCACGTTACTGCTGTTCAGAATCCCCTGACATCCTTACGAGAGGATGTGGCTGCAACAGGGCGTGTACTTGAGCGTCAAAATGGTAACGTACTGCTCGTTGGCCATTCATGGGCAGGGGCGGTGATCACCCAGGCTGGTAATGCGAATAACGTAAAGGGGCTTGTCTATTTGTCCGCCCTTGTTCCGGACAGCAATCAGTCTGTTTCTGACGCACTTGCGCACTTCAATGCCCCCATGAAAGGTATGGAAGCCGATAAAAACGGCCTCATCTGGCTTGATAAGCCAGAGTTGTTTCATCAGGTTATGGCTAATGAGCTAAGCATGAAACAGAGCCTTCTGATTTCTGCGGTGCAACAGCCTATCGCCGCTGCCGCTTTTAACGAAAAAGTGAATGCGGCAGCCTGGAGAAAGAAACCCTCCTGGTATCTCATCACAGAAAACGACAACGCACTGAACCCGTTAGTACAGGCAAGTTTTGCCCGTGAAGCAGGCGCACATATCACACGAATTCACTCAGATCATCTATCCATGATTTCTCATCCCAAAGAGGTTGCAGCACTGATTGAAAATGCTGCGCAGAGTATCCACTGACCCTTACACAACAGGACGATATGCAATGAAAATTCTCCATCTTGATTCAAGTATCAATTATGAATTTTCAGTAACCCGACAGTTGTCGGCTGAAACAGTGAAACAACTGATGGCAACCAGTCAGGGGAATCAACTGACTTACCGGGATCTTGTAAAAGACGAAATCAGCCATCTCACCGGGGAAATCGCTGCAGAATTCAGACCTGTTACCGGACGACCTGCAACTACAACTCGCCTGGACTCTGAGCGAGAATTATCAAATGCTCTGGTCTCTGAGTTTCTTGAAAGCGAGGTGATTGTTATCGGAGCGCCAATGTACAACTTTTCCGTTCCCAGCCAATTAAAAGCCTGGATGGACAGAATCGCGCAGCCAGGGAAAACCTTCAACTACACCCCAACAGGCCCTGTTGGTCTTGCAGGGGAAAAAAGAGTCATCATAGCCTCAGCCCGGGGTGGTTTTTATGCCGGTACGGCATTTGAAGAAATGGACTTTCAGGAGCAATTTCTGCGTAAGTTTCTGGGCTTCCTGGGCATCTCAAATGTTGTGTTTGTCCGGGCTGAAGGCGCATCTAAAGGGGAGGAAGTAAAGCTCAGAGAACTATCCCGTGCTTTCTCTTTAATACCACAAGCCATTAATAACGTTTCTGCCGCTAAGGAATAAACCATGTTGCACGCCGTCACGCTGAGTTACCTGACACAACCTGATGCGATTTCTGATCATCTTGAAGCACATAAACAATGGCTGCTGAGGGGGTTTGATGAAGGAGCAATTCTTTTTGCCGGCCCGCTCAGCAATGGTACTGGCGGCTTCATTCTTTTTCAGGGGGATAACATCAGCGATATTCATAACTTTCTTCAGGATGACCCCTTTATAATTCATAACATTGCAGATGCAGAAGTAATGAGTATCGAGCCGGCGTTATGCGCGCCGGGATTCCCAAAAAAATGGGCGGAGAAAGCTCGTTTCATCTGACCATCACTCACTCTAAAGCGTCCTGAAACCTATGAAATGAGTCTGTTTCATGGTTTTCGAGGACGCTTTTATTTGTCATTGAACAGCGCACCATTAAAGATAAATCATAGAAGGCTTTTTTAATTTGACTCAGTTTTGAGGCTGCACTTAATTAACTTCCATCTAATTTTTTCATTCCAAACACCCTCCGGAAATATACATAAATAATTTTAAACATCTCGATATGGACCAGTAATATAAATCCCTGCATAAACAAATAGTTGATAACTGTCAGAGAAAAAACTTCAGTAATGATAACCGCTGATGCAGCACCCATTAATCCGAACCTGATAGACAAGAAATAAGAAAGCACCAGACTTAAAACCAATATAAATATAGTCTTCCATAATAAAAACCTATACCCAGAAAACTTAATTATTATTTTTGATGAAGCCATGCCAAGTGTAGATAATAATGTTGAGAAACATAACAAAATGCAGGGTGCTATTGACTCCTTATAGGATTCCCCGTATAGATAGAGAATTGCGAAGTTTACTGAAAATGTAATCACCAACATTACTGGAATCGATAATAAAATAATATTTAAATGTAATTTAGCCCCTACTCTAATTATTTTTTGATTATTTTTCTCTCGAAAAACAGACGGAAGACAAGAAGTCAACAACGATAATAAGATGAAACTCCAACTCGTTGCAATGCTTTGAGAAACTGAATAAATACCGACATCATGATTACCATATAAAAAAGAGATTATAAGCACATTCAACCTTGGATAGATTGATGAAATGATTGAAGGGATAACAAGAATGCTTCCAGCATAACTCAGATGGAATAATCTTTTTTTTAGCTCGTTATACTTAACTGTTACCATCCCTTTAAATTGCTTTCTAAATATATATGATTTTAGAAAATAAGGAATAGCACTTATCATTATAAGAGGTAATCCAAAATAGATAATCGGCACTTTATATCTAACCATTAATGCTCTGGCTACTAAGCCGAAAATAAGTCCAACTACGTTTGCAATAGCATTAACTCTAGAGTTCAGCAGTGACTCATTAAAGCTTGTATAAGTATCAATAGTGTAAAAATAATACGCCGTACAGATTGACAGCACTAATGTTATACCTGTTAAATCCATTCTCACATTTAAAAACAGTATGCAAACGCTTGCAAAAAAGATAAATATTATACTTCTCAACATAAATATAGGCATCATTAATTGTATGCCGCTAATCAAGTTTATGCTTATTCTTTTATAGAAAATACTATCGCTGCCAAACACCCCAACAACCTGAACAATTTGAAAAATAGCAGTTGCAATTGCTATTTGACCAATTACCACAGGCCCCAGATATTTAGCCACCAAAGCATTTATAAAGAAAAGACCCACTACGCCGATTGTTTTTTCTGCAATCATCCACAAGAAATTCTTTTGAGTTTTGCTTAACACTTACTCAACCTCATATAAATATTTATTTCTCTTCATCATCTCTATAAAGTAAATCTATGAATTGAGTTACATCCATACTGTTTTTATTCGATCGAATAAAATAAAAAACAACTGCTATTAGTATCAATAAGGCTATGCATAACAATAGAAACAACATATCGAGTCCCCGTTTTGATACTCAACCCAACTTAAAAATGAGATGATTCTTTAAGTGTTAAGCATCAATTTATATAGAATTAAAGAGTTGTTTTGAGCAATACCAATAAATAGTAAACAGTCGTATATCATTCCTATATAAAAATTAATTCCCACGTAAATCATTAACTCAAAAAATCACGCTCAAATAACATAAAGCCATCTTCGAATCGACTATTAATAATGATAGGTTGATAAAATTTTACGAGCTCAGCACTTACTTATTTTTGATGATCTGGTCTATAAAAATTAAATTATGTATAATTACACAAACACATATTTAAATTTAAACTTGCCATCTTCTAAAAAGGTTATATGATTACCTAACATCAAACTTTAAGAATGAAAATAGTAGCAGAGGCTTCACACCATGTTTAACCATATCTTAGAGATTGTTGAAGGATCTAACAAGTTTATGCGCATTTATGCATCAAATGGACAACGAATAAACTTCACGCTTAATAATAAACCACATGTATACTTTCTCACAGAAGGAAGAGTAGACATTTATAGGAAAGCAGACGATATTTTAATTTTCACTGTATATGCGCCCTATATTTTAGGGATAATCTTTATGTTCGAAAAGGATGATTACCATTACTTTCGAGCTTCAACGGATGCAACTTTCACAGCAATTTCAACTGTGGAATTGGATTATTTGGCTGATAGTAATAACCTGTGGAAACATTTTTTCTTAATGACTTGTGAAATCACTTTAAACTTTTTCAAAAGAGACCAAAGATTTTCATCAAAAAATGCCTACGATATTATAAAAAACAATTTAGAAGCCATATGGGAATTACCAGAGAATGAAAGATCTCAAATTTCAGTTTTCAAGTTCATTTTATCCAGAAGCTCAATTTCTCGTAGTTCATTAAATAAAGTCTTAAAAGATTTGAATGATGGTGGATATATTAATATTCACAGAGGAAAGTTACTAAATATCAAAAACCTACCATTAAAATACTAATCATTTAGGAGGCAGAAATATCTTTCGCCATAATGGTGTTGTTTCTGATGCAATTCTTTTGTTTTCATTGATGCGATAATTAGCATAAAAACAATAAATTGAAAATGGAATCAATACCATTATCGATAAAATAGATATTATATTATACGTGTTCATACAACCCTTCTTTTGTTGCCAAAGCATACATATACAATTCATGCCTATTTTTCAAGTTTAATTTTTGCAAAATATTACGCCTATGAGAGCTGATTGTCTTTTTTGTTATATTAAGCATAATAGCAATTTTGTCATCTGTTGCTCCCTCCGAAAATAAAGTTAATAGCAGGGTCTCTTTCGATGATAGTTTTTTAAAATAAAGCGCACTGTGAAGATAATCTTGGTTTGTTAAATCATTAAAACACTCTATATATTTCTCCAAATCATAATTACATGGCAAAATTAACGTTTTTTCCGGTCTATATTTTGAAACTGCGTAACAATGTAAGAAATTATCTGTAATGATGATATCTTGAGTATGATACTTATGATAAAAAATAAGAGCTGGAAGCTTAGTGGTTTGCTCAACGTTATATGTATAAGATTCAAATACTTTAGAATCGTAAATGAGCTCCCTGATGCCGTAATATAAAAAATAGTTATCAGTAATAACATATATTCTTATTATTTTTTTTGATATCATTTCATTCACCTTCAACGTCAGAACAAATATCCTATCCCAATGATGAAAGTATCTATTCCTTTGTTATCAACAAGACCCAATTCATATCCTGTATTTAATTGAATATTGTCTGTTAAGTTGTAAAACAAACCAGCACCAAAAGCTGCCCCATAAATCTCATGACTTTGATCAGGTTTCATTTTTGAACCACAAGAAATACCAGCAAGCCCATATAAATTTATATCTTGTGTGATATTAATAGCAAGCCCAGGCATAATTGATGCATATTTGCTTTTCAAATAAGAGTCCCCGGAACCACTGGTGTTCTGTATATAAGAACCTGATGCGACCAGTGCAAAATTACCCATATCGTGTTTAAACATCACATTCATGCCATGCATCTTTTCGGCCCCACTCTCTTTGCCTGCAGCATAGTTTATAGACATTGAATTACTGGCAGATACTGGCATGGTAAAAGCGCCCAAAAAAAGAAAAGCAGCTGCTAGATTAAATTTATGCATAGTTCCTCCAATAATTTCTCTTAAATATACAGAGATAAAATTGTGTTACCAGCATATAAATACACATGCAAAAGTTTTAATTGCACAACAAAATGTTTATTTTTATATATTGACTAAGGGTACTAACACGAACCAGTCATTCCTGGATAAAGGATTTTGAGGAAATGAAATTCGGAATTGTTTATTTTTGATAAGTGGGAAGTGAAATGCGAATACAGTTTTTATATCTACAGTAGCGAATACACCCTGCCCTAAATTGTTGTGGCAGATGCAGAGAGAACAGGAAATAACATCTGCTTAAGAAAGGGTTTTGATAAGCTATTGATAAGAATACGAAAAACAACAATAAAAACGGGAACCAACTGGCTCCCGTTCTTTACTAACCCAGCGAGTGGATTACATATTCGCGATAATCGCGTCGCCAAACTCTGAACATTTCAGCAGTTTAGCGCCTTCCATCAGACGTTCGAAGTCATAGGTAACGGTTTTGGCGTTGATCGCGCCTTCCATACCTTTAACGATCAGGTCTGCGGCTTCGAACCATTCCATATGACGCAGCATCATTTCTGCGGACAGGATGATAGAGCCTGGGTTCACTTTGTCCTGACCTGCGTATTTTGGTGCAGTACCGTGGGTGGCTTCGAACAGGGCGCACTCGTCACCGATGTTCGCGCCTGGGGCGATACCGATACCGCCAACCTGTGCTGCCAGGGCGTCAGAGATGTAGTCACCGTTCAGGTTCATACAGGCGATCACGTCGTATTCCGCTGGACGCAGCAGGATCTGCTGCAGGAACGCATCGGCGATCACATCTTTAATGATGATCTCTTTGCCGGTGTTCGGGTTCTTGATCTTCTGCCATGGGCCGCCGTCGATCAGCTCACCGCCGAACTCTTCTTGCGCCAACTGGTAACCCCAGTCTTTGAACGCGCCTTCGGTGAACTTCATGATGTTGCCTTTGTGAACCAGGGTCACAGAGTCACGGTCGTTGGTGATCGCGTATTCAATTGCCGCGCGCACCAGACGTTTGGTCCCTTCTTCGGAGCACGGCTTGATGCCGATACCGCAATGCTCAGGGAAGCGAATTTTCTTCACGCCCATCTCTTCGCGCAGGAATTTAATCACTTTTTCTGCGTCAGCAGAGTCGGCTTTCCATTCGATACCCGCGTAGATGTCTTCTGAGTTTTCGCGGAAGATAACCATATCGGTCAGTTCAGGATGCTTAACCGGGCTTGGGGTGCCCTGATAGTAACGAACCGGACGCAGACATACGTACAGGTCCAGCTCCTGACGCAGTGCCACGTTCAGAGAACGGATACCGCCGCCAACTGGCGTCGTCAGTGGGCCTTTAATAGCAACGCGGTAGTCGCGGATCAGGTCCAGCGTTTCGGCTGGCAGCCAGACGTCCTGGCCATAAACTTGAGTAGATTTTTCACCGGTGTAAATTTCCATCCAGGAAATTTTACGCTCGCCTTTGTAGGCTTTCTCAACAGCGGCATCAACCACTTTCAGCATTGCCGGGGTAACGTCTACACCGATACCATCACCTTCGATGAATGGAATGATCGGATTGTGAGGAACGTTAATCTTGCCGTTTTGCAGGGTGATCTTTTTACCTTCCGCCGGAACAACTACTTTGCTTTCCATTAACCTCTCCTTCGAGCGCTTCTGGTTGTTACTGATCTTATGTTAATAAATTGTAATGAGCCCTTCGATAGTACCTGATTGTCCGACGCCATGAAAGGTCTTCGTTATTAGGCTATAATGCGGCAATTGATAACGCCTGAAAATACCATGAAGAAAACTTCTTTTACAAAACACCGGGTTGAGCGATTCAGCTCGCGACAAGCCGCCAGAAGACCGCAGGAAAGCCAGCCAAAGCGGGTCATTTTGTTCAATAAACCCTACGATGTTTTGCCGCAATTTACCGATGAAGCCGGGCGCAGCACGCTCAAGGATTACATCCCCGTTCAGGGTGTCTATGCCGCCGGTCGTCTGGATCGTGACAGCGAGGGGCTGCTGGTTTTAACCAACGATGGCGCCTTACAGGCGAAACTCACACAGCCGGGAAAACGTACCGGCAAAATTTACTACGTGCAGGTGGAAGGCGAGCCGGATGAAGCGGCGCTCGCGGCATTACGCAACGGCGTGACGTTAAACGATGGCCCCACCCTGCCCGCAGGGATTGAACGCGTGAATGAACCGGAGTGGCTGTGGCCGCGCAACCCGCCCATTCGCGAGCGCAAATCTATTCCTACCAGCTGGCTCAAAATCACCCTTTATGAAGGCCGCAACCGACAGGTTCGGCGCATGACCGCCCACGTGGGCTTCCCTACCCTGCGTCTGATTCGCTATGCCATGGGCAGCTACACGCTGGATGCCCTGGCTAACGGTGAATGGCGGGACGTTGCCCCTTAAGGAGTCACTATGTTTAAACCTCATGTTACGGTCGCCTGTGTGGTTCATGCACAGGGGAAATTCCTGGTGGTGGAAGAGAGCATCAACGGTAAAGCATTGTGGAATCAACCTGCCGGGCATCTCGAAGCAAACGAGACGCTGCTGCAGGCCGCGAAGCGCGAACTGTGGGAAGAGACGGGTATCCGTGCCGAACCGCAACATTTTATCCGCATGCACCAGTGGATTGCCCCCGACCACACGCCGTTCCTGCGATTTTTATTTGCCGTTGAGCTTAGCGAAACGTGCGCCACTGAACCGCACGATGACGATATCGATCGCTGCCTGTGGGTCAGCGCCGACGAGATCCTGAACGCGCCAAACCTGCGCTCACCGCTGGTTGCCGAAAGCATCCGCTGCTGGCAGTCAGGCGCACGCTTGCCGCTGGAGGTCATCGGAGAATTTAACTGGCCGTTTACAGAGGGTGTCAATGGTGGGGGGGCGTGATAGAATACGCCGCCTTGAAGTTCAATGTCGTGAGTATTCCATGTCAGATAACAGCCAGAAAAAAGTGATCGTCGGCATGTCCGGCGGTGTCGATTCCTCCGTTTCCGCCTACCTGTTGCAACAACAGGGCTATAAGGTGGAGGGCCTGTTCATGAAGAACTGGGAGGAAGATGATGGCGAAGAATATTGCACTGCCGCTGCGGATCTCGCCGATGCGCAGGCCGTGTGCGACAAACTCGGCATTGAACTGCACACCGTAAATTTTGCGGCAGAATACTGGGATAACGTGTTTGAGCTTTTCCTGGAAGAGTACAAAGCGGGCCGTACCCCGAACCCGGATATTCTGTGCAACAAAGAGATCAAATTTAAAGCCTTCCTCGAATTCGCGGCGGAAGATCTGGGCGCAGACTATATTGCGACCGGTCACTACGTGCGTCGCGCCGATGTGAACGGCAAAAGCCAGCTGCTGCGCGGTCTGGACGGTAATAAAGATCAGAGCTATTTCCTTTATACGCTAAGCCATGAACAGATTGCACAAAGCCTGTTCCCGGTTGGCGAGCTGGAAAAGCCAGAAGTCCGTAAAATTGCTGAAGCGCTGGATCTGATCACCGCGAAGAAAAAAGACTCCACCGGTATCTGCTTTATTGGCGAGCGCAAATTCCGCGATTTCCTTGGTCGCTACCTGCCTGCGCAGCCGGGCAAAATTGTCACGGTCGATGGCGACGAAATTGGCCAGCATCAGGGGCTGATGTACCACACCCTCGGCCAGCGTAAAGGCCTGGGCATTGGCGGTACCAAAGACGGTAGCGAAGATCCGTGGTATGTGGTCGACAAAGATGTCGAAAACAATATTCTGATCGTCGCTCAGGGGCACGACCATCCGCGTCTGATGTCCGTTGGCCTTATCGCACAGCAGTTGCACTGGGTCGATCGTGAACCACTCAAAGGTACGCTGCGCTGCACGGTAAAAACGCGCTACCGTCAGACGGACATCCCGTGCACCCTTACCGCGCTGGATGACGATCGCATTGACGTGCGTTTTGACGAGCCGGTTGCAGCCGTTACCCCGGGCCAGTCTGCCGTCTTCTACAGCGGTGAAATCTGCCTGGGCGGCGGGATCATTGAACAGCGCCTGCCGCTGACCGCTGTTTAACCCGATTGCACACATAAAGGAGACCGTGTGGCGAAGAACTATTATGACATCACCCTGGCCCTGGCAGGAATTTGCCAGTCAGCCCGTCTGGTGCAACAGCTGGCGCATCAGGGTCATTGCGACGCTGACGCGCTGCACGTTTCGCTCAATAGCGTTATCGATCTCAACCCCGGTTCAACCCTGGGTGTCTTCGGTGGCAGCGAAACCAATCTTCGTCTCGGTCTTGAAACCTTGCTTGGCGTGCTTAACGCCAGCAGCCGTCAGGGCTTAAATGCGGAGCTCACCCGCTATACGTTAAGCCTGATGGTGCTGGAACGTAAACTGAGTGCGGCAAAAGGCGCGCTGGATACGCTGGGCGACCGCATTGCCGGATTGCAGCGTCAGCTCGACCATTTTGATCTGCAGTCTGAAACGCTGCTGAGCGCCATGGCCGGTATTTATGTCGATGTTATCAGCCCACTCGGCCCACGCATTCAGGTCACCGGTTCACCTGCCGTACTGCAAAGCCCACAGGTTCAGGCAAAAGTGCGCGCCTCGCTGCTGGCCGGTATCCGTGCCGCCGTGCTGTGGCATCAGGTTGGCGGTGGCCGCCTGCAGTTAATGTTTTCTCGTAATCGCCTGACGACTCAGGCAAAACAAATTCTTGCTCATTGTTAACCTCCCGGAGTTGCGAATTATGGAATTATCCTCACTGACCGCCGTATCCCCTGTCGATGGACGCTACGGCGATAAAGTCAGCGCGCTGCGCGGGATCTTCAGCGAATATGGCTTGCTGAAGTTCCGTGTTCAGGTTGAAGTACGCTGGCTGCAAAAGCTGGCCGCCCAGGCAGCAATCAAGGAAGTTCCTGCTTTTGACGCCCAGGCAAACGATTACCTTGATAAAATCGTTGCTGACTTTAATGAAGAAGATGCTGCACGCATCAAGACCATTGAACGTACCACCAACCACGACGTAAAGGCGGTTGAGTACTTCCTGAAAGAGAAAGTGGCGAGCGTCCCTGCGCTGCATGCGGTGTCTGAATTCATTCACTTCGCCTGTACATCTGAAGACATCAATAACTTGTCTCACGCGCTGATGCTCTCCACCGCGCGCAAAGAGGTGGTTCTGCCTTACTGGCGTAAAATCATTGACGCGGTGAAAGCCTTGTCTGCGGAATACCGTGATATTCCTCTGCTCTCCCGTACTCACGGCCAGCCAGCCACCCCGTCCACAATGGGTAAAGAGATGGCTAACGTGGCGTACCGTATGGAGCGTCAGTACCGTCAACTGGAGCAGGTTGAAATCCTTGGCAAAATTAACGGGGCGGTAGGTAACTACAACGCCCATATCGCCGCCTACCCGGAAGTGGACTGGCATCAGTTCAGTGAAGAGTTCGTAACCTCTCTGGGTATTCAGTGGAACCCGTACACCACTCAGATTGAGCCACACGACTATATCGCTGAGCTGTTTGACTGCATCGCTCGCTTCAACACCATCCTGATCGACTTCGATCGTGACGTGTGGGGTTATATCGCGCTCAACCACTTCAAACAAAAAACCATCGCCGGCGAAATCGGCTCTTCAACCATGCCGCACAAAGTGAACCCGATTGACTTCGAAAACTCCGAAGGCAACCTGGGTCTGGCCAACGCCGTACTGCAGCATATGGCGAGCAAACTGCCGGTTTCCCGCTGGCAGCGCGACCTGACCGACTCCACCGTTCTGCGTAACCTGGGCGTGGGTATTGGCTATGCGCTGATCGCCTATCAGTCGACCCTGAAAGGGGTGAGCAAACTGGAAGTGAACCGCGATCGTCTGCTGGACGAACTGGATCACAACTGGGAAGTGTTGGCCGAGCCGATCCAGACCGTGATGCGTCGTTATGGCATCGAAAAACCGTACGAAAAACTGAAAGAACTTACCCGCGGTAAACGTGTCGATGCGGAAGGTATGAAGCAGTTTATCGATAGCCTTGCATTGCCGGAAGCGGAGAAAACCCGCCTGAAAGAGATGACGCCGGCGAATTACATTGGCCGTGCCATCACCATGGTCGACGAGCTGAAGTAATCCACTCCTCCCCCTTTTCGCCCGAAAAGGGGGCTGCTTTTTCCCCGGTTTACTCAATGTTTATCTCCACAACAACATAATCAGCGTTAAACTATTCATACTATTTACTCTGGGAGAAAGATGATGCGCGTACTGGTTGTTGAGGATAACGCATTGCTACGTCATCACCTGAAGGTACAGCTTCAGGAGATGGGACATCAGGTGGACGATGCTGAAGATGCAAAAGAAGCCGATTATTATCTCAATGAACACCTGCCGGATATCGCCATCGTTGACCTCGGGTTACCTGACGAAGACGGGCTGTCGTTAATTCGCCGCTGGCGCAGCCATGACGTCTCCCTTCCGGTACTGGTACTGACCGCCCGTGAAGGCTGGCAGGACAAAGTTGAAGTGCTCAGCGCGGGTGCCGATGATTACGTCACCAAACCGTTTCATATTGAAGAAGTGGCCGCGCGTATGCAGGCGCTGTTACGCCGCAACAGCGGACTGGCCTCACAGGTTATTTCCCTTCCGCCATTCCAGGTGGATCTCTCTCGCCGTGAATTCTCCATCAACAACGAAGTGATCAAGCTGACGGCCTTCGAATACACCATCATGGAAACGCTGATCCGTAATAACGGCAAAGTGGTCAGCAAAGATTCCTTAATGCTCCAGCTTTATCCGGATGCCGAACTGCGTGAGAGCCACACCATTGATGTGCTGATGGGGCGTTTGCGTAAGAAAATCCAGGCGCAGTACCCGCAGGATGTGATCACTACCGTACGTGGTCAGGGCTACCTGTTCGAATTACGCTAAATGAAACGAATTTTGCGGCACTTTCTGCCCCTTTCGCTGCGGGTTCGCTTTTTGCTGGCCACGGCAGCCGTTGTGCTGGTGCTATCGCTCTCTTATGGCATGGTGGCGCTGGTCGGTTATAGCGTCAGCTTTGATAAAACAACGTTTCGACTGTTGCGCGGTGAAAGTAACCTGTTTTATACCCTGGCCAGATGGGAAAACAATAAGATCACCGTCGAAATGCCGGAAAACCTGAACCAGCAAAGCCCGACAATGGCACTGATTTACAATGAAAAAGGGAAACTGCTCTGGGCGCAGCGTGATGTGCCATGGCTGGTGAAACGTATTCGTCCGGAATGGCTGAAAACCAATGGATTTCATGAAATCGAAGCCGACCTGAATACCACCAGCACCTTGCTGCGAGAAGATCGCTCTCTGCAGAAAAAGCTCAATGAGATCCGCGCCGATGACGCCGAGACGGAGATGACCCACTCCGTCGCCATCAATCTTTATCCCGCCACCACCAATATGCCTCAGCTCACCATCGTGGTGGTGGATACCATCCCCGTCGAGCTTAAACGCTCTTATCGGGTCTGGGGCTGGTTCGTGTATGTACTGGCCGCCAATTTGCTGCTGGTCATACCGCTGCTGTGGATTGCCGCCTGGTGGAGTTTGCGCCCGATAGAATCACTGGCGAAAGAGGTCCGTGAGCTGGAGGAGCATCACCGTGAGAAGCTCAACCCAGAGACCACGCGCGAGTTAACGAGCCTGGTGCGTAACCTCAACCGTCTGCTGAAAAGTGAACGCGAACGCTACGATAAATACCGCACCACGCTGACTGATCTCACTCATAGCCTGAAGACCCCGCTGGCCGTGATGCAAAGCACCCTGCGCTCCATGCGCAGTTCCAGGATGAGCGTCGATGAAGCCGAGCCGGTAATGCTGGAGCAAATCAGCCGTATTTCGCAGCAAATTGGCTATTATCTCCATCGCGCCAGTATGCGTGCCGGCAGCGCCCTGTTGAGCCGGGAACTGCACCCTGTGGCACCGCTACTGGATAACCTGACCTCTGCGCTGAATAAGGTGTATCAGCGCAAAGGGGTTAATATCAGCCTCGATATCTCCCCGGAAATCAGCTTTGTCGGCGAAAAAAATGATTTCATGGAGGTGATGGGTAACCTGCTCGATAACGCCTGTAAATATTGTCTGGAGTTCGTGGAGGTTTCCGCCCGTCAGACGGACAACGAGTTGCACATCATTGTTGAGGACGATGGCCCGGGGATCCCGCGCAACAAACGTGACGTGGTGTTTGATCGCGGTCAGCGTGCGGATACACTGCGTCCCGGTCAGGGTGTAGGGTTATCAGTCGCTCGTGAGATTGTCGACCAGTACGATGGCAAAATCGAAACCGGTGAAAGTTTGCTTGGCGGTGCCAGAATGGAAGTGATTTTTGGCCGTCAGCAGCCCACATCGAACGATAGTTAGCCCGTTATGTGAAAAATGCGCGGATCTCGCACCCAGGCTCCTGCGCTTCCGTTATAATCCGACTCAGTAAGAGCCTGCGGAATAAAAAAATATGGATTATCACTTAGCACTGAACTGGCCCGAGTTTATTGAACGTTACTGGCAGAAACGCCCGGTGGTTCTTAAGCGCGGGTTCAGCAATTTTGTCGACCCTATCTCGCCTGACGAACTGGCCGGCCTGGCCATGGAAAACGAAGTCGACAGCCGCCTGGTGAGCCACCAGGATGGAAAATGGCAGGTCAGCCACGGTCCTTTCGAAAGCTACGATCACCTCGGTGAAAATAACTGGTCATTGCTGGTGCAGGCAGTCAACCACTGGCACGAGCCGACGGCAGCCTTAATGCGCCCGTTCCGCGCCCTGCCCGACTGGCGAATGGACGATCTGATGATCTCCTTCTCCGTGCCAGGGGGCGGCGTTGGTCCGCATCTGGATCAGTACGATGTGTTTATCATTCAGGGGACCGGCCGCCGCCGCTGGCGAGTGGGTGAAAAAGTGCCAATGAAACAGCACTGCCCGCATCCTGACCTGCTTCAGGTAGATCCGTTTGACGGGATCATCGACGAAGAGCTGGAGCCGGGTGATATTCTTTATATCCCGCCTGGATTCCCGCATGAAGGCTACTCGCTGGAAAACTCCCTCAACTACTCCGTCGGGTTCCGCGCGCCAAGCGGTCGCGAGATGATCAGCGGTTTTGCCGATTACGTTCTGCAACGCGAGCTGGGCAGCCATCGCTACAGCGATCCGGATGTGCCTTCCCGCGAGCATCCGGCAGACATTCTGCCAGCAGAGCTGGATAAGCTGCGCGGCATGATGCTGGATCTGATCAACGAGCCGGAACATTTCAGACAGTGGTTTGGTGAGTTTATCAGCCAGTCACGTCACGAGCTGGATGTGGCGCCTCCGGAGCCGCCATACCAGGCCGACGAGATTTATGATGCGCTGCAGCAGGGTGACAAGCTGGTTCGCCTGGGTGGGTTACGCGTGCTACGCATCTGTGAAGATGTCTTCGTCAACGGCGAGAAGCTGGATTCTCCGCATCGCCCGGCGCTGGAAGCCATCGCCAGCCATCTGGTACTGACTGCCGATACCTTTGGCGACGCCCTGGAAGATCCCTCTTTCCTCGCCATGCTTGCCGCGCTGGTCAACAGCGGGTATTGGTTCTTTGAGGACTGAGTTGTAATGTATTGCCGGGTGGCGGCTACGCCTTACCCGGCCTACCTGTTCCCGTAGGCCCGGTAAGCGAAGCGCCACCGGGCGATGTCTTAACGCTTCGCGGTTAACTCCGCAATCCGCACAATCACCTTCACCGCTTTTTCCATCCCTTCCAGCGTCACAAACTCATGCTTACCGTGGTAGTTGTATCCCCCGGTAAAGAGATTCGGGCACGGCAATCCCATGAAGGACAGTTGCGAACCGTCGGTGCCGCCGCGAATCGGCTTCAGCACCGGTTCAATATCGCAGTCGCGCATGGCCTGCTGCGCGATATCCAGGATATGCGGATGCTCCATCACCTTCTCGCGCATATTGTAGTAGCTGTCTTCAATAATCAGCTCAATATAGCAGTCCGGGTGCAGCCCCTTACCCACCTTCTTCGCGATTTCCATCATCTTACGCTTGCGTGCTTCGAACGCTTTACGGTCAAAGTCACGCACGATGTAGTGCATCTGCGCGCTGTCCACCGTGCCTTTGATGCTGGTCAGGTGATAAAAACCTTCATAACCTTCGGTCTGCTCCGGGCTCTCATCCGCCGGGACTTCCGCATGAATACGGGATGCCAGCGACAGCGCATTTACCATCACACCTTTGGCGGAGCCGGGATGGACATTGTTACCCACAATTTTGATGGTCACGGACGCGGCATTGAAGTTTTCAAATTCCAGTTCGCCCACGCCACCGCCGTCAACGGTATAGGCCCACTGCGCGTTAAAGGCCTCGACATCAAAATGTTTCGCCCCCTTGCCCACCTCTTCATCCGGCGTAAAGGCCACACGGATATCACCGTGTGGAATATTTTTTCCTTTCAGCACCGCCAGTGCCGTCATGATCTCCGCGATACCCGCTTTGTCATCCGCCCCCAGCAGCGTTTTGCCATCCGTGGTGATCAGCGTCTGCCCCAGCAGCTGGTGCAGCACCGGGAACATCACCGGCGAGAGCACTTCGTCACCAATTCCCAGCGCAATGTCACCGCCACGGTAGTTTTCCACAATCTGCGGATTAACATGTTTACCGCTAAAATCCGGAGAGGTGTCGACATGGGAGATAAAGCCAATCGCCGGAATATCGCCGGAGACGTTGGCAGGCAGCGTGCCCATCACAGTGCCTTTTTCGCTCAGGGTGACATTGACCAGCCCCATGGCCTCAAGCTGCTCTTTGAGCAGATTTAATAACTTCCACTGGCCTTCGGTGCTTGGCACCTGGCGGACACCCGGTTTAGATTGGGTATCCAGCGAAACGTACTGTAAAAAACGCTCAAGTAATTTATCCATGCAGTCACCCTCACTTTTTGTGACAACATTATCAATAAGCATCAAAACGCAAATATTGCGTCAGGTCACTTTTATCCCGCAAACGAGAATATATTACGTTTATATCGTTGTACGTCAGTAAATGTAGCTTATGAATCAGTGACAAGGATTGGCGATTCCCGTGGTTTGCCGTAGAATGTCCGCCCTCATTACGAGTCACCAAGGTGGTTACACACAAACCCCGCTTCGGTCTGCTGCCCGGAGCGTCTATATGGGACAGCGCAAAAATTGAATACTCAATCCCGTTCACGTTCACCGCTGGTGCAACTGGAACGAATTCGTAAAAGTTTTGATGGTAAAGATGTCATTTCCGACCTCAACCTGACCATCAATGATGGTGAGTTCCTCACGCTGCTTGGCCCTTCTGGCTGCGGCAAGACAACCGTACTGCGCCTTATCGCCGGGCTGGAAAGCGTCGATAGCGGCCATATCCACCTTGAAAAGCAGGACATTACCCAGGTCCCCGCTGAAGATCGTCACGTTAACACCGTCTTTCAAAGCTATGCTTTGTTCCCGCACATGACCGTGTTTGAAAACGTTGCGTTTGGTCTGCGGATGCAAAAAACACCGGCCAGCGAGATCCCGCCGCGCGTAACAGAAGCGCTGCGAATGGTTCAGTTGGAGGAGTTTGCTCAGCGCAAACCGCATCAACTGTCTGGTGGCCAACAGCAACGTGTGGCCATCGCCCGTGCGGTGGTCAACAAACCGCGTCTGCTTCTGCTGGATGAGTCCCTCTCCGCGCTGGACTACAAACTGCGCAAGCAGATGCAGAACGAGCTTAAGGCCCTGCAGCGTAAGCTGGGCATTACCTTCGTCTTTGTCACTCACGACCAGGAAGAGGCACTCACCATGTCCGACCGTATCGTGGTGATGCGCGATGGCAAAATCGAGCAGGACGGCACGCCGCGTGAAATCTACGAAGAGCCGAAAAACCTGTTTGTGGCCAGCTTCATTGGCGAGATCAATATCTTCAACGCCACGGTTATCGAGCGTCTGGATGAGCAGCGCGTTCGGGCGAATGTCGAAGGCCGCGAGTGCAATATCACCGTTAACTTTGCCGTTGAGAAGGGACAAAAGCTCAACGTGCTGTTACGCCCGGAAGATCTGCGCGTCGAGGAGATCCACGGCAATGTGCAAGCCGAAGGATTGATCGGCTATATCCGCGAGCGTAATTACAAAGGGATGACGCTGGAATCCGTTGTCGAACTGGAAAACGGTAAGATGGTGATGGTCAGCGAGTTCTTTAACGAGGACGACCCGGACTTCGATCATTCGCTCGATCAAAAAATGGTGATTAACTGGGTAGAAAGCTGGGAGGTTGTGCTGGCTGATGAAGAACACAAGTAAATTCCAGAATGTGGTGATTGCCACGATCGTCGGTTGGCTTGTGTTGTTTGTCTTTTTACCCAACCTGATGATCATCGCCACCAGCTTCCTGACCCGCGACGATGCCCACTTCGTGGCGCTGGTCTTTACGCTGGATAACTACTCGCGCCTGCTCGATCCGCTCTATTTTGATGTGCTGCTGCACTCGCTGAATATGGCGTTGATCGCCACCGTTGCCTGCCTGGTGCTGGGGTATCCCTTCGCGTGGTTCCTGGCGCGTCTGCCGCAAAAAATCCGCCCGCTGCTGCTCTTTTTACTGATTGTTCCCTTCTGGACCAACTCCTTAATCCGCATCTACGGGCTGAAAATCTTCCTCAGCACCAAAGGCTATCTTAACGAGTTTCTGCTGTGGCTGGGGGTGATTGATACGCCAATCCGCATCATGTTTACGCCTGGCGCAGTCATTATCGGTCTGGTTTATATCCTGCTGCCGTTTATGGTGATGCCGCTCTACTCCAGCATTGAGAAGCTGGACAAACCGCTGCTGGAAGCGGCGAAAGATCTGGGGGCGAATAAGCTGCAGACCTTTATCCGCATTATCATTCCGCTGACGATGCCCGGCATTATCGCGGGCTGTCTGCTGGTGATGCTCCCGGCCATGGGCTTGTTCTATGTTTCTGACCTGATGGGCGGCGCGAAAAACCTGCTGATCGGCAATGTGATTAAGAGCCAGTTCCTGAACATTCGCGACTGGCCATTCGGCTCCGCCACCAGCATTACGCTGACGGTGGTGATGGGTCTGATGCTGCTGGTTTACTGGCGCGCTTCGCGATTGCTGAATAAGAAGGTGGAACTCGAATGATCGGTCGACTGCTTCGCGGCGGTTTTATGACCGCTATTTATGCTTACCTGTATATCCCGATTATCATTTTGATCGTGAACTCGTTTAACAGCTCACGCTTCGGGATCAACTGGCAGGGCTTTACCACCAATTGGTACAGCCTGCTGATGAACAACGACAGCCTGCTGCAGGCCGCGCAGCACTCATTAACCATGGCGATTTTTTCCGCAACCTTCGCCACGCTGATTGGTTCGCTCACCGCCGTGGCGCTGTACCGCTATCGCTTTCGCGGCAAACCGTTCGTCAGCGGCATGCTGTTTGTGGTGATGATGTCACCGGATATCGTCATGGCGATTTCACTGCTGGTGCTGTTTATGCTGCTGGGTGTCCAGCTCGGCTTCTGGTCGCTGCTGTTTTCCCATATCACCTTCTGCCTGCCGTTTGTGGTGGTGACGGTCTTTGCACGCCTGAAAGGCTTTGATGTGCGTATGCTGGAGGCTGCGAAAGATCTCGGTGCCAGCGAGATGACCATTTTGCGCAAAATTATCCTGCCGCTGGCCATGCCCGCCGTCGCGGCCGGGTGGCTGCTCAGCTTCACCCTGTCGATGGATGACGTTGTGGTCTCCTCTTTCGTGACCGGGCCGAGCTATGAAATTCTGCCGTTGAAAATCTATTCGATGGTGAAAGTCGGCGTCTCGCCAGAGGTGAACGCGCTGGCGACCATACTGTTGGTGTTCTCACTGGTACTGGTGATTGCCAGCCAGATTATTGCTCGTGATAAAACAAAATCTCAGGGGACAATGAAATGAAAAAAATGCTTGCCGCTGCGGCACTGGTGCTCGGAATGGGCGTCGCGCACGCTGATGACAGCAAAACACTCTACTTCTATAACTGGACTGAGTATGTGCCGCCGGGTCTGCTGGAGCAGTTCACCAAAGAGACGGGCATTAAGGTCATCTACTCCACCTACGAGTCCAATGAAACCATGTACGCCAAGCTTAAAACGTACAAGGACGGCGCGTACGATCTGGTGGTGCCATCGACCTACTTCGTCGACAAGATGCGTAAAGAGGGCATGATCCAGAAGATCGACAAGTCGAAGCTGACCAACTTCAACAACCTCGATCCGCAGATGCTCAACAAACCGTTCGATCCGAACAACGACTACTCCATTCCGTACATCTGGGGTGCGACCGCCATCGGCGTTAACAGCGAAGCAATCGATCCTAAAACCGTGACCCAGTGGGCCGATCTGTGGAAGCCTGAATACAAAGGCAGCCTGCTGTTAACCGACGATGCCCGTGAAGTGTTCCAGGTGGCGCTGCGCAAGCTGGGTTACTCGGGCAACACAACGGACCCGAAAGAGATTGAGGCGGCCTATAACGAGCTGAAAAAACTGATGCCTAACGTGGCGGCGTTCAACTCCGATAACCCGGCGAACCCGTATATGGAAGGTGAAGTGAATCTCGGCATGGTATGGAACGGCTCTGCCTGGGTTGCCCGTCAGGCCGGTACGCCGCTGGAGGTTGTCTGGCCAAAAGAAGGCGGCATCTTCTGGATGGACAGCCTGGCTATTCCTGCGAATGCGAAAAACGTTGACGGTGCCCTGAAGCTCATTAACTTCCTGTTACGCCCGGACGTGGCGAAGCAGGTTGCCGAGACCATCGGCTACCCGACGCCAAACCTGGCCGCCCGTAAGCTGTTGAAGCCTGACGTGGCCAACGATAAGTCGCTCTATCCGGATGCCGACACCATCAGTAAAGGTGAATGGCAAAACGACGTCGGCGATGCGAGCCGCCTTTATGAAGAATATTACCAGAAATTAAAAGCCGGCCGATAAGCGCCGCAGCCTGGCTCCTCACGTCGCCACGTCGTGAGGAGCGTTAACCCGCCGCATTTTCCCCCGCCCAGATCGTCGCCGTTCTCATGGCATCGACGACCTCGTCATCCGACAGTCCCAGCCCCTTAGCCATCCTGGCCGCCTCACCCCACTCCTGCTGTTCATAGTAGCGACACAGCGCCACCATGTCGGCTAACATGCCTTCCTGATGACACAGGGCATGGCTGACAGCCTGCGGCACCGCAATTTGCTTCATCAACTCCGCCATTGGCAATTCAAGCAGGGTATCGAGCAGAGAGAACAGGCCACACATAAACGCATTCTCCGCCAGCCCCGGCTCATGCATCTTCTCTGCAATCAGCTCACAGAATTTACCCCGCATCATACTCAGAGGATAAAGTTCGTCGACGGTGTCATTGCCGGCAGTGGCCAGCACCACCACCGCAACAAAGCGTCGCAGTTGATTTTCCCCGAGATAGCGGAGCACTTCGCTGAGCGTTAATTTGCTAAAATTGCAGACACCGACGTGTTTAAACGCCGTATGTTTCATATAACGCATGATTTTATAGGACAACGTGAGGTCGGTTTTTATTAACGACTCAATTATCCGAAAATCAGGTTTATTCCGCCCCACTTCCATCTGCAGGCGGAAAATCGCCAGTTGATTTTGCGATAAGCGCTTATATTTAATCACTTCAGGACGGCAGAAAAAGTAACCCTGAAAAAGCGAAAAACCTGCCTCGCGATAGTGTTTGAATTCCTCTTTAGTCTCAACTTTTTCAGCGAGATACTTTATATGGCGGGTCAGGTCTTTACGCGCTTTTAGATAATCCTGAATTTGCGCTAAGGTATAATTCCTGACATCAAATTTGAGAATAGAAATATAGGGCAAAAAGCGATCCCATTCCGGCGCGAGGGTGAAATCATCAAGCGCAAAGCGATACCCGTGCGCACTCATCTCTTTAACGGCCTGCAATAACGCCTCACCGGGAACCGCATCTTCAAGGATCTCGATAACGACGCTCTCCTTGTCCAGCGCTTCACCGCTGCGATCGATGACCATTCTGGACGGAAAGTTGATAAACGACGTCTGTGCCCCGGCGATACGCCGGGACGGGACACATAAAAAATGGTCGGAGATCATTCTGGATGTTGCAAATTCTGCCGATACATCCGGAAAACGGTTTGCCATCCCATCCCTGAAAAGCAGTTCATAAGCCACCGTATTCATATCCGGGTTAAAAATGGGTTGTCTCGCAATAAATCCGTACATATCCCATCCTCCTTATCGACGTTATATTTATTAGCATCCTCTTTCTACACTACGATAACGAGCATTATTAAGCACTATTTTGATTGAATGCACAAAATAATAGCATCCACACTAATTAACAGGACTTATATTTTGTTCCGTAATCACTGTTAATGGTAATTTCAGCGGACGCATGCATAAACGAAAAAGGCACCCGTTTAACAGGTGCCTTATCACATTATTGCTATTACAGACCTTTCAGCAGCTTATCAACAAACTCCGGTACGACCTCGCTTGCCAACCCGTAATGTTTCTCTTCAAACTCACTTCCCACCTGGCTCGGCTCAAGGTTCAGCTCTACGGTATGTGCGCCGTGCAGGCGCGCTTCGTGAACAAACCCCGCCGCCGGATAGACATGTCCTGACGTACCGATGGCGATAAACACATCCGCCATCGCCAGCGCGCTGTATATCTCATCCATCCCCAGCGGCATTTCGCCAAACCAGACCACATGCGGACGCAGACGCGCAGGGAACTGGCAGCAGTGACATTTATCCTCAGGCAGCACGTCCTCTTTCCAGTCCAGCACCTGGCCGCTCCATGCACAGCGCACCTTCAGTAGCTCGCCGTGCATGTGGATGATGTTTTTGTTGCCGGCTCGCTCGTGCAGGTTATCGATATTCTGCGTAACCAGCAGAAAACGATCCCCCAGCGCCTCCTCCAGCTTCGCCAGCGCCAGGTGCGCCGGATTAGGCGCTATTTCTGGCTGCTGAAGCTGACGACGGCGGGCATTGTAAAATGCCTGCACAAGATCCGGGTCACGGGCGAAGCCTTCTGGTGTCGCCACATCCTCCACACGGTGCTCTTCCCACAACCCGTCCGCGGCGCGGAAGGTTCGAATACCGGACTCGGCAGAGATCCCCGCCCCGGTCAGCACCACCACTCTGGGTTTATCCATCGCTTCTGGCATCATTCTGTCTCTGAAAAAGATCCGCTGACGCAAGCGCTCACGTAAGCGGCGTTTATTTTTGCGAAAACGGCTGAGTCGACCCTGGCGACGCGACAGCATAGTAACCCTCGTAAACTAGTCGGTGAGATGAAGGAATGCGGCTCCGCGCATGCCTCCTGCGTCCCCGTGCCGTGCGCGTTCGATACGCGGCACGCGGGCGACTGGCAACAGATGTCGGGGCAGACGCCCCGACAGCTGTTCCGTTATCGCGGTAAAGTTTGATAACCCGCCCCCAATCACCAGCAGATCCGGATCGACGATGGTCAGGATATTCCCCAGACACACCGCCAGCAGATCGAGATAACGTTCAACGTGCTCTCGCGCCTGCGCATCGCCTTGCTCCCACCGGGTAATGATCTGAGGGGCCTCAAGTTTCTGATGATAGAAGTGTTCGTAAAGCCATGCAAACCCGCGACCTGACAGGTAGTTCTCAATACAGCCATGCTGACCACAGCCACAGCGGGTAAGCGGGAAATCACGTCCCACGACCTCAAGCGCATCCACCGGCAAACGGATATGACCAAACTCTCCGGTGATATAGCTGCGGCCGGTGATGGGCTTGCCGTTGATGACAATTCCCCCGCCGACGCCGGTGCCGAGGATCAGTCCCATCACCAGAGGATATTGACGGAATTCATCATCCCAGGCTTCAGAGAGCGCAAAGCAGTTGGCATCGTTGTCTAAACGCACGTCGCGTTCAAGGAGAGCAGAGAGATCGGCGCGCAGCGGTTTGCCGCTGGCAGCAGGAACATTAGCGGCATACAGCGTGCCATCGTCGGTTTCAGGCATACCTGGAATACCAATGCCGACGCTGCCTTTCACACCAAAGCGTTCATCGGCCTGCGCCACCAGCGCGGCAATGGCGGTTAAAAATGCATCGTAGCTTTCTCGCGGCGTGGGAACGCGGGTTTCCCACTGCAGTTTGAGATCGTTATCAAACGCGCCGAGCGCAATTTTGGTGCCGCCAATATCAAATCCGTAATACATAACGCATTCCTCTTTTAACCTGGCGGCCCGTATGCCGCTAGATCATGACGTAATTACTGGCCACTTAATACCCTCGCCGGATCAATTCGGCTTGCGCGACGCGCCGGATACCAGCTTGCCAGCAGACTCAGTAAAAGTGCTGTAACCAGCACATAAATAACGTCCAGCCAGTGCAATTCAGACGGCAGGAAGTCAATAAAATAGATATCACCCGACAGGAACTGGTGGCCGATCAGCGTCTCAATCCCGTTGATGATTGGCGTGAGCTGTAACGACACCACGACGCCAATCACCACCCCGCACAGGCTACCGAACAGCCCCGCCAGCAGACCATACCAGACGAAGATGGCGCGAATAAGACCGTCCTTTGCCCCAAGGGTACGCAGAACCGCGATGTCGCCACTCTTGTCTTTGACCGCCATTACCAGCGTCGAGACGATATTAAAGCACGCCACGCCAATCACCAGCACCATTGCCAGATACATGATGGCGCGGATCATCTGGATATCACGATACATATACCCGTAAGTGCCGATCCAGCTTTTGATGTAGACATAGTTATTGGTCACGCTGCCCGCATCACGCACCAGTTTATTGGCGTTGAAGACGTCGTTGACCTTAATGGCGATGCCCGTCACGCTGTCGCCCATGTCCAGATACTGGCGCGCGTCTTCCAGCGGCACCATTGCGAAGCTGTGGTCAAGCTGTCCGCTCAGTTGCAGGATCCCGGTAACGTGCAGACGCACGCGCTTAGGCTGCTGTAATTTATGGTCAGCGCTGGCGTTCGGGATCATGATCGACACCCAGTCGCCCTGCTTCACTTTTAGCGCGTCGGCCACACCTTTGCCCATGATGATCTGTTGCTCACCGGCCTTAAAGTTCGCCCACGCGCCGTTCTGCACATATTTCGGCAGCGCGCTCAGGCGTTCTTCCTGGACAGGATTCACCCCTTTCACCTGGATGGCGCGCAGGTTAACACCGCTTTCCACCAGCCCTGTGAAGTTAATGTAAGGTGCAGCGGCGGCAATACCCGGCACGTTTTCCACTTTGCTGAGGGCATCACTCCAGTTGTTCCACGGCTGATTAACCGGTTCGATTTCGCCGTGCGGCACAACGGCCAGAATACGGTTATTCAACTCACGCTCAAAACCATTCATGGCGCTTAACCCTACGATCAACACCGCCACGCCGAGCGCAATACCGATGGTGGAGATCACCGAGATAAGGGAGACCATCCCGCCGCGACGGCGGCCGCGACTGAAACGTAGCCCGATGAGTAACGATAACGGTGAGGCCATTACTCCGCTCCCATCAGAGTCAGTTCAGCGTTCAGATGACCGTCACGCATCTCAAGCTGGCGCCCCATCCGTTTTGCCAGTTGCAAATCGTGGGTCACCACCAGAAACGCCGTCCCCTGTGAGGCATTCAGCTCACCCAGAAGCTGGAAAATACTGTCAGCATTGCGCGCATCCAGGTTGCCGGTTGGTTCATCCGCCAGCACCAGACGAGGGTTGTTCACCAGCGCACGGGCAATTGCCACACGCTGACGCTCGCCACCGGACAGCTCAGACGGACGGTGGTCACCGCGATGCCCCAGGCCTACGGCTTTCAGCATGTCGCTGGCGCGGGCATTAATTTCTGCCGGTTTCTTTTTACCAATCAGCAAAGGCATCGCCACGTTTTCCAGCGCCGTGAAATCCGGCAGCAGATGGTGGAACTGGTAGATAAAGCCCAGTTCACGGTTACGCAGCTCCGCTTTTGCCGCAGAAGACATTTTGCTCATCGGCTGGCCAGAGAAAATCACGTCGCCACTCGTCGGCGTATCCAGCCCGCCCAGCAGGTGTAATAAGGTACTTTTGCCGGAACCGGAGCTGCCGACAATCGCCATCATCTCGCCTTCGCCCACGCTGAAGCTCACATTGTGCAGCACATCGGTCTGTACAGAGCCTTCCTGATAGCGTTTGGACAGGTTGTCGCATTGCAACAGGATCTTATTCATAACGTAAAGCCTCAGCGGGTTGAGTGGCGGCAGCGCGCCAGGAAGGATAGAGCGTAGAAAGCAGCGCAATGGCCATCGCGGCCAGCGCAATACCGACCACCTGCAGCGGTTCGATAGCAACCGGCAGCGCCGCGCCATCAAGCAGCGCGCCGATGATCGGCATTAAGTTATTCAACTGACTGGCCAGCAGCGCCCCGAGAACCGCCCCGAGTAACGCGCCAATGATCCCGGCGCTGGCCCCCTGCACCATAAAGACGGCCATAATCTGGCGCGGCGTCAGCCCCTGGGTTTGCAGGATGGCAACTTCGCCCTGCTTTTCCATTACCATCAGACCAAGCGAGGTGATGATGTTAAATGCCGCGACCGCGACGATCAGGCTCAGCAGCAGGCCCATCATATTTTTTTCCATACGCACGGCCTGGAACAGTTCGCCTTTACGCTCGCGCCAGTCCTGCCATTTTGTGCCTTCCGGCAAGGTTTGCTGGCTGAGGGTATCGACCTTCAGCGGTGCGTCGAGCCACAGACGCCAGCCGGTAATGTTGCCCACCGGATAACGCATCAGTCGTGAAGCATCCTGGATATTCATGAGCATCTGGTAGCCGTCAACTTCGCTGTTGGCGGCAAACGTGCCAATCACAGTGAACAGACGCTGGCTGGGCAAACGTCCCATCGGCGTAAACTGGCTGGCAGACGGCACCATCACGCGCAGCTGGTCGCCACGGTTGACCCCAAGCTGCCCGGCAAGCTGCTCGCCGAGGATCACGTTGTATTTGCCCGCTTCCAGATCGCTTTGCTTCACGTTGACCAGATACGGCGTGAGCGGATCTTTTTGCGTCGGGTCAATACCCAGCATGACGCCCACCGCCACGCTGCGGGCGCTTTGCAGAACGACATCGCCCGTTGTCACCGGCGCAACGCGTGTGACACCCTGTAACTTCGCCGCACTTTCCGGCAGTTGTTGCGGGTTAACGGAGCCGTTGGTTGAAGAGAGAATGGCCTGCGGCATCAGCCCCAGGATGTTGTTTTGCAGCTCGCGCTCAAAGCCATTCATGACGGAAAGCACCGTCACCAGTGCCATCACGCCAAGCGTAATGCCAATAGTCGAAAGCCAGGAGACAAAACGACCGAAACGGTCCGCGGCGCGCCCACGCATGTAGCGTAAGCCTATGAAGAGTGCGACAGGTTGATACATGAAGTCCGTCTGTTTGCTGATAGCAGACCCACGAGTATATAAGCGAATCCGTTAAGCGTAAATGACTGAAACCGTAAGCTTTGGTAATCATTTTTCTGAAAAATTCAGATAAATCAGAATGCTACTCGTCGAATTATCGCGCCTCACCCTCCACCTTTTCCGAAAAACTACCTGATACAGACTGTTTCCCGTTACATCCCGGCTTCGTTTAACAACAATTGCTCGTTCGTTTATGGCAATAAGGTAGTTGCGAACAATGAAGCAAAAAGCATTATGGATTAACCAGATAAAGGGGCTGTGTATCTGCCTGGTGGTGATCTATCATTCGGTTATCACATTTTATCCCCATCTGACGGGGCTACAACATCCGCTGTCCGGTCTTCTCGCTAAATGCTGGGTCTATTTCAATCTTTATCTCGCGCCCTTCCGTATGCCGGTATTTTTCTTCATTTCCGGTTATCTGATCCGTCGATACATTGACGAGGTGAACTGGCGCACCAGTTTTGACAAACGGATCTGGAGCATTGTGTGGGTACTGGCGCTGTGGGGAGTACTGCAATGGCAGGCGCTGAGTCATCTGAACGCCTGGCTGGCCCCCGAACGTGAGCTTGCCACATCCTCGAACGCCGCGTATGCCGATTCACTTTCCGGGTTTGCGCTGGGGATGCTCACGGCCAGCACCAGCCTGTGGTATCTGTACGCTCTGGTGGTCTATTTCACGCTATGTAAACTGCTGAGCCGCTGGAAACTGCCCGTGCTGGGACTGCTGGCACTGGCCAGCATCGCGATTAATTTCCTGCCGCTGCCGTGGTGGGGAATGAACAGCGTGGTGCGCAACATGATCTACTACAGTCTTGGCGCGTGGTATGGCGCAGAGCTGATGGCCTGGATGAAGGGGCTGAACCTGCGTCGCACCTGGCTGGCGTTGGGTGCTTTTGCTGCCGTCTCCGTGGTACTGTGGTTTGCTAACGTTCCGCTGCTGCTTTCCCTGCTGTCGATCGTGCTGATCATGAAGCTTTTCTACAGCCTCGAGCTGCGTTATGCCGTTCACCCCAGCAACCTGCTTAACGTCATCGGCTCAAACACCATCGCTATCTACACCACGCACCGCATCCTGATAGAGGCCTTCAGCCTGTTCCTGATCGGTGAGATGAATGCTGCCTACTGGCCGGTATGGGCCGAGCTTGCCTTGATCCTGGTCTACCCGTTTGCCAGCCTGCTGATCTGCACCCTCGCCGGGCTTGGCGTACGCAAAATATCGACGGCACTGTTTGGCGATCTGTTCTTCTCTCCCCCTTCCGCGAGCACACTGTCTCCGGCAACCCGATAATACCGCCCTCGCCCCCGTCCGGGGGCGAATCTTCCCGCGTTGCAGTTCAGATTTGCTTATGCAAAACGATCGAGGATAATAAAGACATTGCGTATCAGTGATATGCCCCAATACTGTGGGTATATCCACAAGAGACTCTGACATAGCCATGCCTGAACACTATCGTTATTCCCTGCCTGTCAAAGCGGGCGACCAGCGCCAGCTGGGCGAACTCACTGGCGCGGCTTGCGCCACGCTGGTGGCAGAAATCGCTGAGCGACATCCTGGTCCGGTGGTGCTGGTCGCCCCGGATATGCAAAATGCACTGCGACTGCATGATGAAATTCGCCAGTTCACCGATAACCTGGTCTTCAGTCTGGCCGACTGGGAAACACTGCCGTATGACAGTTTCTCCCCGCATCAGGAGATCATCTCCTCGCGCCTGTCGACCCTCTATCAGTTACCGACCATGCAGCGTGGCGTGCTGATCGTTCCGGTCAACACCCTGATGCAGCGCGTCTGTCCTCACAGCTATTTGCACGGCCATGCGCTGGTCATGAAAAAAGGTCAGCGTCTGTCGCGTGACGATCTGCGCGCGCAGCTGGACAGCGCCGGATACCGTCATGTCGATCAGGTTATGGAGCACGGGGAATACGCCACGCGCGGTGCGTTGCTCGATCTGTACCCGATGGGCAGCGACCAGCCGTATCGACTGGACTTCTTCGACGATGAGATCGACAGCCTGCGCGTATTCGACGCCGACACGCAGCGCACGCTGGAAGAAGTGGAAGCCATCAATTTATTACCCGCCCATGAATTCCCGACGGACAAAACCGCTATCGAGCTGTTCCGTAGCCAGTGGCGCGACAAGTTCGACGTCAAGCGCGACGCTGAGCATATCTATCAGCAGGTCAGCAAAGGTACGCTTCCTGCCGGGATCGAATACTGGCAGCCGCTGTTCTTTAACGAGCCACTGCCCGCCCTGTTTAGCTACTTCCCGGCGAACACGTTGATTGTCAACACCGGTGATATCGACGCCAGCGCCAGCCGCTTTGAGAGCGAAACCCGCGCGCGCTTTGAAAACCGGGGCGTGGACCCGATGCGTCCGCTGCTGCCGCCTGAAGCCCTATGGCTGCGCACCGACGAGCTCAATGCAGAACTCAAGCGCTGGCCGCGCGTACAGCTGAAAACCGATACGCTTGCCGATAAAGCTGCCAATACCAATCTTGCATTCCAGAAGCTGCCAGATTTAGCCGTTCAGGCACAGCAGAAATCCCCGCTGGAGAGTCTCCGCAAGTTCCTCGACGCCTTTACCGGCCCGGTGATCTTCTCCGTTGAGAGTGAAGGCCGCCGTGAAGCGCTGGGCGAACTGCTGGGGCGGATTAAAGTTGCCCCGAAACGCATTTTGCGCCTGAGCGAAGCTACGGGGACGCGGCGTTACCTGATGATCGGTGCCGCCGAGCACGGGTTTATCGATACCCTCAATAACGTGGCATTAATCTGTGAAAGTGACCTGCTGGGTGAACGTGTTGCGCGTCGCCGTCAGGACAGCCGTCGCACCATTAACCCGGATACGCTGATCCGCAACCTGGCGGAACTCCATCCGGGCCAACCGATTGTGCACCTTGAACATGGCGTGGGCCGTTATCAGGGGATGACAACGCTGGAAGCCGGTGGCATCAAAGGTGAATACCTGATGCTGACCTACGCCAACGACGCCAAACTCTACGTGCCGGTCTCATCCCTGCATCTGATCAGCCGCTACGCCGGGGGTGCAGAAGAGAATGCACCATTGCATAAACTGGGCGGCGACGCCTGGGCACGCGCCCGGCAGAAAGCGGCGGAAAAAGTGCGTGATGTCGCAGCCGAGCTGCTGGATATCTATGCCCAGCGTGCGGCTAAAGAGGGCTTTGCCTTTAAGCATGATAAAGAGCAGTACCAGCTGTTCTGCGACAGCTTCCCGTTTGAAACCACGCCGGATCAGGCCCAGGCCATCAATGCCGTGTTAAGCGACATGTGTCAGCCGCTGGCGATGGACAGACTGGTCTGTGGCGATGTCGGCTTCGGGAAAACCGAAGTGGCCATGCGTGCCGCTTTCCTCGCCGTTGAGAACAACAAGCAGGTGGCGGTGCTGGTACCCACTACCCTGCTCGCGCAGCAGCACTTCGATAACTTCCGCGACCGCTTTGCCAACTGGCCGGTACGCATCGAGATGCTGTCTCGTTTTCGCAGTACCAAAGAGCAAACGCAGATCCTTGAGCAGGCCAGCGAGGGTAAGATCGATATCCTGATCGGCACCCACAAACTGCTGCAGAGTGACGTGAAATGGAAAGATCTGGGACTGCTGATTGTCGATGAAGAGCACCGTTTTGGCGTGCGGCATAAAGAGCGCATCAAAGCGATGCGTGCCGACGTTGATATCCTGACCCTGACCGCGACGCCAATTCCGCGAACCCTGAACATGGCGATGAGCGGCATGCGCGATCTCTCGATTATCGCCACGCCGCCGGCGCGTCGTCTGGCCGTGAAAACCTTTGTCCGCGAATACGATAATCTGGTGGTACGTGAGGCCATTCTGCGTGAGGTGCTGCGCGGCGGTCAGGTCTATTACCTCTATAACGATGTGGAAAATATCCAGAAAGCGGCAGACAGGCTGGCAGAGCTGGTGCCGGAGGCGCGTATCGCCATCGGTCACGGGCAAATGCGCGAGCGCGAGCTGGAACGGGTGATGAACGACTTCCACCACCAGCGTTTTAATGTGCTGGTGTGTACGACCATCATTGAGACCGGGATCGATATCCCGACGGCCAACACCATCATTATTGAACGCGCGGATCATTTCGGTCTGGCACAGCTTCATCAGCTGCGTGGCCGCGTCGGGCGTTCGCACCATCAGGCCTATGCCTGGCTGCTGACGCCGCACCCGAAAGCGATGACCACCGATGCGCAAAAACGCCTGGAAGCGATCGCCTCGCTGGAAGATCTGGGGGCAGGCTTTGCCCTCGCCACCCACGACCTGGAGATCCGCGGTGCGGGTGAACTGCTGGGTGAAGATCAGAGTGGCTCGATGGAAACCATCGGTTTCTCGCTCTACATGGAGCTGCTCGAGAACGCGGTTGATGCCCTGAAGGCCGGGCGTGAACCGTCACTGGAAGATCTCACCAGCCAGCAAACCGAGGTTGAGTTACGCATGCCGTCCCTGCTGCCGGATGATTTCATTCCGGATGTGAATACCCGCCTGTCGTTCTACAAGCGTATTGCCAGTGCGAAAAATGAAAACGAACTGGAAGAGATCAAAGTTGAGCTTATCGACCGCTTTGGTCTGCTGCCAGATGCCGCAAGAAACTTGCTGGATATCGCGCGACTGCGTCAGCAGGCGCAGAAGCTGGGCATCCGTAAGCTTGAAGGCAACGAAAAAGGCGGTGTGATTGAGTTTGCCGAGAAAAACCACGTTAACCCTACGTGGCTCATCGGTTTACTGCAAAAGCAGCCGCAGCATTTCCGCCTGGATGGGCCAACGCGTCTGAAATTTACGCAGGAGCTGACGGAGCGTAAAACCCGTATGGACTGGGTACGTAACTTTATGCGTCAGTTGGAAGAGAACGCGATCGCATAATCTGCTCTGCCTCCGGTTGCGCCATGCTACCGGGGGCAACAATTTACAAACTCTTTTCACTTCACCCGATCTTCCCGACAGACCCCTTCGCCATAATTATTATTAACCCGTTATAAAACAATAACCTTATCATTTGTATGGATTATAGTGATGATGACTTATTCGCGTTTTACTCGCTGGATAACCGTGTTTGCGCTGGCCGCAACGGTCGCGGTCGCACTTCCCGCTCGCGCAAACACCTGGCCACTCCCGCCGCCAGGCAGCAAGGTTGTCGGGGAAAACCGTTTTCATGTGGTTGAAAACAATGGTGGATCGCTTGAAGCGATTGCCAAAAAATATAACGTCGGCTTTCTGGCCTTACTGCAGGCCAACCCTGGCGTTGACCCTTATGTTCCGCGCGCTGGCAGCGTGTTGACTATCCCGCTGCAGACGATTCTGCCGGATGCGCCGCGCGAGGGGATCGTAATAAATCTTGCCGAACTGCGTCTTTACTATTACCCGCCGGGCAAAAATGAAGTGACCGTCTACCCTATTGGCATTGGTCAGTTAGGCGGCGACACGTTGACCCCAACGATGGTCACCACCGTATCGGATAAGCGCGCAAACCCGACCTGGACGCCAACGGCCAATATTCGTGCCCGCTATAAGGCTCAGGGGATCAATCTGCCCGCCGTCGTACCAGCCGGACCGGATAACCCAATGGGCCACCACGCCATCCGCCTCGCGGCCTATGGCGGCGTTTACCTGTTACATGGAACGAATGCGGATTTTGGTATCGGCATGCGGGTCAGCTCCGGTTGTATTCGTCTGCGTGATGACGATATCAAAACGCTGTACAAGCTGGTTACACCGGGCACCAAAGTGAACATCATTAATACACCAGTCAAGGTGTCTGAGGAGCCAGGCGGCGTGCGACTGGTTGAAATTCACCAGCCGTTATCGAAAAACATTGATGACGATCCGCAGACGCTGCCAATCAACCTGAATGCGGCGATGGTGAGTTTTAAAACCGATGCAAGGACGGATGGCATCGTGATGGAGCGCGCCATGGAGGCTCGGTCGGGAATGCCGACAGATGTCTCACGACACCACGATGTCGCCCAACAGGTGATGTAAAACCGAATGTAAAAAAGCCCTGCAGTTGCAGGGCTTTTTTATAGCAGTGGCATAAATGAGGGTTTAGCCAGGCTTATTTGTAGATAACAGCGGTACCGTGAAGGGTGTTAGGACCGGTTACAGAGGTAATGCGGAAAGATTTCGCACCCATCTCATCCGCTTTTTGCGCCAGTTGATCTTCCAGTGAACCCAGGTTAGTCCCGGCGCTGGCGGAGATGGTGCCTACTTTGTGCTGGTCAGCAGGCGTTGACTGGACTTCCACAGCAGCAAAGCTTGCGAAAGAGAGTGAGCTAAGTACAGCAGCGGCGATCAGGGTTTTTACGTTTTTCATGATTTTTACCTTTAGGCAGATGAATTTAGAGGTCGTTATCTATTTAGTTAACGATCGATAGGTAAATGATAGATGTGATCCAGCTCACACGTCAACATGTTTTTATAACGACCATTAAATTAATTTTATTTCCGTTATTTTTCATACCCATATGATTAATTTATTTTTCAGAAAACAGCACTGGTGGTGAAATGCGTTTATTTTTATAATGGTTATTCAACAAACCAACAGAGGACCAACGGCAAATGACAACCGATGTCACGAGTTGTGCGAAGAAAAGCCGTGGCCGACCGAAAGTGTTCGACAGGGATGCAGCGCTTGATAAGGCCATGACTCTCTTCTGGCAACATGGGTACGAAGCGACCTCGCTTTCCGATCTGGTAGAAGCCACCGGAGCCAAAGCGCCGACGCTGTATGCGGAATTCACGAATAAAGAGGGGCTGTTCAGGGCAGTGCTGGACAGATACATCTCGCGCTTTGCATCGCGATATGAAGCCCAGCTGTTTTGTGAAGAGAAAACGGTCGAGCAGGCATTGCGTGACTATTTCTCCGCTATCGCCACCTGCTTTACCAGCAAAGAGACACCCGCGGGCTGTTTTATGATTAACACCTCCGCGACGCTTGCGGCCTCCTCGAAAGAGATCGCCAACACGGTGAAATCACGTCATGCCATGCAGGAGGAGACGCTCAGCACCTTCCTGGCCCAGCGCCAGCAACGTGGTGAAATTCCGGCGCATTGCCGCCCTCAGGAATTAGCGCAATATCTGAGCTGTATTTTGCAGGGGATGTCGATAAGCGCCCGTGAAGGGGCAACGCTGGAAAAACTGCAACATATCACTGAGACCACCCTTCGACTGTGGCCCGAACTGCTTAAAATCCAGGGCTAAAAAAAAAGCTCCTCAGCCTGAGCGCTTGAGGAGCTAAGTTCAGAGAACATCTTTTTTTACGCTTTGTTATTCAGTACCAGCTGGCCATTTCCATCCAGCGGAATTTGGGTGCCAGGGTCTTTATCCATACGGATTTTGCCCTGCTGGTCACCAATTTTGTACGTCACGTCATAACCCAGCATTTTTTCCGACTTATCATAGACGGTTTTACAGCGCTGCTGAGTGGTGGTATACGTATCATTATCCTGCATGGCGCCCTGCACCTGGTTACCAGCGTAGCCGCCACCCAGTGCACCGACCACGGTCGCCACATCTTTACCACGCCCGCCACCAAACTGGTGACCTATCACCCCGCCTGCTACCGCACCCAGGACAGAACCGGCAATGCGGTTTTCATCCTGAACCGGACGACGGTGAGTGACAGAGACGTTACGGCATTCCTGACGAGGCGTTTTAACCGTTTCTTTAATGGGGGTTGCAGAAACCACCTGCGCATACTGTGGGCCACGATTCAGTACGTTGAGACTGGCAACGGCAGCCACACCTAACGCAGCAGCGACGCCAATCCCTATACCCGCCAACATTGATTTATTCACGGGACTTCCTCCTTTGTTGCTATTGGTAACAATTTTGCAATGCAGACCACGCTTCGCCAATAAGACAAAGGCTCAAAAAAGTGGCGAACAGGAGAGACACAGGATGTTTAGGAGAACTCTTAAGCGCTCAATCTGTGATGAGCAGCATGATATGCTAAAAAATCCCTCCGGAGGGCCCGGAGGGAGAGAAAAATCAGTGCAGCTTCAGACGCGGACGGATCACACGGTTGATTCGGCCCACCAGCATCATCAGCCCGGTTTTGAAGTAGCCGTGCAGCGCAATCTGGTGCATACGGTACAGGGAGATATAGACAAAACGTGCAATGCGCCCTTCTACCATCATTGAGCCGCGCATCAGGTTCCCCATCAGGCTGCCTACGGTGGAGAAGTTCGACAGTGAAACCAGAGAGCCGTGGTCTTTGTAGACATAGGCCTTCATTGGCTTGCCTTTACGCTGTGCCAGAATATTGTGTAACACCAGGCTTGCCATCTGATGCGCTGCCTGAGCGCGAGGAGGTACGAAACCGCCTTCAGGACGCGCGCATGACGCACAGTCACCAATCGCGAAAATATCCGGATCGCGCGTGGTTTGCAGCGTCGGCTCGGTCACCAGCTGGTTAATACGGTTAGTTTCCAGCCCACCAATGTCTTTCATGAAATCAGGCGCTTTGATACCCGCCGCCCAGACCATCAGATCCGCTTTGATGTACTCGCCATCTTTGGTGTGCAGGCCACCTTCATCTGCGCTGGTCACCATCGTCTGGGTGAGAACACGCACGCCCAGTTTGGTCAGTTCGTTATGTGCCGCACCGGAAATACGTGGAGGCAGCGCAGGCAGAATGCGCTCACCCGCTTCAACCAGCGTCACGTTCAGCGCTTCATTGGTTAACCCTTTGTAGCCGTAGCTGTGCAGCTGTTTTACCGCATTGTGCAGTTCAGCGGACAACTCAACACCCGTCGCGCCACCGCCAACAATGGCGATATTCACCTTGCCATTCGCACCCATGTTACTGGTGTACTTCAGGAACAGGTTGAGCATCTCCTGATGGAAACGACGCGCCTGATGCGGGTTGTCCAGGAAAATGCAGTGCTCTTTTACACCCGGGGTGTTGAAATCATTGGAAGTACTGCCCAACGCCATGACCAGCGTGTCATAGGCAAGCTTACGCTCCGGGACCAGCAACTCACCTTTGTCGTCACGCAGCTCTGCCAGAGTAATGGTTTTGCTCTCACGGTTGATATCCACCACGGAACCCAGCTGGAACTGGAAATGGTGATTACGCGCATGCGCGAGGTAACTCAGCGCGTCCACCCCCTCATCCAGGGAACCGGTCGCCACTTCGTGCAGCAACGGCTTCCACAGGTGGCTGTGGTTACGATCCACCAGCGTAATTTTGGCTTTTTTGCCGCGACCCAGCTTCTTACCCAACTGTGTCGCCAGCTCCAGCCCGCCAGCACCACCGCCTACAATCACTATCTTTTTCAATGGCGTAGTCAACGTGACCCCCTCAAATTATTAACCAATTGTTAATTAAAAGTTATAAAAATAACCCTTAATTAACAACAGGTTACAGCACTGAAACCATTCAGGTGCATTGAGAATACCACGTCAGGCGCATTGGTCATACCAAAATTGATGTGCATCAAGTTTTGATGGCTTAAAAGTAGACAATTCTGCAAAAAAAGAAAGCCCGGCACGCTTTCGCGGCCGGGCCAGGGAGGTCTTTGCTGTGTCTTAGCCCAGTGTTTTAAAGGCTTTGATACGCTGCAGATGCGGGGAGATGTTTTTAAACTTGTGGGTCTGTTCTTCATCCCAGACAATTTCATAGTAATGATGCAACAACTCAGCCGCACGGTGGCTGTTGAGCGCCTCATCATTACGTGAAAGGATCACCAGACAGCGATCGCGGTTCTTTTCACGGAAATTGCTGACGCACTTGGTGGCAATATCAACATACTCTTCAGGGCGGTCAATCTTGCCTTCCATGTTCTCGTTCGGGAACAGGTTAGGATTGAATACCACCTGGCGAATATCGCACAGGAACCCAATCCGCTCGGCCCAGTAGCCCCCCAACCCCACGCCGCAAATCAGCGGGCGATCGTCGATGTTGAGCTGCAGCATCTTGTCCACTTCTTTGAGCAGATGCTGCATGTCATGTTTCGGATGGCGCGTGCTGTAGCTGATCAGCCGTACATCCGGATCGATAAACTGCAGTTGCAGTACCTTCTCATGATTACCAGGACTGTTTGAGTCAAAACCGTGTAAATAGATGATCATTGTCTTCTCACCACGCTACGCCTTCCGGGAGGATTTACAGGCTGGCTTTGTGTGCCTGCCAGCGCTCATTCAGTGCTTCAAGCCGGGCGTTAACCGCTTTCCAGCGTGCCGAATCCATCAGCTCCTGACGGCTAAATGAACCTTTATGATACAAATGTGTAACACGCTCTGCATTGATCGGCGACAGGTTATCCAGCACGCTGACTGCGCCTTTACGATTATTGCAGACGAGGATCATATCGCAACCTGCGTCGAGCGACGCCTGCCCACGCTCTGCGTAGCTCCCCATGATCGCCGCCCCTTCCATCGACAAATCGTCAGAGAAGATCACGCCGTTGAAACCGAGCTCCTGCCGCAGGACGGTTTTCAGCCAGTGTGGAGAGCCGCTCGCCGGGCGCGGATCGACGTCACTGTAAATCACATGTGCAGGCATAATGGCATCCAGCTTGTTATCGCTAATCAGCGAGCGGAACACCGACATATCTTTGGCGCGGATTTCCGCCTCCGGACGTGGATCACGTGGGGTCTCTTTGTGCGAATCCGCCGTTACAGCACCATGCCCCGGGAAGTGTTTACCGGTGGTTTTCATTCCCGCATCGTGCATGCCGTCGATAAAGCGGGTTGCCATCTCCAGTGCAATACGGGGATCGCTATGGTACGAGCGCTCGCCAATTGCGGCGCTGATATGTCCCACATCCAGCACCGGAGCAAAACTGATGTCGATGTCCATGGCAATCATCTCGCTGGCCATCAGCCAGCCCGCCTCCTGCGCGAGTTTTCCGCCCTCTTCTGTACCGAGCAATGCCGCGAAAGACTGCGCCGCCGGCAGGCGTGTGAAGCCTTCACGGAAACGCTGCACGCGCCCGCCTTCCTGATCGACGGCCACGACCAGATGATTACGCGACGCCGCGCGGATCTGGCGTACCAGCTCTCGCAGCTGCGCCGGATCGTGATAGTTGCGGGTAAACAGGATCAGCCCCCCCACCAGCGGGTGCGCCAGAATTTCACGCTCCTCCGCATCCAGTTCAAACCCTTCTACATCCAACATGACTGGACCCACAGCAACCTCTCTTATCCTTTAATGTGTAACTGACGCCAGGCATCATTTGCCAGCGCAATAAATTGTTTGTCTCCGGACTGCTGAAAACGCATTTCAAACCAGCCCGCCATCAGCATGTCAACCCAGGGCCGCCAACGTCTGACCTGACGCGCCAGTGTTCCCGCGTCCAGGTGCGCTATCCGGGCGTAATCGCTGATAAGCCTTTGGCGCGCAGCATCATCTTCCACCCAGACTGACGCCAGCTCCAGTGCCACATCCCCATCTCCGGCGTACTCCCAGTCGATAAGCCTGATGCCGGCCGACGTATGCACGATATTGCCGGCATGGACATCCATATGTAATGGCGAGAGCCGAAGCGGCTGAGGCTCTCCCGCAGTACGTAACCGTTTAAGCTGCGCAAGCCAGTATGGGGTGCGTCTGTCCGGTGAGGCTCGCTGCCAGTACTGTTCCAGCAATGGGAGCAGTATAATGCGCCACCCCAGACACGGCTGATGGTGCAGATGACAGAGCATCGCAGCAAGCGTTGCGCTTTCGGGCAGCGTATGGCGGATCTCCCCCGCCAGATACTCTACCGCCATCCAGCCCTGCCTGAAAAAGCGCGGCGCGGGCACGAGATCCGCCGGTAGACGCTTCAGGGCACGAAACTGACGGCGAAAATGGGAAACAGGGGCTAAGGGATCGTGATGATGACGCAACACCAGACGCTGCTCGCCCTGCTCCAGAATGCAACTCGCGCCGCCAAGCCCGGAGTGGGCCTGCGGCGCGATAAGACGATACTGCGGAAAATATCGCGTGAGGATCGCTTCACGCGTGCAATCAGAGTTGCGTAACCGCACCTTTACCTGACCAGATAATCTCGCCTGTCTGAACCAGCATCAGCTGCATCTGCAGGGCTGGCGTATTCACGTTACCGGTGGCATTAGAGTACAGCACATACTGCGCACCAACGTTACGGGCAATCCCCATCGCCTTACTGCGCGTACCAAGGCTGTCCTGCGGTGACAGGCCAAGCTGCTGTTTGGCTACCGCCAGCTGCTGCGCCGAAACCAGCGTAAATTTGCCGTTGTTGGCCAGGGCATTGCGCAGGGTTTCAGTCGCTTCTCCGGCGTTTAACGAACCGTTAGTCCGGTTGTTCACGCTATCCACCAGCAGTACGCTACCCGCGGTCACGCCCTGAGCCTGCAGCATTTTACCGACCATCGGCTGCATCGCACCGTTCCAGTCATAATGACGCACGCGCGGCGCAGGCTGTGAGGTCTGATCCTGATGTTCAATCGGACCCGGTTGCGACGGAAGCGTCGGTACAGACGGCACGGTTGGCTGTGGTTGCGTTGGCTGTGTCGGCTGCTCCGTACCCGGTTTCGCCTCTTCCACAGGTGCTGGCTGTTCGGTTCGCGTCACACAGCCTGCGAGGAACAGTGCAAAAGCTGTCACGAGCGCATAACGGCTCATATTTTTAATCAAGGTTCACCTCTTACAGATAAAGATAAAGTCTCACCTTATGCGCACCCAGATAGTTGGCGCTCCCATAGAGCGTTACCGACGATCTGGCCGGAATGGTCACGCTGCGCGGCGCTTCCAGCGGGTGCATTTCAAGACCTCGTACGTCATACCAGAAAAAACGGTAGTGAACCGTCACCGGTTCGTGTCTTTCGTTAAAGAGCGCAGAGGAAGCAGAAGATTTGATTTCACTGATGGTCAACGTGGGTTGTTCTGCCGTGATGCCCGCTGCCAGTACCGAGGACTCCATCACCAGCGTTTGTTCCTCGCTGACGGGAATGGCCGGACGCGCGCTGCACCCCACCATCACCATTGTCATTACCAGCGCTGCAATACGCCCTTTCAACATGTTAAAGACCTTTATGTGCCAGCATCGGCCCCAGAGGACGTCCACCCAGCAGATGCATATGAATATGATAAACTTCCTGCCCACCGTGGCGATTACAGTTCATGATAAGACGGTAACCGTCCTCAGCAATCCCTTCCTGCTCGGCGATTTTCGCGGCCACCGTCAGCATACGGCCTAACGCCACTTCGTGCTCGGTTTTTACGTCATTGACGGTAGGAATCAGAATATTTGGAATGATAAGGATATGTGTCGGAGCCTGAGGGGAAATATCCCTGAAAGCCGTCACCAGCTCATCCTGATAGACGATATCCGAAGGGATTTCGCGGCGGATAATTTTACTGAAAATGGTTTCTTCAGCCATGACCTGTTCCTTTGTTGTTTAATCTGGCGTGGTGCGTCCGCTATTAACATACTCTCTGCATGAGTATGTGGCACAACTGAAGAGTATGAGCGAGTTTCTCCTGTCCTTTCAACCTTCTCCCCGGATTTCTTTCCTGAAAGCGCTTCAGCTGAGTGAAGAGTGACCGCTGGAATGTGTTAACCACCTGAAACATTATTTCATTTCCTTTTGACACATCTGTTTACAGCGTTAATCACAATGCGTATATTTCGCATTTGCATTTTCATGCGCATTTTCAACATAGAAAACGACGTCAGCCCGTTCTCGCGGGACTGTCGCACACACCTTTCACCATTCAGTAAGGGTTTGATGATGTCTTTCATTTATCACACCAGGGATGGGCAACGTCAGCCAGTCGCAACACCTTCGTTGCTGGCTGCCTGTATTGCTATGGCATTGATGCCAGCCGTCAGTTTCGCCGCCTCTGCAACCGAAGATACCGTCGTTGTTGAGGGCGGTTTTGATAACACGCAGGACACGTCAGGGAGTCAGGATCAAGACTACAGCGTTAAGACCACCACGACGGGGACGAAACTGTTACTGGTTCCCCGGGATATCCCCCAGTCCGTCAGCGTCATCAGCCAGCAGCGTATGGCAGATCAGAACCTGCAATCGATCGGCCAGGTGTTAACCAACACGACCGGCGTTACGGCACAGGTGCAGGACAGCGACCGGACGGTGTTCTACTCTCGCGGCTTCTTCGTCAGTAACTATGCCTACGATGACCTGCCAACCTCCATCAGCGAAGTATGGAACTTTGGTGATACGGCCGCCGATACCGCCATTTACGATCGTATTGAAGTGGTGCGCGGTGCAACCGGCCTGATGTCCGGCACGGGGAACCCCTCCGCCTATGTGAACATGGTTCGTAAGCATGCAGACAGCAATGAATTTAAAGGCAATGTCTCAGCCAGTTACGGTAGCTGGGACAAACAACGCTATGTGCTGGATCTGCAGTCTCCGCTGGTAGAGTCCGGTAAAGTGCGTGGTCGTCTTATCACGGGTTATCAGGACAACGACAGTTTTGTTGATAACTACCACTACCGCAAAAAGTTCCTCTACGGCGTGGTGGATGCGGACGTGACGGACAACACGAGCCTGTCGGTGGGCTATGAATATCAGGAAAGCAACACCGATAACCCAACCTGGGGCGGCCTGCCAACCTGGTACAGTGACGGCAGCAAAACCCATTACAGCCGCAGCCAGACTGTGGCACCTGACTGGGCGTACTCTGATAAAGATAACACCCGCATTTTCGCCAACCTCACCCAACGCTTCGACAACGGCTGGGAAGCCCACATCAACGGTATGCATGCGGACACCCGCTTCGACAGCAAACTGATGTATATGTCCGGCTACCCGGATAAAGAGACCGGTGCAGGCATGGTCGGGTACGGCGGCTGGAACCGGGGTGAACGTAAGCAGGACGCGGTGGATGCCTTCCTGCGCGGTGATTTCGATCTTTTCGGTCGTCAGCATGAGATGATGTTTGGCGGCAGCTTCAGTCGTCAGCGTAACCACTATGACAACACCATGCCGGACGCGCTGTACGGTATGGTTGACGTGGGTAACTTCAAAAACTGGAACGGGAATATCGCCGATCCGCAGTGGACCCCATGGAAGCTCTACAGTCAGGACGATATCCGCCAGTCTTCGGCCTATACTTCCGCCCGCTTCTCACTGGCCGATCCGCTGCACCTGATCCTCGGTGCGCGTTATACCCATTACAACATTCGCTATAACCCGGCAGGCTCACCGGACACCCGCCTGGAAAGCAGTAAGGATGATGTGACGCCGTATGCGGGCCTTGTCTACGATATCAATGAAGACTGGTCAACCTACGTCAGCTATACCTCCATCTTCCAGCCTCAGGACAAACGTGACGCCAGCGGTCGCTATCTCGACCCGACAACGGGCAAAAGCTATGAAGCCGGCGTGAAAGCGGACTGGTTCAATACCCGCCTGACCACCTCGATAGCCCTCTTCCGTATTGAGCAGGATAACGTGGCGAATAATACCTATACCTACATGCCAAGCGGCGAGTCGATCTATGAATCTCTGGACGGCGTGGTCAGTAAAGGGATTGAGTTCGAGCTGAACGGTGCCCTGACCGATAACTGGCAGCTGACCTTCGGCGCGACCCGCTACATTGCCGAAGACAAGCGCGGTAACACGGTAAGCTCCGATCAGCCTCGCACCACAATGAAGCTGTTTACCCGTTATCAACTGCCCATGCTGCCTGCACTGGCGGTAGGCGGCGGGGTGAACTGGCAGAATAAAGTCTGGAACGCGGTGGATGGCGGCCCGGCAGGTCAATCACGGGCAGAACAAGGCAGCTACGCGCTGGTTAACCTGTTTAGCCGGTATCAGGTCACCAACGATTTTGCTGTCCAGGCTAACGTCAACAACCTGTTCGACAAAGAGTACTACGACTACGTCGGCTCTTATGTGGTCTATGGCGCGCCGCTGAACGTCTCGGTGAGCGCGAGCTACGACTTCTGAGTGTTCAGCCGCTACCCAGCATAACAAACGGCAGTAATAAAAAAGGCAGCCATTAGGCTGCCTTAGTCTCCCCAGGTCACAGCTTAGCTGTTGCGGATGTATTCATCCATTTCGGTTTTCAGGTTATCGGATTTGGTCCCGAAGATTGCCTGAACACCAGAACCTGCAACAACCACACCCGCTGCGCCCAGTTTTTTCAGACCCGGCTGGTCTACTTTCGCGACGTCGGCAACGCTCACACGCAGACGAGTGATACATGCGTCCAGGTTAGTGATGTTTTCTTTACCGCCGAACGCTGCAACCAGTGCCGGAGCCATTTCGCTGGTCGCGCCTGCTTTGCTGTCTTCAGTCGCATCTTCACGACCTGGTGTTTTCAGGTCCAGTGCTTTGATCAGCACGCGGAAGATGGTGTAGTAGACAACGGCATAGCACGCACCCACGATTGGGAACAGCCACAGTTTGCTGCTGTTACCGGACAGAACGATGAAGTCGATCAGACCGTGTGAGAAGGACGTACCGTCACGCATACCCAGCAGGATACAGATTGGGAACGCCAGGCCAGCCAGAATCGCGTGGATAACGTACAGGATCGGCGCAACGAACATGAAGGAGAACTCGATTGGCTCGGTGATACCGGTCAGGAACGAGGTCAACGCTGCGGAGATCATGATACCGCCCACTTTTGCACGGTTCTCTGGTTTAGCAGAGTGCCAGATAGCAATTGCCGCAGCTGGCAGACCGTACATTTTGAACAGGAAGCCACCAGACAGTTTACCTGCTGTTGGGTCACCCGCCATGTAACGAGGGATATCACCGTGGAACACCTGGCCCGCTGCGTTGGTGAATTCACCAATCTGCATCTGGAATGGAACGTTCCAGATGTGATGCAGACCAAATGGCACCAGGCAACGCTCGACGAAGCCGTAGATACCGAACGCGACAACCGGGTTCTGGTAAGCAGCCCACTGAGAGAAGGTCTGGATAGCGGAACCGATTGGTGGCCAGATGAAGGACAGGATCACACCCGTGAAAATCGCTGCCAGACCAGAGATAATCGGAACGAAACGCTTGCCCGCGAAGAAGCCCAGATACTCAGGCAGCTTAATGCGATAGAAGCGGTTAAACATATACGCTGCAATCGCACCGGAGATGATACCGCCCAGAACACCGGTATCCGCCAGGTGTTTCGCTGCGATCTCTTCAGCAGGTAAATGCAGAACCAGCGGTGCAACCACAGCCATGGTTTTCACCATGATGCCGTAGGCAACCACTGCAGCCAGCGCAGAAACGCCGTCGTTATTGGTGAAGCCCAGAGCAACACCGATAGCGAAGATCAGCGGCATGTTAGCAAAGACGGAACCGCCTGCTTCGGCCATCACGTGGGACACTACGGCTGGCAGCCAGCTGAAGTTTGCAGAACCGACACCCAGCAGGATACCTGCGATAGGCAGTACGGATACTGGCAGCATCAGCGATTTACCGACCTTTTGCAGGTTAGCAAATGCATTCTTAAACATAATTGAGAGTGCTCCTGAGTATTTGTGCTTTTTTTACGCTTTCACGCATTGGCCCGGGGGGAGTACCGTGCCGTGGACAGGACATCTAAGCGCCCTTTATTTATTACACAGAGTAAAATAATTCCCTCTGACTTTGTTTGACGGCTATCACGTTTCAGCTTAAGACGGTCGAAAAACTTTCAGTTATTTACAAAAAGCATTTCTGGATGTGTCAAAAAACACCATCACCGCCCCAAATGAGGCGGTGAACTTTACTCGTTTTAACTATTAATTACGAGCCTAAAAAAAACAGGTGTATCAGACAGATTGCAGGCGGGCGGGGTCAATATGGAACAGGGTAGAGAAGTTTTCCGTCGTGACACGGGCCAGTTCTTCGATACTGACGCCCTTCAGAACGGCCATGTATTCAGCCACGTCTCTGGTCATCGCTGGCTGGTTTTCTTTACCACGATGCGGTACCGGTGCCAGATAAGGAGAATCTGTTTCCACCAGAACACGATCGAGCGGCACATAACGCGCGGCATCCCGAAGCTGCTCAGCGTTACGGAACGTCACGATCCCGGAAAACGAGATATAAAACCCTAAATCAAGCAGTTTTCCCGCCGTTTCTCTGTCTTCTGTGAAACAGTGTAGTACGCCACCGCAATCCGTCACGTTTTCTTCCCTGAGGATCGCCAGCGTATCGGCACGCGCGTCACGGGTATGAACGATAACCGGTTTGTTGAGTTCACGCCCGATGCGAATGTGATGACGGAACGACTCCTGCTGCAACGCCTTTGTTTCAGGCGTGTAGTAATAATCGAGCCCGGTTTCCCCCATGGCGACCACGCCCTCTTCCGCCGCCAGGCGGCGCAACTCCTCAACGTCGTACGCCTCGTCCTGATTAAGCGGATGCACGCCACAGGAGAAAACAACGTCAGGGCGGACGCCTACCAGTTCACGCATGGTGCGATAGCCCGGCAGCGTGGTGGCCACGGCAAGGCAAAATTTCACATCGCGGGCGGCGGCTTTTGCCAGCACGTCGTCCACGTCTTTATGCAGGGATTGATAATCCAGGCCATCGAGATGGCAGTGTGAGTCGACTAAAAACATAATGTCTCTCTCAGAGATGGGAAACAGGCGGTGTAACGCCTGGTTGCAGGTAATGTTCGATACGCAATAACTGGTCGGTCAGCACAAGCTCGCGATTGAGACCGGTTACTGTCAAAAGCTGTTCACGGCTCTGGCAAACATCGTGCAGAATTGCGCGCAACGTGGCGCCTGACAGGCGATTCGCCAGAGTATTCACCAGCGGCCAGACATCGGGATTGGTCAGTAGCGTGGCCCCCTGCTGGATCTTGAGCGCATCAAGAAGTAACGCGGCCAGCCAGTGCAGACGCCCGGCAACCTGATCGCTGTTGAGTGCAGGCAACACACTCAGCCAGTCGCGGCTCTCCAGCGCCGATTCTACAGCGCGGCACAGTGCTTCCCGTTGCGACCAGACATCAGGCTGCAGCAGTGCCAGCGCGGCGGCGGGTGCGCCACTGCTGAGACGCAGCGCGGACAACGCGCTATCCGGTGACGTTGTCACCTCTCGTTCCAGCCAGCTCAGCGCCCACGATTCCTGCGGGATCGCAAGGTGATGAAGTCGACAACGACTGCGTAGCGTCGGCAATAATCGTCCCGGATCGCGGCATGACAGGAAGAACCACGTTTTTTCCGGTGGCTCCTCCAGGGTCTTAAGCAGCGCGTTCGCCGCCGCCTCGGTCAGTAGCGCGGCGTCTTTCAGCCAGACGACTTTTGCGCCGCCCAGTCGCGCGTGTTCGTATAATTTTTCACTCACTTCACGCACGGCATCAATACCGAGCGCGCTTTTGCCCTTTTCAGGCTCCAGCGTGTAGTAGTCAGGATGAGTGCCTGCCTGCATCAGCTGGCAGCCACGGCATTTACCGCAGCTTTTATGCCCTTCTGGCTGCTGGCACATCAAAAAACGGGTGATGGCGTAGATCAACGCATCTTCACCCATGCCTGGCAATGCCTGAATCAGTAACGCATGATGCCCCCGTCCGGCCTGATAGCTGGAAATCAGCTGTTCAAAGTGCGGGCGCAACCATGGGTACCATTTCATGCCTGTTGCTCCTGTAGCCATTGTTTGACCGTTTCCTCAATGGAACGGGTCACTTCTTCCAGGGACTGGGTCGCATCGATTGTACGAATGGAATGGTCCTGACTGGCGAGTTCAAGATAACGCGCGCGGGTGCGATTAAAGAAGTCGAGCGACTCTTGCTCAATACGATCCAGCTCACCGCGAGCGCGCGCACGTTTCAGGCCCACTTCCGGCGTCACATCCAGATAGAGCGTCAGATCGGGACGAAAATCGCCCAATACCGCGTCGCGCAGCGTTGCCAGCATCGTCTGGTCAATACCTCGTCCCCCGCCCTGATACGCCTGAGTCGACAGATCGTGACGGTCGCCAATGACCCACTTGCCGGCGGCCAGGGCCGGTTTGATGACCGTTTCAACCAGCTGCACGCGCGCGGCATAGAACATCAGCACTTCGGCTTTGTCAGTGATAACTTCGTCGCCCACGGATTTGATATCCAGCACCAGGCTGCGCAGCTTTTCAGCCAGCTGCGTACCGCCCGGCTCACGGGTAAACACCATGTCCGCAACGCCAAGCGCTTTTAGCGTATCGATCACCACGTTGCGGGCTGTGGTTTTACCGGCGCCTTCGAGTCCCTCAATGACAATGTATTTACTGCGCATTTTTTTCCTTAAGTGCCTTCAGATAGTCCTGAACAGAGCGATTATGGCTGGCAAGGTTGGTGTTAAAGGTATGCCCCCCTTTTCCATCAGCCACAAAGTAGAGATACGGTGTTTTTGCCGGATGCGCGGCCGCCTTAAGCGAGGCTTCGCTCGGCGTGGCAATCGGGCCTGGCGGCAGACCGCTAATAACGTAGGTATTATACGCCGTCGGCGTCTCCAGATCTTTTCGTGAGATCTTGCCGCTGTAGCTCTCACCCATTCCGTAGATCACGGTAGGGTCAGTTTGCAGACGCATGCCAATGCGCAGTCGGTTGATAAAGACCGACGCGACCTGGTCGCGCTCTGAAGCCACCGCGGTCTCCTTCTCGATAATTGAGGCCATGGTGACAAACTGGTTTTGGTCTTTATACGGCAGGCCATCGGCGCGTCCGTCCCATGCAGCCTCCACCGCCGCGACCATTTTTTTGTGCGCACGCTTCAGGATCGCCACATCGGTTGTTCCCGCCGTATACATCCAGGTGTCCGGCCAGAACCAGCCCTCAACCCACTCCGGATGTTCAAATTCCAGTACCTCGGCAACCGTCTGGTAACTATCATCTTTTAGCGTATGCTTAATATACGGTGCGTCACGCAGCTGTTTAAGGTAATCACTCAGACGCATACCTTCAACAAAACGCAGCGGGAACTGCGCTTCTTTGCCGCTTTCCAGCAGCTGCAGCATCTCTCTGACGGTCATGCCAGGCGTAAAACGATAGGTGCCGGCTTTGAAATGAGACAGATCAGGTTCAATACGCAATAACCACTGGAACACACGTGGGCGATTGATGATTTTGTCGCGGTAAAGCTGTTCTCCAAGCGCCTGTCGCCCGGTTCCCGCTTTCAGGGTAAATATCGTTTCGTCCTTAATCAGGATCTTACTGTCCGCCAGCTGACGAACTTTCCACACTCCTGCACCGCCAGCGACACCCAGCGCAACGATAAGGAGGAGGACAAAGCGTAACATTTTCTTCATGACTATCTGGTTTGCTCACATATCGGGGCTAAAAACTCAAACAGCTCGCGCGATGGCAAGCAAAATTGACCATAGGCGCGGACAGGTATAACCGGCATCAGTGCGTTGCAAATAACGATTTCATCTGCTGCCTGCAACGCCTCTTCGCGTGCGTTAACTTCGACAACGTAAAAGTCAGAGCGTGCCAGCTGCTGCAAACAAAACTGACGCATAATACCGTTGACTCCCGCCTGTTCCAGCGAAGGCGTGAAAACCGTCTTGCCCTGCCGCCAGAATAAATTAGCCGCACAGCATTCCGTAATGAACCCTTCGCTGTCAAGAACCAGCGCTTCATCGGCTGCCGTCTGCTCAAGATGAGTACGGATTAGCACCTGCTCAAGACGATTGAGATGTTTTATCCCTGCAAGCATAGGGTTTCTTCCCAGTCGTACCGGGCTGAGCGTCAGGGTAACGCCCTCGTCGCGCCAGCGTGGATAATGGGCAGGATACGCAGAAACTGACAGGATCCGGGTGGGATGCTGGCAACTGGCGCCGCTGTAACCGCGTCCACCGCTGCCGCGACTGATAATTGCTTTGAGTACCCCATTGCGTTTTCCAGACGCAAGCTGGCGCATTTCCTGGCGCAATGTGTCCCATTGCGTAAAAGGGATCAGTAACGTCTCGCAGGCTGTTTGCAGACGGCGTATATGCGCGTCCAGCAGACATACGTCACCATCCACAATGCGCGCGGTGGTAAAGCAACCATCACCAAACTGAGTCGCCCTGTCGCTGGCAGGCAGAGAATCTTGCTCAAGGCCATTGATTAAAAACATGGTGGCTCCTTATGCGTGGGCGTTTAGTCTGGCAGGATGTCATGCAGCCGACAAGAAGATTAGCCTTAATAAAAAAGGCCCGACAAGCGGACCTTTTTTCACAGCCATAGGGTACGCAGATTCAGATCTTTTTGAAGATCAGAGAACCGTTAGTACCGCCGAAGCCGAAGGAGTTACACAGGGTGTACTCCATTCCACTCACCTGGCGCGCTTCGTGAGGAACGAAGTCCAGATCGCAACCGTCATCCGGATTATCCAGGTTGATGGTTGGCGGAACAGCCTGGTCGCGCAGCGCAAGAATAGAGTAAATAGACTCTACTGCCCCCGCCGCACCCAACAGGTGACCGGTCATGGATTTTGTGGAGCTGACCAGTACGCGGCTGGCAGATTCGCCGAAGATAGACTTCACAGCCTGAGCTTCTGCTTTATCGCCCGCAGGGGTAGAGGTACCGTGCGCGTTAACGTATCCGATTTGCGCAGGAGTGATACCCGCATCGCGAATCGCGTTTTCCATGGCCAGCGCAGCGCCTGCGCCATTTTCCGGCGGTGACGTCATGTGATAGGCATCGCTACTCATACCAAAGCCAACGACTTCAGCATAAATTTTCGCACCACGTTTTTTCGCATGTTCGTACTCTTCCAGAACGAGCATACCCGCACCATCACCCAGCACGAAACCGTCACGGTCTTTATCCCACGGACGGCTTGCCGCCTGAGGATTATCGTTGCGGGTAGACAGAGCACGCGCAGCACCAAAGCCACCCACGCCAAGCGGGGTACTGGCTTTTTCAGCACCGCCCGCCACCATAGCATCTGCATCGCCGTACGCAATGATACGCGCGGCCTGGCCGATGTTATGCACGCCAGAGGTACATGCAGTCGCGATAGAAATGCTTGGCCCACGCAGACCGAACATGATGGTCAGGTGACCCGCCACCATATTAACAATCGTGGACGGAACGAAGAACGGGCTGATTTTACGCGGTCCGCCATTCATCAGAGATGTATGGTTTTCCTCAATCAGGCCAAGACCGCCAATCCCGGAGCCGATAGCGGCACCGATACGGCTTGCGTTCTCTTCCGTAATTTCAAGGCCAGAATCCTGCATGGCCTGAACGCCAGCGACAATTCCATATTGAATGAAGGCATCCATCTTGCGCTGTTCTTTACGCGAGATGATCTCTTCACAGTTAAAATCCTTTACTAAGCCAGCAAATTTCGTTGCATAGGCGCTAGTATCGAAATGGTCGATTAGGCTGATGCCGCTCTGACCGGCAAGGAGAGCTTTCCAGGTGGACTCTACGGTATTGCCGACAGGAGACAACATGCCAAGTCCGGTCACAACTACACGACGCTTAGACACGTTTGTCCTCCAGGGAGGGATAAAAAAAGAGATTCGTGGGACTAAAAAAGATAAAACTCAGGCGGTCGAATGACCGCCTGGAGATGTTCACTTACGCCTGGTGGCCGTTGATGTAATCAATGGCAGCCTGAACGGTGGTGATCTTCTCAGCTTCTTCGTCCGGAATCTCAGTATCAAACTCTTCTTCCAGAGCCATTACCAGCTCAACGGTGTCAAGAGAATCTGCGCCCAGGTCTTCAACGAAGGAAGCGGAGTTCACAACTTCTTCCTGCTTAACGCCCAGCTGTTCGCCGATAATTTTCTTAACGCGTTCTTCGATAGTGCTCATACTCTTAAATTTCCTATCAAAACTCGCTTTCGCGATGGTTTTCGTAGTGTATAAAATGTTGAAAAATTTGCAACTAAATCCCGGCAGGTCTTACCACGATTTTACGTTATTTTGAGGCCAATCCCCCCAATAACGCAAATATTTTCGATCGTGATTAAACCATATACATCCCGCCGTTGACGTGGAGGGTCTCACCAGTGATGTAACCCGCTTCGTCAGAGGCTAAAAATGCAACCGCGCTGGCAATTTCTTTAGGGTCGCCTAAGCGGCCCGCTGGAACAGCTGCCAGCGTACCCGCACGCTGCTCATCAGTCAGCGCACGCGTCATGTCCGTTTCAATAAAGCCCGGAGCAACAACGTTTACAGTAATACCGCGGGACGCGACTTCACGCGCCAGCGACTTACTGAAACCAATCAGACCTGCTTTCGCCGCAGCGTAGTTAGCCTGACCAGCATTTCCCATGGTACCAACCACAGAACCGACAGTGATAATACGACCATGACGCTTTTTCATCATAGCGCGCATTACCGCTTTTGACAGACGGAATACAGATGACAGGTTGGTTTCGATAATATCGTTCCACTCGTCGTCTTTCATTCGCATCAACAGGTTATCGCGAGTGATCCCGGCATTATTGACCAGAATATCCACTTCGCCAAACTCTGCGCGAATATTTTCCAGAACAGATTCGATAGATGCAGGCTCAGTCACATTCAGTACCAGACCTTTACCGTTCGCACCCAGATAGTCGCTGATGGCCTTCGCGCCATTCTCGCTGGTTGCTGTACCAATCACTTTCGCGCCGCGCGCGGCCAGTGTTTCAGCAATGGCGCGCCCGATACCGCGGCTAGCGCCAGTGACCAGGGCAATTTTTCCTTCAAAACTCATGGTATTCCTCTTTTATTGCGAGAGTGCCGCTTCAATAGCTTCCGGCTCGTTAATCGCCGAGGCAGTCAGGGTGTCAACAATACGTTTTGTCAGACCGGTCAGGACTTTCCCTGGGCCGACTTCGTACAGGTGCTCAACGCCCTGAGAGGCCATAAACTCAACGGTTTTGGTCCACTGTACCGGGCTATAGAGCTGGCGAACCAGCGCGTCACGGATAGCCTCCGGCGTAGTTTCACATTTCACATCGACGTTGTTCACAACGGAAATCGTCGGTGCGTTAAAGGTAATTTTTTCCAGTTCAACCGCCAGCTTGTCAGCAGCAGGTTTCATCAGCGCACAGTGGGACGGAACACTCACTGGCAGCGGCAGCGCACGTTTCGCGCCCGCGGCTTTACAGGCTGCACCTGCACGTTCAACCGCTTCTTTATGACCGGCGATAACCACCTGACCTGGCGAGTTGAAGTTAACCGGTGAAACCACCTGACCTTCTGCTGATTCTTCACACGCTTTTGCGATGGAAGCATCGTCGAGACCGATAATAGCAGACATGCCGCCCGTGCCTTCTGGCACCGCTTCCTGCATGAATTTACCACGCAGCTCTACCAGGCGTACCGCGTCAGCAAAGGCAATCACACCGGCACAGACCAGCGCAGAGTATTCACCCAGGCTATGGCCCGCGAGCAGGGCTGGCGCTTTACCGCCCTTCTGCTGCCAGACGCGCCACAGCGCAACGGAAGCGGTCAGCAGAGCAGGCTGAGTCTGCCAGGTTTTGTTCAGCTCTTCGGCCGGACCCTGTTGGGTCAGCGCCCATAAATCATAACCCAGTGCATCGGAAGCTTCACGGAAAGTCTCTTCGATTACCGGATAGTTTGCTGCCATTTCAGACAACATCCCAACGGTTTGAGAGCCCTGCCCCGGGAACACAAAAGCAAATTGCGTCATCTTTTAATCCTTATCCTAGAAACGAACCAGCGCGGAACCCCAGGTGAACCCGCCACCGAAGGCTTCAAGCAAGACCAACTGGCCCCGTTTGATTCGTCCGTCACGTACCGCTTCATCAAAGGCGCACGGTACTGACGCCGCAGAGGTATTGCCGTGGCGATCGAGCGTCACCACAACGTTATCCATCGACATGCCCAGCTTTTTCGCGGTCGCACTGATAATACGCAGGTTCGCCTGATGCGGCACCAGCCAGTCGAGTGCAGTGCGTTCAAGGTTATTGGCTTCCAGCGTTTCATCAACAATGTGTGCCAGCTCCGTCACTGCAACCTTAAACACCTCGTTACCTGCCATGGTCAGGTAGATAGAGTTGTCCGGATTCACACGGTCGGCGTTAGGCAGCGTCAGCAGTTCGCCATAGCTACCGTCAGCATGCAGATGCGTGGAGATGATGCCCGGCTCTTCAGACTGGCCCAGCAGTACGGCACCCGCACCATCACCAAAAATAATGATCGTTCCACGATCGGTTGGATCGCAGGTACGCGCCAGCACGTCAGCCCCGATCACCAGCGCATACTTCACCGCGCCGGATTTTACATACTGATCGGCAATGCTCAATGCATAGGTGAAACCTGCGCAGGCTGCGGCAACGTCAAACGCCGGGCAGCCTTTAATACCGAGCATATTCTGCACCTGGCACGCTGCGCTTGGGAAAGCATGTGTGGCAGATGTCGTGGCGACCACGATCAAACCAATCTGTTCTTTATCGATGCCCGCCATTTCGATAGCACGCTGTGCGGCTTCGTAACCCATGGTGGACACGGTTTCGTCTGGCGCGGCGATACGACGTTCACGGATACCTGTGCGCGTGACAATCCACTCGTCAGACGTATCTACCATTTTTTCCAGATCGGCGTTGGTTCGCACTTGTGTTGGCAGATAGCTGCCGGTACCAATAATCTTCGTATACATGTACGCTCAGTCACTTTTAGCTAATACAGATTCCAGGCGAGCGGCAATCCGCTGAGGGACTTGTCGCTGCACCGCCTGCACTGCCTGTTCAATGGCGACAGTAAATGCTCGCTGATTGGCGGCACCGTGACTCTTGATCACAATGCCGCGCAATCCTAACAGACAGGCGCCATTATACTGGTCGGGGTTGAGGTGACTGAATCGCCGCGTCAGGCTTTTTTGTAACCAACGCTTCAATAAAATCAGCCACCAGGCGCTTTTTTTACCTTCTCCCTGCGATTTGAGGAGAGAAAGGAACATTCGCACAACCCCTTCCATGGTCTTCAACGTCACGTTTCCAGTGAAGCCATCACACACCAGAACATCCGTTTTCCCCGTCAGCAACTCATTGGCTTCGAGATAACCAATATAGTTGATGGAGGGAACCTGTTTAAGCAATTCGGCAGCCTCACGAATGCTGTCCAGGCCTTTGGTCTCTTCTTCACCTATGTTCAGTAACGCAACACGGGGAGTGTTGATCCCGACCACTTCTTCTGCCAGCACCGACCCCATCACGGCAAACTGAGCCAGCATTGTACTATCACAATCGACGTTAGCGCCCAGATCGAGCACCACCGTTTTGCCCTTTTGCTGATGCGGGAGTACCGTCACCAGCGCCGGACGCTCAATGCCCTCAATAGGCTTGAGCAGTAATTTCGACAGCCCCATCAGCGCGCCGGTATTTCCCGCGCTGACGCAGGCCTGCGCACGTCCTTCTTTTACCAGCTCCAGTGCCATTCGCATAGAGCTGCCACGGCTATTGCGAATCGCCTGCGATGGCCGGGCATCACTGGCAATAACTGACTGCGCAGGAATAATCTGCAGACGCGAACGTTGTTCGAAGTCAGCTTTTGCAAGTAATGGCGTGATTGTGTCGGGATTGCCGACTAAAAGAAGTGTGAGTTGCGAATTAGAATTCAGTGCCTGCAATGCTGCAGGCACTGTCACGGAAGGCCCAAAATCTCCTCCCATGACATCTAACGCCAGGGTTAGACGTGTCAAGGTATCGTCGCAGCCTGGTTCGGTAAATTCCCCGTTTGCACGGGGAGTTCCTCACTAAGCCTAATCACGCAAACGCGTGATTACTTAGTGATAACCTTGCGGCCGCGGTAGAAACCGTCAGCAGTGATGTGGTGACGCAGGTGTTTCTCACCAGAAGTCTTGTCTACAGACAGGCTGGTAACTGCAGTCAGCGCGTCATGGGAACGACGCATGCCACGTTTGGAACGGGTTGGTTTATTCTGTTGTACGGCCATGGACCTTACTCCTCAATTACTTACGCTTTAAGCTGGCTAATACGGCAAATGGGTTTGGTTTTTGCGCTTCATCAGGCAGTTCCCCAAAGACCATGTCCGCCTCGGACACTTCACAGTGTTCAGAATCATGCACCGGAACCACTGGCAAGGTGAGGATGATTTCATCTTCAACCAGAGCCAGAAGATCGATTTCACCGAATTCGTTAACCTCAATCGGCTCATACGCTTCCGGGAGTGCCTCAGCCTGTTCGTCAGAACGAACCGGACTGAAACAATACGTTGTGTGAACATGCTGTGTGAACGGTTTCCCGCAACGCTGACATTCGAGCGTTACCGTCACCTTTGCATCACCGGTTAAAACGGCAAGGCGCTGGTTATCGATAGCGAACGACATGGAGCATTCCACATCACTGTCCACACTGACTACGGATTCGGCAATACGCTCAGCCTGATCGGAAGTATAGATACCTTCATAATCGAGGCGTTTTTGAGCCGTACGAACCGGATCAAGAGTCAGGGGTAATTTTACCTTTTGCATAGGGCGCGCATATTAACTTTGTAACGTCATATAGTCAAAGAAAAAGGCAACCAGGGCTGCCTTTTGCCAATTATTCGCACACATTGCGGCCTGTAGTTTAAAATGGCTGGCATCGATACGCTATATCTGGTGATAAAAATATGCCAAATCTCGTTCTCGCTTCCACGTCTCCCTACCGCCGAATATTGCTGGAAAAGCTCGGGATCCCGTTTGAGTGCGCCGCGCCGGACGTTGACGAGACGCCACAACCTGGCGAGTCACCGCGTCATCTAGTGACCCGTCTGGCGAAAGAAAAAGCCCAGTCGCTTGCCGCACGATACCCTTCGCATTTGATTATAGGCTCCGATCAGGTTTGTGTACTGGATGGCGTCATTACCGGTAAGCCGCACACCGAAGAGAACGCCTGTAAACAGCTTATGCAGGCGCGAGGTAATATTGTTACCTTCTATACCGGCCTCGCACTCTATAACTCCGCCGCGGGCCACCTGCAGACCGAATGCGAGCCGTTTGATGTCCATTTCCGGCACCTGAGTGAGCAAGAAATCATAGATTATGTGCGTCGTGAACGGCCGCTAAACTGTGCGGGCAGTTTTAAAAGTGAAGGTCTTGGGATTGCGCTGTTCGAAAAACTGGAGGGGCGTGATCCGAACACGCTGGTGGGCTTGCCGCTGATAGCGCTGTGCCAGATGTTAAGACGCGAAGCGTGTAATCCGCTGACGGCGTGACCGTTGCGGCCTGATGCCCTCTCCCACAGGCAGAGGGTGCAAACATTAAAAACGGCAACTTCGTTGCCGTTTAACGTTTACCTTAGCCGCGCAGAACTTTCAGGCAGCGTTTCAACTGCTCATCCAGCGGCGCTTCAATGCGTATAGTCTCGCCGGTATTCGGATGGGTAAACTTCAGCGCTGCCGCATGCAGGAACAGACGCGACAGCCCCGTCCCCGCCAGTTGCTTATCAAACTCCCTGTCGCCATAACGGTCGTCAAAAGCAATCGGATGGCCAGCAAACTGGGTATGCACGCGAATCTGGTGGGTACGGCCGGTAACCGGACTACAGCGCACCAGCGTGGCGAACTCATAACGCTCTTCCACTTTAAAGCGTGTCTCAGACGGTTTACCTTCCTGGCTCACACGGACGATTCGCTCACCGCTTTGCAAAATATTTTTCAGTAGCGGCGCCTGTACCACTTTAACGTGGGACTGCCACTGACCGCGCACCAGCGCCAGATAATCTTTCTGCATCCCTTTTTCACGCAACTGCTCGTGCAATGAGCGCAGGGCAGAACGTTTTTTGGCGACCAGCAGCACGCCAGAGGTGTCACGATCGAGACGGTGAACCAGTTCGAGGAAACGGGCTTCCGGGCGCAGCGCGCGCAGCCCTTCGATCACGCCGAAACTCAGACCGCTGCCACCGTGTACTGCCGTACCCGACGGTTTATTCAACACCAGGATGTAATCATCTTCATACAGGATCACATCACTCAGGGCGGCCACCTTCTGCAGCTTAGGCGACACGACCTCTTCTTCACGTTCGGCAACACGCACCGGTGGGATACGTACTTCGTCACCGGCTTCGAGCTTATACTCAGGCTTCACGCGTTTTTTGTTAACCCGCACCTCGCCCTTACGCAGGATGCGGTAAATCATGCTTTTTGGCACACCTTTCAGTTGGGTGCGCAAAAAGTTATCGATACGTTGCCCCGCTTCATCATCGGCGATAGCAACCATTTTTACGGCTGGAGTCTCTGTTTTCATGGTTGGCGATTCTAAATATCGTCAGGCATTAGCGCCACTCATTTTTCTATGCTTATATTTACTTTTATCCGGCCAGCCCCCCGTTTCGCACAATCGATTTGGTGGTTATTAAACCAATCACCAACCTGAAGTGAAGAAACTGTGAGTAACCGGGTGATAATTGGTAAAAGTCATCTTGCTATAACCCGGCGAGCAGTGGAATAATGAAGCCGTTTTCCGCGTTAAATCCGGGTTTTGTAAGGATATCGACGGAATGACCAATTTTGTCTGACCGATCATCCACGCAGCAATGGCGTAAGACGTATTGATCTTTCAGGCAGTTAGCGGGCTGCGGGTTGCAGTACTTCCCGGTATAAGGATTGTTCTCTGGAGAGTTTTACCCAGGCAATTCCCCTGATAATTGCGCTGTTTTTCCGTATGAAATACAGGCAACCGACACTCTGCGCCTCTTAAGCGAGCGACAACCGTGAGGTTGGCGACGTGAATAGACACGAGGCCATCGGTTCATACCCCGGAAAGCGTCACCTTGCCCGCAGCTTTGTCGTCAATGTAAGAATAACGAGTAAGTTACGATGAAAAGAATGTTAATCAACGCAACTCAGCAAGAAGAGTTGCGTGTCGCCCTTGTGGATGGGCAGCGCCTGTACGATCTGGATATCGAAAGTCCTGGACACGAACAGAAAAAAGCGAACATTTACAAAGGTAAAATCACCCGCATTGAACCCAGTCTTGAAGCTGCATTTGTCGATTACGGTGCTGAGCGTCATGGTTTCCTCCCTCTGAAAGAAATCGCCCGCGAATATTTCCCTGCTAACTACAACTCTCACGGCCGTCCGAATATCAAAGATGTTCTGCGTGAAGGTCAGGAAGTGATCGTTCAGATTGATAAAGAAGAGCGTGGCAATAAAGGTGCCGCACTGACAACCTTTATCAGCCTGGCAGGGAGTTATCTGGTACTGATGCCAAACAACCCGCGTGCGGGTGGCATCTCTCGCCGTATCGAAGGTGATGACCGTACTGAGCTGAAAGAAGCGCTGGCCAGTCTTGAACTGCCGGATGGCATGGGTCTTATCGTGCGTACCGCCGGTGTGGGCAAATCAGCCGAAGCGCTGCAGTGGGACTTAAGTTTCCGTCTGAAGCACTGGGAAGCCATCCAGAAAGCAGCGGAAAGCCGCCCTGCTCCGTTCCTGATCCACCAGGAAAGCAACGTTATCGTGCGTGCCTTCCGCGACTATCTGCGTCAGGACATCGGTGAGATTCTGATCGACAACCCGAAAGTGCTTGAGCTGGCTCGCCAGCACATCGCCGCACTGGGCCGTCCGGACTTCACCAGTAAAATCAAACTGTACACCGGTGAAATCCCGCTGTTCAGCCACTATCAGATCGAATCCCAGATTGAGTCCGCCTTCCAGCGTGAAGTGCGTCTGCCATCCGGCGGTTCTATCGTTATTGATACCACGGAAGCGCTGACCGCAATCGACATCAACTCCGCACGTGCAACGCGCGGCGGTGATATCGAAGAGACCGCCTTCAACACCAACCTTGAAGCCGCTGATGAAATCGCCCGCCAGCTCCGCCTGCGCGACCTGGGTGGCCTGATTGTTATCGACTTTATCGACATGACTCCTGTTCGCCACCAGCGTGCGGTTGAAAACCGTCTGCGCGAAGCGGTACGTCAGGATCGTGCGCGTATCCAGATCAGCCATATCTCACGCTTTGGCCTGCTGGAGATGTCCCGTCAGCGTCTTAGCCCATCACTGGGTGAATCCAGCCATCACGTTTGCCCGCGCTGCTCCGGTACCGGGACCGTCCGTGATAACGAATCTCTGTCTCTCTCAATTCTGCGTCTGATTGAAGAAGAAGCGCTGAAAGAGAATACCAAAGAGGTTCACGCCATTGTTCCAGTGCCAATTGCCTCCTACCTGCTGAACGAAAAACGTGCTGCGGTGAGTGCCATTGAAGCGCGTCAGGGCGGCGTTCGCTGCATTATCGTGCCAAATGACCAGATGGAAACCCCGCACTATCACGTGCTGCGTGTCCGTAAGGGTGAAGAGACCAGCACGCTCAGCTACCTGCTGCCGAAGTTGCATGAAGAAGAGATGGCGCTGCCATCCGATGAAGAGCCTGCCGAGCGTAAACTGCCAGAGCAGCCTGCATTAGCGACCTTCATCATGCCAGAAGCACCGCCAGAAAGTGCTCTGGAAAAACCAGCGGCTAAACCGGCGGCGCAAAAACCGGAAGCGGTGGCAAAAGCCGAACCAGCACAACCGGGTCTGCTGAGCCGTCTCTTCGGTGCGCTGAAGAAGATGTTCGCGGGTGAAGAGGTTCAGCCGGAGCAGCCGAAAGAAGAGCCAAAAGCGGCCAAACCTGAGCGTCAGCAGGACCGTCGTAAGCGTCAGAACAACCGCCGCGATCGTAACGAGCGCAATGACCGTAACGAACGCCGTGACAATCGTTCGGACAACAATGAAGGCCGTGAGCAACGCGAAGACAACCGTCGTAACCGTCGCGAGAAACAACAGCAGAACGTTGAAGATCGCGAAATTCGCCAGCAGGCGGGCGATGAGTCTGAGAAGAGCAAACAGCGCGACGAGCAGCAGCCTCGCCGTGAGCGCAACCGTCGCCGTAACGACGAGAAACGCCAGGCCCAGCAGGACGTTAAAAACCTGAATCGCGAAGAGCCTGCTGAACAGCAGGAGACCGAGCAGGAAGAACGTACTCAGGTCATGCCACGTCGTAAGCAGCGTCAACTGACTCAGAAAGTGCGCGTCGGTGCACAGCCAGTGGAAGAGACTGTTGTTGTCGTTCCGCCAGCAGAGGAAAGCGTGCCGAATACCCAGCTGGCGAAAGTGGATCTGCCTGCCGTGGTTGAGAATAACGCCGAGCAGGATGAAAACGGTGAAGGTCGTGATAACGCAGGTATGCCGCGTCGTTCACGTCGCTCTCCTCGTCATCTGCGCGTCAGCGGTCAGCGTCGTCGCCGTTACCGTGACGAGCGCTATCCGACGCAGTCTGCTATGCCGTTAACCGTGGCGTGCGCGTCACCTGAAATGGCATCCGGGAAGGTCTGGATCCGCTATCCTGTTGCACGTCCGGAGCAGGTTGTTGAAGAGCAGTCTGTCACCGAAGAGGTGATTGCCCCGGTTATCGCCGTTGAAGAAACGGTGACAGAAGCAGCCGTTGCAGTGGAACCTCAGGTGGTTGAACCGCAGGCTGTTGAAGCTGAAGCGCCTCACGCCGTTGACGTTGAAACCACGCATCCGGAAGTGATTGCCGCGCCAGTTGATGCCGCACCGCACTTTATCGCTGAAGAAGACACCGTGGTCGCTGAAGAGGTTGCGGAAGAAGTTGAACCAGCAGCTACTGTTGAAGAAGCTGCAGACGTGGTTGTCGAAACCGTCACTGAAGAAGTGGTTCAGGACGTTGAGATTGAAGCAGAACCCGTTCGTGAAGCCGCTGACGTAAAAGCACCAGAGGTGAAAGCCGAGCCGGTAGCCGTCACGCCAGCCCCTGTTCACGTTGCCACAGCACCCATGACGCGCGCCCCGGCGCCGGATTATGTGCCTGAAGCACCGCGTCACAGCGACTGGGTACGCCCTGCATTCAACTTTGAAGGCAAAGGCGCTGCCGGTGGACACAGTGCAACGCATCAGGCGACTGCTCCCGCCACCCGTCCGCAGTCTGTCGAATAACGACACATAGCGTAAAAAGCCGACCTCCGGGTCGGCTTTTTTATTACCCGTTTACCGGCTTTCTCATCCCGGCAATGCCCGGCATCACCTGTTTCATCATCTCCAGAAAACGGCGTAATCGTGCCGGATAGTAGCGCGACCATGGATAAACCAGATGAACCGGCAGCGCCGCAGGTTGCCACTCCGGCAGTAAATGGATCAAGCGCCCTTCCTGAATATCCTCTTGTACCGTCCAGCTTGATACGACGGCAACGCCCAGACCTGTCAGGACCGTATTACGGGCCACATAGAGGCTATCGGTGCTCAGTCGCGGCGTAATGCTGATACGTGCTGACTGGCCCGTGCTCACCTCCTGCAAATCCACATGACGTTGGTAAAACGTATTGATGGCAATCCACGGAAGCACCTGCAGATCCTCCGGCGTTTTAACCGGTGGAAACCGGGCCAGTAATGCTGGCGAGGCCACCACGCAGCGCGGCACCTCTGCCAGCAGCACGGAAACGGTCGCCGGATCAACATCGGCTCCCACGCGAATGGCGCAATCCAGGTTATCGCTCAGGAAATCCACCGACTTGTCATTCAACATCCACTCGACGGAGAGCTGAGGATAACGCTGCAAAAACTCCGTTAACGGTTTCAGAAGCTGATCCTGCCCAAAGGCGTGCGGCGCGCGCACCCGCAGAACACCAACCGGTTCATCTTCTGTCTGGCCGATTTCATCTTCCAGCGCCAGCCAGCTGTCAATGACCCGGCGGGCATGCTGATAGCAGCGTTCGCCGTCGTCGGTAAGTTTGGTCGCATGAGTGGTACGCAACAACAGCCGCGCCCCCAGGAGCGTCTCCAGAGACTGAAGACGGCGACTCACCGTGGCCTGGGTGGTTGCCAGCTGCCTTGCTGCCCCGGATAACGACCCGGCTTCCACAATGCGGACAAACGTCCGCATCAACTCCACCCTGTCTATACGTTCAACTCGCTTCATGTTTTTATCTGTCATACGTTTAACGTATAAGCGTTTTACCACCAGGCCCTCTACCGTCGCAAGGCGCAGTGATAAAAAATAGCCCCACACGATGAATGAGGAACGTCTTATGAACACAACAACTGCTCCCCACGCCGCCAGCCGCTGGGTGATTTTTATGCTGGCCTTAGGGGCTGGCTTTAGCGTGGCATCCATCTATTACGCACAACCTCTGCTGCCACTGATGGGCGCCGATCTTCACCTGAGCATCGAAGGCATGGGGCTGGTCCCGACGCTTACCCAGGCAGGCTATGCGCTCGGCATACTCTTCCTGCTGCCGCTCGGCGATCGTCACGATCGCAGAACGTTAATTCTGATTAAAAGTGCGGCCCTGGCCCTGTTTTTATTGGGCTGTAGCCTGACCGGGCAACTGCACTCGCTGTTACTGGCAAGCCTGCTGATTGGTATGGCGGCGACCATGGCGCAGGATATCGTCCCTGCCGCGGCAATCCTTGCACCGGAAGGCAAACAGGGTAAAACCGTCGGCACGGTAATGACCGGTCTGTTGCTGGGTATTCTGCTCTCCCGGACCGTCAGCGGCGTGGTGGGCGAAGCCTTTGGCTGGCGCGTCATGTACCAGCTTGCAGCGGCAAGCATTGCGTTCGTCGGTGCTGTGATGTGGGCCGTTCTTCCGCGGTTTGCCATCCACTCCACCCTGAGCTATCCCGCGCTGCTGCGTTCTATGGAACACCTGTGGCGTCGTTATCCGGCTCTGCGCCGTGCGGCACTGGCTCAGGGTTTTCTGTCGATTGCCTTTAGTGCTTTCTGGTCTACGCTGGCGGTAATGCTGCTCGAACGTTATCACTTAGGGAGTGCGGTAGCGGGTGGATTTGGTATTGCGGGCGCCGCAGGTGCGTTAGCCGCTCCGCTGGCGGGTGGTCTGGCCGATAAGCTGGGCGCCGGGAAAGTCACGCAGCTTGGAGCTGTCCTGGTAACCGTCTCATTCGCCCTGATGTTCCTGATGCCGGCGTTGGGTGTTCATGGGCAATTGATCCTTATCGCCCTCTCCGCCGTTGGGTTTGATCTGGGTCTGCAGTCAAGCCTGGTGGCGCACCAGAATCTGGTTTATAGCCTTGAGCCACAGGCCCGGGGACGCCTGAATGCCTTGCTCTTTACGGTGGTTTTCATCGGCATGGCGCTGGGTTCCGTGCTGGGCAGTAATATCTATACGCTGGCAGGCTGGACCGGGGTGGTCGCCCTTGCAACGGTGTGTGGGGTCATTGCACTGGTTATCCGCCTGATTGAGAGCGCTCGCGTCACCTCAGCACAGGCAGAAATCGCCTAAAAAAAATGCCCAATCCAGACGGATTGGGCAGTCAAAACATGCCCAGTTTCAAGACATGTTCCAAGAGGTGAAGATGTTATTTATTCAACTGGAACAGAGACATGCCCTGCATGTCGCTAAACGCCTTATAAGAGGCCTGCAAGGCTGCCTGCTGCATAATGTAAGAAGAAATCGCACTGTTCCAGTCAACATCGACCAGATCGCTCATCTGCTGAGTCTGCCCCAGGGCGCGGTCATCACCCAGGTTATCGAGTTTTTCCAGTTCGTTCATCTTGGTACCCACATCCGCAACGACGGTAAGGACATTGTTCTGGGTATTGGTGATGCCGATCTGTGCGTCAGAAATCGCTTTATTCTGCACTTCTGCTGCCGCAGAGTCGTTATCAACAGGAACCTTAAGCGCGGAAATCGCCGTGTCGAGGATCTTGAACATATTCGTCTCGCCATAACCGCCGCCAGGCAGTTCTTTAGCGTTACTGGTAATACTTTCAAAGATCTGCTGACCGGTGTGGCTAATCACCATGTTACGGGCGGTATCAACCTGCTGAGAAATGGCCTGCGTGCCCCCGTTGTAATCACCGGTCACGGAATCAAACGGTGGCGCTTCGGTCTTATAGCCAGCAAAAATATACCGGCCATTACCATCCGCTGAGTTTGCCAGGTTCATCAGCTGATCGCGAATACCCTGCAAGTCACTCGCCAGTGACAGGCGATCGTCATCACTTAACGTGCCATTTCCTGCGTTGACGAGTTTCTCTTTCGCACTGGTGATCGCCGCGTTAACCTGGCTCAGCACGTTATCTTCCAGAGAGACTTTTTGCGTGGCGAACGTTCTCGCCAGGGCAAACTGGCTATTCTGAGATTGCGACTGTGACAGCACAACCGCCTGCGACGCCGCAATTGGATCGTCCGACGGACGGTTAACACGCTTACCGGTGGACATTTGTTCACCGTAGCTCAGCCACTTGCTCTGGGAATCGGTGATTCCCCGCATGTTCTGGTCGTACATCATCTGGGTGCTAATACGCATTTTTCACCTCAGCCTTAGCGAATATTGATAATTGCATCAAAAAGCGTGCTGGCAGTTTGTAACACCTGCGCATTGGCAAGGTAATACTGCTGATAGCGCTGCAGGTTGCCATACTCTTCGTCGAGGTTTACCCCAGAGATGGACTGCTGCTGCTTAGTCAGTTGCGTCGCCACATTCGCTTTCGTTTCGCTGCTGGTTTTCAGCGCGGCGGTTGAGCTGCCGACCGTACTGACAAGGGAAGCATAGGCATCGTTGAAAGTCTTATTGCCGCCAACAACCTTACTGTTTTGCAGATCGAGCAGTTTTTGGCCATTGCGGTTGTCGCTCTCGCCGCCGTTGCTTGCGGATGCCATAGCCAGTTTGGACTCATCTTTGAACTTGAGCTCCATATTGACGATGACATCAGAAACAGGCTTGACGATGAAACTGTCTTTGGCGTTCGCGCTACCGGTCACGTTGACGCTCAGGCCATCAAAGGAGAGATTGCCACTTGCGTCCGGGGCCATGGTGAAGCTGGTTTTATCCGAACGGGTGATAGTCCAGTCGGTGCCGTTAAACTGCAGCTTATAATCGGTGGCCTGCACTTTGGTGCTGTCTGCCACAGTGGCCGTCATTGCGGCCGTACCGGTATTGCGGCTGTTGGTTACCACGGCTGGCGAACCAAAGTCGAACAGCTTGCCACCGGCATCGCCATTGGCATCAAACCCGGCTTCATGCTGCTTATTCATCGCGTCCGCAAAGGCCAGTGCCAGCTGGTTGAGGTTGTTACGCGCTTTATCCAGATCTTCTGAGCGGAACGTAAACAAGCCCCCCAGCGAACCGGTGGTGACCATTTTCTCGGGAATTTCGACGTTGCCGGACACCTCATCGCTGTAGGCGATAGTCGTCCGGGTCGGATCGGCGCTGGATTTCACCGCAGCTAACTGGTTTGCTTTGCTCCCCTGCACCAGGCTGTAACCGTTGCCAAAGGAGACGTTATAGGTGCCACCGTCCTGAACAGCCACTTCAACACCCACAATTTGGTTCAGCTCACTCACCAGCTGATCGCGCTGATCCAGCAGGTCATTTGGCGATGAACCTGCCCCTACGCCGGTAAGACGTGAAATCTGATCGTTCAGATTCGCAATCTGTTTTGCGTAGTTGTTGATCTGCTCAACGCTTGAAGCGATGGCGGTATTAACCTGAGAATCCTGATCGCGAAGATACTGGTCGTTCGTTTTAAACTGATTGACCAGACCATCCGCTTTTCCCAGCACCGTCTGTCTTGCGGCCGGGTCCTCCGCGTTGCTCACCAGCGTTTGCAGGCTTTTAAAGAAATCCTGAAGCGTCGTCGAAAGTGAGTTGGTGGAATCAGAGAGCACATCGTCAATTTTTGACATCTGCTGATAGCGCGTCGTCAGACCGCTACTCTGCGTTTGCGCGGCGCGCAGTTGGTTGGTGATGAAAGCATCATATTCACGCTGCACACCAGACACATACACCCCGTTGCCCACCCAGCCACCGCCGGTCAGCGTGCTGTTAGACGCACCCAGCACGGTCGTCTGGCGGGTGTAACCTGCCACGTTATAGCTTGAAATGTTATTACTGACGGTATTGAGTGCCGCCTGAGCAGCACTGAGGCCACTCATGGCGCTGTTAATCAAACTGGACATGGAGGTTCCTTTTATTCGTTCAGACACGAGTCCTGATGAAAGTTATCGGCAGCCTCCACCGGGACTTGAGAAGTTTCAGAACAGATTTTCGATATCTGTGCTATAGGCTTTGCTGACTTTCTCGCCCATCGATTTAAGCTGCTGAATCATGCTGGTGAGCTTACGCGCATAGTTCGGGTCGGTGGCATAGCCCGCATTTTGCAGGGCCTGCGCACCCTGCTCAGGCGTAGCCGCCTGCGTAACGGCGGTATAACGCGGATTGCGACTCAGCAGGCCCACGTAATCGGACAACGCTTCCAGATAAGAGCTGTAGACGCGGAATTTAGCTTTGACCTTCACCGCCGCACCGTTCTCATATTCGGTGGTGGTGATCTCCGTTGTCGGCCCCTTCCAGCTGGCGTTCGCCTTCACGCCAAAGATGTTAAAGCTCGGCTCGCCGTTTTCCTTACGGATCTGGCGCTGACCCCAGCCCGATTCCAGCGCGGCCTGCGCCAGGATCAGGTGATGTGGCACCCCACTCTGTTCACTGGCAAGACGGGCCGGCAACGAAAGCTGTGCCAGGAAGTCTTTGCTGTCACCGGAGAGCGGCTCATCGCTGCTTACCGTCGCCTTCGGTATCGCTTTACGCACCATTTGCGTCAGCGCCTGGTTCTGATAGCTGGTCACCGTTTGCAGGTCGAACTTCATCGGCACCTGCTGCGGCTCATCTTTCGGCGGAATACCCTGCGCAGCTTCGGTCTGTTTGACGATCATGTCAGCCAGACCGAGGCCTTTACCGGCGGTCATCTGCTGCGCAATCTGTTGGTCATACATGCTGGTATACAGGCGCGTTGAATCACTGCTGAACATGCCGTCTTTTGGCAGGGTTTCTCGCATGCTCTTCAGCATCATCTGTACAAACATCCCTTCCACCTGGCGGGCGACCGGGCGGATATTTGCCGCCGGGTCTTTGCCTGCCTGGGTTTTCAGTTCGTTAAGCGACTGGGCATCCCAGGCCGCGCTGGTCAACAGTTTGCTATCGGTCAGCATCAGATGATTTCCAGTTTGGCGCGCAGACAGCCCGCACTTTGCATGGATTGCAGAATGGACATCAGATCCATCGGCGTTGCCCCCAGGGCATTCAGGGCACGCACCACGCTGTTGAGGTTGGCACTGGAGCGTACGCTCTGCAGCGAACCCCCGCTCTGACGCAAATCGATCTGGGTTTGCGGCGTTACCACCGTCTGCCCACCACCAAACGGGGTATCAGGCTGGCTGACGTTGGCGGAGCGGTTGACCGTTACCGAGAGGTTACCCTGCGCCACGGCGCAGCTGTCCAGCGACACTTCTCGGTTCATCACCACCGATCCGGTACGGGAGTTGATGATCACTTTGGCATCCTGAACAGGGACGTTCACTTCCATATTCTGGATATCGGCCAGCATGCGCACCTGGTTGCTGCTGCCCGTTGAGGTGCGGATCTGCACGGTACGGGCATCCAGCGCTGTCGCACTGCCATAACCACGGCTGCGGTTGATGGTGTCGGCGATTTGCTGCGCCATGGTGAAGTCTTCATTATTCAGTTGCAGATTGATGGTATTACCCGCGCCAAACTGGGTCGGCAGTTCACGTTCGATGATCGCACCGTTAGTAATACGCCCGCCGTTCAGCTGGTTGACCTGCACACTGCTGCCACCCGCTGAGGCGCCCGCACCGCCCACCAGAATGTTACCCTGCGCAAGGGCATAAACCTGGCTATCCACCCCTTTCAGCGGAGTCATCAGCAGCGTACCGCCGCGCAGGCTTTTGGCGTTACCCATAGAGGAAACCACCACATCGATGGTCTGTCCCTGACGCGCAAACGCCGGGTAGGAGGCGGTTACCATCACCGCGGCCACGTTTTTCAACTGCATGTTGGTGCCTGCCGGTACGGTAATACCAAGCTGGGAAAGCATGTTGTTTAAACTCTGGGTCGTAAATGGCGTCTGGGTAGTCTGGTCACCCGTTCCATCCAGACCAACCACCAGACCATAGCCAATGAGGGAGTTTTCACGTACGCCCTGAACGCTGGTGAGATCGCGAATGCGGTCAGCCTGGGCAAACGTTGCCACCAGAGCCAGCGCCACGGCGAAGATCGATTTAAACATGGGTCACCTCGCTTACATCGGCGATAAATTAAGGAAGAAGCGCTGCAGCCAACCCATATTTTGCGCTTCATTAATGTAGCCGTTACCGACGTACTCAATGCGCGCATCCGCCACCTGGGTGGACGGAACGGTGTTGGTGCCGCTGATGGTGCGAGGGTTAACCACACCGGAGAAGCGAATGAATTCAGTGCCCTGGTTAATGGCGATCTGTTTTTCACCCACCACATGTAAATTGCCGTTAACCAGCACCTGGTCAACCGTTACCGTCAGCGTGCCGCTGAAGGTATTGCTGGCGTTCGCGCCACCTTTACCGTTAAAGGTATTGCCGCCAGACGCCTCAACATCTGCACGCGCATTGCCGAAGAGTCCCTGCAGATAGCGCGGTACGGTATCGAAGCCAAAATTGGTTTTGCCATCGCGGCTGGCATTCGCTGACGAGCTCTTGCTCGCACTGACGTTTTCCTGCAGCACAATGGTCAATGTATCGCCGACGTTACGCGGGCGACGGTCTTCAAACAGCGGCTGATAACCATAGTTGATCGGCTGCGCGGTCTGGAAAATGGAGCCGTTCACCACTGGCGCAGGGCCAGGAACGGGTTGGGCGGTCGTCGCACCCTGGACCAATGGTTTAGACGGGATCCAGGCACATCCGCTAAGGGTGACGGCCAGAACAGTCAGAATCGGATAACGAAACGCCGCGTTTTTTTGCATTGCCTTCATCTTCGAAAACAGGGAGCCGGTGCGGCGTTTACCGCACCGGGCTGCACCTTAGAGTTGCGTCAGTTTCTGCAGCATCTGATCGGTCGTCGACACTGCTTTACTGTTAATTTCATACGCGCGCTGGACCTGGATCATATTCACCAGCTCTTCCGCCACGTTCACGTTCGAGGTTTCCACATAACCCTGATACAACAGCCCCGCCCCGTTCAGGCCCGGGGTGCTCTCATTCGGCGTACCGGAGGATTGCGTTTCGGTGTAGAGGTTCTCACCAATGCTTTCCAGACCGGTATCGTTCATGAAGGTCGTCAGGTTGAGCTGCCCAACCTGAACAGGCGCGGCCTGCCCCTGCTGGGTGACGCTCACCACGCCGTCACGTCCGATGGTAATGCTCAGGGCATTTGCCGGGATCGTGATCGCCGGCTGAACCTGGAAACCACCGGCCGTGACCAGCTGGCCGTTCTGATCGACCTGGAACGAGCCGTCACGGGTGTAGGCGGAAGTCCCGTCAGGCAGTTGCACCTGGAAGAAACCCTGGCCTTTGATGGCAACGTCTTTGCTGTTGTTGGTCTGGGACAGGTTGCCCTGGCTGTGCAGACGTTCGGTGGCGACCGGACGAACACCGGTACCAATCTGCAGACCCGATGGCAGCGTGGTTTGCTCAGAGGACTGCGCACCTGGCTGACGGATGGTTTGATAAAGCAAATCTTCGAAAACGGCACGCTGACGCTTGAAACCATTGGTGCTGACGTTTGCCAGGTTGTTGGCAATCACATCCATATTGGTTTGCTGCGCGTCCAAGCCAGTTTTCGCGATCCATAAAGAACTGATCATAGGGAGTCCTGTTAACTCATAGCCAGAAGTTGATTAGCTTTACCCGCGTTCTCGTCAACGCTGCTAATTATCTTCATCTGCATTTCAAAACGACGGGCGCTGGCGATCATGTCGGTCATGGCTTCGACCGGCTTGACGTTACTGCCTTCCAGAACACCGGACATCACGCGAATGGTCGGGTCGGCCTGGAGCGTGGCGCCACGGGTGGCCTGAGCCGCCTGGGTCAGACGGAACATACCGTCATCACCACGCTGCACCTCTTTGCCGTCCGCTTTGACCAGCTTCAGCCGTCCGACGGGCGCAACGGTATTGGCCGGGTCGCCCGGGTTCAAGGCGGAGATGGTACCGTCTGCGGCGATGGTCAGCTCTGAGCCTTCCGGCACCGTCAACGGACCCGCTTCACCCATTACCGGGTGCCCCTGAATCGTCAACTGGCCCGTGGCACTGACCTGGATATTACCGTTGCGGGTATAGCCTTCGCCGCCGTCTGCCGTTTGCACGGCCAGCCAGCCGTCCTGCTGCAGAGCAACGTCCAGCGGACGGGCGGTGTAATCCATCTGCCCTGGCGTCATGTCTGCACCCGGCGTGGAGGCGGTCACCAGCGTACGCGTCGGCAGGGACAACCCTTCTACCGGCACCGCACGCAGCGCATTGAGCTGTGCGCGGAACCCCGGCGTAGAGGCGTTCGCCAGGTTGCTGGCGGTAACGGCCTGCTGATTGAGCGTCTGACTTGCCGCGCCCATCGCGGTATATATTGCGTGATCCATTGCGCTTTCCTGTTAGCCGCTTAACGCAGGTTAACCAGCGTGTTGAGGATCTGATCCTGGGTCTTGATGGTCTGCGCGTTCGACTGATAGTTACGTTGCGCGACAATCATGTTCACCAGCTCTTTACTCAGGTCGACGTTAGAGGCTTCCAGCGCACCGTTGGTCAGCGTACCGAAGTTACCGGAACCCGCGGTACCCAGCAGCGCGACGCCGGAGGACTGCGTGGCAGACCAGACGTTATCACCTTCAGACTTCAGACCTTCGTTGTTGGCGAAGTTTGCCAGCACGATCTGGCCCAGAACCTGGGTCTGTTCGTTGGAGTAGTTACCGACCACGGTGCCGTCGTCGTTGATCTGGTAGCTCACCAGGTCGCCCGGTTTAAAACCATTCTGGCTGGTTCCAACGATGTTGTTCGCACCGGTGTTCTGCTGCATGGAGTTCGCAAAACTCATGGCGAAGGTCGCAGGCGTAGCACCAGGAATGGTCTCGGTAGTCAGGTTGATGTTGCCACCGCCGATCAGCGTACCGTTGTTGTTGAAGGTCAGCGTCGTGGCGAGAGAGGCCGTGCTGCCTGCCACGCTACCGTCCTGGGCATACACTTTCCAGGAGTTAGCCGGGGTCGCATCTTTGACGTAAAACAGGTTCATGTTGTGCGCATTACCCTGACTGTCAAAGACGGTGACCGTACCTTTTTTGTTGTAGGTATCCGGGTTGGCCGGATCAAAGGCGGTGGTCGGTGCGGTATCGGTGGAGTTGAGGTTAATCTGCTGGGAAGCCGTGGTGGTGGCCTTCGCGGCCATCAGCGTGGTCGGGATATTGATAGGCTGTGGGTTCGCACCGGTCTGAACCGTTGATGGCGTCCCGGCAACCGGATAACCGGTTAATTGCATCCCCTGCATGTTCACCAGGTTACGGTTTTCGTCCAGCTTGAACTGGCCGTTACGGCTGTAGAACACCGAGCCGTTAGCATCGACCATACGGAAGAAACCGTTCTGGCTGATGGCAACGTCCAGGCCACGACCTGTATTGGTGGTGGTGCCGTCGGTAAAGTCCTGGGTAATGCCTGCAACTTTTACACCCAGACCCACTTTGGAACCGGCAAACATATCTGCAAATGAAGCAGAACCGGATTTAAAACCATAGGTCGCGGAGTTGGCGATGTTGTTGCCAATGACGTCCAGGTTGGTGGCCGCAGCATTCAGGCCGCTGACCGCTTGAGAAAAGGCCATGACTTACTCCTGATAAGTGTTAAGGCTTAGATAATCTGCCGAACTTCGTCGAGTGTGGTGGTACCAGAAGTACCCAAATCCAGTTTGTTGCCATCGCTACCTTTAATGACGCCCTGGACCAGCGCAAACTGCAGCGGCTGAGCCACCAGCTGGGTAGAGCCATTGCTGGCACTGATCGCCACTTTGTAAGAACCGTTTGGCGCTTTAGTACCGTCTGTCAGGCTGCCATCCCAGGTAAAGGTATGAACGCCCGCCTTCAGTTCGCCGATGTCAATGGTGCGAACCACGGCACCGGTTGAGTCGGTGATCGTCGCGGTCACTTTGTCAGCCGCCTGCTGCAACTCAACGCCAAATGGCGTAGTCGTGGTCGTCGTGTTGCCTTCGGTGGTGCTGGTGCCCGCCAGGATCGTGGTGCCCGGGATCATCACCCCGTGACCAATCAGGTTCGCGGCCTGCAGGGACTGGCTATTATCAATCTGACCGGAAACAGAGCCGAGGGTGGTATTGAGCTTCTCAATGCCGCTGACGGTACTGATCTGCGCAAGCTGCGTGGTCAGTTCGTTGTTCTGCATGGGGTTGGTGGGATCCTGGTTCTTCAGCTGTGCCACCAGCAGCGTCAGAAAGCTGCTTTGCAGATCGGAGGCATTACTCCCTGTCAGGGAGCTGGAACCCGTCGAACTGTTGGCACCACTGACGCCCGAGTTCGTTGGATCATTCACATTAACGGCGATGGACATGCATGTCTCCTTTACTGGCCGAGAGTGAGGGTTTTGAGCATCATGCTCTTCACGGTATTAAGCACTTCGACGTTTGCCTGATAGCTACGTGAAGCGGACATGGAGTTCACCATCTCACCCACCACATCCACGTTTGGCATTTTCACGTAACCGTTCGCGTCCGCCAGCGGGTTGCCAGGCTCATACACCAGCTTGTCCGGTGCCTGGCTCTCCACCACGTCAGAGACTTTCACCCCGCCCGTCGCCGCGCCTGGCGCAGCATCAACCTGGAAGACCACCTGCTTTGCACGATAAGGCTGTCCGTCAGGTCCGGTCACGCTGTCGGCGTTCGCCAGGTTGCTGGCAGCCACGTTCAGGCGTTTGGACTGTGCGGTTAACGCCGAGCCGGCGATATCAAAAATATTCAGCAAGGCCATTTATCCGTTGCCCCCCTGCAGGACGTTCATCATGCCTTTGATCTGTCCGCCGAGTACGGTCAGGCCCATCTGGTATTTCAGGCTGTTATCGGCAAACTGCGTACGCTCCCGGTCCATATCCACGGTGTTACCGTCGAGTGAAGGCTGGTCGGGAATGCGATAAAGTAAATCGGTCGTGGGCGCCGTCATCGCCTGAGCAGGAATATGGCGTGAGGAGGTCAGAGCGAGCGCGACACCGCTCCCTTCTGCACGTCCACGCTCCATCACTTTTTTAAGCTCACTGGAAAAATCAATATCGCGCGCCTGATACCCTGGCGTATCGGCGTTGGCAATATTGGCGGCTAAAATCTCCTGCCGCTGGGCGCGTAAATTGAGCGCTTCCTGCTGAAAACGTAACGCGGCGTCGAGTTTATCGAGCATGTCTCCTCCGCTGATGGCAAAATTTCAGTTCACAGCTTAAATCTCACCCCGTCACCCCTATCGACGGAATAAGCGCAAAATGCGTCGCTATTTATTCCGTTGATGCAAAACCACTGCAGGTAGAATCCTCTCAATTCGGGTAACGGTGGAATGTGCGATGCAAACGTTAAAACGCGGCCTGGTGGCTACGGCCCTGCTTTTCAGCCCCCTGGTACAGGCTGAAGGGGTAGAGGATCAACTGACGGCTTTCTTTGCTCAGCAACTGGCGGGCTTTAGCGATGAAGTCAACGTCACCGTCCGCACGCCGCCTAATCTTTACCCCTCCTGCGAACAGCCGTCGTTCAGCGTAACGGGCACCACAAAACTGTGGGGGAACGTGAACGTGCTGGCGCGCTGCCCGGGAGAAAAACGCTATTTACAGGTTGCGGTACAGGCAACGGGCAATTATGTTGTTGCCGCTGTCCCCATCGCACGCGGCAGCGTGTTGCAGGCTAACAGCGTGACCCTGAAACGTGGCCGTCTGGATCAGCTTCCTCCACGCACGATGCTTGAGATTAACCAGGCGCAGGATGCCGTCAGCCTGCGTGATGTCGCGCCAGGCCAGCCGATACAGCTCTCCATGCTGCGTCAGGCATGGCGGGTTAAAGCGGGTCAGCAGGTGATGGTGGTGGCCAACGGCGATGGTTTTCAGATAAACAGTGAAGGGAAGGCATTAAACAATGCCGCAGTGGCGCAAAATGCCCGCGTCAGGATGTCCTCAGGCCAGGTGGTTAGCGGAACCGTCGATTCTGATGGGAATATTCTGATTAACCTATAATCTTTTTAAAGAAATCGCTGCGACTGCCGATAAATAATCAACTAATGATGATATCAGGCGCCAACGCCGCGAACCCTCGATGAGGACAACACTATGAGCATTGATCGTACATCAGCCCTGAAGCCGGTAGGCGCTGTACAGCCTCGCGAAACGAATGACGCTATGCCGCAGAAAACGCGTCTGGAAAAACCGTCAACGTCTAACAGCACCAGCGTAACCCTGAGCGATGCCCAGGCAAAACTGATGCAGCCAGGCAGCAGCGATATCAATATGGAACGTGTTGAAGCGCTGAAAACGGCTATTCGTAACGGTGAACTGAAAATGGATACCAGCAAAATTGCTGATGCCCTGATTCAGGAAGCACAGAGTTTCTTACAGAGTAACTAACCGTATGAGTCGACTGTCAGAAATACTGGATCACATGACGGTTGTCCTGAACGACCTGAAAACGGTCATGGACGCGGAGCAACAGCACCTCTCTTCCGGTCAAATTAACGGCAGCGCGTTGCAGCGTATTACGGAAGATAAGAGTTCGCTTCTGGCGACGCTGGATTATCTGGAACAGCAGCGTCGCGCTGAGCAAGATCCTAAGCGCAGTGCGAATGACGATATTGTAGAACGCTGGCAGACCATTACAGAAAAAACCCAGCATCTGCGCGATCTCAACCAGCACAATGGCTGGCTGCTGGAAGGACAGATTGAGCGTAATCAGCAAGCGCTTGACGTGTTAAAGCCGCATAAAGAGCCCGGGCTGTATGGTGCGGATGGTCAAACGTCAACGGCTCGTGTTACGGGCGGGAAAAAGATTTCGATTTGAAGCCTGTGCGACAAATCATGCAGTGGGGAGCACCCTAAGGTGAACTCCCCTTTTGGCGTTTATGCCGTACGGCGGGCAAACTCTTTCACTTTAAAGCCCAGTACCGCGAGCGTCGCAAAGTAAGCCACAACCCCGACACCCACGACGGCCATCAGCCGCATCAGACGGTAAGGCATGGTGCCCTGGGACCATTCCGGCATCACATGCAGCATACCAAGCAACGCCGCAGACATGACCAGCACCGCAACGATCAGACGCACGAGGAAACTCCGCCATCCCGGCTGCGGCGTGAAGATATCCTGCTTACGCAACTGCCAGTACAACAGCCCGGCGTTGAGACAGGCCGCAAGACCAATAGACAAGGCCAGGCCAGCGTGCTTCAGCGGGCCAATAAAGGCCAGGTTCATCAGCTGGGTCATAATCAGCGTCACAATGGCAATTTTCACCGGCGTTTTGATGTTCTGGCGCGAGTAGAACCCGGGCGCCAGCACTTTAACGACGATCAGCCCCATCAACCCGACCGAGTAGGCAATCAGCGCTTGCTGCGTCATGGACGCGTCAAAAGCGGTGAATTTCCCGTACTGGAAGAGTGATACCGTCAGCGGTTTGGCCAGAATACCCAGCGCCACTGCGCTTGGCAGCGCCAGCAGGAAACAGAGACGCAGTCCCCAGTCCATCAGGCGGCAATACTCATCGTGATTGCCGCTGGCAAAACTTTTCGACAGCGACGGCAGCAGGATGGTCCCCAGCGCCACGCCCAGCACCCCGGACGGAAACTCCATCAGACGGTCAGCGTAGTACATCCAGGAAACCGAGCCGGACACGAGGAAAGAGGCAAAGATGGTGTTAATGATAAGCGAGATCTGGCTGACCGAAACCCCGAGAATGGCAGGCCCCATCTGCTTCATTACGCGCATCGCACCGGCGTCACGGAAATTAATCCGCGGCAGAACCAGCATACCGATTTTCTTCAGGTGTGGCAGCTGATACGCCAGCTGTAACACACCGCCCACCGTCACCGCCCAGGCCAGCGCCAGCACTGGCGGGTTGAAATGGGGTGCAGCGAACAGCGCAAAGCCAATCATACTGATGTTAAGGAACGTTGGCGCAAAGGCCGGAACGGAGAAGCGGTTCCAGGTATTGAGGATCGCCCCCACCAGCGAGGCCAGCGAAATCAGCAGGATATAAGGAAAGGTAATACGCAGCAGTTGGGAGGTCAGGGCAAATTTATCTGCCGAGTCCGCAAAGCCAGGCGCCGTCACCATAATCACCCAGGGTGCAGCCAGCATCCCCAGTACCGTCACGATCGCCAGTGCCAGCGTCAGCAGGCCGGAAACGTACGCGACAAATACACGCGTCGCGTCTTCACCCTGCTTGCTTTTATATTCCGCCAGAATAGGAACAAACGCCTGGGAAAATGCCCCCTCAGCAAAAATACGACGTAATAAATTTGGCAGTTTGAACGCGACGAAAAAGGCGTCCGTTGCCATCCCTGCACCAAATACTCTTGCTACAATCGCATCGCGCGCAAAACCCAGCACGCGGGAAAACATGGTCATCGAGCTGACTGCCGCCAGCGATTTTAATAAGTTCATTAACGTGAATTTCCAGAACCATACGGATTTCCAGGACGGGTAAGCGAAAGCGCCACCCGGCAAAGCCAACAAGCGGCGCTTAGTCTAACCCGATTTCAACGAATTACTATCCGCAGATGTTACAGCAAGTTATTCGCTCATGGCTTCGCGCCAGAGCCGCTCCACAATGCGTTGTGCCATGATAGCCTGCTCACCGGATGTTTCCGGAACCGTCTGATTTTGCACGCAGGCGATAAAGTGACGGGCGCATCCGGCAAAGCCGCGCTGCTCCAGAGTGCTTTGCCAGCCAGGCGCCGGGAGTGTGACTACGCCATTGCCCTTCTCTTCACGCCACTCGCGCATGTCGGTAATGTCATACAGGGCACCGTCAGTGACCGCCTGCACAGACTCCCGCTGACTGCCGGCCCGACGATGCATGCTGGTGGTGATCTGCAGATGCTCAATGGCAAAATGATGCTCAGCGTAAACCATCTGGCCCTGTTCGTTGGTCAACAGGGTGCCGCTTTTAAGCTGGGCTTGCCCGCCCGTCAGCCAGAGCGCGGTGTCCACCACGTGCAGGTAATCATCCAGAAGGGTAAAGCGCAGATCGTTCGGACCGATGCTGTCGGTGCGGTGCTTGTCCATTCGCAGGGACGCGAGCGCACCAGACTGTGCCTTCAACTGCTGGTAAAGCGGCGCAAAACGGCGGTTAAAACCCACCATCAGCGTCAGTTTTTTGCGCGCCGCCAGCTCGATCAGCCGTTCGGCATCCTGAACGTTTTCTGCCAGCGGTTTATCGACACAGACGTGCACACCGGCATTCAACAACTCGCTGACCACCTGATAATGTGTTGCTGTAGAGGTATGTACAAACACCGCATCGCATTCGCGAGCCAGATCCTGAAGCGATGCCGCATACGGCATGCGCCAGGTTTCGCAGATCCGCTCGGCCTTTTCACGGGTGGGCGACCACGCGCCTTGCAGCGTCCAGTCCGTCGCCGCCCCCAGAACAGGCAGCCAGGCTTTTTGTGCAATTCCCCCCAGCCCCACCACGCCAACGCGTAATTTTTTCACCGTCAATCTCCCAAATGTGCCAGCAATGCGTCCAGACGCTGTTTCAGCCCGGCGACCTCGTCTTCCAGCGCCTCTACGCGGGCAACCAAATCGTCCTCTCCAGCAGTGATATCGGCTGCAACGGACTTAACTGAAATATCAATTTCACCACTGAAGAGATGCATATAACGGCTTTCGCGTTTACCCGGCTCACGCGCCAGACGCACCACGTAAGGGCCGTCGTCACGAGTGGCAAGCCCATCCAGGGTCTGCTCAACCTCCTGCATATCGGCGAACTCATGCATGCGGGAAGCCCGGGTACGCAGTTCACCCGGCGTTTGCGCCCCGCGCAGTAACAGCGTGGTGATCACCGCCACCTCGGCGGCACTCAGCTTCAGATCGCCGAACTCTGAATTACAAAATCGCTGCTCATACTTGGTCACGCGGTTACCGAAACCGCTGACGGTACGCAGGTAATGGCGTTTAACCAGCTCGTCAAGAATGTCCTGCACCTCGTGCTCGCCGAGATTCATCACCGGCTCACGGTTGGTTTTCTGATTACACGCCATCGTCACGGCATTGACGGAGAGCGGATATTGCTCCGGCGTGGTGACCTGTTTTTCCAGCAAGCAGCCAATAACACGCGCTTCTGTCGCGCTTAACTGATATTTCATCTCTTCTCCTTAGCGGCCTGCAGTCCAGTCCCGGGTGGTTAATGCCGTCAGAACGTGGTCACGCCATTCTCCGTCGATCAGCAGATAATCTTTAGCGTAACCTTCTTTCTCAAACCCTAATCGCGCCAGCAAATTACCGCTGCGCTGATTATGCGGCATGTAGTTCGCCATAATGCGATGGATATGTTGGGTGCGCTGCATATAACGGATCGCTACCGTTAACGCCTCATACATCAGCCCTTGTCCTTGCCATTTCTGGCCGATGGAGTAGCCGAGGTAACAGGCGTGAAACGATCCGCGCACCACGTTGGAAAAGTTGGCAATGCCGATGATCTCTTTTTCCTCCGGATCCAGCAGCGCGAAATAGAACGCACTACCCTGCTTGTGGAATTCGGCAATCATGCTGAGGCGCGCCTGCCAGCCGGAAGGGTAGCAATGGCTCTCATCCCGAACGGGTTCCCAGGGTTTTAAAAACTGGCGATTCTCGGCGTAATAATCCGCCAGACGCCAGGCATCACGCTCATGCACCAGACGAACGACCAGCCTGTCCGTTGTCAGACGCACTTTTGGCACATTACTGCGATAGCCAAACATCGATACCACTCCTTCCCGTCACTTCTGCTTACCCATTAGCTTTACTATACCTGCGCCTGTGCCGTCTGTGAAAACAGTGACATACCATTTTGACCTCTTTTCACATTTTTCGATGAGAACTCTCTATCAAAGCGCTCTTTTGATAAAAAAATATTGTCACGTGCAGGGGTGGGAAAAAACGTGGCGACACCGCAGAATGTTAGCGTGCTCACCATCCTGTTTTCCCTGGAGGGAAAATGTCCCGCGTATCACAGGCCAGGAGCCTGGGTAAATATTTCCTGCTCGTCGATAACATGCTGGTCGTGCTCGGCTTTTTTGTGGTGTTTCCGCTTATTTCGATCCGCTTTGTCGATCAAATGGGCTGGGCGGCACTGATGGTCGGTATCGCGCTGGGGTTACGCCAGTTTGTCCAGCAGGGTCTGGGCGTGTTTGGTGGCGCCATAGCCGACCGCTTTGGTGCCAAACCGATGATCGTAACCGGTATGCTGCTGCGCGCGGCAGGCTTCGCCACCATGGCGATTGCTCAGGAGCCCTGGCTGCTGTGGTTCTCCTGCTTCCTCTCCGGTATCGGCGGCACCCTGTTTGATCCACCGCGCACCGCGCTGGTGGTTAAGCTCATTCGCCCGCAGCACCGGGGACGCTTCTTCTCGATTCTGATGATGCAGGACAGTGCCGGAGCGGTGATCGGCGCACTGCTGGGAAGCTGGCTGCTGCAGTACGACTTCCGTCTGGTCTGCGCAGCGGGCGCGGTGTTATTTATTCTGTGCGCCCTCTTTAATGCCCTGTTCCTGCCGGCCTGGAAACTGTCGACGGTCAAAGCCCCGGTGCGTGAAGGACTTGGCCGCGTCCTGCGTGACAAACGCTTCGTTACTTACGTGCTGACCCTGACGGGTTACTACATGCTGGCCGTTCAGGTAATGCTAATGCTCCCGATCATAGTGAACGACATCGCGGGCACGCCTGGCGCGGTAAAATGGATGTACGCCATTGAAGCCTGTCTTTCCCTGACCCTGCTGTACCCGATTGCCCGCTGGAGCGAACGACGTTTTCGCCTGGAGCATCGCCTGATGGCCGGCCTGTTACTGATGACACTCAGCATGATGCCCATCGGGCTGGTGAACTCACTCCAGCAGCTATTTACGCTGATTTGCACATTCTATATCGGCTCGATCATTGCCGAACCGGCACGTGAAACGCTGAGCGCTTCGCTTGCCGACGCGCGTGCTCGCGGCAGTTATATGGGGTTCAGTCGCCTGGGGCTGGCCTTTGGCGGTGCCTTAGGCTACGCCGGCGGCGGCTGGCTGTTTGATGCAGGTAAAGCGTTGAGTCAACCGGAACTGCCATGGATGATGCTCGGCGTGGTCGGTTTTATGACGCTCCTTGCGCTGTGGTGGCAATTCAGCCAGAAGCGCAGCGCGAGCGGCATGCTCGAACCTGGCGCATAACCCTCTCTCCGGCGGGGGTCCCCCGCCGTCATTATCAGTTTTTTCTGCTGGTTTCTGCTATTTCACCCTGACATACTGGCGTAACAGGACAGTAGCGCCGATTTTTCGTTGAGGAACACTATGAAAAAAATTGTCATTGCCGCCGCATTCATTGTCAGCGGCCTGCTGGTAGGTTGTAACCAGCTTACGCAATACACCGTCAGTGAGCAGGAAATTAATCAGGCGCTGGAAAAACATAACAACTTTTCAAAAGACATTGGTGTACCGGGGCTTGCCGATGCGCATATCGTCCTCAGCAACCTGACCAGTCAGATTGGACGCGAAGAGCCGAATAAAGTCACCCTCGCCGGGGATGCCAATCTCGATATGACCTCCCTCTTCGGCAACCAGAAAGCCAACATTAAGCTGAAGCTCAAGGCGCTGCCGGTCTTTAACAAAGAGAAAGGGGCCATTTTCCTGCAGGAGATGGAAGTGGTCGATGCGGAGGTTTCCCCGGATAAGATGAAACCGGTTATGCAGACTCTGATGCCCTATCTGAACCAGTCGCTGCGCAACTACTTTAACCAGCAGCCTGCGTATGTCTTAAGTGAAGACAAGAGCAAGGGTGAGGCGCTCGCGAAAAAATATGCCAAAGGAATAGAGGTGAAACCGGGAGAGATCGTCATTCCTTTCACCGATTAACCTGAAGGGGCGCAAAAGCGCCCTTTTTTTTACGGAAAAGTGTGCAAACGAAAACGTTTCCGCTTATGATTTGTGTCCGGCAAAAACAGCCATCCTTATGACTGATTCCTGACAAGCCGGAGCTTCCATGACTGCACAACCCCAGGTTCTAAAAATCCGCCGCCCTGACGACTGGCATATCCATCTGCGTGATGGCGATATGCTGAAAACCGTCGTGCCGTATACCAGCGAAATTTATGGCCGCGCGATTGTCATGCCTAACCTGGTGCCACCAGTCACCACCGTTGATGCCGCTATGGCGTATCGCCAGCGAATTCTTGATGCCGTGCCGGCGGGACATAATTTCACCCCGCTGATGACCTGCTATCTGACCGACTCCCTCGATCCGAATGAAGTGGAACGCGGCTTTAACGAAGGCGTGTTCACCGCGGCGAAACTCTACCCGGCTAACGCCACCACCAACTCCAGCCACGGTGTCACCAGCATTGACGCCATCATGCCGGTTCTGGAGCGCATGCAGAAACTGGGCATGCCGCTGCTGGTACACGGTGAAGTGACCCACGCCGAGATTGATATCTTCGACCGTGAAGCCCGCTTTATCGAAACCGTGATGGAGCCGCTGCGCCAGCGCCTTCCTGCGCTTAAAGTGGTGTTTGAACACATCACCACTAAAGATGCAGCGGAATATGTCCGCGATGGCAATGAGCTGATTGCCGCCACCATTACGCCACAGCACCTGATGTTTAACCGCAACCACATGCTGGTTGGCGGTGTACGTCCGCATCTCTATTGCCTGCCAATCCTGAAACGTAACATCCACCAGCAGGCGCTGCGTGAACTCGTTGCCAGCGGCTTCTCCCGCGCCTTCCTCGGCACGGATTCCGCCCCTCATGCACGCCATCGCAAAGAGGCAAGCTGCGGTTGCGCAGGCTGTTTCAATGCCCCGACGGCGCTCGCCAGCTACGCGACCGTGTTTGAAGAGATGAATGCCCTGCAGCACTTCGAGGCCTTCTGCTCGCTCAACGGACCACGCTTCTACGGGCTGCCGGTCAACGACACCTTTATTGAGCTGGAACGCAAAGAGAGCCAGGTGGACGAGGCCATTCCACTGACGGATGACACGCTGATCCCATTCCTGGCGGGTGAAACCGTCAACTGGACGGTAAAACGCTAAAAAAAACAATGCCCCTTGTTGTCAAAACGATAATATGCCTGTATAAATAAACAGTATATTACACAGGGGGCATTTATGCGTATTGAAGTCACCATAGCCAAAACAACCGTTCTGCCTGCTGGCGCACTTGATGCGCTGGCCGGTGAATTATCCCGCCGTATTAACAACACTTTTCCTGAAAATGCGGGCGCCGTAACGGTTCGTTACGCGGCGGCAAACAACCTCTCCGTCATCGGTGGCGCGAAAGAAGATAAAGACCGAATCAGCGAAATCCTGCAGGAAACGTGGGAAAGTGCCGATGACTGGTTCATCACAGATTAATCTTGCTCCCTCATTGTTCTTTTTTGCCGGGTCGCCCCGGCTTTTTTTCGCCTGAAATCCTGTTAGTTCAAATTAATTCGGCATCAGATTTAAAAATCGTGAACAAGATGGTGTTTTATTGTTCGAACAATCCTAAAAAGCAGAAAAATGTGTTGCCAACTGTTTATTTTTCCCTTCGGAACCCTTATTACTTGTATACTGAAGATGCTTTCAGAAAAACATGCATTGAACCTCAGAGCCGTTGTCTTCTAACACGCATTAAGGGGGTTATAATGGAAAAGAATAGTGAAGTCATCCAGACCCATCCGCTTGTAGGCTGGGATATCAGCACCGTAGATAGCTACGATGCGCTGATGCTGCGTTTGCACTACCAGACCCCGAATCAACTCAACCGTGAAGAAGCGGAAGTTGGACAGACGCTGTGGCTTACAACAGACGTCGCGCGCCAGTTTATTTCTATTTTAGAAGCAGGTATTGCCAAAATAGAATCTGGTGACTATCAGGAAAATGAGTATAAACGGCACTAGTTTTATACCTATTCTTCACTCAACAGGCACCCGTCGGGTGCCTTATTTATTTCTCCCTTGTATCAGCCTGCATAGTTAATTACTCTGCTAACAAAGCGTGAATTCAAGAGATGCATATGAGATACGACTTAATCATAATGGGTAGCGGATCCGTAGGTTCTGCCGCAGGTTATTACGCAACGCAAGCGGGTCTGAAGGTCCTGATGATCGATGCCCATCTGCCTCCGCATGCGGAGGGGAGCCATCATGGCGACACCCGACTCATTCGCCACGCCTATGGTGAAGGCGAGCGCTATGTTCCGCTGGTGCTCCGCGCCCAGACACTGTGGGATGAACTGGCCAAACTGACCGAAGAGCGCATTTTCGAACGCACGGGTGTCATCAACCTTGGCCCGGCGAGCTCTGATTTTCTGGCCAACGTGGAACAGAGTGCGAAAGCGTTCAACCTTGACGTTGAGAAACTGGACGCGGCGGGCATCATGAGCCGCTGGCCAGAGATCACCGTCCCGGACGATTATATCGGTCTGTTTGAAGCCAACTCCGGGGTCCTGCACTGTGAAACGGCCATCAAAACCTGGATCGGTCTTGCAGAAAAAGCGGGCTGCGCTCAGCTCTTCAACTGCCCGGTTGAATCCCTTACCCATCACGCTGACGGCGTTACGGTCACCACTGCGGATGGAGAATATTCAGCGTCCCGTCTGCTGGTTAGCGCAGGGACCTGGGTCACCCGTCTGTTGCCAGACCTGCCCGTTCAGCCGGTGCGCAAGGTCTTCTCGTGGTTCCAGTCGGATGGTCGTTACAGTGCGCAGAATAAATTCCCGGCGTTCACCGGCGAGTTACCGAACGGCGATCAGTTTTACGGCTTCCCGTCTGAGAAAGACGCGCTCAAAATCGGCAAACACAATGGTGGGCAGGCGATCTCTTCGCCTGAAGAGCGCAAACCGTTTGGTGCATACCCGCAAGATGGCTCCGAAGCCTTCTCGTTCCTGCGTAATATTCTGCCGGGCGTGGGTGGCTTACTTTATGGTGCAGCCTGCACCTACGACAATACACCGGACGAAGACTTTATCATCGACACCCTGCCGGGGCATGACAACACGCTGCTCGTCACCGGCCTGAGCGGTCATGGCTTCAAGTTCGCCTCTGTACTGGGTGAAATCGCCGCGCAGTTTGCCCAGGGTATCGCACCGCAGTTTGATCTTACCCCCTTCTCACTTTCGCGTTTTAACCGATAATCCGCCGCGGGCTCCGGACGTCCGGGGCCCGTTCTTCACATCAAAACGGGACGTTATGCGCAGGATCGTTAGCTTTCTTATCAACAACATTCGTGAGCATTTTATGCTCTATATTTTATTGTGGGCGTTACTGGCACTCATTGATATTATTTACATTGTATTTTACTGAAAGGCATTACTGACAATTTCTGACATTACTTTAGGTTGATTTAACCTTCACTCCGGCTGTTTATTGCGCCTTGGACGAAGCCATTGAATTACATTTGCGGATCATTTTCAAAACCGCTGAAATAAGAAAATTAAAAAACGATATCCAGTTATTTCAGTTGCAATATCATTTATTCCCGTTCATTTTTACTATTCTGTTAATTCATGAATGGTCATTCTGATGCAATTGCGTAACTCCTCTCAGCGCTACGGAATAATATCCATGTTTTTGCACTGGATAGTTGCCCTCACCGTTTATGCGATGTTCGGACTGGGACTGTGGATGGTGACGCTCAGTTATTACGACGGCTGGTATCACCAGGCACCAGAGCTGCATAAGAGCATCGGCGTCCTGCTGATGATGGCATTGGTTATTCGCGTGATCTGGCGTCATATTTCCCCGCCGCCTGCCGCGCCTAAAACCCACAGTAAACTGACGCGTGTCAGCGCTGTGGCCGCTCATATTGCCCTCTATCTCCTGTTGTTCGCGATTCTGATTAGCGGCTATCTCATTTCAACTGCAGACGGCAAGCCGATTAGCGTCTTTGGCCTGTTTGAGGTGCCGGCCACGCTCTCTGACGCGGGGGTTCAGGCCGATACCGCAGGCGTGGTTCATCTCTGGCTGGCATGGAGTGTGGTCATCCTCTCTGTGCTGCACGGGCTTGCCGCCCTTAAACACCATTTCATCGATAAAGACGATACGCTAAAGCGCATGCTTGGCCGTTCGTCAGTTGACTCTGGAGCATAAAATGAAAAAACACCTGCTGGGTATCGCACTGGGTTCTCTGTTATTCACCACCGGCTCGGCCGTGGCGGCTGATTATAAAATTGATAAAGAAGGCCAGCATGCCTTCGTCAATTTCCGTATTCAGCACCTGGGATATAGCTGGCTGTACGGTACCTTTAAGGATTTTGACGGCACATTCACCTTTGACGATAAAAATCCTGCCGCCGATAAGGTCAATGTGACCATTAATACAAACAGCGTCGACACGAACCATGCTGAGCGCGATAAACATTTGCGTAGTGCAGAGTTCCTGAATGTATCGAAATTCCCACAGGCAACCTTCGCGTCGACGGAAGTGAAGAAAGAGGGCGATAAGCTGAATATTACCGGCAATCTGACACTCAATGGTGTCACCAAACCGGTCACCCTCGACGCCAAATTACTGGGTCAGGGCGATGATCCCTGGGGTGGAAAACGTGCAGGCTTTGAAGCGGCAGGCAAAATTCATCTGAAAGATTTTAATATCACCACGGATTTGGGCCCGGCCTCTCAGGACGTGGAGCTGATTATTTCTGTTGAAGGTGTACAGCAGAAGTCATAATAAACACGCCCGGCAGGGTTTTACGTTGCCGGGCGTTATGCTTATTCCGGGTCAGGAATGCCGAGTTTGGTGTTCAGTCGGCCACGCGATTTATTAAAAATCTTATTGCCGTTTTCACGACCCGCACGACGGCGGCGCTGCTCTTCTTCCGGCAGCATGCTCTCTTCACTGCACAGTTCGCTGCAGCAGCCGTTAAACTTCTCCGCACACGCCGGGCACTGAATAAACAGCAGATGACATCCGTCATTTTTACAGTTGGTATGGGTGTCGCACGGTGCGCCGCACTGGTGGCAGTGGGCAATCACGTCCTCTGAAATACGCTCACCCATTCGCTCATCAAAGACGAAGTTTTTACCAATAAAACGTACCGGTAATCCCTGCTCACGGGCACGGCGGGCATACTCGATGATACCGCCTTCGATATGCCAGACCTTATTGAACCCGTTATGTTTCATCCACGCGCTGGCCTTTTCACAGCGGATGCCGCCGGTGCAGTACATAACGATTTTCTTATCTTTATGTTCCTGCATCATCTCAACCGCTTTCGGCAGCTGCTCGCGGAAGGTATCGGCCGGGATTTCCATTGCGTTCTCGAAATGGCCCACTTCATATTCGTAGTGGTTACGCATATCGATGAATACCGCGTCCGGGTCATCAAGCATCGCATTGACTTCCGCCGCCTTCAGGTATTCCCCCACGTCGGCCGGGTTGAATTCCGGGTCGTCAATGCCGTCTGCCACGATGCGCTCACGCACTTTCATGCGCAGCACCCAGAATGATTTACCGTCATCGTCCAGGGCAATGTTCAGGCGTAAGCCGTTCAGTGCCGGGTCGAAGCCGTAGAGAAAATCGCGGAAGGCGCTCACGTTGCTTTCCGGGATGCTGATCTGGGCATTGATACCTTCACGCGCCAGATAGACGCGCCCGAACACATTCAGCGCTGTGAAGGCTTTATAAAGTTCATCGCGGGTCGCTTGCGGATCGTTGATCGTGAAGTATTTATAGAATGAGATGGTCGTGCGCGGTTCGGTTTCAGCCAACATACGCGCTTTCAACATCTCATTCGATACGCGGTTGTGTAACACTGGCATGGTGTACAAGTCCTGCAATCGTTATTGAGAAAGTAAAATCGGTCGGCATCATATAGCAAACAATAACAATTTACATCCACACAATTTACGCTACATTTCTGTCAGCCTGAACTATTCGTCATAACAATTGCTGCATAAGTACGCGTTTCGACAACAGACATTTTGGCTATGTAGTAAAAAATGAGACACTAAGCCCTTCAGGACGTTAGAACACAGGACAGACATGACCCAGTTACCGAAATTTACTGTCGCCCTTATGCATCCCCGCTATTGGTTGACCTGGCTTGGCATTGGCTTTTTATGGCTTCTGGTCCAACTCCCCTACCCTGTTATTTTCCGTCTGGGCAAATGTTTGGGTCGTCTTGCGCAAACGTTTATGAAACGTCGCGCCAGGATTGCATACCGCAACCTTGAGCTGTGCTTCCCGCAGATGAGCGAGTCAGAACGTCATGACATGGTGACAAAGAATTTCGAATCTGTCGGCATGGGGCTGATGGAGACAGGAATGGCGTGGTTCTGGCCGGATAAACGCATGGCGCGCTGGAGCGTTGTTGCCGGAACGGGCATGGAGCCCGTGCATACGCTGCAGGCAAACCAGACGGGGGTGCTGCTGATTGGCGTACACTTTCTGACCCTGGAAATCGGTGCCCGTATGTTCGGTATGCAGGCGCCCGGCATTGGTGTTTATCGTCCTAACGATAACCCGGTTATCGATCTCATCCAGACCAATGGCCGTATGCGTTCCAATAAAAGTATGATCGACCGTAAGGATCTGAAGGGGATGATCCGCGCCCTCAAATCAGGTGAAGTGGTCTGGTACGCCCCCGATCACGACTACGGTCCGCAGTCCAGCGTATTTGTGCCGTTTTTCGCCGTTCAGGAGGCGGCCACCACCACCGGTACCTGGATGCTGGCGCGCATGTCCAAAGCCGCCATCGTTCCGTTTGTTCCACGTCGCAAACCGGATGGTTCTGGTTACGAATTAATTATGCTGGAACCGGAACTGGCCCCGCCGCTGACCGATGCAGAAACCACCGCGCACTGGATGAATGGCATTGTCGAGAAGTGCATAATGCTCGCGCCGGAACAGTATATGTGGCTCCACCGTCGCTTTAAAACGCGGCCAGAAGGCACGCCGTCCCGCTATTAACCCCCTGCGGCCCTACGGGCCGCTACCTGTTTTAGCTTTAAAAGCTCTTCCTCATTGCGGCAATCATAACCCGGGCGCATAATTAGCAGGCTTATTACTTCATGCCTTACGGTGTTCTGCACCCTTATTACGCGGATTGTTATGTCACCCTCAGATGCCCCCATAAACTGGAAACGTAACCTCACGGTTGCCTGGCTCGGCTGTTTTCTTACCGGCGCGGCGTTTAGCCTCGTGATGCCCTTTCTGCCCCTGTATGTTGAACAACTGGGCGTGACGGGTCACAGTGCGCTCAATATGTGGTCTGGTCTGGTGTTCAGCATCACTTTCCTCTTCTCCGCCATTGCTTCGCCGTTCTGGGGCGGCCTTGCCGACCGTAAAGGGCGCAAAATCATGCTGCTGCGCTCGGCGCTGGGGATGGCCATTATCATGGCGTTGATGGGCGTGGCACAGAACGTCTGGCAGTTTCTGATTTTGCGCGCCTTGCTTGGCCTGCTGGGGGGATTTATCCCCAATGCTAATGCGCTGATCGCCACCCAAATTCCGCGTCATAAAAGCGGCTGGGCGCTCGGGACGCTCTCAACCGGTGGCGTGAGCGGCGCATTACTGGGGCCTCTGGCCGGCGGCTTGCTGGCGGACAGCTATGGTCTGCGCCCGGTGTTTTTCATTACTGCCAGCGTGCTGTTCCTCTGCTTTATCGTCACGCTGATCTGCATTCGCGAACACTTCACGCCCGTCGCCAAAAAAGAGATGCTCCACGCGCGGGATGTGCTGGCTTCACTTAAGAACCCCAGACTGGTACTGAGTCTGTTTGTCACCACCCTGATTATTCAGGTTGCGACCGGTTCGATTGCCCCGATTCTGACGCTCTACGTTCGCGATCTGGCGGGCAACGTTAGCAATATTGCCTTTATCAGCGGCCTGATTGCGTCAGTACCCGGGGTGGCGGCTCTGCTCAGCGCCCCAAGGCTGGGCAAACTGGGAGATCGCGTGGGGCCGGAAAAGATCCTGCTCTGTGCCCTGGTGATCTCCGTCCTGCTGCTTATCCCGATGTCGATGGTGCAATCCCCGTGGCAACTGGGGCTGCTGCGTTTCCTGCTGGGCGCTGCCGACGGCGCGTTACTGCCCGCTGTTCAGACCTTGCTGGTCTACAACTCAACCAACCAAATCGCCGGACGTATATTTAGCTACAACCAGTCATTTCGCGACATCGGCAACGTTACCGGCCCGCTGGTGGGTGCCGGGATCTCTGCCAGCTTCGGTTTCCGCGCCGTCTTTATCGTCACGGCAGGCGTGGTGCTGTTTAATGCTATTTATTCATGGTTCAGCTTATCCCGGACATTACGGCCAGTGGCTGAATAAGACGAATGCGTGACGGCTTATTTTTGCATTCATACTTGCAGAATCAGATATTCAGCTATTCTTTCCCTGAAACCTTCTGGAAAACAGGGAGACACCAATGACCATGTACGCCACGCTGGAAGAAGCTATTGATGCCGCTCGTGAAGAGTTCCTCGCCGATAATCCCGGCGTTGACGAAGAAGATGCTGACGTGCAACAACTCAATATCCAAAAGTATGTCCTGCAGGATGGGGATATTATGTGGCAGGCCGAATTCTTCGCTGACGAAGGCGAAGAAGGCGAATGTTTGCCGATCCTGAGCGGTGAAGGTGCCCAGGCCGTCTTTGATGGCGACTATGATGAAATTGAGTTGCGTCAGGAGTGGCTGGAAGAAAACACCCTGCATGAGTGGGATGAGGGCGAATTCCAGCTCGAGCCACCACTGGATACAGAAGAAGGTCAGACGGCAGCTGATGAGTGGGACGAGCGTTAATTTCCGCTACTCGTAGGGGCCGTGGCTGGCATCGATGGGCAGCAATAGCGTGTCGAAAATCAGCGAGAACGGCAGATCGAGCACCGTAAGGTAGCGCCATGCGGAATCCCGGACATCCCATTTCACGCCCGGATAATACTGATTCCCGTGGCCCTGCCCTGGAATGGTGCGACTGATGATGCTGCCACAGCCACTCAGCAGACATGCCATCATGACGACGATGATTATTTTCATCCGTTACCTCTAAAAAAATACCGGCGATTAAGCCGGTATTTTATCTGTCGGGCGGCACATTGCTTACCCGCCCACGTAGCCACTTACTTCGCCTTCAGCGCCAGCGGGTTAAGCTTCAGATCGTTGTAGTAGTTCACCCACGACGAGTATCGCTCCGGGGACGACCAGACACGGTAGTGTAAACGCGACATGGTCACCGGATCGCTTAACAGCACCAGACGACGGTCGCGGTTAAGTTTTTCTGGCGTTTCGTTCAGCGCCTGCTCAACGTGACGATCGCGGGCAATCTCCAGCACCTTACTGGCACGGTGACGCGCGGTAGCCATAGCCGTTGCGAGGGCGTTAAACGACGGGTTAAACACCGCGTGCATAAAGCCATCATCCAGCGTACGACTGCGGTTCTGCTCCAGATACTTGTCGGTATCCACCAGCACCTGCGGCGGTGAATACTCTTCCGGGATCAGGAACAGTTTCCAGCGCTTGGTACGCAGGCCAACCGTTGAGCGGCTTGAAATGACCGACACAAACGGCGACAGGATCAGCGAGAAGACGATCGGCGCCAGCCAGAACAGGAAGCGCAGATCCAGCCATGCCATCCCTGCAGCCCACACCAGACCCAGCAGCAGCTGCGAGCCGTGACGCATAAAGGCTTCACCCCATGGCGTGGAGTCATCGTCACGCTGCGGTGAGTTCCAGACCACTTCCCAGCCCAGGAACGCGCTAACCACAAACACGGTATGGAACAGCATACGTACCGGCGCCAGCAGCACGGAGAACAGCACTTCCAGCAGCAGTGAAACCGTTACCCGGCAGAAACCGCCATACTCTTTTGAGCCCTTGCACCAGATCAGAATGATACTGAGCAGCTTTGGCAGGAACAGCAGCACCATGGTGGAGGCAAACAGCGCGATCGCCAGTTCCGGACGCCACTGTGGCCACACCGGGAACAGCTGACGCGGTTGCAGGAAGTACTGCGGCTCCGTCAGCGCATGCACCACCTGCAGAGCCGTGGACAGCGCCAGGAACATAAACCACAGCGGCGCGGACAGATAAGACATTACGCCGGTCAGGAATACCGCACGGTGAACCGGGTGCATCCCTTTGACGAGGAACAGACGGAAGTTCATCAGGTTCCCGTGACACCAGCGGCGGTCACGCTTAAGTTCATCCAGCAGGTTCGGCGGCAGTTCTTCATAGGAGCCAGGCAGATCGTAGGCAATCCAGACGCCCCACCCTGCACGACGCATCAACGCCGCTTCCACGAAGTCGTGCGACAGAATCGAACCGGCAAACGAACCTTCACCCGGCAGCGGAGCCAGCGCACAGTGCTCAATAAACGGCTTCACGCGAATAATGGCGTTGTGACCCCAGTAGTGGGACTCACCCAACTGCCAGAAGTGCAGACCGGCAGTAAACAGCGGCCCGTAAACACGGGTGGCAAACTGCTGGCAGCGCGCGTAAAGCGTGTCCATGCCGGACGCTTTTGGCGAAGACTGGATGATACCCGCGTTCGGGTTAGCTTCCATCAGACGCACCAGACCGCTCAGACAGTCACCGCTCATCACCGAGTCGGCGTCGAGCACCACCATGTAGCTGTACTGGTTACCCCAGCGACGGCAGAAGTCATCAATGTTGCCGCTTTTACGCTTCACACGACGACGACGACGACGGTAGAAGATCTGACCTTCACCCTGTACTTCTGCAATCAGCTCCATCCAGGCTTTTTGCTCGGCAACGCAGATGTCCGGATTGTAGCTATCGCTCAGGATATAGACGTCGAAATGGGCGGCGTTACCGGTTGCCTTAACGGACTCCCAGGTTGCGCGCAGACCCGCGAATACGCGGTCAACGTCTTCGTTACAGATAGGCATAATCAGCGCCGTACGGTGCTCAGGATTCAGGGGTTCATCCCCGACCGTAGACGCCGAAATGCTGTATTTGTCTCGTCCCATCAGCAGCTGCAGGAAGCCCATCAGCGCGGTCCAGAAACCGGCCGATACCCAGCAGAAGAGAACGGCGAACAGCAGCAGAATGCCACTTTGCAGGATATACGGCAGCAGTTGCATGAAGGAGACCCAGATATCCTGGCCCATCATGTCTGCCGGGTTGATCAGCGCCCAGCCCTGGTAAGGCAAAATGGTCTTCATGTACCAGGTTGCGACCACCGTCTGTGCCAGGGTCAGCAGCAGCAGGATGTAGCGACGGATCGTCCCCACGGTACGCCATTTCTGTTCGGAGGCCTGCTCTTCTTTCGTCAGACGTGACAGATAACGAGGCGTAACGTCACGCCCGCGCAGGCGATCCCAGAAGCGGCCAACCGGGTTGGTACGCCAGGGGTCGGGGAACATGGAAGAACGCGTTGCCTTTGGCATCGCCTGAAGCTGATCGCGCCCTTCGTCGTCTTTAATCAACTGCCCTTCTGCCAGCGAGTCCGGCCATGCCTGCTCCAGACGTGCCTTCACTGACCCCAGCGGAGAATCGTCATCACGTGAAAACTGACGATGTTCCCCATCCAGCGCGGCATGTACCGCGCGGATGTCGCTCTCAGGCAGTGCCGCTTTTTCAATATCCGTCAGCGGCATGGCATCAATATATTCAGATGTATTATTCATTGGCAGGTAGCTGATAGCTCCAGGTTTCACTCAGCGGCTGATCGTTGCTGACCAGCGCAGCGCGCATTTCAGTGGTCTGTTTCGGATCTTTCACTTTCACGCGCAGGGTCAGACGCCACCCTTTCGTTACCGGGTTGTAGCGTACGGCGTTCTCAACGATTTCACCGTTATCACCGATGCTGGCCTGTGCGGTCACGGCAGTATCCGGCGCCAGTTTCTTCATGTCCTGGCCTGTGAAGTCCACCACGAAAGCGACGGTACCGTCAGGCTGACGGATAAGGTTTGACTGTTTCACGTCACCCGTTGAACGGCGAGTCTGCATGACATACGCGTTATCCGGCGCATGCAGTTTGTCTTCGTCACGGCTAAAGGTGATCGTGTATTTGAAGTTCATCTCTTTCCCGGCTTCCGGCAGCTGATCCGGCGTCCAGTAAGCGACGATGTTATCGTTGGTTTCATCATTGGTTGGGATTTCAACCAGTTCAACCTTCCCTTTACCCCAGTCACCTTTCGGGGTCACCCACGCGCTTGGACGCAGGTCGTAGCGGTCATCCAGATCTTCAAAGCGAGAGAACTGACGGCCGCGCTGCAGGAGGCCGAAACCTTGTGGGTTTTCCATCGCAAAGCTGCTGACGGCCAGATGTTTCGGGTTGTTCAGCGGACGCCAGATCCACTCACCGTTACCGGCATGAATAGAGAGACCATTGGAGTCGTGCAGTTCAGGGCGGAAGTTGGTCGCCGGTGACGGCTGGTTCGGCCCAAACAGGAACATACTGGTCAGCGGCGCAACGCCCAGTTTGCCCACTTTGTCGCGCAGATACACCTTAGACTGCACGTCAACGACCGTGTCACGTCCTGGCATAATCACAAAGCGATACGCGCCGGTTGCACGCGGGGAATCCAGCAGTGCGTAGATAGTCAGACGTTTATCCGTTGGTTTTGGACGTTCGATCCAGAACTCGCGGAAACGCGGGAATTCTTCACCTGATGGCAGCGCGGTATCAATAGCCAGGCCGCGCGCAGAAAGCCCGTACACCTGCCCCGCGCCAATAACGCGGAAGTAGCTGGCACCGAGCATGCTGACGATTTCGTCGTTTTTATCTTTGCTGTTGATCGGATAAAGCACTTTGAAGCCTGCGAAGCCCAGGTCTTTAACCGTATCTTTGTCGTGCTGCACATCGCCAAAATTGAAGTAATCCGGGCTGTACTTGATTTTACGTACCGCTGTAGCCGTCACTTCATTGATGGCGACAGGCGTGTCGAAGTACATACCCTGATGATAAAATTCAAGCTTGAACGGGGTCTTAATATTGTTCCAGTACGCTTTATCGTGATTGAACTGGATCTGCTGATAGTCCGCATACTTCATGTCGCGGAAAACGGAGGGCAAGTTACTTTTCGGCGCTTCGTAGCTCTTGCCTGCCATCGATTTTGCCTGTTTTGCGACATCGTCGATGTTAAAGGCCAGTGCCGATGAGGTATACAGGGACAACACCACTGCAGCACCCAACCAACGCATTTTCATCATCTGTGGTTTATGTTTCATAATAAGTAAGCACTTCCCCCTTTGTGTGCTTATATCGATCCGATCCATTTTAATGGAAACTCAGGCAATCCGACAACATTATCACCGCTTTGTTCAGCTCGCTGGCTCAGGGATTAAGCAAATGAAAGAACCCGCTTTTCACTTTGCGTGCTTATCCTGGAGACAGGGTGTCGGTCTTGGTGTAGGGTTGGCTTCGAATGTAACCATTATGAGTCTTAGGGATAAGGCGAAAAGTCTGAGAATGCACAAAGTTATATGAGCACAACACCAGTAGAACGTGAATATTTCCTCGACTCGATCCGGGCATGGCTGATGCTATTGGGGATCCCCTTCCACATTTCATTGATATACTCCAGCCACACCTGGCATGTTAATAGTCAAATGCCCTCCTGGTGGCTGACGCTGTTTAATGACTTTATTCACGCCTTCCGCATGCAGGTGTTTTTCGTCATTTCTGGCTACTTCTCTTATATGCTGTTTCTGCGCTACCCGATCAAGCGCTGGTGGAAAGTGCGCGTGGAGCGCGTCGGCATTCCGATGCTGACCGCCATTCCCCTGCTGACGCTGCCGCAGTTCATTATGTTGCAGTACGTAAAAGGTAAGGCGGAGAACTGGCCTAACCTGTCGCTGTATGAAAAATACAACACCCTGGTCTGGGAGCTGGTATCTCACCTCTGGTTCCTGCTGGTGCTGGTGGTGCTCACCACAGTCAGCGTGTTTATTTTTGGCCGCTTGCGCCGTCATTTAAGCCATAAAGCTAACGCCTTCTTCGCCAGTATCACCCTCGGGAAACTGTCGCTGCTCTTTTTACTGCTGGGCATCGCCTATGCCGCGGTCAGACGCACCCTGTTTATCGTTTATCCGCCGATACTGAGCGACGGTCTGTTCAATTTTGTGGTAATGCAGTCGCTGTTCTACATCCCCTTCTTTTTAATCGGGGCGCTGGCCTTTATTTATCCAAAGCTTAAATCGCTGTTCACGACGCCCTCGCCGTGGTGTGCTTGTGGGGCCGCCATCGCGTTTGCGGCCTATCTGTTAAATCAGCGCTACGGCAGCGGTGATGCCTGGATGTATGAAACCGAGAGCGTCATTACCATGCTGCTGGGCCTGTGGATGGTGAATGTGGTCTTTGCCCTTGGCCACCGCCTGCTCAACTTTAAGTCCAGCCGCGTGACCTATTTCGTCAATGCGTCGCTGTTTATCTATCTGGTGCACCATCCCCTCACGCTGTTCTTCGGGGCCTATATCACACCGCATATCGCCTCCAACACGCTGGGCTTCTTTACCGGGCTGGTCTTTGTGATTGGAATCGCCATCGTGCTTTACGAAATCCATCTGCGGATACCGCTTCTGCGTTTCCTTTTCTCCGGGAAACCGCAAGTAAGAGCATCATAAAAAAACGCGGCGCACTCAGTGCGCCGCGTATATTTCAGGTCTCTAATTCCTGTCCGCGCTGGGTCAACAGCCGCTGATAAAGATGCAGTGTCTCCTCATCGAAACAGACAAATGTCACTTTTTCGGGCATCGGTTTGAGCGACAGGTAACGATATACGGTGTCTACCGCAATCGTCGCTGCGGCGGCTTTCGGATAGCCATACACCCCTGTGCTGATCGCCGGGAATGCCATGGTTTTATAGCCATTGTCGGCGGCCAGGCGCAGGCAGTTTCGGTAAGCCTCTTCAAGGAGACTCGCCTCGTGCCGATCACCGCCATGCCATACTGGCCCCACGGCATGAATCACCGCTTTCGCGGGAAGATCGCCCGCAAGCGTAATAACGGCATGACCCGGTGGGCACTCCCCCTGTTGCTGACGCACAGTCTTGCAGGCTTCCAGCAGTTGCGGTCCGGCAGCCCGGTGGATAGCGCCATCCACGCCACCGCCGCCCATCAGTGACGGATTGGCTGCATTGACGATAACATCAACGTGCATCGTCGTGATATCGCCATGAATAACGTCAATTTGCGGTTTCATAAATACCCTCTGCTTCCCGCCATTTTCTTAAGTGTATCGCAGAGGTACCCGAGAGAAAAAACTATCGGGAAAAACCTCTTCCGCCGGCAGGCGGAAGAGAACGAATCAACGGTATTGAATTTCCACCACCGCGAGCGTTTTTTCAGGATTGAGGTATTTCATGCTGAGGGAGGCAAGGCTGGAATCGGTCACATGCCCATTAAGTGCCTCTTCATAACTGACCATGCGCGTTTGCATCTGGTTATTTTCCGGGCATGACAGCGCAAATTGCCGCTGTTGTGCAGTCACTTCACAGGGGTCTGCGACAATCGCGCCGCGAAAATGAATCACCCCACCCTCCACAACCGTCGCCGCAAAAACCGGGGTAATAAAAAGAGAGACGAGCAGACTAAAACCAGAAACGAGTTGAGCGGTATATTTGGTCACTTGTATGTACTCCTCAATGAAAATCGTCCTTGAGGGGTAAAAGCGCTCCATTAAAGCAAACGTAGTTTCACGTCCCGGAACATAGTTGCTCAGTTCCTGTTAACAGCATAGCTCAACGGTGAAGGCCTGCCACATTGGCAAATCATTGATTTTATAAATGATTAAAGCGCCCTTCCCGGCGGTGACCACTGCTGTGATAAATGAAGCGATTTACCATCAGAGACGGTGACAATAATGTTCACCGTATCCCCCGTAGCAATATTTAAACTCAGCCGCATTAAATCGATCGTCTGATTAGCGGGGATAAAAAGCTTGTTTTGCTGCCGTGATGTACTTTGGCCACTTTGCCCTTCTCGTTGAGCGACTATTTGCACCAGACACTCACACGACTGCGTCAATATGACCTGAGGAATAATGGTGGTCATATCGCCCTGCTGCGCTGTGTTAAACGTTATCTGACTGGATAGTGCAGCAAGAAGGATTAAGGTATTCATGATCAACTCCCGAAAAAAAACAGGGCCGCAGCCCTGTTTTTGTCGCACATATTTCAGTATTAATACTGATAGGCTGAAGCGTGGTTACCAAAACCAATCTGGGTAACATTGACCGTAGAATTAGAGGCGGTCTGATCGACGAGCGCGCCGTTGAAACCACCGTACTGACTTACGTTCATAGTAGAGTCGTGGCTGTTCCACTGGTCAAGTGTTGCGCTGTTGGCAAAACCATTCTGGGTCAGAGAAATGGTGCTGTCGTCAGAACCTTGTCCGACATCCGCGCCATTACCGCCACCACTCTGGCTAATAGACAGCGTTGAATCTCTGGCATTTGTCTGCAAGGCGACAGCTGAGTTACCGCCACCGTTCTGGTAAATATTCAGGGTTGAATTTGGGCCATTACCGCCGTGACCATGACCATGTCCGTGGCCCCAGCCACCTTGATCAATAAGACCGGCCATAGCACTACCAGAAACGACGATTGCTGCAAGAGCTGCCACTTTGATAAATTTCATGGTAAAACCCCCATCGGATTGATTTAAGTCGCCGCGAATAACTAACGTTGAATAACGCGAATTGCCATTTGCGACTGTTTTTGCACTACAACTGCGTTTTTCTGTGTACCGTACTGCGTAATGCTTGCTCTATTACCCGACCCTTTCTGGATAATTTTCGCACTATTACCAAATCCGTCTTGCGTAATATCTGCATCATTCGCAAAGCCGCTCTGAGCGATATATGCAAAATTATAAGTCCCTGATTGATCAACGCGCGCCCTGTTACCTGACCCATCCTGGGAAACAATGGACAGTAATTTTGAACCGTCCTGGCGTACCTGAGCGTCATTTAATACGCCCTGTTGACCAATAATGGCTGCCTGATTTAATGATGAACGGCTTATTTCATTAACCGCAAAGTTATATTCAGCGTTAGCCAAATCTGAATTCGCTGCGGTTACAAACCCAGGCACTCCCAGTAATGTAAACATCATAAATAACGATGTGTTTTTCATGTTGTCACCCTGGACCTGGCTATATTTAAAATTTCATTGCCATGTAACTGTGGCTTCATGTTAGAACGACTCGTATTTTGTTAACGCGTCGTTACGGTGAAGAGTATGTCCGTCGAAACATTTTAAATATCTCACCCGCGCGGCTTATTTTTATTTATCACGTCACCTCAAAGTAGTAATTTTTCAGAAAAACAGCTGAAAACAGGACAGCTTAATTTTTTATTGCAGCGTTTAAAAAATCAGGTTGTACAGCACCAGGAAGCGCTGTCCAGACTTTCTTTACAGAAGGTTAAACGTAACGGCAGGATGACATTTCTCTCAGTGCGTGACACAACGCGTGTTTTCTTAAGATGCAGAACCGTTCATTCATGGTCTTAGATAAATCCAGCAACTCATACCTGTTCACAACTCAAAAACAATTAATAATAATGAATATAATCAAAATGATATAAATATTTGTATGATTTTTAAAATTTGTGCACACTTATTTCAATGTACAACTTTCTCATCATTTTACAGCATCCATGAAAGCTCATTTTCACAAATTAATATTGATTTTTACATCTTGTTACACGTTTAACACTTGCTTTAAACTTCGTAAAAGCTAGATTGAAATTAGATGTACGAAATTGGTTTTATATTTACCTCCCCTGTGGAGGCTATGGCTTAATTCTACACACAGCAGCGCAACATCTGTCAGTACTTCTGGTGTCCTCTTTTCACAGGAGGACAACTGCCAGGTGTCAAAAAAAAGTGGGGTTTCATCATGTTTAATGAAGTCCATAGTTTACATGGTCATACATTACTGTTGATCACAAAACCTTCTTTACAGGCGACCGCTTTATTACAACATTTAAAGCAATCTTTATCACTGAACGGAAAATTGCATAATATTCAACGTTCTTTCGATGATATTGCACCTCGCAGCATCATTCTTTTCGATATGATGGAAGCGGATAAAAAGCTCATCCATTACTGGCAAGATACTTTAAGCAGGAAAAACAATAATATCCGCGTGCTATTATTGAATACCCCTGACGAGTACCCTTTCAGGGACATCGAAAGTTGGCCGCATATCAATGGCGTGTTCTACGTCACTGAAGAAGAAAATCGGGTGGTAGAAGGCCTGCAAGGTATCTTGCGAGGAGAGTGTTATTTTTCGCAAAAGCTGGCCAGCTATCTTATTACGCACTCCGGAAATTACCGCTACAACAGTTCAGAATCGGCATTGCTCACGCACCGGGAGAAAGAGATCCTGAACAAATTGCGCATTGGTGCTTCAAATATTGAAATCGCCCGTTCGTTATTTATCAGCGAAAATACGGTTAAGACGCACCTTTATAATCTTTTCAAGAAGATAGCTGTTAAAAACCGAACTCAGGCGGTTTCATGGGCAAACGATAACCTCAGGCGTTAATCACATGAAACGCACCTTGAGTTGGATTGCCGCAGCGGGCTTTCTGCTCGCTGCCGGGAACCTGCAGGCCGTCGAGGTCGAAGTTCCCGGATTGTTAACAGACCATACCGTCTCCTCTGTCGGGCACAGTTTTTATCGTGCTTTCAGTGATAAATGGGACAGTACGTACCCTGGTAATATAACAATCAACGAGCGGCCCAGTGCACGATGGGGAAGTTGGATAACAATAACGGCTAACCAGTTCGTTATATATCAAACTTTTTTATTCCCCACCAAAATAGACTTCGATAAAAACGTAGCCTTAGCGCTGGCACAATCAGAAGACGCTATAAATCGCATGCAAATAGATAAAGCGCTATTAAGCACCAGCGATTTAGCAAAAGACGAGTTCTAGCGAACCTATATCCGGAGGCTGTCATGCGTATTGCATATGCAGTTGTTTCGTTAATGCTAATAACCCCATTAAGCTGGGCCGGGAATATGACATTCCAGTTCCGTAATCCCAACTTTGGTGGTAACCCGAACAATGGGGCGTTCATGTTGAATGAAGCCCAGGCACAAAATTCTTATAAAGATCCGAGCTTTAATGATTTTAGCGTGGATACCCCATCCGCACTGGACAACTTCACCCAGGCTATCCAGTCGCAAATTTTGGGCGGTTTGCTGACAAACATTAATACCGGTAAACCCGGCCGCATGGTGACAAATGACTTTATTGTCGACATCGCCAACAGGGACGGGCAGCTCCAGTTGAATGTTACCGACCGTAAAACCGGAAAAACCTCCACCATTCAGGTTTCCGGTCTACAAACAAACTCAACTGACTTCTAAACAACCCCAAAATAAGGACAACGATCATGCAGCGCTTCCTGATACTTGTTGCAGTGTGCTTATTGAGCGGTTGTTTAACTGCTCCCCCCAAAGAAGCTGCAAAACCGACATTATTGCCTCGGGCTCAAAGTTATCGTGATTTAACCCATTTACCTGCGCCTACGGGTAAAATATTTGTCTCCGTCTACAACATTCAGGATGAAACGGGGCAATTTAAACCTTACCCGGCAAGTAACTTCTCCACGGCCGTGCCGCAAAGCGCCACCGCCATGCTGGTAACCGCGCTGAAGGATTCACGCTGGTTTATTCCGCTGGAACGTCAGGGACTGCAAAACCTGCTAAATGAACGAAAAATTATTCGTGCGGCGCAGGAGAATGGAACCGTCGCGGATAATAACCGTATGCCGCTGCAATCCCTGGCAGCCGCGAACGTCATGATTGAAGGGTCGATTATCGGTTACGAAAGTAACGTTAAATCGGGTGGTGCTGGCGCGCGTTACTTCGGTATCGGCGCAGATACACAGTATCAGCTCGACCAAATCGCCGTTAACCTGCGTGTCGTTAACGTCAGTACAGGGGAAGTTCTCTCTTCGGTAACAACCAGCAAAACCATTCTGTCTTATGAAGTGCAGGCTGGGGTGTTCCGCTTCATCGACTACCAGCGTCTGCTGGAGGGTGAAATCGGTTATACCTCTAACGAACCGGTGATGATGTGTCTGATGTCAGCCATTGAAACCGGAGTTATCTTCCTGATAAATGATGGTATCGATCGCGGGCTGTGGGATCTGCAGAACAAAGCAGACGTGCAGAATCCGGTACTGGTGAAATACCGCGACATGTCGGTTCCTCCGGAATCCTGACAGGACGCGCATAAAAAAGGCGAGACAGGTATCTCGCCTTTTTTTATTCACTCACCGCAGGAATGTTTTGCGCTTTTTCCCGTCGTGCCGCCAGCCACAGGCCGCTGTTCTTCATGGCATAGCCAAACAGTAATCCCAGCGCCAGTGAGGGAACCACCAGCTTCCAGTCCCCCTGCCCTGCAAAGGTGGCGCACGCCCCCATAAAGGTGCCAGGTACAAACGACAGCAATAAATGCTTTGCCTGAACACACATCAAAAAGGCGACCACGCCCGTCATGATATAGCCGAGGATCTCCAGATGTGGCGCGAGCGCACTGCCTTTCATGATAACCAGCGCCCAGATAACGCCGCTCATCAGCGTGCAGCCCGAGATAAACAGCCCTTTGAGGCCTCCCTGCGGGCAGGCGAAATAGGCCGTGCAGCCGAGGAACCCGGCCCAGCTGAGCAATCCGAGGGACACGGCCACCCATCCCCACAGCCCGGAGAGAATACCCGTCGTTATTGCGATACAAAGTAATATGTTCATGGCGCGCATCTTAGCAGAAGCGCGCCATGGAAATGAGATCAGAAGCACATTACATGCAAGATGATGCGCATTGTTGCAGAATTATTGTGATCTAAATCACTCTTCGTTCTCTTCTTCGAGCTCATCCCACATTGCAGCAATGGCATCACGCGTCAGCGGAGCCAGCGTTCTCCAGAATGGCGAGGTGGCATGCGCTTCAACTTTCCCAAGGAATGTCCCGACCCACGGCAGCAGGTAGGTTTCGAACAAGGTTTCGATGGCTTCGTTCTCATCATCACCGGCGTGGTCTTCGATCCAGGACGCGGCCAGCAGCAGCGTACCGATATGATCGGCAGGCGTATCGGTCAGCGGCATACCCCGTTCAGAGAGAAATGCGCGCACTTCCGCTTCCGTTGCCCCTTCCTGCCAGGCTGAGCGGTATGGCGAAACACGGCACTCGTCACCCACAAACAGCGTGTTGTAATCTGTTGAAATCTGCTGCATGTCGCAGCTTTTCTGCAGGCGCTCCAGCAAATCATCCTGTTCCAGCGGCCAGTTCTGTGCCAGTTTCCCTTCACGAATTAATGTAAAGAGCGGAACCAGCAGCGGGTCTTGTGGCTGGCGATAGTACAGCGTACCCAGCACGCGGCAGAGGATGGAAAACTCATTCATTTTTTTATTCCATTACACAATTAAAGATCGGCAAATTCAGCAATCGGTTCCATTCCGCGTGACTCCAGGAAATCGAGCATGCGGCGTGGGGTCACGTTCAGGATTTGCGCTTCCGGGAAGTTAACATCGTTCAGCACTTTCAGGCACTCGCTGAAATCGCCCAGAGTGAACGCAGTATGGGAATCTGAACCCAGCGCCACCATGCCTCCGGCATCACGCACGGCGGCCGCCACTTCGCGACAGTTGGCTTCACTGCCCTTACGCGAGTGAACAAAGGAGGAGTTGTTAATCTCCAGCGCCACGCGGTGCTTCGCAGCCGCCTGTGCGACAGCCTGAATATCAATCGGGTACTTCGGGTTGCCGGGGTGGCTAATAATATGCACATTGCCGCTGGCAATGGTGGCAATCATCGCCGCGGTATTGGTCTCTTTATCCTGAGGTGCAAAGACAGGCTCATGGAAACCGGCGAGAATAAGATCAAGAGACGTCAGCATCGGGCCGGTGCAGTCGATCTCACCGTCGGTATTTTTGATGTTCGCCTCAATGCCGCGCAGTATCCCAATACCGTCCACCAGACGTGGCCAGATCCGCATATTCACAAAATGCCAGTAGTGCGGCGCATCCGCCATATCCGGGCCATGATCGGTGATGGCAAAAAGCTTGATGCCCTTGAGCTTCGCTTGCGCAATATAATCATGGAGGTTGCTATACGCGTGGGTACTGGCGACGGTGTGCATATGCAGGTCAACGGGATACATCTCTCTCTCCTCTGCGGTTTTTCCAAAGGATAGCAGTTATCTGCAGCGATTATTAGCAAAAACCCGGCTAACGCCGGGTTTCACTCAGTAGCCGCGCTGTCTGTTGACCTGTCCGGTCACCGCGTTGCCCTGCTCTATCTCACTGATGGTGTGCGTAATATAGGCCACCGCCTCTGCCGGACGCGTCACGGCGGCGACGTGTGGGGTCATCGCCACCCGCGGATGCGCCCACAGCGGACTTTCTGCCGGCAGGGGCTCGCGGCTGTACACATCCAGCATCGCGCCTTTCACCTTGCCACTCTCAAGGGCCTTGAGCAGATCGGCCTCTACCAGATGGACACCGCGCGCCAGGTTCATCACGTAACTCTGATCCGCCAACTGATTCAGAAGCGCACTATTAATAATGCCGACCGTTTCCGCCGTATTCGGCAGCAGGTTGATCAGCACGCGCGTGCCCTTCAGAAACGCCGGGAGTTCATCTGTTCCGGCAAAACTTTCAACGCCAGGGTAGTCCTTGCGGCTGCGGCTCCAGCAGCGCAGCGGAAAGCCCCACGGCGCCAGCGCTTCCGCCACTTTTGAGCCGAGCACGCCCGCCCCGAGAATACCGATGGTAAAATCTTCACGCTGATACTCAGGCAGCGGCTCCCAGCGGGATTGCAGTTTTAAGGCCTGATAATCATCAAAGCGGCGGAACCAGTGCAGCACCTGACTCACGGCATATTCCTGCATTTGCTGGCCCATGCCGGTATCTTCCAGGCGGAACAGGGGAATATCTTCCGGCAGCATTTCAGGGTGCGCGTTCAGTTTGCTCAGAATGGAATCCACACCGGCACCGAGGGCAAAAACAGCCTTCAGCTTGCGCCCCTGGAGCATCTCAACCGGGGGATGCCAGACCAGCGCGTAGTCTGCGTGTTCGTTATCACCGCGCTTCCATTCACGCACGCGCGCCCCCGGCAACGCCGCCGAAAGTGCATTAATCCAGTAAGCCGTATCAAAAGTGGGGTGATAGAAGATAATATCCATACTCATTCCTGCCTTTTTTGCGCTGTTTTATTTTCATTTTCAACTGGATTGCCAGCATAACAAATTTATCGCCGGACCGCGTTGCTGATAAAAAAGGCGCTTTCAGCACATTTAAGAATCATGTTGTTTGAAGTTTGTCTAAATGCGCTAATTTACTGAAAAAGTGAGTTGACGGCTGTTCGGCTTTTCCTTACATTAGCGCCCGTCCCGACAACAACGGGATGACAATATGGTGAGGTGTCCGAGTGGCTGAAGGAGCACGCCTGGAAAGTGTGTATACGGCAACGTATCGGGGGTTCGAATCCCCCCCTCACCGCCATATTCAAGGCAAGAGCTCGTACGAAAGTACGGGCTTTTTCTTTTATAGTCTCCGAAAGGGGGGGATGAGAATCCCCGACCGGGGTTCGACAACTGGCGACAGCCAGTTGGACAGACTGCGAGCGCAGCGAACAGGCTGCCCGAAGGGCGAGCGAAGCGAGTCAATCCCCCCCTCACCGCCATATTTAAAGAAGAGCTCGTACGAAAGTACGGGCTTTTTTCTTTTATAGTCTCCGAAAGGGGGGATGAGAACCTTGAGACTCCCTGCGCTCTTTATGTCGGGTGGCGCTGCGCTTACCCGACCTAGACAAAGTTACTCTTCGACCATCTTCGCATACTCTTCAGTGAGAAAATCCACCAGTGCCCTGACGGACGGCAGCAAGCCGCGTCTTGACGGATAAACTGCATGAATCACCTCCCGTCGTGGTTCCCACGCCTCAAGCACCCGAACCAGTTCTCCTGACGCCAGCTGATCTTTCACCATCAATATCGGCAGTTGCACCACACCGATACCCGCCATAGCCGCTGCACGCAGTGCCAGCATGTCGGTGGTAATAAAGCGAGGAGTAAAATGGATTTCCGCTTTCGCCCCTTGCGGACCACACAAATCCCACTTATGAATGTGTTTACCCTCGCCCATACTTAACCCGGGCCAGGCGCTAAGTTCGGACGGCATCAACGGTTTCCCCAGGCGTTCAATTAACGCGGGGCCCGCGACCAGGCAATGTCCCCTGTCGGCCAGCACACGTAATACCAGATCGCTGTCATCAAACGGGCGCGGACGCACGCGGATCGCCACATCAATTCCCTCCCCCACCAGATCAACCCGCCGGTTCGTTGCTTCCAGCTGAAGGGTGATACCGGGGTAGCGCGCCATAAACCGCGCCAGCATCGGGCCGACATGCACATGCAACAACGTGACAGGACAGGTGAGCCTGACGATACCGCGCGGTTCCGCCTGCAGCGCGGCCACGGCTTCCTCCGCCGCTTCCGCTTCAACCATCATGGCTTTGCAGTGCTGATAGAACGTCTGCCCGACCTCCGTTACCGTAAACTGACGGGTTGTACGCTGTATTAACCGCACACCAAGCCGTTCTTCCAGCTGCGCAATCCGGCGGCTCAGCCTGGACTTGGGCAGGTCAAGCGCTCTTCCCGCCGCCGCAAAACCACCGTAGTCGACCACTTTCACAAACCAGACGAAGTCATTGAGATCCTGCATAAATCCTCATCGTTCTATTTTCAGAACAGTGAATGCCATTTTCACCCTCTACCGGGATATTAACGCTGAATATAAGCTAATTACATCAACAGAACATCAGGAGTTCATCATGAAAAACGTAACAGGCGTCTATACCGCACCCCGTCAACACTGGGTTGGCAATGGTTTCCCGGTGCGTTCGATGTTTTCTTATCAGACACACGGCGAGTCGCTAAGCCCGTTCTTACTGCTGGACTACGCAGGCCCACATACCTTCCCGGCGGACGGCACTAAGCGCGGGGTGGGCGAGCATCCGCATCGTGGTTTTGAAACGGTCACCATCGTCTATTCCGGCGAAGTGGAGCATCGCGACTCCACCGGCAAAGGCGGCGTTATTGGTGCGGGCGACGTGCAGTGGATGACAGCCGGTGCAGGCATTCTGCATGAAGAGTTTCACTCCAGCGCGTTCGCGCACAAAGGCGGAGAACTCAAGATGATGCAGCTTTGGGTCAACCTGCCGGCGAAAGACAAAATGGCCACGCCGGGCTATCAAAGCATCACCAAAGCCGATATCCCGGTAGTGACGCTGCCCGATAACAGCGGCTCGCTGCGGGTTATCGCCGGTCACTACGACGATGTTAGCGGCCCGGCGCATACCTTCTCGCCGCTGAACGTGTGGGACATTGCCCTCAACCAGGGCAGCCACATCACGCTCAGTCAGCCAGAGGGCTGGAGCACGGCGCTGGTGGTGCTGGAAGGCCATGTCACGGTGAACGGTACGGCTCACGCGGGAGAAGCACAGCTGGTGGTCATGAGTCAGGAAGGTGAGACGTTACATCTGGAAGCCGGCAGCGATGCCAAAGTATTGCTGATGGCCGGTGCACCGCTGAATGAACCAATTGTGGGCTACGGCCCATTCGTGATGAACAGTAAAACCGAAATCAATGAAGCCATTCGTGATTTCAACTCCGGCCGCTTTGGCCAGATCTAACCGTAATAAAGGAGAAGAACATGTCTACACCTGCCAATTTTAATGGAGCACGTCCGGTCATTGATGTGAACGATGCGGTGATGTTGCTTATCGACCACCAGAGTGGCCTGTTCCAGACCGTCGGAGATATGCCGATGCCTGAGCTGCGTGCCCGTGCGGCGGCTCTGGCGAAAATCGCGACGCTTGCGAACATCCCGGTGATCACCACCGCTTCCGTTCCGCAGGGCCCAAACGGTCCGCTCATCCCGGAAATTCATGCCAACGCGCCGCATGCACAGTATGTGGCACGTAAAGGGGAGATCAACGCCTGGGATAACCCGGAATTTGTGGCCGCGGTTAAAGCCACCGGACGTAAAACGTTGATTATCGCCGGTACCATCACCAGCGTCTGCATGGCGTTTCCGTCGATTAGCGCAGTGGCGGATGGTTATAAAGTCTTTGCGGTGATTGATGCGTCCGGTACTTACAGCAAAATGGCGCAGGAGATCACCCTGGCCCGTGTGGTGCAGGCAGGCGTGGTGCCAATGGATACGGCGGCCGTTGCCTCTGAGATCCAGCGGACATGGAACCGTGAAGATGCGGCCGAGTGGGCAGACGTCTACACGCACATTTTCCCGGCGTATCAGCTGCTGATCGAGAGCTACGGCAAGGCGCAGGAAGTGATGAAAAACAGCGAAGCGCTCGATTCACAGCGTTAAGCGCCCGTGCTGTGACCAAAGCTGATTAAGGCTTAACCGAACACGCACTAAAGCTGAAAATCTGCTTGACCGTTTTAGCGCAACTCCCTATAGTAGCGCCCCGTTGCCCCCCAAGCGGTCAGGCAGCAAAACAATATGGTGAGGTGTCCGAGTGGCTGAAGGAGCACGCCTGGAAAGTGTGTATACGGCAACGTATCGGGGGTTCGAATCCCCCCCTCACCGCCATATTCAAGACAAGAGCTCGTACGAAAGTACGGGCTTTTTTCTTTTATAGTCTCCGAAAGGGGGGGATGAGAATCCCCGACCGGGGTTCGACAACTGGCGACAGCCAGTTGGACAGACTGCGAGCGCAGCGAACAGGCTGCCCGCACAAAAACGCCGGGAGCGTTTTTGAACAACGCCTGCGTTGGCCCCAAAGGGGCGAGGCCCATGGATGGGCCGAGTAACGGCGAGCAAAGCGAGTCAATCCCCCCCTCACCGCCATATTCAAGACAAGAGCTCGTACGAAAGTACGGGCTTTTTTCTTTTATAGTCGCCTTATCTCGCCGACAAGCCTCGTAGGCCCGTGCAAGCGTAGCGCCGCTGGGCGAAACCAACAAAGCGCACATTGCCAACAGTCTGAGCCCGTATAGCAATACGGGCTACCCCCTTAATTGTTCACTTTTCCTGCGCTCTGCTCTCTCACGACAGAAGTCGTCTGTTCTGGATTCGCAGCAGGTTCATCTTTACGCTCTTCCAGCCAGTAATCGGCATTTTTAATCCCCAGGCGAATCGGATCAAAATGCGGATCCAGTCCCTGCGCATTCTGAATTTCATAATCTTTCAGACTGACGAACGCTTTTTTATGCAAAAGCACAATGGCAATAATGTTGAGCCATGCCATCAGCCCTACCCCAATATCTCCCAGCCCCCATGCCAGATCCGCGGTGCGGACGGTGCCGTAAACCGTGGAAGCCATCAGACATAATTTGAGCAAGAATGTCAGCCACGGACGGTGAATTTTACGGTTGATGTAGGCGATATTGGTTTCAGCAATATAGTAATAGGCAATAATGGTGGTGAAGGCGAAGAAGAACAGCGCAATAGCCACAAAGTAATTACCAAAGCCTGGCATCATACTTTCCATTGCCGTCTGCACATAGCCTGGCCCTGCCGCCACGCCTGAAATACCGGTGTAGAGGGCTGCGCCATCGACACCCTGAACATTGTAAAGACCGGTGATCAACAGCATAAATCCGGTCGCGGAGCAGACAAACAGCGTATCGATATAGACCGAGAAAGCCTGAACCAGCCCCTGTTTCACCGGATGGCTCACTGCCGCCGCGGATGATGCATGCGGGCCGGTACCTTGCGCCGCCTCGTTGGAATAGACGCCGCGCTTAACGCCCCACATGATAGCCTGACCCAGGATAGCACCAAAGCCAGCTTCAAGACCAAAAGCACTTTTCCAGATCAACAGAATCACACCAGGAAGCTCGGTAATATTAATCGCGATAATAACGCAAGCCACAATAATATAGCCGAGCGCCATAAACGGAACGACCATACTGCTAAAACTGGCGATCCTTTTCACGCCACCGAAAATAATAAAGCTTAACAGTACGGCCAGTAATGCCGCCGTGACATTGGGATCAAGCCCAAAAGCAATATCCAGACTGGCACCAATCGAGTTTGCTTGTACCCCTGGCATTAATAGACCGCAGGAGAAAATGGTGACGACGGCAAATAACCATGCATACCATTTTACCCCTAATCCTTTTTCGATATAAAAGGCAGGACCGCCACGATATTCACCGTTAATTTTTTCTTTATAAACCTGGCCCAACGTAGATTCCACAAACGCTGAACTGGCACCTAAAAATGCCACCATCCACATCCAGAAAAGTGCGCCCGGTCCCCCGAAGGTAATGGCGGTGGCGACACCAGCAATGTTTCCGGTCCCTACTCGCCCTGCCAGCGTCATCGTCAGTGCCTGGAAAGACGATACCCCGGCATCGGTAGGACGCCCCTGGAACATCAAGGTAATCATATGTTTTATATGACGTAACTGTAAAAAACGACTACGTAATGAGAAATAGAGACCGACACCCAGACATAAAAATATTAACGCCGGGCTCCAGATAACACCGTTAATTGCACCAACCAGTTCGTTCATGTATGACCCTCAACGTGATGTTCCAGGGAAACGGTTCCCCATGGGATTTTCTTGTTAGAATGTTGTTTGAATCAGTACGAAACATAGATAATTACCCACAAGACACCAACTTAATTTTTACAACTTAGTAACATTATGTGACAACATTCACGTTTAAATTTGAACGAACAATTAGCGCGATCATGATATTCATGGGTATTTTGTGGATATTATAAATACGCGTCACATTTCGCTGAGAGGGATAAAAACCCACCGCTGAAATCAATACCGAAATGATGAATTCCGCACGACAGGTGCTTTATTAAAAGATAACCACGCGCGAGGTGAGAGCAGGAATAAACGAAGCTTCCCGGCATTACGCCGGGAAGGGATTACTGAAGAGAGGTAAAACGGTAATGTTTTACCTTCAGTCGGAATAGACTTGCAGCGTGCGCTGACACAACGCCGATCGCACACAGTCATCTTTGGTGAAGCGAACCACCCCAATCATCTCATCTTCCTCAAAACGTGACATGGCGTCGCTCAATCCGGATTTCACGCCGGATGGCAGGTCACATTGGGTAATATCGCCATTGACGATAACCGTCACGTTCTCCCCGAGGCGCGTTAAGAACATCTTCATTTGCGCAGCGGTCACGTTCTGAGCCTCGTCAAGAATGACGACCGCATTTTCAAATGTACGTCCGCGCATATAGGCGAACGGCGCGATTTCCACCTTGCCAATCTCTGGTCGCAGGCAGTACTGCATAAAGGATGCACCCAGTCGCTTCACCAGCACGTCATAAACGGGCCTGAAGTAAGGGGCAAACTTTTCCGATATATCTCCGGGCAAGAAGCCGAGATCTTCATCAGCTTGCAGTACCGGACGGGTAACAATAATTCTCTCCACGTCCTTATGGATCAGGGCTTCCGCTGCTTTGGCTGCACTGATCCAGGTTTTCCCGCATCCGGCTTCACCGGTTGCAAAGATGAGCTGTTTACTCTCGATAGCATTCAGGTAGTGCGCCTGAGCCTCATTGCGCGCCACAATTGGGGAATTATCACGGCTGTCCCGCGCCATGCCAATTGCTTCTACGCCACTCATCTGCACAAGCGAGGTGACCGATTCTTCTTCACGCTGTTTATGACTACGTGAATCCCGTCTCAGCACACGTTTTGCTTCGCGACGAGCTTTGATCACTGCTTTTTGTCTTCCCATGGATAGCACCTTGAGTTGTTGGTATTCATCACACGCGCCAGCTTCGGCACGATTATGCGCACGAACATCAGAGGGTTGGCTTCCTTGTAAGCCATTGCTTGCCTTTCCGGATGACGAAACAGAATAGCTACGCGCACCATTCTGCACGTCGGTAGAATCAGGTTTCTGAGTAGAAGGGGAGAATTTAGTGGTGAGGAAATCGCTGCCGGAGTCTGAGCCTCCGCGCCGGGTGCTGCGGTTGTTGTGTTTACCTTGTCCAGTACAGGACGCAACCATTCGCGATCTCCATAGTGATTCAGCATCACTGCCGGGAACTACCGCTGTCTTATCTTAAGTACATCAGGAGTTATCATAAATGCAACATTTATTTTACCTGACTGCAACTTTTAAGACTGCTCCTGCAGTTGAAATCAGTCTCATACAGGAATATTACAGAAATATAACAGAGAGATAGTCATAGGAAAAAATAATGTCCCCGCGAACTATCGCAGGGACAATTATCAGGCTTCGATCAGCCCTTGCGCGAGATACGCGTTCGAATCGCGTACCCCCGGCAGCGCGAAGAAATAGCCGCCACCGATAGGTTTAATATACTCTTCAAGCGCTTCACCGTTTAACCGCTTCTGCACGGTGAGGAAGCCTTTCTCCAGATCGTGCTGGTAGCAGACAAACAGCAGCCCCATATCGAGCTGACCCGAGTTGGTCACCCCCAGCGAGTAGCTATAGCCCCGGCGCATCATCAGGCTGGACTGCGTCTCTTTGGTGCGCGGGTTCGCCAGACGGATATGGCTATCCAGCGCAATGGTATCGCCATTGGGATCGCTGGCGTAATCCGGCACATCATGTTCGTGCTTCATGCCAAGCGGTGCCCCGCTCTGCTTGTCACGGCCAAAGATCGTCTGCTGCTCTTTGAGCGGCGTGCGATCCCAGAATTCCACATGGAACTGAATCACCCGCACCGCCTGATAGCTCCCGCCCACGGCCCATGCTGGCTCGCCCTGATCGGCTGTAACCCACACCACCTCTTTCATTAGCGCGCTATTGCTGCTGTCCGGGTTGGCAGTGCCGTCCTTAAAGCCCAGCAGGTTAACCGGCGTCTCTTTGCCTTTGCTGCGGGCAGCATGGTCAGAGATAAACCCTTCCCGCTTCCAGCGCACACTCAGCAGATCCGGCGTGTGCTTGATAATATCCCGCAGGGCGTGGATCACCGTGTCCTGCGTATTGGCACAGATCTGCAGGAGCAGATCGCCGTGGCACAGAGCCGCGTCCAGCGAGTCATTCGGGAAACGCGTCATTTTTTGCAGCACTTTCGGCTTCTGTTTTGCCAGCCCGTAGCGCGCATCAAACAGCGATTCGCCCAGCGACACCGTAATGGTCAGGTTATCCGGAGCGATAAACGGCCCTAAGATCCCCGAGTCCATGGGCGGCAGACGCGGGTTAGGCGTTTCCGGTGCCGGCCCCCCGGCAGTCAGAAACGCGATGCGGGTGGTCAGCAGGCGGAACAGACGCTCCAGGTCAGCTTTATCGCTTGCCAGCGAATCAAAGGCCACCAGCATCATGGCGGCCTGCTGTGGCGTCAGAATGCCCGCCTGATGCTCACCATAGAACGGCTGCGTCTCCATACGGGCATTCGGTGACAGCGTGCCGGGTGCACTTTGCGGTTTTGCCGCATGCGCCACCGGACACCCTCCTGCCAGGGCAAATGCGCCCCCCAGCGCCCCTACCCCTTTCAACAACCGACGACGTGAAGGTTCCGCCACGTCGTATTCGTCATGCTTGTTCATCGTGCTTAGTCCAGACCCAGTACGCCACGCAGCAGGGAGAGATCTTCCGCCAGGGTGGTAATCGGGCCTTTCAGCGCATTACGATCGGCGTCGGTCAGTTTATCGTAGGTTTCAAACCCGTCTTTGGTGCGGTACTTCGCCAGAATGGTGTCGACTTTCTTAAAGTTGGCATCCACTTTTGCCAGCAACTCGCTGTTCTCTTTCTGCAGCTGAGGGCGCAGCAGGTTAACAATTTTCTGCGCGCCATCGACGTTCGCCTGGAAATCCCACAGGTCAGTGTGGCTGTAGCGATCTTCTTCACCGCTGATTTTGCTGGCGGCCACTTCTTCAATCAGTCCGGCCGCGCCGCCCACCACTTTTGACGGCGGGAAGGCGAGTTCGCTGATGCGCTTTTGTAGCTCCAGCACATCGCTGTTGAGCTGATCGGCATACTTCTCCATCCCTTTGGTGGAGTTATCGCCAAACAGGGCTTTCTCCAGACGGTGGAAGCCGGTGAATTTTGGATCGGCCGCTTTCTGCTCGTAATCGTCTTCACGGGCATCAATGCTGCCATCAAGATCGGAGAACAGCTCCGCAATCGGCTCAATGCGCTCGTAGTGCTGACGGGTTGGCGCATACAGGGATTTCGCTTTGTCGAGATCGCCCGCTTTCACCGCATCCGTAAAGGCTTTGGTTCCCGCCGCCAGGTCTGCCGTCTCTTTGGTGACATACGCTTTATAGGCAGTGATGGCGTCGCCCAGGCTCAGCAGAGCCGTGCCTTTTGCGGCATCCGCTGTGGCATTCCCCTTGACGATGAGCTTACCCTTAGGGTTGGTCAGCAGACCGCAGGTCATGTCATATTCACCCGGCTGCAGGTTAGCCGTCATTTTCTGGCTAAAGCCCGGTGCAATATTTTCGCGCTCTTCCACGACCATCACGCCTTTGAGAATTTCCCACTCCAGCGCTTTCTGGCTGTGGTTCTGAATAATAAATTGTGTCTTACCGCTGTTGACCGTAATGGTCATCGGCTCACACTGCTTATCATTCACCGTCACCTTAACCTGTGGAATATCAGCAGCCTGAGCGGCGAAGGCAGAAGCAACAAGCGCTGCCACACCAACCTGTAACGCACTACGACGAAATTGAATTGCCATGACCCTTCCCTTTTAAAAGTATGTTGTAACTACAGTAAGCACATCAGGGCGCAGTACGCGACGACTGAGCGCTGGGGCGCGATGGCATAAAGAACAGCGCCAGCGCCGGAATAAGATAGATAAAGTACATCGCAACTTCGCTGACGCTTGGTGTTTCCTGGTAGCCGAAGATCCCTTCAAGCAGCGTGCCGGTCAGTGAATGGGTAGAAAGAACGTTGCTGAGATCGAACGCCACATCCTGGAAGTGGTTCCACAGACCCGCCTCATGGAAAGCGCGGATCGCCCCTGCTGCCAGCCCTGCGGCCACCAGCAAAATGAACAGGCTGGTCCATTTAAAGAACGCCCCCAGGTTCAGGCGAATGCCGCCCCAGTAGAGCAGGAAGCCGAGCACCACGGCCGTTGCCAGCCCCAGCATCGCCCCTAGCGGTGGCCAGATCCCCACATCCTGCTGAAAGGCGGCCAGCAGGAAGAAAACGGACTCCAGGCCTTCACGCGCCACGGCGAAAAAGACCATCATGATCAGCGCCCAGCCGTGATGATTTCCCTTCTGCAGGGCGTTATCTACCGCCTGCTCCAGCTGCACCTTCACGTTACGCGAGACTTTACGCATCCAGAACACCATCCAGGTGAGGATCACGACCGCAATCACGGCAACGATACCTTCGAACAGCTCCTGTTCTTTCTGCGGGAATTCACCGGTGGTTTCATTGATCAGAATCCCCAGGCCCAGACAGAGCGCCGCGGCGAGGAAAACCCCTATCCACATCACGCCAATCCAGCGTCCACGCTGGGTTCGCTTCAGATAACTGGCGATGAGGCTAACAATGAGGGCCGCTTCGAGGCCTTCCCGTAACATTATGAGAAATGGAACAAACATGCCGACACCTTAAATGTTTATCGCGGTCAACTGATGCAAAGAAAGGTAAATTCTTGTGATAGTGATTATCATTACGGCGATAAGAAAAACAAGCGAAATGTGTGGTGTTTTGATGACGAGTTGTAAACGCATCGCGGGGTAATAGTTACGCTCGTAACGTTCAGATTTATAAGTTATAATGAAAATGCCCATTTACGGTTAATCAGCGCTGTGGCTAAATATCCGCCTCGCAAACTAACCGAAAATAAACCATGTTTAAGATTGTCCATTTCCTGCTGGCGCTGGTGATTATTCTTGCGCTTGCCTGGCTTACGAGTTTTGACCGCCGAAAAATTCGCATTCGCTTTGTTTTACAGCTGATCGTTATTGAAATCGCACTGGCATTCTTTTTCCTGCATGCCGAAAGCGGGTTATTCCTGATTAAATACGTCTCCGGTTTCTTTGAATCGCTGCTGAAATTTGCCAGCGAAGGGACCAATTTCGTCTTTGGCGGAATGGGTGAAAAAGGACTGGCGTTCATTTTCCTCGGCGTACTGTGCCCGATTATCTTTATTTCCGCACTGATTGGTATTCTTCAGCACTGGCGCATTCTGCCGATTTTTATTCGGGTGATCGGGACACTGCTGTCGAAACTGAACGGTATGGGCAAGCTGGAATCCTTTAACGCGGTAAGCTCGCTGATCCTCGGACAGTCTGAAAACTTCATTGCCTACAAGGGCGTACTGGGCGATCTCTCGTCACGTCGTCTGTTCACCATGGCGGCCACGGCCATGTCGACCGTCTCCCTGTCGATTGTTGGTGCCTATATGACCATGCTCGACGCTAAATTTGTGGTAGCGGCGCTCGTTCTCAACATGTTCAGCACCTTCATTATTCTCTCCGTCATCAACCCGGTGCGCCCGGAAGCGGAGCCGGATATTAAGCTCGAAAAACTGCACGAATCCCAGAGCTTCTTCGAAATGCTGGGCGAGTATATTCTGGCTGGTTTTAAAGTGGCGATGATTATTCTGGCTATGCTGATTGGCTTCATTGCCCTTATTAGCGCCATCAACGCCCTTTTCTCCAGCATATTTGGCATGAGCTTCCAGCAGATCCTGGGCTATGTGTTTTATCCGCTGGCGTGGCTGGTGGGTATTCCGCTGAGTGATGCCTTAAATGCCGGCAGTATTATGGCAACCAAACTGGTAGCGAATGAATTTGTGGCAATGATTGAGCTGCAAAAAATTGCGCATCAGATGTCACCGCGCGGACTGGGGATTTTATCCGTGTTCCTGGTGTCGTTTGCTAACTTCGCCTCCATCGGTATTGTCGCAGGCGCAATCAAGGGCCTGAACGAGCAGCAGGGGAACGTGGTCTCGCGGTTTGGTCTGCGTCTGGTGTATGGCGCGACGCTGGTGAGTTTGCTGTCGGCGAGCTTTGCGGGCCTGGTATTGTGATGTGATGCCGGGTGGCGCGCAGCGATCCCGGCCTACGATACAACAACGGCGGGTTATCCCGCCGTTTTCATTAAAACTGCACGCACACCGGCTGATCGACCCGCATCACCGATTCCTGCGCGAAGCGGGATTTATAAATCCCACGTAACGCTTCAATGTTTTTCTCGCTCTGCGCATCTTTTCCGTGGATCAGCATCAACGCCTTGCTCGGTTCGCGTGCCACTTTCCCGTCGTTGCCCAGCCACTGTCCACGCGCATCAAACACCGTTAAGCCATCGCGAAAACGCGGCGTGACGTCCTGGTCAACAAACTGCTGCCACTCGTTGGGGGTGATCTGCGCTCCGGCAGGACGATTTAAGCCGAAATAGAGCGTGGTCTGCTGCATCTGGTTGTCCGCTTTGCAGGTCTCTGACGCCGTAGGCTGCGACGGCGCCGTGCAGCCCACCAGCATCATTAATGCCGCTACCATTAACCCTGTTTTGATTGTCATGCTTCGCTATCCTCATTGTTATAAGTGCAGCGATATCACCGTAAATTACGGATTTTGGCAAGAAAAAAGCCGGGTGGCGCTGACGCTCACCCGGCTTACAGTGTGCAGGAAGAAAAATTACTCAGCCTGGAGCTTCGTCGGCGGCGCAGTGTGGTAATGGGCATCCGCTTCTGCAAAGCGTTTCTGCATGGAGGCAGACGGCGCTTTACCCAGCAGGCTGAAGACCACAATACCGATACTGCCGAAGATGAAGCCCGGGATGATTTCGTACAGGCCCAGCCACGCGAACTGTTTCCAGACGATAACGGTCACTGCACCAATAATCATCCCCGCCAGCGCGCCGTTACGGGTCATACGTGACCACATCACGGAGAACAGCACCACCGGCCCAAACGCCGCACCAAAGCCCGCCCACGCGTAGCTCACCAGACCCAGCACGCGGTTTTCCGGGTTAGACGCCAGCGCAATCGCCACCAGCGCCACCAGCAGCACCATAAAGCGCCCTACCCACACCAGCTCTTTCTGGCTCGCGCCTTTACGCAGGAAAGCCTTGTAGAGGTCTTCAGTGATCGCACTGGAGCAGACCAGCAGCTGGCAGCTCAGGGTCGACATTACCGCCGCCAGAATGGCAGAGAGCAGAATACCGGCAATCCACGGGTTAAACAGGATTTGTGCCAGCTCGATAAACACGCGCTCGGCGTTTTGGTTTACCGCGCCCGCCTGCGCCGGGTTATTGCTGAAGTATGCGATGCCAAAGAAGCCCACCGCGCACGCCCCTGCCAGACAGAGGATCATCCACGTCATACTGATGCGACGCGCATGAACGATGGTGTGGTGAGAATCGGCCGCCATAAAGCGCGCCAGGATGTGCGGCTGACCGAAGTAGCCCAGACCCCAGCCCATCAGGGAGACGATGGCAACAAAGTTCAGCCCTTTGAGCATATCGACGTTTTCAATGCTCTTCTGCTTGATCACTTCCAGCGAATCGCCAAGACCGCCGACGGTGAAAATCACAATTACCGGGGTCAGGATCAGGGCGAAGATCATCAGGCTCGCCTGCACGGTGTCGGTCCAGCTTACCGCCAGGAACCCACCCACGAAGGTATAGAGGATGGTTGCCGCCGCACCGGCCCACAGGGCGGTTTCATAGCTCATGCCGAAGGTGCTTTCGAACAGACGCGCACCGGCCACAATGCCGGAGGCACAATAGATCGTGAAGAACAGCAGGATCACCACCGCCGAGATAATGCGCAGGATGCGGCTGTTATCTTCGAAACGGCCGGTGAAGTAATCCGGCAGCGTCAGGGCGTTGTTGTTCGCTTCGGTATGCACGCGCAGACGGCCCGCCACCAGCTTCCAGTTAATCCACGCCCCAACGGTCAGGCCAATAGCGATCCAGCTTTCAGAAATACCGGAGATGAAAATCGCCCCCGGCAGCCCCATTAACAGCCAGCCACTCATGTCCGATGCCCCCGCAGAGAGCGCGGTCACCATCGGGCCTAAACTGCGGCCACCCAGAATGTAGTCATCAAAGTTCTTTGTTGAACGCCATGCCAAAAACCCTATCAGGATCATGCCAAATATATAAACGAGAAATGTCACCAGCATCGGTGTGCTAATTGCCATTCAAATTCTCCAAAAGTCGAGCGACAACCGTCCGGGTTGCCTTTGTTATGTCATCACCGGAACGGGGTGATGTGTGTATGTGTTTCTGTTGGCCGCGCGTATCCTGCCGTAAGCAGTGCTCGCACACAAACGATTTAACACTGCATTTACATCAAATTCATCCCTGGTTTTATATGTCTTTCCTATAGGTTGCACTCGCTCACATTTATACGGGTTGCACCTTTTAAAAGTGTTAAGTACCGCATAAAAACAGGCTTCCCATGCAGAAGCCAGCGCTTTTTTCCAGCTAACCATCCGTTAACAATCCATTCATTTTTCAGCTTGCAAGCCGGGTCACATTTAACACGGTTGCACAAAGTTGCAACATGGTGGATATTTCAGGCTAACCACCGAACATCATGAAAGAACAACAGGAGTTTTGGCATGGGCATGACCACCATGGGGGTTAAGCTGGATGACGCAACCCGCGAACGGATTAAGACCGCAGCAACCCGCATTGACCGCACGCCGCACTGGCTAATCAAGCAGGCGATTTTTAACTATCTCGAACGGCTTGAGAGCGACGAGGGTCTGCCTGAGCTGCCCGCCCTGCTGGCGGGTGCCGCCAATGAAAGCGATGACGCCACCGCCGCGGCCGAGGAGAATCACCAACCGTTCCTCGAGTTCGCCGAGCAGATCCTGCCGCAATCCGTCAGCCGTGCCGCCATTACCGGCGCGTACCGCCGTGCTGAAACCGACGCTGTGCCAATGCTGCTGGAACAGGCTCGCCTGCCAGAAGCCGTTGCCGCGCAGGCGCACAGCCTGGCGTATCAACTGGCCGACAAGCTGCGTAATCAAAAAACCGCCAGCGGCCGGGCCGGCATGGTGCAGAGCCTGCTGCAGGAGTTTTCCCTCTCTTCGCAGGAGGGCGTGGCGCTGATGTGTCTGGCGGAAGCGCTGCTACGTATTCCGGATAAAGCCACCCGCGATGCGCTGATCCGCGATAAAATCAGCAACGGCAACTGGCAATCACACATTGGCCGCAGCCCGTCGCTGTTCGTCAACGCCGCCACCTGGGGTCTGCTCTTTACCGGCAAACTGGTCTCGACCCACAATGAAGCCAACCTCTCCCGCTCCCTGAACCGTATCATCGGTAAGAGCGGCGAGCCGCTGATCCGCAAAGGCGTGGATATGGCGATGCGTCTGATGGGCGAGCAGTTTGTTACCGGGGAAACCATCGCCGAAGCGCTGGCCAACGCCCGCAAGCTGGAAGATAAAGGGTTCCGCTACTCTTACGACATGCTGGGTGAAGCGGCCCTGACCGCTGCCGACGCGCAGGCCTACATGGTCTCTTACCAGCAGGCGATCCACGCCATCGGTAAAGCCTCTAACGGCCGCGGTATTTATGAAGGTCCGGGCATCTCAATCAAGCTCTCCGCCCTGCACCCGCGCTACAGCCGCGCGCAGTACGACCGGGTAATGGAAGAGCTCTACCCGCGCCTGAAATCCCTGACCCTGCTGGCGCGTCAGTATGACATTGGCATCAACATTGACGCCGAAGAGGCAGACCGCCTGGAGATCTCGCTCGATCTGCTGGAAAAACTGTGCTTTGAGCCGGAGCTGGCAGGCTGGAACGGAATTGGCTTTGTTATTCAGGCCTACCAGAAACGCTGCCCGTTCGTTATTGATTACCTGATTGACCTGGCCAGCCGCAGCCGTCGTCGTCTGATGATCCGTCTGGTCAAAGGTGCCTACTGGGACAGCGAGATCAAACGCGCCCAGATGGAAGGTCTGGAAGGCTATCCGGTTTACACCCGCAAGGTATACACCGACGTCTCTTACCTCGCCTGTGCCAAAAAACTGCTCGGCGTGCCAAACCTGATCTACCCGCAGTTCGCTACCCACAACGCCCACACCCTGGCGGCGATCTACACCCTGGCCGGACAGAACTACTATCCGGGCCAGTACGAATTCCAGTGCCTGCACGGCATGGGTGAACCGCTGTACGAGCAGGTCACCGGTAAAGTGGCCGAGGGCAAACTGAACCGTCCGTGCCGTATTTATGCCCCGGTGGGTACCCATGAAACCCTGCTGGCGTACCTGGTGCGTCGTCTGCTGGAGAACGGAGCGAACACCTCCTTCGTTAACCGTATTGCCGATACCACCCTGCCGCTGGACGAACTGGTTGCCGATCCGGTGCAGGCCGTTGAGAAAATGGCGGCTCAGGAAGGCCAGATTGGTCTGCCGCATCCGAAGATTGCCCTGCCGCGCGAGCTGTACGGCAAAGGCCGCATCAACTCGGCGGGTCTGGATCTCGCTAACGAACACCGCCTGGCGTCCCTCTCTTCTGCCCTGCTCAACAGTGCATTGCAGAAATGGCAGGCCAAACCGATGATGGAACAGCCGGTCGCTGACGGCGAGATGCAGCCGGTGATTAACCCGGCAGAGCCAAAAGATATTGTTGGCTACGTGCGTGAAGCCACGGAAGCGGAAGTGGATCAGGCGCTGGAGAGCGCGGTAAACAACGCGCCAATCTGGTTCGCCACCCCGCCGCAGGAGCGTGCCGCCATTCTGGAACGCGCCGCGGTGCTGATGGAAGATCAGATGCAGTCGCTCATCGGTATCCTGGTGCGTGAAGCGGGGAAAACCTTCAGTAACGCTATCGCCGAAGTCCGCGAGGCCGTGGACTTCCTGCACTACTACGCAGGCCAGGTACGCGATGATTTCGATAACGAAACGCACCGCCCGCTTGGTCCTGTGGTCTGTATCAGCCCGTGGAACTTCCCGCTGGCGATCTTCACCGGCCAGATTGCCGCCGCGCTTGCCGCAGGCAACAGCGTGCTGGCCAAACCCGCGGAGCAAACCCCGCTGATTGCCGCTCAGGGCATTAACATCCTGCTGGAAGCGGGCGTACCGGCGGGCGTGGTGCAGCTGCTGCCAGGCCGGGGTGAAACGGTGGGTGCGAAGCTCACCGCAGATAACCGCGTGCGTGGCGTGATGTTTACCGGCTCCACCGAAGTGGCCTCCCTGCTGCAGCGTAACATCGCCACCCGTCTGGATGCCCAGGGCCGCCCAACACCGCTTATCGCGGAAACCGGCGGCATGAACGCCATGATTGTTGACTCCTCTGCCCTCACCGAGCAGGTGGTGGTTGACGTGCTGGCCTCCGCCTTCGATAGCGCCGGTCAGCGCTGCTCCGCCCTGCGTGTGCTGTGCCTGCAGGACGACGTGGCCGACCACACGCTGAAGATGCTGCGTGGTGCCATGGCCGAGTGCCGCATGGGTAACCCGGGCCGTCTCACCACCGATATCGGGCCGGTGATCGACGCGGAAGCCAAAGCCAACATTGAAAACCACATTCAGGCCATGCGTGCCAAGGGCCGTCCAGTGTTCCAGGCCGTGCGTGAAAATAGCGAAGATGCCCGCGAGTGGCAGACCGGCACCTTTGTGCCGCCAACGCTGATTGAACTGGCAAGCTTCGACGAGCTGAAAAAAGAGGTCTTCGGTCCGGTCCTGCACGTGGTGCGTTACAACCGTAACAACCTGAACGCGCTGATCGAGCAGATCAACGCCTCCGGCTATGGCCTGACGCTCGGCGTGCATACCCGCATCGACGAAACCATCGCCCAGGTCACCGGCAGCGCCAAAGTGGGCAACCTGTACGTCAACCGCAACATGGTGGGTGCGGTCGTGGGCGTACAGCCGTTCGGCGGCGAGGGGCTCTCCGGCACCGGTCCAAAAGCGGGCGGTCCGCTCTACCTGTACCGTCTGCTGGCAAACCGTCCGGAGAACGCGCTGGGCGTAACGCTGGCACGCCAGGATGCAGACTATCCGGTGGACGCGCAGTTGAAAACCGTGCTGACGCAGCCGCTGGAAGCCCTCATCACCTGGGCGGAAAAACGTCCTGAGCTGCGTGCTGTCGCACGGCAGTACGGCGAGCTGGCGCAGGCCGGCACGCAGCGTCTGCTGCCGGGGCCTACCGGCGAACGCAACACCTGGACGCTGATGCCGCGCGAGCGCGTGCTGTGCGTGGCGGATAACGAACAGGATGCGCTGGTTCAGCTGGCCGCCGCGATGGCAACGGGTTGTGAAGTGCTGTGGCCGGAAGAGGGTCTGCACCGCGATCTGGCGAAGCAACTGCCGAAAGCGGTTTCTGCCCGCATTCACTTTGCGAAGCCTGATGCCCTGCTTGCGCAGCCGTTTGACGCGGTTATCTACCACGGTGATTCCGATCAGCTGCGCGAACTGTGCGAGCAGGTTGCGGCCCGCAGCGGTGCCATCATTTCCGTGCAGGGCTTCGCCCGCGGGGAAACCAACCTGCTGCTGGAGCGTCTGTACGTGGAGCGCTCGCTCAGCGTCAACACCGCGGCGGCGGGGGGTAACGCCAGCCTGATGACAATCGGCTAACGCTGTGCTAATAAGGCTCCGGAGACGGAGCCTTATTTTATTGGGGAGTGTATGAAACGATTTATTATCGCAGGTGCAGCACTGCTGCTCAGCGCCAGCGCGCTGGCCGACGAGTGCGACAAAGCGACCACCCAGCTTGAACTGAATACCTGTAGCGCGCAGCAGTACCAGGCTGCCGATAAAAAGCTCAACCAGACTTATCAGGCCGCCATTAAACGTGCGGCGGCCCCACAGCGTGACCTGCTGAAAAAGGCGCAGCAGGCGTGGATTGCCCTGCGCGATGCAGACTGCAACTTTATCGGTTCCGGTACCGAGGGGGGCAGCGTGCAGCCTATGATCATTAGTCAGTGCCTGACAGAGAAAACCGTGGAACGCGAGGCGTTTCTGGCCTCGCTGATGCAGTGTGAAGAGGGCGACTTAAGCTGTCCTCTCCCGCCGGGCTGACGAGGCACGGAACTATTCCCTCTCCCTGTGGGAGAGGGTTAGGGTGAGGGAAACTAGCGCACGCGGATCCCTTCAATAATCATCCGCTGCACGTTTTCGAGGGTGCTCTGGAAGAACGCTTCGTCCTGCAGCGTCTTTCCGGTCACCGCTTCCACCTGGGCCGCAAAGTCAGCGTAGTGCTGAGTGGCGGCCCAAATCATAAAGATCAGATGCTGCGGATCGACAGGTGCCAGTTTGCCGCTGGCGACCCATCCGGCGATGATCGCGGATTTATCGTCCACCAGCTGTTTCAAATCACCCGTCAATTCGGCCTTCAGCAGCGGCGCACCCTGCAGCATCTCCAGACAGAACAGCCTGGATGCCTGCGGATAATCACGGGAGACCTCCAGCTTCAGGCGAATGTACTCTTTGATCGCCACCAGCGGGGTGAACTCCTGACGAAAGGCTTTCAGCGGCGCCAGCCAGATATCCAGGATCTGCTGCATCACCGCCACGTACAGCGCCTCTTTCGACGGGTAGTAATAGAGCAGATTGGTTTTGGACACCCCGGCCTGCTCCGCCACCTGCTCCAGGCGCGTGCCGTGAATGCCAAACTGCGAAAAAGTCTCCAGCGCCGCACTGAGGATGGCGTGTTTTTTGGCGCTCACCGCCTGCGAACGTTTACCTGCTGTTTTCACTGCGCCTTGTGTCATCCCGCTCTCCTTATTCTGCGTTGCCATCAGCATAGCAAAACCCCCGCCTCGCCACGATATTCTGCACTCCCATCGCGCATGAATGCCTGTTTTGTGTGCAATGTTTTTGACCAGTTAGTCCACTTTTGTCGCGCTCAATTCACCAACCATTGATTAACACGTTAATAACAAAGCCATTTTAAAAACTGGCACCGCCTTTGCAAAACCCTGTTCACCTGCAACGTAGTGAAGAGAGGTTCGTGATGAAAATTGGCGTATTTGTACCCATCGGCAACAACGGCTGGCTTATCTCGACCACTGCCCCGCAATACATGCCGACCTTTGAGCTGAACAAGGCCATCGTGCAAAAAGCGGAGCACTACCATTTCGACTTTGCACTTTCGATGATCAAGCTGCGCGGCTTTGGCGGCAAAACCGAATTCTGGGATCACAATCTGGAGTCCTTCACCCTGATGGCTGGCCTGGCGGCGGTGACATCACGGATTCAGATTTACGCGACCGCCGCCACGCTCACTCTGCCGCCGGCCATCGTCGCGAGGATGGCCTCTACGATCGACTCCATCTCCGGGGGGCGCTTTGGCGTTAACCTGGTCACCGGCTGGCAAAAGCCGGAGTACGACCAGATGGGGCTCTGGCCGGGAGATGAGTACTTCTCGCGCCGTTATGAGTACCTCACCGAATACGTGCAGGTGCTGCGCGATCTGTGGGGCACCGGTAAGAGCGATTTCAAAGGCGACTACTTCACGATGAACGACTGTCGCGTCAGCCCGCAGCCGTCGGTGCCCATGAAGGTGATTTGCGCCGGGCAGAGCGACGCGGGAATGGCATTCTCGGCAAAATACGCCGACTTCAACTTCTGTTTCGGTAAAGGGGTCAACACCCCCGCCGCTTTTGCCCCAACCGCCGCACGTATGAAAGAGGCCGCCGAAAAAACCGGGCGCGATGTGGGATCTTACGTGCTGTTTATGGTCATTGCCGACGAAACTGACGAGGCCGCGCGCGCCAAATGGGAGTGTTATAAGGACGGGGCCGACGACGACGCCCTGAGCTGGCTCACCGAGCAGAGCCAGAAAGATACCCGTTCAGGTGCAGACACCAACGTACGCCAGATGGCCGACCCGACCTCTGCCGTCAATATCAACATGGGCACGCTCGTCGGCTCGTATGCCAGCGTCGCCAGAATGCTTGACGAAGTAGCCGCCGTTCCCGGCGCGGAAGGCGTGCTGCTGACCTTCGACGATTTCCTCACCGGCGTGGAGACCTTCGGCGAGCGCATTCAGCCGCTGATGCAGTGCCGCGCCCACATTCCTGCCATCACCAGGGAGGTGGCGTAATGACAACCCTTAACGCTCGTCCGGAAGCCATCACTTTTTCGCCACAGCAGAGCGCGCTGATTGTGGTGGATATGCAAAACGCCTACGCCAGCCCCGGCGGTTATCTGGATCTGGCAGGGTTTGACGTCTCCGCCACCCGGCCGGTGATTGAGAACATCAAAACCGCCGTTGCCGCCGCACGCGCCGCCGGGATGCTCATCATCTGGTTCCAGAACGGCTGGGACGATCAGTACGTGGAAGCCGGTGGCCCCGGCTCGCCCAATTTTCACAAATCGAACGCCCTGAAAACCATGCGCAAACGGCCCGAACTGCAGGGCAAGCTGCTGGCGAAAGGCGGCTGGGATTATCAGCTGGTGGATGAACTGGTGCCAGAGGCGGGCGATATCGTGCTGCCCAAACCGCGCTACAGCGGCTTTTTCAACACCCCGCTCGACAGCCTGCTGCGCAGCCGCGGCATTCGTCATCTGGTCTTTACCGGCATTGCCACCAACGTCTGCGTGGAGTCGACCCTGCGCGACGGCTTCTTCCTGGAGTATTTCGGTGTGGTGCTGGAAGACGCCACCCATCAGGCGGGGCCGGAATTTGCCCAGAAAGCGGCGCTGTTCAATATCGAAACCTTTTTTGGCTGGGTCAGTAACGTCGCCGATTTTTGCGACGCCCTGAATCCGCCGCTCGCCCGTATTGCCTGAGGAGACATACGATGCCGAAATCCGTGATTATTCCACCGGGCACCAGCACGCCGATTGCGCCGTTTGTCCCCGGTACGCTCGCCGATGGCGTGGTGTACGTCTCCGGCACCCTGCCGTTTGATAAAGACAACAACGTGGTGTTTATCAATGACCCAAAGGCGCAAACGCGCCACGTGCTGGAGACGATCAAGACCGTGATCGAAACCGCGGGTGGCACGATGGAGGATGTGACGTTCAACAGCATCTTTATCACCGACTGGAAAAACTACGCCGCGATTAACGAGATCTACGCGGAGTTTTTCCCCGGCGATAAACCGGCCCGCTTCTGCATTCAGTGCGGGCTAGTGAAGCCGGACGCGCTGGTTGAAATCGCCACCGTTGCGCACATTGGAAAGTGAGGCTGCCATGAAGCTCTCCGTCTCACCGCCCCCGTTTGACGGCGCGCCCGTCGTGGTGCTGATTGCCGGACTCGGCGGGGGCGGCAGCTACTGGTTACCCCAGTTAGCCGCGCTGGAACAGGAGTACCAGGTGGTCTGTTACGACCAGCGTGGCACCGGCAATAACCCTGACACCCTGCCGGAAGATTACACTCTGGCGCAAATGGCCGGTGAGCTGGCACAGGCCCTGGCCGCGGTCGGGATCGCCCGCTACTGCGTGGTCGGCCATGCGCTGGGGGCGCTGATCGGCCTGCAGCTGGCGCTCGACAACGCCGATGCCCTCACAGCGCTGGTGTGCGTCAACGGCTGGCTGACGCTGAATGCTCATACCCGACGCTGCTTTCGGATCCGCGAACGGCTGCTGCATGCCGGTGGCGCGCAGGCGTGGGTAGAGGCACAACCGCTGTTTCTCTATCCGGCAGACTGGATGGCCGCCCGCGCGCCGCGTCTGGAGGCGGAAGAAGCGCTGGGGCTGGCGCACTTTCAGGGTAAAACCAACCTGCTGCGCAGGCTGAACGCGCTGAAAAAGGCCGACTTCAGCCGCCATGCCGCCCGCATTACCTGCCCGGTGCACCTTATCTGTTCCGCCGACGATATGCTGGTGCCCTCTGTTTGCTCGTCCGAGCTGCAGGACGCGATCCCGCACAGCCGCAGCGCGGTGATGCGCCAGGGAGGGCATGCCTGCAACGTCACCGAGCCTGAGACCTTTAACACCCTGCTGCTGAACGGGCTTGCCAGCCTGCTGCACAGCCATGAACCCGCTTTATAAGGAGTTTAGATGAGCGAAGCCATTACCCCTGCCGCGCTGGAATCACTGTTCACCGGCGCACGCACCCACAACGGCTGGCTGGACAGACCGGTCAGCGACGAGACGCTGCACGAGATCTACGACCTGATGAAATGGGGCCCCACTTCCGCCAACTGCTCCCCGGCCCGTATTGTGTTTGTGCGCAGCGCAGAGGGAAAAGAGAAGCTGCGCCCGGCGCTTTCCAGCGGCAACCTGGAGAAAACCCTCACCGCACCGGTCACCGCGATTGTGGCGTGGGACACGGAATTCTATGAGCGTCTGCCTGAACTGTTCCCGCACGGGGATGCGAAGAGCTGGTTTACCACCAGCCCCGCGCACGCTGAAGAGACCGCCTTTCGCAACAGCTCTATGCAGGCCGCTTATCTCATCTTTGCCTGTCGTGCCCTGGGGCTGGACACCGGCCCGATGTCCGGCTTTGACCGGCAAAAAGTCGATGAGGCCTTTTTCACCGGCACGCTGCTGAAAAGCAATCTGCTGATCAATATCGGCTATGGCGATGTGGGCAAACTCTATGGCCGCCTGCCGCGCCTGACCTTTGAAGACGCCTGCGGGCTGGCGTAAGGAGCCACCATGACGACACCCGATAAACAAACCTTTCGCGATGCCATGGCCTGTGTGGGCGCGGCGGTCAATATCATCACCACCGACGGCCCTGCTGGCAGAGCGGGCTTCACCGCCAGCGCCGTATGCAGCGTCACCGACTCACCCCCGACGCTATTGGTGTGTCTCAACCGCGGCGCCTCCGTCTGGCCGACGTTTAGCGAAAACCGCACCCTGTGCGTCAACACCCTGAGCGCAGGACAGGAGCCGCTCTCCAACCTGTTTGGCGGCAAAACGCCGATGGATGCACGCTTTGCCGCTGCCCGCTGGCAGACGGGCGAGACGGGCTGCCCGCGTCTGGAGGAGGCGCTGGCCTCGTTTGATTGCCGTATCAGCCAGGTGGTCAGCGTCGGCACCCACGACATTCTGTTTTGCGACATCGTGTCCATTATCCGCCACCCCGCCCCGCAAGGGCTGGTGTGGTTTGACCGCGGCTACCACGCGCTTATGCGACCCGCCTGTTAACCCTTCTTAAGGAAGCAGCTCATGGCAATGTTCGGATTTCCCCACTGGCAGTTGAAATCGACCTCTACAGAACCTGGCGTGGTCGCGCCGGACGAACGACTCCCGCTCGGGCAAACCCTGGTGATGGGCGTTCAGCATGCGGTCGCCATGTTTGGCGCAACGGTGCTGATGCCGATGCTGATGGGGCTTGATCCCAATCTCTCCATCCTGATGTCGGGCATTGGTACCCTGCTGTTCTTTTTTGTCACCGGCGGGCGCGTGCCCAGCTATCTGGGATCCAGCGCCGCCTTTGTCGGCGTGGTCATCGCCACCACCGGGTTTAACGGTCAGGGGATCAACCCCAACCTGAGCGTCGCCCTTGGCGGCATTATCGCCTGTGGTCTGGTCTATACCCTGATCGGCATCGTGGTGATGAAGATCGGGACCCGCTGGATCGAGCGCATGATGCCGCCGGTGGTTACCGGCGCGGTGGTAATGGCGATCGGTCTGAATCTGGCGCCAATTGCCGTGAAGAGTGTCTCCGGCTCGCCGTTTGAGAGCTGGATGGCGGTGATCACCGTGCTGTGTATCGGTCTGGTGGCGGTATTTACCCGCGGCATGGTCCAGCGCCTGCTGATTCTGGTCGGGCTGATTGTGGCCTGTCTGATCTACGCCCTGCTGGCCAATGTCTTTGGTTTCGGCAAGCCTGTCGACTTTACCCTGCTCCATCAGGCTGCCTGGTTTGGTCTGCCGCAGATCACGTCGCCAACCTTTAACACGCAGGCGATGATGCTTATCGCCCCTGTCGCGGTGATCCTGGTGGCGGAGAATTTAGGGCATCTGAAGGCCGTGGCGGGCATGACCGGGCGCAGTATGGATCCGTATATGGGGCGCGCGTTTGTCGGGGATGGCCTGGCGACGATGCTCTCCGGGTCGGTGGGCGGCAGCGGTGTCACCACCTACGCCGAGAACATTGGCGTGATGGCGGTAACGAAAGTCTACTCCACGCTGGTGTTCGTGGCGGCGGCAGTCATGGCGATGCTGCTCGGCTTCTCACCAAAATTTGGTGCGCTGATCCACACCATTCCCTCGCCGGTCATCGGCGGCGCATCGATTGTGGTGTTCGGGTTAATTGCCGTGGCGGGAGCGCGCATCTGGGTGCAGCATCGCGTCGATCTCAGCCAGAACAGTAACCTGATTATGGTGGCGGTCACGCTGGTGTTGGGGGCAGGTGATTTTGCCCTGACGCTGGGCGGATTTACGGTTGGCGGGATTGGTACGGCGACCTTTGGGGCGATCCTGCTTAATGCCCTGCTGAGCCGCCGGAAAGGGGATGAAGCGCAAGGGGAAGCCATCACCCCCTCCACCTGAAATCAGTGCCGCTTGCTTGCCGGGTGACGCTGCGCTTACCCGGCAATCGCCTTACGTCGTTTTTTGAGCTTTAGCTCACTCACCAGCACCCCAACAACGATAAACGCCGCGCCGACCAGCGCCAGCAGCGGTAAGCGCTCCCCGGCAATGCGTCCAAAAATCCCCGCCCAGACCGGTTCACCGGTGTAGATCACCGTCGCCCGCGTCGGCGACACGCTGCGCTGCGCCCAGTTCATGGTCACCTGAATAATGGCGCTGAAAATACCCAGCCCCAGCGCCACCACTACCAGCCCCGTAGACATCGGCGGAACCGACTCCCCTGCCGGAACCATCGTCGCGAACGCCACCAGCGACGCCGTGGCAAGCTGTACCACCGTGACGCGCTTAACGTCGACTTTCCCGGCCCAGGCACTGATGAGGATAATTTCTGCGGCAATCGCAATGGCTCCCACCAGGGTAATGATCTCGCCCGGCCCCAGCGCCAGCAGGTTATTTTCCGGCCCGGCCAGCAAAATCAGGCCGATAAACGCCAGCACAATACCAATGCAGGACATCACACCCGGCAGGCGTCCCAGACACAGCCATTGCAGTAGTGGCACCAGCGGCACATACATGGCGGTGATAAAGGCCGATTTACTGCTGGAGATAGACTGCAATCCCCACGTCTGCAGGCTATACCCCATGGCAATCGCCACGCCAATCGCCACCCCAGCCTGTAGCTCTTTCAGGGTCAATCCGCGCAGGGTTTTCAACGAGATTAAGCCCACGGCAATCGCTGCCGTCGCAAAGCGCAGGCCGACAAAGAAGAACGGATCGCTCAGGGTGACCGCATACTGGACGGCGAGAAAGGTTCCGCCCCAGAACATGGTGATCAGAATGAGGATCGCTTCCTGAGGTTTGACAGAGAAGGTAAAACGCGAAACGGACATGAGGCACCAGAGCTAAGGGTCAGAAGTGTAGTGTGCGATGCCTTTGGTTACAGTTCAATGTTGCAAAAATAAAAAAACCGCCGGGAAACCCGGCGGCAGGGAGATCAACCCGGCGAATTACTTATTGCCGCCATGGCTGTTTTTACCCCCTTTTTTGCCAGCCTCAGATGCGCGCTGAGGGTCATTTTTAAAATTACCCCCGCTATGCTGGCCACCTTTACGGCCTGCTTCTGATGCTCTTTCACGATCTTCGGCGAAATTACCTGAACCACCACGATGGTTTGCCATCTCTAACCTCCAGTGTGTGAAACATTAGACATCATATTGCATTCAGTAAAAGAGGATTCTTTCACCTCGCGGCTCAAGGCATTGCCTTTATCTGTGCCGCGTGAAACTAAGCTTAGTGGACTGAGGGTATCCGGCAAGCTGTAGTTAATATTCTGCAACATCATCTCAGTCTTTCGGGTGAGAATACGTGACGGTCACTCATAAGCCTTTCTTATCATTTTAAAAATCGTCGCGCGGAAAAATGTTTCATTTTGCTACAAAGCGCTTTTGTCAGCATATTGTTATAAATCAAAGAAATGCCGTTCATTTTTGCAGTCTGGCTGTGATGTCATATCTTTAAATGAACGCAGCGATTCGCTGTCAGAAAAAACAAACGAGGAGTGATGCAAAATGGCTAAAGTTCTGGTGCTCTATTATTCCATGTATGGACACATTGAAACCATGGCTCACGCGGTAGCAGAAGGTGCAAACAAAGTGGACGGCGTCGAGGTTGTGGTAAAACGCGTACCGGAAACCATGCAGGCAGAAGCGTTCGCCAAAGCCGGGGGCAAAACCCAGAATGCGCCGGTCGCCACGCCTCAGGAGCTGGCGGATTACGACGCCATTATCTTCGGCACCCCCACCCGTTTCGGCAATATGTCAGGCCAGATGCGCACCTTCCTCGATCAGACGGGCGGGCTGTGGGCCTCTGGCGCGCTGTACGGCAAACTGGCCAGCGTGTTCAGCTCCACCGGGACCGGCGGAGGCCAGGAACAGACGATTACCTCAACCTGGACTACCCTTGCTCATCATGGGATGGTGATTGTACCGATTGGCTATGGCGCGCAGGAACTGTTTGATGTCTCTCAGGTACGTGGCGGAACACCTTACGGTGCAACCACCATTGCCGGTGGCGATGGATCCCGACAGCCGAGCAACGAAGAGCTCGCTATCGCCCGCTATCAGGGTGAATACGTCGCGGGTCTGGCCAAAAAACTGAACGGCTAACTCAACAGGAGGACAAGCATGCCAACTCAAGAATCCAAAGCTCACCACGTGGGCGAATGGGCAAGTTTACGCAATACCTCTCCGGAGATCGCCGAAGCCATTTTTGAAGTCGCGAAATATGACGAAAAACTGGCAGAGCAGATTTGGGAAGAAGGCAATGATGAAGTGCTGGTACGCGCCTTCGAAAAAACGGACAAAGACTCGCTCTTCTGGGGTGAGCAAACCATCGAACGTAAAAACGTCTGAACGTTTCCCCCCGCCTGCGCGGGGGGATTATCTTATTTCGCCGCGTCGTTCATCACCGTATTAAATTTATCGATCGGGCAAAAACCGTTCGCATCCACCGGACACCCCTTCAGTTCCAGCGTCACGCGCTGCGCCGGAGACTGCAGCGACAGCACGCTGGCGTTACGCAGCTGCTCTGAACTCTGATACACATACTCAATTTTCATCAGCTCGCGGTTGGCGTTCTTGTCATGCCAGCGCTGGAAGACAATTTTCCCGCCGATTGGGGTGCGCTCCTGCTGGTCATGCAACTGGTACGGCTTGAAGTTCAGCGCCGTCAGCAGAGAGGCGATGTTGGAGTCATGCCCCACCAGCAGGGTGATTTTCGGCGCTTTCGCCTGATCGGTCACCAGGGCGTTATCGATATACTTCACCAGCGGTTTGGCGACGTTTTGCGCCACCTCGGTAGAGGTAAACAGCGAGTCCTGATATCCGTTTTTCAGCTTCGACAATACGCGCCACTGCTGGTCGGTTTTGATCTCTCCCCAGGCCACCTGGTCGGCCGGGAAGCCTTCGTAATACTGCAGTGTGAACGCATCCACCAGCGAGTTGCCCACTTTCAGCGGCCCGGAGACGCCCGGTTCTTTTTCGTAGTCGGCGCTGAAGGTATCTTTCGCGTCAGCCAGCGAGCAGACTTTTTTCTCTTTGCACGACGGTGAATCGGCGTAGTTCGTCATCTGCTCCAGCAGCTTATAGCTTTCGCCAAGCTGCATTTTCTGCCGCTCGGACTCCATCGCCTTCAGCGCTTTTTCGCGGAATTCCGGCGAGTTATCGGTAATTACCGGATTAAAGGTTGGGTCCATGGTGCCCATTTTGTCCTGATGATGCACAGGAACATCGCACCCCGGGAACGCGCCGGTAATGAAGAACTGCGCGGTGGCGACGGTGCGCTGCAGACTGTTGGCGTAAGCATAAACACTCTCCGCCGGCGGACATTCTCCCGTCTTCACCATCCCCTGCTGCGCCAGCCACTCGCGCATGTAGTGCCCCATATAAACCTCCAGCACGCCACCTTTGGTAGTGAGCTGACCGCCCGGCACTTCCCATTCAGGCCATTGCTTTGGCGTGGATTGCTCCAGCACGCTGCCGTTATTGGCGAGCGGCGCGCGCAGGTTGTGACGGCTCATGATTAAAACTTGCTCCAGCTGATACCCTTCCGGCGTCTCTTGCGCCTGCACCCCGGAGGCTGCTGAAAAGAGACCGGCCACGGCCACCGCAAGTAGTGCTTTTCTCATCCCTAATTCCTCACTCGTTTTAAAATGTCGCGTTCAGTGTGACAGACTGGTGACAATTTTCCGGGAAGCATTTCTCAAACTGATGAATAACACGCTTACCCGGTGAGCAAATTAGTTTTATAATAAAACCACACCCTCCCGGAGATTTGCCTGTGAAACGTACCCGCCTTGAAGAGAGCACCTGCCCTGTCGCCCGTTCGCTGGATATCATCGGCGACTGGTGGTCGCTGCTGATTGTGCGTGACGCACTGCGCGGGATTAAACGCTTCGGCGAGTTCCAGAAAAGCCTCGGTATCGCGAAAAACATGCTGACCGCGCGGCTAAAACTGCTGGTCGACGAAGGCATCCTCCGGCTCCAGCCCGCCTCCGACGGCAGCGCCTGGCAGGAATACGTTCTGACCGACAAGGGACGCGCGCTCCAGACGGTGCTGGTTGCCCTGTCCCAGTGGGGCAATGAATTCCTGTTTGCGGAAAACGAATGCGGCACCGTTCTCGTTGATAGCGAACAGCGCAAACCGCTGCGTAAACTGCTGCTTATCGCCGACGATGGCCGCGAACTTACCCCGGAAGAGATCGTGGCCAAACTCCCCTCCTGATCGTTCCCGACAGCAAAAGCACAAAATGATCACCAATATGGTTGCATTATAAAACCAAATAGCAGACAGTAAATTCAGTTTCATATTGAAACCAAATAACTCACTTTCCTTTGAGGTAACACACGATGACTACGCAAATCACTACCGCCCTGATTACGGGTGCTTCTTCCGGGATTGGTGCCGTCTATGCCGATCGCCTTGCCGCGCGCGGTGCTAACCTGGTCCTGGTCGCCCGCCGCGAGGATCGCCTGAAAACCCTCGCCGCCGACCTGCGTGCACGCTATGGTGTAGCCGTCGATATTCTGGTGGCCGATCTCACCAATGAAGCCGGGGTCCGCGCGGTGGAAGACGAACTGCGCAGCAATACCGCTATTGATACGCTGGTCAACAACGCCGGTACCGCGCAGATGGCGCCGTTCCTCGCGGGCGATGTGGCGCAGCATCAGGCCATTAACACCCTGAATACCACGGCGCTGATGCGTCTGACCTATGCGATCCTGCCGCGCCTGGCGCAGAATAACCACGGTACGCTTATCAATATCGCCTCGGTGTTGTCCCTGCACGTGCGTGCCGGCAGCGCGCTGTACAGTGCAACCAAAGCCTGGGTGCTCAGCTTTACCCGTGGGTTACAAGAGGAGTTTGCCGACAGCAACCTGCGTATTCAGGCCGTGTTACCCGCCGCGACGGCAACAGAAATCTGGCAGCATTCCGGTGTGACGGTGAACGATCTGCCGGAAGGCTCGGTGATGACCACTGACGATATGGTGGATGCTTCGCTGGCGGGTCTGGATCAGGGCGAGCTAATTACCATTCCGCCAATGCATGATGCCAGCCTGTGGGATCGCTACGAAACGGCACGTCTGGAACTGTTTAACAGCGCACGCACCGGCATCCCGGCGCCGCGCTACGTAAAACAGTAGGCTAACGCTCAAGCTGGTCGCCGTACTCACTCATCCAGGCGGCCAGCGGAGAGAGCGCCCCTTGCAGGGTTAACCCCAGCCCCGTTATCTGGTACTCCACGCGCGGCGGGATTTCCGGGTAGACCGTTCGCGTCACCAGCCCGCGCTGTTCGAACAGCCTGAGTTGCTTCGTTAACTCTTTTTGCGTGATGGGAGCGGTAGCGCGCAGCAGATCGCCAAAGCGTACCGGCGCATTGAGGATAATCAGGCGATAAAGAACAGGGATCGCCCACTTACCGGAAATCAGGTTCACAAACTGCGTCATCGGGCAGACATAAACCTCAGAATTTTTTTCACAACGGATATTGAGTAATTCCGCCATAGCACACCTCTTGCCGCATTAGTATCCAATTGGTACCTGGTTTCCTTTCGATACTAACGTTTCTATAGTGCTTTCTCCAGAGACATTTCAGGAGAAGAACATGGGTCGTTTAGCAGATAAATATACGCTGATTACCGGCGGGACCAGCGGCATTGGCCTTGCCACTGCGCAGGTGTTTCTCGCCGAAGGGGCGCACGTCGCCGTCACCGGTCGTAACCCGGAAACGCTCGCCGAAGCAGCGCGCATTCTGGGCGATAAGGCCTGGGTGATCCCGACCGATGCGGGAGATATTGCTTCGCAAAAAGCGCTGGCGGAGACGCTTGCCGCCCGCTGGCCACGCCTGGACGCGGTGTTTCTCAACGCCGGCGACGTGACGCACGCGCCGCTGGAAGCATGGCAGGAAGAGGCCTGGGATCGTCTGATGGGCATCAACCTGAAGGGACCGTTCTTTTTAATTCAGGCGCTGCTGCCTCTGCTGAATAATCCGTCCTCGGTGATCCTGTGCGGCTCCGTAAGCGCGCGCATCGGCCTGCCCACCAGCAGCGTGTATGCCGCGAGCAAGGCCGCCCTGCTGTCGCTGGCACGCACACTGTCGGCAGAGCTGTTGCCGCGCGGCATTCGCGTTAACGGTCTGAGCCCCGGCCCGGTAGAAACCCCGGCCTTTACGAAAACGGGCTTAAGCGAAGAAACGCTTAACGCGATGATGGCGGAGATCATCAAGCTTGTGCCGCTGGGCAGAATGGGCTCGACGACGGAGCTGGCAAAAGCCGCGCTCTATCTGGCCTCCGACGAATCCAGCTACACGGTAGGAACGGAACTGCTGGTCGACGGCGGAATGGGAAGTTTGTAACTCAAAAGGCGCTGATGCCGGTGACAATGCCGACATACAGCGCCGCCCAGACGGCGGCTGAGGCGAGACTGACCGCGTAAACCTTCAACATGTTGAGCCTGAGCATGCCCGCTGCCAGTGGCACGATATAGCGCAGTACCGCCAGAAAACGGGCGGTGAACAGCACCAGCACGCCGTTTTTCTGCAACTGATGCTGCACCCGCAAAAATGTATCGGCATGCTTTGAGGTCATGCGCGTCACCAGTCGCGTATGCCCCATCAACTGACCGATATGATAGTTCAGCAGCGAGCCGAGCGTGGCCCCCATCACCACCGCCAGCCACGTCAATGCCGGATGCAGGCTCGCCTGGCTGACGGTGATCCCGGTCAGCAACATCACCGAGGCGGGCGGCAGCACGGAGGAGATCAGCACCGTGGATTTACTCAAAGCCAGCACGAAGAGCAGCGCAAAGAGATGCGTCGGATAATGCGCAAAATGATTGAGCAGATTGTCAAACCACGCCACATTGCTCTCCTCGTGAATATTTACCCTCCCATTAAAGTCGAGCAAGTTTAAATAAAGGCTCAACGCGTCATGAATAATGACTACATAAACATTCCCTAAACATTTTTTAAATTCCAGAGCGGGAAAATAAAATAAGCGTATTATCCCGCTGGTTTACAACGATCTCGTTATGGCGAGGCTCCTGTACAAATACACGTTATCGCTCTGGCAGGTTCGAGAGAACCCGCACAGGGTAAAACAGGCACTGTCGAATCAAGGCTTTGTCAGTATAACTTCCCTTACGGGATACGGTGTACAGTGCTGAACCCAGGACGTGGGGATCTCCTCTTCGACATGCCCTGTCTTGCTCGCCCCTGAGAGATTTTTTATTCAAAGGGAATTCACTATGTCTTACGCTATTCACAACCAGAACCCGGTATTCAATGACAGCGCTATCGCGCAATATATGAATACCGATTTTATCGTCCTCGATATTTCATTATGCGTGGCGCTGGCGCGCGAGCAGTTTTTTGAAAAATTAAAAGACGATGATATTCCGTCGCATATTTTCATTGAAGATAACGGTCGCCTCGCGGGCATGATTGCGGTGCGCAAATTGCTGCAAACCACCGATACCGTACAGCCGGTGAAATCGCTGATGCTGTCGCAATTTCTGCAGGTCAAACCGGAAGATGAGCGGGCCGATGTCGCCGGACTGCTGGCCCACGGCGGTGCGGATGTGGTGCCCGTGGTCACCCACGGCAAGCTGGTTGGCTGCCTCACCGAGCGCGAAATTGCTCACCTGCTGGAAGACGATGTCACCGAAGACGCCCAACGCCAGGGGGCAACGTTACCGCTGGAAAAACCCTATCTGGAGACCAGCGCTTTTAGTCTGTGGAAAAAGCGCTCCGTCTGGCTGCTGCTGCTGTTTGTCGCGGAAGCCTACACCAGCTCGGTGATCCAGCACTTTGAAGAGGCGCTGGAATCCGCCATCGCGCTGGCGTTCTTTATCCCGCTGCTGATTGGTACCGGCGGCAACAGCGGAACGCAGATCACCTCCACGCTGGTGCGTGCGATGGCGCTGGGGGAAGTGCATCTGCGCGATGTCGGTCGCGTGCTGCGTAAAGAGATGACCACCTCACTGATGATTGCCGTCACGCTCGGTATTGCCGGGTGCATCCGCGCATGGATGATGGGGATTGGGCTGGAAATTACCCTTATCGTCAGCCTGACGCTGGTGTGCATTACGCTGTGGAGCGCTATTGTCTCGTCCATTATTCCCATGGTGCTCAAGCGCTGCGGCATTGACCCGGCCGTGGTCTCCGCGCCGTTTATCGCGACGCTTATCGACGGTACCGGGCTGATTATCTACTTCAAAATTGCCCAGTATACGCTGGGGCTGGAGTAATCTTGCGAGCACCTCTTTTCTGTGATTGAGGTGCTCACTTCGCTATACATCACCCAGTTGATGCGCAATCTCGCGCAACTGCTGGGCCAGCGCCTGCAGGTTTTTTCCCTTCTCCCCTTTCGGCCCGGTGGACTGACGCACCACCAGACGGGCAGGTAAAATCGAGGACATGCGCAGGGCACTCTCTTCGCCGCTGTCCAGAATACGGCGCACCGCCTCTTTACCCTGCAGATCTAAATCCAGTGAGACCGTCGTCAGCGCCGGGTAGAAGAACGAGCTTTCGTAGGTATCATCGTAGCCAATCACCGACTTCTCGCCCGGAATGGAAATCTGCTGCTGGTGGAAGGCGCTCAGTACGCCCAGCGCCATCTGGTCGTTGGCCACCAGCACAGCGGAAAATTGCGGCGTTTCGCGCAGCATCTGCAGCGCACCGGCATACCCGCTCTGCGCATCCCAGTTGCCGCGGATGACCGATGCTGGCTCCAGGCCGTAGCCCTTCAGGGTCTCGATCCAGCTTTTCAGCCTCAACTGTGCCGACACAGAGGACTCCGGCCCCGCCAGCAGGGCGATGTCGCGATGGCCCAGCTCGTAAAGGTATTTAACGCTGGCGCGGGTGCCGTCCGCCGGGTTAAACGAAACGTTAAACACGGAACTGTACGGGTCCACGTCGAGGAACAGGCAGACAATATCATCGTTGTCGGTGGCGATTTTCTGCGCCGCTTCAGCCTCCAGCGGCACGTTGATGATCACTTTGTTCACCAGCTGGGATTTCAGCTCGTTGATGGAATCCTGGATGCTGTGGTTGACGTTCTCATCAATCATTGAGATCAGTACCTGGTAGCCTTCCACATTGGCATAGCGTTTCACCGCCGCCGCCACCTGAGAAGGCGCGTGCAGCGCCAGTGAAATGGTGACCAGCCCAACGGTCTGGCTCTGCTTGCCCACCAGCTGCTGAGCCAGTCGGTTGGGTACATACCGTAATAACTCTATGGATTTCTCAACCTTGTGGCGCGTGGCCTCGGATACATTGGCAGATTTATTCAGTACCCTGGACACGGTCTGATAGGAGACGCCCGCATGGCGTGCCACGTCCTCTAACGTTGCGCTTTTTGACTTCATGGTCCGGTTCCTTATGTTGTTATGCGCTGATTGTAACAGGGGTGCTGAAAAAAAACGCTTACCACCCTCTCGCTGCGGGCATAACGCCATCAAAAAGTATGACGCTCACAATGCCATAATTTATGTTCGATCTCATTACTCGTAACAAAATTGTCTATTTTATTTGCAGTTAATCACACATTTAGGATCGTGCAATTGCCAGTTAACGGGTTTAGGCATTTTATGACAGCGGATTTGTGAACGTATTACAAAACAATAAGAGGGTTACAATGAACACGACGATCCGCTCTGTATCTGTTGCGTTGGCTGCCGCGTTAGCGTCTCCATCGCTGTTTGCAGCGTCTTCAGTACCGATTGATTTTCATGGATATCTTCGCTCCGGCGTGGGCGTCTCACGGGATGGTGGGATGGAGGAGTGGCAAAAAAACAAAATTGGCCGTCTGGGTAACGAGGCCGATACCTATGGCGAGCTGGAACTGGGCTCTGAGGTCTACAAAAAGAACGACGTCAGTTTCTATCTCGACAGCATGGTGAGCATGGTCTCAGACGGCTCCAACGACAATGAAACCACCTTAGATGACGATGCCCAGTTTGGCCTGCGCCAGCTTAACCTGCAGATCAAGGGGCTGATCCCCGGGGATCCCAATGCGGTGATTTGGGGCGGTAAGCGCTACTACCAGCGCCATGACCTGCACATCATTGATACCAAATACTGGAATATTTCCGGCTCCGGTGCGGGTATTGAGAACTACACGCTTGGCCCGGGCGCAGTCTCCGTTGCGTGGATCCGCGGCGATGCCAACGACGTGGACTACCGCGTGGATGGCGACAGCGACGTTAACATCAACTACATCGACCTTCGCTATGCGGGCTGGAAGCCGTGGGCGGGCGCGTGGACGGAAGTGGGTATTGATTACGCCATGCCAAACCCGACCAACAAGCAGAAAGAGTACGGCGGGCTGTACGAGGCCGATAACGGCGTGATGGTCACCGGTGAGATCAGCCAGGATATGTTTGGCGGCTATAACAAGCTGGTGCTGCAGTACGCCAATAAAGGTCTGGCACAGAACATGGTGTCACAGGGGGGTGGCTGGTACGACATGTGGAACTATGTGAACGATGCCAGCGGCTACCGCGTGATTAACACCGGCTTAATTCCCATTACCGACAAGTTCTCCTTTAACCACGTCCTGACCTGGGGCTCGGCAGACGACACCACGCAGTATACCGATAAATCGCGCCTGATTTCACTGGTGGGCCGCGCGCAGTATCAGTTCACCGAGTACGTGCGTCTGATTGGTGAAGTAGGCGGGTTCTACCAGAAAGATACCTATACTGACGGTTCTAACTACAAGCAGAGCGGTGAGAAGTACACGATCGCCTTAGGTCTGGCGGACGGACCTGATTTTATGTCACGTCCCGAGCTACGCGTGTTTGCCTCTTACCTGAATGATTCCGAACATGGGAAATCCTTCGAAGACGGCACCGCCAGTAATACCTGGAACTTCGGCGTGCAGGTTGAAGCCTGGTGGTAATATTTATTTCTAAAATGCGTTAATCGTTATTGTATCTCCAACAACTGGCAGTTTATTCGCCTGTTTCGGGATAGCCATTATTTTGGCTATCCCTTTTTTTATTTACTGATTAAAATGTTCATCTAATAATTGACGTAAGGCATCAGACTGCCTGCCAAATATGGCATGCACCTGCTGGCCAATAATAATTACGCCCAGCGCCCCTTCATTCTGTAACGCCTCTGAGTCAACTTTATTTAAATCTTTTACCGTCACGCGCAGGCGGGTAATACAGGCTTCGACGTGTTCGATATTATCGTCGCCGCCAAACGCGGGAATTAAACGCTGGGTAATTTGACTGTTCATAATACGCCTCTCTGTTATGCAGATAAAAAAATGCCCGCTCGTAGAGCAGGCGTTCTGTGCCTTTTTTGCCCGGACGGTGCGGTCTGATGCCCTCACCCCAGCCCTCTCCCACAGGGCTGAGGGTTCCCCAGTAATTTTTTTACCGAAAGCGACGAATGTTGCTTCAGGAAAATGAACGACTTACAGCGACGCCCTGGTCCGGCTGTAAATCGCTGAGGCGTTTCCTGCAGGCCGGGGCGAGGCGCAGGGATGCGCCGAGAGGGCGGATTTACAGGGATGTTACCTCCGCCCGTCCCCGATAAGCCGGAAGGAATAAGCCGAAGGCACCGCGAAGCGGCGATTTACCGCCGGGAGCCCGGGTCGCCAGGGCGGCGGCGATTGAGCCGCCCTGGCACGTTCACAAGTCATGCCGTTACAGAGTAGCAAGGAACATAAAGTGAACGGAATGACCTCTACAGCCATATGTTCCCCCTCACCCCAACCCTCTCCCTCAAGGGAGAGGGGGTCCTCCTTGCAGGCATTATTTTGTGGGGAACCCTCAGAAAATCAACTACGCTTTGCGCCTGAGCACCCGACAGTCCCAGGGCAACAGAGCGGTATCGCCCGCAGCGGCGGCATCGGTCATGCAATCGGTGTAGCCACCCGGCAGCGTGATGATCTGCTGCTGGGCCGTGTAGTTCTGCACAAACACCCAGGTCGTTTCGCCGTCCGTGCGCGCCGTCGCAACCACTCCCGGAGGGAAATCGCCGTCAATGGCGCGCGGCAGAGCCAGTTCGTCGATAATGGCGGCAAAGAAATCGCGCTGGAACGGCAGATCGTTACGCGACGCCACGTGCCAGGCTTTGCCTTTGCCAAAACGGTTGACCGTTACTGCCGGCCGTCCGGCGTAGAAATCATCCCGGTAGGTCGCCAGCGCCTGGGCGGTTTCGGTGTGGATCAGCTCGCACAAATGACGAACCTGGTATGGCCCCTGCAGACCTGCGGCATTGCCCGCCAGCCCCTGAACCAGGTTTCGCTCCCCCTCGCCAAGGCAATCAATCTCTTCCGCCCAGATGCCGAGGAGCTTGCGCAGCGGGCCCGGGAAACCGCCCAGATGACAGAGATCGGTCTCATCCACCACGCCGGTCCAGTAGGTCGTCACCAGATGCCCGCCATTAGCCACAAAGGCTTCCGCCCGCCCGGCGAAACCTTCGCGCACCATGTAGAGCATGGGGGCAATAACCAGCGCGTAGCGGCTCAGATCGCCGTCAGCGTCAATGACATCCACCGCGATCCCTTTTTCCCAGAACGGACGATAATGCTCGTTGACGGTTTTTTCGTACTCCATTCCCATATTGCGCGGGCCTTCCGCATCATCCAGCGCCCAGCGGTTTTGCTGGTCGAAGACAATCGCCACCCGGGCCTCGGTACGGCAACCTGCAACCTCCGGCAGGCGTGCCAGCATCTCGCCCAGGCGCGTCACTTCACGCCCGACGCGGGTATCCAGATGACCCACGTGGTCGATAACCGCGCCGTGGAATTTCTCCACCGACCCGCGGCTTTTACGCCACTGGAAGTACTGCACCGAATCCGCTCCGTGCGCCACCGCCTGCATTGACGAGAGAATATGCATCCCCGGCTTTTTCAGCTTGCTGGTTGGCTGCCAGTTGGTGGTGCTCGGCGTCGATTCCATCAGCACGAAGGGCTTACCGCCCTTCAGGCTACGCATCATGTCGTGATACATGGCGGTGTAGCAGGCAAGCGCCGTTTCGTCTTTCTCCCTGTGCCACATCGGGTAGCTGTCCCAGGAGATAAAGTCGATCGCCTTCGCAAGCTGCCAGTAGTCGTAATCGTAGAAATACTCCATAAAATTGGTGGTTACCGGCAGTTCCGCATTCGCTACTTTTAGCGGGGCCACTTCATGGCGGCAGAAATCAGTCACCTGTGCGGTATTGAAGCGACGCCAGTCGAGGTTGAGGCCGTGAATCGACACTTCTCCCTGCGGCGCAGGGGACTCTATCTGCGACCAGTCGGTGTAGGTGTGGCTCCAGAAGGTGCTCCACCACGCATGGTTCAGCGCGTCGAGAGTTTTGTAGCGCGCCTTTAGCCAGTCGCGGAAGCGTTCCTGGCACAGGCTACAGTGGCATTCGCCGCCGTACTCATTGGAGATATGCCAGCCCAGCACCGCCGGATGATGCGAATAACGCGCCGCCAGCAGGCTGTTAATTTTCATCGTCTTTTCGCGGTAGACCGGAGACGACATGCAGTGGTTATGCCGGCCTCCGTGCAGCGCGGGCACGCGGTTGCGCCCGACGCGCAGCACCTCAGGGTATTTTTGCGACATCCACGCCGGACGCGCGCCGCTTGGCGTAGCAAGGAAAATATGAATACCTGCCGCATACAGTTTTTCAATAATATTATCCAGCCACGCAAAATCATATTCCCCTTCACGCGGTTCCAGTTTCGCCCAACTAAATATCCCTACCGACATCACATTACATTTCGCCTGCTGCATCATGGCGATATCTTTTTCAATAATACCGGGATAATTCTCCCATTGCTCCGGGTTATAGTCGGCGCCATGCAATAACGCCGCGACCTTAGGGCTTAAAGGCGCAAATTTATTCATATTAAAAACGTCCTGAATGAAGATAAAAATTACTTAAATACGGTTATTGACGGAAGCACTTTGCCCTGGCAATCAAATAACGCCTGATTCTCGCGAGCATTCCCCTCTTTCCATTCGTCATGGATATATTTCATGCCAGCTTTGGTCGCCCACGTGGTGCCCGGTACGGCAATCCAGGTCGGCTCCCAATAAAAGATGCCTTTGCCACGATGGCCCGGCACGTCAATAACGGACTGCATCAAATCGTGAATATAATCGTACTGGCCCTGAACAGTGCCCGGATAGCCGCCGTCTTTTTCTTCTTTCGCCTGGAAGCTGTTCTCGGCGTTATCGCAGTTGTCCAGCGTATAGCCGTAGGCCGCTTCCACCACAATCACGTCTTTGTTATAGCGCTTGCTGATGTCATCCATATTGGCCTTCAGCGCGCTTATCGGGCCGTTCCAGTAGGTGTACATCGACAGCCCGATGATATCGAACGGCACGTCGCGCTTCGCGATCTCATCAAACCACCAGCGGAAGGTGTCATTTTTGGTCCCTTCCGCCAGGTGCAGCATGATTTTCACCTGCTCGCCGCCGGTCAGATTCTCTTTTAGCCCACTAATCGCGGCGTTGAGCAGTCCGGCCAGACGGTCAAATTTGCCGCCGCCCTGCCCCCAGCTTTTGCCTTCCGGCCACAGCATGCCGCCGTTGATTTCGTTACCGATCTGCACCATGTCCGGCAGGACGCCCTCTTGCTTAAAGCGGGCGATGGTGTCGCGGGTGTAGTCATGGATCGCCGTTTTGAGCTGCGGGTAGTCCATTTTCTCCCAGGCTTTTGGCTTGAACTGTTTGCCCGGATCGGTCCAGAAATCGCTGTAGTGGAAGTCGAGCAGCAGCTTCAGGCCCTGCGCCTTCACGCGCTTCGCCAGCGCAATCGTGTTTTCCAGGTTGTTACTGCCACCGCCATAGGTCTTGCCGCTCGCATCCTGCGGATCTACCCACAAGCGCAGACGCACATAGTTCACGCCGTTGGCCTTCAGGATCGCAATCGCATCCTGCTGCTGGCCGTTCTGGTTATAGAATTTCGCGCCATGTTGTTCGGCTTCCAGCAGGGTCGAAATATCCGCCCCCTTAATAAAATCGGCAGGAATGGCGTTAAACGGACGCGTTTTCACCGCGTCGGCAGCAAAAGCACTCGCGGCAAGGCCACATGAGAGGCAAACGGCGAGCAAAGCGGGTTTGAGTCTTTTCATGATTATCCTTTGGTACTCCCGGAGGTCAGGCCGGAGACGAAGTATTTTTGTAACGCCAGGTAGAGGATCGCCACCGGCACCGCAATCAGGACCGCGCCTGCCGCGTAGGTGGTGTAGCTGGCACCCATTTTTTGCGCCACCAGGTTATAAAGCCCGATGGGTAAGGTGTATTTGTCCGGGGTGCGCAAAATGGTGCTGGAGAGGATGAAATCCCCCAGCGGCCCGGTGAAGGAGAACAGCGCCACCACCGCCACAATCGGCTTCGAAAGCGGCATGATAATTTCGATGAAAATCCGGAAATTACTGGCCCCGTCCATGCGCGCGGATTCATCCAGATCTTTCGGGATGGCATCGAGGTAGCCTTTCATCAGGTAAGTGTTCATCGGGATCATGCCGCCCACGTAGATCAACACCAGCGCCAGATGGCTATTGATAAGGCCCAGCAGCTGCGACAGCACGAAGATGGCAATCAGCGCCGAGAACTGGGGGATCATCTGCAGCAGCAGGAACAGCATCAGACCGTTCTGGCGCCCCTTAAAGCGAAAGCGCGAAAACGCGTAGGCGGTAAAGCTGACGCTGATTAAGGTCAGTACCATGGTCAGGAAGCTGATTTTCATTGAGTTCCAGTACCAGGTCATGTAGTTCACCTGGCCGTTGAACAGGTCGGCATAGTGCTGCACCGAGAAGTTCTCCGGAATAATCGACGAGCTCAACAGGCTATTACCCGCGTTAAACGACGCACCGACCGTCCACACCAGCGGGTAAATGATGACTATCGAGACCAGCACGATAACCAGCCAGGAGAGCGAGAGGCGAACCCACTTCTCACGTTTAATACTTTGTGATTGAGCCATTGTTACGTTCCTTACGCCATGTCGTCATTTTTGAACGATTTCGTGGCGCGGAACTGCCACAGCGCCAGCCCGACGACAAAGATCGACAGCAGGATAGTGATGGTCGCCGCAATCGCATATTGCGAAGAGGACATCGTCAGTTTGTAGATCCACGACACCAGGATATCCGTCCCACCCGCATTCGACCCTACCACCGCCGGTCCGCCGTTATTAAACAGGTAGATGATGTTGAAATTATTGAAGTTGAAGGTGTATTGCGTGATCAGAATCGGTGCAATCGAGTACAGCACCAACGGCAGCGTGATGGTACGCAGCTTAGTCGCGCTGCTGGCGCCGTCCATGGTCGCCGCTTCGTACAGATCGTCCGGAATGGCCTGCAGCACGCCGGTGGTCATGGCGAAAACAAACGGGAAGCCGAGCCAGGTCTGCATCATAATCAGCGCCGTTTTGGTCCAGAACGGATCGGTCATCCACGCTTTTGGCGCGATGCCGAAGAAGGCCAGGATGGCGTTGTTGATCACCCCAAAGGAGTCGTTGAACATTCCGGCAAACACCAGGATGGTGACAAAGCCCGGCACCGCCCAGGGCAGAATGAAGATGGTGCGGATCAGCGGCTTAAAGCGCAGATCTTTCTGGTTCACCAGAATGGCCAGCAGCACGCCTACCGAACATTGCAGCGTAGTGGCGAGCAGGGTCCAGACCACCGTCCACTGCAGCACGTCGAAGAAGGTCGAACGCCAGATAGAAAGCGTGAAGATATTGATGAAGTTCTTAAACCCAACCCAGTCCACCAGCCTGGCCGGCGGCGTGTGATAGAGGTTGTAATTGGTAAAGGCGATGGCAAAGCCGAACAGGATCGGGAAAACCACCACAAACACCAGCAGGATAAAGCCGGGCGTGATCATCAGATACGGGAAGCCGTCGCTCAGCAGCATCTGGTACTGCTTGCGCACGCTGTTAAGCGCAAGCCCCGCATCGCGTTTTCTGCCATTCACCCACGCATCACGCATCGACAGGTACCAGACCATCACGCCAAACGCGGCGATCAGCACGCTGATGATCCCCTCAGCCAGCAGGAAGATGGAGTTGTCCCGCGGCACCTCCTCACCCAGCGTCACCAGCCCCCACAGCCCTTCGCGCAGAAAATCGGCAAATACGCCAATAAAACTGATCAGCAGTACCAGGAAGATGATCCCTTTCAGCCACTGACGATGGTAGAACTGGCCGAAGCCGGGAATGAACGCCAGCAGCAGGCCGGTCCAGGCATGGCGCCCGGCCCCGTGCGGTCTGGCAAAATTTTCCGGGATGATACTCACAGACAACTCCTTTCAAAAAAACGGGAGAGAGTCCTCCCGTTTTGCGACGGCAGAAAATTACTGGTTGCTGGCCTGCATGGCTTCGATTTGCATCTGGACCTGTTTTTCTGCGCTATCCAGCGCGGCTTTAGGATCCTGTTTGCCGGTCAGGCTCAACTCCAGCGCGGCGTTGGCTGGCCCCCAGACTTCACCCATTTCAGGGATGCCCGGCATGGCAGTTGCGCGCGCCGACTGTACCGCGACGGCACTCGCTTTTTCGTCGTTTTTGATAACCGGATCGTCAATCATCGCGGTAAGCGGCGGGATCTCACGCGTGGCGATGTAGCGTGTTTTCACATACTGCGGCTGGTTGATGAATTCGATAAATTTCTGCGCCAGGGCTTTGTCTTTGCTCCACGTGGAGACAACGTAGCCTTTCACGCCAAGGAATGAACTCATAGGCTTGCCGTCGGGCAGCGTTGGCAGCGGCGCAACGCCGTAGTTGATCCCGGCCGCTTCATACGGCTGGAATGCCCACGGCCCATTGATCACGGCTGCCGCTTTCTTCTCGGTGAACAGGGAGTCAATGGCGTTCAGGCCGTTGTCACCGAGTATCCCGGCCGGGAAGATCCCGTCGGCGTAGAATTTTTTAAGGTACGTCACGGCCTCTACCGCGCCCGGCTTGTTCAGGCCAACGTCGCTGGCGTTATAGCCGCCCTTGTCGTTATGACCGAAGATGTAGCCGCCCATTGGGGAAATTGCCCCCCAGCTGTAGTAAATCTGGTCGAACTTGGCGAGCAGGCCGTACTGGTTTTTCGCGCGCTGCTGTTTCGAAAAGTCATACCAGTCCTGCAGCGAGTTGAGCGGCTTGTCGATGAGGTCTTTGTTGTAGATCAGCACCAGCGTCTCGACCGCTTTCGGTACGCCGTAGAGGGCGTTATCCATTTTGAAGGCATTGATTGAGGCCGGGGTGTACTGTTCGGTCTGCTTAGCCTCCAGATTCAGGGGGGTCAGCAGCCCTTGCACCACGGCACCGCCCAGCTGATCGTTAGGGATCACCAGCACGTCCGGGCCAATGCCCGCCGGGCCATCCAGACGCAGTTTTTCCAGCTGCTGGGCGTAAGGTGTCTCCTGGACGTTGACCTTAACGTCGTACTGTTTTTCAAAGTCAGCCACCGCATCTTTAATACCGGACGACTTCTTGATGTCTTCCCAGACGTTAAGCTGCGCGGTGGCGTGAGCCTGTACCGCGAGCGTAGAGAGGATCAGAGCAGCGAGTATGTTCTTTTTCATTATCAACCTCATGTGAAGGTATAACAATTTTATGGCTGTTATTGCACCTGACGCCCTACAAACCCCGCTATATATCCTGATAAAACTGGCGTTGTACGTCTGACACCAAATGCCTTTGGTTTGTTATACGCTACCCTTCACATCATGATAACTCTACATAAAACTGTAAGTTGTGTGATCGTCATAACATTAATGGAAAATCTGTATAGGGCGCGTGAATACTGGAAGTTATAGTCAATGCAGACAAATTGCACCGTCCAGCTATGTTTAATCTAATTGTTATACGTAAAACATAGACAGCGGTTTACTCGGGGAACACTGATGTCAAACATACAGTTAAGGAATGTCACCAAGCGCTTTGGCGACACCGTCACCTTGCACAACGTGAATCTTGAAATTGAAGACGGGGAATTCGCCGTCTTTGTTGGCCCTTCCGGCTGCGGTAAATCGACCATGCTGCGCATGATTGCCGGTCTGGAGGAGATTAGCGAAGGTGAAGTCTTAATCGGTAATGAGGTGATGAACGACGTCGCGCCTTCCCACCGCGGCGTGGCCATGGTGTTTCAGTCCTACGCGCTCTATCCGCACATGACGGTCGCCGAAAACATGGGCTACGGGCTGAAGGTGAATAAGGTCCCAAAAGAACAGATCCGTCACCAGGTGGAGATGGTGGCAAAAACGCTGCAGCTCTCCCACCTGCTGGATCGCAAACCTAAACAGCTCTCGGGCGGGCAGCGCCAGCGCGTGGCAATAGGCCGCGCCATCGTGCGTAACCCGCGCGTCTTTATGTTTGATGAACCGCTCTCTAACCTGGACGCCGAACTGCGCGTCGAGATGCGTCTGCACCTTGCCCGCCTGCACCAGGAGCTGAAAACCACCATGGTGTATGTCACGCACGACCAGATCGAAGCGATGACTCTGGCCGACAAGATCGTGGTCATGAACTATGGTAGGGTTGAGCAGATGGGCGCCCCGATGGATCTCTATTACAAACCGGCAAATAAGTTTGTCGCCGGGTTTATCGGTTCTCCGAAGATGAACTTTCTCCCGGCGACCGTTGAAGCCTGGCAGCCCGGTAAGCTTACCGTCAGGCTATCGCAACAGAAGTCGCTCACGCTCACGATGACCACCACACCGCTGCAGCCGGGCAGTCAGGTCACGCTGGGCATCCGCCCGGAACATTTAACCACCGACCTTCACCGCGGCACACGGCTGGAATTTAACTGTGAAGTGGTGGAGCGACTGGGAAACAATACTTACCTGTTTGGGCAATGCTATGGCCATGACAACGTGAAGATCTTGCTGCCGGGCGACGTGAAGTTCGCGCCCTGGCAGAAGATAGACGTGGCGTTTGACGACCATCACTGCATGGTGTTTGACGACCAGGATGTACGGGTGAGCGCTGATATCGAAGATGCGGTGCGTTCGGTGGCTTAACGCGCGCCACCGTCAGCCAGCGCTCTCACCGCCCGCCCAAACGCCTCAATCGCCAGGGCAACATCCTCAGCCATCACCGACTCCGCCGGATGGTGGCTGATGCCCCCCTTGCAGCGCACAAACAACATCCCCACCGGCCAGCGTTCTGCCAGCGCAATGGTGTCGTGCCCGGCACCGCTCGGCAGCGATAGGGTGCGGCCCTGAACCGATGTCACGGCCTCCCCTAACAACGATTGCAGGCTGGCATCGCACGGCGTGGCGGCGATCCGGTAAAACTCCTCGGCGTTGAAACTGAGCCCACGCCGGGCTGCGATCTGTTCCGCCTGAATGAGCAGTTCAGTGAGCAGTGCGTCCAGCGGGGCATCCTGCGGGCCGCGAATATCCAGTGAGAGCGCCACTTCGCCGGGAATAACGTTGACCGCGCCGGGCAGACAGCGTAACGCCCCCACCGTGGCAACCAGATTGCCGCCGCGCTGGCGGGTGGTGTTTTCAACCTGCACCATCCATTCGGCAGCCGCGGCCAGGGCATCTTTACGGTGCGCCATCGGCACGGTTCCGGCATGCCCGGCTTCGCCGGTAAAGTGACAGTTCAGACGCCGCGCACCGTTAATGGCTTCCACCACCCCCAGCGCCAGCCCCTCCTGCTCCAGGCACGGCCCCTGTTCAATATGCAGCTCCAGACAGGCGCTGAAGTCCTCCTGCCGCCGTGCGGCAAGCGCCACCCGTGCGGGATCCAGCCCCGCCTGCACCATCGCCTGCGCCACGCTTATGCCACTGGCATCACAGGTATCAAGCCAATTCTCCGGCCAGGTGCCCGTCAGGCCGCGACTGCCTAACAGCGTAATGCCGAAGCGGGTCCCCTCTTCGTCGCAGAAACCAACAATCTCGATGGCCTGCGCCAGGCGCACGCCCTGCTGATGCAGGCTGTCCACCACCTCAATGGCGGTGAGCACGCCGAGCATGCCGTCGTAGCGCCCGGCATTGCGCACGGTATCCAGATGCGAGCCAAGCAGTACCGCCGGCGCGCCCTCCTGCTGCGCCTCATAGCGCCCGCAAATATTCCCTACGCTGTCCTGCCAGACGGTCATGCCCGCCTGGCTCATCCACTGCCCGACCAGCTGGTTGGCCTGCAGATGCTGCGTGGAGAGATAAACCCGCGTCAGGCCGTCCGGGGTTTCGCTGATGGCGGCCAGCGCATCGGCACGGGCCATCACCCGCTCTGCCGCCGGGCTCATTGTGACGTCTCGCGGCGATAATGATCCCACGCGGCCTGCATCGCCGCCCCCTGGGGGGTGGTAAATTTCAGGTAGTTCAGCACCGACTCCAGCGCGCTCAGGGTGGTCATTACGCAATCTTTACGGGCGTTATAGCCCATGGTCCCTATGCGCCACACTTTGCCGTGCAGCGGGCCAAACGAGGTGCCAATTTCGATACCGAAATCTTCCAGCATCAGCTTACGCACCTGATCGCCGTTAACGCCCTGCGGGATCACCACGCCCAGCACGTTGTTCATCTTGTGCTTCAGGTCACCAAAGGTCTCCAGCCCCATCGCCTGAATGCCTTTCAGCAGCGCATCGCCGTGCAGCTTGTGCCGGGCGATGCCGTTGTCCAGCCCCTCCTGCAGGATCAGCCGCGCGCATTCGCGGGCGCCAAACAGCGCGGTGGTGGCTTCAGTGTGATGGTTCAGCCGCTCCGGCCCCCAGTAATCCATCACCATGCCGAGATCGAAATAGTTGGAGTAGATCATCTCCTCGTCGCCGTCGCGATGAGCGTCGGTGCGGATCCCCTCCTCGACGCATTTGCGGCGGCGGATCGCCTCTTCCATGCGTGCGCTCAGGGTGATCGGTGACGTGCCGGACGGGCCGCCAAGACATTTCTGCATGCCAGCGGAGACGGCATCCAGCGCCCAGGCATCGGTTTCCAGCGCGTTCCCCCCGAGCGACGCGGTGGCGTCGGTGTAAAACAGCACGTCATAACGGCGGCAAATCGCGCCGAGCTCGGCCAGCGGCTGCAGCATGGTGGTGGAGGTATCCCCCTGAACGGTCAGCAGCAGACGGGGACGAATACGTTTGATGGCATCCTCCACCTGATCCGGGGTAAACACCTCGCCCCACGGCACCTCGATGGTATGCACTTCCGCCCGGCAGCGGCGGGCGATTTCGCACAGCAGATGGCCGAAGCGGCCAAACACCGGCACCAGCACTTTATCGCCCGGGCGAATGGCCGACACCAGAATCGCCTCAATGCCCGCGCGGGAGGTACCGTCCACCAGCATCGTCCAGCGGTTTTCGGTGCGGAACACTCCGCGATAGAGCGCCATCACCTCGTTCATGTAGTGGGTCATCGCCGGGTCGTACTGACCAATCAGCTGGCTCGACATGGCGCGCAGCACGCGCGGATCGGCGTTGATCGGCCCCGGCCCCATCAGCAGACGCTGCGGCGGATTAAGTTGCGGAAATTGAGCGATATCCATTGTTAAGTCCTTATCAGTTGAGGCCGCGCACGGAGGAGATGAACTGCTTCAGTTCGGTGGTCCGCGGGTTAGCAAACAGCGTTTTGCTGTCGCCCTGCTCCCAGACTTTCCCCTGGTGCATAAACACCACGCGGTCGCCCACTTCGCGGGCAAAATTCATTTCATGGGTCACGAGAATCAGGGTCATCCCTTCTGCTGCCAGCTGCTCCAGCACCTTAAGCACTTCACCCACCAGTTCCGGGTCGAGCGCGGAGGTGATCTCGTCACAAAGTAAGACTTTTGGTGACATCGCCAGCGCACGGGCAATCGCCACGCGCTGCTGCTGGCCGCCGGAGAGGCTCGACGGGTAGTAATCCAGACGATCGCCGAGGCCGACTTTCTCCAGCATCTGCTGCGCCAGCGCCCGGCATTCGGCGGCGCTTTTCTTCAGCACCCGACGCGGGGCGAGCATCACGTTTTCCAGCGCCGTCATGTGCGGGAACAAGTTAAAGTTCTGGAACACCATCCCGATCGAGCGGCTGATTTCACGCGCCTGAGAATCCCGGTCGGTAATGGTCATGCCGCCCAGCTTGATGCTGCCGTCCTGATACCCTTCCAGCCCGTTGATGCAGCGCAGCAGCGTGCTTTTGCCCGACCCGCTGCGCCCGATAATGGAGATCACCTGGCCCATGTCGATATCCAGATCGACGCCCTTGAGCACGTGGTTTTCGCCGTAGTACTTCTGCACCTGATTAATGGTGATGAGAGGCATTGAATTTCGTCTCCAGATAGCGGCTGTAGCGCGACAGCGGATAACACAGAATAAAGTAGCCGAGCGCCACCAGCGCAAAGACCTTAAACGGCTGATACGTCACGTTGGTCAGCATCGTCCCGGCCTTGGTCAGCTCGATAAAGCCGATGATCGACGCCAGCGCGGTGCCCTTGATGACCTGCACGGCAAAACCGACCGTCGGGGCGATGCCGATGCGCAGCGCCTGCGGCGCGACTACCCGATAAAGCGTCTGGCCAAAGGTCAGCCCCAGACAGCGCGACGCTTCCCACTGCCCTTTGGGCAGCGCGCGAATGCTGCCAAACCAGATATCAAGCAAAAACGCGCTGGTGTAAAACGTGAGGGCCAGCGAGGCGGCGGTCCATGGCGAGACATCGATGCCGAACAGCGCCACGCCGAAGAACGCCAGGAACAGCTGCATCAGCAGCGGTGTACCCTGAAACAGCTCAATATAGCCACGGATCAGGCGCATGATCATTCGCCCGCCAGTGAGGCGCAGCAGCAGCAGCGGCAGGGTCACCACCGCGCCGCCGACAAACGCCACCAGCGACAGCAGTATCGTCCAGCGCCCGGCCAGCAGCAGGTTGCGAATAATGTCCCAGTCGGTAAAGGTGGTCATCATGCCTGCACCCCCAGCCATTTGCGTCCTGCCGCCATCATCAGCTGACGCAGGGTAATTGACAGCGCTAAGTAAATCCCGGTTGTCACCAGATAAACCTCAAAGCTCAGAAACGTTCTGGACTGGATCAGGTTGGCGGCAAAGGTCAGCTCTTCATACGAGACCTGCGACACCACCGACGAGCCGAGCATCACGATAATGCACTGGCTCACCAGCGCCGGATAAATACGCTGTAGCGCAGGTGGCAACACCACGCGGATGAAGGTCTGGGTACGGGTCAGCCCCAGCACGCGTCCGGCCTCCCACTGCCCTTTTGGCGTCACCTGAATGCCCGCCCGGACGATCTCGGTGCTGTACGCGCCCAGATTGACCACCATCGCCAGCAGTGCCGCCTCACCCGCCGTCATCTTCAGCCCCATATTGGGCAGGCCGAAGACGATAAAAAACAGCTGCACCACAAACGGCGTGTTACGGATAATCTCCACGTAACCGCCCCAGATCCGGCTAAACCACGTCGCCCGCCCGCTGCGAATGGCCGCCCCGAAAATACCAATCGCCAGACCGCCCAGGGTCGCCATCACCGTCAACTGAATGGTGACCCACAGCCCGGCCAGCAGCGCCGGCCAGTGCGGCCAGAGCTCAGAGAAATGGAGTTGCTCTGTCATTGCCTTACACGCCAAGGCTTGCCGGCAGCGGCGCCTTGAGCCACTGCTCAGAGAAGCCGTTCAGAGTGCCGTCTTTAATACCCTGTTCAATCAGCGCATCCACTTTCGCCTTCAGCGCCGGTTCGTTCTTCTTCAGACCGATAAAGCACGGTGAATCTTTCAGCATAAAGCTCGGCACCGGGGCTTTCTCCGCGTTCTGGCGCGAGATGGCTGCCACCACAAGGTTGCCGGTGGCCACATACTGCACCTGTCCGGACAGATACGCCGACAGCGTGGTGTTGTTGTCCTCATAGCGTTTTACGTCTGCGTCTTTCGGCGCCAGGCTGGTCAGCACCATGTCCTCCACTGCACCACGCGTCACGCCGATGGTTTTGCCGCTCAGGGCGGCGGCATCTTTCAGTTCTGCGCCTTTCGGGCCAAACACGCCGAGGAAGAACGGCGCATAGGCGCGGCTAAAATCGATCACCTTTTCACGTTCCGCATTCTTCCCGAGGCTTGAGATCACCAGGTCCACCTTATCGGTTTGCAGATACGGCACGCGGTTGGCGCTGGTCACCGGAACCAGCTGCAGCTTGACCTTCATCTGTTTGGCCAGATAACGCGCCATATCGATGTCATAACCCTGCGGCTGCAGATCGGTCCCGACCGAGCCGAACGGCGGGAAATCCTGCGGAACGGCAATGCGGATGGTGCCGCGTTTCTCGATATCCTGAAGCTGGTCCGCCTTTACAGGCAGGTTAGTGAACAGACAAACGGCCCCGGCCAGTGCAATCAACAATTTTTTCATGGTGCTTCCCCGTAACGTTAACATGAAACAAAAGATTCTTTGAATTGGATTTTGCAACTAATGTGCCAGTTAAAGCGAAACGCGGGATTTTGTTGTAATGCCTTATAAAACGAGGACGGGGCGGAAAAGCTGTCTCTTTTCCGCCCCGTTTCACTGCACCATTTAAATGCAAAGCACCACGCTGATGCCCCATTATCGTTGTTCGAGCTCGTCCAAGTGCTGATACAGGGTGGCGATCTCATGAATGCGCGGACGGCCTTTATCGAGGATTTCATGCAGGAAGGCATTCGCCAGCAGGTTGATCAGGCTATTGACCGAGGCGTAGCTGTCATAGGCCGAGACGCTGTCCAGCGGGGCACAAAGCTGCCAGCTCGCCAGCGGAAACAGGCTGTGCGCCTGCGGCTCGCACATCAGCAGCACCGGGATACCGCTGCCCTGAAGCTGCTGCAGCAGCGGACGGATAATGCGCGGTCGGCGGCGAAAGGCCATCATCACCACCAGATCGTCGGGGGTGAGATCCACCAGCTCTTCGCTCAGGCTCTGCCCCGGCTGCGGCAGTACCAGCACCTGCCCGCGCGCCTGCAGCAGTTGCTGACGCAGGTGCAGCGCCGCCGGATAGGCGTTACGCATCCCGATAATGACAATGCGCCGCGCCTTTACCATGCACGCCATCGCGTCGGCAAACTGCTGGGCATCCAGAGCATTCACCCACTGGGTCAGGTTGGCCATCTCCTGCTTATAGTGACGCGCCAGCAGCGTGTTGCCCTGCACCGCGTCGCGGTTGTCGGTCAGCGGCATACCGCTCTGGCGCAGGGTACGCAGCTCATCACGCATGTCCTTATACTTCTCATAGCCCAGACGCTTAAACAGGCGGCTCACCGTGGCTTTCGACACCCCGCTCAGCTGCGCCAGCTCGGCGCTGTTGTAGCTGATCAGATCGTCGAAGTGGTCGAAAATAAAATCCGCCACCCGCTGCTCCTGCGGCGATAGTGACGCGTATTGTGCTTTCAGTCGTTCATCAAGCTGTTCCATAACGCCTCTGTAACGTTTGTTTCGTCTCTCGCTCTCTATTCATTAAGCATGCCAGCATATCAGCCGGGATAACATGAAACTTTTCATTCATACCTGGAACAGCTTTTGCAGCGCCTTGTGACTTTCAGGGTTATGAGGACTGTTCATGCAAAGTAATGTCTCCGTACACGGAATGGCGGTTGCCCCCCATCATCTTGCCAGCCAGAGCGCACTGTCGGTGCTGCGCGACGGCGGTAGCGCGATTGAAGCGATGGTCGCGGCGGCGGCCACCATTGCCGTGGTCTATCCCCATATGAATGGCCTGGGCGGCGATGGCTTCTGGCTTATCGTCCCCCCCGGCGGCGAACCGATTGCCATCGATGCCAGCGGCGCGGCGGGATCGCTGGCGACGCTTGCCGCCTATGGCGATCTGACACACATTCCCCACCGCGGGCCCCGTGCGGCGCTGACCGTGGCGGGTACCGTCAGTGGCTGGGAGGAGGCGCTTAAGGTCTCACACGCGCTGACGGGCAAGGCCCTGCCGCTGACGCGTTTGCTGGCAGATGCCATTGACTATGCCCGCAACGGCACGCCGGTCACGGCCTCGCAGGCCAGCGCCACCGCCAGTAAATTCGACGAACTGAAAGACCTGCCCGGCTTCGCGGAAACCTGGCTGGTTGACGGCAAACCACCGGAGGTCGGCAGCCGGTTTTATCAACCGGCGCTGGCCTCCACGCTGACACAACTTGCCGAAGAGGGTCTGGAGAGCTTTTATCGCGGCCCGCTGGCGGCGCGTCTGGCCCGTGGGATGGAGACGCTCGGCCTGCCGATTACGCTGGCCGATTTGAACGCGCATGTCGCCCGGCGCACCACGCCGCTGAAATTAGCACATCAGCAGGGTGAGGTCTGGAACCTCGCCCCGCCGACGCAGGGGCTGGTATCGCTGGCGATCCTCGGCATTACCGACCGTCTGGCAATGGCCGATGCCGACGACGCCGGGACGGTTCATCGTATTGTGGAAGCCACCAAACTGGCCTTTGGCCTGCGAGATGCCCACATCACCGACCCGCGCGAGCTGAAAACCGATATTCAGAGCCTGCTGGATCCTGCGGCGCTTCAGGCGCTCGCCGACCGGGTTGACGATAACCATGCCGCGCCGTGGGGCACCGGCAAAGGCCCCGGCGATACGGTGTGGATGGGGGTGATGGATAACAGCGGCCTGGCCGTGTCGTTTATCCAGAGCATTTATTACGAGTTCGGCAGCGGCGTGGTGCTCCCGGATACCGGTATCGTCTGGCAGAACCGGGGGGCGTCGTTCAGCCTCGATTCCGCACATCTTCTGGCCCTCGCGCCGGGCAAACAGCCGTTCCATACCCTGAACCCGGCCGCGGCGCGTCTGAACGACGGACGGGTAATGGTCTACGGCTCCATGGGCGGTGACGGTCAGCCGCAAACCCAGGCCACGCTCTTTACCCGCTATGTGGTGCAGGGTCTGCCGCTGCAGGAGAGCATCTCCCGTCCGCGCTGGCTGCTGGGGCGCACCTGGGGACAAACCTCAGACACCTTAAAAGTGGAAGGCCGGTTTTCCCCTGAGACGATCGCACGCCTGCAGGCGCTCGGCCACGAGGTGGAGATCTTCCCGGACTTTAGCGAAGCCATGGGCCACGCGGGGGCGATTGTCCGCCACCCGAACGGGCTGTTTGAAGGCGCGTTCGACCCGCGCAGCAACGGTGCCGCCGCCGGATACTGAGGAGAGAAGAATGACAACACAACAACCTGACTGGCATGCCTACCTGGCGCAGATGGAGGCCGTGCTGGGCGTTGAGCTGGATGACGCCCGCCGCGCGGAGCTTCAGCTGCAGTTTAGCCGCATTGCCGCCATGGCCGCCCCGCTGATGGCGCTGCCGCTTGATGACCGTCTGGAGATCGCAGGAGTATACAAAGCATGAGGCTACACGAGATGAGTATCAGCGCGATCCAGCAGGCGCTGAGTGCAGGCGAATTAAGCGCCCGCGAGATCGCCCGTCAGACGCTGGAGGATATAGCGCGCATCAACCCGCAGATCAACGCCTGGACGGCGGTGACCGACGCGCGGATGCTGGCCGAGGCAGAAAATATCGACACCCTGCGCCGGGAAAAGCGCCCGCTGCCGCCGCTGGCGGGCGTGCCTTACGCGGTAAAAAACCTGTTTGATGTGGCCGGGCACACCACCCTCGCCGGAGCCGAGCTGTTCAGCAAGCGTTCCGCTGCCAGCGCAGACAGCTTTGCGGTTCGCCAGCTACGCAGCGCGGGAGGACTGTTGTCCGGGATGGTCAATATGGATGCCTATGCCTACGGCTTTACCACGGAAAACAGCCACTACGGCGCCACGCGTAATCCGCACGATCTGACGCGCATTGCAGGCGGCTCCTCCGGTGGCTCTGCCGCCGCCGTCGCCGCCGGGCTGGTCCATTTTTCACTGGGTACCGACACCAACGGGTCGATTCGCGTCCCGGCATCCCTGTGCGGAATTTACGGCTTAAAACCGACCTTTGGCCGCCTGTCACGCTCCGGCAGCCACCCGTTTGTCGCCAGTCTCGATCATATTGGTCCGTTTGCCCGGCGCGTGTGCGATCTGGCGTCCGTGTACGATGCGCTGCAGGGACGAGACACCTGCGACCCTTTTCAGGCGGAGTCCTCACGCGAGCAGACGCGTCCCTTACTCGATCGCGGTCTGGATGGATTGCGTTGTGCGGTCCTCGGCGGCTATTTCAGCACGTGGTGTAATGATGATGCCCGGGAAGCCGTCGCGCGCGTGGCACGTGCTCTCGATGTCCAGGAGGAGCTTCAGTTCCCTGATGCGGAACTGGCCCGCTCTGCCGCATTCATCATCAGCGCCTCCGAAGGGGGGAACCAGTACCTGCCGTCTCTTCGCCGTGAGCCGGCGCGTTTCGAACCACACTCCCGCGAACGCCTGTTGGCAGGAGCGATGATCCCTTCCGCCTGGTATATTCAGGCCCAGCGTTTTCGCGCCCACGCCCGACAGGCCTGTAAGGTACTGTTTGAGCAGGCCGACGTGCTGATCGCCCCGGCAACGCCGCGCAGCGCCACGACGATCGGCGAGCAGACCATGGAGATTAACGGGGAGCCACTGCCGGTGCGTGCCAGCATGGGGATGCTGACGCAGCCGATTTCGTTTCTGGGTTTGCCCGTCACCACCGTTCCGCTACGCACCGCCCGGGGCGCGCCAATTGGTCTGCAGCTCATCGCAGCGCCGTTTAATGAACAAGCCTGCCTGCGCGTGGCGCGGGTCCTGGAAGCGAGCGGGATAACCGATGCCCGTCCTGCGGAGATGGCACCATGATCAATCACGACGACATTAACCTTCCCTGGGTGGTGGCGGATGTCACTGCCGCATTTTACCGCTACGAAGATGCGCTGGTGAGCAACAACATTGCGGTGCTGGATGAGCTGTTCTGGCACGACAAAAACACGGTGCGACTGGGCGCGGGGGAAAACCTCTACGGCATTGATGAAATCCGCGCCTTTCGCGCGGCACGGCCCTCCGCCGGGCTACAGCGAACGTTGCGCAATACCGTGATCACCACCTTCGGTGAGGATTATGCCGTGTGCAGCACCGAATTTACCCGCGAGGGGACGGAACGCATTGGCCGCCAGCAGCAGACGTGGGTGCGGTTTGTTTACGGGTGGCGCATTGTTGCGGCACAGGTGAGTGTGATGTCGTCGTAGGCCGGGAAAGGCGCAGCCGCCACCCGGCAAAATACGGCTCAATTATTTCTGAAACGGATGCACGTCCCGCCAGTGATCGGCAATTTGCTGGCGGGTACAGACCCAGACCCGCTCGTGCTGCTGCACATAATCCAGGAACCGCTGCAGCGCGCGAAAACGCCCCGGACGCCCCAGCAGACGGCAGTGCATGCCGATGGACATCATCTTCGGCGCACTTTCGCCCTCTTCATACAGCACGTCAAAGCTGTCTTTCAGGTAAGTATAAAACTGCTCAGCGGTATTAAACCCCTGGGCGGTGGCGAAGCGCATGTCGTTCGCGTCCAGCGTGTAGGGCACGATCAGGTGCGGTTTACGGCTGCCATCGCTGCAGGCCACTTCCGTCCAGAAGGGCAAGTCGTCGCCATAGTAGTCGCTGTCGTAGTCAAAACCGCCGTGCTCAACCACCAGTTGGCGCGTGTTGGGGCTGTCGCGCCCGGTGTACCAGCCCGTAGGCGGTTTGCCAAACAGATCGGTCAGCACGTGCACCGCTTTCTGCAGATGCTCACGTTCCTGGTTGATATCCATGTTCTGATAGTGGATCCAGCGCCAGCCGTGGCTGACCACGTCGTAATCCGCCGCCTTGATCGCCGCGACAATCTCCGGATGACGCGCCAGCGCCATCGCCACGCCAAAGACCGTCAGCGGCAGGCCGCGTTTCTGAAATTCATTGTGGATCCGCCAGAATCCGGCGCGGCTGCCGTATTCGTACAGGGAGTCCATGGACATATGTTTGTCCGGATAGCTGGCCGCTCCAATGATGTCCGAGAGAAACTGTTCCGACCCGGCATCGCCGTGCAGGACGTGGTTTTCTGCCCCCTCTTCATAATTGAGCACAAACTGCACGGCGATGCGTGCCTGATCCGGCCACTGCGCATGCGGCGGGTTGCTGGCGTAGCCTCGCAGATCCCGCGGATAACCCTCTTCAAAAAGCCCCATTGCTACCCCCCCAAAAAATTAAAATGGATTCAATGCCTGAAAATGTCCGCTTAACGGTTTGTTCTCCGGGAAGGCCAGATCCCCGTGCTTGCTGGTTGACAGCCCCAGCGCCACCAGCGATTCCACCATTTTCACCGCCGCGCTGACGCCGTCGATCACCGGCACGCGCAGCTCGCGCGTCAGCTCCTGGGCGAGCGTTGCCATCCCGCCACAGCCCAGCACAATGGCTCCGCAGCCATCCTCTTTCAGGGCCTGTATACAGCGCGCGCGCACTTTCTCCTGCGCCAGACCGGTGCCATCTTCCAGCGCCAGCACCGGGAGATCTATCGCGTGCAGGGCCGCGCAGCGATCGTGAAAGCCATACTGGTGCAGCAGATGACGGGCAATGATCAGCGTGCGCGGCAGCGTGGTGACAATGGAAAAGCGCGTCGCCACCAGCGTGGCCATATGCATGGCGGCTTCGGCAATGCCGACAACCGGCCCTTGTGCCAGCTCGCGCGCGGCCAGCAGCCCCGGATCGCCAAAGCAGGCAATCACGTGACCCGCCACCCCCTGCTCTCTGCCTTTTTTGATCTGTTCAAGGACACCCACGGCGGCAATGGCCTCATCAAAATGGCCTTCTATTGAGGGCACCCCCGTACCGGGGCAGACCGCGAGGATCTCCGTGCCCGGTGCAGCCACCGCGCGGGCGGCCGCGCCGATGGTTTCGGTCATCGCGAGGCTGGTATTGGGATTAATGACTTGTATACAGACAGACGACATTACGACTCCTTGTGGCTGGCGAACAGCCGGGCAAAATCAGGCAGGCACTCACCCGCCCGTTCGAAACAGAGGCTGGCAACGATATGTTCAAAATGGTGCATCAGGGCATCGCTCAATGGCTGCAGCGCTTTCTGGCGCAGCAGCTCCACAAGCTGTTCATGATCGTTGCAGCGGCACCCCTGACGCCACGGCGCGCCCCAGGTGGCAATCACCAGCGAAGAGCGCTGGCTCAGGCGGGTCACCATCTCCGTCAGGACCTGATTGCCGGAGATGGCCTGCAGCTGAATATGGAAATTTGCGGAGTGGCGGATCGCCGCCGGGCCGTCGTAAACCTCATGCGCCTGCTGCTCCTGACGGATGATTGACGCCAGCGCCGCCAGATGCGGTGGCTGACAGTGCGCCAGCACGTCCGGCAGATTGGCGACCTCCAGCAGCGCGCGGGTGCGGAAGATCTGCCGGGCCTCTTCGACCGTCGGGCTGGCAACGTGTGCACCACGTTTGGGCGTTAAGGTGACCATTTGCACAGCGGCGAGTCGCTGCAGCACCTTACGGATGCCCGTACGGCTCACGCCAAAGACCTCCGCCAGCGCCTCTTCCGGCAATTTGCTTCCCGGTAGCAGCTGATGTTCGACAATCGCGGTCATCAGCGCCTGAAAGATGGATTCGTCTTTGTCTTGCAGGTCTGGCGCGGCGTGCAGACTGTTCACGTTGTTCATTAACCACTCCACTTTTTACTTTTCGCTATCGAATCGTATACATAAAAATAAAATATTGCATACAAGATTTATTATTTTGGCCTGGATCCTGCAACACCGTCTGCACTCCCACTCAACGGGTTTTCATTCACAGGAGCAGGTTTCATGCCAAACAGTCAAAATACGCAACACGGTACGGCCGCTGATTCCGGTGCGGTTTACAGCCCACGGCTTTGCAATGAGGATCTGGCACCAACGCGTGACCAGAACTGGAGCTGGTACAACATCTTTTCGTTCTGGATGTCCGACGTCCACAGCATGGGGGGATACGTTGTCGCCGCGAGCTTCTTTACGCTCGGGCTGGCGAGCTGGCAGGTGTTGCTGTGCCTGCTGGTGGGGATTTGCATTGTGCAGCTGTGTGCCAACCTGGTGGCGAAGCCGAGCCAGATGGCGGGCGTGCCGTATGCGGTCATCAGCCGTCAGGCCTTTGGCGTCTTCGGGGCGAACATTCCGGCGGTGATCCGCGGGCTTATCGCCTTTGCCTGGTACGGCATTCAGACCTATCTGGCCGCTAACGCCCTGATGCTGGTGGCGCTGAAGTTCTGGCCGTCACTCTCGTCGCTCACCACCGGCGCGTTTCTCGGGCTGTCGCACCTGGGCTGGATCTGCTTTGCCATTATGTGGGTATTGCAGGCAATGGTCTTCTGGCACGGCATGAATGCCATCAAGCGCTTTATCGATATCGCCGGCCCGGCGGTGTATGTGGTGATGCTGGCGCTGGCAGGATGGATTGTATACAAGACCGGATTCGACGGGATCTCCTTCACCCTCGCCAGCAAATCCCTGAGCGCGGGCGAGCAGACCTGGCAGATGATCACCGCCACGGCGCTGGTGGTCTCCTACTTCTCAGGCCCGTTGCTCAACTTTGGGGATTTCTCCCGCTACGGCAAAAGCATGGGGGAAATCCGCCGTGGTAACCGCTGGGGCCTGCCGTTTAACTTCCTGCTGTTCTCCATCGTGACCGTGGTGATTGTCTCCGGTACCCAGTCGCTGTTTGGCCGCATGATCACCGACCCGATTGAAACCGTCAGCCGCGTGGGCAACGATCTGGCCGTGGCGATTGGTCTGCTGACCATGATCACCGCCACCATCGGGATCAACATCGTGGCCAACTTTGTCTCCCCGGCGTTTGATTTCTCTAACTGTTCCCCGCAGAAAATCAGCTTCCGCACCGGGGGCATGATTGCCGCTGTCGGCTCGATCCTGTTAACCCCGTGGAACCTGTTTAACTCACCGGAGCTTATTCATTACACCCTGGACGTACTGGGGGCATTTATCGGCCCACTGTTCGGGATTCTGATTGCCGACTTCTACCTGATTAAGCGTGGCAAAGTCTCCGTGGACGATCTGTTCGATGACACGCCAAAAGGGAAATACTGGTACCGCAACGGCTTTAACCCGAAAGCCATCGGTGCGCTGCTCCCCTCCGTTGCCGTCGGTCTGGTGATTAGCTTTATCCCGGCGCTGCATGAGGTGGCAAACTTTAGCTGGTTCATCGGCGTCTTCCTCGGCGGGGTAACCTACCGCTGGCTGGCGCGCGAGGAGCGCGAAGGGGCGTCCGCCGCTCACTTCACGGCACGCGAAGCCACGCAAACCATCAGACAGGAGCCATGATGGATTACCAGACTGCGATACGCGGTGCATTTTTCGATATCGCCCAGGTCTGCGACAGTGCAGACCTGATTGCCGACCATGCGCGCTACCAGGAGGACGGCCTGCTGTTTATTCACCACGGGAAAATCGTGGCGCTCATGGCCTGGCAGGAGGGAGAGCAATATCTTGACCCGCACAAGAGTTACACCGACCTGCGCGGCAAACTGCTGTTGCCCGGTTTTATCGATACTCACGTTCATTATCCGCAGACGGAGATGATCGGCGCCTTCGGCGAGCAACTGCTGGAGTGGCTGACCACCTACACGTTCCCGGTGGAGAGCCAGTTTGCTGACGAGAGCTACGCAAAAGAGATCGCGGAATTTTTCATAAATCAGCTGGTGAGCCACGGCACCACCACCGCGCTGGTGTTTTGCACGCTGCATCCTGAATCGGTCGATGCGCTGTTTACCGAAGCATCGCGCCTGAATATGCGCCTTATCGCCGGGAAGGTGATGATGGACCGGCACACCCCGGACTACCTGACCGAAACGGCACAACAGAGCTACCGACAGACACGGGAGCTGATCCAGCGCTGGCACCACCATGGACGGCTGGGGTATGCCATTACGCCACGCTTTGCGCCCACTTCGTCACCGGAACTGCTTGCGGCGGTGCGTTTACTCCGAGAGGAGTTTCCGGACACCTGGCTGCAGACCCATCTGAGCGAAAACCCGAACGAAGTGGCCTGGGTTAATGACCTGTGGCCGGAGCATGAACGTTATCTGGATGTGTACCACCACTATGGCCTCACCGGTGAACGCAGCGTGTTTGCTCACGGGATCCATCTCCACCACAGCGAGTGGCAGTGCCTGCATGACACCGGTTCGGCGGTGGCGTTTTGCCCAACGTCCAACCTGTTTCTTGGCAGCGGGCTGTTTCGGTTACCCGCCTGCTGGCAGCACAAGGTGCGGATGGGTATCGGCACCGACGTTGGCGCGGGCACCACCTTCAGTATGCTGCGCACGCTGGGGGAAGCTTACAAGGTGGGTCAGTTGCAGAGCTACCGCCTGCGCGCCAGCGAGGCCTTTTATCATGCCACGCTGGGTGGCGCGCATGCCCTGCGTCTGGATGACAACATTGGCAACTTCGCACCGGGCAAAGAGGCCGATTTTATCGTGATCGACCCGGCCGTCACCCCGCTTCAGCGCCTGCGCAGCGGGCGCTGCAAGGATATCTACGAGCAGCTGTTTGTGCTGATGACCCTGGGCGACGAGCGTAATATCAGCCAAACCTGGGTCAACGGCGAGCCAGTGTGGTCAGCTGCCGCGGTAGGTTGACCAGCCGCCAGGGGCTATCACAAACGGCAGATGGAAGTGCTCATCTGCCGTTTCGCCGATGAGAAAATCAATCTGCGCACAGGGATAGAGCGTGTCGCGCCCCGTTTCGCTAAACCAGGCGCCAGTCTCGGCCACCAGGCGATAGCGGCCCGCAGGCAGGACGGGAACAAACTCGGTGATGCGGCCCTGCGCGTTGGTCACGCCAGTTGCGATGATCTCCGCGTCCTGTTCAAGGCGTACCGTCACACCCTGCGCGGGTTTGCCCGTCGAGATATCCAGAATATGTGTACTGAGCGTGCTCATGCGCCAATGACTCCTTCCAGTCGTAATAAGGTAATTTCCCGCAGCTGATCCAGTGCGGCCTGCACCTCCTGCGCATCGCTGTTTTCCAGCCGCGCGTTCAGGGCCTGGAGGATCGCCTCCCCGCTGCGGCCTTTGGCGCGGATCAGAAAGATGCGCCCGAAACGGCTTTCGTAGCGGGCATTGCCTGCCCGCAACGCCTCAGCAAGCCGGGCATCATCATGATTCACCGCTCCCTGCTCCTGACGCGACAGCGCCGCCTCCGCCTGCGTGCCCATGGGCTTCTCACCGATGCGCGGATGCGCGCTCAGAGCCTCCGTGAGCGCGTGTTCATCCCAGCTTTTCGTCAGCGCCTGGGCCGCATCAAACAGATCATCCCGGCTCGGATAAGGCCGCCCGGCGACCAGCGCCTCGGCCCAGCCGGGGATGGCCACGCAAGGGTGTAATAGCGTAAGCACCTCTTCCTGACTCCGTTGATTAAAATCGTCCAGTGTTATCATGGTTCCTCCCGTGACATCATCGTTCCTGAGCCTTGCACAAAGCACGCCACTCTTGACTGAGACCTGAAACAGTCGATTCCTGATCCTTAAACCGGAAATTATTGATTCATAAAAAGGCATTCTCACCGCGATAACGCACCTTAGCAGTGCAAACATCCCTCTCACAACGCCCTTTTCGCCACTCTGCAGCCTGGTACGCAAATTGCTGATGCTAATGACACCCTGCAAAAGGAGAGAAGCATGAAAGCAATCGTCATTGGCGCAGGCATTGGTGGCCTGAGTGCCGCTGTCGCGCTGGAAAAGGCGGGCATCGACTGTACCGTGTTTGAGGCAGTAAAAGAGATCAAACCCGTTGGCGCGGCCATCTCCATCTGGCCTAACGGGGTAAAATGCATGCAGCACCTCGGCATGGGCGACATCATTGAGACATACGGCGGGCCGATGCGCTTTATGGCCTACAAGGATCACCGGCGCGGCGATACGCTGACCCGCTTTAGCCTGGCCCCGCTGGTGGAGCGCACCGGTGGGCGTCCCTGCCCGGTCTCGCGCGCTGAGCTTCAGCGGGAGATGCTGGACTTCTGGGGGCGCCAGCGGGTGCAGTTCGGCAAGCGCGTCGAACATGTTCGGGAAGATGACGCTGGCGTCACCGTGACCTTCACCGACGGCAGCATGGCGACAGGCGATTTTCTGATTGCCGCCGACGGTAGCCACTCTGCGGTGCGCCCGTACGTGCTCGGGTATACGCCCGAGCGTCGCTACGCGGGCTACGTTAACTGGAACGGGCTGGTGAAGATTGATGAAGAAATTGCCCCTGCCCATCAGTGGACCACGTTCGTTGGAGAAGGCAAGCGCGTGTCGCTGATGCCCGTCTCCGGTGGCCGCTTCTATTTCTTTTTTGATGTCCCGCTTCCCCTCGGTCTGGCGGAGGATCGCACCACCCTCAGGGCCGATCTCACGGGTTACTTCCGCGGCTGGGCGCCGCCGGTGCAGAAGCTGATCGCCGCGCTGGATCCGGACACCACCAACCGCATTGAAATCCACGACATTGAGCCGTTCGACAGCCTGGTGCGCGGCCACGTGGCGCTGCTGGGCGATGCGGCGCACAGCACCACGCCGGATATCGGCCAGGGCGGCTGCGCGGCGCTGGAAGATGCGGTAGTGCTGGGAGACTGCCTGCGCGAAAACCACAACATTACGCTGGCGCTGCGGCAGTACGAAGCCCTGCGCTGCGACCGGGTACGCGACCTGGTGCTGAAGGCCCGCAAGCGCTGTGACGTCACGCACGGTAAAGATATGGCGTTAACCCGAGCCTGGTATCAGGAACTCAGAGAGGAGACCGGGGAGCGCATTATCAACGGTCTGTGCGACACCATTCAGGGCGGACCATTAGGCTGAACGTAAGAGGGATACACATGAATAAAGCACCTGTACCACCCGCCCATTGTACGTTTGAGCCAGAAGACTGGCTGCGCCTGGCAAAGTGCTGGCATCCGGTTGCACGCGCCTGCGACATCGGTGCGGCACCGGTCAAAGCGACCCTGCTGGACGAAGCGCTGGTTATCTACCGCGTAAAAGACCAGGTCGTGGTCGCCCGCGATGTTTGTCCGCATCGCGGCGTGCCGCTGTCGCTGGGCTTTCATGATGAACACGGGATTATCTGCCCCTACCATGGCCTGCGCTTCGGGGAAGATGGCCGCTGCAACCGCATTCCCTCCAGCCCCGATCAGCCGGTACCGGCGAAGCTCAACCTGATTAACTACGCCGTGGAGGAGCGCTTTGGCTTGATCTGGACGTGTCTGGCGTTTGACCCGGACAACCCGATGCCGCTGCCCACTATGCCGCACTGGGATGACGATGGCTTTCAGCAGATCAACTGCCCGGCGTTTGAGGTGAATGGCTTCGCTGGCCGCCAGGTGGAAGGCTTTCTGGATGTGGCGCATTTCGCGTGGATCCATACCAGCACCTTTGCGGACCCGGATAACCAGCTCGTCCCGACCTATCAGCCACAGGAAACACCGTTTGGCTTTGTCGCGGATTACTGGAGTTCGGTGAGCAATTATCCTGCCAGCTCTGACGTGCAGGCGCCGGAAGGCTTCCAGTGGCTGCGCCATTTTGAAATGCACTTGCCGTTTACCGCCACCCTGACGATCCATTTTCCGGGTGAATCCCGGCTGGTGATCATGAACGCCGCGTCACCGGTCTCATCACGCGTCACCCGCATGTTCGCCCCCATCGCGCGCAACTTTGACCTGCATATTCCGGTGGAAGAGGTGCATGCCTTTAACCTGCGAATTTTTGAGGAAGACCGTTTGATGGTTGAAACCCAGCGCCCGGAAAGTTTGCCGCTGGATCTGACCCTGGAAGCCCATATTCCCGCGGATAAAAGCTCGATTGCCTATCGCCGGGGGCTGAAAAAAATGGGCTTTGGCGCGTTTTTCCTGGTATGACGGAGGCCCGTATGTTGAGCGTGATTGTTGACGGACTGTGGCGTCAGGGGAACAAGAGCCTCGCGGTCAGGCTGGTAGCAGAAAACGGTGAAGCGCTGCCAGAGTGGCAACCCGGCGCGCATATTGACGTGCACCTGCCCTGCGGGGTTATTCGCCAGTATTCCCTGACCGGCGGCTGCGAAAATGAGGGTTATCTGATCTGCGTGGGACGGGAAACCGCCTCGCGCGGCGGGTCACGCTATATTCATGAGACACTGCGTCCCGGTCAGAAGCTGCTGATCTCTGCGCCGCGCAATCTGTTTGCCCTGCAGGAGGCCGAACGGGTGTTGCTGCTGGCTGCGGGGATCGGGATTACGCCACTGTATGCGATGGCCCTGGCGCTGGAGGCAGCCGGAACCCCGTTCACCCTGCACTATTATGTCAGACAGGCTGAAAGCGCGGCTTTCGCCCGCGAACTGGCGCAGATTGAGCATGGTAATTGCGTTATTCATACCACCAGCCCGCGCACTCTGCTGGCAGAGCATATCCCGGTGGCTACGGCGGGGCTTCACGCCTGGGTCTGTGGCCCGGCAGGGTTTATGGAAAAAGTGCGTGACGTCGCCACGGCGAAGGGCTGGGATGAAGCCCATCTTCACAGCGAGGCGTTTCAGCCCGCAGCGCCTGTCAGTGGCGGAGAAGCCGGTGAGATCTTTACGGTCAAACTGGCCTCCACCGGGGAGCGCTGGCCAGTACCTGCAGATAAAACCATCGCCCAGGTGCTGCAGGAAAATGGCGTGGACGTCCCGTTGTCCTGCGAGATGGGGATCTGCGGTGCGTGTCTGACGCCGGTGGTTGACGGTGTGGTGGATCATCGGGATAGCGTGCAGTCGGAGGCGGAAAAAAGCGCGGCCGACCAGCAAGTGGCGCTGTGCTGCTCGCGGAGTCACTCCGGGGAGCTGGTGATTGGGCTGTAAAACGAAATAAATATCCTCCGGCATAGCCGGAGGTTTTCAGATGTGCCTGTAAGGCTCTGTTACCAGCCGCGTCCCGACTGCCACGCATAATCAATATGACTGGCCTGCTCGCGGGCCAGTGCTTCATCGCCCTGCAAGCGCGCCGCCAGGGTAAAGGCGAAATCGAACACCTTGCCCAGCCCGCGACCGCTTAGCAGATGGCCATCTTCCACCACGTCGGCATCGACGTACAGGCCATCGCTGACTGTTTTCCACACATCGCCGGAACAGACATAGCGGCGCCCCTTTAGCAGACCGTTGCCGCCCAGCACACGGGCAGCGGCGGAGCAAATCGGGCAGATATATTTGCCCGCTTCATCATGGCGGCGAACGAAGGCGATCGCCTCCGCGCTTTTCGCCAGGTTGACGCTGCCTTCCGGGCCGCCCGGTAACACCACCGCGTCAAAGGTCTGATCGAGGCTGGCTTTCAGGGTCCTATCCGCCACCATGGGGATAGCGTGGTAGCTCACCACTTCACGACTTTCACCGCAGGCAATCGTCTGCACCGTAATATTCAGGCGGCGCAGGATATCGATAGTGACGATCGCTTCCCCCTCTTCAAACCCGGGGGCTAATAACACGGCTACGCTTTTCATTTTGCTCTCCATGGCTTCAGGGTTACCAGTACGGGTACCAAACCTGTCGCAGCCGCGCCAGCAGCTCAAGATAGAAATAGTCCCCCCAGCTACAGCACTGATCGACGCCCTTGCCGCTGCCCATATGATAAACCGAGTGCTGCAGCAGCCCCTCAGTCGGGTCGTCGTCATGGGCCAGGTAATTGTCGGTCAGCGACAGCGCAATGCGCAGCGCCATCTCTTCATAATATGCACGGTTTGCGTCGAGCGTCGGCAGCGCCCTGACCAGCTCCAGCAAACCACAGGCGGCAATCGCCGCCGCTGAACTGTCGCGCACGGCGTCAGTACCGAGCAGCGCCAGATCCCAGTGGCAAACATCATCTTCCGGCAGTCGGTTGAGGAAGTAGTGCGCCAGGCTGCGTGACAACTCAACCATCTGCTTATCGCCAGTGTGCTGATAGCTCAGCAGGAAGCCGTAAATGCCCCACGCCTGGCCGCGCGACCAGCACGAGGTATCGCTGTAGCCCTGATGGGTGTTGCCAAAGCGCGGCTCACCCGTCTGCACATCCATATAGTAGGTGTGATAAGTCGAAGCATCTTCACGCACGATATAGTTCGCTGCCTGCCCGGCGTGAGCCGTTGCCGCTTGCGCGTAACGTGGGTCGCCGGTTTGCTCGCTGGCCCAGTACAGCAGCGGCAGATTCATATTGCAGTCGATGATCATTCGCCCCTGCTGTTCCGGGTCGTTTAAATCCCCCCATGCCTGAATGATGTTGGCCGTCGGGTTAAAACGCTGCATCAGGCGATCGGCAGCCAGCAGCGCCGACTGGCGAGCGGCTTCGTTGCCGGTGAGCCGCCAGGCACTGACGCAGGAGAGCGAATAGAGGAACCCGAGATCGTGCGTTGCGGTGTCAATACGCTGCTCAATACGCCGGGCGAACGAGGGTAAATAGCGCTCGGCGGCTTCGCGATAATGCGCTTTGCCGGTCATCTCCCACATCAGCCACAGCTGGCCCGGCCAAAAACTGGTTGTCCACTCCACGTTATCGGTACGCGGCCAGACCCCCTTCTCACAGGCTTCGCCGGGGAACTTATCGCCGAAGGCGACAATATTTTTGTCGAGCTTGCGCGCTACGCGGGTTAAGGCCGCTTCCAGCGTCTGGCTCAGTGCCAGCCGATCGACCTGATGCAGTTCGATCGGCCGCAGCGCTTCGGTGATAACAGATTTGGTCATAACAACTCCTGAATTAATGTTTGGCCGGTTCAACCGGGGCGGTGTCTAAAGCCGGAGCAAAAGGTCGTGAGGCATCGCGTTTCGACTGGCAGCGCGACAGCGTAAAAGCGGAAATCAGCGTAAATAGCAGGGCGCAGCAGCCCATCAGCAGATAGGTATGCTCGAAGCCTATCTTGTCGTACAGATAGCCAGCAGGTGGCGCGACCACAATCGAGCCGACGTAAATCATCGCCTGGTACCCCAGCAGGTACATCGTGGCGTTAACCCGACGATGGAAATGTTCGGCGATGTATTTGAAGACCGAAATCAGCAGCAGCGCGATCTCGACGCCGTAAAACGGTTTGATGATGGAGATAACAATCGGATCGCTGGTCAGGCCGGATGCGATCAGCCGTGCCCCTACCACGCAGCCGCAGAACAGCAGGCCGCGCTTAGCGCCGTAGTGGTTCACCAGCCACGGGATAAACATCATCATCACGAACTCCATCCCCGACTGGACGGTGCTCAGGTAGCCGTACCAGGCGTTGCCCTGCTCTTTGGTGGCGAAGAACGACACGAAGTAGCGCGGGAACTGCTGCTCGGCGATAAACATCATCCAGGCCACCCCGGCGACGTAAAGGCTGAACATCCAGAATTTACGGTTTTTCAGCAGCATCAGCACATCGGCAAAGACGATCTTATTAGCGGAAATGACGCTGTTGTTGCGCAGCTGCTCATCGCCAATTTTGAGGCTAATCAGCACCAGCAGCATCAGTACCGAGGTCCCGCTGCTGAGCAGAAAGTTGGCCAGCGGCGTGACGTTAAACAACAGCCCGGAGACCGAGGCCGCCATCGCCCAGCCCAGCGAACCCCACATTCTGATGCGGCCAAACTCCAGCCCGTACAGGCGGCTAAAGCGGTCGGCGTAGGATTCAGAAGCCGCCACCCCGGCGTACCAGCCCAGACTCAGATACAGCGCGCCGATGATAATCCCGGCCATCGCATGGCTTTGCAGCAGCGGTTGGTACACCAGCGAGAAAAACGGTGCCATCAGCGCTGAAATGGCGCAGACAAAATAGAGCAGCCACTTGCTCATGCCGATTTTATCCATGATGTAGCCGTACACTGGCTTCAGGACCACCGCGAAGACGCCATTAATGGCGAACACGCTGCCAATGGTGATGCTATCGAGGCCCACTTTCTGGCTCAGCCACAAGGCATACAGGCCAAAGCTGGATGACCAGGTGAAGAAGTAAAGAAAAATAAAGGTACTCATTTTGTACTGCGCAGCACGTACGGACGATGATGTGCTCATAGCGATGCCTCCGGGGCCAGAACGAGCATCGTTTCTTGTCGTGCCGTCACGAAGCGTACCGCGTCATCGCTTATGAAGGCCTGCGGGCAATGTTGCGGATCGAAGTCGGCGGCATTTCCCGCCCACACCGCGCTTATCAACAAATGGGTGCCGGGATCGAGCTCGTCACGCAGCACCGGCACCGCCGCGCGATCGGCGAACAACAGATTACTGTTTGGCGGCGTCACCACCGTCTCGCCGCGACGGGCATGCGGATGTAAAGCGAAAATCGCCGATACATCGCAGGCGTTGCGTAACCAGCAGCCGCCATCACTCTCCTGCATCTGCGGCAGTGGGCGGTTCGCCAGACTAAAGCCACCCTCCGCGCAATCGAGCGCGCGCCGGGTATTGATACGATGGACGCGCAGTTGCCAGTCACCCAACGCCAGCAGCCAACTGTCAATCACCACGTCGCGCCACGGCAGCCAGCGGCTGTAAATGGTGCCATCAGCGGTGACCACATGCTGGCATTCGCGGCGGCCGCGCCAGTAGTTATCCTTTTCAGCCAGCAGCAGCATCGAATCGGGGGCGGCGTGGTTCAGGCCGTAGCGTCCGCGTTCGAGGGTGAAGCCAAAGCGGGTGGAATAGGCAAACTTGCAGTATTTCGCTTCGGTATTTACGAAGTTGTTCAGCTCAAGCTGACCAGACGTCAGCATCCACAGGTGATCGGCCTGATGCACTATCACTTGATCCGCGTGGACTATCGTGTGTTGCGCGGGCAGCGGCGGCAGCGGCAGTTCGGCCGACTGCCAGAAGGCATCGCCCTCATCTAACGCCAGTACCAGAAGGGTCTTCAGGCCCCAGTACGGCGAACCCGGCGCGTTGTAGTCTTCCGCCATCGCCAGATTCGGGTAGCTGTAACCGACGCTCAGCACGCCGTCGCGATCGAATATCGGCTGCGTCAGCCACCAGCGCAGATGGCGCAGAACGATGCCCTTCATCACGCCAGGCGAAAACACCTCCAGGCCAGCAAAGGCCGCCGCACTCCAGAACGCAGCCTCGGCAAAGCGGTAGGTCAGGCTACGGCCAAACGGGATCGCCGCGCCGTCTTCGGCAAAGAAATGGATGAAGTCAGAGGAGAAACGTGCGGCCCGGTGACGCAGCGTTGCACTACGCCTTGGATCGACATCGGCCATTAACTTCGCGTAAATCAGGCCATAGAAATGGAAGCCCATCGAGATGTAGTAGTCGCGCGGCCGGCCCGGGCCATCGGAGTACCAGCCATCGCCGAGATAGTAGTGCTCCATGGCCGCAAAATTTTCTTCCAGCGCCTGCGGGTTGGTTGGCATGCCGCAATAATGGAAGCCGACCTGCACCAGAATCGGAAAGAAGTGCCAGTTGTTATCGGGGATGTCCTGGGTCTCGCACTGCTTTAACCAGCGCCATAAATTCGCTTTCTCCGTCTCAGTGAAGTGTGCCAGCACGGTTTCGCCCGCCAGCGCCAGCAGCAGCCCGTAGGCCGCCATTTCGACGATTCGCTGATCGTAAGGTGCGACGTCGCCCCAGTAATCAGCGTGCTGCGGATTGGTGCCGTTTTTTATCGCCTGTAAATAGAACGAGAAATGTTGCGGCTCACTGCCGCCAGCCAACAACGGCGTCACGCCCCACAGCAGGCGGGAAAACGTTTCCATGCTCGCGACCTGCTGGCCGTAATGCGCGGTAAAGTTCGCTAAATCAATGCGGCTGGCGTCGTTTTTAAACCAGGGCGCCACCGCGTTCAGCATGTCATTGACCAGCCGCAGCACCTCTTCCCGGCTTGTCAGTGGATTATCCAGATTGATGTTTTCAGGTTGCACAGGGTCCTCCCGCATAACACGAGGGTAAAGATAAGTTATTGTTATTAGGCTTTTTCAAGCCACGCGTGCGACGTCTGGATGAAGGGTAACTGCTTTTATTCAGGGTGCTGAGTGAGCAGACTCACAAAATTAAACCGCCATTTCATTTTCGCTGGATTTTGTCCTCCACGAGGGGGATAAATTACAACTGATGGCCTAAAAATTTAAATCTGTTGTCCTGGAGGTCAAATGGGTGAAACGCAACTGCTGGAACGCATCACGCTCGATCGGCAGGCCATTTCATTTAACCGCATGTTCAGCACCAGCGCGATTTACTACCACTGGCATCAGTGCGTTGAATTGCTCTATATTTCCAGCGGCTACGGCATCGTGGTGGTGGATAATCAGCACTACACCGCGCGTCCGGGGCGATTATTTATCTTCCCACCCTTCCGTTTGCATAAAGTGCAGGTCGATCATAGCGATAAAAACCCCTATCACCGCACCACCATGCACATTGAGCAATCGGTCGTCGAGAGTGCGCTCAGCGCCTTCCCGCGTCATCAGGCCCGGTTCGCCGCGCTGGCCGCCAGCAATCTGCCGGCGCAAATTTACGATCTCAGCAACCACGCAGCGTTTATCGAAAGGATCCTTGAGCAGTTTCAGTGTCTGGAGGGTAACGAGCAGACCGCGGCCTGCGAGGTGGCGTTTCTGGTGATGCAGCTCATGACGTTTCTGCCCGAGCAGCCGCAGCGCTTCCCGCCGCGCCAGCAGACCATCGCCTCGCGGATTATGAGCTGGGTCGAAGCCCACTATGCCAGCAAGTTTTCGCTCGACCAGCTAGCCCAGGACATGGGGCTTTCGCGCAGCTATACCTCGCGAATTTTCCGCCAGCAGACCGGCGGGAGCATTCACGAATATTTACTGACCCGGCGGATAAAGAGCAGCTGCGATCTGTTACGGTACAGCGATGAGAGTATTGATGCCATTGCGCTGGCCGTCGGGTTTAGCGAGGTGACCTATTTCATTACCTGCTTTAAAAAGATGATGCGTCAGACACCGCTGCAGTATCGACGCAGTATCCTGAGTACCAGAACGTCCTGTTCCTGTATTTGACTGTCATTAGCGCATAAAAAAACCCAGGTCGCATAACGACCTGGGTTTCGTATTTGGCGGAAGCGTAGAGATTCGAACTCTAGAACCCTTTCGGGTCGCCGGTTTTCAAGACCGGTGCCTTCAACCGCTCGGCCACGCTTCCAAAGTGAGGCGCACTATAAACATCTATTAGCACCTTGTAAAGCAGGAATTTTTCTATTTTTGCGCGGATGCGTTTACCCGTGCCTCAGATGGCAAAAAACCCTGCGATATTGCTATCGCAGGGTTTTCGAATTTGGCGGAAGCGTAGAGATTCGAACTCTAGAACCCTTTCGGGTCGCCGGTTTTCAAGACCGGTGCCTTCAACCGCTCGGCCACGCTTCCTAAGTGAGGCGAACTATAAACACCTCACCGCACGCTGTAAAGAGCACGCGCATTCGTTCGCTTTAAAAATAGCCAAATTATGTTTAATCGGTTGAATAGACAACATATTGGCCATTTTCCCAGCATAAGATTCAGCGATTACGCTTAGTGCTTTTTGATGTACATATCTTTCGTGTAGTAGTACCCGAGCTTATCCGGCGTAAAACCACCGACCCACGGTTTTACCAGGTGCGTACGAACGTAGTGATACACCGGGATCGCCGGCACATCGCGCCCCAGCAGATCTTCCGCCTGCTGGTAGAACTTGCCGCGCTCGGCCGTGGTTTTGGCTTTTGCAGCGTTAACCAACGCCTGGTCATACTCCGGATTGCTGTACTGGCTGGTGTTTTCGCTGTCACCGGTGCGGAAATTGTTCAGGAAAGTGGCGGCGTCGTCGTAGTCCGCAATCCAGGCGTAGCGCACCGCGTCAAAGTTATGGGTGTGCATGGTATCGAGCATCGTTTTCCACTCCTGGTTTTGCAGCTTCGCCTCGACACCCAGATTTTTCTTCCACATCGAGCTGGCGGCAATCGCGATACGCTGGTGCGTTTCAGAGGTGTTGTACAGCAGATTAAAACTCAGCGGGTGGCTGGCGTTGTATCCCGCCTCTTCGAGCAATCTCTTCGCCTCGGCAAGTCGTTTTTCCCTCGGCCAGCTGGCGTAATCCGGGTTCTGTAGTTTGACCCCACCAATATCCGGCTGGCTGATGAGCCACGCCGGACGCTGTCCCTGCCCCATCACTTTATCTGCGATGATATCTTTATCGAGCGCCATATTGAGCGCCTTACGCACGCGGGGATCGTTGAACGGCGCGCGGGTGGTATTAAATTCGTAATAGTAGGTGGCAAGCTGAGGGGAGACATCCAGCTGGCTACCCAGCGTTTTCTTAAGCAGGGCGAACTGGTTGACTGGCACCGTGTAAACAATATCGATTTCACCCGCTTTGTAACGGTTCACATCTGCGGCCTCGGAGGTGATCGGCAGATACGTCACCTTGTTGATCACGGTATGGTCATTATCCCAGTAACGCGGGTTACGCTCCGCCACTATGCGTTCGTTGACCACCCACTGGGACAGCTTATAAGCCCCACTGGTAACGATATGTTCAGGCTTGGTCCACTTGTCGCCAAAGCGGCCAATCAGCACTTTGTCCACCGGCACCAGCGACGGGTGCGCCAGCATTGCCAGGAATGCCGCATTTGGCTGAGTCAATGTCACTTCCAGCGTGGTGTCGTTAATCGCTTTCACGCCCAGCGTATCGGGGGCTTTTTTCCCCTGCGCAATATCCGCACCATTCACAATGTGCATGTTGCCTGGATAGCTGGCATACGGTGAAGCGGTTTTAGGATCAACCAGACGCTGCCAGCTCCAGACCACGTCTTCCGCGGTGATGGCCGTGCCGTCGCTCCAGGTGATACCCGGACGCAAATGGAACGTCCAGACGGTGTTGTCCTTGTTCTCCCATTTTTCCGCCAGCCGTGGCTGAATGTCCCCCGCCGGGGACACACTGACCAGCCCATCGAATAAATCGCTGATAATATTGAATTCGACATCGCTTTCGACTTTATGTGGGTCGAGCGAAGCGGGCTCATTACCGTTGTTCCTGACCAGTTCCTGTTTATCGGCCAGCTGCGTTCCTGCCGGCACGTTAGCCGCCCAGGTTCCCGTGCTGGCGCACAGGATCCCGGCGGCTAATAAAGAGAGTGTAAAATGAGTGCGTGTTTGTGGTTTCATTTCCTTCGCCTTATTGTCTGTTTTGTGACGATCCGGAAATAACTCTTAGCGGCCTTATGGTAATAAGGCAATATTTTTCAGTAACCTATAAGAGCTTGATCTGATTAATTGCGCCAAACCGCTGTTCATACTGATGAAACGTCTTTCTGCAGAAGAAATAACCAGCTCCGGCGCTAACCTGCTGAGTAAAGATGGGTAAAACCACTTTGAGACTGGCGCGCCGTTTCCTATTCTTTCCGTTAATTACATCTGTCATAAGAGAGTGACTCATGGATCGTATAATTACTTCCTCACGCGACCGCACATCGCTACTCAGCACCCACAAGGTGCTGCGCAATACCTATTTCATGCTCAGCCTGACGCTGGCGTTTTCGGCGATCACCGCCACCGCCAGCACCGTGCTGATGCTGCCGTCTCCGGGGCTGATCCTGACGCTGGTGGGGATGTACGGTCTGATGTTCCTGACCTACAAAACCGCTGACAAACCGGTCGGTATTCTTTCCGCGTTCGCCTTTACCGGCTTCCTGGGTTACATCCTGGGGCCAATCCTGAACGCGTATCTGTCTGCCGGCATGGGTGATGTGATCGGTATGGCGCTGGGCGGCACCGCACTGGTGTTCTTCTGCTGCTCCGCCTACGTGCTGACCACCCGCAAGGACATGTCCTTCCTCGGCGGTATGCTGATGGCAGGTATCGTGGTGGTGCTGATTGGTATGGTGGCTAACATCTTCCTGCAGCTGCCTGCCCTGCACCTGGCGATTAGCGCGGTGTTTATCCTGCTGTCATCCGGCGCGATCCTGTATGAAACCAGCAACATCATTCACGGCGGTGAGACCAACTACATCCGCGCCACCGTGAGCCTGTATGTGTCGCTGTACAACATCTTTGTCAGCCTGCTGAGCATCCTGGGCTTTGCCAGTCGGGATTAAGCCAGAGTGCTGTGAACCGAGCCCCGCTTATGCGGGGCTTTGTTTTTTGGTACACTGCGGCGGTTTTGGACTGATGCGTGAATGACTATGTTGAGCTTTGAAGGTAAAGAGATCGAAACCGACAACGACGGTTATCTGAAAGACAGCCACCAGTGGAGCGAGGCGCTGGCGGAAGTGATTGCTGAAAAAGAGGCGATCGCGCTCTCCCCCGAGCACTGGGAAGTGGTGCGCTTTGTGCGCGAGTTTTATCTTGAATTCAACACCTCTCCAGCCATCCGGATGCTGGTTAAAGCCATGGCCAATAAGTTCGGTGAAGAGAAAGGCAACAGCCGCTATCTGTATCGTCTGTTCCCGAAGGGCCCGGCCAAACAGGCTACCAAAATTGCCGGCCTGCCAAAACCGGTGAAGTGCATTTAGTAGCGAATACCGAAGTTAACGTATTCCCGGCCGGGTTGGTGCGGTTCCGTTAAGACCTTATCAACCCGGGCACTGCGCGGCCCGCCCGCTTTCAGCCACGCTATCAGTTTTTCAACCTGCTCTGCCTCGCCACAGGCGACCACCTCAACGCTGCCGTCATCCATGTTTCGCGCGTATCCCGTTAGCCCAAGCTCAATCGCTTCGCGCTGGGTGCTGTAGCGGAACCCGACGCCCTGAACAACGCCGTGGACCCAGGCAATGGTGCAGATTTTTGACATTTTTCTTCTCCTTAACGTAACGTTTTCGGTAAACAGCCATAGTGTTGCCGGAAACGGGCGGTGAAACGAGAGCTGGAAAGATAACCACATTGTAATGCGATTTCGCCAATCGGTAATCGGGTCGACTGCAGCTGTGACAGCGCCACGGCCATCCTCACCTCCTCCACGATCTGGCGAAACCCTTGTGACTCCTCGCGTAAGCGTCTGCGCAACGTCGGCACGCTTAAGGCCAGACGGCTGGCGACGTCCTGCGCCGTCCAGTCTCTGGCAGGCGACAGCATAATGAACTGACGCACCTGCTCGGTCAGGTTACTGTTTCGCTCAACAAGCAGCGGACCGGCCACACCATCATGCAGCAATGCCAGCAACAGACCGAAAGCCTGATGTTTTTGTAGCGCCTCCGGTAAATCCTGACGCACGGCGTGCAGCAGGTTATCCCACATAAACGCCAGCCCCTCGCTCAGCGGGGCGCAGAGCGAATGCAGCGTCGTGCGCGGCCAGGATTTCAGGTAATGCGCTTTAAACTCGGAGACAATTTCCGGCGATAACATCAGTAAGTCCGAGTGAAACAGACCGTTCGCAGGCTGATTGATAATCTCCATCGCCGTATTGGCCGGGATAATAATCAGCTCATCCCGGGTGGCCACCAGGCGGTTATCGTCCTGAACAATCACCTTACTGCCGTGCGTGATATGACATATGGCCGGAAAAAAGAGTTTAACCTGGTGCAGGCGATGCATTTTGCTGGCACTCACTTCACCCGCGGTCAACTGTTTATGTCGAAAATGAAACTCCTGCACCGGGTCATCCTTATCTGCTGTAGGTTGCAGTTAACTGGGCTTTTTCCAGAACGTGACTGTTGATCATAAAACCGACCAGTGCGCCACTGGCGTTCATGTCGAGGGGCAATTTTTCTACGTTCAACGCCCAGACGGTAATCTGATAACGGTGGGGTTTGTCTCCCGCAGGTGGACATGCGCCGCCGAATCCAGAATAACCGAAATCATTACGCCCCTGCACAGCGCCAGCAGGTAATTTTTCACCATTTGGGTTACCGGCATCAGCAGGCAGCGTCGTGGTATCCGCAGGGATATTGGCTACCGTCCAGTGCCACCAGCCGCTGCCGGTGGGGGCATCCGGGTCATACACCGTGATCGCAAAACTTTTCGTACCCACTGGCGGATTTTTCCATGCCAGTTGCGGAGACTGATTACCCCCGTGGCAGCCGAATCCCTCGAATACCTGCTGTTGCGTTAAATGGCGCTCACCCGAAATATCCTGGCTGGTCATACTGAAAGGCGTCGCGGCTAAAACCTGAAAACTTATCGCCGCCAGAGCGGCTGTTGTGATTACATTGCGCTTTTTCATGGGATTTCCTTTGCTGAACCGGAAGCCCTACTCTAAAGCCTGCTGCAATGTCGTAATGTGCCTGAACGATTTGATTTTGTGCCGAAACGCTCAATGCCATCCGCAGATGATTGCGCCTTGCTGAATGTGCTACTCTACGCGCCATTTCCCTGAAATCGACAGAACAGCAAATTATGAGTGTACGTTTAGTGTTAGCCAAAGGGCGCGAGAAGTCATTACTGCGCCGTCATCCCTGGGTCTTTTCTGGCGCGGTTGCACGTCAGGAAGGCAAAGCCAGTCTCGGTGAAACCATTGATATCGTTGACCATCAGGGTAAATGGTTAGCACGAGGCGCTTACTCCCCAGCCTCCCAGATCCGCGCGCGCGTCTGGACCTTCGACAAAGATGAAACCATCGACATCGACTTCTTCATCCGTCGTTTGCAGCAGGCGCAGCAGTGGCGCGACTGGCTGGCAAAACGTGATGGTCTTGACAGCTACCGCCTGATTGCCGGGGAGTCCGACGGTCTGCCGGGTGTGACCATTGACCGCTTCGGTAATTTCCTGGTGCTTCAACTGTTGAGTGCTGGCGCAGAATATCAGCGTGCGGCGCTGATCAGCGCCCTGCAGTCACTGTTCCCGGAGTGCGCCATCTATGACCGCAGCGATGTGGCGGTGCGTAAAAAAGAGGGCATGGAACTGACCCAGGGCCCGGTGACCGGCGAACTGCCGCCTGCCCTGTTGCCTATCGAAGAGCACGGCATGAAGCTGCTGGTGGATATTCAGGGAGGTCATAAAACGGGCTATTACCTCGACCAGCGCGACAGCCGTCTGGCCACGCGTCAGTACGTTGCCGACAAACGCGTGCTCAACTGCTTCTCTTACACCGGCGGCTTTGCGGTATCGGCCCTGATGGGCGGATGTGCGCAGGTGGTCAGCGTGGATACCTCGCAAGAAGCGCTGGATGTGGCGAAACAGAACGTTGAGCTGAACAAGCTGGATCTGAGCAAAGCCGAATTTATTCGCGACGACGTCTTCAAACTGCTGCGCAAATATCGCGACCAGGGCGAGAAGTTTGACGTTATCGTGATGGATCCGCCTAAGTTTGTGGAGAACAAAAGCCAGCTGATGGGCGCCTGCCGCGGCTATAAAGATATCAATATGCTGGCCATTCAGCTGCTGAACCCAGGCGGCGTGCTGCTCACCTTCTCCTGTTCAGGACTGATGACCACCGATTTATTCCAAAAAATCATCGCCGATGCCGCAATAGATGCTGGTCGTGATGTACAATTTATAGAGCAGTTCCGTCAGGCAGCCGATCACCCGGTGATCGCTACCTACCCGGAAGGGCTGTATCTGAAAGGGTTTGCCTGTCGCGTCATGTAACTTGAAAAGAGAAATATTGCCCGCACATACAGTGTAAGTAGTGTTTCCCGGGAGGTGACTATGATTGCCAGCAAATTCGGTATCGGCCAGCAGGTCCGCCACACTTTGCTCGGGTATTTGGGTGTGGTCGTGGATATCGACCCGGAGTATTCCCTTGATGAACCGTCGGCGGATGAGCTGGCGGTGAACGCAGAGCTTCGCGCCGCACCCTGGTACCATGTGGTGATGGAAGGTGACGATGGACAACCCGTCCATACCTATCTTGCTGAGGCGCAGCTAAGCAGTGAACTGCAGGATGAGCATCCGGAGCAACCCACGATGGATGAACTGGCTCAGACTATCCGCAAACAGCTACAGGCTCCGCGCCTGCGGAACTAAGCGTGTAAAAAAAGCCCGATAACGGGCTTTTTTTTATGACTTTGTCAGCCCCAGCCGGGGGATTTCGATCGCCGGACAGCGATCCATGACGACGTTCAACCCCGCATCCCGCGCCAGCACGGCGGCCTGTTCGTTAATCACACCCAACTGCATCCACAGGGTTTTCGCTCCGATGGCGATGGCCTCCTGCGCCACTCCCCATGCTGCCTCGGAATTGCGGAAGACATCCACCATATCCACCTTTTCCGGTACGTCGTTCAGCGTGGCGTATCCAGGCTGGCCCAGTAAGGTTTTACCGGCCACTTTCGGTGACACAGGGATGACGTGGTAGCCCTGATCGAGAAGGTACTTCATCACCCGATAGCTTGGACGATCCGGTTTATCGCTCGCCCCCACCAGCGCAATGGTGCATGTGGACGTCAAAATCTCGGCAATATCATTCTCTTTCATGCTCATCCTCCTGGCTTTTTAACAAGTGTATGTCAAAGCGCACATCTCAACCATCCATCCCATACAGATGCATGAGGGCAAAAGACCATAATATGTCTATATGTTAGTAAACATGATTATCGACAAATTTAGATACATTATTGCGGTAAACGTATTATCGACAGGAGCCCCCTATGAAAACCGGCATTGCCACTGCTGTGATCGCGTTAGTGATGCCGGTTTGCGTCTTTGCAACCACGCTTCGGCTCTCTCCCGATATCGATCTGCTGGTGCTGGACGGGAAAAAAGTCTCCAGTTCGTTATTACGCGGCGCTGACAGCATTGAGCTGGATAACGGCCCTCACCAGGTGGTGTTTAGGGTGGAGAAAACCATCCGACTCGCTAACCATGAACAACGGATGTACCTCTCTCCCCCGCTGATTGTCAGCTTTAACACCCGGCAGGTCAGCCAGGTGAACTTTAATTTGCCGCGTCTGGAAACGGAGAAAGAGTCTGCGACGTTTGACGCCTCGCCGCGTGTGGAACTGGTGGATGGAGAGGCCATGCCGATCCCGGTGAAGCTGGATATTCTGGCACTGACCTCATCACCGAAGGGCAATGATTATGAGGCCGCAACTCAGGCCTATAACAAAGCGGGTAAACGCGCCTCGCTGCCCCAGTTTGCCACCATGATGGCTGACGACAGCACGCTGTTGTCCGGCGTATCAGAACTGGATGTGATTCCCCCTCAATCCCAGACGCTGACGGAACAACGGCTGAAATTCTGGTTCCAGCAGGCCGATCAGGATACGCGAGCCCGTTTTTTACAGTGGGTGAAGCAACAACCTTCGTCGTGAGCCACATTTTTTTCGCCTTTCTCTTGCAGCCTCAGGCGGTTCCCGTCATCGTGTAGCCAGTTAACCTGATGGATATGATTATGGAACTGACAACACGCACGCTACCGGAACGCAAACACATTGCTCTGGTTGCGCACGATCACTGTAAACAAATGCTGCTTAACTGGGTTCGCCGCCATCAGTCCTTGCTGGAAAAGCACGCCCTCTCGGCGACGGGCACCACCGGTAACCTGATCCACCGTGAAACAGGCCTGGAAGTGAATGCCATGCTGAGCGGCCCGATGGGCGGCGATCAGCAGGTAGGCGCACAGATTTCTGAGGGGAAAATTGATGTTCTGATTTTCTTCTGGGATCCGCTGAATGCGGTCCCGCATGACCCGGACGTGAAAGCGCTGCTGCGCCTCGCCACCGTCTGGAATATTCCGGTGGCGACAAACCTGTCGACGGCGGATTTCATCATTGAATCACCGCAGTTTAACTCGCCGGTTGAGATCCTGATCCCGGATTATCAGCGTTATCTTTCCGACAGACTGAAGTAGCGTTATGCCCGGCGGCGCTACGCTTGCACGGGACGGCGTGTTTTGCAGGCCGGGTCAGGCGAAGCCGCCACCCGGCAATCCCGCTACGGCTTGCGCGCCACCGGCACATCAATACTCTTCAGAATATCGACAAACACTGACGGCTCCTCTTTGTTGAACAGCAGCCACACGCGATGACGCGCGCGGGTGATCGCCACGTACAGCAATCGCCGCTCTTCGGCGTCCGGGAAATCTTCCGGTACCGGCAGTAAGGCTTCCTCCATCACCGACTCACGGGCAGGCGCGGGGAATCCATCGCTCCCCTCTTTCAGCCCGACCACAATGACATAGTCGGCCTGCTGGCCTTTACTTGCGTGGATGGTCATAAAATCAAGCTGCAGCTTCGGCCAGCGAGTCGCCGCTTTCTCCAGCGCCGCCGGTTTAAGATGGTGATAACGCGCCAGCACCAGAATACGTTCATCAGGCTTTGCGTAACCGCTGAGTTTGTCCAGCAGCGGCTCAAGCTGGTCATCCGCCAGCAGGGTCACAGCTTTTTTATCTCCCGCTCTCAGACTGTTGAGCGGCTTGGCCAACTGATGGGGGTTCTGCTGGATAAAGCGGTTAGCGATTTCACCAATTCGGGAGTTGAAGCGGTAAGTCGTGTCCAGATCGCTACGATCGCCTTCGCCAAAATAGTGATGGAACGCGGTGGTCAATGAAAGCTGCGCGCCGCTAAAGCGGTAGATGGCCTGCCAGTCATCCCCGACGGCAAACAGAGAGGTATGTTTATTTTGTGCCCGTAATGCCGAAAGCAGTGCAGCACGCTGCGGGGAGATATCCTGGAACTCATCCACCAGAATATGTTTCCACGGGCTGACAAAACGCCCCTTCTCCAGAATGATGATGGCCTGATGGATAAGACCTGAGAAATCAACGGCGTTTTCCTCCTTCAGCGCCGTTTTCCAGGCTTTCAACAGCGGGGCCATCAGCTTGACCCGCTTTGAAAACAGGGCGCGAACAGACTCCGGCGCGCTTTCAATCATCTCCGCCTGCGATCCGCCATGCATCCGCATCAGACTCACCCAGCGGTCAAGACGCGAGCCGAGCCGACGCGCCAGCTTTTCATCCTGCCAGAAGCTGCCTTCAGGCACCTCCCAGTTGAGCTCCTCTTCCAGCCACTGCCGCCACCCTTTCGCCTGTGCTTTTTTCTCGCTGCACTGCTGGCGCCACGTTTTAATAAACAGGGCCTGACGCGCCTGGGTGTCGTTTTCCAGTTTACTGATGGACGGGACTTTTTTGCTGCCCTGCTGAATGATGTGCAGCGCAAGGGCATGGAAGGTTCGCGCGGTGATATCCCGGGTGTGTAGCCGTTCCTGAATGCGTTCGTCCATCTCCTGCGCCGCCTTGCGACCAAACGCCAGCAGCAGGATCTGATCGGCGACGGCCTCACCCGTTGTCAGCAACCACCCCGCCCGCGCAACCAGCACGGACGTTTTACCGCTCCCGGCACCCGCAAGCACCAGCAGCGATTGTTCGCCGTTAACCACGGCGCGAGCCTGAGCAGGATTCAGCGGTGAAGACTCCACTGTGCTGAAGAAATCGGCGTAGCGGGTGAGCATTTCGTCAGTCCACGCCTGATTATGCGCCAGCCGGCTCTTGTCTGCGTCGCTCAGCCAGGCCTGACACTGGCGCCAGGCGTCACGACAATTGTCGAATTCATTAAGGCGCGTCACCGGTAACGGTAGCGCCGTGAGCGCCTGCCTGATCTTTTGTTGCAGCCCGGCGGTCTGCTGACGGGTCAGCCACGTTTGTTGGGCATGACTCTGCGCAATATCATTCAGCACCTGCTGCAGGACTTGCGCGGCAATCACGCTCATATCGTGACTCCACTGCTGCCAGAGCTGGTTCAGATGATGATGAAAACGCTGGGTTTCGCCCCACTCCGTGCCATGAAGACGCACGACTTTATCGGCAGGCAACACAAATTCCAGTTCACCCCATACCAGCCCGCGCTTGCAGTGGATGGCCAGGAGCTGATTGAACGGAATAAGGTATTCGTGGCGTTCCCCGGAGACTTTCACTCCCGCGTTGAGGAGGACAACCTTGTCGTACGGGTGTTGCGCCAGGCGTTTGCCCATTGAAGTTGCTTTCAGTTCCATATCCAGCCGGATCCACGAAGAGATAATTGCCTGATAGTTTAACTGCCAGTTTTAAGGTGCTCCAGCCTAAAAAAACGTTACAATCATTGGGCGTTAATTTTATCGAAAGGAAGTGAGGGTTTATGCGTACCGTTCTGAATGTGTTGAATTTTGTGCTGGGCGGTTTTGCCACCACCCTTTCCTGGCTTTTTGCCACTCTGGTGAGCATCGTCCTGATTTTTACGCTTCCCCTGACCCGCTCCTGCTGGGAAATCACCAAACTCTCCTTTATCCCTTACGGGAATGAAGCCGTTCACGTCGACGAACTGAACCCGGAGAGCAAAAGCGCACTGATGAACACGGGTGGAACCGTGCTGAACATCCTGTGGCTGATTTTCTTCGGCTGGTGGCTGTGTGTGATGCATATTTTTGCCGGCATAGCCCAGTGCATCACGATCATTGGTATTCCGGTGGGGATCGCGAACTTTAAGATCGCCGCCATCGCTCTGTGGCCTGTCGGGCGCAGGGTTGTTCCGGTCGAAGTGGCCCAGGCGGCGCGTGAAGCGAATGCACGTCGTCGTTTTCAGTGATTAAGGACTGGCCGCGTCTATGCTAAGCCCACTGCTTCGCCGTTACACCTGGAACAGCTCCTGGCTCTATAACGTCAGGATTTTTATCGCACTTTGCGGCACGGTTGCCCTGCCGTGGTGGCTGAACGATGTCAAGCTCACCATTCCGCTCACGCTGGGGGTGGTTGCGGGGGCGCTGGCGGATCTGGACGATCGCCTTGCCGGGCGTCTGCGTAATCTGGTTATTACTCTCGTCTGCTTTTTTATTGCCTCCGCGTCCGTGGAGTTGCTGTTCCCGTGGCCGTGGCTGTTCGCTTTAGGCCTTACGCTTTCCACCAGCGGGTTTATTTTGCTGGGTGGGCTGGGACAGCGCTATGCCACCATCGCGTTTGGCGCCCTGCTGATTGCCATTTACACCATGCTGGGCGTTTCCCTTTACGACCAATGGTACCAGCAACCTGTTCTGCTGTTGCTGGGGGCCATCTGGTATAACCTGCTGACGTTAACCGGTCATCTGATCTTCCCGGTACGCCCTCTGCAGGATAATCTTGCCCGCAGCTACGAGCAGTTGGCCCACTACCTTGAGCTAAAATCCCGGTTGTTCGACCCGGATATCGAAGAGGAGAGCCAGGCGCCGCTCTACGACCTGGCACTGGCAAACGGCCAGCTGGTCGCCACGCTTAACCAGACCAAAGCCTCGCTGCTCACTCGCCTGCGGGGCGACCGGGGACAGCGAGGGACACGCAGAACGCTGCACTATTACTTTGCTGCCCAGGATATTCATGAACGCGCCAGCTCGTCGCATGTGCAGTATGCCGCCCTGCGTGAGAAGTTCCGCTACAGCGACGTCATGTTCCGCTTCCAGCGCCTGCTGTCCATGCAGTCCCAGGCGTGCCAGCAGCTGGCACGCTCCATTCTGCTGCGTACGCCCTATCAACACGATCCGCGCTTTGAGCGCGTTTTCAGCCATCTCGATGCGGCCATTGACCGCGTGCGAGCCAGCGGTACATCGCCGGAGCATATAAAAGCGTTGGGATTTCTGCTCAATAACCTGCGGGCGATTGATGCTCAGCTGGCAACCATTGAATCTGAGCAGGCAATGGCGCTGCCGGGTAATGAGGCGGACAGCCAGCTTGCGGATGACAGCGTGCACAGTTTCAGCGATATGTGGCTCCGGCTAAGCCGCAACTTTACGCCGGAATCTGCCCTGTTTCGCCATGCGGTACGCATGTCGCTGGTGCTGTGCGTGGGCTACGCCTTTATTCAGATCACCGGTTTACACCATGGATACTGGATCCTGCTGACCAGTCTGTTCGTCTGCCAGCCGAACTATAACGCCACCCGACACCGGCTTGCGCTGCGTATTATCGGCACGCTGGTGGGGGTCGCAATCGGGCTACCGGTGCTCTATTTCGTCCCCTCGGTGGAGGGCCAGCTGATCCTGATCGTGATCACCGGGGTGCTGTTCTTCGCCTTTCGTAACGTGCAGTACGCCCACGCGACGATGTTCATCACCCTGCTGGTGCTACTCTGCTTTAACCTGCTGGGTGAAGGGTTTGAAGTTGCCCTGCCCCGCGTGATCGATACGCTGCTCGGCTGTGCCATCGCCTGGGCGGCAGTGAGTTTTATCTGGCCGGACTGGCGTTTTCGTAATTTGCCGCGCGTCCTGGACAGGGCAATGAATGCCAACTGCCGGTACCTGGATGCCATTCTTGAACAGTATCACCAGGGACGCGATAACCGTCTGGCTTACCGCATTGCCCGACGCGATGCGCATAACAGCGATGCTGAACTGGCTTCCGTAGTCTCTAATATGTCAACGGAGCCGCGCGCCACGGCAGAAATTCGTGAAACGGCTTTCCGCCTGCTGTGCCTGAACCATACCTTCACCAGCTATATCTCTACGCTCGGTGCCCACCGCGAAAAACTGACAAACCCGGGTATCCTTGCCTTGCTGGATGATGCTGTCTGCTATGTCGATGATGCGCTACACCACCGCCCAGCCGATCAACCGCGTGTCCAGCAGGCACTGGATGAACTGGCTCAACGGATTGCGCATCTTGACCCAGGAAACGACAGCAAAGCGCCGCTGGTTCTCCAGCAGATTGGTCTGCTTATCGCTCTGCTGCCAGAAATTTGCCGACTGCAACAGCAAATCGCTACCTGGAGGAGCGATTCTCCTGTGGCTCAGGCAGCGCATTAAACCACTCCGTCAGCTCCCGGCGAATCTCCGCCGGGAGTGCCGCTTCATGCAGGCCCTCAATAGCCCCTTCCAGGGCAAACAGTACTTTAATACTGAGCGCTTTATTTTTTGCCCGCAGCTTTAGCCAGCTCGTTCTGGCTCCCAGCGACCGGAGGGTATCTTCGTTGGTAATCCCGGCTTCACAGAGCAGGACTTCCAGCTGAAAAGTCAGGTTGGGCAGATCCTTAAGCCGGTTTCGCTGGTAGCGCTGTATGCGCTCTTTACGCGCGGCATTAAGCGCGTAAGAGGAAAGCTGAAGCAACCGCTCCCGGTCCTGCCAGAGTCCGTCATCCACACGATAGTAGTTAAGCAGGATCGGACGGCCGCGTTTCATTAAGGTCAAAAAGGAGGATCCGTTTTTGACACAGTACTTTGCACTTTCCTCACAGGCGCGAAGGTAAAGCTCACCGTCTGACACCATGGCAAACACCGCTTCATCGACGGCCAGGGTATAGCCACCAAAAAGCGCACGATGATGAATTTCTCCTAATGGAGAGAGGTATTCCTGGGATTTATAAATCCGTTCATAAGATATCTTTTTCATGATATTTCCATTAAAAATCAGATATTAACGACGACATTTCTTACTAACGGATCCGTTAACAGGAAAATAGGCAACTTATTGCCGATGAGCAAGATGATTTTTTCAGGTTCGCCAGGAATGAATGAATTTTGCGAGTCGCTTTCCGAAATTGAGGTTGATCTTTATGCATACAGGGGTTACTGTATATTCATACAGTAACTACAGGGCTGGAATGATTATGTACACTTCAGGCTATGCAAATCGCTCAACATCTTTCTCTTCTACCGCTGGCGATGTCGCACAGAACGCCGTCGGGCGTGTTTCGACAGGGCTTATCAGTGAAGTGGTTTATCGTGAAGACCAGCCCCTGTTGACCCAACTTCTGTTACTGCCGCTATTGCAGCAGCTTGGTCAGCAATCGCGCTGGCAGCTCTGGCTAACGCCGCAGCAGAAACTGAGCCGGGAATGGGTTCAGTCTGCAGGCCTGCCGCTGACGAAAGTCATGCAAATTAATCAGCTCTCTCCCTGCGATACGGTTGAGTCGATGATCCGGGCATTACGTACAGGAAATTACAGCGTGGTGATTGGATGGTTATCAGACGAATTGACGGAGCAGGAACATTTTCGTCTCACCGAAGCGGCAGAAGAAGGCAATGCGATCGGCTTTATCATGCGCCCGGTTCGCCAGGATTCTTACCGCAGAGGACAACTTTCTGGGCTAAAAATTCACTCAAATTTGTATCACTGAGCAAATTTAAGAGTTTTCCTGGAATTTTTTTCGACCTCAAGATGCGCTTTTAGTTCCATGGTCCAAAACGGCGGCAAGGCTTGTCTGGTGCGGTTCTTCTTAATTTTATTGCACAAATTTCGTTCAGAAATTGTTAAATAATCGGTATACGGAACTTTTTTTTTCATATGCCTGACGGACTTCACACTTGTAAGTTTTCAGCTACGTTGTAGACTTTACATCGCCAGGGGTGCTCGGCCTAAGCCGAAGATATCGGTAGATTTATATTTGACCACGCCCCCCGGTGAAGGATTTAACCGTGATTCTCGATTGAGATTTTCATGGCGAATTTTGGATGATAACGAGGCGCAAAAAATGAAAAAGACAGCTATCGCGATTGCAGTGGCACTGGCTGGCTTCGCTACCGTAGCGCAGGCCGCTCCGAAAGATAATACCTGGTATGCAGGTGGTAAACTGGGCTGGTCTCAGTTCCACGACACCGGCTGGTACAACAGCGCAAACAACAATGATGGCCCTACTCACGAGAGCCAGCTTGGTGCAGGTGCGTTCGGTGGCTATCAGGTTAACCCGTATGTTGGCTTTGAAATGGGTTACGACTGGTTAGGTCGTATGCCTTACAAAGGCAACGAAACCAATGGCGCTTTCAAAGCTCAGGGCGTTCAGCTGACTGCTAAACTGGGTTACCCAGTAACTGACGATCTGGACGTGTACACCCGTCTGGGCGGCATGGTATGGCGCGCTGACTCCAGCAACAGCAACGCTGGCGACGACCATGACACCGGTGTTTCCCCAGTATTCGCTGGTGGCGTTGAGTGGGCTATGACCCGTGACATCGCTACCCGTCTGGAATACCAGTGGGTTAACAACATCGGTGACGGTGCTACCGTTGGTGTTCGTCCAGACAACGGCATGCTGAGCGTAGGTGTTTCCTACCGTTTCGGCCAGCAGGAAGATGCGCCAGTCGTAGCTCCAGCACCGGCTCCAGCTCCAGAAGTACAGACCAAGCACTTCACTCTGAAGTCTGACGTTCTGTTCAACTTCAACAAAGCGACCCTGAAACCAGAAGGTCAGCAGGCACTGGATCAGCTGTACACCCAGCTGAGCAACCTGGATCCTAAAGACGGTTCTGTAGTGGTTCTGGGCTTCACCGACCGTATCGGTTCTGACGCTTACAACCAGAAACTGTCTGAGAAACGTGCTCAGTCTGTTGTTGATTACCTGATCTCTAAAGGTATCCCAGCTAACAAGATCTCCCCACGTGGTATGGGCGAATCTAACCCAGTTACTGGCAACACCTGTGACAACGTTAAAGCTCGCGCTGCTCTGATCGACTGCCTGGCACCAGATCGTCGCGTAGAGATCGAAGTTAAAGGCGTTAAAGACGTAGTAACTCAGCCAGCGGCTTAAGTTATCGTCTTATAAAAAAACCCCGCAATGCGGGGTTTTTTATTATCTGAAGAAACTGAAAACGTTATTTTTTGCCCAGCAGCGCCTGAAGATCGTTCTTCAGCGTGGACATCTGGTTGGCGTATTTCTCTTTATGCTCGGCATCTTCAATCAACTGCACCACCGTTTCTGACAACGTTTTCCCCCGCCGTTGCGCAAGCCCTGCCAGACGCTGCCAGACCATGAATTCCAGGTCGATGGATTTTTTGCGGGTGTGCTGGTGCTCAGCATTAAAATGCCGTTTTCGTCGCGCGCGGATAGTTTGCTTCATCCGGTTCAACAGTGCCGGATTGATATGTTTCTCGATCCAGCCATTCACCTGTACCGGTTCATTTTCGAGGGTCAGCAAAATATCCACGGCCTCTTGTGCGGCGCTGGCTTCGATGTAGCAGGTAATCAGCTCCCCTTCTCGGTGCTTTTTGACCAGGTACTTCCATTTCCAGCCGCTTTCGAGATTTTCCAGTTGTTGATATTTCATTGCGATCTCAGTGTTACCACGTAACTCTGTTCAGAATATCAGTTTTTTAGCAATCTGCTGAAAAGAAATCATATCCTGTGAAGCATTGCAGGCGATTCGCTTCCCGAAAACCCCAATCCTGCTTGGGTACAGCCCCCCGCTTACGGTATACTCCACGCTTTTACATCTGACTAAAAAACATCAACTTTGACCATTACGAAACTTGCATGGCGTGACCTTGTTCCGGATACCGAAAGTTACCAGGAATTGTTTGCACAGCCAGACCTCGCACAAGAACACGAATTCATACTTAGCGATACACAACCGCGTTTGCATTACGCGCTGGAGCAGGTGTTAAGCCCATGGGCGACATCACCCTTCATGCTGCTCAAAGCCCCGGAAGAAGCCGAGTATTTGACGCTTCTGGGTGATGCCATGCGCCAGCTACGACCGGAAGCAAATGTTGTTTTCGGCGGCCAGTATCGTATTTCAGGACATGATGTCACTTTCGAACCCGCAGAACAGGCTGATGGCCGTTTTGCGGCAAAGGGCGAAGTGGTTACCGCTAACTGGGTCGAGGCTGAACAACTCTTTGGTTGCCTTCGCCAGTTCAATGGTGAGATATCGCTGCAGCCTGGGCTGGTACACCGCGCGAATGGTGGCGTACTGATCATTTCCCTGCGTACTTTGCTCTCCCAGCCGCTGTTGTGGATGCGTCTGAAGACAATCGTCAGTCAGCAACGCTTTGACTGGGTCGGCTACGACGAGTCTCGTCCTCTGCCGGTCTCTGTCCCCTCCATGCCGCTGTCGTTGACCGTGGTACTGACGGGTGACCGTGAATCGCTGGCTGATTTCCAGGAAATGGAGCCAGAACTGGCGGCACAGGCGGTGTACAGCGAGTACGAAGACAACATCCAGATTGCTGATGCCGATGACATGGCTCAGTGGTGCCAGTGGGTGATGGCCATTGCAGCCCGTTTTACCCTGCCGACGCCTGCTGCTGACGCGTGGCCTGGACTTATCCGCGAAGCGGTTCGTTATACCGGTGATCAGGAGACGTTGCCGCTTTGTCCGCTCTGGATCAGCAAACAGCTGCGTGAAGTGGGCGTTATCAGCGGGAACGGCGTCTTTACCGGGGAACAACTCGCTCAGATGCTTGCCCAGCGAGAGTGGCGGGAAGGTTATCTTGCCGACCGTATGCAGGATGAAATTCTGCTGGAGCAGATTCTGGTCGAGACCGAAGGCGAGCGCATCGGACAGATCAATGCCCTGTCGGTGATTGAATTTCCCGGACATCCGCGTGCGTTTGGCGAGCCTTCACGCATCAGCTGCGTCGTCCACATTGGCGACGGCGAGTTTACCGACATTGAACGCAAAGCTGAGCTTGGCGGAAATATCCACGCCAAAGGCATGATGATCATGCAGGCGTTCCTGATGTCAGAGCTGCAGCTAGAGCAACAAATCCCCTTCTCTGCCTCGCTGACGTTTGAGCAATCCTACAGCGAAGTGGATGGTGATAGCGCCTCTATGGCCGAGCTGTGTGCCTTAATCAGCGCCCTGGCGGACGTCCCCATCAATCAAAATATCGCCATTACCGGTTCAGTCGATCAATTTGGTCGCGCCCAGCCTGTAGGTGGTCTGAATGAAAAGATTGAGGGCTTCTTCTCTATTTGTCAGCAACGCGGGTTAAACGGCAAACAAGGGGTGATTATTCCGGCTCCCAACGCACGCCATTTGAGCCTCAGTCAGGCACTTCTGGATGCGGTGGAGCAGGAACAATTCACCCTCTGGGCCATCGAAGGGATTGAGGATGCACTACCCTTACTGACAAACCTGGTATGGGATGGGGAGGGGCAAACGACCCTGATGCAGACTATCCAGGAGCGCATTGCCCAGGCGACACAGCAAGATGCTCGTCATCGTTATCCGTGGCCGTTACGCTGGTTGGGTTGGTTTAGTCCGAACTGATCGGACTTGTTCAGCGTACACGTGTTAGCTATCCTGCGTCCTTCACTAAAATAAGGCTTACTGAGAACATGGTAGATAAACGCGAATCCTATACAAAAGAAGATCTTCTTGCCTCTGGTCGCGGTGAACTGTTTGGTGCGAAAGGCCCACAGTTACCGGCCCCGAACATGCTGATGATGGACCGTGTCGTGAAAATGACCGAAACCGGCGGCAACTTCGATAAGGGTTACGTAGAAGCAGAACTCGATATCAATCCTGACCTGTGGTTCTTCGGTTGCCACTTCATTGGCGATCCGGTAATGCCTGGCTGCCTGGGTCTGGACGCTATGTGGCAGCTGGTTGGCTTCTATCTGGGCTGGCTTGGCGGCGAAGGTAAAGGTCGTGCGCTGGGCGTGGGTGAAGTGAAATTCACAGGTCAGGTTCTGCCAACGGCGAAGAAAGTGACCTACCGTATTCACTTCAAGCGCATTGTTAACCGCCGCCTGATTATGGGCCTGGCGGATGGCGAAGTGCTGGTAGACGGTCGTCTGATCTATACCGCCAACGATCTGAAAGTGGGTCTGTTCCAGGACACTTCTGCTTTCTAATCGCTGCTTTTCGCGGCTCCAGAAAGGCGAAACCTCCGCATTGCGGAGGTTTCTGTTTTTAAAGAGACGTTATCAGGCAATGAGTGCCCTGTCGCCGATGGCTTCTCGCCAGCCTCCCAGCCATTGTGACCTTTGATTTATCGTCTGATAAGGACACATTTCTTTAGAACGTCCAGCGATGCCGGCCTGATAACCACGTTGATGAGCCCGTTCCAGGCGATCTCGTTTCTGTCTCTTCATGCCTCGTTTCCCTCATTCTTTTGTCTGGTGGAAAGAAAACAGTGGCTGCACAATACGTGCAGGCACAGATAACGAATACCCCGAATTAGTCGTAGCGTCAACGTTCAAAATTCATACGGATGTCATATTTGTGAGCTAGCTGGAAGATCATTTGTACAAAAAATGTGACCCGGGACAAGTAACGGTCTGACGTGAAAACGAAAAAAAAACCGCAATCAGTGGCACACCGATTGCGGTTTTTGCTGATGAATTTTACTTATGGCAGCCGGGAGATTTCTCTGGCGATGATGGCCGATTCTTGTGCCCAACCCTGCGCCAGCACTTTCACCATTTCATCATAACCATCTTTTTGCTGCTTGAGCTCCAGATGGAAAGGACGCTTAATCAGCTGTCCCTGATGGTTCAGCAGCCACTCCCCGCTAATCACAACCGCACCGTCGTAGCGGCCGTGGAAGCCCGTCACCGTGACATTCAGCGTGTCCTGATCGTTACCTAACGGCTGGGACGCGACAACCCAGCCCGGAAGCTGGCTGCCCAGATTAGCCACCAGCGTATTACGTAACTGCTGATCCAGCGGGCTGGCCCACAGGTTATTGTTAGCGATGACATACTGCACCTCGCTGGTCTGGTAGACCACTCCGTTGCCGGCCAGATAATCTGGCACAGCGACTTGCTCAACCCACAGCAGACGGTTGCCCTGCGAGGCGGTACTCTGGGTACCCGCCTGCGCCATCAGCGGCAGCTGGTAGTAACTTTTCGTTTCACTCCCTGAGCTACAGGCCGTGAGCACCATCGCACCTACAATCGCTAGCCATTTTTTCATTGTTTCGCCCTCTTCGGCTCAGGATCCTTTTTATCTTTTGCTTCAAACACCAGCGCGTTGCTCTTCTCATTGAGCGTTTTCAGTACTGGCTGCAGTTCGCGCAAGACCTGATCAAGACGCTGCATATCTGCCACCATCTTGTTGTACGCCGCCGAACCAGGCTGGAAGCCCTGCATACTGCGGTTAAGTTCACGCAGCGTTTTCTGCATATCCTGCGGCAGTTGCTGCATGCTCTGGCTTGCCGTGATCTTATTAATATTATCCAGCGTGGCTTGCAGACGTCGCATCGTTTCCTGGCTCTGGTGTAACGAACCTGTCGCCGCTTCAATCATCGGATTCAGTGGCAGGTTGTTGATCTTGTCCAGGGTATCCATCAGACGCTGCTGGATCTGGGCCAGACCGCTGCTTACCGTTGGAATGATCTTGTAGCCGCCAAACTCACGAATACCGGTAACGGGAGGCGCTTTCGGATAGAAGTCCATATCCACATACAGCGCGCCGGTGACCAGGTTACCGGTCTTCAGCGAGCCACGCAGACCCCGGTTCATCAGTGTTGAGATATGCGTGCCAATATCCTGATCCTCGCCAATCTGGTTGAGCAGACGTTCCGGCTCAATGCGGATCAGCACCGGAATACGATAGTCATCATCCAGCACCTGACGCAGGCCCGGCACAAAGAACGGCACCTGGCCTACGGTACCCAGACGGATACCACGGAACTCAACCGGTGCGCCCGGCTGCAGGCCGCGGACAGAATCTTTAAAGAACATCAGGTAGTCGATGTGATCGGTATACAGCGCATCCTGAATGCTTCTTTGATCGTCAAAGAGCCTGAAAGCCGTTTTCTCGGCAACTGGCTGCCCCAGTTCCAGCCCTTCCGGCACATCAAAGCTGACCCCGCCGCCAAACAGGGTCGTCAGAGATCCCATTTCAACGCGCATCCCTGCTGAGGTGAGATCGACCGCGATCCCGCTGTCCTTCCAGAAGCGGACATTGCTGGTCACCAGCCGATCGTTTGGCGCGTTGATGAACAGCTGATAGCTGATGGTACGTTTTTGCGGATCAAAGCTGCTGGTCTCAACCGAGCCGACACGATAGCCGCGGAACAACACCGGATCGCCGGGAGAAAGCTGGCCCGCTTTTTTACTGTCAAGGATCACGCGGATACCTTTTGCATCAGGCGGCGCGAGTGGAGGTGAATCCAGGAGCTGGTATTGGCCCGGCTGGCTGCCTTTCGCCCCCGGCTGCAGTTCAATATAGGCACCCGACAACAGCGTTCCTAAGCCGCTGATCCCTTCCCGTCCGACCTGCGGTTTAACCACCCAAAACACCGAATCACCATGCAGCAGTTTTTCCATGCCAGCATTGAGACGGGCTTTGATTTCTACATGGGTTAAATCATCGGTCAGGGTGGCGCTTTCAACCACGCCCACATCCACGCTGCGGCTTTTGATGGTGGTTTTACCGCCCTCAATTCCCTCGGCATTGGTGGTGATGAGCGTCACTTCCGGCCCCTGATGGCTGTAGTGATAAAACAGGATCCATGCACCGATCAGCGCGGTCACGATGGGGAAGATCCACACCGGCGACCAGTTTTTGACCTTCTGCACTTTCGCCTCTCCACTCTTATTTTCCATGCTCTTACGCTTCCTCATGGCTTGATTCAGGCTCACGATCCCACGATAAACGAGGGTCGAAGGTCATGGCCGCAAACATGGTCATAATTACAACCAATGCAAACATTAATGCCCCCATCGCGGGATAAATACTCATCAATCCGCCCATCCGCACCAGTGCGGAGAGAACGGCAATAACAAACACGTCAATCATTGACCAGCGTCCCACAAACTCGACGACTTCATAAATCAGGTGCATGCGTTCGCTGTCGCGTTTGCCGTGCCCTTTTGCATCCCAACAGAGCCAGGCAATCGCGATCATTTTTAAGGTTGGCACCATAATACTGGCGATGAAAATCACGCCAGCCACAGGATAGGAACCTTCCCCCCACAGCAAAATCACCCCGGCGAGGATCGTCGAGGGCATTTTGTCGCCAAGCAAATCGGTGATCATAATTGGCAATATATTCGCCGGGAGATACAGCATGACAGAGGTCACCAGCAGCGCCATCGTCCACTGCAGGCTGTTTTTACGTCGCACATGGCCTTTCGTCCCACAGCGCGGGCAGACGTCCAGATCGGCGGGCAACACCGCAGTACAGCAGGAGCAAGAGCGTAGCCCCTGACGGATCCCCGGTACGCCGACCTTAACCGTCTGAGCAAGCGCGGGGGCCGGAGCGATATCATCCCATGCCCAACGCCTGTCAACGCACTGGAATGCACGCAGTTGCAGTACGCAGTACAGACACCATGGGATAAAGCTGCTGCCAATCCCCACGTCACCGTAGGCCATCAGCTTTACGAAGCTGACCAGAATACCCGCCAGAAAAATCTCGGCCATTCCCCAGCTTTTAAGCTGGAACAGGATACGCGCCAGTTTGATTTTCAGGGCTGCGGGCATTTTTACCCGGTTGACCAGCAAAAGGATGACCACCAGACAAAAGGCCGGGACGATCTGCACAAACAGAAGGAAGAAGGTGCCGAGGCTGGCGTAATCTTCCGAGAACATGACGCCCGGGATCTCAAGTAAATCCACCTGGCTTGTGATCCCTCCCACCTTCATATAGATGAAGGGGAAGAGATTGGAGAGCAGCAGCATGAATAACGCTGCCAGTGCATATGCAGTGGGACGCTGTCTTGGCGCATCCCACTCGGTTGTTAACGTTGCGCCACAACGCGGGCACAGGGCTTTATGTCCGTGACCAAGCTCTGGCAACGCCACGAGCATATCGCATTGCGAGCATAATATATGCCTGTCGGCATGGTGCTGGTCACACATATGTTATCCCTGTTTATGCGCCGTTTTTCAGAGACTCAAGGTACTCCCAGCGCTCAAATGCTTCTTCCAGAGCTTTTTCAGCCTCGGACAGTTCAGCCAATACTTTTTGAGTATAGTCGTGCGATTGTGTGAAGAATGACGCATCGGCAACCTGCGTTTGCAATGCCTCCAGTGCGGCCTCCAGCTCTTCAAGACGCTGAGGAAGCCCCTCCAGTTCGCGCTGCAGGTTATAGCTTAGTTTAGCCGAGGTTTTCTTGACAGTTTCTGCTTTTGTTACAGCAGGTTCAGTGCTTGTTTTAGGCTTTGCCTGTTTTTGCGCCAGCGACTGTGCCTGCTGCCCTTTCGCGTCGTGATAGCCACCCACATATTGACCAATCCGCCCTTCGCCTTCGAAGATCCAGCACTCGGTCACGGTGTTGTCAACGAACTGACGGTCGTGGCTCACCAGCATCACGGTGCCCTGATAACCATCGATCAGCTCTTCCAGCAGTTCGAGCGTTTCGACATCCAGGTCGTTGGTTGGTTCATCGAGAATCAACAGGTTGCTTGGTTTCAGGAATAACCGCGCCAGCAGAAGACGGTTTCGCTCACCGCCAGACAGCGCACGCACCGGGGTCATCGCCCGTTTAGGATGGAACAGGAAGTCCTGCAGATAGCCCAGCACATGGCGCGGCTTACCGTTTACCATGACCTCTTGCTTACCTTCGGCCAGGTTATCCATCACCGTTCTGTCCGGATCCAGCTCCGCACGGTGCTGGTCAAAGTAAGCCACTTCCAGTTTGGTGCCGCAGTGAATTCGGCCGCTATCCGCCTGCAACTGACCCAGCATCAGCTTCAGCAGCGTGGTTTTACCGCAGCCATTCGGACCAATCAGGGCAATTTTGTCTCCGCGCTGGACCTGGGCGGAGAAGTCTTTCACCAGCACTTTGCCATCAACCTGATAGTTGACGTTTTCCATCTCGAAGACGATCTTGCCTGAACGGGAAGCCTCTTCCACCTGCATTTTGGCGCTGCCCATCACTTCGCGACGTTCGCTGCGTTCACGACGCATCGCTTTCAGGGCGCGAACGCGGCCTTCGTTGCGGGTACGGCGGGCTTTGATCCCCTGACGGATCCACACCTCTTCCTGGGCCAGTTTGCGGTCGAACTCGGCGTTTTGCAGCTCTTCCACGCGCAGGTTTTCTTCTTTTTCCAGCAGATAGGTATCGTAATCGCCGGGATAGGTGACCAGCTTGCCACGATCGAGATCGACAATCCGCGTCGCCATGTTGCGAATGAAGGAACGGTCGTGAGAGATGAAGATGATGGTGCCGCTGAAGGTTTTCAGGAACCCTTCAAGCCAGTCGATCGCTTCAATGTCCAGGTGGTTCGTCGGTTCATCCAGCAGCAGCACCTTCGGCCCGCTGACCAGCGCGCGGCCCAGTGCCGCCTTACGCAACCAGCCCCCTGAAAGCGCAGACAGCTCCATGTCCGGCTCCAGGCCGAGCTGAGCCAGCACCTCGTTAATACGGTTCTCCAGCTGCCACAGGCCGTGGTGATCGAGCATCTCCTGGACTTTTGCCAGTTCGTTAAGGTTCTTGTCGCTCGGGTCCGTCATCACCAGATGAGAGATCTCGTGATAGCGCTTCAGGTATTCAGCCTGCTCCGAGATACCTTCCGCAACGAAATCGTACACGCTGCCGGTGACATGACGCGGCGGATCCTGCTGAAGACGGGAAACAATCAGATCCTGCTCGTAGACAATACGCCCGTCATCCAGACCCTGCTCACGGTTGAGGATTTTCATCAGCGTGGATTTACCCGCACCATTGCGGCCCACCAGACAGACGCGTTCGTTGTCTTCGATGTGCAGTTCAGCATTATCGAGAAGCGGTGAGTCGCTGAAGGAGAGCCACGCACCGTGCATACTAATTAAAGACATTTATTTTTCCTTTCAGGCCGCGGTGATAAGCCAGCAGTTATGGATCTGACGGTTACGGGCAAAGTCCTGAGACAGCGTTTTTTGGCTGATTTCTTGTGCTTTCAGTCCCAGCGCGGCCAGGCCGTCGTGATCCATGCGGAAACCGCGTTTGTTGTTCGAGAACATAATCGTGCCGCCTTTACGCAGGAGGCGCTTCAGGTCGGTCATCAGGCGCAGGTGATCGCGTTGAACATCAAAGCTATCTTCCATACGCTTGGAGTTGGAGAATGTTGGTGGATCGATGAAGATCAGATCAAACTGTTCATCGGTGTCACGCAGCCAGCCCAGGACATCAGCCTGCATCAGACGATGCTGGCGTCCGGTCAGGCCGTTGAGACGCAGGTTGCGCTCCGCCCACTCCAGATAGGTACGCGACATATCCACCGTGGTGGTGCTGCGCGCGCCGCCCAAGCCCGCGTGCACGCTGGCGCTGCCGGTGTAAGAGAACAGGTTAAGGAAGTCCTTACCTTTGCTCATCTGGCCCAGCATACGACGGGCAATGCGGTGGTCGAGGAACAGCCCGGTATCGAGGTAATCCGTCAGGTTAACCCACAGGCGAGCGTTGTATTCGCCCACTTCGATAAAGTCGCCCTTCTCCCCCATCTTCTGATACTGGTTTTTCCCTTTCTGACGCTCGCGGGTTTTCAGCACCAGCTTGTTTGGCGCAATGCCAAGCACGGCAATGGTCGCAGCAATGACGTCCAGCATGCGCTGGCGCGCTTTTTGCGCATCAATGGTCTTTGGTGGAGCATATTCCTGAATCACCACCCAGTCGGCATAGCGGTCAACCGCCACGTTGTATTCCGGGAGGTCAGCGTCATACAGGCGATAGCATTCAATGCCTTCCTGTTTAGCCCATTTTTCAAATTTCTTCAGGTTCTTGCGCAGACGGTTGGCGTAATCTTCCGCCACACCCGACGGTTTACTGTCCGCCGCTTTCTCCGCCAGATGGTAGTTTTTCTGCACGCAATCCAGCGGGCCATTCTTCGCTTTAAACTGGCGATCTGCGCGCAGCTGCAGGCAGCTCAGCAGTTCTGGTGAAGCGCTAAACAGGGAGAGATTCCAGCCGCCAAAGTAGTCTTTCATATTACGGCCCAGCAGGCTGTGCAGCGCAATCAGCGCCGGTTCGCTGTCCAGACGTTCACCGTATGGCGGGTTGCTAATAACCGTACCGTACGGGCCTTTCGGCAGCGGGTTGGTCAGGTTCGCGACATCTTTCACATCAAAGGTCACCAGCTCACCGATACCCGCGCGACGGGCATTGCTGCGCGCACGTTCAATCACGCGCGGGTCGCTGTCAGAGCCATAGAAATGGGAGGTGTACTCGGCCAGACCTTTACGCGCACGGGCCTGTGCTTCAGCTTTGATCTCTTTCCAGAGGGCTTCATCGTGCTGCGCCCAGCCGCTAAAGCCCCAGTGGCCACGATGCAGGCCGGGAGCGCGGTCAGTCGCCAGCATGGCGGCTTCAATCAGCAGCGTGCCGGATCCACACATGGGGTCGAGCAGTGGCGTTCCCGGCTGCCAGCCGGAGCGCATCACGATGGCGGCGGCCAGGGTTTCTTTGATGGGCGCCATACCGGTGCGATCGCGGTAGCCACGCAGATGCAGACCCGCCCCGCTCAGATCCAGAGAGATACTGGCGGTATCGCCATTGAGCCAGACGTTAATGCGCAGATCCGGGTTTTCACGATCGACGTTTGGTCGTTCTTTATTTTTACGCGTAAAACAGTCCACGATGGCGTCTTTCACACGCAGCGCGCCGTACTGGCTGTTGCGGATCTCATCGTTTACGCCGTTAAAATGCACCGCAAAGGTGGCATCTGGCGTGAAGATCTCTGTCCAGTCGATCATCTGTACGCCGGTATAGAGGTCAAGATCGCTGTAGACCTTGCACTCTTTCATCGGCAGCATGATGCGCGACGCCAGACGGCTCCACATCAGGCTCTGGTAAATAAGCCGTGTGTCGCCCTCAAAATGGACACCACCCTGAACCACCTGGCACTCTTGCGCGCCCAGGGTTTCCAGTTCAGTTTTTAACAGCTCTTCCAGCCCACGGGCCGTACTGGCAAACAGAGAATTCATATCGTCACTTTTACTCTAAGAAAATTGTCGCGCATTATAGCTAATATGACGTGTATGTCATAAAGTTGAAGGCTTATTTTCATTCGAGGGACTGTGCACAGTGGCGACGTTATCCAGGCTTTTTATTCATCCGGTGAAATCCATGCGCGGTATCGGCGTTTCTCACGCGCTGGCTGACATAAGCGGATTTGCCTTCGATCGTATTTTTATGGTCACCGAGCCTGACGGTACATTCATTACCGCACGCCAGTTCCCGCAGATGGTTCGCTTTACGCCTTCACCGCTTCACGACGGTCTGCACCTCACCGCGCCGGATGACTCCAGTGTAGTGATTCGCTTTGCTGATTTTGCGCCTGTCGATGCGCCAACGGAAGTGTGGGGCAATCATTTTACCGCTCGCATTGCCCCGGACGAAATTAACCGCTGGCTGAGCGGCTTCTTCTCCCGCGAGGTACAGCTGCGCTGGGTGGGTCCGGCGCTGACACGACGCGTCAAGCGCCACGAAGCGGTTCCCCTTTCGTTCGCCGATGGCTTTCCGTTCCTGTTAACCAACGAAGCGTCACTGCGTGACCTGCAGCGCCGCTGTAAGGCCAGCGTGCAGATGGAGCAATTTCGACCGAATCTGGTGGTGACCGGCACTGAAGCCTGGGAAGAAGACACCTGGAAAGTGATCCGCATCGGCAGCGTGATTTTTGATGTCGTGAAGCCGTGCAGCCGCTGTATCTTCACAACCGTGAGCCCGGAGAAAGGCCAGAAACACCCTTCCGGCGAGCCGCTGAAAACCCTGCAGTCGTTCCGCACTGCGCAGGACAATGGCGATGTGGATTTCGGCCAGAATCTTATTCCACGCTCCAGCGGGGTCATCCGCGTGGGCGACGAGGTGGAAATTCTCGCCCGTGGGCCAGCACGCGTATACGGCGCAGGTCAGGAAGAAGAGTTTGTCGACGTTGAGATGCAAACCAGTTCGGCGGTGGATATTCACTGGCAGGGCCGCGTTATTCGGGGAAACAATCAGCAGGTTTTACTTGAGCAACTGGAGCAAGCCGGGATCCGCATCCCGTATTCCTGTCGGGCGGGTATCTGTGGATGCTGTCGTATCAAGCTGGTCGGGGGCGAAGTGAGTGCGCTGAAGAAATCAGCAATGGGTGATGACGGGACGATCCTGTGCTGCAGCTGTATTCCTAAAACGTCAGTACAGCTGGAAGCTTAAACCGCCTGTTCCAGGCTGAACGAATCTACGCGAAGCTGCGGTTTCAGCCTGTCATTCATCACTTTAATAGCATCCCCGAGCTGCATCGTCCGCCCGGCAATGGTCACGCCGGGCTGGGCCAGCAGACAAAGCGCAGCATTTTCGCCAGGTTCCACTACCAGCAAACTCACCTCTTCTGCGGTATCGCTCAGATTGACGCTGGCCGCGTCGCCCGTGGCTGGCGTCCAGTTCATGTCGTGCGGCAGAAAATGCCAGCTTTTTGGCATTTGCGGTTTCAGGAAACGAATCGCCACCAGCGCGTTTAATACCAGTTCGGCACGCTGTTCTTTTGAGAGCTGCAGGTCACGGCATTTCTCTTCAAAAGAGAAATAAAGCGCAGCGTCGTCGACACAAAAACCAGACGGGGAGAAAGCGTCCGGGGTTAACATGCGACGGGCAAAACGAGAGCGGAACAACATACCATTGGCTAAATCGAGCATCATACGGTCATGCTCGTCACAAAAATACCAGCGCCAGTTATCGTCAGGTTTAATTCGCATGTTTCTCTCCCGTCCCCAAACGTCCTGTACTAAAAATGTCCTGATTGTCGCTTCGTTTATAACACCATTAATAAAAGACTATAATGTCTAAATAAGCAACAGTGACGGAATATAAAACAACCAGGGCTGGAAATAAAGCCCTGGTTGTCTGATTAAGAGAAAAGATTAGATATGAGTAACGATTTCTTTAATCAGTGGCGGTCCTTTAAAAATAAAGCCGGAATAGATTTGCACCAGTGAGGCTCCCGCAGCCATCTTCTCGCGCGCAGCAATCACCGAATCGATACCACCGACACCGATAATGGGTAGACGACCTTTTAATTCGGCGGAGAGTGCGCGAATAATTTCCGTACTTTTTAATTGTACCGGACGTCCACTTAACCCACCCGCTTCGTCACAGTTTTTCATTCCCTGAACGAGGGAGCGATCGAGCGTCGTATTGGTTGCAATCACACCATCAATATTATGACGAACTAAACTGTCGGCAACCTGGATCAATTCTTCAGCAGAAAGATCCGGTGCGATCTTAACCGCCACCGGGACATATTTATGGTGGATCGCCTGCAGTGCATTTTGTTTATTTTTAATGGCGCTCAGAAGATCGTCCAGCGCTTCACCATATTGCAGAGAACGTAGCCCCGGGGTATTCGGCGATGAAATATTCACGGCGATATAACCGGCATAGGCGTAGACTTTATCCATACAAATCAGATAGTCATCTTTACCCTGCTCAACCGGCGTGTCTTTATTTTTGCCAATATTGATGCCTAATACGCCATCGAAATGAGCTTTTTTGACGTTCTCTACCAGATGATCCACGCCGAGGTTATTAAAGCCCATGCGGTTGATCAGCCCCTCGGCTTCAACCAGGCGGAACAGACGCGGCTTATCATTACCTGGCTGCGGACGCGGCGTGACGGTACCGATTTCGATGGAACCAAAGCCCATCGCGCCCAGGGCATCAATGCACTCGCCATTTTTATCCAGACCGGCCGCCAGACCCAGCGGGTTTTTAAAGGTCAGACCCATGCACTGCACAGGTTTTTCCGGCACATTCTGACGCACCAGTGCGGCCAGCGGCGTACCCGTAATACGGCGTAACTGCTGGAATGTAAATTCATGAGCGCGCTCAGGGTCGAGCTGGAAAAGGGCTTTACGAACGAAGGGGTAGTACATGAACTCTCCTGGATTCCCGGTGTGCAAACCGGGAGGGGATTATGTGCGATCCTGCCCGGAAAGGGAATTGACCTGTGGCAAAAAAATGGACGTAAAACGCAAACGTTTACCTGTCAGTACACTTGTTATGCACTTTTTCGCATTTTAATTGCAGATAAATCATTTAGTGGAATAACCGCGCAGTGTCACACTCCAGAAAATTGTTATGAATGTTAGATAAAAGCAAACAATTAGTTATAAGGAGCACACATGCGCGTCATCACCCTGGCCGGAAGTCCACGATTCCCTTCTCGTTCCAGCGCCCTGCTGGAATATGCCCGCGAAAAGCTCAATGCGCTGGATGTGGAAGTGTGCCACTGGAACCTGCACAACTTTGAGCCTGAGGATCTGCTCTACGCCCGCTTTGACAGCCCGGCACTGAAAACCCTGACTGAACAACTCAAAAGTGCTGACGGGCTTATCGTGGCGACGCCGATTTATAAAGCCTCATTTTCAGGCGCACTGAAAACGTTGCTCGATCTGCTGCCTGAACGTGCACTTGACGGCAAAGTGGTGTTGCCGCTGGCAACGGGCGGCACGGTTGCTCATTTACTGGCGGTGGATTACGCCCTGAAGCCGGTACTGAACGCGTTGAAGGCGCAGGAGATCCTGCACGGCGTTTTCGCCGATGACTCGCAGGTGATCGATTACCAGCATAAACCTCATGTCACACCGAACCTGCAAACCCGCCTCGACAGCGCACTGGAAACGTTCTGGCATGCCCTGCACCGTCGCGATATTCAGGCCCCTGCGTTTGGACAGCCACAAGGAGTCGCGCATGTTTAAAACACTGAGTCGAATTAGCCTGGCTGGTCTGCTGGCACTCTCGTCACTGGCCCATGCAGCAGAGACGGCACCTGACAGTTTGCGCATTGGTTACCAGAAAGGCAGCGTCAGCATGGTGCTGGCCAAAAGCCACCAGCTTCTGGAAAAACGCTTCCCACAGACCAAATTCTCCTGGGTGGAGTTTCCTGCCGGCCCCCAGATGCTGGAGGCATTGAACGTCGGCAGCATCGATTTAGGCAGTACCGGCGATATTCCACCGATCTTTGCACAGGCGGCCGGGGCGGATCTGGTCTACGTCGGCGTTGAACCCCCGAAACCCAAAGCGGAGGTGATTCTGGTGCCTGAAAACAGCGCCATAAAAAATGTGGCCGAACTTAAGGGTCACAAAGTCGCGTTCCAGAAAGGTTCCAGCTCGCACAACCTGCTGCTCCGCGCCCTGCAGGAGGCCGGGCTAAAGTTCACCGATATTCAGCCCGTCTATCTGACTCCGGCTGATGCACGCGCCGCCTTCCAGCAAGGCAATGTTGACGCGTGGGCCATCTGGGATCCTTACTACTCCGCGGCATTATTGCAGGGTGGCGTGCGGGTGTTAAAAGATGGCACCACACTGAAACAAACCGGTTCGTTCTACCTCGCTGCCCGTCCATATGCCGAGAAAAACGGTGCCTTTGTTCAGGAGGTCCTGAATACCTTTACCGAGGCCGATACCCTGACGCAAAGCCAGCGACCGGAGAGCATCACCCTGCTGGCGAAAACCATGGGCTTACCGGAGGCGGTGATCGCCAGCTATCTCAACCACCGTCCACCCACCACCATCACCCCGGTGGACGCGCATGTCGCAGCCCTGCAGCAACAGACTGCTGACCTCTTTTATCAAAACCGCTTAGTTCCAAAACAGGTGAACATTCGCGAACGCATCTGGCAGCCCACAGCCAAAGAAGGAGCCAAATCATGAGTCTGAATCTTTTCTGGTTTTTACCTACCCACGGTGATGGACACTATCTTGGTACCGAAGAGGGTTCGCGCCCGGTTGATCACGGGTACCTGCAGCAGATTGCGCAGGCGGCAGACCGAATCGGTTTCACCGGCGTGCTGATCCCCACCGGTCGCTCGTGCGAAGACGCCTGGCTGGTCGCCGCGTCGATGATCCCGGTCACCCAGCGCCTGAAATTCCTGGTGGCATTACGCCCGAGCGTGGTTTCCCCGACCGTTGCTGCCCGTCAGGCGGCAACGCTCGACAGACTTTCCAACGGACGCGCGCTGTTTAACCTGGTCACCGGCAGCGATCCGCAGGAGCTGGCCGGTGACGGCGTGTTCCTCGATCATACGGAACGCTATGAGGCCTCCGCCGAGTTCACCCGCGTCTGGCGCCGTCTGCTTGAGGGCGAAACGGTCACCTTTGAAGGCAAACATATTCATGTACGTGACGCGAAACTTTACTTCCCGCCTGTTCAGCAGCCGCGTCCGCCACTTTACTTCGGCGGATCGTCGGATGTGGCGCAGGATCTGGCGGCAGAACAGGTCGATCTCTATCTGACCTGGGGTGAACCTCCTGAATTGGTGAAAGAGAAAATCGCCCAGGTGCGGGCCAAAGCCGCCGCTCACGGCCGCAAGGTACGCTTTGGCATTCGCCTGCACGTGATTGTGCGTGAAACCAACGAAGAGGCCTGGCAGGCCGCAGACCGGCTGATTTCACATCTGGACGATGAGACCATCGCCAAAGCGCAGGCGGCATTTGCGAAAACCGACTCCGTAGGACAACACCGGATGGCCTCATTACATAACGGCAAACGCGAGAATCTGGAGATCAGTCCGAATCTGTGGGCGGGTGTCGGCCTGGTACGGGGTGGTGCGGGTACCGCGCTGGTGGGTGACGGTCCGACCGTGGCAGCGCGTATCAATGAATATGCTGAGCTGGGTATCGACAGTTTTATCCTGTCGGGCTATCCGCATCTTGAAGAGGCGTACAAAGTGGGTGAACTGCTGTTCCCGCATCTGGATGTCGCCATCCCGGACATTCCGCAGCCCCGACAGCTGCAGCTTCAGGGCGAAGCCGTGGCCAACGAGTTTATTCCACGAAAAGTCGCGCAAAGCTAAGGAGTTGCCATGTTCGTCACCTCACACAAATGGCTGCTGCGGGCCGCCCCGTGGTTTTTACCTGTCGGCATAGTCCTTATCTGGCAACTGGCCTCCTCCACCGGCTGGCTTTCGAGCCGCATTTTGCCCTCTCCGGAGGGCGTTATCGAAGCCTTCTGGTCGCTGAGTGCCAGCGGCGAGCTGTGGCAGCACCTGGCCATTAGCTCGTGGCGCGCGTTGATTGGGTTTTCCATCGGCGGCAGCATCGGCCTGGTACTGGGGTTAATCAGTGGCCTTTCCCGTTGGGGTGAGCGTTTACTGGATACCTCTATTCAGATGCTGCGCAACGTACCGCATCTGGCGCTGATCCCACTGGTCATTTTGTGGTTTGGTATTGATGAGAGTGCCAAAATTTTCCTCGTGGCGCTGGGCACGCTGTTCCCGATTTACATCAATACCTGGCATGGGATCCGCAATATCGATCGCGGGCTGGTTGAGATGGCACGCAGCTACGGGTTATCAGGATTTGCCCTGTTTATCCATGTGCTCCTGCCAGGTGCCCTGCCCTCCATTATGGTCGGCGTTCGCTTTGCGCTCGGCCTGATGTGGCTGACGCTGATCGTCGCAGAGACCATCTCAGCCAACTCCGGTATCGGTTATCTGGCGATGAACGCCCGTGAATTCCTGCAAACGGACGTGGTGGTGGTCGCCATTATCCTTTACGCCCTGCTGGGCAAACTCGCTGACGTCAGCGCCCAGTGGCTGGAACGTAGCTGGCTGCGCTGGAACCCGGCCTATTTCTCTCAGGAGGCGAAAGCATGAATACCGCCCGACTCACACAGGGGACACCGCTGTTACTCAACGGCGTCACAAAACGCTACGGCGAAAAAACCATTCTTAACGCCCTGGATCTGCATATCCCCGCCGGGCAATTTGTGGCCGTGGTCGGTCGCAGCGGCGGCGGTAAGAGTACGCTGCTGCGCCTGTTAGCCGGGCTGGAAGCCCCGAACGGCGGGGAAATTCTGGCAGGGACAACGCCGCTTGCCAATATTCAGGATGATACCCGCATGATGTTTCAGGACGCGCGCCTGCTGCCCTGGAAAACGGTAATTGATAACGTCGGGCTGGGTCTGAATGGCCACTGGCGGGAGGAGGCGCGCCAGGCGCTGGCCGCCGTCGGGCTGGAGGATCGCGCCGGTGAATGGCCTGCGGCCCTCTCTGGCGGGCAAAAACAGCGTGTAGCACTGGCGCGGGCGTTGATACATCGTCCAGGCCTGCTGCTGCTCGATGAGCCGCTCGGGGCACTTGATGCCCTGACGAGGATTGAAATGCAGGATCTGATTGCCTCACTCTGGCAGGAGCATGGTTTTACGGTTTTGCTGGTGACGCACGACGTGAGCGAAGCCGTCGCCATGGCCGACCGGGTGTTGCTTATAGAAGAAGGGAAAATAGGTCTGGATCTGACGGTGGATATTCCACGTCCTCGACGTGTCGGTTCGGCAAGACTGGCAGAACTGGAAGCGGAGGTGCTGGAGCGGGTAATGAAGCGTGGTGTGAATGAGCGCGCGTTGATTACGGCTAATGCCTGATGCCTTCACCCGGCCCTCTCCCACGGGGAGAGGGTGGGATTAACGTTTATATTACGCCAGCGCCTTCGAAATCTTCTCGTACAGATCGCCAGAGAGATTTTCCAGCCCTTTAAGCTGCTCAAGCGCAGCACGCATCTTCTCCTGACGCTTCGCGTCATAGCGTTTCAGACGGATCAGCGGCTCAATCAGACGTGATGCCACCTGCGGATTACGGCTGTTCAGCTCGGTCAGCATTTCCACCATGAACTGATAACCGCTGCCGTCTTCCGCATGGAACGCTGCCGGGTTGCTGCTGGCAAACGCGCCAATCAGGGAGCGAACGCGGTTCGGGTTGCTCATGGTGAAGGAGCGGTGCTTCAGCAGGCTGCGGACATTGCTCAGCGCATCGGCCGCCGGGCTGGTCGCCTGCAGAATGAACCACTTGTCCATCACCAGACCATCCTGGTGCCACTTGTCGTCGTACTCCTGCATCAGCGCATCGCGGCACGGCAATTCGGCAGCAACACTCGACGCCAGGGCGGCCAGCGCATCGGTCATGTTATCCGCTTCGTGATACTGCTTGCTCACCAGCGTGTTCGCCAGGTCCACGTCACCAAAAGCAAGGTAGCGCAGGCAGGTATTGCGCAGGGAACGTTTGCCGATGTCCTCATGTTCCACGCGGTACGCATCCAGCTTGTTGGCGTTATAGATTGCCAGGAACTCGTCCGCCAGTTCGGCCGCCAGCGTGCGGGTCAGCGCTTCACGCACTGCCACGATGGCAATCGGATCGATGATATCGAACAGCTCAGCAATTTCGGTGGCTGACGGCAGTGTCAGAATTTCCGCCGCCAGAGCCGGATCGATATGCTCGTCCAGCAGGACCGCCCGGAACGCGTCAGCCACATGAACCGGCAGCGACAGCGGCTGGCCCTGCTGATGGCGATTCACGTTCAGCTTGATGTACGTCGCCAGCAGGCTTTGCGCGGCATCCCAGCGGGAGAAATCGTTGCGGGCGTGACGCATCAGGAACGTCAGCTGCTGATCGCTCCACTTGTACTCCAGTTTCACTGGCGCAGAGAATTCACACAGCAGCGCAGGCACCGGCTGGAAATAGACGTTATCGAAGATAAAGGTCTGCTCCGCCTGGGTCACGTTCAGCACATGGTGTACCGGGTGGCCGCCCTTCTGCAGCGGGATCACTTTGCCTTCGTTATCATACAGTTCAATGCTGAACGGAATGTGCAGCGGATGTTTCTCTTCCTGCTCAGCCGTTGGCGGCGTGCGCTGGCTGATGGTCAGGGTGTACTGCTCGGTCTCCGGATTGTAATCATCTTTCACGGTGACAACCGGCGTACCGGCCTGGCTGTACCAGAGACGGAAGTGAGAGAGATCCACGTTGGAGGCATCTTCCATCGCCTGCACAAAATCATCGCAGGTGGCGGCGCTGCCGTCGTGACGCTCGAAATAGAGCTGCATCCCTTTCTGGAAGTTCTCCTCACCCAGCAGGGTGTGGATCATCCGGATAATCTCCGCCCCTTTTTCATACACCGTCAGGGTGTAGAAGTTGTTCATCTCGATGACTTTGTCCGGACGAATGGGGTGCGCCATCGGGCTGGCATCTTCCGCAAACTGTAACCCACGCATGGTGCGTACGTTGTTGATGCGGTTAACCGCCCGCGAGCCCAAATCTGAGCTGAACTCCTGGTCACGGAATACGGTCAGACCTTCTTTCAGGCTCAGCTGGAACCAGTCGCGGCAGGTAACGCGGTTACCGGTCCAGTTATGGAAATACTCGTGGCCAATAACGCGCTCGATATCGAGGTAGTCTTTATCGGTAGCGGTATCGGTACGGGCCAGCACGTATTTGGAGTTAAAGATGTTGAGACCTTTGTTCTCCATCGCCCCCATGTTGAAGAAGTCGACGGCGACGATCATATAGATGTCGAGATCGTATTCCAGACCAAAACGCTCTTCGTCCCACTTCATGGAGTTGATAAGCGAGGTCATCGCCCATGGCGCGCGATCGAGGTTGCCACGGTCAACGAACAGTTCCAGCGCCACTTCGCGGCCAGAACGGGTTTTGAAGGTGTCGCGTAAGACGTCGAAATCACCCGCCACCAGCGCAAACAGGTAGCATGGTTTCGGGAAAGGATCCTGCCACTGTACCCAGTGACGGCCATTTTCCAGCTCGCCCTCACCCACGCGGTTACCGTTGGAGAGCAGGAAAGGATAAAGCGTTTTGTCCGCGATGATTTTGGTGGTAAAGCGCGCCAGCACGTCCGGACGGTCGAGATACCAGGTGATGTGGCGGAAACCTTCCGCTTCACACTGGGTGCACAGCGCCACGCCAGACTGGTAAAGCCCTTCGAGCGCCGTATTGGCGGCAGGGCTGATTTCATTCACGATGCGCAGCGTAAAGCGTTCCGGCAGGTTGTCGATAACCAGCTGGTTGCCTTCTTCTTTATAGTCAGTCCAGGCGGCATCATTAATATGCAGGGAGACCAGCGTCAGGTCTTCGCCATCCAGACGCAGCGGCACTGCCGTCGCGCTGTGGCGCGTCACCTGGCTTACCGCCGTCACAACGGTTTTAGTGGCATCCAGGTCAAAAGTCAGATCGATATCGCTAATCAGGTAATCCGGCGCACGATAGTCGTGGCGGTATTTGGCTTGTGGCTGTTGTGTCATAGAAAACCTTATGCATCGTTTGTCGAATAACGAATCCAGTCTATTCCTGTTGTGTAGATCGCGCTATGCAGAATGTTCATCTTTTCAGGTACAAACACCCTTTTTGCTACATTTGTATAACACGGGGCACAAAATGCCCTCGACCATAATGAGCGCTTATGTTGTGATCGGGGTTCAATAAATCACTAAACAAGGTATACTCCGGAGTTGTTTATTGTACTAAACGCTCCTGTGAGAGGATGCTACTGCGCACCTATGACTCGATTCGCTTCTCCTGTTCTGCATACGTTGCTGGATACCGACGCGTATAAACTGCACATGCAGCAAGCCGTTTTCCACCATTACTATGATGTTGATGTTGCGGCGGAATTTCGCTGCCGTGGCGACGACTTGCTTGGTATCTACGCAGACTCCATTCGTGAACAGGTCGATGCTATGCAGCATCTGACGTTGCAGGACGACGAATACCAGTGGCTTTCCGGCCTGCCTTTCTTTAAAGCTGACTATCTGAACTGGCTACGCGACTTCCGCTATAAGCCAGAGCAGGTCACCGTCACCAATGATAACGGCAAGCTGGATATTCGCCTTGAAGGCCCATGGCGCGAAGTGATCATGTGGGAAGTTCCGCTGCTGGCCGTGATCAGCGAGCTGGCTCACCGCTACCGTTCGCCGGAAACCGGGGTGACTCAGGCACTGGCCGCGCTGGAAAACAAACTCACGGGGTTTGCCACCCTGACGGATGGGCTGGATATGTCCCGCTTCCGCCTGATGGACTTTGGCACGCGTCGCCGTTTCTCTCGCGACGTTCAGCAGGCCATTGTCGAGCGTCTGCAGCAGGAGCCGTGGTTCGTGGGCACCAGTAATTACGATCTGGCGCGTCGTCTGAACCTGACACCGATGGGTACCCAGGCACATGAATGGTTCCAGGCACATCAGCAGATCAGTCCAGATCTGGCCAACAGCCAACGTGCCGCACTGGCCGCGTGGCTTGACGAGTATCCGAATCAACTCGGCATCGCCCTGACCGACTGCATCACGATGGATGCGTTCCTGCGTGATTTCGGCCCTGAGTTCGCTGAGCGTTACCAGGGGTTACGCCATGACTCCGGGGATCCGGTTGAATGGGGTGAGAAGGCGATCGCGCATTACGAAAAACTCGGCATCGACCCGATGAGCAAGGTGCTGGTCTTCTCCGATAACCTCGATCTCGCGAAAGCGGTTGAACTCTATCGCCATTTCAGTACCCGAGTGAACCTGAGCTTCGGGATTGGCACCCGTTTAACCTGTGACATCCCTCAGGTAAAACCGCTGAATATTGTGATAAAACTGGTGGAATGTAACGGCAAGCCGGTAGCGAAGCTCTCCGATAGCCCGGGTAAAACCATCTGTCATGACAAAGCATTTGTCCGCGCGTTACGCAAAGCTTTCGATCTCCCTCAGGTCAAAAAAGCCAGTTAAGCGCTTAAGGGAGCCAAATGGCTCCCTACTTCTTATTTATTTCTTAATTCTTCTCTTTTGACTGCGAAATTTACTTGTCTGATAGCGGATGGCAGGTAACATAGATATCCCCCCATTTGGGTGGACAAGTGTTTATTTTTTCCGACTATTAACAGAGAGAATATTATGAGCGTTGTGCCTGTAGCCGACGTACTCCAGGGCCGTGTCGCTGTTGACCAGGAAGTCACCGTGCGCGGATGGGTGCGTACCCGCCGAGATTCTAAAGCTGGCATCTCCTTCCTTGCCGTCTATGACGGTTCCTGCTTTGATCCTGTACAGGCCGTCATTAATAATTCTCTGCCCAATTACAATGATGACGTTCTGCACCTGACAACGGGTTGTTCCGTAATTGTTACCGGCGTGGTTGTTGCATCACCGGGACAGGGTCAGAGTTTTGAAATTCAGGCCACGGCCATTGAAGTGACCGGCTGGGTTGAAGATCCGGACACCTACCCGATGGCAGCAAAACGTCACAGCATCGAATATCTGCGTGAAGTGGCTCACCTGCGTCCGCGCACTAACCTGATTGGTGCGGTTGCCCGTGTCCGCCACACGCTGGCGCAGGCACTGCATCGCTTCTTCGACGAGCAGGGTTATTTCTGGGTGTCTACCCCGTTGATCACCGCCTCCGATACCGAAGGTGCTGGCGAAATGTTCCGCGTCTCGACGCTGGATCTGGAAAACCTGCCGCGCACGCCGGAAGGTAAAGTGGACTTTGACAAAGACTTCTTTGGTAAAGAAGCCTTCCTGACAGTGTCCGGCCAGCTCAACGGCGAAACCTACGCCTGTGCGCTGTCTAAAATCTACACCTTCGGCCCAACCTTCCGTGCGGAAAACTCCAACACCAGCCGTCACCTGGCGGAATTCTGGATGCTGGAGCCTGAAGTGGCTTTCGCAGACCTGAACGATGTCGCTGGCCTGGCGGAATCCATGCTCAAGTATGTCTTCAAAGCGGTACTGGAAGAACGTGCTGATGACATGAAATTCTTCGCTGAGCGTGTCGATAACGAAGCGATTGCACGTCTGGAGCGCTTTGTTTCCTCCGACTTTGCCCAGGTGGATTACACCGATGCAGTCGCTATTCTCGAGAAATGTGGTGAGACGTTTGAGAACCCGGTTTACTGGGGCGTGGATCTCTCTTCCGAGCATGAGCGGTACCTGGCTGAGAAGCACTTCAAAGCACCGGTTGTTGTGAAAAACTATCCGAAAGACATTAAGGCGTTCTATATGCGCCTTAACGAAGACGGTAAAACCGTTGCCGCAATGGACGTACTGGCACCGGGCATTGGTGAAATTATCGGTGGTTCCCAGCGTGAAGAGCGTCTGGACGTGCTGGATGCGCGCATGCAAGAGATGGGGCTCAATCCAGCGGATTACAGCTGGTATCGCGATCTGCGCCGTTACGGTACTGTGCCACACTCAGGCTTTGGTCTGGGCTTCGAACGTCTGATCGCCTACGTCACAGGTGTTCAGAACGTACGTGACGTTATTCCGTTCCCACGTACGCCGCGTAATGCCAGCTTCTAAGTAACCAAAATCATAATGGCCAGCATTTGCTGGCCATTATTTTATTCTGCTCTGTCAATTTTCGTCAGCGAAAAGTAAGCACCTTTCAACTTTGACCCCGTCACAACCACTAGTTGTTACGTTTTGTTTCCACGAAATATCTACGAACAAAAAATAAACCCTATTCTTATTGCGATTATTTAATCCTCAAGCAATAGCACAAATTTCAACCAAAATCACAGCCATCCAGAAGTCCTTTTTGGGTCATAAGAAAAAATGAGTCGTTGAAGGTGCGCGTATACGAATTGCCTTTATCTAAATTAATTATAAGGAATTCATATATATAGGAATCTGCTTGCCGTTTAATTCGCCACGTCTTTCTGAAATTTGAGGTGGTTCACAAAGTTCCGAAAAATACACATTTAGTTACATATAATTTCTTTTTGTTACTCAATCTTGAAAATTGTAGCACTTTCAGGCTAGCGAAACGGTTCTATGAATGGAAAGATGCCTGACAGATACATAAAGACACCAAACTCTCATCAATAGTTCCGGAAATATTTATTGACGGAATTTATTGGCGGCAGTGGCGAGTGTCATAAAAAAACCAATGAGGGTAATAAATAATGATGAAGCGCAATATTCTGGCAGTGGTAATCCCTGCCCTGCTGGTAGCCGGTGCAGCTAACGCTGCAGAAATCTATAACAAAAACGGCAACAAACTGGATCTGTACGGGAAAGTGGTTGGTGAGCACGATTTCGTGACCTCCGGTGACAACACAGACAGCAGCGATGCTACCTATGCTCAGATCGGTTTCAAAGGCGAAACCCAAATCAATGACCAACTGACCGGTTACGGCCAGTGGGAATACCGTGCTCTGGCAAGCCAGCCAGAAAGCAGCCAGACTCAGCGTACCCGTCTGGCGTTCGCTGGCCTGAAAGCTGGTGATGCAGGTTCCATCGACTACGGCCGTAACTACGGTATCGTTTACGATGTAGAATCTTACACCGATATGGCGCCATCCTACTCAGGTATGACCTGGGCTAACTACTCTGATAACTTCATGACCGGCCGTACCACTGGCGTTCTGACCTATCGTAACTCTGACTTCTTCGGTCTGGTTGATGGCCTGAGCCTGGGCCTGCAGTATCAGGGTAAAAACGATCGTACCGACGTTAAAACCGCTAACGGTGACGGTTTTGGTACCTCTGTTGGTTATGAGTTCGGCGAAGGTTTCGGCCTGATCGGCGCATACAGCAACTCTGACCGTACTAACCGGCAGACCGCTGACGGTAAAGGCGAGAAAGCGGAAGCATGGGCTGTTGGTGCTAAGTACGATGCGAACAACATCTACCTGGCAACCACCTACGCTGAAACCCGCAACATGACCCGTGAAGAAGACGGTTCATTCGCAAACAAAACTCAGAACTTCGAAGTTATCGCTCAGTACCAGTTCGACTTCGGTCTGCGTCCATCCGTGTCCTACGTTCAGTCTAAAGGTAAAAACCTGGCTCAGCGCGGCACCTTCGCGGGCGGCGATGCTGACCTGCAGAAATTTGTTGAACTCGGTGCGACTTACTACTTCAACAAAAACTTCAACATCTATGTTGACTACCAGTTGAACCTGATCGACGACACCGACTACTCTCGTAGCGTGGGTATCGTGAACGGTAAAGACGACCAGGTTGCAATGGCTGTAACTTACCAGTTCTAATCAGTACACCACTTTGTTATATGCTTAATGAACAGGGCTTCGGCCCTGTTTTTTTATGCCTGACAGAAAATAATGGCGACTTTTGAAAAGCCGCACGCTTTTCGTCGCAAACGGTTGGCATTTTGTAAATCTACCGTTAACCTGATAGCGGATTTCACTTCTGTAATCACAATGGAACTTCGTCATGTTTGAGAACATTACCGCCGCTCCTGCCGACCCTATTCTGGGCCTGGCCGATCTGTTTCGTGCCGACGACCGCCCTGGCAAAATCAACCTGGGTATTGGTGTATATAAAGATGAAACCGGCAAAACCCCGGTACTGACCAGCGTAAAAAAAGCTGAGCAGTATCTGCTGGAAAATGAAACCACCAAGAACTACCTCGGTATTGATGGTATCCCTGAGTTTGGTCGTTGCACGCAGGAGCTGCTGTTCGGTAAAGGTAGTACAATTGTGAGCGACAAACGCGCGCGCACAGCACAAACGCCTGGCGGTACCGGCGCACTGCGCGTGGCGGCGGATTTCCTTGCAAAAAATACCGCTGTTAAGCGTGTCTGGGTGAGCAATCCAAGCTGGCCGAACCACAAGAGCGTCTTTAACTCTGCGGGTCTGGAAGTGTGCGAATATGCGTATTATGACGCCGCACACCACGCTCTGGACTTCGATGGCCTGCTGGCAAGCCTGAGCGAAGCACAGGCAGGTGACGTGGTACTGTTCCACGGTTGCTGCCACAACCCAACCGGTATTGATCCTACGCTTGAGCAGTGGGAACACCTGGCTAAGCTCTCCGTTGAGAAAGGCTGGCTGCCGTTGTTTGACTTCGCCTATCAGGGCTTTGCCCGTGGTCTGGAAGAAGATGCTGAAGGTCTGCGCGCATTCGCAGCTGTCCATCAGGAGCTGATCGTTGCAAGCTCCTACTCCAAGAATTTTGGCCTGTACAATGAGCGCGTAGGCGCCTGTACGCTGGTCGCGGCAAGCGAAGAGACCGCAGAGCGTGCGTTCAGCCAGATGAAATCTGTGATCCGCGCAAACTACTCTAACCCACCGGCACACGGTGCCTCTGTCGTTGCCACCATTCTGAGCAACGATGCGCTGCGTGCGATCTGGGAACAAGAGCTGAACGATATGCGTCAGCGTATTCAGCGCATGCGCCTGCTGTTTGTAAATACTCTGGCTGAGAAAGGGGCTGACCGTGACTTCAGCTTTATTATTAAGCAGAACGGGATGTTCTCTTTCAGCGGCCTGACCAAAGAGCAGGTACTGCGTCTGCGTGAAGAGTTTGGCGTGTACGCCGTGGCCTCTGGCCGCGTGAACGTTGCAGGTATGACCCCTGACAACATGGCGCCACTGTGCGAAGCGATTGTCGCCGTACTGTAATGTAATTAGCGCCCACAAAAAAGCCTGCACTATGCAGGCTTTTTTTATTATCCGGATTTACCAGACAGGCATTTCATCCTGAAGGAAGGGGTTATGCACCCGCTCGTAGCCCAGCGTCGACATCGGGCCATGTCCAGGGATAAACGTCACGTCATCACCCAGTGGCAATAACTTCTGTTTAATCGACTGGATCAGCTGTCCGTGGTCGCCACGCGGAAAATCGCTGCGTCCTACGCCACCTTTGAAAATCACATCGCCGGAAATCAGCAGACGAGACTGGTCATCAAAGAAGACGATATGGCCTGGCGTATGCCCAGGACAATGCAACACCTGTAAAGTCACATTCCCTACGTTCACACGCTCTCCTTCGTTTAACCAGCGATCGGGCGTCAGCGGCTGACACTCATCGAGGCCAAACATGCGGCTTTGGGCTGGCAAACCCTGCAGCCAGAACTCATCTTCTTTTTCCGGACCGATCACCGGCACACCATAGTGCTGTGCCAGCTCCGCCGCTGCGCCGACATGGTCAAGGTGACCATGCGTCAGTAAAATCTGCATCAGCGTCACACCGCTTTCTGCAACTTCCTGTTTGATCTTCTCAGCGTCACCGCCGGGATCGACAAGCGCGGCCAGTTTGGTTTGCTCACACCAGATCAATGAACAATTCTGGGAGAACGCCGTAACCGGAATAATACGATAGTTCATACTGCTCCTGTGTTTCGTTATTACCAGTGCCGAACTGGACCGGTATCAATATGCACAAAGTTACTACTTGGGTAATATCCTACACCACCTGCGCGCATAGATAACGCAGCTTTGCGAATATTGGCTAACGAAACGCCTTCAATATGGAAGTCCATTGCCTGTCCCCTGGTGTGATAGCTTTTTTTCGCTACCCCACGGCTGCGGGCGCGCAATTCATTATTGGTATCAATGGAACGATAACCAGAAATGAGTTGCACCGGCTTGCTGGTACCCAGCAGGCCCTGAAGGCGGAACAACTGGTCAAATAATCCTGGGTCGATGGCTTTTACTTTATTCGCGCGGAAATCACGGAAAAAATGGTTAAGTCTTGCTAATTCATCCTGAATATAGCCTCTGCCATCGAAGAACTCCGCTTTTAGCGACTCACCAGTATGCAGATTGTTGAGCGTTAAAATACGCGGACGAGGTGTCGAGAGGGTGGCAAATGCTGGCGTCGGCAGGATGGCCGCTGCGCCGAGCGCAACACCACCTAACGCCAGCAGTTTGCGGCGATTAGCGTCAAATTTGTCCATGATAATCAGGTCTACAGGTCAAAGAAATCGTAATATGCTTAGCGCACGAAGGGCACCTTAACTGGCAAAGCCGACGACGTCAAGGCACCCAACCCCAGCAAATACGCGGCTTCCAGCCATATCGCCACGTATTTACCCTAACTTACGACAACCTTTTTTCCCGAACTGCTTCATTTACCTGATTAATTGTTCAGCTTTTGGCAAAATTTGTGCGCCGGATCGCGCGGTGAGATCATAATTGTAAATATCTGTACGATACTGAGTACGCCCATCTTCGCCAACAAACGCCGTCAGATAGTAAAGATTGACCGGAATATTGTGTCGAATATTAACGTAACGCGTATCCCCTTGTTTCAGCGCATCAGAAATGCGCGTATCGTTCCAGCCCGCATCCTGCAACAGCATATTCGCCAGTTCCGATGCCTTATTCACACGAACGCAGCCTGAGCTGAGCGCGCGGGCATCTTTCTGGAACAGATTATGGTTCGGCGTATCATGCAAATAGATAGCGTCCGAACTTGGCATGTTGAATTTATAGCGCCCCAGCGAGTTATGCGCACCCGGAGCCTGCTGGAAACGGAATGGCAGGTTCGACGGCGTAATCGTTGACCAGTCAACCATCCACGGATCGATCGTCTCTTTGCTGTTCCAGCCGCGGATCACCGTATAGTTATGACGCTCCAGATAGCCAGGATCGTTCCAGACCTTAGGCAGAATATCCTTGCGCGCCAGCGTCGGCGGCACGTTCCACGGCGGGTTTACCACCACGTTATTCAGGGCGCTGCTCATCATCGGCGTTTTTCGGTCAGGCCGCCCCACAATCACCCGGGAGGCCAGCACCTCGCTACCGTTCTGATAATAAACCAGCGAATACGCCGGAATATTCACCATAATCCCGGTCGACAGCGTTCCCGGCAGCAGGCGTAAACGCTGGATATTCAGCGCCAGCACCCCAGCGCGCTGAGCAGGCGAGACGTTGAGCCAGTCGCGGGTGGATGGACCGATCACCCCGTCTGCGCCCAGCCCCTGCGCGGCCTGGAACTGCTTAACCGCCGCGACCAGCTCGCGATCGTAGGCGGCGGGTTTGTTGCTCTGTGCAACGGCCTTTTTCTCTTTTACCGGGGCCGACGGGCTGACGACCGCGCTTTGCGTATCGTCGCCAGGCAGCGCAATCTTAGGACCGCTTTCGAGAATGCCGGAGCGTTTCATAATTTCGCGGATCGCCGGGACATCGCTGCTCCACTGCCCCGGACGAAGCGTGGTTGTGCCACGCACCTGAGGCCACGGGCGGGAATCGGCAACCAGCTCAAGCAGCGACTGATGCATGGTGGCATATTGCGGATGCGCCGGCGCCAGGCTTGCGATAAAGCGCGGCAGCTCTCCGTTATCCAGCGCCAGTTGCCACTGGTTAATGACCGACAGCGCCGGTGTCGCCAGCTTGTACGGTTTTTCACTGTATAACCAGCGGTTGCCATTGACCGGAATACCCGCCACAAACTGGAGGTAGCCCATCATGGCATCAGACAGCACCACATCGCGCGCCTGACCGGTTACAGTCGGATCGGTCAGGAGCTCAACCCAGGTGGTGAATTGCGGCTGAAAACCTGCAATGGCGACTTCCGCCAGTTGCTGCTGGAAAGCCCGCACGGCGTCCCGGTTTTCCCACATCGGCTTCATATCACGTGCGGCATAAAGCAGCGCAAGCTGGTTAATGTAGGCAGGCGTATATCCGGCAGGAAGTCCGGTAAGAAGCTGCTGGCGGAGCGCGCCGGCGTCGATACCTTCGGGTAGCGGCCTGATACCCGCCATAATGGCCGTCGCCGGAGATTGATCCAGCGGTTGTGACAGCGACGTCGGCTGCGCCCCCATCGTCGCGGAACTGTCTGACGGTACAACTTCAGGCTCATCGGCCTGAGCGCTTAACAGTGGAGCAAACATCACCGCCAGACACAAACTCAACGCTGACAGCTGATGACCACGATTTTTCTTTAGCAACATCCCTTGCCCCCTGTTTTCTCACGACATGCCCATCACACTGGGGCTTTTATTCATTATAGGAAGGCACAAACGCAGTTGCCTTACCTTATGTAAAGAAGTTTAAAGATAACGCAGCCGTAAGCATAAGTTAAGCGTAAAAAAAAGCGGCGCTAGTGCGCCGCGCTTTGTAACAACACACCTCAGGAGGCGTCTGCCGTTCCCGGTAATGACTCCGGCGGCTGCGGAGCAAAGCCACGCAGGCCTACAACGTGAACGTGCTCGCTGTTCTGGAACACTTTACGCACCAGTTTGTAGGTGGTGCCTTTTTCCGGACTGATGTTTTCCGGTGCCGCAATGATGAGCTGCATATCCAGACGTTCGCAGAGCTCAAACAGCGTGGCGATGGAACGGGCGTCCAGACGCGCTGCTTCATCAAGGAACAGCAGACGGCATGGGGAAATATCCTTGCCGCGCAGACGACGCGCTTCATCTTCCCAGCTCTGCACGACCATCACCAGAATCGACATCCCGGTACCGATAGCTTCACCGGTAGACAGCGCACCCGATTCAGCACGCAACCAGCCATCAGAGCCACGGTTAACCTCAACTTCCATTTCCAGGTAGTTACGGTAATCCAGCAGCTCTTCACCGATGGTTTGCGGCGTACGTTGCCCCATATCAATCTGCGGATTCAGACGCTGATACAGTTTCGCCAGCGCTTCGGAGAAGGTCAGACGGTTGCTGTTAAACAGATCCTGATGCTGTTCATGCTGCTCAGACAACACATCCAGCAGCGTAGCGTGCGCTTCACGCACGTTTACATTCAGACGTACGCTGTTCACCTGACCAAACGATACGCTCTGCAGACCCTGGTTCAACTGGCGAATACGGTTCTGCTCGCGCTGAATGGTCTTGCGGATGATGTTCGCCACGCTGCGGGAACTGATAGCCAGCTTCTGCTCACGAGAGGTCAGCTCTTCCGTCAGGCGACCCAGTTCAATTTCCATCTGTTCAATGGCTTCAACCGGATCGTCGGTACGAATGATGTCCTGACGAATACGCTCGCGCAAATGCTGATAAACCGCCACGAAGAACTGAATTTTACGCTCTGGACGTTTCGGATCTTCAGACATGCGCAGCACATCGCGCAGATGTTCGTTATCCGCCACCGCCAGGCGCAGCGCGCCCAGCGCCTTATCCGACATGGAGCGCAGCTCATCGGCAGAGAGGTAGGCCAGTTCACGACGATGCAGGCGGCGTTCAACATTATTGTCTTTCACCATGCGCATTACTGCGCACCAGCCTGCCTTCGCGGTCACTACCTGCTCACGCATTTCATGATAGTCGCGCTCAAGCTTGCGCAGGCGACGCGTCAGGTTATCCATCTCCGCTTCACAGAAGGTCAGCGCTTTTTCCAGCTGATTACGACGCGCACGGTTGTTGCTAAGCTGGCTATGCAGTTCATCACGACGAACACGCGCCCGCTCTTCTGCCCCGCTGTCGGCACGAACGCCGATATCCTGCAGCTCTTTTTGCAGATCGTTTAACAGCTCTTTCTTGGTATCAAAGGAGCTTTTTAGCGAGGCCAGAACCTGGTTGTACTGGTTCAACTGGGCCGCGTGGCTACGCATCGCTTCACGGGCACGCGTACGTTCCACTTCAGCCTGCTCAAGGCGCTGGCGTAATTTCTCGTTCAGATCGCTGTTACCGCTCAGCATTTCCGCCGAGTCTGAATAACCGAAGTGAGCGCGACGCTGCACCACTTCCGTTAGGGCAAACGCCTGCTGGCGTGCTTCACGCTGCACCTGCTGGGACCAGGCATAATCTTCTTTTAGCTGCTCAAACTGCTCTGGATCGCTTTGAAGCACCGACACTACCGGCTCCAGCTTCGCCAGCTGATTACCATGCTGCTGCACAAAGCGCGCGGCTTCCTGTGCTTCATCCAGACGTTCCTGGATTTCATCCACGCGGTCAGCCAGCGTATCATCCGCCAGCAGATTCAGACGCGGCAGAATACGGTTAAGGGCAGCAACGCCCTCTTTCGCCTGTTCAAACTGAACGCGACTCTGTTGGTTATCACTTTCATGGCTGGCAATCGCGCGCTCAAGTTCACCACGGCGGGTGGTAAGCTTGCGAATTTCCGCTTCCGGGTCAGCCTCAAAAGCCACTCCCAGATGACTACCGATAAAGCGGCTAAACGACTGATGCAGGCGCTGGGTTTTCTGCACGTCAAACGACAGGGTCGCAAAACGTTCAGACAGCGTTTCACGCTCAGCGTGCAGGCTTTCAATACGGCTTTCACGCGCAGCGCGGCCAAACAGAGGAAGTTCCGGGAAGCGCGAGTAACGCCACTGACGGTCAGCGATTTTCACCACCACCGCTTTTTCCAGCTCATCAACGCTGAACACGCTGTCATCAAATGACTGCGGATCCCCTTCAATCAGATAGAGATCTTCCGGGCAATCTTCCAGCCCTTCAAGCTGATCGGCAATCAATGACAGATCCGGCACCACAATCGCGTTACGCGACGGGCCGTACAGTGCGGAGAAGTACGGTGCATCGTCCAGACCAACATCGTCATAAATTTCAGACAGCAGCACACCGCCAAAACGCTCCGCCAGCGTATTCAGGCGTGCATCTTCCGCACCGCCCGGCTGGCTTAAGCGTTCAATCTCTTCGTCAACCTCACGCTTGCGCGCGCCAACTTCATCACGCTCAACAATGGCCTCGCGCTCACGCTCCAGCAGCTGTTGCAGGTATTCCGTCACTTCCTGGCTGGATTCGAAGGTTTCGCCACACTGTTCGCTGAGCTGGTTCAGGCTGCTTTGTGCCGCCAGCCAGACGGGTGCGCGTTGCAACAGCGTCTGCGAGCGGGACTGAAGCTGCTCCAGCTCCTGACGCAGCGTCATACGCTGTTCACTGGCGCTGGATACCGTATCGGACAGTGCGGCGATACGGGCTTCCAGCTCCTGATGCAGGGCCTCAAGCTCGTCGATGTCGTAATGTTTACCCTGACGCTTGCAGAACTCAGCCAGCAGACGCTCGGCCTCCTGCTGCTCGCGCAGACGCTGTTCCAGCTCGTTCAGACGCATACGCAGCGGCTGGACCTGCTCGGCCAGATGACGCTGGTTTACACCATCGCGCAGCAACTCACGGGCAACATCCCACGCTTCATTTCGCGCCAGCGGGCCGTTAATCGCCACCACCAGCTGATAAGCTTGTTCAAACTGGCTGTGCGCGGTCTGCGCGACGCTCATTTTCTGTTCCAGGGAGAGGAGTTTTTCCGTGGCTTCCTGTTCTTTCGCCTGGAAAGTATCCAGCCACTCGTCAGCGCTGTCCGGCGTCAGGTCAGGCAGATGGCACAACTCTTTCGCACGCTGCAAAGCCTGCAGGGCCTGGTTGTACTGAATCGCTCGCGTCTGCTGCACGTCCAGAGCCTGCTGGTAATCGGCGAGCTGGCTTTTCAGCTCATCCACTTCCAGCTCGGCGGCTTCGGCACGCGCTTCGTTCTCTTCCTGCATGTCGGCGGCTTCGGCCACCACTTCATTTTGTTCTTCGAGACGAATTTGCAGCTCATCGAGATCGGCTTCGTAGCGCTCGATTTTTTCCTGCTGGCGCAGCGCGGTCTGAACCAGGTTCAGGTGATCGCTGGCGGCCTGATAATCGGCTTCCAGATCGCCCTCAGCCCCGTTGTGTTCGCCCAGTTCACGGGCCATTTCAACGTGCTTATACTGCTCGGCCACCAGCTGTTTACGGGAGGTGAACAGCTCGCGGCGGTACTCTAATGCCTGATCGAGATGCACGCGACGCTCGTTGGCGTGGCGCATATAGTCCGCTGCCACATAGTTAGTGGCTTCACTGATCAGGTGTTTAAACAGATCGCGGTCAGACTGGGTAACGCGAATCGCTTCCAGCGTCATGCGGTTTTCACGCAGCGCGGCTTCCATGTCCTGGAAGGCCTTACGTACGCCGCTGTTTTCCGGCAACAGGTAGTCACGCAGGGAGCGGGTAATGGCGCTGGAGATCCCGCCGTACAGGGAGGCCTCAATCAGACGGTAGTATTTGCTGCGGTCGGAAGCGGTGCGCAGACGACGCGCCACCACGCCCAGATCGAACATCAGGGAGTGGTAATCGGTAATCGAGTTGAACTGCTTGAACTGCACGCCTTCGATGGCTTCGAGCTTATCTTTTAGCTCCTGCAGCGTCAGTACGCGCGCCTGACGCTCATTGAGCGTTTCCGTCAGCAGCGCCGTTGGCTGCATTGAGGTTGGCAGCCCCTGAATCGCGAACGGTTTGATATCCACTTTTCGATCGCGACCGGCGACCTGCTGCAGACGCACGCCCACCACCACACGCTGGTGACGGGAGTTGATCACATCCAGCACCGAATAACAGACGCCAGCTTTGAGCTTACCGTGCAGGCCTTTATCGCGGGAGCCGCTTGTTGCACCCGCTTCGGTGGTGTTACGGAAGTGCAGCAGCGTCAAATCAGGGATCAGCGCCGTCACAAAAGCCGCCATGGTGGTGGATTTACCCGCACCGTTACCGCCGGAGAGCGTTGTCACCAGCTCATCGAGATCAAAGGTTCGGGCAAAGAAGCCGTTCCAGTTAATCAGCGTTAGTGAGCGAAATTTACCGCGTTCAATCATTACTCTTCCTCCCCGCTATCCGGCTGATTGTCTTCTGGCTCGTCATTGAGCTGCAAATGGTTTTCCACCGGCATCGCCTCACCGTCGCGGATCATGCGAAGCTGCGCTTCACGCGCGTCGTCGCCCGCACGCACGTCGGCACCGAAGCGGAAAACAGATTCCGTAATGCGGAATTTGCTGCTGTCGTGGCCCATAAACCAGACCATACCCAGACGACGCAGACGGTTCAGGGAAGAGCGAACTTTTTCCTGTAATTTCTGACGATCGAGATCCGACCCCGTAGAACGGTTGTTCACAAGCTTCAGCAGCTTGCTTTCGTCTGCCAGCGTCAATAGCTCATCGTAAAGCTCCTGCTGGGTGAAAATCCCTTCATTTGCCAGACGTTCCGGGCTGAGGTAGAGGTAGCACAGAATTTTGCCGACCATCATATCCAGCTCGGAGAGCACGGAGCGCGGAATAAGCGTAGTGGAACGCGGGCGCAGGTAGAAGAAACCTTCCGGCGCGCGGATAAGCTCAACGTTATAGCGAGCGTAAAACTCTTCCAGATACTCCTGGAAGTCCATCAAAAAGGCGTGATTATCCAGCTCGTCGAGGCCAATATGACGACCGGCACGCAGTTGGCTGTCCAGCGCCGGAAATAACGGATTCGCCAGCGCCTGTGCCAGCTTTAATGGCATCACTTGTTCAATATTTGTCAATGACATGCGCCTGTACCTTGGCTCCGTAATCGTTAATCGGCTGCCACTTCGGCGGCAGTCCGGTGAAATCTGCTTGCGCGATACCCAGGCGAACCGCCTGGTCTACCACAATGCGGGCAACGTCGAAGTGGCGCGCGCGAGGATATTGCGCCAGATAGTCGCGCACCACGAGACCAAGATCCAGCGGTACCTGTCTGGTTTTGTAGACAGCGAGCTGTTCTTCGATCATGGCCGCAAGTTGCTCACGAATTTCGTTGAATTCTTCGTATTCCAGATCCGGTGGCAGTTCACCGGTGACCTCTTCATCACGCAACGCCATCTCTTCGTCACGCATATCGAGCAGACGATCGGCATTGGCGTAGGTTAGCGCCCACGGCGCATCGAAGTAGGTTTGAACAGACTGACGCAGACGCTGAGCAAAGACGCGGTTTTTATCCATATCGATAGCGGTACGGATAAATTTATGTACATGACGATCGTAACCGATCCACAGGTCAATCGATTGTTGGCCCCAGCTAATGATGCGATCGAGCTTGCTCTGCAAATCAAAGACCAGACGGTCGATAAAATGCAGATCGTCATGTGCCATGGTCGCATCCTGAATGCGCAGCAGGTTGGCCTGCAGCTTATCCCCTGCGGCCTCCAGCGTATCCTGCAGTTCGCGCAGCGTGCCGGAGGTTTCCGACAGCAGCAGTTCACAGCTGGAGATGGCCGCGCGCCAGTCTTTATTCAGCAGTTGTGCGATATCGTCCTTCACTTGCTGCTGCTGTTCGTCCATCAGACGCTGGGTCAGATCGATACTGTCGAAAATCTCCGCCACCGAGTATTTCAGCGGTGCGTAGACATTGCGGTGCCAGTGGAACTCATCACCGTTTTCATCCGCGGCATCGGCCGCACGCTTAAGTTCACCCGCCACAATCGAGAGCTGCATGGAAAGACGCAGCGTGGAAAATTCACGCTGGCGGATGTAGTAATCGGTAATGCCGATGCCCAGGGGTGTCAGTCGATAGATGGCGTTTCCTTCGGCCTGCTCGCTGGTAAAGCGGTTCAGCAGACGTTGACGCACCATATCATTGATTGCGTTGTTGGCACGCACGCTAATGGTTTCGCTGGTTTGCTCAAACGCATCACTCACATGGCGGAACGCATCCACCAGTTCACCCTCGCTCATTTCACCATCCAGCCGTTCGCCGTTCAGCGTGGCAACCGCCAGCAGGAAAGAGAGTCTGTCTACCGGCAGCGAGATGGAGAAATCGTTTTTCCTGGCCCAGGCAACCAGTTCGGGGACTGTCTGGGAAAATTCACTCATAGGTTATCCTTGCATCTGCGGCTTGTGCGCGGTGACGTGAATATAGCGGCCAAGACTGATAAAAGGCTCCTGACGGCAATACCGCGTTTCTAATTCTGTTAAGGTGTCAAAACAGTCACGCTGTTTGTGTTTTTCACGCAGATAATCATGAAACACCCTGACGCCTGTCTTTCCTGTGATCTGCCAGCCGATCTCTTCCAGCCAGCCGTAAACCTGCTGGGGATCGCGCGGATGGTCCGGGGAAAGCGTGCGCTTTTTCTTTTTTGGCATCCCGACCTGAACATAGTCAAAGTTACCCGCCACCATGTTATGCATCAGGAAGCCGTTAGCATTGTAGAACATCAGCGACAGCGTGCCGCCCGGTCGTAGCATCGACCACAGGGTCTTTAACACGCTTTGCGGATCGGCCACCCATTCCAGCACCGCATGAAACAATATCAGATCAACCTGGGTTTCCAAATGCTGTGCGATGTCCTGAGCGGCGCATTGTATAAAATGCATGTTGTCGCTCACACCTTTCTCTTCTGCTGCACGCGTCGCTCGCGCGACCATCTCAGCAGAAAGATCGCAAAGTGTGACGTGATGACCGCGCTCTGCCATTTTTATGGCCGTCTGCCCTTCACCGCCTCCGGCGTCAAGCACGCGCAACGTTTGACCGCCATACGTGGCCAGAATGGCGTCCAGATCCTGCCAGAGGATCGTCTGACGTAACTGCCCTTTTGTCGTGCCGTAAATGTTGCGCGAAAACTTTTCCGCGATGTCATCAAAATTGCGATCCCGCATTGGGAGAGTTCCACTCGCTAACTGCAAAACCGCTATTTTGTCACACCCGCGCGGAGAATGAACCTCTCTGGTGTAATATCACGGGTATTCGCCTGCTATATGGTTAAAAAAGGAACCAAAAAGGATGCTTTTTACCCTGAAGAAATACATTGGAGGCATGATGCTTCCCCTTCCGCTACTGCTGCTCATCATCGCGCTCGGGCTGGTGCTGGTGTGGTTTAGTCGCTTTCAGAAAAGTGGCAAAACGCTTATTACATTCGGCTGGCTGGTACTGCTGCTGCTGAGCCTGCAACCCGTCGCGGACAGACTGTTACGTCCCATCGAAAACACCTACCCAACCTGGCAGGGAAAGCAGAAGGTGGAGTACATCGTGGTGCTGGGGGGCGGGTATACCTGGGATCCAAACTGGGCCCCCAGTTCCAACCTGATCAATAACAGTCTGCCGCGCCTGAACGAAGGTATTCGTTTGTGGCTCGCCAATCCGGGATCGAAAATGATCTTCACCGGCGCGCCAGCCAAAACCAACCCGGTCAGCACGGCTGAAGCGGGAGCCAGGGTCGCGGAGACACTCGGTGTGCCGCGTTCCGCAATTATCACGCTGGACAATCCGAAAGATACCGAAGAAGAAGCGGCCGCGGTGAAACAGGCTATTGGCGATGTGCCGTTCTTACTGGTGACGTCTGCGTCACATCTGCCAAGGGCAATGATTTTCTTTGAAAAACAGGGTCTGCACCCGCTTCCCGCGCCGGCGAACCAGATGGCCATTGACGCCCCGCTCAACCCGTGGGAACGGGTGATCCCGTCCCCGATGTGGTTGATGCATAGCGATCGCGTCGGCTACGAGACGCTGGGACGCGTCTGGCAGTGGCTGAAAGGTTCGTCAGGCGAGCCAGGGCAGGAGTGATTTTGTCGCAAGGTCAAAGTTGGCGCGGTTGAAACGTCCGGTATTCACCAGCTGCGCCACTTCATCCCACAATAAATAAAGCCAACGCCGCCAGAGAAATGCCTCGGCAACGGGTGCGCGCTGCAGATAGTGCCACAGCAAACCTTCAGCGGCCGCGCTGTCGCTGAGCCTGAACAACTCGTACTCGCGCGGAGCCCAGAGCATGACCCCCGGCCCCAGCATTGCCAGGAGCTGATCGCTGCGTGAATCTTTTAGCATGCTGCGCAGCGTAAAATTACCGTGTATCAACACGCAGTTGTCGTTAAAGCCGTCAAACAGCGCCGGTAAACACTCGCGGGTGCGGAAAAGAATACGTTTGTCCTGCATGGTTAAGCCGGTGTTGTTGAACTGATTAAGCGTCCCCCACAGCACCTCTACACGCTGGCGATACCACAGCGGCCAGAGGTTTTCCTGCGTGCTGTCGACGGGGCCAACCAGACCACGGCTATCCTGCCGGTGCCACGCCAGCAGCGCCTCAACGATCTGGTCTTTCAGCTGTTCCCAGCGCTCTGGCGTACGCGCCGGGGCTTCAACGGATACCCCGCGTAAACGCTCAATCAGCAGAACATCCGGGCCGGGGTGTTCTTCATGCGTCATCACGCCGTACACCGTCGGCATACGCACGGTTCCTTGCCGCGCGAGCATAGAAATTTTCCAGGCGAGCTGTCTGGCAACGCCCGGAGAGGTAAAACTTCGGGCCATGAGCGGCATTGGGTTTCCCTGACTGTCGTACAACGACCAGAGCGCGGTATCTGCCTTTTCACTCACACATTCAACCCGGCTTAATTTCTCGCCAAGCAGGTGACTCAGTTCGGCACGCAGCTGTTCCATATGAGATTACCCCCATTAAGACTACTGCTTTTATAATGAGCGTGCAGGACGCAGATGTCACCCTGCGGAGATCAATTATGGAAAAGAAAGGGAAAATAAACCGGAGAGAGCATCCCTCCGAAAAGAGGGATGCCGCAAGGATTAACGCAATTCAGCGCGCACGCGCTCAAGATCTTCTGGGGTGTCTACACCCGTTCCAGGCACTTCCTCGGCCACGGCAACATGGATTTTTTCGCCGTACCAGAGCACGCGAAGCTGCTCCAGCATTTCGATATGTTCCAGCGGGCTCGGTGCCCAGCTCACATACCGACGAATAAAGCCCGCGCGATAGCCGTAGATGCCAATATGGCGCAGGAAGGTATCGCCAATAGCCTCTCTGGAGACCGCAAAGCGATCGCGATCCCACGGGATAGTGGCGCGGGAGAAATAGAGCGCATAGCCCTCTGCATCCGTCACTACCTTCACCGCGTTCGGGTTGAATGCCTCGTCCGCGTGGTGAATGGGCACCGCCAGCGTGGCCATACCGACCTGTCGCTGCGCCAGGTTGTCTGCCACCTGACGAACAATGACCGCCGGGATCATAGGCTCGTCGCCCTGTACGTTGACGATCACGGTATCGTCGCTGAACGCACATTTCTCAACCACTTCAGCCAGACGCTCGGTGCCAGACTGGTGATCGGCGCGGGTCATGCACACTTCCCCGCCAGCAGCTTCAACCGCACGCGCAACATCCGGATGATCGGTGGCAATGATAATACGGTCAGCACCGGACTCACGGGCGCGTTCAAGGACATGCACAATCATTGGTTTGCCGTTGATATCTACCAGCGGCTTACCCGGCAGGCGCGTTGAGGCGTAACGGGCAGGAATAATGACGACAAAGCTCATGGTTTGCTCTCTTCTGCGACCAGGGAACGGGCTTCGTTTTCCAGCAGTACCGGAATACCGTCACGCAGCGGGAAAGCCAGGCTGTCCGGTTTGCAAATCAGCTCTTGTTTGTCCTGGCTATAGTAGAGTTTGCCGTTGCACACCGGGCAGGCAATAATTTCAAGTAAACGGTGATCCATAGTTCCTCCGTATGGGTAATCGCTAAAGCTTAACACATTCTCTTTTCAGGGCGTGCCTGTTTCCCAACCACTTCGACAGGATGTAAAGAGCCCGTCAGGCACCCGGCCCAGCGTCACTTCACAGGCCTTCTGCCAGCAGGCGAAATCATTGATGGCGGATGTTAACCCTTTTTCCAGGGTCGCGGTTACCCTGATGCCCTCTTCCAGATACAGCGCAATGACCTCTAGCGTGCCGGTTTTACGGTGCATTTTGGCATCCATGCGCCCTACCAGTTGTCCCTTGTGCAGCAGGGGCAAAACAAAGTAACCGTACTGGCGCTTCGGCGCGGGAGTGTAGCACTCCAGCCGGTAGCAGAAGTCAAACAGCTGCTCGGCCCGTTTTCTGTCCCAGACCACCGGATCAAAAGGTGACAACACTGCGGTATGGGTTGCCTGAAGTTTACCTGCTTCAGCTTGTGGCAGCAGCGGGAGTAAATCCGCATGCAGCCACATATCGCCCAACCTCTCTACTGAGACCGGGATAACCCGCTGCTCGCGCTGCCAGTTATCCAGCAACGGTTTCAGCACGGGCTGTCGGAGACGATAATAATCGGCCAGCCATTGCGGACGGAAAATCCCCAGACTGCGGGCGCTGTTCTCCAGCATGACGGCTTCGGCGGCTTCCTGAGTGAGCAGGTCGCGCTCGTCGTCCCAGTGAGGCATCACCCGGTGCGTCAGGTCGTACACTCGCTGAAAATTACGCCGTTCGATAACCATCACTTTGCCTGATGTAAACAACCCTTCGAGATGACGCTTATGTGGCTTCCATTCCCACCAGCCGCTTGCCCCTTTCCGTGGGTGCTCGAAATCTGCGGAACGTACTGGCCCCTTTTCCGCAATATGAGCAATAAGCTGCTCAATCTCAGCCGCATGCTCGTGCATCCACGCCTGCCGGTACTTCCAGCCCATTTTTTCCGGGGCAAGCATACGGTGACGAACCAGGGCAAAATCACTGCGGGGCAGAAAACAGGCTTCATGCGCCCAGTATTCCATCAGCTCTCCCTTGCTGAGCGCATCATCAAGCCACTGAGGCGGATAATTGCCCAGCCGGCTGAACAGCACCAGGTAGGGGCTACGAGCCACAATGTTGATGGTGTCGATTTGCAACAACGACATGCGTTGCACGGTAGTGAGGATATCGGCAGGCTGCGAGCGGCGACGGGGCTTTTTAAGGAGTCCCTGCGCGGCAAGGTGTAAATTACGTGCGGCTGAAAGCGAGAGTTGCGGTAAAGACATGCGTTTTCCTGTCAGTCAAAGCGCCACCAGAACCGCGTAAGCTGTTAATGCACCAACGCAATCAGTTCCTGGAGCAAGTGTTCCGGTTGCTCACCGCTGAGTTCAGCGTCAACCGGCAGATACCACCAGTTTTCTTTCGCAAAGGCACGGCATTTCACCGCATCTTTTTCAGTCATGATTAACGTCTGACCGGGCGTCGTCAAGGCGTCAACCTGTTCCGCCACCAGCACCTGGTGATCGGCCAGTGGAACACGTTTTTCAATCCGGGCACCACACTGCTCCAGCGTCGCGAAGAAACGCGGAGGATGGCCAATGCCCGCCATCGCGACCAGCGCAGGTAACCGGGAAACGGCCTGGCGTTCGCCGGTCAACAGGTTAACCGCCATGCCTGGCTGGAGTTGCATCGGGATCTCACCCGGCCTTGCAGCACCGCCATTAACAATCACCGCATCCACGGACTTCAGGCGCGAAGCGCGTTCTCGCATGGGGCCTGCAGGCAGCCACCAGCCGTTGCCAAAACGGCGGACGCCATCAATGACCACAATCTCTTTATCACGCGCCAGCGCGTAATGTTGCAGGCCATCATCGGTAATGATTATTTGTACGTCGTGTTCAGCAAGCAGCGCCTGAACGGCGTCACTGCGTACCGGAGAGACTGCGACAGGCGCGCCAGTACGCTGATAAATCAATACTGGCTCATCACCTGCCTCGGCGGTCGTCGTGTCCGGTGCCAGCAGCAGAGGATATTGCGCCGCTTTACCGCCGTACCCTCGCGACACCACACCGGGGCGGATACCACGCTTTTGCAGTTGCTCAACCAGCCAGATGACCACCGGGGTTTTACCGTTCCCCCCTGCCGTGAGGTTACCCACCACAACAACCGGGACCGGCGCGCGCCACGCACGCTTTAGCCCCAGACGGTAAAACAGACGAATAACGCCGCTCACCAGGCCATACAGCCAGGAGAGCGGCAGAAGCAGCAGCCACAGCGGGGACTCACCGGACCAGATGCGGGCAATCATTCGCCGAACTGCATCTTATGGAGCTGAGCGTAAACACCACGGTGCGCCAGTAAATCCGTATGGCTACCGCGCTCTACAATGACCCCATCCTCCACAACGACGATTTCGTCAGCCTGTTCGATAGTCGACAGACGGTGCGCAATCACCAGTGACGTACGGTTCTTTTGCAGTTCATCCAGCGCGGACTGGATTGCGCGTTCAGACTCTGTATCCAGCGCAGAGGTTGCTTCGTCGAGGATCAGAATAGGGCTGTTGCGCAGCAACGCACGGGCAATGGCGATACGCTGACGCTGTCCACCGGAGAGCAGAACGCCATTCTCACCGATGATCGTATCCAGACCGTTGTCCATCTTGTTGATAAAGTCCATGGCATAGGCCATGCGAGCGGCTTCTTCAATTTGCTCGCGGCTATACTCTTCAGTGCGCGCATAGGCAATGTTGTTCGCAACAGTATCGTTGAACAGATGCACGTTCTGAGAGACCAGCGCAACCTGGTTACGCAGCGACTGCAGGGTGTATTCCCGCAGGTCGTGACCGTCTAACAGAATTTCACCTTCGTGAATGTCGTAGAAACGGGTGATCAGGCTGGCAATAGTGGATTTACCCGAGCCGGAACGGCCGACCAGCGCCACGGTTTTACCGGCCGGAATGGTCAGGTTGATGTTACGTAATGCTGGAACTTCACGACCAGGATAGGTGAAGGTCACGTTGCGGAATTCGACATCGCCCTTTGCGCGCTCGATGACGCGGGTACCTTCGTCTTTCTCTTGCTCGGAATCCAGGATGCTGAACAGCGTCTGGCATGCAGCCATCCCGCGCTGGAACTGGGCGTTAACGTTGGTCAGCGACTTCAGCGGACGCATCAGCGCAATCATGGAAGAGAACACAACGGTGATGGTCCCCGCCGTCAGCGTTTCCATTACGCTCGGGAAGCTTGCCGCATACAGGACGAATGCCAGAGCCAGAGAGGCAATCAGCTGAATAATGGGGTCAGAGATTGAAGAGGCCGAGACCATTTTCATCCCCTGCAGACGCATTTTGTTGCTGACCTTATCGAAGCGTTTTGTTTCAACATCCTGCCCGCCGAAAATTAACACCTCTTTATGCCCTTTCAGCATCTGCTCTGCGCTGGTGGTTACCTGCCCCATGGTATTCTGCATGTTCTTACTGATATTGCGAAAACGCTTTGAGACGACGCGGATCGCGACAGAAACCACCGGAGCCAGCACGATAAGGATCAGCGACAGTTGCCAGCTGTAGTAAAACATCATCACGAACAGGCCGATAATCGACGCCCCCTCACGCACAACGGTGATCAGGGCGCTCGAAGACGATGAGGCCACTTGCTCGGAGTCGTAGGTAATACGTGACAGTAAGGTACCCGTCGATTGCTTATCAAAGAAGGCCACCGGCATGCCCATCATGTGGCTGAACAGCCGACGGCGCATTGTCATGACCACTTTTCCTGACACCCAGGAGATGCAGTAGCTGGAAATATAGCTGGAGATACCGCGTAAGATCATCAGTCCGATAACCACCAGTGGCATCCATAGCAACACTGAGCGATCCGTTTTACCAAAACCGTCGTCCAGTAACGGTTTGAGGAGCGATAACATAAAAGTATCGCTGGCTGCGTTGAGGACTAACGCTATACCCGCCACGATCAAGCCTGCTTTAAAAGGTGCAATCATCGGCCAGAGTCGGCGGAAGGTTTGCCACGTGGAGAGATCTTTGTCGTTATGCATTCAAAAAACCAGCATCTGTTGAAATAGCCGCATATTCTACCCGTTATCGACGGGCGCGCCAAACCACTGATGATACCAACGCGGTAAATATTGTTCCCGCAACCGCCGGATTTGCCATGAATGTTGCGAAAACGTCACCGATATTTGTCCGGAATGAGGGGTATCCTGCCAGATATAGCCCTCCTTTCGATAACGTCTGACCACTCTCGTGGACGGGAATCGCCACGCATTGTAACGGGCCGCAGAATCCAGCGCGATTTGTCCCTCCACCCGTTGTACCAGCGGCAACGATGACGAAGTATTACTGCCATGGTGCGGCACCTGTATCACCGTTGACGTCAGATAACGCCAGTAATGGCTAAGCATAGCCTGTTCCGCTTGCGCTTCAATGTCCCCTGTCAGCAAAACACTCTGCTCACCGTCATCGATTTTAACTACGCAGGAGCGATTGTTACCCTGGGTAGAGGATCCCGCCGGTGGCCAGTGAACGGTCAATGTCAGCCCCTGCCATTTCCACTGCTGTCCACGAAAGCAGGGAAGATGCTGTGCCCACCCCAGCGGGCTTCTTACCCACAAGCCGGGCCATGCCGCCTGCATCGATGCCAGACCACCAGCATGGTCCAGGTGCTCGTGACTGAGAATAACGCCCTCTGGTTGCAGGTGATGCCAGCGTAACCACGGAATAATCAGCTGCTGCGCACTATCTCCCCCAGGCCAGCCGGGACCGGTGTCGTATAGAAGCGCTTTACCCTGCCGCTCAATAACCATTGATAGCCCCTGCCCCACATCCAGCATATGCAACGTCCAGCTATCGGTTTTCTCCGTTCGCATGAATGGAGATGCCAGCACGACAGTTCCGGTCAGACACACCGCCGGCATGCTTTTCCAGGAGCGAAAGCGCCAGCCGATAATGGCCAGCCAGGGCAGCAATGTCAGGTACTGCCAGCGCTCATCGACATCCTGCCAGCCATCAGGCAGGCGCTGCAGCAGCCAGAACAATCCGGCCAGGGACTTATCTGCTGCAAACCATATGCCAGTCTCCAGGGAGGCCAGCGGGAGCAGGTGCAGTAGCATACCGAGCAGGATCAGCGGAACCGAGATAAAGGTCACCAGCGGAACGGCAAAGAGATTGGCCACCAGCGAAGAGACGCTGAAGCCATGGAACATCAACACCTGCAAAGGCAGGAGCAGCAGCAACATTCCGACCTGCAGATAAATGAGATTCACCAGGGGGCGCACCCGGCGAGTCCAGCGCCAGCTGGGGGCTGGCAACCACTGATACCAGAAAATCAATGCGGCGACGGCAAATGCAGACAGAGCCAGACTCTGAGAAAGCACCGCCAGCGGATCAACGATGAGTATCGCTGCAATACAGCTACACCAGATCTGCCATGCAGACCACTGACGCGCGCCGATCCGCAGAGCGGCCAGCACCGCAAGCGCAATGACCGTGCGTAATGCTGGCGGCTGTAGACCCGTTAGCCATGCGTAGAAAGCCGCAAAAAACAGTCCCGCAAACAGAGGCATTTGCCAGCGGATCCACTGACACGGCAATAAAAACTGAAAACCCCTGGCAAGCAACCAGACAATGGAAGCCGCCAGTGCGATATGCAAACCCGAGATCGCCATCAGATGCGACGTGCCGGTTTCACGCATCAGGTTTTTTATTTCCCGGGGGACATCCAGGCGTTCACCCATCCCCAGCCCCAGGATCACGGCTCCCCAGCGATAAGGTGAAAGCGTGTCGTGCAGTGATGACAGATAGCGGGCACGAAGACTGCAGCGTTCATCGACGATTGCCGCCTGCGTAAAACGTCCGCTCAGCGTTTGATGTCGGGCAAAAGCATTTCGCTGAGGATCATACCCACCATCATTCAGTTCCCCATGTACAGGCCTGAGCCGGAGCGTCATGGCCCAGCGCTGACCCGCGCACGCCTTTTGTGGCAGGTAATTGCCATAAAGTACGATCCCCGTCGATGCCCACCAGCGTTTGCCATCAAGCGTGACAATCTTTCCCTGATGCATCGTTGCCCCATCGGTGGCCGTGATCTCTACCTCTGCCTTTACCGCACCGGTGGTTAAATGCTGCATCGGCCAGACGCTTTCCTGCGCGGCCAGAATACCCCAGACGCAAAATAGCAAACCGATCCCGACAAACTTCAGGCTGACGTTCCGCTGAATGCCCAGCACTATCCCGCCAGCGAACATGACCCACACGGTTTCGCACGCGGGTAGTTCAGGTAACCAGAATAACGGCGCTATCGCCAGAATGGCGCACAGACTTAGTGTGGGAATTCCCATTACGACCTCCCTGTTTCAGGGCGGCAGTATGTAAGAAGAGGGAGAGAGGCGTCAGTTGAATAAAATGCAGGTTACAGCGCGCGCTGCACTGTTTTTGTCGGTTTGCAGAAAACGACACGGAGATTGCGGCGAAGCTTCAGAATAAAAACGATAAGTACAAAAAAAGCACCCGAAGGTGCTTTCTTTCGAACCCAGTTTAACCTGATGGCTAAACTCAGTTGCCGTAAATATTGGCGCGATCGCGCAGTTCTTTACCCGGCTTAAAGTGTGGAACGTACTTACCTTCCAGCTCGACTTTATCGCCAGTCTTCGGGTTACGCCCGGTACGTGGAGCACGATAGTGCAGAGAAAAACTACCGAAACCGCGGATTTCAATGCGCTCGCCCTGGGCAAGAGTGGTGGCCATATGCTCCAGCATCTCTTTTACGGCATCTTCCACTGCTTTGGCTGGGATATGCGGTTGCTGACTGGCAAGTCTCTCAATCAATTCTGACTTGGTCATGATTCCTCCGGTTCCTTTCAAACCAATTAGCTGAACAGCTCATTAAACAAGGGCGGCCGTAGCCGCCCTTTGTTATTGATTACAGGACGAATCCTGCAATCTGTCAAGTTTGCTCCTCATCCTTCGCGCGATAAATGCGTTACCGCTCAAAGGATGCTGAGGACTTGATATTACTCGCCTTTAGCTGCTTTGAAAGCTTCAGCCATTGCGTTGTTAGAGAAGTTTGCATCTTCCTGTTTGTTAACAGTTGCGATTGCATCTTTCTCATCAGCTTCGTCTTTAGCACGAACAGACAGGCTGATTGCACGGTTCTTACGGTCAACACCGGTGAACTTAGCTTCAACATCGTCGCCAACGTTCAGAACCAGAGTGGCATCTTCAACGCGGTCACGTGAAGCTTCAGAAGCGCGCAGGTAACCTTCAACGCCGTCAGCCAGTTCTACGGTTGCGCCTTTAGCGTCAACTGCAGTCACTTTACCGTTTACGATTGCGCCTTTCTTGTTCAGTGCAACCCAGTTGTTGAACGGATCTTCTGCGAGCTGTTTAACGCCCAGGGAGATACGCTCACGCTCTGCGTCAACCTGCAGAACAACTGCTGCGATTTCGTCGCCTTTTTTGTATTCACGAACTGCTTCTTCGCCTGCAACGTTCCAGGAGATGTCAGACAGGTGAACCAGGCCGTCGATGCCGCCGTCCAGGCCGATGAAGATACCGAAGTCAGTGATAGACTTGATTTTACCTTCAACACGGTCGCCCTTGTTGTGGGTTTCCGCGAACTGCTGCCATGGGTTGTTTTTGCACTGCTTCAGGCCCAGGGAGATACGACGACGTTCTTCGTCGATATCCAGAACCATAACTTCCACTACGTCACCAACGTTAACAACTTTGGATGGGTGGATGTTTTTGTTGGTCCAGTCCATTTCGGAAACGTGTACCAGACCTTCAACGCCTTCTTCGATTTCAACGAAGCAGCCGTAGTCAGTCAGGTTGGTCACGCGGCCAGTCAGTTTGGTACCTTCTGGGTAACGCTTAGCGATAGCTACCCATGGATCTTCGCCCAGCTGTTTCAGGCCGAGGGATACACGAGTACGCTCGCGGTCGAACTTCAGCACTTTAACAGTGATTTCGTCGCCCACGTTCACGATTTCGCTTGGGTGCTTAACGCGTTTCCACGCCATGTCGGTGATGTGCAGCAGGCCATCAACGCCGCCCAGGTCAACGAATGCGCCGTAGTCAGTGAGGTTCTTAACGATACCTTTGACTTCCATGCCTTCCTGCAGGTTTTCCAGCAGCTGATCACGTTCTGCGCTGTTTTCGGATTCGATAACGGCACGACGGGAAACAACAACGTTGTTACGCTTCTGGTCCAGCTTGATTACTTTGAACTCAAGCTCTTTGCCTTCCAGGTGCAGGGTGTCACGGACTGGACGAACGTCTACCAGTGAACCTGGCAGGAACGCACGAATACCATTCAGCTCAACAGTGAAGCCACCTTTAACTTTGCCGTTGATAACACCGACCACAGTTTCAGCTTCTTCGTAAGCTTTCTCCAGCGTGATCCATGCTTCGTGACGTTTAGCTTTTTCACGAGACAGCAGGGTTTCGCCGAAGCCGTCTTCTACTGCGTCCAGAGCAACGTCAACTTCGTCACCTACCTGGATTTCCAGCTCGCCCTGGGCGTTTTTGAACTGCTCTGCCGGAATGGCGGACTCAGATTTCAGACCGGCGTCAACCAGTACTACGTCTTTGTCGATAGCAACAACAACACCGCGAACGATGGAACCCGGACGGGTTTCGATTTCTTTTAAGGATTCTTCAAACAGTTGAGCAAAAGATTCAGTCATGTTTAATCTTCAGGTTAATATTAACGTCCACCTGGCTCCGTGCCGGATGGGGTTGTTTCACATACCCGCCGTCAATCCATTGCAGCGGGGGTACTGCTAAATCGGTCGCGATTACGCGAGTGCCAGTTTCTGGCGCGCATATTGTAGCGCTTTTTCAATCACTTGCTCAATAGTTAAACTGGTGGAATCCAGAACTAGTGCATCTTCTGCAGGAACAAGTGGGGCGACGGCGCGGTTACGATCGCGGTCATCGCGCTCTTTTATCTCGGATAAAAGGCGATCAAAGTTAACACTAAACCCCTTCTCCTGCAACTGAAGCATGCGGCGTTGAGCCCGTTCTTCCGAGGAGGCGTCAAGGAAAATTTTCACTGGCGCATCAGGGAAAACCACCGTCCCCATATCTCGCCCGTCAGCAATCAGACCCGGCGCTTCGCGGAAAGCGCGTTGACGGCGTAACAGAGCTTCACGAACGCGCGGGAAAGCCGCCACCTGAGAGGCCGCATTAGCAACCTCTTGCGTACGAATTTCGCCGCTTACATCTTCCCCTTCCAGGATCACTTCGAGGTTGCCATCGGTCGAGACAAAACGCACATCCAGATGCGCAGCCAGCGGAACCAGCGCCTCTTCAGACGCAACATCCACATGGTGATGCAGCGCTGCCAGCGCCAGCACGCGATAGATAGCTCCCGAATCTAAAAGATGCCATTGCAATGCTTCCGCCATCGCCTTGCACAGAGTTCCTTTCCCTGCGCCACTAGGCCCATCAATGGTGATTACCGGGGCAACTGCCGTCATCTTTTTCTCCTTAATAAAGGCATACCGTTAACATGAACGCCGCGCATTATACGCGCCAACGTGCGCAACTGTTACCTTTGCGTGCAAATTACGGAATTAATGAAGCAGAGTGTAGAAGAAATGGGCGGGAACAAACGTCAGAAAACGTAAGGAAATGCCGCATCGGGTGATGCGGCATTATGTCATCAGGCCAGTGTACTGATGCGGGACAGCTGTTCGAAATAGTCCGGGAAGGTTTTCGCCGTACATTTCGGATCGAGGATCGTAACAGGTGTATCGGACAGCGCCACCAGCGAGAAGCACATCGCCATACGGTGATCGTTGTAAGTGCCAATTTCCGCGAACTGCAGTTTTGCCGGAGGTGTCACGCGAATGTAGTCTTCGCCCTCCTCCACGTCAGCCCCCACTTTACGCAACTCGGTGGCCATCGCGAACAGACGATCGGTCTCTTTTACGCGCCAGTTGTAGATGTTGCGCAGCGTCGTGGTGCCTTTGGCAAACAGCGCAGCGGTGGCAATGGTCATTGCCGCGTCAGGAATGTGGTTCATGTCCATATCGATGGCGTTGAGTTCACCATGTGTACAGGCGATGAAATCATCCCCCCAGGTCACCACCGCCCCCATTTTTTCCAGCACATCAGCAAAACGAATATCGCCCTGCACGCTGTTACGGCCAATACCGGTCACTTTCACGGTACCGCCTTTAATCGCCCCTGCTGCCAGGAAGTAGGAAGCAGATGAGGCGTCACCTTCAACCAGGTAGTTGCCCGGAGACTGATACTGCTGCGCCCCCCGCACCACGAAACGCTGATAAGACTGGTTTTCCACCTCAACGCCGAAGGTTTTCATCAGATGCAGGGTGATATCAATGTACGGCTTAGACACCAGGTCGCCCTTGATGGTGATAACCGTATCCTGGGGTGCCAGCGGAGCGGTCATCAGCAGTGCCGTCAGGAACTGGCTGGAAACGCTGCCGTCCACCTCAACGTTGCCGCCGCTAAAGCCACCGCGAAGGCGCAGTGGGGGGTAATTCTCTTGCTCCAGATACTCAATCTGCGCACCGCCCTGACGAAGGGCGTCCACCAGATGGCCGATCGGGCGCTCTTTCATGCGCGGCTCGCCGGTCAGAACAATGTTGTTGCTGCCCAGACACAAGGCGGCAGCCAGTGGACGCATGGCGGTTCCCGCGTTACCCAGAAACAGCTCCAGTTCCTCGGCTGAACGTAGCGCACCGCCATTCCCCGTTACTTCACAGCGGGTACGGTCGTCAGACAGCGTGTAATGAACTCCCAACGCTTTCAGCGCATTGAGCATATGGCGCACGTCATCGCTGTCCAGCAGGTTAGTGAGGACGGTGGTGCCGTTTGCCAGAGCTGCCAGCAGCAGAGCGCGGTTCGAGACACTTTTTGAACCAGGCAGATTAATGGTGCCATCTACCCGCGCGATAGGTTGTAACGTCAGGGATTCCATGAAACTTAACTCTCAACTCAACATAATAAATACCCCGCAGCAGGGCTACGGGGGTGAAAACAGCGCAATTAACCGTGGCGACGTTCGAAGTCAATCATGAAATCGGTCAGGGCCTTAACGCCTTCCAGCGGCATGGCGTTATAGATAGAGGCGCGCATGCCGCCCACCACACGGTGGCCTTTCAGCGCATGCAGACCTGCGGCGAAGGACTCTTCCAGGAAAACTTTATCCAGGTTGCTGTCCGCCAGCTGGAACGGCACGTTCATGCGGGAACGGTTGGCTTTCGCCACATCGTTACGATAGAAATCACTCTTATCAATCACGCCGTACAGCAGCTCAGCTTTCTGCTGATTGATCTTATCCATCTGTGCCACGCCACCGTTTTGCTTCAGCCATTTGAAGACCAGGCCGGAGAGATACCAGGCAAAGGTCGGCGGGGTGTTGAACATGGAGTCGTTATCGTTCAGCACGGTGTAATCGAGAATCGACGGGCAGGATTTATGCGCTTTACCCAGCAGATCGTCACGCACGATGACGATAGTCAGTCCTGCAGGGCCGATATTTTTCTGCGCACCCGCATAGATGACACCGTAGCGGCTGACGTCAATCGGCGCAGAGAGAATGGTAGAGGAGAAGTCAGCGGTAACCACCACGTCTTTACCGAAGTTCGGCGTCTCGTCGATGGCAATCCCGTCGATGGTTTCGTTCGGGCAGTAGTGCAGATACGCGGCGTTGTCAGAGAGCTGCCACTCGCTCATCGGCTTCACGGCACGAAGGCCATCAACGGTTACTTTGGCGTCGATGACGTTTGGCGTGCAATATTTATGCGCCTCTTTCACCGCGCTGGCAGCCCAGTAGCCAGCGTCAACATAGTCTGCCGTGGTTTTGTCGCCCAGAATATTCAGCGGTACGCCAGCAAACTGGCCGCGTCCACCACCGTGGCAGAACAATACTTTGTAGTTCGAAGGAATGTTCAGCAGATCGCGAAAATCCTTTTCTGCCTCTTCCGCCACCTGAATAAATTCTTTACCACGGTGGCTGATTTCCATCACCGACGTACCCAGACCGTTCCAGTCACAAAGTTCCTGTTGAGCCTGTTTAAGCACGTCTGCCGGTAACATTGCCGGACCTGAACTGAAATTAAAGACTTGAGCCATTTCCCCTCACCACGCTAAAAGCCATAAGTTATAACTGTGGATATCGGTTTTATCATTCAGTGACACGCGCCGCAATGTCTAAAACTTATGACCGGTGAAATGTGCCCGTCGTCACACAATACAATCTGCCGCCTCGCTGTCACAAAACCGACAAAATGGCTGTCAGATAAGGCGTTTAGCCCGGCTAACCTTCGTCCATTCCGGATTTGTACAGCGGGGGCATAATTGATGATCGCCTACCTGCATGGAGACGACATGGCTGCATCTTACACAGGCATACTCGCCGGACTCCGGCACTGTCTTAAACCGTTCGACCAACATATCCGGCAGAATACACAACCCCGGCTTCACTTCGTCGTCGGGATAGTAATACACACTGATTTGCCCATTGGTTTCCATTATCGCCAGACGCACCTGCCCAAGCTGTTCCACGCTATTCAGACGCAGCTCCATGAAGAACTCAAATTCGGTCATATTGGCGCTTTGGACATTTTCCCAGGCCAACTGTCCATCCTCAACGATAACGACAGGCTTCCCTTCAAGCATGTCTTCCAGCTTTTCGCTTTTCGACATCAGCCACATGACCAGCCGGTAAAGCAGCGCCAGCGTGACGAAGACAATAAACACCGGCACCATTGGTACATCATCATAAAAAGCGACATCCCCCGCCGCTGAGCCCAGCGTCAGAATGATCAACACTTCAAACAGCGACATCTGCCGCACACCGCGCCGACCAGTGATTTTAAGAAACAGAAAGACCAGGACGAAGGTATACAGGCTACGCAGCGCCACTTCGCCTAAAAATTCGGGTGGGACTTTATCAAACGCCATCCTCTGGAGATCGAATGCTTTCATTTTTCTATGCCTTAACAGTCAGTTACTGACAGTAAGCATAGCCCAGTCTTTTATTTTCGCCGGAGATAGCACCTGTCACGCAAAACCCGTATCATTGCGCGCTTTACGTACGATAAAAGTGAACGCCATGACTCAAACGTTTATCCCCGGCAAAGACGCCGCTCTGGAAGATTCCATCGCTCGCTTCCAGCAGAAACTGACCGACCTGGGCTTTAATATCGAAGAAGCCTCCTGGCTCAATCCAGTGCCTCACGTCTGGTCCGTGCATATTCGCGATAAAGACTGTGCACTGTGCTTTACCAACGGTAAAGGCGCGACGAAAAAAGCGGCGCTGGCTTCTGCGCTGGGTGAGTATTTTGAACGTCTGTCGACCAACTACTTCTTCGCCGATTTCTGGCTGGGTGAAACCATCGCTAACGGCCCGTTCGTTCACTATCCCAATGAAAAATGGTTCCCGCTGACCGAAGACGATGAACTGCCGGAAGGTATTCTCGATGCGCGCCTGCGTGCGTTCTACGATCCGGAAAATGAACTGACCGCCAGCATGCTGATCGATCTGCAATCGGGTAATGAAGAGCGTGGGATCTGCGCCCTGCCGTTCACCCGTCAGTCTGATGAACAGACCGTTTACATCCCGATGAACATTGTCGGTAACCTGTATGTGTCTAACGGCATGTCCGCCGGTAACACCCGCAATGAAGCGCGTGTGCAGGGGCTGTCAGAAGTGTTTGAGCGCCACATTAAAAACCGCATCATTGCTGAATCCATCAGTCTGCCTGAAATTCCGGCCGACGTGCTGGCGCGCTATCCGGGCGTGGTGGAATCCATTGCTAAGCTGGAGGCAGAAGGCTTCCCTATCTTTGCGTATGATGGCTCGCTGGGCGGTAAATATCCGGTTATCTGCGTTGTGCTGTTTAACCCGACGAACGGCACCTGCTTCGCCTCCTTCGGCGCGCATCCTGACTTTGGCGTGGCGCTGGAGCGTACCGTCACCGAGTTGCTGCAGGGCCGTAGCCTGAAAGATCTCGATGTATTTACTCCACCAACCTTTGACGACGAAGAAGTGGCCGAGCATACCAACCTCGAAACCCACTTCATCGACTCCAGCGGTTTGATCTCCTGGGACATGTTCAAGCAGGACGCAGACTATCCATTCGTCGACTGGAGCTTTGCCGGTACGACCGAAGAAGAGTTCGCTACCCTGATGGCCATCTTCAACGCGGAAGATAAAGAAGTCTACATTGCTGACTACGAACACCTGGATGTTTACGCCTGCCGTATTCTGGTGCCGGGCATGTCCGATATCTATCCGGCTGAAGATCTGTGGCTGGCGAACAACAGCATGGGTGCGCACCTGCGTGAAACGCTGCTGGCCCTGCCGGGCAGCGAGTGGGAAAAAGAGGATTATCTGAACCTGATCGCCCAGCTGGACGACGAAGGCCATGATGACTTCACGCGCGTACGTGAGCTAATGGGTCTGGCTACCGGCAAAGACAACGGCTGGTATACCCTGCGCATCGGCGAGCTGAAAGCGATGCTGGCGCTGGCTGGTGGCGATCTGGATCAGGCCCTGGCCTGGACCGAGTGGACCATGGAATTCAACCAGTCAGTGTTCTCTGCCGAGCGCACCAACTACTACCGCTGCCTGCAAACCCTCCTGCTTCTTGCGCAGGAAGAGGATCGTGAGCCACTGCAGTACCTGAACGCCTTCGTGCGCATGTACGGTGCCGAGGCGGTAGAAGCCGCCAGCGCGGCCCTGAGCGGCGAAGCGCCATTCTACGGACTGCAGGCGGTAGACAGCGATCTGAAAGCCTTCCCTGCGCATCAGTCGCTGTTGAAGGCCTATGAAAAACTGCAGAAAGCAAAAGCCGCTTACTGGTCAAAATAAGCGCATATAACATTATCAGCAGTAGGCGTATTTAATCGTCTGGGCTATATTACGGGGCAATTTCATTGCCCCGTTTTTTATTTTTTTCGGCAATGAACGTTGAATGTAATAATAAAGTTAAATATGGGTAAATATAATAATATTTACCCGGGCTTTACTGTTACTTTTTATGGCAAATACTCCATATTAATTAACTGTTCCAGAGGTGGCCGACCGAAAAAATTCAACTCTTTTCATAACTTTTAAAATTTATTTTTATACGGATAATCAAAAACTTACACCGCATTTGTCGTAAAACCATACACACTGCGGGCCTATAAGCCAGGCGAGATATGATCTATATCAATTTCTCTTCTATAATGCTTTGTTAGTATCTCGTCGCCGACTTAATAAAGAGAGAGTTAGTGTGAAAGCTGACAACCCTTTTGATCTTTTACTCCCTGCTGCGATGGCCAAAGTTGCCGAAGAAGCGGGTGTCTATAAAGCAACGAAACACCCGATGAAGACGTTCTATCTGGCGATCACGGCCGGTGTGTTCATCTCAATCGCGTTCGTCTTCTACATCACTGCCACCACCGGTACTGCCGCGATGCCTTACGGCATGGCCAAACTGATTGGCGGCATTTGCTTCTCACTGGGTCTGATTCTGTGCGTTATCTGCGGCGCCGACCTCTTCACCTCAACGGTGCTGATTGTCGTAGCAAAAGCCAGCGGAAGAATTACCTGGGGTCAACTGGCGCGCAACTGGCTTAACGTCTATGTTGGTAACCTGATTGGCTGTCTGCTCTTTGTTTTGTTGATGTGGCTCTCTGGCGAGTATATGACCGCCAACGGCGGCTGGGGACTGAACGTCCTGCAGACCGCGGACCACAAAATGCACCACACATTTATCGAAGCGGTTGCACTTGGCATCCTCGCGAACCTGATGGTCTGTCTGGCGGTATGGATGAGCTACTCTGGTCGTAGCCTGATGGACAAAGCCATGATTATGGTTCTGCCGGTTGCGATGTTTGTTGCCAGCGGCTTCGAGCACAGTATTGCGAACATGTTTATGATCCCAATGGGTATTGTAATCCGCAACTTTGCGAGCCCGGAGTTCTGGACTGCAGTTGGTTCAACCCCGGAAAGTTTCTCTCACCTGACTATTATGAATTTCATTACTGATAACCTGATCCCTGTCACTATCGGGAACATTATCGGTGGGGGTCTGTTAGTTGGGTTGACATACTGGGTCATTTACCTGCGTGGCGACGATCATCATTGATGGTTATCTCAGGCAGTAAATAAAAAATCCACTTAAGAAGGTAGGTGTTACATGTCCGAGCTTAATGAAAAGTTAGCCACAGCCTGGGAAGGTTTTGCGAAAGGTGACTGGCAGAATGAAGTAAACGTACGTGACTTCATTCAGAAAAACTATACCCCGTATGAAGGTGACGAATCCTTCCTGGCTGGCGCAACTGACGCGACAACCAAGCTGTGGGACAGCGTAATGGAAGGCGTAAAACTGGAAAACCGCACTCACGCGCCAGTTGATTTTGACACCTCCGTTGCTTCCACCATCACTTCTCACGATGCTGGCTACATCAACAAAGCCCTTGAGAAAATCGTTGGTCTGCAGACTGAAGCACCACTGAAACGTGCGATCATCCCGTTCGGTGGTATCAAAATGGTTGAAGGTTCCTGCAAAGCGTACAACCGCGAGCTGGACCCAATGCTGAAAAAAATCTTCACCGAATACCGCAAAACCCACAACCAGGGTGTATTCGATGTTTACACCAAAGACATTCTGAACTGCCGTAAATCTGGCGTTCTGACTGGCCTGCCAGATGCCTACGGCCGTGGTCGTATCATCGGTGACTACCGTCGCGTTGCGCTGTACGGTATCGACTTCCTGATGAAAGACAAATACGCGCAGTTCGTTTCCCTGCAGTCCGATCTGGAAAACGGCGTAAACCTGGAAGCGACTATCCGTCTGCGTGAAGAGATCGCTGAACAGCACCGTGCGCTGGGTCAGATCAAAGAGATGGCTGCTAAATATGGCTGCGATATCTCTGGTCCTGCAACTAACGCTCAGGAAGCTATCCAGTGGACCTACTTCGGCTACCTGGCCGCCGTTAAGTCTCAGAACGGTGCAGCAATGTCCTTCGGTCGCGTATCCACCTTCCTGGATGCGTACATCGAACGTGACCTGAAAGCAGGTAAAATCACCGAGCAAGACGCTCAGGAAATGATTGACCACCTGGTCATGAAACTGCGTATGGTTCGCTTCCTGCGTACTCCTGAGTATGATGAACTGTTCTCTGGTGACCCAATCTGGGCAACCGAATCTATCGGTGGTATGGGCGTAGATGGCCGTACTCTGGTTACCAAAAACAGCTTCCGCTTCCTGAACACCCTGTACACCATGGGTCCTTCTCCGGAGCCAAACATCACCGTTCTGTGGTCTGAAAAACTGCCTCTGAACTTCAAGAAATTCGCCGCTAAAGTGTCCATCGACACCTCTTCTCTGCAGTATGAGAACGATGACCTGATGCGTCCGGACTTCAACAACGACGACTACGCTATCGCATGCTGCGTAAGCCCAATGGTTGTTGGTAAACAAATGCAGTTCTTCGGTGCGCGTGCAAACCTGGCGAAAACCATGCTATACGCTATCAACGGCGGCGTTGATGAAAAACTGAAAATGCAGGTTGGTCCTAAGTCTGAACCAATCAAAGGCGATGTGCTGAACTATGACGAAGTCATGGAACGCATGGATCACTTCATGGACTGGCTGGCGAAACAGTACGTTACTGCACTGAACGTTATCCACTACATGCACGACAAATACAGCTATGAAGCTTCGCTGATGGCGCTGCATGACCGTGACGTTATCCGTACCATGGCGTGTGGTATCGCAGGTCTGTCCGTTGCTGCTGACTCCCTGTCTGCAATCAAATATGCGAAAGTTAAACCAATTCGTGACGAAGACGGTCTGGCTATCGACTTCGAAATCGAAGGCGAATACCCGCAGTTTGGTAACAACGACGCTCGCGTTGATGACATGGCGGTTGACCTGGTTGAACGTTTCATGAAGAAAATTCAGAAACTGACCACTTACCGTAACGCTATCCCGACTCAGTCTGTTCTGACCATCACCTCTAACGTTGTGTATGGTAAGAAAACCGGTAACACCCCAGACGGTCGTCGTGCTGGCGCGCCATTTGGCCCAGGTGCTAACCCAATGCACGGTCGTGACCAGAAAGGTGCTGTTGCCTCTCTGACTTCCGTTGCAAAACTGCCGTTTGCTTACGCGAAAGATGGTATCTCTTACACCTTCTCTATCGTGCCAAACGCGCTGGGTAAAGACGACGAAGTGCGTAAAACCAACCTCGCGGGTCTGATGGATGGTTACTTCCACCACGAAGCGTCCATCGAAGGTGGTCAGCACCTGAACGTGAACGTCATGAACCGTGAAATGCTGCTCGACGCGATGGAACACCCTGAGAAATATCCTCAGCTGACCATCCGTGTATCTGGCTACGCAGTACGTTTTAACTCCCTGACGAAAGAACAGCAGCAGGACGTTATCACCCGTACTTTCACTCAGTCCATGTAACTGGAATTGACTGAAATCACGCGTTAAAAAGCGTACAATAAAGGCTCCACGTCAGTGGGGCCTTTTTCTTCCCCACCCCAGTCTCTTTTGGCCGCTATCTATACTGAATGGATAACAGCCAAAACAGACTCGACATAGCCTTTGAGCTGTGCATCTACACAGGCCCCTGGATGGGCCAAATTCGGAGATATCACCGCAATGTCAATTATTGGTCGCATTCACTCCTTTGAATCCTGTGGCACTGTTGATGGCCCGGGCATCCGTTTTATCACCTTTTTCCAGGGCTGCCTGATGCGCTGCCTGTACTGCCACAACCGTGACACATGGGATACGCACGGCGGCAAAGAAGTGACCGTTGAAGATCTGATGAAAGAGGTGGTGACTTACCGCCACTTTATGAATGCGTCCGGCGGGGGCGTCACCGCATCCGGTGGTGAAGCCATTCTTCAGGCGGAATTTGTGCGCGACTGGTTCCGTGCCTGCCACAAAGAGGGCATACACACCTGCCTCGACACGAACGGGTTTGTGCGCCGCTACGATCCGGTCATCGATGAATTGCTTGAAGTCACCGATCTGGTCATGCTCGATCTCAAACAGATGAATGATGAGATCCACCAGAATCTGGTTGGTGTGTCCAATCACCGTACGCTGGAGTTCGCCAAATATATTTCAGCCAAGGGTATCAAAACCTGGATCCGCTATGTCGTCGTTCCTGGCTGGTCTGATGATGATGATTCCGCACATCGCCTGGGCGAATTTACCCGCGATATGGGCAACGTTGAGAAAATTGAGCTTCTGCCCTATCACGAACTGGGTAAACACAAATGGGTGGCGATGGGCGAAGAATATAAGCTTGATGGCGTTAAGCCGCCGAAGAAAGAGACGATGGAGCGCGTGAAAGGTATTCTGGAACAATACGGACACAAGGTCATGTATTAAAAAAGAGGCCCGGTGATAACCGGGCCTCTTTGTATTTATTTAAAGACGCCGTTAATTACGGAAGTCACAATCGCAGTACTCAGCGCGACCAGAACCAGATCGTCACCGACCACACGCCATTCATAGCCAGGATAGGAAGGAAGCTGGCCCAACATGTCGGCTGGCACGGTTTTCTTCGCAATACCTGGAGGCAGTGGTTTACCGCGCGCGAGGTTTTTAGCAATGCCCGGCGGCAGGGATTCATACCCCGTTAATCCATAGTTCAATGCCAGATGACGAGCATGATCGAAGCTCACGCGAGCATCAACATCATCACTGACGCTTTTATTCGATTTACCCGGGTTATCCTGACCACTTTTTTTATTGCCATGGGTATCGGACTTACCGTTGCCATGATTGCCGGAATTCCCGTTGCCGTGATTACCGCCATTACCTTGTCCGCCACTGTTACCGTGACCACCACCGCCATTCCCGTTTCCAGGGTTAGCCATGACCGGTGCTGTAGCAAACGTTAAAGACAACACTACTGCCAGTGCGGTAGTGGTTAAACGACGTGTAGCCATGATTGCTGCCTTTTAGTGTTAGAACTCACCTGAATTATCGCCTGGCGCGATAAACAAACAATGCGTAAAATTCCTATATGTGATGGGGATAAAAAAGCCAGTCAATGACTGGCTTTTAATTCATCAGGCATGTGCCACTGGCGTGGGATGTTCGCCCGCTTTTCGCAGTAACATTAAAAGATAAATAAACGACACGCTGGCAATCATGATAAACAACAAATTGTCGGAATAATTCTGCATCAGCATCGCGGTAAATGTCGGCCCCAGCAAACTGCCAATGGTATAGCTTAAAAGCAACGCCTGGTTCATCGCCACCAGCTGGTGATGTTCAACTTTTTCACAGGCCCACGCCATCGCGACCGGATAAAGAGTGAAACCTGCCGCCCCCAGAATAAACAGCGCAGGCGCCATCGCGGCATTACTGAGCATGGCAAGGCAGCCCATAATCACCACGAAGACCTGGACGCGCAACACCAGCAGGCGCCCAAAACGGTCTGCCAGACGGCCAATCGGCCACTGTCCGACGATGCCCGCGCTGACCATTACCGCCATCCAGAAGCCGATCCCGGAATCACTGACGCCCTGGTGGTTCAGATAGAGCGGCATCAAGCCATAAAGTGAACCCAGTACAATCCCGGAGATGATGCAGCCGTTCACGCCCAAACGCGCCTGACGCAGTCTCAGCATCGGCCAGACGTGGGTCGCTTCCTGATGTTCACTGTTCTGATTCACAATGCGTGTAAAGAGCAGCGGCAGGATCGCCGCCAGCACCATGCCCGTGACCCACGGCAGAACGCTCATCAGGTCGGTCGGCAGTTTGCTGACCATCAATTGCCCAAGCACGGTTCCGACGTAATAGACCATCATATACGCTGCCAGCAGACGTCCCCGGTTGCGTGAGGTACCGCTGCACATCAACGCACTTTCGACCACAACCCAAATCATCGCGCAGCCTACGCCAGCAATAAAGCGCCATGCCATCCAGCTCCAGAAGCCGACCATCAGGCCCAGCCCGGCACATCCGGCAGCGAAAATCAGCGAGGCCAGATAATAGCTGCGGTTAAAGCCAACGCGCTTAATCAGACTTCCCGTCATCAGGGTGCCCAGCAGGTTCCCCGTGAAAAAGGACGAGCTGACCATACCCACCTGCCAGGTCGGTAAGTTTTCATGGGCGAGCCATAGCGGGACGAGCGTATTTAACACTGCGATCGCCAGGGTCAGCAGAAGGAGGCCACAGAGCAACAGAAGCACTGGCCGGGTATAGGTGGTCATGGATTAAAAACCGTGAGGAAGTTCAGATTTCGTGCGCATCATGCCACTGGCAAAAACAAAGTCAATCCACCGATTCAGGCGTCACGCACGATATGTGCCATGTCGATTTAAAAAACTCATCCTGCTAATGCAAAGCCTGCTACAGATATTAATTATCTATTTGTTTTTATTTATTTCAGGGAATTTTTATTACGAAACATCAGTCGAAAAATTTCATGAATGAAAAAAGAAAAGCCGGGCGCTATGTCCCGGCTTTTTATAACAAAAAATAAAATCAGCTGGCGATAGCCATACCAACGGTCATATGCAGACCGTAAAACACACCGCGCCCAATCAACTCCCCTGCCAGCACCAGCACAAAGGCCAGCGACAACAGCGGTAGCGCAGGCTGATAACCTTTAAGCTGAGGAGCAATCCAGAATACCAACGCCGCTACCAGCAGGACGACACGCCAGGCCATCAGAGAACCGTAATCTGGCACCAGGGCTGAGGCCTGCTGAATGGAGCTGTGAATGGTTGCCAGCTCAGCGCCCTGCATCAGGGCAACCATTGCGCTGACTACCAGCGCCAGCAGCGAAACGGCTGGCAGAAGGCGCATCGCCCAGCCGTCCACACCCGCCACGCGCAGCAGCAGGTAGCCCAGCAGCGGCCCACCGATAAACATCGTCAGGAAGAAACTCAGTGGCGTCCAGACGCTATACCAGGTGGGAACGGTATCAATAGTGTTGTAAACCCGCACCATCATCCACACGAAGACCACACCCAGCACCATCGTGACCACCAGCCACACGTTGCGCAGCCCCGCAGGAAGCTTTTTCAGGGCTGTCAGCAGCCAACCTAGCCCGCCGACAGCAAAGAAGATCGCCCCGCTGGCAATTTCGTTACTGAGCGAAGACGCCCCCACGCGATTGAGCGAGTTGAATGCGCGCATTGGCGAGCCGAGGTGCAGCGTAGAGGCAATAAAACCGATCCCCATCAGCACCCACAGTCCAAACATACTCAGCACCACACGCTGCTGCTGTTCAGCCTTCAGATCGCCTTTCATTAACGCCAGAGCGAGCACAATAAAGCCGCCCACCACACACTGCCCAAAGACCGTGAAGATCATCAGCGGCCATTCATGCCATCCACTTCCCATCTCACACCTCCTTCGGGTTTGCCAGATAGCCGGTGGTATCTCCCGTCGGGCGGCTGTTGGCGTTAGGTTTAATCACAATGCTCGGCTTCGTGAAGTGCGCGGACGGCAGCGGCGCGACGGCCGCAAGCTGGCCGTGTTTTTTACGCAGCTCGTCAATCGGACCGAAGTCCAGCGCCCGCAGCGGACAGGACTCCACGCAAATCGGCTTTTTGCCGTCGGCGACGCGGTCGTGGCAGCCGTCGCACTTGGTCATGTGGCCTTTCGCGGCGTTGTACTGCGGCGCACCGTACGGACAGGCCATATGGCAGTAGCGGCAGCCAATGCAGACATCCTCATCCACCACCACAAACCCGTCGTCACGCTTGTGCATCGCCCCGCTCGGACACACTTTGGTGCAGGCCGGGTCTTCACAATGGTTACAGGCAATCGACAGGTAATAGGCAAAGACGTTCTGATGCCAGACGCCGTTATCCTCCTGCCAGTCGCCGCCCGCGTATTCGTAGATCCGGCGGAAGCTGACGTCCGGGGTCAGGTCTTTGTAATCCTTGCAGGCCAGCTCGCAGGTTTTGCACCCGGTACAACGGCTGGAATCAATAAAAAATCCATACTGGGTTGTCATCGGTTACTCCTTACACCTTCTCAACCTGAACAAGGTTTGTGTGGGACGGGTTGCCTTTCGCCAGTGGCGACGGGCGCTGCGTGGTCAGTACGTTAATACTGCCCGCCTGGTCGATGCGGTTTGCATCCGGGCTGTACCAGGCGCCCTCTCCCAGCGCGACAACGCCAGGCATCATGCGCGGCGTCACTTTGGCTTCAATATGCACCTCGCCACGACCGTTAAAGATACGCACGCGATCGCCATTGCTGATGCCGCGCGCTTTCGCATCCATCGGGTTTATCCACATCTCCTGGCGGCAGGCGGCTTTCAGCACATCAACGTTGCCGTAGGTGGAGTGAACACGCGCTTTATAGTGGAAACCGGTCAGTTGTAGCGGGAATTTCGCGGTCAGCGGATCGTTATAGTTTTCAAACCCTGGCGTGTAGATCGGCAGTGGATCGATAACATCCCCTTCCGGCAATTCCCAGGTCGCGGCAATGTTCGCCAGCGCTTCGGAGTAAATCTCGATTTTGCCCGATGGCGTGGTCAGCGGATTCGCCTGCGGATCGTCTCGGAAGGCTTTGTACGCCACGTGATGCCCTTGCGGATCGCGCTGTTTATAGATGCCCTGCTTGCGGAAGGTATCGAAGTCCGGCAGGTCAGGGATCGCTTTACGGGAAAGTTCATGCAAATGACGCATCCACTCTTCCTGAGTACGGCCCTCGGTGAACTGTTGTTCGACGCCAAGACGTTTCGCCAGCTCAGAGGTCATCTCATAGATAGTTTTGCACTCGAAACGCGGTTTGATGGCCTGGTCGGTAAAGATCACGTAAGACATGTTGCCGCAGGAGGCATCCAGCGCGAAATCCATCTGCTCAGAGGCGGTGCAATCCGGCAGCAGAATATCCGCATATTTCGCCGATGAGGTCATGTGGCAGTCGATCACCACAATCATCTCGCACTTCTTGTCATCCTGCAGGATTTCATGGGTGCGGTTGATTTCTGAGTGCTGGTTAATAAGACAGTTACCGGCGTAGTTCCAGATCATCTTGATCGGCACATCCAGCTTGTCTTTACCCCGTACGCCATCGCGCAGGGCGGTCATCTCCGGGCCACGCTCAATGGCGTCGGTCCACATAAACATGGAGATGCTGGTCTGAACCGGGTTTTCCAGGGTTGGCATCCGTTCAAACGGCAGCGAATACGAACCTTCACGCGCGCCGGTATTCCCACCGTGAATACCCACGTTACCGGTCAGAATGGAGAGCATGGAAATAGCACGGGTGGCGATTTCGCCATTCGCGTGGCGCTGCGGCCCCCAGCCCTGGCTGATATAGGCCGGTTTCGCTGAACCGATTTCACGCGCCAGCTGGACAATACGTTCCGCCGGTATCCCGGTGATGGTGGATGCCCACTCCGGGGTCTTCGCCACGCCGTCACTGCCCTGGCCCAGAATATACGCCTTGTAATGCCCATTGGCAGGTGCACTGGCGGGCAGGGTTTTCTCGTCATAACCGACGCAGTATTTATCGAGGAACGGCTGATCGACAAGGTTCTCGGTAATCATGACCCACGCCAGCGCGCTGACCAGTGCCGCATCGGTACCCGGACGAATAGGGATCCACTCATCTTCCTGGCCTGCGCCTGTATCGGTATAACGCGGATCGATAATGATCATACGGGCGTTAGATTTGGCACGAGCCTGCTCGAGGTAATAGGTTACCCCACCGCCGCTCATGCGCGTTTCACCGGGGTTGTTTCCGAAAAGCACCACCAGTTTACTGTTTTCGATATCGGAGGGACTGTTACCGTCTGCCCAGCCACCGTAGGTGTAGTTCAGGCCTGCAGCAATCTGCGCAGAAGAGTAATCGCCGTAGTGATTGAGATAACCGCCGCAGCAGTTCATCAGACGCGCCACCAGCGTTTTGCCTGGTGGCCATGAGCGGGTCAGCGTTCCCCCGAGCGTTCCGGTGCCATAGTTCAGGTAGATGGATTCGTTGCCGTACTCTTTTATCAGACGCTGCATATTGCTGGCGATGATCTCGTAGGCTTCATCCCAGCTGATGCGCTCGAACTTCCCTTCCCCGCGCTTACCGACGCGTTTCATCGGGTACTTCAGACGGTCTGGGTTATAAACCCGGCGGCGCATTGAGCGGCCACGCAGACAGGCGCGAACCTGATGCAGCCCGTCGTAGTTATCGTCACCGGTGTTGTCGGTTTCGACGTATTTAATTTCGCCATCCACCACATGCATCCGTAATGGACAACGGCTACCACAGTTTACGGTACAGGCACTCCACACCACATTTTCCGGGGCTGTAGCCGGGGACAATGCATCCGCCGCCGACGCCAGTCGGGTAAAAGGGAGAGTGAAGGCACTGCTGGCAACGGCGAGACCGCCAATTGCCGTGGTTTTCATCAACCCACGGCGAGTGACCTCGGCAGCCATTAACGCTTCAGGCGCTTTGATTTTCATAAAGACTCACTTTGGTTGCTCACAAAGAAAAAGGGGCGGAATTAACCGCGATATCGTTTTATAGATAACGAGCAAATGCGTTATGCGTGTTTTATGCTGGCTTTCATTCGGAGGAGTATTACTACTTTAGAGGGAGGGGGTATTGCGTCTTATCAAACCCAGGGTATAAAAAAAGCGCCAAAAGGCGCTTTTTTGTTGTAAGGCAAAGAATTAGCCGATGTACTGCTGGCCTTTCATGTACGGGCGCAGCACTTCAGGGATCTCAATACGTCCGTCCGCCTGCTGGTAGTTTTCCAGCACGGCAACCAACGTACGACCGACAGCCAGACCAGAGCCGTTCAGGGTATGCACCAGACGGGTTTTCTTGTCAGACTTGCTGCGGCAGCGTGCCTGCATACGACGCGCCTGGAAATCCCAGACGTTAGAGCAGGAGGAGATTTCACGGTAGGTGTTCTGCGCAGGTACCCACACTTCCAGATCGAAGGTTTTGCAGGCGCCAAAGCCCATATCACCGGTGCACAGCGCCATACGACGGTACGGCAGGCCGAGCAGCTCCAACACTTTCTCCGCGTGGCCGGTCATCTCTTCCAGCGCGTCCATGGACTCTTCCGGACGAACGATCTGTACCATCTCAACTTTATCGAACTGGTGCATACGGATCAGACCACGCGTGTCACGGCCGTAAGAACCCGCTTCAGAGCGGAAGCACGGAGAGTGCGCCGTCAGTTTGATTGGCAGGTCGTCTTCGTCGATGATCTCATCACGCACGAGGTTGGTCAGCGGCACTTCCGCGGTTGGGATCAGCGCGTAGTTGCTGCTGTCGGCTTCCTCATCCAGCGGACGGGTGTGGAACAGATCGCCGGCAAATTTCGGCAGTTGTCCGGTACCGTACAGGGTATCGTGGTTAACCAGATACGGAACGTAGGTTTCGCTGTAACCGTGCTGCTCAGTGTGCAGATCCAGCATGAACTGTGCCAGCGCACGGTGCAGATGGGCAATCTGACCTTTCATCACCACGAAGCGAGAACCAGTCAGCTTCACGGCTGCCGCAAAGTCCAGGCCCGCGTGCATTTCGCCCAGAGTAACGTGATCGCGAACCTCGAAGTCGAATTTGCGAGGTGTCCCCCAGCGCTTCACTTCAACGTTGTCATTTTCGTCTTTACCGACAGGAACGCTGTCGTCAGGAATGTTCGGGATAGCCAGGGCGATATCACGAATTTCGGCCTGAAGAACATCCAGCTCAGCTTTCGCCTGGTCCAGCTCTTCACCCAGTTTGTTCACTTCCAGGCGTAATGGCTCAATGTCTTCCCCGCGCGCTTTCGCCTGGCCGATGGACTTCGATCGAGAGTTACGCTCTGCCTGCAGATTTTCAGTTTGTACCTGCAGAACTTTACGACGCTCTTCAAGAGCGCGCAGCTTATCTACATCCAGCTTAAAGCCCCGGCGTGCCAGTTTTTCAGCGACTGCGTCTGGCTCATTACGCAGCAGATTGGGATCGAGCATGCTTATCCTGTGCTTATCGAATTAAAATAGGAAAATGTGGCCACAGCCTGCGGCCACAGGGATACAATGCCAACATTACCGCAACGACTGAACTAACGGTAGCGTTTTATAGGGCTATTTTGATCCTGTCCGGCGAGCCAGGCGAGCTTTTCGCCAATCTTGCCTTCAAGACCTCTGTTTGTGGGGTGATAATAGCGGGTTTGTGCCATTTCCTGCGGGAAATACTCCTCCCCGGCCGCGTATGCATTGGGTTCATCGTGGGCGTAACGATACTCCTGCCCGTACCCCATCTCTTTCATCAGCTTCGTTGGTGCATTACGCAGATGCACCGGCACATCGTAGTCCGGTCGTTCACGTGCATCCGACATGGCCGCTTTGAACGCGGTATAGACGGCATTGCTTTTCGGCGCGCAGGCCAGATAGACAATCGCCTGAGCAATGGCACGCTCACCTTCTGCTGGCCCGACGCGGGTAAAGCAGTCCCAGGCCGAAAGCGCCACCTGCATGGCGCGCGGATCGGCATTGCCAACATCTTCTGAGGCAATCGCCAGACAGCGACGCGCCACGTACAACGGATCGCCACCGGCAGTGATAATGCGTGCGTACCAGTAAAGCGCGGCATCCGGCGCGCTGCCACGTACAGACTTATGCAGCGCCGAAATCAGATCGTAAAAGCGATCGCCTTTGTTATCAAAACGCGCGCTACGCTCACCGGCAATTTCGGTCAACAGTTCCGGTTTTAACACCCGTTTGCCGGCGTCGTCGACTTCGGCCATATCGGCCATCATTTCCAGGGTATTCAGCGCCCGCCGCGCATCGCCGTTGACCAGCTCAGCAATGGCCCGACGCGTGTCGTCTGGCAGGATAATATCCTGCCCGCCATAGCCGCGCGCTTTATCCTCCATCGCCTGAATGAGGACTTTTTCAATATCCTCGGTGGTCAGCGATTTGAGCAGGTAGACGCGCGCCCGGGAAAGCAGTGCCGAGTTGAGTTCAAACGACGGGTTTTCGGTGGTGGCACCGATGAAGAAGATGGTGCCGTCTTCGATGTGCGGCAGGAACGCATCCTGCTGACTTTTATTAAAGCGGTGGACTTCGTCCACAAAGAGGATGGTTCGTCGACCGGCGTTACGGTTCTGCCGCGCGCGCTCGATCGCCTCACGGATCTCCTTCACACCGGATGTGACGGCCGAGATGCGCTCAACGTCCGCGTTAGCGTAGCGGGCAATCACTTCAGCAAGCGTGGTTTTACCGGTACCGGGTGGTCCCCAGAGGATCATCGAGTGCAGATGCCCGGCCTCTATGGCTCGCGGCAACGGCTTCCCCGCAGCCAGCAGGTGCTGCTGGCCAATATACTGAGCTAAATTTTCTGGCCGCATACGCGCGGCCAGAGGTTGAAACGCATTATCCGAAAAATCGAGCGACAGGTTGCCCACTCATGCCTCTTACTTACGTTGGTCGTCCACCGTTACGCCCTGCGGCGGGGTAAAGGTGAATTTTGATGCATCGACAGCGCCATTTTGCTGGGATTTGAGCTGATAGCTGCTGCACTGATCGTCCTGCTCAACAGCGCCGAACTGATTGATGGTACCGTTGGAGCTCACATTAATAGTGAACTGCTTCAGGTTGCCGTTACTGCCTTTCGGCGTCAGGACAAACTCATCACCGTTCTGCTTAATATTATATTGCTGCCAGTCGCTGGCCTGGTTGCGGGCAATCAGCATAAAAGGCGTATTGCTGGTCGCATCTTTCAGCCAGGTGGCGGTTGCCTGCTCAACAAACGGGTTGAAGAACCACAGGGTTTTACCGTCAGACACCAGGATGCTCTCATCCGGCTGAGTCATATGCCAGTTGAAAAGATTTGGGCGTTTTACCCACAGATCGCCCTGACCTTCCTGCACCGCATTACCGCTGCCGTCAGTCACTTTTTGCGTGAAGCTGGCGTGGAAGCTGCTCACTTTATCCAGGCGGCTTTTAAGGTCGCTGGCCGCATCAGCCCAGACGCTGCTGGCGACAAAACTGGTGAGTAATGCACAGGCGATTGCGATTTTTTTCATTGTTAATCCTTAAAATACGTCATCCCGAAATGGGGTTTCCGTTTTCTATTCTGGACCTGCCCGCAGGCAGGTGACAGAAGAAAATGCTTAAATTTGGCTGATTTACCCTTCTTTGCACACGCTGAAGATCAATCAAACGGCGGCGGAGCCAGCACCTCACGGTTACCATTATGCCCCTGCTCGCTGACAATGCCCTGGGCTTCCATCTGCTCGATGATGCGCGCCGCGCGGTTGTAGCCAATACGGAACTGACGCTGAACGCCGGAGATAGACGCTTTGCGTTTTTCGGTAACAAAATTAACCGCCTGGTCGAATAACGGATCCAGCTCTTCGCCGCCGTCAAAGCCACCGCCGCCGGCTTCGCTTTCGCTGTCGGAGGTAATGCCGTCAACGTATTGTGGACGACCGCGCGCTTTCCAGTCCTGCACCACGGCATGCACTTCCTGGTCGCGAACAAATGCGCCGTGAACGCGCACCGGAGAGGTGGAGTTCGGGCCAGAGTACAGCATGTCCCCCATCCCCAGCAGCGATTCTGCACCGCCCTGATCAAGGATGGTACGCGAGTCAATTTTACTCGAGACGGTAAAGGCGATTCGGGTTGGAATGTTGGCTTTGATCAGACCCGTAATGACGTCCACGGAAGGACGCTGGGTCGCCAGTACAAGGTGAATACCGGCCGCACGCGCTTTCTGCGCCAGACGGGCAATCAACTCTTCCACTTTCTTACCGACGGTCATCATCAGGTCGGCGAACTCATCCACCAGCACGACGATGTAAGGCAGTTTTTCCAGCACCGGATGCTGGGCATCCATGCTATCTCCCGGTTTCCAGTACGGATCCGGAATCGGGCGCCCCATCCGTGCCGCCTCGGCGATTTTCTCGTTATAACCGGCAAGGTTACGCACACCCAGAGCCGACATCAGCTTGTAACGGCGCTCCATCTCGTTGACGCTCCAGCGCAGGGCGTTGGCTGCGTCTTTCATGTCGGTCACGACTTCCGTCAGCAGATGCGGGATCCCCTCATAGACCGACAGTTCCAGCATTTTCGGGTCGATCATGATGAAACGCACATCTTCTGGCTGCGCTTTGTAGAGCATGCTGAGGATCATGGCGTTCACACCGACCGATTTACCGGAACCGGTCGTACCCGCCACCAGCAGGTGAGGCATTTTAGCCAGATCGGCAACCACCGGCTCACCCGCGATATCTTTACCCAGTACCACGGTGAGTGGTGAAGGGTTATCACGGAATTTGGTGTTATCCAGCACTTCACGCAGGTAAACGGTCTGACGTTTTTTGTTCGGCAGCTCAAGGCCGACATAAGGTTTACCAGGAATAACTTCAACCACACGTACCGCAACGGTCGACAGGGAACGCGCCAGATCACGTGACAGGTTTGAAATACGCGCAGCTTTAACGCCTGGCGCCAGGTTGAGTTCGAAACGGGTAATGACAGGGCCTGGAGAGTAGTTGACCACGTCCGCTTTAATGCGGAAGTCAGCCAGACGCGCTTCTACCAGACGGGCCATCTGCTCCAGCGCGAAGGTATCGACCGGCTCAACTTCTGCTGGCGGTGGCGTTAACAGATCCAGCGACGGCAGAGGCGTGCTCGGGCGTTGCAACGGACGACTGTCACCGTTACGCATCAGCAGCGGATGAATGAGACTTTCCTGCGGCTGTGCCGGAGGCTGCTGGAACTGCGGCTGTTGTAGCTGCTGTGGCTGCGCATAAGGTTGCGGTGCAGGCTGCTGCGGCTGGGCGTATGCCTGTGGCGCAGGGGCCTGCTGCTGACGCACCGGCTCGGCTTCCGGCATAACGCTCGGCGTGAACAGCGGTTCGCTCGGACCCTCATCCACCAGATCTTTCATCGGTGAGAATTCAAAATCCGACAGCGAGAACGGATTCGCGCCAGCAGGCTGCTCGCCCGAATAGCGTTGCTGCTGAGTGGCCGCAAACTGGCGTGCTAATTCTGCCTCTGCGGCATCATCGTCGTCCGCCTGAGCAGGATGATCGTGCTGATACTCCTCGCCATAGCGCTGGTGCTGCTGCGCGGCGAACTGACGCGCCAGTTCGTCCTGCTGCATTTCGTCAGCATCATCGTCGTAATCAGATTCACGGGCTTTCTCCTCAGCCATACGCTGAGAAGGCAGCTTAATGCCGTAGGAGGCCAGCTCACGGCGGGTTGGCACACGCACGCGGTTAGGGCGCGGCAACTGAGGGCCAATACCCTCTTTTACCTGAGGACGTGGCGTTCCACCTGCCGCCAGGCTAAAGACCGGTGCCGCAACGGATGCGGCGGTAGCGGCTTGCTTCACGCTCTCTGCCACCGGCGCAACCACCGGCGTTGGATCAACTGGCGGTACGGAAACAGACGGCGTACTCACAACAGGCTCCTGCACCGGCTCGGGAACCGGCTGATACCATGCCGCCAGCTGCTCGCGCTCACGGGCACGGCGCTCTTCAACCTCTTCGAAATAGTACATTGGCGGACGAGACGGTTTCACCTCTTCCACCACCTCAGGTTCTGGTTGTGGCGCGACGTACGGCTCGGCAGGTTGAACTGACTCAGGCACATACTCCTGATACGGTTGCGCGACGGGCTGCTCGTAGTGCGGATACCCCTGAGGCTCATGTACGGGCTCAGGCTGATAAGGCTGCTGCCACGGTTCCTGCTGGACCGGTGTATAGCTTTCTGGCTCTGGCGCGATAACCGGCTCTGGCGTATGAACGCCCGGCGCCGTTTGCCACTCTACCTGAGGCTGTTGAATCACGGACTCGGGAGCGGGAACCGGCGCAGACGGCATCACGGCTTCTGCCGGTGCTGCATAAGCCTGCGCGGCCGTGGTCGCGGCTGCCGCGGCAGCAACCGGTGCGGTAACAGAGTGACCGTTTAGCAGCGGGTCGTATTCGTCAAAATCGCCCGGCGTGGCACGGCTTCCGGAGAAGAGCACATCATCAGGATCGACGGCGGCACCGGCTGAACGGTACTCAACATGATCGTCCTCGTCCATACGTTTACCGGAGAAGAGCGCCGCATCGGTTTTACGACCCAGCGGGTTGGCAAATTTCTCGGCGACGCGCTGGCGACGCGCAAGCGCTCCGCGCAATATGCGTGCACGACGAGATTCACGACGCTGTACAGGCGCATCGTCTTCCTCTTCGTACTCGTCTTCATACTCATCTTCATCGACCCAGGTATCATCACGACGGGTGCGATTGCTGGCAAAGGTCAGAATGGTGAGGATAAAACTGCCGATCTTCTCGGCAATGCTCACCCACGACCAGCCGGTGAACAGCGTTAATCCTGCCGCCCATATGCACAGCAATGCCAGGGTACCGCCGCTGCTGTGAAGCATAGGCTGCAGCGCAGAACTCAACAGACTGCCAATCACCCCGCCCGAGGCGAAATACCAGATATCATCAGCGTTGATGGCCGCCAGCCCGCAGGAGGTGAGGATCAGCGCCAGCGCGCCAATCAGGCGCAGCGAAACCGCGAAATAGTCGATGTAGTCGTCATTCTGACGATGGCGCCAGGCAAACCAGCATCCGCCAATAATAATGACGGGAATGGTATAGGCCATCACACCGAAAATGAAAAACAGGGTGTCCGCAAGCCAGGCACCGGGAACGCCGCCTAAGTTATGGATAGGCTCATGCCATGCAGTTTGTGACCAGCTGGGATCTGAGGGGTTGAAACTGAGTAAGGCTGCCATCAGCCAGACGGCAAAAAGGGCAATAACGATCAGCAACGCCTCAAGGAGCCGACGTCCGCTGCTTAGCTTCGATAATGTGACTTCTTTGTCTTCAGTGTATTCCTGGCTCAAGAAAGGCTCTCCAGGTATCAGGCATATCCTGCCTGTTTGCTAAAACGGACAACAGCGCCGGGACTCCCCGGCACTGTTGCTGTATGGATTAACAGGAGTGTAATCAAACTACGCTGATTTTGCACCTGTTCCGTGTTAGCGCGTCTTAATAACCAGACGATTGCTCTGTTTGACCTCTTCCATCACCACATAGGTACGGGTGTCGTTCACGCCTGGCAGACGCAGCAGGGTTTCACCCAGCAGCTTACGGTAGGCGGACATATCTGGTACGCGGGTTTTCAACAAGTAGTCGAAATCGCCAGAAACCAGATGACACTCTTGAATTTCTTCAAGTTTTTGTACAGCGGCGTTAAATTGCTCAAACACATCCGGTGCACCACGATTCAGAGTAATCTCAACAAATACCAGAAGTGAGGCATCCAGATAATGCGGGTTCAGCAGAGCCGTATAGCCCTGAATAAAACCCTGTCTTTCCAGTCGGCGCACACGCTCAAGGCACGGCGTCGGGGAAAGTCCCACACGTTTTGAAAGCTCGACGTTGGAAATACGCCCATCCTTTTGCAATTCATTAAGAATGTTACGATCGATACGGTCGAGATCTTTGCCAGGGCGCTTCTTGCTATCTACCATTATTATTGTCTCTCTGTATTCCTTCCCTACTCCTGCCTGGACCCTGTGCACATCACTGTTCAGAGCCTGTACCCGTTAGTCATCACATCGCCTGGTTATCTATTAGACGCGATGCGGATTCGGGTTCTGTTGGTAAGAAGACCGTTGCCCGAAAGCAGTCACCGACATCACGTATGGCGTCTGTCCACGCCATGCGTAGATTTCATTGACCCGGTAAAAATGGCATTTACGTGCATGCCTATGCGGCACACGGTTAACGCGGTTTTTTTTTCTTCCTTGAATGTTTTCGCAAAAGCGCAGGGGATTGTCAAAGCAAAACATCGATTTTTAGTACAACATGCCGGATATTCATTTCGGTGGGGTATTAATCCTCATTTTATTGCCTCATAAACAAGCGAATTTAAGAAGAAAGTGTGACGTTATAGCGCTCAATTTATCGTCATCACCTATCGTACAGATTGAGATCAACATTGCTGCGCTCTTTTTTTACGGCAACAAATTCCCTACAATCCTGCCAACTGTCTGCCAACAACAATGGGGATCTCATGGGCACGGCCAAACACAGTAAGCTGCTAATTCTTGGTTCTGGACCTGCGGGATATACCGCGGCGGTCTATGCTGCACGCGCTAACCTGCAACCGGTTTTGATTACCGGCATGGAAAAAGGCGGTCAGCTGACCACCACCACAGAAGTGGAAAACTGGCCAGGCGACCCTAACGACCTGACCGGGCCGCTGCTGATGGAACGTATGCACGAGCATGCGGCTAAATTCGAAACCGAAATTCTGTTCGACCACATTAACAAGGTCGATTTGCAGAACCGTCCGTTCCGCCTGACGGGCGACAGCGGTGAGTACACCTGCGACGCGCTGATCATCGCCACGGGTGCCTCTGCCCGTTATCTTGGCCTGCCATCAGAAGAAGCGTTCAAAGGTCGCGGCGTTTCTGCCTGTGCAACCTGTGACGGTTTCTTCTATCGCAACCAGAAAGTCGCGGTCATCGGCGGCGGCAACACTGCCGTAGAAGAGGCGCTCTATCTGGCGAACATCGCTTCTGAAGTGCACCTGATCCACCGTCGCGACACCTTCCGCGCCGAGAAAATCCTGATCAAACGTCTGATGGATAAAGTGGCGAGCGGCAACATTGTGCTGCACACCAACCGTACGCTGGAAGAAGTGACGGGCGATCAGATGGGCGTTGCCGGTCTGCGTATTCGTGATACCCAGAACACCGATAACGTCGAAACGCTGGAAGTGGCGGGCCTGTTTGTGGCTATCGGCCACAGCCCGAACACGGCGATCTTCGAGGGACAACTGGAACTGGAAAACGGCTACATTAAAGTACAGTCCGGTATTCACGGCAACGCGACCCAGACCAGCATCCCGGGCGTGTTCGCTGCCGGTGACGTAATGGACCACATTTACCGTCAGGCGATCACCTCTGCAGGCACCGGTTGTATGGCCGCGCTGGATGCTGAACGCTACCTTGATGGTCTGGCTGAACAAGGTAAATAATCTTTACAAGTCAGTAACAAACGTAAATAAAGGCGGCGATAAGTCGCCTTTATTGTCTCCCCGTTGTAACATTGCGCTGCCCACTTTCTAATAACATCACCTGCAAAGCACGCAATGGAAAAAACCCGTCAACAAGAGTTAACACGCTGGCTAAAACAGCAGAGCGTTCTTTCCCGCCGCTGGCTCATGATTTCCCGTCTTCTGGGACTGATCAGTGGTCTGTTGATTGTTGCCCAGGCATGGCTGCTGGCCCGCATTCTTAATCATATGATCATGGAGAACATTCCGCGTGAAGCGCTTCTGTTGCCCTTCATTGTCCTGATCCTGGTTTTTATTCTGCGTGCCTGGGTCGTCTGGCTGCGCGAACGCGTTGGGTTTCACGCGGGGCAGCATATTCGCTACGAAATTCGCCGGCAGGTGCTTGACCGTCTTCAGGAAGCCGGACCCGCGTGGATCCAGGGAAAACCTGCCGGAAGCTGGGCAACGTTAATCCTTGAACAGATTGATGATATGCATGACTACTATGCCCGCTATCTTCCACAGATGGCGCTGGCCGTGTTCGTTCCGCTACTGATTGTGATAACCATTTTCCCAATCAACTGGGTGGCGGCGCTGATCCTGCTGGGTACCGCCCCGCTGATCCCGCTGTTTATGGCGATGGTCGGGATGGGAGCGGCCGATGCTAACCGGCGTAACTTCCTTGCGTTGGGTCGCCTGAGCGGCCATTTCCTTGACCGTCTGCGCGGCATGGAAACGTTACGCATTTTTGGCCGGGGTGAAGCGGAAACCGAAAATATTCGCCAGGCGTCGCAGGACTTCCGTCAGCGTACGATGGAAGTGTTGCGTCTGGCGTTTCTGTCATCAGGGGTACTGGAATTCTTTACCTCTCTGTCGATTGCCCTCGTGGCGGTCTATTTTGGCTTCTCCTATCTTGGCGCCCTGGATTTTGGCCACTACGGCACCGCGGTGACCCTGTCGGCCGGTTTCCTGGCGCTGATCCTGGCTCCGGAATTTTTCCAGCCGCTTCGCGATCTTGGTACCTTTTACCATGCCAAAGCGCAGGCGGTTGGCGCGGCTGACAGCCTGAAAACGTTTATGGAGACGCCACTCGCGCATCCGGAACGTGGAGAGGTTACGCTGAACGCCAAAGAAGCGGTAACCCTTGAAGCCCGTGATTTCTCTATCCTGTCACCTGAAGGGAAAGTGCTGGCAGGCCCACTGAACTTCACTCTGCCTGCCGGGCAACGTGCGGTACTGGTGGGTACCAGCGGTTCAGGAAAAAGCTCGCTGATCAATGCGTTATCCGGTTTTATGGCCTATACCGGCTCACTGCGAATCAACAAAACCGAACTGCGCGATCTCGATCCGGACGCCTGGCGTAAACAGCTCAGTTGGGTGGGGCAAAACCCTCAGCTTCCTGCCCCGACGCTACGGGAAAATGTCCTGCTGGCTCGTCCGGATGCACGTGAAGATGAGTTGCAATCTGTTCTCGACCGCGCCTGGGTCAGCGAGTTTCTGCCGCTGCTTCCTCAGGGTGTCGATACCGTTGTCGGCGATCAGTCTGCCGGGTTGTCCGTGGGCCAGGCGCAGCGCGTGGCGGTCGCCCGCGCACTGCTTAATCCATGTCAGTTGATGCTGCTGGACGAGCCCGCAGCCAGCCTGGATGCACACAGTGAGCAGCGCGTGATGGCTGCCCTGAACGCCGCCTCATTGCAGCAAACCACCCTGATGGTTACCCATCAGCTGGAAGGCATTGCCGACTGGGACCAGATCTGGGTCATGGAAAACGGTCGTATTGTTGAGCAAGGCGATTACGCCTCTCTCGTTACCGCGCAGGGCCCCTTCGCGGCCCTGCTGGCGAATCGTCAGGAGGACATCTGATGCGTGCCCTGCTTCCCTATCTCGCGCTCTATAAACGCCACAAGTGGATGCTGACATTGGGCATCGTGCTGGCGATCGTGACCCTGCTTGCCAGCATCGGCCTGCTCACGCTTTCCGGCTGGTTCTTGTCCGCCTCTGCCGTCGCGGGCGTTGCCGGGCTGTACAGCTTCAACTATATGCTTCCGGCGGCAGGCGTACGCGGCACCGCCATTACCCGCACGGCAGGACGGTATTTCGAGCGACTGGTCAGCCATGACGCGACGTTCCGCGTGCTGCAACACCTGCGTATCTACACCTTCAGTAAATTGCTGCCCCTCTCCCCTGCCGGACTGGCGCGTTTTCGTCAGGGGGAATTGCTCAACCGTGTGGTTGCGGATGTCGACACCCTGGATCACCTCTACCTGCGCGTGATTTCCCCGATAGTCGGCGCGTTTGTGGTGATTGTGGTGGTCACGCTGGGCCTGTCGGTGCTGGATGTCTCTGTTGCGCTGACGCTGGGCGGGATCATGCTTTTGACGCTCATTATCCTGCCGCCGCTGTTTTACCGCGCGGGTAAATCCACCGGAGAGAACCTGACGCGTCTGCGCGGGGAGTACCGCCAGCAGCTCACCGCCTGGTTACAGGGGCAGGCAGAACTGACGATATTTGGCGCCAGCGAGCGCTATCGTGCGCGTATGGAGAACACGGAGCTCAACTGGCATGAAGCCCAGCGCCGTCAGTCTGAGCTTACCGCGTTCTCTCAGGCGCTTATGATGTTAATCGGCGGTATCGCGGTCATTGCGATGCTGTGGATGGCGTCGGGCGGCGTGGGTAATAACGCACAGCCCGGTCCCCTGATTGCCCTGTTCGTTTTCTGCGCTCTGGCGGCCTTTGAAGCCCTGGCACCGGTGACAGGCGCGTTCCAGCATCTCGGCCAGGTGATCGCCTCTGCCCTGCGCATCACAGAGATTGCGGAGCAGGATCCGGAGGTGAAGTTCACCGCAGAGCAAACGGCCACGCCTGAGCAGGTTGCCCTGACGCTCAATAACGTCACCTTCGCCTATGACAAGCAGGCACAGAATGCGCTGGAAGGCATCAGCCTCGCTGTGGATGCGGGTCAGCGGATTGCGATCCTCGGCCGTACCGGCTGCGGCAAATCCACGCTTTTGCAGCTGTTAACGCGAGCCTGGGATCCGCAGCAGGGTCAAATCCAGTTTAACGGTACACCGCTGACCGACTTCAGCGAACAGGCGCTGCACAAAACTGTCAGCGTGGTTCCGCAGCGCGTACACCTCTTTAGCGCCACGCTGCGTGATAACCTGCTGCTGGCCGCGCCGGACGCCTCTGATGATGCTCTTCGCGCCATGCTGGAGCAGGTCGGGCTGCATAAGCTGCTTGAAGACGATGGCCTGAACAGCTGGCTGGGTGAAGGCGGTCGTCAACTGTCTGGCGGTGAACTGCGTCGTCTGGCGATTGCGCGCGCGCTGCTGCATGATGCGCCGCTGATGTTGCTCGACGAGCCCACAGAAGGGCTTGATGCGACAACTGAAAGCCAGATCCTTGATTTACTTGCGAATGTTATGGCCGGTAAAACCGTGCTGATGGTGACACACCGTCTGCGCGGACTGGCGAGTTTTGATCAGATAATTGTGATGGACAACGGACACATTATTGAGCAAGGTAGTCACGCAGAGCTGTTGACGAAACAGGGTCGCTACTACCAGTTTAAACAGCGTCTGTAGACTATATTTGTAGCGTCCTCACTCGCGTACTGGAGTTTTGCTGTCATGCGCCTGGTCCAGCTTTCTCGTCATAACATTGCGTTCCCGTCGCCAGAGGGAGCGCTGCGTGAACCCAATGGGCTGCTGGCGCTTGGCGGCGACCTCAGCCCTGCCCGGCTCCTGATGGCCTACCAGCGCGGCATATTCCCGTGGTTTTCACCTGGCGACCCTATTTTATGGTGGTCTCCCGATCCGCGTGCTGTGCTGTGGCCAGCAGAGTTTCATCTGAGCCGCAGCATGAAACGTTTCCACGCTAAGTCACCGTACCGGGTCACGCTGAATCATGCCTTTGGCGAGGTGATTGAGGGGTGCGCAGAAGAACGTCATGAAGGAACATGGATCACCCGCGATATCATCACCGCCTATCATCAACTGCACGAGCTTGGCTATGCCCACTCCATTGAGGTGTGGGAAGGTGGCGAACTTGTTGGCGGTATGTACGGCGTCGCGCAGGGGACGTTGTTCTGCGGTGAGTCGATGTTCTCCCGTGCGGTAAACGCCTCGAAAACGGCCCTGCTGGTTTTCTGCCAGGAGTTTGCTCAGCGCGGCGGGCAGTTGCTGGATTGTCAGGTTCTGAACGAGCATACCGCCTCCCTCGGTGCTGTTGAAATCTCCCGCCGCCACTACATTGAGCACCTGGATAACTGCCGTCAGGAGAAGCTGCCGCGCGATTTTTGGGTACCACGAACACTCTTTATGCCCAATGCCTAAATGTTTTCCGCATATTTTTTATGAGGGTGTTATAATTATGCCGCAGAGTAGCTTCTGCCTGTTGCCCCGCCGCCGTTTGGGACCTTCGCTTCAGATAACGTCCTGACGTTTATCCTGTTGTATCCCCTTTACGAATGCGCTTTCCGTTCGGTTGTACCGTGACGCTTGGGCAATGCGCCGAAACTGTTTTGCTGCGTTTTAAACGCGCAATTCTTTACTTAATTGATGAATTTCGGCATTATCTTGCCGGTTCAAAACTTGGTAGTGATACCCCAGAGGATTAGATGGCCAAAGAAGACAATATTGAAATGCAGGGTACCGTACTTGATACGTTGCCTAACACCATGTTTCGCGTAGAGCTGGAAAACGGTCACGTGGTAACTGCGCACATCTCCGGTAAAATGCGCAAAAACTATATCCGCATTTTGACGGGCGACAAAGTGACTGTTGAACTGACCCCGTACGACCTGAGCAAAGGCCGCATTGTCTTCCGTAGTCGCTAATTGTTTTCGCCTGTAATGGCAGATGAATATTAAAAAAGGCCGGGATAATCCCGGCCTTTTTTTATTCATGGCTTTAATGTTGATGTCGTGTCATCCAGGGTCGTACAGAAGCGCCATTTTATGGCTGTGGATTAATCCAGAACCAACATCGAACGAAACTGGAAAGCGCCTCGCAAAATTCCTCTGCGGGCTGTTGCCCTCACCCCGCCCCTCTCCCACAGGGAGAGGGAGAAAAGCAGGCATAAAAAAACCGGGCTGATGCCCGGTTTTTAACACACATATTACACTCAGTGAGCCGCTTCCGGCTTGTGCTTCGCCGCGCTCTGGAAATCGTACGTCAGTTCGTTCTTCGCCTGATCCAGCGCCACCGTTACCTGGCCGCCGTCCACCAGCGAGCCAAACAGCAGTTCGTTCGCCAGCGGTTTCTTCAGGTTGTCCTGAATCACACGCGCCATCGGACGGGCACCCATCGCACGGTCGTAGCCTTTCTCAGCCAGCCAGTTGCGGGCCTCCTGGCTCACTTCCAGCGACACGCCTTTCTGATCAAGCTGAACCTGCAGTTCGACAATGAACTTGTCCACCACCTGATGGATCACCTCGGTAGACAGGTGATCGAACCAGATAATGTTGTCCAGACGGTTGCGGAACTCCGGCGTAAAGATCTTCTTGATCTCTTCCATCGCATCGGTGCTGTTATCCTGGTGGATCAGGCCGATGGATTTACGCTCGGTTTCACGCACACCGGCGTTGGTGGTCATCACCAGCACCACGTTGCGGAAGTCCGCCTTGCGCCCGTTGTTATCGGTCAGCGTCCCGTTGTCCATCACCTGCAGCAGGATATTGAACACGTCCGGGTGCGCTTTCTCAATTTCATCGAGCAGCAGTACCGCATGTGGATGCTTGATCACCGCGTCGGTAAGCAGGCCACCCTGGTCAAAGCCCACGTATCCCGGAGGCGCACCAATCAAGCGGCTGACGGTGTGACGCTCCATATACTCGGACATATCAAAGCGCAGCAGTTCAATACCCAGCGCTTTGGAGAGCTGCACCGTTACCTCGGTTTTCCCGACACCGGTTGGACCGGCGAAGAGGAACGAACCGACAGGCTTATGCTCATGCCCCAGTCCGGCACGGGCCATCTTGATCGCTTCGGTTAAGGCCTCGATGGCTTTATCCTGACCAAAGACCAGCATCTTCAGACGATTGCCAAGGGTACGCAGCGTGTCGCGATCGCTCTGAGAAACGCTCTTCTCAGGAATGCGCGCGATACGAGCCACTACGGACTCAATATCCGCCACGTTGACGGTTTTCTTACGCTTGCTGGCTGGCATCAGACGCGCACGCGCCCCTGCCTCGTCAATCACGTCAATCGCCTTATCCGGCAGATGACGATCGTTGATATATTTCACCGCCAGCTCCACCGCCGCACGTACCGCTTTCGCGGTGTAACGCACGTCATGGTGCGCTTCGTACTTCGGTTTCAGGCCGTTGATGATCTGCACCGTTTCCTCGACGGACGGTTCAGTGACATCGATTTTCTGGAAGCGACGCGCCAGGGCACGATCCTTCTCAAAGATGTTGCTGAACTCCTGGTATGTGGTCGAGCCAATTACCCGGATCTTGCCGCTGGAGAGCAGCGGTTTGATCAGGTTAGCGGCGTCCACCTGGCCACCCGAAGCAGCACCGGCACCGATGATGGTATGGATCTCATCGATAAACAGGATGCTGTTGGTATCCTGCTCCAGCTGTTTTAACAGCGCCTTGAAGCGTTTTTCAAAATCACCACGGTATTTGGTGCCCGCCAGCAGAGAGCCGATATCCAGGGAGTAGATGGTGCAATCGGCAATCACTTCCGGTACGTCGCCCTGCACAATACGCCAGGCGAGACCTTCGGCAATCGCGGTTTTACCCACGCCCGATTCCCCCACCAGCAGCGGGTTGTTCTTACGGCGACGGCACAGCACCTGGATCGCACGCTCCAGCTCTTTATCGCGACCAATCAGCGGGTCGATACCGCCAACGCGAGCAAGCTGATTAAGGTTGGTGGTGAAGTTTTCCATACGATCCTCCCCGCCTGCTTGCTCTTCATTGTTATTGACCTGATTGCTGGAATCTGAAGCCTGGTTAGGCTCGTCTTTGCGCGTTCCGTGAGAAATAAAGTTAACCACGTCGAGTCGGCTGACTTCGTGTTTGCGCAGCAGATAGGCAGCCTGTGACTCCTGCTCGCTGAAGATGGCGACTAAGACGTTTGCGCCAGTCACTTCGCTACGTCCGGAAGACTGGACGTGGAAAACCGCGCGCTGCAGCACACGCTGGAAGCTGAGCGTCGGCTGCGTGTCGCGCTCTTCTTCACTGGCTGGCAGCACCGGTGTGGTTTGTTCGATGAAGGCTTCGAGTTCCTGACGTAGCGCCACCAGATCCACGGAGCAGGCTTCCAGCGCTTCGCGGGCAGATGGGTTGCTAAGCAGTGCGAGCAGTAAATGCTCGACGGTCATAAACTCATGTCGGTGCTCACGCGCTCTGGCGAAAGCCATGTTTAAACTGAGTTCCAGTTCTTGATTGAGCATAGGCACCTCCCCCAATTTTATGCCTTATCAGGCCTTTTCCAGCGTACACAGCAACGGATGCTCGTTCTCCCTCGCATAGTCGTTCACCATCGCCACTTTGGTTTCCGCCACCTCGGCGGTAAAGATGCCGCAGATAGCTTTGCCACGATAATGAACGGTAAGCATCAGTTGCGTTGCACGTTCTACATCATAAGAAAAGAACTTTTGTAGCACGTCAATAACAAATTCCATCGGCGTGTAATCATCGTTCATTAACATAACTTTATACATAGATGGCGGTTTTAGCGCGTCACGCACTTTGTCTTCCGCCAGCTGGTCAAAATCCAGCCAGTCGTTGGTCTTACCCATTTTGCATAACCACTTTGAATCTACCTCAGATGTTAGATAACAATCATCTATTACTGTCATCCGCGATGTCTGTCACAAACTGTTGCAATAGCGTTAACTGCTTCAAACTTTGGTTGATTATTGTCCCATCTCCAGCGCCAAACGCTTGACGGTTTCTTTCGATTCTCTAAATTGTACAAGCGTGAGATGGCGAGGTTTTGAACAGCCCCCACTCCACCACCGGTTCATTCCATCTTAACTTATAAGATTTACGAAGGATGTCGAAGCATGGAAATGGGTACTGTTAAGTGGTTCAACAACGCCAAAGGGTTTGGCTTCATCTGCCCCGAAGGCGGCGGCGAGGATATCTTCGCTCACTATTCCACCATTCAGATGGATGGTTACAGAACGCTCAAAGCCGGGCAGTCCGTCCGGTTCGATGTACATCAGGGACCTAAAGGCAATCACGCAAGCCTTATCGTACCGATTGAAGCAGAAACGGTTGCATAGCTCTCTGTTTTATTGTGTACATCCCGCCGTCAAAATGCCAGCCCGATCGGCTGGCATTTTTATTTTCGGGTTATTCCCGAGCCAGCGCATCCACCGGATCCAGTCGCGCCGCGTTGCGGGCCGGCAGCCAGCCAAACAAGATGCCGGTAAAGGTCGAGCATAAAAATGCGGTAAGAATGGCTACCGGTGAAAACCCAATCTCCCAGCCGGGTAAGAAAATCTGCAGAGCAAAGGCGATCATCATCGACAGCGCAATCCCCATGGCGCCGCCCACCAGACACACCAGCACCGCTTCAATCAAAAATTGCTGCAGCACGTCGCTGGCTCTGGCCCCGACCGCCATGCGAATACCAATTTCCCGGGTACGTTCCGTCACCGAGACCAGCATGATATTCATTACCCCGATACCGCCAACAACCAGCGAGATCACCGCCACCAGCGTCAGGAACAACTGAAGAGTACGTGTGGTCTTTTCCGCCGTTTTCAAGAGGCCATCCATGTTCCAGGTGAAGAAATCCTTCTTCCCGTGACGCAGGGTTAACAGCCGCTCAAGCTGCTGTTCGGCCAGCGCGCTGTCATAACCCTCCTTGACGCGCACGGTGATAGAGTTCAGCCATGACTGCCCCATAATCCGCCCGGAAATGGTGCTGTACGGTAGCCAGACGCGCAGGATCTTGCTGCTGCCAAACATGGACTGCTTCTCTTCCGCCACGCCAATCACGGTGGCTGGCATGTTCCCTACGAGGATCACTTCGCCCACGACGTTGGTTTTATTGGGGAAGAGCTGTCTGCGCGAGTTCGCGTCCAGTACCACCACCTGCGCCCTGCCTGCCAGCTGTTCGGCGTTGAAGGTGGCCCCTTCGCTGAAGGTCATGCCGTAGACGTTGAAATAATCCCCGCTGACGCCGTTCGCGCTGGCGGCAACATCCACGTTACCCACCCGCAGGCGGAGGTTTTGCGACACGGCAGGCGTCGCCGAATTGACCCACGGCTGTTTCTGAATGGCCGCCAGGTCGTCGTATTTCAATGCCTGCTGATATTGCGGCTCGTCGTCACCAAAGTCTTTCCCGGGATAAACGTCAATGGTGTTGGTCCCGATAGCGCGGATATCCGCCAGCACCAGCTGTTTGGCGGCATCGCCCACCACCACAATCGACACCACCGATGCGATACCGATGATGATCCCAAGCATGGTCAGCAACGTGCGCATTTTATTCGCCGCCATCGCCAGCCAGGCCATGGTCAGCGCCTCACGAAAACCGCTGGAAAACTGTCCCCAGCCGGTTGCAGCAGGCAAGGCTTCTTTTTGCGCGGCCGCTCTGGACGCACGAGGCGGCGGGTTGCTCACCAGCTCGCCGTCGTGGATCTCGATAATGCGTTCAGCCTGCGCCGCCACCTGCGGATCGTGAGTCACGATGATGACCGTGTGCCCCTGATCGCGAAGCTGATGGAGGATCGCCATCACCTCTTCGCCGGAATGGCTGTCGAGCGCTCCGGTGGGTTCATCGGCCAGGATCACCTGCCCGCCGTTCATCAGCGCACGGGCAATACTCACGCGCTGCTGCTGACCGCCAGAAAGCTGTGAGGGCTGATAATCTACCCGCTCCGCCAGGCCAAGACGCGTTAACAGCGCCTGCGCCCGCGCGAGGCGTTTCTTGCGCTCCACGCCCGCGTACACCGCCGGCACTTCCACGTTCTGCGCCGCACTCAGGTGAGAGAGCAGATGGTAACGCTGAAAGATAAAACCGAAGTGCTCCCGGCGCAGCTTCGCCAGCGCGTCGCCGTCCAGAGTGGAAACGTCCGTTCCGGCCACGCGATAGGTGCCGCTGGTCGGTTTGTCCAGACAGCCAAGAATGTTCATCAGCGTCGATTTGCCGGAGCCGGACGCACCGACAATCGCCACCATCTCGCCCGCTTCCACGCGCAGGGAGATGCCCTTCAGCACCTCCACCGGACCATCGCCCGACGGATAGCTGCGACGAATGTCAGTCAGCTCAAGCAACGCCGTCATTTCGCCGCTCCGGGCAGGGTTTCGCTGGTGACTACCTCGTCACCCTCTTCCAGCCCTTTCACCACCACCACGTCGGTATCGTTGCGTGCGCCAATCACCACTTCACGCTCGCGCGTTTCGCCGTTGCGTAGCACCTTCACCTTATAGCGGTTGTCCCCGGCAGATTCTCCCAGCGCAGAAAGCGGGACGGTCAGCACGTTTTTAACGCCCGTAAGCTGAATATGGACCTGCGCGGTCATATCCAGACGCAGCACGCCCTGCGGGTTAGGGACTTCAAAACGGGCATAGTAGAAGATCGCATCGTTCACTTTTTCCGGCGTGGGCAGAATGTCCTTCAGCACGCCTTCATAGCGCGTCTGCGGATCGCCCAGCACGGTAAACCAGGCGTTCTGCCCCGGCTTCAGATGGATAACATCCGCCTCGGAAACCTGCGCTTTCACAAGCATTGTGCTCATATCCGCCAGCGTCAGAATGTTCGGCGCCTGTTGGGCGGCAATCACCGTCTGACCCTGAAGCGTGGTGATCTGGGTCACTTCCCCGGCCATGGGCGCCACGATCTTCGTATAGTCGAGGTTGGTTTTCGCCGTATCCAGCGAAGCCTGATTGCGCTTGATTTGCGCGTCAATGGTGCCAATCTGCGCCTGTTTCACCGCCAGTTCGGTGGCGGCCGTGTCGAGATCCTGTTTCGAGATCGCCTGCGTTTTGGCCAGCGCCTGCTGGCGCGTCAGGGTCACCTGGGCGAGGTTTCGCTCCGCCAGCGCCTGCGCACGCTGCGCGCGCAGCTCCATCAGCGTAGCTTCCACTTCCCGGATCTGGTTCTCGGCCTGCTCAGGATCGATAACGCCGAGCAGCTGCCCCTTTTTCACCTTATCGCCAATCTCAACGGACAGCGTTTTTAACTGTCCGCTCACCTGCGCCCCCACGTCCACCTTGCGCAGGGCATCGAGTTTGCCTGTGGCGAGCACGTTTTGCTGCAGTTCGCCCGGACGGACGATCAGTGTTTGATACTGCGGAACAGGCGCGTTGAGCACTTGCCACAACCAGTACCCACCCGCTACCACCGCTATCGCCAGCAGCAGAAACCACTTTCTGCGTTTTCCCTTAAGGTTCATAAATATTCCAAATAATTGTTCTGGCTTTCATCAACGTTGATTCTATCTAAACCACTCCTCAACGAAACCCCTGATTTCGGGAAATGCCTGGATTTGTTGACACGACGTTGACAAAGGGCCTGCTGAAATAACGCCATTCCATAAGAAGCAGGATCTCACATGTCTTCCATCGTCGATACACCCCATTCCACTCCGTCACAGCCAAAATCCGGCTGGCAGCTGTTTAAAAACCTGGTCACCGGTGCCATTACGCCGGGTCTGGCATGGCAAAACCCTGCTTATCGACGTAAGTTTGCGCTTCGCACCCTGGCGACGCCCCTCAGCACCGCGCGCCTGCTCTCAAGCCTGGCAAAGCAGCCTCGTCTGATGCAAATACTGCAGGTTCAGCCCGGTCTGCCGTGCCGCCTGCACCGCCCGTGGCTGACCGTGAATATGGATCGCCCGCATGCGCTGGAAGCCCTGAACTGGCACTACCAGACCATGAGCAACCACCTGCCGGCCGCGCTGCTCAAAGGCTATCTTTCTAAACAGGGCGTGACGCTCCTGACTTTAACCGGTAAGGATGAACAGCAATTTACCGTTCGGTTATGCGCCGATGCGTTCCTGGATAAAGAAGGAGAAGCGACCCTCGTCTTCTGTGATCATCAGGATACCGTGCTGGCGGAAATAACGTTTACGCTGTGCCCGTTTGAAGGCAAAAGCACACTCTTTATCGGCGGCCTGCAGGGGGCGAAAGCCCACGTTCCGCATGAGCTGATCCAGAAAGCAACCAAGGCGTGCCATGGCCTGTTCCCGAAACGTCTGCTGGTTGAAACCGCGATGACGCTTGGCGGAGCTTTCCCGGTGGAACAGATTGTCGCGGTGAGTAATGCCACCCACATCTATCGCAGCTGGCGTTACCGGAAGAAAAAAGAGGGGAAACTGCTGGCGGATTACGACAGCTTCTGGATCTCCCTCGGCGGACACAAACAGGATAACGGTAACTTCGTGCTACCGCTTGCCATGCCGCGTAAGTCCATGGAAGAGATTGCCAGTAAAAAACGGGCTGAATACCGCCGCCGCTATGAGCTGCTGGATAGCCTGACGGAGCAGGTCACCCAGGCAACCCGGCGTTAATCGGCTTTCCCGCGTGCCAGCCACAGGACGCGGGAGAACATTTTGCGCAGCAGCGTCGGCACTGACTCCACCCCCCGCCTTCCCGCTTCTGTCGCCACTTCAATGGCTAAATCCGGCTTTGAAGAGCGGTGGATCGCTTTGGCAATCACGCGCCGCATGTTCATCGGCACATCGACCGGCACCATCGCTATCCGGTGGAACACATCGTCGAACCCCTGGCGATACATAAAGTGCTCCATGTCCATCGCCGGCAGCATGGTTAAATGGTCGCGCTCCTCTTCTCGCTCATCGTTTAACAGGCTGCGCACGGTAGACGCATATTTTTTCCCCGCCTCATCGCCGTCGACCAGCACGTGCCATTCGATGCCCATCCGCCGGGCGAATTTGATCAGCGGTTTTAATCCTGACTGCGCAAACTCGATGACCTTAATCCCTTCCGCATCAAAATGGTGACCACACTGGCGCGCCAGCTCGTTGATGACCCAGGTCTCGGTTTCCCCCTCCACAAGGAGCCAGCAGCGGGCAAACAGCGACGAGGCACGATTAAAGCGGATATGAAACGCGATACGGCGACCATCCTCGGCATTCATCCCTCCCGGCCCCAGCCGGTAAGCAGAAACGCGCGATGATTCACGCACCAGGCGGCAAACATACTCGACCGGCGTCAGAGACAACAGTTCGCCGGAATTGGTGGTGGTAATGCGCTGAAGCGGCAGCAGATTCAGCAGGTGCCAGGCAACGGAGAGCATGATCGGGTGCAGACGTGTTTCCGGGTCTTCCACCAGCAGCAGCGGACGCGCATCGCGATCCAGACGAACGGTTCCTTTGGCCTGCAGAAGCGTGGAAAACAGCCCCAGTAAAATCACCCGATGGGTGCGCCCACCGGGCCGGTCGATCATCCGGTTAATGATGTCGAGATAACGCCAGCTTCGCTGCTCATCGTGGGAACGGCGGCGCATCAGACGATGGCGCGATTGTGACGTCCCCTGCTCGGAAAAATAGTGCTCCAGCAGTTGCACCATGGCAGAGAGCCCCTGGCGGATTTGCCCATCGGTGAGATTTTGCGGACGCGAAACCAGCTCGCGTGCCAGGAAATCAAGCTCGCGGGCGGTGACTTCCACTTCCGGCATATTTGGCACAGTACCGTTACGGATACGCCGCATAAAACGCGCGTCGCGCAAGCGTAACACCGGGGAGAGACGGATCAGATGGCGGGCCAGGTCGTCGATATTGTCCAGCGGGATGGGGTTGCCCTTTTCGTCAAGAAAATCACGCAGGGTCAGTACCCCGTCGTTCTCTGACATCTCGCCTTCCAGGCGATAAAAAATACGGTGGAAGCCATCGTCGCTCTGAACCCAGCACGGTGACATGGGGCGAAAACGACGCACGCGGTGACGCCCCGGCTCGGATTCACGGAAGGTCAGAATAATATGGAGATGCTTCTCGCGGCCGTTGACATCGCCGGGCGGAAACCAGAAATCGTCATGCACGAAGTGGTACAAATCGCCTTCGGGCGACAGCAGCAGCGTCAGCGCATCCAGCAGGCTGGACTTACCCCAGGCGTTCTCACCGATCAGGACGTTGTTCTGCTCCAGATGCAGTGACAGGCGGTTTATACCGCGAAACCCGACAATATCCACACGTTCGAGAAGCATACATCCCCCGAGAAATGACCACTTTTTCCTTTAAGTTATCAGCAGTATAGCGGGAGGATGCCGTGCAGAACACTGCCATACGTCCCGATTATTCTTTGCAGGCGCGAAAAAATTAAGAATTTACGTGGCAAGTTTCATTTGAAATAGTTTCAACAGCACAACAAACTATTGCCCGCAAATTGGACTATGCTCTATTCACCTCCAGTTTGAACAAGGATCGACATCACATTGCCTTAAATCAAATTAACCGAATTTATTTAAGTGGCGAAGGGGTGTTAATGGTTTTTAAAATACGGGCTCTTTGAGTCGTCATCCCTTTATGGCGATATATCCCGCGCGCGGGAAAGCGTGCGGAAGTTTATTGAGGTGGTTATGTTCAGAAAATTAGCAGCAGAATGCTTTGGTACATTCTGGCTGGTGTTTGGTGGCTGCGGTAGTGCCGTTCTGGCAGCAGCATTTCCGGAACTCGGCATTGGTTTTGTCGGCGTCGCGCTGGCATTTGGTTTAACGGTATTAACCATGGCCTTCGCCGTGGGACATATTTCCGGTGGTCATTTTAACCCGGCTGTGACATTAGGCTTATGGGCCGGTGGTCGTTTCCCGGCCAAAGAGGTCATTGGTTATATTGTCGCTCAGGTCGTGGGCGGTATTATTGCTGCAGGCGTTCTGTACGTGATTGCCAGCGGTAAAGCCGGCTTTGACGCCGCAGCCAGCGGTTTTGCGTCCAACGGCTTCGGTGAGCATTCGCCTGGCGGCTACTCCATGCTCTCCGCCATTGTGATTGAAATTGTGCTGACCGCCGGCTTCCTGCTGGTGATCCACGGCGCGACCGACAAATACGCCCCTGCGGGCTTCGCGCCCATCGCCATTGGTCTGGCACTGACCCTGATCCACCTGATCTCCATTCCGGTGACCAACACTTCTGTGAACCCGGCGCGCAGTACCGCTGTCGCCATCTTCCAGGGCGGTTGGGCACTTGAGCAGCTGTGGCTGTTCTGGGTTATGCCGATCGTCGGCGGTATTCTGGGCGGCGTGCTGTATCGCACCCTGCTGGAAAAACGCGATTAATCTTTCCCTCCCTCTCCCTGTGGGAGAGGGCCGGGGTGAGGACAACAGGCCGGGTAAGGCGCAGCCGCCACCCGGCTTTCTTTTTGCCGCTTTACTGAACAGCCTTTATTGGGTAGTGTCTCTGGCGCTTAACAGATACTCACAAGGACCGGTTGTTCATGTTTTCAGGACTCCTCATTATTCTCCTGCCCTTAATCGTGGGCTACCTGATTCCGCTGCGTCGTGAATCCGCATTACGGCTTATCAACCGTTTTCTCAGCTGGATTGTTTACGTCATTCTTTTCTTTATGGGGATTAGCCTGGCCTTTCTGGATAACCTGGCGACCAATCTGCTGGCGATCCTGCATTATTCTGCCGTGACTGTTGTGGTTATTTTGTTCTGCAATATCGCCGCGTTATTCTGGCTTGAGCGTACTATTCCGTGGAAAAACCACCACCATCAGGAAAAACTGCCCTCCCGAATTGCGATGGCGCTGGAATCATTAAAACTGTGCGGCGTCGTGGTGCTCGGTTTTGTGCTTGGGCTCACCGGATGGTCTTTTTTACAGCACGCCACCGAAGCCAGCGAATATACCCTGATCTTCCTGCTGTTCCTTATTGGTATCCAGTTACGCAATAATGGCATGACGCTGAAACAGATTGTCCTGAATCGTCGGGGAATGATTGTTGCCGTTATCGTGGTCGCCAGCTCAATGGTCGCCGGGGTGATTAACGCCTTTCTTCTCGACCTGCCGTTGAAAACCGGGCTGGCCATGGCCTCCGGATTCGGCTGGTATTCCCTTTCCGGTATCCTGCTGACCGAATCATTCGGTCCGGTGATTGGCAGCGCCGCCTTCTTTAACGACCTGGCGCGGGAGTTAATCGCCATCATGCTGATCCCGGGTCTGGTTCGCCGCAGCCGCTCTACCGCGCTGGGTCTGTGCGGTGCCACGTCGATGGACTTTACCCTGCCAGTATTACAACGTTCAGGGGGTCTGGAGATGGTGCCCGCCGCCATTGTGCACGGTTTTATTCTGAGCCTGCTGGTGCCTGTTCTGATGGCCTTTTTCTCCGCCTGATACCTCTCTGGCGGTAGGGCTCCTGCCGCCAAAATTGCGCTAAATCAATCTCCCTCCACTTAGTACAAGAAAGCCCTTTTCAGCGTTGTGGCACAGGCATAACCTTAAACATGTATATCAAATATAACTTTAACAGGTGTGATTATGTTTTGTGTGCAATGTGAACAAACTATCCGTACCCCGGCAGGCAATGGCTGTTCTTACGCGCAGGGTATGTGCGGTAAAACCGCAGAGACATCAGACCTGCAGGATCTGCTGATTGCTGCCCTGCAGGGGCTTTCCGCCTGGGCATTCAAAGCCCGCGAGTACGGTATTGTCGACCACTACGTAGACAGCTTTGCGCCGCGCGCCTTTTTCTCCACGCTGACTAACGTTAACTTTGATTCGCCGCGCATTGTCGGGTACGCCCGTGAAGCGATTGCCCTGCGCGAAGCGCTGAAAGCACAGTGCCTGAATGCCGATGCCAGTGCCCGCGTGGACAACCCGATGTCAGAACTGCAGCTGGTGAGCGACGATCTGGGCGAGCTGCAGCGTCAGGCCGCAGAATTTACCCCGAACAAAGACAAAGCGGCGATTGGCGAGAACATTCTCGGCCTGCGCCTGCTGTGCCTGTACGGCCTGAAAGGTGCCGCAGCCTATATGGAGCACGCACACGTGCTTGGCCAGTACGATAACGACATCTACGCGCAGTACCACAAAATCATGGCGTGGCTGGGCACCTGGCCTGCCGATATGAATGCGCTGCTTGAGTGCTCCATGGAAATCGGCCAGATGAACTTCCGCGTGATGAGCATTCTGGATGCCGGTGAGACCAGCACTTACGGCCACCCAACGCCAACCCAGGTCAACGTGAAAGCGACCGAAGGCAAATGTATTCTCATCTCCGGCCACGACCTGAAAGATCTCTACAACCTGCTGAAGCAGACCGAAGGCACCGGCGTTAACGTTTATACCCACGGCGAAATGCTGCCCGCACACGGCTACCCGGAACTGCGTAAATTCAAACACCTGATCGGGAACTACGGTAGCGGCTGGCAGAATCAGCAGGTCGAGTTTGCCCGCTTCCCGGGCCCAATTGTGATGACCTCTAACTGCATCATCGACCCGACCGTCGGCGCGTATGATGACCGCATCTGGACCCGCAGCATCGTCGGCTGGCCGGGCGTGAGCCACCTTGAAGGTGACGATTTCGGTCCGGTGATCGCCCAGGCGCAGCAGATGGCGGGCTTCCCGTACAGCGAAATTCCGCACCTCATCACCGTCGGTTTTGGCCGCGAAACGCTGCTCGGCGCCGCAGACTCGCTGATTGACCTTGTCAGCCGTGAAAAGCTGCGCCACATCTTCCTGATTGGCGGCTGTGACGGCGCGCGCGGTGAGCGTAACTACTTCACCGATTTCGCCACCCGCGTGCCGGAAGATTGCCTGATCCTGACGCTGGCCTGCGGTAAATACCGTTTCAACAAGCTGGACTTCGGCAACATTGAAGGGCTGCCACGTCTGGTGGATGCTGGTCAGTGTAACGATGCCTATTCAGCCATCATTCTGGCGGTCACGCTGGCGGAGAAACTGGGCTGCGGCGTGAACGATCTGCCGCTGTCGCTGGTGCTCTCCTGGTTCGAGCAGAAAGCGATTGTGATCCTGCTGACCCTGCTCTCTCTGGGCGTAACCAATATCGTCACCGGCCCGACCGCGCCAGGCTTCCTGACGCCGGACCTGCTGGCCGTGCTGAACGAGAAATTCGGTCTGCGTTCCGTGACCACCGTAGAAGAAGATATGCAACAACTGCTGAGCGCGTAAGGAGTATTTCATGACCATGCCAACCTCACAATGTCCGTGGCGGATGCAGGTTCATCACATCCATCAGGAGACGCCGGATGTGTGGACGCTGTCGCTGCTATGCCATGACTACTATCCGTACCGTGCCGGTCAGTATGCGCTGGTCAGTGTCCGCAACGCCGCGGACACATTGCGCGCCTATACGATCTCCTCGACGCCGGGCGTCAGCGAATACATTACGCTCACTATCCGCCGCATCGATGACGGTGCAGGCTCGCAGTGGCTCACGCGTGACGTCAAGCGCGGGGATTACATCTGGCTGTCTGACGCTCAGGGGGAATTTACCTGTGACGACAAAAGCGAAGATAAATTCCTGCTGCTGGCCGCGGGCTGTGGCGTCACGCCGATCATGTCAATGCGTCGCTGGCTGGCCAAAAACCGCCCGCAGGCCGACGTGCAGGTGATCTACAGCGTGCGCTCGCCGGACGATGTGATCTTTGCCGATGAGTGGCGCAACTACCCGGTGACGCTGGTGGCGGAGCACAACGCGACGCACGGTTTTGTCGAGGGACGTCTGAGCCGCGCGCTGCTGCAACGCGTGCCCGATATAGCGAACCGTACCGTGATGACCTGCGGCCCGGCACCGTATATGGAGATTGTGGAACAGGAAGTGAAAGCCCTGGGCGTAACCCGCTTCTGCAAAGAGCAGTTCTTCACGCCGGTGGCGGAGGCGGCAACCAGCGGGATTCAGTTCACCAAACTGCAACCGGCACAAACCTTCTTTGGCCGCGTCGGCACCACGCTGCTGGAGGCGCTGGAAAGCAATAAGGTGCCGGTGGTGGCTGCCTGTCGCGCGGGCGTATGCGGATGCTGTAAAACGAAGGTAGTCTCCGGGGAGTACAGCGTGACCAGCACCATGACGCTGACCGATGCAGAAATTGCTGAAGGTTATGTGCTGGCGTGTTCCTGCCATCCGCAGGGCGATCTTGTGCTCGCGTAATCGTTAAACGTGTCATCGTAGGCCCGGTAAGCGCCAGCGCCACCGGGCTTTTTTTTGCCCTACCGCCACGCGGGCGCTTTCCCTACCGCGTACCGCCCTGCCCCTAAAAACACCACCGCCAGCGAACCGATAAAGAAATACACCAGGCTCTCAATGGCCCACGCACCGACGGCGTCCAGCGCAAAGGTTTTGCCCGTGCCCACCATCAGCCACGCCACAATCATGGTAAACGCCAGCACCAGCGCAGCCGGACGCGTGAAGAGACCGACAATGATCAGGATCGGTGCCACCACTTCGCCAATCAATACGCCGTAAGCAATAAATCCCGGCAGCCCTTTTTCCACCAGCAGGCCGCCGATGAAGCCCACACCGCCAAATAACTTGTGTAATCCGTGAAACAGCATCAGCCCACCGACGGCAAGTCGTAACAAGAGTTTGCCGAGATCGTCGCACGTTAGCTTTTCGTTTACAGCAATTAACAATGATTTAACCATCTGAAATGATTCCCGTTTTCACCCAATCTGTCGCCAGATTATGCCGAATCATTGCCGGTGAAAACCACCCTGAAATGAGGGGTATTGTGCAGGCAATACAGTGACTTTCTTCTAAGCTTGTAAGCGATATCACAAAAAGGAGACGGACAACCATGAAACAAACCGTGGCTGCATACATAGCGAAGACCCTCGAACAGGCAGGTGTAAAACGTATCTGGGGCGTAACCGGCGATTCACTGAACGGGCTGAGCGACAGCCTGAATAAGATGAAGACCATCGAATGGATGCCGACCCGTCATGAGGAGGTGGCCGCCTTTGCCGCCGGGGCCGAAGCGCAGCTCACCGGGGAGCTGGCCGTCTGCGCCGGGTCGTGTGGGCCGGGCAACCTGCATCTCATTAACGGGCTGTTTGACTGTCATCGCAATCACGTGCCGGTGCTGGCGATTGCCGCCCATATTCCCTCATCTGAAATCGGCAGTGGCTATTTTCAGGAGACGCATCCGCAGGAGCTGTTCCGTGAATGCAGCCACTATTGCGAGCTGGTGTCGTCGCCGGAGCAGATCCCGCAGGTTCTGGCGATCGCCATGCGCAAAGCCGTGCTGAACCGTGGCGTTTCCGTTGTCGTCATCCCGGGAGATGTGGCACTCAAGGCCGCGCCGGAAGGGGCGAGCACCCACTGGTACCACGCCCCGCAGCCGGTGGTGACGCCAGCCGAAGAGGAGCTAAAAAAGCTGGCGCAACTGCTGCGTTACGCCAGCAATATTGCCCTGATGTGCGGCAGCGGCTGTGCGGGCGCGCACAAAGAGCTCCTTGAATTTGCGGGTAAGCTAAAAGCCCCAATTGTTCATGCCCTGCGCGGCAAAGAGCACGTCGAGTACGATAACCCTTACGACGTGGGCATGACCGGGCTGATCGGTTTTTCGTCCGGCTTCCATACCATGATGAATGCCGACACGCTGATTCTGCTCGGTACCCAGTTCCCCTATCGCGCGTTCTACCCGACGGATGCCAAAATCATTCAGATCGATATCAACCCGGCCAGCATCGGTGCACACAGCAAGGTCGATATGGCGCTGGTGGGCGACATCAAATCCACCCTTGCCGCCCTGCTGCCGCTGCTGGAAGAGAAAACGGATCGCAAATTCCTCGACAAAGCCCTGAGCGATTACCGCGATGCGCGTAAGAGTCTGGACGATCTCGCCAAACCGAGCGACAAAGCCATCCACCCGCAGTATCTCGCGCAGCAGATCAGCCACTTCGCGGACGACGATGCCATCTTCACCTGCGACGTGGGCACGCCCACCGTCTGGGCGGCACGCTACCTGAAGATGAACGGCAAACGCCGCTTGCTCGGCTCGTTCAACCACGGCTCGATGGCCAACGCCATGCCGCAGGCGCTGGGCGCCAAAGCCACCGCCCCGGAGCGTCAGGTGGTGGCGATGTGCGGTGACGGCGGGTTCAGCATGCTGATGGGCGATTTCCTGTCGGTGGTGCAGATGAAGCTGCCGCTGAAAATCGTGGTCTTCAATAACAGCGTACTGGGCTTTGTGGCAATGGAGATGAAGGCCGGGGGCTATCTGACGGACGGCACCGAGCTGCACGACACCAACTTCGCCCGCATTGCCGAAGCCTGCGGCATAACCGGTATCCGCGTGGAGAAAGCCTCCGAGGTGGATGAAGCTCTGCAACGGGCGTTTTCCATCGACGGCCCGGTGCTGGTGGATGTCGTCGTCGCCAAAGAGGAGCTGGCGATCCCGCCACAGATCAAGCTGGAGCAGGCCAAGGGCTTTAGCCTCTATATGCTGCGGGCGATCATCAGCGGCCGTGGTGATGAGGTGATCGAACTGGCAAAAACCAACTGGCTCAGGTAAAACATTTCGCATGACCTCTTAATTAAAGGGATGTGAAATGATTGATTTACGCAGCGATACCGTTACCCGACCGAGTCGCGCCATGCTCGAAGAGATGATGGCCGCCCCGGTCGGGGACGACGTCTACGGTGACGATCCAACGGTGAACGAACTGCAGCGCTATGCCGCAGAACTCAGCGGTAAAGAGGCCGCCCTGTTCCTGCCCACCGGAACGCAGGCCAACCTGGTGGCGCTGCTCAGCCACTGCGAACGCGGCGAAGAGTATATTGTCGGCCAGGGCGCGCATAACTACCTGTACGAAGCGGGCGGTGCCGCAGTGCTCGGCAGCATTCAGCCGCAGCCTATCGACGCCGCGCCGGACGGATCCCTGCCGCTGGATAAAGTCGCCGCAAAAATCAAAGCCGACGATATCCATTTCGCCCGCACCAGATTGCTCAGTCTGGAAAACACCCACAACGGTAAAGTCCTGCCGCGCGAGTACCTGAAAGCAGCGTGGGAGTTTACCCGCGAGCACAAGCTGGGGCTGCACGTGGACGGCGCGCGGATCTTTAACGCCGTGGTGGCGTACGGCTGCGAGCTAAAAGAGATTACGCAATATTGTGACTCGTTCACCATCTGCCTCTCTAAAGGGCTGGGCACCCCGGTGGGATCCCTGCTGGTCGGCAATGCGGACTACATCAAGCGCGCCAACCGCTGGCGTAAAATGACCGGCGGCGGCATGCGTCAGGCCGGTATTCTGGCCGCGGCCGGACTGTATGCGCTCAAAAACAACGTGGCGCGTCTCAAGGACGATCACGACAACGCCGCGTGGATGGCAGCGCAGCTGCGTGACGTGGGTGCCGATGTGATGCGTCACGACACCAACATGCTGTTTGTTCGCGTGGGCGATGACCACGCCGCTGCGCTTGGTGAATTTATGAAAGCGCGTGGCGTCCTGATCAACGCGTCACCTGTTGTGCGTCTGGTGATGCACCTCGACGTCAATCGCGAGCAGTTAATGGACGTCGTAAAACACTGGCAGGCGTTTTTACAGCGTTAAGGAGCAGAACGTGCCGCAACGTATTCTGGTGCTCGGTGCCAGCGGGTATATCGGTCAGCATCTGACCACGGCGTTAAGTCAGCAGGGGCATCAGGTGCTGGCGGCGGCACGCAACACGGAACGCCTGCAAAAACTAAACCTGCCTGGCGTCACCTGCCACAACGTCGACCTTAACTGGCCTGAGTCGCTGCCCGCGCTGCTGGAAGAGGTCGACACGCTGTATTACCTGGTGCACAGCATGGGCGAAGGCGGCGATTTTATCGCCCATGAACGTCAGGTGGCCCTGAACGTCCGCGATGCCCTGCGGCAAACGCCGGTTAAGCAGGTGATTTTTTTAAGCTCGCTCCAGGCGCCCGAAAATGAGCAGTCCGACCACCTGCGCGCCCGCCAGCTTACCGCGGACACCTTGCGCAGTGCGGATATCCCCGTCACCGAACTGCGGGCGGGGATCATCGTCGGCGCGGGCTCTGCCGCCTTCGAAGTGATGCGCGATATGGTCTACAACCTGCCGGTGCTCACGCCACCGCGCTGGGTGCGGTCGCGCACCACGCCGATTGCCCTGGAAAACCTGCTGCATTACCTGGTGGCGCTGCTGGACCATCCCGCCGAACAGCACCGCGTGCTTGAGGCCGCCGGGCCGGAGGTGTTGAGCTATCAGGAACAGTTCGAGCATTTTATGCGCGTCAGCGGCCGCCGACGCTGGCTGATCCCCATCCCCTTCCCGACCCGCTGGATCTCCGTGTGGTTTTTAAATGTCATCACCTCGGTGCCGCCGACCACTGCAAAAGCGCTGATCCAGGGGCTGAAACACGATCTGCTGGCGGACGATCGCGAACTGCGCGCATTAATCCCGCAGACGCTGATCCGTTTTGATGACGCGGTACGCCATACCCTGAAAGAAGAAGAGAAGCTGGTGAACTCCAGCGACTGGGGCTACGACGCGCAGGCGTTTGCCCGCTGGCGGCCGGAGTACGGTTATTATCCGAAACAGGCGGGCTGCACGGTGAAAACCTCGGCCAGCCTGACATCGCTGTGGGAGGTGGTGAACCAGATCGGCGGCAAAGAGCGATATTTCTTCGGCAATATTCTCTGGCAAACCCGCGGAGCGATGGATCTGCTGGTGGGCCACCGGCTGGCGAAAGGCCGCCCTGCTCGCCCGTATCTTGAGGTGGGTGATACGGTCGACAGCTGGAAAGTCATCATCGTCGAACCGGAAAAAGAGCTGGCGCTGCTGTTCGGCATGAAAGCACCGGGTCTGGGACGGCTCTGCTTCACCCTGAAAGACAAAGGCGATTACCGTGAACTGGACGTCCGCGCCTGGTGGCATCCGCACGGGATGCCCGGTCTGTTCTACTGGTTGTTTATGATCCCGGCGCACCTGTTTATCTTCCGTGGGATGGCGAAACGCATTGCGCACCTCGCAGAAAAAAAGACGGAAAAGATCTAAATAAAACTCTCTTTCTTTCACCTTTCCCATTGCATAGCGCCGTAATTCACGAAAGAATGCGCACGAAATTCTTTTCAACACAGTGGATTGATATGAAGGTACTGGTTACCGGGGCGACCAGCGGCTTAGGCCGAAATGCGGTCGAATTTCTGCGCAACAAGGGCATCAGCGTCAGGGCTACCGGTCGCAACGAAGCGATGGGAAAACTGCTGCAAAAAATGGGCGCAGAGTTTGTCCATGCCGATCTGACGGAGCTGGTCTCCTCTCAGGCGAAAGTGATGCTCGCCGGAATCGACACCCTGTGGCACTGCTCCAGCTTTACCTCACCGTGGGGTACCCAGGAAGCCTTCGATCTCGCCAACGTGCGCGCCACGCGCCGTCTGGGCGAATGGGCCGTCGCCTGGGGCGTGCGTAACTTCATTCATATCTCCTCCCCGTCGCTCTACTTCGACTATCACCACCGCCGGGATATCCAGGAAGCGTTCCGTCCGGCCCGTTTTGCCTGTGAGTTTGCCCGCAGCAAGGCGGCCAGCGAAGAAGTGATCGACCTGCTGGCGCAGTCGAACCCGCATACGCGCTTTACGATACTGCGTCCACAAAGCCTGTTCGGGCCGCATGACAAAGTGTTTATCCCGCGTCTGGCGCAGATGATGCACCACTACGGCAGCGTGCTGCTGCCCCGCGGCGGCGATGCGCTGGTGGATATGACTTACTACGAAAATGCCGTGCACGCCATGTGGCTGGCGAGCCAGCCGGACAGCGATAATCTGGTGTCTGGCCGCGCCTATAACATTACCAACGGCGAACCCTGCACCCTGCGCAGCATTGTGCAGCGTCTGATCGACGAACTGCAGATTGACTGTCGTATTCGCTCGGTGCCTTACCCCATGCTGGATATGATTGCCCGCAGCATGGAGCGTTTTGGCAGCAAGTCCGCCAAAGAGCCGGCACTGACGCATTACGGCGTATCGAAGTTGAATTTTGATTTTACGCTGGATATTTCGCGTGCGGAGAATGAGCTGGGGTATAAGCCGATTGTGACGCTGGATGAAGGGATTGTGCGCACCGCGGCGTGGCTGCGGGACCACGGGAAGTTGCATCGGTAGTTAATTGGGTGCGGCCTGATGCCCTCACCCCGGCCCTCTCCCACTGTACGGTCCGGGGACATGGTAGACAGGTGTTCGGGGACATGGTGAACACTTTTTAACATCCTTTACCCATGGTGATCGACTTTTTCTTCAGGTCGATCACCCCCACTTTTGTGCTGTACCACCACACCTCGTAGCGGCCGTCTTCCTGCATCTCCTTCAGCCCGACCCGTTCTCCCCTGAACGCCTTGCCTGCGCTCAGACTTACCCCTTTCACGCTCAGCTTTCCGCTGATATCCACTTTCCTGACCATCACGCCCTCGTCGTATTCCGGGGGCGTTGTGTTGCCGCTGTACCGTCGCGATGACGGCTGATACCGCGAGCCCGGTACCGCCATATCCAGCGCCTCATGCGGGCGTTCAAGGTTATAGACCGTCCGCCAGTGGTCGAAGGCGCGCTGCAGTTCGCCCTCACTCGCGAACCATTTACCCTGCAGCACCTCCGTCTTCAGGCTGCGGTGAAAACGCTCCAGCTTGCCCTGCGTCTGCGGATGATACGGCCGGGAGTGTCCCACCCGGATACCATGGCGCATCAGCCACAGCTCGAGCGCCGTCCAGGTGCCGGTGGTGTCTCCCCACGGGGCGCCGTTGTCCATCGTCATCCTGTCCGGCAGGCCGTAGCGTTCAAACACGCTGACCAGCTGTTGCTGCACGGTCTCACGCCGTTCATCGCTACAGTGCGCCAGGCACAGAGAAAAACGGGAGTGGTCATCCAGCAGGGTGAGCGGATGGCAGCGGCCACCGCCAAAGGGAAAGTGGCCCTTAAAATCTATCTGCCAGAGCCGGTTCGGCGCGTCATGTTCGAACCGTCCCGTGGCGGGAATGCCCGGTGAAGTGCCCGGCAGCAGGCCGTGACGGGCCATCAGGTTATGAACGGTGCTGAAGGCGGGCATACGGTGCCCCTGGTCTTCCAGCCAGCGCTTTATCTTGCGTGCGCCCCAGCGTTCATGGCGGTCATGGGCCATACGCAGCAGGGCAGTGATGTCGTCAGATGAGCGGTTCGGGGAATGGTGCGGTATGCGCGGGCGGTCCTGAAGGCCGGAGGAACCTTCCTCCATCCAGCGACGAAGCCACTTGTAGCCGGTGGCAGGTGAAATGCCGAAGCGACGGCAGAGGGAACGGATGTTCGCCCCGTCCTGCGAGGCGAACAAAACAAACTCGGTACGTAATGACATGGTATCTCTCGCATCCCAGGGCATAAGCGACTCCATAAACGGGTTCTTATGCCTTAGTTGTAAGTGTCTACCATGTCCCCGAACAAGTGTTCACTATGTCCCCGGACCGTACACCCACAGGGAGAGGGAGTAAAGACTAAAACGGCAACCTTTCGGTTGCCGTTTGCTGTTTATAATGCCGTCCAGGCCTCAGACCATGCCAGACCTGCGCCTGGTTCATAGTACATTGGTGCGTTGTTACACCAGCCGCTGTACGGGAACGGTTTGCACTGGAACAGTTTACCGTGGTTGTTCACGATATCGCCCGCGCTGTACTTACTGTTCGCGCTCCACGCCGGGTAAGTGCCAGACGTGCCTTCGTCCTGAGACGGTGTGGCGGCCTTAGCTTTTACGTTCAGCAGGTACGAGGTGGTACTGCTCAGCTCGCCGTCGCTGACGGTCAGGCTGATTTCATACTGCTGCGCCGTCGCGGCTTCCGGTGCGTTGAAGGTCACCACCGCTTTATCGTCGCCGGTAACGGTCTGGCCGTCCTGGGAACGCCAGGTGTAGGTCAGCTTATTGCCGTCTTCATCGGTAGAACCTTCTGCACTCAGGGAGACCTGCGCACCCGCTTCGACCGCACCAATCGGCCCTGCAATCTGCGCCACCGGGGCGTGGTTTGCCGGCACAGGAACGGTATCTTCATCCGGCGTTGGGGTGACGTTTTCGTCAGGCGTTGGGGTCACATTTTCGTCTGGCGTCGGCGTCACCTTATCTTCGTCAGGCGTCACGGCTGAGCCATCATCGTTCACGATATTCACGTTGAAGAACTTCTGTACACATTTGGTGTAGTCGCCGTCTTTAAACGCGCTGAATGGCGTCTGATAACCCACCAACTGGCAAGCATAGGTCTTACCATCAGGGGTATCTGCGCTCCATCCCCAGTCCTGTTCCCAGTAGATCTTCAGGGCGCCTGCGCCACCTTCATCGAACTGCTTCATGTTGGCACAGCCAAGCACTTCGTCAGCCGGTACAGGGACTTTCAGGTAGTTAGCGAACTCTTTGTAGTATTTGATACGGTTCTGAGACTGGGCAATTTCAGTCGGGCCACCGCACTCTACGCCGCCGTTAATGATCTGGGTGGTCACGCCGAAGCCAGGGACAAGGCCGTTGGCTTTATCGTGATCGTTCGGCTGCCAGGTGCCGTCAATAACCTGCAGCATGCTTGGTTTTGGCGGCTGCGGATAGGCAAAGAAGAAGATCGCACTGGCCAGGTTCAGCCAGGTGTCGGCCACCAGCTCAGGTTTATCGAGCAGCGTGCGGACATCGCCGTACATCGCTTCGGAGAATGGACCGTAGTTGTAGTTGTAGGACAACTGTTTAGCACCGCGACCAAAGTAGCTCAGGAAGTCGCCATCTTTGTCTTTACCGCATGGCCAGGTCTGACCCTGCCAGACATCCGGGTTACATTCCCCGTTATAGCCGCCCTTCTGGCCTTCGCTCCAGCCCATCTCACGCACATAGACCAGCGCCTGACGCCATTCGGCTTCCGGACGCCAGCTTTCGTGACCACCGGTTTCCTGTGCGAAGTGGGCAAACATGGTTGCCAGCTCTTTACGGCAAATGGCTTCGCTGTCGCGACCATCATTGTAGGTATCACACAGCGCCGGGAATTTACCTACGGCTTTCAGGAAGTTGCTGTAGCTGTAATCCTTCGCGCGCAGCGGGAACAGATATTCCCAGTCGCTCTCTTTGAGGATCCCTTCAACGCGTTTCACGTTTGCCGGGTTTGCTGCACGGCCTGGCTCAATCTGCTCTACCTGAGCATTGTCCAGCGTACGGATAGTATCTTTCACGGATTTCATCAGCGGGAAATCCGTGAGCTCTTTTTCCTTTTTGGCCAGATCGCTGGCTTTGATGGTGTAAGGCTGGCTGCTTTCCGCCTTCAGCATGGTAGCCTGAGCAATAACCGGTGCTACGCAGGCACCGGCAATAAGCACGCTCAGTAATGTCCTTTTATTCATCTCGGTTATTCCTGTTAATGTCGATAACGTTAAATAAATCCAGGTTTATTTATTAATCCGTTAATAAATAAACGCCAGACAGCTGCTTTTCATTTTCTGAAGAATACGGGTGGGTACTCTTCAAAAAAGAAAAAACTCACCAGTTGGTTCTGTCACGGGCGGCTAATTTTAACTGCTGATACTTTCGCCAGACTTTATGGGCATACACCATTCGTTGGGGATAGTTTTCCTTTTTAAGCCCGGCGTTATAGGCGCCAACGGCTTCCCAGTTGTATCCATAAACCTTAATCATGCCCGACAAAATAGAGGCGCCGACCATAATGGAGGTGCAGGGTTCTGTCATCAGGCGGTTTTCGTCAATACCTTTGCGCCTGAGTTCAGGAAAGTGCGAGCTGTTAATTTGCATTAAACCGACATCGCGCGTTCCGTCATGATTAATGCCAATGGCGTACGGGTTCATTCCCGATTCCACATTGGCGATGGCATAGAGTAAAAACGGATCAATATGATAATAATGCGCCGCTTTATTCCAGCAATTCGCAAATGCGCTTTGGCTTAATATCAATAACAGAAACAAAAACCTTTTCATGATTCACCTGCGTGGCCGTTTATTATTCTCCTCAAACACATCCTGTTAAAGTATTCGAATTTACTGACCACACCCGAAGCGGGGTGTGGTCAATGATTGTGGATGGATATCACACCCACAATTTCAGGTTCAGAAGATTATTTGCACTCTGAGGATGCGCCTTCTTTCACCCATACATCGCTGTTGCCTGGTTTGTCACCTTTTGTCCACCATTTCGCGCGGTACTCGAAACCTTGATAGGTTGTCTTGTCACCACCGAGGTAAACCATATCGGCACGCCAGTTCATTTTCACCTGGCTGACCAGTTCCCATGCGTCGGCGTTGAAGCCAGGTTTGTTGCCCTGAGTCCAGTACTTCGCTTTCCATACCAGATTATCAGAGCTGACCATATCGCCGTTGTTGTAGATTTTGCTGGATTCCCATGCCGCGTATTTGCTGGCGTTGGCGTCAACCGGGTTATCACAGCTGCCGGTTGCAGTGCCTTCGTCAGATGGCGTGTTACCTTCGTCAGACGGGGTATTGTCTTCATCAGGCACAACCGGGGTGGCTTTCGGCGTTACGGTAACCTGTACGTTAGACTGTACGCTGGTTTTGCCGTCGCTCACGACAACGCTCACGGTGTAGGTAGAGTCCGTTGTCACGTCCGGCGCGGTGATCTGTACGCTGGCGGTATCAGTACCGGTCGCGTGCATATCCGATGGCACGCTCCAGGCGTAGGTCAGTGCATCACCGTCTGGATCCGCCGCCTGCACGTTCAGGGCGTAGGTCTGACCGGCTTCCAGAGTGACGTTCTGCATCGGGTTAACCACCGGGGCCTGGTTCGCTTTCGGTGCTTTGTTCACAACCTGCACGTCAGCGGTGCTGCTCAGGCCTTTCGCATCGGTCACGGTCAGACGGAATGCCAGGGTCTGGTTGCTGGTGACAGCGCCGACGGAGAAGGTCGCTTTCGCTTTGGTGCTGTTGGTCAGCGTGACGGTTGGGCCAGAGATTTGGGTCCATTTGTAGGTCAGCGCATCGCCATCAGGGTCGGTGGAGGCAGAGCCATCCAGGGTCACGGTCGCCGGGCCGGTCACGGTTTGATCCGCTGCGGAAGCAACTGGCGCATGGTTGGTCACCACCGGTTCTGGCGTGGAGCCACCCAGCAGGCTTTCGTTCATCGCATTGAGGATGTCGCCGTTATCGGAGTCGATAGACCATGCGAACAGGCCGCCCAGGTTTTTTGCCAGAACGTATTTACCTTTTGCGGTTGCAGAACGGGCATCTTCATAGGAGATCAGCTCGCCGGTAGATTTGTTGAAGACATATGGCGCTTCAGCATCTGCATCATAGCCATATTCCCAGCCCGGTTTGCCTTTGTACTCGTTCACAATCTGACGATAGTCAACAACGCCGGGTTCCCAGGTACCTTTCACGCCGTCGGTCGCCGTACCGGTGAACGGGTTGTCGCCGGTATAGCCGTGAACGCCAGTCCAGCCACGACCGTACATGCCGGTACCCACCACGATTTTGCCTGGCTGTACGCCCTGCTCCAGCAGCGCGTTAACGCCATTTTCCGTGGTGTAGTTGGTGTCCGGACGCCATGCTGGCGCACGCAGCGCCGCCTGGTGACCCAGATCGGTCATGCTCCACGCGCCGTAGAAGTCGTAGCTCATCAGGAAGATGTGATCGAGATACTGCTGCGCCGTGGTGTAATCCACGTCTTCAATCTTATCTTTACCTGCACCGATGGCGCTGGTCAGTTCATAGGTGCGTCCGGTTTCAGCAGACAGCTCGTTCAGCATGGTACGCAGATCGTGCATCAGCGCGGTGTAGGTTGCTTTATCCACCTGCGGGTTGCCCAGCGATTCATTCACGCCGCCGCCGCCCGGGAATTCCCAGTCGATATCCACGCCGTCGAAGAATTTCCAGGTTTTCAGGAAGTCTTTAACAGAAGAGACAAAACGGGCGCGGATGGCGGTATCGTTCATGTGGTGGAACGGATCGGACATGGTCCAGCCGCCAATGGATGGCAGGATCTTCAGGTCAGGATGGGCTTTTTTCAGCGCCATCAGCTGGCCGAAGTTACCTTTGTACGGGTCGTCCCAGTTAGAGACGCCGGACTGTGGTTTTTGCAGCGCAGCCCATGGGTCGTGGATCGCCACGGTGTAGTCAGGGCGGCCAGCACAGGCCTTTTGCAGGTTGGCGAAGCTGTTGCCGTTTTCCACGGTTTTCAGACCGTCGTTGATGCCGTCGCCGCCACAGATTGGAATGAAGCCGTACAGGATATGGTTCAGGTTAGCGGCTGGGATTTTGTCTACCGGGAAGTTACGGCCGTAAACGCCCCACTCAGGGAAGTAGGCGGCAACCACTTTATCGGTATGTTTTGCGAAGGTTTTGTTGTTTTCCTGCAGAGGCGCATTCAGCGGCAGCAGGTGGCTACCGTCAGTATCCGCCACGATGATCAGCTTGCTTGCGCTTTTGGTGCAGCCGCTGTTGTTACAGAGTTCAACCTGCTCCTGGTAGCGACCGCCTTTTTTCACTTTAAAGGTGGCAGAACCGGATGCACCGGCAGCACCGGACCAGACGGTCTTGCCGTCCAGCAGCACTTTACCGGAAGTCGGCGCGTCGCCGCTCCAGACGTTCCACTCGACTTTTACGTCGACACCGTCGTTGTGAACCTTAACAAGATTACCGTAGTCCACTACGGCCTGGTCCACTTCAACGATGGCAAATTTATCGTTACCGCTGCTGATTGAAGGCGTACCTGGCGCTGCGGCGAACGCGGAGCCGGAAACGGCTGCGACAAAGAGTGCCAGATAAGTTGGCTTCATAAATTTCATTATTAATTCCTGATAATCTTATTTGTGACAAATGAAAAGAACCATGTATTCCATATAACATGGGCGAGTACTGAATACGTTATTTAACTAAAACCACGAACCATATTTAATTTTACTAAACATGTATTTTGCTAAAACACCCTCCATAAATAGACATGAGCAGTAATTTTTACAGCTTATGTTTATTACAATACTCCGGGAATGTATTTATGTCCTTTCATTCCCTCAGCGAAAAAATTTCAAAAAAAACTTGACCGCAAAAATCAAAATATGAATTGAAAGGTCTGAAGGATAAAAATAACCAAACCTGCCAGTGACAACAGCGGGCCAAAAGGAATAACGCTATTTTCTTTAACCGCTTTATAAAAAACAAAATACAACGCGATACCGCTTAACGCAGCCGCCAGTAATAATGATGGCAAAGCCTGCCAGCCGCACCACGCGCCCAGCGCAGCCAGCAGCTTAAAGTCACCGTAGCCCAGTCCCTCGCGACCCGTCGTCAGGCGAAACGCCCAGTAGAGAAGCCACAGCGACAGGTAGCCCGCCGCCGCGCCATACAGGGCGTCCGACAGGGGTAAGGAATGAAAAAACGCATGATTCAGCAGGCCCGCCCACAGCAGCGGTTGCGTCAGACAGTCCGGCAACAGCAGGTGTTTTGCGTCTATCGCCGCCAGCGGCAGCAGCCCGCACCAGAGGATCCACAGCGACATCAATGCGGCCGCAGACGGGGCATACGCCGCCGTCAGGGCAAAAAACAGGGCACTGGAAAGCTCAAGTAACAGCAGACGCAGCGGGATCGCGCTTTGACAGCAGCGGCAGCGTCCACGCAGGCAACACCAGCTCAGAACAGGGATATTTTCCCACCAGGAGAGCGTGTGGGAGCACGCCGGACAGTGAGAGGCCGGAAACAGCAGATTTCCGGCTCCCGCCTCCTCTTTAATGAGCGGGGGAATGCGTTCGACCACCACGCCCAGAAAGCTGCCGATAATGCCGCCAAGCGCACCGCTCAGCAGGCAAAGGGCGGGCATCTGGCTGCCCTGAAGCAGCGTCAGCGAGTTCATGCCACTTTCGCCCAGGAGAGTTTAATCTGGGCCTTTACATCGCTAAGGTGATCAACCGGCGTGAGATCCATTTTCTCCAGACGAACCCCGGTGGTTAAATTGACCTCCCGAAGCCAGTTTTTAAGCTCATAGACGTTGACCCGATCAATATTAAACGTCAGGGTTTGCCCGTCCTGCTGAATATTACTCAGCGCAACGTGGATCTCTTTGGCGCTCTCTTCCACCACGCTTCTCGGGTTACTGGTTTTTAATACTTTGGCCTGAAGGTGATTTTTATTAATTTCCGCCCGCATCCAGTTCAGAGTTTGCTTCTGTTTTTGCAGCGTGCTTTTCTCATTCTTAATTATATTGTCCAGTGGGGTCATCACTCCGTACCAGATAATGGCGCAGCAGAGCGCCGAGCCACATAATTTAATCAGCGCACGCTCGCGCGGGCTGTAACCCAGATAGCGTGCTTTTAATTGCCCTATTTTTTCTTTCATTTATATTTCCCTGTGATGATAGCGGTATAAGGCGCTTCACTGGAGACCGGCTGCAGCGTAAAGTCGAAGGTATCACTCGCCTTATTAACGAACGCCTGCAACGCCGTGGGATCCATCGAACGGATGTTCAGCGTAAGCTGATTCCGGCTGTCGTCATATCCCACTTCGCTGAGCTCGACCGCCGGGAGCGATTGCCTGATCTGCTCCAGCGCGTCCAGTTGAAGAAAGATCCCTTTCTTCTCTTTCCTGATGTTCTGCCCGAAGTGGTACTTCAGGTTGGTGGTCTGGCGCAGCGTGGGGAAATAGTGCCGGGCCAGCTCCACCATCTGCTGCTGGGCCAGGTTTTCCTGGTTAGACAGCATCCAGGCCATGCCGATGCGAGGGCCAATCAGCAGCCCGAGGCTCAGCATCGCCATGGCGGCAAGGGCCGGTTTTGCATAACGGAACCCGGAGTGGGCGCCACGGGCAGCAAAAACGCCGTGCAGCAGGTTCGCTTTGCAGCTTTTCCACTGGGGCTGGATCAGCACCAGCGGATGCTGCCAGACCCGTTGCTCATCCACCTGCACGCCTGCGGGCGCCTCGCCGTAGCAGACGAGGTTACTGGCGCACTGCTGGCTCAGCAGCAGCGGCAACAGCGCGGCGTCGGTTTCACAGGCACCAGACGGCGAATAGCGCATCCAGTAGCCGCTGTCGGTGGAGACCAGCGTGCTGCCGCCCTCAGTCACCGGCAGAAGAATGGCATCGGGCAGCACCTGCACCACCGTCAGCCCGGCATCGGCACAGCGGTCCAGCCAGTACTGCAGACGCGCCGCCTCAATGGCCACCGCGTCCACTTCCCGCCCTTTCCTGTTAAGCACCGTCCAGTGCAGCGTGTCCACGTCGCCAATCAGCGTCTCCTCTGCCAGCCAGGAGAATTCAACGCCGCCTTTTTTGGGCAACGTGAAGTGACGGAAGATCATTTCGCTGGCCGGCAGGAGCAGGCAGACGCGGGCGGCTAACGCGTGACCGGCAAGCGCCGCCAGTGACGTCCCACCCTGCCGTTGCTCCACCTGGTCGCTACCGGACTCACACCACATTATGTTCCCGTCCTCATGCGTGTCGGGACGAATAAAAAGCACCTGTTTCATAGAGTTCGTCTTGTGTTATTCAACCATTCGGTAGCGACGTTGCCAGGTAATCACCTTCCCGGCTTCATCATCAACATGAAGCTGGCTGACGACGCGCAGCGTTAAATCATCGGTATTGCCGGTACTGTTGACCCGGAAATAGTGACTGTTGACCGCAAGAAACGCCTGTACCTGCTTCAGCGCGTCTTTGGTCTGCGGATAATTTGTCTCAAGCGCTTTCTGGAACGCCTCCATCGACTCCCAGCCCTCTTCCGGGCGGGAGGCGATCAGGCGGGCGGCCTCGTCCTCGCTCAGCGAGCCGATAAACAGGGCTGCCAGTAGCGATGCCTGTTCTTCAGTCAGGGTGTTTACATCCACCTTGCTGGCGGTGTCGGGTAAGGCGCAGAGCACTTTACTGACCCTGCCGTAAGCCGCTACCGGAAACGCGGGCAGCAGCTTCAGCTCGCCCGGGGTGCGCATCATCTGATTCGCAGGCAGCCGTGCGGGCTCAACGCCGGCCCAGGCATCCGATTCCATCCCCTCTTTGGCCGTTGTGGTATCGCCGTCGAGATAGTCCATCAGCTGCTGGTAAATCTCTTCTGCGTCACCAGCGGAAATACCGCTGTCGGTCAGGAGCTGTTCGACGATGCGCGCTTTGACCGGTTTTTCCGGCAACGCCCCTGCGGTCTGTACCGCGGGGGTCGGATCGGCCGCCAGCAGGTTATTGACGTTAAAGCAGGTCTGGGCATCCTCAATCTGGCTTACCACGGTGTAGTGTTCCCCCTCTGTCTCCACCGGCTCTGTCCACTCCCCTTTCGGCGACAGGCCTTTGCTCTCGCCGCTGGCGTAGGTCTGAAGCAGACCTTCAATGGTTTTTTGCTGGCTCTGAATGGCCCAGCGCAGCTGCTGCTGACTCACCTGATAGCGGGTTTTCTGCAGATTGCGGCAGAACTGCTGGCTGATTTTGGCCGCCAGCGCCGACATCATGACCAGCAAAATTAGCACCACCAGCAGCGCGACACCGCGCTGTTTTCGAACCGATTTTCCGCTCATTTGTTCTCTCCTGACGGAGCGGGCACCGGCTGCGCTGGCGCGACCCTATCGCCCGGTGGCGCTGGCGTGGGTTCGGTAGGTGCCGCCGGGGCGACTGGCATATCACCCGGCGTGGTAAATACCCAGCGCCAGGTCTCGCCATTCTCCATGGTCAGCAGAAGCTCTACGCCGTCCGGCTGATGCGCCGTGTCGGTCCATTTGGTCTGCCAGCTCGCTTTCCAGAAGCGCCACGTCATCTCTTTTACATCGCTGAGGATCGGCACCTCTTCCGGCTTCACATCGGCGGGGCTGTCGATAACCGGCCAGATATCGCGCCACAGTTTTTTGTCCTTAAGCCGCCAGCGCACGCGCTCCAGCTGGACCTGACCGCTCACGCCGTTCAGCGTGTTCAGCTCCAGCGCATCGTCATGCTGGACAAAGACATCAGGCTCGTTGCGTGGCGCGCGTGCCTGAAGCTGGAAGAAATCCCGCTCCAGCAGGTTATAGGCGCGCTGAAGCTGGTTGAGTTGCGTCGCCGCCACGTCGGTGGCGTTCGAGGTGCGCATCGCCCCGTCCAGGATTTGCCAGGCAAGCGTGCTGATAACCGCGAAGATGGTCAGCGCAATCATGATCTCCAGCAGCGTAAAGCCCTGCTGACGCTGAATGTGCTTGCTCATTTCACCTCTCCGGGTTCCGGTATCTGCAGGGTCAACACCGGTTTGTCTTCATCATCCTCGGCGTACACCTGCACTTCATCGGCAAAGCGATTTTCAGCGGTTTTCACCCGCTGCTTGCGCCAGATCCAGCTTCGCCCCCCCATGATTTCTGTGCCCGTCTGCAGGGTATCCGGGAACGGCGTGTTGCTCAGCTTTGCTTCCGCCAGCTGGTTTTCCGCCACCCAGCTCGCCTGCAGCGAATCGCCCAGGCCATGGGTAAAGCGCACGTTCAGCGAGACGGAGTTCATCAGCGCCAGCGCGGCGGTGGAGAAGATGACCAGTGCGACCATCACTTCCAGCAGGGTCATCCCCTGTTCTTTGCGTTTAGTCATCGTTCTCTACCGAAACCGGTGATGCCCCCTGCGACACCACGCGAAAGCGCTGCTTTTTATCGACACTCTGCAGGGACAGCGTGAAGCGGCTTATCTCCCCGTCCGGCAAAAAGACAATCTGCGGCGTGGCGTCGGTTGTGGCAGCAATGCGCTGCGGTGAGAGCGACACGTGCATCTCTTCCGGGAACTGGCCGTGGGTGACAATGCGCCCGGCGGTTAAGGGTTCCCAGTGTCGTTCGCCCTCTTTTTCGGCCCAGGTCACCAGCTGATATTCTGAGGTGGTGATCACCAGCCCAACGATATTGCCGTCCATTACCGCACGGTCTGAACCATATTCAACGAGGGCTTTTAACTGCTGACCGAAAATATCCGCGCCGCTGCGCGAGGGGATTGTCGACACCACCATCATGGCGCAGGAGGCAAATATCACCAGCGCCAGAATAATTTCCAGTAAGGTAAACCCACGTTGCTTATTCATTACTTCTCTTTTTTATCTAAAGACCAGTTGGTAATATCATCCGCGGTATTCGCTTCGGCATCCGGGCCCGCAGAGAAAACATCCACTGCGCCATGTTCACCCGGGCTGACCAGAATATAATCATTGCCCCATGGATCTTCCGGCAGTCGGCGAATATAGCCATCATCACGGTAGTTTTTCGGGATTGGCGCGATATCAGGTTTGGTGACCAGCGCCTGCAAACCCTGCTCCGTCGTGGGGTAACGGTGGTTATCCAGCTTGTACATATCCAGTGAACCTTCCAGCGCCACAATATCGCTGGTTGCTTTCTGGGCATCGGCTTTTTCTTTATTCCCCATTAAATTTGGTACCACCATACTGGCGAGCACACCGAGAATAACGATCACCACCATTAATTCGAGCAAGGTAAAACCAGCCTGACCTTTCAGGCTATTTCGTTTTAAAGACATATTTAACCCACCATATTATTGAGCTGAAGAAGCGGTTGTAATATTGACAGCACGATAAATAAAACCACTGTCGCCATTGTCACCACCAGTGCCGGTTCAAATACCGACAGCGTTAACGTAATGCGATGCTGTAATGCCGATTCCTGGTTTTCCGCGGCGCGATCCATTAATGAACCCAATTCCCCGCTCTCTTCGCCGGAGGCAATCATGTACAGCATGGTCGGCGGAAAGAGCTTCGCCTGGTCCAGCGCGTTATACAGAGAAGCGCCCTGACGTACAGTATCCGCCGCCTGCTCCAGCACCTGCCGGGCATAGAGGTTTTCGATCCCGTCCATCGCGATATACATCCCCTCCAGCAGCGGGACGCTACTGGCCTGCAGGATGCTGAGCGTGCGGATATAGCGAGCGCTGTTGATGGCGCAGACCAGCTTTTTAATCGGCGAGCCATTCACCAGCCAGCTGTGCCAGCGAAAGCGGTTTGTGGTTTTCTTCACCCACGTCTTAAAGCCGACGATTGCGCCGAACAGCCCCCCGGCAATGTAGATCCCGTACGCCTGCAGAAAATCGCTTACCGCAATCAGCGTGCGGGTGGTGATCGGCAGCTGCTGTTTCATGTGCACGAACTGCTCGATCACCTGCGGCACCACCGCCACCAGCAGGATGCTGATCACCGCCACGGCGACCACCGTCAGGGTGATCGGGTAGACCATCGCCTGCGTCAGCTTGCTTTTCATCTTCTGGCGCTGCTCGTTGTACTCCGCCAGCTTCTCCAGCACATCGCCCAGGTGGCCGGTTTTTTCCCCGGCCATCACCAGCGTGCAGTACAGCTTGTCGAAGGTGCGCGGGAACTGGCTGAAGGCATCAAACAGCGTATGGCCTTCCACCACTTTCTCGCGGATCTCCGTCACCATCGCCGCCAGCTTTTTGTCTTCCGTCTGCTTTGAAATGGCCTTGAGGGCGCTTTCCAGCGGCAGCGACGCGTTAACCAGCGTTGACAGCTGACGGGTGAACATCGACAGCACCGGCACAGAGAGTCGGGCGCCGGTTCTGGCTTTAGCGCTGGCCGCATTTTCACGGGTTTCGGTGATGGTGAGCGGCATCAGCTTCTGCTCACGCAGCGACTGGCGCACCTGCTTAGGTCCTTCCGCCTGCAACGTGCCGCGCCGGGTTTTCCCGGCGGCATCGGTTGCGGTCCACGCGTAGAAAGCCATTACTCATCGCCTCCACGCTCGGCGGTCACGCGCATCACCTCTTCAAGGGAGGTGATACCGCTGATAACCTTCATCAGCCCGTTTTCGCGCAGGCTGTAGGCCTGCCTGAACAGCTCGGTCTCAATGGACATCTCATCTTTATCTTCATGAATGGCGCGGCGCATGGCGCTGTCGACCACCAGAAACTCGTGAATGCCCGCGCGTCCCTGATACCCGCTCTGGCGGCACTGGTCGCAGCCGACGGCGCGATAGATGGCCTTTGGTGGCTTATCCATAAAGCTAAACAGCGCTTTTTCATTGTCATCCAGCGGACTGGTGGTACGGCAGTGCGGACACAGCCGACGCACCAGACGCTGGGCAATGACGCCGAGTAGCGACGAACCAATTAAAAAGGACTCCAGCCCCATATCCCGCAGACGGGTGATGGCCCCCGCCGCACTGTTGGTGTGCAGCGTCGACATGACCAGGTGACCGGTGAGCGACGCCTGCACCGCGATTTGCGCGGTTTCGCCGTCACGAATTTCCCCGATCATCACCACGTCCGGATCCTGACGCAAAATGGCACGCAGGCCGCGGGCAAAGGTCATGTCCACGCGCGGGTTGACCTGCGTCTGCCCAACCCCTTCCAGCTCGTACTCAATCGGATCTTCGACGGTCAGAATGTTGCGTTCATGTCCGTTCAGGGCCGACAGAATGGCATACAGGGTGGTACTTTTACCGGAGCCTGTCGGCCCGGTGACCAGGATGATGCCGTGCGGGCGGTTAATCAGCCCTTTCAGTTTTTCCAGCTCTTCATCAATGAGTCCGAGCTTGTTGATATCTGGTTTCAGGTTGCTCTTGTCGAGCAGACGCATCACCACGCGCTCGCCGTACTGCGACGGAATGGTCGAGACACGCACATCAATCGCCTTGCGGCCAATGCGCAGGGAGATACGGCCATCCTGCGGCAGACGTTTTTCGGCAATGTCGAGTTTTGACATCACCTTAATACGCGAGACCAGCAGCGGAGCCAGTTTACGCGCGGGCTGGAGCACCGGGCGCAGCACGCCGTCAACGCGAAAACGGATGCTCAGCGTGCGCTCAAAGGTTTCGATATGGATATCCGATGCGCCGTCTTTCACCGCCTCGCCGAGAATGGCGTTGATCAGGCGGATCACCGGCGAGTTTTCGTCGTTATCCAGCAGATCTTCGTTGTCCGGGATCTCCTCGGTTAACGCCATCAGATCGATATCCGCATCCATATCGTCCACCAGCTGCTGCGACACGCCGCTGTTCTGCTGCCAGATTTTGGCCAGCATCTCATCAAACGCTTCCGCGCTCAGCGTCTGGGGTACAAAGGTGCGCCCCAGTACCCGGCGCATCTCCAGCAGCGCAAACGCGGGGACGTCGTCACGGATATAGACCGTGTCGTTCCAGAACAGGATGCCGTTCTCCTTCGCAAAGCCGCTGGTACACAGCTGTTTTGTCAGTTCATCCACGCGTCACCTCCCGTTACTCTTTGAAGGGGTTGCGCGTGGCGGCAGGTGCGCTCACGCCGACCGGCATGGAATGGTCCTGCTTTGGATAGGCAGGCAGGACGGCGTTATCGGTGTTCTCAACGATGCCGAGTTTTTTCTCCTCCAGACGCTGCTGTTGACGGGCGCGGATCTGGTCGTATTTCTCCTTCGTCGCCGCGCTGTAGTTGTCGTCATCACGCAGGACGGTGGTATGGATAAAGACCATCAGGTTGCGCTTCGACGTATCCTCCGAGGTATAGCGGAACAGCTGTCCCACCAGCGGCAGATCGCCGAGCAGCGGCACTTTCGACACGTTCTGTTTGCTGACGTTTTCCATCAGACCGCCCAGCACCACCGTCTGGCCACTGTGGACCATCACTTCGTTGTTGATGGTACGGGTGTTGAAGGTTGGGCCGAGGCTGGCATCTTCGGTGGCGCTGGCATCCACGCTGGAGACCTCCTGTTCAATCTTCAGGTGGATCATGTCCCCGTCGTTGATCTGCGGAACAATCTTCAGCTTGGTACCAACGGTTTTACGCTCAACCGAGTTAAACACGTTGTCGCCGCTGGTGGTCTGAGAACCCGACAGCACCGGCACATCCTGACCCACGTTGAATGACGCCTCTTTGTTATCCAGCGTCACCACGCTTGGCGTGGAGAGAATATCGTTCTTGCCGCTGGTGGAAAGCGCGGTCAGGAGTGCGCCATAGTCACCGTTGAAGAAACCGGTCGCGAGGCCGGTAAAGGAGGCTCCTTTGATCGTGCCGTTTTTGATCTGGCTAATGGGCAGACCGGTCGAGCCGAACTGCACGCCGCCGTGTTTGCCGGTCCACTGCACGCCGAGATCCATGCCGTTACCGTCCTGCACTTCCGCGATGATGGCTTCCACCAGCACCTGCGGACGACGAATATCCAGCTTGTCGATCACCTTCTCCAGCGAGTTCATGACGTTTGGCTGGGCGGTGATCACCAGCGAGTTGGTTGACTCATCGGCGGTGATATTCAGTTCGCTGTTGGTTGTCGCAGTTTTGCTTTTCGCCGCACCGGCTTTGTCTTTCAGCTGTTCACCGATACCGGTCAGCACCGGCACCACTTTCGAGGCGTTGGCGTATTTCAGGTAAAAGACGCGGGTATTGCCCTCGTTGTTCTGCTCGCGATCGAGCTGGCCTATCAGTGAACGGGTGCGCGCGCGCGCATCTTCGGTCCCGCTGATCACCAGGCTGTTGGTTTCATCATCGGCCACCACTTTGGTCGCCAGCTGCGGGGCGTTCTGCCCTTTCTGCTCTTCATTGTTGAGGTTGTTCAACATATCGGAGAGCTCTTTGGCCGAGGCATAGCGCAACGGTACGATTTCACGACGCTGCATACCGGAACGGTCCACGCGCTCAACCAGATCCACCAGGCGGTTCACCACCGAGGCTTTACCGGTTAACAGCAGCACGTTGGAGGGTTCAAAATGGACCACGTTGCCGATCCCCGAGGCATCGTTCAGCTGGCGCAGCAGCGGGGCCAGCTCGCGTACCGGCACGTTCTCCATGCGCACCACGCGGGTGATGATCTCATCCCCTTTGCCCGGGTTTTTGCTGTCGGCCACCGGCACGCCAGCGGTACGCGCCACGCTGGAACGCACCACTTTGATCATGCCGTTATCCATTGGGATCACCGACAGACCGTAGAGATCCAGCACGCTCAGGAAGAACTGATAATATTCATCTTCCGACAGCACGTTATAGGTTCTCACCGATACCGTGCCCTGAACGGAGGGATCGACGAGAATCGTTTTATTCAGATTGCGACTTACCGTATCGATAAATTCGCGAATATCGGTATTTTTAAAACTGGCGCTAAAGTTGGCTGCAAACAGCGAACCGGAATATAACGACAATGCGGTCAGCGCCACGCACGCCCATGGAAATTTCTTCATGATGTACACTTGTTAATTGTTTAAAACATTAACCCGAATATTTTCAAGGTGAGCGTGCCGCCTGACGACGACGTCCGCCTCTTTCATTTTCGACCAGTTGGCGATGATATTTTTCGCCTGCGCTTCTTTCGTCATATCGACGTCATTGACTCTCACCACCACATCGCCTTTTTCCAGGCCTGCGTCACGGTAAAAAGGAGACATATTCCGTGGATTAATATTAAAGCCTTCCAGTTGGCCATTATCGATTAACGGTTTTAACACCAGATAATCATCGAGATGCAGACTGTCAGCGCCGGCATCTTTTTTCGATTTCGTCACCGGGCTATTGCCTGCATCGCCCTTAAAATAAGGCGGCTGTTTGAGGGCGAGCGTTTGCTTCGTGCCTTCATACTGAACAACCACGTTATCTTTATTAATTTCATCCACATAGGCGTCGTCGAACCCCACCAGCGGTTCCCCTTCCCGGTAGCTCTGCTGCCCGGCGGGGGTCTTAATCACGGCGAACGACAACCACGACTCATCGCTGCGGATGATGCCTTCAATTTCTGCAGACAGTGGCGCTTTTACCGCCGCCGGAACGTCGGCCTGACGGACCGCAGCCGTAAAAAGACCAAACGTTTTGTCACTGTTACGCGGTTTTAGCGGCGTCTTATCAGCATTCGCTAACTTATTCGTAACCTTTTTATAATCTTTAAAAACGACATAACCCTGCTGGCTGCAAAATATCAGCATGAGAAGCATGATGCAGGGCGTCATTAGCCTGGAAAGGAATGCGTTCCTCATTATTATCGGGCCTTTTAGCAAAGCAGGAATTCGCAGCGGTATGCTGCATAACTGAGTGAACAAATAGTAATAAGCGTGACCAGTGCAAACCACCGGCTTCGCTATTAACTTTAATGAAGAAAATGATTGACCGGAAAAAAAGGGAGTGTTAGATGCAGCCAGACAGGTTATTTTTACTCTGGTGTTAAATTGACCATGACAGGGGCTTACCGTACTTTTCGCCCATTGCTATTAAAGAGAAGAGACGGTAAGTCGTTATGTATCAGAGCCATTTTAAATTCAGTACCCCGCCGTTCAGAAATATCACCCGCAAGTCGGGCGATTTTCTGGTGCCTTATCATCAGGATGTATTTAATCTTCTGAAAGAGAAAAGCCAGCAGGCAGGGATCACCGGGCTCTTTTACCACGACAGCGAACTGCTGGGGCAGTTCAGCGATGCCCTCAAAGCCCACAGCAAATCGGTGCTCTGTATTAATGCCTTTCCAAAGCTGAGCGCCAGTAGCCTGCTCTTCAAGCTCAACCCTGCGGCGAAAGAGAAGAACAAGCTCCAGGCGGTTGACGCCATTATTCGCCAGTGGCGCGATACAAAGCCGACCCACAAGGTGCTGGTGATCTCTCAGGCGCAGGCGATGAAAGCCAGCGGCTATGACGTGCTGAGTATACTGCTTACCCGTGCGCAGGAGCTGGATGTTCGCCTGTCGATTGTGCTGATGGGTACGGCCGACCAGGAAGTGATGCTGAAAGCCTCTGCCCTGCAGGAATATGTGCTGACCTGCCATACCCTGCGCAACCTGACCTGCCGTGAGTGCCTGAGCTACGTTGACGCCCAGTGTGAAGAGCACGGCGCGGACGTCTCTCCGTTGACGCCCGCTCGCGTGAAAAAAATCCACGCCCTGACCAAAGGCAACATCAGCAAGCTGAACGAACTGGCCCATCTTTCCCTGCTGGCCGCCTGGACCGAACGCGCGCCCAACGTTGGACCGCGTCATTTGCGTCTCGCGAGCGGTGAAGCCCTTCCAGCGGCAAAACGTGGTAAAACGCTGGCCTCCATCGGGTTATTGGCCTCTGTCCTGTTCGCCGCCTGCGGCTGGATGATGACGTCCTCTATTACGGCAAAACTGCCTGTGGCGCTGCCGGTACCGGCCAGCTGGAAACAGCAGGTTAAAACGCCAGACGCACCGGTATTACCGGTAATCGACAACGAGGTGGTAAATCAGCCCGATGCCATGCACCAGCTTTACGCCATGTGGGGGTATGACGCTTCTGCCGACGATGCGCTGTGCCAGAATGCCGCAAAAGTGAACCTGATGTGTAAACAGGGTAATGCCTCCCTGGACACGCTGGCGAATGGCGGTTATCCGTGGGTGAGCGAGATGAAAACGGGTGACCATATTAACTACGCCGTCGTGGCGAGGGCAGGAAAAGATTCCCTCGACCTGCTGATGAACAACCGCACCTGGCAGGTGAGCCGCACGTGGTATAACCAGCACGCGACGGGCAATTACACCCTCCTGCACCGCCTGACACCGTCAGGCAAAGACGAAATCACCGCCGCCAGCGACCCTAAAGATCTTGCGTGGCTGGATCAGCAGCTGAGCGTGGCGCTGGGCGAAAGCGAAACGCACGATAAAAACTGGACGGCGGAGCTGATGAAACGCACCCGCGAATTCCAGGAAAAAATGCACCTTCATGTTGACGGTATTGCGGGTGAAGACACCCTGATGCAGTTGATGCGCGAAACCCATACGACGCCGAGCGTGCTGATCCAGACCACCCAGGCTACCCCGACTACGCAAGAGAAACACGCATAATGTCTACCATCTGCCTCGCTGCCCAGCGCAGCTATACCACCGGCGAACCGGTCTGGTTTTCATGGCGTTTGCCGTCATTCAGTAAAATACTCAGCGTGTTGACGCTCTGGTGTCTGGGGCTGTGCGCGCTGATCGTCGCCGGGCTTTATGCCCATGTGTACTGGAATTTACGTCATCCGGCACCGGTGGTGAAAAAAGTGAGCGTCGTAAAAGCACAAACCAGTCTGTCGGATATGCACTATGTGTATGTGACAAAACCATTCCCCCATCCGCAGCCTAAACCGCAGCAGGTGAAAGTGCAGGACGATTTACCGCCGATGGACAATATGCCGATCAACAATGATGAAAATGACTGGCAGCAGGCCCCGGAGGGTGCATTACCGGATAACCCCGTCACCCATGATACCTCACGCGATACTTTGCCCGGCACCGGGGCACACGAACAGGCGATGAAATCTGACGATGAGGGTTCGTTAAAAGCCCTGTTTATGCAGGCGCTAAAACAGCAGCAGGATGATATGGCGAAGGGAAAAATGCCTGCGCCACCGGTTGATGAAACGCCGAATGCGTCTCCTTCCATAATAAAAGGAGACGCCGGAGGAGATTAATATTTTTCCGGTAAATTGGTCAGGCTAATCAGTCGTCCTTTTTCGACCACTATGTATTGCCCTTTTTTCAGATCGGAGAGGATTTTAATAATGGTGCTGCGTGCCAGGTTGGTGTATTCCTGAATGTAATCATAAATATTAATATCGCGCTGGTGCTGAACAATCAGTTCGTTAATTTCAATCAGGAATTCACGTACAACGGAATAGGCACTGCGGGCAACTAAAACATCATCGCGTTTGCTGAGCAAACAGATATACCATGCCAGCACTTTGGTAAGCTCAGGCCACAGCCCGAGCCGGGACATTAACTGCTGGAATTCATCTTTATGGATGGTACGCACTACGGTGTTACTGCGCACCACGCCCTGCATATGTGCGGAATTGTAGAATATGGCGGAGAGACCGAAGATGCATTGTCCCTGCAGCGTAAACATACATAAATCATCAGAACTTCGGCGGAACTCCACTTCACCGCTGACAATAATGTGAATATTATCTGAGTTGCAGGTGGATATTTTTTGCCATTTTCTCAACGTTTTTTCTTCATAACCAACCGTTGCAGAAATAATGGCTTCCATTTCATGATGGGGACGTGTTTTTTTACCAAAGATGCTTAACATTATTATACCCAATTAAGATGTTTAAATAAGAAGTGATCCGGCACAGTGTTACATTGCCGTAAAAATGGATTCTGTATTTTTTTAAATTAATTAAATCGGCCCGGAACGGGGGATTTATATTTGATTCATGCTGTGAATCGATGAAGCAATCTTAATTGAGGACGATTTTAAATCAATTTACTTAAAATGAATTGAGAATGTACTTAAGATTAATCTTACGACTGATTCCGTTAAAGTGAGGCGTTCGGGGGTATCCGAAGGATTACCCCTGCCCGTATTTCTCTAAAAGTGCTTCGGCAATGGCCATCGTTTCCACATCCGCGACACCGTTCCACAGCTGCGGCCTGAAGTGCATCTGGAACACCATAATGATGCGCTTCTGCTGGGCGGGAGTGCTATTGGCCGGTACGTCGTAACCGTAACGCGCGAGCAAATCGAGTAACGCTGCGGTGTCCACGGCCTGATACCGTGGCCGTCCGTTCATATAGAACGCCACGCGGGACGCGTCTGGCCAGGCACCAATCCCCTGCTCTGCAAGCTCGCGCCACGGGAACAGCGGGCCGGGATCGTCCTTACGCTGGGGCGCAATATCCGAATGGGCCACCACATTCTCGGGCTTAATGTTGTAGCGGGCGATAATGTCTTTTGCGAGCGGCACCAGGGCCGCAATTTGCGCAGTCTCAAACGGCGTAAAGTGCTTCACCCCGGCCGTTTTTTGCCAGCCACGGTTCTCCAGCTCTATGCCGACCGACGTATCATTAATACGGTTGGTGCCGCGCCAGAAGCTGATACCCGCATGCCAGGCCAGTTCGTTCTCAGGTACCAGCTGCCAGATGCGCGGCTTGCCGTCCGGTGCGGGCGGGTTGGCGGGGATCAAATAGTGGGAGCTGACGTTTTTGTCCGTTAGCGTGGCCAGCGAGCTGTCAAAATCATCGGCAGTGTAGTGGATAACCAGCACCTTAATACGCGGGTACGCCGCCTGCGCCTGATGACGGGTATCGAGCTCATAGGCGCCTTTATCGACAATGCCTTTTTCCGTGGCGCACCCTGCCAGCAACAGCGCCAGCAGGAGTGTTGAAAACGCGCGTTTCATCGACGGGTTTTCACCGCCGTACCGCTTACGCTCACCATCAGCATGCTGGCATCTTTACCGACGGTTTCGTAGTCGATATCAATCCCCACGACCGCATCGGCCCCCAGCGCTTTGGCCTGCTCGCCCAGCTCTTTAAAGGCAATTTCGCGGGCTTTACGCAGCTCTTTTTCATAAGCGCCAGAGCGGCCGCCGACAATATCTCGGATACCGGCAAAGAAGTCGCGAAAAATGTTGGCCCCCAGGATGGCTTCACCCGTGACCACACCGCAATACTCGGTAATCGGCTGCCCTTCCAGGGTTGGCGTTGTTGAAAACTGCATGGTTTCTCTCCTTCTTTAGCGTTCAATGCCTTAGCCCATAACTTCACCAGCATTATCGGTCCGTTACGCTATGATTGAAAGGATAGTTAATAAATAAGGAAATCAACATGCGCTACTCTGCTTTAACGCTTTTGGTGCCCTGCGCGCTGGTACTCAGCGCGTGTACCACCACGGTCACGCCAGCCTTTAAGGATATCGGTACCCGCAGCGGCCCCTGTACAGAGGGCGGCCCGGATACCGTGGCGCAACAGTTCTATGATTATCGCATTCAACACCGCAGCAACGATCTCACCGGCCTGCGTCCGTACCTGAGCGATGGGCTGGCAAAACTGCTGAACGATGCCTCTCGCGATCCGCAGCATAACGCACTGCTGAAATCCGATCCGTTCTCCAGCCGCGCCACACTGCCGGACAGCGCCGAGGTGGCCAGCGCCTCGACCATCCCGAACACGGATGCGCGAAACATTCCTCTGCGCGTGAAGCTGACCCAGGGAACCCAGACCTGGCAGGATGAAGTGCTGATGATCCGCGAAGGTCAGTGCTGGGCGGTGGACGACGTACGCTATGTCGGCGGCAGCGTTCATGCCCCGGCAGGCACGCTGCGCCAGTCGATTGAGAATCGTTAAACCTTCTGTTTCAGAATTGTAAACCCCGAAAAATGTGCGGCATTTCATGCGGAATGCCGACATTTATACTCGCCGCCCCTGGCCTTCGCTATTTTGTGCTATGTTTAAGGGGTATTACGGGTTATATTTAACTTTTAACGCAGAAATATTGCATAACTATTCTGTCAACGGTACTATCTGCGGCCTCAATTGCTATAGATTGCCTGGATGAGTAAAGACTGCCCCGATGAGTATTAAACTAAACGGCATTAACTGCTTCTACGGCGCACACCAGGCGCTGTTCGACATCACGCTCGAGTGCCCCGAAGGCGAAACGCTGGTTTTGCTTGGCCCAAGCGGCGCGGGTAAAAGCTCCCTTCTGCGTGTTCTTAATCTGCTTGAAATGCCCCGTTCGGGTACGCTGGCAATTGCCGGTAACCATTTTGATTTTGCGAAAACGCCGTCCGATAAAGCGATTCGTGAACTGCGTCAAAACGTTGGCATGGTCTTCCAGCAATACAACCTCTGGCCGCACCTGACTGTCCTGCAAAACCTGATTGAAGCGCCGTGCCGCGTTCTCGGTTTGAGCAAGGATCAGGCGATGGCGCGGGCTGAAAAGCTGCTGGAGCGTCTGCGCCTTAAGCCCTACAGCGATCGTTATCCGCTGCACCTCTCCGGGGGTCAGCAGCAGCGTGTGGCCATTGCCCGTGCGCTGATGATGGAGCCTGCGGTGCTGCTGTTTGATGAACCCACCGCCGCGCTGGACCCAGAAATCACCGCCCAGATCGTGAGCATCATTCGCGAGCTGGCGGAAACCAACATTACTCAGGTCATCGTTACCCATGAAGTGGAAGTGGCGCGTAAAACCGCCAGCCGTGTGGTCTACATGGAAAACGGGTATATCGTTGAGCAAGGTGATGCGAGTTGCTTTACCAACCCGCAAACTGATGCCTTCAAAAACTACTTATCTCACTGATTGTGCCAGGGAAAATGATAATGAAAAAAGTATTGATTGCCGCGCTGCTCGCTAGCGTCAGCCTTTCCGCTACCGCAGCCCAGACCATCCGTTTCGCCACCGAAGCGTCTTATCCTCCGTTTGAATCTATCGACGCCAACAACAAGATTGTGGGCTTCGATGTCGATCTGGCTAACGCGCTGTGTAAAGAGATCGACGCGACCTGTACCTTCAGCAACCAGGCGTTTGACAGCCTGATCCCAAGCCTGAAGTTCCGCCGTATCGACGCCGTGATGGCCGGTATGGACATCACGCCAGAGCGTGAAAAGCAGGTGCTATTCACCACGCCGTACTATGACAACTCCGCCCTGTTCATTGGTCAGAAAGGGAAATATACCTCTGTTGACCAGCTGAAAGGCAAAAAAGTGGGCGTACAGAACGGCACCACCCACCAGAAATTCATCATGGATAAACATCCGGAAATCACCACCGTGCCTTACGACAGCTACCAGAACGCGAAGCTGGATCTGCAGAACGGCCGTATCGATGGCGTGTTTGGTGACACCGCGGTGGTGACCGAATGGCTGAAAGCCAACGATAAACTCGCGCCAGTGGGCGACAAAGTGACCGATAAGGACTACTTCGGCACAGGTCTGGGGATTGCCGTACGTCAGGGCAACACTGAGCTGCAGCAGAAATTTAACGCTGCGCTGGAAAAAGTGAAGAAAGACGGCACCTACGAAACCATCTATAAAAAATGGTTCCAGAAGTAATTCCTGATGAATGAAATTTTTCCTTTAGCAAGCGCCGCCGGGATGACCGTCGGCCTTGCCGTTTGCGCACTGATTATCGGCCTCGTGCTGGCGATGTTCTTTGCGGTATGGGAATCCGCAAAATGGTTCCCTGTCGCCTGGACCGGATCCGCACTGGTCACCGTGCTGCGTGGGCTACCGGAGATTCTGGTGGTCCTGTTTATCTATTTTGGTTCCTCACAGCTGCTGTTAACGCTGTCGGACGGCTTTACCCTCAATCTTGGCGTCGTGCAGATCCCGGTGCAGATGCAGATTGAAAACTTCGACGTCAGCCCGTTCCTCTGCGGCGTCATTGCCCTTTCCCTGCTCTATTCTGCGTATGCGTCGCAAACCCTGCGCGGTGCGCTGAAAGCGGTACCGCAGGGACAATGGGAATCCGGCCAGGCGCTGGGGATGTCGAAAGCGGCGATCTTCTTCCGTCTGGTGATGCCGCAGATGTGGCGTCATGCCCTGCCGGGTTTAGGGAACCAGTGGCTGGTGCTGCTGAAAGATACCGCGCTGGTGAGCCTGATAAGCGTTAACGATTTAATGCTGCAGACCAAAAGCATCGCCACCCGCACCCAGGAGCCGTTTACCTGGTACATTGTGGCGGCGGCTATCTACCTGGTGATCACGTTGCTGAGTCAGTACATCCTTAAGCGTATTGACCTGCGTGCGACGCGCTTTGAACGGAGACCAGGCTGATGCTGGACTATTTACCCGAGCTGATGAAAGGGCTGCACACCAGCCTGACGTTGACCGTGGCGTCCATCATCGTGGCGCTGATCCTGGCACTGATCTTTACCATCATCCTGACGCTGAAAACGCCGGTGCTGGTGTGGATTGTGCGCGGCTATATCACCCTCTTTACCGGTACGCCGCTGCTGGTGCAGATCTTCCTGATTTACTACGGCCCGGGTCAGTTCCCGTCGCTGCAGGAGTATCCGGTTATCTGGCACCTGCTCTCTGAGCCGTGGCTGTGTGCCCTGATTGCCCTCTCACTGAACAGCGCGGCGTACACCACCCAGCTGTTCTACGGGGCGATCCGCGCCATTCCGGAAGGGCAATGGCAGTCCTGCGGGGCGCTGGGGATGAGCAAGAAAGACACGCTGGCCATTTTGCTGCCGTACGCCTTTAAGCGCGCCCTCTCCTCTTACTCCAACGAAGTGGTGCTGGTGTTCAAGAGTACCTCGCTGGCCTACACCATCACCCTGATGGAAGTCATGGGCCACGGGCAGTTGCTGTACGGGCGCACCTACGACGTGATGGTGTTCGGCGCCGCAGGCGTGGTCTATCTGGTGGTTAACGGACTGTTGACGCTGATGATGCGCCTGATCGAGCGTAAAGCGCTGGCGTTTGAGCGCAGAAATTAATCACGCGAATGCATAAAACGCAATTAAGGGAGCGGGTAACCTGATGGGTTATCCGCTTTTTTTTATTACTGAATAAATATTTAATCATTTATATTGAATATAAATTCATTAAATGGCATTGTACCTTCATAAGACCTACAGACGGGAGTATGATAATGAAAAAGTTAGTTCTGGCCGCATTACTGGCAACCTTTGCCGCAGGCGCAACAGCAGCAGATAAAATCAATTTCGGCGTTTCTGCCACTTACCCGCCATTTGAATCGCTGGATGCCAGCAATCAGATCGTGGGGTTTGATATCGATCTGGCGAAAGCGCTGTGCAAACAGATGCAGGCCGACTGCACGTTTACCAACCACGCCTTCGACAGCCTGATCCCGTCCCTGAAATTCAAAAAATACGACGCGGTGATCTCCGGTATGGACATCACGCCAGAGCGTAGCAAGCAGGTAGCCTTCACCGACCCGTACTACGCCAACTCGGCGGTGGTGATTGCGAAGAAAGGGGCTTATAAATCCTTTGATGAGCTGAAAGGCAAACGCATCGGGATGGAAAACGGCACCACGCACCAGAAATACCTGCAGGACAAACATCCTGAAGTGAAAACCGTGGCCTATGACAGCTATCAGAACGCAATCATCGACCTGAAAAATGGCCGTATCGATGGCGTCTTTGGTGACACCGCCGTGGTGAACGAGTGGCTGAAAACCAACCCGCAGCTGGGTACGGCGACCGAGAAAGTAACCGATCCGCAGTACTTCGGTACGGGTCTGGGCATCGCGGTACGTCCGGATAATAAAGCGTTGCTGGCAAAACTGAATGGCGCGCTGAAGGCGATTAAAGCTGACGGTACGTATCAGAAAATCAGCGACCAGTGGTTCCCGCAGTAATGGTTTTTGCCGGGTAAGGCGCTGCGCCACCCGGCACTCTCTCACAACGGCACGAAGAACCTGAACCGCGCCCCGCTCACCGACTCCATCAGCCTGATCCCGCCCCCGTGCAGCTCCAGCATTCGCTTCACAATAAGCAGCCCTAACCCGCCGCGATTCTCACGCGAAGCCTGGGTCGTCAATGCCGACGGCCGCTGGAACAGATCGTCTCGCAGCGCGGCATCGACGCCCGTTCCGCTGTCTGCCACTTCGACCTGAAGCTGTTGATTCTCCTGCCAGACCGCCAGACGAATTTCTCCGCCGGTCGGCGTATGCCGCATTGCGTTATCCAGCAGATTAGTCACCACGCGCTCGATCATCGACACATCGGCAAACACCTGCGGCAGCGGTCCCGGTACGTCGATATGTAGATTCACCTCGCGGGTGCGCGCCGTGAGCTCAAACTTTTGCGCCACGTCGGAAATAAGCTCTCCCATTGCGAAGCGTTCACGCTGCGGTTTAATGCCGCCGTGCTCAAGACGCGCCAGCTCAAACAACTGTTGCGACAGATGACGCACCTTCTGCCCCTGACGCAACGCCGTGGCGAGGTATTGCTGATGCTCCTGCGGTGTCAGCGTGGCGGATTTCAGCGACAGCGTTTCCAGATAGCCCAGCAGCGAGGTCAGCGGCGTGCGTAAATCGTGCGAGATGTTGGCGATAAACTCCCGGCGCTGACGATCGCTGTCGGCCAGCTGATCCCACTGGGAGGTGATTTTGCGCGCCAGCTCAATAAAGCTGTTACGCAGCAGCGCCACTTCATCCTGTGCCGCGACCTCCAGCGGCTGTGCCGCCAGCTGTTTGATCGTGCTGATGCTGTCCTGGTCCAGCCCGGCGACCTCCTCAGTGAGACGTTTAACCGGACGTGTCACCCAGTACCAGACCAGCAGCCCCGCCAGCAGGCCAAAGAGTGCCACCCACAGCAATGACCAGAGCAGCGTACTCCACAGCGCCTTGTGCCACGCCATCTGGGCCAGCGCGTTCGACTCCTCGCCCTGCAGAACAATATACAGATAGCCTTTAAGCTCGCCGTCCTGACGTAACGGCGTCGCGCTGAACACTTTTTTGTTCTGGCTGCGCGGATCGTCGCCAAAAACTGGCATCGCCGCCCCGCTGAGGAACTCCTGTACCGGCGCAAGATCGATGCTTTGTCGCTGAATATGGCCCGGCGGTGCGGCATCGGCGAGGATATCGCCATCCGGGGAGACGACGTACAGCTCAACGCTCGGATTGAAGGTCATCAGCCTGTCAAACAGCGGTTTCAGCGCGGTGCGATCAACCCTGCCCTGCGCGTTCAGAATTGGTTCGCGCTGCACGATCTGTTGCGCCAGGCCGCCAGAGAGACGCTGAACCATGGCGTTACCATACTGCATGCTGCTGTAGAGCTGGACGGCGCAGGCGACGGCGGCACAGAGCATCATCAATAAAATGAACAGCAGCGTCAGGCGCTGGCTCAGGCTAAAGCGGCGCATCATGGTGCGGCTCCGCAAATTTATAACCTTTGCCCCAGACGGTGCGAATGATCTCCGGCTCGGCAGCGTCTTTTTCAATCTTGATGCGCAGGCGGTTGATATGGGTGTTAACGGTATGCTCGTAACCTTCGTGCTGATAGCCCCACACCTGCTCCAGCAGCGCCAGGCGCGAGAAGACCTCGCCAGGATGGCGGGCAAAGAAGTACAGCAGTTCAAACTCGCGCGGGGTGAGATCCACCATCTGGCCGTGAAGCAGCACGCTGCGGGCCAACGGATCGATCGTCAGGCCATGCGCCTGAATATTCCCGGTACTCTGCGCCTGCCCCATCGCCTGCTGGCGGCGGAAAAGCGCCTTAATGCGGGCAATCAGTTCCTGCACCGAGAACGGTTTTGCCAGATAATCATCCGCGCCGGTTTCCAGTCCGGTGATCCGATCGGTTTCGCTGCTGCGGGCGCTGATAATGATCACCGGCAGGTAGCGCGTCATCTGGCGAATACGACGGCAAATCTCCAGGCCGTCGACGTTAGGGAGCATGAGATCGAGGATCACCGCGTCCCACGGCTGTTTTTCAAGGCACTGTAACGCCTTGCCGCCGTCGGGCTCGTGGGTGATGGTGTAGCCTTCATCTTCTAAATTGAGTCGCAGAAGTGCCGCGATATCGTGGTCATCTTCCACCAGCAGGATCTGCTTCATGGGTAAGCCTTATTTCATCTCTTATGACGTAAGCTTACCTGATTTCGCAGGGTTGAAGAGTTCACATTTTGTTGAAGATTTTGCGGATGTCATGCCGGGTGGCGGCTACGCCTTACCCGGGATGCGGATCAACAACGTCAACACTTCATAATGCGCAGTATGCGGGAACATATCGAAAAGCTGCACGCGTTCAACGCGGTAGCCCGGCAGGTGAGCGATATCTGTCGCCATGGTACGGGCGTTGCAGCTGGAGTAAATAATGTAATCCGGCGCCATCTGGCTCAGATAGTCGCACAGCACCTTGCCAATGCCCCGGCGCGGCGGATTGACCAGCACCAGCTCCGGCACGTTGCCCTGCCCGGTCGCGAACTGCGTGGAGTCCAGCGCCTGGAAGTGCAGATTGGTTAATCCGAGCTCAGCGGCAGACTGTTTCGCGCAGGCAATCGCTTCGGCGGAGATCTCAATCCCGGTCAGTTGCATCTCCGGCGTGGCGCAGTGCAGACCAAAGCCCCCGACACCGCAGAACAGATCCCACATATGATGGATGTTTAACACCCGAACCCAGTCGCGGGCAGTGGCATATAACGCACTCGCCACCGTCGGGTTGGTCTGGAAGAAACTTTGCGGGCGGATCCACAGCGGCACGTCGTTGAAGGTTTCCGCCAGTGCATGCTGCCCGGTGAAGAAGATCTCTGTCTCCCCCTCCATGATCGCCATATGCACCGGCTGAATGTTGGCGGTAATGACCTTCAGCTGCGGAAGCTGCTCCTGCAGCCACGGTAGCGCCGCGCGAAGCTGCTCCAATTTAGCGTCCGAGCGCAGCACGAAACGCAGCATCATACCGCCGTCCATCTGGCTTTCGGTCAGCAGGAGATATTTCAGCTCACCGCGCTTACGGGCGACGTTATAAGGCGTTAATCCTGCCCGGGCAATAAACGGTTTTAACGCCGCAAAGACCGGCTCAAACGAGGCAGGATACAGCGGGCAGCCGGTGAGATCTTCCGGCGTGCCGTCGCGATGCAGCATGCCCAGCAGCGGTTTTTCAACGCTGCCGCTGACCACCATTTTGGCTTTATTACGAAAACCCTGCTCCGGGCCGCTGACGGGGGCGCACCACTCGCCCACCGCGTATTCAGCCAGCAGCTGTTGCAGGTCGGCCATTTTGGCGGTGAGTTGTTGAGAGACCGGCTGTTCTATCCACTGACAGGAACGACAGCGTCCGGCGTCATAGAGTGCGCACTGCATAGGAAAACCTTAAGAATAACGAGGGCTGCGATTATACACATTATTGCAGGCGGAAGAACCGTCGGCTGGACGCAGGAACAAAGAGCAGGCAGAGCACCAGCAGATCTGGCAGTTTTTGCATAAACAGCGAGCGCAGGATCTCGCGTTTCGATTCGCCCGCGATGCTGAACAGCTCAGGGTAGCCGTAGCCCAGCGAGGCGGCCCACAGATAACCCGCCGCAATCACCTGCGTCAGCAGATAGATCCAGCGCGCCCAGTTGCGCCCTTTCACCAGCGAAAACGCGCAGTAGATTTCGATAAACACCAGCACAAGGCTGCTGAGGAAAACCAGCGTGAGATTCCAGGTTTGCACGCTGCGGTGAATAAACTCACCGATGCCGCGCGCCCCCAGGGTGTTGAGGATCATCAGTACATCAAGACAGCGGATCATAATAATAGCGAGCGCCGCCACCTGCACCAGCGCAGGAACGTTTGGACGAGCGTGCGTAAGACGTGATTTTTTTAATAATCCCAATGTTTTACTTCCCTGAAAAACAGTGCCGCGTCATGCGCGGCACATCACTGGAAATAATAATTCCTTCAGCCGCGTCTTGCACGCTGGATATCGCGCACGCGCTGCTTTTCCGCGCGCGCCATCAAATACCAGGCGATAAATCCGACAATTCCGACCACGCCGAGGATAATCGACGCCAGGGCGTTGATCTCCGGGTTCACCCCCATGCGCACGCTGGAGAAGACCAGCATTGGCAGCGTCGTCGCCCCTGGCCCGGAGACAAAGCTGGCGATCACCAGATCGTCGAGCGACAGGGTAAAGGCCAGCAGCCAGCCGGAGATCACCGCCGGCATAATCATCGGCAGCGTAATGATGAAAAAGACCTTCACCGGCGTGGCACCGAGATCCATCGCCGCCTCTTCAATGGAGCGATCCAGCTCGCGCAGACGCGAGGAGATGACCACCGCCACGTACGCGGTACAGAAGGTCACATGCGCCAGCCAGATGGTGAGCATGCCGCGATCCGCCGGCCAGCCAATGGCATGCGCCAGTGCCACAAACAGCAGCAGCAGCGACAGCCCGGTGATCACGTCCGGCATCACCAGCGGCGCGGTGATCATAAAGGCAAAGCCGTTCGAACCGCGAAAACGTCCGAAGCGCACCATCACCAGCGCGGCGATGGTCCCCAGCACTACGGCCATCGTGGCCGCCAGCGCCGCGATGGTCAGGCTCAGCCCCACCGCGCTCATCATCGCATCGTCGTGGAACAGCTCGCTGTACCAGCGCGTCGACCAGCCAGCCCATACGGTGACCAGTTTGGAGCTGTTGAAGGAGTAGATCACCAGCATCAGCATCGGCGCATACAGGAAGGTAAAGCCGATCACCAGGATCGCAATTCGCCACGGAGAGCGCACTACCGGTAAGTTGTTCATCCGTGGTCTCCCATCTGTTTCTGCTGATGCTTGTGGAACCACATGATCGGCACGATCAGCAGCAGCAACATCACGATAGCCACCGCTGAGGCCACCGGCCAGTCGCGGTTATTGAAGAACTCCTGCCACAACACGCGGCCAATCATGATGCTGTCCGGGCCGCCGAGCAGTTCCGGGATCACAAACTCCCCCACCGCCGGAATAAACACCAGCATCGACCCGGCGATAATCCCGCCTTTGGTCAGCGGCACAATCACGCTGAAGAAGGTCTTCAGCGGACGGGCGCCCAGATCCAGCGAGGCTTCCACCAGCGAGTAGTCGATACGCGTCAGCGCCGTATAGATCGGCAGCACCATAAACGGCAGATAGGCGTACACAATCCCGATATAGACCGCGAGATTGGTATGCAGGATCGTCAGCGGCTGATCGATAACCCCTAACCACATCAGGAAGTTATTCAGCACCCCGTTATTTTTCAGGATCCCCATCCACGCGTAGACGCGGATCAGGAACGAGGTCCACGACGGCAGGATCACCAGCAGCAGCAGAATGTTGCGCGTCGAGGGCTTACTGTGCGCCACCGCCCATGCCAGCGGGTAGCCCATCAGCAGACAGCAGAGCGTGGAGATCGCCGCCACCTGCAGCGACTGCAGATAGGCCTCGAAATAGAGCGGATCCTCCGTCAGCTGCAGGAAGTTGCCAACATTTAGCGTCAGCGTCAGCTGACCGTCGGCCCAGTCCAGCAGGTTGGTATACGGTGGGATGGCCCGCGCCATTTCCGCCAGGCTTATCTTGAAAACGATCAGGAACGGCAGCAGGAACAGCAGGATCAGCCAGATATACGGCATGGCGATCACCAGCTTACGGCCGTGGTTCATCTGCATGCGCGCCAGCCAGTGGGCAAAACCGCCCGGTTTTTTGACGCGGGCTGGCGGTTCAAGTGTACTCATTGGCCGCTCCTTAAACCGTCAGCACAACACAACTGTCCGCATCCCAGCACAGACGCACTTCGTCGCCCCAGGTCGGCAGTCCTTTACGGTAGCGATGTTCGTTTTGCAGCTGGGCGCTGAGCATCTGCCCGCTCTTCAGACGGACATGGTAGATAGAGAGATCGCCCAGGTAGGCAATGTGCACCACTTCGCCCACGGCAAAGTTAAAGCCATCGGCCGGAGGGTCTTCACAGAGCATGATCTTCTCCGGACGCAGGGCGATATAGACCGGCACGTTGTCCACCACGGAGTTATCCGGATCGACCTTCAGCGGATGCTGCAGCCCTGGCGATTCAATGATCAGCCCGTCTTCTTCACGCGCTTTCAGCAGCCCTTCGAAGACATTCACCGAGCCGATGAACTCCGCGCTGTAACGGGTGGTCGGGTGTTCATAAATCTCTTCCGGCTCGCCAATCTGCACGAACTTACCGCGGTTCATGATCGCGATACGCCCGGCCATGGTCATGGCCTCTTCCTGGTCGTGGGTGACCATCACGCAGGTCACGCCCACGCGCTCGAGGATATCCACCACTTCGAGCTGCATACGATCGCGCAGTTTTTTATCCAGGGCACCCATCGGCTCATCAAGCAGCAGCAGTTTCGGGCGCTTCGCCAGGCTTCGGGCCAGCGCCACGCGCTGACGCTGGCCGCCGGAAAGCTGGTGCGGTTTACGCTTCGCGAACTCCTGCATATGGACCAGATTCAGCATCTCGGCCACGCGCGCGGTGATTTCGGCTTTCGGCAGCTTGTCCTGCTTCAGGCCAAACGCGATGTTCTGCTCCACCGTCATATGCGGGAACAGCGCGTAAGACTGGAACATCATGTTAATCGGACGCTGATACGGCGGTACGCTGGAGAGATCCACGCCATCCAGCACAATCTGCCCGGCGGTAGGTTGTTCAAACCCGGCCAGCATACGCAGTAAGGTTGATTTACCGCAGCCAGACGCCCCGAGAAGGGCAAATATTTCGCCTTTGTAGATAGTCAGGCTGACGTCGTCCACGGCATGCTGGCCATCGAAAGATTTGGTGAGGTTACGAATTTCAAGTAGCGGGGTCAGCGCTTTACGGACTTTCGCCTGCGGGCGGGGGATCGCGTCATTCACGGGGTGTTCTCCGGCATAGATCAAAACTGGTGCAAACGCACCGTCAGGGTGCGCATCGCCGGGCGGCGCGAACGCTTGCCCGGCCTACGGGTTGTGTCGGCCCGGTAGGCGATAGCGCCACCGGGCAACGTTACCAAACGCCGTTATTTCCCGCTTTTCACCTTGGTCCAAGCACGGGTGCGTACACGGTCAATTTTTGGATCCTGAACTTTCAGGGTGAACAGTTTGGCAAACACATCCGCTGGCGGATAGATAGCCGGATTTTTACGGATCTCTTCGCTGATAAGTGGCAAAGAGGCCTTGTTACCGTTGGCGTAGTAGACATGGTCGCTGATATGGGCAATCACTTCCGGACGCATCAGGTAGTTAAGGAACTGATACGCTTCGTCTTTGTTTTTCGCATCGGCAGGCATGGCGAAGACATCAAAGAAGGCCAGCGCCCCCTCTTTAGGAATGAAGTAGGAGACATTCACGCCGTTTTTCGCCTCTTTCGCACGGTTAGCCGCCTGCCAGACGTCCCCTGCCCAGCCAATTGCCACGCAGATATCGCCGTTTGCCAGGTCGTTAATGTACTGTGAAGAGTGGAAGTAACGGATATTCGGACGCAGCTTCAGCAGCAGATCGGTCGCCGGGCCAGTGTAGTCATCCGCCTTGTTGCTGTTCGGATCTTTGCCGAGATAGTTCAGCACGGTGGCAAAAATCTCTTCCGGGGCATCCAGGAAGGAGACGCCGCAGCTTTTCAGCTTCGCGAGGTTTTCCGGCTTCAGCACCACGTCCCAGCTGTCCAGCTTGACGTCCGGGCCCAGCGCCGCTTTGACTTTATCCACGTTGAAGCCAATACCGGTGGTCGCCCACAGATACGGCATAGCGTATTTGTTCTCCGGGTCATGCTTGGCCACCAGCTTCAGCACTTCCGGATCGAGGTTTTTCCAGTTTGGTAATTTGCTCTTGTCCAGCGGCTGGAAAACGCCTGCGGTCAGCTGACGCTCAAGGAAACTTGCGGACGGTACCACCAGGTCAAAACCGGTGCTGCCTGCCATCAGTTTGCCTTCCAGCACTTCGTTGGAATCGAACACGTCATAGACCACTTTAATGCCGGTCTCTTTTTCAAAATTAGCCACCGTGTCCGGGGCAATATAGTCAGACCAGTTATAGACATGCAGCGTTTTTTGTTCCGCAGCGAGCGTGCCGGCAGAGACGGCCATCAGAGCACCCGCAACCAGACCCGATAACCATTTTTTATTCAAGGCGATCATAGTGTTATTCCTTCTGAAAGCTCGTTAACAAACGAACTAAAACTGTGCAATCTGGATATATGCAAAAATCATGCATAGTTTGTCGCTCTGCTCAAAATAAAAAGAAACCTCTTTACCCGGCAGGATCCGCTCGCTTTTTTAAGCATCGCAAGAATAACTGTAGCCCGTGTCTCCGGCTATAGCCCAGACGAAAAAACGCCTTTTATCAATTTTTTATGCAGGTTATGTCTACGTGATAAGCCGAAATGGCCTTTGATGAGGTGAAAAATTCTTTAAAGAAAGGTTAAAAGCAGCAGAAAAAATGGCGTTATGCAGCCGCTCTGGCAGCGACTGCGCAAAAGTCAGACAGGCTTAGTGAAGAAAATTGGGAGATGCATCATTATCCTCTGCATCGTCTTCCGCGCTGTATAGCAAATGATGTGCATTGGCTTCCATCATTACCATCGAAATTTGCTCTTCACTCAAACGCATAAACCAGGCGAACTGCTTGAAGGAGAGGCCAGCGCCGGAGAACAAAGACTGGCAAACGACCAGTTTTGGCAGATTATCATCCTGTATATCGAGGAATGCTTTCACCGTCAAAGAACTGGCGTTGATCGCAGAGAGGTCAGAGGCCAGCGCCAGCAGCGCAGACGGCTTAACTTCTGCCAGCGCAGAGAAGAGGATCACGTCGTTAATGAGATCGATTTTGGCATCAAAAATACCATCGAAATTCTGCATGTGAGGCAGATGCAGCGCCTGGCAGGAATCACATTCAAAGAAGGTGATCCCGGCATCATCAAGCCATTGACGTAACGTATCCAGTGTAGGAACGACCTGTAAATCCATCGCGGTGGAGCCTCTTTAGTAAAAACTTCGCATAGGGTACTCAAAAAGTGCGCGGTAATCCATTTAACCACCCGTTTTAAGACAGTAGCCCGGGGTGGCATGACGCTCAATCCATGCGATCATTTTACCTGCAATATCGACACCGGTGGTTTTTTCTACGCCTTCCAGCCCGGGCGAGGCATTCACTTCCATCACCAGCGGCCCGCGTGTCGCACGCAGAAGATCCACACCCGCCACATCCAGCCCCAGCGTTTGCGCGGCCTTTACCGCTATTTCCCGCTCGCGATCGCTGATCGTCGCGACCCGTGCAACGCCCCCACGGTGGAGGTTGGAGCGGAAGTCACCCTCTTTCGCCTGGCGTTCAATCGCGGCCACCACCTCATCGCCCACGACAAAACAGCGGATGTCGCGCCCTTTGGCTTCTTCGATATACTCCTGGACCAGGATATGCGCATTCAGGCCGCGAAAGGCGTCAATCACGCTCTCCGCCGCCTGTCGCGTCTCTGCCAATACCACGCCAATGCCCTGCGTGCCTTCCACCAGTTTGATGACCAGCGGCGCGCCGCCGACCATGTCGATCAGATCGCTGGTGTCGTCCGGGGAGTGGGCTATTCCGGTGACCGGGAGATCGATACCCTGGCGGGCAAGCAGTTGCAGCGAACGCAGCTTATCCCGGGCGCGGGAAATGGCGACAGATTCGTTGAGAGGATAGCTGCCCAGCATTTCAAACTGGCGCAGCGCGGCCGTACCGTAATAGGTGATCTGCGAGCCGATGCGGGGGATCACCGCATCAAAATGCGGTAGCTTGCGGCCTTTGTAATGAATCGAGGAAGCCGCGGGGTCAATGTTCATATAGCAGGACATCGGGTCGAGGATTTCAACCTGATGTCCGCGTTTTGCCGCCGCTTCTCGCAGGCGTTTGCATGAATAGAGCGTTCCATCCCGGGACAAAATGGCAATTTTCACCCTGCACCTCTCTAAAGACATGGGAAAAGCCTGCGTATCATACCGAATGGACTATCGCGTCGCCCAGCCCTGTTTATGCAGATAATCGAGAATAAACGGGCGATTTTCTTTAATGATGGTGCGGCGGATGTGGTCGCTCCAGGTATCGCGGCGGTTATTGCTACCGCGCGTCATATAGTAATGCGCCAGCTCTTCATCGTATTGATTCAGAACCTCCTGGTCGACCGGCTGATAGTGGTTTTCATGCACCAGCATCGCCGCAGGCAGACGCGGCTTGAGATCCGGGTTGTCAGCCGGCCAGCCGAGGCAGAGGCCGAACAGAGGCAGAACGTGTTTCGGCAGCTTCAGCAGTTCGGTTACGCTTTCAATATTGTTACGCAACCCGCCGATATACACGCCGCCTAATCCCAGTGATTCCGCCGCCGTAAAGGCATTTTGCGCCATCAGCGCGGTATCGACCACGCCCAGCAGCAGCTGTTCCGCCAGCCCCAGTTCAGCTTCGGGGCAAATTTGCAGGTGGCGGTTAAAGTCAGCGCAGAAGACCCAGAACTCGGCGGCCTGCGCCACATGCTTCTGGCCGCCCGTGAGCGTCACCAGCTGCTCGCGCATGGCCTTGTCGGTAATGCGAATAATTGAACTGCACTGCAGGAAGCTGGAACTGGAGGTGGCTCTGGCGCTGTCGATAATGGCTTCACGCTGCGCCTCGGTGATGGGCTCATCGGTGAAGTGGCGGATGGAACGGTGGGAACGGAGCAGGTCAATAGTTGGCGTCATCGTCTCTCTCTTTGTCTTGCTTAACACATGTGGCAGCCAGTATAGGCAATGATGCACAGCATGTAATTGGCGAAACATAGCTCAAGGGTATTAAAGCGACAGGCGAAACCTACTTTTATGACGGCAGGTTATGGTGCACTATACCTGTCATTCGCCGTCAGGCTTGTTTTTTGAGGAGAGAGAAATGTTTGCAGTAATTTTTGGTCGTCCGGGATGCCCTTACTGTGTGCGCGCAAAAGAGCTGGCTGAGAAACTGACTGAAGAGCGTGATGACTTTAACTTCCGCTATGTGGATATCCAGGCCGAAGGCATCACCAAAGCCGATCTGGAAAAAACCGTGGGTAAACCGGTTGAAACCGTACCGCAGATTTTCCTCGATCAGAAACACATTGGCGGCTGCACTGATTTTGAAGCCTACGCCAAAGAACATCTGGGCCTGTTTGCCGCTCAGTAATGTGACGTTAAGACGCCCTCAGCACGAGGGCGTTTTTATTTGTGGTGCCTGCGGTGGTTTATCACGCTTTGCACAAATAAAAAGCACAGCGCGCCAAGCGCGCACCAGAACACGGCACTCAGCAGCCACGCCAGCTCCTGCCAGAAACTTCTCGTCGATACGTACAGTAACCGCATCAGCAGCAGACATAGCGGCGCCGCCAGCATTGCGCCGATAAGCGGCTTGACCACCTCCCCTTTACGGGAGAGGAAACTGGCTGCCGCACCCGGCAGGGTAAAAAAGAGCAGCCCCAGCTCCGGGTGACCGGCAGCTCTGAACGCTCCTTTCACATTAAAAGCGAGCGACATGCACACGACGATAAACAGCAAAAAGCAGCTGATCACCCCCGCCCAGTTCCGTTTAATGTTCAAACTATCCTCCTGACTTCATCTCTATCAAATACAGCTTCGTCCAGTGGACGCCCGGTCAGATAAAGCAATGCGGCAATCCTTGCCAAAGCCCGCACAGGGTTATGCGATAATAGGTAGCTGTCAGTAGCTAATACGATTAAACTATCGGCCAGCTAATGTTTTAGGGAATAAATCAGGAAACAGGGAGTGTTAGACGCGTTCCCTGACCCAGAAAACAGTAGCCCAAAATGTCCTTTCATTCAACAACTTACTGGTAAACAAGAAGTTAGCCTCCGTGAATATAAACGTCGCAGACTTGTTAAATGGGAATTACATCCTGTTATTATTTGTGGTACTGGCGCTGGGCCTTTGCCTGGGTAAATTGCGCCTGGGTTCGGTTCAACTTGGTAATTCCATTGGCGTTTTAGTCGTCTCCTTATTATTAGGTCAGCAGCATTTCAGCATTAACACGGACGCGCTTAACTTAGGTTTTATGCTGTTTATTTTTTGTGTTGGTGTGGAAGCGGGTCCTAACTTTTTTTCCATTTTCTTCCGCGACGGCAAAAATTATCTGATGCTGGCGCTGGTGATGGTCGGCAGTGCGCTGCTGATCGCGTTAGGGCTGGGTAAACTGTTTGGCTGGGATATTGGATTAACGGCCGGTATGCTGGCAGGCTCCATGACCTCGACGCCAGTTCTGGTGGGTGCAGGCGATACCCTGCGCCATTCCGGCATGGCCGGGTCACAGCTTTCTACCGCCCTCGATCACCTGAGCCTGGGCTATGCCCTGACCTATCTGATTGGTCTGGTGAGCCTGATTGTAGGCGCGCGCTACCTGCCGAAACTGCAGCATCAGGATCTGCAGACCAGCGCCCAACAAATCGCCCGCGAGCGCGGTCTGGACACGGACTCCAAACGTAAAGTCTATCTGCCGGTGATCCGCGCCTATCGTGTTGGGCCAGAGCTGGTTGCCTGGGCGGACGGCAAAAATCTGCGCGAGCTGGGGATTTACCGCCAGACGGGTTGCTATATCGAACGTATCCGCCGTAACGGCATCCTGGCGAACCCGGACGGCGACGCGGTACTGCAGATGGGCGACGACATCGCCCTGGTGGGTTACCCGGATGCCCACGCGCGGCTCGACCCAAGCTTCCGTAACGGTAAAGAGGTCTTCGACCGCGACCTGCTCGACATGCGTATCGTTACCGAAGAGATTGTGGTGAAAAACCATAACGCCGTCGGCCGCCGTCTGGCGCAACTGAAGCTTACCGACCATGGTTGCTTCCTGAACCGCGTGATCCGCAGCCAGATTGAGATGCCTATCGACGACAACGTCGTCCTGAATAAAGGTGACGTGTTACAGGTCAGCGGCGACGCTCGCCGCGTGAAAACCGTCGCCGACCGTATCGGCTTTATCTCCATTCACAGCCAGGTCACCGACCTGCTGGCCTTCTGTGCCTTCTTTATTGTTGGCCTGATGATTGGGATGATCACCTTCCAGTTCAGCAACTTTAGCTTTGGCATCGGTAACGCCGCCGGGCTGCTGTTTGCCGGGATCATGCTGGGCTTCCTGCGAGCGAACCACCCAACCTTCGGCTACATTCCGCAGGGCGCGCTGAACATGGTGAAAGAGTTCGGTCTGATGGTCTTTATGGCGGGTGTCGGCTTAAGCGCCGGTAGCGGCATTGGCCACAGCCTGGGCGCCGTCGGCTGGCAAATGTTGGTTTCCGGACTTATCGTCAGCCTGGTACCGGTGGTGATCTGTTTCCTGTTCGGTGCCTATGTGCTGCGCATGAACCGCGCCCTGCTCTTCGGAGCCATGATGGGTGCGCGTACCTGTGCGCCAGCAATGGAAATCATCAGTGATACCGCGCGCAGCAACATCCCGGCGCTGGGGTATGCGGGCACCTACGCTATCGCGAACGTGCTGCTTACGCTGGCAGGTACGCTGATCATCATCATCTGGCCTGGACTCGGATAACTCTTAACTTTGCGCGTAACGAAAAAATTTTTGTTACGCGCAGAACTTTTTTATCAGGGGGCAGTCATAACTAGTGCCACTGCTTTTCTTTGATGTCCCCAATTTGTGGAGCCCATCAACCCCGCCGTTTTGGTTCAAGGTTGATGGGTTTTTTGTTGCCTGAAATTCTCTGCTCCATCATCCCCCCTCTTCCCTCCCCCGCCTCAAACATATATGCTTAAACAAATATGTATCAACTATCCACAGGGTTCGACCATGCTCCACCCGCTCCAGCTTTTCAAAACCCTCTCCGACGAAACGCGGCTCTCCATCGTTATGCTTCTGCGTGAAGCGGGCGAGCTATGCGTCTGCGATCTCTGCTCCGCAACCACGGAGTCACAGCCGAAAGTCTCGCGCCATATGGCCTTACTTCGTGAGTCCGGGCTGGTTATCGACCGTCGTGAGGGGAAGTGGGTCTATTACCGTTTGTCTCCGAACATGCCTGCGTGGGCAGCTACCGTCATCGATAACAGCTGGAACTGCCTGCGGGAAGAAACGCGTGCAAGGCTAAAGAACAGCCTTCCAGGGTTGTGTTAAACACATTCACAAAAACAGATATAACGGAGTAGAAGATGTTTCTGGCAGGGGCAATTTTTCTGTTTACGCTGGTACTGGTCATCTGGCAGCCCAAAGGGCTCAGTATCGGCTGGAGCGCGACGATTGGCGCCGGGCTGGCGCTGGCCTGCGGTGTGATCCACCTTAACGATATTCCGGTGGTGTGGAATATCGTCTGGAATGCCACGGCGACGTTTATCGCCGTTATTATCATCAGCCTGCTGCTGGATGAGTCCGGCTTTTTCGAGTGGGCGGCGCTGCACGTCGCCCGCTGGGGAAACGGTCGGGGGCGTTTGCTGTTTACTTATATCGTGCTGCTGGGCGCGGCCGTCGCGGCGCTGTTTGCCAATGACGGTGCAGCGTTGATCCTGACACCTATCGTCATCGCCATGCTGCTGGCGCTGGGGTTCAGCAAGCAGGCCACGCTGGCGTTTGTGATGGCGGCAGGTTTTATCGCCGATACCGCCAGCCTGCCGCTGATTGTGTCGAACCTGGTCAACATTGTGTCGGCAGACTTCTTTAAACTGGGGTTCGGCGAATACGCCTCGGTGATGATCCCGGTTGATATCGCCGCGATTGCTGCCACGCTGGTGATGCTGCATCTGTTCTTTCGCAAGGAAATTCCACCGGAATATGATCTTGCGAAACTACGGGAGCCCGCCCGGGCCATTCACGATCTCCCGACGTTCAGAACAGGCTGGATTGTGCTACTGCTTCTTCTCGTCGGCTTCTTTGTGCTTGAGCCTCTCGGCATTCCGGTCAGCGCCATTGCAACAGCTGGCGCGCTGATTTTATTCGCCGTTGCAAAACGCGGACACGCGATTAATACCGGAAAAGTGCTGCGCGGCGCACCGTGGCAGATCGTCATCTTCTCACTGGGGATGTATCTGGTGGTCTACGGTTTGCGTAACGCCGGGTTAACCGAATACCTTTCAGGCGTACTGAATGCGCTGTCCACCCACGGTTTATGGGTGACTACCCTGGGAACCGGGTTCATCACCGCCTTCCTGTCATCCATAATGAACAATATGCCCACGGTGCTGATTGGCGCGCTCTCTATTGATGGCAGCACGGCAACAGGATTGATCAAGGAAGCGATGATTTATGCCAACGTGATTGGCTGCGATCTGGGGCCGAAAATCACGCCTATCGGTAGTCTCGCCACCCTGCTCTGGCTCCACGTGCTGGCGCAGAAAAACATGACCATTACCTGGGGCTACTATTTCCGGACGGGCATCATCATGACGCTGCCGGTTCTGTTTGTGACGCTCGCCGCGCTGGCGTTACGTCTCTCCTTCACACTGTAATGAGCCACTGATATGACCAACATCACCATTTACCACAATCCCGCCTGCGGCACCTCGCGCAACACGCTGGAGATGATCCGCAACAGCGGCACCGAGCCAGAGATCATTCTGTATCTGGACAATCCGCCGTCACGCGATGAACTGATCAAACTGATTGCCGACATGGGCATTTCGGTGCGGGCGCTGCTGCGTACAAACGTGGAACCCTATGAACAACTGGGCCTGGCAGAAGAGACATTCACTGACGACCAGCTTATCGGTTTTATGTTGCAATACCCGATCCTGATTAACCGTCCGATTGTGGTGACGCCGCTGGGCACCCGCCTGTGCCGCCCGTCTGAAGTGGTCCTCGATATTCTGCCAGATGCGCAGAAAGGGGCATTTACGAAAGAGGACGGTGAAGCCGTGGTGGATGCGAGCGGGAAAAAAATCACTCAGAAATAGAGGCGGGCCTGCAGGCTAGCGGTCCCCCTCGCCTGCAATCCTTCCCACCATCGCCCGGATCTCCTCGCGCGTTAGCGGCGCTCTGTCGGTGACAAAGTGCAGCGTCATCCCTTCGATAAAAGCGTCCAGCGCGCGGGTGGTGACCGGGTCGAACCACTGCTCAAGCGTTGTCTGGCTCATCTGCATCCAGTCCTGCATCACCGTTTTCAGCGCTGCGCTGCGGTGCATAAAAGTGTAGAGCTGATACATCAGCGCCATGTTGTGCGGCGTCGTCACCTGCGAGCTGTGGATTAGCGTGGTGATAGATTCACACGCCATCTCCGGGCTGGTTACCCCCGCGAAGAAGTCACGGTACTGCTGCGACATCTGCCGGGTAAACCACGTGAAAGCCTCTTCCAGCAGCGACTCCATGCCGTCAAAATAGTAGGTCATCGACCCCAGCGGAACCCCGGCACAGCTGGCAATTTTACGGTGCGTCACGGCATGGATCCCGTGCTCTGCAATGGTGTCCAGCGTCGCCTGCAGGATCTTCTCCCGGCGATGCGGGTCGTTCGGTGGTCTGCTCATACATGCCTCATCTGATTTGTGTACAAATGTACACAAACTTGCTAGTGTTGTCGCTATTGTTGTGCTTCTGGTGCTTATCTCAATGACTCTGACCTCATCCCGTAAGGCCCTGCGGTTGCGCATGTGGGCGCTTTTCATGTTCTTCTTTATTCCGGGTCTGCTGATGGCGTCCTGGGCCACGCGTACCCCGGCGATCCGCGACATTTTGTCGGTCTCCACCGCTGAGATGGGCATTGTGCTGTTTGGCCTGTCGATAGGATCAATGAGCGGTATTCTCTGCTCGGCGTGGCTGGTGAAACGCTTTGGTACCCGGGCGGTGATCCGCACCACCATGTGCTGCGCAATACTGGGGATGCTGGTGCTCAGCGTGGCGCTGTGGTATGCCTCGCCAGTCCTGTTTGCCCTGGGTCTGTTGATCTTTGGCGGCAGCTTTGGCGCGGCGGAAGTGGCCATTAACGTTGAAGGGGCTGCGGTCGAGCGCGAGATGAATAAAACCGTGCTGCCAATGATGCATGGCTTTTACAGCCTGGGCACGCTGGCCGGTGCGGGCGTGGGCATGGCCCTGACGGCCTCCGGCGTGAGCGCGAATCTGCATATTCTGCTGGCCGCGCTGATCTCAGTTGTGCCGGTTCTGACCGGCATCCGGGCGATCCCGGACGGCACGGGCAAAAACACCTCTGATGAACACAAAACGGCGGAAAAAGGGCTGCCGTTCTACCGTGATTTCCAACTGATGCTGATCGGCGTGGTGGTGCTGGCGATGGCGTTTGCCGAAGGCTCCGCCAACGACTGGCTGCCACTGCTGATGGTGGACGGACACGGGTTTAGCCCGACCTCTGGCTCGCTGATCTACGCCGGGTTTACGCTGGGGATGACCGTCGGACGCTTTACCGGCGGCTGGTTTATCGACCGCTACAGCCGCGTGGCGGTGGTGCGCGCCAGCGCCCTGCTCGGCGGGCTGGGCATTGCGATGATCATCTTCGTGGATGTGGACTGGATTGCCGGCGTATCGGTGATCCTCTGGGGCCTGGGTGCCTCACTTGGCTTCCCGTTGACCATCTCCGCCGCCAGCGATACCGGACCGGATGCCCCGACGCGCGTCAGCGTGGTGGCGACCACAGGCTATCTGGCCTTCCTGGTCGGGCCGCCGCTGCTGGGCTTCCTGGGTGAGCACTACGGGCTGCGCAGCGCCATGCTGGTGGTGTTAGGGTTGGTCATGATTGCGGCGCTGGTGGCGCGCGCCGTGGCGAAGCCGGAAAAAGAACAAACGACACTGGAGAAGGGATATGAGCGTTAAACTGATTGCAGTCGACATGGATGGCACCTTCCTGAGCGACGCGAAAACCTACAATCGCGAACGTTTTCTGGCGCAGTATGCGCGTATGAAGGAGCAAGGTATTCGCTTTGTGGTGGCCAGCGGTAACCAGTATTACCAGTTGATCTCCTTCTTCCCGGAGATTGCGCATGAGATTGCGTTTGTCGCCGAAAACGGTGGCTGGGTGGTCAGCGCCGGGGAAGATGTTTTTAACGGTGAACTGTCGAAAACGCACTTCGACACCGTTGCTGCCGTGCTAAACGACGTTCCCGGCATTGAGATTATCGCCTGCGGTAAAGGCAGCGCCTATACGCTCAAAGCCTATGACGATGAGTTCAAAGCTATCGCCGCGAAGTACTATCATCGCCTCGAAATGGTTAGTGATTTCGACAACCTGAACGATATTTTCTTCAAGTTCGGACTCAACGTTTCTGATGATGAAATCCCGCGCATTCAGGCCATGCTGCACGAAAAACTCAACGACATTATGGTGCCCGTCACGACCGGCCACGGCAGTATTGACCTGATTATCCCCGGCGTGCATAAAGCCAACGGCCTGCGGATCCTGCAACAGCGCTGGGGCATTGACGACAGCGAGGTGGTCGCTTTCGGTGACAGCGGGAACGATGTGGAGATGCTGCGCCAGTCAGGCTTCAGCTTTGCGATGGCGAATGCCAGACCGCATATTAAAGCGGCGGCCCGCTTTGAAGCGCCGCATAATAACCAGGAAGGCGTACTGGATGTGATTGATAAGGTGCTCAACAAAGAAGCACCGTTTAATTGACACGTGCTGTCTGGTGCCCTCACCCTGACCCTCTCCCACCGGGAGAGGGAATAAGAATTATGGCTGCAGGGCGTTCCCGACGCGTTTGTCTTTCAGGAACATCACCATCAGCACAACCCACAGCACGCCGTTGGCGAGGTTAAACAGACTGAACAGACCGTTGCCGCCTAGCGCATAAGCGTGTTTGCTCACCTCGATCCCGACGGTAAAAATCAGCATCTGCAGCATCCCCATCGCCGCCGAAACGGTGCCTTTACTCATTTCGCTGGCGAAGAGCGTCAGACGCACCAGCCCCGCATTCGCCACACCAATACCGAAGGCGTAAATACTCAACCCCGCCGTCATCCACAGATAGGCATGAGATGATACCACCGTCGCCACCGCGGCCACGGTAAGGCCCGCCGCAATCGGCCAGCCGCCCATGATGATGAGCGAGCGCACCGTGCGTCGTGATGTCAGACGCGCCAGCACCAGGTTACCGATAATCAGTGCGCCAAAAATCGGCACCTGCAGCAGCCCGTACTCGTAGCTGCTGAGCTGTTCACCGCTGATGATAATGACCGGTGACTGGGCGATCCACGCCAGCAGTGGCAGGCTAACAAAGCCCGTCGCCAGCGCACCGGCTACAAAGCGGCCGTTTTTCAGCACCGCTTTATAATCCCGTCCCAATTCTTTCAGCGACAGCGTCTCACCCAGTCGGGTGGCCGTTTCCGGCATTGCGCGGTGCAGGCCGAAGAATGCGATGGCGGCCAGCACGGCAAACAGGACAAACATGCCTTCCCACGGTGCCACATGCACCCACGCGGCGCCCACCAGCGGCCCCAGCAACGGAGCAATCAGCGCCACGTTTGCCATCAGCGCGGTAATTTTGATACACACCGCCTCCTCGAAGGACTCCTGAATGGCGGCATACCCCACGGCACCGATAAAGCACAGACTGACCCCCTGCAGGAAACGCAGCAGGGTGAACTGTTCAATGTTTTGCGCCAACAGCGTGGCGAGACAGGTCACGATAAACCACACCACGCCCGTCAGCATCACCGGACGGCGGCCAATACGATCCGACAGCGGCCCTAACAGCCACTGTAAAAACATGCCGCCAGCCAGATAGGCGGTCATGGAGGTCGGCACCCATTCAATACCTGCGTTGTATTGCGCCACCACGGCCAGCATGCCGGGCTGGATCATATCGTTGCCGATATAGGTAGAGAACTCGTAAAGCACCAGACACAGAGGGAAAAGTAACGCCTGACGACCCAGACGGGTCCCAGAAGAAGAACGGTTTAACATGCAATCTCTTTATGATGAAAAAATCGCGATGAGTGTAATGAATTGCCGCTGTCTGAGATAGCAAATTATCCAGAAGAAACAGAAATAAAGCATTTATCGTCGTCGTTTAAGGTTTCCTTAAGTTGACACCAATATGATAGCCCTATTTCATGTTGCCAACCAACTCTATGACCCGCATATCCCCTCGTTCAGAATTGTCTAAGTTACCGACAAATAAGACAAAAAAACTTTACCGCTTGCCTGTGCGCTTTTATGGTTATCAGCTTTTAGTGCTGATCGCCCTTGCCGTGGTGTTTACCTGGCTCTCTCGCGGCGAAACGCTTGATAAATGGATCACTGGCTTTTGGTATGACGCGGCAACACACCGTTTTCCGCTGCAGAAAAACCCGCTGCTGGATCTGCTGAATCACCGGCTGGCGAAGTACCTCGCCATCGCCATGGCGGTTGGGGCGCTGTTTTACGGTGCCTGGAAGCGCAACGCGAGACTGGTCACAGCCGCACTGCTGATGGGGCTTGGCACGCTGGTGGTTGGCGTGCTGAAAAGCCTGAGCCATCACAGCTGCCCGTGGGATCTGGTGGAGTATGGCGGTAAGGCCGTCTCTTACCCCCTGTTCAGTTCCGCTCCGGCAGACAGCGGTCCTGGCCGCTGCTTCCCCGGCGGCCATGCGTCCAGCGGCTTTATGGTGATGGGTCTGTTCTTTGCCTTCTGGCGCGAGCGTCCGCGTCTCGCCTGGGGCTTTGTGGCCTTCGGTGTGGTGTTAGGTCTGGCGATGGGCTTTGGCCAGGTCATGCGCGGGGCGCATTTTTTCTCTCACAACCTGTGGGCTGGGTGGTGGGTCTGGTTTTCCCAGGTAGCGGTCTACGGCCTCGTTTCTGCCTGGTTTGCTAAAGAGTAAAAACACTATGTTAGAGAATCTGAATTACCAGCTGTTTTATCTGATCAACGCCACCCCGGCCTCGCCTGAGTGGATGATCGATCTGGCCACTTTCCTGGCAAAAGATCTGATCAGTATTGTGCCGGTGCTGGCGGCCATCCTCTGGCTGTGGGGACCGCGCAACCAGGTCAACGCGCAGCGTCAGCTGGTGATCAAAGTGGCGATGACGCTCGGGGTCAGCGTGCTGGTCAGCTATGTTCTGGGTCTCGCCTTCCCGCACGATCGTCCTTTTGTCGAACACGTCGGCTATACCTTCCTGCACCACGCGCCGGATGACTCGTTCCCAAGCGATCACGGTACGGTGATCTTTGCTTTTGCGCTGGCCTTCCTGTTCTGGCATCGCCTGTGGTCAGGTGCGGTGCTGATGGCCATTGCGGTCGCCATTGCCTGGTCTCGCGTGTATCTGGGTGTACACTGGCCGCTGGATATGGTTGGCGGCTTCCTGGTGGGGCTGATCGGCTGCGTCAGCGCGGCGATCCTGTGGAACCTCTTCGGGCTGGCGCTGTACCGCGGACTCTCGTCTCTCTATCGCACCCTTTTCGCTATCCCGATCCGCAAAGGCTGGATACGTGACTAACCCCGGTATGACAGGTTACACTTGAGCCCCCGCCCTGCGGGGGCTCACTTTTTCATCCTGAGGATCTATGGAAACACGCCGCGATGACCGCATAGCTCAGCTGATACAGGCGCTGAAGCGCAGTGATAAGCTTCATCTTAAGGAAGCCGCTACCCTCCTCGGCGTTTCAGAGATGACCATTCGCCGTGACCTGAACAGCGAGAGCGCGCCCGTCGTGCTGCTGGGCGGCTATATCGTGCTGGAGCCGCGTAGCGCCAGTCATTATCTGATCAGCGATCAAAAGACGCGCCTGGTTGAAGAGAAACGCAAAGCCGCACGCCTGGCGGCCTCTCTGGTACAACCCCACCAGACGCTGTTTTTTGACTGCGGCACCACCACGCCGTGGATAATCGAAGCCATCGACAGCAGTATCCCCTTTACCGCCGTGTGCTACTCGCTGAACACCTTCCTGGCCCTTCAGGAGAAACCCGAGTGCCGGGTGATCCTCTGTGGCGGTGAATTTCACGCCAGTAACGCCATTTTTAAGCCGCTCAATCTTCAGGATACGCTCAGCAATCTGTGCCCGGATATTGCCTTTTACTCCGCGGCGGGCGTCAGTACCCGTCAGGGGGCAACCTGTTTTAACCTGGAAGAGCTGCCGGTAAAACACTGGGCGTTAAGCGCCGCGCAATACCATGTGCTGGTGGTGGATCACAGCAAGTTCGGCAAGGTGCGTCCGGCACGGATGGGCGAGCTGGCACAGTTCAATGCCATCGTCAGCGATTGCCGCCCGGATGAAGAATACGTGACCTACGCGAAGGCGCAGCAGGTGAAGTTGATGTATTGAGAGGGGTGCGGTCTGATGCCTCACCCCGGCCCTCTCCCACTGGGAGAGGGTGAAAAGCGGGAAGACTTAACTAAACCAGCTGCCAAACCAGCTATGGAATTTCATCATCACGAAGTCCCACATCCGGCTGAAGAAGCCGCCCTCTTCGACCGCTTCCATCACAATCAGCGGACGCTGTTCAATCGACTTACCGTTTAACTGGAAATCAATCGTCCCGACCACCTGGCCTTTTTTCAGCGGCGCGGTGAGCTGCGGATCGGTCAGGGTATAGCTCGCTTTCAGGTTTTTCAGCTGACCACGTGGAATGGTCACCGACCCGGCTTCACCGGCCCCCAGATTCACCTCACTCTTGTCACCAAACCAGACGCGCTGGCTGACGAACGTGGCATCCGGTTTAATCGGCGTCACGGTTTCAAAGAAGCGGAAGCCCCAGGTCAGCAGTTTTTCTGACTCGTTAAAACGAATACGGTCGGTTTTGGTGCCCAGCACCACCGAGATCAGACGCATGTCACCCTGGGTCGCGGAGGCCACCAGGTTATAACCCGCCCCGGCTGTGGTGCCGGTTTTCATCCCGTCCACGTTGACGTTGCTGCTCCACAGCAGACGGTTGCGGTTCGGCTGGCGGATTTTATTAAAGGTAAACTCTTTCTCTTTGTGGATGGCATATTCGTCCGGCACATCGTGGATGAGCGCCTTGCCGAGCAGCGCCATATCGCGCGCAGTACTGAACTGGCCCGGCGCATCCAGGCCGTGGACGGTTTTAAAGGTGGTATTGGTCAGACCCAGCTTTTGCGCATAGCCGTTCATCAGGCCAATAAACGAGTCCTGGCTTCCCGCGACATAATCTGCCAGGGCGATACAGGCATCGTTGCCGGACTGGATAATCACCCCTTTATTCAGATCGGAAACGGAAACCTGATCGCCGGGTTTCAGGAACATGACCGATGACCCGCGCAGCGCCGGGTTACCGGTCGCCCAGGCGTCCTTCCCGATAGTGACCATATCGTCCAGCTTGATCTTACCTGCCTTCAAGGCCTGGCCCACCACGTAGCTGGTCATGATTTTGGTCAGGCTGGCCGGGTCGAGTTTCTCATCCGCATTGCCTTCCGCCAGCACTTTACCGCTGGAGTAATCCATCAGGATCCAGGCACGCGCATCCACCGGCGGCGCTTCGGGCGCAGCCTGTTCAGCCGCATAGAGAGTTGGTGCAAACAGGAAAAGGAGCGCGGAGCCTGCCGCCAGGCTGCGCAGAGAAGTCATTTTTCGCGTCATAAATGCCACCCGAGTGTCCATTCAAAAATTACGTCACATCACCGTGTCGCAAGAAGCGATGAGTAATAGCGCACTAAAACGGTTAATGAAACCCAACGAGGGTAAAGTTATTAAAGTTTATGCAATAACATTCAGATACGCTTTGATTAAGGCGATTTTTTTCTCTTCTGTTGCGTAATTGTTAGGTTTATCTCACCATGGCGAAAAGCTGACTCGGATTCACATCTATCGGGAGTAATTATGATTACGCTGTGGGGAAGGAATAATTCGACCAACGTCAAAAAAGTGCTCTGGACGCTGGAGGAGCTGGATTTACCGTTTAACCAGATAATGGCGGGTTTGCAGTATGGGGTTAATAAAGACGCCGACTACCTGGCGATGAACCCGAACGGCCTGGTGCCGCTGCTGCGCGATGATGAGACGGATGCCACGCTGTGGGAATCCAACACCATTGTCCGCTACCTGGCCGCCCAGTATGGGCAAGGCCGTCTGTGGGTAGAAAATCCGGCCCGCCGCGCGCAGGGGGAAAAATGGATGGACTGGGCCAACCAGACGCTCTCCCCCACGCACCGCGTGCTCCTGATGGGGCTGGTCAGAACCCCGGAAGCCGAGCGCGACTATCCCGCCATTCATGCGGCGCAGGACGCCTGTGAACATCTGTTTGCGATGATGGACGATGAGCTGGCGAAGCACGCCTGGTTCTCGGGTGCGGACTTCGGCGTGGGCGATATTGCCGTTGCGCCATTTGTCTGGAACCTGACCAACATCGGTCTGACGTGGATGCCGCGCCCACACCTGGATCGCTGGCGTAAACAGCTGAGCGAACGCCCGGCGTACCGTAACGTGGTGATGATCCCGGTAAGCTGATCACCTCCCGGACGGGCTGACTTTCAGCAACTGCCCGTCCGTTTCATCGGTCAGAACATACAGATAGCCGTCCGGCCCGACGCGCACATCGCGGATACGCTGATCCCGGTCGCCCAGGATCCGCCCGTCCTCGGTCACCGTGTTGCCGTTCACGCTCAGGACGATCACGTCCTTCTCCTTCAGCGCCCCGATAAACAGCTTGTTTTTCCACTGCGGGAACACGTCACTGTCATAAAACGCCATCCCGCTCACGGCGGGTGAGACTTTCCAGACAAACAGCGGTTTTTCGGTTCCTTCAACGTGTTCACCTTTCGCCTCAGGAATTTTTAATCCGCTATAGTTGATACCGTGGGTCGCCAGCGGCCAGCCATAGTTTTTCCCTTTCTCCGGGATGTTGATCTCATCCCCGCCCCGCGGGCCGTGTTCGTTAAGCCACAGCGTGTCGCTCCACGGGTTCATCGCCATCCCTTGCGGGTTACGAATGCCATAAGACCAGATTTCCGGCCGCGCACCGGCGGTGTTTACAAAGGGGTTATCCGGCGGGACTTTGCCATCCTCCGTCAGGCGCACCACTTTCCCCTGGAGTTTATCCAGATCCTGCGCCGTCGGGCGCTTGTTGTTTTCGCCCAGCGCAATAAACAGATAGCCTTTGCCATCAAATACCAGCCTTCCGCCAAAGTGGTTACCGGTGGAGAGTTTCGGCATCTGACGGAACACCACCTGGAACGCCTCAAGGCGGGAAAGATCGTCGCTTAAGCGCCCGTAACCCACCGCCGTTCCGGCTTTGCCGTCAGCGCCTGCCTCGGCGTAACTCAGCCAGACGCGGCGCGAGGTGGCAAAATCCGGCGCCAGCACCACGTCCAGCAGTCCTCCCTGTCCGTTGGCCCAGACTTTGGGCACCCCTGTTATCGGGTCTGACAGCCCTTTCCCGGCCTGCCAGTGTTTCAACTGGCCGCCCTTCAACGTCACGAGCAGCCCTTTATTATCCGGCAGGAACGCCAGCGACCAGGGGTGTTCGAGTTTGCTCTGCAATACCTCAACCTTAACCGCATCAGGCGCAGCAAGGAGCGAAAATGGAAATAACAACGCAGGCAGGAAAATCAGCGAGGATCGGTGCATAACGCGCTCCTTTATCGGCATATGGCATAAAGATTAGCCACTACGTCCGGGCGCGTTATCACTTTTACAAAAGCTTAATCAGAAGGGGGAGTTGCCTCCCCCGGAATCAGTGCTGTTCAAGCTTCGCGTGCTCGTTCAGACACATGATGCATAGAGAGAGCGTTGTCAGGCAGTTTTCAAGCTTCTCCGCGTTTACAGCGATAAAAGTCGGGCAGTCATGGCGTCCGTTCATCAGACAAACCCCGGCAATGGAGAGCACCTCGGCGGCGCGGCGCAGCGCAATACATTCGCTTTCTGCGTATTCCGCTTTCAGGATGGGTGCTTTTTCACGCATGAAATTGCAAAGTTCAAAGAAATTATCACGCAGATGTTCGCTTTCGCTGACTGACATATACCCTTTCGCCTTCCTCAGCTGCAGATATGCGGCAAGGTCGATTCGGGCGTTGATCAGCTTGTTCAGCAGATCGCGTTTCAGTCTGTCAACGGACATGCTCATTCCTCCTCTGTCAGCCCCTGTGCACAGTCAGAATAAGGTTATTTTTTGTACAGTTTAATGCCTGAGATCAATTATTCTTAACTGATTAACATTCTTTACAATGTTACAACCTTCGCGGGCATCATCTGCACTGCAAAGAGTGTATAAATCCCCCGCGATACGCTGTAAAATCCCGCCCTGATAACTCCATAATTGATGAATTTTTAACCTATGAGCAATGTTACGCACCCGCCGAAAATCGGCTTTGTCTCCCTGGGCTGCCCGAAAAACCTGGTGGATTCTGAACGCATCCTGACCGAACTTCGCACCGAGGGCTACGACGTGGTGCCAAGCTACGACAACGCCGACATGGTGATCGTGAACACCTGCGGGTTTATCGACAGCGCGGTTCAGGAATCCCTGGAAGCCATTGGTGAAGCCCTGACGGAAAACGGCAAAGTGATTGTGACCGGCTGCCTGGGCGCAAAAGAAGACCAGATCCGTGAAGTGCACCCGAAGGTGCTGGAGATCACCGGTCCACACAGCTACGAGCAGGTGCTGGAACATGTTCATCACTACGTACCCAAGCCTAAGCACAACCCGTTCCTGAGCCTGGTGCCGGAACAGGGCGTGAAGCTGACACCGCGTCACTACGCTTACCTGAAAATTTCCGAAGGCTGCAACCATCGCTGCACCTTCTGCATTATCCCGTCCATGCGTGGCGATCTGGTGAGCCGCCCAATTGGCGACGTGCTGGCAGAAGCCAAACGTCTGGCGGACGCGGGCGTGAAGGAGCTGCTGGTGATCTCCCAGGACACCTCCGCCTACGGCGTGGATGTGAAGCACCGTTCCGGTTTCCACAACGGCGAACCGGTGAAAACCAGCATGGTCGGCCTGTGCGAACAGCTCGCTAAACTGGGCATCTGGACGCGTCTGCACTACGTCTACCCTTATCCGCACGTTGACGACGTGATCCCGCTGATGGCCGAAGGCAAAATCCTGCCGTACCTGGATATCCCGCTGCAGCACGCCAGCCCGCGTATCCTGAAGCTGATGAAACGCCCTGGCTCCGTTGACCGCCAGCTGGCGCGCATCAAGCAGTGGCGTGAAATCTGCCCGGATCTGACCCTGCGTTCGACCTTCATCGTTGGCTTCCCGGGTGAAACCGAAGAAGACTTCCAGATGCTGCTCGACTTCCTGAAAGAGGCCCGTCTGGACCGCGTGGGCTGCTTCAAGTACAGCCCGGTTGAAGGCGCGACCGCTAACGAACTGGCGGATCAGGTGCCGGAAGAGGTGAAAGAAGAGCGCTGGAACCGCTTCATGCAGCTGCAACAGCAGATCTCTGCTGAACGTCTGCAGGAGAAAGTGGGCCGCGAAATTATGGTCATCATCGACGAAGTTGACGAAGAAGGCGCGATTGGCCGCAGCATGGCGGATGCCCCTGAAATCGACGGCGCGGTGTACCTGAACGGCGAAACCAGCGTCAAGCCGGGTGACATCATTCGCGTGAAAGTGCAAAACGCCGACGAGTACGATCTCTGGGGTAGCCGGGTTTAATCTCGCTGCACCTCATTTTCAGGCCGGGTAAGGCGTAGCCGCCACCCGGCACATTCCACTGCCCTACCCCTTAATCCGCGGATCCAGCGCATCGCGCAGCCCATCCCCCAGCAGGTTGAACGCCAGCACGGTCAGGAAAATCGCCAGACTCGGGAATATCGCCACATGCGGCGCAATCACCATATCTGCCCTCGCCTCGTTGAGCATCGCGCCCCACTCCGGCGTCGGTGGCTGTGCGCCTAGTCCCAGAAACGACAGGCTGGCGGCCGAGATAATCGACACGCCGATACGCATGGTGAAATAGACCACAATCGACGACACCGTCCCCGGCAGAATATGGCTGAAGAGGATGTTGGCGTCGCTGGCCCCCATACTGCGGGCGGATTCAATAAAGGTCTGCTGCTTCAGTACCAGCGTATTGCCGCGCACCAGGCGGGCAAACGCCGGGATCGAAAAGACCGCGACGGCGATGATGACGTTCGCCATGCCGCTGCCCATAATGGCGACAACCGCAATCGCCAGCAAAATGCCGGGAAAGGCAAACAGCACGTCGCAAATGCGCATAATGATCCGGTCCCACCAGCCTTCGTAATACCCCGCCACCAGGCCCAGGACGGTGCCAATCACCGCACCGATCAGAACCGCAAACACCCCGGCGGCGAGCGATATCTGCGCACCCATCAGCACGCGGCTAAAAATATCGCGCCCCAGAGAGTCCACACCGAACCAGTGCATCATCGACGGTCCGTCATTCAGGCGGTCGTAATCAAAGTAGTTTTCCGCATCATACGGTGCCACCCACGGCGCAATGGCCGCCACCACAATCAGCAGCAGTACAAACAGCCCCGCCGTCATGGCGACAGGCTGGCGACGAAAGCGCCGCCAGAATTCAGACCACGGGGTGCGGATATGGTCCGGCTTCAGCCCCGGCATAGCGTTTACAATGGCCTGACGACGCCAGTTCAACAATCGCATCTTACTTATACCTGATGGCCGGATTAATGGCGGCGTACAGCACATCCACCACTAAATTGATAAGAATAAACTCCAGCGAGAAGAGCAGGACTTCCGCCTGAATGACCGGATAGTCGCGCATCTCGACCGAATCCACCAGCAGGCGCCCCAGCCCCGGCCAGTTGAAGACCTTTTCCACCACGATAGAGCCCCCCAGCAGGAAACCAAACTGCAGCCCCATCATGGTCACCACCGGGATCATCGCGTTGCGAAAACCGTGTTTGAGGATGACCCACTTCTCGCTCACCCCTTTCGCCCGTGCGGTGCGGATGTAGTCCTCACTCAACACGTCAACGAACGAGGCGCGGGTAAAACGAGCCATCACCGCCGAAACGGCCGCGCCCAGCGTCATGGACGGCAGGATGTAGTGCTTCCAGGTGTCGGCCCCGACGGTGGGCAACCAGCCCAGCTCCACGGAGAAAATCTGCATCAGGAGCATCCCCAGCGCAAAGGCCGGGAAAGAGATCCCGGTCACCGCCAGCGCCATGCCAAGCTTGTCCGGCCAGCGGTTGCGCCAGACTGCAGCGACAATCCCGGCGCCAAGCCCAAACACCACCGCCCAGCTCATGCTGGCTATCGTTAACCAGAACGTGGGCATAAAGCGGCTGGCAATCTCTTCCGACACCGGACGACGCGACACCATTGAGATACCAAAATCGCCCTGCAGAACGTTGCACATATAATGGATGAACTGGATATACAGCGGCTGGTCGAGGCCAAGCTGCTTACGCACCAGCTCAATGACGGTGGCATCCGCTTCGGGCCCGGCTACCAGACGCGCCGGATCGCCCGGCAGCATATGGACAAACAGAAACACCAGCACCGCCACAATCAGCAGCGTCGGGATAAGCCCGAGCAGGCGTTTACAAACATAATTGAGCATGAGTGTTATTTTAAATCCGCATCGTCAAAGCTAAAGCCCGTATCCGGCATGATGTAGAACCCGGTCAACGCTTTGTTATGCGCAGAAACCAGTTTTTCCACCACCAGCGGTACCCACGGCGACTCTTTCCAGATGATATCCTGAGCGTCTTTGTAGAGGCGCGCTTTCTCGTCTGGTTTCGTGGTTTTCAGCGCATCGGCAAGATCTTTGTCCACCTGCGGATTGCTGTAGAATGCCGTGTTGAACAGGGTCGGCGGCCAGTTCTGCGAGGCGAACAGCGGCGACAGCGCCCAGTCAGCCTCACCGGTAGAGGCCGACCAGCCGGTGTAGAACATCCGCACGCCGCTCTCTTTCTGCCCTTTCCCTTCCACTTCAGCCGCACGCTGCCCGGCATCCATCGCGGTGACCTGCACCTTAATACCGACCTGCGCCAGTTGCTGCTGGGTAAACTGCAGCACCTTCTGCGCGGTACTGTGATTATGTGACGACCACAGCGTGGTGCTAAAGCCGTTCGGGAAGCCCGCCTCTTTTAACAGTTCACGGGCTTTCGCCGGATCGTATGGCCACGGCTGATAGCTTTGCGCATAGGCAATAGCCGGCGGCAGGACGCCGGTGGCCGGGGTGGCGAAGCCCGCGAAGGCCACTTTTACCAGCGCCTGACGGTTGATGGCGTAGTTAATGGCCTCGCGCACTTTGGGATTATCAAACGGTTTTTGCGTTACGTTCATACTGATGTAACGCTGCATAATGGACGGACTGGCCACCAGCTCCAGCTTGCTGTTCTTCTGCAGGATCGCCGCCTGCTCGTACGGGATCGGGAAGGCAAACTGCGCCTCGCCGGTTTGCAGCATCGCCGCGCGGGTGTTGTTGTCCACCACCGGACGCCAGGTGATGGTGTCGAGCTTCGGCAGCCCCTGCTGCCAGTAGCCGGCGAATTTCTTCACCTTCACAAAGTCCGTCTGGTTCCAGGTAACCAGCTCATACGGGCCGGTCCCGACCGGATGGAACCCAATCTCACTGCCGTATTTTTTCAGCGCAGCAGGCGAGATCATCGCCGTCGCCGGATGCGCCAGAATATTGATAAAGGCTGAGAACGGCTCTTTGAGGGTGATTTTCACCGTTGTCGGGTCAACCACTTCAGTGCTGGCGATATTTTTATAAAGGTTGTAGCGCTTGAGGCTGTTTTGCGGGTTGCTGGCGCGATCGAGGTTGATCTTCACCGCCTCCGCGTTGAAATCGGTGCCATCCTGGAACTTCACGCCGGTTCTGAGCTTGATGGTATACACCAGCCCGTTATCCGATACGGTGTACCCTTCCGCCAGCACATTTTTCAGCTTCATCTCTCTGTCCAGGCCAAACAGCCCCTGGTAGAACGATTTGGCGACCGCCTGCGACAGCGTATCGTTGGCGTCATAGGGATCAAGGGTAGTGAAATTGGAGCCGACGGCAACCACCACATCTTTGGCAGCGAACGCGGGGGACACGGCCAGGGCTGCCGTCACGCTCGCGGCTAACAGCCATGTACGAGCAACAAATTTAACCATTGTGTTCTCCTGCCTGTTATAGGTTATAACCGCGAAAATGCATTGTCCTGACGCGGTGGGGCAACAAAATGACCGGGGCCCACCTCACGCAGCGTGACCCGCTCCATGATCTCGCCTCGTTTACGAATATTGCTCGGCATCTCATCCTGCAGCAGCACGCGCTGGCCGTGACGATGCGCGGGATCGGCAACCGGTACCGCTGCCATCAGCTTACGGGTGTACGGGTGCTGCGGGTTCTCAAACACCGCCCGCCGCGGACCAATCTCGACGATTTGCCCCAGATACATCACCGCCACACGATGGCTGATGCGTTCAACCACCGCCATGTCATGGGAAATAAAGAGGAAGGCAATCCCCATATCCCGCTGTAAGTCGAGCAATAAATTGATGATTTGCGCGCGGATAGAGACATCCAGCGCCGAGACGGACTCGTCCGCAATCACCACTTTTGGATTCAGGGCCAGCGCGCGGGCAATACAGATACGCTGTCGCTGGCCACCGGAAAACTCATGCGGGTAACGCCAGGCATGTTCCGGCTTCAGGCCCACGCGTTCCAGCAGCCACGCCACCCGACGCTGTGCGGCGTCGCCGTCGAGCAGGTTATGCACCCGCAGCGGCTCCATAATCGAATACCCCACCGTATGGCGCGGATCCAGAGAGGCATAAGGGTCCTGAAAAATAAACTGGATATCCCGCCTCACCGCCTGAAGTTTGCTGTCCGCAAGGGTATCGATCCGCTCACCGTTAAAGGTAATGGTCCCTTCCTGCGACGCCACCAGCCGGAGTAACGCGCGCCCGGTGGTGGATTTGCCGCAGCCCGACTCTCCCACCAGCGCCAGCGTTTCGCCTGGCCACAGATCAAAACTGACGTTTTCCACCGCATGGACTTCACGCTTCACGCGGTTGAAAATGCCGCTGCGCAGAGGAAAACGGGTCACCAGACCCCGCACTTCCAGTATGGGCTTGCCGGGCACCACGGTGTCCTGCTCGGTTTCGTCTTCCTGACGGCCCGCCGCCTCAAGGGAAATCAGCGGGAAACGGCGCGGTAGCTCGCTGCCATTCATCGCTCCCAGACGCGGAACCGCTGCCAGCAGCGCTTTGGTATAGGGATGCGCGGGCGCATGGAAAATCTGCTCGACCGTGCCGGTTTCTACCGCCCTGCCCTGGTGCATCACCAGCACGCGATCGGCAATATCGGCGACTACGCCCATATCATGGGTGATAAAAATCACCCCCATCTCCATCTCCTGCTGCAGCACTTTGATAAGCTGCAGGATCTGCGCCTGGATGGTGACATCCAGCGCTGTCGTCGGTTCGTCGGCAATCAATACCGCCGGACGGCAGGAGAGCGCCATGGCAATCATTACCCGCTGACGCATCCCGCCGGAGAGCTGATGCGGATAGCGCCCGAGGATCGCCTGCGCCTCCGGAATGCGAACCAGCTCCAGCATCCGTTTGGCTTCCAGGAGCGCTTCATCGCCGCTCAGCCCCTGATGCAGACGGATGGACTCAGCAATTTGTTCCCCGACCGGGAAGACCGGGTTCAGCGAGGTCATCGGCTCCTGGAAGATCATCGCGATATCCGCCCCGCGCACGCCCTGCATCTGTGCTGCGCTCAGCTCGTTTACATCAATGACCTGACGATTGCGACGGCGCAGGAGCATCTTCTCGCTGCTGATTTGCCCGCCCGTCTGTTCCAGCAGGCGCATCAGCGCCAGCGCGGTGACCGACTTCCCGGAACCGGACTCACCCACAATCGCCAGCGTTTCGCCGCGGTTGAGCGAGAACGATAAATTCTCAACTGCGGGGATGAACTGCCGCTCTTCCTGAAACGCAATATTCAGCTGATGGACAGCCAGCACTTCGCGGTTATCCAGCTCTTCACTGTGCGGCACGCGTTGCCCCCTTATTCACGATAGATCCCGGTACTGGGTTCGTCACCAGCATAGCCCCAGGCGCGGTACATCCCTTCGCTGTTGAACGGCAGGGCCACGTTGCCTTCACGATCCACCGCGATGAGTCCACCCTCACCGCCCAGCGCGGACAACTTTTCCATCACCACACGCTCGCAGGCCTCACTCAGGCTGAGCCCGCCGTAATCCATCAGGGCGGTAATGTCGTACGCCGCAAGGGTGCGAATAAACACTTCGCCGGTCCCGGTGCAGGAGACCGCCGCCGTGGCATTATTGGCATAGCACCCGGCGCCCGGCAACGGACTGTCGCCCACCCGCCCCGGTAACTTGTTGGTCATACCGCCGGTTGAGGTGGCCGCCGCCAGATTACCGGCTTTATCCAGTGCCACCGCGCCAACCGTGCCCATTTTGGTGGTTTCATCGAGCGGTGCAGAATGATCCAGCTGCGTCATGCCCGCCGTACGGGCTGCCAGCAGCTGCTGGTAGCGCTCGTCAGTGGAAAAAAGATCCGGTGATACCCGCTCCATCCCGTGTTCGAAGGCAAAGTTTTCCGCCCCGACACCCGTCAGTAGCACATGAGGACTCTCCTCCATCACCCGTCGCGCCGCCAGAATCGGGTTGCGCAGATGACTCACGCCCGCCACGGCCCCTGCTTTCAGGGTGACGCCATCCATCACGCAGGCATCCAGTTCGTGCGTCTCGTCACGCGTATACACGGACCCTATCCCCGCATTGAACAGCGGACACTCTTCCAGCAGACGCACCGCTTCGGTCACCACATCCAGCGCGCTTTCGCCCGCCTCCAGCATTCGCTGGCCCGTTTCAACAATGGCGTAGAGCGCATCAATGTAGCGCTTCTCCTGCTCAGGAGTGAGCTGTGCACGGGTAATAGCCCCGGCGCCGCCATGAATTGCGATTACCGCATTAACCATTTCGCCTCACCTGTCAGCCTGCATGGCGGCTTTTTCTATAAATATCATTATCGTTGATGATTCTTCAGATAATTTTTGAATATAGAAAGACGCAACTGCGATGTAAAGGGTACTCATGGTGGGTCATACAGTTAGCCGCACTTTTCTGCCATAATGAGCGCTTTCGTTGTTACTGTGCTGGAGCCCACCATGGATTTTACCGCCGGACTGATGCCGCTTGAGACGGCACTCACGCAGATGCTTGATCGACTTTCCCCGCTGCACGACGTTGAGACGCTGCCGTTAGCGCACTGCTTTGGCCGTATTGCCGCGCGCGATATTGTCTCTCCGCTTAACGTGCCGGGGTTTGATAACTCCGCGATGGACGGTTACGCGGTGCGCCTGGCGGATATCCAGACGGGTCAGGCGCTGCCTGTCGCGGGTAAAGCCTTTGCCGGTCAAGCATTTGACGGTGAATGGCCTGCGGGCACCTGCGTGCGCATCATGACCGGCGCGCCAGTCCCCGCAGGCTGCGATGCGGTGGTGATGCAGGAAGAGACCGAACAGACCGCTGACGGCGTGCGCTTTACCGCCAGCGTCAGAGCAGGCCAGAACATCCGCCGCACCGGCGAAGATATTGCTCTTGGCGCAACGGTATTCGCTGCGGGGCAGAAGCTGACGGTGGGTGAACTGCCGGTACTGGCCTCGCTCGGTATCGCGGACATTGAGGTGATCCGTAAGATGCGCGTGGCGCTCTTTTCTACCGGTGACGAACTGCAGCTTCCGGGCCAGCCGCTGCAGGACGGGCAGATTTACGACACCAACCGTCTGGCGGTACACCTGATGCTGGAACAGCTGGGCTGTGAGGTGATCAACCTTGGCATTATTCCTGATGACCCGGAAAAACTGCGCGCTGCCTTTATTGAGGCAGACAACGCGGCCGACGTGGTGATCAGCTCCGGCGGTGTTTCGGTGGGTGAAGCGGATTACACCAAAACCATCCTGGAAGAGCTGGGTGAAATCGCCTTCTGGAAGCTGGCCATCAAGCCGGGCAAACCGTTCGCTTTTGGCAAGCTTAAGCACAGCTGGTTCTGCGGCTTGCCGGGTAACCCGGTTTCTGCCGCACTGACTTTCTACCAGTTGGTGATCCCGCTGCTGGCGAAGCTTTCGGGTAACCGTGCCAGTCAGTTGCCGGTACGCCAGCGCGTGCGTGCCGCTACGCGCCTTAAGAAATCCCCCGGTCGTCTCGATTTCCAGCGCGGTATTCTGACGCGCAACGCGGAGGGCGAGCTGGAAGTGAGCACCACCGGCCATCAGGGCTCGCACATTTTCAGCTCCTTCAGCCAGGGTAACTGCTTTATCGTGCTGGAGCGCGAGCGTGGCAATGTGGAAGCTGGCGAATGGGTTGAGGTGGAGCGCTTTAACCACCTGTTCGGAGGCTGAGATGGCGGCGGAACTGAGCGATGAAGAGATGATGCGCTATAACCGCCAGATTGTTCTGCGCGGTTTTGATTTTGATGGTCAGGAAGCGCTCAAGGCGGCCAGCGTGCTGGTCGTCGGCCTGGGCGGTCTGGGCTGCGCCGCCGCGCAATACCTCGCCGCGGCGGGCGTGGGCAAGATGACGCTGCTGGACTTTGATACCGTGTCGGTGTCAAACCTGCAGCGCCAGACGCTGCACAGCGATGCGACACTTGGCCAGCCGAAGGTGGACTCTGCCCGCGCAGCGTTAACGCGCATCAACCCCCACGTTCAGTTTACTCCGATTAACGCGATGCTGGATGACGAGGCGTTATACGCGCAGATCGCAAAGCACGATCTGGTGCTGGACTGTACCGATAACGTTGCCATCCGCAACCAGCTAAACGCAGGCTGTTTTACCCACAAAACGCCGCTGGTTTCTGGCGCGGCAATCCGCATGGAAGGACAGATCAGCGTCTTTACCTATGCTGAAGGCGAACCGTGCTATCGCTGTCTGAGCCGCCTGTTTGGTGAGAATGCGCTCACCTGCGTCGAGGCGGGCGTAATGGCACCGTTAGTCGGCGTGATCGGGTCACTGCAGGCGATGGAAGCGATCAAAGTGCTGACCCGTTACGGTACGCCAGCAGCGGGGAAAATTGTGATGTATGACGCAATGACCTGCCAGTTCCGCGAGATGAAGCTGATGCGTAATCCGGGGTGTGAGGTGTGCAGCGGTTAAACCTCGTTGCGGCCTGATGCCCTCACCCCGGCCCTCTCCCACTGTACGGTCCGGGGACATGGTAGACAGGTGTTCGGGGACATGGTGAACACTTTTTAACATCCTTTACCCATGGTGATCGACTTTTTCTTCAGGTCGATCACCCCCACTTTTGTGCTGTACCACCACACCTCGTAGCGGCCGTCTTCCTGCATCTCCTTCAGCCCGACCCGTTCTCCCCTGAACGCCTTGCCTGCGCTCAGACTTACCCCTTTCACGCTCAGCTTTCCGCTGATATCCACTTTCCTGACCATCACGCCCTCGTCGTATTCCGGGGGCGTTGTGTTGCCGCTGTACCGTCGCGATGACGGCTGATACCGCGAGCCCGGTACCGCCATATCCAGCGCCTCATGCGGGCGTTCAAGGTTATAGACCGTCCGCCAGTGGTCGAAGGCGCGCTGCAGTTCGCCCTCACTCGCGAACCATTTACCCTGCAGCACCTCCGTCTTCAGGCTGCGGTGAAAACGCTCCAGCTTGCCCTGCGTCTGCGGATGATACGGCCGGGAGTGTCCCACCCGGATACCATGGCGCATCAGCCACAGCTCGAGCGCCGTCCAGGTGCCGGTGGTGTCTCCCCACGGGGCGCCGTTGTCCATCGTCATCCTGTCCGGCAGGCCGTAGCGTTCAAACACGCTGACCAGTTGTTGCTGCACGGTCTCACGCCGTTCATCGCTACAGTGCGCCAGGCACAGGGAAAAACGGGAGTGGTCATCCAGCAGGGTGAGCGGATGGCAGCGGCCACCGCCAAAGGGAAAGTGGCCCTTAAAATCCATCTGCCAGAGCCGGTTCGGCGCGTCATGTTCGAACCGTCCCGTGGCGGGAATGCCCGGTGAAGTGCCCGGCAGCAGGCCGTGACGGGCCATCAGGTTATGAACGGTGCTGAAGGCGGGCATACGGTGCCCCTGGTCTTCCAGCCAGCGCTTTATCTTGCGTGCGCCCCAGCGTTCATGGCGGTCATGGGCCATACGCAGCAGGGCAGTGATGTCGTCAGATGAGCGGTTCGGGGAATGGTGCGGTATGCGCGGGCGGTCCTGAAGGCCGGAGGAACCTTCCTCCATCCAGCGACGAAGCCACTTGTAGCCGGTGGCAGGTGAAATGCCGAAGCGACGGCAGAGGGAACGGATGTTCGCCCCGTCCTGCGAGGCGAACAAAACAAACTCGGTACGTAATGACATGGTATCTCTCGCATCCCAGGGCATAAGCGACTCCATAAACGGGTTCTTATGCCTTAGTTGTAAGTGTCTACCATGTCCCCGAACAAGTGTTCACTATGTCCCCGGACCGTACACCCACAGGGAGAGGGAGATAACGCGTCAGAGAGCCGTCTGTCCAAACGCCCCCTGCCAGTCCTGCTCAAACTTCACGATCGCCGCATCCACCGCCGGAGAGGTAATAAACTGCTGCGCCACGTCCAGCGGCAGCGTAATGGACTCACAGCCGGCCAGCAGGCAATCCAGCGCCTGACGCGGGGTTTTGAAGCTCGCCGCCAGCACTTTTGATTGCGGGGCATGCAGCGTCAGCAACTGCTGTAATTCCACAACGGTCTGGATCCCGTCTCCGCCCTGCGCATCCACGCGGTTAACGTAAGGCGCGACATACTCTGCCCCCGCCAGCGCGGACAACATCCCCTGTGCAGCACCATATACCGCGGTCCCCAGCGTCGGGATCCCTTCTGCTTTCAGCATTTTGATCGCCGCCAGCCCTTCCGCCGTCACCGGCACTTTCACCACCAGGTCGTTAATGATGGCACGCAGCTTACGCGCATCGTCCACCATGCCTTCGGCGGTGGTGGCCATCACCTGCGCGAACAGACGGCCTTTGCCACCCAGCGCGTCGTGCAGTTCTGGCAGCAGAACCTCAAGCGGCGTTTTGCCTGCCGCCACAATGCTGGGGTTGGTGGTTACGCCCGCCAGCGGGAAGATGCGTGCGAGCTTTTTCACTGCCGCAACGTCAGAAGTGTCGAGATAAAGTTCCATGATGTCGCCCTCAATTTTAGCCTGCACTTACCCTATCACGACAAAACCTGCTCAGGAGTTGACCTGCATCAAGATAACTTTCATTCGAAAGTAATTTAATCTTCATATGCAAGATGAGAGGCAAAATCATGATCTTCAATATTCAGCGTTACTCTACCCACGATGGCCCCGGGATCCGTACCGTGGTGTTCCTGAAAGGCTGCTCGCTGGGCTGTCGCTGGTGCCAGAACCCGGAAAGCCGGGCCCGCACGCGGGACGTGCTGTTTGATGCACGTCTTTGCCTGGACGGCTGCGATCTGTGCCAGCAGGCGACACCGGGCTGTATCGAACGTGCGCTGAACGGGCTGGTCATCCACCGTGAGAAACTAGACGAACAGACGCTTAACGCCCTTACCGACTGCTGCCCGACACAGGCGCTCACCGTGTGTGGTGAAGAACGTCAGGTGGAGGAGATCATGGCGACCGTCCTGCGCGATAAGCCGTTTTACGACCGCAGCGGCGGCGGAATCACCCTCTCCGGCGGCGAGCCGTTTATGAACCCCGATCTGGCACTGGCGCTGTTTAAAGCCAACCATGAACAGGGTATTCATACCGCCGTCGAAACCTGCCTTCACGTGCCATGGCACTATATCGCGCCTTCACTACCGTATGTCGATCTGTTCCTCGCCGACCTGAAGCATGTGGATGCAGAGGTGTTCAAACAGTGGACGGACGGCTCGGCAAAACGCATCCTGGACAACCTGAAACGCCTGGCGGCCGCCGGGAAAAAAATCATCATCCGCGTGCCGCTGATCCCGGGCTTTAACGCCGATGAAGCCTCTGTTACCGCCATTACCAATTTCGCCGCCGACGAACTGAACGTTCGCGACATTCACTTTCTGCCGTATCACACGCTGGGCATGAACAAATACACCCTGCTCGGCCAACCTTACTCTGCCCCTGACAAACCGCTGGATAACCCTGCGCTACTGGACTTTGCACAGCAGTATGCCTGCCAGAAAGGGTTAACCGCGACCTTACGAGGATAAAACGATGACTACCCTGAATCTCAACACCCTCAGCGAGCGCATTAAAGCGCACAAAATGGCCCTGGTGCATATCGTGAAGCCGCCGGTCTGTACCGAGCGCGCGCAGCACTACACTGAAATGTACCAGCAGCATATGGATAAACCGATCCCGGTGCGTCGCGCGCTGGCGCTGGCGCATCATCTCGCGCAGCGCACCATCTGGATCAAACACGATGAGCTGATCGTCGGTAACCAGGCAAGTGAAGTGCGCGCCGCGCCGATCTTCCCGGAATATACCGTCTCCTGGATTGAGAAAGAGATTGACGATCTGGCGGACCGCCCCGGCGCAGGCTTTGCGGTCAGCGAAGAGAATAAGCGCGTCCTGCATGAGATCTGCCCGTGGTGGCGCGGCCAGACGGTACAGGATCGCTGTTACGGCATGTTCACCGACGAGCAGAAAAGCCTGCTGGAGACCGGCATTATCAAAGCCGAAGGCAACATGACCTCCGGCGATGCGCACCTGGCGGTAAACTTCCCGCTGGTGCTGGAAAAAGGGCTCGACGGCCTGCGCGCTAAAGTGGCCGAGCGCCGCTCGCGCATCAACCTGACGGTGCTGGACGACCTGCACGGCGATCAGTTCCTGAAAGCGATTGATATCGTGCTGGAGGCGGTAAGTCTGCATATCGAACGTTTCGCAGCCCTGGCGCGTGAAATGGCGGCCACTGAAACCCGTGAAAACCGCCGCGACGAACTGCTGGCGATAGCGGAAAACTGTGACGCGATTGCCCATGAACCGCCAAAAACCTTCTGGCAGGCGCTGCAGCTGTGCTACTTCATTCAGCTGATCCTGCAGATTGAGTCCAACGGCCACTCCGTGTCGTTCGCCCGTATGGACCAGTATCTCTACCCGTACTACCGTCGCGACGTAGAGCTGAACCACAGCCTCGACCGCGAGCACGCCATCGAGCTTCTGCACAGCTGCTGGCTGAAGCTGCTGGAAGTGAACAAGATCCGCTCCGGCTCGCACTCCAAAGCCTCTGCCGGCAGCCCGCTGTACCAGAACGTCACCATCGGCGGTCAGAAGCTGGTCAACGGTGAGCCGATGGACGCGGTCAACCCGCTCTCATACGCGATTCTGGAGTCCTGCGGTCGTCTGCGCTCCACCCAGCCAAACCTGAGCGTGCGTTATCACGCAGGGATGAGCAACGACTTCCTCGACGCCTGCGTGCAGGTGATCCGCTGCGGCTTCGGCATGCCGGCGTTCAACAACGATGAAATCGTGATCCCGGAATTCATCAAGCTCGGCGTGGAAAAAGAAGATGCGTACGATTATGCCGCCATCGGCTGCATCGAAACCGCCGTAGGCGGCAAGTGGGGCTACCGCTGCACCGGCATGAGCTTTATTAACTTCGCCCGCGTGATGCTCGCCGCGCTGGAAGGCGGCCGCGATGCCACCAGCGGGAAAGTGTTCCTGCCGCAGGAGAAAGCGCTCTCTGCTGGTAACTTCGGCAATTTCGACGAGGTGATGACGGCCTGGGATAACCAGATCCGCTATTACACCCGTAAATCCATCGAGATTGAGTATGTCGTGGACACCATGCTGGAAGAGAATGTCCACGATATCCTCTGCTCGGCGCTGGTGGATGACTGTATTGAGCGGGCGAAAAGCATCAAGCAGGGCGGCGCGAAGTATGACTGGGTCTCCGGCCTGCAGGTGGGGATCGCCAACCTCGGTAACAGCCTGGCGGCGGTGAAGAAACTGGTGTTCGAGCAGGGCGTCATTGGTCAGCAACAGCTGGCGGCGGCGCTGGCGGATGATTTCGACGGATTGACCCACGAGCAGCTGCGTCAGCGTCTTATCAACGGTGCGCCGAAGTACGGCAACGATGACGACAGTGTGGACATGCTGCTGACCCGTGCTTATCAGACCTACATTGACGAGCTGAAGCAGTATCACAACCCGCGTTACGGCCGTGGCCCCATTGGCGGTAACTACTACGCGGGCACGTCCTCCATCTCCGCAAACGTGCCGTTTGGTGCAGCGACAATGGCGACGCCGGACGGACGCAAAGCGCACACCCCGCTGGCGGAAGGCGCCAGTCCGGCCTCCGGTACCGATCACCTCGGTCCAACGGCGGTGATCGGCTCCGTGGGTAAACTGCCGACCGAAGCCATTCTTGGCGGCGTGCTGTTAAACCAGAAGCTGAACCCGTCGACGCTGGAAAACGACAGCGACCGTCAGAAGCTGATGGTGCTGCTGCGTACCTTCTTCGAGGTGCATAAAGGCTGGCATATTCAGTACAACATCGTCTCACGCGAAACGCTGCTGGACGCGAAGAAACACCCGGACCAGTATCGTGACCTGGTGGTACGCGTCGCAGGCTACTCGGCGTTCTTCACCGCCCTGTCGCCGGATGCGCAGGACGATATCATTGCGCGTACGGAGCATACGCTGTAACGAAGTATCCCCTCTCCCACCGGGAGAGGGAAAAAAGACTTAAAGCGGCAACGTCGGTTGCCGTTTTGCTTTTACTTTCGAATGAAATTAAATTTGTGCTCTCCGTCACCTTGTTATTAGAATGTTTCAAAACGCAGTGACCCAGGAGCACAGTATGACCGTTAAAGTTATCGTCACCGATATGGACGGAACTTTCCTTGATGATGCCAAGCAATACGATCGTGACCGCTTTCAGGCACAGTTTGAGCAGCTTAAAGCCCGTAATATTGAATTTGTTGTCGCCAGCGGTAACCAGTATTACCAGCTCATCTCCTTCTTCCCGGAACTGAAAGATCAGATCTCCTTTGTGGCGGAAAACGGTGCGCTGGTCTTCGATCACGGTGAACAAATTTTCCACGGCGAGCTGACGCGTCATGAGTCGCAAATCGTTATTGGCGAACTGCTGAAAGACAAAGGGCTGAACTTTGTGGCCTGCGGTCTCGACAGCGCTTACGTCAGCGCTCAGGCCCCGGAGGCGTTCGTGGCGCTGATGTCAAAGCACTATCACCGCTTAAAGCGTATCAGCGACTACCGCGACATTAACGACGTGCTGTTCAAGTTCTCCCTGAACCTGCCGGACAGCGATATCCCGAATCTGGTCGATAAACTGCATGTCTCCCTGGACGGCATTATGAAGCCGGTCACCAGCGGCTTTGGTTTTGTCGATTTGATTATCCCCGGCCTGCACAAAGCCAATGGCATCAGCCGTCTGCTGAAACGCTGGAAAGTCTCCCCGCAGGAGTGCGTGGGTATTGGCGACAGCGGCAATGACGCGGAGATGCTGAAGCTGGTGAAATACGCCTTTGCGATGGGCAACGCGGCCGAAAGCATTAAAGCGGTGAGCCGCTACAGCACCGACGACAACAACCACCATGGCGCGCTGAACGTTATTCAGGCGGTGCTTGATCACCACTCCCCGTTCGACGCCTGATTCCCTTCCTGCCGGAGCCGCGCTCCGGCCCCCCTCACTCTTTTTCCATCCTGTGCTACCCGTCAAGTTTTTAAACTTGCATTAACCAATTTTTAACTTAAAGTATCACTTGTAGACATTTTTACTTTCGAATGAAAGATGCGAGGCAGTTATGACGTTTACCAGTGAAACTTTGCCGGCGGATCACAAAGCCGCAATCCGTGAGATGAAGCGCGAGCTACGGGCGCAAATCGGCGATGTGCAGGCGGTGTTCGATAAGCTCAGCGATACCATCGCGACCCGCGTGGCGGAAATTAACGCCCTGAAAAACAAAGGCGAGCCCGTCTGGCCGGTGATCCCGTTTGCGGATGTGAAAAATGGCACCATCACATCCGCGCAGCGCGAGGCGATCAAACGCCGGGGTTGCGCGGTGATCAAAGGTCATTTCCCGCGCGAGCAGGCGCTGGCATGGGATCAATCAATGCTCGACTACCTCGATCTCAACCAGTTTGATGAAGTCTATAAAGGGCCCGGCGATAACTTCTTTGGTACCTTAACGGCGTCTCGCCCGGAGATTTACCCTATCTACTGGTCACAGGCGCAAATGCAGGCGCGCCAGAGTGAAGAGATGGCGCAGGTGCAGTCGTTCCTGAACCGTTTATGGACATTCGAGAGCAACGGCAAGCAGTGGTTCGACCCGGACGTGAGCGTGATTTACCCGGACCGTATCCGCCGCCGTCCGCCGGGAACCACCTCGAAAGGGCTGGGCGCGCATACCGACTCCGGTGCGCTGGAGCGCTGGCTGCTGCCCGCGTATCAGCAGGTCTTCGCCCGCGTCTTTGACGGCAACGTCGATAAGTACGATCCGTGGAACGCCGCGCACCGTACCCAAGTGGAAGAGTACACCGTGGATAACACCACCAAATGCTCGGTGTTCCGCACCTTCCAGGGCTGGACGGCGCTGTCGGACATGATCCCGGGCCAGGGGCTGCTGCACGTGGTGCCAATCCCGGAAGCGATGGCTTATATTCTGCTGCGTCCATTGCTGGATGACGTGCCGGAGGACGAACTGTGCGGCGTCGCGCCGGGGCGCGTTCTGCCGGTGTCAGAGAAATGGCACCCGCTGCTTATCGAAGCGCTCACCAGCATTCCGGCGCTGGAGGCGGGCGATTCGGTGTGGTGGCACTGCGATGTGATCCACTCCGTCGCGCCGGTTGAGGATCAGCAGGGCTGGGGCAACGTGATGTACATTCCTGCCGCGCCGATGTGCGAGAAGAATCTCGCCTACGCGAAAAAGGTGAAAGCGGCGCTGGAAACCGGGGCATCGCCGGGTGATTTCCCACGCGAGGATTATGAAAAAACCTGGCAGGATCGCTTTACCGTGGCCGATCTCAATATCCACGGCAAGCGTGCGCTGGGCATGGCTTAACTGTCGTACAGCCCTTCCCGCTCAACGGCGGTGCGTCGTTTGCCCTGACGTATCCGCCGGACCGATTCCCGCACGGTCAGGGTGCCGTTAAGCAACAATGTTCCCACCGGTGCCTCCGGGCGCATCAGCCGCTGCTGGAGCATATGCACCGCTTCGGTGCCCAGCTCATCGCGTGGAACATGCACCGCGGTTAACGGTACATCCTGAATCGCCGCCAGATTAAAGCCGTCAATGCTCATCACCGAAATATCCTGCGGTACGCGCAACCCCTGTTTTTGCAGGGCGCTGATGGTGCCCGCCGCCATAAAGTCGCCCCCCACCAGAAACGCGGTAGGCAAATCTTTTCCCTGCATGTGGATCAGCCAGTCGGTGACCAGTTGCTCCGTTTCGCGTGCGCTGAAGCTCGGCGCCACCAGCAAATCGCGTTTATCGTTGAACGTCAGATTGTGTGACTGCCACGCATCGCGGATCCCGGCGAGGCGCAGCTCCATGGTGTAACGCCGCAGGCAAAGCACGTTCATCACCTCACGGTGCCCCATTTCAAACAGATAGTCCGCCGCCCGCTCGCCAATGGCCCGATGGTCCGGCGCGACGGCAGGCAGGCGCATATGCCGGTCGCGGCAGTTAATCAACATGCAGGGTTTACCGACATCCACCGCCAGGTCGTGGATATGCGGATCGTCGATGCCGAGGAGGATGGCGGCCTGGGTGTCCGGCTCGTTCATTCGCGCCAGAAACAGCTGGGCATCGCTGTCGTTCTCCTCCAGCGCGCAGTAGCGCAGACGCACATCGTACGAGGCCAGACCTTTGCTTACGCTCTGGATCACACGGTAGTAAAAGATGTCAGACCGCTCGTCAAACGCGCGCTGTGGGGCGAACACAACAAGACTGTTGAGCAGCAAACGGCCCGCAGCCATTCCGTCCAGCACCCCCAGCTCGCGCGCGCATGCCAGCACCTTCGCACGTGCTTTTTCACTGGTGTTCGCCTTCCCGGCCAGGACCCGCGAAACGGTGCTGATGGAGAGCTGGGTCCGGGCGGCGATTTCGGTGATTTTTAGCCTTTTGTCCATTTTGTGATCTGGCTCCATTTGCGAAATGACAAAATTTTCATAGCGTGCATATCAGGCAATAGCTGATGTCAAAGCCATGATGCCAAATGATGATGTTCAGTTATGAGAAATTTTGCACAAAATCCACTATTGCCCACTCATTTTCTCCCTTAAGGTGAACTTGTCACACAACTTCCATACTAGTTGTATAGCAACTTAAGCATTCTAAACGGATAGAAATCAAAGGCATAACAAACTGTGTGACACCTGAACCTCCGTCCCCTTACCGTCCGTCTTGTGGAGAGTAAAATGAGTCAGGACATTAATAACACCGTTGCGGCAAGCAAAACCCGTCGCGTCATTAAAAACCTGCGCTGGTATGTACTGGTGCTGTTCTTACTTGGCGTCACCGTTAACTACATCACCCGAAACTCACTTGGGATCCTCGCCCCGGAACTGAAAGAGAGCCTCGGGATCACTACCGAGCAGTACTCCTGGATTGTCGGGGCATTCCAGATCGCCTACACCATTTTCCAGCCCCTGTGCGGCTGGCTGATTGACGTGATCGGCCTGAAGATTGGCTTTATGGTCTGCGCCGGGATTTGGGCGCTGATGTGTATCTTCCACGCGGGTGCCGGAAGCTGGCTGCACCTGGCGATCCTGCGCTTCTTTATGGGCGCCTCTGAAGCCGCCGCCACGCCCGCAAACGCCAAAACCATTGGTGAATGGTTCCCGAAATCGGAACGTCCTGTGGCCGCCGGCTGGGCCGGCGTGGGCTTCTCCATCGGCGCGATGCTGGCCCCGCCTATCATTTACTTCGCGCACGCCTCGTTTGGCTGGCAGGGTGCGTTTATGTTTACCGGTGTGCTGGCGCTGCTGTGGGTGATCCTGTGGTGGGCGTTCTACCACAACCCGGAGCAGCACCCGAACCTGAGCAAGGACGAACTGGCGTTTATCAAGCAGGATAACGAGCCGCCTGCGGTAAAACTGCCCTTCCTGACCGCGCTGAAAACCGTCTCAAAAAATAAACGCTTCTACGGTATCGCCATCCCGGCCTTTATGGCGGAACCGGCCTGGGCGGTACTGAGTTTCTGGGTGCCGCTGTATCTCGCCAAGGAGCACGGCATGGACCTGAAGCAGATCGCGATGTTTGCCTGGCTGCCGTTCCTGGCCGCCGATCTCGGCAGCGTGGCGAGCGGTTACCTCACCCGTCTGTATACCCGCCTGTTTGGCTGCTCCCGCGTCAACTCCGTGGTGGCAAGCTCCGTCACCGGCGCGTTCCTGATGATCTCTCTGGCGGTGGTCGCCATTACCCGCGACCCATACATCACCATCGTGCTGATCTCCATCGGCGGTTTCGGGCATCAGATCATCTCCTGCATGCTCAGCGCCCTGGTGGTGGAGTCGTTCGATAAAGGCCAGATGGCGACCGTTAACGGTATGCGCGGCTCGGCGGCGTGGATCGCCAGCTTCCTGTTCTCGCTGTTGATTGGTGTGACCGCCGACAAAATCGGCTTCAACCCGCTCTTTATTGCCATGGGTTTCTTTGACCTGATTGGCGCTGTTTTCCTGGTGGCATTTATTGCTGAACGTCGCGCCAAGCGCGCCTGATAGTGGATGTATTGCATATGAAAACCCTGAAAAACTGGACCGTCGATAAGCAGTCGGCCAACCATCTGGAACTGCTGGTGGATAACCAGCACCGCCTGTGCCTGTATGTGCTGGAAGAGAACCTGTTCCGCGTACTGATCAAACGTAAAGGTGAGCTGACGCTGGACCGCACCTGGAGCATCGCCCCGGAAGAAGATGTACCGTGGGAAGGCCGTCGTCGCGACGATCTGAGCGGCTTCACCTGCCCTGCCTGGACCCTAAGCCAGCAGGATGAGGGGCTGACAATTGCCACCGAACAGCTGCGCGTGACCGTTCATCAGCCGCTGTGGCTGGAGTGGCACTATCGCAATGACGCCGGTGAATGGCAGCCGCTGGTCAATGACCGCCCGACCAGCGCCTATCTGTTGAACGCTCACGGTGACGGGGTGGCGCACTACCTGAGCCGTCGCAAGGACGAGCGTTTTTACGGCCTGGGTGAGAAAGCGGGCGACCTGCAGCGCAACGGTAAGCGCTTCGAGATGCGTAACCTCGACGCCATGGGCTACAACGCGGCCAGCACCGACCCGCTGTACAAACACATCCCGTTTACCCTTACCCGCCGCGATGATGTGAGTTACGGCCTGTTCTACGACAACCTGAGCAGCTGCTGGCTGGATCTGGGCAACGAGATTGATAACTACCACACCGCCTACCGTCGCTGGCAGGCGGAAGCGGGTGATATCGATTATTACCTCTTTACCGGCAAACGGGTGCTGGACGTCACCAAAGCCTTTGTGCGCCTGACCGGGAAAACCCTGTTCGGGCCAAAGTGGAGCCTGGGCTACAGCGGGTCGACCATGCATTACACCGACGCGCCGGACGCACAGAACCAGCTGATGAACTTTATTCGTCTGTGCGAAGAGCATGCGATCCCGTGCGACTCGTTCCAGCTCTCGTCGGGTTATACCTCGATCAACGGCAAGCGCTACGTCTTTAACTGGAACTACGACAAAGTGCCGCAACCGAAGGTAATGACCCAGGCATTCCACGACGCGGGGCTGCGGCTGGCGGCAAACATCAAGCCGTGCCTGCTGCAGGACCACCCGCGCTACAGCGAAGTGGCGGAAAACGGCCTGTTCATTCGTGATTCAGAAACCGACGCGCCAGAACGCTCCAGCTTCTGGGATGACGAAGGTTCCCACCTCGACTTTACCAACCCGCAGACGGTGAAATGGTGGCAGGAAGGGGTCACCACGCAGCTGCTGGAGATGGGGATCGACTCCACCTGGAACGATAACAATGAGTACGAAGTGTGGGACGGCGAAGCGCGCTGTCATGGTTTTGGCAAGGAAATCGCCATCAAACACATCCGCCCGGTGATGCCGCTGCTGATGATGCGCGCCTCGCTGGAAGCGCAGCAGCGGTTTGCCCCGGAAAAGCGCCCGTATCTGATCTCCCGTTCCGGCTGCGCCGGGATGCAACGTTACGTTCAGACCTGGAGCGGCGATAACCGCACCAACTGGGAAACCCTGCGCTATAACATCCGCATGGGGCTGGGTATGAGCCTGTCCGGGCTGTTTAACGTTGGCCATGACGTCGGCGGTTTTTCTGGCGACAAACCCGACGCCGAGCTGTTTGTCCGCTGGGTGCAGAACGGCGTGATGCACCCGCGCTTTACCATTCACTCCTGGAATGACGATCACACGGTAAACGAGCCGTGGATGTATCCGGGCGTCACCCCCGCTATTCGCGGTGCCATTGAGCTGCGCTATCGTCTGCTGCCGTATCTCTACACCCTGCTCTGGCAGGCACATGCTGACGACGAACCGATGCTGCGCCCAACCTTCCTCGACCACGAACACGATGCGCAGACCTTTGAAGAGTGCGACGAGTTCCTGCTGGGCCGTGACCTGCTGGTGGCAAGCGTGGTGGAGGCCGGACAGCGCGAGCGCCGTCTCTGGCTGCCGGATAACGAAACCGGCTGGTACGATTTTTACACCCACGCGTGGTACGCGGGCGGGCAGTGGATCGCCCTGGATGCGCCGCTGGAAAAACTGCCGCTGCTGGTGCGCGCCGGGGCCGGTCTGCCGCTCAGCGAACGCATCACTCACGTCAGCGCGGAAAAAGACGACACCCGCGAGCTGAAGCTGTTCCCGGTCAAAGGCGTGGGCACCAGCAGCGGTCTGCTGTTTGAAGATGACGGTGAAAGCTGGGGCTATCAGAACGGCAATGCGCTGTGGGTGGAGTGGGAAATGGTGTGCGATGGGGCGACCATCAACCTGAAGGTCAATGCGCGCGGGGATTATCGTCCGGCGTGGAAAGCACTGAAGGTGTCATTACCGGCGGGGGAAAAACGTACGCTGCGGGTGAATGGTGTTGAAGGGAGTGAGTGGGTGGTGTAGTGCGGCCTGATGCCCTCACCCTAACCCTCTCCCACCGGGAGAGGGAATAAAAGCACTACATCTTTCCCTAAGTATTTCGCGCTGCAGGAAGGCGGCAAACCAGTGAATCCCCGGGAGCTTACATAAGTAAGTGACCGGGGTGAACAGGTGAAGCCAACGCATCTGCAGCGTGAAAGACGACGGGAAATTAGCTTTCGATACCTTTACTGCGCAGATAATCTTCATAGTTACCGGTGAAGTCCACCACGCGCTCTGGCGTAATTTCAATCACGCGGGTCGCCAGCGAGCTGACGAACTCACGGTCGTGAGAAACGAAGATCAGGGTGCCCTGATACATCTCCAGCGCCATGTTCAGCGATTCGATAGATTCCATATCCAGGTGGTTGGTGGGTTCGTCCATCACCAGAATGTTCGGTTTTTCCATCATCAGCTTGCCGAACAGCATACGGCCCTTCTCTCCACCGGAGAGCACTTTGGCAGGCTTCTTGATGTCGTCCTGGCTGAACAGCAGACGCCCCAGAATACTGCGCACCGCCTGCTCATCGTCCCCTTCCTGCTTCCACTGGCTCATCCAGTCGAAGACGGTCAGGTCGTTTTCAAATTCATACTCGTGATCCTGCGCGTAATAACCAATTTGCGCGTTTTCGGACCATTTCACGCTCCCGTTGTCCGGTTGCAGTTCGCCGACCAGGGTTTTCAGCATGGTGGATTTACCCACGCCGTTGGCACCCAGAATGGCGATCTTCTCGCCCACTTCCAGCAGCAGGTTGAAGTTTTTAAACAGCGGGCCTTCATCAAAACCTTTGGTAAGGGCTTCCACTTCCAGCGCGTTACGGAACAGTTTCTTGTCCTGCTCGAAACGGATGAACGGGTTCTGACGGCTTGAAGCTTTAACCTCTTCCAGCTTGATTTTGTCAATCTGGCGGGCACGCGATGTTGCCTGACGGGATTTAGAGGCGTTGGCGCTAAAGCGGCTGACGAAGGACTGCAGGTCCGCAATCTGCGCTTTCTTCTTGGCGTTATCCGCCAGCAGACGTTCACGCGCCTGGGTGGCCGCCGTCATGTATTCGTCGTAGTTGCCTGGGTAAACGCGCAGCTCACCGTAGTCCAGATCCGCCATGTGCGTACAGACCATGTTCAGGAAGTGACGGTCGTGCGAGATGATGATCATGGTGCTGTCACGGTCGTTGAGCGTCTGCTCCAGCCAGCGGATGGTGTCGATGTCCAGGTTGTTCGTCGGTTCATCGAGCAGCAGAATGTCCGGGTTAGAGAACAGCGCCTGCGCCAGCAACACACGCAGCTTCCAGCCGGGTGCCACTTCACTCATCGGGCCGTAATGCTGTTCGACCGGAATGCCTACGCCCAGCAGCAGCTCGCCCGCACGCGCTTCTGCAGAGTAACCGTCCATTTCGCCGTATTGCGTCTCCAGATCGGCCACTTTATAGCCATCTTCTTCGCTCATTTCGGCCAGCGCGTAAATACGATCGCGCTCCTGCTTCACTTCCCACAGCTCCGCGTGCCCCATGATCACGGTGTCGAGCACGGTGAACTCTTCAAAGGCAAACTGATCCTGACGCAGTTTACCGATGCGCTCGTTGGGATCGAGCGACACGTTGCCAAGCGTCGGCTCCAGGTCACCGCCGAGGATCTTCATAAAGGTGGATTTACCGCTACCGTTGGCACCAATCAGGCCGTAACGGTTGCCGCCGCCAAATTTGACGGAAATGTTTTCGAACAGCGGCTTACTGCCAAACTGCATAGTGACGTTGCTGGTAACTAACACGGGGAGATTCCTGCGAAAAGTGTGATAAACACAGCATTATGCCACAATTCCGAATTGAGATCCCGTGTTGCGACGCTCCGCTAAACTTTAACAAAATCGAAAAAAATGTGATTTCGTACACATCTGAATTCCCTGTTAGCGGGAATGCACATATAATGCGCTCCCATCACAGATTCAGACTTATCAACTCACGCCTGAATGGCTTAGATACCTCGCACAACATGAACATGAAATTAACAACGCTTTTTGCGGCGGCGTTAGCCGTAGTAGGTTTTTGCAAAACCGCTTCTGCGGTGACTTATCCGCTGCCGACAGACGGTAGCCGTCTGGTGGGTCAAAACCAGGTGGTGACGGTGCCTGAGGGTAACACCCAGCCGCTGGAGTATTTCGCAGCACAGTACCAGCTGGGCCTGTCTAACATGCTGGAAGCGAACCCGGGCGTTGACCCGTATCTGCCAAAAGCGGGTACCGTTCTCAACATCCCTCAGCAGCTGATCCTGCCGGATACCGTTCATGAAGGTATCGTCATCAACAGCGCGGAGATGCGTCTCTATTACTACCCGAAAGGCACCAACACGGTAATCGTGCTGCCAATCGGTATCGGTCAGCTGGGTAAAGATACCCCGCTGAACTGGACCACCAAAGTTGAACGTAAGAAAGCAGGCCCAACCTGGACCCCAACGGCGAAAATGCACGCGGAATACATCGCGGCAGGTGAACCGCTGCCAGCCGTGGTTCCGGCAGGCCCGGATAACCCAATGGGTCTGTACGCCCTGTACATCGGCCGCCTTTACGCCATCCACGGTACCAACGCTAACTTCGGTATCGGCCTGCGCGTCAGCCACGGCTGCGTGCGTCTGCGTAACGACGACATCAAATTCCTGTTCGAAAACGTGCCGGTCGGTACACGCGTCCAGTTCATCAACGAACCGGTTAAAGCGACCTCTGAGCCGGATGGCAGCCGTTACATTGAAGTGCACAACCCGCTGTCCACCAGCGAAGACCAGATCAACAATAACGAAATCGTTCCGATCACCCTGAACAGCGCGGTGCAGTCCGTGACCTCTCAGCCGGACGTGGAAACGACTATCGTTGACCAGGCTGTGCAGAACCGTTCCGGTATGCCGGTGCGTCTGAACTAATCGCGACGCAGCGAAAAAAGCGGGCTTCGATGCCCGCTTTTTTTTATCCATTATTCACGATCACAATCCCGCCGTGGTCGTAACGATAATGACAGTGCGCATACTCCAGCGGCGTGCCGTCTTCCAGATAGATCACCTGCTCCACCTCCAGCACCGGGTCGCTCTCCTCGCAGACCAGATGCTGCATATCCAGCGCATTCGGCTTTAGCGCCCGCACCACGCGGTACGATCCCATAATTTTCAGCCCCAGCGTCTCCTGCACATAGCGAAACACCGAGCTTTCAAGATGGCTTTTGTTCAGGCCGGGCACCAGATTAAGCGGCATTACGGTCGCGTCCAGCGACATGGGTTCACCGTTAAGCAAACGCAGACGAATGAAGTCATAGACCGGCGTATCGGCATTGATCATCAGCGAGGCTTGCTCTTTGTCGTTCGGGAAGCGCAGTTCAAAATGCACCACCTGGCTCGTTACCGTGCCCAGATGCTCCCAGGTTTTGGTCGCGCCAAAGTAGTCGCTGCCGGAGAGATCCCACTGCGACAGCTGAAGAAAGTTTTTGCGGATGAACGTCCCCTGCCCCTGACGGGTATACACCAGCCCTTCGACGATCAGCTGACGCATGGCCTGCTGAATGGTCATCCGGCTGGTATTGAACTCCGCCGCCAGCGCGAACTGGTCCGGCAGCGGTTCATTGGCGGCATACTGCTGGCTGATGATGCGTTTTTTGATTTCACGCGCTATGGTGATGTACTTCGCCGCCATCGTCCTTCCTTCTGTTTAATGTTCTATCCCACTGTTTTTCAACGCCACTCGCTCGGCAATTTTGAGGAAAGGCAGGTAGAAGAATACACCAAATACGATGATTGCCAACTGCACCACCACCGCCCGCCAGTCCCCCGCCGTCGCCAGCCAGGCACTCAGAATTGGCGGCGTAGTCCACGGGATCATCACCACGCAGCGCGACATTAATCCCAGCGTGGTGCAGAGCCAGGCGAAGTAAATGCCGATGGCGGGCAACAGGACAAACGGGATCATTAAAGGCAGGTTAAACACAATCGGCAGGCCGAAAATCACCGGCTCGTTGATGTTGAACAGACCCGGCGCCAGCGACAGACGTGCCACCTGTTTCGCCGATTGTTGCCGCGAGAAGATAAAGATGGCGATCAGCAGTGAAAGGGTGCTACCGGTACCGCCTACCATGCCAAAGGTCGGCACGAAAATGTTGTTGATGATATGCGGGATCGGCTGGCCGTTGGCAAAGGCCAGCATGTTCTCATTGGTGTTAATCAACAGGAACGGCTCCAGCACCACGCTGTTGACTACCGACTGATGAATACCCAGCGTGAAGAGGAAGTTACCGAAGCTGTAGATAAAAATCGTCCCCGGCAGGCTGGTATTGATGAGCCGCAGCGGCTGCTGGATAAAGGTGGTGATCAGGTGAATCAGATCCGTATGCAATACGTTCGCCAGCAGCGCGGCCAGAACGGCAAACAGTGAGAGCGTCAGGATGGTCGGGATCAGTGCGGTAAAAGATTTACTGACCGCCGGCGGCACGTTTTCCCCCAGTGATATTTGCAGCGCCTTAAGCCGCGAGATGGCGATAAACAGCTCCGTCGAGAGCAAGCCAATCAGCACCCCGGCGAAAATCCCGGTCGAACCAATGTTGGCGAAGGTCAGCACCTGGGTGACATTCACCGTAGTGTCGCTGCCGACGGGCGTGAGCTGCAGACGCATCGGCATCATGATAATAAAGCTGCTGACAGCGATAACCACTGCCGAGACCGGATTGTCGAAATCCTTGTTGCGCGCCAGCGACCAGGCAATCATCGGCGCCAGCAGCAGCGCGGCGATGTTCAGCGTGCCGTTGATAATCGCCTCGCCCCACACCTTAAACTGCACGAGCGTGTCGCCGTCAAAAATCCATGGGAACACCACATTGTTCACCAGTACCGCCAGTCCGGCGAGGATGAAAATCGGCATCACCGTGGCGAAGGCATCGCGCAGGGAGCGAAGATGCACCTGGTTTGCCAGGCGCGCCGAGAACTCAACAAATTTATCGACAAAGGACTGCATATGCGGTGTGATTTTTGTTTCAGACATAGCGGATAGTTCCCATCAATCAGTCACAAAAACGGCCCGGCAGCGTACGGCTTACATCTCGCGTCCGTTGGTATGGATAACCTGTTTTAACCACGCGTAGCTCTTCTTCGGCACGCGTTTCAGGTCCTTCAGGTCGTGGTTTTCACGGTTGACATAGACCACGCCGTAGCGCTTACGCATGTCGCCCTGGGAGCTCAGAATGTCGATCAGCCCCCAGCCGAGATAGCCCATCACCTCTGCGCCATCCTCGAATATGGCGGCTTTCATGGCCTCGATATGCGCCCGGTGATAGTCGATGCGGTAGGTATCCTCAATCGGGTTCACGCCATCCCAGGATTCAATCACGCCAATGCCGTTTTCAATCGGGAACACCGGCATGCGCCAGTCGTTGGCGTAGCGGGTGATGATGGTGCGAAAACCGAGCGGATCGATCTGCCAGTTCCATTCGGTGGCTTTCAGGTACGGGTTATTTTTATCGCCGTACAGCAGGTAATCGTTCACCGGGGTTCCCTGCGGAATGGCATCGCTGTCCAGCGTTTTACTGGCGTAGTAGCTGAAGGCCATAAAGTCGTTTTGGGTTCTTGCGAACAGGGCCAGATCCTCGGCACGGTAGATATCGCCAAATCCTTCCTGCTCCACCACCGCCATCACTGCCGGGCTATAGCCCTGGCCGGCAAAGACGCGCAGCAGGTTCTGGTTGAGGAATTCGTCATACTGCTGGGCACAGAAGATATCGCGTGGTTTGCAGGTGGCCGGATAAACCAGCTGGTGCGCCAGCATACCGCCCATCAGCTGACCTGGCCGGGTCTGATGCAGGTACTCGGTCAGCGTCATATGCGCCACCATGGTGTGATGCTGCAACTCGTACAGCTCGCGCAGGGTTTTCTCGCCTTTCATGTAGCCGGAAATGCGGAATGCTTCCGGCATATGGAAGATGTTCTGCTCGTTGAAGGTCAGCCAGTATTTCACCCGGTCGCCGAAGCAGTCGATCATTTTTTTGCCATAGCGGATAAAGGCCTCCATGACGCGACGATCGTTAAAACCGTTGTACTCCTGCGCCAGCGCCAGCGGCATATCGAAGTGATAGAGGCAGATCATCGGCTCGATACCGCGGGCGATGAGATCGTTAATAAAGCGGTCGTAAAAGGCGATGCCCTCATCGTTGAACTCGCCGTCGCCCTGCGGACAGACCCGGCTCCAGGAGATTTGAAAGCGGTAGCAGTTCATGCCCAGATCCTGCATCAGGTCGAAATCTTCCCGGTAGCGGTGGTAGGAATCGGTCGCCACTTTCCAGTCGGAGATGTTTTCCCCCGCTTCGCGAATGTCGTACACCGACATCCCCTTCCCGCCCTCATTCCATGCCCCTTCCGTCTGCATGCTGGATACCGAGTTGCCCCATAAAAAGTTGGCTGGCAGTGATTGATTCATGGTCTCTCCCTATATGACTAGTCATTTAAATTTCATGACTAGTCATATAGGCGAAGATGTAAAAGCGATCAAAGAGGAGGATCGAATTTTGTGAGCAGAGCGGAAAAAAAAGCCCCGGCAAGCGGTGCGCCGCCGGGGGAAGGAAAGTTATTACTGTGTGAGCTGATTACGACGATATTCCCCCTGCCGCTCCAGCATCCAGCCCGGATATTCACGCGGCAGTGCGCTGACGGCATCAAGCTGTTTAAGCTCGTCTTCGCTTAAACGGATCCCGGTTGCGGCGATGTTGTCATCCAGTTGATCGACCCGTTTGGCACCAATGATGACGCTGGTCACCACCTTCTGATGCAGCAGCCACGCCAGGGCAATCTGCGCGACGGAGACGCCTTTGCTTTCGGCAATAGTGCGCATCACATCCACACAGTCGAAGGCGCGCTCTTTTTCCACCGGCGGGAAGTCAAATTCCAGACGACGGCCACCGGCTTCACTCTGCCCATCGCGGCCATATTTCCCGCTCAGCAGGCCACCCGCCAGCGGGCTCCAGACCATCAGCCCGACGCCTTCGCTCTGCATCATTGGCACCAGTTCGCGCTCCAGATCGCGCCCGGCGATGGTGTAATAGGCCTGCAGCGACGCGAAACGGGCCAGACCCAGCCGCTCGGAAATGCCCAGCGCTTTAGCAATCTGCCATGCGGCCCAGTTAGAGACACCGATGTAGCGCACGTGGCCGTGCTGCACCAGGTTATCCAGGGCATAAAGCGTCTCTTCCATCGGCGTTGCGGGGTCGAAACCGTGAAGCTGGTAGAGATCGATATGGTCGAGCTGCATACGGCGCAGGCTCTCTTTCACGCTGCTGATAATGTGGTAGCGTGAGCTGCCGCGTGAGTTCACTCCCGCCGTGCCCGTTTCGCCAAAAACTTTGGTGGCAACCACCACGTTTTCGCGCGGGATTTTCAGGTTCTTGAGCGCCTGGCCGGTGATCTCCTCCGAGCGGCCTTCGGAATAGACGTTCGCGGTGTCGATGAAGTTGATCCCGGCATCCAGCGCACGGCCCACCAGCTGCTCGGCTTCACTCTGCTGCAGCTGGCCAATCTTGCCCCACATGCCACCTTCACCGCCGAAGGTCATGGTGCCAAGGCACAGTTCAGAAACAAACAGACCGGTATTGCCCAGTTTTTGATAACGCATAAGATAGTCCTCACATGTCGTTTGATGGGTGCCTGATAGTTATACCCGCCCCGCAGCCAACGCGAATGTGGCGTTCCTGTCCGTTTCTTGCCCAATCCTCTGAATTTTATCCGCGCGGGGCCTCGCCAAAGACGGCGTAATCCGGTAACTGCACCTGCTGATATGGCTCCCAGCCGCCGCCAAGCGCCTTATAGAGCGCCACCAGATCAAGCGCGCTCTGCACCTGCGCCTGGGCACGCTGCTGCTCGGCCTGCGCCAGCTGTCGCTGGGCGTCGAGTACGTCGATAAAGCTGGCAATCCCCTGCCTATAGCTGTCGCTGGCCAGATCAAAGGCGTTTTGCAGCGCATCGATGGTCTTCGCGAGACCCGCTTCACGCTGCTGATCGGTGCGGTAACTTACCAGCGCATTCTCCACATCCCCCAGCGCGGTCAGTACTGTCTGGCGATAGTCCAGCACTGCCGCCCCCTGTTGCGCGCGCGCCACTTTCACGCTGGAGACCAGCCGTCCGCCCTGGAAGATAGGAATCGAAACCTGTGGACCAAAACTGTAGAAGTGGCTGCTCCAGTCGGTGAGCCAGTTGGATTCGCTGTTGCGCAGGCCAAACTGCCCGGAAAGGGTAAAGCTCGGGAACAGCTCGGCCACCGACACGCCAATTTGCGCGGTGGCGGCATGGAGATTCGCTTCCGCTTCTCGCACGTCCGGACGACGTCGCGCCAGCGTGGATGGAATACCCGTTTGCACGATATCCGGCAGCGCGGGCATCGGCTGCACGCTTTGTAGTTCCGCATCCAGCGCCCCCGGCGGCTTGCCGAGCAGGATCGCCAGGCCGTTCATCGCCTGCCGCTCCTGCGCCTGATATTGCGGCAGTTGTGCTTCAAGGTTGCCCAACTGCGCCCGCGCATTTTCTACGTCCATCTGCGGAGACAGCCCACCCCGCTGGCGACTTTCGGTCAGATCCAGCGTTTGCTGCGCGCTTTTAATCTGGGTGTTCAGCGTGGCAATAATGCTCTGCGCCCCGCGCAGCTGGAGCCAGGCGCGCGCCACTTCGGCTTCAAGGGAGACAAGTGCGTCGTTACGCTGCTCAATAGCGGCTTTCTGCTGCGCTTCAGCAGCTTCAACCTGACGACGAACTTTGCCCCAGAGATCAATTTCCCACTGGGCGTCGAAGCTGCCCTGGTAGAGGTTGATCGGCTGCGTCAGCGGCCCTAACGCCCCCCTGAGTTCCGGATCGACGTTATCAAGCTGGTCGTAGACCCCGTGAGACTTCAGCTCACCTTCCAGGCCGAGCTGCTGGCGCGTCGCCTGCAGATTACCGTTGACCGACGGATAAAACGCCCCGCCCGCCTGGTTAATCTGTTCGCGCGCGCCAGCGATGCGCAGCACCGTTTGCTGCAGGGACAAATTCCCGGCGATGGCGCGTTCAATCAGGCTGTCGAGCTGCGGCGAGCCGAACGTTTTCCACCAGCGCGGGTTAGTCGTAGCGGATGTGGTGTGTGATTTCACCGTGCTGTCGCCTTTATCGTTCCAGTGCGTGACGGCAGGCGGTGCAGGCGGCTGGTAATCCGGCCCCACGGCGCAGCCTGCCAGCAGCATCATTATCATCAGGGGGTGTAAACGTCTGTGTATCATCAATGTGCTCCTGCACTCCCCTCGCTCTTAACCGGCGAGAGCAACAAACAAAACGGAATCAGGACCAGCGCCACCACACTCAGAATGGTGAACACGTCGATATAGGCCAGGAAGCGCGACTGCTCAATCATGGTCTGGTACATGCGGCCGGTGGCGATGCCGGTCGGGTCACCGACCTGAGTGGTAAAGTTCTGGATCGCCTGCGCGCTTTCGCGGATCGCCTGCTGGAACTGCTCGTTAAACGGCGAGGCGTGGTACGCAAGGTGCGCGCTGTGGGCCTGCGCGCGTTCGGTAATGGCCGCCGTCGAGAGCGATATGCCAATCGAGCCCGCAACGTTACGGAACATGGTGAACAGCGCCGCGGCATCCGCGTTCAGCCGCCTCGGGATAGAAATAAACGCAATGGTGGTCAGCGGGACAAACAGGAACCCCAGGCCAATCGACTGGGCGCTGCGGAACAGCACCAGCGTTTCGAAGTCGATATCCGGGGTGAGCGTGCGCGACCAGAAGAACGACACCGCCAGACAGGTAAAGCCAAAGGCGATGATCCAGCGCGTCTGCACCACCGGCATCAGCTTCAGGACCAGCGGGATGGTTAACACGATCAACACTGCGCCGGGCGACAGCACCAGCCCGGACCAGGTGGCGGTATAGCCCAGATCCTGCTGCGCCAGCTGCGGGATCACCACCGAACTGCCGTAGAGGATCATCGCCATTCCTGCCATCAGCAGGCTGGAGATAGTAAAGTTGCGGTCCTTCATGCAGTGCAGATCGACAACCGGTTTTTTGGCATACATCAGCCAGTAAATGGCGCCAATGATGCCGACCAGTGTTAACACCGCAAAGGTGCGAATAAAGTTCGAGTAGAACCAGTCATCATCCTCGCCCCGGTCGAGCATCACCTGCAGACAGCCGAGGCCAAGCGCGATCAGGCCGATCCCCGTCCAGTCGATCGTCAGCTTCTCTTCTGATTTGCTCTCCCAGGGTGGATCTTCCAGCAGCTGGTAGATCGCCAGCACCGTCACAATCCCCACCGGGATGTTGATAAAGAACACCCAGCGCCAGGAGTAGTTGTCGGTGATCCAGCCCCCCAGCGTCGGGCCAAGCACCGGCGCAACGATAATCGCAATGGAGGAAAGGCCAAACGCTTTGCCCCTGTCTTCCGGTTTAAAGTAGTCGAGCAGTACCGACTGCTGCGTGGGCTGCAGGCCGCCGCCAAAAAAACCCTGCATCACACGGAACAAGATGATTTGCCACAGCTCGGTGGCAATCCCGCACAGGAACGAGCAGACGGTGAACATCACGATGCAAATCAGGAAGAACTGCTTGCGGCCAAACACCCGGCTCAAAAACGCCGAGATGGGCAGGACGATGCCGTTAGCCACCAGGTAGCTGGTTAATACCCAGGTGGACTCGTCATAGCTGGACGAGAGCGAGCCCGCCACGTGCGGCAGCGCCACGTTGACGATGGTGGTGTCGAGGATCTCCATAAACACCGCCAGCGTGACGACAATCGCCACCGCCCACGGATTGCTGGCGGGCTTCCAGTTGTCGTGGCTGTGATCCGTCATTCCACCGTGACCTTCGGCTCTACCGACAGCCCCAGCGGCAGCGGTTTGTTCGGATCCAGCCCTTTATCAATCACGATTTTCACCGGCACGCGCTGGACAATTTTAACAAAGTTGCCGGTGGCGTTTTCCGACGGGAACGCCGAGAAACGCGAGCCGCTGCCCTGCTGGATACTGTCGACATGGCCTTCAAGCGCCATATCTGGCCAGGCATCGACGGAGACGTCCACCTTATCGCCAGGCTTCATGCGCTCAAGCTGAGACTCTTTAAAGTTGGCCACCACCCAGACGTTGGGTGAGACCAGCGAGAACAGCGCCGTGCCCGCCTGCACCAGCGTACCGGGCTGCACGTTACGCTTAGTGACAAACCCGTCGAACGGGGCGCGAACTTCGGTGTAAGAGAGGTTGAGGTTAGCGGTTTCCAGCTGCGCTTTAGCCTGATCGACCTGGCGCTCACGCGCTTCGACGTTGGTCTCCTGCTGGCGGATCTGCAGCTGTACCTGCTCCGCCACTTCCAGCTGGGCCTGCGCACTTGCCAGAGCGGCCTGTGCGCTTCGCAACTGGGCGTTGGCGGAATCAATGCTTTGTTGGGTAGTGGCACGCGGATCGACCCCGCGCTGGCGGCGATACTCCGCCTGCGCGTTGGCGAGGTCTGCCTGCGCTTTCAGCACCTGCGCTTTGGCTTCGTCGCGCTGGGCAGGGTACTGCACTTTCGAGAGCGCCAGCTGTGCCTGGGCCTGATGCAGCTGCGCAATAGCCAGGCCAAGCTGGGCCTGAGCCTGATCGCGCTGGGCGGTGGTATCACGCGGATCGATAACCACCAGCAGATCGCCCTTTTTCACGCGCTGGTTATCACGCACGTGCAGCGCCGTGACATACCCCGCCGTTTTAGGGGCAATCGTCACCACATCGCCGTCGGTAAAGGCGTCGTCAGTTGTCTCTTCGTTACGGGTTAAAAACCACCAGATCAGCGCCACAACGACCATCACCACCACGACAATGCCGAGGATAATTAACGGTTTTTTGCCCGGTCGCTTACGCTCATTATTGTTTTTGTCCTGCTCGTCAGCAGGTGGATTTTGATCTTCAGCCATAGTTCAGCAACGGTCCTGTCAGTGAGCGGCATCACACTATGCCGTTCACTAAAGCTAGGACGTTGCTATACGTTTGCCAGGAAAAACTGACAAATTGCGCACTATATGAGAAGGAATAATCCGAAACCGATCGCCGCAGCCCAGAGCAGCATGGGGATCGACCAGAGATGGAAGCGCCACCAGATGCGGCGATCGTTCGCCATCCGCAGGGCAATCAGGTTGGCCAGTGAGCCGGGCAGCAGACCAAACCCACCGATGTTAACCGCCCAGGCCAGCAGCGTGTCCGGCGGAACATAGTTGAGCAGTAAAATGGTAGAAGGCACGTTGCTGATGAACTGCGACAGGCCAATCGCTGTCAGCCACAATCCGGGCTGCGACAGACCGCTGACGCTGTGCAGTACGTTTTGCAGCACCGGGAGCTGGATAAGCAGATGCACGTCGATGAACATCACCATAAAGACCAGCAGCAGCGTCCAGTCCACGCTCACCAGCACGCGTCGCGCCAGCACGACAAAACCAGCCGCCACGAGCAGCACGCCCGCCAGTTCATACTTCAGCTCCAGCGCAAACAGGAAGACGATATACAGCCCCAGGCAGCTCCAGACCAGACGAGGCTGCCACTGCGGGCCGGTTGTGCCGCTGTGGTATTGCAGTTTTTTATCCGGGAAGGCAAACCAGCAGACCACCAGTAGCGACGCCATCATCACCAGCGCCAGCGGCGCCATCTGCCAGGTAAAGGCGGCGAACGATAATCCTGAACGTCCCCAGAGGAGAATGTTTTGCGGGTTGCCGATAGGGGTTAACAGCGAGCCCGCGTTAACGGCCAGCGCTTCAAAGATAATCAGCCGACTCACCGGGATCTCGCAAAGCTTACGCAGGGTGAGCGTCAGTGGCACGATGATAAACAGCGCCACATCGTTGGTCAGAAAGGTCGACAGCACTGCGGCGGAGAACACCATAAACAGCGACAACCTGCGTTCGGTGGCAAACCGGCGCACCATTTTGCGCCCCAGCACGTCAAAGTAGCCGCTCAGCTCCACCCCTTTGGTGAGCATCATTAATCCGCTCAGGGTAATGATGGTGCGCCAGTCAATCGCCGCAGGCCAGATCTTGGGCGCAAACGGCACAAAAAGGCTAAGTCCTGCGCCAATAATCAATAAGAGATGAAAGAAGCGATCGCGCGTGAGGGCCTGCAGTCCAGGGATTTTCATTCAGCGGAGGGACCATATTTAAGCGTAAATTCGCGAAACTTCACCAGCGTCTCTTCGCTGACGTGGTGTTCCATACCTTCCGCATCCCGGCGGGCAATCTCCGGGCTTACGCCCAGCACCAGCAAAAAGTTTTCCACGAGCTGATGGCGCTCGCGACTCTCCTGCGCCAGTTTCTCCCCTTCCGGCGTCAAAAAAACGCCGCGCCAGGGGATCATTTCAATTAAGCCGACGGACGCCAGACGTTTTAACATCTTCGCCACGGTTGGCTGCGAAACCCCCAGCCTGGCCGCCATATCAACCTGGCGTGCTTCGCCAACCTCGCGGATCAAGTCGGAAATCAGCTCAACATAATCATCAATCAGTTCACGTCGGTGGGCTTCACGTACCTGACGAAAACCTTCGACATGCTCTTCCACATTCACCAGTTGCGTCGTTTTTCTGATTGTTGGCTTACCTGCGCGACGGTTCATTGTACTTCCTCAGTGGGGTGACGCTTCCAGCGCCCGGTATCGAGAGCGCACATTGTAAACCATAGCTCTACAAGCACAAAAAATTAACGAAATAGCCATAGCTATACAATATAGCCTGTGCTATATCTGTATGTAATGCAGTCACCCTTCACGGATCGAAGGGATCAAAACTCAGGAGGTCTTATGAACGAATTCAAGAGGTGTATGACCGTGTTTACTCACTCTCCTTTTAAAGTGCGCTTAATGCTGTTGAACATGCTGTGCGATATGTTTAACAACAAACCGCATCAGGACGACAAACCTTCCCACTAAGCGGCGTTGCGGTACGCCGCTTCATTTTTCCGTCATATTCCCGCTGTATACTGGCCGTAAGCCGCCCTATTCCTGATTTTTTTTACGGATTTGCAATCCCCTTCGCAAAACATCTGCTTAGCAACTGTTGATATTATTTAGCGCTCGCACTATCTTCTTGCAGCCCTGCACAATTTGCGGCTCGCTGAAGCGGACCCTCATTCCCTCTCCACGCACTGTCAGGCAGGTTATGACCCTTGACGCCAGGGTGAGCACATGGCGTTTTTATGCATGATAGTGACCTATGAATTTAACCCTGATAGACACCGTTGTTACCCGCAGTCGGGCCTTAAGTCCGTGGACGGGATTCTACTTTTTACAATCATTACTGATTAACTTTGCGCTGGGTTATCCCTTCAGCCTGCTTTATGCCGTTGCGTTCACCTGCATTTTGCATCTGCTGTGGCGTACCGCGCCGCGCGCGCAAAAAACGTTAATCGGTATCTGCTCCCTGATTGCCGCCCTCTATTTCCCGTTTGGTCAGGCCTATGGTTCGCCAAACTTTAATACGCTGCTGGCGCTGCACTCGACCAATATGGAAGAGTCGACCGAGATCCTGACGATCTTCCCGTGGTACAGCTACGTGGTAGGGCTCTTTATTTTTGCGCTTGGCGTAATCGCAGTGCGCCGAAAACCAGAAGAGAAAAAAGCGTGGGGAAAAATGGAGACGCTGTGCCTGGCATTCAGCGTGGTGACCTTCTTTGTCACCCCCGTGCAAAACCTGGCCTGGGGCGGCGTGTTCAAGCTGAAGGATACCGGCTATCCGGTGTTCCGCTTCGTAAAAGACGTTGTCGTCAATAACCAGGAAGTTCTCGACGAGCAGGCGCGCATGGCTGAGCTCTCCAATATGAAAGACACCTGGAACGTGCTGGCGGTGAAGCCGAAGTACCATACCTATGTGGTTGTCATCGGTGAAAGTGCACGCCGCGACGCGATGGGCGCGTTCGGCGGACACTGGGATAACACGCCGTTCGCCAGCTCCGTCAACGGTACCCTGTTTACCGATTATATTGCGGCCAGCGGCTCGACGCAGAAATCACTCGGCCTGACGCTGAACCGCGTTGTCGACGGGAAACCGCAATATCAGGATAACTTTGTCACGCTGGCAAACCGTGCCGGTTTTCAGACGTGGTGGTTTTCCAATCAGGGGCAAATTGGCGAATACGATACCGCCATTGCCAGTATCGCTAAGCGTGCTGACGAAGTGCAGTTCCTGAAAAGCGGTGATTTTGAAGCCGATAAAAATACCAAAGACGAAGCATTGCTCAAGATGACGGCCCAGGTCTTTGCCACGCAGCGTACGCAGCCTCAGCTGATCGTCCTGCACCTGATGGGTTCCCACCCGCAGGCCTGCGACCGTACCCAGGGGAAATACGCAGAGTTTGTGCAATCCAAAGAGACCTCTTGCTATCTCTACACCATGACGCAAACCGATGAGCTGCTCAGCAAGCTGTACGATCAGCTCCGCAATACAGGCGACAGTTTCTCACTGGTCTATTTCTCGGATCATGGGCTGGCGTTCAAAGAGCGCGGTAAAGAGGTGCAGTATCTGGCGCACGACGACCAGTTCCAGCAGAACTTCCAGGTGCCGTTTATGGTGCTGTCGAGTGATGACAAGAAGCATCGTATTATCAAAGCGCGTCGTTCGGCGAATGATTTCCTGACGTTCTTCTCGCAGTGGACAGGGATTTCTGCAGAGCAGATAAAAAATACTTACCCGTTTATCTCAAACAAGAAAGCGCCCCCAGTGTACGTTACCAACTTCAAGTTACAGAAAGTTGACTATAACCATCTGGGGACGGATATTTTCGATATTAAGAGTAAGTAAGCTGTGCGGTCTTGTGCGGTCTGATGCCCTCACCCACGGGAAAGGGAAAAAACATTAAAAACGGCAACCCATGGTTGCCGTTTTGCTTTTACCTTGCAAAAAAAATCCGCCACATGGGCGGATTTTTTACTGGCTCACCGAAGTGATTAGAAGCGGTAACCTACGCCCGCGATCCAGGTGCCAACGTCAACATTGCGGATACGGCTCTGCTCATAGGAGAAGTCCAGAGCAACGTCTTCGATTGGGTTGAACTGCAGACCCGCGCCATAGGAGAAGCCGTAGTCGCTGTTGCTTGCAGTGCGGTTCAGACCCTGGTTTTCGGTCTGCTGGAATTTACCGTAGCCAACACCTACAACACCGTAGATGCTTGCCCAGTCGTTCAGACGGTATGCTGGACCAGCGGTGATGCCGTAGTACTGGCCTTTGTTGTATGCGCCGTTTTCAGAACGATCTTTCTCGGTGTAGGTGAAAGAACCGATCACGCCCAGTGGGTTGTTATCCTGCTCGTAACGATACTTCAGGTTGAAACCGTTAGCTTTGTTCATTACGCCCTGCATATCGCTCTGAGCGTAACCACCGGTCACAGTGGAAGTAGCAGCTACAGCGGTACCTGCGGAAACAGCCAGTACAGCGGCCAGTGCTGAAAGACATGCAATTTTTTTCATAACCACCTCAAATGTGCTTCAAGTAAATCCGTAAGTTTTAAATATATCAAAAAAATTTGCGAAACTCTTTGAGATTCGTGATGTCTAATGAAACCTTTCCTGTAACAGAACGTTTCCAGCATCAGTTATCTTATTCAAATCACAGAGAATTTCTGTTGCAAAACACCCATACTGCGCGTCAATGCCTCTACATTCATCCAGATTATTCCTAATCTGACAGGCGATAAAACCAGCAACGCTAATCCATTTTACGGATTTTCCCTGGTTTTTTTTCAACAGTAGCTCAACCGTGACGCCATATTTCCATTACACTGCGGCTTTTACCCTATTTGACAAAAATTGACAGGAGAAAGGATGCCAGGGTTATCCCGCAGGTCGTCGGTCTGGATGCCGGTTGCTGTAATTCTGATCGCGATGTTGTCCATACAGAGCGGAGCGTCGCTCGCGAAATCACTCTTTCCGCTGGTGGGCGCACCGGGCGTCACTGCCCTGCGTATCGCGTTAGGGACCCTGATCCTGGTGGTCATCTTTAAACCCTGGCGGTTGCGGGTTAAAAAAGAGCAGCGACTCCCGCTGCTTTTCTACGGACTGGCGCTGGGCGCCATGAACTATATGTTCTATCTCTCTATCCAGACCATTCCTCTGGGTATTGCCGTCGCACTGGAATTTACCGGCCCGCTGGCCGTGGCGCTTTTCGCGTCCCGACGGCCTGTCGATTTTATCTGGGTAATCTTAGCGGTGCTTGGGTTATGGTTCTTGTTACCGCTGGGTCAGAGCGTCTCTGAAATTGACCTGAAGGGGGCCGCGCTGGCTCTGGGCGCAGGAGCCTGCTGGGCGGTCTATATCCTCACGGGCCAGCGCGCCGGAGAAGAGCACGGTCCGGCAACTGTCGCGCTGGGCTCGTTAATTGCCGCCATCATCTTTGTGCCACTCGGAATGGCTCAGGCCACGGAATCCATCTGGCAATGGTCAGTGATGCCGATTGGGCTTGCTGTCGCCATCCTCTCCACCGCCCTGCCCTATTCGCTGGAGATGATTGCCCTGACGCGGCTGCCGACGCGCATTTTCGGCACGCTGATGAGCATGGAACCCGCACTGGCCGCCATCTCCGGTATGGTATTCCTCGGTGAAACCCTCACGTTTACCCAGACGCTGGCGCTGTGCTCAATCATTGCAGCGTCTATGGGGTCAACGCTCACCATGCGCCCCGAGTCAAAAGTTGAGAAAATCGACATCAGCTAATGCCGTATATTCTGCATGGCTTCACTGCCATGCAGAATAAAGGCCAGTTCTTAGATTTTTATAATTTCTTACATTCTTCGTCATCGAAAAGCCATATTTCTCTTGCCTGCGATACGATATAAACAATTAAGATTGATCTGTGTCAATTTTAAAATACGTTAGAAATTTCAGTGGGTTAATAATTCAACCTTCTTCTTGCTATTAAACCAATAGGCACAGCCAAACCGCAGGGAAAAAATCCGGTGCTATACTTAGTTCCGTAATTACCTGGGACATAAACATCAAGAGGATATGAGATTATGAGTACCGCTAAACTGGTGAAAACGAAAGCGTCTAATCTGCTTTATACCCGTAACGATGTATCGGACAGCGACAAAAAAGCAACGATTGAGTTGCTCAATCGCCAGGTGATCCAGTTCATCGATCTTTCGCTGATCACCAAACAGGCCCACTGGAATATGCGCGGTGCAAACTTTATTGCCGTTCATGAAATGCTGGATGGCTTCCGCACAGCACTGGTCACCCACCTTGATACCATGGCCGAACGCGCCGTGCAGTTAGGCGGTGTCGCGCTGGGTACCACGCAGGTGATTAACAGCAAAACGCCACTCAAAAGCTATCCGCTGGATATTCACACCGTTCAGGATCACCTGAAAGAGCTGGCAGACCGTTATGCGATTGTGGCTAACGACGTGCGTAAAGCGATTAGCCAGGCAAAAGACGAAGATACTGCGGACATCTTTACCGCCGCATCTCGCGACCTCGATCAGTTCCTGTGGTTTATCGAATCTAACATCGAATAATCCATACGAATTTTCTATCAAACCCTCGCCTCCGGTGAGGGTTTTGCACATTTGTGGTGCACACTTTTCCCCTGAGACGCTGCAAAAGTGAAGAAAATGTAATAATCACCTCACACAACCGTTAATGGAAGATTGTTTTTTCGTCATTATTTGCGCTAAATATCTCCCCGTCAGTTGAGCCAAACGACACGCACCAAAACGGTGCTTCATCTTGGTGCAATCAGACATCATTGCCACGTTTATTGTGCAATGCATGACATCCTCCCCTTTGCAAAACAACAGCTTGTAAAGTTGGCACGATTTTTTCATTGTGCCAGTCGTTCTCGCAGGGGATCGCCCCGTGGATATAAAAGGAAATGCTATGAAGTCTGTATTAAAAGTTTCACTGGCTGCACTTACCCTGGCTTTTGCGGTCTCTTCTCAGGCCGCCGACAAACTGGTTGTGGCAACCGACACGGCGTTCGTTCCGTTTGAATTCAAACAGGGTGATAAATACGTTGGTTTTGATGTGGATCTGTGGGCCGCTATCGCAAAAGAACTCAAACTGGATTACACCCTGAAGCCAATGGACTTCAGCGGTATTATCCCGGCACTGCAAACCAAAAACGTTGACCTGGCACTGGCAGGCATCACCATTACTGAAGAGCGTAAAAAAGCGATCGACTTCTCTGACGGCTACTACAAAAGCGGCCTGCTGGTGATGGTGAAAGCTGACAATAACGATGTAAAAAGCGTGAAAGATCTCGACGGTAAAGTGGTGGCGGTGAAGAGCGGCACTGGCTCCGTAGATTACGCGAAAGCGAATATCAAAACGAAAGATCTGCGCCAGTTCCCGAATATCGATAACGCCTATATGGAACTCGGCACCAACCGTGCTGACGCCGTTCTGCACGATACCCCGAACATCCTGTACTTCATCAAAACCGCGGGCAACGGCAAGTTCAAAGCAGTCGGTGATTCTCTGGAAGCACAGCAGTACGGTATTGCCTTCCCGAAAGGCAGCGACGACCTGCGTACGAAAGTTAACGGCGCGCTGAAAACCCTGAAAGAGAACGGCACGTACAACGAAATCTACAAAAAATGGTTCGGTACCGAGCCTAAATAATTTTACCTGAATTCAGGTTTGTAACGCCCGGTGGCGCTCACGCTTACCGGGCCTACGTTTTTCGTTTTTCACCACGGTATACAGGAATACATCATGCAGTTTGACTGGAGCGCCATCTGGCCTGCCATTCCTCTCTTGCTTGAAGGCGCTAAAATGACCCTGTGGATTTCGGTCCTCGGTCTGGTTGGCGGGTTGATTATCGGTCTTGTCGCCGGTTTCGCCCGCACCTACGGTGGCTGGATTGCAAACCACATCGCACTGGTATTCATCGAAGTGATCCGCGGCACCCCGATTGTGGTGCAGGTCATGTTCATCTACTTCGCCCTGCCAATGGCCTTCACCGACCTGCGCATTGACCCGTTCAGCGCCGCCGTCGTGACCATTATGATCAACTCCGGTGCCTACATCGCGGAAATTACGCGCGGTGCGGTGCTGTCGATTCATAAAGGCTTCAGTGAAGCGGGTCTGGCGTTAGGCCTTTCGCGTCGCGAAACCATCCGTCACGTGATTCTGCCTCTGGCACTGCGCCGCATGCTGCCGCCGCTGGGCAACCAGTGGATCATCAGTATCAAAGACACGTCACTGTTCATCGTTATCGGCGTTGCTGAACTGACCCGCCAGGGCCAGGAGATCATTGCTGGCAACTTCCGTGCGCTGGAAATCTGGAGTGCGGTAGCCGTGGTCTACCTGATTATCACTCTGGTTCTGAGCTTCGTTCTGCGTCGTCTTGAAAGAAGGATGAAAATCCTGTGATTGAATTTAAAAACGTATCCAAGCACTTTGGCCCAACCCAGGTGCTGCACAATATCGATCTGAGCATCAAACAAGGTGAAGTGGTCGTCATTATCGGCCCATCCGGTTCCGGTAAATCAACCCTGCTGCGCTGCATCAACAAGCTGGAAGAGATCACCAGCGGCGATCTGATCGTCGATGGCCTGAAGGTGAACGACCCGAAAGTGGACGACCGGCTGATTCGCCAGGAAGCAGGCATGGTGTTCCAGCAGTTCTACCTGTTCCCGCACCTGACGGCGCTGGAAAACGTGATGTTTGGCCCATTGCGCGTGCGCGGTGCCAACAAAGCGGCAGCGGAAGCACTGGCCAAAGATCTGCTGGCGAAAGTCGGCCTCGCAGAACGTGCCCACCACTACCCTTCTGAGCTCTCCGGTGGACAACAGCAGCGAGTGGCAATTGCCCGCGCGCTGGCGGTGAAACCGAAGATGATGCTGTTTGATGAGCCGACTTCCGCGCTCGACCCGGAGCTGCGCCACGAGGTGCTGAAAGTCATGCAGGATCTGGCAGAAGAAGGGATGACGATGGTTATCGTGACCCACGAAATCGGCTTTGCCGAGAAAGTGGCATCCCGCCTTATCTTCATCGATAAAGGCCGTATAGCGGAAGACGGTAACCCGCAGGAATTGATTGCGAACCCGCCAAGCCAGCGTTTGCAGGAGTTCCTGCAGCACGTCTCCTGATCGTCGTTCATCCGCTACACAGAGCCGGGCATGCCCGGCTTTTTTACGCCAGATTGTTCCCAAAAATCCCTCTACGCGCCCCGACTTCTATACTTATCATTTTGTTCGACATTTTCACCGGAGGACGCCGTGCCGTGGATCCTGCTGTTGTTGTTTAGTCTGTTTAGTGCGCCATCATTCGCCGTCGCGATCCCCGGCGTCACCACCGGAACCACCGCGACGAAGGAGAGTACGCCACCACCAGAGCCCGATGTCGAACAGAAAAAAGCCGCCTACAGCGCCCTGGCCGATGTGCTGGAAAACGACACCTCCCGGCAGGAGCTCATCGATCAACTGCGAAAAGTGGCCGCCACGCCGCCGCAGGAGCCCGTTCCGACCATCACCCCGCCGCAGGTAGAGGAGCAAAAAACGGTGCTGGAAAACGTGACCGACGTTAGCCGCCACTATGCTGATGCCCTCTCCTCGCGCTTTGCCCAGCTCTATCGCAACCTGATTGGCTCTCCACATAAGCCCTTTAACCCCCAGACGTTTACCACTGCCGCCACGCAGTTTTTAATTCTGGCGGCGGCGGTATTCATTTTTTACTGGCTGGTGCGCCTGTGCGCGTGGCCGCTGTACCGGAAGATGGGACAATGGGGTCGCAAGAAGAATCAGCAGAAAAGCAGCTGGTTACACCTGCCGCTGATGATAGCCGCCGCGTTTATCATCGATTTACTGCTGCTGGCGCTGACGCTGTTCACAGGACAAGTGCTGGCTGACAAACTGAATACCGGCAACAAAACCATCGCCTTCCAGCAGGCACTTTTCCTGAATGCTTTTGCGGTCATTGAGTTCTTTAAGGCCCTGCTGCGACTGATATTTTGCCCGCACGTACCGGCACTTCGTCCTTTCTCCATACAGGATGCCAGCGCCAGATACTGGGCACTGCGTCTGAGCGTACTCAGCGGGTTGATTGGCTATGGTCTGCTGGTTGCCGTGCCGATCATCTCCAACCAGGTGAACGTCCAGTTTGGTGCTCTGGCAAACGTGCTGATTATGATCTGCATTACCGTCTGGGCGCTGTACCTTATCTTCCATAACAAGAAGACCATTACGGAGAGCCTGCTGCACCTGGCCAATCGTTCCCTCTCGTTCTTTAGCCTCTTTATTCGCGCTTTTGCCCTGGTGTGGCACTGGCTGGCCAGCGCCTATTTCATTGTGCTGTGCTTCTTCTCGCTGTTCGATCCCGGTAATAGCCTGAAGTTTATGATGGGGGCAACATTTAAGAGCCTGGCCATTATTGGCGTGGCAGCTTTTGTCTCCGGCCTGCTCTCCCGCTGGATATCCAAAACCATTACCCTGTCGCCACAGGTACAGCGCAGTTACCCGGAGCTGCAAAAACGGGTGAACGGCTGGCTCTCGGTCTCGCTGAAGGTGGCGCGTATTCTGACCGTCTGTGTGGCGATTATGCTGCTGCTCAATGCCTGGGGGCTGTTCGATTTCTGGAACTGGCTGCACAACGGCGCAGGGGAAAAGACCGTCGATATTTTGATCCGTATCGCGCTGATCCTGTTCTTCTCTGCCGTGGGCTGGACGCTGCTGGCCAGTCTGATTGAGAACCGCCTGGTCTCTGACATTCACGGCAGGCCGCTGCCGAGCGCGCGCGCCCGCACGTTGCTGACTCTGTTCCGCAACGCGCTGGCGGTCATCATCAGCACCATCACGATTATGATTGTGCTCTCGGAAATCGGCGTGAATATCGCGCCGCTGCTGGCGGGGGCGGGGGCACTGGGTCTGGCTATCTCCTTCGGCTCGCAGACGCTGGTGAAGGACATTATCACCGGTATCTTTATTCAGTTTGAAAATGGCATGAACACCGGGGATCTGGTGACGATTGGGCCACTCACCGGCACGGTTGAACGAATGTCGATTCGATCCGTCGGTGTGCGCCAGGACACCGGGGCGTACCACATTATTCCGTGGTCATCGATTACCACCTTCGCCAACTTCGTCCGGGGTATTGGCTCGGTGGTGGCGAATTACGATGTCGATCGTCATGAAGATGCTGATAAAGCCAAACAGGCGCTACGGGATGCAGTCGATGAGATGATGGCCATGGAGGATATACGCGGGCTGGTAATTGGCGAGCCATCGTTTGCCGGTATTGTCGGGCTGACCAACACGGCGTTTACCCTCCGCGTGTCCTTCACCACCCAGCCGCTTAAACAGTGGACGGTGCGCTTTGCCCTCGACAGCATGGTGAAAAAACACTTTGATCTCGCGGATGTGCGCATGCCGGTGCAGACATATCAGGTATTGCCGCCACCCGCCTCGCCGCTCCCGCCGCAGGAGCCGACGCTGTAACCGAGCCGGGTGGCGGCTTCGCCTTACCCGGACTACAACGGCGTGCTATTTGCGACGTTTGTTATCGTCCATAAACGACCAGGCGATAAAGCGGCTCTGTTTCTGGCCTTGCGCCATCTCTTTTTTCACCACCTTCACGGCGCCAGCTTCGGTCAACGCGCGGTAAAGCGGCGGCAGGTTATCGCCGCGGGAAACCAGCGTCGTGAACCATTTTACCTGGCGGGCACACTGTTTGCTTTCCGCGATCATGCGCAGAATGAACGCCACCTCGCCCCCTTCGCACCACAGCTCCTGCTGCTGGCCGCCAAAGTTCAGCGCGGCGTCTTCAGCCTGACCCAGATTACGGCGCTTACGCTCACTGCCTGCACGGGCGGCGGCGGCCGAATCATGGAACGGCGGATTACACATCGTCGCGTCATAGCTTTCGTTTTTGTGAATAATGCCGTTGAAGATCGACGTTACCTCTTTCTGACGACGTAAGCGAATCGACCGGCTTAAGCCTGGATTGGCGTTAATGATCGCCTGCGCGCTGGCAAACGCCTCCGCACCAATTTCACTTCCGGTAAAGCGCCAGTGATATTCATGTACGCCGATCAACGGATAAATCAGGTTCGCCCCGGTACCGATATCCAGAACAGTGGCCTGCTGAGGAATAAGGCCGTCACGATCGTCAGCCAGAAGATCGGCAAGATAGTGAAGATAATCGGCACGCCCCGGTACGGGTGGGCAGAGAAAGCCTTCCGGAATATCCCAGTGCGCGACACCGTAGGAATGCGCCAGCAGGGCTTTGTTCAGCATTTTTACCGCCTGCGGATCAGCAAAGTTGACCGAAGGTTCACCGGCAGGCGTCTGCACAATGTAATCCTGCAGCGGAGGACAGCTCTGGCATAACGCATTCATGTCGTAGCGGCTGCGGTGGCGATTTCGTGGGTGCAATCCCGGCTTGTGGGAAGTCATGGCATTCTCCTTTAAACAGCGGCGTAAGATACCCTGTGCGGGCGCAACGGTAAATATCTCTCTGCTCCGCGCAAAAAATCGCCAAAAATCAGGGACCTTTATGTCTATGATCTGTCAGCGAATTGTCAATCTATATCGTCCAAAAAATAAGCAGATCATCATCAAATTTTTGCGCTAAATCACACTCGTCAGGCTTCTAAACTTAAAGGGAATCACCTGTTGTTTCCCCCTGAGGATGTGATTATGAAAAAATACCTGACCCTTGTTGTTATTGCTGGCGCACTGGCCAGTGCATCATTTTCTGCCATGGCCGTTCAGTCCCTGACCGAAAGTACCGATACCAGCCAGCTACGGCCTGCGGGAACCGTCTCGGTGAGCCGTGCAAGTAACCTTGATGACCTTCAAAACAAACTGGCCGAAAAAGCCCGCCAGGAAGGTGCGAAAGGTTTCGTGGTGAATTCCGCCGGTGGCGATAACCATATGTATGGCACAGCAACCATCTATAAATAAGTTCCTCTTCTGAGAATCACTGCATCTGGCTGACAGATGCAGTTCTCACCTCTTCTCTTGACTGTTCGTTTTTTGACCCCATCTTTATAAGAGAGACACCCCACGTGAGGACAAGGCCATGGCTTCCGGATGGGCGAATGACGACGCCGTGAACGAACAGATCAACAGTACCATTGAAGATGCAGTTGCCCGCGCTCGCGGTGAAATTCCGCGCGGGGAAAGTTTGACGGAATGTGAAGAGTGCGGAGAAACGATCCCGGAGGCGCGCCGTAAAGCCATACCCGGTGTACGGTTATGCATCCACTGCCAACAGGATAAAGATTCGAAAAACAGTTCACATTCGGGATATAATCGCAGAGGATCGAAAGACAGCCAGTTACGTTGACTTTCCTTTACCTAAGTTAACCGCGCAAGCGCTTTCCTTTACGCTCACGATTTTTTGCCAGGCGCGTAGCAAAATGTGCCCTTCATCACACGTCTGTAAACCGCAGCGACAAGAAATGTAAATCGCCCTTCTGAATTTATTAATATTCAATAAGTTATTTGTCATTCAATTTTTTTGAGCAACCACGTCAATTCTCTTCGATTTTATCTGCCGAAAAAAAACGTGATACTTATCACATCGACGGAACATCGTCCCTTTAACAGAAAAACCTGCGAGAGATTAATTATGAAAACCATCAAATATGCTGTTGCTGCTGTTGCCCTGTCCGCTCTGTCTTTTGGCGCTTTCGCTGTAGAGCCAGTTTCTTCTGCTCAGGCACAGAACATGAATAAAGTAGGTGTGGTGAGTGCTGATGGCGCGACCACGCTGGACGGTCTGGAAGCCAAACTGGCTGAGAAAGCGGCAGCGGCTGGCGCAAGCGGATACACCATCACTTCCGCTAACGGCAATAACAAGCTGAGCGGCACTGCGGTTATCTACAAATAATCGACTGAATTAATGCTCCACCCTCACCGTACCCTCTGGTGAGATGCTCCAACCCTCATTGACCCTGTTGTTACCCTTGCTTGCCCGTCCGCCACTGGACGGGCTTTTTTTTGCCTAAAACATCTCTTCCACGCGGGCTAACCCTGCCTGGACGGCATCCACTTCCCCGGTTGCCAGCAGGCAGCAGGCCATCTGCAGTTTAATGGCGTGCGGAACCGGAACATTACCGGCAAGACACTGTTCAATCCAGTGCGCGGTGGTATGCGGATCTTTTGCTTCCGGCACTATCACATCAGCAGCCTCGTCCTGACGCTCCAGCACAGGTCGCGTGCCGGCAGGATCAATCAGCACTAACTGCGGACAGCGCTGCGGATTGGCGTAAACTTCACCTTCGGTGCCGTGCATCAGCAGCGCCCGGCCGCCGATATCTTCGAAGAACTTGCCCACCCGCGCCACGTACTCCGGATGCGACACGCTGGAGAGACGCAGGGCATCCGCTTCGCCAAACGGCGTCGCCAGTTTCGCAAGCGTGTGCGCACTGTTGCGCACCCCCATGCGCCAGCGCATATCCAGCTGCTTTTCCAGCGGCGGGCAGAGCGCCTTAACCGGAATATAGACCGGCTGGTGACCATCCAGCTTCGCCTGCGCCTGCCCGGCGTGCAGGGTCGGTTCGATACCTAACATGCCGAAGATGGTCTCCGTCAGTACCCGGGTCGGATCTTCGCTGACACCATGGACCACCACCGGGAACCCCAGCTTATGCAGCAGAATAGCCAGCAGTGGCGTCAGATTCGCCTGTTTACGCGCGCCGTTATAAGTGGGAATGACAATCGGCATTGGCTTCGCCACCGGGGGCGTTAAGCGCAGCGTTTGCGCCTGCATCGCTTCATAGAAGCCACGCATCTCCGCTTCGCCTTCACCTTTGATACGTAGCGCAATCAGGATACCGCCCATCTCCAGATCGGGTACGTCGCCATTGAGCATATGGGTGTACAGCGCACGGGCAGTTTCCTGATCCAGGTCGCGGGCATGGTTTTTTCCACGCCCTACCTCTTTGATAATTTTACGATAATCCACGACATCTCTCCTTGCGGCTCTTTGCAGATACTATAGCCCTGATAAATGCCTGGCGGGTAATCATTTTCCTTTCTCTCCCGACACCCGGACAAACGCCCTTCGAGGGTAAAAATGGTCTGAAGATAAATTGAACGAAAAATAATTCTCAGCGATAGTTCCTGCCGAATTAATCAGCCAGGTGATGATTAATACCTGAAGTACCAAACTTTCATTCAGAGGATTAAAATGAAAAAATTAATTATTGCGGGGATCGTCGCCGGGATGGCGTGTGCTTCCGTTTCTGTATTTGCATCCAGTGGTGAAGGTCAAATTAATTTCACAGGCGAAATTATTGACTCTGCATGTACTGTGGTGAACGGTTTAAGTAATCCACTTAATGTGTCATTAGGTAAGGTTTCTAAATCTGCATTTACCGGAAGTGGTTCGACGACGTCGACAACCCGTTTTAGTATTCAACTTAAAGATTGTCCTGACACGGTGACCAGCGCCTCGGTAACGTTCGGCGGAACGCCTGACAGTAACAATAAGGATATCCTTGCTGTGACATCAGGAACCGGTACGGCATCGGGAGTCGGTGTTCAGTTGCTTGATAAAACTGAAAACCCACTGAGTTTATATACGGCCTCTGCGGCGTATACGCTCACACCAGGCACCACAACGAACGATTTGCAGTTTGGTGCACGCTATATCCAGACCGGACCTGCTATTTCTGCCGGACTGGCGAATGCCGCCTCGACCTTCACTATCGTTTACAACTAATAAAACGGATATTAGCTACCCCAGTGGCTAATATCTGTTATTGCTTTATTACGGTATTACTATGCGAAAATATCTTCTGGCCTCCTCCTTTTTATTTATTGCTTCTGTCGCCCATGCCGGCATTACCATCGGCGGCACACGCGTGGTCTATCCCGAAAATAAAAAAGAATCTTCCATTGGGATCACCAACCCGGACAACCTCGACTACCTTGTGCAGTCATGGGTCGAAACGGAAGATAATGCCCGCGAGAAAGCACCGTTTCTGATTACACCGCCTCTGTTCCGCCTTGATGCGAAGCAAGAAAACGTTCTGCGCATCATCAGAACCGGGGGGAATTTACCAGCGGATCGCGAATCACTGTTCTGGTTGAATATTAAATCCATTCCCTCTTCTGCGCGTAATGAGAGCGTTAATACATTGCAGATCGCGATTAAAACCCGCATTAAACTGCTTTATCGTCCGTCGGGTATTACGGGCAAACCGGAAGATGTCACCACGCAATTAGTCTGGCACACGCGGGGTAATCAACTTATTGTCGACAACCCCACGCCGTTTTATATGAATTTCCAGGAAATAAAACTCGACGGTAAAAAAGTGGATAAAGCCACCTATGCCGGACCTAAAAGCGAAACGCATTTCGCGATGCCAGCCAATATCACAGCACACACCGTGTCCTGGAAAATCATCAATGACTTTGGCGGCATTAGTCAGTCATATACCGCACAGATTAAATAACTTCCGGAATTTCTGAATATCATTATGCGCTGGGAATACACCACCAAACCACCGAAACAGCACGGACGATCAATGCTTATCGCATTAGGTTGTGCCCTGTTGGGTGTTTGCGTGCAAAAAGTTCTCGCCGATGATTATTTCAATCCGGCGCTGCTGGATATCGACAACCCGGGTCAGGGTAAAACCGACCTCAGTATTTATGAGATTGGTCCCGGTCAGGCTCCCGGTAAATATCACGTTGACGTCTACGTCAACAATAATAAAGTGGCAAGCAAAGAGATTGAGTTTACGCTGAAGAAAGACGCCAGCGGAAAATCAACCCTGCAGCCGTGCCTGAGCACGGCTCAGCTAAAAAGCTTTGGTATTAATATCGATAAATTCAGGATAGATGATAAGGCTCAGTGCGTTGACCTGAGCGTTATCCCTGCCGCCAGCGCAACGTTTCATGTTAATCCGCAGCAGCTGCTGTTAAGCATTCCGCAGAGCGCGATTACCCAGGTACCGCGTGATTACGTCGACCCGCAGGAGTATGACGAGGGAATTAACGCCCTGCTGCTCAATTACAGCTTCACCGCCGGGGACAACCGCGGCAAAGGTGAAAACGGTACCGATCAGCGCAGCGAGTTTCTTAACCTGCGTCCGGGTCTTAATCTCGGGGCATGGCGTTTTCGTAACTACTCCACCTGGAGCAAAACCAGCGGTGACGGTGACGCAGAGAGCCAGTTTTCGTCGGTCTATACCTATGCCCAGCGGGATATTATCGCCCTTGGCGGGAACCTCAAAGTAGGGCAAAGCTCTTCCCCTTCCGACGTGTTTGACAGCGTCTCTTTCACCGGGGCGCAGATCGCTTCGGATGACGACATGCTCCCGGACAGCATGAAGGGCTTTGCGCCGGTGATCCGCGGGACGGCGCACAGTAACGCCCAGGTGATCGTCCGCCAGAACGGTTACGTCATTTACCAGAACTATGTCGCCCCCGGCGCGTTTGAGATCAACGACCTCTACCCCACCGGCGGAAGCGGCGATTTAAACGTCACCGTCAAAGAGACGGACGGCAGCGAACAGCACTTTGTGGTGCCTTATGCATCAGTGCCAGTGTTGCAGCGTGAAGGCCGCTTTAAATACAGCCTCACCGCGGGACGCTATCGCAGCTATGACAACGACGTCGAAAAAACCCCGTTTATGCAGGGTACGGCAATCTACGGATTGCCTTACGGCTTTACGGTTTACGGCGGCGTGCAGGCAAGCCAGTATTACGATGCGCTGGCGCTGGGAGTCGGCAAAAATATCGGCGATCTCGGGGCCTTCTCGGTGGATGTCACCGACGCCAAATCAGAGATGCAGGACCAGGCCCCCACTGACGGACGCTCCTGGCGCATCCGCTACAGCAAAGATTTCGCCACCACCGGCACCCATTTTTCCATTGCTGGCTATCGCTATAACAGCAAGGGGTTCTACACCCTTCAGGACACCCTGGATTCCCATACCCGCAATGATGACTGGGAAACGCCGGACACCCGACGCAGCCGCGAAGAGGCCACTGTCGATCAGTCCCTGGGCGGCTCGTTGGGTTCGCTGACGTTAAGCCTGGTCAAAGAGAGCTACTGGAATTCAAACGAGGGGATGACCTCGATGAACCTCGGGTACAACAACACCTGGCACGGGATCAGCTACGGTCTGAGTTACGGACTGGATAAAAACACGCGTGACAGCGGGGATGATAATAATGAGAAAACCAGCGAGCAGACGATCGCGTTTAACGTCTCCGTTCCGCTCGATCGCTGGCTCAGCAACACCTGGGTGAACTACAACCTGAACAGCACGAAGCACGAAACCACCCAAAGCGTGGGCCTGAACGGCACCGCGCTGGCCGGCAATAACCTCAGCTGGGGTGTTCAGCAGGGCCACAGTCAGAGCAGCGGCGACAGCACCAGTCTGAATGCCGATTACAAAGGCACCTATGGTGAAGTGAGCGCCGGGTATTCGCAGGATAACCAGCAGCAACAGCTCAACGTCGGTCTTCAGGGCAGCATGATCGCCCATGCTCACGGCATCACCCTTGGTCAGCCAATGGGTGAGACCGTCGCACTGATCGAAGCGCCGGGCGCTGACGACACGAACATCACTAATCAGACAGGCGTGAACACCGATTTTCGTGGCTACGCCATTGTGCCGTACGTTTCGCCTTACCGTCATAACACCCTCGCACTGAATACCGAGACGTTGCCAGGAAATGCTGATATTGACCAGGCAGCCAGAACGGTGACACCGACGCGCGGCGCCATCGTGCGTGCACATTATGAAACGCATGTCGGCAGCCGGGTGCTGATGACCTTAAAACGTGCGGATGGTCGTCCGATACCGTTTGGGGCAACGGCCTCTCAGGCCCGTCAGGAGGGTGAATTTATCGTTGGGGATGGCGGCCAGGTGTATCTGACCGGTATGCAGGAGACAGGCACGATTAACGTCAGCTGGGGGAAAACCGCCGACAGCCACTGCACCGCAGCGTATCACCTGCCGGTAGAAGACCAGAATCCGGTCCTTAACATTACGGCGCAGTGTGTATGAACCTTTCCGAGGAAAAAATGAACATGTTGAGATATGCCTTTGCGTTGCTGGTTTTGCTCACGAGCGTGGGTCTGGTACCGCATGCCCATGCAGCGACAACCTGTAACAGCAACGATCTGCCTTATACCCTGGATGCCGGCACGCTTTCTGTACCCACGACCCTCAATATTGGCAGCGTTATCCCGGGTTCAGCAAAAACACATACTGTTAACGGCAGCTGTACCGGAACGCTCACCAGTCACACCATTATTTCCTGCTATTACGGAACGGGAACGGAAGTGCCGGGCATGCCGGGTGTTTACACGACCAATATTGACGGCATCGGCATTGAGCTCCTGAACAGCAACGGGCAGATCATTCGCGGAACCGGTTACTCATGCGACAGCACCGCAACCCCCATAGGAACAGTCAGCAGCGACAGCGGACAAACGTTTTCTTTCAGCTATACCCAGCAGTTAATCAAAACGGCGACACATATCGGGACCGGAACCCTTTCGGTTTCGCAGGATCCCTACGGATTCGGTGTTTTTAATTCGGTTGGGATTTCTGGCGAAGGCAATAAAAGCCGCTATTCCGCCACCGTCAGCGAAAGAACGGCGACCTGTTCTGTCGATCCCTTAAATCTGACGGTCACGCTCGGCGATTTCCCGGTGTCACAATTTACCCACGTGGGCAGCTATACACCCTGGAAGTATTTCAATATCACCGCCACCTGCACGGAAGAGGTCAACCTCACGGCCTCGGTGACCAGCGCGAATGGCATCAATAGCCAGTATGCGGATGTACTGAACCTCACGCCCGGCAGCGACAGCGCCACGGGCGTCGGGGTGAGAATGCTGCTTGACGGTGTCGATCTGAGATATGACTACCCTATCCCGGTCGGTGGAAGAGCCGAACCTGACGTTCCGGATGTGATCCCCTTCGCCGTGCAGTATTACCAGACGGATGCCACCGTCACTGCGGGAAAAGCCAACACGATTGCCACAATCGATTTTGAATATCAGTAACGGAGCGATGATGAAAACATTCCCCCTTTTACTCGCGCTGACGAGCCTCTCTGCGGGCGCGACCGACGTCACGCTCAATATCGAAGGGAATATTTACGAGAGCACCTGCCAGGTAGACAGCGCCAGCCAGAATACGGTGGTGGATCTGGGACAGGCTGTCGCCACTGATTTCAAAAATATCGGCGATACCGGCCCCTGGAAAAATTTCGATTTAACACTCACGAACTGTCCGTCCACGCTGACGGTTGCCACCATTTCCGTTGACGGCCCGCGCGATACGGACCACCCCTTTAAATTCGCCAATAGCGGTACCGCCAAAGGCGTGGCGTTAGAGCTGGCCGATCGTCTGGATTATATCGTGCTTGCCCCCCAGGCCCGATTCAGCGTGGTGATTGATGCCGGCACCCACACCGCGGACTTCCCCATGGCGGCACGCTATTACGCGACCGCCATGCCCGTGACGGCGGGCACGTTCAGCAGCGTTGTTCAGGCCACCTTTACTTACCAGTAGGACCGCGCCCCTTAGCACGGATGCTTTTTTTACGCCCGGCGGCCAGTTTTGCCGGGCGTTTTTTCACTTCCGGTACCTCTGGCTGTTCTATCGGGAATACCGGCAACGCATTCAGCAAGCGCTGCCCGTAGTTTTTGGTGAGCAGACGTTTGTCATAGATCACCACTTCCCCCCAGCAGCCGTGGCTACGGATAAGACGCCCCACCTGCTGAATGAGGTTAAACGAGGCTGCCGGTAAACTTTGCACTTCAAACGGATAGCGGTTGAGGCTTTTGAGCCACTCACCTTCGGTGATCACCACCGGGCTGTCGATGGGCGGGAAGGCAATTTTATGAATGTGCACCTGCGTCAGGTAATCGCCTTTTAAATCGAGTCCTTCAGCAAAAGACTGCAGCCCCACCAGCACGCTGCGCTCACCGTTATCGATGCGCTGGCGGTGGAGTTCCACCAGCCGGTAGCGCGGCTGATCGCCCTGCACCAGCAGCAGTAACCGCAGATCGGTAACATGTTCCAGAAAGCGCTGCATGGCGCGTCCGCTGGCAAACAGTACCAGCATGCCGGGGTATTTTTTACTCTCGACCTGTTCGCGGAAATAGGCGGCCATTTCGGCTATGTGCTGCTCTTCGTTATCGATAAGCGGCTCATAATTCATGCGCGGGATCACCAGCTTGCCCTGCTCGCAGTGGTTAAACGGCGAGTCCAGCGCCACGAAGCGGTCACCCGCTTTTTCTTTCAGGCCACTCATCTCCTGCAGCCGCGAGAAGCTGTTGAGGGAACGCAGGGTCGCAGAGGTCACCACCACGTGTGGCACGCTGCGCCAGATCAGCTTTTCCAGCTGATCGGCCACGCGGATCCCCACACAGTGGAAAAAGAGATGTACCTGCCCGTCTCTCACTTCCCGGGTGGCCCATTTGGTCACCGGCGCACCGGACGCCTGCGCCATCGAAGCCAGCCGCCAGAGTTTGCTCTGTGCTTCAAACATGCCCAGCGCACGGTTCATCTGCAGCAGAATACGGTGCAAACGCACCACGTCATGAGTGCCGGTCTTTTCACTGAGATCGTTTAAGAACATCTCTGCCAGGCCGCGCAGCTTTTCCAGATGCTTCGCCAGCTGCTGGCAAATCTCCATCACCTCGTCCGGCAGCTCCCCCATGGCAAAACGGTGCTCGGCCTCCTGGGTCGCCGGAAGATACAGATTAAGGATGTTGTTCAGCGACGAGATAAGGCTGTAGACCTCTTCGCAGTGTTCGCTCAGACGCTCGGGCACCGCCAGCGGCGGCGTGGTTTTCGGGCGGAACTGCTCCATGCAGGTGGCCACCAGCTTGCAGAACAAATCGAGCTGCAGGCGGAACCACGGCGCCGTGATTTCAGCGCTCATCTCCAGCGCATCCCGCGCCACGTCGGGCAGATGGTGGCCTTCATCAAGCACCAGCAACAGGTTTTTCGGCTCCGGCAGCACCGCTTCGCTTTCCAGCGCCGCCATCACCAGCGCATGGTTGGCGACCACCACTTCCGCTTCCTGGATCTCCCGCCGGGCGACAAAAAACGGGCACTCACGGTAATAGTGACAGTTGCGGTTAAGACAGCTGGCTTTATCGGTGCTGAGCCTGCGCCATAAGTCATCGCCGATGGCCTGGCTGGTGTGATCGCGCAAACCGTCCCACTTGTAGCTGTCGAGATCGGCTTTCAGCTTCGCGCACTGTTCCTGCTCCGCCTTGTTGTTTGGCGTCAGTTCGTCATCAAGAAACGCCAGCAGATCCTGCTGGGTGGGCTCACTGCTGGCGAGCGCCGCCAGGTTACGCGGGCAGACATAACGTCCGCGGCCAAAGGCGGCGGTAAAACGCAGCTCGGGGATAATTTTGCGCAGCAGCGGCAGGTCTTTGCTGAAGATCTGATCCTGTAGCGCCACGTTAGCGGTGCTGACCACCAGCGTCTTTTGTTCTTCCCGCGCAATAGCGATGCCCGGGATTAAATAAGAGAGGGTTTTACCGACCCCGGTTGGCGCTTCAATCGCCAGATGTCGCCCGTCGTCACCGGCGAGCGTTTTTGCCACATCGGCAATCATCTGCCGCTGTGGTGCCCGGGGGATAAAGTCGGGGATCTGCTGCTGGAGTGCCTTATACCAGGCACCAATCTGCGCTTTCAGCGCCGCGGTTAAAGCCATCGGAAAACCTGAAATACTGTATAAACAGCCACTATTGTGGCACTTTCTTTTCGTCGCCGCAAAAAGAAAAGCCCGGCTTTACGGCCGGGCTTCCAGATTACTGTGGGTTAGCCGGTTTACGCGGACGGCGACGGCGCTGCCCTTCTCCTGCCGGTTTCCCTTCGCTGTCGCGGCGAGGCGGTTTATTGCCCGACTTCGGCGCGCCGCCTTCGGCACGGCGTGGCTGCTGCTGACCACGGCCGCCGCCCTGACCGCGTCCACCGCCGCCACGCTGCTGGCGACCGTTCTGAATTGGCTCCGCTTTAATGGACGGATCCACTTCGTACCCCGGCGTTTCAATACGCGGGATCTCTTTCTTCAGCAGACGTTCGATATCGCGCAGCAGTTTGTGTTCATCCACGCAGACCAGCGAGAGCGCCTCACCGGTGGCGGCCGCACGACCGGTACGGCCGATACGGTGAACATAGTCTTCCGGCACGTTTGGCAGCTCGTAGTTCACCACGTGCGGCAGCTCTTCAATGTCCAGACCACGGGCAGCGATGTCGGTTGCCACCAGCACGCGGATATCACCGGATTTAAAGTCCGCCAGCGCACGGGTACGCGCTCCCTGGCTCTTGTTACCGTGGATGGCCGCACTGCGAATACCGTCTTTGTTCAGCTGTTCCGCCAGGTGGTTTGCACCGTGCTTGGTACGGGTAAAGACCAGCACCTGCTGCCAGTTGCCCTGACCAATCATCTGGGAGAGCAGTTCCCGCTTACGCTTTTTATCAACGAAGTGCACGTGCTGGGTCACTTGCTCAGAGGCGGTGTTGCGGCGCGCCACTTCCACTTCCAGCGGGTTATGCAGCAGCTTTTCAGCCAGCGCCTTGATCTCGTCGGAGAAGGTCGCGGAGAACAGCAGGTTTTGACGGCGCGGCGGGAGCTTAGCCAGTACGCGGCGAATATCGTGGATAAAGCCCATGTCCAGCATGCGGTCGGCTTCGTCCAGCACCAGAATTTCGACGTTATCGAGCTTCACGGCGTTCTGGTGTTCCAGATCCAGCAGACGGCCCGGCGTTGCCACCAGCACGTCCACGCCGCCGCGCAGTTTCATCATCTGTGGGTTGATGCTCACACCACCGAACACCACCAGCGAACGAATGTTGAGATAGCGGCTGTAGTCACGCACGTTCTCGCCAATCTGCGCCGCCAGCTCGCGGGTTGGGGTGAGGATCAGCGCACGAACCGGACGACGTCCCTTCGCGTGCGGCTGATTTTTTACCAGCAGCTCTAACAGTGGCAGGGTGAAGCCTGCGGTTTTACCGGTTCCGGTCTGGGCACTGGCCATCAGGTCACGGCCCTGCAGAACGGCAGGGATGGCCTGCTGCTGGATTGGGGTTGGCTCAACGTAGCCCTGCTCTGCGATCGCGCGCAGAATTTCCGGGTTCAGGCCAAGGGAATCAAAAGACATAAAAACTCCGAACCGCCCCGACCATCACAGGTGTAGTTTTCAGGGAGATATAACAATTAGGAGGACAAAAACCACAATGTCGCGAAGGGGCGGAGTGTAGCAGCTTTTGTGACGTGGCGCATAAAATATCCCTCCACCTTCCCTCGACGATTTCGCTAATCAGGCATAATCTTAATCAATCGATTGATTAATTTTTAATGCCGCTATGAATACAACCCCGACAACCTCTAAAGGCGAACAGGCCAAAAGCCAGCTTATTGCTGCCGCGCTGGCGCAGTTTGGTGAGTATGGCTTGCATGCCACCACCCGGGATATCGCGGCGCAGGCCGGGCAAAACATTGCGGCTATCCCCTACTATTTTGGCTCAAAAGAGGATTTATACCTCGCCTGTGCGCAGTGGATCGCCGATTTTATTGGCACGCAGTTTCACCCGCACGTGGAGGAAGCCACCGCGCTGCTCAGCCAGCCGTCGCCCGATCGTGACGCCATCCGCCAGCTGATCCTCAACGCCTGCCATAACATGATCCGCCTGCTGACGCACGACGACACGCTGAACCTGAGTCGATTTATCTCCCGTGAACAGCTCTCCCCTACCGTCGCCTACCAGTTGGTGCACGACCAGGTGATTGCCCCGATGCACACGCACCTGACCCGGCTGATCGCGGCCTATACCGGGCAAGACGCCAACGATACCGCAACGATTTTGCATACCCACGCCCTGCTGGGTGAGATTCTGGCCTTCCGTCTGGGGCGAGAAACGATTCTGTTACGCACCGGCTGGACACAATTTGATGAGGATAAAGCCGCGCAGATTAGCCAGGTTATCACCTGTCATCTCGATCTGATCCTGCAAGGCTTAACGCAAAGGAGCCTGAAGTCATGAAAAAACCTGTCGCCATCATTCTGGTGGTTGTTGTTTTGCTTGCCGCCGGCATCGGTGGCTGGCTGTGGTATCAAAGCCATCAGGATCGCGGCCTGACGCTGTACGGTAACGTTGATATTCGTACCGTGAATATGAGCTTCCGCGTCGGGGGGCGGCTGGCGTCGCTGAACGTGGATGAGGGCGACACCATCAAAACCGGGCAGACGCTGGGGATGCTGGATAAAGCGCCCTACGAGAACGCGCTGATGCAGGCAAAAGCCGGGGTTTCCGTCGCCCAGGCGCAATATGATCTGATGCTGGCCGGTTATCGTGACGAAGAGATTGCCCAGGCTGCTGCCGCAGTTAAACAGGCGCAGGCGGCCTATGACTATGCGCAGAATTTCTATGCCCGCCAGCAGGGGCTGTGGAAAAGCCGCACCATTTCGGCCAACGATCTGGAAAACGCCCGTTCATCACGCGATCAGGCTCAGGCAACGCTGAAATCCGCGCAGGACAAACTGAGTCAGTACCACACCGGTAACCGCCCGCAGGATATCGCCCAGGCCAAAGCCAGCCTTGAACAGGCGCAGGCCCAGCTGGCCCAGGCGGAGCTCGATCTGCACGACACCACGCTGGTGGCACCGTCAGACGGCACGCTGATGACCCGCGCCGTGGAACCCGGCAGCATGCTCAACGCCGGCAGCACCGTTTTAACCCTGTCGCTCACTCGTCCGGTGTGGGTGCGCGCCTACATTGATGAGCCAAACCTCGGCCAGATGCAGCCGGGTCGCGAGCTGCTGCTCTATACCGATGGCCGTCCGGATAAGCCGTATCACGGCAAAGTGGGCTTTGTTTCGCCCACCGCTGAATTCACGCCAAAAACGGTGGAAACGCCGGATCTGCGTACCGACCTGGTGTATCGCCTGCGCATCATCGTCACTGATGCGGACGACGCGCTGCGTCAGGGCATGCCTGTCACCGTAAAAGTGAACAACGGGGAACGACATGAATGACGCGGTTATCCGGCTCGACAATCTGGTCAAACGCTTCGCGGGCATGGAAAAACCGGCCGTCGCGCCGCTGAACTGTACCATCCAGAAAGGCTATGTGACCGGGCTGGTTGGCCCGGACGGCGCAGGCAAAACCACGTTGATGCGGATGCTGGCAGGCCTGCTTAAGCCCGATGAAGGGGCGGCCAGCGTGCTCGGGCTCGATCCGATTAAAGATGACGGTGCACTCCACGCCATGCTCGGCTATATGCCGCAGAAGTTTGGTCTCTATGAAGACCTGACGGTGATGGAGAACCTTAATCTGTACGCGGATCTGCGCAGCGTGACCGGTGAAACCCGTCAGCAGACTTTCGCCCGTCTGCTGGCCTTCACCTCCCTCGGTCCCTTCACCGATCGCCTGGCGGGCAAGCTCTCCGGCGGGATGAAGCAAAAGCTGGGGCTGGCCTGTACGCTGGTCGGCGAGCCGAAAGTGCTGCTGCTGGATGAGCCCGGCGTGGGCGTGGACCCCATTTCACGCCGCGAGCTGTGGCAGATGGTGCACGAGCTGGCCGGTGACGGAATGCTGATCCTCTGGAGCACCTCCTATCTGGATGAAGCCGAGCAGTGTCGCGATGTGCTGCTGATGAACGAAGGCGAGCTGCTTTATCAGGGAGAACCGACGAAGCTGACGCAAAGCATGGCCGGACGCAGTTTTCTGCTTCACAGCCCGCAGGAGTCGAACCGCACGCTGCTGCAGCGGGTACTGAAACTGCCCCAGGTCAGCGACGGGATGATTCAGGGCCGTTCGGTGCGCGTGATCCTGACCAAAGAGGCGACCGAAGCGGATATTCGTCACGCGCCGGGCATGCCTGACATTGAGATGGAAGAGACGGCTCCCCGCTTTGAGGACGCGTTTATCGATCTATTGGGCGGAGCGGGCACCTCAGAATCACCGCTCGGGGCGATCCTGCACACGGTGGAAGGCACGCCGGGTGAGACGGTGATCGAAGCCAAATCCCTGACCAAAAAGTTTGGTGATTTCGCCGCCACCGATAACGTCAATTTCGCGGTGAAGCGCGGTGAAATTTTTGGCCTGCTCGGGCCAAACGGCGCCGGGAAATCCACCACCTTTAAGATGATGTGCGGCCTGCTGGTGCCTACGTCCGGCAAAGCGCTGGTGCTGGATATGGATTTGAAAGTCAGCTCCGGCAAGGCGCGACAGCATCTGGGGTATATGGCGCAGAAGTTCTCGCTGTACGGCAACCTGACGGTCGAGCAGAACCTGCGCTTTTTCTCCGGCGTTTACGGCCTGCGAGGGCGCGCCCAGGACGAGAAAATCCACCGCATGAGCGAGGCGTTTGGCCTGACAGCTATCGCTTCCCACGCCACAGATGAGCTCCCCCTTGGCTTCAAACAGCGGCTGGCGCTGGCCTGTTCGCTGATGCACGAGCCCGATATTCTGTTTCTGGATGAACCCACGTCAGGTGTTGATCCCCTTACCCGCCGCGAGTTCTGGCTGCACATCAACAGCATGGTGGAGAAAGGGGTAACGGTGATGGTAACCACCCACTTTATGGACGAGGCGGAGTATTGCGACCGCATCGGGCTGGTCTATCGCGGCAAGCTGATTGCCCACGGCACGCCGGATGACCTGAAAGCCCAGGCCGCAGACAACGAGGTACCGGACCCGACCATGGAGCAGGCGTTTATCACCCTCATCCACGACTGGGATAAGGAGAATGCCGATGCGCAATAAGGCGATTTCCTGGCGCCGGGTGCGCGCGCTGTGCATCAAAGAGACGCGTCAGATCGTGCGTGACCCCAGCAGCTGGCTGATTGCGGTGGTCATCCCGCTTCTGCTGCTGTTTATCTTCGGCTATGGGATCAACCTCGACTCCAGCAAACTGCGGGTCGGCATTTTACTGGAGCAGCAGAGCGAAGAGGCGCTGGATTTCACCCACGCCATGACCGGCTCGCCCTACATTGACGCCACCATCAGCGACAACCGGCAGGAGTTGATTCAGAAGATGCAGGCCGGGAAAATCCGCGGTCTGGTGGTGATCCCGGTCGATTTCGCCGCCAACATGGCGCGGACAGATACCGCTGCGCCGATCCAGGTGATCACTGACGGCAGCGAGCCGAATACCGCCAACTTTGTCCAGGGCTACGTGGAGGGGATCTGGCAGCTCTGGCAGATGCAGCGCGCCGAAGACCGGGGCGAAACATTCGAACCGCTGATCGACGTACAGATGCGCTACTGGTTTAACCCTGCCGCCATCAGCCAGCATTTTATTATCCCGGGTGCGGTCACCATCATTATGACGGTGATTGGCGCAATCCTGACCTCGCTGGTGATTGCCCGCGAGTGGGAGCGCGGCACCATGGAGGCGCTGCTTTCAACCGAAGTGACGCGCCTTGAGCTGCTGCTGTGTAAGCTTATCCCCTACTACTTCCTCGGCATGCTGGCGATGCTGCTCTGTATGCTGGTCTCGGTGTTTATCCTCGGGGTGCCGTACCGCGGCTCGCTGGTGCTGCTCTTTTTCATCACCAGCCTGTTTCTGCTGAGCACGTTGGGCATGGGGCTGCTCATCTCCACCGTCACCCGCAACCAGTTTAACGCCGCCCAGGTGGCGCTGAACGCCGCCTTTTTACCGTCGATTATGCTGTCCGGGTTTATCTTCCAGATAGACAGCATGCCCGCGGTGATCCGCGCCGTGACCTACATTATTCCGGCGCGCTATTTCGTCAGCACGCTGCAAAGCCTGTTCCTGGCAGGGAATATTCCGGTAGTGCTGATTATCAATACCCTGTTTTTGCTGGCGTCGGCGGCGATGTTTATTGGGCTGACGTGGATGAAAACCAAACGGCGTCTGGATTAAGGAGCGAACATGTTTCACCGTTTATGGACGTTAATACGCAAAGAGCTGCAATCGCTGCTGCGCGAGCCGCAAACCCGCGCCATTCTGGTGTTACCGGTGCTCATCCAGGTGTTTCTGTTTCCTTTTGCCGCCACGCTTGAGGTAACCAACGCCACCATCGCGATTTACAACGAAGACAACGGTAAACATTCCGTCGAGCTGACCCAGCGCTTTGCCCGGGCGAAGGCGTTTACCCATATCCTGCTGCTGAAAAGCCCGCAGGCGATCCAGCCGACCATCGATACCCAGAAAGCGCTGCTGCTGGTGCGTTTTCCGGCCGATTTTTCCCGCAATCTGGACACCTTCCAGCCCGCGCCCATGCAGTTGATCCTCGACGGGCGTAACTCCAACAGCGCCCAGATTGCCGCGAACTACCTGCAACAGGTGGTGAAGGATTATCAGCAGGAGCTGATGGAGGGAAAACCGAAGCCCAACAACAGCGAGCTGGTGGTACGTAACTGGTACAACCCAAACCTGGACTACAAATGGTTTGTGGTGCCCTCGCTGATCGCCATGATCACCACCATTGGGGTGATGATCGTCACCTCCCTGTCCGTCGCCCGCGAACGCGAGCAAGGTACGCTCGATCAGCTTCTGGTCTCCCCGCTGGCGACCTGGCAAATCTTCGTCGGTAAAGCGGTTCCCGCCCTGATTGTTGCCACGTTCCAGGCCACCATCGTGCTGGGCGTAGGGATCTGGGCCTACCAGATCCCGTTTGCCGGGTCGCTGGCGCTGTTCTACTTCACGATGGTGATCTACGGGCTGTCGCTGGTCGGGTTTGGCTTGCTGATTTCCGCGCTCTGCTCCACGCAGCAGCAGGCGTTTATTGGCGTGTTCGTCTTTATGATGCCGGCCATCCTGCTCTCCGGGTATGTTTCGCCAGTTGAGAATATGCCGGTGTGGTTACAGGATCTGACGTGGATAAACCCGATTCGTCACTTTACGGATATCACCAAGCAAATTTATCTGAAGGATGCGAGTCTGGATATTATCTGGGGAAGTTTGTGGCCGCTACTGGTCATAGCGGCCACGACGGGTTCAGTGGCGTACGCGATGTTTAGACGCAACATTGCGTAGCTTTTTCTCTTTGGCCAGCAAAGAGACCACCGCAGGCCCTGCAAGAATGGCCAGACCGGCCAGCGCCAGCAGCAGGTTGTTTTGCAGCACGCGGGACAGCAGCCACAGCACAATCATCGCGGCACCAAAGTACCAGGTGGTGGTGAGCTCTTCGAGCACATCACCCACCTCGCGCCAGCGCGCTTCATGATGGCGCTGCAGGAACAACATCGACAGCACGGTGACGCCATAGAGGACGCATAGTCCTAAGCCAACACGCACCAGCGTGCCGCTCATCCAGCCCATCACCAGTACGGCCACGACCAGTAAATGCAACATTATCTGCCAGCAACTTAGACCTGTTGCGACACGAACACGTTGTTGCCACTTCATGGCTTCTCTCCTGAAGGATTTTTCTCTGCTTAATCAGACTACCGCACTTTACGGAAAATTCCGTAACACCGCATCTTTTTGTGACGACGACTACACTTTATTTTCATCGGGATAGTCACTCAGGAAGGAGCTTATGACCACAAAAATGCAGCATTTCTCGCTTAAAGTGCTGACGATAAACATTCATAAAGGCTTCACAGCATTTAATCGCCGCTTCATTTTACCGGAGCTGCGCGACGCGGTTCGCACCGTCAGCGCGGACATTGTCTGCCTGCAGGAAGTGATGGGCGCGCACGAGGTCCATCCGATGCACTTCGAAAACTGGCCCGACACGCCCCATTACGAATTTCTGGCCGACACCATGTGGAGTGATTACGCTTACGGCCGCAATGCGGTCTATCCTGAAGGTCATCACGGAAATGCGGTGCTGTCGCGTTATCCCATTGAACATTACGAGAACCGGGACGTCTCCGTCGGCGAAAGCGAAAAGCGTGGGCTACTTTACTGCCGTATCACCCCGCCAGACCTCGATTTTCCGGTGCATGTTGGCTGCGTCCATCTTGGTCTGCGGGAAGCGCACCGGCAGGCGCAGCTGCAGATGCTGGCCGAGTGGACCAACGCCCTGCCCGACGGTGAACCGGTGGTGGTGGCCGGCGATTTTAACGACTGGCGGCAGCGAGCTAACCATCCCCTGAAAGTGGAGGCCGGGCTGGAGGAGATTTTCACCCGCGCGCACGGCAGACCTGCGCGCACATTTCCGGTGCGTTTCCCGCTGCTGAGACTTGACCGCATTTATGTGAAAAACGCCCACGCCAGCAGCCCGACCGCGCTGGCGTTGCTCAACTGGCGTCACCTTTCCGACCATGCCCCGCTGAGCGCGGAGATCCACTTATGAAATGTACCTGGCAGGAAGGCAACCGGATCACGCTGCTGGAAAATGGCGATCAGTACTACCCGGCCGTTTTTGACGCGATAGACCGCGCGCAGCATAAAGTGATCCTCGAAACCTTTATCTGGTTCGAAGATGAGGTTGGCAAACAGTTGCACAGCGTGCTGCTGCGCGCCGCCCAGCGCGGCGTCAAAATTGAAGCGCTGCTGGATGGCTATGGCTCGCCCGATCTCAGCGATACGTTCGTGAATGAGCTCACCGCCGCAGGCGTCGTGTTCCGCTACTACGATCCCGGCCCTCGCCTGTTCGGCATGCGTACCAATCTCTTTCGCCGGATGCACCGCAAAATCGTCGTCGTTGATGAGACGGTGGCGTTTGTCGGTGGCATTAACTACTCCGCCGAGCATATGTCTGACTACGGCCCGGAGGCCAAACAGGATTACGCCATCCGCATCGAAGGGCCTGTGGTTCAGGACATTTTGCTGTTTGAACTGGAAAACTTGCCCGGCAAAGAGGCCGCCCGGCGCTGGTGGAAGCGCCGTCATCGCCCGGAAGAGAACCGGAAGCCCGGCGAAGCGCAGGCGCTGTTCGTCTGGCGGGATAACGGCGAGCACCGGGACGATATTGAGCGCCACTACCTGAAAATGCTGGCGAATGCCAAACGCGAAGTGATCATCGCCAACGCCTACTTCTTCCCGGGCTACCGTCTGCTGCACGCCATGCGCAGTGCTGCCCGACGCGGCGTCCGCGTGAAGCTGATTGTGCAGGGCGAGCCGGATATGCCCATCGTCAAAGTCGGCGCGCGGCTGCTCTATAACTACCTGCTCAAAGGCGGAGTGCAGATCTACGAGTACCGTCGCCGACCGCTGCACGGCAAAGTCGCGCTGATGGACGATCACTGGGCAACCGTCGGCTCCAGTAACCTCGATCCGCTGAGCCTGTCGCTCAACCTGGAAGCGAACCTGATCATTCACGATCGCCAGTTTAACCAGACCCTGCGGGATAACCTGCAGGGGCTGATCGTGAACGACTGCGTGCGCGTGGACGAGTCCATGGTGCCTAAACGCACCTGGTGGAATCTGGGGATCAGCGTAGTGGTGTTCCACTTCCTGCGCCATTTCCCGGCGATGGTAGGCTGGCTGCCGGCGCATACCCCGAAACTTGCGCTGGTGGATCCGCCTGTTCAACCCGAGATGGAAACCCAGGACCGCATTGAGGCGGAAGATGGAGGGAAAACCTGATGTCTAAATCACATCCACGCTGGCGAATGGCGAAAAAGATCCTGACCTGGCTGTTTTTTATTGCCGTTGCGGTGCTGCTGGTGGTTTACGCGCAAAAGGTGGACTGGGAAGAGGTGTGGAAAGTTATCCGCAACTACAACCGGATGGTGCTGCTGGGAGCAGTTGGGCTGGTGATTGTCAGCTATCTGATGTACGGCTGCTACGACCTGCTGGGCCGCGCCTACTGCGGCCACAAGCTGGCAAAACGCCAGGTCATGCTGGTGTCGTTTATCTGCTACGCCTTTAACCTGACGCTCAGCACCTGGGTTGGGGGGATTGGCATGCGCTATCGCCTGTACTCGCGCCTGGGACTGCCCGGTGGGACCATCACGCGTATATTTTCGCTGAGCATTACCACCAACTGGCTGGGTTATATTCTGCTGGGTGGGGTGATCTTTACCATCGGCGTGGTACAGTTGCCCGCACACTGGTATATCGATGAAGCCACGCTGCGGATTTTGGGTTTCGCGCTCCTGCTCATTATCGCCCTGTATCTCTGGGCCTGCGCCTTTGCCAGACGCCGCCATATGACCATCAAAGGGCAAAAGCTGGTGTTACCCTCATGGAAGTTTGCCGTGCTGCAGATGGCGGTCTCCAGCGCCAACTGGATGGCGATGGGGGCAATTATCTGGCTGCTCATTGGCGAAGAGGTGAACTATTTCTTCGTGCTGGGGGTGCTGCTGGTGAGCAGTATCGCCGGGGTGATCGTCCATATTCCGGCCGGGATTGGGGTGCTGGAAGCGGTATTTATCGCCCTGCTTGCCGGAGAACATGTATCTCATGGGACGATTATCGCCGCCCTGCTCGCCTACCGCATGCTCTATTACTTCCTGCCGCTGGCGCTGGCCACGGTCTGTTATCTGGTGCTTGAGAGCCGGGCGAAGAAGCTAAGAGCGAAGAACGAGAAGGCGATGGCAAAATAAAAGCAAAACGGCAACTTTGTTGCCGTTTTTAGTGTTTGTTCCCTCTCCCGTGGGAGAGGGTCAGGGTGAGGGCACCAGACCGCACCGCCACCTCGCAAAGCTACCTTAACGACGGTTGCCGAAAATACGCAGCAGCATCAGGAACAGGTTGATGAAGTCCAGATACAGCGTCAGGGCGCCCAGAATTGAGTATTTACGCAGGTTGGAACTGTCGCGCACGTCAATCTGCTCGCCGATGTTTTTCAGCTTCTGAGTGTCGTAGGCGGTTAAGCCAACGAAAATCACCACCCCGATATAGGTCACCGCCCACATCAGCGCGTCGCTCTTCAGCCACAGGTTCACCAGCGACGCCAGCACAATCCCGATAAGCCCCATGAACAGCATGTTGCCGAGACCGCTGAGGTCACGTTTGGTGGTGTAACCGTACAGGCTCATCACACCAAACATCCCGCCGGTGACCACAAAGGTGCTGGCAATAGAGGAGTAGGTATAGACGATGAAAATGCTGGAAAGCGTCAGCCCCGTCAGTGCCGAATAGAGCATAAACAGGGTGGTCGCCATCCCGGCACTCAGCTTCTGTACCAGCCCGGAGAGCACAAACACCAGTGCCAGTTGCGCAATGATCAGCCCAAAGAAGGTGATTTTGCTGGAAAAGATAAACATCATCAGTTCAGGGGTATTGGCCGCATACCACGCGATAAATGCGGTAAGCAGTAAGCCCACCGTCATCCAGCCATAAACCTGAGCCATATACGTCTGCAGGCCGCTACGGGTCTGCTGTACTATCGAATCGGAACGCGGAAATCGGTCCATGATTCACTCCTGATTAAGTTGACACACACGTTAAGACTAACACATCCACATAAACCTGTTACCAACGGCTGGCGGCCTGTTTGTCGCTGTCGCGCGATTCAACCCACCGCTCCCCCTCCGGCGTCGCTTCACGTTTCCAGAACGGGGCTTTGGTTTTCAGGTAATCCATGATGAACTCCCCGGCGGCAAACGCGCTGCCGCGATGGGCGCTGGTCACCCCCACGAAAACGATCTCCTCGCCCGGCCACATCTCACCGATGCGGTGGATAACCGTCACACGCCCGAGCGGCCAGCGGCCTCGCGCCTCTTCGACGATCGCAGCCAGCGATTTTTCGGTCATGCCCGGATAGTGTTCCAGCGTCAGCGCTTTTACGCTGTCGCCAAGGTTGTGGTTACGCACTTTACCGGTGAAGGTCACCACAGCACCGTCTTCATCGCGCTCTGCCAGCCAGTGATATTCCGTACCGACGTTAAAGCGCTCAGGGCCAACCAGAATTCGCGTATCAGCCATCTTAACCCCCCGTCACCGGTGGGAAGAAGGCCACTTCATCACCTGCCGCCAGCGGATGGGTAAACTCCACCAGCGTCTGGTTGACGGCGGCCAGCAGCTTCCCTTCATCCAGCGCCAGCGCCCAACGGTCGCTTTGCGTCGCCAGATGCGCACGCAGTGCGGCAACGTCTTTAAACGTCGCGTCCAGCGTCAGGCTGTCGGTATTCACCAGTTCACGCACCTGAGCAAAAAAGAGCACCTTAATCATGGCTGTCCACCTTAAAATCACCGGATTTGCCGCCGCTTTTCGCCAGCAGACGAACCGGGCCAATCACCATATCTTTCTGCACCGCTTTGCACATGTCGTAGATGGTCAGCGCAGCAACGGACGCCGCCGTCAGCGCTTCCATCTCCACGCCCGTTTTACCGGTTAAACGACACAGCGATTCGATGCGCACGCGGTTGTGCTCTGGCTGGGCCTGAAGATTGACCTCCACCTTGCTGAGCATCAGCGGGTGGCAGAGCGGAATTAAGTCCCAGGTGCGTTTCGCCGCCTGGATCCCGGCGATGCGGGCAGTGGCAAAGACATCCCCCTTATGGTGGCTGCCGTCGATAATCATCGCCAGGGTGTCTGGCAGCATGGTAACGAACGCTTCGGCACGCGCCTCGCGGACCGTTTCGGCCTTGGCGGAAACGTCCACCATATGCGCTTCGCCAGCGGCGTTAATGTGGGTCAGTTGCGACATAGCTTATTTCTTTAAATGGGGATGAAAATTACACGGACGGGTGCGGGCATCCAGCTGCGGGGCGATAATGTTTTCCCACGCGGTGCGGCAGGCTTTGGTCGAGCCCGGCATGGCGAATATCAGGGTGTTGTTCGCCATGCCCGCCACCGCACGTGACTGCAGCGTCGAGGTACCAATCTCTTCGAACGACAGCATGCGAAACACTTCGCCGAAGCCTTCTACCTCGCGGTCGAACAGCGGGATCAGCGCCTCTGGCGCCTGGTCACCTGCGGTAAAACCGGTGCCGCCGGTGATCAACACCACCTGCACCTCATCGCTGGCAATCCACCGGGAGACCTGCGCGCGTATGGCGTAGCGGTTCTCTTTGACGATCGCTTTATCGACGATCTTATGCCCGGCGTCATGGGCGGCTTCGCGCAGCCAGTGGCCGGAGGTGTCATCCTCTTCGCCACGACGGTCGGAAACGGTAAGGATGGCAATACGTGTCGGGATAAATTCCGCGCTGACCTGACTCATCTTCTGGTTCCTTCTTAAGCCTGATTACCCGCCAATGTATGACAGGTTCTGAGTAATGCCGGTGTTGCCCTGATGCAGGAAGTGGGTCTGTTTTTTATGCGTCAGCGCCTCAGAAATACGCGCTTCCAGCGCGGCCTGTTGCACATCGTCTTCCAGCAGATCGCGAAGGTTAACGCCGCCATCCCCGAACAGACACAGATGCAGTTTGCCCACCGAGGAGACGCGCAGGCGGTTACAGCTGGCGCAGAAATCTTTCTCGTAAGGCATGATAAGCCCAATCTCCCCTTCGTAATCCGGGTGACAAAAGACCTGCGCCGGGCCGTCGCTGCGCTGGCGGATCTGGTGGATCCAGCCGCGTTTCAGCAGCTCATCGCGCAACACCATGCCGGAGATGTGATGGCGGCGGAACAGTTCGCTGCCCTCCCCCGTCTCCATGAGCTCAATAAACCGCAGTTGAATGGGGCGGGATTTGATCCACGCCAGGAAGGTATCGAGCTGATGATGGTTTACGTCACGCATCAGCACGGTGTTGACTTTGACCTTATCGAACCCGGCGGTAAACGCGGCATCGATACCGTCCATCACCTGCTGGAATTTATCCTGGCCGGTAATGGCGTGAAACTGACGGGCATCCAGGCTGTCCACGCTGACGTTAATGGCCGTTAAGCCCGCATCACGCCAGGTGGCGACATCGCGCGCCATACGGTAGCCATTGGTGGTCACCGCAATCTGACGGATGCGTTCGTTTTCACGGACAGCGGCAATAATGTCGGGGAAGTCACGGCGCAGCGAAGGTTCTCCGCCGGTCAGACGCACTTTTTCCGTGCCGAGTTCCGAGAACGCGCGCGTAACGCGGCGAACTTCATCCACGGAGAGAAAGCCGTTATTGGTGACGCTGCCCGGTTTGTAGCCGTCGGGCAGACAGTAGGTGCAACGGAAGTTACACACATCGGTAATCGACAGACGTAAGTAGTAAAACTTACGCGCGAAAGCATCAGTAAGTTGTGAAGCCATGTACACCTTTCCAGATACGGGAGGCACAGTCATTTCTTTCTGTACCCTGGTGGCATAGTTGCCACGGCCAGGGCGCCATATCTTTCGACACAGGCGCCAGGGCTAGAGTGTATGTTTTCAAATTTGAAAACGTGGTTATGGCGATAGTAGCGCGTAAATCACCCTTTCGCCATTACCGCTTAACGCTATATAAATATGTATATAGCGACCTGATCGTGCATTTTCGTTACAGAATACGCCAAAACAGCAGATTCGCATTGATATACGTCATTTTGCCCTGGCTGAGGCATCGTCTTTTAGGGGTAGTTAGGGTACTGTTACGCAGATCGAACGTGATAAGGAATATGTATGCGCAATCGCACTTTTGCGGATCTTGACCGGGTAGTGGCACTGGGCGGAGGCCACGGTCTGGGCCGTGTGATGTCTTCTTTGTCGTCACTCGGGTCAAGACTGACAGGGATAGTAACAACAACGGATAACGGCGGCTCTACGGGGCGGATCCGACGTGCAGAAGGCGGAATTGCCTGGGGCGATATGCGTAACTGCCTGAACCAGTTAATTACCGAACCGAGCGTCGCCTCGGCGATGTTTGAGTACCGTTTTGGCGGTAATGGGGAACTTTCCGGACATAACCTTGGAAATTTGATGCTTAAAGCGCTGGATCACCTGAGCGTGCGCCCGCTGGAAGCGATCAATCTCATCCGTAATCTGCTCAAAGTGGATGCGTTCCTGATCCCGATGTCTGAACAACCGGTCGATTTGATGGCCATCGACGTGGAAGGGCATGAAGTATACGGCGAAGTGAACATCGACCAGCTTACGCTGCCGCCGAAAGAGCTGATGACTTACCCGGCCGTTCCCGCCACGCGCGAAGCGGTTGAGGCCATCGCCGAGGCGGATTTGATCCTGATTGGCCCGGGCAGTTTTTACACCAGCCTGATGCCGATTTTACTGGTGAAAGAGCTGGCGCAGGCCCTGCGCAGAACGCCCGCCCCGATGGTGTACATCGGTAATTTAGGCCGCGAATTGAGTCCGGCAGCGGCCAGCCTGTCGCTTGCGGATAAACTGGAGCTGATGGAGCAGTACGTCGGGAAGAAAATCATCGATGGGGTTGTCGTAGGACCGAAAGTCGATGTGTCGGGTATTGGCAATCGCGTGGTGATTCAGGAGCCGCTGGAAGCGAGCGACATTAAATACCGGCATGACCGTCACCTGTTGCGTGACGCGCTGGAGAAGGCGATTCAGGAGTTGGGTTAGGCTCGTTTTGTGCGGCCTGATGCCCTCACCCGGCCCTCTCCCACAGGGAGAGGGCGAAAACACGCTGCTTTACCTAAGATGCGGCGATGAAAAGATCCCGCAACTGATGCAACTGGTCGCGAATTTGCGCTGCCTCTTCGAACTCCAGGTTCTGGGCGTGCTGCATCATCTGCGCTTCCAGCTCGTGGATTTTCTGCTGCAGCGCTTTCGGCGTCAGCGCGACGGTATCTTCCTCCACCACGGAACGCGCCTTGCCGCGTCCTTTCGCTTTGGTCTTCGCAATGTTCTGACCCAGCGCCAGAATATCCACCACCTTCTTGTTCAGACCCTGCGGCGTAATGCCGTGCTCTTCGTTGTAGCGCTGCTGTTTCTCGCGACGGCGTTCCGTTTCGCCAATCGCTTTCGCCATCGACGGGGTGATTTTATCGCCGTAGAGAATCGCTTTACCGTTGACGTTACGCGCGGCGCGGCCAATGGTCTGGATCAGCGAGCGCTCTGAACGCAGGAAGCCCTCTTTGTCGGCGTCAAGGATGGCCACCAGCGAGACTTCCGGCATATCCAGACCTTCTCGCAACAGGTTGATCCCTACCAGCACGTCAAACTCGCCCAGACGCAGGTCGCGGATAATCTCCATACGCTCCACGGTATCGATATCCGAGTGCAGATAACGCACCTTCTCGCCGTGTTCTTCCAGGTATTCAGTCAGGTCTTCCGCCATACGTTTGGTCAACGTGGTGACCAGCACGCGCTCGTTGATTGCCGAACGGGCGCGGATCTCGGAGAGCAGATCGTCCACCTGGGTCGCAACCGGACGCACTTCAATGACCGGATCCAGCAGCCCGGTTGGACGAACCACCTGATCAACCACCTCATCGCCCGATTTCTCCAGCTCGTAGTTGCCCGGCGTCGCCGAAACGTAAATGGTTTGCGGTGCCAGCGCTTCAAACTCTTCAAACTTCATCGGACGGTTGTCCAGCGCCGACGGCAGGCGGAAGCCGTACTCCACCAGCGTCTCTTTACGCGCGCGGTCACCGCGATACATCCCGCCGATCTGCGGGATCGTGACGTGGGATTCGTCGATCACCAGCAACCCGTCCGCCGGAAGGTAGTCAAACAGCGTCGGCGGCGGCTCGCCCGGCCCACGACCGGAGAGCAAACGTGAGTAGTTTTCGATACCGGAGCAGTAGCCCAGCTCGTTCATCATCTCCAGATCGAACTGGGTACGCTGGCTTAAGCGTTGCTCTTCGAGCAGCTTGTTGTTCGCCAGCAGCACCTTACGGCGTTCCGCCAGCTCCTCTTTGATCTCTTCCATCGCCTGCACAATACGCTCGCGTGGTGTTACGTAGTGCGTTTTTGGGTAGATGGTGTAGCGCTGAACGACGGACTCGACGTGGCCTGTGAGCGGGTCAAACAGCGACAGGCGCTCCACCTCTTCATCAAACAGCTCAACGCGCAGTGCAATATCGTCCGATTCCGCCGGGAAGATATCGATAACCTCGCCGCGCACGCGGAACGTACCGCGCTGGAACGCCTGGTCGTTACGGGTGTACTGCAGCTCCGCCAGACGGCGCAAAATCGCGCGCTGATCGATAATCATCCCCTGCGTCAGGTGCAGCATCATCTTCAGGTAGAGATCCGGGTCGCCCAGACCGTAGATGGCAGACACCGATGCGACCACCACCACATCACGACGCTCCAGCAGCGCCTTGGTCGCCGACAGACGCATCTGCTCAATGTGTTCGTTCACCGAGGCATCTTTCTCGATAAAGGTGTCAGAGCTCGGCACATAGGCTTCTGGCTGGTAGTAATCGTAATACGAGACGAAATACTCGACGGCATTCTCCGGGAAGAACTCTTTCATCTCGCCGTACAGCTGCGCCGCCAGCGTTTTGTTGGGCGCCAGCACCATGGTGGGGCGTTGCAGGTCAGCGATAACGTTGGCGATGGTGAAGGTTTTCCCCGAACCGGTCACCCCCAGCAGCGTCTGGTGTGCCAGCCCATCTTCCAGCCCTTCTTCAAGACGACGGATCGCCTCAGGCTGGTCGCCTGAAGGACGGAAAGCGGAATTCAATTTGAACGGTTTACTCATGGGCGACAACCTGGTGATGTAAAAAGCGGCAGGTGAGTAATTTTACTCGTTGTGGCCAGGAATGCCAGTAAAAAACACTGGATGAAAAACCAGTAGCATGTCAGGATATTTAGCATAGCGCCCGGATGATTAGCGCGTTCCCGGTCAAAATTTAGACGGAGACAACATAAAACACCAGTCCTACCCGGTTATCCCCAGAACATTTTCATTTTTAACATTTGTCAAGTCAGGTAATGATAGTTTTATGGCAACAGGTGACACTTTCATTACGGCAATTGATTTTATCTAACCAATTAAATAATAAGCGATATTTTCTTGAGCCGTGTTTCGCGTCAATTTGGGCGTAAGCCGCGTCTTCTCTCGCTTATCGCGTGTTTTCTAACTCTAATGCACATGGTTATCCACAGGAATAGTGGATAACTGCGTCCAGCCCATGCAGACTGCCGCTCAGCAAATTCCCGGTTTTTCCCACGAAGCGGCGACAAAAAATTTTTATAGCTAATTTTTGCTGATAATCAGTTGAGTCATTCATAACCAACCGATGAGATCTTGCTCACATTTCAGCCATTTCGGGCCCTGCACCACCGCTAACAGTTCCGGCACTGAGACAGTGCAATCAGGTTATCGATCGGTCGTTTTGCGACGGCATTATCCTAAAAAAGCCGCTTTTTTAATCAGTTCAACGGTTCTGGCAGGAGATTTGCAGATTCATTAACGAGCCTCACCCACATACCTTTTTAAGGAGAGAAAGATGTTGAGTCTGCGTGCAGTCAATCAGTTTTACGGAAACCAACATACGCTATGGAATGTCGATTTGGATTTACCACAGGGCTTATGCACAGGGGTGGTTGGCCTGCCCGGCATGGGGAAAACCACCCTCATCAACTGCATCACCGGCGCGTTACCGGTCGAGAGCGGAACCATCGTCTGGCACGAAGCCGGTGCGCCACCCTGCGATTTACTGCGTCAGAGGCCGGATCAACGCGTGCTGCCGGGGATTGGCTACGTGCCACAGGACCGACGGATTTTTTCGCAACTGACCATTGAGGAAAACTTGCACATCGCCATGCGGGCGACGGGGGCAACGGACTCGGGCGCAAAAAGCGATGTCTATGACCTGTTCCCGCAACTGTGGGCACTGCGACAGATTCGGGCGAACGGGCTTTCCCCGGACGATCAGTATCAGCTGGCGCTGGCTAACGCGCTGGTCAACCGACCGCGGGTATTGATTCTGGATGAGCCACTGCAGGGCGCAGGGTACAGCTTTGCTCAGAAGCTGGGCCATCTGCTGGCGCGACTCAATCGTGAGCTGGGGATGACGGTGTTATTAGCCGAGCAGCAGCTGTCGTTTATCCGCCGGGTAGCGGATCGCTTCTGTATGCTTTATCGCGGGCGTAACGTGGCCCAGGGCCACGTTACCGAGCTGGATGACGAGCTTATTGCCCACTGGATGTCGCGGGAAGCAAGACACTGAGGTCGAGGTAATGCCCGGTGTCGGCGTGCTCAGCACCGTCCGCGAGCCACGGGATCTCCCCAAGGAACGGCGCGGGAAGCACCCGCCTGAGCGTGGTCAGATACTCCTGATGACGCTTACCGGGTGCGACCACGTCGTTGGCTATCCAGCCCGCCAGACGCAGCCCGGCCTGCTGAACGGCCTGTGCCGTTAACATGGCGTGGTTGATACAGCCGAGCTTCACCCCGACCACGAGGATCACCGGAAGCTGCTCGCGCTGGACCCAGTCAGCAAACGTCAGCTCGTCCGACAGCGGCGTAAACCAGCCGCCCGCCCCTTCCACCAGCACCCAGTCAGCCTGGCGTTCCAGTGCGCGCAGGCCGTCCGAGAGCACGGAAAACGCGATGGGGCGGCCTTCGTCGGCGCTAATAATGTGCGGCGACGTCGGCTCGGCAAAGGTGTAGGGATTCACCGCCGCATAGTCCAGCGGCAGCGTGCTGTTACGCTGCAGCGCCAGCGCATCGGTATTGCGTAATCCCTGTGCCGTCATCTCACTTCCGGAGGCGACGGGCTTGTACCCGGCGGTGGTTTTGCCCTGCAGACGAGCCGCCTGCAACAGCGCGGAACTGGCCACCGTTTTACCCACTTCGGTATCCGTTCCGGTGACAAAATAACGTTCAGTCACGTTCGATAATCCCATGAAAGAGTTGATAAGAGAGCGGGAACGTGCCCCGCCGCTGCGGCCAGGCCAGCTCCAGACGCTGCAACTGCCCGCGCGTGAGTGGTTTTCTCTCGCGTCCGGCATGCAGATGCGTAGCGCCAATGCCCTTCAGCGAGCGCATGGCGCTGAACGCATCGCTAAAGTTCAGCGTGATGGTTTGCACCTGGCTGCGAAAGCGCCAGCCCGTCAGCGCGTCCGTCACCTGGTCATACGCTAAAAAGCGGTTGGCGTGCGGCTGTTCGTCTACCGCTTTCCACGCCTGATTCAGCTCGGGCAGCGAGCTTTCCAGCAGGGTAGTAAAGGCCACCTTTCCGCCCGGACGCGCCACGCGATACAGCTCGTTTAACGCCTGCGAAAGGCTGCTGCACCACTGTACCGCCAGGTGACTCCACACCAGATCGAACTGCGCATCCGGCAGCGGAAGCGACTCAATATCGCCAGACAGATAGCGGTCCGCCGCCTGCTGCTGTTGCGCCTCGAACAGCATCTGCTCAGAGAGATCGAGTGCGGTGACGTGGCTTCCCGCGTCGCGCCAGTAGCGGCTGTTACCGCCGGGGCCGCATCCGGCATCCAGGACGAACGGAAAACTGCGCTCACCGAGTAACTCAAGCAGCCCCTGAGCGCTCTGACGCTGAAGCTCATCATGCTGCGAATAACTGCGCGCAGCCCGGCCAAACGCCGCCGCAATGGCCTGTTTATTGACTGGCGACATGGAGAGCCTCCAGCAGCGCATCGATATCTTCCGCTGTGTGCGCCGCCGTCAGCGTCAGGCGCAGACGCGCCGTACCCGGCGGCACGGTGGGCGGACGGATGGCCGTGACCCACATTCCCCGTTCGCGCAGCGTCTGTGCCAGCGCGAGCGCGCGGCCGTTTTCCCCCACGATAACGGGCTGGATGGCGCTCTGCGAATCGGTGCTTTGGAAAGGAAGCCGGTCCAGACCCTGACGGAAACGCTGAATATGTTCTGCCAGACGCGCGCGCCGTTCAGCCCCCTCTTCACCGCGGATCACCTCCAGCGAGGCAGAGAGCGCCACCGCCTGCGCAGGCGGCATACTGGTGCTGTAAATCAGATGTCGGGCGAACTGCAGCAGATAATCGGCAACGGACTCGCTGCACAGCACGGCGGCCCCGCTCACGCCAACGCCTTTGCCAAAGGTGACGATCAGCAGTTCCGGCTTCACGCCTTGCTGACTGGCGCTACCGCGACCTTCCTCCCCCATCACGCCAATACCGTGGGCATCATCCACCAGCAGCCAGGCGTTTTGCTGTTTCGCAACGTCAGACAGCGCACGAAGCGGCGCGCTGTCGCCATCCATGCTAAACACCCCTTCCGTCACCACCAGCTGTTGTCCGGCACAGGGTTTATCCAGCAGCGTGGCGAGCGAAAGCGCATCGTTGTGGGCAAAGCGCCGCAGCTGTGCCGGGCTGAGACTCGCCGCCTCCAGCAAGGAGGCATGGCTTAAGCGGTCCGCGACGATACGATCGTCCTTGCCCATCAGCGCGGCAATCACCGCCTGATTGGCGGCAAAGCCGGAGATGAACAGCAGCGCGCGCGGATAGCCCAGCCAGTCGGCAAGCGTCTCTTCCAGCGCCTGATGTGCTGTCGTATAGCCGCTGACGTGCCCCGAACCGCCGCTGCCCACGCCGTAGTGTTCCGCCCCCTGCTGCCAGGCGCGGACAATCGCCGGATGCTGGCTCAGGCCGAGATAATCATTGCTGGAAAAATTACAGTACTGCCGCCGGGCGTGGGTCAGAAAACGGCCTGCACCGTTTTCCACTACCCTGCGAACGCGAAAAGCATCCCGCGCCCGGCGCGCTTCCAGCGCGGATTGAATACGAGCCTGCCAGGTCATACGGATGCCGCGTTGTAGAACTGTTCGGTATCGGCGTTGAAAATCTGCTGCTCCAGTTGCTGCTGTTGCTCGTTATCTCCCGCCAGCACCTCGGTCTGATGCGGGTTCAGCCCCAGCTTGCGGAACAGCTGGACGTCTTTGTCCTCTTCCGGGTTCGGCGTGGTCAGCAGCTTGCAGCCGTAGAAGATGGAGTTAGCGCCAGCCATAAAGCACATCGCCTGCGTCTGCTCGTTCATCTGTTCGCGACCGGCAGAAAGGCGGACGTATGAGGTTGGCATCATGATGCGCGCGACCGCGATGGTGCGGATAAAATCAAACGCATCGACATCCTCGTTATCCGCCAGCGGCGTGCCTTTGACCTTCACCAGCATGTTGATTGGCACGCTTTCCGGTGGGGTCGGCAGGTTCGCCAGCTGCAGCAGCAAACCGGCGCGATCTTTCACCGTTTCACCCAGCCCCACAATCCCGCCTGAGCACACTTTGATGCCCGCTTCGCGCACTTTGTCCAGCGTATCCAGACGCTCCTGATAGGTACGGGTGGTGATGATGTTGCCGTAAAACTCTGGCGAGGTGTCGAGGTTGTGGTTGTAGTAATCCAGCCCTGCAGCAGACAGGCGCTGCGCCTGCTCTTCGTTCAGCGTGCCGAGGGTCATACAGGCTTCCAGCCCCATCTCTTTGACCCCTTTCACCATCTGCTCCAGGTACGGCATGTCGCGATCGTGTGGGTTTTTCCATGCCGCCCCCATGCAGAAACGGGTAGAGCCCGCGTTTTTCGCCTTACGCGCGGAGTCGAGCACCTGCTCCACTTCCATCAGACGTTCGGATTCCAGCCCGGTTTTATAGCGCGCGCTCTGCGGGCAATATTTGCAATCTTCCGGGCAGGCACCGGTCTTGATCGACAGCAGCGTACTGACCTGAACATGGCGCGGATCGAAGTGCTGACGATGCACCTGTTGGGCTTCGAACATCAGCTCCAGGAAAGGTTTATTGAATAATTCAGTGACTTGCGACATCGTCCAGCGTGCGTGGTGAGCCATGGGGCTTCTCCAAAGGGTTTTGTTAATTTTCGGTTCGGTTTATACTCGTAAACCTAAAACTTTTCAAAATGGTTTACAAGTCGATTATGACCCAGGACGATCTCGCCTTCGACCAGCAACATATCTGGCACCCTTATACCTCCATGACCCGCCCGCTTCCGGTCTATCCGGTGGCCTCGGCCCACGGCTGCGAACTGCACCTTGCCAGCGGTGAGACGCTGGTTGACGGTATGTCCTCCTGGTGGGCGGCCATTCACGGGTACAACCATCCGCGTCTGAATGCCGCGATGAAAGCGCAGATTGACCAGATGTCGCATGTGATGTTTGGCGGCATTACCCATCAACCGGCGGTTGATCTCTGCCGTCGTCTGGTGGCGATGACGCCCGATGCGCTGGAGTGCGTGTTCCTTGCCGATTCCGGCTCGGTGGCGGTGGAAGTGGCGATGAAAATGGCACTGCAGTACTGGCATGCCAGGGGGGAATCCCGTCAGCGGTTCCTGACCTTCCGCAACGGCTACCATGGCGATACCTTTGGCGCGATGTCGGTGTGCGATCCGGATAACTCCATGCACAGCCTGTGGAAGGGGTACCTGCCGGAAAACCTGTTTGCCCCGGCCCCGCAGAGCCGTTTCGACGGTGAGTGGAATGAAATGGACATGGTCGGCTTTGCGCGGCTGATGGCCGCCCACCGCCATGAGATTGCCGCCGTGATCCTCGAACCGATTGTTCAGGGTGCTGGCGGGATGCGCATGTACCATCCCGAGTGGTTAAAACGCATTCGTAAAATGTGTGACCGCGAGGGCATTCTGCTGATTGCCGATGAGATCGCCACCGGGTTTGGCCGCACGGGTAAGCTGTTTGCCTGCGAACATGCGGGTATCACACCGGATATCCTGTGCCTGGGGAAAGCGCTGACCGGCGGCACCATGACGCTCTCCTCCACCCTCACTACCCGCCAGGTGGCCGACACCATCAGCGACGGCGAAGCGGGCTGCTTTATGCATGGCCCGACGTTTATGGGCAATCCGCTGGCCTGCGCGGTGGCAAACGAAAGTCTCGCGATCCTGCAAAACGGCGAGTGGCAAACGCAGGTGGCGGCGATTGAGGCGCAGCTGAAAGAAGAGCTGAGCGCCGCCTCGGGGGCGAATTTCGTGGCGGACGTGCGCGTGCTGGGCGCCATCGGCGTGATTGAGACCACCCATCCGGTGAATATGGCGGCGCTGCAGCGTTTCTTTGTACAGCGGGGTGTCTGGGTGCGGCCTTTCGGCAAGCTTATCTACCTGATGCCGCCGTATATCATCACGGCTGAACAGCTACGCACGTTAACCGCCGCGGTAGTTGAAGCCGTTAACATTCCGGCGCATTTCACGATTTGACCCTATGCGTTACACTTCCTGAACGAGTGAATAACGAGGGCAAACCGTATGAAAATCATCAGTAAAGATCTGCGCGACGGCGAAAAACTGCCTGAGCGCCACGTCTTCAACGGCATGGGGTATCAGGGAGATAATATCTCTCCGCACCTGGCGTGGGACGATGTACCGGCGGGCACAAAAAGCTTTGTGGTCACCTGCTACGACCCGGATGCGCCAACCGGCTCCGGCTGGTGGCACTGGATTGTGGCCAACCTGCCTGCCGATACGCGCGTCCTGCCGCAGGGTTCCGGCTCCGACCTGGTCGCCCTGCCGGAAGGTGCCATTCAGACGCGCACCGATTTTGGTAAAGCCGGTTACGGTGGCGCCGCGCCACCAAAAGGAGAAACGCACCGCTATATCTTCACGGTGCATGCGCTGGATGTAGAGAAGATTGAGGTCGACGAAGGGGCGAGCGGCGCGATGGTAGGGTTTAACGTGCATTTCCATTCGCTGGGGAGCGCGTCGATTACGGCGATGTATTCGTAGTCGTGCGGGCTGATGCCCTCACCCCGGCCCTCTCCCACAGGGAGAGGGTTAGGGTGAGGGCAAAATATCACAACACCGGCGGCAACAACCCCACCAGACGCCCCTCTTCCAGAAGCTGCATCGCCTTATCAATATCCGGCGCAAAGAAGCGGTCATCATCGTAATGCGATACGTGCTCACGCAGCACATAACGTGCCTGCTCCAGCAGCGGGCTGGACTTCAGCCCTTCACGCAGATCGATCCCCTGACACGCCGCCAGCCATTCCACCGCCAGCACGCCACGGGTATTGGCGGCCATCTCCCACAGACGACGCCCGGCAGCCGGCGCCATCGAGACGTGATCTTCCTGGTTGGCAGAAGTTGGCAGGCTGTCCACGCTGTGCGGGTGCGACAGCGCTTTGTTTTCACTCGCCAGCGCTGCGGCCGTCACCTGGGCAATCATAAAGCCTGAATTCACCCCGCCGTTGCGCACCAGGAACGGTGGCAGCTGGGACATATGCTTATCCATCATCAGCGCGATACGACGCTCGGACAAGGCGCCCACTTCGGCAACCGCCAGCGCGATATTATCCGCCGCCATCGCCACGGGCTCAGCGTGGAAGTTACCGCCGGAGACCACCTCGTTTTCCTGTGCGAATACCAACGGGTTATCAGACACCGCGTTGGCTTCCACCAGCAGCACTTCTGCGGCCTGGCGCAGCTGCGTCAGACACGCGCCCATCACCTGGGGCTGACAGCGCAGCGAGTACGGATCCTGAACCTTGTCACAGTTATGGTGTGAATCAGCAATCTCACTGGTCTCCGTCAGCAGATGGCGATACATCGCGGCAGCGTCAATCTGCCCGCGCTGGCCGCGTACGTCATGAATACGCGCGTCAAACGGACGACGCGAGCCCAGCACCGCCTCCGTGGTCAGCGCACCGCACACCACGGCCGAGGCGAACAGATCTTCGGCTTCAAACAGACCACGCAGCGCAAAGGCCGTGGAGGCCTGCGTGCCGTTAAGCAGCGCCAGCCCCTCTTTTGCCGCAAGGGTGATTGGCGCTAGCCCGGCCTTTTTCAGCGCCTCTTTTGCCGGGAGCCACTCTCCCTGCCAGCGCGCCTGACCTTCCCCCAGCAACAGCAGTGACATATGCGCCAGCGGGGCGAGATCGCCAGAGGCGCCAACAGAGCCTTTGGCGGGGATCCATGGATAGACTTCCGCGTTCACCAGCGCTATCAGGGCCTGGATCACGCTCAGACGAATGCCGGAGAAGCCGCGCGCCAGGCTGTTAATCTTGAGCACCATCATCAGACGGACAATCTCGTCGTCCAGCGGCTGGCCAACGCCTGCGGCGTGGGAAAGCACCAGCGAACGCTGGAGATTTTCCAGATCGTGCGTGGCAATGCGCGTCTGCGCCAGCAGACCAAAACCGGTGTTGATACCGTAGGCGGTACGCCCCTCAGCAATGATGGCTTCAACGCAGGCCACGCTGTCGTTAATGGCGGCATGGGCGCTTTCATCCAGCGAGAGCGTAACCGGCTGACGCCAGACGTTTCGCAGCTGTTTGAGCGTCAGTGAGCCGGGAGTGAGTGTTAACGCGTTCATTCATGCTTTCCTTGTGTGGCAGGGATCATCGGCAGGTTCAGTCCCTGCTCTGTGGCACATTCAATGGCAATCTCGTAACCCGCATCCGCGTGACGCATCACGCCGGTTGCCGGGTCGTTGTGCAGCACGCGGGCGATACGCGCGGCGGCTTCATCCGTTCCGTCACAGACGATAACCATCCCGGAATGCTGGGAGAAGCCCATTCCCACGCCGCCACCGTGGTGCAGCGATACCCAGGTCGCGCCACTGGCGGTGTTGAGTAAGGCATTCAGCAGCGGCCAGTCGGAGACCGCGTCTGAGCCGTCGCGCATGGCTTCGGTTTCGCGGTTCGGGCTGGCGACGGAGCCAGAATCCAGATGGTCGCGACCAATCACAATCGGGGCAGACACTTCGCCACTGCGCACCATTTCGTTAAAAGCCAGACCCAGCTTTTGCCGCCACGCCAGCCCAACCCAGCAGATACGCGCCGGCAAGCCCTGGAAGTTAATGCGCTCGCGGGCCATATCCAGCCAGTGGTGCAGGTGTTCGTCATCCGCGACAATCTCCTTCACTTTGGCATCGGTTTTGTAGATATCTTCCGGGTCGCCGGACAGGGCTACCCAGCGGAAAGGACCGATACCGCGACAGAACAGCGGACGAATATAGGCAGGAACAAATCCCGGGAAATCAAAGGCGTTATTTACGCCCATCTCTTTTGCCATCTGGCGGATGTTGTTGCCGTAATCGAAGGTCGGAATGCCCATCTCGCTGAACGCCAGCATGGCGGATACATGCTCTGCCATTGAACGCTTAGCGGCCAGTACCGTGCCTTCAGGATCGGTTTCTGCTTTTTGCTGGTAGGCTTCCCACGTCCAGCCTTTTGGCAGATAACCGTGCAGCGGATCGTGGGCGCTGGTCTGGTCGGTGACGAGATCGGGACGCACGCCGCGGGCCACCAGTTCCGGCAGGATCTCTGCCGCGTTGCCGCACAACGCTATAGACACCGCTTTACCTTCCGCAGTGTATTTTTTGATACGCGCCAGCGCGTCATCGAGGCTGTCGGCCTGTTCGTCAACATAGCGGGTACGCAGACGGAAATCGATGCGGCTCTGCTGGCATTCGATGTTCAGCGAGCAGGCGCCAGCCAGCGTCGCGGCCAGCGGCTGTGCACCGCCCATGCCACCCAGCCCCGCGGTCAGTACCCAGCGGCCTTTCAGCGAGCCGTTGTAGTGCTGACGACCGGCTTCGACAAAGGTTTCATAGGTGCCCTGCACAATCCCCTGGCTGCCAATATAGATCCAGCTACCCGCGGTCATCTGGCCATACATCGCCAGCCCTTTGGCATCCAGTTCGTTAAAGTGTTCCCAGGTCGCCCAGTGTGGGACCAGGTTGGAGTTGGCAATCAACACGCGCGGCGCGTTTTTGTGGGTTTTAAACACGCCGACCGGCTTGCCGGATTGCACCAGCAGGGTTTCGTCGTGTTCCAGTTCGGTCAGGGCCTTAACAATGGCGTCATAGCACTCCCAGTTGCGCGCAGCGCGGCCAATGCCGCCGTACACCACCAGCTCGTGGGGATTTTCCGCAACCTCAGGATCAAGGTTGTTCATCAACATGCGCAGTGGTGCTTCGGTGAGCCAGCTTTTGGCGGTAAGGGTGGTGCCGCGCGCGGCGCGGACATCCTGCTGACGGTATTTACCTGACGACATTGTGTGCTCCTCATACGGGACAGATGATGCATTTAGATATACTTGTATAGACAAGCACACACAAGGTCAGATTTAACAAAAAAGATACAATTTTGTTATATTGCGTTAGCTATCACGCTTTTAAAACTTATGACATAAAGTGGCCCTGCAACCGATAGCGGCTACCGGGGAACAGCAGTCTTGCATGCGACACAATCTGCGTGGATGACCAGGTGCGACGGCGGATCAGCAGGCAGGGATCGTGCTCTTTGATGCGCAGCAGCTCGCACTCCTGCGGCGTCGCGCGCACCGCTTCCACAATATGCTCCCCTTCCGTCAGCGGTGCGACAAGCGAGAGAAAGGCATGCGGCGTGGTCTGGGTGTAATCCTGGTCCAGATAGTCCGGTATCCGTTCGGCGTTTACGCAGCGATCCTCAATCTGCACCGGCACGTCATTTTCGAAATGCACCATTACGGAATGGAAGATCCGGGTCCCCTCCTTGACGTTCAGTACCGCAGCCTGCTCGGCGCTGGCCTGCGTCTCTTCAAGCACCAGCACTTCGCAGTGGTGCTGATGGTTTCGCGACGCTATCTCGTCCGCAATGCTGCGGATTTCAAACAGCGCCGATTGTCCTTTTGGCTCCGCCACAAACGTCCCGACCCCCTGCAGGCGCACCAGCAGGCCTTCGTCGGTTAGCTCGCGTAACGCCCGGTTGATGGTCATCCGGCTAAAACCAAACTGCGCCACCAGATCGGCTTCAGAGGGAATGCGGTCATGCGGCCGCCAGACGCCGGTGGCGATTTTTTCGCTGATCGTCTGCTTCACCTTTTCGTAGAAAGGCGCGGGAGAGCCGGACGGCGGCTGAGGTGAGCGTGAGAACATCGTGACTCCTTAAATGTTGTTATGCCCACCAGTGAGCAATTTGCCAGGCCAGACGGGCGGCAAGCTTCGCCCCCTGTCCGTCCCGATCGTAGTGAGGGTTAAATTCTACCAGATCGGCGGCCTGCAGTTTTCCGCTACGGCAAATGCGCTCGATCGCGGGCAGGAGATCCCGCGCCGGGACGCCTAACGCTGCGGGGGCTGACACGGCGGGCATCTCGGCTGCGGGCAGAACGTCCAGATCAATGGTGAGGTAAACACGATCGGCCTGCGCCAGCACCTGTTCCAGCGCTGATAGCGCATCCCGGTGGAAATGCAGATCGTCCACCAGCGTGGCGTTAAGCCGTTCAGCCTCGTCAAACAGCGCCTGGGTGTTCGCCGCGCGGCTGACGCCAAAACAGGCGTACTGAAATTCCCGCGCGTGGTCAACACAGTAGTTTGCCAGCTGACGAAACGGGGTGCCGGAGGTGGCCCGTTCAGCCTTGCGCAAATCAAGATGCGCATCCAGGTTGATGACCGCCACGCGCTCATTCGGGAACGCCTCAAGAATACCACGGCCGTGGGCCCAGGCGGTCTCGTGTCCGCCGCCCAACACCAGCGTACGCATGCCAGCCTGCTGACAGGTGACCACAGCATCGCTCAGTGCCTGTTGGCCCTCTTCCAGGTGGTCATCCTCAACGTAAACCGACCCCATGTCCACCAGCCGTTCGTGGCCGGAATGCGTTGCCATGTTCGCCAGCGCCTTACGCAGCACGTCGGGAGCCTGCGCCGCCCCCTGCCTGCCCTGATTACGCCTCACCCCTTCATCACAGGCAAAGCCTATCAGCGCAATCGCGGATGAAACCGGGGTAAATTGCGACGGCTGGCGTATGGTCTGAAAAATCCGTTTTGCGTTGCTGGCCTCGGCGCTGTCGTCTCGCCCCTGCCAGACCGTTTCGGCTACGGGCCGCCATAACGTCATACTGCCTCCCCACGGAAAATGCGTTGATACAGCGGATTGCGTCCCGGCTCGTAAACCATTTCTACCGGATGATCTGCATCCCAGACGATAAAATCAGCCATGAAACCAGCCTTTAACTGCCCGTGCGTTGTGCCACGCCCCAGCGCCTGCGCGGCGTGCCGCGTGACGCCAGCCCAGGCCTCTTCAGGCGTCAGGCCAAACTGTACACAGGCCATGTTCATGGCCAGATGAATGCTCGCGAACGGGCTGGTGCCGGGGTTGTAATCTGTGGCGACCGCCATCGGTACGCCCTGCGCCCGGAGCTGTTCGACCGGTGGACGCTGACGCTCCTGAAGAAAATAGAACGCGCCGGGCAGCAGTACCGCAACCGTGCCGCTTTGCGCCATGGCCTGAACACCGGCCTCATCCAGGTATTCGATATGATCGGCAGATAACCCTTTAAATCGGCTGACCAGCGCCGCACCGCCCAGGTTAGAAAGTTGCTCCACGTGCCCTTTCACCGGAATACCCCGTGCGCTGGCGGCCAGGAAAAGCCGCTCGGTTTGTGCTGGCGTGAAGCCGACGTTTTCACAAAACACATCCACGGCTTCGAACAGCCCTTTTTGCCACAGGTCGGGCATGATTTGCTCGCACACCAGGGTAAGGTACGCGTCTGGATCGTGGCGGTATTCCGCCGGAACCGCATGTGCCGCCAGCAGGGTTGGGCTGATCTCAACCGGATTACTCAGGCTGAGCTGGTGTGCGACCTGCAGCATTTTTTCTTCAGCCGCGGCGTTAAGACCGTAGCCGGATTTGATTTCCAGGGTGGTCACCCCTTCATTCATTAACCGCTCCAGCCGCTGCTGCGCCAGTGTAAGCAACTTTTCCGGCGAACTGTCGCGGGTTGCCGAGACGGTGGCGTTAATTCCGCCCCCCTGTGCGCTGATGGTCTGATAGGAGACGCCGTTGAGACGCTGCTCCCACTCCGCGGCGCGATTGCCGCCAAACACAAGGTGGGTATGGCAGTCGATAAGACCCGGCGTGACCAGGCGTCCACCGAGATCGACGCATTTATCATGCCCGGAAGGGAGATCTGCTTCAGGAATGACGGCCAGAAGGGTTTGACCGCGCACCACAAGGGCATGATGCGCTTGCAGGCCATAAGATTCTTCACCAGGAACCATTGTCGCCAGTCGCGCATTTCGCCATATCACATCGTCGGGATGAAGTTGCAGCATAAGCCTTTCACTTGTCATGGGTTGTATAGACATTTATTTTCATCTGCTGGCTGCTGTCAACCGCCTTTATGAAAATGTTATTTATTTGTGACGACTTTCCCGCCCCCTGCGGGCGAAAAATGCAACTTTTCCCCTTTTTATCTTCCCGTTTCGCTCAACTTAGTATAAAAAAGCAGGCTATTTCGTCTATCTCGTTTAAGACTTGCATACCCAGGAGCTTCACCTTGAACATTTCCAGGATTTCCCGTCTGGCGTTGGCACTCGCCTTTGGCGTGACATTATCCGCATGCAGTTCAACGCCACCGGATCAGCGACCTTCTGAGCAGGTCGCGCCAGGCACCGCATCCCGTCCGATTTTGTCCGCTGATGAAGCGAAAAACTTCGATCGCGCGCATTACTTCTCCGCGATGGATCCAAACGCAGCACCGTGGACGCCGTCTTCTATTAACCTGCCGAAGCAGCCAAACTTTGTTGTGGGTCCGGCAGGGGCGCAGGGCGTGACGCACACCTCTATTCAGGCTGCGGTGGACGCTGCCATCACCAAACACAGCGCATCTCGCCAGTACATCGCGATCATGCCAGGTGAATATGAAGGTACCGTTTACGTTCCGGCAGCACCGGGCAGCATCACCCTTTACGGTCTGGGTGAAAAAGCCATCGACGTTAAAATTGGTCTGGCGATTGATTCCGAAATCGACAGCACCACCTGGCGTCACCTGGTCAACCCGGCGGGTAAATACATGCCGGGCAAACCGGCCTGGTATATGTTTGATAACTGCCAGAGCAAGCGTGCCGCTACCATTGGCGTGATGTGTTCTGCGGTCGTCTGGTCTCAGAACAACGGTCTGCAGCTGCAGAACCTGACCATTCAGAACACCCTGGGCGACAGCGTTGATGCGGGTAACCACCAGGCCGTGGCGCTGCGTAGCGATGGCGACAAGGTGCAGCTCAATAACGTGAACATTCTGGGTCGTCAGAACACCTTCTTCGTGACCAACAGCGGTGTACAGAACACCCTGCAGAATAACCGTCTGACCCGTACGCTGGTGACCAACAGCTACATCGAAGGTGACGTGGATCTGGTCTCCGGTCGTGGCGCGGTGGTATTTGATAACACCGATTTCCGCGTCGTGAACTCACGTACCCAGCAGGAAGGTTATGTGTTTGCGCCAGCGACACAGTCAAACCTGTTCTACGGCTTCCTCGCCGTCAACAGCCGCTTCAACGCCGCCGGTGACGGCGTGGCGCAGCTGGGTCGCTCCCTGGATGTGGATTCTGCAACTAACGGCCAGGTCGTGATCCGTGACAGCGTCATCAACGAAGGTTTCAACATGGCAAAACCATGGGGTGATGCCGCCATCTCCAAACGTCCGTTCTCCGGCAATACCGGTTCTGTGGACGATAAAGGAAACGTGCAGCGCAACCTGAACGACGCTAACTTCAACCGCATGTGGGAATACAACAACCGCGGTCTGGGTAGCAAAGTGGTTGCTGAGCCGAAGCAGTAATCTGTTTTGCCGGGTGGCGGCTTCGCCTTACCCGGCCTGTCCGTTAATGCCGTACCACCGGGCATAAAAAAACCTCGCGTTCGCGAGGTTTTTTGTTTTAAGCCGCTTAGTGAGCGTTGACCACTACCCACATTGGCCCCTGGCCTACCGCATAGCGCCCTTTCTCTTCCAGCAGGCCCTGCTCGCCTTTGATTTCGTACAGGGCGATGTGGTGAGACTTCTGCCCCGCTGCAATCAGGTATTTACCGCTGTGATCGATATTAAAGCCTCGCGGCTGCGTTTCCGTCGGCTGGAAGCCTTCTACTGCCAGCACGCTGCCGTCTTCCGAAACGCTAAAGATGGTGATCAGGCTGGAAGTACGGTCACAGGCGTAGAGATGGCGACCATCCGGCGTAATATGAATATCCGCCGCCCAGCGGGTGTCGGAGAAATCAGCCGGCATCATATCCAGCGTCTGCACGCACTCAATCTGGCCGTTAGGATCTTTCAGTTCCCAGACGTCCACCGAGCTGTTCAGCTCGTTCACCACGTAGGCGTACTGCTGATTCGGATGGAAGACCATATGACGTGGACCCGCGCCTTCAACGGTCGTCACTTCTGCCGGGTTCTGCGCCACCAGGTGACCATCGTCGCTCAGGGTAAACAGGCAGATTCGATCCTGCTTCAGCGCCGGTACCCACAGCGTGCGGTTGTCCGGGGAGATATTCGCCGAGTGGCAACCTTCCAGCCCTTCCACCACATCCACGGTGTCGACCGGAATGCCCTCTTCCAGACGCGTCACGCTGACACAGCCCGCGTTATAGGAGCCGCTGAAAACAAAGTTGCCCTTGCGATCGGTTGAGATGTGGGTTGGGCTACCCGGCAATGGCGCCTCCGCAGTGTAAGTCAGCGCGCCGTCATCCGGAGAGATGCGGTAGGCCAGCACGCGAAACTCCGGGCGCACACCCACGTACAAGAAACGTTTATCCGGACTGATCGCCATTGGCTGTACCTGACCTGGAACATCAACAACCTGCACCAGCGTGAGGGTCCCCTCGGCATTTAAACGCCAGACGTGGATCTGCTGGCTTTCAGGACTGGCGGTATAAACGGTTTGTTTCATGAATATTCACTCCTCACTGCGCATGAAAGTAGTTAACTTTTGACGGTGAATGCTGAATTGTCGACGGGAATTTTGACGCGTTCGCCTCTCGGTGTACCATCCCATCAGATCGTAAATTCAATATTAACCCGGAAAAACAAATGACCTCGCGTGTGATTGCTCTGGATTTAGACGGTACCTTACTGACGCCGCAAAAAACCCTTCTCCCCTCCTCCCTTGAAGCGCTTAAACGCGCGCAGGAAGTGGGATATCAACTCCTTATCGTAACGGGTCGACATCACGTTGCCATTCACCCTTTTTATCAGGCACTGGCGTTAGATACACCTGCAATTTGTTGTAATGGCACTTATTTGTATGATTATCAGGCAAAAAAGGTTTTAGAATCCGACCCGCTGCCGGTTCCCCAGGCATTGCAGTTAATTGATCTGCTGGATGAACATGCCATCCACGGCCTGATGTATGTCGATAATGCGATGGTTTATGAGCGCCCAACCGGCCATGTCATCCGCACCACCAACTGGGCTCAGTCTCTGCCAGAAGCGCAGCGTCCGGTCTTTACCCAGGTCTCCTCCCTGCGCCAGGCGGCTCAGGATGTGGAAGCTATCTGGAAATTCGCATTGACCGATGAAGACACCACCAAACTGAATACCTTCGCGAAACACGTTGAACAGGCGCTGGGTCTGGAGTGTGAATGGTCCTGGCATGACCAGGTGGATATCGCCCGCAAAGGCAACAGCAAAGGCAAGCGCCTGACGCAGTTCGTGGAGTCTCAGGGGGGGTCAATGCAGGATGTGATCGCCTTTGGCGATAACTACAACGACATCAGCATGCTGGAAGCCGCCGGAACGGGCGTGGCAATGGGCAATGCCGATGACGCGGTGAAAGCGCGCGCTAACGTGGTGATTGGCGATAACACCACCGACAGCATCGCGCAGTACATTTATACCCACCTGCTGTAATCAGGTGGTAATGGAAACGCTCTTGATTTGCGCGTAAAGCCACAGGCCAGGTTTGATCCCTAACTCATCCCTGGCCCACGGGCTGATCCGTGCCCAGAGCGTCCTGCTCCCCACCTCAAGCTGCACCTCTACCTGACCGTTATCATCAAAACACTCGGCGACCTTCGCGCGCAGGATATTTCGGATACTGGTCTGCAGCGGAGGCTGTAAAACCAGAGAGACATCCGACGCCTGAATACGAATACGCAGCGCCGACTGCAGGGGCTTGTCGATTTTATTCACCCACAGGTGCTGGTCGCCCAACGCCAGGGCGGTCATCGCGTAATGCGGATGGTGCTCCAGCACGCTCACCTTCAGGATGCTGCTCTGCTGCTCCCGGGGCAGCCACGGGTGCATGACGCTACTGCCCCAGACCTCTTCAAGATTGCCAAACGCCTTTACGCTGCCGTTTTCCAGCACCAGTACGTTATCCGCCAGATGCAGAATTTCATCCAGGGAGTGACTGACGTACAGCATCGGGATCTTGATTTCACGCGCCAGGCGCTGGAGATACGGCAGGAGTTCACGTTTACGCGGAATATCCAGCGAGGCCAGCGGCTCATCAAGCAGCAGGAGTTCGGGGGCGGTGAGCAACGCGCGCCCTATCGCCACCCGCTGTTTCTCACCGCCAGAGAGCGAGGAAGGCAACCGGTCAAGCAGTGGCTCAATGCCCAGCAGCGCCACCAGCTTGTCAAACTGCGCGGCCATGCTTTTGGCCATGCCGTAACGCAGATTTCCGCGCACGCTGTAGTGTGGGAATAACCGCGCATCCTGAAACACATAGCCAATACGCCGTTTATCCGGCGTCAGGTAAATGTTGTTTTCAACGTCATTCAGGACGCGATCGTTCAGCACAATGCGCCCTGCCTGAGGGCGTGTCAGGCCACCGATCGCATTAATGAGCGAGGTTTTCCCGGCGCCGGAGACCCCAAAGATGGCGGTAATACCGGTGGCGGGCAGCGTCTCGTTCAGTGTAAGGGTGTGGTTTCCCAGCGTCTGGGTGAAATGGAGTTCCAGCATAACTATTTCCCCATCCGCTCGCGGCTGAGTCGCGCCAGCCATTCAGAGACCAGCAGCGATATCAGCGCCAGCACAATTGAGATAACACACAGACGTGCCGCAGCACCTTCGCCACCCGGCGTCTGTATCAGCGTATACATGGCCGAAGGGATCGTCCGCGTTTCACCGGGGATGTTCGAAACAAAGGTAATGGTGGCACCGAATTCACCCAGCGAACGGGCAAAGGCCAGTACCGTACCGACAATAATGCCCGGCAGCGTGAGCGGTAACGTAATGGTGAAAAAGACGCGCCAGCGCCCGGCACCCAGCGTGCGGGCGGCCTGTTCCAGTTTGATATCCACCCCTTCCAGCGCCAGGCGGATAGCCCTCACCATCAGCGGAAATGACATCACCGCCGCGGCCAGCACCGCACCGCGCCAGCTAAAGGCAAAGGTCAGCCCGAACCAGTCGTACAGCCACTGGCCGATAAACCCGCGTCGCCCCATGGACACCAGCAGCAGATACCCCACCACCACGGGTGGCAACACCAGCGGAAGATGGAGAACGCTGTCAAGCAAGGCTTTGCCGGGAAACTTACAGCGCACCAGCAACCAGGCAAAGAAGATCCCAAAGGGCAAACTTAGCGCAACCGCCAGGGAAGAGACTTTCAGGCTCAGCAGTACAGCCTGCCATTCAGGATCGGTCAATATCATTCGTGAGTCGTAAATCCATAACGTTTAAAGATTGCGGACGCTTCCGGCCCCTTCAGGTACGCCTGGAAGGCCGTCACGGTCGCATTTTTATGTCCATCAACAATCGCAACAGGATATTCCACTTTTTTGTGGGCGTCTTCCGGGAACGTGCCAACCACTTTGACACCCTTGCTGGCAACGGCATCCGAGCCGTAGACAATGCCCAGCGGAGCCTCATGGCGTTCCACCAGCGCCAGCGCACCGCGTACGTCTTCCGCCGGCGCCAGATCTGAAGACAGTGTCTGCCACGCGCCCAGCTTCTGCAGGGCCTCTTTCGCGTAAATCCCAGCCGGTACATGGTCCGGATCGCCCACCGCCAGGCGGCCACCGTTCAGAAGACGCGTCCAGTGAGTCTCTTTGTTGATGGTGATGTCACCCTGCGGACTGGCTTTTGGCGCGACCACGACAAGGCTATTCCCCAGCAGCGTTTCGCGGGTTGTCGTATCCACGGCTTTCTTCTCAACCACGTAATCCATCCATTTCTGATCGGCAGAGATGAACAGATCGGCCGGCGCCCCCGCTTCTATCTGGCGCGCCAGTGTAGAAGAAGACGCAAAAGAGGAGACGACGTCGACGTTCTTCTCTTTTTTATACGCAGCAGCAATATCCTGCATCGCATTCGTCAGCGACGCCGCCGCAAAAACCGTGATTTTACCTTCGTCGGCCAGCGCGTGTCCGGTCAGCGAAAGTGCCAGCGTTGCCCCTGCGAAAAAGCGTAACCCTGTACGTGCCATCTGTAGCTCCTGTGCGTTTCGTTATATACGCAATAATATAACGACAACGCCGGAGAGATCCCAGCGTTAAATCGTACCGATCAAGAGGTACAATTACCGGATGCTTTAAATGATATCGGCGATGACGAAAAATACTTGAGAGCAAAACGCCCGGGCAAGCCGGGCGTTTTGTGGGGAATCAGTGCTGCTTTTTAGCGCGGTCTCTGTGACCAATGTTCGAAAAGACGTTGAACACTTCACCCAGGCCGTAGATGGCACCGAGGATGATGGCCATCACTACTGGTACCATGATCACGGCGAATACCAGACTTTTCAACAACTCTAACATGGTTTTCTCCAGATATTGTGGACGGCTTATTCTACCCTGAAAAGTAAGAAAAACATCCCCTTTTGTGCGGTGCCCTTTGCGCCCTGTGCCATTTGGTTCACAATAGCCCTTTTGTCAGGACACTCCGTTATGCAGGCTGAAATTCTCCTTACCCTACGACTTCAGCAGAAGCTTTTCGCCGATCCGCGACGTATCGCCCTGCTTAAACAAATAGAACAAACGGGTTCAATAAGCCAGGGGGCAAAAAACGCGGGCATTAGTTATAAAAGCGCCTGGGATGCGATCAACGACATGAATACCCTGAGCGAGCAGATGCTGGTTGAGCGAGCCACGGGCGGCAAAGGGGGCGGTGGCGCCGTGCTGACCCGTTACGGCCAGCGTCTGATTCAGCTTTATGACCTGCTGGCCCAGATCCAGCAGAAAGCGTTCGATGTGCTAAGTGACGATGATAACCTCCCGCTGGACAGCCTGTTAGCCGCCATTTCTCGCTTCTCACTCCAGACCAGCGCCCGCAACCAGTGGTTTGGCACGGTCACCGCGCGCGATAACGGGCAGGTCCAGCAACATATCGAGATCCTGCTTGCCGACGGCACCACCCGCCTGAAGGCCGCCGTGACGACCCAAAGCGGAGAGCGTCTGGGGCTGGATGAAGGCAAGGAGGTGCTGGTGTTGCTGAAAGCGCCGTGGGTCGCAGTGACGCGCGATGCCGAACGCGCCAAAGCGGCAGACAACCAGCTGCAGGGTACCATCCGCCATATCGAACGCGGCGAAGCGCAGTGTGAGGTGCTGATGACCCTGCCGGACGGACAGATGTTATGCGCGACGGTTGCCTTAAGCGAGGCGCAGGAATTAGAAGAAGGTGCTGTGGTTACCGCATATTTCAACGCAGACCGGGTGATTATCGCCACATTGTGCTAAGCGGATTGACAAGCGTACCGACAGTGAGTATCCCTGACAGCTGACGCTGCAAAAAATGGGATAAATCATGTCATCATTGCATATTTCGCAAGGTACGTTTCGTCTTAGCGATACCCGAACGCTGACGCTTGCTGATTTAACATTACGCGCGGGTGAGAGCTGGGCATTTGTGGGCACCAACGGGAGCGGCAAGTCCGCGCTGGCCCGGGCGCTGGCCGGAGAGCTCACCCTGCTTAAAGGCGAACGCCAGAGCCATTTTACACGTACGACGCGCCTGTCGTTTGAACAGCTGCAGAAGCTGGTGAGCGATGAATGGCAGCGCAACAACACCGACTTACTCAGCCCGGGCGAAGAAGACACCGGCCGCACGACGGCAGAAATTATTCAGGATGAAGTCAACAATCCTGCCCGCTGTCAGCAGCTGGCGGAGCAGTTCGGCATCACCGCCCTTCTGAACCGGCGCTTTAAATACCTGTCTACCGGCGAGACGCGTAAAACGCTGCTCTGCCAGGCGCTGATGAGCGAACCTGAGCTGTTAATCCTGGATGAGCCGTTCGACGGTCTGGACGTGCAGTCCCGCGCCCAACTGGCGGACCTGCTGGCCTCGCTTAACAAGCAGGGCTACACCCTTGTGCTGGTGCTTAACCGTTTTGATGAAATCCCGGATTTTGTGCAGAACGCCGGGGTGCTGGCGGACTGCAGCCTTACCGAAACCGGCGAAAAATCGGTACTGCTGAAGCAGGCGTTGATTGCCCAACTGGCGCACAGCGAAAAGCTCGACGGCATTACCCTGCCCGAACCCGACGCCCCTTCGGTACGTCTCGCTTTAGATCCGCACCAGCCACGCATTGTGCTGCGTGACGGGGTGGTCTCCTATGACGATCGTCCGATCCTGAATCATCTCAGCTGGACGGTTAACCCGGGCGAACACTGGCAGATTGTCGGTCCCAACGGCGCGGGGAAATCAACGCTGCTGAGCCTCATCACCGGCGATCATCCGCAGGGCTACAGCAACGATCTGACCCTGTTTGGCCGCCGTCGCGGAAGCGGTGAAACCATCTGGGATATCAAAAAGCATATCGGCTATGTCAGCAGCAGCCTGCATCTGGACTACCGGGTCAGCACCACCGTACGCAATGTGATCCTCTCCGGGTACTTTGATTCCATCGGTATTTATCAGGCGGTATCGGACAAACAGCACAAGCTGGCCCAGCAGTGGCTGGATATTCTGGGGATGGACAACCGGGTCGCTGACGCGCCGTTTCACAGTCTGTCCTGGGGGCAGCAGCGTCTGGCATTGATCGTCCGGGCGCTGGTGAAACACCCGACGCTGCTGATCCTTGATGAGCCGCTTCAGGGGCTGGATCCGCTGAACCGCCAGTTGATCCGCCGCTTTGTGGATGTGCTGATTGGCGAAGGTGAAACCCAGTTACTGTTTGTCTCACATCATGCTGAAGACGCACCGGCCTGCATCACGCACCGTCTGGAGTTTATCCCGGACGGTGAGCACTATCGTTACCTGCTGAGCAAAATCGATTAACTTGCGGAGGGCGCCGCCCTCCGCTTTTCAGATAACCTGCAGTGATACTTCTTTATCTCTTTGATCTACAATGCGACTGGATCAAAAAAAAGCGGGTTTGAAAAACAGTGTAAACGATTCCACTAATTTATCCCATGTCACACTTTTCACGTCTCTGTTATGCTATGGTTATTACATACCATAAGCCTAATGGAGCGAAATATGCGAGTTCTGGTAACAGGTGGTAGCGGTTACATAGGAAGTCATACCTGTGTGCAACTGCTGCAAAACGGTCATGATGTCATCATCCTCGACAACCTGTGCAATAGTAAGCGCAGCGTGCTGCCTGTGATTGAACGTCTTGGCGGAAAACAACCGACGTTTGTCGAAGGTGACATCCGCAATGAAGCGTTGATGACCGAGATCCTCCACGACCATGCTATTGAAACGGTGATCCACTTCGCGGGCCTGAAAGCGGTCGGTGAGTCGGTCGCAAAGCCGCTTGAGTATTACGACAATAACGTCAACGGTACCCTGCGTCTCATCTCCGCCATGCGCGCGGCGAACGTCAAAAACTTCATCTTTAGCTCATCCGCCACCGTCTACGGCGACCAGCCGAAAATCCCTTACGTCGAGAGTTTCCCCACCGGGACACCGCAAAGCCCGTACGGCAAAAGCAAACTGATGGTGGAGCAGATCCTGACCGACCTGCAAAAAGCACAGCCGGAGTGGAGCATCGCCCTGCTGCGCTACTTCAACCCGGTCGGTGCCCATCCGTCAGGCGATATGGGTGAAGATCCGCAGGGCATTCCAAATAACCTGATGCCGTATATCGCCCAGGTGGCGGTGGGTCGCCGCGATTCCCTGGCGGTGTTCGGCAATGACTACCCGACTGCAGATGGCACCGGCGTGCGTGATTACATCCACGTTATGGATCTGGCCGACGGCCACGTGGCGGCAATGCAGCAGCTGGCCGACAAGCCGGGTGTGCATATTTACAACCTCGGCGCCGGTATTGGCAGCAGCGTGCTGGATGTGGTTAACGCCTTCAGCAAAGCCTGCGGTAAGCCGGTCAACTATCACTTCGCCCCCCGCCGCGAAGGAGACCTCCCGGCATACTGGGCCGATGCAACCAAAGCCGATAAAGAGCTTAACTGGCGTGTTACCCGCACGCTGGATGAAATGGCACAGGATACCTGGCACTGGCAGTCTCGCCACCCACAAGGTTATCCGGACTAAGGATCCGTCATGACTTCATTCAATCCCGTCGATCATCCGCATCGTCGTTTTAACCCGCTTAGCGGGCAATGGATTTTGGTGTCTCCGCATCGCGCCAAGCGCCCCTGGCAGGGGGCGCAAGAGACGCCTGCAAAACAGACGCTACCACAGCACGACCCGGACTGCTTCCTGTGTCCGGGCAACACCCGCGTAACGGGAGATAAAAACCCGGACTACAAAGGCACCTTCGTTTTCACCAATGATTTTGCCGCGCTCATGACCGACACGCCGGACGCGCCGCAGAGCGATGATCCGCTGATGCGTTGTGAAAGCGCCCGGGGAACCAGCCGCGTGATCTGCTTCTCGCCCGATCACAGCAAAACGCTGCCGGAGCTTAGTGTTGATGCGCTGAAAGAGGTGGTGAGCACCTGGCAGGCACAAACTGCGGAGCTGGGCCAGACTTATCCGTGGGTGCAGGTATTCGAAAATAAAGGCGCCGCGATGGGCTGCTCTAACCCGCATCCGCACGGGCAGATCTGGGCGAACAGTTTCCTGCCCAACGAAGCCGAACGCGAAGATCGGCTGCAAAAAGCCTATTACGCGGAAAACGGCTCCCCGATGCTGGTGGACTACACCCGGCGTGAACTGGCCGACGGTAGCCGTACTGTGGTCGAAACGGAACACTGGCTGGCCGTTGTGCCGTACTGGGCGGCGTGGCCCTTTGAAACGCTGCTGCTGCCTAAAGCACACGTTCAACGCATTACGGATCTCAGTGACGCACAACGTGACGACCTTGCGCTGGCGCTGAAAAAGCTGACCAGCCGTTACGACAATCTGTTCCAGTGCTCCTTCCCGTACTCAATGGGCTGGCACGGTGCACCGTTTAACGGCGAAGAGAATCAACACTGGCAGTTGCATGCCCATTTCTATCCGCCGCTGCTGCGTTCTGCGACGGTGCGTAAATTTATGGTGGGCTATGAAATGCTGGCGGAAACCCAGCGTGACCTGACGGCAGAACAGGCCGCAGAACGCCTGCGCGCCGTCAGCGATGTCCATTATCGCGAATCAGGAGTCTAATAAATGAGTCTGAAAGATAAAACACAATCCCTGTTTGCTGAAAAATTTGGCTACCCTGCCACCCACGTTATCCAGGCACCTGGCCGCGTAAACCTGATTGGTGAACATACCGACTACAACGACGGTTTTGTCCTGCCCTGCGCCATTGATTACCAGACGGTGATCGCCTGCGCAAAGCGCGATGACCACAAAGTGCGCGTGATTGCGGCGGATTACGGTAATGAGATGGACGAGTTTTCCCTCGATGCCCCGATTGTTATCCACGACAGCCAGCAGTGGTCCAACTATGTGCGCGGCGTGGTGAAACATCTGCAAAAGCGTAATAAGAACTTTGGCGGTGCGGATCTCGTCATCAGCGGCAACGTGCCACAAGGGGCCGGTTTAAGCTCGTCGGCATCCCTGGAAGTGGCGGTGGGAACCGTCTTCCAGCAGCTGTACCATCTGCCGCTGGACGGGGCGCAAATCGCACTGAACGGCCAGGAAGCGGAGAATCAGTTTGTGGGCTGCAACTGCGGCATCATGGACCAGCTTATCTCCGCGCTGGGCAAAAAAGAGCATGCGTTACTGATCGACTGCCGAACGCTTGGAACCAAAGCCGTTCCCCTGCCAAAGGGTGCCGCGGTCGTGATTATCAACAGCAACTTTAAACGTACGCTGGTGGGCAGCGAGTACAACACCCGCCGCGAGCAGTGCGAAACCGGCGCACGCTTCTTCCAGCAACCGGCCCTGCGCGACGTGACGCTTAACGAATTCAACAAAGTGGCGCACGAGCTGGATCCGGTGGTGGCAAAACGTGTGCGTCATGTGCTGACAGAAAACGCCCGAACCGTTGAGGCCGCTTCCGCGCTGGCAAAAGGGGACCTGAAACGTATGGGGGAACTGATGGCAGAGTCCCACGCCTCCATGCGCGATGACTTCGAAATCACCGTTCCGCAAATCGACACCCTGGTGGAGATCGTCAAAGCGGTCATCGGCGATAAAGGCGGTGTACGCATGACGGGTGGTGGTTTTGGTGGCTGCATCGTCGCTCTGGTGCCGGAAGATCTCGTCCCGGCCGTCCAGTCGGCGGTGGAAAAACAGTACGAAGCCAAAACGGGCATTAAAGAAACGTTCTATGTTTGTAAAGCATCACAAGGAGCCGGACAGTGCTAAACGAAACGCCAACCCTCGCACCGGATGGTCTGCCGTATCGCCTGTTAACCCTGCGCAACGGCGCAGGGATGGTGGTTACGCTGATGGACTGGGGAGCCACGTTGCTCTCCGCCCGCGTACCGATGCCAGACGGCAGCGTACGCGAAACCCTTCTCGGCTGCGCGTCACCTGAGCAGTACATCAACCAGGCCGCCTATCTTGGCGCGTCCGTCGGGCGCTATGCGAACCGCATTGCGAAAAGCCGTTTTGAGCTCAACGGTGTTCGCTACACGTTGCTGCCAAGCCAGGGTGAGAACCAGCTGCATGGTGGACCGGAAGGATTTGACAAACGCCGCTGGAAAATTGTCCAGCAAAACGACCGCGAAGTGCTGTTTTCACTCGACTCGCTGGATGGCGACCAGGGGTTCCCGGGTAATCTTACCGCTTTCGCACGCTTTACGCTGACCGACGACAACCGTATCGCCATTGAATACCGTGCGACGGTCGACAAGCCGTGTCCGGTCAACCTGACCAACCACGCCTACTTCAACCTCGATGGTCATCAGTGCGATGTGCGCAACCATAAGCTGCAGATCCTGGCGGATGAATACCTGCCAGTGGATGAAATGGGCATCCCTTATCAGGGGCTGAAGTCCGTGAGCGGCACCAGCTTTGACTTCCGCAGTGCAAAATTCATCGCCCGGGATTTCCTCAGCGATGACGATCAGCGCAAGGTAAAAGGTTACGACCACGCGTTCCTGCTGCAGGCAAAAGGCGATGTGAAACAGCCTGCCGCGCAGGTCTGGTCTGCGGATGAAAAACTGCAGATGACGGTCTATACCTCCGCTCCTGCCCTGCAATTCTACTCTGGTAACTATCTGGGCGGGACAACCGCGCGTGAACACGATGAGTACAGCGACTGGCAAGGCCTGGCGCTGGAGAGCGAGTTCCTGCCGGACAGCCCGAACCATCCCGAATGGCCACAGCCGGATTGTGTGCTGCGCCCGGGTGAAGAGTACGTCAGCGTCACCGAGTATCATTTTACTCCGCACGCTTAACCTCCGGCCGCAACAACGTCAGCCCTCCCCTGGAGGGCTTTTTTCTGCACGCCTTGCTGAAAATAGCGCCAATCGCAGACAAAATCATAACCCTGGATTCACAAGCACCTTACACTCAGAGACTATTTTCGCTATGGTTAGGGTTAAGCGTTGCTGCTGGCACGGCCACGGCAATATAATGAGAATTGTTATCATTCTAAAAATGCTTGAGGAGTAAGAGATGGCTATTACTAAGCTGGTTCTGGTGCGCCACGGCGAAAGCCAGTGGAACAACGAAAACCGCTTCACCGGTTGGTACGACGTTGATCTGTCAGAGAAAGGCGTAAGCGAAGCAAAAGCAGCGGGTAAACTGCTGAAAGAAGAAGGCTTCAGCTTTGATTTTGCTTACACCTCTGTGCTGAAACGTGCCATCCACACCCTGTGGAACGTGCTGGACGAACTGGATCAGGCCTGGCTGCCGGTTGAAAAATCCTGGAAACTGAACGAGCGTCACTACGGTGCGCTGCAGGGTCTGAACAAAGCCGAAACCGCTGAGAAATACGGTGACGAGCAGGTTAAACAGTGGCGTCGCGGCTTCGCGGTAACCCCACCAGAGCTGACCAAAGATGACGAGCGCTATCCGGGCCACGACCCGCGTTACGCGAAACTGACCGACGCTGAGCTGCCAACCACCGAGAGCCTGGCGCTGACCATCGACCGCGTTGTGCCTTACTGGAACGAAACCATTCTGCCACGCCTGAAAAGCGGTGAGCGCGTGATCATCGCCGCTCACGGTAACTCCCTGCGCGCGCTGGTGAAATACCTGGACAACATGGGTGAAGACGAAATCCTCGAACTGAACATCCCGACTGGCGTACCGCTGGTGTATGAGTTCGACGAAAACTTCAAACCAATCAAACACTACTATCTGGGTAACGCAGACGAGATCGCAGCGAAAGCCGCGGCTGTTGCGAACCAGGGTAAAGCGAAGTAATTTTCGCCGGACATAAAAAAAGCGCGGAGCCTTCCGCGCTTTTTTATTTGTGCCGGGAGAATCAACCGCGACGGGCTTTTACCGCATTCGCCAGCTGACGCAGGATGGCGTCGGTATCTTCCCAGCCGATGCAGGCATCCGTCACGCTCTTGCCATAGACCAGCGGCTCGCTGCCTTCGAGGTTCTGGTTACCCTCAACCAGATGGCTTTCAATCATCACCCCAATCACCGCCTTCTCACCGCCGGCAATCTGCTGGCAGACGTCTGCCCCCACTTCCATCTGCTTTTTGAACTGCTTGCTGGAGTTGGCGTGGCTGAAGTCGATCATCACCTGAGGCGGCAGCCCGGCTTTTTCCAGCCCGACCTTCACTTCCGCGACATGTTTTGCGCTGTAGTTAGGCTCTTTACCGCCGCGCAGAATGATATGGCAGTCACCGTTACCGCTGGTGTTAACAATGGCAGAGTGACCCCATTTGGTCACGGACAGGAAGCAGTGTGGTGCCCCTGCCGCATTGATGGCATCAATCGCGACTTTGATGGTGCCATCGGTACCGTTTTTAAACCCAACCGGGCAAGAGAGGCCGGACGCCAGTTCACGGTGAACCTGAGACTCAGTCGTACGTGCGCCAATGGCGCCCCAGCTCATCAGATCTGCCAGATATTGTGGCGTAATCATATCCAGGAACTCACCGGCGGCTGGAAGGCCACTGTCGTTGATCTCCAGCAGCAGCTTGCGCGCAATGCGCAGACCGTCGTTAATCTGGAAGCTGTTGTCCATATGCGGATCGTTAATCAGTCCTTTCCAGCCAACGGTGGTGCGCGGCTTTTCAAAGTACACGCGCATCACAATCTCCAGCTCATCTTTAAGCTCTTCGCGCAGCTGGAGCAGTCTCGCGGCATACTCTTTTGCCGCGGCAGGATCGTGAATAGAGCACGGACCAATCACCACCAGAAGACGATCGTCATTACCTTTCAGGATCTTGTGGATCGCTTTACGAGCATGAGAAACCGTGTTTGCGGCATTTTCAGTGGCGGGGAATTTCTCAAGGAGTGCTACAGGAGGTAATAACTCATTGATCTCTTTAATACGTAAATCGTCGTTCTGATAATTCATCTTCTTTCCAGCTCTGCCATATCTTTAGTAATGAAAGCAATCCTTTCAATCTATCTTGTCGACCAGGAAGTGTAAACACGGTTTTACACTTCACGCAGATAATTCCTGGAATTCGCCTAAAAATCGCCACAAAATAGCGAAAAACGAGATCTAACCTATGCTTTTTAACTGTAACAACCATTTTTACTTGCTTAAACGCGATTCCCTACTGACGTAAGTCCGTCTGGCGGGATCTTTCGCCTCTGAAAAAGATGCACTGTTGGAGAATGTTATCCAGCGTAACGACAAGAACAGGAGCACCATGATGAAAATGACGAAACTGGCAACCCTCTTCCTGACGGCAACCCTCACCCTGGCAAGCGGCAGCGTTCTTGCGGCCGAAACGGGCTCATCGGGTAACGGCGATGCAAACGCGGCTGCGGCGGCAGGCCAGGTCGCCCCTGATGCCAAGCAGAACGTCGCCCCGAACAATGTCGATAATAGTCAGATTAATAATGGAAACACCAATACCGGTGGCACGATGCTGCACCCTAATGGTACCGACTCCGGCACCATGAATCATGACAATATGAGCAAGGATGAGGTTCACAAAAACACGATGTGTAAAGACGGCCGTTGCCCGGACGCGAATGACAAAGTGGGCGATGATGCCAATACCAAAACGGATGGTACTACCCAGTAACCGGTTGGTGATTTAAGGATAAAAGGAGAGCCCAGGCTCTCCTTTCTTTTTGAGTAACCTATTAAAAACGCTACACTAAAAACGATAACGAATCAGGAAAGATAACATGGCACACACACATTCACACGCTTCCGGCGACGACAACGCTAAACGCCTGCTGTTGGCCTTCGGCGTCACCGCAACCTTCATGATTATTGAGGTCATCGGTGGTCTGGTCTCCGGCTCTCTGGCACTGCTGGCTGACGCCGGGCATATGCTTACGGATGCAGCGGCGCTGCTTTTCGCCTTGCTGGCCGTGCAGTTTGCCCGCCGCCCCCCTAACGCACGCCATACGTTCGGCTGGCTGAGGCTGACGACCCTTGCCGCGTTTGTTAACGCGATTGCGCTGGTGGTCATTACCATTCTTATCGTCTGGGAGGCGATTCAGCGCTTCAGACACCCTCAGCCGGTTGCCGGGACGACAATGATGGTGATTGCCGTGGCGGGACTGCTTGCCAATATCCTGGCATTCTGGATTTTGCATCGTGGCAGTGAGGAAAAAAACCTCAACGTGCGAGCGGCGGCCTTGCACGTGCTGGGGGATTTGCTGGGCTCCGTGGGGGCCATTATTGCCGCACTGGTGATCCTCTATACCGGCTGGACACCTGTCGACCCGATTCTTTCAGTGCTGGTCTCGTGTCTGGTTTTACGCAGCGCCTGGCGGCTATTGAAGGAGAGCGTCAATGAGTTGCTGGAGGGAGCCCCCGCCTCTGTGGATATCGCCGAGTTGAAACGGAATCTGCACCGTTCGGTTCCGGAAGTGCGTAACGTCCACCATGTACACGTCTGGCTGGTGGGCGAGAAACCGGTTATGACGTTACATGTGCAGGTTATTCCACCTCATGACCACGATGCGCTACTCGAACGCATCCAGCACTTTCTTGAACATCACTATGAAATTGGTCACGCGACCATCCAGATGGAGTACCAGCCCTGTAACGGGCCGGATTGCCACCTGAATGAGGCGCAGTCCGGCCATTCACATCATCACCACCATTAACTGGACAGCGCGTGTGAGCCTCGCTCACGCGCGCTGTTAATCCACATCCGGCTTCCGTTCAGGGCAATGAAGGTCAGGAGCAGATATTCCAGCGACATCGCATAGACACCCTGCAGCGCGAAAACCACCACGCTGATGACATTGATGATGACCCACAGCAGCCAGTTCTCAACGTATTTACGGGTCATCAGGATCATCGCCGCAATCGACAACACCATCATGCAGGAATCCCAGAACGGGAAAGCATCCGGCTGAAGCTCCGGCATCGTCACATGCAAACCGATGCCGGACATAACCGCCACAGCAATGCGGGTCAGGAAAGCAAATACCGGGTTAATGTAGACTGTCATTAAACCAATGGCGACCACACAGGCGACAAACCAGGCGATGGCTTTCGGCAAGGGTAACCAGCGGATCTGCAGCTCGGCTTCCTGCTGACTGTTCTGCCGCGACCATGCGTACCACCCATAGATATTGGCCGCAAAAAAGAACAGCTGCAAAAGCAGGCTGGCGTACAGCTGGATCTGGAAGAAGATAATCGCAAACAGTGTGACGTTAATTAACCCGAACGCGTAATTGCTGATCTTCTCCAGGCTTGCGAGCCAGATACAGAGCAATCCCGCCAGCGTGCCAACGGCCTCAATCCATGACAGGTCATAGCCACCTGCACCAATCGGTATATGAACCAGAATGTTTTGTGTGCTAAAAAAATCCATCTTTTCCCCGGGACGTAGTGAATTAAGTACGTAGTGTAGCTGCAAAATCCAGCATGCGGTTAAGTGGAACTAACGCGCCTTCACGCAGGGCGGCATCCACATGGATTTCATGCGCCGCACCGCCAGTTTCTAACCCTTCAGCAATCGCTTTCAGGCCGTTCATCGCCATCCACGGACAGTGCGCACAGCTGCGGCACGTGGCCCCCTCACCTGCGGTAGGCGCTTCGAGAAGCTCTTTCTCCGGCACGGCCTGTTGCATCTTGTAGAAGATTCCGCGATCGGTCGCCACGATAAGCTGCTTGTGAGGCAACGTTCTGGCAGCGTTAATAAGCTGGCTGGTGGAGCCCACGGCATCGGCCATGTCGACAATCGACTGCGGAGATTCAGGGTGAACAAGGATAGCGGCGTCAGGATAAAGGGCCTTCATGCGGGCCAGCGCCTGCGTCTTGAACTCGTCATGAACGATACAGGCCCCCTGCCAGCAGAGCACGTCTGCCCCGGTCTGCTTCTGGACATAATTGCCGAGATGGCGGTCAGGTGCCCAGATAATCTTCTCGCCCAGACTGTCCAGATGTTCAATCAGTTCAACGGCGATGCTCGATGTAACAACCCAGTCTGCGCGCGCTTTCACTGCTGCCGACGTATTGGCGTAAACCACCACGGTACGGTCAGGATGGGCGTCACAGAAGGCCGAGAACTCGTCAATCGGACAGCCGAGATCGAGTGAACACTCGGCGTTTAGGGTCGGCATCAGGATGGTTTTTTCAGGGCTGAGGATTTTTGCCGTTTCCCCCATAAAACGCACCCCCGCAACCAGTAGCGTGGAAGCAGGATGTTTTGCACCAAAGCGCGCCATCTCCAGAGAATCAGAAATACAGCCTCCGGTCTCTTCCGCCAGCTGCTGGATTTCCGGATCGGTGTAGTAATGTGCCACCATCACTGCATCTCGCTCTTTGAGAAGACGCTTGATTTTCTCACGGTAGAACTGCTTTTCATCCATGCTCAGCGGAACAGGCTTCGGCGGGAAGGGATAGATTGCGGCTTCAGGATCAAACATCACGCTCATTATGGCTTCTCGTTTTACTGGCTTAACAATATTGCCTTTCTTTTGCCTGACATAGCAAAACTTGCGGCAATTGTGTTTTGTATACTAAACAAGATAGCGAATCTGGAATGAAAAGTCACCGGGAATAGATGTGAGGAGCATTTGTTGTATCGCAGATAGCAAAAAAGCGCCTTTAGGGCGCTTTTTAACATTGGTGGGTCGTGCAGGATTACTCGGCGTTGCCTCGCCCTTCGGGCCGTTGCTAAAGCAACGTTATCCTTCACATTTGACATCTGAGTAAGATATCAAAATTGGTGGGTCGTGCAGGATTCGAACCTGCGACCAATTGATTAAAAGTCAACTGCTCTACCAACTGAGCTAACGACCCCTTGCGGGATGTACTTCAAATTTATTCAGGCTGGTGGGTCGTGCAGGATTCGAACCTGCGACCAATTGATTAAAAGTCAACTGCTCTACCAACTGAGCTAACGACCCATCTGGGTGTTGCCTGAATTATCACTCGGAACCAATTAAATTGGTGGGTCGTGCAGGATTCGAACCTGCGACCAATTGATTAAAAGTCAACTGCTCTACCAACTGAGCTAACGACCCGAGTGGTGGGTGATGACGGGCTCGAACCGCCGACCCCCTCCGTGTAAAGGAGATGCTCTACCAACTGAGCTAATCACCCACTCTGTACTGCCGGAACTGCTTTAAGTGGTGGGTCGTGCAGGATTCGAACCTGCGACCAATTGATTAAAAGTCAACTGCTCTACCAACTGAGCTAACGACCCACTTTTATGCTGCTTTCACGTTGTTTGATATCCCGTGGCAACGGCGGCATATATTACTGATTTAAGAATTCTGCGCAACAAAAATTTCGATGAAGATCACTTAACTGCTTAGTAATCATGCTGCACGACCAGAAATAACGCGATTTCTGGTCATGCGATAATCATCCCATCGAACTCAGACGTTTTTGCGCCTGTTTGGCCCCTTCCGTGCCGGGGAATTTTGCGACCACCTGCTGATAAACCGCTTTGGCTTTCGCAGTGTCACCTTTGTCCTGCATGATCACGCCGACCTTAAACATCGCATCAGGCGCTTTTGGCGATTTTGGGTAATTTTTCACCACTGAAGCGAAATAAAACGCCGCATCGTCCTTTTTACCCTTGTTGTAATTCAACTGACCCAGCCAATAATTCGCGTTTGGCTGATAAGTGGAATCCGGGTACTTCTTAACAAAGTTCTGAAACGCAACGATAGCGTCATCCTGGCGCGATTTATCCTGTACCAGTGCAATAGCCGCGTTGTAATCCGTATTCGCGTCACCGCTCTGCACAGGCGCACCTGTCGAGGCAGAAGCATCGGCTGCGGGTGCTGGCACGTCTGTCGTCGCCCCACTTTGATCGCCCGCTGCTGGTTGCGCTGCTGCACCACCGCTGCTCAGGCTATCAATCTGCAGCAAGATCTGCTTCTGACGTTCCACAACCTGGTTAAGCTGATACTGGCTCTCCTGAATCTGACCACGAAGGGAGTCAATATCGTTTTGGTTATCGGAAAGTTGTTGCTGGAGTTGGGTTAAAAGCTGACTGTGAGCGTTAGAAATACGCTCGAGTTGAGTGACCCGGTCTTCTACCGAGCCTGAGCCGACACTACTGATTGGTGCCTGAGCAAAAGCGGCCCAGGGGGCCGCTATTCCAACCAGTAACGACAGACTCAACAGATGATGTCTGAAGTTACTGCTCATGCAATTCTCTTAGTAAACCAGTACGGCACGACGGTTTTTGGCGTAAGCCGCTTCGTCATGACCCAGTACTGCAGGTTTTTCTTTACCGTAAGAAACGATGGAGATCTGGTCAGCAGAAACGCCTTTACCCTGCAGGTACATTTTAACAGCGTTAGCACGACGTTCACCCAGGGAGATGTTGTACTCTGGAGTACCACGTTCGTCCGCGTGACCTTCTACGGTGACTTTGTAAGACGGGTTGCTACGCAGGAAGTTAGCGTGAGCATCCAGCATCGCAGCGAAGTCAGAACGGATATCGTATTTATCCAGATCGAAGTAAACGATGTTGTTCTGCTGCAGCTGCTGCATCTGAAGACGCGCTTGCTCTTCAGAAGACATGTTGCCATTGCCGTTAGCGTCCATACCGGTGCCGGCACCCATCATGCCTTCGCCGCTCTGGTCATTGCTGGCGTTCTTGTTAGAAGAACACGCTGCGATTGCCATTACAGGCAGAGCGATCATCAGCCCCTTCAGCACTTTGTTCAGTTGCATTTCTATGATTCCTTTAGTAATCAATTAATTATTATTTACAGATACGGCGACCAGGCAGGTGATTTTACCTGACCATCAGTTGCCGGAATACGCGCTTTGAAACGCCCATCTGTAGAAACCAGATTCAGCACAGATCCCATCCCCTGAGAAGAGCTGTAGATTACCATAGTGCCGTTAGGTGCCAGACTTGGCGTTTCATCCAGGAACGTTGACGACAGAACTTGGACGCCACCCGCTACCAGATCTTGTTTGGCAATGTGCTGCTGCCCACCGTTGGAGCTGACCATTACCATAAATTTGCCGTCGCTGCTCACGTCTGCGTTCTGGTTCTGAGAGCCTTCCCAGGTGATACGCTGCGGAGCACCGCCGTTGATGTTCACTTTATAGATTTGTGGACGGCCTGCCTGGTCAGAGGTAAACGCCAGGTTCTGGCTATCCGGGAACCATGATGGTTCGGTGTTATTGCTGCGACCATCCGTCACCTGACGGATCTGACCAGAACCAATGTCCATCACGTACAGGTTCAGGCTACCGGTTTTAGACAGCGCAAAGGCCAGCTTAGAGCCGTCCGGCGAGAACGAAGGTGCACCGTTGTGACGCGGGAACGACGCCACCTGACGAACAGCACCGTTAGCCAGCGTCTGGATAACCAGCGCAGAACGACCGCTTTCGAAGGTCACGTAGGCCAGTTTAGATCCGTCCGGAGACCAGGCTGGAGACATCAGCGGCTGAGAAGAGCGTTTCACCAGGAACTGGTTGTAGCCGTCGTAGTCAGATACGCGGAGCTCATACGGGAACTGGCCGCCGTTGGTCTGTACCACATAGGCGATACGGGTACGGAACGCGCCTTTAATACCGGTCAGTTTTTCGAATACCGCATCGCTGGCAGCGTGAGCCGCATAGCGCAGGTACTGTTTAGTGACCTTGTAAGAGTTCTGAGCCAGAACGGTACCCGGTGCACCGCCGGTATCCACCAGCTGCCAGGCCACGTTGTAAGAGCCGTCCGGGTTAGGGGTAACCTGACCGACAACCACGGCATCAATGCCCAGTGCAGACCACGCAGCAGGCTGAACTTCCTGCGCGCTACCCGGCTGCTGAGGCAGACGAGAACGATCTAACGGGTTGAATTTACCGCTGTTACGCAGGTCAGCTGCCACGATGCCGCCGGCATCTTCAGGCGCCGCGCCAGGGCCAGCCCACTGGAATGGAACTACACCGATTGGGCGTGCCGAGTCCACCCCCTGGGTGATCTCGATACGTACTTCTGCGTGCAGTACAGCTGCCCACAGCATTAAGAAACTAAATGCTACACGTAATGCCTGCTTCATCATATCTCCCTTATCTGGGTAACCTTACCCACGATAATTTAGCAGAATGTTAACAAACCCAAATAGACAAAACTACCGAACCCTGTGACTAAACCTGGTCTATTTTTCCCCGTTTGCACGGGGAAAATGTAACTTAAGGTTTGAAGTCCAGCGGTGCATTTTTAAAGACTTCATAGACTGCCTGAGACGGTGGTTTAGGCATCTTCGCCTGACGTGCTGCAGCCAGTGCTGCAGTACATAAAGCGGGATCCCCACCTTCAGACTTAATATCAAGAAGCATGCCGTCCGGCGCCAGTTTTATACGCAGCGTACACGTTTTACCAGTATAGGAAGACGCATCATAGAATCGGCTTTCGATAGCGGATTTAATCTGCGCAGCATAGCCATTGATTTCAGCCCCTGTCGCACCGTTACTCTTAGTGTTACCACTTCCTGTCGGTGCTGCGTTGTTTCCTTTCGCCCCACCGCCTGTTTTCGGCGCATTCTTACCAGAACTGAGATCGCCCAGCAGATCGTCAACGCCCGCAGCGGCAGCGGCTTTCTCCGCAGCAGCGGCCTTTTTCGCAGCGGCTTTTTCAGCAGCCGCTTTCTTATCGGCAGCGGCCTTCTCAGCAGCCGCTTTTTCAGCAGCAGCGGCTTTTTCTGCGGCCGCTTTCTCGGCTGCAGCGGCTTTCTTCGCCGCCTCGGCAGCCGCTTTCTTCTCGGCTTCCTGAGCGGCTTTTTTCGCGGCTTCTGCTTCAGCTTTCTTCTGAGCATCAGCAGCGGCTTTCTTCGCGGCTTCCGCTTCCGCTTTCTTCTGAGCATCAGCGGCGGCTTTCTTCGCGGCTTCCGCTTCCGCTTTCTTCTGGGCGTCGGCAGCGGCTTTCTTCGCCGCTTCTGCCGCTAATTTCGCCTGGGCATCAGCCTGTGCTTTGGCATCCGCTGCGGCTTTCGCTGCCGCCTCTTCCGCCTGCTTTTGCTGTTCCTGGGCTTTCTTCGCGGCCTCTTCGGCTTGCTTCTGCTGTTGTGCCTGCTCTTTCGCGGCTTCCTGCGCCTGCAAACGTTCTTTCTCAAGCTGCTTCAGACGTTCCTGCTCGGCGGCCTGCTTTTCGCGCAGTTCTTCCGCTTGCTGTTGCGCCTGTTTTTCTCGCTGCTCTTCAGCCCGTTTTGCGCTCGCCTGCTGCTGTTGCTGACGATTATAGTTTTGCACGACCGCACCGGGATCCACCATGACGGCGTCAATGGAAGATCCTCCACCACCGCCCGCTGATGCATCAATATGCTCGTCGAACGAACTCCAGATCAGCCCTGCAAAAAGGATCACATGCAGCACTGCGGAGACGATTATCGCTCGCTTAAGCTTGTCGTTCTGTTCGGTTGCCTTTGACACTATCGGTTCCCAAAAACTACGCGGATGATCAAATAGGCTGAGTCATTAAGCCAACCGACTTAACACCCGCACTATGTAGCAAGTTCAGCGCTTTAATAATTTCATCGTAAGGCACGTCTTTCGCCCCACCGATTAAGAAGACCGTTTTCGGATTTGACTCCAGGCGTCGTTGCGCTTCAGCAATCACCTGCTCCGGCGGTAGCTGATCCATACGATCTTTCTCTACCACGACGCTGTATTGCCCTACGCCGGAAACCTCAATGATGACCGGAGGATCGTCATTGGTGCTTACCGCCTGTGATTCTGTCGCATCCGGCAGATCAACTTCCACGCTCTGGGTAATGATGGGCGCTGTCGCCATAAAGATCAGCAGCAACACCAGCAGTACGTCCAGCAGCGGAACGATATTGATTTCGGACTTGAGCTCGCGACGACCTCGTCCACGCGATCTGGCCATGGTTTACCCCTTGTTGCTCTCGGTGCTGGTAAACGCCTGACGGTGCAGAATCGCGGTGAACTCTTCCATGAAGTTGTCGTAGTTCAGTTCCAGTTTATTCACGCGCTGGTTCAGACGGTTGTAAGCCATAACCGCCGGGATTGCTGCAAACAGACCGATAGCGGTCGCAATCAGTGCTTCTGCAATACCCGGTGCAACCATCTGCAACGTCGCCTGCTTCACTGCGCCCAGCGCGATGAAGGCGTGCATAATCCCCCACACCGTACCAAACAGGCCGATATACGGGCTGATGGAACCCACCGTTCCCAGGAAGGGAATGTGCGTTTCGAGATTTTCCAGTTCGCGGTTCATGGAGATACGCATCGCACGTGACGCCCCTTCCACTACCGCTTCAGGCGCATGACTGTTCGCGCGGTGCAGACGGGCAAACTCTTTGAATCCGCTGTAGAAAATTTGTTCGGAGCCAGCGAGACTATCGCGACGACCCTGACTTTCCTGATACAGACGGGACAGTTCGATACCCGACCAGAACTTGTCTTCAAACGCTTCCGCTTCACGGCCAGCCGCATTGAGAATACGCGTTCTCTGGATGATGATGGCCCAGGATGCGATTGAAAAACCAATCAAAATCAGCATGATAAGTTTAACCAGAAGGCTTGCCTTCAGGAACAAATCAAGGATATTCATGTCAGTCACTGCTTAAACTCCGCGACAATAGACTTAGGAAGCGCACGAGGCTTCATTATGGTTGGATCAACACAGACAATCAGTACTTCAGCTGAGTTCAGTACGGTGTTCTCTGCATTGACTATCCGCTGCGTGAAAACCAGTGAGGTTCCGCGCATTGATGTAATTTCAGTTTGGACTTCGAGCATATCGTCGAGTCTGGCAGGCGCAAAATACTCAAGCGTCATCTTGCGTACCACGAAGGCAACTCGCTCAGCCAACAGCACCTGTTGACTAAAGTGATGATGGCGCAGCATCTCTGTGCGTGCCCGTTCATAAAAAGCAACGTAGCTGGCGTGGTAAACCACACCACCGGCATCGGTATCTTCGTAATAGACACGAACCGGCCATCGAAACAGCGTTGTATTCACTTTACATCCCGGTAATGCAACAAAAGTTAGAGCTTTTAAACTTCGCTACTATACGCGCGGGAAAGATGGTTTGGAATGGGAGAAAGTAAACGGAGAGTAAATTTTTATGGGCTCGGGTAAGCCCATATGGTTAACGGACATTTCTTATTCAGAAGAAGAAGAAAATCAATCCAGCAAGCAGCACAAGATCGGCGATAAGCGGACAGAAAATACCCTGCCAGTGAATCGCTTTCGGACGAAAGCCCACGCCGTGAATCACGCCTGCGCACACCGCCCACATAATGAGAAAGCCGTGCCAGATCTCAAGCTCGCTGGTCTTCGCTGCAAAACGCGAAGGGTCCCAGAAGATACACCCTGCCAGCAGTAATGCCATCACTAAAGAAAGCGCCCGTAGCGGGCGCTTATCCATTACCGCATATAACGTTGCGATAATATTCATTAGTGTTTTTCTTCACCCGCTTTAGTCGCTTCAACGTGCTCAAGCGCCAGGGCAGTGATGACACCAAAAGCACAGGCAAGAAGCGTCCCTAAAATCCATGCGAAATACCACATATTCAGCTCCTTACTTAGTACATAGAGTGGGTGTTGCTTTCGATATGTTCTTTAGTGATACGACCGAACATTTTCCAGTAACACCAGATGGTGTAGGCCAGAACAATCGGAACGAACACGCAAGCAACATAAGTCATTAAGTTCAGCGTCATATGGCTGGAGGTTGCATCCCACATAGTCAGGCTAGCATTCAGCATGGTGCTGGATGGCATCACGAATGGGAACATAGCGATACCTGCAGTCAGGATGATGCACGCCAGCGTCAGTGAAGAGAAGACGAACGCCAGAGCACCTTTTTCCAGACGAGACGTCAGTACTGTCAGCAGCGGCAGCAACACACCCAGCGCCGGAATAGCCCACAGCACAGGCATCGTGTTGAAGTTCACCAGCCATGCACCGGCCTCACGCGCCACTTCTTTGGTCAGCGGGTTAGACGGTGCGACGTGGTTAATGGCAGAGGTCACCACGTAACCATCAATACCGTATACCACCCAGACACCTGCCAGCGCGAAGCAGATCAGCGTGATCAGCGCGGCAACCTGAGCCGTCGCACGAGAACGCAGGTGCAGCTCACCAACAGTACGCATCTGCAGGTAGGTTGCGCCCTGGGTGATGATCATCGCCACACTGACTACGCCTGCCAGCAGACCAAACGGATTCAGCAGCTGGAAGAAGTTACCGGTGTAGTACAGACGCATGTACTCGTCCATGTGGAACGGTACACCCTGCAGCAGGTTACCGAATGCCACACCAATCACCAGCGGTGGAACGAAGCTACCAATGAAGATGCCCCAGTCCCACATGTTACGCCAGCGGGTGTCTTCAATCTTGGAACGGTAGTCGAAACCTACCGGACGGAAGAATAAAGACGCCAGTACCAGAATCATCGCCACGTAGAAACCGGAGAACGCAGCCGCGTAGACCATCGGCCAGGCAGCAAACAGCGCGCCGCCTGCGGTGATCAGCCACACCTGGTTACCGTCCCAGTGCGGGGCGATGGAGTTGATCATGATTCGACGCTCGGTGTCATTACGACCGAGGAAACGGGTGAGCATCCCCACCCCCATGTCGAAACCATCCGTGACAGCAAAACCGATCAGCAGAACACCGATCAACAGCCACCAGATAAAACGCAATACTTCATAATCGATCATTTGATGACTCCTGTCTTAGCGTGCCGGCTGAGTAGTCACACCGGACTGCTCGTAGTGATAGCGACCGGTTTTCAGGCTGCTTGGGCCAAGGCGCGCGAACTTGAACATCAGGAACAGTTCAGCCACCAGGAACAGGGTGTACAGACCACAGATCAGCAGCATTGAGAAGATCAGATCGCCTGCTGTCAGCGAGGAGTTGGCCACCGCCGTTGGCAGCACCTCACCAATCGCCCATGGCTGACGGCCATATTCCGCAACAAACCAACCGGACTCAATAGCGATCCACGGCAGCGGGATAGCATACAGCGCCGTACGCAGCAGCCATTTTTTCTCGCCGATGCGGTTACGAATCACAGACCAGAAGGACGCCGCAATGATCAGCAGCATGATGATGCCGCAGCCCACCATGATACGGAAGGCAAAGTAGAGTGGCGCTACGCGTGGAATAGAGTCTTTGGTTGCCATCTGGATCTGCGCTTCCGTCGCGTCGGAGACGTTCGGGGTATAGCGTTTCAGCAGCAGACCGTAGCCCAGATCTTTCTTCACGTCGTTGAACTGGTCACGAACGGCCTGGTCGGTAGAACCGGCACGCAGCTGTTCCAGCAGAGCGTAGGCTTTCATACCGTTACGGATACGGCCTTCGTGCTGCTCCATCAGTTCTTTCAGACCCGTCACCTGTTTATCAACAGAACGGGTAGCGATGATACCGAGCGCGTAAGGAATTTGAATGGCGAAGCGGTTTTCCTGCGCATCCTGGTCCGGAATACCGAACAGGGTAAAGGCAGCAGGCGCCGGTTGGGTTTCCCATTCAGCTTCGATTGCGGCAAGTTTGGTTTTCTGCACATCACCCATCTCGTAACCGGATTCATCACCCAGAACGATAACGGAGAGGATTGCAGCCATACCGAAGCTTGCAGCGATAGCAAAGGAACGCTTGGCAAAGGCGAAGTCACGACCACGCAGCATGTAGTAGGAACTGATGCCCAGGATGAACATCGCGCCGCACACATAGCCAGATGCCACGGTGTGGACGAATTTAACCTGTGCGACCGGGTTCAGCACCAGCTCGGCAAAGCTGACCATCTCCATACGCATGGTTTCGAAGTTGAAATCAGACGCAATCGGGTTCTGCATCCAGCCGTTTGCCACCAGGATCCACAGCGCGGACAGGTTAGACCCTAATGCCACCAGCCAGGTCACCGCCATATGCTGGACTTTGCCCAGACGGTCCCAGCCGAAGAAGAACAGACCTACAAAGGTGGATTCGAGGAAGAAGGCCATCAGACCTTCAATGGCCAGCGGCGCACCGAAGATATCCCCTACATAGTGGGAATAATATGACCAGTTAGTCCCGAACTGGAACTCCATGGTCAAACCGGTAGCCACGCCCAGTGCGAAGTTGATACCAAACAACTTGCCCCAGAACTTGGTCATATCTTTATAAATCTGTTTGCCGGAGAGAACGTATACCGTTTCCATGATGGCCAGCAGGAACGCCATACCGAGCGTCAGCGGCACAAACAGGAAGTGGTACATCGCGGTCAAGGCAAACTGTAAGCGCGACAGTTCGACTACGTCTAACATTATGACTCCTTGCTCATCGCATGAAGACTCCGAGAGTGAACCCCGTTAGCAACGGATCCACACGCATGCCCCAATACAAAGTTATCTGCTCCCCTTCTTCGTTGCCTATTCTCTACAACAGGAAAAAGCAGTGATGAAAGGTTACAAATACGTTAATAAAAAACTCAAATTGATCCCGTAAATATAATACGCTGCAAAACCCTTACAATAAACAGGTTTTTATTGAATCACATTTACGTTTTTCGACGGCGATCAATATATAGCAAAATTACCACTTTTCAGCCATTTTGATCGGGCACAATTTAGCGCTTTTTGATGCTTTTTTCCAAGCATTAAACATTGATTTAAATCAAAAATAATGAGGTATGTTAATTGTGTTTTGATGTGGTAAACATAGTAAAAACCATGTTAAAGATATGTATATGAAATACAATTAAGGTTATCGAGTAGAAAGATTGATATAAACAGAAGTGATTTTTATTAACTCAGATGTGGAAGAATGAATGATTAATCCAGGACATAAATTTTAGTGCGTTTTTTGTTTTTTTCCACTCGTTCTCTTTGAAGCAAATAAACAACAATTATTTTACTTTTCCTGCCCTGCAAATTAACACCCATTCGTGACTATTTCATGTCGTCCCGTGCGCAATAAAAAAGGCCGCTTTACAGCGGCCAACCATGTCGAAACGGACATTTTTTTATTTCAACGCGCCCTTTTCAGGGCGCAGAGAGGACTTACTTAATGATGGATTTCAGTGCTTCGCCGATATCCGCCAGGCTGCGAACGGTCTTCACGCCTGCGGCTTCCAGCGCTGCGAATTTCTCATCAGCCGTACCTTTACCACCGGCGATAATCGCGCCTGCGTGACCCATACGCTTACCTTTCGGCGCCGTCACACCCGCGATGTAACCGACTACTGGCTTGGTTACGTGTTCTTTGATGTAAGCAGCGGCTTCTTCTTCCGCGCTACCCCCGATCTCACCGATCATAACGATCGCTTCGGTCTGTGGATCTTCCTGGAACAGCTTCAGGATATCGATGAAGTTAGAGCCTGGGATTGGGTCACCGCCGATGCCCACACAGGTGGACTGGCCGAAGCCGTAGTCGGTGGTCTGCTTAACCGCTTCATAGGTCAGCGTACCGGAACGGGAGACGATGCCCACTTTGCCCGGTTTGTGAATGTGACCTGGCATGATGCCGATTTTGCATTCGCCTGGGGTGATCACGCCCGGGCAGTTCGGGCCGATCATACGCACGCCCGCTTCGTCCAGCTTCACTTTCACGGTCAGCATATCCAGCGTCGGGATACCTTCAGTGATGGTGATGATCAGTTTGATGCCTGCGTCGATCGCTTCCAGAATGGAGTCTTTGCAGAACGGTGCCGGTACGTAGATAACAGTCGCGGTTGCGCCCGTCGCTTCTACGGCTTCACGCACGGTGTTGAACACCGGCAGGCCCAGGTGCGTGGTGCCCCCTTTACCTGGGGTTACGCCGCCAACCATCTGCGTACCGTAGGCAATCGCCTGTTCGGAGTGGAAAGTCCCCTGGCTACCGGTGAAGCCCTGGCAGATAACCTTGGTATCTTTATTAATTAAAACTGACATTATTTCCCCTCCACTGCGGCAACAACCTGCTGAGCTGCATCCGTCAGACTTTTCGCTGCAATAATATTCAGGCCGCTGTCAGCCAGTTTTTTCGCGCCGAGTTCAGCGTTGTTACCTTCCAGACGCACAACAACCGGGACGTTAACGCCCACTTCTTCCACCGCGCCGATGATACCGTCTGCGATCAGGTCGCAACGTACGATACCGCCGAAGATGTTCACCAGAACAGCTTTCACGTTGTCGTCAGAGAGAATGATTTTGAACGCTTCGGTTACGCGCTCTTTGGTTGCGCCACCGCCCACGTCGAGGAAGTTCGCTGGCTCGCCGCCGTGCAGCTTAACGATGTCCATGGTACCCATTGCCAGGCCCGCACCGTTAACCATGCAGCCGATGTTGCCATCCAGTGCCACGTAGTTCAGTTCCCACTGTGCAGCCTGCGCTTCACGCGGGTCTTCCTGGGACTGGTCGCGCATTTCACGCAGATCCGGCTGGCGGAACAGAGCATTGCCGTCAGCACCCAGTTTGCCATCGAGGCAGATCAGATCGCCCTGAGTGGTGATCACCAGCGGGTTAATCTCGATCAGCGCCAGATCGCGCTCCAGGAAGATGGTCGCCAGACCCATGAAGATCTTGGTGAACTGCTGAACCAGCTTGCCTTCCAGACCCAGTTTGAACGCCAGCTCACGGCCCTGGTAAGGCATTGGACCTGCCAGTGGATCGATAGCCACTTTGTGGATCAGGTGTGGCGTCTCTTCTGCCACTTTTTCGATTTCCACGCCGCCTTCGGTAGACGCCATGAACACCACGCGACGTGAACTACGGTCAACCACCGCGCCCAGATACAGCTCTTTCGCGATGTCGGTTGCCGCTTCAACCAGGATCTGGTTGACTGGCTGGCCGTTCGCATCTGTCTGGTAAGTGACCAGACGCTTGCCGAGCCAATGTTCAGCAAATGCACGAATTTCTTCTTTGCTCTTAACAACCTTCACACCGCCCGCTTTACCACGGCCACCAGCGTGAACCTGACATTTAACTACCCACGGGCCGGAACCGATTTTAGATGCGGCTTCTTCTGCTTCACGCGGGGTAGTACAGGCATAACCCACCGGAGCCGGTAAGCCATACCGGGCAAACAGCTGTTTGGCCTGATATTCATGTAAGTTCATGTGTTCTATCCATCCTTCAGGGTAATCGTTATCTTCAAACCTGCAGGCCGGCGCAAGGCGTATCCGGCCTACAGGGCAGGTGATGCTAAAAGGGACTAGACGTCCAGCAGCAGACGCGTTGGATCTTCCAGCAGCTCTTTAATCGCTACCAGGAAGCCTACGGACTCGCGGCCGTCGATCAGGCGGTGATCGTAAGAGAGCGCCAGATACATCATTGGCAGGATCTCCACTTTACCGTCTACCGCCATCGGACGATCTTTAATGGCATGCATACCCAGGATCGCGCTCTGCGGCGGGTTGATGATCGGGGTAGACATCAGCGAGCCAAATACGCCACCGTTGGTAATGGTGAAGTTACCGCCGGTCAGGTCGTCTACGGTCAGCTTGCCGTCGCGGCCTTTCACGGCCAGCTCTTTAATATTTTTCTCGATGTCAGCCATACCCAGGGTATCCACATCACGCAGAACCGGGGTCACCAGGCCACGTGGGGTAGATACCGCCATGCTGACGTCGAAATAGTTGTGGTAAACCACGTCATCACCATCGATGGACGCGTTCACTTCCGGGTAGCGTTTCAGCGCTTCAACAACCGCTTTCACGTAGAAGGACATAAAGCCCAGACGGATACCGTGACGTTTTTCAAAGGCGTCACCGTACTGCTTACGCAGGTCCATGATTGGCTTCATGTTCACTTCGTTGAAGGTGGTCAGCATCGCGGTGGAGTTTTTCGCTTCCAGCAGACGCTCTGCCACACGCTTACGCAGGCGAGTCATTGGTACACGTTTTTCACTGCGCGCACCCAGAGCAGGCTGTGCTGCTGGTGCTGCCACAGGGGCTTTCGCTTCTGCCTGAGCAGGCGCTTTCGCCAGGTGTTTGTCGATGTCTTCACGGGTCAGACGACCGCCTACACCGGTACCTTTGATGGCTGCCGGGTCAAGGCTGTGTTCAGCCAGCAGGCGACGGATCGCCGGGCTGAGCGCATCGTTGGTCTGTTCTTCCAGAGAAGCCTGCTGGCGCTGAGCCGGCGTAGAGGCTTTCTCTTCAGACTTCGCGCTGGACTCTTTGCCCGCACTGTTGCCTTCACGCAGGCGACCCAGGATCTGGCGAGAGGTTACGGTGGTGCCTTCGTCTTCCAGCACCGCGTCCAGAACGCCATCCGCCGAAGCCGGTACTTCCAGTACCACTTTGTCAGTTTCGATTTCTACCAGCACTTCATCGCGCTTAACGGCATCGCCTGGTTTTTTGTGCCAGGTAGCGACGGTCGCATCTGCTACAGATTCAGGCAGGTCGGGAACAAGAATATCTACGCTACTCATTATGTATCCTTTAATTAATCGACGTTCAGCGCGTCATTGACCAGATCTTGTTGCTGCTTCTGGTGAACGGACATATACCCTACCGCCGGAGAGGCGGAGGCCGGGCGACCTGCATAACGCAGGGCAGACCCAAATGGAATCACTTCACGGAAATGATGCTGACTGCAGTACCATGCGCCCTGGTTGAGCGGCTCTTCCTGGCACCAGACAAAATCATGCACGTGAGCATACGGTTTCAGCGCTTCCTGCACCGCCTGGTGCGGGAATGGATAAAGCTGTTCGATACGCACGATGGCGACATCTTTCTGATCGTTCTTACGGCGCTGTTCCAGCAGGTCGTAATAAACCTTACCAGAACACATCACCACACGCTTCACAGCCTGCGGATCCAGTTCGTCAATCTCACCGATGGCAGGCAGGAAGGTGCCATTCGCCAGCTCATCCAGGCTGGACACCGCCAGTGGGTGACGCAGCAGGGATTTTGGTGACATGACCACCAGCGGACGACGCATACCGCGCAGCGCCTGACGACGCAGCATGTGGTAAACCTGCGCCGGGGTAGAAGGTACGCAAACCTGCATGTTCTGCTCAGCGCAGAGCTGCAGATAACGTTCCAGACGCGCGGAGGAGTGCTCCGGACCCTGGCCTTCGTAACCGTGCGGCAGCAGCATTACCAGGCCACACATACGGCCCCATTTCTGCTCGCCGGAAGAGATGAACTGGTCAATAACCACCTGCGCACCGTTGGCGAAGTCACCGAACTGCGCTTCCCAGATGGTCAGAGTGCGTGGTTCCGCAGTGGCGTAACCGTATTCGAAGGCCAGCACCGCTTCTTCAGACAGCACGGAGTCCCAGACCTTGAACTGGCCCTGACCATTGTGCACGTGCTGCAGCGGGGTGTAGGTTGAACCGTTGGACTGGTTGTGAACTACCGCGTGACGGTGGAAGAAGGTGCCACGGCCCGCATCTTCACCGGACAGACGGACAGGAATACCTTCGTCAACCAGCGTCGCGTAAGCCAGCGTTTCCGCGCCGCCCCAGTCGAAGAGCTTCTCACCTGCCGCCATAGACTGACGGTCAGCATAAATTTTCGCTACGCGAGACTGCATCTCGATGGCGTCCGGCACGGTGCTAATGCGTTTAGCCAGCTCCTGCAGGCGCTTCATCTCGACCTTGTTCGGGTAACTCTCATCCCACTCGTGGTTGAGGTACGGCGACCAGGTAAAGGAGTGCATGTTCATCGGACGCAGCTCTTTCACCACGCACTCACCCGCATCCAGCGCGTCGCGGTAGAGGTTAACCATTTCGGTCGCATCTTCCAGCGTCGCCACTTTTTCGCCTTCCAGCTTGTCAGCGTAGATTTTGCGCGGCGTCGGGTGTTTTTTGATTTTCTGGTACATCAACGGCTGGGTTGCACTTGGCTCGTCGGCTTCGTTGTGGCCGTGACGGCGGTAGCAGAACAGGTCAATGAACACATCGCGTTTGAAGGTGTTACGGAAGTCCAGCGCCAGACGGGTCACGAAGGCGACCGCTTCCGGGTCATCCGCGTTAACGTGGAAGATTGGCGCCTGTACCATCTTGCCGATGTCGGTGCAGTAAGGGGTTGAACGCGCATCCAGTGGGTTAGAGGTCGTGAAGCCCACCTGGTTGTTGATGACGATACGAACGGTACCGCCCACTTCATAACCACGCGCTTTCGACATGTTCAGGGTTTCCTGAACCACGCCCTGCCCGGTGACCGCCGCATCACCGTGAATGGTGATTGGCAGCACTTTGTTGCTGCTTGGCTCGTCCAGACGATCCAGACGCGCACGCACGGAACCGATAACCACCGGGCTGACGATCTCCAGGTGCGACGGGTTAAACGCCAGCGCCAGGTGAACCAGTCCGCCTTCGGTTTCGATATCCGACGAGAAGCCCATGTGGTACTTCACGTCACCGGTGCCGAGATGTTCTTTATGTTTGCCCGCGAATTCGTCGAACAGGTCCTGCGGTTTTTTACCCAGCACGTTGACCAGCACGTTCAGACGACCACGGTGCGCCATGCCCAGTACCACTTCACGGGTACCGCTCTTGCCTGCGTGACGAATCAGCTCTTTCAACATTGGCACTAACGCATCGCCGCCTTCCAGTGAGAAGCGTTTTGCCCCAGGGAATTTCGCGCCCAGATAGCGCTCAAGACCTTCCGCTGCCGTCAGTTCGTTGAGGAAGCGTTTTTTCTCTTCAGCAGAGAACGTCGCATGGCCCGCCACGGACTCAATGCGCTGCTGGATCCAGCGTTTCTCTTCTGTCGAGGTGATATGCATGTATTCCGCGCCGATGGAGCCGCAGTAGGTTTGCTTGAGGGCGTCAATCAGATCGCCCAGCTTCATCGTGTCTTTACCGATGGCAAAAGAACCTACGTTAAAGCTTTCCTGGAAATCGGCCTCGGTCAGATCGTGATACGCCGGATCGAGATCCGCCACACGGTCTTGTTTCCACAGTCCCAGCGGATCGAGATTCGCATGCTGGTGACCACGGAAGCGATAAGCGTTAATAAGCTGCAGGACTTTAACCTGCTTCGCATTGGTGTCAGGGTCGGAAATCGCAGAAGAGTAACGTGAGGCATCCTTCGCCAGACGACGGAAATAATCACGTGTTTTGGAATGGAATTGATCCGGTTTGACTCCCGTGCCAGGCAACTGCTGGAACATGGAACGCCAGTTTGCGTCCACTGAGTCAGGATCGGTTAAGAAGTCTTCATAGAGCTGTTCTATCCAGCTCTGGTTGGCACCAGAGAGGTAAGAAGAGTCCAGCCAGGCTTTCATTGCGCCGTTCTGCATCGTGATCCCTTAAGCATTTTTATGCTTACTTTCGCCGTAGAAACTACCACGCACACCGCGTGTACGTGCCGGGGTTCACCTGCGAGCTCTTTTCATTTGGCCCGCGAAGGAACCTTTAGAAACTGTCTTAAGGGTTTCCCCTCACCCCGACCCTCTCCCAAAGGGAGAGGGGGAAGGTCGTCGGCAGTTTTTAAAGATTTCCTGCAATTATCCCCTCTCCCTTTGGGAGAGGGTTAGGGTGAGGGGAACAGCGCTCCCCTCTGACTACTTACGCACTGCGCTGCAGTAGCATCGACTTAATATGGCCGATGGCGCGCGTCGGGTTCAGCCCCTTCGGACACACACTGACGCAGTTCATGATGCTATGGCAGCGGAATACGCTGAAAGCGTCACTTAAACCTTCCAGACGGCTATCGGTTTCGGTGTCGCGGCTATCAATCAGGAAGCGATAGGCAGCCAGCAGACCGGCCGGACCGATAAACTTATCCGGGTTCCACCAGAACGACGGGCACGACGTTGAACAACATGCACAGAGAATACACTCGTACAACCCATCGAGTTTTTCACGCTGCTCAGGCGACTGTAAGTGCTCACGAGCGGGTGGATTTTGCCCATTATTCAATAAGTAAGGCTTAATCTTCTCATATTGTGCATAGAATTGCCCCATGTCTACCACCAAATCACGCACGACCGGCAGGCCTGGCAGAGGACGGATAACAATTTTCTGCCCCGGACGCTGCAGCGCGGAAATTGGCGTGATGCAGGCCAGACCATTTTTGCCGTTCATGTTCACACCGTCAGAGCCACACACCCCTTCACGGCAGGAGCGACGGAACGACAGTGTCGGATCTTTTTCTTTCAGCTGGATTAACGCATCCAGCAGCATCATGTCACGCCCTTCTTCCGCTTCCAGCGTGTAATCCTGCATGCGCGGAGCGTCATCTACATCCGGGTTATAACGATAAACTGAGAATTCGAGTTTCATTGTCCTGTCTCCGCATTAGTAAGTACGAATCTTCGGCGGGAACGCCGGACGCAGTTTCGGTTCCATGTTCACCTGGCGGCGCGTCATGGTTTCCGACTCTGGCAGATACAGGGAATGGCACAGCCAGTTTTCATCGTCACGATCCGGGAAGTCGAAGCGGCTATGCGCGCCACGGCTTTCGGTACGGAAGTTGGCCGACATCGCGGTCGCGAACGCGGTTTCCATCAGGTTATCCAGCTCCAGACACTCAACGCGCTGGGTGTTGAACTCGCTGGAAGTGTCATCGAGACGGGCGTTTTTCAGGCGCTCGCGGATCGCTTTCAGCTGCTCAAGACCTTTGGCCATCGCATCACCTTCACGGAATACCGAGAAGTTGTGCTGCATACATTCCTGCAGCGCTTTACGGATTTCCACCGGATCTTCACCGTTACGGTTACCGTTCCAGCGGTTGAGGCGCTCAAGCGACGCATCAATTTCGTCGTCAGTGGCGTCACGCAGCGCGCCCTGTTCGGCAATGGATTCCTGCAGGTGCAGACCCACCGCACGACCAAACACCACCAGATCAAGCAGAGAGTTACCACCCAGACGGTTAGCACCGTGTACGGATACGCAGGCAATTTCGCCTACCGCGAACAGGCCTGGGATCACCACATCTTCACCCTGCTCGTTCACGGTCAATGCCTGACCGGTCACTTTGGTCGGAATACCGCCCATCATGTAGTGGCAGGTCGGGATAACCGGAATCGGCTCTTTCACCGGATCGACGTGGGCGAAGGTACGGGACAGCTCAAGAATGCCCGGCAGACGGGATTCCAGCACCTCTTTACCCAGGTGGTCGAGTTTCAGCTTGGCGTGTGGACCCCATGGACCATCACAGCCGCGACCTTCACGGATTTCGATCATGATGGAACGCGCCACCACGTCACGACCCGCCAGGTCTTTCGCATTCGGGGCATAACGTTCCATGAAACGTTCGCCGTGTTTGTTCAGCAGGTAACCGCCTTCACCACGGCAGCCTTCTGTCACCAGAACGCCCGCACCGGCGATACCGGTTGGGTGGAACTGCCACATCTCCATATCCTGCACCGGCACGCCAGCGCGGATAGCCATCCCAACACCGTCACCGGTATTGATGTGGGCGTTGGTGGTGGACTGATAAATACGCCCTGCACCGCCGGTCGCCAGCACGGTGGCGCGCGCTTTGAAGTAGACCACTTCACCGGTTTCAATGCACAGCGCAGTACAACCGACAATCGCGCCGTCGGCGTTTTTCACCAGATCCAGCGCATACCACTCGGAGAAGATGGTGGTGTGGTTTTTCAGGTTCTGCTGATACAGAGTATGCAGCAGCGCGTGACCGGTACGGTCAGCCGCTGCTGCGGTACGTGCCGCCTGCTCGCCGCCGAAGTTTTTCGACTGGCCGCCAAACGGACGCTGATAGATGGTGCCATTTTCCAGACGGGAGAACGGCAGACCCATATGATCCAGCTCCAGAATCGCTTCCGGGCCAGTCTTACACATATATTCGATGGCATCCTGGTCGCCGATATAGTCGGAACCTTTTACCGTGTCGTACATGTGCCATTCCCAGTTATCTTCATGGGAGTTACCCAGCGCAACGGTAATACCGCCCTGCGCAGATACCGTGTGGGAACGGGTCGGGAATACTTTAGAGAGCAGCGCACAGGTCTGGCCGCTCTGGGAAATTTGCAGCGCGGCGCGCATACCTGCGCCACCCGCACCAATCACAACAGCATCAAATTCTCTGACTGGCAGTTTCATTACACACCCCACACCACAACGAATCCATAAATAACGTAAACCACCAGTGCAACGACAATGGCCAGCTGCAGAGGAAGGCGAATCGCCAGCGGTTTAACGTAATCGGTCAACACCTGCCACATGCCAATCCAGGCATGAATAAGAATGGAGAACAGCGCCAGCAGGGTGAACACTTTGGTGAAGGCCGATCCGAAGAACCCACTCCAGATTTCCCACGTCAGCGTGCCGCTGGTCGCGAAGAAACCGATCATATAGATGATGTAAAGGGTGAGAACGATGGCGGTAGCACGGACCAGAATGAAGTCATGTACGCCGTTGCGTCCTAATGCGGAGGCGTTGCTTACCATACGAGAACTCCTGCGAGAAGTGAAAGCACGACAGTAATCACAAATGAAATGTTAGCGGAGCGTTTCCCGGCTTCGAAAGTCTCTTCCAGGTAACCAAAGTCCATCAGCATATGGCGAACACCCACCACAACGTGGTACGCCAGTGCGGTCAGAATGCCCCACATGATGAATTTCACGAAGAAGCTGTTCATGATGGCCGAGGCCTGGAGGAATCCTTCAGGAGAAGAGAGGCTGGTGCCCAGTAACCACAGCAGAATGCCTACCGCCACAAACGTAATCACACCCGATACACGGTGCAGAATGGACGCTATTGCTGTTACGGGGAACCGGATCGTTTTGAGATCCAGATTGACAGGTCTTTGTTTTTTCACATTTCTTATCATGAATAACGCCCACATGCTGTTCTTATTGTTTCCTTCCTCCGGACTGCGATGCGGGTCAGACAGCGTTCCTTTTCTATAACTGCGCGTCATGCAAAACATTGCTTCCAAATGCTAAAACGACACGTTACAACGCTGGGTGGCTCGGGATTGCAGGGTGTTCCGGAGACCTGGCGGCAGTATAGGCCGTTCACAAAATCATTACAATTAACCTACATACAGTTTGTCGGGTTTTCTCTGGAACAGTGATCAGGGTCACGATAACAACATCTTTTTAAATTTTAATCATCTGATTTGACAAATGTTAAACAATATTGTTACAAAAGTCATCAGAAAAGGCATATAATGCGCAAAAGTTATGAGGTCTCACTTTCACCTGAGAATTAGTTATGTAACAGTGTGATGGTATTGACCGAAGTTATCAGGACAGTTATTAGTGGTATACAGGTTTGAATAATTCGGACTGCAAAAACGCTGATTTGCTGTTGTTTCACTGATATTTCATTCGTTTACCTGCAAGGCGCCATAGCTCTGTACCCTGGTTTCTCCTCGCGAGCTGAGCGGTAAGCCAAATAACAATCTGGTAACGGTGATTAACAGCTGAATGCAAATCCGGTGAACCGCAGTCTTAAGCATAAGGCGCTAAGGAGACCGTAAATGGCTGATACAAAGGCAAAGCTCACCCTAAATGGTGACACTGCTATTGAACTGGATGTGCTAAAAGGCACGCTCGGTCAGGATGTTATTGATATCCGTACGCTGGGTTCCAAAGGGGTGTTCACCTTTGACCCTGGATTTACCTCTACCGCATCTTGCGAATCCAAAATCACCTTCATTGACGGTGACGAAGGTATCCTGCTCCATCGCGGCTTCCCCATCGATCAGTTAGCCACCGAATCCAACTATCTGGAAGTGTGCTACATCCTGCTGAACGGCGAAAAACCGACGCAGGCACAATACGATGAATTCAAAACCACCGTGACCCGTCACACCATGATCCATGAACAGATTACCCGTCTGTTCCATGCGTTCCGTCGTGACTCTCACCCGATGGCGGTGATGTGCGGGATCACCGGTGCGCTGGCGGCGTTCTACCATGATTCACTGGACGTGAATAACCCACGTCACCGTGATATCGCGGCGTTCCGCCTGCTGTCCAAAATGCCAACCATGGCGGCAATGTGTTACAAATACTCTATCGGCCAGCCGTTTGTGTATCCACGTAACGACCTCTCCTATGCCGGTAACTTCCTGCGCATGATGTTCTCCACACCGTGCGAAGAGTACGAAGTAAACCCGGTGCTGGAACGCGCGATGGACCGTATTCTGATCCTGCACGCTGACCACGAACAGAACGCTTCGACGTCCACCGTCCGTACCGCAGGCTCTTCAGGCGCGAACCCGTTCGCCTGTATCGCTGCGGGCATCGCCTCCCTGTGGGGACCGGCGCACGGCGGCGCGAACGAAGCCGCACTGAAGATGCTGGAAGAGATCAGCACCGTTGAGCACATTCCTGAATTCGTGCGCCGCGCGAAAGACAAGAATGACTCCTTCCGTCTGATGGGCTTCGGTCACCGTGTGTACAAAAACTATGACCCACGTGCAACCGTGATGCGTGAAACCTGCCACGAAGTGCTGAAAGAGCTGGGCACCAAAGACGATCTGCTGGAAGTGGCGATGGAGCTGGAACACATCGCGCTGAACGACCCGTACTTCATCGAGAAGAAACTCTACCCGAACGTAGACTTCTACTCTGGCATTATTCTGAAAGCGATGGGCATTCCGTCTTCCATGTTCACCGTAATCTTCGCCATGGCACGTACCGTGGGCTGGATTGCGCACTGGAACGAAATGCACAGCGAAGGCATGAAAATCGCCCGTCCTCGTCAGCTGTACACCGGCTACGAGCAGCGTGATTTTAAGTCTGACCTGAAGCGCTAAAAGACGTGGGGGCGGCCTGATGCCCTCACCCCGGCCCTCTCCCACCGGGAGAAGGTGAAAACATTAAAAACGGTAACCTGAGGGTTACCGTTTTACTTTTTACCTCTGGCACCCCGGGCACCAGTAAAACGGTCGTGAAGAGAGCGTTGTCTTCTCAATCACCCCACCGCATCGCTCGCACTTTTTCCCCGCCCGATGAAACACCTTAAAGCGGAACAGCGCCCCGTGATGCTTATTCTCATCCACCACGCCGCGCGTATTATACGAAAGACGCGGAATCTCCAGCAGCGCGTGAGAGAGCGCTTCTAACTGGTCATCGCTCAACTGCGACGCTTTGTGCTGCGGTGCCAGCCCTACTTCCCAGAGAATTTCGACGCGAAGGTAATTGCCTAATCCGGCCAGGAAGGCCTGATCGAGCAGTAGCCCGGAAAATTGCCGGTTGCGGAATTTAGGGGATAACAAGCGGGCTTTAACGTCGTTCGCCGTCAGATGCATATCCAGCACATCCGGCCCGACCCGCTGTAAGAACGGGTGCGTAAGCAGTTGTTCCGGCGTTAACATTTCGATATCAGACGCGCTATACAGCAGAATCGCTTTATCCGCGGTTTGCAGCCTGACGCGCAGCACCCTTGTCGTTTGCGGCTGCTCGTTGGCGTTCACCACCCGCCAGACGCCGTAAAGCTGGTTGTGGCTGTATAACGTCAGGTTATGGGAAAAATGCGTCAGTAACGCCTTTCCCCGCGTTTCGATGTGGGTCACCGTTTGTCCGACCAGTGGTGCTTCAAACGGCTTCAGTTGAGGAAAAGCAAACCAGACGTCCGTCAGGGGTTTGCCTTTTATCGCCGCCTCGAGGCTATCCGCAGCGCGGCGGATCTCCGGGCCTTCTGGCATCTCTTTATCCTTATGATTTTCAGGCGCTGACGAGGATCCCCTGCTCTGCAAACGCCGCCCGTAAGCGGCGGGCAAACTGCAGCGCGTGCTCGCCATCACCGTGTAAGCATACTGTGTCAGCCTGAACGCTGGCGGTTGTACCATCAACCGCTCTCACTGTTCCCTCGCGCACCATCTGAAGCGTCTGCGCCAGCGCCTGAGACTCATCGGTGATCAGCGCGTTGGGCTGTGAACGGGGAACCAGAGTTCCGTCGGTCTGATACCCTCTGTCGGCAAACACTTCCTGCCGGGTGGTTAACCCCAGCCGCTGACCGGCGCGGATAAGCTCGCTCCCCGCCAGGCCAACCAGGATCAGTTGCGGGTTGCAATCGAACACCGCCCGGGCGATGGCCTCTGCCAGCGCGGGGTCGTTGGCCGCCTGATTATAGAGCATGCCGTGCGGCTTCACGTGGCGCAGCGCGCCCTGCTGGGAACGCACTATCGCCTCGAGCGCGCCAATCTGGTAAAGCGTCTGGGCGTAGACCGTTTCGGACGGGAGATCCATCGCCGTGCGGCCAAAATTCTCCCGGTCAGGGAAGCTCGGATGCGCCCCTATCGCAACACCATTTTTGATGGCATTGCGCACGCTCGCCAGCATCGTTTGTGCATCACCCGCGTGAAAACCGCAGGCGACATTCACCGAGGTGACCAGGGTCATCAGTTCAGCGTCGGCGCTGCCGCCCTCGCCCAGATCGGCATTTAAATCAATCTTTACCATCAAGCCTCCACGCCAGTTGTTCCAGATAACGCTGCTGGTCCTGCCGCGCCTTCAGCGCCTCCTCCAGGGAGCATTGCACGAAGTGAATCGGCTGTCCGAGAGGAATTTGCGCCAGATGGTAGCGATCGGCCTCAATGATGCAGGCAATACGCGGGTAACCGCCCGTGGTCTGCGCATCGTTCATTAACACAATCGGTTGACCGTTACCCGGCACCTGAATGACGCCGGGCAATAAACCGTGAGAAAGCAGCTCGCGGTCTGTGGTACGGGTCAGCGGCTGCCCCTGAAGACGATACCCCATGCGGTTACTCTGCGGGCTAATCTTCCATGGCGAGCGCCAGAAAGACTCCTGAGACACCTCATCAAATTCCTGATACTCCGGCCCCGGCAGGGCGCGGATCTGGTTTCCCCAGAGGAGTTGCTTCACGCCCTGCGCGGTGGAAAAGTGCCGCGTTGACGGTTTTATCGCCAGACGATCGCCATCGCGCAACAAACGTCCTTCGTGACCGCCAATACCAGCTTTCTGATCGGTACTGGATGAACCCAGCACTTCCGGCACGTCAATCCCACCGGCAACGGCAAGATAACTGCGAACCCCGTGCAGCGGACGCTTTAGCGTTAAACGCTGTCCGGCTTTCGCCCGCAGCCGCCAGCCGGTCCAGACCGCTTTGCCATCAAGCGTGGCATCACACCCGGCGCCGGTTAAGGCAAACCAGGTCTCCTGACTGAATTCAATGACACACTGCCCCAGCGTAATTTCGAGCGCAGCTGTATTGCCGGGGTTACCCACCAGCACGTTGGCAATCTCCAGCGCCGGCCTGTCCAGCGCGCCACAGTAGCTCACGCCAGACTGGCGCATACCAAAGCGACCCGCATCCTGAACGGAGGTGTAAAGCCCGGCGCGAATAAGCGTTAACATACCCCCTCCTTCTGCGGGATAAAGCGAAGAGTGTCGCCAGGACGCAGGAGGACCGGCGATTCCAGCCCCGGTTCAAATAACGGCATGGATGTGTGTCCGATGAGCTGCCAGCCCCCCGGCGATGTGAGCGGATAAATGCCCGTCTGTTCGCCACCAATCGCGACGGTACCCGCCGGCACGCTCAGGCGCGGTTCAGCGCGGCGTGGCGTGTGTAACGCCGGGGAAAGTCCGCCCAGATACGGGAAGCCCGGCTGGAATCCCAAAAACCAGACCACATAATCAACGGAGGCGTGCAGCTCAACGACCTGTTTTTCGGTTATCCCGCAGTGTTCAGCCACCACGCCAAGATCGGGTCCCCCTGTGCCGCCATACACTACCGGGATCTCAATCGTGCGGGATTCCGGCTCCAGCGCTTCGCTCTCCTCCCACCAGCGCTGTAAACGCTCGATGGCATCCAGTGCCAGCGTATGCGGATTACGCAAAACCACGGTGATATTATTCATCCCCGGGATCGCTTCAACCACCTCAGGCACCTCCACCAGACGCTGCGTTAGCCGCCAGATACGCTTTTGGGTCGCAAGGGTAACGGGCGGCTCCAGCTCCAGCACCACCGCCGTTTCACCCAGAAGATAACAACGCGCTCGCTGCACTCAGGTACCTCTCATCAGGCCGGGTTAGGGATATCAATAAACGTAACATCCAGATCGGTATTTTCGGTCAGCCATTCGCTCAGGGCGCGAATGCCGCCGCGTTCGGTGGCATGGTGACCTGCCGCGTAAAAATGCAGCCCCTGTTCACGGGCTGAATGAATAGTCTGCTCGGAGACTTCACCGGTGATAAACGCATCAACACCAAAACGCGCGGCGCTATCAATGAAGCCCTGACCGCCACCCGTGCACCAGGCGACACGCTTCACCGTATCCGGACCGGTATCACCGCTCCACAGCGGACGACGTCCCAGACGCGCTTCAATCCATGAGGCCAGCTCAAGGCCCGGCACCGGCATCGACAGCTCGCCCCACGGCACCAGCGGCTCAATTTCACCCATCACGGTGATCCCTAACAGCTGCGCGAGCTGAACGTTGTTGCCAAGCTCGGGGTGCGCATCCAGCGGCAGATGATAGCCATACAGGTTGATATCATTTGCCAGCAACGTTTTCAGACGGTTGCGCTTCATGCCGCGAATGATCGGCGATTCGTTTTTCCAGAAATAGCCGTGATGGACGATGACAGCATCGGCCTCCTGACGCACGGCTTCATCCAGCAACGCCTGACTGGCGGTCACGCCGGTGATAATTTTTTGCACCGTGTCGCGCCCTTCGACCTGTAACCCGTTCGGGCCGTAGTCGCTGAAGGCGCTGCTGTTCAGTTTTTCGTTGATCAGACTTTCCAGTTCGGTGTTTTTCATCATGACTCTCTTAAGCTTTACGGGCCGCTTCGTACGCCGCCAGCGTGGCGACGCGCGCCTGTTTATGTTCAACAATCGGGCGAGGATAATCGAGCGTTACGCCCTGTTTGTCCGCCCATGCCCACGGGTCGTGGATCGCCTTAGCGGGGACCGCTTTCAGCGCAGGCAACCAGTGGCGGATAAACGTCCCGTCCGCATCAAATTTTTGTCCCTGCGTGGTGGGATTAAAAATCCGGAAGTAAGGTGCCGCATCGGTTCCGGTCGAGGCCGCCCATTGCCAGCCGCCGTTATTCGCCGCCAGATCGCCATCGATCAGCTGAGAAATAAAATACCGCTCCCCGGCACGCCAGTCGATAAGCAGATCTTTCACCAGGAAGCTGGCGGTAATCATCCGCAGGCGGTTATGCATCCATCCAGTTTCATTCAGCTGGCGCATCGCGGCGTCCACAATCGGGTAGCCGGTTTTACCCTCTTGCCAGGCCTGCAGCAGCGTCTCGTTTTGCTGCCACTGCACATTTTCGGTCCAGCGAATGAAAGGACGATGTTTACATAATTCAGGGTGATACGTCATCAGATGACGGTAGAATTCGCGCCAGATAAGTTCGTTAAGCCATACCGAACCAGCGCCCCCCTCCAGCGCCTGGGGCTGCTCTGCCAGAAGACGGTGTAAACACTGGCGCGGAGAAAGCACGCCCAGCGCTAAACAGGCCGACAACCGGCTGGTACCTTCAATGGCGGGGAAATCCCGGCGTGCGTCGTAAGCGGCCGCCCCCGTTTTGCAGAACTGGCGCAACTGCGCGATTGCCGCTTTTTCATCAGCCGGGAATAAAGCGTGGTCATACGCCTGTTGCGGATAGTCAAACGTCAGTTCAGGCAGGTTGTTTACACTCTCCCCTCGCGCGGACGGCGCGGCAACACACTCCGGCAGCGCCTCTTTCAGCCGTTTGATAAACGCATTTTTAAATGGCGTAAAGACTTTATACATCTCGCGATTGCCGGTCATCACGCTGCCCGGCGCCAGCATCACGCTGTCATCAAATCCCTGACACTCTACGTCCCCGAGGATCCGCTCCAGCTGACGATCGCGCTGCTGTTCATTGAATTCGTACTGGTAGTTGTAAAAAAGATGCGTGACGTCGTTCTGCTGACAGACCTCCTGTACCGCGCTGAGCTGAGCGGCAAAATCACTGACCTCTTTGTAAATCAACGGAATGCCTTTTTTCGCCAGCGAACGTTGCAGGGCATTCAGATGCGAACAGAGATAAGCGGCTTGACGGGGGGCCATATCATGCTGCTGCCACTGTCCGGGGGTAGCGATAAACAGCGCCAGCACGCGGGCGTGTTCAGAGCGACAGGCTGCCGCCAGGGCGATGTTGTCATGCAGGCGCAGATCCGCGCGAAACCAAACCAGATGGGTGGGCATAAAACTCCAGGCAATTGTCCATTATATCCGTAAGGGCATGCCGTAAAAGGAAAAAGGCACGTATTGAACTACTTTGCCATGAAGTGTAGACGGGATGAAATAAGGGAGTGGCAGTTTGATTACTCAGAAAAAGAAGATATGCCTGAAAACCACCCAACGGACCGCGAATCCGGAGGAACAAAAAAACCGCCACATTGCTGTAGGCGGTTTTTTTATTGCTGTGTGTAGTCTTAGTATCAGTAAAAATCACAGGTCGCTTTTTCGGCCTGATCCATCCACACCGGCTTCTCGCTGGTTTTCGCCCAGACGCGGTGCAGATAGCTGTAAAAACGTGCGCGATCTTTCCAGAACAACATCACCGGCAGGGCCAGCACGCCAGCCACTACGGCGAAAGCGCGACGCATGAACACGATATGAGCCGGATACTCTTTATAAAGATCCATATTTTTCTCCCCTGTAGTTGGCCGGAAACTGACTCCGGAAAATTCAAAAACTGTGACCTGGCTAAAATAATATCGCTTTGTTTGTAATTTTACTACTCATCCGACCACTTATTTTCACCTGTTTAGCCAAAATTTACATTCACGCCGTAATTGAGTTACAAAAAAGTTAAAGGTTTACTTACCAATAGTTAAATTGTGGGCTTTGCCATTTTTATACTTTTTTTACACCCCCCGTCCTGATTTTTGCGAAATCTTTGCGCCATAAATCCTACCGTTAGCACAAATACAAATGTCACCCGGAGGTGGATTGTGAGTGCAGGTCTTATTGCCGGCATCGTGCTGGTGTTCCTGTTATTGGGTTATCTGGTTTATGCCTTGATTAATGCGGAGGCATTCTGATGGCTGCTCAGGCGTTTTTGCTTATTGCCAGTTTTTTAGGGGTGCTGTTCCTTCTGGCAAGACCGCTGGGAACAGTGCTGGCAAGGATGATCAACAACGTGCCGCTGCCGGTGGCAGGTCGCGTTGAAAAAGGGATCTGGCGCGCCCTGGGAATCCAGGATGGGGAAATGAACTGGCGTCAGTATCTGCTGGCGATCCTGCTACTGAATATTGTCGGCCTTGTCGCCCTCTTCGCCATGCTGATGCTGCAGGGTAGCTTACCGCTCAACCCGCAGCAGTTGCCGGGTCTGTCCTGGCATCTGGCGCTGAACACGGCAGTCAGCTTTGTCACTAACACCAACTGGCAGTCCTATGCCGGGGAAACCACGCTGAGCTACTTTAGCCAGATGGCCGGGTTAACCGTGCAAAACTTCCTCTCTGCTGCCACCGGCATTGCGGTGATCTTCGCGCTCACGCGTGCCTTTGCGCGTCAAAATATCAGCACGCTGGGCAACGCATGGGTCGATCTGACACGCATCACCCTGTGGATATTACTCCCTGTGGCCCTGATCATCGCGCTGTTCTTTATTCAGCAAGGCACCCTGCAAAACCTGCTGCCTTACACGCCTTATACCTCCCTTGAAGGGGCAAAACAGCTTTTGCCTATGGGGCCGGTGGCATCGCAGGAAGCCATTAAAATGCTCGGTACCAACGGCGGTGGCTTCTTCAACGCCAACTCGTCGCATCCGTTTGAAAACCCAACCGCGCTGACCAACGTTGTACAGATGCTGGCGATCTTCCTGATCCCCGCCGCGCTCTGCTTTGCCTTTGGCGATGTGGTAAACGACCGCCGTCAGGGACGGACCCTGCTGTGGACCATGTCTCTTATCTTTGTGGTCTGCGTCGCGCTGGTGATGTGGGCGGAATGGAACGGTAACCCTCACTTCCTGACGCTGGGCGCTGACAGCGCGATCAATATGGAAGGGAAAGAGAGTCGCTTTGGCATTCTCGCCAGCAGCCTGTATGCGGTGGTCACCACGGCAGCCTCGTGCGGGGCGGTTAACGCCATGCATGACTCCTTTACGGCGCTGGGCGGCATGATCCCAATGTGGCTGATGCAGATTGGCGAAGTGGTATTTGGCGGCGTGGGCTCAGGTCTTTACGGCATGCTGCTGTTTGTACTGCTGGCGGTGTTTATCGCCGGACTGATGATTGGCCGTACCCCGGAATACCTCGGTAAAAAAATCGACGTACGGGAAATGAAATTAACCGCGCTGGCGATTCTGGTCACGCCTGCCCTCGTGCTGCTCGGCACCGCCCTGGCCCTGATGACCGACGCCGGGCGCAGCGGCATCTTTAATCCGGGTATCCATGGGTTCAGTGAGGTGCTCTACGCCGTCTCGTCTGCGGCTAACAACAACGGCAGCGCCTTTGCAGGCTTAAGCGCCAACTCACCTTTCTGGAACTGTCTGCTGGCATTCTGCATGTTTGTCGGCCGCTTCGGCGTGATTGTGCCGGTGATGGCCATCGCCGGATCGCTGGTGAATAAAAAAATTCAACCGACCACCACCGGCACATTACCGACCCACGGTGCGCTGTTTGTTGGCCTGCTGACCGGCACCGTGTTGCTGGTAGGCGCCCTGACCTTTATCCCCGCCCTCGCGTTAGGCCCGGTCGCGGAAACCCTCTCTTTACGCTGATTTTGCGGAGAATTTGTCATGAGTCGTAAACAACTGGCCCTGTTCGAACCGTCGTTAGTTCGTCAGGCGCTCATGGATGCGGTGAAAAAGTTAAGCCCGCGCGTGCAGTGGCACAACCCGGTGATGTTTATCGTCTGGGCAGGCAGCGTGCTGACTACCGCCCTGGCGATTGCCATGGGAACGGGTCACCTTCCAGGCAACGCGATGTTCACCGGAGCGATCAGCCTGTGGCTGTGGTTTACCGTGCTGTTTGCCAACTTTGCCGAAGCGCTGGCGGAAGGCCGCAGTAAAGCGCAGGCCAACAGCCTGAAAGGGGTAAAAAAGACCGCCTTCGCACGCAAATTACGTGAGCCAAAATACGGCGCGCAGATGGACCACGTGCCGGCAGATGAACTGCGTAAAGGCGATGTGGTCCTGGTGGAAGCCGGTGACATTATTCCCTGTGATGGCGAAGTGATTGAAGGGGGAGCCTCCGTTGACGAAAGCGCCATCACCGGGGAATCCGCACCGGTCATTCGTGAATCAGGCGGTGATTTCGCCTCGGTCACGGGCGGGACGCGTATTCTCTCCGACTGGCTGGTGATCCAGTGCAGTGTCAACCCGGGCGAAACCTTCCTTGACCGGATGATCGCCATGGTAGAAGGCGCGCAGCGTCGTAAGACCCCCAACGAAATTGCCCTGACCATTTTGCTGGTGGCCCTGACCATCGTCTTCCTGCTGGCCACCGCCACGCTGTGGCCCTTCTCCAGCTACGGTGGCACCGCAGTCAGCATCACCGTGCTGGTGGCGCTGCTGGTCTGTCTGATCCCAACCACCATTGGCGGCCTGCTCTCTGCCATCGGTGTGGCGGGGATGAGCCGCATGCTGGGCGCGAACGTTATCGCCACCAGCGGACGTGCCGTAGAAGCTGCCGGTGATGTGGATGTTCTGCTGCTGGATAAAACCGGGACCATCACCCTCGGCAACCGCCAGGCCTCCGAGTTTTTACCGGCCCCGGGCGTGGATGAAAAAACGCTGGCAGATGCCGCCCAGCTCTCGTCTCTTGCCGATGAAACGCCGGAAGGCCGCAGCATCGTGATTCTGGCGAAACAGCGCTTTAATCTGCGCCAGCGTGATGTGCAGAGCCTGCATGCCACGTTTGTGCCCTTCACGGCGCAAACCCGAATGAGCGGTATCAACATCCAGGACCGCATGATCCGTAAAGGTTCCGTTGACGCCATTCGTCGCCACATTGAAGCCAACAACGGTCATTTCCCACCGGAAGTGGACAATCTGGTTGAGAGCGTTGCCCGTCAGGGGGCCACACCACTGGTCGTGGCTGAAGGGGCCCATGTACTGGGGGTGATTGCGCTGAAGGACATCGTCAAAGGGGGTATCAAAGAGCGTTTCGCCCAGCTGCGTAAAATGGGGATCAAAACGGTGATGATCACCGGGGATAACCGGCTGACTGCCGCCGCCATTGCCGCAGAAGCGGGCGTGGACGACTTCCTCTCGGAAGCTACACCGGAAGCCAAGCTGGCCTTGATCCGTCAGTACCAGGCGGAAGGCCGCCTGGTGGCGATGACGGGCGACGGCACCAACGATGCCCCTGCCCTCGCACAGGCCGACGTGGCGGTGGCGATGAACTCCGGTACGCAGGCGGCAAAAGAGGCGGGCAACATGGTCGATCTTGACTCTAACCCGACCAAGTTGATTGAAGTGGTGCACATCGGTAAACAGATGCTGATGACGCGCGGTTCCTTGACGACGTTCAGTATCGCCAATGACGTGGCAAAATATTTCGCCATCATTCCCGCGGCGTTCGCGGCCACCTATCCGCAGCTTAACGCGCTGAACGTGATGCATCTGCACTCCCCGTCTTCGGCCATTCTCAGCGCGGTGATCTTCAACGCCCTGATTATTGTCTTCCTGATCCCGCTGGCGCTGAAAGGGGTGAGCTATAAGCCGCTGACGGCCGCAGCCATGCTGCGCCGTAACCTGTGGATTTACGGGCTGGGCGGGCTGCTGGTGCCCTTTATCGGTATTAAGGTTATCGACCTGCTGTTAACGCTGTTCGGGCTGGTTTAAAAGGTGAATCAAATGACGATGTTACGTCCCGCTATACTTCTGTTTATTTTGCTGTCGCTTATTACCGGTGGGCTTTACCCGCTGGTGACCACCGCGCTGGGCCAGTGGTGGTTCAAGGATCAGGCCAATGGCTCGCTGATTATACAGCAGGGTGAAAACCGCGGCTCTCGCCTGATTGGTCAGAACTTTACGGATGCTCGTTACTTCCAGGGACGCCCTTCCGCCACCGCCGAAAGCCCGTATAATCCGATAGCATCCGGCGGGAGTAACCTGGCGGGCAGTAACCCTGAGCTGGACAAAGCCATCGCTGAGCGCGTGGCGGCGCTGCGTAGCGCCAACCCGCAGGCCAGCCGGGAGGTGCCTGTGGAACTGGTGACCGCCTCCGCCAGCGGACTGGATTACAGCCTGACGCCTGAAGCGGTGGCCTGGCAGATCCCGCGCGTTGCCGCTGCCCGTCATCTGACCGTCGAACAGGTCAGTCAGCTGGTGGCAGAGCACACGCAAAAACCGCTGGTCAGTTTCATTGGTATGCCGGTAGTGAATATTGTTGAGCTGAATCTGGCGCTGGACGCGCTAAGGAAAAACTAAATGACCGACGAGCCCTTGCGCCCGGATCCTGACAGGCTGCTCGAACAAACAGCTGAAGCCCATCGTGGCAAACTGAAAGTCTTCTTCGGCGCCTGCGCGGGCGTCGGGAAAACCTTCGCCATGCTGACAGAAGCTCAACGACTTCGGGCTCAGGGGCTCGATATTCTCATCGGCGTGGTGGAAACCCACGGCCGTAAAGAGACCGCGGCGCTGTTGAAGGGGCTTGCCACGCAGCCCCCTCGCCGTATCAGCCATCGTGGCAGGCTGGTGACGGAGTTCGATCTCGACGCCGCCCTCGCCCGCCGCCCCGCCCTTATTCTGATGGACGAACTGGCGCACAGTAATGCGCCAGGCTCCCGTCACCCCAAACGCTGGCAGGATGTTGAAGAGTTACTTGAAGCCGGGATTGACGTCTTCACCACGGTGAATGTTCAGCATCTGGAAAGCCTGAACGACGTGGTCAGCGGCGTGACCGGCATTCAGGTGCGCGAAACGGTGCCCGATCCGTTCTTTGATTCCGCAGATGAAGTAGTACTGGTCGACCTGCCGCCCGATGACCTGCGCCAGCGCCTGCATGAAGGGAAAGTCTATATTGCAGGCCAGGCCGAGCGCGCCATCGAACACTTCTTTCGTAAAGGCAACCTGATTGCCCTGCGCGAACTGGCCCTGCGCCGCACCGCCGATCGTGTGGATGACCAGATGCGCGCCTGGCGCGATCTGCAGGGACAGGAACGCGTCTGGCATACGCGGGATGCCATCCTGCTGTGCATAGGTCACGGCAGCGGCAATGAAAAGCTTGTCCGTACCGCCGCCCGGCTGGCCGCGAAATTTGGCAGCGTCTGGCATGCGGTATATGTCGAAACGCCACAGCTTCACGCCCTGCCTGAAAACCAGCGTCGCGCGATCCTCAGTTCGCTGCGTCTGGCCCAGGAGCTGGGGGCGGAAACCGCTACCCTCTCCGATCCGCAGGAAGATAAAGCCATTCTGCGCTACGCGCGTGAGCACAACCTGGGCAAGATTGTCATTGGCCGTCGCCAGCACCGGCGCTGGTTTAGCCGCGAATCGTTTGCCGACAAACTGGCCCGGCGCGCGCCCGACCTGGATCTGGTGGTCGTGGCGCTGGATGACAAACCCACACCGCTCCCCAACCGCGCGCCCGACAGCCGTACCTTTGGTGATAAATGGCGCATTCAGATCCGCGGCTGTCTGATCGCCGTCGTGCTCTGCGCCCTGATAACCCTTATTGCCAGCAAATGGCTGATTGCCTTTGACGCGGCCAACCTGGTGATGATCTACCTGCTTGGCGTGGTCGTGGTTGCTCTCTTTTACGGGCGCTGGCCGTCAGTCCTGGCAACGGTGATCAACGTCATCAGCTTTGATCTGTTCTTTATTGATCCGCGCGGGACGCTCGCCGTCTCGGATGTACAGTATGTCCTCACGTTTGCCGTGATGCTCACCGTCGGACTGGTGATCGGGAATCTGACGGCGGGCGTTCGCTATCAGGCGCGTATCGCCCGCTATCGTGAACAGCGCACCCGACATTTATACGAGATGTCTAAATCGCTGGCGGTAGGCCGCACGCCGCTGGATATCGTGCAGACCAGCGAGCAGTTTATCCGCTCGACCTTTAATGCCAGCAACCTGATTTTACTCCCGGACGAGCACGGGAAATTACGCCCGCTGACGTCGGCCTCGGGCATGACGCCCTGGGATGAAGCCATTGCGCGCTGGAGCTTCGATAAAGGTTTACCGGCCGGTGCAGGGACAGACACCCTGCCCGGCGTGCCGTATCAGATCCTGCCGCTGCGCAGTGCCGATAAAAATCAGGGGCTGGTCATCGTCGAGCCGTCTAATCTGCGCCAGCTGATGATCCCCGAGCAGCAAAGGCTGCTGGAGACCTTTACGCTGCTGGTTGCCAGTGCGCTCGAAAGACTGGCGCTGACGGCGAGCGAAGAGCAGGCGCGTCTGGCAAGCGAGCGTGAAAGCATTCGTAACTCGTTGCTGGCGGCCCTCTCCCACGATCTTCGCACGCCTCTCACCGTGTTGTTTGGCCAGTCGGAAATTCTGACCCTGGATCTGGCGGCTGAAGGTTCAAAACATGCCCTGCAGGCCAGCGAGATCCGCCAGCATGTGCTGAACACCACGCGGCTGGTGAATAACCTGCTTGATATGGCACGGATACAGTCTGGCGGGTTCAACCTCAAAAAAGAGTGGCTGACACTTGAGGAAGTGGTGGGAAGCGCGCTGAAAATGCTGGAGCCCGGTCTCGGTGGGCGGCATATCGCGCTGAACATGCCTGAGCCCCTGACGTTAATTCACGTCGATGGTCCGTTGTTTGAACGTGTGTTAATCAATTTGCTGGAAAATGCGGGCAAATATGCCGGAGCAAAAGCGCAAATCGGGGTGAACGCCACGGTGGAAGATAATACGCTTCGCCTTGAAGTCTGGGATACCGGGCCCGGTATTCCTGCCGGTCAGGAAAAAGCGATTTTCGAAAAATTCTCGCGCGGCAATAAAGAGTCTGCCATTCCGGGGGTCGGGCTGGGTCTGGCGATCTGCCAGGCCATTATTGACGTCCATGGCGGCACCATTTCGGCGGAGAATCGCCCGGAAGGAGGCGCACGTTTTTGTGTTACACTTCCTCTGGAAACCCCGCCAGAACTTGATGAATTACCAGAGGATTTGTGATCAACGTCCTGATTGTTGAAGATGAACTCGCCATTAGCCGGTTTCTGCGTGCTGCGCTGGAAGGTGACGGCCTGCGCGTTCATGATGCCGGTACGCTCCAGCGCGGGTTGATCGAAGCCGCCACCCGCAAGCCGGACCTGGTGATCCTCGATCTCGGTCTGCCGGATGGCGACGGCATCGATTTTATTCGTGAGGTGCGCCAGTGGAGCCAGATGCCGATTCTGGTGCTCTCCGCACGCACCGAAGAGACGGATAAAATCGCCGCGCTGGATGCTGGCGCGGACGACTATCTCATTAAGCCTTTTGGAATTGGCGAGTTACAGGCTCGCCTTCGTGTTGCGCTACGTCGCCACAGTGCCACCGTCCCTGCCGACCCGACGTACACTTTCGGTGATGTGCGGGTCGATCTCGCTGCACGACGTATTGTTCGCGGTGAAGAGGAGATCCATCTCACCCCGATAGAGTTTCGCCTGCTCGCAGTTTTGCTCAACAACCACGGTAAGGTCCTGACCCAACGTCAGCTTCTGAGTCAGGTGTGGGGACCCAACGCTGTGGAACATAGTCACTATTTACGCATATATATGGGACACCTGCGTCAAAAACTTGAAGTTGACCCCGCTCGCCCTCGCCATCTATTAACCGAAACCGGTATCGGTTATCGGTTTATGCTTTGAATAACTATTCAAATTTATTTCTGTCAAAATTAAAGCCACTCCAAAAATAGTACCCAAATAAGCCATACGGGATATTTTCGGATTATTTTCGCTCATTCAAAACACAACCAATACAATCCGTTAACGCATCATCAACAAACCAGTGTTTTGATCTGCGATATTCATCGAAAACGAATAATTATTTCTGATTTGATCGGTTAAGGGTGATCTGTTTCACAGTTAATCGCTTTTTCCTGGATAAAATGACCATGCTTTCAATTACTGAAAGGAAAATGAAACATGGAAAACAATAATCGCTTGATGCCCCATATAAGGCGGACAACACATATCATGATGTTTGCCCACCGAAACTGCTTTGACTTCCATCTCTTTAATGCCCGGTAGTCCTTCGACTTCTGGCGCACCCGCTTGCAGGTTAACCTGAAAAAACCTTATGTTACAGGCCGTTGCCTGTGAAGGTGTGCGTTCATTCAATTTAATTCAGACTTATCCGCAGCCGGGCGGACTGAATCTCATTCATTAAAAAGCAACTTACTGATTTTTTATCAGCGGCCACACTTTGCTTTTTTTTCCGGACATTATCGATTTCTTTCTTGTGAGAAATCGAGGGACAAATATTGCCTGAAATAAAGAGAGAAAGATGAAAAGTTTAAAAATCGCTACCAGCCGTGCATGTCCTGATTGCTTTACCACTCACCGTGAACTGGTGGATGTCAGCACCTCTGATTATATTGACGTCGCTGCCATTGTTCTGGCCGTGAGCGATATTTCCAGTGGTACCCTGGAAGAAATAGAAGCAACCGGGTTTGGTATTCCTGTATTTATTGCGACACATAAAGAAGAGTTCATTCCGGCTGAATATTTATCGCGCATCCACGGTGTGTTTGAGTGTTCAGAGACCAGTAACGACTTTTACGGACGTCAACTGGAAGCGGCCGCGCAGAAGTACGAAACTCAGCTGCGCCCCCCGTTTTTCCGTGCGCTGGTCGACTACGTGAAACAGGGCAACAGCGCGTTTGACTGTCCGGGACACCAGGGTGGGCAGTTTTTCCGCCGCCATCCTGCCGGTAATCAGTTTGTCGATTTCTTCGGCGAAACGCTTTTCCGCTCCGATCTGTGCAACGCCGACGTGGCCATGGGGGATCTGCTGATTCATGAAGGCGCGCCGTGCCTTGCGCAGCAACACGCGGCGAAAGTGTTTAATGCGGATAAAACCTATTTTGTGCTGAACGGTACCTCATCATCCAACAAAGTGGTGCTAAACGCCCTGCTCACCCCCGGCGACCTGGTGCTGTTCGATCGTAATAACCATAAATCCAACCACCACGGAGCCCTGCTTCAGGCGGGTGCCACGCCGGTCTATCTGGAAACTGCGCGCAACCCGTACGGCTTTATTGGCGGCATTGATGCCCACTGCTTTGAGGAGAGCTACCTGCGCGAGCTGGTATCGGAAGTGGCGCCGGGTCGCGCGCGTGACGAACGTCCGTTCCGTCTGGCGGTGATCCAACTGGGCACCTACGATGGCACCATTTATAACGCCCGCCAGGTCGTCGATAAAATTGGTCACCTGTGCGACTACATCCTGTTTGATTCTGCCTGGGTGGGCTACGAGCAATTTATTCCGATGATGGCGGACTGCTCACCACTGCTGCTGGAGCTGAACGAAAACGATCCCGGGATTCTGGTTACCCAGTCGGTGCATAAACAACAGGCCGGTTTTTCGCAGACCTCACAAATCCACAAGAAAGACCGTCATATTAAAGGCCAACCGCGCTATGTCCCGCACAAGCGCCTGAATAACGCCTTTATGATGCACGCCTCCACCAGCCCGTTCTATCCCCTGTTTGCCGCGCTGGATATCAACGCCCGCATGCACGAGGGGCAGAGTGGCCGAAATATGTGGATGGACTGCGTGGTGACCGGCATTGAAGCACGCAAGCTGATCCTGGAGAACTGCCAGTTTATTCGCCCGTTCGTGCCGGAGCTGGTAGATGGCCGTCCGTGGGAAAGCTGGGACACGGCTGAAATTGCCACCGACCTGCGCTTCTTCCACTTTGTGCCGGGTGAAAACTGGCACGCCTTCGAAGGGTATGCCGAGCATCAATACTTTATCGATCCGTGCAAACTGCTGCTGACCACGCCGGGCATCAACGCCCGTACCGGCGAGTATGAGAATTTCGGCGTGCCCGCTACCATCCTGGCTAACTTCCTGCGTGAAAACGGCATCGTGCCGGAGAAATGCGATCTCAACTCGATCCTGTTCCTGCTGACCCCTGCAGAAGACATGGGCAAACTGCAGCAGCTGGTGGCGCAGCTGGTGCGTTTCGAAAAACTGCTTCAGACCGATGCGCCATTAAAAGAGGTGCTTCCGTCTATCTGTAAGCAATACCCGGAACGCTACGCCGGTTATACCCTGCGCCAGATATGCCAGGAGATGCATGAACTGTACGCCCGCCATAACGTGAAACAGCTGCAAAAAGAGATGTTCCGCAAGTCTCACTTCCCTCGCGTGATGATGAACCCGCAGGACGCAAACTATGCGTATCTGCGTGGTGAGGTTGAACTGGTCTCCCTGCGTGATGCGGAAGGCCGCATTGCCGCCGAAGGCGCCCTGCCTTACCCACCAGGGGTGCTGTGCGTGGTTCCGGGTGAAGTCTGGGGAGGCTCCGTCCTGCGCTACTTTGCCGCGCTGGAAGAGGGGATCAACCTTTTACCGGGCTTCGCGCCGGAACTGCAAGGCGTGTACGTCGAGGAGTGCGACGGACGCAAACAGGTTCGCTGTAACGTCATCAAACAACCCGCCGCTCAGCCCGCACTGCTGAAAGGAGAAAAATTATGAGTAAGTCCAACAAGATGGGCGTGGTGCAGCTGACTATCCTCACCATGGTCAACATGATGGGGTCAGGGATTATTATGCTGCCCACCAAACTTGCCGAGGTGGGTACCATTTCGATTATCTCCTGGCTGGTAACCGCGGTCGGCTCCATGGCGCTGGCATGGGCATTTGCCAAATGCGGAATGTTCAGCCGCAAGTCAGGCGGGATGGGCGGCTACGCCGAATACGCCTTCGGCAAATCGGGCAACTTTATGGCTAACTACACCTACGGCGTGTCGCTGCTGATCGCCAACGTGGCGATTGCCATCTCCGCCGTGGGTTACGGTACGGAACTGTTTGGTGCCACGCTCAGCCCGGTGCAAATTGGGCTGGCGACCATCGGCGTGCTGTGGATCTGCACCGTGGCCAACTTTGGCGGGGCGCGCATTACCGGCCAGCTGAGTAGCATCACCGTGTGGGGCGTGATTATCCCGGTTGTGGGTCTGTGCATTATCGGTTGGTTCTGGTTCAGTCCGACCTTGTACGCGAACTCCTGGAACCCTCACCACGTACCGTTCTTCACGGCTGTAGGCTCCTCCATCGCCATGACGCTGTGGGCCTTCCTCGGTCTGGAATCCGCCTGCGCAAACGCGGAAGTGGTGGAAAACCCGGAAAAGAACGTCCCGATTGCCGTTCTTGGCGGAACGCTGGGCGCGGCGGTGATCTATATCGTCTCAACTAACGTTATTGCCGGTATCGTACCGAACATGGATTTGGCTAACTCCACGGCGCCGTTCGGGCTGGCCTTCGCGCAGATGTTCACCCCGGAAGTCGGGAAAGTGATCATGGGGCTGATGGTCATGTCCTGCTGCGGTTCGCTCCTCGGCTGGCAGTTCACCATTGCGCAGGTCTTTAAATCCTCAGCCGACGAAGGCTACTTCCCGAAAATCTTCTCCCGCGTGACCAAAGCCGATGCGCCGGTGCAGGGCATGCTGGCGATTGTCATCTTCCAGAGCGGATTGTCGCTGATGACCATTAGCCCATCGCTGAACAGCCAGTTCAACGTGCTGGTCAACCTGGCGGTGGTGACGAATATCATTCCATATATTCTGTCGATGGCGGCGCTGGTGATCATTCAGAAGGTGGCGAAAGTCGATCCACGTAAAGCACGCGCGGCCAATATTGTGGCGCTGATTGGGGCGATTTACAGCTTCTATGCGCTCTACTCGTCAGGCCAGGAGGCGATGCTCTATGGTGCGATGGTGACCTTTATGGGCTGGACGCTGTACGGGCTGGTCTCACCGCGGTTTGAATTGAAGAATAAACATAGTTAGGTAAAAGCAAAACGGCAACCCAGGGGTTGCCGTTTTTGAGTGTTTTCACCCTCTCCCTGTGGGAGAGGCCGGGGTGAGGGCATCAGCCCGCACCGAACACCACTTACGCGTTTTTCAGCACTTCGCTGACAATCTCTACCGCTTCTTTCTCAATCTGCTGGCGATGCTCAGCGCCGAGGAAGCTTTCACAATAGATTTTGTACGCATCTTCCGTACCGGATGGACGCGCGGCAAACCAGCCATTTTCGGTCATCACTTTCAGACCACCGATAGAGGCACCGTTACCCGGGGCAGCCGTCAGACGTGCCGTAATCGGATCACCGGCCAGCGTGCTGGCACTGACCATCTCCGGAGAGAGTTTAGACAGCGCTGCTTTCTGCGCCGAGGTGGCGCTCGCCTGGATACGGTTATAGCTCGGTGCACCAAAGCGCGCCGCCAGCTCGTCGTAGTGTTCCTGTGGGTTCTTACCGGTGACAGCGGTAATTTCCGCCGCCAGCAGACACATGATGATGCCATCTTTATCGGTTGACCATGGCGTGCCGTCGAAACGCAGGAAGGATGCCCCCGCGCTCTCTTCACCACCAAAGCCGAAGCTGCCGTCATGCAGACCGTCAACAAACCATTTAAAACCAACCGGCACTTCCACAAGCTTACGGCCCAACGCGTCAACCACGCGGTCGATCATCGCAGAGGAGACCAGCGTTTTACCCACAGCCACCTCTTTGCCCCACTGTGAACGATGCTGGAACAGGTAGTTGATTGCCACAGCCAGGTAGTGGTTTGGGTTCATCAGCCCGGCCGGGGTAACGATACCGTGGCGGTCATAATCCGGGTCGTTGGCGAAGGCCAGATCGAATTTGTCACGCAGTGCCAGCAGGCCCGCCATCGCGCACTCGGAGGAGCAGTCCATACGGATCGCGCCGTCTTTATCAAGGTGCATAAAGCGGAAGGTCTGATCGACGTGATCGTTAACGATGGTCAGATCCAGCTTGTAGTGTTCTGCAATGCGTTTCCAGTATTCAATCCCGGAGCCGCCCAGCGGATCCACACCCAGCTTCAGGCCGGCTTTCTGGATAGCCGCCATATCGACGATATCCGCCAGCCCTTCCACGAACGGCTGCACCAGATCCTGCTCTTTCACGTGGCCGGATGCCATGGCCGCATCCAGAGAGATACGCTTAACGCCTTTCAGGCCATCGGCTAACAGGGCGTTGGCGCGGTCTTCCACCACTTTCGTGACGTTGGTATCTGCCGGACCACCGTTAGGTGGGTTGTATTTAATGCCACCGTCTTCCGGGGGGTTGTGAGAAGGCGTGATAACGATGCCGTCAGCCTGTGGGCCACCTTTTTTGTTGTGCACAAGGATAGCGTTAGAGACGGCAGGCGTTGGGGTGAAACCGTTATTTTCCTGAACAATCACATCAACGCCGTTCGCCGCCAGAACTTCCAGCACGGAAATGAACGCCGGTTCAGACAGGGCGTGAGTATCTTTCCCCACGTAGCACGGACCGGTAACACCGTTTTTGGCGCGCTCTTCCGCGATGGCCTGAGCAATGGCCAGAATGTGCGGTTCGTTAAAGCTATGGCGTGCCGCGCTACCGCGATGGCCTGATGTACCAAACTTCACTGCGTGTTCTGCGTTGCCCACGACCGGTTTCAGCACATAATACTGCGCGGTCAGCTGAGCGACGTTAATCAAATCGCTTTGTTGTGCAGGTTGGCCTGCACGGCTGTGATTTGCCATTACCGGGTCCTTCTGATGCAAGGGTTAAATTGTACCGCAAACCTTTTCAATCAATTCCGCCGGGAACTGCATGGACTGCATGATGTGTTCAACCATGCTGCACTTGCGGCCCGTATTGGTATTGGTGATGACCCAGTACGGTGTGCCAGGGACATGTTTAGGTTTGGTTTGGTTGCCATTTTGCAGCAGCGTCTGCTCGTCGCCCGCGAAATAGACGCGAGTACGACCGTGCAGCGACTCGGTCGCTTCAGCAAACGCCTTGTTATCCAGTGAATAAAGTGTAGACAGCACCAGCATGAAGCGGTTGACCGCTTTTTTCTGCTCTGCATATTCATCAGACAGCAGCAGCTCGCGCATCGCACGTACTTTGTCTTTCACCTGCGCGACGGCAGGCTTTGCTTGTGCAACAACACTCGGCTGAGACACGACATCTTTAGTGGCTGGGGTAGCAGACGGTGAGGCGGCGGAAATTTTAAGCATGCGCCGTAAAATGTCGGACGCGCTCTCCCCGATATGCCGCGTTTGGCTGGCAATAAACTGATAGAGTTCGTCATCAACTTCGATTGTTTTCATCTTAATCCAGTGCGATATCTTATCTGAATACAAGTCGTTGGGATTATAAGGTCAAATCCCAACAGCGGATAGCGTCAAACCAGGTTGGCGGCAAAAGTCAGATTAAACTGGAACCTTGCAGCCGGGCGGCAGAATGGTCAACATAATACCCTAACCTGACATCCGTAAAAAAAGAACTTTGCCATGAAATTGAATAGCCGAGCGCAATCTGCACAATCACCGAACACGAATCCCCCCATCGTACTGGTCCACGGGCTGTTCGGCAGTCTGGATAACCTGGGCGTACTGGCACGCGATCTGGTTACCGATCACGATATTTTGCAGGTCGATATGCGAAATCATGGCCTGTCCGGGCGTTCAGAGGAGATGACCTATGCGGCCATGGCGCAGGATCTGCTCGATACGCTGGATGCCAGCAATCTTGAGAAAGTGACCTTGATCGGGCACTCAATGGGCGGCAAAGCGGTCATGGCCCTGACGGCGCTGGCACCGGAGAGAATAAGTGGCCTGGTGGTCATTGATGTCGCCCCGGTAGATTACGACGTCCGTCGTCATGACGAGATTTTTGCCGCCATCAACGCGGTGACGGAAGCTGGCGTCTCCAGCCGTCAACAGGCAGCCGCTGTCATGCGTGAGCATCTTGATGAAGAAGGTGTGATCCAGTTCCTGCTGAAATCGTTCGTTGACGGCCAGTGGCGTTTCAACGTGCCGGTGCTGTGGGAGCAGTACGATAACATCGTCGGCTGGAAAACCGTTCCGGCATGGCCGCACCCTACCCTCTTTATTCGTGGCGGCAATTCGCCGTACGTCACCGACGCTTACCGCGATACCCTGCTGGCGCAATTCCCCCAGGCCCGTGCCCACGTCATCGCTGGCGCCGGACATTGGGTTCACGCGGAAAAACCAGACGCCGTCTTACGCGCCATTCGCCGCTATCTCACTGACACGGCAAATTGATTAAAAAGAGAGCGACTGGAAGGCTGCGGGCTTCCAGTCGTTGGCGTGTCGTTTTTGGTGATGTATGATGGCGCGCTTATCGCCCGGGCATTAGCAGGGCGGCGTGTTTCCCCCGAAGTCTCAGAATCATGGCCAAAGAACAAACGGACCGTACGACACTAGATCTGTTCGCGAATGAGCGTCGACCGGGACGACCGAAAACGAATCCGCTTTCGCGCGACGAACAGCTGCGTATTAATAAACGCAACCAGCTTAAACGCGATAAAAATCGTGGACTTAAGCGTGTCGAACTGAAGCTCAACGCCGACGCCGTCGATGCGCTAAACGAACTGGCTGACGCGCGTAATATCAGCCGCAGCGAGCTGATTGAAGAGATGTTAATCACCCAACTCGAGACCATGCGCAGCAAGGCATAAGTCCGAAAAATCCCTTTATTACCCTTTTCATGTAGCACAGAGTGCAGTCCTGCGCGATAGCTGTTTCCGCAGGGTTGCCTGTTCTGCTATTATTGCCTTTATCCGTGGACAAATTGCGCCACCATACCATTAAGTATCAAGAGGTTATTTTACTCATGGCAATTATCGGCATTTTCTTCGGCAGTGATACCGGCAATACCGAAAATATCGCAAAAAACATTCAAAAACAGCTCGGTAAAGACGTTGCCGATGTGCACGACATCGCCAAGAGCAGCAAAGAAGATCTCGAAGGCTATGACATCCTGCTGCTGGGTATCCCTACCTGGTATTACGGTGAAGCCCAGTGTGACTGGGATGATTTCTTCCCGACACTGGAAGAAGTGGATTTCAACGGCAAGCTGGTTGCCCTGTTTGGCTGCGGTGACCAGGAAGACTATGCCGAGTACTTCTGTGATGCGCTGGGTACCATCCGCGACATCATTGAACCAAACGGCGCCGTTATCGTAGGTCACTGGCCTACCGCCGGCTACCACTTTGAAGCGTCTAAAGGTCTGGCTGATGACGATCACTTCGTGGGTCTGGCGATTGACGAAGACCGTCAGCCAGAACTGACAGCAGAGCGCGTTGAAAAATGGGTTAAGCAGATCCGTGAAGAGCTGCACCTGGACGATATCCTCAACGCCTGATTTTTATTGCGGCGCAACGAGGGTTGCGCCAGCAAACCAGGTCAAACCGATTAAATTAATCGCTACAATCTTTTAACTTTTTCGCCCAGACCTGTACAATGTCCCCCTGATAAAACGTGGCTCCCATTGAGCAAGTTTGTTGGTGATACCACGTTTTTATAAGCATACTTTACATGAGACTTGCAGTTTTCATTTAGCCATGGCAGTTCTATAATGAGACGCATTATCCCAGGTGCATTTTCTGTCACTTCCTATAGAAGTGAATCGTTTAGCAACAGGACAGATTCCGCATGACTGACAACAATACCGCATTAAAGAAGGCTGGCCTGAAAGTTACGCTTCCTCGGTTAAAAATCCTTGAAGTGCTTCAGGGTCCAGACAATCACCATGTCAGTGCGGAAGACCTTTATAAGCGTCTTATCGACATGGGCGAAGAGATTGGGCTGGCAACCGTTTATCGTGTGCTGAACCAGTTTGATGACGCGGGCATTGTCACCCGTCATAATTTCGAAGGCGGTAAATCTGTATTCGAACTGACTCAACAGCATCACCACGATCACCTGATCTGCCTGGATTGCGGCAAGGTCATTGAATTCAGCGATGATTCCATTGAATCACGCCAGCGTGAAATCGCTGCCCGTCATGGCATCCGCCTGACAAACCACAGCCTGTACCTGTATGGTCACTGCGCTGAAGGCGATTGCCGCGAAGACGATCACGCGCACGACGCGAAATAAGCACGCTTTCATACTCTGAGCCAGCCGTAAGGTTGGCTTTTTTTTGCCTGTTGTCTGGCAAAAAAAAAGCCCGGCAGCGCAGCGCCACCGGGCATGATAATAACGAGTTAGTGACTGTTGTTGCTGCGAATCTCTTCCCAGATCCGATCGCAACGCTTCGCGACTTCCTGATCGTTACCGGTTTTGCGCGCCTGGATACAGGCCTGGTAATCCATCACGCGAATATTCTCCTGGGTTGCGAACTGCTCATGCGCTTTCTCTTTTTTCAGCACATTCAGCACGCTCTGGCAGGCTTCGATCTTCTCCGGCGAACCCTCCGCCGTATTGATACAGGCGCTGTAGGCATCTTTCAGACGGGAGTCCTCTTTCGGGGCCTGATTCTGCGCACAAGCCACCAGTCCCGATGCCAGCAACGCGACGATTACAATCTTTTTCATATGTAGTCTCCGGTCCGGCGGGAATTACCCCGCCGGACGAGTCATCAGAAGATGGTGAACGGTGCGATAACCATGAATTTCACGTCGCGTTCATCCTGGAAGATGTTGCCGTAACCGCCCGCGTAGCTCGGGATATCGGAGTGGTTGTCGTATTGTGTAAAGTGCAGTTTGAACATGGTTCCTTTGGCGCGACCATCCTGCAGGGTGTAGATCGCATCCAGGCTGTAAGAGGACTCTTTGAGGCGATAGTTTGGATCGTAGTATGCGTCCGGTGTTGCCATATCAGCAGGCTTCGCGTCCCATGCGTAGGCGTAAGATGCCCCCACCGCCCAGCCTGGCAGGTTCCAGTTTTTCAGATCATACATTGCGCCGAAGAAGACCGCTTTTTCGCCATCGGCGTTGAAGTCGGAACGGTTATCCCACCAGATATCCAGACGACCGTTTGAAGATGCATAGGTTGGGGTCATACGCTGCAGGAAGTAGCCCTGCTGCCCTTCCGCTTTCACCCACGTTCCTTCAAGACGCAAATCCACCTGGCCGACTTTGTAGCCGAAGGTCAGCGCCTGCAACCACGCCGTGCCGTCATAAATATCATTCACGCTGCCATCACTGACTTTGTCTCGCGTACCGTAGAACTGGTAACTGGTACTCAGCGGGCTACCAGCAATATCAAATTTGTAACTGGCTTTAGCAAAATACTGGTCGATATAGCCTTCCGCCTGACCAAATGCCGCTTCAAGCACTAAATCATTTTTAAAGTCGTACTTCGCACCCAGCGAGTGGAGATAATCCACTTTGGTCTTTTTATCGTTCTGGTAGAACTTGTCCATTTCGATATGCCACGGCGCTTTATACTCGTTGGTCCACATATACGAGAAGCTCAACGCACCTGCGTCACCGTAATCAAAATTGGCGCCCGCTTCTGCCCCCTGATAGGTACCTGGCATAAAGCTCCAGTGCGGTGCTAACAGGGTTTGACCGGTTGGCTGAATATAACCACCGCGCGCCCATACCGGGCCGTATTTAAATTTCGCGGCAGCTTTATACAGGCTGATACCGCTTTTATCTCCGGACCAGTCTTCTTTATACGCTTTATTACTGGAGGAGAAGGCAATTTCGTTCGGGTGGCCGCTGTCACCATTTTCCGCCATTTCAATTGCCGTGAAGGCGGCAATATCCAGACCGAACATATCGGCAGCGTAACCAGACTGGAAATCCAGGTTGGCGTTCCAGGTAGAGTGAGAAAGGTTCGTTTTATATTTATCTTCCGTGACATCCTTACGGTCACGTTCACGCTGCCAGTAATAAATACCGCCCGTGAGGGTTGAATCATCGATGAAGCCTGCAGCTTTAGCGTCTGGCGTCACCACCAGGCCTGACATTGCTGTCACACCGGCAATAGCCAGCGCCAGCGCACTACGTTTGCCACTGAACGTACGCATAGATTATTCCTCTTTGACGAATTAAAACGCCTAAAACGGCGAAAAATATAAAAGACCTGATGGTCAGGGGTAGTCGGAAATACCCTCGAATAACTACCGTCTTTAGGTTATTTTTCGCGACGCGAATTATCAATGCTTTTCGGCGGGCAAAACTCAGGATTATGACGAAGTGCACATAATTGGTAGTGCTTTGTAACATTTAACGCAAGGCGAGAGCTGGCGGGGGAAAGAGCGAATTTTCAATGAGTAACATTTTATTTTAGTGTCGATTTTACAGACTTAAGACTTTTCAAAAGCAGATTAACTTTTTTAAAAAAAATAAGTAGCACCTCATTGACCTGTTATTTTCACATACCCTATTTCGCTAGTGCTTTAAAGGCATGATCACGCTATAAAAAAACGCCGCATTACGCGGCGTTTGTTTCTCATTGACCAGCGCGACGTTATTATTCGCCGATCTTCGTCCAAGTATCACGCAGACCAACCGTACGGTTAAATACCGGTTTTTCAGCGGTGCTGTGACGGCTGTCCAGGCAGAAGTAACCTTCACGTTCAAACTGGAACGCTTTACCCGCCTCAGCCGCTTTGAGGGATGGCTCAGCATAACCCTGTTTGATCACCAGTGATTCCGGGTTGATGGTCGCCAGGAAGTCTTCTGCTGCGCCTGGGTTAGGCACGCTGAACAGACGATCGTACAGACGAATCTCTACCGGCAGCGCGTGTGATGCACTGACCCAGTGGATCACGCCTTTCACCTTACGACCGTCCGCCGGATCTTTGCTCAGGGTCTCGGCATCGTAAGAGCAGAAGATGGTCGTGATGTTACCTTCTGCATCTTTCTCCACGCGCTCAGCTTTGATCACGTAGGCGTTACGCAGACGCACCTCTTTACCCAGCACCAGTCGCTTGTACTGCTTGTTCGCTTCTTCGCGGAAGTCAGCACGATCGATCCAGATTTCACCGCTGAACGGCACCTCACGGTTGCCCATCTCCGGTTTATTCGGATGGTTAGGCATGGAGACCATTTCGCTCGCACCCTGCGGGTAATTTTCGATAACCAGTTTCACCGGGTCGATAACCGCCATCGCGCGCGGCGCGTTTTCGTTCAGATCTTCACGGATGCAGGACTCCAGAGAGGCCATCTCGATGGTGTTGTCCTGCTTGGTCACGCCGATACGTTTGCAGAACTCACGGATTGACGCCGCGGTGTAGCCACGACGGCGCAGACCGGAGATGGTCGGCATACGTGGGTCGTCCCAGCCTTCAACATGCTTATCAGTCACCAGCAGGTTCAGCTTACGCTTGGACATCACGGTGTATTCCAGATTCAGACGAGAGAACTCGTACTGACGCGGATGCACCGGAATCGTGATGTTATCCAGCACCCAGTCGTACAGACGACGGTTGTCCTGGAACTCCAGCGTACACAGCGAGTGGGTGATGCCTTCCAGCGCATCGCTGATGCAGTGAGTGAAGTCGTACATCGGGTAGATGCACCACTTGTTACCGGTCTGGTGGTGTTCAGCGAATTTGATGCGGTACAGCACCGGGTCGCGCATCACGATAAACGGAGACGCCATATCGATTTTGGCACGCAGGCACGCTTTGCCTTCCTCGAAGCCACCAGCACGCATTTTTTCAAACAGCGCAAGGTTCTCTTCCACGCTGCGATCGCGGAACGGGCTGTTTTTACCCGGTGCCGTCAGTGTACCGCGGTATTCACGGATTTCATCCGCAGAGAGCTCGTCAACGTAGGCCAGACCTTTATTGATCAGCTCAACGGCATAGGCATACAGCTGATCGAAATAGTCAGAGGAGTAGCAGATATCGCCAGACCAGTTGAAGCCCAGCCATTGCACGTCGTTCTTAATGGACTCAACGTATTCGATGTCTTCTTTTACTGGGTTGGTGTCATCGAAACGCAGGTTGCACTGCCCCTGATAGTCTTGCGCAATGCCAAAGTTCAGGCAGATAGATTTCGCATGCCCAATGTGCAGGTAGCCGTTTGGCTCCGGCGGGAAACGGGTATGAATTGTGGTGTGCTTACCACTGGCCAGATCTTCATCGATGATCTGACGAATAAAGTTACTCGGGCGGGCTTCTGCCTCACTCATCGTGGATTCCTCAAAGCGTAAACAACGTATAACGGCATATGATCTTATAAGCCGGACGTAGTGACAACCCTTAGTTACGGAAAATACGTATCAGATGAAAATAATGGGGGCGTTTGCTGCAAAAAAAAGCGGCGGAGGAATTCCCCCGCCGCTTAAGGCATGACTCTACTCAGGAGCGATTATTTGCCTTTAATCTCATACAGTGGCGTTTGCCCTGCAACAACCTGACCTTTCGCCTGCAGCACCAGGCCGCTGAAGTCGTCGATATTGCTGCATACCACCGGGCTTATCATCGAGCGGGCATTGGCGTTCAGGAAATCCAGATCCATTTCCAGAATTGGCTGGCCTGCAACCACTTCTGCCCCCTCTTCCACCAGGCGAGTAAAGCCCTGGCCGTTCAGCGCAACGGTATCAATACCCATATGAACCACGATCTCCGCGCCTTTTTCGGTTTCGAGACAGAACGCGTGGTTGGTGTTGAAGATTTTTACGATGGTGCCCGCCGCAGGAGACACAACGGTCTTCTCCGTTGGTTTCACCGCAACACCGTCACCGACCGCTTTGCTGGCAAACGCTTCGTCAGGAACCTGCTCAAGCGCGACCACTTCACCCGTAACCGGGGAAACCAGTGCGGCGATGGTGGTGGCGTTGGGTACCGCCTGCGGTTTTGCCGCAGCAGTTGCGGCGGCAGGCGCCTCTGACGCTTGCGCAGCAGCGACAGGGCCAGTCGTTTTCATGGCGTTAGCAATTTTTTCCGCCACAAAGCCCACGATAATCTGCACGCTGGTTTTGTTCAGGCGAATAACACCGGAAGCACCCAGACGTTTAGCCAGCGCTTCGTTTACCAGTGAAGAGTCTTTGACGTTCAGACGCAGACGAGTGATACAGGCATCAATACCGGTCAGGTTGTCAGAACCACCAACAGCGGCAATGTACTGACGGGCCAGACCAGACACGTCCTGATCCTGCGCGCCGCTCACGTTCACGTCCTGGCCATCGGCTTCGCTGCCGGCAACAGCCAGTTCGCGACCCGGGGTCATCAGGTTGAATTTGGTGATGGTGAAACGGAACACCACGTAGTAGATAACGAAGAACACCAGACCTTGTGGGATCAGCATCCACCAGTGGGTCGCCAGCGGGTTACGGGAAGAAAGCACCATATCCACCAGACCGGCACTGAAGCCGAAACCAGCAATCCACTGCATGCTTGCAGCGATGAACACGGAGATACCGGTCAGCACGGCGTGAATAACATACAGAACCGGAGCAACGAACATGAAGGAGAATTCCAGCGGCTCGGTGATACCGGTGAAGAAGGCAGCAAACGCACCCGCCATCATGATACCCAGCACTTTCGCTTTGTTCTCTGGACGTGCGCAGTGGTAGATAGCCAGCGCAGCACCCGGCAGACCGAACATCATGATCGGGAAGAAGCCCGCCTGGTAACGACCGGTGATACCCACAACCGCTTTACCCGCTTCAATGGACTGTGCGCCACCGAGGAAGTTAGGAATATCGTTAATGCCCGCAACGTCGAACCAGAACACGGAGTTCAGCGCGTGGTGCAGACCGACCGGGATCAGCAGACGGTTGAAGAACGCATACACGCCAGCACCGACAGAACCCAGTTTCTGAATGTGTTCACCAAAGTTAACCAGACCGTCAAAGATCACCGGCCAGATGTACATCAGGATGAACGCAACGAAGATCATCACGAAAGAAGTCAGGATAGGTACCAGACGACGACCGCTGAAGAACGACAGCGCTTTTGGCAGTTCAACACCGCTGAAGCGGTTGTACAGTTCCGCAGAGATAATACCGACGAGGATACCCACGAACTGGTTACTGATTTTACCGAACGCAGCAGGAACCTGGTCCGCCGGGATCTTCTGGATCATGGCAACCGCAGCCGGAGAACAGAGTGTGGTCAGCACCAGGAAGCCCACGAAACCCGTCAGCGCGGCAGCACCGTCTTTATCTTTGGACATGCCATAAGCCACACCAATGGCAAACAGCACGGACATGTTATCGATAATGGCGGAACCAGACTTAATGAAGAACGCCGCTAATGCGTTGTCTCCACCCCAGCCGACCGGGTCAATCCAGTAACCGACACCCATTAATATCGCTGCCGCTGGCAACGTGGCGACCGGCACCATAAGCGCACGGCCAACCTTTTGTAAATAACCTAGAATACTCACTTTCTTCCCCCTATGAGACCCCGTTTAAGGCATGTTCTCAGCTCTGTTTTTTATTGTGTCACGAACTATAAATACAGTTGATGATTCACTGGCATTGTGAGTGTGTGAAAAATTAATTCGTATCGCAAATTAAAAGCGTACTTTTTGTGATTTTTGTCACCAAATATCGTTTATCACCCTCCCTTTCACTGGCTAACATCGAAAACTTATTTTATCATTCGAAAAATCAAGACGGATTGATCCGGCCTGAAAGGTTCCAGGTTACGCTTAAATATCAGGTTCCGATCACTATCCGCCCACTCTTCTACTTTAACTCTTGAGGTGAACAATGAGACTGATTCCCCTGGCAACTGCTGAACAAGTCGGTAAATGGGCCGCTCGCCATATCGTTAACCGTATTAACGCGTTCAAGCCGACCGCCGATCGTCCTTTCGTACTGGGTCTTCCAACAGGCGGCACGCCGCTGACCGCGTATAAGGCTCTGGTTGAGATGCACAAAGCAGGCCAGGTTAGCTTCAAGCATGTTGTCACCTTCAATATGGACGAATATGTCGGCTTACCGAAGGACCATCCAGAAAGCTACCATAGCTTTATGCACCGCAACTTCTTTGATCACGTTGATATTCCAGCTGAAAATATTAACCTGCTGAATGGAAACGCGCCTGATATTGACGCAGAATGCCGTCAGTATGAAGAAAAAATCCGTTCTTACGGTAAAATCCACCTGTTTATGGGCGGCGTGGGTAACGATGGTCATATCGCGTTTAACGAACCGGCGTCCTCTCTGGCGTCCCGCACCCGTATTAAAACGCTGACCCATGACACGCGCGTGGCAAACTCCCGCTTCTTTGATGGCGATGTGAACCAGGTTCCAAAATACGCCCTGACTGTAGGCGTCGGCACGCTGTTGGATGCCGAAGAAGTGATGATTCTGGTTCTGGGTGGCGTGAAGGCGCAGGCGCTCCAGGCCGCCGTTGAAGGCAACGTAAACCACATGTGGACCATCAGCTGCCTGCAGCTGCATCCAAAATCAGTCATCGTCTGTGACGAACCGTCCACGATGGAACTGAAAGTGAAAACGCTGAAATACTTCAACGAGTTAGAAGCTGAGAACATCAAAGGTCTGTAATTGAATAACCGCCTCTTCATGAAGAGGCGGCCGCTTTTTTTAACCGGGGGTCGTTATGTACGCTTTAACCCACGGTCGGATTTATACCGGCCATGAAATTCTGGATGACCATGCGATTGTTATCGCCAATGGCCTGATTGAACGTGTTTGCCCGCTGGCAGAACTGCCGCCGGAGATTGAACAGCGCTCACTCAATGGAGCAGTGATCTCCCCCGGTTTTATCGACGTTCAGTTGAACGGCTGCGGCGGCGTGCAGTTTAACGACACCGCAGACGCCGTCACCGTCGACACGCTGGAAATCATGCAGAAAGCGAACGAGAAATCGGGCTGCACCAGCTATCTGCCAACACTCATCACCAGCAGCGATGAGCTGATGAAACAGGGCATCCGCGTCATGCGTGACTACCTGGCAAAACACCCGAATCAGGCACTGGGTCTGCATCTTGAAGGGCCATGGCTGAACATGGTCAAGAAAGGGACGCATAATCCGGATTACGTGCGAAAACCAGATGCTGAACTGGTCGACTATATGTGTGCCAATGCCGATGTGATCACCAAGGTGACGCTGGCACCTGAAATGACCGGCACTGACGTTATCAGCAAACTGGCCGCCGCCGGGATTGTCGTGTCAGCAGGCCACTCCAACGCCACGCAGAAAGAGGCAAAAGCCGGTTTCCGCGCAGGCATTACCTTTGCGACGCACCTGTATAACGCCATGCCATACATCACGGGTCGTGAACCGGGTCTGGTTGGGGCGATTCTGGATGAGCCAGACGTTTACTGCGGTATTATCGCGGACGGTTTACACGTCGATTACACCAACATTCGCAACGCCAAGCGGCTGAAAGGTGACAAGCTTTGTCTGGTGACAGATGCCACCGCACCGGCAGGGGCAAATATTGAGCAGTTCATTTTTGCCGGTAAAACAATATACTACCGCAACGGACTGTGTGTGGATGAAAACGGTACGTTGAGCGGCTCCTCCCTGACCATGATTGAAGGCGTGCGTAACCTGGTTGAACATTGCGGGATTGCGCTTGATGAAGTCCTGCGCATGGCAACCCTTTATCCTGCGCGCGCTATCGGCGTGGATAAACAGCTTGGCGGAATTGCACCAGGTATGGTTGCAAACCTGACGGCATTCACACACGATTATAAAATTATTAAGACCATCGTTAATGGTAACGAGGTCGTCACTGAGTAAGTAAAAGTATGACACCAGGCGGACAAGCTCAAATCGGTAATGTCGATCTCGTTAAACAGCTTAACAGCGCGGCGGTATATCGCCTGATTGACCAACACGGGCCAATCTCACGTATTCAGATAGCCGAACAAAGCCAGCTTGCTCCCGCCAGCGTGACAAAAATTACACGTCAGCTTATTGAGCGCGGACTGATCAAAGAAGTCGATCAGCAGGCCTCCACCGGGGGCCGCCGCGCAATTTCCATCATCACCGAAACGCGCAATTTTCAGGCCATTGGCGTGCGTCTTGGTCGCCATGACACCACCCTCACACTTTACGATCTGAGCAGTAAAGCCATCGCGGAAGAGCACTACCCTCTTCCGGAGCGCACCCAGGAGACCCTGGAACACGCGCTGCTGAATACTATCGCGCACTTTATCGAAAGCTGTCAGCGCAAGATCCGCGAACTCATCGCCATTTCAGTGATCCTGCCCGGGCTGGTTGATCCGGAAAGCGGCGTCATTCGTTATATGCCACATATCCCGGTCGAGAACTGGGCGCTGGTGGAGGCGCTGGAAAAGCGCTTTAAAGTGACCTGCTTTGTGGGCCACGACATCCGCTCGCTGGCGCTGGCCGAGCACTACTTTGGTGCGAGTCAGGACTGTGAAGACTCTATTCTGGTGCGTGTTCACCGCGGCACCGGGGCGGGCATTATCTCCAACGGCCGTATCTTTATTGGTCGTAACGGCAACGTGGGCGAGATTGGTCATATCCAGGTGGAACCGCTCGGCGAGCGCTGCCACTGCGGTAATTTTGGCTGTCTTGAAACAGTTGCCGCCAACGCAGCCATTGAGCACCGCGTCCGTCATCTGCTGGAACAAGGCTACCAGAGCCGCGTGACGCTGGACGATTGTAAAATCGGCGCCATCTGCAAAGCCGCCAATAAAGGCGATGCGCTGGCCTGCGAAGTGATCGAGCAGGTCGGGCGCCACCTCGGTAAAACCATTGCCATTGCCATCAACCTCTTTAATCCGCAAAAAGTGGTGATTGCAGGCGAAATCGTCGAGGCGGAAAAAGTGTTATTGCCCGCGATTGAAGGCTGCATTAACACTCAGGCGCTGAAGGCGTTTCGCCAGAATTTACCGGTCGTGCGTTCGACGCTGGATCACCGCTCTGCGATTGGTGCGTTTGCGCTGGTCAAACGTGCCATGCTCAACGGGATCCTGTTGCAGCATTTGCTGGAAAGCTAATCGGGACTTATAGTAACGCCTTCTTTTTTTGATGTCGGATTGTTCATGACCATTAAGAATGTAATTTGTGATATTGACGGCGTGCTGATGCACGACAACATCGCCGTGCCAGGTGCTGCGGAGTTTCTTCACCGCATCATCGACAAAGGAATGCCGCTGGTTCTGCTCACGAACTACCCTTCCCAAACCGGTCAGGACCTGGCGAACCGTTTTGCCACCGCGGGTATCAACGTACCGGACAGCGTGTTTTATACCTCCGCCATGGCGACGGCAGATTTTTTGAAGCGTCAGGAAGGGAAAAAAGCCTACGTGGTCGGAGAAGGTGCGCTGATCCACGAGCTGTATAAAGCAGGCTTTACGATCACCGATGTAAACCCGGACTTTGTAATTGTCGGCGAAACGCGCTCGTTTAACTGGGAGATGATGCATAAAGCAGCCTACTTTGTCGCCAGCGGCGCGCGCTTTATCGCCACCAACCCGGATACGCACGGCCGTGGTTTCTATCCGGCCTGCGGCGCACTGTGCGCCGGTATCGAAAAAATCTCTGGTCGTAAGCCGTTTGTTGTCGGCAAACCGAGCCCGTGGATCATTCGTGCCGCGCTGAACACGATGCAGGCCCATTCTGAAGAGACCGTGATTGTCGGTGATAACCTGCGCACCGATATTCTGGCAGGTTTCCAGGCGGGTCTGGAAACCATTCTGGTGCTCTCCGGTGTCTCTCAGCTCGATGACATTGATTCGATGCCGTTCCGGCCGAGCTGGATATACCCCTCCGTCGACGAAATTGACATTATTTGATTCAGAACCACGCCTCAGGGCGTGGTTTTTCATTTATAGCCCCCACAAACAAAACCCCATCTAACAAAAACGGCAATTCATTGCAGAATCATCAATAAAACTGTTTATGACATACTCTTTTTTCAACATTCTGCAATCACCATTGCACTATTTCCGTTTAACACCGTAAAACCCTTGCGCGCCCTGCCCCTTTGCGGCATTTTCATAAGCAAGCAACATTACAAAGCAACAGGGTTAACGGAGAAGGTTATGTGTTCAATTTTTGGCGTACTGGATATTAAAACTGACGCGGGCGAACTGCGTAAAAAAGCACTCGAACTGTCCCGCCTGATGCGCCATCGCGGCCCGGACTGGTCTGGCGTCTACGCCAGCGACAAAGCAATTCTGGCGCACGAACGCCTGTCGATTGTTGACGTCAACGCCGGTGCACAGCCGCTGTATAACGAGAAAAAAACACACGCGCTGGCTGTCAACGGTGAAATCTATAACCATCAGGCACTGCGTGCGGAGTATGGCGATCGCTACGCCTTCCAGACCGGCTCTGATTGTGAAGTTATTCTGGCGCTGTATCAGGAAAAAGGCCCCGAGTTCCTGGACGACCTGCAGGGCATGTTTGCATTCGCCCTGTACGACAGCGAAAAAGACGCGTACCTGATTGGCCGCGACCATATTGGTATTATCCCGCTGTACATGGGCCATGATGAACACGGCAACTTCTATGTTGCGTCTGAAATGAAAGCGCTGGTGCCGGTGTGCCGCACCATTAAAGAGTTCCCGGCAGGCAGCTACCTGTGGAGTAAAGAGGGTGAGATCCGCTCTTACTACCAGCGCGACTGGTTCGACTATGACGCGGTAAAAGACAACGTCACGGACAAAGCCGAACTGCGTCAGGCGCTGGAAGATTCCGTTAAGAGCCACCTGATGTCAGACGTGCCTTACGGTGTGCTGCTCTCCGGCGGTCTGGACTCCTCCGTCATTTCCGCCATCACCAAGAAATTTGCGGCTCGCCGCGTGGAAGATCAGGAACGCTCTGAAGCCTGGTGGCCTCAGCTGCACTCCTTTGCCGTGGGTCTGGAAGGCGCTCCGGATCTGAAAGCCGCGCAGGAAGTGGCGAACCACCTCGGCACCGTGCACCATGAGATTCATTTCACCGTGCAGGAAGGTCTGGATGCGATCCGCGACGTGATCTATCACATTGAAACCTATGATGTGACGACCATTCGCGCTTCCACCCCTATGTACCTGATGTCGCGTAAGATTAAGGCGATGGGCATCAAGATGGTGCTGTCAGGTGAAGGTTCTGATGAAGTATTTGGCGGCTACCTGTATTTCCACAAAGCGCCCAACGCGAAAGAGCTGCATGAAGAGACGGTGCGTAAACTGCAGGCGCTGCACATGTTTGACTGTGCACGTGCTAACAAGGCGATGTCGGCATGGGGTGTGGAAGCGCGCGTTCCGTTCCTGGATAAGAAATTCCTTGATGTGGCCATGCGCATCAACCCGCAGGACAAAATGTGCGGCAACGGCAAAATGGAAAAACATATCTTGCGCGAATGTTTTGAATCCTACCTGCCAGCCAGCGTGGCGTGGCGTCAGAAAGAGCAGTTCTCGGATGGTGTTGGCTACAGCTGGATCGACACCCTGAAAGAGGTGGCGGCGAAACAGGTTTCAGACCAGCAACTGGAAACGGCAAGCTTCCGCTTCCCCTACAACACGCCGGGCTCTAAAGAAGCGTATCTGTACCGTGAGATCTTCGAAGAGCTGTTCCCGGTACCGAGCGCTGCCGAGTGTGTGCCTGGCGGTCCGTCAGTTGCCTGCTCCTCAGCGAAAGCCATTGAATGGGATGAATCTTTCAAAGCGATGAACGATCCATCAGGACGTGCGGTCGGCGTTCACCAGTCCGCCTATAAATAACCTGTAATTTCAACATCAGGCCCTGCGGGGCCTGTTTTTTTTTGCCTCACATTTCCCCCGCTAAAACCGATTAATAACCAATAATTGCCGAATATTCGGTCACGCTGTTCGCAACCTAACCAAACAGTCACATTCCGGCCATTTTCGTTGAAAAAGGTGTTGACGCTGCAAGGGTCTATACGCATAATGCGCCCCGCAACGCCGATAAGGTAACGCGAAAAAAGATGGCTACGTAGCTCAGTTGGTTAGAGCACATCACTCATAATGATGGGGTCACAGGTTCGAATCCCGTCGTAGCCACCATCTTTTTTGCGGGAGTGGCGAAATTGGTAGACGCACCAGATTTAGGTTCTGGCGCCGCAAGGTGTGCGAGTTCAAGTCTCGCCTCCCGCACCATTCCCAGGACAGCGTTGCACGGATGGGGTATCGCCAAGCGGTAAGGCACCGGTTTTTGATACCGGCATTCCCTGGTTCGAATCCAGGTACCCCAGCCATATTTCTTCGATTTTGCGGTTCTCCGCGGTATTGGGGTATCGCCAAGCGGTAAGGCACCGGTTTTTGATACCGGCATTCCCTGGTTCGAATCCAGGTACCCCAGCCATCGAAGAACGCAGTACTGGCTACGTAGCTCAGTTGGTTAGAGCACATCACTCATAATGATGGGGTCACAGGTTCGAATCCCGTCGTAGCCACCAAATTAAGATTATCGATTGTATTCGGTAATAAAAAATTGTTGGGGTATCGCCAAGCGGTAAGGCACCGGATTCTGATTCCGGCATTCCGAGGTTCGAATCCTCGTACCCCAGCCAATTTAAAAAGTCGTTAAGCAGTAGGTTTAACGCAATTGGGGTGTCGCCAAGCGGTAAGGCTCTGGTTTCTGATACCAGCATTCCGGGGTTCGAATCCCTGCACCCCAGCCACTTAAAACAAACAAGCCCGCTCTGCGGGCTTTTTTGTTTTTGTTGCTCAGAATAGTGCCCCTGATGCCCTCTCCCACGGGGAGAGGGAATAAAGATTAGAGCCCCAGGGCGTATTTCAGAGCCTGACGTTTCAAACCACCGGCGCGTTCCGCCGCCATCAATCCAATGTTACGCAGAATACGCACCGGCGCTAAGTCATTGCTGAATCCGGCATAGAACAGATCCATCCCCGACTGCATGATGAAGTTATCCGCCATACGTCGCGTCTGGTAGCGCTTGAGTACGTGATGGCTTGACCAGGCCTCCGCGTGAGCGCGTGCATTGCCCAGCACATCCAGTAAAGCGTCAACGTCACGATACCCCAGATTCACCCCCTGACCCGCCAGCGGATGAATGGTATGCGCCGCATCGCCCACCAGCGCCAGCCCTTCACGGGCATACTGCAACGCGTGGCGCCGTGTGAGGGGGAACGCCCCTGCGGCAACCGGCGTGACGTATCCCAGACGAGCCGGGAAGTGTTGCAGGATTTCACGCTGCAACTGCGCCATTGAAAGCCCCTGCAACTGGCGGATGCGCGCCGGTTTGTCATACCACACCAGCGACGCCCAGTTATCAAACAGCGGTAAAAAGGCATGCGGGCCATTCGGGGTAAAGTGCTGCCAGGTACTCTCTCCCGGCGCGTTCTCGCACTGAACGGTGATCAGCATACAGGACTGCTCATACTGCCAGGCATGAACGCCGATACCCGCCATCTGTCTGACCTGCGAGTGAGCACCGTCAGCCCCAATGACCAGTTTTACAGCCAGTTCATCGCCACTGTCGAGCGTCAGCGTATAGCCGCTATCATGAGGATGCAGCGCCTTCAGCGACGCAGGGACACGCAGCGTCACCTTCGGATGCGCCTCCAGCGCCTGCCAGAGCGCCCGCTGGAGGACGTTGTTTTCCACCATATAGCCCAGACGTGGCAGCTTCAGCTCGGCGGCATCAAACGCGACGTGGGCATTTTCCCATTCCCAGGTTTCGAGGCGACTGTAAGGGTGAGCCCGCATATCGAGCACCGCCTCCCAGACGCCCAGCCCGCGAAGCAGATCGACAGAGGCCGCGCTGATGGCAGAAACGCGGACATCCGGCTTTGCCGTCGGGTCAAACTCAGCCGGTGCCGCCTGCTCAATAACCGTTACCTCAAATCCCTGCTGCGCCAGCCCCAGCGCCAGCGCGCCGCCGACCATACCGCCGCCGACAACGGCTATTTCGGTGTGTTGGAGTGTCATGGTCACTTTTCCTTATTGGAGAATCCCTTAAGTTTACCGGATTTTTGCGGTCCTGAGACGCATAACCTTCATACTGGTCACAACCCCACCAAAGCATTACAATACACGGCTTGCAATCCTGAGCTGAGCAAGTCGATGACTAAAAAACTCCATATAAAAACCTGGGGCTGTCAGATGAACGAATACGATTCATCCAAGATGGCCGATCTGCTGGATACCACCCACGGATACCAGCTGACTGAAAATGCGAAAGAAGCCGATGTGCTGCTGCTAAATACCTGCTCCATTCGTGAAAAAGCGCAGGAAAAAGTCTTTCATGTGTTAGGTCGCTGGAAACTTCTCAAACGAAAAAATCCGGACCTGATCATCGGTGTGGGTGGCTGCGTCGCGTCGCAGGAAGGTAAGCTGATCCGCCAGAGAGCCCCCTATGTGGATATTGTCTTTGGCCCACAGACCCTGCACCGCCTGCCTGAGATGATCAATAAAGTGCGTGGCGATCGTAGTCCGGTCGTTGATGTCAGCTTCCCGGAGATCGAAAAATTTGACCGTCTGCCCGAGCCGCGCGCGGATGGCCCGACGGCGTTTGTCTCCATCATGGAAGGCTGCAACAAATATTGCACCTACTGCGTAGTGCCGTATACACGCGGTGAAGAAGTAAGCCGCCCGGCAGACGATATTCTGTTCGAAATCGCACAGCTTGCCGCACAGGGCGTACGCGAGGTGAACCTGCTGGGTCAGAACGTTAACGCCTGGCGCGGTGAGAACTACGACGGCACCACCGGCAGCTTTGCAGAACTGCTGCGCCTGGTGGCCGCGATTGACGGTATCGATCGTATTCGCTTTACCACCAGCCATCCAATGGAATTCACCGACGATATTATCGACGTTTACCGCGATACGCCGGAGCTGGTGAGCTTCCTGCATTTGCCGATTCAGTGCGGCTCTGACCGCGTGCTGAACCTGATGGGGCGTCCGCATACGGTGCTGGAGTATAAATCTACTATTCGTAAGCTGCGTGAAGCGCGCCCGGATATCCAGATAAGCTCCGACTTTATCGTTGGCTTCCCTGGTGAAACCGCTGACGACTTCGAACGCACCATGAAGCTCATCGGCGAAGTGAATTTTGACGTCAGCTACAGCTTCATCTTCTCTGCGCGTCCTGGCACACCTGCGGCCGATATGGTTGACGATGTCCCGGAAGAAGAGAAAAAACAGCGTCTGTACATTCTGCAGGAGCGTATCAACCAGCAGGCGAACGCCTGGAGCCGCCGTATGCTCGGCACTGTCCAGCGTATACTGGTGGAAGGTACCTCCCGCAAGAGCATCATGGAGCTGTCCGGCCGTACCGAAAACAACCGCGTGGTGAATTTCGAAGGCACACCGGACATGATCGGTAAATTTGTGGACGTTGAGATTGTGGAAGTGCTGACCAACTCGCTGCGCGGGAAGCTGGTGCGCACCGAAGATGAGATGGGTCTGCGCATTGCGCAATCGCCTGAATCCGTGATTTCCCGCACCCGCAAAGAAAACGATTCTGGCGTACGGGTTTACCAGCCATAATCCTTCAGGCCTGCCTTCCCGGCAGGCCTTGTATTTCCTCTCATCGCCCCCAATATCTTCCGCAACGCTTGCGCCTTTTTTCCATGGCGTGAATAATTTCGGTAATGACCGTTTTATTACGCCTGAGGGCGCCGGGCCAGTTAACCAATCAAAGAGGAACAGTTTGAACATAGACACGCTTGAAATTAGCCTAACGCCCGCAGACAACGCTCGCCTGCTGAGCCTGTGCGGGCCGTTTGATGACAACATCAAACAACTGGAGCGACGTCTGGGTATCGAAATCAATCGTCGCGATAATCATTTCAAACTCACCGGACGCCCTATCTGCGTCAATGCGGCTGCGGACATTCTGCGTAACCTGTATGTTGATACCGCCCCGATGCGCGGCGAAATTCAGGATATCGAACCAGAACAGATCCACCTCGCCATTAAAGAGGCGCGCGTGCTTGAGCAGAGCGCGGAAAGCGTGCCGGACTATGGCAAGGCCATAAACATCAAGACCAAACGTGGCGTCATCAAACCGCGTACACCGAACCAGGCGCAGTACATCGCCAACATCCTCGACCATGACATCACCTTCGGCGTGGGCCCGGCGGGTACAGGTAAAACCTATCTGGCCGTTGCCGCTGCAGTTGATGCGCTGGAGCGCCAGGAGATCCGTCGTATTCTGCTGACCCGCCCTGCTGTTGAAGCCGGTGAAAAACTCGGCTTCCTGCCGGGAGACCTGAGTCAGAAGGTGGATCCTTATCTGCGCCCTCTGTACGACGCGCTGTTCGAAATGCTCGGCTTCGAGAAGGTTGAGAAGCTCATCGAACGTAACGTGATTGAAGTCGCCCCGCTGGCCTACATGCGTGGCCGTACCCTTAACGATGCGTTCATTATTCTGGATGAGAGCCAGAACACCACCATCGAACAGATGAAGATGTTCCTGACGCGTATCGGCTTTAACTCGAAAGCGGTCATTACCGGTGACGTCACCCAGATCGACCTGCCGCGCAGCACCAAATCGGGCCTGCGCCACGCCATCGAAGTGCTGGCCGAAGTGGACGAAATCAGCTTTAACTTCTTCCACAGTGAAGACGTGGTACGCCACCCGGTGGTCGCGCGTATCGTTAACGCCTATGAAGCCTGGGAAGAGGCCGATCAGAAGCGCAGGGCCGAACTGGCCGCAGAACGTAAGCGCGAAGCGCAGGAGCAAGAACAGAAATGAGTCAGGTGATCCTCGATTTACAGCTGGCCTGTGAAGATAATTCCGGCATGCCAGAAGAGGCGCAGTTTCAGAAATGGCTGGATGCCGTTATCCCCCAGTTTCAGGAAGAGTCAGAAGTCACGATTCGCCTGGTGGATGAAGCAGAGAGCCATGAGCTCAACCTGACCTACCGCGGGAAAGATAAGCCAACCAACGTGCTCTCTTTCCCGTTCGAAGCCCCACCGGGTATTGAGATGCCGCTGCTGGGCGATCTGATCATCTGCCGTCAGGTGGTGGAACAGGAAGCCAAAGAACAGCAAAAGCCGCTCGAGGCCCACTGGGCGCATATGGTCGTCCATGGAAGCCTGCACCTGCTGGGCTACGATCATATTGAAGATGACGAAGCGGAAGAGATGGAGTCCCTCGAGACAGAGATAATGCTTGCTCTGGGCTATGAGGATCCGTACATTGCCGAGAAAGAATAGTCAGACAACAGACTGACTAACATGCCGCCGCGTAAGGAAATCACGCGGCGGTAAACATTGAACTGACGAGAGAACCCTTAACAAACGCCATGAGCGACGACAATTCACACAGTAGCGACACGACAAACAGTAAAAAGGGATTTTTCTCCCTCATTCTGAGCCAGCTTTTCCATGGTGAGCCCAAAAACCGTGATGAACTGCTGGAGCTGATTCGTGATTCCGGGCAGAACGATCTTATCGACGAAGATACGCGCGAAATGCTCGAAGGGGTAATGGACATCGCCGACCAGCGCGTTCGCGATATCATGATCCCCCGCTCGCAGATGATCACCCTGAAACGTAACCAGAGCCTCGACGAGTGCCTCGATGTCATTATCGAATCCGCTCACTCCCGTTTCCCGGTCATCAGCGAAGACAAAGATCACATCGAAGGGATTTTGATGGCGAAAGATCTGCTGCCGTTTATGCGCAGCGATGCCGAAGCCTTCAGCATGGAAAAAGTGTTACGCCAGGCGGTTGTTGTGCCGGAAAGTAAACGTGTGGATCGGATGCTGAAAGAGTTTCGCTCCCAGCGTTACCACATGGCGATTGTGATTGATGAATTTGGCGGCGTGTCAGGCCTCGTCACGATCGAAGATATTCTTGAGCTGATCGTGGGCGAGATCGAAGACGAGTATGACGAAGAAGAAGATATCGACTTCCGTCAGCTTAGCCGCCACACGTGGACCGTCCGCGCGCTGGCCTCCATTGAGGATTTCAACGACGCCTTCGGCACCCACTTCAGTGATGAAGAGGTGGATACCATTGGCGGGCTGGTGATGCAGGCCTTTGGTCATCTTCCTGCCCGCGGCGAAACCGTTGACATCGATGGTTACCAGTTCAAAGTGGCGATGGCCGACAGCCGACGTATTATACAGGTTCATGTCAGAACGCCGGACGACTCACCGGTGCCAAAACTGGAAGATTAATGTAAATGGCATTTGCCCCATTGCTTGAACGCCAGCGCGTCCGTTTGCTGCTGGCGCTGCTACTCGGAGCCAGCGGTACGCTGGCTTTTTCTCCTTACGATATCTGGCCTGCGGCTATCCTCTCCCTGATGGGATTACAGGGTTTAACCCTGAATCGTCGTCCCGTCCAGGCTGCAGCCATCGGCTACTTCTGGGGGCTGGGCCTGTTTGGCTCAGGTATTAACTGGGTCTACGTCAGCATCGCCCAGTTTGGCGGTATGCCGGGGCCGGTTAACGTCTTTCTTGTTGTACTGCTGGCTGCCTATCTCTCGCTCTATACCGGTCTGTTTGCGGGCATTCTCTCCCGCCTGTGGCCTAAAACCACCTGGCTGCGCGTCGCCATTGCGGCCCCCGTGGTCTGGCAGATTACCGAGTTCCTGCGCGGCTGGGTGCTGACCGGCTTCCCGTGGCTGCAGTTTGGCTACAGCCAGATCGACGGCCCGCTGAAAGGGCTGGCGCCAGTGATGGGTGTTGAGGCAATCAACTTCCTGCTGATGGTGGTAAGCGGTCTGCTGGTACTGGCACTGGTCACGCGTAACGGGAAACCACTGGTGGTGGCGCTGGTCCTCTTCGCCCTGCCCTTCCCGTTGCGTTATATCCAGTGGTATACCCTGATGCCTGAGCGCGCAACGCAGGTTTCAATGGTACAGGGCGATATTCCGCAGGCGATGAAGTGGGATGAGAAAGAGCTGCTGAACACGCTGAAAATCTACGCCAACGCCACTGAAGAGGTGATGGGTAAATCGCAGCTGATCATCTGGCCTGAATCCGCCATTCCGGATCTGGAAATTAACCAACAGCCGTTTCTGAATATGATGAACGATCTGCTGCGCGCGCGCGGCAGTACGCTGATCACCGGGATTGTGGATGCGCGTCTGAATCAGCAGAACCGCTACGATACCTACAACACCATCATTACGCTCGGCAAAGACAGCGACTACAGCCACACCTCGACTGACCGGTATAACAAGAATCACCTTGTTCCGTTCGGCGAGTTTGTTCCGCTGGAGTCGATTCTGCGTCCGCTGGCACCGTTCTTTGACCTGCCAATGTCCTCCTTCAGTCGGGGGCCGTACGTGCAGCCGCAGCTGCATGCACACGGTTTTGCCCTGACGGCGGCCATTTGCTACGAGATCATCCTCGGCGAACAGGTACGCGATAACTTCCGTCCGGATACGGACTTCCTGCTGACCATCTCTAATGATGCCTGGTTCGGTAAGTCGATTGGTCCGTGGCAGCATTTCCAGATGGCGCGAATGCGTTCCCTGGAGCTGGCGCGTCCGCTACTGCGCAGCACCAACAATGGCATCACCGCCGTGATTGGACCGCGGGGTGAAATTCAGTCCATGATCCCGCAGTTTACGCGCGAAGTGTTGACGGCTAAAGTCACGCCAACAAGCGGCCTGACGCCATATGCCCGTACCGGTAACTGGCCGCTGTGGATCCTGACCGCCCTGTTTGGCTTTGGGGCTGTGCTGATGAGCCTGCGTCAGCGTCGCCAATAACCTCACCTCGTCCTGCCGGGTGGCGGCTACGCCTTACCCGGCCTACATTTCGCTTCGTCGGTCGGGTAAGGCGTAGCCGCCACCCGACAGTTCCCTCCCAAATTTCAATTCTGGCACGTCTATTGCTTTGTTTATTCACGCAAACGCAGTTTGGCTTAACGTGCAACCTTGTCGCACCAGCGCAGATCATCAGTAGCACCGAAACGGTGCAACGAGAGATTTCTGCCTCGGAATGGTGCGGCGCGCTTCGCAAAAATAAACAATAACGCAGCAAAATCTTTACATTAAGCCAGACTAAATGTTAACAAGCTTGCATAACACTGCACTCGCATAGCGCGAGATATAACAACATCACAATGGGTATCAATGCGTCTCTGGCGCTGATAAGAAAGGAGTTGGGTATGCAATTACGTAAACTGGCCACAGCAATGCTGGTAATGGGGATGTCCGCAGGCGTCGTTCACGCTGAAGACGCGCCGGCAGCCGGCAGCACTCTCGACAAGATTGCCAAAAACGGCGTGATCGTGGTCGGCCACCGTGAATCTTCTGTCCCGTTCTCTTACTACGACAACACGCAAAAAGTCGTGGGCTATTCACAGGATTACTCTAACGCTATCGTTGAGGCCGTGAAGAAAAAGCTGAACAAACCCGATCTGCAGGTGAAGCTGATTCCGATCACCTCACAGAACCGTATCCCACTGCTGCAAAACGGCACCTTCGATTTTGAGTGTGGCTCTACCACCAATAACCTGGAGCGTCAGAAACAGGCTGCCTTCTCCGACACTATATTTGTGGTGGGGACCCGTCTGTTGACCAAAAAAGGCGGCGCGATTAAAGATTTTGCTGACCTGAAAGGCAAGGCCGTTGTTGTGACCTCCGGGACAACCTCAGAAGTGCTGCTGCACAAGCTGAACGACGAGAAGAAAATGGATATGCGCATCATCAGCGCGAAAGACCATGGTGACTCCTTCCGTACGCTGGAAAGTGGCCGTGCCGTCGCGTTTATGATGGATGATGCCCTGCTGGCTGGCGAACGTGCAAAAGCGAAGAAACCGGACAACTGGGATATCGTGGGCACCGCGCAGTCGAAAGAAGCTTACGGCTGTATGCTGCGTAAAGACGATCCGCAGTTCAAGAAGCTAATTGATGACACCATCGCCCAGGTGCAAACCTCTGGTGAAGCGGAAAAATGGTTCGACAAATGGTTCAAGAACCCAATTCCACCTAAAAATCTCAACATGAACTTTGAACTGTCTGACGACATGAAAGCACTGTTCAAATCACCGAATGACAAGGCTCTTAACTAATTAGAACTACAGGGGCGGGATCTCCTGCCCTCTCGATTGTCGGGAAGCATGGACAGACTATACGTTGAGTGGTCGTTCCCCACTCAGCGCGAAAAATGAGCTTCTCACCAATCTTCGAGGGTAGCGCTGCTACCCTTTTTTTTCTGGAGTTTATTATGTCAATAGACTGGAACTGGGGCATATTTCTGCAACAAGCCCCGTTCGGCAACACAACCTATCTTGGCTGGCTGTGGAGCGGCTTTCAGGTCACCGTTGCATTATCGATAACGGCGTGGATTATTGCGTTCCTTGTCGGTTCACTGTTCGGTATTCTGCGCACCGTCCCAAACCGTTTTCTCTCTTCTATCGGCACGCTGTATGTGGAATTGTTCCGTAACGTTCCGCTGATCGTGCAGTTCTTTACCTGGTATCTGGTCGTTCCTGAACTGCTGCCGGAAAATATTGGCATGTGGTTCAAGTCGGAACTGGATCCTAACGTACAGTTCTTTGTCTCCTCGATGATGTGTCTGGGGCTGTTTACCGCCGCGCGCGTGTGCGAGCAGGTGCGTGCCGCTATTCAGTCGCTGCCGCGTGGACAAAAGAACGCGGGTCTGGCAATGGGATTAACGCTGCCGCAAACCTACCGCTACGTCCTGCTGCCTAACGCCTACCGCGTCATTGTCCCACCGATGACCTCAGAGATGATGAACCTGGTCAAAAACTCGGCCATCGCCTCCACGATCGGTCTGGTCGATATGGCGGCACAGGCGGGCAAACTGCTGGATTATTCCGCCCATGCGTGGGAATCCTTCACGGCAATTACGCTCGCGTATGTTCTGATTAACGCTTTCATCATGCTGGTGATGAACCTGGTTGAACGCAAAATTCGCCTGCCGGGCAATCTGGGGGGCAAATAATGTACGAATTTGACTGGAGTTCCATTGTTCCTTCCATGCCATACCTGCTTGATGGTCTGGTGATCACCTTAAAAATCACCGTGATCGCCATCATCGTTGGTATCGTCTGGGGAACCCTGCTGGCAGTCATGCGCCTGTCGAGCTTTAAACCGCTCGCCTGGTTTGCCACTGCCTACGTTAACGTTTTCCGCTCCATCCCGCTGGTGATGGTGCTGCTGTGGTTTTACCTGATTGTTCCCGGTTTCCTGCAAAACGTTCTGGGACTGTCACCGAAAACCGATATCCGCCTTATCTCCGCGATGGTTGCGTTCTCCATGTTTGAGGCCGCTTACTATTCCGAGATTATCCGTGCGGGCATTCAGAGTATCTCCCGTGGGCAGTCCAGCGCGGCGCTGGCGCTGGGAATGACCCACTGGCAGTCCATGCAGCTCATTATTCTGCCGCAGGCGTTTCGCGCCATGGTTCCCCTCCTGCTGACCCAGGGCATCGTGCTGTTCCAGGATACCTCTCTGGTATATGTCCTGAGCCTGGCAGACTTCTTCCGTACCGCGTCCACCATCGGTGAACGTGATGGTACGCAGGTTGAGATGGTGCTCTTCGCAGGTGCGGTCTATTTTGTGATTAGTTTAAGCGCGTCGCTGCTGGTCAGTTGGCTGAAGAAAAGGACGGTATAATGATTTCCCTGAAAAATGTTTCTAAATGGTATGGGCACTTTCAGGTGCTGACCGACTGCTCCACCGAAGTCAAAAAAGGTGATGTGGTGGTAGTGTGCGGGCCGTCCGGTTCCGGTAAATCGACGCTGATCAAAACGGTGAATGGCCTGGAGCCTGTGCAGCAGGGCGAAATTGTTGTTAACGGCACCAAAGTGAACGACAAGAAAACCAACCTTGCCCAGCTTCGCTCCCACGTGGGGATGGTGTTCCAGCATTTTGAACTGTTCCCTCACCTCTCCATCATCGAGAACCTGACGCTGGCGCAGGTGAAAGTGCTTAAGCGTGACAAGAAAGCGGCGCGTGAGAAAGGGCTGAAGCTTCTGGATCGCGTTGGGCTTTCGGCGCACGCCGATAAGTTCCCGGCACAGCTTTCCGGCGGCCAACAGCAGCGTGTGGCCATTGCCCGCGCGCTGTGTATGGATCCGGTCGCCATGCTGTTTGATGAGCCTACGTCAGCACTCGATCCGGAGATGATCAACGAAGTGCTGGACGTGATGGTGGAGCTGGCGCACGAAGGAATGACCATGATGGTAGTGACCCACGAAATGGGCTTCGCCCGCAAAGTGGCCAACCGCGTGATCTTCATGGATGAAGGCAAGATCGTTGAAGACTCGCCGAAAGAAGAGTTCTTCGCCAACCCGAAATCCGAACGCGCAAAAGACTTCCTGGCCAAAATCCTGCACTAATCTTCTCAGTGCGCAATCTGCGGATTGCGCACTGCCTCACGCTTTCAATCTCTGCTTCTCGTCGGCGTCACATTGCAGCGTTAACCTTGTCACAAAATAACGCTACGTATGGAGAACGCTATGGCACAGCCTATTATTCTCGATTGCGATCCGGGTCATGACGACGCGATTGCCCTCGTCCTTGCACTTGCCTCCCCTGAACTTAAAGTCAAAGCTGTCACCTCATCTGCCGGCAACCAGACGCCGGATAAAACCCTGCGCAACGTCCTGCGTATGCTGACCTTGCTAAAGCGCACCGATATTCCCGTGGCCGGTGGCGCGGTCAAACCGCTGATGCGTGAACTGATCATTGCCGACAACGTACACGGAGAAAGTGGCCTGGACGGCCCGGCACTGCCGGAACCGGGTTTTGCCCCGCAATCCTGTACCGCCGTGGAGCTAATGGCAAAGGTACTACGCGAGAGTGCTGAACCCGTCACGCTGGTAGCAACGGGCCCACAAACCAACGTTGCGCTGCTGCTGAACAGCCATCCTGAACTGCACAGTAAAATTGCCCGTATCGTGATTATGGGCGGTGCCATGGGACTGGGTAATTGGACGCCTGCGGCGGAGTTCAACATCTTTGTCGACCCGGAAGCGGCGGAGATCGTCTTCCAGTCGGGCTTGCCGATTGTGATGGCCGGGCTGGATGTTACCCACCGTGCACAGATTATGGCGAATGACATCGAGCGTTTTCGTGCGATTGGCAACCCGGTTGCCACGACCGTTGCCGAGCTGCTCGACTTCTTTATGGAATATCACAAAGCCGAGAAATGGGGCTTCCACGGTGCACCGCTGCATGACCCATGCACCATTGCCTGGCTGCTGAAGCCTGAGATGTTTACCACGGTAGAGCGCTGGGTTGGTGTGGAGACCCAGGGGAAATACACCCAGGGGATGACGGTGGTGGATTACTATTCGCTGACGGGGAATAAACCGAATACCACGCTAATGGTGGATATCGATCGGCAGGCGTTTGTGGATTTGCTGGCGGAGAGGCTGGCTTACTATTCTGCGGCCTGATGCCCTCACCCCAGCCCTCTCCCACAGGGAGAGGGCGCAAACAGTTTTGCTTTTATTTAGGGCTCAAACGGCCGACGCTGGAACTGATCGTGCCCGCACTTCGGACACAGGGACAGCACCTCCGGCGTATAAACAGCAATATGATGATGGCATTTCTCACAGACCAGGTTTCCCAGTCCCACCACTTCGCCACTGTGGTAAACACCATGATGATTCAGATCCTGGAATACCTCGCGCCACTCCAGCTGTGTTTTATCGGTAATATCCGCCAGTTCCTGCCAGAGGCTCTCCTTGATCACCCGCATAAAAACGCTGTCGGTCACCTCGTCCTGGCTCTCCTGGTAACTGCGCGCGAACTCTTCCAGATCACGACGCACGGCGCGCGTCACCTCTTCCACTTCGGTTCGCGTTAACTCACCCGTTTGCGTCACGCGGGCACGCGCCTGCTCCACCAGCGCGTCGATATCACGCTCGCCGTTACGCAGCCGTTCCGTCAGTGTCGCCACCAGTTCGCGGTAAAATTGAGCAACCTTGTTCATCATTTTGCCTCCCGGGTCAGTAACTATTTCTAATAATAGACCTTATTTCATCGCCGCTTTGTCAGGTGAACCACAGACCCGGTAAATTCCTGCAAAGCGCATTTGTGCGAAAGGCTGTTTTGACGCGGGCGTTTGGGCTATGCTATGCGGATCTGAAATACCACATCCATTGGCTACATTTGTAGCTGTATTGAAAACAGGACCACTGGCTGCCATGCAAGAGCAATACCGCCCGGAAGAGATAGAATCAAAAGTCCAGCAACACTGGGACGAGAAGCGCACCTTTGAAGTAACCGAAGACGAGAGCAAAGAGAAGTATTACTGCCTGTCGATGCTTCCCTATCCTTCTGGTCGACTACACATGGGCCACGTGCGTAATTACACCATCGGTGACGTGATTGCTCGCTACCAGCGTATGCTGGGCAAAAACGTTCTGCAGCCAATTGGCTGGGATGCGTTCGGTCTGCCTGCGGAAGGCGCGGCGGTCAAAAACAATACAGCACCCGCGCCGTGGACGTATGACAACATCGCGTACATGAAAAACCAGCTCAAAATGCTGGGCTTTGGCTATGACTGGAGCCGCGAGCTGGCGACCTGCACCCCGGAATACTACCGCTGGGAACAGAAGTTCTTCACCGAGCTGTACAAAAAAGGCCTGGTTTATAAGAAGACGTCTGCGGTTAACTGGTGCCCGAACGACCAGACCGTTCTCGCGAACGAACAGGTTATCGACGGCTGCTGCTGGCGTTGTGACACCAAAGTTGAGCGTAAAGAGATCCCTCAGTGGTTTATCAAAATCACCGCTTATGCTGATGAACTGCTGAACGATCTGGATACGCTGGACCACTGGCCGGATACCGTTAAGACCATGCAGCGCAACTGGATCGGTCGTTCTGAAGGCGTGGAGATCACCTTCAACGTTGAGAACTACGATCAGACCCTGACCGTCTACACTACCCGTCCTGATACCTTCATGGGCGCGACCTATCTGGCCGTGGCCGCAGGTCACCCGCTGGCGCAGAAAGCCGCCGAAAATAATCCGGAGCTGGCCACCTTCATCGACGAATGCCGCAACACGAAAGTGGCAGAAGCCGACATGGCGACCATGGAGAAGAAAGGCGTTGCCACGGGCTTTTATGCGAAGCACCCACTGACTGGCGAAGCGATTCCGGTCTGGGCAGCAAACTTCGTGCTGATGGAATACGGCACTGGCGCGGTGATGGCCGTTCCGGGTCACGACCAGCGCGATTATGAATTTGCCACCAAATATAACCTGCCGATCAAAGCCGTTATTCTGGCAGCTGACGGCTCTGAACCTGACCTGTCTGAGCAAGCACTGACGGAAAAAGGCACGCTGTTTAACTCTGGTGAGTTCAGCGGTCTGAGCTTCGAAGACGGCTTCAACGCCATCGCCGACAAACTGGCATCGCTGGGCGTGGGTAAGCGTAAAGTAAACTACCGTCTGCGCGACTGGGGCGTTTCCCGTCAGCGTTACTGGGGTGCGCCAATCCCGATGGTCACGCTGGAAGACGGCACCGTGATGCCAACCCCGGAAGATCAGCTCCCGGTGATCCTGCCGGAAGATGTGGTCATGGACGGCATTACCAGCCCGATCAAAGCCGATCCTGAGTGGGCGAAAACCACCGTCAACGGCCAGCCTGCGCTGCGTGAAACTGACACCTTTGACACCTTTATGGAGTCATCATGGTACTACGCGCGCTACACCTGCCCGCAGTATCAGGAAGGGATGCTGGATTCTGACGCGGCAAACTACTGGCTGCCGGTGGATATCTATATCGGTGGTATTGAACATGCCATCATGCACCTGCTCTACTTCCGCTTCTTCCACAAACTGATGCGCGACGCGGGTATGGTCAACTCTGACGAACCAGCAAAACAGCTGCTGTGTCAGGGCATGGTACTGGCAGATGCGTTCTACTATGTCGGTGCGAACGGCGAGCGTAACTGGGTTTCTCCGGTTGATGCGATTGTTGAGCGCGACGAGAAAGGCCGTATCGTGAAGGCAAAAGACGCCGAAGGTCATGAACTGGTGTATACCGGCATGAGCAAAATGTCCAAGTCCAAAAACAACGGTATCGACCCGCAGGTGATGGTTGAGCGTTACGGCGCGGATACCGTGCGTCTGTTCATGATGTTTGCCTCTCCGGCAGACATGACCCTGGAGTGGCAGGAATCTGGCGTTGAAGGGGCTAACCGCTTCCTGAAACGTGTCTGGAAACTGGTTTACGAACACACCGCACAGGGTGACGCTCCGGCACTGAACGTCGCTGCGCTGACTGAAGATCAGCAGGCGCTGCGTCGTGATGTTCATAAAACGATTGCAAAAGTGACCGATGATATTGGTCGTCGTCAGACCTTCAATACCGCAATTGCGGCTATTATGGAACTGATGAACAAGCTGGCGAAAGCACCGCAGGAAGGCGAGCAGGATCGTGCCTTAATGCGTGAAGCGCTGTTAGCCGTCGTGCGCATGTTGAACCCGTTCACCCCGCATGTCAGCTTCACCCTGTGGCAGGAGCTGAAAGGCGAAGGCGATATAGACAACGCGCCGTGGCCGGTTGCTGACGAATCCGCCATGGTGGAAAACACCACGCTGGTGGTGGTGCAGGTCAACGGTAAAGTACGCGGTAAAATTACCGTCGCCGTTGATGCAACCGAAGAACAGGTTCGTGAGCGTGCTGGCCAGGAACATCTGGTGGCGAAATATCTTGAGGGCGTTACCGTGCGTAAAGTGATCTACGTACCGGGTAAACTGCTGAATCTGGTCGTTGGCTAAGCGCGGGAGGAAACGTGCGACAACTGGCAACAATACTCTTATCTCTGGCGGTGCTGGTCACCGCGGGTTGTGGCTGGCACCTGCGCAATACCACGGCGGTGCCCGCTGAGATGAAAACGATGATTTTCGACTCATCGGATCCAAATGGTCCACTTAGTCGGGCTGTGCGTAATCAGCTGCGTCTGAACGATGTTGAGCTGATCGAGAAAGGCACCCTGCGCCAGGATGTACCGTCATTACGTATCTTAAGCTCATCGCTGGCTAAAGATACCGCGTCTATCTTCCAGGATGGACGTACTGCGGAATATCAGATGGTGTTGACGGTGAACGCGGCCGTACTGATCCCGGGTAAAGACATTTACCCTATCAATACCAAAGTGTACCGTTCGTTCTTTGATAACCCGCAAACGGCGCTGGCAAAAGATGCTGAGCAGCAGATTATCATTAACGAAATGTACGACAAGGCAGCGGAACAGCTGATCCGTAAACTGCCGGGCATTGCCGCATCGCCAAAACAGGGTTCTGACATCATCGACAAACCGGATGCCAATACGCCTCCTGTTTCTACCTCCATGGGTAACTGATGATCAGGCTGTATCCTGAACAACTCCGCGCGCAGCTCAATGAAGGGCTGCGCGCGGCGTATCTGCTACTCGGTAACGACCCATTATTGCTTCAGGAAAGCCTGGATGCCGTGCGACACGCGGCGGCCGCTCAGGGCTTTGATGAACACCACACCGTCCAGTTGGATAACAATACCGACTGGAATGCCCTCTTCTCGCTTTGCCAGGCGATGAGCCTCTTTGCATCACGCCAGACCATCCAGATCCTGCTGCCAGAGAATGGTCCGAACGCGGCCATTAATGAACAACTGGCGACGCTGGTCAGCCTGTTGCACAGCGATCTGCTGTTAATCGTGCGTGGCAACAAGCTCACCAAAGCGCAGGAAAACGCAGCGTGGTTTACCCAACTCGCCACTCATGCCGTGCTGGTGACCTGCCAGACGCCTGAGCAGGCCCATCTGCCCAAATGGGTAGCCGCAAGAGCGAAACAGAACAACCTTCAGCTGGACGACGCAGCAAATCAGCTGCTGTGCTACTGCTATGAAGGAAACCTGCTGGCCCTGGCGCAGGCGCTGGACCGGCTTTCCCTGCTCTGGCCGGATGGCAAACTGACCCTGCCGCGCGTGGAGCAGGCGGTTAACGATGCCGCACACTTCACGCCGTTCCACTGGGTGGATGCCCTGTTGTCGGCAAAGAGCAAACGCGCCCTGCATATTTTGCAGCAGCTCCGTCTTGAAGGTAGCGAGCCGGTGATTTTGCTGCGTACGCTGCAGCGTGAACTGCTGTTGCTGATTACGCTCAAGCGCCAGTCTGCTCATACGCCATTGCGTTCGCTGTTTGACAAACACCGTGTATGGCAAAACCGTCGGGCAATGACCACCGAGGCAATCAATCGTCTGAGCCATGAACAGCTGCGCCAGGCGGTACAGCTTCTGCTGCGCGCAGAGCTCACGTTAAAACAAGACTACGGCCAGTCCGTCTGGGCGGAGCTGGAAAGCCTTTCTCTGCTGCTCTGCCACAAGGCACTGGCAGACGTATTTATCGATGGATAGTATGCACTCTTTACAGGCCCTGTACGGTGGCACCTTTGACCCGGTCCATTACGGTCATCTGAAACCGGTTGAAATTCTGGCGAATCTGATTGGTCTTCAGCGCGTGATTGTCATGCCCAATAACGTTCCGCCGCACCGGCCACAGCCTGAGGCCACCAGCGAGCAGCGAAAAGAGATGCTCGCTCTGGCCATTGCGGATAAACCGCTCTTCACTCTCGACGAGCGGGAGCTACGCCGCGACACCCCTTCCTGGACGTCGCAAACGTTGCAGGAGTGGCGGCGCGAACAGGGGCCGGACAAACCGCTGGCCTTTATCATCGGCCAGGATTCTCTGCTCAACTTCCCCACCTGGCATCAGTATGAAACCATTCTGCAGAACAGCCATCTGCTCGTCTGCCGCCGTCCGGGCTATCCGCTGACCATGCGTGAAGAGCAGTATCAGCAGTGGCTGGCAGCCCATCTGACCGACAATGTGGAAGATCTGCACAGTCAACCTGCCGGGAAGATCTATCTGGCGGAGACACCGTGGTTTGATATTTCTGCGACAATCATTCGCGACCGGCTGCAGCACGGTTTAGCCTGTGACGATCTCCTGCCATCGTCAGTGCTGGACTATATCCACGCGCACGGGTTGTATCAGAAAAGCGCAGACGCATAATCCGGGCGCACAAAAAGCGCCTTATTGATTATCCTGCCTTGACAGAGTAAGCCATACTGTTATCCTCCGCTGCCAGACTTTCCCGCCGATCATTGCTTTACAGAAATTGTTTTACAAAAATGGCGATGCAATCTCCGGCGGAGGGTGGGATGATACCCGCCTTCAAAAGCCCGGCCGGCGACATTTGTCCCGACAGGGGCGTCAGTTCAGGTATACTGTCTGGCTACGAATTCACAGTTGCACAATCTCATTCACCCAGGGGGAAAACTTGCAGGGTAAAGCACTCCAGGATTTTGTTATCGACAAAATTGATGACCTGAAAGGTCAGGACATCATCGCTATCGACGTTAAGGGTAAATCCAGCATCACCGACTGCATGATCATCTGCACCGGTACGTCTACTCGCCATGTGGTTTCAATTGCCGATCATGTTGTTCAGGAATCACGCGCAGCAGGACTGTTACCGCTCGGGGTTGAAGGTGAAGCGACCGCTGACTGGGTGGTTGTCGATCTTGGCGATGTTATTGTCCACGTCATGCAGGAAGAGAGCCGTCGCCTGTATGAGCTGGAAAAACTCTGGGGTTGATGCGTGAAGTTGCAACTGGTCGCCGTCGGCACCAAAATGCCGGACTGGGTACAAACCGGTTTTACTGAGTATCTGCGTCGTTTCCCGAAAGATATGCCGTTCGAGCTGGTGGAGATCCCCGCCGGAAAGCGCGGCAAGAACGCGGATATCAAACGCATTCTCGATAAAGAGGGAGAGCTGATGCTGGCTGCCGCAGGCAAAAACCGCATCGTGACCCTCGATATTCCAGGCAAGCCCTGGGATACGCCGCAGCTGGCGCACGAACTGGAGCGCTGGAAGCAGGATGGTCGTGACGTCAGTCTGTTGATTGGCGGGCCTGAAGGGTTGTCCCCTGCCTGCAAAGCGGCGGCAGAACAAAGTTGGTCTCTCTCCGCGCTGACGCTCCCCCACCCGCTTGTTCGGGTACTGGTGGCAGAAAGCCTGTATCGCGCGTGGAGCATTACTACCAACCACCCCTATCACCGCGAGTAATGACTGACCAGGGTAGATTAAGCAGCGGATGAAACTACAGAATTCTTTTCGCGACTATACGGCTGAGTCCGCGCTGTTTGTGCGCCGGGCGCTGGTCGCCTTTACGGGGATTTTGCTGCTTACCGGCGTGCTGATCGCCAACCTTTATAATCTGCAAATTGTCCGCTATACCGATTACCAGACGCGCTCAAACGAAAACCGCATCAAGCTGGTGCCTATCGCCCCCAGCCGCGGCATTATTTACGACCGCAACGGTACGCCCCTAGCCTTAAACCGCACCATCTACCAGATTGAGATGATGCCGGAAAAAGTCGACAACGTGCAGGATACGCTGGAAGCATTGCGAAGCGTTGTCGATCTTAACGATGACGATATCGCTGCGTTCAAGAAAGAGCGCGCCCGTTCTCACCGTTTTACCTCCATTCCGGTTAAAACCAACCTGACGGAAGTCCAGGTGGCCCGCTTTGCCGTCAATCAGTACCGTTTCCCTGGCGTGGAAGTGAAAGGCTATAAACGCCGCTACTATCCCTACGGCTCCGCGCTGACGCACGTGATCGGCTACGTTTCCAAGATCAACGACAAAGACGTCGAGCGTCTTGATAAAGACGGCAAACTGGCAAACTACGCCGCAACGCATGATATCGGTAAGCTGGGAATTGAACGCTATTACGAAGATGTCCTGCACGGGCAGACCGGCTATGAAGAGGTTGAAGTCAACAACCGTGGCCGCGTTATTCGCCAGTTGAAAGAGGTGCCACCGCAGGCAGGACATGATGTCTACCTGACGCTTGACCTTAAACTGCAGCAGTATATTGAAACCTTACTGGCAGGCAGCCGTGCGGCAGTTGTCGTGACCGATCCGCGCACCGGCGGCATTCTGGCGATGGTCTCCATGCCAAGCTACGACCCTAACCTCTTTGTCGATGGGATTTCCAGTAAGGACTACTCCGGGTTGCTTAATGACCCGAATACACCGCTGGTGAACCGCGCCACGCAGGGGGTATACCCTCCGGCGTCGACAGTGAAACCTTACGTCGCCGTCTCGGCGCTGAGCGCGGGTGTCATCAACCGCAACACCAGCCTGTTTGACCCGGGTTGGTGGCAGTTGCCGGGGTCAGAAAAACGCTATCGCGACTGGAAAAAATGGGGCCACGGTCATCTGAACGTGACGAAATCGCTGGAAGAGTCTGCGGATACCTTCTTCTATCAGGTGGCGTACGACATGGGTATTGACCGCCTGTCAGAGTGGATGAGCAAATTCGGCTACGGACACTACACCGGGGTTGATCTTGCCGAAGAACGCTCCGGCAACATGCCAACCCGTGAATGGAAGCTGAAGCGCTTTAAGAAGCCGTGGTATCAGGGTGATACCATTCCGGTAGGTATCGGCCAGGGTTACTGGACCGCGACCCCGCTACAGATGAACAAAGCGATGATGATCCTCATCAACGATGGCGTGGTGAAGGTCCCGCATCTGCTGCAAAGTACCGTTGAAGAGGGCAAAAAAGTGCCGTGGATCCAGCCGCATGAAGCACCAGTGGGGGATATTCACTCCGGCTTCTGGGAGATCGCCAAAGACGGGATGTACGGGGTGGCAAACCGCCCGAACGGTACCGCGCATAAGTATTTCGCTGGTGCGCCGTATAAAGTGGCCGCCAAATCCGGTACAGCGCAGGTCTTCGGTCTGAAAGCCAACGAAACCTATAACGCGCACCGCATTGCCGAACGACTGCGTGACCATAAGCTCATGACGGCATTTGCACCTTATGATAACCCGCAAGTGGCGGTGGCGATGATTCTGGAAAACGGTGGCGCAGGGCCAGCCGTAGGTACCATCATGCGCCAAATCCTCGACCACATCATGCTGGGTGATAACAACACCGAACTGCCGGCTGAAAACCCGGCCGCCGCTGCGGCGGAGGACCAATAATCATGACGGATAATCCAAATAAAAAATCGCTGTGGGATAAAATCCACATCGACCCAGCCATGCTGCTGATCCTGCTGGCTCTGCTGGTCTACAGCGCCCTGGTTATCTGGAGCGCCAGCGGCCAGGACATCGGCATGATGGAGCGCAAGATTGGCCAGATCGCGATGGGTCTGGTCATCATGGTGGTGATGGCGCAGATCCCGCCGCGCGTCTATGAAGGCTGGGCGCCCTATCTCTATATCTTCTGTATTATTTTGCTGGTTGCGGTAGATGCGTTTGGTGCTATCTCCAAAGGTGCACAGCGCTGGCTGGATCTGGGCGTGGTTCGCTTCCAGCCCTCGGAAATTGCCAAAATCGCCGTTCCACTGATGGTGGCACGCTTTATCAACCGTGATGTCTGTCCCCCATCTCTGAAAAATACCGCCATCGCGCTGGTACTGATTTTCCTGCCAACGTTGCTGGTGGCGGCGCAGCCTGACCTTGGCACCTCGATCCTTATCGCGCTCTCCGGCCTGTTTGTTCTTTTCTTGTCGGGCCTGAGCTGGCGTCTGATTGGTATCGCGGTGGTTCTGGTCGCCGCATTCATCCCTATTCTCTGGTTCTTCCTGATGCATGATTACCAGCGCCAGCGCGTGATGATGCTGCTCGATCCGGAAACCGATCCGCTGGGTGCGGGCTATCATATTATTCAGTCCAAGATCGCGATTGGCTCCGGTGGCCTGCGCGGTAAAGGCTGGCTGCACGGCACCCAGTCACAGCTGGAGTTCTTACCAGAGCGCCACACCGACTTTATCTTTGCGGTACTGGCGGAAGAGCTGGGGCTGGTCGGCATCTTGATCTTACTCGCGCTGTATGTACTGTTGATCATGCGCGGGCTGTGGATTGCCGCGCGTGCGCAAACCACCTTTGGCCGCGTGATGGCGGGTGGGTTGATGTTGATTTTATTCGTTTATGTCTTCGTAAATATTGGTATGGTGAGTGGTATTCTGCCGGTTGTAGGCGTTCCGCTTCCGCTGGTAAGTTACGGAGGCTCGGCACTGATCGTGTTGATGGCCGGGTTTGGTATCGTGATGTCGATCCATACCCACAGAAAAATGTTGTCAAAAAGCGTATAAAAATAAGGGGATCGGAATGCGTAAGCAGTGGCTGGGGATCTGCATTGCGGCAAGTTTACTTGCGGCGTGCACAAGTGATGATGGTCAGCAACAGGCAACCGTCGCGCCGCCGCAGCCTGCGGTGTGTAATGGCCCAATCGTTGAAATCAGCGGCGCCGATCCCGTTTATGAACCGCTGAATGCCAGCGCAAATCAGGATTATGAGCGCGACGGCAAAAGCTACAAAATCGTTCAGGACCCTTCCCGTTTCAGCCAGGCGGGTTTCGCCGCCATTTATGATGCGGAACCCGGGAGCAACCTGACGGCATCTGGAGAAGCGTTCGACCCGACGCAACTCACTGCGGCGCATCCGACACTGCCTATCCCAAGCTACGCCCGTATCACCAATCTGGCGAATGGTCGTATGATCGTGGTACGCATTAACGACCGTGGTCCGTACGGTAACGACCGCGTGATTTCGCTGTCGCGCGCGTCCGCCGACCGCCTGAACACCTCGAACAACACCAAGGTTCGTATTGACCCGATTATCGTGGCGCAGGATGGTTCGCTTTCCGGGCCGGGTACCGCATGTACGACAGTGGCAAAACAGACGTATGCCCTTCCTGACCGTCCAAATCTTGACGGCGGCATGGGAAGCGTCTCATCGCCGGCCGAGCCTTCTCAGCCTGGCGGAGAAGTGCGCCCTATCAGCAACGATACGCTGCAAAGCGATGACAGCACTGGCGCACCGGTAAAGAGTAGCGGTTTCCTGGGGGCACCGACGAACTTAGCCTCAGGTGTGCTGGAAGGCAGTGAGCCTACCCCCGCGCCTGTTGCCGCCCCTGTCGTGCAGCAGCCTGCTCCCGTCACCGCGCCGGCCACCACCCAGAGCACAGCGGTGGCAGCGCCTGCAGCCGCCGCTGCCAGCGGCGGCTTTGTCGTCCAGGTGGGCGCCGTCAGCGATCAGGCCCGTGCACAGCAGTATCAACAGCGACTGAGCCAGCAGTTTGGCGTCCCAGGCCGCGTTGAGCAAAACGGAGCGGTGTGGCGTATTCAGATGGGACCGTTTGCCAGTAAATCGCAGGCAGCGACCCTGCAGCAGCGACTGCAAAATGAAGCGCAACTCCAGTCATTTATCGCGGTAGCGAAGTAATTTATCGGCGGTATCCGAATTGTCAGTTTGTGTAAAACACATTCACAAACTCATGCTTAAAGTCGGATGCCTGCCTGAATAGCATTTGCTATAGTAAGGCACTTTTTTTAATTCCATCACGGATGTCGTAGTTCTGACCATGAAGACCACTTTTTCTGCTCGTTTTGTGCAGCGCATGGCGCTGACCACGGCCCTTTGCGCGGCTGCACTCTCCGCAGCTCACGCCGATGACCTGAATATCAAGACCATGATCCCTGGCGTTCCGCAAATCGACGCGGAATCCTACATCCTGATCGATTACAACTCTGGCAAAGTTCTGGCCGAACAGAATGCCGATGCCCGTCGCGATCCGGCCAGCCTGACCAAAATGATGACCAGCTACGTCATCGGCCAGGCCATGAAAGCAGGTAAATTCAAGGAAACTGACCTGGTCACTATCGGTAACGATGCGTGGGCAACCGGGAACCCGGTCTTCAAGGGTTCTTCTTTGATGTTCCTGAAACCGGGGATGCAGGTTCCGGTCTCTCAGCTGATTCGTGGTATCAACCTGCAGTCCGGTAACGACGCCTGCGTCGCGATGGCCGATTTCGCTGCGGGCAGCCAGGATGCGTTTGTTGGCCTGATGAACAGCTACGTTTCTGCGCTGGGTCTGAAAAACAGCCACTTCCAGACCGTTCACGGCCTGGATGCTGAAGGGCAGTACAGCTCTGCGCGCGATATGGCGCTGATTGGCCAGGCGCTGATCCGCGATGTACCGAACGAATACGCCATCTATAAAGAGAAAGAGTTCACCTTCAACGGTATTCGTCAGACCAACCGTAACGGCCTGCTGTGGGATAACAGCCTGAACGTTGACGGCATCAAAACGGGTCATACCGACAAAGCGGGTTACAACCTGGTTGCCTCTGCTACCGAAGGTCAGATGCGCCTGATCTCTGCCGTGATGGGCGGTCGTACCTTTAAAGGCCGTGAGACAGAAAGTAAAAAACTGCTGACCTGGGGCTTCCGTTTCTTCGAAACCGTGAACCCACTGAAAGCAGGCAAAGAGTTTGCCTCTGAGCCGGTCTGGTTCGGTGACAACGATCGCGCCTCCCTGGGCGTGGACAAAGATCTGTACCTGACCATTCCACGTGGCCGCATGAAAGATCTGAAAGCCAGCTACGTACTGAACACCACCGAGCTGCATGCACCTCTGCAGAAAAATCAGGTTGTGGGTACCATCAACTTCCAGCTGGATGGCAAAACTATCGATCAGCGCCCGCTGGTTGTCCTGCAGGAAATTCCTGAAGGCAATTTCTTCGGCAAAATCATTGATTACATTAAATTGATGTTCCATCACTGGTTTGGCTAAAAATTGAACACTTGAAAGTGTGATTTTGATCCCCATATACTAAGTATCCTGATAACTCCCACCTGACGTGGGAGTTATTCTTTTTTGACGTTACGCCGGAGCTGACATGAAAACCAAACTTAACGAACTGCTTGAATTCCCTACCCCATTTACTTACAAAGTAATGGGTCTGGCGAAACCTGAGCTGGTTGATCAGGTGGTTGAAGTGGTACAGCGCCATGCGCCGGGTGACTACTCTCCGTCAGTAAAACCAAGCAGCAAGGGCAACTACCACTCGGTATCTATTACCATCACCGCGACACACATCGAGCAGGTGGAGACGCTGTACGAAGAGCTCGGTAATATCGAAATTGTTCGTATGGTGCTGTAGTCCCTCTGCGGTTACCCGGTTTGCCGGGTAACCCCTTTCCCCGCTGTGATATACTCCCCCTCATCTTTTGTCCCTCGTCTTCGGAGACGTCGTTTTGTACCAGGATAAAATTCTTGTCCGTCATCTCGGGCTGCAACCTTATGAGCCTGTCTCCCAGGCTATGCATGACTTCACCGACTCACGCGATGACACCACCCCCGATGAAATCTGGCTGGTAGAACACCTGCCGGTGTTTACGCAGGGGCAAGCGGGAAAAGCGGAACATTTATTGATGACGGGCGATATCCCGGTTATTCAGAGCGACCGCGGCGGGCAGGTTACGTACCATGGCCCAGGGCAACAGGTGATGTACGTTCTCCTGAACCTCAAGCGCAGAAAGCTGGGCGTACGCGAGCTGGTAACTCTGCTTGAGCAAACGGTCGTCAATACGCTGGCGGAATACGGTATTGATGCGCATCCGCGGGCCGACGCGCCGGGTGTCTACGTGGGCGAGATGAAGATCTGCTCGCTCGGGCTGCGTATCCGTAAAGGCTGCTCTTTTCACGGGCTCGCGTTAAACATTAATATGGATTTGAAGCCTTTCCAGCGCATCAACCCCTGCGGCTATGCCGGGATGGAAATGACGCAAGTGTGCCAGTGGGTCGACACCGCAACGACAGAAAATATCCGTCCTGTGCTTTTAGCTAATATGTTAGCGCTACTTAACAATCCCCCGCACGAATATATCACTGCTTAATATATTATACATTGTGGCTCGATAATTTGACGGGCCACGATTTAATTGCCGCTTTTACACTTTACAATAATCCGCAGATTCTATATTTTCGAAGCGCTCGAATATTACCGATCCATATTATTTAGCCTCCCGTCAGCGCTGCGTGCAGGACCTAAGTAACTTGCGTGATAATCACTCAACTGGTTGTTTTTGATAAACAAGTGAAACAAAACCAACACTTTACGAATCTCTACAAGCATAATAAATAAATTCAACTATCATTCATGTTGTGAATGTGTACGGAGTAAAAGCGTGGAGTATAATAATTTACCAGCCAAACGCCTGAATGAACCCGGTGGCGAAGACAAGCCGCAAATTTTTCGGACTTTACGTAATATTGATCTCAATTTACTGACTATTTTTGAGGCAGTATATGTCCACAAGGGTATCGTTAACGCTGCGAAAATTCTTAATCTCACGCCCTCTGCAATAAGCCAGTCAATTCAAAAACTGCGCGCTATATTTCCTGATCCGTTATTTATTCGTAAGGGACAGGGGGTTACCCCCACAGCGTACGCCACGCATCTGCATGAGTACATCAGCCAGGGGCTGGAGTCGATTCTGGGCGCGCTGGATTTAACCGGAAGCTACGACAAACAGAGAACCATCACCATCGGCTGCTCTCCCTCTGTGGGGGTGTTAGTCATGCCTGCGATTTATCAGGCCGTAAAAGAGCATGCACCGCAACTCCTGCTGCGTAATGTTCCCCTCAGCGAGCCTGATGTGCAGCTTGCCCAGTTCCAGACTGATTTGATTATCGACAGCGGCAGCTTCAGCGCCAGAGCGTTAGGGCAAAATGTCCTCTACGCAGACAACCTGGTGCTGGTCTGTCGCCAGCAGCACCCGGTGCTCAGTGAGCCACTCACCATTGAAAATCTGCGTAACTACGATCACTCGTCATTCATGACGGAAGGACAGTCTCACCATTCGCTGCGCCAGCGTATTGATGACATCTTCCCGGAGCGCCAGATCAGCTTCAGCAGTTACAATATGTTCACTACCGCGTCCCTGATTGGCAGCAGTGATATGCTCTGCATCATGCCGTCGCGCCTGTATCACCTGCTGCGTAAATGTTGGCCACTGGAGAGCATTCCGCTCAGCCAGCTCAATGCAGAATCTATCGAGATTTCACTGCATTACAATAAGCTCAGTCTGCGCGATCCGGTACTCGAAAACGTGATCCGCATCATCCGCCAGGCCTTCTGAAAGGTTGACACAGCACAAGTCCCTGCCGCACGCAGGGCAAAAGGCACAAAACAACAACTATTTTACAAATTGGCGACCTGGCAGGCTGCTTTACCGACCGTTTCAATGATATACTGCCTGTCGTTCGTTCAAAAATAGTTGATAAATACAACATTCCCTTGAATTGAAACGCTTTCCTTCGATATTCGCAACTGGAACACGCACGCTATGAGTAAACCCATTGTGATGGAACGCGGTGTTAAATACCGCGATGCCGATAAAATGGCCCTTATCCCGGTTAAAAACGTGGCTACAGAGCGCGAGGCGCTGTTAAGAAAACCGGAATGGATGAAAATCAAACTTCCGGCTGACTCTTCGCGTATCCAGGGGATCAAAGCGGCGATGCGTAAGAATGGCCTTCACTCCGTTTGTGAGGAAGCGTCTTGCCCGAACCTTGCTGAGTGTTTCAACCACGGCACCGCGACGTTTATGATTCTGGGTGCCATCTGCACCCGTCGTTGCCCGTTCTGCGATGTTGCGCATGGTCGCCCGGTGGCGCCTGATGCAAACGAACCCCAAAAACTGGCGCAGACCATCGCTGATATGGCGCTGCGTTATGTGGTCATTACCTCCGTTGACCGTGATGACCTGCGCGATGGTGGTGCTCAGCACTTTGCTGACTGTATTACTGCCATTCGCGAGAAAAGCCCGAACATTAAGATTGAGACGCTGGTTCCGGACTTCCGCGGCCGTATGGACCGTGCACTGGATATCCTGACCGCAACGCCACCAGACGTCTTTAACCACAACCTGGAGAACGTACCGCGTCTCTATCGCCAGGTGCGTCCGGGTGCTGATTACAACTGGTCTCTGAAGCTGCTGGAGCGGTTCAAAGAAGCGCATCCGCATATTCCTACCAAGTCAGGCCTGATGGTGGGTCTTGGTGAAACCAACGACGAAATCATTGAAGTGATGCGCGATCTGCGTCGCCACGGCGTGACCATGCTGACGCTGGGCCAGTATCTGCAGCCTAGCCGCCATCACCTGCCCGTGCAGCGCTACGTTAGCCCGGATGAGTTTGATGAGATGAAAGCCGAAGCGATGGCGATGGGCTTCACCCACGCTGCTTGCGGTCCATTTGTACGCTCCTCTTACCATGCTGATATGCAGGCAAAAGGCGAAGAAGTTAAATAACCCTGTAATATTCACTTACAGGAATACAAAAAAACCGGCCTGTTGAGCCGGTTTTTTTTTCGCAAGCCATCAGGCATTGCCGTTACTCTTTGTGAGAGAGCTTTTCAGCCGGAACGGTATCCTCGGCGCTTTTCTTCGCTGCCGCATCATCGTCGTTCATCGCTTTCTTAAAGCCTTTGATGGCGGCACCCAGGTCACCACCCAGCGTGCGTAACTTCTTGGTACCAAACAGCAGGACGACCAGTGCGGCAACCACCAGCAGTTTGGTAATACTAATCTCACCCATAGATACCTTCTTAACATAAAACAGGCTGCATTCAGCACCAAAACCCGATCGTATTAACGGTCATTTGGCGCGTGCACACAATAGCAATCTGTAACAAGGTGAATCAAGCATTGTTGAAAAAAACATCACAATAATTGCGGTGGCGCAAAACGGCGGTTGCGAAGAACAGGTAATTGCTGCCGTGCAAGCGCAATCCTTTCCGAAATTATCTCCGTCATCAGCATAACCGGACCTTCCGCTGCGGCGGCAATCGTAACGCCCAGCGGGTCAATCACCCTGCTCTGCCCGATATTTTTATTGCCGCACTCTCCTGCCGCGACCACATAACAGGTGGTATCCAGCGCACGCGCCGTAAGCAACGTGGCCCAGTGATGCTCTTTCAGCGGCCCCCTGACCCATGCGGCAGGCAGAACCAGCACATCCGCGCCCTGTAATGCCAGGCTCAGCGCCAGCTCAGGGAAACGAAGATCGTAGCAGGTCATCAGCCCAATATTTAACCCCTCAACCGCGATCAGGGGCGGTACACAGTCACCCGGGTCAACCTGGCGCGACTCCTGAATACTGAACGCATCATAGAGATGAAGCTTGGCATAGCTGGCGATGATGCCGCCACCACGGATGGCCACCAGCGTATTCACCGCCCGACCAGGCGTTGACGGCACATGCACCGTCAAAATCGTGGTCATGTCATTACCCACACTCGCGGTCAGTAATTGCTGTAAAAACGGCCCATCAAGCGCCTGCGCAGATTTCACCGACAAATCCGGGTCGTTATCATCGCGAGCCAGCAAGGCCTCTGGCAACACCAGCAGCGACGCGCCCTTTCGTTGTGCCTGCGTCATCAGCGAGACGCATTGAGCCGCGTTCTCCTGCCAGCGAGGCGTGACCGCAAACTGCCCTACCGCAACATACATATTTGTCCCCTAAACATAAACAGCGTTAAACTCGCCACTCTTACACATCAAATAGCAGGTATTTACAGTGTTACAACTCCTTTTAGCTGTTTTTATTGGTGGGGGGACGGGAAGCGTTGCGCGGTGGTTCCTGAGTATGCGGTTTAATCCTCTGCATCAGGCGATCCCAATGGGGACACTGGCGGCAAACCTGATTGGTGCGTTTATTATTGGCATGGGGCTGGCCTGGTTTAACCGCATGACGCACATCGACCCAATGTGGAAGGTATTGATTACCACCGGATTCTGCGGCGGTTTAACCACCTTCTCCACCTTTTCTGCGGAAACGGTATTTTTGTTTCAGGAGGGCCGTATCGGCTGGGCGCTGGTAAACATTGCCATCAATATGCTCGGCTCCTTTGCGATGACGGGGATCGCATTCTGGCTATTTTCATCCGCCACTCCCCACTAACAGCCGGAGCGTTAATGTTGGCTTAATTTTTCTCTGTCACTCTGGTGCCAATACAGAACGAGGGTGACAGAATGAAAGAGAGTTTGATGAGCGCAGGCGTGGTGTTGTTGAGCGTGCTGATCGTTGCCAGCTTCCTGAAAATGTATCTGCTTGGCTGAGACAAAACGAAAAAAACCCGCTCAGTGAGCGGGTTTTGAAATTCTTGCTGACGCGTCTGAATTACAGAGCGATTACGTTAGCAGCAGAAGGGCCTTTGGCACCGTTAGTGATTTCGAACTCTACACGCTGACCTTCAGCCAGAGTTTTGAAACCATTAGACTGGATTGCAGAGAAGTGTACGAACACGTCTTTGCTGCCATCTTCAGGAGTAATGAAACCGAATCCTTTGGACTCATTAAACCACTTAACGTTACCTTTAATCTTAGACATCAAAATTACCTTTACATTAAAAAACGACACAAATGCTGTGTCGGTTACCAGTACATCAATTGTGGGAGCTTTTGTCCAGCGGATCTTTGATAAAAAGTGACTAAAGTCGCGTTAATTTTCGCTGGCGGATTTTTATCCCATATGATTCAACGGCTGCGCGTTTTTTCACCAGTCCGTCACCGTTTTTTCAGTTAAAACTGAAAACGCATCCAGGCGAAGTAAACGTTACCGTTGTTGTACGTACCGGGAATGTAGGTCATCTGGAACGTTGCAGGGCCATAGCCAATCGAGGCCAGCGGCAACAGAACCGGAATGGGGATATAGTTCCAGTTGTCGCGCGCGGTCACCCCAACGGTGTAGCCGAGACCAACATGGAAGTTGTCGTCAGTTAACGGACGCCATGTTTTCTCCCAGCCATAGCCGCCGATCGGTTCCCATTTGTTAAAGGAATCTTTAAAGGCCATCAGATAGATGCCATTCCAGTTTCCTTTTTCGTCCCAGCGCGACTGACCAAAACCGGCTCCCCATGGGCGCTCGTTATATTTGTCCGTCTTTTCTTTGTCGTAGGCAAAGCGTGCATGCCAGGTGATCGCCGGCACATAGAGGTCATAGTGCTCTGGCGCGCTCCAGGTTTGAGAGACATTATCCGTAAAGGTGGAGAACCAGCCTTTATCCGTCGCGTTCTCTTCAGCCAGTGCAACAGAAGAGAACGTTAACTGTGCAAAAATAAACAAAAAAATGAAGAAAAAATTATTACGTCCGATCACAATGCAATTACCATTCTTAGTATTCGAGGCAAAGTTTACCATAAAATAGTTGAATGGAGCCTTAACAGCATCAGCATTACTCCTAATTAATCAGCCATTTTGCGAGAATATTCTGAGTGATGCATTGCCCCATGCTGAATAATCGCCTGTCCGGTACCTGTTCAGCAGTTATCAAATAATGTTTACGGACATTAATAACCTCATCTTTATTATGGCTTTCAGGGCAAACATAAACGCCGGTCAAGGTCGTATAAATTTAATCATTAGCATCTGCAGTCAGACTTTTCTTTCTATCCGACTGCCTGCCCTACGCTGGCGCGGCTCAGAGCGGATCACTCCCCCGGCACAGCTGGTTTGAAAAGTCTTTTACCTTCTTAATCAAGAACGTGTTAATCTACAACCAATAAATTAACAACTCATTAGCATTTAAATGACATACTCTACTCAACCAATCGGTCAATACCCACATGTCATTATTGCCATCGCAATGGCAAAAATATCGCTAACATCTGCTTTAGTAGTATATTTATTGATTTTAATCAGCAAGGACTGGCCATTAATTCGGCACATTCTCATCCTTCTTTTTTATTGATTATTTGTGCTCTCGGGGAGCAAGGATACAGGGGAAATCATGCTTACGTTTTTAGAGCTCCTTATCGGAGTCGTTGTCATTGTCGGTGTAGCGCGCTACATCATTAAGGGGTATTCCGCCACGGGCGTGTTATTTGTCGGCGGCCTGACCTTACTGATCATCAGCGCGCTGATGGGTCATCAGGTCTTACCTGCCAGCGCAACCAGCACCGGCTATACCGCCACAGACATTGTTGAATACATTAAAATTCTGCTCATGAGCCGCGGTGGCGATCTGGGCATGATGATCATGATGCTGTGCGGTTTTGCCGCCTACATGACCCATATTGGTGCTAACGATATGGTCGTGAAGCTGGCCTCTAAGCCGCTGCAGTACATCAACTCCCCGTATCTGCTGATGGTGGCAGCCTACTTCCTCGCCTGTCTCATGTCGCTGGCCGTTTCGTCAGCCACTGGCCTGGGGGTGTTGTTGATGGCTACCCTGTTCCCGGTCATGGTTAACGTCGGCATCAGCCGTGGTGCCGCGGCGGCAATCTGCGCCTCTCCGGCGGCAATAATCCTTTCCCCAACCTCCGGTGACGTCGTGCTGGCGGCGAAAGCGGCAGAAATGTCACTCATCGATTTCGCCTTTAAAACCACGCTGCCTATTTCTATTGTGGCTATCGTAGGGATGGGGATCGCACATTTCTTCTGGCAACGTTATCTCGATAAAAAAGAAAATATCAGTCATGAAATGATGGATGTGAATGAAATCACCACCACCGCCCCGGCGTTCTATTCGATTCTGCCGTTCACGCCTATTATCGGTGTGCTGATTTTTGACGGCAAATGGGGACCACAGCTGCACATCATTACCATTCTGGTTATTTGTATGCTGCTGGCCGCCGTGCTGGAATTTATTCGCGGTTTCAATACCCAGAAGGTATTTTCAGGCCTGGAAGTAGCGTATCGCGGTATGGCAGATGCGTTCGCAGGCGTCGTGATGCTGTTGGTGGCGGCAGGCGTCTTCGCGCAGGGCCTGAGCACCATTGGCTTTATTCAGAGTCTCATCTCCATCGCCACATCGTTCGGCTCTGCCAGCATTATCCTGATGCTGGTGCTGGTGGTGCTGACCATGCTGGCGGCAATGACCACCGGTTCAGGTAACGCGCCGTTCTACGCCTTCGTTGAGATGATCCCAAAACTGGCACACTCTTCCGGTATTAACCCGGCTTACCTCTCCATTCCCATGCTGCAGGCGTCAAACCTCGGTCGTACCATTTCGCCGGTATCAGGGGTGGTGGTAGCGGTCGCCGGGATGGCAAAAATCTCGCCGTTCGAAGTGGTAAAACGCACGTCGGTACCGGTGCTTGTGGGCCTGATCATCGTGATTATCGCGACCGAGGTTCTGGTTCCCGGCGCAGCCTGAGCTCAATGACCGATATCCAAAAAGCGCCTGCGGGCGCTTTTTGTGCTTTAATAACTTCCAGAAATTTATCGCGTTAACCCATCAGGAAATCACATGTTCAGGAAGGATATCGTTATCCCGTCTGGCGCCATGGCGCTTGCACTCTGTGTCTTCTCCGCGCAGGCGGCCCCGCTCAAAGCCACGCAGTATGGCGATTTCGATCGCTACGTTCTGGCGCTTTCCTGGCAAACCGGTTTCTGCCAGAGCATGGCCGAGCGTAACCGTAACGAGCCAGAAGAGTGTCGTCTGCAAAAAGAGAGCAATAACAAGACCGATTATCTGACCGTACACGGCTTATGGCCGGGCCTGCCAAAATCCATTGCCGCACGCGGTGTGGATGAACGCCGCTGGATGCGTTTTGGCTGCGCGACCCGCCCAATCCCAAACATGCCGGAAGTTAAAGCCAGCCGCAAATGTTCGGCCGCCGAAACCGGGCTGTCACTGTCGGGAGCCGCGAAGCTGAACAGCGTCATGCCCGGCGCAGGCGGTAACTCCTGTCTGGAACGCTATGAATACGCCAAACACGGCGTCTGCTTCGGCTTTGATCCTGACGCCTATTTCGGCACCATGGTGCGGATGAATCAGGAGATAAAAAACAGCGCGGTGGGGAAATTCCTGGCGGACAACTACGGTAAAACGGTAAGCCGTAAAGACTTTGATACTGCCGTGGCGAGAAGCTGGAGCAAAGAGAACGTCAAAGCGTTCAAGCTGACCTGCAATGGCAATCCGGCCTATCTGACCGAAATGCAGATTTCGCTCAGGGCCGATACCATTAACAACCCGCTCTCTGCGGACTCTTTCGCGCCACAGCCACATCCGGGTAACTGTGGCAAACAGTTTGTTATCGATAAAGTCGGTTACTGACCCACAATCGGGCGCACCAGATCAAACCGGTGTTCGTCACTGATCCCATAATAGGCCGTCGGCCCACCTGCACGCAGGATGGGCTGCGCTTTCGCCGTCTGATAGATCCCCTCTTCCAGCAGCGATTCGGCAATATGAACGCCTACCACTTCCCCGAGCACCAGCCAGGTGTCAACCGGTGTACCGTCGGCGCCGGTCAGCTGAATACACTGCGACAGGCGACACTCAAAGTTTACCGGGCTCTCGGCCACTCGCGGCGCCTTCACCAGCTGGCTCGCAGCGGGCGTCAATCCGGAAAAGGTAAACTCATCTTCTTCGTGTGGCAGCGTGGCTGAGGTTTGATTCATCGCTTCAGCCAGATCGCGCGTGGCCAGGTTCCAGACAAACTCACCCGTTTCGTTAATATTACGCACGCTGTCTTTCCAGCCATTGCTGGAAAAGCCAATAATCGGCGGACGATAGTTAAAACAGTTAAAGAAGCTATACGGAGCCAGGTTGAGCTGTCCTGCCTTGTCGCAGGAGGAGATCCAGCCAATCGGACGCGGGCCAATGATAGCATTCAGCGGGTCATGGGGCAGACCGTGCCCCTGAGAAGGTTGATAGAAATACATAGCGCTCTCTTAATGATGGGGAAGTCGCGAATGGCGTGTCGCTCATCGCCCTGATTCAGAACAGTCAGCGTAACGCAATCTGCCAGAAATGAAGACTGAATAAATTTCAGCGAAAATTCATATGGCCCATGAATGTGACCTGTATCACTTCAAAATTGCGCGCTCAGACAGTATCATCGGGAGAGTTAAACCCTCGCTGCCAGACGGCGAGGGTTTTCTTTTGGATTGGTTTCTGCGTTACACGCAGTATTAACGACATGGAGTAAAAAATGTCCAGACCCACCATCATTATCAATGAACTCGACGCAGAACGTATTGACCGACTTCTGGAAAAACCAGAATTCGCCTCGCTCCCGGTTGCCGATGCCCTGAATGAAGAGCTCGACCGGGCGCAGATGTGCACCCCGGAGTCAATGCCGCATGACGTGGTGACCATGAACAGCCAGGTCAAATTCCGCAACCTGACCACGGGTGAAGAGTTGACCCGCACGCTGGTTTACCCGGCACAGATGACCGACAGCAGCGCCCAGCTCTCCGTGCTGGCACCGGTCGGCGCGGCCCTGCTGGGTCTGCGTACCGGGGATACCATCCACTGGGAACTGCCAGGCGGAGCCTCGACCCATCTGGAAGTGCTGGAACTGCTCTACCAGCCAGAAGCGGCAGGCGATTACCTTCGTTAATCCCTTCTGAACAATCGCGACCCGCGTTGCACAGAGGATGCCTGCGCATCCTCTTTCCGCAGATTCACCCGAACGTCCTATACCGCGCCAGAAACCCTTAATCCAGGCTTAACCTGTTTTGGTGCCGCGAGGACGGTCATGAGTGAGATAGTTGTTATCACACTTATTTTTCTCATTTTTGTGGCGATCATCGTCACGGCCGTGCTCTATCTCGAGCGCCACTGGTAGGCCATCTGCTTCACACAACGCCCCCCGGAAACGCATTCACCAGCCCTTTCACCTGCTGCTCCGCCGCTTCGGGCGTTTCTGCACCTGGCACCAGGATAACCTTACGGCAGGCTTCCTCCCGTTTTTCGAAAATTCTGTAGGCGCGTTCGGCATCATCCAGTGGTAGATAGTGGGTGACAATCTCCTCCGGCGTCAGCAGCCCTTTTTCGATCAGCGGTAACAACTCACCGAGCCAGGCGTGGACATGGGTCTGGCCCATTTTAAAACTGAGCCCTTTATCAAAAGCATCACCAAACAGGAAGCCGTGAATAAAGCCCGCGTAAACGCCAGGCACACTCACCACACCGCCCCGTCGAACCGCAGCAATGCACTGACGCAGCGCTTTGCCGCTGCTGCCCTCTATTTTAAGGTTGCTGAGGATCGTTTCCGTGGTGCTGCCTTTGGCTTCAAAGCCGACGGCATCAATGACGGCGTCCACACCGCGATGGCCTGCGGTTTGCTCAATGATTTTTTCCGCTGCATCGTTATCTTCATCAAAATTGATGGGGATGGCCCCGTAGCGCTCCGCGGCAAAACGCAGACGATACGGATGATGATCCACCACAAAGATCTGCTCGGCGCCAAGCAGCCGCGCACAGGCGATAGTCAGTAGCCCTACCGGCCCCGCGCCAAAAACGGCAACGCTGGAGCCCTTTTCGATCTGGGCATTTTTTGCCGCCTGCCAGGCGGTAGGCAAAATATCGGAGAGGAACAGCGCTTTGTCATCGGAAAGCAACTGAGGCACTTTGAACGGCCCGACATTACCTTTGGGCACCCGAACGTATTCCGCTTGTCCACCCGGCACACCACCGTAGAGATGGCTGTAGCCAAACAGCGCGGCGGGCGCGGGAATTTGCTTTTTATTCAGGGCGGCACCCTGCCCGGCGTTGGTGTTTTCGCAGGCCGCGTACTGTTGCAGGCGGCAAAAGAAGCAGTCTCCGCAGGCGATGACAAAGGGGATCACCACCCGGTCGCCTTTTCGCAGCGTCTTCACTTCCCTGCCCGTCTCCACCACTTCGCCCATGAACTCATGGCCAAAAATATCGCCGTGCTCAACTTTCGGGATCTTGCCGCGGTAGAGATGCAGATCGGATCCGCAGATCGCCGTGGCCGTTACACGCAGGATGATATCGTCAGGTTGTTCAATGACAGGGTCGGGGACATTCTCGACACGAACATGATGTGGACCGTGGTACGTGAGTGCTTTCATGCGACCTCCGAAAGGATCCGGGTAAGTGTTTAAGGGTAGCGTCCTCTGACGATCTGCCCGGGATTACCTGGCTTTTGAGAATTATCCTGGGGGAAAAGAGAAAAGTGCCGCAGCGCTTACAAAAACCGTATCTATTTTATGGTTGAATGATTTCAGCGTTTATAAACAAGGAGAAACGGGTATGTATCAAAGAATTATTATGCCGGTTGATGTTTTCGAGATGGAGCTGAGCGACAAAGCCGTACGCCATGCGGAGTTTCTGGCGCAGCAGGATGGGGTTATTCATCTTCTACACGTGCTGCCGGGTTCTGCCAGCCTGAGTCTGCATCGCTTTGCCGCCGATGTACGCCGCTTTGAAGAGCATCTGCAGCACGAGGCGGAAAATCGCCTGCAAACGATGGTTGGGCACTTCACCATCGATCCTTCCCGCATTAAAACGCATGTCCGGTTTGGCAGCGTGCGCGATGCCGTTAACGAGCTGGCGAGCGAGCTGAACGCCGACGTGGTGGTTATCGGTTCACGCAATCCGTCCATTACCACGCATCTGCTGGGCTCCAACGCCTCCAGCGTCATCCGTCACACCCACATTCCGGTGATGGTCGTAAGATAAAAAAAGAGGCCACCTTTCGGTGGCCTCTCCTGGTGCAGGTGCAGTCTTACTGACTTTTATTATGCAGTTTTGGTGCGAATCAGGTAGTCGAACGCGCTCAGAGACGCTTTCGCCCCTTCACCGGTGGCGATGATGATCTGCTTGTACGGCACGGTAGTACAGTCGCCCGCCGCAAACACGCCCTTCACGCTGGTTTCACACTTCGCATCGATGATGATTTCACCCATGCGGTTACGTTCAATGGCGCCTTCCAGCCAGGTGGTGTTGGGCAGCAGACCAATCTGCACGAAGATCCCCGAAAGCTGAACGCTATGCACATCGCCACTGACGCGGTCGCGGTACGCCAGACCGGTGACTTTACTGCCGTCGCCCTTCACTTCCGTGGTCTGCGCATTCAGCACGATGTCGACGTTGTTCAGGCTGCGTACTTTATCCTGCAGAACCTGGTCTGCCTTCATCTCTGGCGCAAACTCCAGCAGGGTAACGTGTTCAACAATGCCCGCCAGGTCGATAGCCGCTTCGACACCGGAGTTACCGCCGCCAATCACCGCCACGCGTTTGCCCTTAAACAGCGGGCCGTCGCAATGCGGGCAGTAGGTCACGCCTTTGGTGCGATACTGATCTTCACCCGGCACGTTCATGTTGCGCCATTTCGCGCCGGTAGCAATGATAATGCTGCGGGCTTTCAGCACCGCGCCGGAAGCGGTTTCAATCTGATGTAAGCCACCTTCGATCGCGGCAGGAACCAGCTTGCTGGCGCTCTGGCTGTCGATCACATCCACCGCGTAATCACTGACGTGCGCCTTGAGTGCGCCAGCCAGTTTCTGGCCTTCGGTCTTCGGCACAGAGATGTAGTTTTCGATATCCACGGTATCCAGCACCTGACCGCCAAAGCGTTCGCCCATCAGGCCGGTACGAATACCTTTACGTGCAGAATAGACCGCTGCCGCGGCGCCTGCCGGGCCAGAGCCGACAATCAGCACATCATACGCATCGCGTTGGTTCAGCGCTTCTGCGGCACGTTTTTCGGCGCCGGTATCCACTTTGGCCACAATTTCTGACAGGGTCATACGGCCCTGGCCAAACTCCTGACCATTCAGGAACACTGCCGGAACGCCCATCACGTTGCGATCGGTGATCTCGTTCTGGAAGGTGCCGCCATCAATCGCCGTGTGTTTAATACGCGGGTTCAGGACCGACATCAGGTTCAGCGCCTGCACCACGTCCGGACAGTTGTGGCAGGAGAGCGAATAGTAGGTTTCAAAGGTGAAATCCCCGTCGATATCGCGGATCTGCTCCAGCAGCGCCTGCGCCTCTTTCGACGGATGCCCACCGGTCCACAGCAGAGCCAGCACCAGTGAGGTAAATTCGTGGCCCAGTGGTGAACCGGCAAAACGCGGCCCCTGGTCAGAGCCCGGGTTAGTGATCAGGAAAGATGGCTTACGCACGGCGAGATCGTTCGCTTCTTTGAAGGTCACTTTCGGTGACAGCTCGGCGATCTCAGCCAGCAGTTCCTTGATTTCTGCCGATTTAGCGCTGTCGTCCAGCGTGGCAATCAGCTCAACAGGTTTGGTCAATTTCTCAAGGTATGCCTTGAGCTGGGTTTTCATCGTAGTGTCGAGCATTGTTCTTCCCTCTCTAAAAACGTCATCATGCAAGCTGCCTTAAACGGGCGGCCTGAATGCAACTTGCATCATGGTGCTGGAATGAAATGGGCGCGGGGGGCGCCCATAAGTGAAACAATTTCCAAAGTATTTCGCGTCAGAGCAAGACGGCTAGCCTGTGAATCCCCGGGAGCTTACTGAAGTAAGTGACCGGGGTGAGCAGGCGACGCCAACGCAGCTATGGCGTGAAAGACGACGGAAATTTAGATCTTGCCGACCAGGTCTAAAGATGGAGCCAGCGTCGCTTCGCCTTCTTTCCATTTTGCCGGGCACACTTCGCCTGGGTGAGAAGCCACATACTGAGCCGCTTTCACTTTACGCAGCAGGTCAGATGCATCACGGCCGATACCTTCAGCGGTAACTTCGATAGCCTGGATAATGCCCTGCGGATCTACAACGAAGGTCGCACGATCTGCCAGGCCTTCATCTTCACGCATATTGTCGAAGTTACGGGTCAGGGCGCCAGTCGGGTCGCCGATCATCGCGTATTTGATTTTGGCGATGGTTTCAGAGCTGCTGTGCCACGCTTTGTGGGTGAAGTGGGTGTCGGTAGACACAGAGTAAACGTCTACGCCCAGCTTCTGCAGTTCGTCGTAGTGATCGGCCACGTCACCCAGTTCAGTCGGGCAAACGAAAGTGAAGTCAGCCGGATAGAAGAAGAACACGCTCCAGCGGCCTTCGGTATCTTTCTCAGTGACTTCAATGAATTCGCCGTTTTTGAACGCCTGGTTTTTGAAAGGTTTAATTTTGGTGTTAATCAAAGACATCTGTACTTCCTCCGTGTTTTCGTTGAGATGTAAGGTAACGAACTTTCGTCAGGGGGGCTAATGCGTTTGCTTTATCAAATCAATCAGCCATACCTAACAACCCGAACAAGACAACGTAGTGAACTTAATCAACAAAAGTCTGAAAGTAAAAAGGCCGCCCTGGTGGGCGGCCCTGATACCTGAACTTTCCACAGGAACTTTCAGTGCCAGTGACACTGGCGTTGCGTTGCGCTCTACATACCTTTATATCAAGGTTGTCACAGCCCCCTGATTACAGCACCCGTGCCGCCGCAGGGCAATGCGTATAAGGGATAATCGTATCTATGGCTGTGATAGGTTTTATCAAACTGAGCCGCCGCCTCTTTCATGAATACTCACGTCGGTAAAAAAATAAGAATGCGTGATAATTACGTGCCGATATATAAATCACACTATTTTTATTCAATTTTATTTCCACTTTTAAAGATAAAAATACCTTAATATTCATTGAAGCTCTATTTCATTAATCTACCGTCATGATATATTAAGCTTGTTTTTAATAACAATTAAGTTAGTTAGCCTCATGGATGGTAAATGGTTAACTTAGTTCTATAGTTATCAGTGATGTGATAACACAACGCAGCACGCTCAGGATGAAACATGGCAAACCTTTACGACCTTAAAAAATTCGATCTCAATCTGCTGGTCATTTTCGAATGCATCTACCAACACCTCAGCATCAGCAAGGCAGCAGAAACGCTCTATATAACGCCGTCCGCGGTCAGCCAGTCACTGCAACGGCTACGCAATCAGCTCAATGATCCCCTTTTCATTCGTTCCGGAAAAGGGATTACACCCACCACAGTTGGCGTAAACCTGCATCATCATCTTGAGCAAAACCTTAATCAGCTCGAACAAACTATCAATATTATGCATGGTTCGTCGCTGACAAAGAATTTCGTGATTTACGGTCCGCAGATGCTCACGACGAGCGGCATGCTTAACCCAATGATTTTATTAATGAGAGAGCATAACTATGAAGTGGAACTTCACGATATGCATCTCTCGTCCGACGCGGCAGAAGACCTTCTGGCCTACCGTAAAGCCGATCTCGTGTTCACCTTGTCCCCGGTCAATAACCGTTCCACTGTCTGTGTCCCCTATATGCACTATTCCATCATTATGGTGTGCAGCGAGGATCACCCTCGCCTGAAGGAGGTGGCCACCATGGAGGAATTGCAGGCGGAGAAATTCACCCTGATGCTCAGCGACGAACCGGGCATCCAAAGCTATCGGGAAAAAGCCAATACGCTACATCGCGACAGAACCATCGGTTTTCGCTGTGATTCGCTATTCAGTATGGTCACGATGATCAGCGCCTCACATTTGGTCGGCTTTGTTCCTGAAGTGATATATGAAAAATACCGTGATGTATTGCGACTAAAAAAAATCATCCCCCCTTACACGCTGCCCGGCATGCAAATGTACATGACGTATAACCGTTCGGCTCTCAACAGCTCTGTTTTTTCGTCGTTCATTGAGCAGCTCACCCAAAAATGAATCTGAACGGCTGTGATTTTTGCAGCCATTTCATTATCCTTAAAATATAACCCGCATTTATAGATAATAAAAAATCTGCTGGTTTTCATTTACCTGGTTTTAATTTCACTACTATTATTCTCTCTTCTGCATTGACATGAACATCCGGTATTTATTTCCAGGAGGAGTTTGCCTTTGTCAATTTATAAGCACCCACTCAATAAAAATGTCCTTGATGCGGCAACAGAGCGCATTACATGGACGCTTGAGAATCTGTCCAGGGTCTGCGTGTCGTTTTCTGGCGGAAAAGATTCCACCATTATGCTCCATTTAACGGCCCGCCAGGCCCGAAAAATGGGAAAGAAAATCTGTCTGTTATTTATCGACTGGGAAGCGCAGTTCACCTGCACCATTCAGCACGTGAATAACATGATCGCACAATACGCCGATGTGATTGAAAAATGCTGGTGGGTGGCACTCCCGTTGACCACGCAAAATTCACTCTCGCAATTCCAGCCTGAATGGCAGTGCTGGGAACCAGGTAAAACCTGGGTGCGTACGCCCCCGGAAGAGGCGGTGACCGATCCCGATTACTTCAATTTTTACCAGCCGGGCATGACGTTTGAAGACTTTGTCCGCGCCTTTTCCGACTGGTTTGCCAGAAGTCGCCCGGCGGCAATCATGATCGGTATTCGCGCCGATGAATCCTACAACCGTTTTTTGACGATCGCCAACGCGCGAAAGCAGCGCTTTGCTGATGACAAACCCTGGACCACGGTCGCCCCTGGCGGACATGCCTGGTACATCTATCCACTTTACGACTGGAAAACCGCCGATATCTGGACATGGTTCGCCAAAACGGGCGGATGCTATAACCCGCTTTACGATCTGATGTTTCAGGCAGGCGTACCACCGCGCTATATGCGCATCTGTGAACCCTTTGGCCCGGAGCAGCGTCAGGGATTGTGGCTCTATCATGTTGTGGAGCCCGAACGCTGGGCGGCGATGTGTGAGCGGGTAAACGGCGTACACAGCGGGGGGGTCTATGCCGGGCAGGACAATCATTTCTATGGTCACCGCAAAATCCTGAAACCTGACGCGCTCAGCTGGCAAGAATACGTCATGCTGCTTCTCGACAGCATGCCGCAAACCACCGCGGAATATTACCGCAATAAAATCGCGATCTATTTGCACTGGTACCAGAAGAGAGGCATGGCCGATATTCCCGACACCCAGGAAGGGGATATCGGGGCCAAAGATATTCCGTCCTGGCGACGTGTCTGCAAGGTATTACTCAATAACGATTACTGGTGTCGGGCGCTGTCATTCAGTCCCAACAAACCCAAACACTACCAGCGTTACAGCGAACGGATGAAATCAAAACGCAAGGAATGGGGGATCTTATGCAGCAGCAATTAATTAACGAGATAAACACTTACCTTCAGTCTCTTCCCGAAGATAAACGCATTGAAGCCATCAACGCCTTTCGCCAGGCCATCCATGAAAATAGCCCTTTTCGCGAACAGCCTGTCGACTGCGTGCTGTGGATCAAACAGGACGAGATCACCGCGAACGATTACAACCCCAATAACGTTGCTCCGCCGGAAAAAAGATTGCTTTGTCAATCACTGGAAATGGACGGGTTTACCCAGCCCATTGTGGTAACAGAACGTGATGCCAGGCACTATGAGATTGTCGATGGCTTTCATCGTCATGAAATTGGCTCGAAGCGGGCGGCGTTGAAGCGCCAGCTCAAAGGCTATCTCCCGGTGACCTGCCTGCGTAAAGAGCGGCGGCAAAAGTTCGACCGGATGGCGGCCACCATTCGCCACAATCGCGCGCGTGGTCGTCACCAGATTAATGCGATGTCCGAGATCGTCCGCGAACTGGTGCAGCTTGGCTGGGATGACAAAAAAATCAGTCAGGAACTGGGCATGGACAGCGATGAAGTCTTACGCCTGAAGCAAATCAACGGCCTGCTGGAGCTCTTCGCAGACCGTCGTTACTCAGAAGCCTGGACGGTAAAATAATCAGAGCGCGTTAAGGCGTTCTGCCGCCGCCAGCAGCGTCGATTCCTGTTTCGCAAAGCAGAGGCGAATCAGCTTATGCGGGAAGGGATCGGCGCAAAAAACGGACAACGGGATCGCCGCCACGCCCACCTCTTTGGTCAGCCACTGGCAGAAACTGACATCATCCAGATCGGAAATGGCGCTGTAATCGGCCAGCAGGAAGTAGGTGCCTTCACACGGCAGGAGTTCCAGACGGCTTTGACTCAGGGCATTTACAAACAGATCCCGGCGTGCACGGTAAAATTCGGGCAGCTCACGGTAATGCTCAGGCTCTGCACGCAACATATCCGCCAGCGCCAGCTGAGCCGGAGTGTTCACCGCAAACGTCAGGTACTGATGCACTTTACGTACCTCCGCGCTGATGGCCGCCGGTGCCACGCAGTACCCCACTTTCCAGCCGGTCATGTGATAAGTCTTACCGAAGGAAGAGACGGCGATAGCCCGCTCGCGAAGTTGCGGATGGGCCAGCACGCTGGCATGCCCTTCCCCGGCAAAGCAGATATGCTCATACACTTCGTCGCTCAGGACATAAATTTCACGTTCCGCAATGGCCTGCCACAGCGCGGCAAAATCGCTCTTCTGCCACACGGTCGCCGAGGGATTGTGTGGCGTATTCAGAATGACCAGCCGGGTTTTGTCGCTCAACAGTGCAGCAAACGCCTGCCAGTCCGGGCGAAAATGCGGCGGCTGTAATGCCACGCGCTTCACCACGCCGCCGGACAGTTCGATGGCTGGCGCATAGCTGTCGTAGCTGGGATCAAAGCAGATCACCTCATCACCGGTACGCACCAGCGCGGTGATCGCCGCATACAGCGCTTCGGTCGCGCCTGCCGTCACCGTAATGTCGCTGTTGGCATCCGGTTGATAGCCATAGCGTTCCGCCGTTTTATCGGCAATGGCTTCACGCAATGCCTGCACGCCGGTCATCGGCGCGTACTGATTCGCCCCCTGCGCAACATGCCAGGCCAGACGCTCCTGCAAATAGCCTGGACCGTCAAAATCCGGGAACCCCTGCGAGAGGTTAATGGCGTTGTGCTTCTGCGCCAGAGCGCTCATCTGCGTAAATATTGTGGTGCCCAGGTTGGGAAGTTTACTTTGCGGAATCAATGCGTTGTTGCTCATTGTGGTGTGCCTGCTTGTAATACTTATGTTGCTGCCACTATAACACGATGTTAGTCTTTGGCAATCAAGACGCTTAGACGTCTAAACAATATGAATATTCCTGACCGGGAGGGTAAAAGGAAATGACAGACAACCTGCAACTCACGCAACTGGTCGAAGCCTGCCGCTGGATTGGTGCCAAAGGCTGGGCCCCCGCCACCGGCGGCAACATGTCGGTACGTCAGGATGAAAACCTGTGCTGGCTCAGTGAATCCGGCAAAGACAAAGGCAGCCTCACGCCGGATGATTTTCTGCAGGTGGAGATCGCCACCAACCGTGCGCCATCGGGCCGCAAACCGTCGGCCGAAACCGGGTTACACACGCTCATCTATCGCCTGTTTCCGGAGGCCAGCGCCGTGCTGCACGTCCACACGGTCAATGCCACGGTGCTCTCACGGCTGGTGAAAGAGGCTGAGCTGAATATCAGCGGCTTCGAAATGCAAAAATCCCTCACAGGGCAGACCACGCATCTGGATACGGTTGCCATTCCGGTATTTGATAACGACCAGGATATTGATGCTCTCGCCTCGCGAATCGCCCATTACGCGCAGGAACGCCCGCTTAATTATGGTTTTCTTCTGCGCGGCCATGGCTTAACCTGCTGGGGACGTGACGTGGCCGAAGCCCGCCGTCATCTGGAAGGATTAGAATTCTTATTTGAATGCGAAATGCGTTTACGACAACTGGAGAAGATATGATTCGCGCGATTGTGACGGATATTGAGGGAACCACCAGCGATATCCGTTTTGTCCATGATGTTTTGTTCCCTTATGCGCGTGAGCGTCTGGCGGCCTTCGTCACCGCCCAGCAGTACGCCGAGCCGGTCAAATCGATTCTGGACAACCTGCGCGATGAAATCGACGCTCCGCACGCCAGCGTCAGCGATCTTATCGAGACCCTCTTTACCTTTATGGATGAAGACCGTAAATCGACGGCGCTGAAGGCCCTGCAGGGAATTATCTGGCACGACGGTTACGTCAACGGCGACTTTACCGGCCATCTCTACCCGGACGTGCTGCCTGCGCTGGAAAAATGGAAAGCACAAGGTATTGATCTCTTTGTTTATTCCTCTGGCTCCGTCGCTGCGCAGAAACTGTTATTTGGCTACAGCGACGAAGGTGATATTACTCATCTGTTCAGCGGCTACTTTGATACCCACATCGGTGCCAAGCGTGAGGTGCAGTCTTATCAGAATATTGCGGCGCAGACGGGCATCGCCCCGTCGCAGATCCTGTTCCTGTCGGATATCCATCAGGAGCTGGACGCCGCTGAGCAGGCCGGTTTTCGCACCCTGCAGCTGATTCGCGGTGATGATGACGGTGCAAGCCACCATCATCAGGTTCACCAGTTTGACGAGATTAACCCGGAGCAGATCCCTTCATGAGCGCATTAACCATTTATTCCGATAAAGACGCCAGTAAGCACCTGTGGCACAGCACCGACGCCGCCGAGATCGCCCAACAGCTCAACGCCAAAGGCGTGCGTTTTGAACGCTGGGCAGCCGACCGTGATTTAGGGCGCGACCCTGCCCCAGAAGTGGTCATTGACGCTTACCAGCATGCCATCGACAAGCTGGTCGCGGAGAAAGGCTACCAGAGCTGGGATGTGATCAGCCTGCGCGCCGACAACCCGCAAAAAGAAGCGCTGCGCGCGAAATTCCTCAACGAGCACACCCACGGCGAAGATGAAGTGCGCTTTTTCGTGGAAGGCGCGGGATTGTTCTGCCTGCACATAGGCGATGAGGTGTATCAGGTGCTGTGCGAAAAAAACGACCTGATTTCGGTACCGGCGGGCACACCACACTGGTTTGATATGGGCTCAGAGCCAAACTTTACAGCTATTCGTATATTCGATAACCCGGAAGGCTGGGTGGCGCAGTTTACGGGTGATGCGATCGCGGATGCGTATCCGCGCCTGGCATAGGTGAAAGCAAAACGGCAGCTATAGCTGCCGTTTTTAGTGTTTGCGCCCTCTTCCTGTGGGAGAGGGCTGGGGTGAGGGCATCAGGCCGCTCTGTCTTCAATGCTTCATTCCCTTCACATACCCCACCAGCTGATCCAGCACGATCCCCCAGCCTTCATGGAAGCCCATCTGTTCATGCTGCTCACGAATTTCTTTCGTGGGATGGCGCGCGATCGCCGTATAGCGGGTTTTCCCCTCCCCGACATCTTCCAGCAGCAGGATCGCCGTCATAAACGGCTTTTCGGTCGGTTTCCACCCTTCCGTATAACCGTCGGTAAAGACCAACTTTTTGCCGGGATCGATTTCCAGAAAGACACCGCGGTTATCCATCCGCTGTCCGTCCACATCGAAGACGGTATTAAACCGTCCCCCCACGCGCAGGTCGAGATCGCATTCGGTCACTTTATGGGGGGCAGGAATAAAGAAGTTTTTGATGTGCTCTGGCGTCGTCCAGCAAAGCCACAGCAGGTCGCGCGGTGCATCCACCACGCGTTCCAGTTTTAAGTCTGTTTCGGGATCGAGCGTCACGATGTTGTCCTCTCAGGTGAACCCCTTACAAGGATAGCCGGACTCAGGCGAATTTCCCGTTTGCTACCGCTTCCGGCGTAACCACGCCCGTATCCAGTATCCAGCCGCTAATCAGCGAGGCTGGGGTGACGTCAAACGCCGGGTTATAAACCTGTGCATTTTCCGGTGCCCACTGCACCGCGCCAAAGCTCCCCGCCACGCCCGTCACTTCGCTGGCTGCACGCTGCTCAATCGGGATCGCCTCACCGTCCGGGCACGCCCGGTCGAGGGTGGTATGCGGGGCGGCAACGTAGAACGGAATGCCGTGAAATTTCGCCAGTACCGCCAGGGAATAGGTGCCGATTTTGTTCGCCACATCGCCGTTGGCGGCAATACGATCTGCCCCCACCCACACGGCATCCACCTCCCCTTTTGCCATCAGGCTGGCGGCCATGGAGTCGGTAATCAGCTGATACGGCACGCCGAGCTCGCCGAGCTCCCACGCGGTCAGCCTGCCGCCCTGCAGCAGCGGACGGGTTTCATCCACCCAGACGTTGCTGACGTTGCCTGCCTGATGTGCACGGGCAATCACGCCCAGCGCGGTACCCACGCCAGCCGTTGCCAGCCCACCGGTGTTGCAGTGTGTCAGCAGGCGACTGCCGGGCTTCACCAGTACGCTGCCCGCTGTCGCAATGGCGTCGCAAAGCTGCCTGTCTTCGTCGATCAGTCGCAGAGCTTCCGTCACCAGCGCCGGAACGAAATCTTCCTGCCAGAGCGCCTGCTTCATGCGGTCGAGATTGTTCATCAGGTTGACCGCCGTCGGGCGGGCAGCGCGCAGCGTTTCCAGCGCCAGCGCCAGCTCGTCGCGGCTTTTCCCCTTTTCCGCCAGCAGCGCCAGCAACAGACTTGCAGAGAGACCAATCAGCGGCGCACCGCGCACCCTAAGGGCGTGAATATGCCCCACCAGCGCCTCGACCGTTGAGGCGTCAAGCCAGCGTTTCTCCTGCGGAAGGGCCTGCTGGTCGAGAATAAAGAGCTGATTATCCGCCACCCGCAGGCTGGTCGTCTGTAATGTCTGCATGTCGTTAATTCCCTGTTGCGTTGTTGTAGCACATTGTGTCAGGATGAAATCCAGATGTATAGACGTCTAAATGTCTTTATTCGCAAATCAGTGAGGAGCAGGCAATGTCGCAATACCGTACCTTTACCGCCCAGGACGCCGTGGAGTATGCCAGGCAGTTTGGCGGCCTTGATAATCCATCATCACTGGTAGAGGCGCAGGAAGTGGGCGACGGCAACCTCAATCTGGTCTTCAAAATTTTCGATGCTCAGGGCGTGAGCCGCATCATCGTAAAACAGGCACTGCCATACGTTCGCTGCGTCGGTGAGTCCTGGCCGCTGACGCTGGACCGCGCCCGTCTTGAGGCGCAAACGCTGGTAGAGCATTACAAGCACAGCCCGCAGCATACCGTGAAAATTCACCATTTTGACCCGGAACTGGCGGTGATGGTGATGGAAGATCTCTCCGACCATCGCATCTGGCGCGGGGAGTTGATTAAGAACAACGCCTACCCGCAGGCGGCGCGTCAACTGGGGGAGTACCTGGCGCACACGCTGTTCCACACCAGCGATTTTTACCTGCACCCGCACCAGAAAAAAGCGCAGGTTGCCCAGTTCATTAACCCGGAGATGTGCGAGATCACTGAAGATCTGTTCTTTAACGATCCGTACCAGATCCACGAGCGCAACAACTATCCGGCTGAGCTGGAAAACGATGTCGCCGCCCTGCGCGATGACGCCCCGTTGAAAATTGCCGTGGCCTCCCTGAAGCATCGCTTTTTCTCCCACGCCGAAGCGCTATTGCACGGGGATATCCACAGCGGATCGATTTTCGTGACCGGGGACAGCCTGAAAGCGATCGACGCCGAATTCGGTTACTTTGGCCCGATTGGGTTTGACGTGGGCACCGCCATCGGCAACCTGCTGCTGAACTTCTGTGGCCTGCCGGGGCATTTAGGCATCCGCGATGCCGCTGCCGCCCGGGAACAGCGTCTGATCGACATTCAGGCGTTATGGAATACCTTTGCGGAGCGCTTCCAGACGCTGGCGCACGACAAAACCCGGGATGCCGCGCTGAGTGCGCCGGGCTATGCCTCTGAATTTTTGAAAAAGGTCTGGAGAGATACCATTGGTTTCTGCGGAACGGAGCTGATCCGCCGCAGTGTGGGGCTGTCTCACGTCGCGGACATCGATACCATTCAGGACGACGCGATGCGCCACGAATGTCTGCGCCACGCCATTACGCTGGGTAAAGCGCTGATTGTGATTGCCGATCGCATCGACAGCGTGGAAGAGCTAGTGGCAAGAGTGCGCCAGTACAGTTAAAAAAAACCTCCCTTGCGGGAGGTTTTTACATCAGTTTTTGGTGAGCGTGGTGGTCACGGTGTAATCGAGAGACCACGATGAATGCCAGTCTTTACCGGCAAACTTGATATCCCCCCGGTAAACCCCGCTCGGGAGATCCGGGTTATCGGCCTCAACATACTTAAGGCTGGCGCTATAGCCTGTGGTTTCCCAGCTGCTACACAGAACCGCCACATTGAACGGGCGGGTGGAGCAATCCGATCTGCGCTGCGCGCGAATCGTCACGTCCCGGGTATTGCCTTGTTCGTCCTTCATCGGCACGACAAGCGTGCTGTAACCTTCTGCGGTCCATACCAGGGACGTCGGCCCCTGCGTACTTCCCGTTGCCACGAACCCAAGCGAAGGGAAGCCAAATATTGCGCCCGTACTGAATGCACTTGTCGAACCGGTGATGCTCCACATGGCTGAATAGCTGGCAATAAACACAACCGTTTGATCGGTTTTAGTGGTGTTATTAATCCCCGCGCTCACCGTTGCCGTACCGGTATCCGGGCCACTTAGCTTCACGGTCGCCACGCCACTGCCATTGGTCACGCTGGTTTGCGCTGAAAGGGTATTAAGCGTGGTGCTCCAGTTGACCGTCGCATTTTTGACGGCATTACCGTTTACGTCTTTCACCACTGCGGTGTAGGTAATACGGTCGGTATTAACCACCGCGTGGTCGGAACTGGCCTTGAGACTCTCAACCCTGGCGGTGGTCACATCGCCAGTGAATGATACCGGCTCCGCGTTTATCGCCGCCGTTGAACCGACAACTGTTGCGCTAACCGTTGCCGTTCCGGCCGTTGTCGTTGACGCCGTTACAGCCGCCTGGCCCTGTTCGTTGGTTTTTGTACTGGCGCTGGCAAGCTTCACGCTGCTGTTATCTACTCGCCACGCAACATCCACCCCGCTAAGCGGGTTATGGTTGGCATCCTCGACGGTGGCGGTCCAGCGTATGCTCGCATTCCCGTCAGCCACCGCCTCTTTTTCATCCGCACTCAGGCTCGCAAACTGCGCTGTCGCCGGATTCCCGGTTACGGAAAGAGAAAACGTCTGACCGCGGCCATTCACCGTCGCGGTAACCGTGATGTTGCCCGCCTTGCGCGATGAGAAGCGCGCTTCAGCCTGCCCTTGCGCATTGGTCGTTGCTGAAACGGGTGTCAGGGTCACGTCGGCGGCATCACTGCTGCTCCAGTTAACGGCGACGCCTGGTACAGGGTTTTGATGGCTATCCACCACGGTTGCGGTTAACAGTACGGTATCGCTATCGGCCACAATGCCAGTCGTTTTATCCGCAGTAACGGTAGCGATCGTTGCCGTGGTGGTGTCACCCGTGAAGGTCAGTTTTGTCACACGTAACGTGTTACTGCCGAACGTGGCCTGAAGAGAATATTCCCCCGCGGTTTCAGAACGTAAGGTCACGCTCGCCTCACCCGATGCATTCGTCACGCTGCTCGTATCGGATAACGTCACGCCGGAAGGGCTCACCGCCCAGTCAACCTTCGCCCCGTCAACCGGGTTATCATTGGCATCCACAACGGTAGTGCGCACCGTGATACCGTCGGTACCATTGGCCACCGCCGTTACGCTGTCGGCGGCCATCTCCGTCATTTTCGCGGTCGTGAGATCGGCAATAAATCTGGCACTGTCAGCGCGAACGGGTGCGCTTTCAGCGGTCTGGGCCGTGATTACAACGCTGCCTGATTTCAGCGAGGTAGCCACCAGCGAGGCATTTCCCTGCGCATCCGTCCGCGTACTGTTGGCGGCGAGCTTAACGTCTGCGTTATCTGCCGACCAGTTAACCTCTACTCCCGAAATGGCGTTACCCTGCAGATCGCGCACCTGCGCCGTCCAGGTCATACTGTCGCTGCCGTTGGCCACGGCCTGTTGCTTATCGGCCACCACGGCGGCGATACGCTGCGTGCTGGTGTCAGCCACAAACGTGACGGCTTCCGCTTTCACCGCATTCTGCTGATTCACATCGGCGTAAACCCAGGCAACGCCCGTTTTTGCTGACGACAGCGACAGCGTGGCGTTTCCGGCAGCGTCGGTAACCGAGGTTTTGCTTCCTGCGGTCGTGCCATCCTCCCGCTTCACCGTCCAGTTAACCGTCACGCCTTCAAGCGGATGATTGCTGTTATCAGCGACCTGTGCGGTATACGTTACGCTGTCGCTGTTATTGGCAACAATGCGGGTTTTATCGACATTAACCGATCTCACCTGTGCGCTGGCGCTGTCCGCAACGAATTTTAGCGTCGGGGTAGAGAGCGGGTTACCGTCCGCCAGTTGCGCACTCACTGTCGTCGCAACCACGTCACGGCTGATCAGTTGAATGCTGGCCTGCCCTTGCGCATTGGTGAGGGTGCGTTCAGCTGACAACTGGACCGCAGCGTTATCCGCTGTCCATTTCACCTCTTGCCCCGAAACAGGATTGCCGGACCGATCGACAACGCTTGCCACTACGACAATCGGTGTTACGCCGTCGGCCGGTGCGCTTACGGCCGACGGACTGAGTGATGAAAGTTCCACAACCTCAGACACTGCCTCTTCAGTTACAGAGGTGCTGCCAAGCTTAATATTGCCGTCGATGAACGTCTGAATGATGAGGGTGGCAGGTGTTGTTCCGCTGATAAGCGTTGCACTGTACACGCCGCGGCTCGTTTCGCGAAACGCGCTTATTTGCGGTGCGACAGGCGCTGCGGTACCTGTAGCGGCATTTTTCCGGGTGAACGTTGCGCCAAGACGCTCCGATAGCCCGGTTGCGGCCTCGCCGGATGCGGTTTTTAACGTCAATGTTAATACCGACTGACTGGTGCAATCCGCTGGTAAGCGGGACGGGGACGCCGTCAGGCTGGGCTGCAGCGTGGTCACGTCCATGCCGTTTACGTTCACCGTCATCCGCGCGGTATCAGAAGCGTTACCGTGCTTATCCCAGGCCGTTGCGGTTAACGTATACGCGTTGGAACCGCCATTTTTCCAGGCTGGAAGCGTAATCACGACCTGCGCCGGATCGACACCCGGTGTGATTTTGCCGCCGTTACGTATCAAATTGTCACCCTGCCAGTCGATGCGTTCGAGCCCGTATTTCGTTTTAACCTTCGCGGTTACGGTCTGGCGGGCATTTTCATTCCCGGCAATGTTTTCTGGCAGCGCGAGCGAAATCAGCTCCTGCTTACGGTAATCCAGGACAATATTGTTATTACGATCGACCAGCTCCTGACGTGACCCCAGCAGCGTACGGCGCGCCCCCACCTGGTCCGCATCCAGCTGCGTGCGCAGCGGCACGCCCGGCGCCCAGTTCACCGCAAGGTTAAACTGCGTATCCGATGCCTCGCCCTTACCCATTTTTTGGTTTACGCCCAGGGTAACCAGCGGAACGGGCGTGTAGCTCAGTCCAACGGACACGGCGTAAGGATCTTTCTGACGATCGTCCTCATCGTCACCGAATAGCCCGACGTGCTGACCATAGTATTGTTCGTAGACGAGGTTCGCCCCAAGCTGCGGATACGCGGGAAGATAGCCGGTTGCACGCAGGTCAAAGCCGTTCGCCACGCGCTCGTCATAATCGCGATAGCGGGACGAAGACATCCAGTCGCTTAAACGGTAGTAGCCGTTGGCTGAAAGACGCAGATAGTCCCAGCCTAGCTCGGCTCCGACACCAAGGCGCTGATGCTGATTCGCCGAAACCTGGCGATCGTAAAAGGTATTCACGCCCCACATCCATGCGGTATTAAATTCACGGTAGCCAAACCCGACATTAACGATATTTCTGTCATCGTGACGACGACCACCCAACTGGGTGAACACCAGCGACGACTTTTGTTCATATAAAGGGATAAGCAGATCTAACTCCGCGTCCTGAATAGAAAAATGCTCATCAGTACCGATATTCAGACGCGTGGTACCCAATTGATTTAACCAGGACTCAATTTCCTGCGTGGCGGTATTTGCTGCCTGAGACGTAATGGCGCTGGCGACGGAACGGCCGCTGCCGCTCTCCAGCAGTGACCCCGCCTGTACGGCGGTTTGTGCCACTACCCGCTCGGTGGTTTGCGGCTCGGCTACCTTATCCTGAGCGGCAACGGGTGTCGCGCCCAGCGAAAATAACGACGGCGGAAGGAGTTGCAGTCCTATTTGCAACCAGGCTGCACATTTTTTCAGGCTCATTTAATTCATCCTTGAATAAAAAAAGAGCCATAGTACGTATCAGGACTTAAAGATAAAGTCGGCGCGTTTATTTTAGGAATCTATAAATATTAGCATTCACCAAATAAATATATTTCAGCGCCACCTCCCCTTTCAGCCCAAATATTCAATCACCGACAACCCGCCGTTATAATCCGTGCTGTAAATAATTCCCTGCGCATCCACAAACACGTCGCACGACTGGATCACCTGCGGGCGATTGGGCCGCGTGTCCATCATCTTCTCCGGCGCGGCGGGCACCAGCGCGCCGGTTTCCACCGGGCGATAAGGATTGGAAATGTCGTACGCGCGCACGCCCGCGTTCTGCCAGGTGGCAAAAATCAGCGTTGAGCTGACGAAGCTCCCCGGCCGGTTCTCGTGCAGGTTGTGCGGGCCGAAATGCGCCCCTTTCGCCACGTAGTCGGTTTCATCCGGCTGCGGGAAGGTCGAGATGCTGACCGGGTTCGACGGCTCGCGGATATCAAACAGCCAGATGAACTTCTCGCCATCCTGCTGGTTGTCGAGCACCGCCTCGTCGAGCACCACCAGCAAATCGCGGTCCGGCAGCGGCAGCGCGGTATGCGTCCCGCCACCAAACGGCGGGCTCCAGTTGCGGTGGCTAATCAGCGTCGGCTGCGTGCGATCTTTCACATCCAGCAGCGTTAAACCGCCGTCACGCCAGCTACCGTACGCCGTATCCCCGGCGATAATGGCATGGTGCAGCGCATAACGTTTGCCTTCCGGCCACTCCGGCCGTTCGCCTGCGGCCTGGTTCATCCCCGGCAGCCACCAGCGCCCTGCCACCTCAGGCTTACGCGGATCGGCCAGGTCGATGGTCAGAAAGATATAGTCGGTAAAGCCGTCGATCAGCGCCGACACATACGCCCAGCGACCGCCGACGTACCAGATGCGGTGAATGCCAATGCCATTTAACGACAGAAAGCCGATCTCACGCGGTCTGTCCGGCGTGGAGATATCAAACACGCGCAGCCCGGCGCTCCAGCCTTTGTCCTGCACATCGCTGACGGTCTCCCCCACCTGACGGGTGTAGTAGACCTTTTCATCGGCGAAGCGGGCATCGGCAAACAGATCCCGGGCGTTAATCACCAGTAGTAAATCGTCGTGTGCCTGCAAATGCACATTCCAGGTGCCGGGCGGCGCGGGCACATAGCCCGCCGCTTTCGGGTTTTTCGGGTCGCGCACGTCAACAATCGAAAAGCCCTGCGACACCATATGGCCAATATACGCATAACCGCGGTGCACCATCAGCTGCACGCCGTCCGGACGACCGCCCTGGTCGCTATGGCCAATCAGCCGCATATTGCGGCTGTATTCTGGAGGGGGTACTTGCGTCACCGTTAGCTCCTGTTGGTTTTCCCCCTCTCCCGGTGGGAGAGGGCCGGGGTGAGGGCATCAGGCCGCGCCTGACGCCACCCGGCTTGGTTTTATTTATTTTTCGCTTCCAGCGTCGCAAACCACGGCGCGATAAAGTCTTCGGTCTGGCCCCAGCCCGGAATGATTTTACCCAGCGACGCCACGTTCACCGCCCCTGGCTGCGCGGTCAGCAGCGCCTGTGGAATGGCCGCCGCTTTGAAATCGTAGGTCGCAGGCGTCGCTTCCCCGGCAATCTTGTTCGCCACCAGACGCACGTTCGTCGCGCCAATCAGCTTCGGATCCACCGCCACGCTCACTTTCCACGGGCTACCCGGCTCGCGCATCAGTTGCAGATCCTGGTTGGAGATATCGATGCTGTAGAGTTTGATTTCAGTGCGGCCATTCTCCTTCAGCGCTTTATAAGCGCCCTGGCTGAAGGCGTCCCAGGTTCCCCAGATAGCGTCGATTTTGCCTTTCGGGTATTTGGCCAGAATTGCGCCGACCTTGTTGGCGGTATCCCCCTGCACGTCCGACGACACCGCGCCAATCGACTCCAGCTCTTTGATATCCGGGTACTGTTTTTGCAGTTCCCTATACGCCGCCTGACGACGCTCCATCGGCGGGAAACCGGCGACCCACAGCTTGACGATATTGGCTTTGCCGTTGAAATCTTTTGCCAGCTGGCCGAAGGAGAGATTGGTCAGGGAGGCATCGTCCTGCTGGGTGACAGTCACACCTGGGATCGCGCCGTTGACGGCGGTATCAAAGACCGACACCTTAATCCCGGCATCCACCGCCTTCTTCACCAGCGCGGTCGCATACGGATCACGCCCCTGAGAGAGAATAATCCCGTCATATTTCTGGCTGATCGCCTGATTCACAAAGTCCTGGAATTTTGCGTCGTCACCATTGCTTAAAAAGGTGCTGACCTTAAAGCCAAGTTTTTTCCCTTCCTGAATCGCCCCGGCGACAAACTGCGTGGTGTTGTCATCCGAGCCAAGGTTGCGGATCACCGCAATGCGAATGGGGCCGTCATGGTTGGCAATGGCCGCCGGAACCGGTGCGGGCGTGGCCGCAAAGCCCGGCAGAGAGGTGAGTAACCCAAGTGCCACCAAAGAGAGTGCAATCTTTTTCATTTTTTATCCCGTTGTGTTGTCAGCGTTTTTGTATGTAGGTAATGGCCAGCGCCACGGCAAGCACCAGCCCTTTTATAATGTCCATGGCGTAATACGGTACGGAGAGCATCACCAGCCCGTTCGACAGCACGCCCAGAATGACCGCCCCCACCAGCGTTCCCAGCGCGTTCGGCTTGCCGGAACCAGCCAGCGAAAAGCCGATCCACGCTGCCGCCACCGCGTCCATCAGATACCCGCCGCCCGCATTCACCTGCGACGATCCAATGCGCGAGGCCAGCAAAATCCCGCCCAGTCCGGCCAGCAACGAGGCAATCACGTAGGCCGCCACCTTGTAGCGCGTGGTGCGGATGCCCGAAAGGCGCGCCGCCTCCGGGTTGCCGCCGATGGCGTACATGCGCCTGCCGTGGGTGGTCAATGACAATCCCAGCTGTGCCAGCAGGGTCACCGCCAGCATGATGATGACGATGGTGGGCACCTGCCCCAGCAGGCTGAACGCCGCCGGAATGGTTCCTTCCGCCATATCACCGCTCGGCAGCACCATGTTCTCGGTAATCGACCCGCCGTAGCTGTAGGTCATCGCCACGCCCTGTATCACGAACAGGCTGGCAAGCGTCGCGAGCATGTCAGGAATACGCAGAATGACGATCAGAAAGGCATTAAACAGCCCGACCAGGGTACAGAGCGCAAGGGTGATCACAATCGATTCGGTGGTGCCGAAGCCGTGCCAGACGAAGAGCGAGACCACCAGCGCATTCGCCAGCGACGCCGTTGAGCCGACGGAGAGATCAAACCCGCCCACGGTGAGTGAAATCGATACGCCAATGGCAATTACCGTGACGATGGCAATCGAGCGCAGAATGTTGATGATGTTGTTCGGGTCGAGGAAGCTGTCTGACGCCAGGCCAAAAACCACCACCAGCGCCACCACGGTGAGCAACATGCCCCACCGGTAGAGAAAATCGAAAATCTGTTGACGGCCAGACGCCGCCGCAGTCACTGAAAGGGCTTTGCTCACGACGCCGTTCCTCCGGTTGAATAATAAAGTAGTGTCTCTTCCCGCGCCCCGGCCCCGGGGATTTCCGCCACGATGCGCCCGTCCCAGAGCACGCAGATGCGGTCACACAGCCCTACCAGTTCGGCAAATTCGCCCGAGGCATAAATCACCCCTTTGCCCTCGCGCGCCAGGCCGTCGATCAGCTGAAACAGATCGGTCTTCGCTTTGACGTCAACGCCCTTGGTCGGCTCGTCGAATATCAGCACGCTGGCGTCATTGCGCAGCCATTTTCCAATGGCGACCTTCTGCTGGTTACCGCCAGAAAGCCGACGTAAAACCTGCCCCGGCCCACGCGTTCGCACGCCGACGCGGGCAATCACCTCTTCCGCCCAGCGCCACGCCTGACGATGACCAAAGAGACTCCAGCGCGAAAAGCTGTTATCTGCCGTCACGGCCAGATTCATGCTCACCGGCTCGTCGATAAAAATCCCCTCTTTGCGCCGCTCCTCCGGTACCAGCGCCAGCCCGCGCAGCACGGAATCGGCCGGATCGCGCGGTTTCCAGGGCTGATGATTGAGCTCGCCACGCTCCACCCGGCTTTTGCTGGCACCAAACAGCGCCTTGCAGAGTTCGGTTTTACCTGCGCCCGCCAGACCGGCAATGCCAAGGATTTCGCCTTTACGCAGATGCAGGGAGATATCTTTCAGCAATGCGTCGTCGTGCAGCCCCTCCACCCGCAGCAGCGTCTCGTCGCTATGCACAGGACGGGCTGGCGGGTAGATATCGCTCAGTTCGTGGCCGAGCATCTTCTCGACGATCGCTTCGCCGCTGAGATCCGCCATCGGGCCGGTCTCAATCAGCTTGCCATCGCGCAGCACCGTTAAGGTGTCACAGATGGCTTTTAGCTCATGAATGCGGTGCGAGATAAATACCACGCCAATGCCCTGCTGCTTTAAACGCCGCACCACCGCGAACAGGCGTTCACTGTCGTGGGCATCCAGCGGTGCGGTAGGTTCATCGAGGATCAAAAAACGGCAGTGATGCGACAGCGCCCGCGCCAGCAGGATCTGCTGTTTTTCAGCCAACGAACAGCTGTCGATGGAACGGCGAACGTCCAGCGCAACGTCGAGCTGCGCCAGCGCCTGCTTCGCCTGTTGACGAATAACACGCCAGCGGTAGCGATGTCCCGGCTGCGCCAGCTGGTCGAGCATGATGTTTTCAGCGATGCTCAGCCCCGGAACCAGCGCCACGTCCACTTCCTGCTGCACAAGGTGGATCCCCAGCCGTTTGGCATCGAGCGGTTCGCGGATCGTCACCGGCTGGTTATTAATGCAGATCTCCCCCTCATAGCGATCGTGCGTTCCGCACAGCACCGCCATCAGCGTCGATTTCCCCGCGCCGTTAGCCCCGGTCAATGCATGCACCGATCCGCCGTTCAGGGTAAAGTCCACGCGCGACAGCGCCTGAAAGCCGGAAAAGGCCAGGCTGATACCGCGCATCTCAAGGCGACTGGAAACCATCCGCGTAGGATCCTCATTAATAGTTTGATTTATTGAATTTTTCACAGCTCCGGTTGACTGACAACGACAGAAAAGGCATAAGATAAAGCCAAATATTATTAGCCATCCGGATGTCCAGACATAACATCGGGTTAGCGCTTGCTAAAAAAAGGACAACACCATGAGCAACACCGATATCCGCGTCGTACCCGGCCCGGCGAACTACTTTTCTCATCCCGGAAGCCTTGCGCATCTGCATGACTTCTTCACCCCGGAGCAGCTTTCCCGTGCGGTGTGGATCTACGGCGAACGCGCGCTGGAGGGCGCACGCCCCTTCCTGCCGGAGAGCTTTAAGGCCCCCGGCGCAAAACACCTCTTGTTCAAAGGCCACTGCAGCGAGCGCGATGTCACCCATCTGGTGAATGAATCCGGCAGCGAGGCGGCATTGGTGATTGGCGTGGGCGGCGGCGCGGTGATGGATACGGTCAAAGCCGTGGCGCGTCGTTTGGGCGTTCCGTTCGTGGGTATCCCGACCATCGCCGCTACCTGTGCGGCCTGGACGCCACTCTCTGTCTGGTACAACGATGCCGGGCAGGCGCTGCAGTTTGAAATTTTCGACGATGCCAACTTCCTGGTGCTGGTGGAGCCGCAAATCATCCTTAACGCCCCGGCGGAATACCTGCTGGCGGGTATCGGCGATACCCTGGCGAAGTGGTATGAAGCGGTGGTATTGGCACCTGAGCCGGAGAACCTGCCGCTGACCGTGCGGCTCGGTATCAACGGCGCGCTGGCGATCCGCGACGTGCTGCTGACACGCAGCGAAGAGGCGTTAGCCGACCAGCAGCGAGGTGACCAGACGCAGGCGTTCCGGGACGTGGTGGATGCGATTATTGCCGGTGGTGGCATGGTCGGCGGTCTGGGCGAACGCTATACGCGCGTGGCGGCGGCACATGCGGTGCATAACGGCTTAACCGTGCTGCCGCAGACGGAAAAATACCTGCACGGCACCAAGGTAGCCTACGGCATTCTGGTGCAGAGCGCCCTGCTCGGCCAGGACGACGTGCTGGCGCAGCTGGTGACGGCGTACCGGCGTTTTAACCTGCCGACCACGCTTCGCGAGCTGGACGTCGACATCAATCACCGGGAAGCGCTGGATAAGGTCATTGCCCACACCCTGCGCCCGGTGGAGTCAATTCACTATCTGCCGGTTGCGCTAACGCCTGACGTTCTGCGCGCCGCGTTTAAGAAAGTGGAATCCTTCAGCCGTTAATCGCGCCGACAGGCTATACCTAATGATGATTCTTTCTACTCTTGCAACGAGGTCATCATGCAGATCGATTTAACAGGTAAAAAGGCGCTGGTTACCGGCGCCAGCCGGGGATTGGGTCGGGCAATTGCACTCTCGCTGGCGCGCGCCGGTGCCGATGTGATTATTACGTATGAAAAATCGGCCGAAAAAGCCCAGGCGGTCGCCGATGAGATTAAGGCGCTGGGACGACACAGCGAAGCCGTGCAGGCGGACAGCGCCAGCGCAGAGGCGATTCAGGACGCGGTCACCCATGCGGCGCGTTCCCTCGGGGGGCTGGACATTCTGGTCAATAACGCCGGGATCGCCCGCGGCGGCCCGCTGGAGTCCATGACGCTGGCGGATATCGATGCCCTGATTAATGTCAACATTCGCGGCGTGGTGATCGCCACTCAGGAAGCCCTGGTGCACATGTCTGACGGCGGGCGCATTATCAATATCGGTAGCTGTCTGGCAAACCGCGTGGCGATGCCGGGTATCTCCGTCTACTCGATGACCAAATCCGCGCTTAACTCCTTCACGCGCGGTCTGGCGCGGGATCTGGGGCCGCGCGGCATTACCGTGAACCTGGTGCATCCCGGCCCCACCAACAGCGATATGAACCCGGAGGACGGTGAACAGGCAGAAGCCCAGCGTCAGATGATTGCCGTCGGTCATTACGGACAACCGGAAGATATCGCGGCGGCGGTCACCTTCCTCGCCAGCCCGGCCGCCGGACAGATCTCCGGTACGGGGCTGGATGTGGACGGCGGTTTGAACGCCTGATCGCAGATTTTCTGTAAGCCTCTGTCGCCTGGCAGAGGCCTTCCTGAGCACCCTCGACGGTGGCGGCAATCTACGGCTGCAGGCAGGAACAGATCAGCCTCTATTTACCAAAAGAGGGTTAACAACACTTCGCCCCGCCCTTGCCGCCGTAGCGGGCGTCCTGGCGGTCGCGGAAAAATTCTTCGTAGGTCATGGGCGTCTGGTCCGGATGGTTGACGCGCATATGCTCGACGTAGTTGTCGTAGTCTGGCACGCCAATCATCATTTTGGCGGCCTGGCCCAGGTACTTACCTGCTTTGGAAAGGGTGTCGAACATAGGTTGTTTCTCGCTATTGCCCCCTCACCCTAACCCCCTCCTAAAGGGAGAGGGGACATTAAACACCCTCTCCCCTTTGCGGAGAGGGCTGGGATGAGGGGGATATTCGGTTAAATTAATGCGCCCCTTTGGCCTGGGTGACAATCTCTTCCAGGTTTTCAGGCATTGGCTCGTAAGGCGTCTCTTTTGCCGTTGGCTTGTCGACTTTCAACGCCGCCAGCGCGGTCTTCAGAGAATACAACGCCAGTACCACGACCACCACCATAAAGAAGATGGTCAGCCCGGCATCCAGACGGTTGTTAAACACCAGCTGCGACAGCTGTGATTCCGTATACTGCGCCGGGATTTTACCGCTGTCGATCATCGCCTGAAACTTATTGGCAATCGCCAGGAAACCCACTTTATTGTCCGGGCTGAAGGCTTTCTGCCAGCCCGCCGTCAGGGTACAAATCAGCAGCCAGGCGGTAGGCAGCAGCGCCACCCAGGCATAACGCTGGCGCTTCATCTTGAACAGCACCACCGCACATAGCATTAGCGCCATCCCTGCCAGCATCTGGTTAGCGATACCGAACAGCGGCCATAGCGTGTTAATACCGCCCAGCGGATCCACCACCCCCTGATGCAGGAAGTACCCCCACGCCAGCACGCACAAGGCCGTTGCCAGCAGGTTCGCCGGGAGCGAATCGGTACGCTTCAGGTTCGGGGAGATCACGCCCAGCAGATCCTGCAGCATAAAGCGGGCCGCACGCGTCCCCGCATCCACCGCCGTCAGAATAAACAGCGCTTCAAAGAGAATGGCGAAGTGATACCAGAAGGAGACGTCCATCAGCCCGCCCAGCGCACCGTGAAGTATGTAGGCCATCCCCACCGCCAGCGTAGGCGCGCCGCCCGCGCGGGAGATAATCGACTGCTCGCCTACTTCACTGGCGATACTCGTCAACGTATCCGGGGTAATGGCAAAGCCCCAGCCGCTTACCACCTGTGCAGCGGATGCCACCACGTCGGCGGTGCCCGCCGGAGCCAGAACCGCCATCGGGCTGTTCATCGCGAAGTAGACACCCGGGTCGATAATGCAGGCAGAAACCAGCGCCATGATCGCCACGAAGGACTCCATCAGCATGCCACCGTAGCCAATCAGGCAGGCCTGATTTTCATTCGCCAGCATCTTCGGCGTGGTCCCGGAGGCAATCAGCGCGTGGAAGCCAGACACCGCGCCACAGGCGATGGTAATAAACAGGAACGGGAACAGGTTACCGGTCCAGACCGGGCCCGTACCGTCAACGAATTTGGTTAACGCTGGCATGGTCAGCGTCGGGCGCATGATCAAAATACCGATAGCCAGCCCGACGATGGTGCCAATTTTCAGGAACGTGGAGAGGTAATCACGCGGGGCCAGCAGCAGCCACACCGGCAGCACCGCCGCCACAAACCCATACCCCACCAGCATCCAGGTCAGCTGTACGCCGGTAAAGTCGAAGAACGGTGCCCAGGTTGGGCTCTCTGCCACCCAGCCGCCGGAGATAATGGCGAACACCAGCAGCACCAGGCCAATGACCGACACCTCACCAATGCGTCCTGGACGCAGGTAACGAATGTAGATCCCCATGAAGATGGCCAGTGGAATGGTGAACGCAACGGTGTAAGTCCCCCACGGGCTGTGGGTCAGCGCTTTCACCACGATCATCGCCAGCACCGCGAGGATGATCACCATGATCATAAAGGTCGCCACCAGCGCAATCACCCCGGCGGTTGCCCCCATCTCCTCTTTCACCAGCTCACCCAGCGAACGCCCGTCGCGACGGGTGGAGACGAACAGCACCATAAAGTCCTGTACGGCCCCCGCCAGCACCACGCCGGCAAGGATCCAGATCATCCCCGGCAGATAGCCCATCTGCGCCGCCAGCACCGGCCCTACCAGCGGGCCTGCTCCGGCAATCGCCGCAAAGTGGTGACCGAACAGCACTTTCTTATCGGTAGGAACGTAGTCCAGCCCGTCGTTATGACGAACGGCGGGCGTCATACGCGTGGCATCAACCGCCAGCACCGTTTTGGCGATATAACGGCCATAAAAACGATATGCGATCAGATAAATGCAGACGGAGGCAACGACAATCCAGAGCGCATTGATCTGTTCCCCCCGGTTAAGGGCGATATAGCCCAGAGCAAAGGCTCCCACAACGGAGAGCCCTGCCCATGTAAGGTATTTCCCTGAGTTGTTCATAGTGGTTATCCGTTGTTGTGAAACAGTGAGATGTTACATTTTGTTTCTAGAACAACCGGAAAAATTTAACAACTTTGAAACGCAATAATGCGTGGTCAAACCAGAGATTTACACCACAGTGTTAAGCCGATCACTTTCGGCTGAATGACTTACCCCAGCACCATCGTACTCAACCGGCAGGTACAGCACCGCCGTCCCTGCTCGTCGAACACCACAATCTCCCAGCTCTGGCTGGATCGACCCAGATGCAGCGGCTGACACACGCCGCGCACGATCCCCTGCGCTACCGCACGATGATGGGTGGCATTCAGCTCCGTTCCCACCACGTTCTGCCCGTCGCGGGTCATCAGAAAACCGGCCATCGAGCCCAGCGTTTCCGCCAGCGCCGCCGATGCGCCACCGTGCAGCAGGCCAAACGGCTGATGGGTTCGCGCATCCACCGGCATTTCCGCTTCCAGCGTATCGTCGCCAAGGCGGGTATAAACGATGCCCAGATGCGCCACCAGCGTGTTCTGGCTGGTGGCGTTCAGCGCATCTAACGATAAATGGCGTTTCCAGATCATTACGCCCCCAGCGTGGAGCCGCCGTCCACCACGATATCCTGCAGGGTGATATGGCTGGCAGCATCGGAGGCCAGGAACAGGATCGTGCTGGCAATCTCCTGAGGACGGGCGATTTTCCCCAGCGGGATCCCCAGCTTAAACTGCTCGCCAAAACCGCGAATGCGCTGCTGCTCCGCATCGTCGCAGGTCCACAGGGTGCGCTGCATATCGGTATCCGTTGACCCCGGCGACACCAGATTACAGCGCACGCCGCTGCCCGCCAACTCCAGCCCGACGGTGAGAGCCAGGCTTTTCAGCGCCGCTTTCGAGGCGCCATAGGCACTCATCCCGATGCGCGGCGTGTGGGCCGCGTCGGACGCCACGGTGACAATCGCCCCGCTCTGCTGACGACGGAACTGGCCCATCGTCTGTTGAAAGAGGTTAAACGCCCCGCCAACGTTGACCGCAAACGTCTGCTGCCAGTCCTCCTGCGAAAGCTGGTCCGTGGCGCCCATGCGCAGAATGCCGGCGGCGTTGACCAGCACGTCCAGACGTTCCTCTACGGCGAGCAAGCGCCCGCAGACGTCGCTCACCTGCACCGCGTCAGATACGTCCAGCGTTTCGGTAGCAAACGGATAATTCCCCTGCGGGAAGGCCAGATCGAATCCGGTCACCTTCGCGCCCGCGTCGGCAAAAGCCAGCGCCGTCGCATAACCAATCCCCTTACCCGCCCCTGTCACCCAGACGGTTTTGCCGGTGAAATCAACAACCATTACTGCACCTCGCGGGAGAGTAGCGCCCACCAGGCGTCGAGGGTTGGATTTTTTGCCAGCATCACGAAATCGATATCGCCGTGGACTTTACGCCAGCGTGCGGCGAGCGCCATCATGCGCACCGAATCCAGGCCGTAGTCGATCAGGTTTTCATCATCCATCGGTTCGTCGGTTTCATCCAGTAATGGCAGGATGAGCTCACGCAGCGCCGCTTTTGAGACCGGAACCGACGGCAACAGGTCATCGGTCATCACCACGCGGCCGGAACGCCCCGCCACATAATTAAGCGACATCAGATGCTCTTCGCGGGTGAAATCTGCCAGCGCGTCAGCAATAAAGAAGGGCTTGATGTCGCGCATAAACGCATCGGTGGCGGTGGTCATGCAGCCGATGTGGGCATACACGCCGGTGATCAGCAGCTGATTGCGGCCTGTCTCTTTCAGCATCAGTTCCAGCGGCGAGCGATGAAACGCGCTGTAGCGCCACTTCACCAGCACGGTGTCGGCTTCGTCCGGGGTCAGTTCAGCCACAATGCGCTGCTGCTCCGGGGAGCGGGTCAGGCCCGGGCCCCACATGTCATTCAGCAGGGCGCGGTCTTCGTCGCTCTGCTCTTTCGGCTGGGCGGTGTAGTAAACCGGAATGTTGTGCGCTTTACAGTACGCGCGCAGCCTGGCGATGTTCGCCACCACCTGTTGCATCATCGCGCTGTTTTCGCCCCAGAAGTTCAGGAAATACTCCTGCATATCGTGGATCAGCAGCGCGGCACGTTCAGGCTCAAACGCCCAGTTCACTTTACTTGTCGGCAACTCTGCGGCAGTTGGCAGCGCGTAAGCGGTTAATTTTGGAATGGCCATACTCTGTTCCTCAGGCCCGGGCGCGTTCAGCGATCCACAGGCGCAACTGTTTCTTATCGACTTTGCCGACCGGCGTTAACGGCAGCGCATCCACGCTCTCCACGCGATCCGGCAGTTTGAATTCGGCAACGCCCTGCTCGCGCAGGAAGCGACGTACCTCAACCGCGCGCAGCGGCTGTTTCACCACCAGAAACGCGCAGCTTTTCTCGCCCAACAGGCTGTCCTCCATGCTCACCAGCGCGGCGTAGATCACCGCCTCATGACGCAGCAGCAGGTTTTCGATCTCTTCGGCGGCGATCTTCTCCCCGCCGCGGTTGATCTGATCTTTCTCGCGCCCCTGCACGGTGATGTACCCCTGCTCGTCGATGGCAATCAGATCGCCGGAGCAGTAAAACCCGTTGGCATCAAAGGCGCTGGCGTTGTGTTCCGGGCTGTTGAAATAGCCGCGGAAGGTATACGGCCCGCGGGTCATCAGACGCCCTGTTTCGCCACGCGGCAGCGGGTTGCCGTGCTCGTCCGCCACCCATACTTCGTCATCCGGGCACATCGGACGGCCCTGGGTGTGGATGATGCGATCCGGGGTGTCGTCGAGAGCGGTGTAATTCACCAGCCCTTCCGCCATGCCGAACACCTGCTGCAGCTGGCAGCCAATTTCCGCCGGAATACGCGCGGCGAGCGTGGCGGACAGGCGCGCGCCCCCCACCTGCAGCAGCTTCAGCGATTTAAGCTGCGCATTGCCCGCGCCGTCGGCAATCGCCTGCAGCCACAGGCTGACCGCCGGAGGCACCAGCGAGGTGACGTTAATCTGATGACGTTCAATCAGCGGGAAGCAGATCGTGGCGCTCGGATCGTGCGCCAGCACCACGCAGCCCCCGGCCATGAATACCCCTAACGAACCCGGGGAGCTCATGGCGTAGTTATGGGCCGCCGGCAGCGCATTCAGATAGCGAGTATCCGCGGTAATGCCGCAAATTTCGTTGCTGCGACGGATGCTGTAGTCGTAATCGTTATGGGTGCGCGGGATCAGTTTTGGCGTGCCGGTACTGCCGCCTGAAAGCTGGAAGAACGCCACTTCGTCGGCAGGTGTCGGGTTGGGGATGAAATGGTCCGCCGGACGGGCGATGGCCGCCTCCAGGGCATGTGCGCCGTTGTCGCCGCGCAGCAGCACGATGCGCACTGAGCGATGTTCATCCACAAAACGGTTCAGGAAATCATCGCCCGCAAACAGGGCGTGCTCGCGGTCGGCAATCAGCAGCGCGGGTTTGATCTGTGCGGCGTAGGCGTTCAGCTCGTTGCGTTGGTGGCTGAAGAGCGCGTTCACCGGGGCCACGCCCACCTGCAGAAGCGCGAAAAAGGTAATGTAAAACTCAGCCACGTTGCCGAGCTGAACCAGCGCCGTCTCGCCACGACGCACGCCTTGCCCCTGCAGGGCGGAGGCGAGGTTATTCACCGCCTGGTTGAACGCACGCCAGGTCAGGTGACGTTCACCGTCAATAATGGCGACGGTAGCTTTCTCCGCGTGGTCGGTCAGAATGTGAGTCAGCGGCTGATCCTGCCAGTAGCCTTTTTCACGGTAGCGCCGGGCAAACTCCTCAGGCCAACGGGTAAAGGGGATGGTCATGGTGATTCCTCAGTGCAAACCAAAAACGTTGAGCATGGTGGAGAGCTTCACACCGGTTTCGCGCCACTCGCCCACCGGGGAGGAGGCTGGCACAATACCCGCACCGGCAAACAGGCGAACGCGATTTTTAAGCAGACGCGCGCAGCGGATGGTCACTACCCACTCGCCGTTGCCTTCGCTGTCACACCAGCCAACGATGCCGCCAAACAGTTCGCGGTCGAACGGCTCCAGCCCGGCAATCAGCTCTTTTGCCGCCTGATGCGGGAAACCGCTCAGCGCAGGGGTCGGGTGCAGCAGACAGGCCAGGGTCAGGGCGTTCTCATTTTCACGGGCGTCCCCTTCCACCGGCGTCGCCAGATGCCAGAGCGTCGGGGTGGTGATCAGCTGCGGAGAGGCTGGCATGCTGAGATGATGGCTGCGTGGTGCCAGAATGGCTTTCATCGCCTGGGTCACCAGATCGTGCTCGTGGCGATCCTTCCCGGAGGCCAGCAGCTTATTACCCGCCTCGCGATCCAGCACGTCATCCGGCTGACGACGCGCGGAGCCCGCCAGCGGCAGAGAGCTAAAGTGTGTCCCCTCTTTACGCAGCAGCAGTTCCGGGCTCGCGCCCAGCAGCACGCCGCCATCCTCCAGCGGTACATGGAAGTTAAAGCTGGCCGGATTCTGGGCGATCAGTCGCTCCATCAACGCGCCGCTATCAATCGTTTTATCCGTCGCAATGTCAATCAGCCGCGACAGCACCACTTTGTTCACCTGTGGCGTGGCGGTGAGCGCCGCCGCACGGGCAACCATCTCTTCAAACACGGGCTGCGGCGGGATCTCAGTGCGGGTTTCCACGTTCAACGCCTGGGAAGCGGAAAAATAGCGCGCGGACTGCTGACGCGCCGGGCGCGAAAAGGTCTGCCAGTGCTGCGGAATAAACAGGGATGAGGGCTTGCGGGTATCGAACGGGATGGCACCCACCATCACGGGATGGGCAATGCCGCTGGCCTTCGCGTGGCGGAAAGCCTGAGCCAGTTTCTGCTGGAAGGCCCCCGACGGGTTATCACCGCCCTCGGCGGGTTCAGAGAAACGGGAAAAACAGCCTGACGTGGTAAAGCTGCGGTAAGGCGACATAAAGAAAAAGCTGTCTGATGGCAGCGTGGTCGCGGTGTGCTGAACTTCCTCAGCCAGGGACGTATCCATATCATCCTCCATAAAATGATAAAAGAAGCAATAATGATTATCATTTATATTTTCGTTGGCTAACCTAATCCCACATCGCGCCGGTGTCAACCGCAGAGCAAACATCTTGTGCGAGTATCGCTTGCATCCCCCCACCGCAATCATGAAAATGAGAAGCATTAACTTCAAAGAGAACAGGATGCCGCGTTGTGAAATTCCCCGCCGTTTGTCGTAATGCCCTTCTTTTAACGGGATGTTTTGTTTTAGGACTAACCTCAGCCATCGCCGCCGACTGGCCGCGTCAGGTCAACGACAGCCGCGGGGTGCATACTCTTGAGAGCAAACCCACGCGCATTGTTTCCACCAGCGTGACTCTGACCGGCTCACTGCTGGCGATTGATGCGCCGGTAGTGGCCAGCGGAGCAACCACGCCCAATAACCGGGTGGCGGATGCGCAGGGTTTTTTACGCCAGTGGGGTGATATTGCGAAACAGCGCAAGGTAGCGCGCCTGTACATTGGCGAGCCGAGCGCAGAAGCGGTGGCGGCGCAGATGCCGGATCTGATTTTGATTAGCGCGACCGGCGGAGACTCGGCCCTGGCGTTGTACGATCAGCTCTCCGCCATCGCGCCGACGCTCATCATCAACTACGACGACAAAAGCTGGCAGGAACTGCTGAAGCAGCTAGGCACGATAACCGGACAGGAAAAACAGGCCGCCGAACGCATTGCAGCATTCGATAAACAACTCGCGCAGGTGAAACAGCAGATGACACTGCCGCCGCAGCCGGTGAACGCCATTGTTTACACCGCTGCCGCGCACAGCGCTAACCTGTGGACCGCGGAGTCCGCTCAGGGCCAGCTGTTGCATCAGTTAGGCTTTACTCTGGCCGAACTGCCTGCCGGGCTGCACACCTCAAAAAGTCAGGGCAAACGTCACGACATCATCCAGTTAGGCGGTGAAAATCTGGCTACCGGGCTGAACGGTGAAGGCCTGTTCCTGTTTGCCGGCGATCAAAAAGATGTCGAGGCGATTTACGCCAACCCGCTGCTGGCGCACCTGCCTGCTGTGAAGAATAAACGCGTGTGGGCCCTGGGAACGGAGACGTTCCGCCTGGATTATTACAGCGCGATGTTGGTGTTAGAGAGATTAAACGCATTGTTTAAGTAGGCATTTTCCCTCCCTCTCCCCGTGGGAGAGGGCCGTGGTGAGGGCATCAGGCCGCACCGTCGTTCAATACAACCTCCTGCCTGAACCGGCGCAATTCTGCTAATACCATTAACAGGATCCCACCAACAACGGCTAACACAAACCCGCTGGTGCTCGCCGAAGCCACCGGTGTCATGACGGCCCCCAGCCCACCGAGGATCGCCGCGCCTATGGCATCGCCCGTCACGTTTTGCGCGGTCCACAGGCCGTTGATGCGCCCGAGCATCCCCTCCGGCGTCTGGGTCTGGATCAGGGTGTACTGCAACAGAGAACTGATGGCGCTCAGCCAGCCGAAGAGCACCAGACACAGCACACCCAGCGCCCAGACCGGCATCAGGCTGAAGAACCCCATCGCGATAAACGACGCCAGCGTCGTCAACAGCATAATCAACCCCGGACGCGCGCTCTGCGCCAGCCTGCCGCTGGTCAGCGCACCACACGCCGCGCCGAGCGGAATGGCGGCATACAGCACGCCAATCTCTGAGGCGCTCATCTGCCACTCTCCCGCCAGCGCCGGATACAGCACGCGTACGGCGCTCGCCATCGTCAGCAGACCACCGAGCAGCGCAATACCACCAATCAGCGGGTTGCTGAACAGAAACCGGATCGCCGCCATCAGCGATTTCAACGGATGCTCACGCGGCTGCGGCGGCGGTGGCAGAAGCGGCAGACGCAGCAGGGTTAAGGTGGTGATAAACGTCCCCGCCGCCGCGAGGCCGTAGTTCCACGCCACGTTACCGGTGGCCAGTAGCAGGCCACCCACCATCGGCGATATCACCGAGCCGAGGCGCACGGTGAGCATGGTGATCGCCCCCGCCTGCATCAGGTTCTCGCGCCCAACCAGCGCGGGCGTCGCCGCCAGCAGCGCCGTCACGCCTAACGAAGCAAAGAAACCATCCCACAGCCCGAGGGCGTAAATGGCGAGTAAGGAGGGTTCCGGCAGCATTGCGTTCAGGCACAATCCGACAAACCCCACCCCGCAGGTGCCGCGCGCCAGCAGGATCAGCTTCTTGCGTTCGTACCTGTCGGCCAGCACGCCGCCGATCATCAGACCGATAAACATCGCCCCGCCGGTTAAGGTGACCGACAGCCCGACCAGCCAACTGGAGTGCGTCAACGTCTGGATCTGTACCGGAACGGCAACGCCGAGCAGGCCGAGGGACAAAATGGAGATAAAACGCGCGATAAACACGGCGCGATACGCCGGGTGCGTCTTCAGCAGGCTGAGGTTAATCAGCCAGGATTTTTGATTCATGACAAGACCTTGAGTCTATTTCTACCCATTCCATGGGCGCACATGCTAACATAGCCAAATAAGATAGATAACGATAATCACTATCATTATCAAATCATGGATGTTGCTATGTCGTTTTCCTCTTCTTCTGCGGTGCGCGCCGTTGCCGTGCCCCTGTTATTGCTGCTGTTAATCCTTGCGATGGCACTCAGTCTGCTGGTTGGTGCGAAACCGCTGCCCGCCTCCGTAATTATTGATGCGCTCTTTGGTACCTGTCAGAGCGCCGACTGCACCATCGTGCTGGATGCCCGCCTGCCCCGTACTCTGGCCGGATTACTTGCCGGGGGTGCACTGGGCCTTGCGGGAGCCCTTATGCAAACCCTCACCCGCAACCCGCTGGCTGACCCCGGCATTCTTGGCGTGAACAGCGGTGCCAGCTTTGCCATTGTGCTTGGCGCGGCGCTGTTCGGGTTTACCTCTCCCTCAGAACAACTGGTGATGGCCTTTTGCGGCGCGCTGGCGGCCTCGCTGATTGTCGCCTTTACCGGCAGCCAGGGCGGCGGGCAGCTTAGCCAGGTACGTCTGACGCTGGCGGGCGTGGCGCTTGCCGCCGTGCTGGAAGGGTTATCTAACGGCATCGCCCTGCTTAACCCGGACGTTTACGACCAGCTCCGCTTCTGGCAAGCCGGTTCGCTGGATATCCGCACGCTGGAGACGCTTAAGGTGGTGGTCATCCCGGTGATGATAGCCGCCGCCGTGGCTCTCGGTTTAAGCCGGGCGCTGAACAGCCTGAGCCTCGGCAGCGACACCGCCACCGCGCTCGGTAACCGCGTGGCGCGAACCCAGTTGACGGGGTTAGTGGTCATCACCGTGCTGTGCGGCAGCGCGACGGCAGTGGTCGGCCCGATTGCCTTTATCGGCCTGATGATGCCGCATCTGTCGCGCTGGCTGGTGGGGGCCGATCACCGCTGGTCGCTGCCGGTGACGCTGCTGGCCACCCCGGCTCTGCTTTTGTTCGCTGATGTTGTCGGGCGTCTTCTGGTGCCCGGCGAACTGCGCGTTTCGGTGGTTAGCGCCTTTATCGGCGCGCCGGTGCTGATCTTCCTGGTACGGCGTAAGCGCGGAGGTGGCGCATGATGGCCCCCTCTCGTCGTTTGATCATCAGCGTTTCGCTGCTGGTTATCGCCATTCTGATACTGGCGATCGCAAGCCTGTGCAGCGGCGCGGTGACGCTCGATCTCGCCCAGGTGTTTAACGCCCTCACCGGCAGCGCCCCGCGCGCTGTCACGATGGTGGTGACGGAGTGGCGACTGCCGCGCGTGGCAATGGCGATGCTGGTGGGTGCCGCGCTCGGCGTCAGCGGCGCGATTTTCCAGTCGCTGATGCGCAATCCGCTCGGCAGCCCGGATGTAATGGGTCTCAACACCGGCGCCTGGAGCGGCGTGCTGGTGGCGATGGTGCTGTTTGGTCAGCATCTGACGGCCATCACCGTGACGGCGATGACCGGCGGGATACTGACCGCGCTGGTGATCTGGCTGCTCGCCTGGCGCAACGGTATCGACACCTTTCGCCTGATCATTATCGGTATCGGCGTACGAGCCATGCTGATGGCGTTCAATACCTGGCTGCTGCTGCAGGCTTCGCTGGAAACGGCGCTGTCGGCCGGGCTGTGGTATGCCGGCTCGCTCAACGGCCTGACCTGGGGCAAAGTCTGGCCCGCCGCGCCATTGATTCTGCTGATGTTTATCGCCGCGCTGCTGCTGGTGCGCCGGATGCGGCTGCTGGAGATGGGTGACGACAGCGCCTGTGCGCTTGGGGTCGGCGTTGAGCGTTCGCGTCTGATGCTGATGCTGGTCGCCGTGTTGCTCACCGCGGCCTCCACCGCGATTGCCGGGCCGATCTCCTTTATCGCCCTGGTGGCGCCGCATATCGCGCGGCGCGTGAGCGGCACCGCCCGCTGGGGCTTAACCCAGGCGGCGCTGTGCGGCTCAATGTTACTGCTGGCCGCCGATCTCTGCGCCCAGCGGCTGTTTATGCCTTATCAACTTCCGGTGGGCGTTGTCACCGTCAGCCTTGGCGGGATTTACCTCATCGTCTTGCTCGTTCAGGAGTCACGCAAGAAATGACCGATTCAACCACCCGCTTGCGCGGCGAAAGCCTTACTCTCGGCTACGGTAAAAAAATCATTGCCCGCGATTTAACCGTCGCCATACCTGACGGCCATTTTACGGCAATCATCGGCCCGAACGGCTGCGGTAAGTCGACCCTGCTGCGCACCCTCAGCCGCTTGATGACACCGGTTGAAGGTCACGTCTTCCTCGACGGCGAGCAGATCCAGCGCTTTGCCAGTAAAGAGGTGGCACGACGCATCGGGCTGCTGGCGCAAAACGCCACCACACCGGGAGACATCACGGTGCAGGAGCTGGTCTCACGCGGACGCTATCCGCATCAGCCGCTGTTTACCCGCTGGCGCAAGGAAGATGAAGACGCGGTGAGCCGCGCGATGCAGGCAACGGGCATTACCGACCTTGCCCGGCAGAGCGTGGACACGCTTTCCGGCGGCCAGCGTCAACGGGCGTGGATCGCAATGGTGCTGGCGCAGGAGACCTCCATTATGCTGCTGGATGAGCCGACAACGTGGCTCGATATCAGCCATCAGATTGATCTGCTTGAGTTGCTAAGCGATCTCAACCGCACGCAGGGTTACACCCTGGCGGCGGTGCTGCATGATTTGAATCAGGCCTGCCGCTATGCCACGCATTTAATTGCACTGCGCGACGGCGAAATTGTGGCGCAGGGTGCGCCGAAGGAGATTGTGACGCCGGAGCTCATCGAGCGGATCTACGGCATGCGCTGCATGATTATTGACGACCCGGTGGCGGGCACGCCGCTGGTGGTGCCGCTTAGAAAGCGTTCGCGCTGATGCCCTCACCCCGGCCCTCTCCCCGTGGGAGAGGGTTAGGGTGAGGGGAAATCACTACCCCAACATCTTCTGCAACACCGGCCCAATCTTCTCAAACGCCTGCGGCGAAATGATGTCCACGTGGGCGCAATCCTGGCTGTAGACCTCCAGTTCATTCACCCACGGCGACCACGCGACCTGCGGATCCATCGTTCGCGTACGCTCGGCAACAAACAGCGTTGCTTTCCCGTCAAACCGCGAACTGTGCGCCGTGGTGAGCAGCCGCACCGCGTCGGCGTAGTTACCTTCAATGGCGTTGAATAGCGCGCTGGAGCCCTGCCCCTGCTGGGCGGCGATAAACGCCTGACGCTCGCGCTCAATTTCGGCCAGCACCGCCGGGTCGAGTCCGTTGGCCTCTTTTTCCGCCCAGTTCTGGGTTTCCGGTGGCCAGGTATCCAGCAGACCAAGGAAGGCGACGGTTTCGCCCTGTTCACGCAGACGCGCGGCAATCCCTTGCGCCAGCGTGCCGCCAAGCGAGTAGCCGAACAGGTAATACGGCCCGTGGGGCTGCCGGGCACGTAACGTAGTCAGATGATGTTCAATCACTCCATCCAGATCCGCACACTGCTGCATCGGCCCCTCCGGGCGCGGCGACTGAATTCCGGTAATGGACCAGCGCGGGCTAAGGTAGCGCGCCAGCACGCTGAACTGCCAGGAAAAACCGGAAGCCGGATGGAAGCAGAACAGCGTCGGGCCGTCGCTTTCACGTAGCGGTAGCAAGGTTTCATAACCCAGACGCTGCGCCTGCTCGTCGCTTATCGGCGAATCCAGCAGAGCGCTCAGCCTGTTGACCGTAGAGGCGACCATTATCTGCCCCGGCGTCACCTTGCGGGCGAACGTGCGGCTGAGCTGTGCAGCCAGGCGCATCGCCAGCAGCGAGTGGCCACCGAGGGCAAAGAAATCGGCTTCGAGGTCGTTCACCGCGCAGCCCAGCAATGACGCAAACGCCTGCGAGACGGCAATTTCGGTATCACTTTCCGGTGCGCGTCCGCTGGTTTTGCTGGTCAGCTCCGGCAGCGGCAGCGCCTTGCGATCCAGCTTGCCGTTTGCGCTTAACGGCAGCGCGCTGATTTGCAATACCACCACCGGCACCATATGCGGCGGCAGCAGTGCCTTCAGTGAGGCAAGCAGCGCGTCGCGATCCAGCGGTAAACCGGATTCAGAAACCACGTACCCCACCAGCTGGCGGGCATCCCCGCCCGTGGCCGCCGCCTGGTTAAACACGCAGGCGTGCGCTACGGCCTGCGCTACGTCGGGCAGCGACAGCATCGCCCGGTCGATTTCACCCAGTTCAATACGCTGACCGCGAATTTTCAGCTGGTCGTCGCTGCGGCCTAAATACTCCACCGCGCCGTTATCCAGCCAGCGGGCGACGTCACCGGTACGGTACATCCGCTCGCCCGGCGCGAACGGATCGGCAATAAAGCGGCTGGCGGTGAGATCCGGACGGCCCAGATACCCCTGCGCCAGTTGAATGCCGGTGAGATAGAGATCGCCCGCCACGCCAAACGGTACCGGGCGCATCATCGCATCCAGGATCCGCAGCCCGGTGTTCCATACCGGGAAACCGATCGGCACGCTGTTACCTGCCACCGCCGCCAGCTCTGGTCCAAATGCCGGATACCAGCTAACGTCCACCGCCGCTTCCGTCGGGCCGTAGAGGTTATGCAGCGGCACGCGAGTGAGTTGCTCCCATTCGCGACAGAGTTCCGTCGGCAGTGCCTCCCCGCTGCAGAACACCTGCTTCAGGCTCTGACAGCAATCGGCGTTTTCCGGCGTCAGCGAGGCGACAAACGCCGCCAGCATCGACGGCACAAAGTGGGTGGTGGTGACGCCATAGTGCGCAAAGAATTGCTGCATGGCCAGAGGATCACGGTGCGCGTCCGGCTCGGCCATCACCAGCTTCGCCCCGGCGATAAACGGCCACCAGAACTCCCAGACCGACACGTCAAAGCTGCACGGTGTTTTCTGTGCCACCACGTCACACGCCGTCAGCGGGTAGTGATCCTGCATCCATTTCAGGCGGTTAACGATGGCAGTATGCCCGACCATTACCCCTTTCGGACGCCCTGTCGAGCCCGACGTAAAGATGATGTACGCCGTCTGCGCCGGCTTCGCCAGCCGCAGCGGTTCAGCATCCACAGCCGGTAATAGTGTGTTGTAACTAAACGTCCCGACGGACAGATCGCTAAAACGCGGACGCTGTTCGTCGGTGGTGATAAGCAGCGACGGCTTCGCGTCCTCCAGCATCATCCGCAGACGATCGTCCGGGTAGCCGGTATCCAGCGGCAACCACGCGGCCCCCGCCTCCACAATGCCGTGCAGCGCTAACGTCAGGAATACCGAGCGCGGCAGCGCCACCGCCACGCTGTCGCCCGGTTTCACGCCGCGCTCACGCAACAGCTGCGCCAGTGCCACCACCTGCTCGCGCATCTGGCGATAGCTGAGCTCGATGTGCGCATCCGCCAGCGCGGGTGCGTCCGGGGTTTTGTTCGCCTGTTCCGCCACCAGATCCGCCAGCGTGGTGGACGGTAGCGCCAGCCCGGTGTCGTTGATGCGTGCAAGCTGCTGGTATTCCTGCTCTGAGACCGTTTCAACCTCGCCGCAGCGCAGGTCCGGGTTAGCGGCAAATTGCGTCAACATCGCATTCAGGCGCGCCACGTGACGGGCCAGCGTGGTTTCATCGTAGCGCTGTTTATTGGCGAGGATCTCAATGCTCAACCCGCCCTGCTCGTCCGGGAACAATGCCAGCTCCAGATCGTTCACCGGGCCGGTGGCCAGCGTATGGGTGATGGCCTCCACGCCGTCGAGATCCAGCTGATAATCGAACACTTTGACGTTGAGCACCGGGCCAAACAGGGCTTGATCCCCTGCGGCACGCCCGCTGTCGCGCACGATCTGTTCGGCGTCGTAGCGCTGGTGGCGACGCATTTTTTTCAGCTGGTTTGCCAGGCGCAGCGCCAGTTCCGGCAGGCTCTCCTGCGGATTGATGTTCACCGCCAGCGGCAGCACGTTGAGCACCGGGCCGGTCGCGGTCAGCGCAGCGGAACCCATGCGGCGCATAAAGATAAACCCGGCGGCGTAGTCCAGCCGTCCGGTGAGTCGCCCCAGCCACAGCGCCACCAGCGCAAGCGCCAGATCGGTGCGCTGTACCGGCCCTGCGGCCTGCGCAAGCTGGCTGAAGGCGCGGCCATCGGCGGCGATTTTCAGGCGCAGAATATCGGTGGTGGCGGCGCGCCCCGGCAGCGGTGCAGAGGAGAGAGAGACCGGAGAAGGAAGCTGTTTGCGCTGCTCAGCCCAGAAGGCGCCGTCACGCTGATACGCCTCGCTGTCGCGATAGCGCTGATACTCGTCCACCACATCGGCGAACGGTGTAAACGGGGATTCAGGCGTGGGCTCACCCTTCTTCCACGCGGCATAAATTGCGGCGATCTGGCGGGTGATCGCCGGAAAACTGAAGCCATCAACCACTAAATGGTGATAGCGCTGATACCAGTACCAGTGGCGTTCATTCACCTGAATGAGCTGGTGAAAAGCCAGCGGCTGACCGCTGTCGACACGAAGGTTTTGATTAAGGTCGGCGGCCATCAGCGCCACGGCAGCGTCGTGGGAGTCAACGTGGATGATGGATGGCTCTGGCAGAATGATGCTTTCATCCACCCACTGCCACACCTCACCGTTATCCTCGGTGAAGCGCATGCGCAGAGTGTCGGCCTGCATCATGCCTTCGGCAATGGCTTTTGCCAGCAGCGGCGCGTCAATGTCGCCCTTCAGTTCGGTGTAGTGTGCCACGCTCCAGGCGTTCGGCAGGCTGGAAAGCTGCTCCGCCATCCAGATGCCCGGCTGGGCGGCAACAAGCGGCAGACGGTTCATGCATTCTCCCCCGCATAATAAGAGGGGCTTAGCGTCTGCCAGTGTTCAGCCAGCCACTGCTGGCACGCCTCCTGGGAGCGGGGTTCACCGACCACGCGCCAGCCTGCGGGCAATGCGCACTGCTGCGGCCACAGGCTGTACTGCCCCTGATCGTTACGCAAAATAGCAAACTGCCCCTGCGGATTATCGAAAGGATTGCTGAATTCCATACAGACTCCGTTAGTGAATAAGCGGCTGCCAGAGGGTCATCAGCCCCTGCGTCAGCCCACCGCGCCAGCAAAGCGCGTCGTGTCCGCCGTCAACCTGACGCCAGTAAACCTGCTGCTGTGTGTGCAGTTCGTCGTAAATAGCCTGATTCGCGCGGTAAATCAGCGGCTCGTTGCGCCCGGCCTCAAGGAGGATGCGCAGGCCGCGTGCGGTTTTCTCACCCGCTTTCAGCTGGGCGATAAGCAGCCCTTCCTGCTGCCCGCCGCGGTGCGGCCACCAGTAAGAGCCGGACTGGCTCAGCACGCAGCCAAAACGCTGCGGCCAGTTAAGTGCGGCATAAAGCGAGGAGAGGCCGCCGAAGCTCTGGCCTGCGACCACCGTACGGTCAGCGCGGTCGCTGAATGGCGTGCGTTGTTTTACAAGAGGGAGAAGCTCTTCCTGCACCGCCAGCCAGAAATCGGGGTTACAGGGCAATTCGTTATTGCGATGCGCCATATCTATCACATCGATTAAAACGTAGACGGCAGGCGGCAGTTTGCGTCCGAGAGTCAGCGCCGTCAGCGCTGGCCAGACGGGCATGCTTTCGGCCCAGAACTGGCCGTCGAGCAGCACCGCCAGCGGGCGTTCAGGGTCGTCATTCCCGGTGGTAAAAATCCATATGCGTCGACGGTTGCCCAGACGCCTGCTGTGCCATTCGATGCAGACCGGCTGCCGGTACGGCGTATCGGGGCGATCCCAGCCGGGCTGCACCGGAGCATCGGGCATCTCCAGCGCAGAGACATCATGTCCCCTCCCGCCTCGCCAGCTCTGGGCATTAAGCGGGTCGGACATCGCCTGCGGCAGCAGCTTGCGCCAGCCTTCACGCAGCGCCATGCGGTCTGGCTGGTCGCCGTGAAACACATCGGGCGCAAAATCGTCTGTATTCTCTGAGGGGATAAAGCAGTAGCTGCCGCGCCACTGGGGACTGAACTCGCCCTGCCATTGCCAGACGTCGGTGTCCGGGATGCGTTTGAGGGATTGTGGGCGGGCATTTTTATGGTGATCGGTTACGCCGGTGATATACAGCCAGACGCGTTTCACTGCCGAGGTCTGTTGCGTTCCTGCCGGATCGCGCCACCAGAAGGTGACCCGATATTTCCCCTCTTCACGCACCCATTCCGGGCCGTTTTTCGACTGCCACCAGGCTTCACTTCCCGTTGTTAACACCGTCACCCCTCTAACCTCATGTTTAACAGTCTTTTTTGTTTCAGGACAAATTTTATTGATAATATTATTGATAACTATTTGCATTTGCAATAGCGTAATGCCCGCGCTGTGGGAAGCGCGTTCATAAGAAACCATAAAAGCGGGACATCCAATGAATAAGAAGATTCACTCTCTGGCCTTGCTGGTCAATTTAGGGATTTATGGCGTCGCGCTGCCTGCCATGGCAGACGACAACACCGCCTCCGCGCAGCATGAAGACACCATGGTGATCACCGCCGCCGAGCAGAATTTGCAGGCGCCGGGGGTTTCCACCATTACCGCCGATGAGATCCGTAAAAATCCGCCAGCGCGTGACGTGTCTGAAATCATCCGCACCATGCCAGGCGTTAACCTGACCGGTAACTCCACCAGCGGCCAGCGCGGTAACAACCGCCAGATTGATATCCGCGGTATGGGCCCGGAAAACACGCTGATCCTGATCGACGGCAAGCCGGTGACCAGCCGTAACTCGATTCGTCTGGGCTGGCGTGGCGAGCGCGACACCCGCGGTGATACCGGCTGGGTGCCGCCTGAGATGATTGAGCGTATCGAAGTGATCCGTGGCCCGGCCGCCGCGCGTTACGGTAACGGTGCGGCAGGTGGCGTGGTGAATATCATCACCAAGAAATTCGACGACCAGTGGCACGGCTCCTGGAACACCTATCTGAACGCGCCTGAACACAAAGATGAAGGCTCCACAAAACGCACCAACTTCAGCCTGAGCGGCCCGCTGGGCGGCGACTTCAGCTTCCGCATGTACGGTAACCTCGACAAAACTCAGGCCGATGCGTGGGACATCAACCAGGGTCATCAGTCTGAGCGTACCGGTGCCTATGCCAACACCCTGCCAGCTGGCCGCGAAGGGGTTGAGAACAAAGACATCAACGGGGTAGTCCGCTGGGATTTCGCACCGATGCAGTCTCTGGAGTTTGAAGCGGGCTACAGCCGCCAGAACAACCTCTACGCCGGTGATACCCAGAACACCAACAACGACAATGCGCTGGTGAAGAAGAACTACGGCAAAGAGACCAACCGCATCTATCGCCAGAACTTCGCCGTGACCTGGAACGGCGGCTGGGATAACGGCATCACCACCAGCAACTGGGCGCAGTACGAACACACCCGCAACTCACGTCTGGGTGAAGGACTTGCCGGAGGAACCGAAGGGCTGTTCAACAGCGATAAATTCACTGACACCGACCTGGCCGACGTGATGCTGCACAGCGAGATCAACCTGCCGATTGATTTCATCGTCAACCAGAACCTGACGCTGGGCACCGAGTGGAACCAGCAGCGAATGAAGGATTCCACCTCCTTCTCGCAAACCCTGCAGGGCGGGACCGTCCCGGGGATGAGTAACGATCGCAGCCCGTATACCTCCGCAGAGATTTTCTCCCTGTTTGCGGAAAACAATATGGAGTTGACCGACAGCACCATGCTGACCCCGGCGCTGCGCTTCGATCACCACACCATTGTCGGCAACAACTGGAGCCCGTCTCTGAACCTGTCGCAAGGTCTGGGGGATGATTTCACCCTGAAGATGGGCATCGCGCGCGCCTATAAAGCGCCGAGTCTGTACCAGACCAACCCGAACTACCTTTTATACAGCAAGGGCCAGGGCTGCTATGCCAGCTCTGACGGCGTGGGCTGCTATATGATGGGTAACGACGATCTGAAAGCCGAAACCAGCATCAACAAAGAGATTGGTCTGGAGTGGAAACGCGACGGCTGGCTGGCGGGCGTGACCTGGTTCCGTAACGACTATCGCAACAAGATTGAAGCGGGCTATACGCCGATTGGCCAGACCTCCACCAGCAAAGTCACCACCGATATCTACCAGTGGGAGAACGTGCCGAAAGCGGTGGTTGAAGGTCTGGAAGGTTCCCTGAACGTGCCGGTCAGCGACACCATCAACTGGACCAACAACATCACCTACATGCTGCAGAGCAAGAACAAGGAGACCGGCGACCGTCTGTCGATCATCCCGGAGTACACGCTGAACTCTACCCTGAGCTGGCAGGTGCATCAGGATGTGTCGCTCCAGTCGACCTTCACCTGGTACGGCAAGCAGCAGCCGAAGAAGTACAACTACAAAGGTCAGCCAGTGAGCGGGTCTGAGAAAGACGAAGTCAGTCCGTACAGCATCCTTGGCCTGAGCGCGACGTGGGACGTGACCAAAAACGTCAGCCTGACCGGCGGCGTGGATAACGTCTTCGACAAACGTCAGTGGCGTGCGGGTAATGCCCAGACCACCGGGAATACCGCGACGGGTGCCTATATGTACGGCGCGGGGGCTTATACCTATAATGAGCCAGGCCGCACGTGGTATATGAGCGTGAATACCCGATTCTGATTCAGGTAGTGACTTCCTCCCTCTCCCTGTGGGAGAGGGCAGGAGTGAGGGCAACAGGCCGCACAATTCTGAAGGGAAAACCATGCACACAACCCACAGCACGTTCGTTCTCGCCAGCCTCACCGTTCACCGCATCACCTTTGACCCCACCACCTTCACCGACGCCGATCTGCTCTGGCTCCCCCATCACGCACAGCTGGCTGACGCCGGACGCAAACGCAAAGCCGAGCACCTGGCGGGTCGCCTTGCCGCCGCGCATGCATTAAATAACCGCACGGTGCCGGGCATCGGCCCCAGCGGCGAACCGCTCTGGCCGCACGGGGTATCGGGCAGCATCACCCACAGCGGCACGAGGGCCATGGCCGTCGTCACGCACGAGCACCATGCGCTTCTCGGCATCGATTGCGAAGCGATCCTCCCCGACATGGAGGCCCGAGAAATCAAAGACGGCATCATTGATAACCAGGAAGAGAGTGTGCTGTCACGCGCGGGAAATCCGTTCGCCCTCGCCCTGACGCTGGTTTTTAGCGCCAAAGAGAGCCTGTTTAAAGCCCTCTTCCCGCGAGCGAAAATCTACATGGGATTTGACAGCGCCCGCATCACTACGCTCGACGAAGAGACGCTGACGCTGGCGCTGACCCGCCCACTGGCGGGGTTTAACGAAGGCACCCCCTTCACGCTGCACTGGCAACGTGATGGCGATGGGGTGATCACATTGCTGTCACGCTCTCCCGCCGCCTGGCCCTCACGCCCGTCACCACAAAGGTAACGATAAACACCAGCGCGAACAGTACCACAATGGTCGGCGCGGGCGCGCTGTCGAGAAAGAACGACAGAAAGACGCCGCTCACCGAGACCAGCATCGAGATCGCAACCGCCACCAGCAACGCCATATGGAAGCGTCGGGTGATCAACACCGCAATCGCGCCGGGCGCAATCAGCAGCGAAATCGACAGAATAATCCCCACCGCTTTCAGCGTCGCCACAATGGTCAGCGAAACCATGCACAGTAACCCGTAGTGCAGCCAGCGCGTGCGCAGACCGCTCGCCTGCGCCTGCTGATAATCAAAGCAGAACAGCAAAAAGTCGCGCCATTTCAGGCCAATCACCAGCGTAATCATCCCGGCGACGATACCGCTTTGCAGGATATCCATGTTGTTTATGCCCAGCATATCGCCGAACAGAATATGGTCGAGATGCACCTCAGGTTTAACGGCGATATAGAGGATCAGTCCGGCACCGAACATGCCGGAAAAGACGATCCCCATGACCGTATCCTGCTTGATGCGGCTGTTGTCCTTCAGGTATCCGGTGGCGACCGCGCAAAACAGCCCGGCAACAAATGCCCCCAGCGCCAGCGGCAGACCCATCATCCACGCCAGCACAACACCGGGAAACACCGCGTGGCTCATGGCGTCGCCCATTAATGCCCAACCTTTGAGAACCAGAAATACCGACAGCAATGCGCAGGGAACGGCCACCAGGAGTGAAATCAGTAGCGCGTTGTTCATAAACGCAAACTGGAAGGGTTCAAGGAGCAGCGCCATCATGGGTGTGCCTCCTGTGCGCGACGTGCGCGACGGCGGCTGGCGAGCAGGCCATGCTTCGGTGCAAAGACGAATGCCAGCAGGAACAGCAGCGTCTGGGCGACCACGATAATGCCGCCGGTCGCGCCGTCCAGATAGTAGCTGGCCCACGCGCCGAGGAAGCTGGTGATGCTGCCAATGGCGACCGCAATCATCAGCAGGCGCGGAAAGCGGTCGGTCAGCAGCCACGCGGTCGCACCGGGGGTGACCACCAGACAGATCACCAGAAACGCGCCGACGGTTTGCAGCGCCGCCACGGTAGAGACCGCCAGCAGGGTAAAGAAGAGGATTTTCAGGCGTTCAGGACGCAGGCCGATGGCGCGGGCGTGGTTCTCATCAAAAAAGGTCACCATCAGATCTTTCCATTTGAACAACAGAATGAGCATTGACACCACGCCGATAATCGCCAGCTGGACAATATCTTCCGGAGCAATCGCGAGGATATTACCGAGGACGATAGTCTGAATATTTACCGAGGTTGGGTTGAGCGACACCATAAACAGACCCAGACCGAAAAAGGAGGAAAATATCAGTCCGATAATAGCGTCCTCTTTCAGGCGGCTGCGCTGGTTCAGAAAAAGCATGCTCCCCGCCGCCAGCCCGCCCGATAAAAACGCCCCCAGCGAGAACGGCAGGCCGAGCATGTAAGCGCCCGCCACGCCCGGTACGATAGAGTGCGAGAGCGCATCGCCAATCAGCGACCAGCCTTTGAGCATCAGGTAACAGGAGAGAAAGGCGCACAGCCCGCCCACCATCGCCGAGACCCACATCGCGTTGAGCATGTACTCATAGCCGAAGGGTTCAAGAAGCGCGTTCATTTTGCCCCCTGACGGTGGGTAACGAAGGGCCGCTCGTCGTCAGTAATGATGCGCTCTTCAGAGCCGCTGAGCACCACGTGACGCAGCACGCCGCTGAAGGCGCGTTCAAGATTCTCGGCGGTGAAGGTAGTTTCCGTCGGGCCGCTCGCCAGCACGGTACCTTTGACCATCACCGTGTAATCGCAAAACTCCGTCACCGAACCTAAGTTATGGGTCGAGACCAGCATCGTTTTGCCCTCGTCGCGCAGTTCCCGCAGCAGGCTGATAATTCTGGCTTCGGTTTTGACATCCACGCCGGTAAAAGGCTCGTCGAGCAGGATCACCTCCCCCTGTTGGGCAATCGCCCGCGCCAGAAAAATGCGTTTCTTCTGCCCACCGGACAGCTCGCCAATCTGGCGATGACGCAGGTCGAGCATATCCACGCGCTTCAGCGCATCGTTCACGATACGACGATCGTTCTCCTTAGGCCGACGCATAAACCCCATATGCCCGTAGCGCCCCATCATCACCACGTCTTCAACCAGCACCGGAAACGACCAGTCGACCTCTTCCGACTGGGGCACATAGGCGACGAGATTCTGATGCAATGCACGATGAGGCGGCATGCCCAGAATGGCGATGTTGCCATTCGCCGCCCGTACAAAGCCCATTATTGCCTTGAACAGCGTGGACTTGCCGGAACCGTTCACCCCCACCAGCGCGGCAATCGATCCCCCCGGCACGTTAAACGAGGCGTCACGCAGCGCCGTGTGACCGTTGCGGTAGGTCACGGTAAGGTCTGTGACGGCAATCCCCTTTTGCATAGTTACTCCTTCATGCCGTCACGGATGCCCTGCACCAGCGTGCGGGTGGTGACGTTCAGCAGATCGATATAGGTCGGCACCGGGCCGTTTTCCGCGCTCAGGGAGTCAACGTACAGTACGCCGCCGTAATGGGTGTCGGTTTCGCGCGCCACCTGACGCGCGGGCTTGTCGGAAACGGTGCTTTCGCTGAATACCGCCGGGATATGATGTTTTTTCACCAGGTCGATCACCTTGCGCACCTGCTGAGGCGTGCCCTGCTGATCGGCATTGATCGGCCAGAGATAAAGCTCTTTCAGGCCCAGATCGCGCGCCAGATAGGAGAAGGCCCCTTCGCTGGTCACCATCCAGCGTTTGTCTTCCGGGATCTCCGCCACCTGCTTACGCAGCGGTTCGAGGGTGGCGGTGATCTTCTGCTTGTAGGCTTCGGCATTTCGCTGATAGGTCTGCGCATTCGCCGGGTCGTACTTCACCAGCGCATCGCGAATGTTGTCGACGTAAATCAGCGCGTTGTCCGGCGACATCCACGCGTGCGGGTTGGGCTTGCCGTTGTACGGCCCTTCACCGATCCCCATCGGCGTGATGCCTTTGGTGACGATCGCTTCCGGCACGCCGTTCAGATGCTGATAAAAGCGCTGAAACCAGAGTTCGAGATTCATACCATTCGCCAGAATCAACTGTGCTTTTTGCGCGCGTTTGATATCGCCCGGCGTGGGCTGATACTCATGGATTTCAGCGCCCGGTTTGGTAATCGATGTCACTTCTGCGGCGTCTCCCGCCACGTTTTTCGCCATATCAGCGATAACGGTAAAGGTGGTTATAACCTGGAACTTTTCAGCCGCCAGCGCGCCGGTCGTGGTCGCGGTCATGAGCAGCGCGCCGAGTAACAGACGCTTCAATCCTTGCCGTAGGTGCATCGCAGAAGTCTCCTGAGGTGGTTAAATTCAAAGCAGAATTAGCCCGTGCTATAAGGTATAGCACAGGCTATATTTAAATGAAAATGGTTATCATTAAAGTTGTGTCAACCTGGACTGTCAGGTGGAATTTTTAGGAAATGTGCTTTCTTTTTTCTCTCACGGTCAGGAGTATTATTTACGACCAATACCCATACTAAAAACAGGGAATTTGCATGCCGGTTAATGAAAGAATTCACCCCACTTCAGGAACCCCGATTAATCCGGGCGGGATCCGACAGCTCACAATTGGTGAAATCGCCCTGGCGAAGACGCTTTACGGTAATAGCATTCGCTATCATCTGGTTTGGGTGCACAGGGAAAGCTATCTTCCTTTTAATTTGCAACCCGTTGATGTGGCGATGAGTCCCAATGGGGAGATGTGGTATAGAGAGGAAACGTATTCGCCGGATTTTTCGCTAGAAGATGACATTGTTAAAAAACATCGATTCATGCATGAGATGATGCATGTCTGGCAAACTCAAAAAGGAATGTTTGTTAGAACAAGAGGCTTATTCTCGGGCATTGCTGACTATACGTATAGTTTAGATAAAGCAGATTTACAGCATTATGGGTTAGAACAACAGGCATCTATTGTAAGTGATTACTGGCTATTGAAATACTTTGGTTTGGAGAGGAATGAAGAATTATTACAATACAGAGACTTAAAACTTAGGGAAAGCTTGTATTTCCTTCTGCAGAAATACAAAAATGTCTTAAAGGGATTTCCAGGATGAAAAACACATTTATCATCTTTATCCTCTGCATTTTAATAACTGGATGTCCAGGAGGTAATCGCGCTCCCAAAAACAGATTTACGTTTATTAATGGCAACCACTTATGTTTTAGCATCGATAAAAATGATGTCCTGAACTTTTACACTATTTATTCAAGCAAAGATCATAAAATTACTATCGTAACAGGGTCGGAATATAAAAATTTAAACATCTCCTACCCGGACACATGTTTAAATATAAAATGGGAAAATGGACGTACTTACGTTATTCATTACGGATTAAACAATAAAAAATATGTACACCAATTTGATGTCGATAATAACGGAAAACAAATCAACTTAGGAGAATTATAATGTCATTACCCGCTTACTTATTTCTCTTCGATGAGAACGGAATGCAGGTTCAGGGCGACTGTATAATGCCAGGCCGGGAAGGTGCTATTGAAATCATGAACAGCAGTTATGGCATTAAGCAGGCAGTGGACAGCCATACCGGGAATATGACCGGAACACGGCAGCATAGTCCGGTTATCGTGCATAAGCAATTAGATAAAGTGAGCCCTTATCTTGCCGTTGCCTCCTGCGAGGGCAGACGGCTGCAAAAAGCCATTATCAAATATTATGAAATTGTTGAAGCGGGAGCAGAAAGGGAGATCTACGCCATTACGCTTGATAGCGTAGTGATCTCATCTCTGGATTTCACGCACGTTTATTACCCAGGCAGCTCAGCACCGAATATGCATGAAGTTGTGGGACTTCGATTCCGGGGCATTCAGTGGAATTATGTGAAAGGCAATATTCTTTATGCCGATTCATGGATGAAACCAGCTCAGAAAGAGAAGAGTAACGCATAATTTATCTGGCTCATAAAGATCAATGCATGCTGCCGTTCAGAAACGGCGATCCTGGCATTCCCTGGATCGCCTGGTTAATCTTAAGCGCTACCCTTTTCCACTTTCGTTCACGGGCAAATCCCCCGTATCAATTAACGCTCCCGGAAACGTCTCCAGCCACTTCATCATCTTCAGTTTGTTGGTATAAGTTGCACTGACGCCTTCCAGACAGCCCCACAGCTCACGGGAATTTTGCGGCGTAATCACAATACAATCCGGCATCACGCGGATCTTCACGGCTATTCCTGCTTTAAACCCTGCGCGGGTTAACCACGCGCCGGTTAACGGCAGATAGTTGCGCTCCATTCGAGTATAAAGTTCCACACAGGCGGAACCCGCCTCTCCTCTTTCATGAAGATACGCAGAGTGAACCGGCTCGTCATGCAACGCCCGGATGCGTTTTTTGCGTAGCTTCTCGCGATTTTCTTGCTGAATCTCTAAATCTGCATTTTCTGTTTGGGCAATAGCCCGCTCTGGCATAGAATTCTTCGCAGCCATAATCAACTCCCTTTTAGTTGTTTGTGGTTAGCGGTATGGAGGTGGTCGCACACCTTTGTACCGCGATTCCTTTTCTTACCTTTTTATATCCTGTTTATAGCTCACATTGCTGTGTTAATTGCCGAAATTATACCACCATGGATAAATGCACAGGTAAGCTTCAGCAGTAAATATATGAAAAATGCGACAAGGCTCGAAAAAAATGCAAGACAAACATTCCTCTTTTATTAATCACCGAGCTTTATATAAAACAATAATTTCATGAATAGCGTTTTGACAATTGGCATGTTATTTTAAAGACCAAGTTTTAGAATAACTTATTAAGTGTCTTATCCAAACGATATAAGGTTATAAAAAAGTTAAAATCTTTCACCTTACGCCTTAAGTTTATGTAATTTAACAAACAATAATTAGCATAATAAATATATTGAATACATATAAGACTACACCCAGCGATAAACATCCATTTCAGTGGACTGGCTGTTATGTTAATCCATGACATAATCCCACCCCAACCCGAAAGACCACCCACAATTAACATTACAAATGGCAACCAAAGTATGTTATTTTTAAGATTAACCTCTGCATTTTGATACTCATAAAAGCCTTTCACTAGAAACAAGGACTTACAAAACTTCCCTCGTTCTTTTTTGCTTGCAAGAAAGTATTCCAATATATATATGTTCAACTGGAAATTATCACATAATTTATAATGAGATAATTTAAGCTCTTGCTTGTATTTGCTTAATAAATTTTCTTCATTAGCACTTTCGATTAGAAAATCTATTGCTTCAGCCTTCTTATCATCTGATAAAGAGAAGAAGGTTTCATTGGTAATAAACCTTTTCAAGTATGGTAGTAATGGAATAAATAATTTATAAATGCTTGTTAACGAGGTAATTTCCATTTACTGCTTCCTTAAACTATTTTTTTATCGCAAACTTCAAACTGGCTATTTTTGATATCATCAAAATGTACCATTTACAAGTAAATGGCGGGAGTTTTGATAAAAAATCGGCGCTATACCGAAGATATAGCGCCGTTCATTAACCGACTCTCAATTTACACATCCGGGAACATCACGCTATTCCCCGGCGCTTCCCTGTGCAGATGGATAAAGTTCAGGTGCCGTTCATACTGATCCAGAATGTCCGTAATCACCTGCTCCTTGCTGTAATCCATCAAATCATTCCCCTGGCTCCCTTCCAGCAGGAAGGTCTCCAGCCGGTAGTAGGTCGACTTCCCGCTGCGCGCCCGGTAGGTAAACCCGGGAACCGAATACTGCTGCGGCCAGATCTGATAAACAAAGTTCTGCTCGTCGCCCATATGCACCAGCAGATCCAGGTGCCCCAGGGTCTCGCCCTCTTCCGGCGGCAGGTTTTTCAGCTCCACGTAAGCCCCGCGTAATCGCAACTCCTGCGCCACCTCTTCCATGGCCGGGTAACAGACCGTCTCCATCATCTGGCTGGTATAGCGCGTGCCCGGGTAGTTCATCAGGCGTGAGAGACGTTTCTTCCAGCTCAGTCTGTCCTGGGCGCCCATCGGACGCGGCGCGGTGTCGCGGCTGGCGCTGACGCGGCGGTAATCTTCCACCTTGAGCGATTTGTACAGCCCGGCCATTACAAAGAAGATCACAAAGCTGAACGGCAGACCCATGATCACCGTGGTGTTCTGCAAGGCGGAAATCCCGTTGGTCATCAGCATGCCGAGCGTCAGCAGGCCAATGGCCACCGACCAGAAGATGCGCAGCCAGTTTGGCGCATCGCTGTTGATGTCCTTCAGCTTCGAGGTGAAGTTCCCCAGCACCAGCGCACCGGAATCCGCCGAGGTGACGTAAAACAGCAGGCCGGTAATGGTGGCAACGGAGGCGCTAAAGGTGAACGCCGGATACTGCGCCAGCAGGCTGTAGAACCCGCGCTCCGGATGCACCATCGCCTCCTGCGCAAACGCTGCGTCACCGTGAATGATTTCAAACAGCGCGCTGTTGCCAAACACCGAGAGCCACAGCAGGGTAAAGGTGAACGGGATAATCAGCGTGCCCATCACAAACTGGCGAATGGTGCGGCCACGTGAAATACGCGCCAGGAACAGGCCGACAAACGGCGACCACGCCACCCACCACGCCCAGAAGAACAGCGTCCAGTTGTTCATCCACTCCACCGGGCGGTCAAAGGCGAAGCTGTTCAGGGTCATGCCCATAAAGCGGTTTATGTAGTCGCCCACGTTCAGCACTAAGGCATTGAGCAGGAATGACGTATCACCCATAAACAGCACAAACAGGATCAGACCCAGCGCCAGAGCCACGTTCAGCTCGGAGAGCACGCGGATACCTTTATCCACACCGGACGTCACCGAAATGGTGGCGATAATCACCGACAGCGCAATCAGCGCCGCTTTCGCCGCCATCGAATCCGGAATATCAAACAGCACGCTCAGCCCGTAGTTGAGCTGCACCACGCCAATCCCGAGCGTTGTCGCGATACCAAAGATGGTGCCGATCACCGCCGCAATATCCACGCTGTGACCAATCGGGCCGTTTATCTTTTTACCGAAAATCGGGTACAGCGCGGAGCGGATGGTAAGGGGTAAATTATAACGATAGCTAAAGTATCCGAGCGCCATCCCCATCAGGGCGTACATCGACCAGCCGGTCAGGCCGTAGTGGAACAGCGTCCAGACCATCGCCTGGCGCGCGGCCTCCATCGTCTGCCCTGCCCCTTCCGGTGGCTGCATATATTGTGTGACCGGTTCGGCCACGGAGAAGAACATCAGGTCGATGCCAATGCCCGCGGCAAACAGCATCGCAGCCCAGCTCAGCAGGCTGAACTCGGGTTTTGACTGTTCGGGCCCGAGTTTCACCGAGCCAAAGCGCGAACAGGCAATGCAGACGACAAAGACAATATAAAGCGTCGCCGCCAGTAAATAGTACCAGCCGAAGGTCTTCGACACCCAGTTCAGGGTGCGCCCAATCCACTCGGCAGAGAAGTCTCTAAAGAAGATCGTCATCAGGGAAAACAACAAAATCAGTCCTGCGGAAGTATAAAAAACAACCGGATTGATTTTGTCCTTTTCTCTGTTTTGCGAAAGATCTGTCATCCAGTATCCCCACTGTTTTTGTAACTATTAAAATCCAAATCCGCAACAATTAAGACACATTTTATATTGAACGTCCAATCAAAAACCGCTTTAATGGTTAACCAACGCTGATGAATGGAGTGGCAAAAATGCCCAAAGTGGGGATGCAGCCGATCCGGCGCAGGCAACTGATCAACGCCACGCTGGAAGCAATAAATGAAGTGGGAATGCATGACGCGACCATCGCGCAGATCGCCCGTCGTGCGGGCGTCTCCACGGGGATCATCAGTCACTACTTCAGGGATAAAAATGGTCTGCTGGAAGCGACCATGCGCGACATCACCGGCCAGCTGCGCGATGCGGTCCTGAGCCGCCTGCACGCCCTGCCGGATGGCAGCGCAGAGCAACGCTTGCAGGCCATTGTCGGCGGCAATTTTGATGAAACGCAGATCAGCAGCGCGGCAATGAAAGCCTGGCTGGCCTTCTGGGCGAGCAGCATGCATCAGCCGATGCTCTACCGGTTGCAGCAGGTGAGCAGCCGTCGTCTGCTCTCAAACCTGGTGTACGAGTTCCGCCGCGAACTGCCGCGCGAACAGGCCCAGGAGGCAGGCTATGGCCTCGCGGCACTGATCGACGGGCTATGGCTGCGCGCGGCCCTGAGCGGCAAACCGCTGGATAAAAACCTTGCCCAGTCGCTCACCAGCCACTTCATCAGCCAGCATTTATCGACCGATTAACCGAGGAGAATTTATGTCCCGAATGGCAGAACAGCAGCTTTATATCAATGGTGGTTATACATCCGCCACCAGCGGTCGCACCTTCGAGACCATCAACCCGGCCAACGGCGAGGTTCTGGCGACCGTACAGGCCGCCGGGCGCGAGGATGTCGATCGCGCCGTACAAAGTGCACAGCAGGGGCAAAAAATCTGGGCGGCGATGACCGCCATGGAGCGTTCTCGCATCCTGCGTCGCGCTGTCGATATCCTGCGCGAGCGTAACGATGAACTGGCGAAACTGGAAACCCTCGACACCGGTAAAGCGTATTCCGAAACCCGCACCGTGGATATCGTCACCGGTGCGGACGTGCTGGAGTACTACGCGGGGCTGATCCCGGCGCTGGAAGGCAGCCAGATCCCCCTGCGAGACACTTCTTTCGTTTACACCCGTCGTGAGCCGCTGGGCGTGGTCGCGGGTATTGGCGCGTGGAACTATCCGATCCAGATCGCCCTGTGGAAATCCGCTCCGGCGCTGGCGGCGGGCAACGCGATGATCTTCAAACCGAGCGAGATCACCCCGCTCACCGCCCTGAAGCTTGCGGAGATCTACACCGAAGCGGGTCTGCCGGACGGCGTGTTTAACGTTCTGCCGGGCGTGGGCGCGGAGACCGGCCAGTTCCTGACCGAGCATCCGGGCATCGCGAAAGTCTCCTTCACCGGCGGCGTCGCCAGCGGCAAAAAGGTGATGGCGAACTCGGCGGCCTCGTCCCTGAAAGAGGTGACGATGGAGCTGGGCGGTAAATCGCCGCTGATTGTGTTTGACGACGCGGATCTCGATCTCGCCGCCGACATCGCCATGATGGCCAACTTCTTCAGCTCCGGCCAGGTGTGCACCAACGGCACCCGCGTGTTCGTACCGGCGAAGTTCAAAGCCGCGTTTGAGCAGAAAATTGTTGAACGCGTGGGCCGCATCCGCGCGGGCGATCTGTTCGATGAAAACACCAACTTTGGCCCGCTGGTGAGCTTCCCGCACCGCGACAACGTGCTGCGCTATATCGCCAAAGGCAAAGAGGAAGGCGCACGCGTGCTGTGCGGCGGCGACGTGCTGAAGGGCGACGGCTTTGACAACGGCGCGTGGGTCGCCCCGACCGTGTTCACCGACTGCACCGACGAGATGACCATCGTGCGCGAAGAGATCTTCGGGCCGGTGATGTCCATCCTCACCTATGAATCTGAAGAAGAGGCTCTCCGCCGCGCTAACGATACCGACTACGGGCTGGCGGCGGGCATTGTCACTGCCGATCTGAACCGCGCCCACCGCGCGATTCATCAGCTTGAGGCGGGGATCTGCTGGATCAACACCTGGGGTGAATCCCCGGCGGAGATGCCGGTTGGCGGCTACAAACACTCCGGCATTGGCCGCGAAAACGGCATGATGACGCTCCAGAGTTACACCCAGGTGAAGTCCATCCAGGTTGAGATGGGTAAATTCCAGTCCATATTTTAACCGGGAGGTTTTTTTGCAATTTGACTACATCATTATTGGTGCCGGCTCTGCCGGCAACGTTCTGGCAACACGACTGACTGAAGATCCGAACACCACCGTGCTGCTGCTTGAGGCGGGCGGCCCGGATTACCGTTTTGACTTCCGCACCCAGATGCCCGCCGCGCTGGCATTTCCCCTGCAGGGCAAGCGCTACAACTGGGCGTACGAAACCGAGCCTGAGCCGTACATGAACAACCGCCGCATGGAGTGCGGACGCGGTAAAGGGCTGGGCGGGTCGTCGCTCATCAACGGCATGTGCTATATCCGCGGCAACGCCATGGATCTGGACAACTGGGCGAAAGAGCCGGGTCTGGAGCACTGGAGCTATCTCAACTGCCTGCCCTACTACCGTAAGGCCGAAACCCGCGACGTGGGTCCGAACGACTACCACGGCGGCGACGGCCCGGTGAGCGTCACCACCTCGAAGCCGGGCGTGAACCCGCTGTTTGAGGCGATGGTCGAAGCCGGGGTACAGGCGGGCTATCCGCGCACTGACGATCTCAACGGCTATCAACAGGAAGGCTTCGGCCCGATGGACAGGACGGTCACGCCGCAGGGGCGACGCGCCAGCACCGCGCGCGGCTATCTGGATCAGGCGAAACAGCGACCGAACCTGACCATCCGCACCCACGCCATGACCGATCGGATTCTGTTTGACGGCAAGCGCGCCGTGGGCGTTGAGTGGCTGGAGGGTGAAAGCACCATCCCGTCAAAAGCCACAGCAAACAAAGAGGTGCTGCTGTGCGCCGGGGCGATTGCCTCTCCGCAGATCCTGCAGCGCTCCGGCGTGGGCAACGCGGAACTGCTGAAGCAGTTCGATATTCCGCTGGTGCACGATCTGCCCGGCGTGGGCGAAAACCTGCAGGATCACCTGGAGATGTATCTCCAGTACGAATGTAAAGAGCCGGTCTCCCTCTACCCTGCCCTGCAGTGGTGGAACCAGCCGAAGATTGGCGCCGAGTGGCTGTTTGGCGGCACCGGCGTGGGCGCGAGCAACCACTTCGAAGCGGGTGGGTTTATCCGCAGCCGGGAAGAGTTCGAATGGCCGAATATTCAGTACCACTTCCTGCCGGTGGCGATTAACTACAACGGCTCGAATGCGGTAAAAGAGCACGGCTTCCAGTGCCACGTTGGGTCGATGCGCTCACCAAGCCGCGGGCACGTGCGTATTAAATCGCGCGATCCGCACCAGCATCCGGCGATCCTGTTCAACTATATGTCCCACGAGCAGGACTGGCAGGAGTTCCGCGATGCGATTCGCATCACCCGCGAAATCATGCATCAGCCCGCGCTGGACAAATACCGTGGCCGCGAAATCAGCCCGGGGGTTGAGTGCCAGACCGACGAACAACTGGACGAGTTCGTGCGTAACCACGCTGAAACCGCCTTCCACCCCTGCGGGAGCTGCAAGATGGGCTATGACGAGATGGCGGTGGTCGATGGCGAAGGCCGCGTTCACGGGCTGGAAGGGTTACGCGTGGTGGATGCGTCAATTATGCCGCAGATCATCACCGGCAACCTGAATGCCACCACCATTATGATTGGCGAGAAAATAGCTGATGCCATTCGCGGGTGCGAGCCGCTGGCGAAGAGTACAGCGGCGTATTATGTGGCGAACGGAGCGCCAGTTCGTCAGCAAACGCAGAAGGTATAATTGCTACACCCTCTCTGTAAAAGGAGAGGGTTTTCAATATGAATTGTCCATTTAAAAAATCTGTTTTTATCTATAAGAATTAAATATTAGCAAGACAATTAATTTAATTATTTAAAAGTGTGTTGACACTCTGCCCCACGAGAATTAAGTTTTAATCGAAGTCTGTTCCTGCCTTTATACAGAATATATCGCAATCAGCATTAAAGAATATGTCATGGTTCTTTAATGGCTTCCTGCATTTTATTTATTTTGCATCACCCGACAGTGAGATAACATCATGAATAATAGTGCAAACCGCGTCGTCGTGATCACCGGCGCCAGCAGCGGTATCGGTCAGGCTGTTGCTCTTCATTTAGCGAATAAAGCGTTTTCTCTGGTACTGGTCGCACGTCGTCTGGACAGAATAAACGCCCTTGTCGACAACATCACTCAGACAGGTGGACAGGCCATCGCCGTGCAGGCCGACGTAACCCGCCAGGAAGAGGTTCAGAAAGCCATCGATGCTGCCGTAGCGGCCTGGCAGCGCGTGGATGTGTTGATCAATAACGCCGGATTTATGGCTATCGCCCCCATCAGCGAGCGGAAAACCGATGAATGGGATCGGATGATCGATACCAATATCAAAGGGGTCTTGTATGGCATCGCCGCCGCGCTGCCGGTGTTTCAACGTCAGGGCAGCGGACACTTTATCAACGTGGCGTCCGTGGCGGGCATTCGGGTGCTTGCCCCTGGCGGGGTCGTCTACAGCGCCACCAAATTCGCCGTCCGCGCGCTGAGCGAAGGGCTACGCCAGGAGGCAGGCAAAACTATCCGCACCACGCTTATCTCTCCGGGGGCTGTCGAAAGTGAACTGCAGTACGGCAGTTCTGATAAAGAAAGTCTGGCGTTTCTCGCAGAATTCTATAAGCAGGCGATCCCGGCAGAGGCCATTGCCCGGGCCGTTTTATTTGCAATCGAACAACCCAGCGACGTTGATGTCAATGAAATTATTGTCCGACCGACGCAGGAAGAATTTTAGCATGCCTTAAATAATACTGAATGAGGTGTCATTATGATTAAATCATTAACGTCCTTATCAGATTTAAATATGCGAACCGGGGCCGATATTCTTCTCGAAGTGCTGGAGAGTGAAGGCGTGGAATATATTTTCGGTAACCCTGGCACCACCGAACTCCCGCTAATAGATGCCCTGCTCCGGCATGAAAATATTCACTATATTCTGGCCCTGCAGGAGAGCAGCGTGGTCGCCATTGCCGACGGGTATGCAAAAGCGTCCGGCAAAACCGGGTTTATCAATTTACATACCGCCAGTGGTCTTGGGCACGGCATGGGGAATTTAATTAATTCCCGGATCATGAAAACGCCGCTGGTGGTCACCGTCGGTCAGCAGGATACGCGCCACTATGTGCGTGATCCGCTTCTGTATGATGACATTGTCTCCATTGGCGCGCCGGTGACGAAATGGGCACAGGAGGTCACCAGTGCCGATCAGCTGCCGGTGCTGGTTCGCCGCGCATTTCACGCTGCCAGCTATCCCCCTGCCGGACCGGTGTTGCTCTCCCTGCCGATGAACGTGATGGAAGAGCTCAGCGATGCCGGGATACAAACGGCGTCCAGAGTAAACTACCACACCGTTGCCGGTTCGCTGGACGAACTGGCGGAGGAGCTGAGCCAGGTGCCCGCCGGGAGGATCATGATCGTGGCCGGGGATGAAGTTCACTCCAGCGGCTCAACGCCGGAGATTGTCCAGCTGGCGGAAACGCTGAGCGCCCATGTTTATGGCTCTTCCTGGCCGCTGAACCTGCCCTTCCCCACGCAACACGCCCTCTGGCGCGGCAATATGCCCACCACCGCCAGCGAGATCGCCAGCATCGTGAACACCTACGACGCGGTATTTATTATCGGCGGCAGAAGTTTGATCACCATTTTGTACAGCGAAGGGGACGCCATCCCGGGAAGCTGTGCGGTTTACCAACTCTCCGCCGATATGAACGAACTTGGCCGGACGTATGCCACACGGCTCTCGGTAATGGGAGATATCAAACTATCCCTGCGCGAACTGCTGCCGAAGCTGGAACAGCGCCTGCTTGCCAGCACGCTGACCCACCAGCGGTTGCTGATTGCGGCCCGCGATGAACGTGAAAAAGAGTGGCAGCAGCAGGAGGAACGTCTGTCTGCCGAGCGGCTACGCCCGACGATTGCCCCGATGGTCGCGGCCTGGGAAGTCATCCGCGCCATTCCGGCGGGCACCACTATTGTCGATGAGGCGATTGCCACCGCCAGGCATGTCCGCCGGTTTATCTCTGACCAGCAGCATCAGCGCTACTACTTTATGCGCGGCGGCGGACTGGGCTGGGGAATGCCTGCCGCCGTGGGCCACTCACTGGGCCTTGGCCGCGAGCCGGTCGTATGCCTGCTGGGTGACGGTGCCTCACTCTACTCGCCGCAGGCACTGTGGACCGCGGCACATGAAAATCTGCCCGTCACCTTTATTGTGATGAACAACAGGGAGTACAACATCCTGAAAAACTTTATGAAAAGCCAGGCAGACTACAGCTCGACACAGCTGGGACGTTTTATCGGGATGGATCTGGTTAACCCGCATATCGATTTTCAGTCGCTGGCCACCGCCATGGGCGTTCAGTGCTGCCGGGTAACCGAGGCTGCAGATATCGCCGGAGCGGTAGCACGCGGACTGCAGTCAGGAAAAACCAATTTAATTGAAATCGCGATTTCTGCGGATTAACCACGGGCATGCGTTATTCCCGCAGGGCATAAGCAAAGCAGAATTTCGACTTTGCGTAAGACATCAGCCAGCCTAACGTAACGGAATATAAAACAAACAATATATCTTCTTCAGGGATCGCTATGACGAAAAAATTGCTGCCGTTACTGGTGCTGGCTGCGCTTTCCGGCGCGGCGCACGCCGCCACGCCCTCCAACACGCTGGTTGTCGCCCAGGGCCTGGATGACATTGTGAGCCTCGACCCGGCAGAAGCCAACGAGCTCTCCAGCATCCAGACCGTGCCGAGCCTGTATCAGCGCCTGGTACAGCCGGACCGCGATAACCCGGAAAAAATTACCCCGATTCTGGCGGAAAGCTGGGACGCCGACGCGGCAGCAAAAACCCTGACCATCAAGCTCAAGCCCGATGCCAAATTTGCCTCCGGCAACCCGCTACGCCCGGAAGACGTGATCTTCTCGTATACCCGCGCCGTGACGCTGAACAAATCCCCGGCCTTTATCCTCAACGTGCTGGGCTGGGAGGCGAGCAACATCGCCAGCCAGCTGAAAAAAGTGGATGACCACACCGTGCAGCTCCACTGGACAGCGGACGTCAGCCCTGCCGTGGCGTTGAATATTCTCTCCACGCCGATTGCCTCTATCGTGGATGAGAAGCAGGTGGCGGCCAACGTGAAAGATAACGACTTTGGCAACGCGTGGCTGAAAATGCACTCAGCGGGCAGCGGCGCGTTCAAAATGCGCGTCTATCAACCGCATCAGGCTATCGTGCTGGAAGCCAACGACTCCGCCCCCGGCGGTGCGCCAAAGCTGAAAAGCATCATTATTAAAAACGTCCCCGATCCGGCTTCACGCCGCCTGCTGATCCAGCAGGGTGATGCCGACGTGGCGCGCGATCTGGGTGCAGACCAGATTAGCGCGCTCGAGGGCAAGCCGGGCGTGAAGGTGCTGAGCATCCCGTCCGCCGAGCAGAATTACCTGGTGTTTAACACCGGCAATAGCGCCAACCCGCTGTTAAATAACCCGGCCTTCTGGGAGGCGGCGCGCTGGCTGGTAGACTATGACGGCATCACCAAAAACCTGCTCAAAGGCCAGTATTTTGTTCATCAGAGTTTCCTGCCGGTCGGCCTGCCGGGCGCGCTGGAAGACAATCCGTTTAAATTTGACCCGGCGAAAGCGAAAGCAATCCTCGGGAAAGCGGGCATTAAAGACGCGCACTTCACCCTGGACGTGGAGAACAAGGCGCCGTTTATCACCATCGCCCAGTCGATGCAGGCGAGCTTCGCGCAGGGCGGCGTGAAGGTGGATCTGCTGCCCGCAGCGGGTAGCCAGGTGTACGCCCGCGTGCGTGCGAAACAGCATCAGGCGGCCATTCGTCTGTGGATCCCGGACTACTTCGATGCACACTCCAACGCCAGCGCCTTCGCATGGAACGACGAAAAATCCAGCACCGTGGCCGGACTTAACGGCTGGAAAATTCCGGAGCTGAACAAGGCTACGCTGGCGGCGGTTGCCGAGCCGGATCCAGCAAAACGTCTGGATCTGTACAAGAAGATGCAGGAACAGTTACAGCATAACTCGCCGTACGTGTTCGTTGACCAGGGCAAAACCCAGATTGTGGTGCGCGATAACGTGAAGGGGTATCAGCAGGGGCTGAACGCGGATATGGTCTGGTACGATCGCGTTACGAAGTAGCTTTTCCCCCTCTCCCTGTGGGAGAGGGAGCCGTCCGTGCATGTTTTCAGGATAACGGTTTTCCCATGCCACATCTTTCCACCCGCGTGCTTCAGGGTCTGCTCACCCTGCTGCTCACGCTGTTCGGGCTGCTGCTCGTCACGTTTGCGCTCTCTGCCTTTTCCCCGGTCGATCGTGTATTGCAGATCGTCGGCGATCACGCCAGCCAGTCAACCTACAATCAGGTTCGCCACCAGCTCGGGCTGGATCGGCCCCTGCCCGTGCAGTTCTGGCACTATCTGCAAAACCTCGCCCACGGTGATTTAGGCACGGCCAGCGCCACCGGACAGCCGGTACTGCAGGATCTGCTGCACGCCTTTCCCGCCACGCTCGAACTGGCAACCCTGGCGCTGATTATCGGTACCGTACTAGGCGTGATTGCCGGGGTGTTGTGCGCCCGCTACGCCGGATCGCCGCTCGATTTAGCCCTTCGCACGCTCACCCTGCTCGGCAACTCGGTGCCGATTTTCTGGCTCGGGCTGCTGATGCTGGCCCTGTTCTACGCGAAGCTGCAGTGGAGTGCGGGTCCCGGCAGGCTGGACGACATCTGGCAGTTTACCGTGGAGCCGAGGACCGGCTTTGCGCTGGTGGATACCTGGCTTTCCGGCGACCGGGAGGCATTTCGTAATGCCATAAGCCATCTGGTACTGCCGGTGCTGCTGCTGGCGTACTACTCGCTGGCAAGTATCACCCGCCTGACGCGCTCCGCCTGTCTGAGCGAGATGAACAAAGAGTACATTCTGCTCGCCCGCGCCAAAGGGGCCGGGGAGATGAGCATCCTGCTGCGACACGTGCTGCCCAACATACGCAGTACGCTGCTGACGGTCATCGCACTGGCCTACACCAGCATGCTGGAGGGCGCGGTATTAACCGAAACCGTCTTCTCGTGGCCGGGCATCGGGCGCTACCTCACCACCGCCCTGTTCGCCGGCGATACCACCGCGGTGATGGGCGGTACGCTGCTGACTGGCGTCTGCTTTGTGCTGATCAATAACCTTACCGACCTGCTTGTGCGGGCGACCGATCCCAGGGTGCGCTGATGCCGTTCTCTATTTTCTTACGCCGCCTGCGCCGCTCCCCCGCCGCCTTTTGCGGACTGATTGCCATCGCGCTGCTGGTGCTGATCGCCCTTTTCGCGCCGTGGCTTGCGCCGCTTGATCCCAACTGGCAGGACGCCGCCGCGCGCCTGCAGGCACCGAACGGCCAGCACTGGCTGGGGACCGACAGCTACGGGCGGGATCTGCTCTCGCGTTTAATTTACGGCACCCGTCCGGCGCTGGGGCTGGTGGCTTTAGTCACCGTGATCACCCTGCCCGCCGGTCTGCTGGTGGGGATTTTGTCCGGCTACTACGGCGGCTGGCTGGAGCGCATTCTGATGCGCTTTACCGACGTGGTGATGTCGATGCCGCGCCTGATCCTCGCCTTCGCGTTTGTGGCGATGCTCGGCCCCGGCCTGGTTAACGGCGCGCTGGCGCTGGCCTTAACCACCTGGCCGGCCTACGCGCGTCAGGCGCGGAGTGAAATTCAGCGCCTGCGCCACAGCGATTATCTGGCCGCCGCCGAGATGATGGGCATTCGCGGCCTGCGGCTGCTGGTGGGTCATATTCTTCCGTTGTGCCTGCCCTCGGCGATTGTGCGTTTAGCGCTGGATCTGGCGGGGATTATTCTGGCCGCCGCCGGGCTGGGTTTCCTTGGCCTCGGCGCCCGTCCGCCAATGGCCGAATGGGGGGCGATGATTGCTGACGGTATGCAGGTGATTTTCGACCAGTGGTGGATTGCCGCCATTCCGGGCGGCGCGATCCTGTTCGCCAGCCTGGCCTTTAACCTGCTGGGCGATGGCCTGCGTGATGTACTGGAGCCGCAACATGACTGAACAACGCGTCATCGTCGATGCGCTGACTATCGACTACCCCGCCGCCCGCGTGGTCAATAACCTGAGCTTTACGTTAGGCAACGAGCGGCTGGCGCTGGTGGGCGAATCCGGCTCGGGCAAATCGATGTCAGCCCGCGCCCTGATGGGGCTGGTACGTAAGCCCGGCGTAGTGAGTGCCCGGCAGCTTAACGTGCTGGGCAACAATGTGCTGACGATGAATACCCGCCGCTGGCAGGCGCTACGCGGCAACGGCATTGCGATGGTATTGCAGGATCCCCGTTATGCCCTCAACCCGGTGAAAAGCATTTTTGCCCAGCTTGACGAGGCGCTGACCTTGCATCAGCGCCTGCCCCGTGCAGAGCGCGTGGCGCGCATTCATGACATTGTTCGCGCCGTCGGGCTGAGTGAAAACGTGCTGGCGCGTTATCCCGGTGAACTCTCTGGCGGCATGGGCCAGCGGGTAATGATCGCCATGGCGCTGATCAACAACCCACAGGTGCTGATTGCCGATGAACCCACCTCGGCGCTGGACGCGCGCCTGCGCAACCAGATCCTCGAATTGCTGGTACAGCAGTGCGAAGCCCGGCAGATGGCGATGCTGCTCATCAGCCACGACCTGCCGCTGGTGGCAGAGCACTGCGACCGCGTGCTGGTGATGTATCAGGGCGAGAAGGTCGATGAGATGGCGGCAAGCCAGCTTTCGCAGGCGACGCATCCCTACACGCGCACCCTGTGGACCTGCCGGCCAAACGCCGACACGTACGGCCAGATGCTGCCAACGCTCGACCGCACGCAGCCCTGGAAGGAGGCAAACAATGGCCCTCGTTGACGTCAATCAGCTTCAGGTCACCTTCGGTGAGAAAACGGCGGTGTCCGGTGCCCGTTTTACCATCGAAAAAGGCGAAACGTTCAGTCTGATCGGTGGCTCCGGCTGCGGTAAATCGACCCTGTTGCGCGTGCTGGCGGGGCTGCAGCGCGAGTGGCGCGGAAGTCTCTCTCTGTTGGGCGAAACAATACAGCCAGGGCAGCGTTTTACCGGCCCGCTGCGCCGCAACGTGCAGATGGTGTTTCAGGATCCGTGGGCCTCGCTGCACCCGAACCACACGCTGTTGCGCACGCTGTCGGAGCCGCTGAAAATCCACGGCGAGACGCAGATTGCACAGAAAGTGGCGGATGCGCTACAGCAGGTGGGGTTATCCGCCGATGCGGGTAAGCGCTACCCGCACCAGCTTTCCGGCGGCCAGCGTCAGCGCGTGGCGATAGCCCGTGCGCTGCTGTTGCGCCCGCAGCTACTCCTGCTGGACGAACCAACCACGGCGCTGGATATGTCGGTGCAGGCAGAAATTTTGAATCTGCTCAACCGCCTGAAAGCCGAGCACGGCATGACCTATCTGCTGGTCAGCCACGATGCGGACGTGATTGCGCATATGTCCGACCGGGCGGCGTTTATGGCGCACGGGGAGATCCAGCGGGTGTTTGATCGGGAGGCGATGTTAAGGGGTGAGCACAGGATGGGGTAACCCGTGCGGCGGCGAGCGCCGAACGGGTTTTCCAGGCCGGGTAAGGCGCAGCCGCCACCCGGCAAACAATTACTTCAGCAGCTTCACCGTAGCGTCGATATCGATTTCATCTTCGGTAAAAATCAGCGTGGTGTTCTGGAAGGTGGTGATCGCCAGCTTCTTCACCGTGCGCATTTCGCCCGGCTTTTTGTCGGATTTCGGTTTGATGTTGTTCATCAGCAGCCCGACCGACAGCACCGCGTTCTCTTTGTCGATGCCCGTATCCGCAGGCTCTTCTTCGCTAAACACCACGAAGGATTTGATGGAGGTGAGCTTCACGCGCTCGCCGGCAATATAGAGGTGTTTACTTTCCGGGATCACCTTCACCGCATAGGCGGAAAGGCCTTTGTTGTTGGTGGTTGGCTCAAAGGTCACCGCCGCGTCTTTCTTGATCAGATCAGGGTTGGCGACCTTAATCACATGAAAATAGCGGTTATCGCCGTTTTCATCTTTGATAAATCCAAAGCCTTTATCTTTAAACCACGTTGTGATTGTACCGTTCATCGCTGTTACCGCCTGTCAGATCGTAATGACTAAAGTTTTGCAGCGCGCAGTGTAATGCACAATGGCGGAGGAGACAAAAAAAAGCCCCTGCACGGGGGCAGGGGAAAACTCATGTCAGAGCTTATTAGAATTTAGTTGAACACCATCCCACCATCAATCAAGAGCGACTGGCCAGTCATGTAGTCAGAGTCTGGCCCGGCGAGGTATGAAACACAGGCGGCGACATCTTCCGGTTCAGACAGGCGGCCAAGCGTAATGCGTTTGGCAAAGGTTTCGGTGCCGTAGCCGAGCGGTTTACCTGCCGCCTCGGACACCTGACGGTCGATCTCCGCCCACATCGGCGTTTTCACGATACCCGGGCAGTAGGCGTTAACGGTGATCCCCAGCGGCGCGAGGTCCCGAGCGGCGGTCTGGGTTAAGCCGCGCACTGCGAATTTACTGGAGCTGTACACCGCCAGTTCCGGGTTACCGGTGTGGCCCGCCTGGGAGCAGGCGTTGATGATTTTGCCGCCGTGCCCCTCTTTGCGAAACGCGTCAATCGCGGCCTGCATGCCCCAGATCACCCCTTTGACGTTGATGTTGTAGACCTTGTCGACAATCTCCGGCGTGATGGATTCGATGGGCGTAGATGGCGCAATCCCGGCGTTATTCACAATCACGTTGAAACCGCCCAGCGCGGTGCGGGCTTTCTCCACCGCCGCAAACACCTGGTCGCGATCAGAGACATCCACCTTCACGGCGACGGCGTTGCCGCCGTTACGGATGATTTCATCGGCGACGGCTCTCGCCGTCTCATCGTTGTAGTCGGCGATAGCGACGGCAAAACCATCTTTCACCAGGCGCAGCGCAACCGCTTTACCAATCCCCTGGCCTGAGCCGGTTACGAGAGCAACTTTTTGCATTTCTCTGTCCTTATAGTGAGTCACAAAATCTGGCTGAGATGGAGCTGGCCCATCAGCAGCGGGTTATCGCTGTAGTCAACGGGAATGGCCACCACGGCCGGGCCATTGACATCCATCGCCGCACGCAGCGTCGGTTCAAGGGCATCGGCGCTCTCCACGGCAAAGCCCCTGGCGCCAAAGGCATCGGCATAGGCTTTGAAGTCAACCGGGCCGAACGCCACGCCGGAAAGACGCTGGTATTTTTTCTCTTCCTGAATGGCGACCATGTTGTAGCCGTTATCCACCCAGATGATATGCAGCACGTTGGCGTTGAGGCGCACCGCGGTTTCCAGCTCCATGCTTGACTGCAGGAAGCCGCCGTCACCGGACACCGACACCACCTTGCGGCCCGGGTTGACCAGCCACGCGCCAATGGCCCACGGCAGCGCAACGCCCATGGTCTGCTGACCGTTGGAGATCATCACCTGGCGCGCCCGGAAGCTGTAGAGGTAGCGGGCGATCCAGATGTGGAAGCTGCCCATGTCGACGGTCAGGGTCACGTCGTTATTGACGATGTCCTGCATGGCGCGAACGATACGCAGTGGATGCAGGGCAAACTGGTTGAGCGAGGCACCGCGGCGATCGAGCAGATCGCGCTGATGCTGGCGATCGACCAGGATTTCTGACGCACGCTGGCTGAGCTCCAGCTTGTGGTCAATCCGGCTGGCAAGCAGGTTCAGCGTGGCGGCGATGTCGCCCACCAGCTCGATGTCAGGGACATAATTGCGCTCTTCATACGCAGGCAGTACATCAATGTGCACCAGCGTGGCGTCGCCGCTGTTCCACATGGACGGCTCATACTCAACCGGGCTGTAGCCGATACAGATAATCAGATCCGCCAGGTGCAGCAGGCGGTCACCCGCCTGGTTGTTAAAGAGGCCAACGCGTCCGGCGAAGCGGGTGAAATGCTCCTGGTTCACCGCCCCGGCGGCCTGATAGGTGCTGGTGACCGGAATGCGGCTTTTCTCCAGCAGCTTACGCAGCGCCGCGCTGTTAGCAGGCTGGCTCGCCATCAGCCCCAGCAGGATCACCGGGTTTTTGGCGTTGTCGATGAGTTTCGCCACGTCGTTAATGGCCGATTCGGGAGCCGGGCCCATCAGCGCCGGGCCGCTGGCCGGTAAAATCGCCCCCGTGGCAGGCTGGTCAACAATATCCTGCGGCAGGCTGACGAACGCACCGCCCGGCCTGCCGTGCTCGGCGGCGCGAAACGCGTTCGACACCACTTCGGCAATCGCATCCGGAGAGCTGACTTCAACAGCGTATTTGGTGACCGGGCAGAACATGGCAACCGTATCCATGCTCTGGTGCACGAGTTTGGCTTTATCCGCCCGCTTCACCGCCCCGCCCAGCGCCACCACCGGGTCGCCTTCGCTGTTGGCGGTGGCGATACCGGTGATCAGGTTGGAACAGCCCGGGCCGGAGGTGACCAGCGCCACCCCGGCTTTGCCGGTCAGGCGCCCTACCGCCGCCGCCATGAACGCCGCGTTTGCCTCGTGGCGTACGGGGATGATCTCAATGGAGGAGTCCAGCAGGGAGTCATAGACTTTGTCGATTTTCGCTCCCGGGATCCCGAACACCTGCTTCACGCCCTGCGCTTCCAGTTGACCTACAACCATATCGGCGCCGTGCGCCCACTGACGTGACTGTTTCTCACTGTTCACGGTAGTTCTCCTGTTAGTTTTCGACGGAACGGATCGCTGCATCAAGATTGCTGGGGTGAAGGTTGGCCTGTAAAAACGCGCTGTCGGCGGGCAGATCGATCATCAGCTTGTGTATTTCGCCAAAGGTGAGCACGCCGCTCTCCAGCTGGTAATCCAGCAGATGTCCCCCGCCCTGACGGTCGTCGGTGATGAAATGTTCGTGATAACCGGCCACGTTAATGCCCTGCATATGCTGCGGCGTGCGGAACCCGACCAGCACCCCTTCGCGCTGGTTGAAGCGGAACACCGGCTGGTCGTCCAGCACGTCGGTCATCGCCCGGTATGGCGGCGTCTGACGCGGTACGGTACGGGTGTGGGCGTGGCGGAAGTTGCCGTCGATGCGCAGCGCGCAGAACAGGTTATCGGAGGGGATTTGCTGGTCGATCACGTCGTGGATCTGCTGACGACTGACCGGCGCATCAAAGGTTTTACGGTACTGCGGCTGGAACCAGGTCATCACCGCGAACGGCGTTTTCTGCTCTGGCTTCGCGGCGCGGGCGCTGCCGTCGGCGCGCAGCTGGTACACCTGGCTGCTGAAGGCAATCATTTCGCCGTCCAGCTCGTTGAAGGTGCCCAGACCAAAATCACCATGTGCCAGCAGATCGGCGATGGTGGTGTCCCCCTCGTACACGCCGCTTAGCAGGGCGCTCATTAGCGATGTCTGATAGATCACGCTGTCAGGATGCTTAGCGGAGAACCCGCGCAGGGTCTCGCATAAACTGGCCTCACAGTCGCAGGCAGATGAGTGCATCATCATGCTCGTCCTCTTCAACTTTATTTAGAAAGGTTAAATAAATGTTGACCCGATTCAGCAGAGAGTTCCAATATAGAATTCATGCTGGTTTGAGACGTTTTAGATATGGAACTTCGTTATCTGCGGTATTTTGTCGCGGTTGCACGCGAGCGACACTTCACCAGGGCGGCCGAAGCGCTGGGTATTTCACAGCCTCCTCTGAGTCAGCAGATCAAACGGCTCGAAGAGGAAGTGGGCACGCCGCTGTTCAGACGCCTGACGCGGGGCGTAGAGCTAACCGAAGCGGGAGAAGCCTTCTACGAGGACGCCTGTAAGATCCTGGCGCTGAGCGACGCCGCGCTGGAGAAAGCCCGGGGCATCGCGCGCGGTCTGAACGGTAACCTGTCGATTGGCATTACCAGTTCAGATGCTTTTCATCCCAAAATTTTCACGCTCATTCGTCAGTTTCAGGTACAGAACATGGCGGTGCAGGTACACCAGGTGGAGGCCAATATGTCTTCGCTGACAGCGATGCTGGCGGAGGGGGAACTGGATATTGCCTTCGTGCGCCTGCCGTGCGAGAGCAGCAAGGCGTTCGAGTTAAAGATCCTTGACCGGGAACCGATGGTGGTGGCGCTGCATCGCGACCATCCGCTCGCAACAAGCGGCGATCTGGCGCTGGAGCAGCTCCGGGATACGCCAGTGGTGTTGTTCCCGCAGGAGGTCGCGCCCGGCCTGTTCGACCGGGTTTACAGCTGCTGCGAACGGGCCGGGATCGACGTGCAGCACGCGCTGCAGTCGTCACAGCTTTCGTCCTCCCTGAGCATGGTCTCCGCCGGTGGCGGCTTCGCGCTGGTGCCGAAATCGATGGCGGCCATTTCTCCGCCGAATGTCACCTATCATGCGTTGAGCTCACCCGAGCTTTATACGGATATCGCGCTCTGCTGGCGACGCTTTGAACGCTCGCGGACGGTGAAGCGGTTCTTGACGATGATAAGCGAGGAGTAGCGGCCGGTTTGGTTGGTGGTTTTTGTAGGCCGGATAAGGCGTAGCCGCCATCCGGCAAGACAGTTTCTGGCGTCAAATCCAGACATCATTCTCGGCGGTGCGTTCCCCGCCTTCGTGCCCGGTATTAAGGACGCCGCAAGGTTCTATCATCATCATTTTTACCGTCCCCTCTGCAGAGGTTTTGTGCTCTACACCTTTTGGCACCACGTACAGTTCCCCCGGATTGACGAGCACATGCCCGTCACGAAAATCAATACGTAACACACCCTCGACAACGATGAATGCTTCATCGGTTTCAGGATGCGAGTGCCATATAAAATCTCCCTCAATTTTCACAATCTTAAACTGATAGTCATTCATCTGTGCGATGACTTTCGGCTGCCAGTGCGCGTCAAAGAGGGAAAATTTATGTTCCAGATTAACAGGTTGATACATGGTGACACTCCCTATGGTTGAGAAGTCACCAGGATAGAGTAAGGCCGTTGCGCCAGTCTTGAACGATCGTGCAACTCAGGCACGGCTGTTTTGAATGAATTTTTGCCAGCGTCCCGGCGAGATCCCCATCGTTTTTACAAACTGGCGAGTCATATGACTCTGGTCGGAAAACCCGGCTTCAACGGCAGCTTCAGCAAGCGACAGCCCCTTCTCTATCAAATGTCGGCAATATTCAAGACGGCGCATCGTTACATAGCGATACGGGCTTGTTCCGTACAGTGCGCGAAAATCCCGGCTCAGGCTCCAGCGATCCCTGCCGCTGACGGCGGATAATGTCTCCAGCGTAATGTTCTGGCTAAACTCGGTTTGTATATACTCGCGTGCACGCTCTGCGCGACGATAATCGAATGCGCATCGTCGAACGCGTTGCCCTCCCACAATGGCCAGCGTGCTGGCCAGATCGTAGAGCGCATCCTCTTCTTCCAGCGTATCAACAGCTTCCTCTGGCGCTTTGAGCAGGGATTCCGTCGCCGCGAAAAGCCGGGGATCGGAGGAGATCCCGCCGGGAATAAACGGCAGCGGTTTTCCGCCCAGGATTTTCTGAATTAACGCGGGATCGATATACAGCATCCGATACTGAAATCCGTCAGTCGTCCCCGCTTCTCCGTCATGCACTTCATCGGGATGCAGGACCATCGTCCCGCCCGGAAGGCTGTGTTGTTGGCTGCCCCGATAGTGAAAACTCTGTACCCCGGACAAGGTTCTGCCTATCGCGTAGGTGTCATGCCGATGTGGCTCATAGCCATGCCCGCTGAAATACGCCTCAATGCGCTCTATCTTCCCTGGCGTTTGTGCAAATTTGACCCAGTCTTTGTTCTCTTTTTCGCTCGCCATATGTGCCATCTGATGCCAGTTGAGGGTAAGTCACACCATAAACGCAGGGGATGGTGTTTGGAAAGAGAGGAATGGCAGGGCTTTCTGGAAGGCGCCTCGCAAACCAGGAAGTAACCTTGTGTAATTCAGGATGGCGGCTTTTCATCACATCTTCATGGCCGTAAAGTGCCTGCGTTGCGGCACCACCGTAACCGGGGCCAGGAACCCACAAGCATGACGCGACATTTTTACCTGAAGAGGATGCTCAATGACGACTCTCCCTGGATTTTCTTACGCGCTCGCTGAAGATAGCGCGGTTTATCACCTTATTAACCTGCCCCTTCCCGACACTGCGGATCTGTTCGAACTGGTTGATGCCTGCGCCGCCTGTGTCAGCGTGCTGGTTGAAACCGACGATGCAGTAACCCACGCTACCCTCTGCGCGCGCTTGCTGGCAGGACTTAAACGCCTGCGTGAACGTTGCGATGCAGAACTCCCTGCACATCTGGTTGAACGGCTCATCGCGGGGGAGACGATCGTTTCCTGCGTGCCGGACTGCTGGCAGGAGACGACGTTGCAGGTGGATTATGCGCTGGCACTCACTCGCGCGGTAATGGGCGGCACGCTGCCTGCGAACGTGGCGAAAGACCTGACCGGATTGCTGCATGACATGGTATGGCTGCTGGCGGAGTTTGTGAAAGAGCCCTATATCACGGCACACTGAGCCGGGAGACCGGGCAGCGGCAGGATCCGTAAAAAGATGCTGAAAGCTGTTAAGTCGAGTATCGAATGATAAGGTAGATTTTCCACAACATTACGGGCAGGAACAAAAGTGAATATTGCAGAGAAATATGAATGGAGTAAGGATAACTACCTGGTGAGTACAGACAGAGCAAAACTGGATGTACAGGCCATCCATCGGTATTTAACGAGATCGAGCTGGGCAAAAGGCATTCCTCTGGATATTGTCTCTGCGTCAGTCGAAAACAGCCTTAACTTTGGCGTTTACCATAAAGAAAATCAGATTGGTTTTGCTCGCCTGATAACGGATTACGCCACCTTCGCCTACCTTTGCGATGTTTATGTCCTTGAAGAATACCAGGGAGAAGGGCTCGGAAGATGGGTTATGGAATGCATACATCATCACCCTGTGTTTGAGCAGCTTCGCAGGATCATGTTGTTTACCACGACTGCACCCTGGCTCTATGAAAAATTTGGCTACGAGCCCGTAAACAGAAAAAACTATGCATGGACGATTACGCGGCCTGATATCTATTTGAATGAAAAATAGCCTGGCTGATAATCCCTGTTCAGCTCCCCGTTGACTTATTGACTCTGTGTTTTCATCATCCGTTTCCGGGACAACGCGAACCCGTTCGGTCTGTGAAGATAGAACGTACGCTAACGACAGCAGCGCTAACCTTAAAGAGCGGGACTATTTGCTATGAATCCAAGGGAAAATATTGTCAGTACATTCAGCGAGTTGTCTGCAGAATTACAGCGCGCTGCCGAGTTCTCGCTACAGAATACCAATCAACTGGTCGTGCTATCGATGCGCGCCTTCGCCGCTGAAGCCGGTGTAAAACCTGCTACGTTGTTACGGCTGGCGCAACGATTGGGTTACAACGGCTGGGGTGAACTCAAGGATGCTTTCATTGATGAACTTGGACTGCGCAATGATACATATGTATCTAAAGCCGAGAAACTGATCGCCAAAGGCACTCAACCCCAGCTGTATGAAGAGGTGTTTCAGGCACATCAGGCCAATCTGGCGTTTACACAAAATGAAAACCATCAGGCCATGGAACAAGCTGTATCGCTGTTGGACGCGGCTGAGAATGTCTATATTTGCGGCTTCCGTGCCAGCTTTCCTATTGCCTGGTCGCTGTTTTATGTCTATCGATTGTTCAATCGGCAGGTGTCGCTCATTGATGGTCTGGCGAGCAACATTGAGGTATTCACCCGCGAAATAACAGCACAAGATTGCCTGTTACTCACCAGTTTTGCCCCCTATTCCCGTGAGTCCCTGGATGTTTTACGTGCGGCCCAGCAGGCGGGCACGACGATCGTCGCCATCACGGATTCACCCGTCTCACCATTAGCCCAGGCTGCCGATTGTACGCTGCTGTTCTCCATAGACAGTCCGTCGTTTTTTCCTTCCGTGGTGTCTGGCATGGGGCTGGCCGAGTGTTTACTGGCGATGCTGGTGACTCGCCATGGCCGGGAAGCAGTGAGTAAAATCGAAAATGCCGAACGCTATCTTATCGACTCGGGTGCCTATGTCGTGCCCGGTAAACCCTGAAAAATGATTCATTTGCATTTGGCATAAGAAAACAGAATACATTTGAATCCAAATAACATTGACGTGATACAAATGAATCCTGCAAGATGCGCTTTATTCACACAGCGTATTCAGGAGCAGGACCAGCATGAGCCATATCATTCACCGCAGTCTACGCAGTACGCCCGCCGTGGCGGCGCGTGCTCAAGGGGCATACATTTTTGATGCACAGGGAAAGCAGTATCTGGATGCCTGCGGTGGTGCCGCCGTTTCCTGTTTAGGTCATGCGCATCCTGACGTGCTGGCGGCGATGCATCGCCAGATCGATCAACTGGCCTACGCCCACACCAGTTTTTTTACCAGTGACACCGTTGAACAGCTTGCTGAACAGTTGACGCGCACGGCGCCTGGCGATCTTAACTATGCTTATTTCGTTTCGGGCGGTTCGGAAGCGGTCGAAACCGCGCTCAAGCTGGCGCGTCAGTATTTTGTTGAGATCGGCCAGCCGTCGCGCACCAAATTTATCGCCCGTAAACAGAGCTATCATGGCAATACCCTTGGGGCGCTCGCAGTGGGAGGCAACGAATGGCGCCGCCGCCAGTTTGCTCCCTTGTTGATCGACGTGATCCGCGTTTCGGCCTGCAATGAGTATCGGGACCGCCGCGCAGACGAAACCCAGCAGCAATACACCACGCGTCTGCTCAACGAGCTGGAGCAGGCCATTATTGAGGCCGGTCCCGACACCATTATTGGTTTCTGTGCAGAAACCGTGGTGGGGGCCACCACTGGCGCCACCCCGCCTACCCCGGGCTATCTTAAAGGTGTACGCAACCTGTGTGATAAATACGGCATCCTCTATATCGCGGATGAAGTCATGTGTGGCATGGGACGCACCGGCACATTGCATGCGTTTGAACAGGATGATGTGGTGCCGGATTTGGTGACGATCGCGAAGGGGCTGGGAGGCGGCTATCAGCCGATTGGCGCAGTATTAGCGAGCGAGAAGATTGTCTCAGCCCTGCAGGCCGGTAGCGGTCTGTTCCAGCACGGGCACACCTACATTTGTCACGCGACCGCCGCTTCCGCAGCCCTGGCAGTGCAGCAGGTGATTGCGCGCGATAATTTGCTGCAGGCGGTTAAACAACAGGGGGCTTACCTGCACAACGCATTGCGTGAGGTACTGGGGGAATTACCGCACGTCGGTGATACGCGTGGACGCGGCTTGTTTGCCGGCGTTGAGCTGGTACGCGATAAAACCAGCAAAACCCCCTTCGATCCTGCCCTGAAGCTGCATGCAGCAATCAAAGCAAACTGTATGTCACGTGGGCTGATGGTCTATCCGATGGGGGGAACAATTGACGGGCAATATGGCGACCATATCCTGATCGCGCCACCGTTTATTGTCACGCCTGGCCAGCTCGACTTTGTGGTGGATACGCTGAACACCGTGATTCGCGAAGAGACCAGCAGATTATGATCAATCGTTTACCGCCGCTGGCGGAGCATGAGTGGGACGACCAACAGCGTACTTTGGCCGAAGAGATAATCAACGGGCCTCGCGGTGCGCTGCTGCCCCCTTTCGAGCCGCTGCTACGCAGCCCAGAGCTGATGGCCCATGCACAACGCATGGGAGAATACCTGCGTTATCGCAGCGCGCTGGGACAGCGCCTGTCGGAACTGGCTATTTTGATGACCGCGCGGCACTGGTCGCAGCCTGTAGAGTGGGCGATTCATGCGCCGATAGCGCGTGAGAAGGGTATTTCTGCAGCGGCGGTGCAGGCGATTAATGAAAAACGTCTTCCAGAGGATCTGCAGCCGGATGAATGGGTGATTTATCACTTTTGTAAAGAGTTACATGAGCAGCAGAAGGTCAGCGATGCCACCTGGCAGCACGCTATCGCGCTGTGGGGCGAGAAAGGCGTGGTAGATCTGATCGGAATCAATGGTTATTACAGTTTTCTCTCAATGATTATGAACGGCGCACAGACGCCGGTACCCGACACCTGGGATGAGATTATTCCCGCATAAGTTTTCGCTTTAAATTTGGCGCATGAAAGTGCGCCCTGCATATCAACGTTTTATTTTCCCACCCCGCCGATGTATTTCGCCGGGTGACATTCATGCACGCTACTTCACTGACGCCGAGGGTTATTATGTCCAGATTATTGACTAAATTAAAAGTTACGTTAGCGCTGGTCGCTTGCTCCGCCAGTTTTGTGGCACAAGCGCAGGATAAATTAACGGTTGGCGTTGATACCGCATTTGTCCCCTTTGAATTTAAACAAGGCGATAAATACGTCGGCTTTGATATTGATTTGTGGGATGCCATCGCTAAAAAAATGAACGTCAGCTACGAATTACGCCCGATGGACTTCGGCGGGCTAATTCCGGGGTTGCAATCACGGAATCTGGATGTCGCCATGGCGGGCATTACGATAACCGACGCGCGTAAACAGGTCGTCGATTTCAGCGACGGTTATTATGATGCTGATTTATTAATGGCGGTTAAAAGCAGCGACAATACCATTACTAAATTCAGCGATTTAGCAGGAAAGAAAGTGGGATTAAAGCAGGGAACGGCGGCGGCCAGCTTTATGAAAAGCAAATATAAGGCGAATTATGTCGAATTCCCGAATATTGATAACGCCTATCTTGATTTGCAGGCAGGTAACCTTGACGCCGTGGTGCATGATTCCCCCAACGTGCTCTATTACGTAAAAACGGCAGGTGATGGAAAAGTGAAATCAACCGGCGAAACTGACAGCATTCTGCCGCAGCACTACGGCTTTGCGATGCAGAAAAACAGCAATCTGACGCCGAAGATCAACGCAGCGCTGCAGGCGTTACGTGCAGACGGAACGTACAGCAAGATTTACGTGAAGTGGTTTGCTAAACAGCCAAAATAATCCCGCCAGGTCGGAGCGATCCGACCTCGTTGCATCTTAACGGGTAACATGATGAATTTCGACAGTAAATATATTTGGGAGTCCCTGCCGCTGTTGTTGCAAGGACTACAGCTGACGCTGATTATTTCACTATCAGGTTTATTGGGTGGTTTTGTTATTGGCCTGCTGGCGGGAACCTGCCGGGCGCTCGGAGGGAAAATATCAAAAACCGTCTCGTTAGTCTTTGTCGAGTTAATCCGCGGCACGCCGATTATGGTGCAAGTGATGTTTATTTACTTCGCACTCCCCATGGTGTTACCGATTCATATTGATCCGGTGACGGCAGCCATTACGACTATTGTGATTAACTCGGGTGCTTATATTGCAGAGATCACCCGAGGAGCGATTCTCTCTATCAATAAAGGATTCAGAGAGGCCAGCCTGGCAATGGGATTATCACAACGCAGCACGCTATGGCATGTCATTATGCCGCTGGCATTGCGCCGTATGATCCCGGCGTTAGGTAATCAGTGGATTATCAGTATTAAAGACACCTCGCTGTTTATTGTGATTGGTGTAGCGGAATTGACTCGTCAGGGGCAAGAAATTATTGCCGGTAATTTCCGCGCGCTGGAAGTCTGGACCGCCGTGGCAATGATCTACCTGCTGGTGACGCTGTGCCTGAGTTTCCTGCTGAAGCAACTGGAGAAAAGGATCCATATTTTATGAGCATGGTTGAGTTTAGCGCAGTGTCGAAAAATTTCGGCGCCACTCAGGTGCTGCACGACATCAATTTAAAAATTGACGCCGGCGAAGTGGTGGTGATCATCGGCCCTTCCGGGTCGGGTAAGTCGACGCTGCTGCGCTGCATTAATAAGCTGGAGGAAATTTCCTCCGGCACGCTGCTGGTAGCGGGAATGCATCTTACCGATCCTCACGCGAATGAGTGCGATATCCGCCGCGAAGCCGGGATGGTGTTTCAGCAGTTCCATCTGTTCCCCCATCTGACGGCGCTGGAGAATGTGATGTTTGGTCCGGTTCGTGTGCGCAAACAGAGCAAAGCTACCGCCCGTGAACAGGCACTGGCACTACTGGACCGTGTGGGCTTACGCGAACGAGCCCATCACTACCCATCAGAGCTCTCTGGTGGTCAGCAGCAACGTGTGGCCATTGCCAGAGCCCTGGCAGTGAAACCGAAAATGATGCTGTTCGATGAGCCGACCTCAGCGCTGGACCCCGAATTACGGCATGAGGTACTGAAAGTCATGCGCTCGCTGGCCGAAGAAGGCATGACCATGGTGATTGTGACCCATGAAATCGGCTTCGCCCGTGATGTGGCATCGCGGCTAATCTTTATTGATGGCGGCACCATTGCCGAAGATGGTCCACCTGATATGCTGCTGAATAGCAGTCCCAATCCACGCCTGAAAGAATTTTTGCAACACGTATCCTGAACAGAAGTGAATGATAACACTATGAAAAAAATCGACATTCGTGGTTCCGCTTTTGCAGTAGGTCAGGCGCTTGGCGCGTTCGGCCGCGAAGCCTGGCATGCAAAACTGACGCAAACGGCGTTGTGGCAAACCGTTACCGCCATGAAAGACGCAGAACAGACCCGGAGCATGCGCTCGCTGGTCCAGTCTCAGTATCCCCTTATCTGGCAGGAACTGGAGGGATTAGCCGAGGGTCTGGAAGCACCATTTGATGAGGTGTTTGCCTGGAACTGCCGCGGCGATCTGGTGCGCTCGACCTCTGACGGCTGTACCACGGTAGCGGGAAGCACCGCTGAGGGAGAGCTGATTATTGCGCATAATGAAGACGGTTTCCCACAGCTTCGGCCTGACTGCGCCATCGTCAGCATTACCCCGGATGACGGCCTGGCGTTTACCAGTTTTGCCTACCCGGGATCGATTTGCGGACATACCTTCGCCGTAAACGAAAAGGGCGTGGTGAATACGGCGAATAACATACGCGCTTTGCACCGTCCACGCGGCATACCGCGTCAGGTATTAGCCCGCGCCGCGCTGAATGCCGCCACGCTAGCTGAAGCCATCTCCATACTGACTACCGAGCCACGCGCCGGTGCATTTCACCATACGGTGGGACAAATGGGAGACAGCCGACTGTTTAGCGTGGAGGCTACGGGAACAGGCTGTTCCGTTATGCCGCTGCGGGAGGTTTTCGCCCATGCTAATCACCTTATCCACCCTCAGCTTGATGCGGTTGAGCAGGTGATCACTGACAGCTCCCGGTCACGCCAGCAGCGGCTAAACGCCTGGCTGGAGACGCAATCTCACCTTGATGGTGCGGCAGCACTGGGTATTCTTTCAGACCAGCATGATCCCGCGCTCCCGATTTATCGTCTCTCGCCACAGGACCCGGATGAAGAGAACACGCTGGCCACTGCCGTCTTTACCCTGAGCACGTCGGACATAAAATGGCAGATATTCACTCACGATCGGCAAAAACCCGCTTTAGAGTCTCACTGAGTCGCTTCCGCAACTAATGCGGCCTGCACCGCTGGACGGGCACTGATTTTTTCCCTGTACTCCAGCAACGCAGGCCAGGGGCTCAGCTCAATGGCGAAGAACCTGGCCCAGCCCAGCACGGTGAAAAGATAGGCATCTGCCACGCTGAATGACGCTCCCGTCAGATAAGCGCTTGTGGAGAGCGTCTCCTGAAGAAAATCGAACCGCCTGAACAGCTTCTCGCGAAAAATAGTTTTGACCTCTTCGGGCAGCGCGCGGTTGAAAAGAGGTGCCGATCCGGCGTGTATTTCACTGGTGATAAAGTTAAGCCATTCCTGAAGCCGCACCCGCTCCCAGCTATCTGCTCGCGGTGCCAGCCCCCTCTCCGGCTTGAGGTCCGCGAGGTACTGCAAAATCGCTGGCCCTTCGGTCAGTATTTTCCCGTCATTCAACTCAAGCGCAGCGACATACCCTTTAGGGTTAATGGTCAGGAAGTCGCGCCCGTCAGCGGTAAGCTTGCTCCTGTTGTCCACTTTAACCAGTTCAAACTCAATCGCCAGTTCGCGAAGCACGATATGGGGTGAGAGTGAACAGGTGTCCGGGGCGTAATAGAGTTTCATAATCTCTCCGTTAAAGCGGCTAAGTGATAAAGATTCGGTTTGCCTACACTGTGCTTAATGCCGCTCTCACTGTAAAATTAATGATTCATAAATTAACTATTAGCTGAGCTACTGATACCCATGATGAATCTTTTGCACTGGCGCCTGGTGGTTGCCGTGGCGGACGCGAGTAATATTTCGCGTGCTGCTGAAGAGGTCGGCATGACGCAGTCGGGCGCCAGCCAGGCGATCGCGCAGTTAGAGGCCGCACTAGGATTTGCGGTATTCACGCGTGAGCGACGCCACATCGGCGTAACGGCCCTGGGCGAGCAGGTGGTCAAAGAGGCAAGGAGCATGCTGGCGCGGCTGGACGCCATCCGGGTACTGGCGGATGAGAGTCGGGGGTTAAGTGGCGGGCGCATTCGTCTCGCCAGCTTTCCTTCGGTGACATCCACATTTTTGCCAGGACTGCTGCGGGACTTTAAGCGCCTGCATCCTGAAATCGAGGTGGTCGTACTCGAAGGGACGGACCAGGAAGTCGAGGAATGGATTGCGGCAGATACGGTTGATCTGGGCGTGGTCATGAACCCTGTTCCCGGACGCGCTGATGCGATCCTGGGGCAAGATGCGTGGGTCGCGGTGCTACCGGCCAGCCACCGTCAGGCTCGTTATGCACCTGCGCGCGGCATCACGCTTGAGGAACTGGCAGACCAGCCCTTCGTGCTCGCAACCGGCGGTTGCGCCGTTAACGGAAAAAGCCTGATGGAACAGGCAGGCTTGCGGTTGTCTGACGTACGCGTGACCGTCCGCGACTGGATCAGCGCCTGCCTGCTGGTACGCGAAGGCATGGGCGTCGCGCTGATACCGGAATCCGCCCTGCCGGGTGAATTACGCGGTTTGTGCGTAGCACCGGTAACGCCTTCACTATGCCGGGAGTTTGGGCTGATTTGTTCGGCAGTGGGAAAATCTTCCCGCGCGACGCAGATGTTATTAGAAGGGTTGCTCAAAATGAAAAGGTCTGCGTAAGGAGTTACCGCGGTGCCAACTGTGCCCGGCGGCGCTACGCTTACGCGGGCCTACGGTTCGTGTCGCTAATAAGCAGGTTGGCGGTTTTGTAGGCTGGGTAAGGCGTAGCCGCCACCCGGCAATGCCTTTCTGGAAGCCGCCTCGCAAACCTGCAAGCAACCTTATGTAATTCATGAGCATCCCTTTTCATCCCTTCTTCGCGGTCGTAAAGTGCCTGCGTTGCGGCACATCCGTAACCGGGCGTAGGAACCCGTTTAACATGACTCGGCAATTATTTTTGTCGCGACAGCGCTCATCCCGTTAAAATACGGTCGCGCTGGCGGAGCAACCGAAAGGTTGGCCGTTTTGTCATGTGCGGCATTCCTACCTCCGTCAGCGCTACCACCCATGAGCGTAGGAACTTATGTGGTGGTCTGGATTTTTTTTGAAAAGGAATACTACATGACAACTATCCCTACCCTGACTTACGCACTTTCTGAGGAAAGTGCTGTTCATCACCTTCTTCACCTGCAACTTCCCGATTCTGCGGATCTCTTCGAGCTGGCCGACGCCTGCACCGCTTATGTGAGCGTGCTGGTGGAAACTGATGACGCAGTGACGTTTGCCACGCTTTGTAAGCGATTGGTGGCCACACTGAAACGGCTGCGCGAGTGCTGTGACTCGGAACTTCCGCCGTATCTGGTTGAACAGTTGATCGCAGGGGAAAAGATTACTTCCTGCGTGCCGGACTGCTGGCAGGAAACGGTGTTGCAGGTGGATTATGCCGTAGCGTTAACGCTGGCGCTGATGGGCGGGACACTTCCTGCGAGCGTGGCGAAAGAACTCGTCGGGCTACTCCATGATATGGTTTGGTTGTTAGCGGAGTTTGTGAAGGAGCCGTATATAACGGCACATTGAGGCGGGTGATGGTAGGTCGGGGATCTGCTTGGTAAGAAGCAGATCCCCGGTCTTACGCAAAATTTAATGTTGTTTTTAAATGTCTGGTAAGAGCGATGAGCAGACATTGTCCCCACAGGATAACTGAACCTTTCTCTGGATATTCTCTAAAAGCGAATGGTTCGGATTACAGGGATACTTGCAAAGGAAAGATATACTTTTTATCTAAACCAGATTTATTCAAAAAAAACGCTTAGAGACGAAAAATAGAACCCGTTACTTGGGCTCTATTCATTATTTCTGACTAAATACTTAATCATTGGTTATGGTGCATCTATATGGGAGTTCAACTTCTGTACCTTTGGGCAAGGATTTATTATATACAATATTCAACAAGCGAGATGGAATCATCGCCTTCTTGGATATCTCTTCTTTGATTTCATCTTCATCCAATCTGTCATTGAAATCATTAAAATCACTATTGGCTTTAAGACGATTACGCCCATTAATATGCACTTCTGTTACTAAGAGTTTTCCGTCCAAAGTTACATCTGCAGTCACTGGTTGGTTTTTACCCGGTACTGCGAAGAATTTATAGCTATAAGGCAATAGAACAGAAGAGATAAAATCAAAGCTGTCTTTATAAATTGCAAACTTCTCAAGATTGAAAACAACATTGAAAAAACTGTTTTTGAATCTATCTCTTAGTTCACCGTCTGAATTAAAGAAAATTTCAAATATAATTCCATCTAAGAGATTTTTAATCTTATCTGCTTTAACACCTTTAGTTTTATCCTTAAATGCACTGATAAATTCACACGCCATATTTGAGTTTCCATCGGCGGCTTGGAGTATATTTCTACCCAAAACAAAAAGGCTATCGCTTCCAGCTTTGTTTATTTTATCGGGCGATATATCACTTATAGCTGGGTTTTGAGTGTACCAGTTCCTAATTTTGAGAGCTGTAATTGTTCTATGGCTCCACTTAGTTTCATCAAGAATGAAATTGCTATCTTTAACGGCAGAAGAACTATAGCTTGAAATTCTGGCAGCCACGCTTAAATTAAAATAAAACTCGCCAGATAAAGATGTATGCTCCCAAGAAGTCTGCTTTTGACGGGTTGTAGCCGCTAAGGTATTTCTTACCCTTTTAAACATGGCCTCGATAGGTACATCAGGAGTTTCTATGTGTTTTAATAACGCCTCTGTGTAACTTCCATTACGTCCAGAACCGTCATCTGCAAATTGCCCTGGTGAGGTTGCATAAGCGATTAATGTACCTTTTGGCGCATAAACAGGAGCTAAATCTCGTGGCACCCCCCTCCATTTTCTAATAAATGGATTATTTCTGCAGGCATCGAGAATTATAATACTGGTACGCGTGTCATTTCCTTTTGGCTCCATGCGAGTAAGAACCTCATTTAAACCTAAGGCCCCATGTTCGACATCGGCTTCATCATCAGCTACGGTGTCTTTTGCAATAAGGTAGTTTTTACCATTAACTTCAGCGCCATGTCCTGCAAAGAAGAAAAGGGATATTTCGCCACCATCGTTTGAAGTTTTTTCGAGTTCTTTGATTGCAGCCTTCATTTCTCTAAGGGTGGCATTAATCAACTTGTTGACGGTGAAACCTCCTTTTATCAAAACTTCACTAATATCTTCTGCGTCGTTAGCAGGGTTTGGTAGGTTGTTACTGAATTCATAATCTGAATTACCTATAACAAGAGCGTTCAGTCGAGACATGTATCCTCCATTTGGATGTTTGTAATCTTATTTGGTGTAAGCGTTTAAACGCTAAAGATACCTTTCTAGTTAGCGGTTATGGTCATCCATTTTTTAAAAAGCATTCTGTACTACTGAAATCCTCTTTTAAAGGCCAACTTTAATTTTCAAAATATCACATTAAAACTCAATACTCTTTATAAGAAATTTATTTCACCCATCCTAATATTTATTGGGGGCAGCTTGGGTTTAGAGGGTTGTGTATGTTAAACCTGATTTATCCTACTGCATGTTGTCGTCCCACACAACTGAAGAGGCCTTATTATTAACGGCAACTGATCCTTTTTAACCGGCCAGGTAATCCAGTATGTGATCTTCCTAGCAAGGCTCTCCTCTCCGGAAACCAACTTCCGCCGCCAGTTCAACATCCTGCAACCACCTCAGGCGTTCAGACTACAGTTCTGCCATGTCCCCATATCCCGGCTCGGTGCAAACATTCTGGTTTATCCGTCTAAAAATCCTTAATGTGTAGTGCTGTTGCAACGTCCACTCTTGGCACAGAGCGGACATTTGAACTTTGCCCTACCCAGGACATCTGAACTTATCTTTGACAATCTATTGTTTTATAATGGAATTTTATTTTATGTGTGCACTGTGTTGTGGCTCAATGCTAATGTCTATTTGAGCGCTGCGGTACAGCGAGGCAGAAACTGCCCTTGACGATATAAACAGCTCTAAACTCGCCTAAGCTCAAATGTTACATCGGAAGAAGCTGAAAACTATATAAAAAATCGCAGAAGTAAAATATAATGGCGTTATTTTATGCACTTCGTTTACGCGAGAAAGAGGCAATATGAATCCTGGCAGAAAATTTAAGCTCTACACAATAAAGAATGAAGATAAAGATGATATTTTCGTTAGCGACAAAACGAATCGATATTGTGATGATAATTTTTTCACTTTGATAACGGGAGTGAATGGATGTGGTAAGTCATCACTTCTAACAAAAGCAGTTAATTCCTTCATATTTCATGGTCGCAAAGATGATGTGCTAGTTGACAATAATTCAATTGATACGCCTTCGCGAGTTATAGCCATATGTAATTCCCGGTATAACAGATTTCCATTAAGGGAAACTTTTTTAAGGAAAGGCGCCCAAAAAAATTCAGATTATTATATTCAGGTAAATCATAATCAGGAAATTGGTGCAAGTGTTCTTTCGATAGTAAGCCAGTGCCTGAGAGAATTAATAAAGAAACCACTCAATAATCAAGTTGTAAGGCTAGATGATGTTCGTAGTGCTTATAAAATGATTGGCATAAATCCGTTTCTATTAATTAATCTAAAATTTAATGACGAAGCAAAAAAAGCGTATGAGACTTTGCTTGATATACAACGGAGTAAGAAAGGGACGCGAATTTCAAGTGAATTAAACGATTATTACAAAAAATTTCTATCGGAAAATGAAAATCTAATACTAAAACCTGATGTCATAAATATTCTTCAAGAATACGAAAATATTGTAAGATTACCACAACTGTATCTTGATATTGAAAAACGTAAAATAACATTCGATGGAGCAACTAGTGAAAATGAATATAATATAAAGCAGGCTCTTCTATTAGGTCTAATCGTCCCAAGCGAAATACAGGTCCAAAGGACAAAGGAAAGCAGATGGGTAAGTAATCATCATCTTAGCTCTGGTCAACAAACACTCTTAACGACGGCTCTTCTCTTAGATATTTTCACTATAAATAATAGTTTGATTTGTATTGATGAACCTGAGAATAGCCTTCATCCAGCCTGGCAATTGGATTTTATGAAATTTGTAGATCAGTTGTGCAAATGGAATAAAGGATGTCATTTTTTAATCGCAACTCATTCCCCTCAAATTATATCTGGGTTAAAAAGTGAAAATGGATGTATAGTCACCTTAAAAAATAATGATCACAGGATTTCAATTAAGAACAAATTTGATTCAGTTAACAGATTGGAAAATTCATTTAGTAACAAATCCCAAAGCTTTCATAATGTAAAAAATTACAGAGGACAGTCAGCTGACAGACAATTGGCTGAAATATTCGAAACACCTGGTTTTCGAAATGATTATGTTATTCATCGGTTATTAATGATTCTATCAAGGTTAGTTAAAGGTACAGGCTTGAACCGGAATGATGAACCATTTATCGAAATGGTCAAGAAGTTTGTAAAATTCAATGATATTGATGAGTCTGACCCAGTGAATATCATTTATAATCAAATCAAAGGTGTTGTATTTGCCAATAAAAAGGACTCTAAAAAGTGATCGTAAACCCTATTTCTTATTCTCAGCAAGTTAGAATTCACATTGATAAATATGATGGGAAAGATCATACTTACTGGAATGTAACATGTGATGAAAATAAGGCAATCAGAAAGGAAATTAGAGAGTTCTATCGTACGGAGCAACGTTTTCACTGTGCATATTGTAACAGATTACGACAAGACTTTAATGGTGCCCAGTGGGACATTGATCATATAATTCCCAAGCAAAGTCATCCTCAGTATCTTTACACCCCTAAAAATCTCACAGTCACGTGTAAAGACTGTAATGGTAAAAAAGGGAAAGAAAATGTTCTTGTAGACCATGTTGATGCTACTCAATGCTTTCCTATATCAGGTGAAAGTTATGCAATCATTCATCCTCACTTCGATGAATATTTAGACAATATTCGTTGTAGAACAACAGCTGATGGTAAGATCATTCATGAGCCCTTTACACCTAAAGGTATAAAAACATTCAATTTATGTGGACTGATAAGGTTCAGTGAAATGATAGCCGGTACTTCGGAAGTCATTGAAGAGACAGGTGAAAGCTTAGACCTTACTGATGGTATAACCGAGGAACTTAGAGAAGCATTCGATAGACAAATCTCTGAATTTGACTATTTGTCAGATTCACAATTAGCTCAATTACTCAAAGGAAAATTATCTCAAATTACTGGAGTTATGGTATAAGTGTTCAAAATTGATAAGTAATTGATACTGAAATGTTTAGCGTAAAATTTCTTGTAGATTAGGGTCTAAATAGCAGCGACTGGCTGTAGCCGCTGCCTTCTGGTTTGATGAAGAGTGAGTAGCCATTCTCTGTATTTTATTTTAGTCGTTTGGCGTACATCTTCAGGTTAAAAATCCATACTGGTAAGATCCCTGAAAGTCTGGTACTTCATCCAGTCTCAGTAGCTCAGCATCGGTAAAATCTCGGCCAAGTGCAGTGGCGATTGGTTGCCAGTGTACTCGCAGGCTGGGTAAAAGCTTCAAGCGCTGCTGGTAATGGGGTTCGCACTCCCTGGTTACTTCCGTCCCTGCAATACGCACAACCCAATAGCTGGAGCGACAAGGATAATCATCGACGCCTTCGCGAACAAAGCGGCAATACCATGTACCGTCCGATAACCTTAAATAAATATTACCTGAGCGCCGCCATTCATAGATGGCGTGAATAATGTCCGGCAAATTACTCTCTCCTGTGAGGTTTGGAAGTGTACACAGATGTTGTCCGGCACCAGGAGTGAAATATCGCTGTAATGATCAGGCGTCATAAATGTCGCCGGTATCCCAGCCAGCTTCAGCTAATGCTTCATCGCTATTCCTGAGGCCGGTTATCCACATACATTCCCGGGACGCTCTGGATAAAAATGCCCATGGCTCATCAGGATCAATAACGACAATTTCTCCAGTGTACTCTGCACTTTCTAGGTCAGCAGGCACAACTCTGTTTGAATCGAAAATCCAGGATTTCGCCTCCTCATGGGTACTCATCAGAAAGCGGTAAAGCTGGGATGCTTACACGAAGGCCCGCTATGAGCGAGGAGCGGACGTTAAGTCATAGTTTAAAAGGTGATTTAATGTCAACAGCGAGACTTTCTGGGATACTTATCGTGTTGCTGACAAAGCCTCAACATCTAAGAAATGTCATACACATTTGGTGATCTTAATGGAAATATTCTTCAAATCGTATCAGACAGAAGGCTGTTGCTTATGCGGATCTAGTGGTTCTCTCACCGGAGAGCACAAAATAAAAGCTTCGGCGTTGAGAAAAATTTTTGGAAGTAATGCAATGGTCATTGGAGATTTTGATGATGGCGGCAATCTTCGTACAGCACAAGGGCCTAAGTCTAAGGCTTTCCATTTTTCGGCACGAATGTGCTCTTCATGCAATGGCTCTCGCACACAGCCTGCAGATCAGGAGTTTGATCAATTTCATACTTTAGTATCATCGCTTATATCAGAAGGTAGGGACCCTTCCGAGGTGTTTAATATGCCACAGTATAATTTGGAATCAGAAGCTTACCTCAATGTGTTTAGATACTTTTCAAAAATTTTATGCTGCCAAATTGCAGAAGCAGGTGGCCCTCGCCCAATAGAAGCTTGCGAATTTGCTATAGGAAAAACGAGTAGGAACATAATCTTTCTACACATTGATGTTGATCCAATCTACTTAGCTTATCGAGAGACATACGGAAGACATAGTTATGCAAGACATGGAGGACTTATTGTCCCTTATGATTCAAAAACACACAATCCAACATGTTTCCAAAGCTTGTTAAGTTTGGGTGCTGTGAGATATCGTTTTTGGGTTAGATTTAATGCACTTGTTGGAGCTGAGTTACGTACATCCCATCATGAATTTTGGCTCAAATGTGAGGCAGCGTATCAAGAGGCTATAAAAAATCCTCTATCGGATGAACAGCGATATCGCTTAGGTATTTAATTAATCTATATGAAAGAAACTACTGTTTTGATTTGAAGGTCTGGAGATATCCGGCCCTGCCCCTTACGGAGCAACGTCTGCTTCTGGCACAAAGCGGACGTTTCTTTCACAGTCACCTCATAAAGTGTTCGCACACATTAAATGAGCGCCTTCATCACGAGCATATGAACACTGCACTCCATCAATGTTTCTACATTATCAACCCACCAACCATCACCTATAATGTTTCCTGTCTGGAAACAAGGGGGCAAGGATGCACGTAGTCTCAAGAGCGCCTTTCGACGCGGCCACCAGACAATTTCCAAATCAAGCACTCGCCCTGGACGATCTTTACCGGGTACTAAAAAAGGAGCACTACCCAACACCAGACGACATGCGAAAGCGCTTCCCCCGCCTAGACAGGATGAAATACCGGGAAAAATGGTGGGTCATTGATATAGGTGCGGGCATTTAAAAGTGATGTTTTTTGCTGATTTTGATCGGGGAAAGATCTTTATCAAACACATCAGCACTCACGCAGAGTATGACAAACTCACGGACTTCTATCGGAGAACGAAAGAATGAACTATGCAGGAGCCAACTCACACAGAGCGATTTTGAGAATGAGATAGGCAAGAAATCTTTGGTGAGTCGAATCCTCAACGGACAGCGCACGTTAACGCTGGATCATATGCGCGCGCTGGCGAAGCGTTTTGGCGTGCCGGTGAGTGTATTTGTGGGGAAATGATGAGGATGATTTTTTTATATTGAGAAAAAAGTGACGCAGCCAAGCTAGCGATATCGCGGCTAAAACCTTACGGTAATTGTAGAGGCACATCACTGTCATCAAACACTTCCCTCAAATACTTTCCAAGCGTTTTAGAATCTTTTGCTGCAGGAATGACCACGTGATATTCTCTGATTCCAATTTTTTTTGCGACATCTTCATTAAGCACGATCACAAGTTTGTCTTCAGTGAGCTGAACAGAACGAATAGAGTCTGTTAACTCATATTCCGTTGACTCACTCTGAAATCCAATGCATTCGTTAACGGGTAATTCATCTTCGTCGAATCGTCCGATTATGATAAAATTTTTTGGATCATGACTGTCATCCCCTATTCCGATGGTGAAGACATCATTTTCTTCATAGCAGTTAATACACGCTGCAATAAAATTTTTAACATTACTCATCAGTTCTCCTTATCTTGCATCATTTTGCTCCTGACAGATTTTATCGTAAGTCTGGCGTTCATTAAGATGGCTTGTATCCTAAGAGTAACCTAAGATAGTACCCGCACCAATTTTTATAGATTGCTATTTTTAAAAGGTAAAGTATATATTTCCGGCATAGCGAAGCGGCTGTTGATGCTGTGATATGCTGCACCAGCTACACCCACCTTACAGCAATAGATGGGCTTCGCCAGGATCAACGCAAGTACACTTTTATTAAAAATCAAGATCGACTTTAACTACTCCTGATGCATCTATTTTATCATCCTGAGCAGTAAGCATATCAACAAACTCATCGAAGGAGTTTGCTATTTTCGTCAGCCCGGAGGTCACTACTGAATCATTGAATATTGGATCAGACTCGTGATCCCAAAACCAAATCTCTCCCGACATACCTCCCTTGAGACAAAGACAAATTTGATTATCACCAGACGAGGCTCCTATCGGTAACCATTGATCGCGAAAATCATGCCGGTATGTATCAGCCATTTCAAAGACAGTATATTCTTTACCCGATTCTGCAAGACCGTATAAAGACTCAAGCGTATCAGTTCCTTGCTCATCAGACCATGGAGATGGTTGTAACGCTTTGAAAACAACATTTACCTCAAAAAGAACAGAAACGCCAAAATGAAGTAAATAGGCACGATAACTTTCAGGAATTGGCCCTGTTGATGCTTCTAATGTATTTAAAATATTTTTCAGTTCATCTAATGGTAATATTGTCGATTTCGCTCCAAAGCGCTCTAATTTTTTCAACAATGTTCTTTCCTCCATATATCTGATTCGTAGCCAATATGGGGCACATTGGCGTGAAGCTCTCTCGGCAGAAGAATTATGGTATTCGCAATCAGATAATGTGGAGTGTGCATTTTTTCCCTTAACAAATTTTGAGCCGCTTTCTGTGTAATGCCTTTTTTCTATGCAATGGCATTATTACCAATGGTAAAATACAAGCATATCTGACATTCTGTTTATTACTGTTTATCTATTTACTAACATCTAAATGTAAAAAAAATAAGCCATGATCATATTCTGATTATGGCTTTATTTTGAAATATCATAAATCAACAGTTACATTCATTCCTGCATCAAGAGATGTCTCACATATTTTCTTGTAAAATTCAGTAAAGCCATTAGTAATTTTATAGATATTGCCGCACTCATTTTGCTCAGCGATCTCAAACTCTTGGATATCATCCTCTGCATGTAGATGTGTTCTGTCCCAATAATACACACCTTGGCTTTCACTGCCATTTAATATAAGGTAAAAGTTACCTCCAGGATCATCACCAATAATTAACTTATCATCAATGAAATCAAGTTCACTTAAAAAATTTTCATTTTGACGAAAAATGTCGTAGTTTGGATTTTCCATATTTATTCCAAAAAGGGCATAAAAGGCGATAACCCCTTCATCAACACCTTCATACTCCAACTCACAAAAATCCGGAGATTTTACAACAAAGCCATTTTTCAACCTGAGGAATTCTTTATAATCTTCAGGCAAACTGATTTTGAATTTTGCCTCCAAAATTTTAATTTCATCTTGAGTTGTAGGTTTACCGCATGAAATAGGCATAAGCTCTCCTTACTAAGGACATGATTTCTTGATCTTAGATACTCCACCTCTATGGGTAAAGTTATTATGTATTTCTTTAGGTACCTCTTGCATTGTTATTCCATTTTCGTGGTGATGCCAGGTATTAAGCTCTAAATTTGCAGGGCCATTAGGCGCCATTGCATTCGCTTTGCCGAAATCTCCAGAAGGGCCAAGCCTGTGATTACCTTTAAGATCCGGAACATCAACGCTCTGGATTTCATACGGTTTAAAATCAGGATACCCATTAGGATACCTAACGATATTCCCCATATTGTCTTGGTAGACCCATGTGCGAGTGTCTATCTCCTGCCATGCAGTACCGCCCTTTTCAAGCCATCTATCAAGTAATGGAGAGTTCAGCGGCTTACCACTTAGCCCCCACGGATCGATCCAAGATAGCGGATTCGGCGCATACTGATAAAGGTTCCACCCACCATTCAACCCAATCGGATCCTGCACAATAAACCGCCCGACCTGCGGGTCGTAGTAGCGGAACAGGTTATAGTGCAGCCCTGTTTCACCGTCAGCGTACTGCCCGGCATAGCGAAGCGGTTGATGTGCCATCGCTGTGCGATTCACAACCCGTGAGAATCCTTCGCTCTGGTGACGCACCTCACCAAAGCTGCCGTACTGGCCGCTCCAGCGCACCGCGCCGCGCTCGTCGGTCACTTCCAGCGGCGCGCCGTTCAGGTCGGTGTTGAACCAGTAAATCTCACCGCTGCTCTGGTCACGAAGGTGATCCACCCGCGCCAGCGGGCTCCAGGCTTCATTCGGGTCGTAAATATACGTACTGCACAGCCCGCTCTCCTGCTGCTCCTGCAACAGGCGGTAGCCCTGCCACAGGAAGCGGGTGTTGGCGGTGCCGTGCGTCGTGGTGACGATTTTGCGCGTGCGGCGGCCCAGCGCGTCGTAGTGATAGCGCGCCTCAAAGCGCCCTTCCGGCCCGGTTCCGCGGGCGGACACCAGGCGGTTCTCGGCATCATACGCATAATGCTGTTCATACAGCCCGTTGCGGCGGCTGACCAGGTTGCCCCAGTGGTCGTATTTCATAAACAGCGCCTGCCAGTGCTGCAGGCGGTTATCCGTGACCGGTGCCGGATCGTCATTGGCGGCGAGGTTGTCCGCGGCGTCATAGCTGAACTGCGCGCGGCTGTGCCCCTGTCGGGCCTCGTAGTGCTTCAGCAGACGCCCTTCGGCGTCGTAGCCGTAGTCCACCTCTCCACGCAGGGTGTCGCTGACGCCGGAAAGCTCACCGCGCGCGGTGTAGCGATACAGGCGTTCCAGTAGCGCCTGCTCCGGCAGGGTCACGTCCGTACTTAGCTCACTGCGCTGCAGGGTACGTCTGCCAAGGCTGTCATACTGACGGAGCTGCTCGCGCGCGCCCTGGGTGCGGCGCACCTCGCGATGCAGGCGGTCGCGGGTGAACTCGGTCACCATCTGCTGCCCGAAGCGGATGGCGCTGACGTGGCCGGAGCCGTAGTGCAGCCAGGCCAGCTTTTGCTCGCCGTGCAGCGTCAGACCGGTCAGGTTGTTCAGGGCATCCCACTCGTAGCCCACCGCGCCGTTAATGCCGGACTCGCTCAGCACGCGTCCGGCGACGTCGTGGCGGTAAGCGATCTCATCGCTTTCGATACCCAGGGCAACGCCTTCGGCGGTTGGCGTGCGGCGGATGCGGGTGATCTGGCCGCTCAGATCGCGGACGTAACGGTACTCCGCGTGGCGCTGAGTGCGCCCGATCAGCAGCCCGCTGTCGTCATAGCTGAACTGCTGGACGCGGCGGGCAATACCGCCGTCGGCGGCAGGTCGGCCGTTTTCTTCGAGCGCGCAGAGGAACCCTCGCGCATCCCATTCCATATGGCGTACGGTCTCGTCAGGGCGCGTTTCGCTGAGCGGTCGCCCCACGGCGTCGTAGGTAAAGCGATATTCCGCCCCGTTGCCGTTATCAAGGCGCAGCAGGTTACCGCGTGGGTCGTAGCGCCACTGGCGCACGCGGCCAATACGGTCGGTAAGGCTGACCGGGAGGCCGAGCGCGTTATAGGCCCAGCGCACCTCGCTTTCCAGCGGGTCGCGCCAGCCCGTGAGCTGGCCGCGTTCGTTCCACACCAGCGACTCGCGGCTGCCGTCCGGATGGATCACGGCGCTCAGCAGCCCGGCGTTGTTCCACTCCCGACGCGTGATATTCCCTTCCGCATCCTCGCTGGCAATCAGCTGCCCGAAGCGGTCGTAGGTGAAGCGGGTGACGCTGCCGGAGCAGTCGGTGCGCTGTGTCAGCAGCCCCTGGATGTTCCAGACCAGACGTACCACGCCGCCGAGGGCATCGGTGATGCTCTCCGGCAGGTTCTCTTCCTCATCGGGATAGTGATACGCGGTGGCGTTACCGGCCGGATCCGTTTCCGACAGCAGGCGACCGCGAAGGTCGTACATGGCCTGCGATGAGGTGCCGTCCGGGTACACCGTGCGGGTGATGCGGTCGGTCAGGCGATGCCAGTGATACTCCGTGCGGCGGCCCGCCGGGTCCGTCTCGCTGGTCATACGGCCGTATTTGTCCCACGTGCTGCGGCGCATTGCGCCGCCGGGCAGAATGACGTCGCAGAGCTCGCCGTCGCGGTAAACAAACGTCGTCTGGCGGCCGTCGTAATCCGTGAAGCGCGCGACGTTGTCGTCGTCATCCACCAGCCAGTGCGCCTGCGCGCCGTCTTCGCGGGTCGCGCGGCGGGTGCCGTTATCAAAATCGTATTCGAACGTCAGCTGTTCGCCGCCGCTGTGGCGAAAACCGACCACACGCGGCAGGCCGTCAATCTCCCGCCAGCGGTATTCGCTCAGCAGGCCGTTGGCGTCCTCGTGGGCGCTCATCAGCCCGTCCTGCCAGCTGAAGCGTCGGCGCACGCTACCGCCCCGGCCGGTCACGGAGACCAGCTGGCGCTGTTCATCATAAGCGTAACTGACCAGGCAGATCTCGTCATCCAGCCAGGCGCTGGCAAGCCTGTCACGGTCGTAGCGGCAGACCACGCGCTGGCCCGCGCTGTCGGTCAGGGCATGCAGGGTATTATCCGCGTTCCACTCGAAGAGGATATCGTTGCCGCAGGGTTCTGAGATGCGCTGGAGCAGCGACGGGGCATCCTCCCGCAGCGGCGCATAGTGCCAGCGCTCGCCGCTGACGTCATACACCGACCAGCTGTCGTCCTGGTGATGTTCAAGCCAGTTTTTTTCGCTTTCGCAGTAGCTGCGCAGCCCTTTCGGGACCTTCGGGAAGGCGACGTAATCGCCGGACGGCGCGCGCCACACCAGGCCGTCCTGATACGGCTCCAGGCGGCTTTCCCAGAACAGGCTCCAGCCGCGGCCCAGCACGCTGTCGCCGGGGTTGCCGCTGCGCCAGTAGCGCTGCCAGCGCACCGGCAAGCGTGACGGCAGAACGAAATCGAGCTCATCATCCCCGCTGAGAAACTTCTGTCCGCTGACGATATCCACCGGACGGGCGATGATCCCCGCGGCCGCTACGCCGGTCATCAGCGTGCCGGCGCGGCAGGCGATACGGGCCAGCTTGTTGATACCGGGGATTTTGCCCAGCAGCTTAGAGAGCGCCCCGACTTTGCCAGCGGCGCCGCCCCAGCCGCCGAGAAGCCCGGCGAACAGCAGGGTAAGATCGGAGACTTTATAGAGCCACTCGGGCACTTCAGACTGAATGGGCAGGGTTTGCTGCGGATCGCCGCCGATGAAGACGTTGTCCGAGCCGGTCATCACCTTCGCGTCGCAGGTGGTGCGATCCCCGATGCGGGACGCAGGCTGGCTGTTAATGGAGACGCGCTTAGAGCCTTCGGCCATCTGCTGCGAGCCATCGTCCGAGCACTTCACGGCGCTGTCCGTCGCGATGGCGGCGGGTTTGCTGTTGATAAACACATTGGGCGAGCCGGAGGTGATGACGCCTTTCTTCGTCATACTGGATGCCCCGGCGTCGGCGATACTGTCCCGGGCGGCGGTCGCCAGCTCCCCGGTGTAATACCCCACGGCCAGGCTTGCGCCGACGAGCAGCACACCCACGCCAAGGCAGGATGCGCCGAGACCGGCAATAAACATCGCCCCCGCCAGAATGCCCCCGGCGGCGGCAATCAGGCCACCGACAATCGTTCCGGCAATCATCCCGGCCAGCGCACCGGAGTGGCCGATATCATCACCAACGCGTGCAGCTTCAAACATAACGACTATCCCTGGTGTTAATGGTGGAAGCGAAAGCTCCTGAGAAGATCGCCGAACAGCGCGCAGTCCGTATCGCCCAGCGTACGGGTGCAGGTCATGGTGAACACCAGAATGTTATCGCGCCCGGCATTAAACACGGCCTGCTGCTGCCAGATGCGTTTCCCGTCGCGCAGATAGCTGGCGTGGACCATTTCACCCTGCAAAAGGCCGTCGCCGAGCGTTGCGGCACTGCGTTCACCCTGCTTCCAGCCCTTGAGATGTTTTGCCATCAGGGCGAGCTGGCGATCGATATACGCGGCAAGCGCTTCGCCGGGGTTGAGGGTATCGCGGGAGATGTTGAATGCTGGCGCATCCGCTGCAGGCGGCGCGAAAACATTGACGGTACGATCCTGATAGCCCTCAGGAAAAGCGATCATTCCTTCATTAAACAGGCACTGCGAAGATGGTTCTGACATTGAGCGGGTCCCACCACATTTTTTCAGAAGCGGTAAGTTTCGCATATGTGTTTAAGGCTGACTATCCCCAGATTATTGTCCCACCGCCACGCTCGCCGACAGGCCCGCCACCAGCTCAACTCCCTTCGGTAAGGTGTCGATATGAATGCGCACCGGCACGCGCTGCGCCAGCCCGCCCGTCTCATCATTGCTGTCCCCAATCCCATGCCCAATGCTCTCCACGTGACCGGAAATCTCAGGCCCGAAGCCCATCAACGCATAGCGAGCCAGTAAAGAGAGCAGTAATTTCATGAAAATAACCTTCTCTTACGAAACGTAGTTTCACTTAGATCTAATACTTGTTGTGCATGTGGTGATTGTTTGTAAAATGACCGCAGTGATTATTTCCACACAAAGCAGATGGACTTATGCAGCAATACACCAACGAGATCACGCCTGAAATCCGAGAATCCTCTTCACAGGAACACTACGACGAAGATTTTTTAGCAAGCTGTGACAGCAAGACACGTGAAAAGCTTGAGGATTTTAATAAACACGTTAGTCGCCCATTAGCCTCCATTTTCCGATTCGCTGTAGTGGGAAGCATCACCCGCAACGGGGGAGTGATCCGCAATGCTTCGGCAGGCAGTCCAACTGGTGGGTATAAGATGGCGCGGGTTGGAGATAAAGTTGTTTACACTGATGGCAGTGAAGTCACTATTGTTTCCGGTGCAGGTGGGGCTCGTATTATACAGGACACATCTGCTGCATTGGTTGGAAGTATGCTTGGTAATGGCGACGAAATAATCTCAACACCACAATCCGGCAGCAGACTGGTTTTCCGTGAAGGTGACACATTTCCGAAAGGACTCTTAACCATGCCAGGGAGTAAGCACTAATGGCAGCCAAAGGTTACTTTCTGTTCAGGGGTGATAAGACGGTATGCGGCGGTCGGATTATTGAAGGATGGTGTGACCACCAGTTTTTCGGTAAAGACATGGCCTGTGAAGGCCATCAGGTAACCTGTGGTAATCATCCGGGTCGTTACCGTATTTGTGGCGGTCTTGATACCGACTATATACATGGTAAAAGGATTGCCGGAACGCTGCACAGCTATAGCTCCTGCCCCTGCAAATCGAAATTCGTTCCTTCAAACTTTGACGATGGTTACGAACTTGGTGGAGAAGAAACAGTAACAAACACTGATCTGTCTCACCCCATAGGGATTCCTGTACTCCCAGAACCGATTGAGTCAGAACCGGAACAACACGCCCAGACAGCAAAGAAGAAAACAGGCATAGACGCTGGTTTTGCCGTTCTCCCCTATGGCGGCACTACAGAAGCCTGGCAACGTCTGCTATTCACCGAAAACCCGCCAGCGGGAGCAAAGGAACTATTCGCTACGCTGAACGGCCCCGATGAAAAATACAAAGCTGGTTCGATTATGCTTCTGGTTGATCCTGAAAAGCAGGACGACGAACAGATTGCCCACATGAAAGCCGCGAAAGCGAGGGTTGATGCAGCGTTAGAACCACTGACTATCCAGGAAGCTAACTTTCTTCATAAGAACAAAGACACCATTGATCTGTTTACTTCACGTGCCAGTACGACAGCCGGGGTTGCTTCAGATGCTGCTGGTAAATACTTTGAGAAGATCGAAAATGTTTTGACCAGGATTCAGCAAGCGTACAAAAATCAGTATATTACCAGTGGATCACTGATCAGCGAACAGTTCTACGTGCAGAGGCGGCAGCTATTCGGTGAACTTGATAGCATTCTCACTGATTTCACACGACACAAACTGGCATTACAGGACTACCCAGATATTAAGCGAGCATTAGGACTTTCAACCAGTTCGATCACACATCGCTGGAATCAGACCGGTGTTGCTGACATTGAGGGTTACGCCACCTTCATCGAGAAAGCTGCAAAGTATGTGAAAATGATGAAAACAGCGGGCTATGTCGGAATCGCTCTTGATGGTGTGAACAGGCTGGATAAGATTTACGAAGCCTGCACAGTCGGGTCTGATTGCGAGAAAACGGCGTATACTGAGGTTGGAAGTTTTGGTGTAGGGTTAGGCACCGGAATTGGCGCAGGTGCGCTTGTTTCTGGTTCGGTGTCTACTACGGTTTGCTCAGTTGTCTTAGGTGCATTAACTATTGAGGCCGCTGGAGCTGGAATGTTAGCTTGCGGTGTGATCTTTACCGGGGCGGTTGGATATGCAGGAGGAGAAGCAGGCGGTAAGCTTGGCGAGAAAGCTGGCGAAGTAATTTATGAGGTAACAAAGTGACAATTTCAGTTTCCGACATTCTCATAATTGGCACTTCAGGAATTATTATTCTATCTACAGTTATTATGGTCGTGCTTTCCGTTTTAAACAAAAAGCGATTCCTTGAAGTATGCTGTTTGTACGAAAAGGAGTTTGGCTCTATTCCACTTGCTGCCGCGGTTCTAAAAGATGCCGATTTAATAGGATTCACTGCTGGGTACTCGACAAAAATAAACTTCATCATTCATCCGTTAATCTATGGAAAAAAATCGGCTCATAGCAAAAATGATGATGCAGCTTTCATCAGAAGCCTACCTGCAAACATCAGATACTGGTTTATTGCCGAGTTCCTGTGTTCGTTAGTTGGTTTCATTGCCCTGCTTGTTGGCGGGATCTGCATTTGGGCCAATAAATGATTAATTCAGCAGATCTGATCATCTGCGGATTTGGAGGATTAAGCCTTGTCTGCAGTATCGCGGTCGCGTTCCTCTCATTTCTCAACAAAAAGCGCTTCTCCGCGATCTGCACGCTGTATAAAGAAAAGTTTGGCTCTCTCCCTGCCGGATCGATTATCTTCGATAATGCCGATTCTATAGGGTTTAGCTCAGGTTATGCAGCGAAGATCAACTTTATCGTGAACCCTTTGATCTTTGGTAAAAGCTCAGTTGACAGTAAAAATGATGATGTTGCATTCATCAAAGACTTGCCACCTCACCTAAAAAACTGGTTTATCGTCGAGTATGCTTTCTCCGCTTTAGGATTGGTATCAATCGTTATCGCCGGAGCAGTGTTGTATTTTCGATAGCATCCCTTAAATAGGCCAGCAGTTATGCTGGCCTATCCTTGAAATGTCTCAAAAATCCCCGTCAGTTCTGCCTGTCGCCCCCTTACAAGATGTTGTACAACAGAAGATCTCTTGCCCATTTGGAGCAAAATAACGCGCAAAGCCGTTGGACGAATTCGTCAGGCTTATGTCTGATAACGAAGCCTGTCACAAGCTCGAAAATGGTGTGCATAAATGCAGTGATACAAAACGCTGCTAAAACTGTTACACAACGTGATGACAGTCATAAGCAAAAAACAAAGTAAGAAATTGATTTTAAATATATTTTTATTTTACTTGCGCGCCTGATGCAACGCGAGACCGGGCTGAGCTTTGGGCGATGGCGGCAGCAGCTGCACCTGATTATCGCCCTGCAGGAGCTGGCGAGCGGTGCCCCGGTGCAAAATGTGGCGACAAAACTCGGTTATGAATCCGTGAATGCGTTTATCACCATGTTTCGCAAAGCGATGGGCACCACGCCCGCGCACTACTTTGCCGAACGGAAAAACAGCGGCCGTTAGCCCGGCCCCTCGCTCCCCGCCGCCAGCAGCGGCACTATCACGTCGCTCATGGGCACCGGAATACCGTGCGCGCGGCCATAGCGCTGGATCACGCCGTTGCGGATATCCCATTCCAGTGGGCGGTTGGCCTGACGGTCGGCAAGGATCGAGGTGCCTAAATCGGCCGGGGCGCGCTGGAAGTTCGCCAGGATCTCCTGCGCCACGTCATCATTGAGCGCCGCCCCCTCGGCACGGGCGACGGCAAGGCCTTCGCGAAGATAGGCCAGCGCAAGTTCGCTGATATCCTCGCGCCTGAACATTCCGGCGCGACGGTTGGCCAGCACCATCAGCCCGGCAACCGCATTTTGCAGCAGCTTGCGCCAGGCGACAGTGGTGAAATCAGCCGACAGTTCTACCGCACAGCGTGTACCCTGCAGCGCATCCACCACCCGTTTTGCCTGCGGGACGTCCGGCAGGGTCAGGCGCGGTTTGGCACGCAGCCAGACGGAGGCATCCGGCTCGCGCTGCGCCGGGAACCAGACCACCGACGGTAGCACCGTCGCGCCGTTGACCCACGGCTCCAGTTGGGCTTTCTGCTCCACGCCGTTTTGCAGAGCGCAGACCACTGTGTTTACGTCACACAGCGCGCGCAGCCACCCGGCGCTGTCAGCGTTCTGTGTGGTCTTCACCGCCACAAAAACCAGATCCACAGGGCGTGTGATGGCCGTCGGATCGGTCAATACCGGGCCGGGAACGACCGTTTCACCTTCGTCGTCGCGCAAACGCAGTTCTGGATGTGCGGTGCGTCCGCATAGCTGCGGCGTGCGGCCAGCATCCTGCAGCGCCGCGGCGATGGTGGTACCAATTGCACCAGGACCAATCAGCGCAATCTCTGGATTGTCAGACATGGTTAACTCCCCTTTTCGCTAAGCCTGCTAACAGTTATACCACTGTAAAAAGTGAGCGCCACGTCGTTGTCTATACTCAACACTCGACAGACAACGGAGTGCGCCATGCCTTTACCCGATTTCAAATCCTCTGAACCCTATACCCTTGGCATCGAACTCGAGCTGCAGGTGGTTAACCCACCGGGATACGATCTGAGCCAGGACTCCTCCGCGCTTATCGCCGCCGTTAAAGACGACATCAAAGGCGGTGAGGTCAAACACGATATCACCGAAAGCATGCTTGAGATTGCCACCGGCGTGTGCCAGAACATCGATCAGGCGGCGGCACAATTCTCCATGATGCAGCAGAGCATTTTGCGGGCGGCGGCGGAGCAGCATATTCAGATCTGCGGCGGTGGGACGCATCCGTTCCAGAAGTGGCAGCGGCAGGAGGTGTGCGATGACGAGCGCTACAACATTACCCTGGAGCGCTTTGGCTATCTGATTCTACAGGCAACGGTCTTTGGCCAGCACGTGCATGTCGGGTGCCGGACCGGCGATGACGCGATTTATCTGCTGCATGGCCTGTCGCGCTTTGTTCCGCATTTTATCGCCCTGGCCGCCGCCTCCCCCTACATGCAGGGCACGGACACGAAGTTTGCCTCATCGCGACTCAACATTTTTTCCGGGTTCCCGGATAACGGTCAGATGCCGTGGGTCAACAACTGGCAGGAGTTCGAGGGGCTGTTTCGCCGCCTGAGCGCTACCAGCATGATCGACAGCATTAAAGATCTGCACTGGGACATTCGCCCCAGCCCACATTTTGGCACCGTGGAGGTGCGGGTGATGGATACGCCGCTGACGCTCGGCCATGCGATCAATATCGCCGGGCTGATCCAGGCCACATCCCACTGGTTGCTGACCACCCGGCCGTATAAGCATCAGGAGAGGGATTTTCTGCTGTATCGCTTTAACCGTTTTCAGGCGTGTCGCTACGGGCTGGAGGGCATACTGACGGACGTGCATACCGGCGAGCACAAGACGGTCGCAGAGGATATTGCCTGGCTGCTGGAGCAGGTTGCGCCATCGGCCGAGAAGCTCGGCGCGACCAGCGCGATCAAGGAACTTGCCCTGCTGTTAAAGCAGGGCAAGAGCGAGGCGCAGCGGATGCGGGACTTTATCGCCGACGGCGGCTCGCTTATTTCTCTGGTTCAGAAGCACTGCGAGCTGTGGGCAACGAGTCCGTAAGGCCGTGCCCCCACTCGCGCAGGCGCTGGAACAGCACGAACAGCGCGGGGATGAACAGGATCCCTACCACGGTCGCCACCAGCATACCGCTGAATACCGTAGTCCCGATGATGCGACGGCTTTGGGCACCCGCCCCGGTCGCCAGCATCATCGGCAGGACGCCAATGATGAACGATACCGCCGTCATCATCACCGCACGGAAGCGGCGTGATGCCCCCTCGCGAGCCGCATCGGCTATTGCTATCCCCTCCATGCGCCGCGCGCGGGCAAACTCGACGATAAGAATGGCGTTCTTGGCAGCAAGGGCTATCAGCAACACCAGACCAATCTGTACATACACGTCGTTGGCATAGCCGGCTGTCCACAGCCAGACCAGTGCCCCGCCGATGGCGAACAGCACCGAGAGCATCACGCTCGCCGGTAACGTCCAGCTCTCGTACTGGGCAACGAGGAACAGCCACGCCATCACCACCGCCGCCAGTACGATCCAGATTGCCTGATTGCCGGTCTGCTGCTCCTGGTACGACATGCCGCTCCAGGCATAGTCATAACCCGCTGGCAGGTTTTCCGCCAGAAGCTGGCTCATCGCCGCCATCGCGGAGCTGCTGCTGACCCCTTCCGCCGCTGAACCGCTCACCGACACCGACGGGAACTGATTGTACTGCTGCAGGAACGGTGCGCCGACGGTGGGCGTGATGGTCACGAGATTACTCAGGCGCACCCGCTCGCCGTTGTTGCTGCGCACGAACAGCTCGCTGATTTGCCCGGCGCGCTCGCGCCACTGCATCTCGTTTTGCATCACCACGTGGTAGACGCGGTTGTTGACGCTGAAATCGCCGGCGCGCGTGCCGCCAAAAGCGGTCTGCAGGCTGCTGAAGATGCGCGACACCGGTACGTCGAGACGTGCCGCGCGCTCGCGGTCAACGGTCAGCGTCAGCTGCGGTACGTTGCTGCTCCAGGTGGTGAATACGCGGCTCAGCGGCGGATGCTGGTTGGCTTTCACCAGCACCTCGCGGGTGATGCGCTCCAGCTCCGCCGGGCTCTGCCCCGCCTGCGCCTGAATACGCAGGTCGAAGCCGGAGGCGTTGCCCAGCCCCGGCAGCGTCGGCGGCGCGAAGGTCATAATGGTCGCTTCCGGCAGGGCCAGCAGCTGGCGCTGCAGGGTGCCCATCACCTCATCCAGCGGCGGACGCTCGCTCCAGTCCTTCAGCATGATGGAGATAAACCCGCCATTGGAGGCGCTGGTGCCGTTGAGAATATTAAACCCGGAAACCTGAATCACATCCTCTACCGCCGGGTTTTTGGCGATCAGTTCACGTGCAGTGGTCATGACGGCTTCGGTACGCTCAAGCGAAGCCGCTTCCGGCAACTGAACGCTGGCGAAGAAGTAGCCCTGATCTTCCTGCGGCAGGAAGCCTTTTGGCATCGACGTAAAGCTGAACACCACCACCGCTGCCGCGCCTGCGGTGGCCAGCAGCGCCAGCCACGGGCGAAGGTTGAAGAAATTGACGATGCGGGTATAACCATTGCGCGCAGTATCCAGCCCACGATTGAAAACGCGATACACAGCCGCCGGACGCGCCGGACGCGGGCGCAGCAGCAGCGCGCAGAGCGCGGGGGTCAGGGTTAACGCCACCAGGCTTGAAAGCGTTACGGCGGTGGAGAGCGTGACCGCAAACTGGCGGTACAGCTCGCCGACAATCCCCGACAGCAAGGCCACCGGCACGAATACCGCCAGCAGCACCAGCGTCGTCGCGATCACCGGCCCGGCAATCTGGCGCAGCGCCAGCGCGGTCGCCGCCGTCCGGCTCTGCCCTTCCGCCATCAGCGTTTCGACGCTTTCCACGACGACGATGGCATCATCCACCACCATGGTCAGCGCCAGAATAATGGCGAACAGGCTGAGCGTGTTGGCGGAGTAGCCAAGCGTGTAGAGCACCGCAAAGGTGCCCACCAGCGATACCGGAATGGCAAGGGCGACAATCAGCGTGGCGCGCCAGCTCTGCAGGAACAGGGAAACGACCACCACTACCGCCAGCAGGGTCAGCGCCAGCGAGACGCCGATCTCTTTGATCGTCGCGGCGACAAAGGTAGTGGTGTCGAATTTCACCTCATACACCAGGTCGTCCGGGAAGCGCGTCGAGAGACGTTCAAGCTCTGCGCGCACCGCGTCGGCCACGCGCAGGGCGTTGGCGGACGGGGTCGGATAGATACCGAGGTAGGCGGAGTCCTGCCCGTTCAGCTGCGCGCCGGAACTGTAACTGCGCGAGCCAAGCTCGATGGTGGCAACGTCCTGCAGGCGCACCAGTTGCCCCATCTCGCCCGCGCGGATGATGATGTTGGCAAAGTCTTCGGCCTGGTTTAAGCGCCCCAGCCCGTTGATGGTCAGGGTCTGCTGCTGGCCGTTAAACACCGGCGGCGTGCCGACCTGGCCTGCCGCGCCCTGCACGTTCTGCTCGCGCAGCGCCTGCGCCACGTCGTCGGTGGTGACGTTGAGCGCGTTCATGCGGTCGGGACGCAGCCAGATACGCATGCTGTAGTCACGCGCGCCAAACATCTGCACCTGCCCGACGCCCGGCAGGCGGGACAGCGCCTCGCGCACCTGGGTGCTGGCGTAGTTGCTGACGAACAGCGGCGTGTGGGTGTTATTCGGTGAGTAAAGACTTACCCCCATCATCAGGTTGGTGGCCCGCTTGCGCACCTGCACGCCGTTTTGCTGCGCCTCGGCGGGAAGCTGCGCCACGGCCTGCGCCACGCGGTTCTGCACGTCGATGGCCGCGAGGTCCGGGTCGGTGCCCGCCGCAAAGGTAATGTTCAGGCTGTAGGTGCCTTCGTCCGAACTGTTGGACTCCATGTAGAGCATGTGGTCCACGCCGTTCAGCTGGGTCTCCAGCGGCGTGGCGATGGCCTCCGCCACGTCAGCCGCGCTGGCCCCCGGCCATGACGCACTGACATTAACTACCGGTGGCGTAATCTGCGGGTACTGCTCCACCGGGATCAGCTTCAGCGCGATAGCCCCCAACAGGGTAATGACCAGCGCAATCACCATCGCAAAGCGCGGGCGTTTGATGAAAAACGTCAGCATGATGGCTCCTTAATTCAGTATCTGAACGGCAGCGCCTGGCTGCACGCGCTGCGCGCCGTCAGTGATCGCTCGCTCACCGGGCTTCACGCCGGAGGTAATCTGGAACTGCTGGCCGATCTGTCCGGCGATCGTCAGCGGGCGCATTTCGGCTTTGCCGTCGGCGTTAACCACCCAGGCAAAAAAGCCGTCGCCGTTCTGCTGGACCGCCGCGGCGGGAAGGGTCAGCACGGGCTGCTCGGTTGCCGGGCGCAGGGTCACGTTCACGTTGCCGCCGGGCAGGAGCTGATGGCGCGGGTTGGCAAACTCGGCGCGCAGCATCACGCTGGCGGTACGCGGGTCGATGCGGTTATCCACGGACGTCAGTTCACCTGGGATGCGCTGGCCGTTGCTGTCAATTAACGCCTGCCAGGCCTGCTTCATGGCGCTGATATCCGCATGCTGTCCGGCTTTGGTGGCAAACGCCCCCTCTTCCAGCGCAAAGGCGATGCGGATGGGATCGAGCTGCACGACTTCCACCAGCACGCCGCTGGCAGGGTTGACCAGACTGCCGACGTGGAACTGGCTGTGCCCCACGCGACCGTCAATCGGCGAGGCGATGCGGGTATAGTTCAGGGTGACGCTGCGGGTGTCGAGACGGGCTTTCGCCTGCTCCAGCGCGGCGCTGGCGACGTCCCGCTGCATGCGGGCGTTATCCACCTCGTGACGGCTGATGGCGTTACTGCTACCCAGGCTTTCAAAGCGCGAGAGCTGCTGCTGCGCCTGACGCAGCGTGGCTTCGGCGCTTCTCACCTCGGCCTGTGCCAGGCGCAGGGCGGCGCGCGGCTCGGCGTCGTCGAGCTCAAACAGCACGTCTCCCTTTTTCACGTACTGCCCGTCGCGGAAGTGGATTTTGGTAATCACGCCTTCCGTGCGGGCGCGCAGCTCAACGGTGTGAATCGCTTCGATGCGGCCCGGGATCTGGCGCTCAGCGGCGTGGGCAGTTTGCTCCACGGCGGCGACGCGAACGGGAATGGCGGCAGCGAATGCGGGTTGCAGGGTGCAGGCGAGGAGCGCGAACAGGAGTGGGAATTTCATGGGAGTACCTCAGGGTTGCTGCCCTCACCCCGGCCCTCTCCCACTGTACGGTCCGGGGACATGGTAGACAGGTGTTCGGGGACATGGTGAACACTTTTTAACATCCTTTACCCATGGTGATCGACTTTTTCTTCAGGTCGATCACCCCCACTTTTGTGCTGTACCACCACACCTCGTAGCGGCCGTCTTCCTGCATCTCCTTCAGCCCGACCCGTTCTCCCCTGAACGCCTTGCCTGCGCTCAGACTTACCCCTTTCACGCTCAGCTTTCCGCTGATATCCACTTTCCTGACCATCACGCCCTCGTCGTATTCCGGGGGCGTTGTGTTGCCGCTGTACCGTCGCGATGACGGCTGATACCGCGAGCCCGGTACCGCCATATCCAGCGCCTCATGCGGGCGTTCAAGGTTATAGACCGTCCGCCAGTGGTCGAAGGCGCGCTGCAGTTCGCCCTCACTCGCGAACCATTTACCCTGCAGCACCTCCGTCTTCAGGCTGCGGTGAAAACGCTCCAGCTTGCCCTGCGTCTGCGGATGATACGGCCGGGAGTGTCCCACCCGGATACCATGGCGCATCAGCCACAGCTCGAGCGCCGTCCAGGTGCCGGTGGTGTCTCCCCACGGGGCGCCGTTGTCCATCGTCATCCTGTCCGGCAGGCCCTAGCGTTCAAACACGCTGACCAGTTGTTGCTGCACGGTCTCACGCCGTTCATCGCTACAGTGCGCCAGGCACAGGGAAAAACGGGAGTGGTCATCCAGCAGGGTGAGCGGATGGCAGCGGCCACCGCCAAAGGGAAAGTGGCCCTTAAAATCCATCTGCCAGAGCCGGTTCGGCGCGTCATGTTCGAACCGTCCCGTGGCGGGAATGCCCGGTGAAGTGCCCGGCAGCAGGCCGTGACGGGCCATCAGGTTATGAACGGTGCTGAAGGCGGGCATACGGTGCCCCTGGTCTTCCAGCCAGCGCTTTATCTTGCGTGCGCCCCAGCGTTCATGGCGGTCATGGGCCATACGCAGCAGGGCAGTGATGTCGTCAGATGAGCGGTTCGGGGAATGGTGCGGTATGCGCGGGCGGTCCTGAAGGCCGGAGGAACCTTCCTCCATCCAGCGACGAAGCCACTTGTAGCCGGTGGCAGGTGAAATGCCGAAGCGACGGCAGAGGGAACGGATGTTCGCCCCGTCCTGCGAGGCGAACAAAACAAACTCGGTACGTAATGACATGGTATCTCTCGCATCCCAGGGCATAAGCGACTCCATAAACGGGTTCTTATGCCTTAGTTGTAAGTGTCTACCATGTCCCCGAACAAGTGTTCACTATGTCCCCGGACCGTACACCCACAGGGAGAGGGAGGTCAGGGTCCCCTCTCCCTGTGGGAGAGGGTTAGGGTGAGGGCAAAAGGTTATGCGGCCTTACGGAACCTGCGGGTGAGTCGCTTCTCGATTTCGACGATAAAGAACATCCCGATTGCCACCGCCAGCGTCACGAACCAGTAGCGCAGCGGCAGTGCTTCGGTGCCGAACAGCATCTGCATAAACGGCAGATAGATAATCGCCACCTGGAGCAGGAACAGCACACCGGTCACCAGCCAGATCCCTTTGTTTGCCAGCAGGCCGCGGTTCAGGGAGAACCCTTCGGTGTTGCGGCAGTTAATCATGTACACCCACTGGGCGCAGACCAGCATCTGCAGCAGCACGGTGCGAATGAACTCCGCGCTGTGACCGCGCGGGGCCAGCAAGGCTTCCAGCGCAAAAGCGGCGATGGCAATCATGGTGCCCACAAAGGCCACGCGCCACACGGCATACGCGTCCATCACATGCTGCCCGGTCTGACGCGGCGGACGGCGCATGATGTTGCGCTCGGCGGCTTCAAACGCCAGGCCGAAGGAGAGCGTGGCGGAGGTCGCCATGTTCATCCACAGAATCAGTACCGGCGTCAGCGGAATGATATTCCCCGCCAGCAGCGCAATCACAATCAGCAGCCCCTGCGCCAGGTTAGTTGGCATGATGAACAGAATGGTTTTCTTCAGGTTGTCGTAAACGCGACGCCCCTCTTTTACCGCGCTGGCAATGGTGGCGAAGTTATCGTCCGTCAGGACCATGTCCGCCGCCTCTTTGGTCACTTCCGTGCCTTTGATGCCCATCGCAATACCCACGTCCGCCTGACGCAGCGCCGGGGCATCGTTCACGCCGTCACCGGTCATGCCGACAATTTCACCTTTATCCTGCAGGGCTTTCACCAGACGAAGCTTATGCTCCGGGCTGGTACGGGCGAAGATGTCATACTTCACCGCCGCGTCCGCCAGCTCGGCGTCGTCCATCTTCTCCAGCTGGTAGCCGGTCACCGCCTGCTCGCTGTTGGTGATCCCCAGCATCTGACCAATGCTCATCGCCGTCTGCGGGTGATCGCCAGTGATCATCTTCACGCGGATCCCTGCCTGCTGGCAGGCGTTAATGGCGTCAATGGCTTCCGGGCGCGGTGGATCCATCATCCCGGCGATACCGAGGAAGATCAGACCGTGGCTGAGATCGTCATGCGTCAGCGCCTGCTCACCGTTTGCCGGTTTGAACGCCGCGGCCACCATACGCAGCCCCTGGCGCGCATAGCGCTCCATCTCGCTTTCCCAGTACGCGCGGTCAAACGCCTGCGCACCGTTGCGGGTCTGCTGCTGTGCGCAGAGGGCGAAAATCACATCCGGCGCGCCGGTGATCAGGATCTGCTCCTCACTGCCAATCTGGTAGTGGGTGCTCATGTACTTGTACTGCGAGTCGAACGGGATTTTGTTAATCAGCGTGGTCATCACCGGCGCGAGGTGGGCTTTCGCCGCCAGCACCTTCAGCGCGCCTTCGGTCGGCCCACCGGTGATGCCCCACAAGCCGCGCTCGTCCTGAATCAGCTGGCTGTCGTTGCACAGGTCGATGGTGCGCAGGTACTGCTCCAGCACGGTGTCCGGCTGGATCTGCATCGGCTCGTCGCTGCCTTCCAGGTAGATGTTACCCACCGGCTCGTAGCTGTTGCCGTCCACGCGGTAGCAGGCGTCAGCGGTGATGATGGCCTTCACCGTCATTTCGTTCATGGTCAGGGTACCGGTTTTATCCGAGCAGACCACGGTCATCGCCCCCAGAGTTTCAACCGTTGGCAACTTGCGGATAATCGCCCGCTTGCGCGCCATCGCCTGCACACCCAGAGAGAGGATAATGGAGATAATCGCCGGCAGACCTTCCGGTACGGACGCCACCGCCAGGCTAATCAGCGAGAGCAGCAGCTCGCCCATTGGGATCTCGCGGAACACCAGGCTGAAGATAAACAGCGCCGCCATCATCGCCAGAATAATGGCGAAGATAGCCTTGCCCAGCATGTCCATCTGTACCAGCAGCGGCGTGCGGTGTTTTTCAATCCCGTCCATCATCTGGTTGATGTGGCCAAGCTCGGTCTCCTGCCCGGTGGCAATCACCACGCCAATCCCCCCACCCGCACTCACGGTGGTGCCTGAGAAGACCAGGTTAGTGCGATCGCCCAGCGGCAGTTCACCGCTCAGCGGGTTGGTGTGTTTATCTACCACCGTGGATTCGCCGGTGAGAATCGCCTCTTCCACGCGTAAATTATGAGCTTCGATTAAGCGCATATCTGCGGGAATACGATCCCCCGCACGTAAAACAATAATATCGCCCGGAACTATTTCAGTTGTGGGTATTGTTTCATGGTTGCCATTGCGAATAACGCGCGCCTCGCTGGAGAGCATATTACGAATACTCTTCAACGATTTTTCCGCGTTGCTTTCCTGAATATGACCAATTAACGCATTGATCACCGCCACGCCCAAAATAACCAGCGTATCGACCCAGTGGCCCATTATTGCCGTTAATACGGCCGCGGCCAGCAGGACATAAATCAGGACATCGTTAAAATGGGCTAAAAAACGCAGCCAAGCGGGTTTACCTTTTTTCTCCGGCAGCGCATTCGGGCCCTGTTTTTGCAAACGCGCCTGTGCCTCTGCACGGTCCAGACCACTGGCCTGGCTCTGCGCGTGCGCAAGCACCTGCTCTACGGTCTGCTGGTATGCCAGCCCGCCGGAAGGCGGCACATTTGGGGACAATTTTTTTTCGGTCATCGTATTTTTCCTTTAATATCCGGTGAACAGAAGCCTGAATTCCTTTCGGGCGTAAATAAATTCATTTTAAAGTCTTGCGGGTAAAATTGATCTACCGCAATATAATGACGTCTCGGTTATTCAAAACTGCTTGAAACTATTTCGATGAACCAATTTTTACAAAATATTTCTAAACCAACTCTAAACGAGGAGGATCCATGTTTGGTATTTATCGCGGACGCCGCCTGGCGTTATATATTATCGCTGCCATTGTTATTGCAACGTTAATTGGATATAGCACCTATACGTTTGTAAAATTATTTTCATAACGCAGACATTAATTGACATAACGCGATATTCATTTAATCGCGCGTGGGGGATTGTTTTTATTCTGAGAATAAGAAGATGATCAGCGGCGATTATTTTGGTGAATGTGTATTGTCGGGTTTATATTGCTTTACGTTTCGCGATGCCCGACAATGACATTTTTAACTGACGATTAACATTACGATGAAACACCCGTTAGAATCGCTGCTCACGGCGGGCGGCATTTTATTGCTGGCCCTGCTTTCGTGCCTGCTGTTACCGGCACCCTCGCTGGGGCTGGTACTGGCGCAGAAGCTGGTCCAAACCTTCCACATGGTGGATCTGAACCAGCTCTACACTATTCTGTTCTGCGTGTGGTTTTTACTGCTTGGGGCGATCGAATTCTTCGTGCTGCGTTTCGTCTGGCGCCGCTGGTTTTCACTGGCGTCGTAAGCAGGTGATGGAGGCCCGGCAGGCGAAGCCACCGGGCAAAACGGCTTAATGCGCCCGACTGTGGTTCTCTTTGCGATACGCCCCAGGTGGCTGGTTGAACGTGCGGGTGAAGATGCGGGTAAACGTCTGCTGCGAGTCAAACCCGTAACGCAGGCAAATGTCATACACCCGCGCGTCTGATTCGCGCAGGTCCCGTGCTGCCAGCAGCAGCTTGCGTTCACGTATGTAGCGCCCCAGACTCTCCCCTTTGTATTGCATAAACAACCGCTGCAGATGCCATTTCGAGTAACCCGCGTGACGGGCAATCTCTTCAATACGTAATGGCTGGTGCAGGTTATCGTCGATCCACTCGACGATGGTGTCGATAACTTGAGCGGAAATGGTCATACTGCTCTCCCCTTCAGCTTCTTGATTGATCATTATTCCCACCACTCACGAAATGTTTGTGTGGTGTCACTCACCCGGACAGGCTCGCCCAGCGCGGGTGTCAGCAGCCGATAATTTTTGTCCTTGCTGGCTTTTGCCAGTTGGATCAGCGGATCGTTCCAGGTGTGTTTCGCCAGCACGAAACGTCCGTTATGCCCAGGCACCACGGCTTTCGCGTTCAGATCCACTGAGGCCTGCGCCGTCTCTTCCGGCAGCATGTGGATATACTTCCAGTCCTGGTCATACTGACCGTTTTCCATAATGGCCAGGTCCACCACGCCAAACTGCTCACCGATAGCCTTAAAATGCGGCCCGTAACCCGAATCGCCGCTGTAGTAAATCTTCTGCCCGGGCGTAACGAACATAAAACTGCCCCACAGCGTTTGATTGCGCTTTATGCCGCGTCCGGAAAAATGACGCGCCGGCAGGACATGTACCGTCAGCGCCTCGCTGATACGTACCGACTGGTTCCAGTCGCGCTCTTCAATAATCTCCGGCTTCATTCCCCAGTAACGCAGGTGCGATCCCACGCCAAGTGGGGTAACCACGCGTTTCACCTTCGGTAGCAGCGCCGTGATGGTGGCGTGATCCAGGTGATCGTAGTGATCGTGCGAGATGATCAGCAGGTCGATCTCCGGCATGCTGCTCGCCTGCCAGGGATACTCCCCGGCGAAGGCTTTATTGAGGAATGAAAACGGCGCCGCGTAATTCCCGAGAACGGGGTCGATCAGAATACGTTTACCCGCCAGCTGCATATACCAGGAGGAGTGACCGAGCCACACCAGCGTCTCCTGCTCCAGCGGCAGGCTCGCGAGATCGGTTTTCACCAGCGGCAGCGGCTGTGCAGGACGGGCGTTTTCGGTCTTCTGGGTCAGAAACTCCCACATCGCCACCAGCATATTTTTGTCGCCGTTATAGCCCGGCGTAGGCAACGTATTGTGGAACTTCCCGTCGCGATACTGTGGCGAGGCCTCTACTTCCGTAAGCTGCGCACCCTGCGGTGGCTGGCCAAAACCGGCGTTCAGAACAGACGGAAAACTCGCAGCTGAAGCAATAATCATGATTAACACCACGCAGATGAAGAGAGGTTTTTTCATATCCTGACCCGAAAACGCGCCTCATCCGATGGTTTGCGCGGGGTAAACTTGATTATGAGTGAGTAAGCACTCATTATAGATATGATGATAAAGTCGTCAAGACGTTTTCGATCTTTGACATTCCGCGTTGCAGCGGGTCAAAGCACGTGTTTCAATCAGGGTTTTTACAAGTGACAGGAGGATAAATTTAGTGGCACGTCCGAAGAGTGAAGATAAAAAACAGGCCTTACTGGACGCCGCAACCGCGGCATTTGCGCAGTCAGGTATTGCCGCCTCAACGGCCTTAATTGCCCGTAAGGCGGGCGTCGCCGAAGGCACCCTGTTCCGCTACTTTGCTACCAAAGACGATCTGCTGAATGCCCTCTATCTGCATCTGAAGCAGGATCTCTGCCAGACCATGCTGGCGAACCTCGATCGCACCATTACGCTGCCAAAAGAACATACCCGCAATATCTGGAACAGCTATGTGGACTGGGGTATTCGTAACCCTGTTGCGCATGCGGCTATCCGTCAGATCGGCGTGAGTGAAAAGCTGAGCGTCGAAACGGAACAGGCGGTGAAGGAGATGTTTCCGGAACTCCATGAGCTCTGCCGCCGTTCGATACGCCAGGTGTTTATGTCTGATGAATTTAAAACCTTTGGCGATGCGCTTTTCTTATCGCTTGCCGAATCCACAATGGAATTTGCCACCCGCGATCCTTCCCGCGCCGTTGATTTCAAAGCGCTCGGGTTTGAGGTTATGTGGCGCGGGCTTGCCCAGGAAGAGAGCGATGGACAGTAAATCCCTGCAGGAGCACGCCAAACGCGTGGCGCTGGAGCTGCCTTTCACCGAACATTGCTGGCCGTTTGGGCCCGAATACGATGTGTTTAAGGTGGGCGGAAAAATTTTTATGCTGATGGCCACCGTACATGGACGGCCCCACGTCAGCCTGAAATCAGACCCGGAAAAATCGCTGTTAAACCAGCAAATTTATCGCGGGGTTGAACCGGGCTATCATCTGAACAAAAAACACTGGATTTCCCTCTACGGTACCGACGACGTCACGCCAGAGCTGGTGACCGATCTCATCAACGATTCCTGGAATCTGGTGGTGGATAAGCTGCCGAAAAAAGACCAGAAGTGGATCAGGCCGGTTTGATTGTTCGTCTGAGACGAACAGAATAAGCGCTCGAATCGCACTTATCTTTTTCCGCGTCTCGCTGTAATCTGCTTTCCTTTCGCGCCCGCATGCGGGCGAATTTCATTACCAGGAGTTGTTATGGATATTATTTCTGTCGCCCTGAAACGCCACTCCACCAAGGCGTTCGACCCCGCTAAAAAACTGACCGCTGAAGAAGCGGAAAAAATCAAAACCCTGCTGCAATACAGCCCATCCAGCACCAACTCCCAGCCATGGCACTTTATTGTCGCCAGCACAGAGGAAGGTAAAGCTCGCGTGGCGAAATCTGCCGCAGGCACTTACGTCTTCAACGAGCGCAAAATGCTGGACGCTTCTCACGTGGTGGTGTTCTGCGCAAAAACCGCGATGGACGATGCCTGGCTGGAACGCGTCGTGGATCAGGAAGAGGCCGATGGCCGTTTCAACACGCCTGAAGCCAAAGCGGCCAACCATAAAGGTCGTACCTACTTTGCTGACATGCACCGTGTGGATCTGAAAGATGACGACCAGTGGATGGCGAAACAAGTTTATCTGAACGTGGGTAACTTCCTGCTGGGCGTGGCTGCGCTGGGCCTGGATGCGGTACCGATTGAAGGCTTCGACGCCGCAATCCTCGACGACGAGTTCGGCCTGAAAGAGAAAGGTTTCACCAGCCTGGTGGTGGTGCCGGTTGGGCATCACAGTGTGGAAGATTTCAACGCCACGCTGCCAAAATCTCGCCTGCCGCTGAGCACGATTGTGACTGAGTGCTAATCAGTACTGGCACGCTGGATCCCGGCGTGCCAGCTATCAATAAAGCGTGATCTGCGGATGCTTTACCCCACACACCAGCGCATAACGCGTTAAGGTATCCAGACTGGCACGTGTGATATTTGCTTCCATTCGGGAAACCGTTGGCGCGCTAACCCCCATCCTCTCTGCCACCTGCGCACGCGTCAGTCCGGCCTGGTTTCGCCATTGCGCCAGCATGTCACGCAGACGCGCTTTACGCTCTTCCGCATCAAAAGAGGCTTGTACCTCTGAATCACTTAATAACTCTGCTCTTAACTCATCCCAGTTAATAATCTTCTTGCTCATCTAACATCTCCTGTTGTCTCTTCAGTGCCAGACGGATTTCAGCGGAGGGGGTTTTTTGCGTCTTCTTAATAAAGACCCGCAACAGAAAAATGGTCTTCTCCCGTTGGTAGACATAAATTCCCCGACTATGGAGCAGCCCAACTGTTCTTATTTCAAACAAGCCATGTGGCAACGGCTTGCTATCAGGCTCCCTCAATGCCGTTGGATGAGTACGCAATTTATCTAGCTGGCGAATCAACTTCGCCTGTACCACCGCAGGCAATGCGAGGATCTCCTCCCGAACCGCATGATGAACGATAAGTCTGAACATGGTTATTCATCCCTGACAATATTAACATATAAAGCAATTTGCATTAAAGGCTAATTTCGCCTTTCGTGATTTACCTTACACGTTTGTGCCAGGATCAACCGAGTCCACGTCGATTCCCTGAATTCTTCTCGCAAAAAACTTACCTGGCCGGGTTCCCGGCGTGCCAGATTCGTTCTGCATAGCGCCCAATCACCGCCAGCGACGCCGCGAGGAGCAGGAAGAACACCACTTTGTTCATGCCGTCCCAGAAGTATTCGAAATAGCGGGTGTAGAGGTTAATGGCGAGGAAGGTCAGGCCAAAACCGCGCAGCATGCCGTCGTCGGTTTTAAGGCCGATGTAAATGCAGAGCACCGCCGCCACGGCGAACAGCAGCGCCCACGGCAGCAGCGAAGCCTGCGTAACGCCGTACCAGTTATCGATATCGTAGTTGCCGAAAATCGACATGATCCACAGGGCGACAAACAGATACGTGAGCCCCATCGCTTTGCTGGTCGTGTAGAGATGGCGCGCCTGCAGCCTTCTGCGCAGCAGCCAGCACAGTGCCAGCAGCGCACCGCCGAAGAAGATAAAGCGTACCGGGTAGTTCATTCCCAGCCAGTAGGCGCCCCAGCCCGACATATAGCCCGTCTCCGCGCCAAACCAGTTACCGAGTGAGAGCAGGAAAAACAGCCACACCAGGCCGGAGCGACCAAAGAAGCCCACCAGCCCGTAAACCGCACATCCCGCCAGGAACAGCGGTGCGATATGGCCGCTGCCGTTATCCAGCCGCTCCCCGAGTTGCCAGAGCGCGATAGCCGTAAACAACACGCCGAGGAAAAGCATGGCTTCAGTGCTGTAGTGCCACTGGGTTTCCCGCCGCTGTCGGCTGAAGCCCCACAGATAAAACAGCACGGCAACCAGCGCAGGCAGCCCGATGCGGGCGAAGGAGGAGAAAGAGAAGAATTCAATAATGCGCACCATCAGTTCACTGTCGGAGAACAGGCTGCCGATAGCGATGATCACGCAGGCCAGCGCCGTCCAGAAGGCATAGCGGCTGAGCCGCTGCCAGTCCATGGTGACGCGTGTCAAGGTGCCCGCCAGACGCTGATGCTCGTCAGCGCTTAATGTGCCTTCCTGCTGCCACTCGTTGAGCGCGCGGCGCAAAAGCCGCTCCTGTTTTCGGGTTACCTTCATTTTGCCTGCTCCGCCAGCCATTCCATCGCCCTCTCCCCCGCGTCATCCACCGGCAGATAGACCAGCAGCCGCGATCCATTACGCGGCGCAGAGTACCAGTACATCTGCTGCAGGGTAAACTCGCCCAGCTCAGGATGGGTAAACAGCTTGAGCTGGTTCTCCACGCCGCGTACCTCGTTGCGCTGATGCCACAGGGTTTTAAATTCCTCAGACACGGCAAAGAAACGCGCCAGTTTCGCTTCCCACAGCGGATCGCCCCGGTGTTCGGCCATCGCCGCGCGGAAATAGGAGACAAAGATCGGCAGGACGTCGTCACGCTTGCCAAGCCGCGCACGCCATGCGGGATGGGTGAGGAAAAGATAAATACAGTTGCGATCTTCCGGCGGGATCGCATTGAAATCGACGCCCATTAAGTGCCCGAAACTGTCGTTCCACGCCACGATATCGAAGTTGGGTTTCTGGATGCTGGCGGGTTTCGGCATGAGGGTATCAAGCAGGCGACGCGTGCCCTCGCTGATCCCCTCGCAGCCCGTCGCCTGTGGCGCTTCGCCCGGTGGCAATCCGGCCAGCACAAAAAGATGGCGCGTCTCGGTCGGGGTACATTGCAGCGCTTTTGCCACTGCCGCCATCACGGTGCTGGAGGGATTAACATCTCTGCCCTGCTCCAGCCACGTGTACCAGGTCACGCCCACGTCAGCCAGCAAAGCCACCTCTTCACGGCGCAGCCCCGGCGTGCGGCGGCGGCCGCTGCGCGGCAATCCAAGACGCTGTGGATCAAGGCTCTCACGCCGGGCGCGTAAAAATGCCCCCAGCTGTTTTCGCGTGTCGTCCTTGAGTGAGACAACAGGTTCAGACATCAGCGCCATAACTCCCCCTGCATGGTAGTGCCAGTACCAGTATAAGCAAGAACTGGTACCCGTTTATCAGATCGTTGATGCTACGACCATCTGTTGAATGACGCAATGGAGTTACCATGAATACGTCAGTTGTTTCACCGGGTCGCGCAGGCCTGATATTGCTGTTAACCGGCCAGATGCTGCCGCTGATTGATACCTCGATCACCAACGTGGCGCTGGACGCTATCACCCACTCCTTGCATGCCACCGCCACCGAACTGGAGCTGATTGTCGCGCTCTACGGCGTGGCCTTCGCCGTCTGCCTTGCCCTTGGCAGCAAGCTCGGGGATAACCTCGGGCGCCGTCGTCTGTTTATGTGGGGCGTGGCAAGTTTTGGCCTGGCGTCGCTACTGTGCGGAATGGCGGGAACCATTGAGCAGCTGCTTGCCGCGCGCATCATTCAGGGCGCAGGCGCGGCGCTGATCGTGCCGCAAATTCTCGCCACCCTGCACGTGACGCTCAAAGGTACGGCTCACGCCAAAGCGATCAGCCTGTTTGGCGGTATCGGCGGCATTGCGTTTATCGTCGGGCAGATGGGCGGCGGCTGGCTGGTGTCGGCGGATATCGCCGGGCTGGGCTGGCGTAACGCCTTCTTTATCAACGTGCCTGTCTGTCTGGTGGTCCTGGCGTTGAGCCGTCGCTATGTGCCGGAAACCCGTCGCGAAACGCCGTCGCGCATTGACTGGGCGGGCACCGTTCTGCTGGCAGCCATTCTCTGCTGCCTGCTGTTCCCGATGGCCCTCGGCCCCCAGTGGCACTGGTCCTGGCCGCTGAAAGCCGCACTGATGGCGATTATCCCGCTGGGGTATCTGATGGTCTTAAATGCCCGTAAAAAGGAGCGTGAGGATGCCCATCCGCTGATCCCGCCGCGTCTGATGCAGCTTCGCAGCATCCGCTTTGGCGTACTGATTGCGCTGCTCTTTTTCAGCGTCTGGTCCGGGTTTATGTTCTGTATGGCGCTGACCATGCAAACCGGTCTCGGAATGGCGCCGTGGCAGTCAGGAAACAGTTTTATCGCCCTGGGGGTGACCTATTTTATTTCGGCATGGTTTGCCCCGCGTCTGATTGCCCGCTACAGCAGCAGTACGATCCTGCTGACCGGGCTGGTCATCCAGATTATCGGCCTGCTGGCGCTGATTGCCACGTTCCGCCTCTGGGGCATGCACAACACGGCGCTGACCCTGGCACCGGCAACCGGGCTGGTCGGCTATGGGCAGGCGCTGATCGTCAACAGCTTCTACCGCATCGGGATGCGCGACATTCAGCCTGACGATGCCGGGGCGGCCAGCGCGATTTTAAGTACGCTGCAGCAGGCCGCCCTGGGGCTTGGCCCGGCGATTTTTGGTGCGATCCTGCTGCACGCGCTGCAAAACCACCACGGCGATTACACCCAGGCGATTAACGTCTTCCTCGCCGTGGAAACCGGCATGATGATCGTGCTAGGGCTGGCAACGTTACGTATGCGCCATCGTCTGTGCCTGCCGGTGGTGAAAACCTGCCACGCCACCAAATAAGCCGCGAATTTGCATAATAGATCCGCAGCCGCCATTATGGGGCTGCATCAATACAGGAGACGTTATGCAGGAATTAATTGCTCAGGTTGAAGAGTTAGGGATTGAAATTAATCACACCACTTCGTTAGTGATTATCTTTGGTATTATTTTTCTTACCGCCATCATTGTTCATTTTATTTTGCACAAAGTGGTGCTCCGCGCTTTTGAGAAACGCGCGCAGGCCAGCAGCCATTTATGGTTGCAGATCATTACGCAGAACAAGTTATTTCACCGCCTGGCGTTTACCCTTCAGGGGATAATCGTCAACGTTCAGGCGGTACTGTGGCTGCAAAAAGGTAGCGAAGCAGCGGAAATGCTCACCACCTGCGCGAAGCTGTGGGTGATGGTGTATGCCCTGCTCTCTTTCTTCTCGCTGCTGGACGTGATTTTTAATCTGTCACAGAAAATGGCGACCGCCTCGCAGTTGCCGCTGAAGGGGATCTTCCAGGGTATCAAGCTGGTGAGCGCTATTCTGGTGGGGATCTTAATTATCTCCCTGCTGATCGGCCAGTCACCCGCCATTCTGATCAGCGGCCTGGGGGCCATGGCAGCGGTATTAATACTGGTGTTTAAAGACCCGATACTCGGACTGGTGGCGGGCATTCAGCTCTCCGCCAACGACATGCTGAAGCTCGGCGACTGGCTGGAGATGCCGAAATACGGCGCCAACGGCACGGTGACGGACATTGGTCTCACCACGGTTAAAGTTCGCAACTTCGATAACACCATCACCACCATTCCGACGTGGGCGCTGGTCTCCGACGCCTTTATCAACTGGAGCGGCATGTCTGCCTCCGGCGGGCGACGCATTAAGCGCAGCCTGAATATTGATACCACCAGCATTCACTTCCTGGACGAGCATGAGCAGCAGAAGCTGATTCAGGCGAAGCTGCTGAAGCCTTATCTGGCCGCACGTCATGAGGAGATTAACCTGTGGAATCAGCAAAACGGTGAAGGGGAATCGGTATTAAACCTGCGCAAGATGACCAATATCGGCACCTTTCGCGCCTACCTGAATGAATATCTGCGTAACCACCCGCGGATTCGCAAAGATATGACGCTGATGGTGCGCCAGCTGGCGCCTGACGCAAATGGTCTGCCGATTGAAATATATGCCTTCACCAACACGGTGGTCTGGGCAGAATATGAAGAGATTCAGGCTGACATCTTCGACCATATTTTTGCCGTGGTGGATGAATTTGGTCTGCGTATTCATCAGTCCCCCACCGGGAACGATATTCGCTCCCTGGCGGGCGTTATTACACAATAATCAGGTACTGGCGCGGGAAATAAAGCGCCAGTCCAGCATGATTCTTTCCGTGGGCGCATCCGGGTTGTCGATCTTATTCAACAGCAGATCGACCGCCTTGCGCCCGATATCCCGCGAAGGCTGTTCAATGGTGGTCAGCGAGATCATCTCTGCCAGCTCCGTACCGTCAAACCCCACCACCGCGATATCCTCCGGCACGCGCAGCCCCGCCTGCTGTATGGCCCGCAGCGCCCCTGCCGCAAGGGTATCGGACACCGCAAATACCGCGTCCGGCGGGTTGTCCTTCAGCAGATTTTGCATCGCCGCCATGCCCGCGCTGGAGCTGAGATCGCGGGCGTACTCCACCGCCTGATAATCCAGATCCCGCAGGTGAATCACGCTCTTATAACCGCGTTCGCGCAGGCGGGCATATTTGTAGCTGAGATCGTGATTGATCATCGCGATACGTTTGCGTCCGCCGTTGGCAAGCTGGCTGATGGCATGCTGTGACGCGTCCACATCATTGATGCCCACGCAGGAAACCGTTCCGGCGTCGGCGTATTCAGCGCACTGCACCCACGGCGCGGAGCCGATCAGCCCGGCGAGTTCAGGCAGTTTTGAGAAGGCATCCATGGTGATAATGCCGTCGACGATTTTGCCCGACAGCAGGCTTAACCCCGAGCGGGAGCGTTCGATATCCGATCCGGAGTTACACAGCAGAATGCGGTAGCCGTTCTTCTCGGCTTCCTCTTCAATGCCCTTCACCACTTCCGCGCAGAACGGGTTGGCGATATTCGAGACCATTACCAGGATCATATAGCTGCGCGCGGTACGCAGTTGACGCGCCAGCAAATTGGGCTGGTAGTTGCTCTCTTTAATGGCCTGCAGGACGCGCTCGCGGTTTTTCGCCTTCACGGTATCGCTGTTGTTAAGCACGCGCGAGACCGTTGCCACGGACACCCCGGCAAGCTGAGCGATTTTCTGGATTGACATAGCGACGGCACTTCCTGCGGTTAACGTTTTATGCAGGCTACCATAAATTCGTTGCCCGGCGAACCGGACAACGCGTTACGCTTGCACACGAACCCAGCGCTGCTGCTGATGGCTTTTCACAATGGCATCAATGATATACATCACATTCGCCCCGTCGTGGAACGTCGCAAACTCGGGCCGCTCAGGCATCACGCCAGCCTGCACGGCACGGTAAAACTGCGCCATCATGTTTTTAAACGCATCGGGCCAGCCTTCGATATGCCCGCCGGGGAAGTGGGCGCTGTCGGCCACATCGCGGTTCATCAGCGTCGGGTCATCGCTCAGCGTCTGACTGGCCTGCGCGCGATGGCCGATCCACAGCTGTTGCGGCACCTCCTGATCCCATGCCACCGACCGCTCGCTGCCGTTGATTTCAAAGGTCAGGCGATTTTTGCGCCCGGCGCTCACCTGCGAAACGCTAAAACAGCCTTTGCTGCCGTCGTCAAAGCGGAACAGCACTGAGCCAAAATCTTCGGTGGTGACCGGTTTTTCTTCATACTGCGCGTGTTCATCGTGAGTGAAAGTGTGATTGCCTGCCACATTTGCCTTGCGCGTCGGCCAGACGATGGATAAATCGGCCATCACCTCGGTGATGCGCCGCCCGGTGACAAACTGCACCGTGTCGCACCAGTGCGAGCCGATATCTGCCACCGCGCGCGATGCGCCACCGAGCGCCGCATCCACCCGCCAGTTGTAGTCCGTTTCCAGCAGCATCCAGTCCTGCAGATAGCTGCCGTGCGAGGCGAACAGCCGCCCGATGCTGCCCGCGTTCATCATGCTTGCCGCCTGGCGCACCATGGCAAACTGGCGATAGACAAAGCTGACGCCGTGTACCACACCCGCCTGCTCCGCCAGCGCCACCAGCTCACGCGCCTCGTCCGGCGTCATGCACAGCGGTTTTTCGGAGAATACGTGCTTACCCGCGCGCAGGATCTGGCGGTTAATCTCCGCGTGCAGATGGTTTGGCGTGCAGTTGTGCACCACGTGTAAATCCGGATGTGCAAGCAACGCCTCCACGCTGTCGAAGGCGTGCGGCACGTTAAGCTGACGCGCTTTTTCCTGCGCCCTGGCAAACGTACCGTCGCAGAGCGCCACCACCTGCACAAACCCGAGACGCCGAAGCGCCTCGATATGCGCCGGGCCAATAAACCCGCTGCCGATAATGCCGACGTTAATCATCGTTGCCTCCTGCGGCAAAATCATCAAATGCGCGCCCGGAGACCGGAATGATGTGACGGCGAATAAACTCGCTGCCTTCGCGGGCACCGGTATCGCCGTCCTTAAGGCAGCACTCCCACTCCAGTACCGCCCAGCCGTCAAAATCATACTGGGTCAGCTTGCTGAAGATGCCTTTGAAGTCGATCTGTCCGTCACCCAGTGAACGGAACCGCCCGGCACGGTTGAGCCACGGCTGGTAGCCACCGTACACGCCGCTACGCCCGTTGGGACGAAACTCGGCATCCTTCACGTGAAACGCTTTAATACGTGCATGGTAGATGTCGATAAAGGTCAGGTAGTCCATCTGCTGGAGCAGCATATGGCTTGGGTCGTAGAGAATGTTGCAGCGCGGGTGGTTATCAACAAGCGCCAGAAAACGCTCAAAGGTCACTCCATCGTGCAGATCTTCCCCCGGATGCAGCTCAAAACAGACGTTCACGCCCTGCTCGTCAAAGGCGTCCAGAATCGGGCGCCAGCGGGTGGCCAGTTCCTGGAACGCCGCCTGAAAACGCGGCTCATTGTGCGGCGGCCACGGGTAGAAAAACGGCCATGCCAGCGAGCCGGAGAAGGTGGCATGCGCCTTCAGGCCTAATCTCGCCGAGGCCACGGCGGCCTGTTTCAGTTTTTCTGTAGCCCACGCCTGCCGGGCGGCCTCATTGCCGCGTACGGCTACAGGGGCGAAGTGGTCAAACGCGTCACTGTACACCGGGTTCACCGCCACAAGCTGCCCTTCCAGATGGGTCGACAGCTCGCTGATCACCAGCCCGTGCTCCGCCAGCGTGCCGGTGATGTCATCACAATAGGTCTGGCTTTCAGACGCTTTCTGCACATCAAAAATAGCCGGATGGTTACAGGGGATCTGCACCGCCTTATAGCCCATCGCTGCCGCCCAGCCCGCCAGCCCTTTAAGCGTGTTGAACGGTGCATTCACACCAATAAACTGCGACAGAAAAATACCCGGTCCCTTAATCGTTCTCATACCACCTCCAGAACATTACGCCTTGTCATCTTCATACTTAAACGTGAGAAGGAAAATCAGCGCGATCGCCGCGGCAGCCACCGCCGGGATCCACCAGAACGTGACCCACGCCTGCGGAACGGCCTGCCCGGCCACCAGGCGGTTATAGAGCGCGCCGGAAATCTGCGAGCCAAGCAGCATGCCGATACCGTAGGTAAACATCACAATCATGCTCTGCGCCTGACCTTTGACCTTTTCGCCTGCTACCCGGTCGGTATAGATAAAGCCGACGACAAAGAAGAAATCGTAGCAGACACCGTGCAGCAGAATGCCGAGATAGAGCAGGATGCGCCCCTCCTCGCTGACGCCCAGCGCGAACAGGGCATAACGCACAAACCACGCCAGCATGCCGATCAGCAGCATGATTTTCACGCCCAGGCGGCGGAACAGCAGCGGAATGACCAACATGAAGAAGATCTCAGACATCTGCCCGAACGACATGGCGGTGCTGACATCCGCAATACCCGCATCCGCCAGATACGAGGCGGTGTAGGCGTAGTAGGTGCCAAGCGGGACGGAGATCAGCATCGCGCAAACGGAAAAGACGAAGAAATGGCGGGTTTTCAGCAGCGCAAAGGCATCCGCGCAGAAGAGATCGCGCACCTGCACCGGCAGCCCTTTTGCGGGAGCAGGCGTGTGCGGCAGCGTCAGGCTGTAGAGAGCCAGCAGCACGGAGCTGACTGCCGCCACCTGGAAGATGGTGACACTTGCCGCCACGCCGGTAACGCCGATGAAAATGCCCGCCACAATCCAGCCGATGGTGCCGAACACGCGCACCACCGGGAAGGTTTTATCCACGTTCGCCAGGCTGTGAAAGGCGATATTGTTGGTCAGCGCCAGCGTCGGCATGTAGCAGAGCGTATAGCCGAACAGCAGGCCAATCAGCAACGCACCGTTTTCAGCAATCAGCGCGCCCGGCACAAACCACAGGATCGCCGCCCCGGCGAGATGCATCACCGCCATCACCTTTTGCGAAGCGAAGAAGCGATCCACCAGCATCCCGAGCACAAACGGCGACAGAATAGAGGCGATGGGCCCGGCAGAGAACGCATCGCCAATCAGCAACGACATGTTGTGCTGGGTCATCACCAGACCCAGCGTGACCGACCAGCTTCCCCAGATAAAAAACTGCAGAAACATCATCAGCGACAGACGCGGCACCAGCAGCCGGTGCGGTGCTATCGCCTTTCCACTACTTTCAGTTGTTGACACCATGATAAGCCCCACCCTCAAAAGTAATCGATTACAAAACAACTCAAACAAAAAAGTAATCGATTACAAAATAAAGATCCTGTGGATCGTAGAAGATTTGGGAGGGGTGTCACGATAAAGAGGCTTGCCTGATAAACAGATGTGTTCTGATTGGAATTATAGCCAATAGGCTATAAGATAATAAGGCGAGGAAGCGACAGGATAAAGAGATGATAGCGCTGGCTGACGTTGAGTATCACAGACATCTGGCGAATAAGGAGGCCATATGGCAACGCTAAAAGAACTTATGGCACAACAGAGCGCGGAAAGTCAGGAGCGTATTGCGGCGAAAGTTGAAGTGATGCGCAGAATTGTTGCGCTGAACCAACTGCGGGAAGAGCTCAATGTTTCGCAGACAGAACTGGCTGCGGCAATGGGGGTAAAACAACCCACGGTGGCGAAAATCGAACAGCCGGGAAACGACCCCCGACTTTCAACGCTCAAACGCTATGTGAGTGCGCTTGGAGGGGAGCTAAGCATCGATGTGACGTTACCAAACGGGAAACGGATAGCGTTTGAGATTTAATATTGCAACATGTAGGCCCGGTAAGCGCAGCGCCACCGGGCGTGAAGGCAGGTGCGGTCTGTTGCCCTCACCCCGGCCCTCTCCCACAGGGAGAGGGAGAAAAACGGGCTACTTTTTGCGTGAGAGTTTAAACGCGATAAACAGGAACACCACCCACACCGGCAGCAGCATCGCGGACAGGCGCATGTCGTCGATGGTGCACATCAGCACCAGGATCATCGCCAGGAACGCGATACAGATGTAGTTGCCTGCCGGATAGAACAGCGCCTTAAACTGTGTCTCACGCCCTTTGCGGCGCATCGCGGCGCGAAAACGCAGGTGCGCCAGGCAGATCATGATCCAGTTCAGCAGCAGCGTGGCGACAACCAGTGCCATCAGCAGACCAAAGGCGGATTTCGGCAGCAGGTAGTTAATCAATACCACCAGCGACGTAATGGCCCCGGATAGCAGCAGAGAGTTGACCGGTACGCCGCGGCGGCTGACGCGGGTGAGGAATTTCGGGGCGTTACCTTGTACGGAAAGGCCAAACAGCATGCGGCTGTTGGAGTACACCCCGCTGTTATAGACCGACAGCGACGCCACCAGAATGACGAAGTTCAGCGCCGAGGCTACCACGTTGCTGTTCAGATCGTGGAAAATCATCACAAAAGGACTGCTGTCGGACTTCACTTCCACCCACGGATAGAGCGCCAGCAACACCACCAGCGAGCCGATGTAGAACAGCAGAATACGGTACACCACCTGGTTAACCGCTTTCGGAATGCTTTTATGTGGATCGCGCGCTTCGGCCGCGGTGATCCCAATCAGCTCCAGCCCGCCGAACGAGAACATAATCACCGCCAGGGACAGGATCAACCCCTTCCAGCCCGTCGCCAGGAAGCCGCCGTGCTGCCAGAGGTTGTCGATAGTGGCACGCTCGCCGCCGTGACCGGAGAACAGGAGCCACAGGCCAAAGCCGATCATGCCGATAATCGCCAGCACCTTGATCAGCGCGAACCAGAACTCGGTTTCACCATACAGGCGCACGTTCACGAGGTTAACGGCGTTGATGATAATAAAGAAGGCCGCAGCCCAGACCCACGTTGGCACCTCGGGCAGCCAGTACTGCATATAGATGCCTGCGGCGGTCAGCTCAGCCATTCCCACCAGCACAAACATCACCCAGTAGTTCCAGCCGGAGAGGAAGCCAGCGAACGGGCCCCAGTATTTATAGGCAAAGTGAGCGAACGAGCCTGACACCGGCTCTTCGACGACCATCTCGCCGAGCTGGCGCATGATCAGGAAGGCGATAACCCCGGCGATACCGTACCCCAGCAGCACCGCCGGGCCAGCCATCTGAATGGCGGGGCCGATACCGAGAAACAGCCCGGTACCGATCGCGCCGCCAAGGGCAATTAACTGAATATGTCGATTTTGCAAACCACGTTGCAGCGTCGGGTTCTGTTCCGACGAAGCTTCAGTGCTACCGTTGCCTGAAGCGGATGACGCGTCTTTCACGTCCTACCCCTGTCTCTTTTTTAGAAGGGGCACGTTTTAACACTTCATGCTGGTGGTAGCAAGTTTAACGCCGGGCCAGTGCGTGCACCCGGCGGATAAACGTCACGAACCGATGATCCCACCGTCCGCTTTGGTGATCACCACCGTTGACGAACGCGGACGTCCGTTCGGGTTCGCGTCTGGCCAGTTGGAAACCGCACGCGGATTGGCCGGGTCGGTAATATCATCCCCGCCCTCTCCCGGATGCTGAATGTTAATAAACAGCGTGCGGTTGTCCGGCGTAAACGCAATCCCGGTGATTTCACACCCGCGTGGGCCGGTCAGGAAACGGCGATACTCATTGGTGCCCGGAATGGTGGCCACCATCTGGTTATTGCCCATCCCTTCGTACGCTTTCTTATTAATGGTGCTGGAAGAGACATCGGTCTGGATCCACAGCACGCCTTGGTGATCGAACGACAGGCCATCGGGGCTGCCGAATGCCGCGCCCTGCATGGAGCCTTTGGCCTTCGGATCGTCGCTGTCGGTACGCCCGGCCATCACCAGAATATCCCATTTAAAGCGTGCAGAAGCAGGATCGGCTCCCTCTTCGTGCCAGTGCATAATATGACCAAACACGTTGTTGGCGCGCGGGTTAGCGGCATCAACAGGCGCCTTGCCCTCTTTCCCGCGATCGCTGTTGTTGGTGAGCGTACAGTAGACGCTGCCGCTGGCGTACGGATCGACCGCTATCCACTCAGGGCGATCCATTTTCGTCGCCCCCACCACGTCGGCCGCCAGGCGGGTTTTGATCAGCAGATCGCCCTGGTTCTCAAAACCGTTGCTTTTATCCAGACCATTCTGCCCGAAGATCAGCGGCAGCCAGTCGCCGCTTCCCTCCTCGTTGAACCGGGCGACGTACAGCGTGCCGGAGGTGAGCAGCTGCATGTTGGCTTCACGGTTTGCAGGATCGTATTTTTTGTCCGAGACAAATTTATAGATGTACTCAAACTTCTGATCGTCCCCCATATAGACCACCACGCGGTTATCGGCGGCGAGCGTGACGGCGGCGCCTTCATGCTTGAAGCGGCCCAGGGCGGTGTGCTTGCGCGGCGTGGAGGTCGGATCGTAGGGATCAATCTCCACGACCCAGCCGAAACGGTTGGGTTCGTTAGGGGTTTTATCGACGCTGAACCGGTCATCCACCTCGTTCCAGCGGTAGGATTCATCGCTGTCGCTGATGCCGTAGCGTTTTTCCAGCGGGTTAAGGTCGGCTTTTTTGACAAAAATATCCGACCAGTTCTCCTCGCAGGTGAGATAGGTGCCCCACGGCGTATGGCCGTTGGCGCAGTTTTGCATGGTGCCCAGTACGCGTTCCCCCTGCGGGTCGGCGGCGGTTTTCATTAAATCCTGATGCCGCGCCGGGCCGGTAAGCTGCATCGGCGTACTGACGGTAATACGGCGGGCATACGAAGACGGGCGAACCACCTGCCAGTCGCTGCCCGTTTTTTTCACTTCTACCACCGACACGCCCATCGCGTTCTGCCCCTTACGGGCCTTGTCGAGACTCCAGTTCGCCGTGCCGTCGGTAAACAGCATCCCGTTATCAATGTATTCGTGATTCAGCGCCAGCAGGCCATGCTCAGGGTTTTGTTCCCCCTGCGGCAGGCTAAACCACGCCATACCGTCGTGGTGCATGCCCGCCTGCACGGCCTGTTCGTCGGTGGTGTTGCTGGCATCCGGTTTGAAAGCCGGCATCTTATCTTTAATCCCCGTCGGGTCGCCCCAGCGATAAAACGGGCGGGCAATATAGCCTTCCGGCACCCTGACCGTATCTTCCTTGGAGACGTCGATGCTGGTAAAGCCCAGGGAAACCGCTTTTGCCAGCGCGGAAGGCTTCGATACCGCGGCAATGGCATTTTCGGGTTTGATCAGAAAAGGGAATGAAACGGCAGCGCCCGCTACGGCGCCCATCTGTAAAAAGCGGCGACGAGAGAGGAATACCTCCGCAACCTCGGAGAATACCGGGTTAGCGCTGCGGTTAGTGATATCGTCGCGATGTTCTTTTTTAAATACGGATTTGAGGGGTCTGCCCATAGCGGCTTCCTGTCATTGGCCAAGAGGTAAAGGTCTGGAGGCCAGTGTAAGAAGCTTTTATTACAATTTTATAACACGATACGGAAGGATGGGGGCATCCCTGCCCCGGATAACGAGGTGGAACGCTTAGAACTCGTAGCCAACCGAGACCTTAAAGGTACGCGGTTCGCCCTGCGTGATGTAGGTGCCGGAATCGTCAACGCTGGACCAGTAGTTTTCGTTGGTCACGTTGTCGATGCCCGCGCGCACCGTCATCTGGTTTTCATTGTGGTTCACCGCGAAGCGATAGCGCATGCCCAGATCCAGCGTGGTATAGCTGTCGAGCTTTTTGCTGTTCGCGAGATCGGCGTACTGCGTGCCGGAGTGGTTGACGCGGGCGGTAGCCGTCAGGCCCTCAATCGGTTTGATGTCGTACTCTGCGCCCAGCACGGCGTAGAAGTTCGGGACACCAATGGCATCGTTGCCCTGATTCACGCCGTTTTTGGTTTTGGTCAACTCGGCCTGCAGCCAGGTGGCGCTGGCGTTCAGACGCATCCCAAGCATTGGCTCGCCGAAGACGTTCAGCTCCACGCCACGGTTACGCTGTTCAGCGTCCAGGCCGTAGTGACCGCTGTCGTCGAGGATCGCCGACGGCATTTTGATCTCAAACAGCGCCAGGGAGCCGCCCACGCGGCCAAAGTCCGCCTTCACACCCACTTCATTCTGCTTAGAGTGAACGATACCGGTGCTCTGGCCATAGTTCGTCGCCGTGTTAGGTGCGGTTTTACCCGGCTGTAGCGCCTCGGTGTGGTTGGCGTAAAGGGAAATTTCCTCCCACGGTTTATAGACCACACCGTAGGTTGGCATCCAGCGGCTGCCGTCAAAACCGTCCGCGTCGTTTTCCGCACCGGTAATTTTGTTGTACCCGCGAATGACCACTTTCTGATGACGTGCGCCGGCGGTAAACAGCAGCTTGTCATCCAGCATGCCCAGGGTATCGCTCAGCAGCCAGCCCTGAGTGCGGGTGCGCCCGCTGGTCAGCGGATCGCTGTATTTGCCGCCAGAGCCGTTGAAGTTGGAGCTGTCCGGCATCGGGACGCCGGTGTTGTGGTAGATATTAGTGGTCGGGTTATCCGCCGTCGCCGACATTTTCCAGGCGATTTTTTCGTTTTTGGTCATCGCGGAGTACCCCACGTTGACCTTGTGCGAGACAAAGCCAGTATTGAAGTGACCGCGGATCCCCGCCATGCCGCTGACGGAATCGCTGATACGGTTGGTATCGAGACGGCTGACCACGGCCTTACCGCTCTTGTCCACCAGCTTCGGTGCGCTGTAGATCCCTTCTTCGTGCGCATGCTGCGCGCCAAGGCCGGTATAGGCCGTCCAGTTGTCAGTGATGTCGTACTCGCTGCGCCACATCCCGAACTCGTTTTCAATGTTGCTGTAAGCCCATTTCTGCGAGAAGTTACGATCGTTTTTCGGTGGCTCCGGCACAAAATCCACGCCGGAAATATTGACGCTGGTCGGACTGCCGTGGAAGGTCTTCTTCTGATAGCCCATATCCAGGGAAGTACGGAAGTTGTCGCCTTTATAATCCAGACCGGTGGAGAGCAGCGTGGTGCGACGGCGGTCGTTCGGCACACCGGTTTCCCCTTCCCGGTGAACCAGGTTCACGCGCGCGCCGAACTGGTCGTTGTCGCCAAAGCGACGGCCCGCATCGAGGGTGGTACCAATCTGTGAATCGGAGGTGTAGTCCACGCCCACTTTCGCCTGCGGCGTATCGCCCGCATGTTTTGGCTCGAGGTTGATCATCCCGCCCACGCCAGAGCTTGCCGCGCCGTTCATCAGCGAGTTTGCCCCTTTGAAAATCTCAATGCGGTCGACCATCTGGGCATCCACCACCTGACGCGGCAATACGCCGGACAGCCCGCCAAAGGTCATGTCGTCGCCGTCAAACTTCAGGCCGCGAATACGGAAGGTTTCGGCGCTATTACCGTAGCCCTGAACGTACTGCACGCCCGCATCGTTGGCGACCACATCAGCAATGGTTTTCGCCTGCTGATCTTCCACCAGCTTCGAGGTGTAGCTGATGATATTAAACGGCACATCCATGGCGTTCTGCTGACCGAGCATCCCCATACGGCCGCCGTTTGCCACCTGACCGTCCAGGAAAGCGGGCACCAGCTGGTCGCCGCCGGGTTTGAAATCGCTTCCGGCTGCAGACTGGACCACCATGGTGTCTTCTGGTTTCGCGTCTGCTGCCAAAGCAGCGTGCGTCACTGTGCTAACGGCAAGCGCCAGCAATGTTTTATGCATTTTGGTGTTGTTCATAATTAACTCATTAAACGTGCGCGCAAAAATGGCCCGTCGTCGGGCCTTAGAAGGATGTTATAAGCAATGCAAATGAGAACTATACGCATTATATATACGTTAGCAAGTGTAACCGCGCGTATCTGCCTGAGAAAATGGGTTAAACGAAGCCGGGGGAACGGAGAAGGGTTACAGCGGGAAAACGTAACGCACAACCACCCCGGATCCGGGGTGGTTGCAGGGCATTATTTTTTCTTGTAAATATCGGCGGTGCCGTGAATTTTGTTGTTGGTATTACCAGACGTGAGCACCAGGACATCGGCACCTTCTTTGTCTGCTTTTTCAATTAATTCTTTCTTCGCATCATCAATGGAGACTTCATTTGAAGTGCTGACTGTACCGATTTTTTCATACTGCGATTCGACTTTCTCGAAATCATTTTTCGTCAGCAGTTCAGCGGCAAAGGCATTGGTGGTAAACAGAAACGCTGTTCCCAGCAAAATAGCAGTCGTCTTTTTCATAACCTTTTTTCCTTGAGATTAATCAGCAACTACGAAAAACCTCACACATAATGGTGAGGTTTTATGAGCATGGTAGAGAATCTCAGGAAATGCCACACGATAAGGAAAATTCTTTTATAACAACCCGTTGTATTAAATTACTAACGAACATTAAGAATATTCAAAAACGCGCGCCGTACCAGCAATATCAATACGCACCGCCGCGCCCGGGTTCCATCCAGGCTGGCTGACGGTTTTCAGGGTAATCGGCTCCGTTTGCCCGGCTAACGCCAGCGTGAGCGTGGACAACTGGCCGGTGAAATCCACATCCACAATCGACACCGGGCTTTCGTGCGCCGCGCATGCCGTCACGCGCAGTTGCTCGGGACGCAACATCACTCTGCCCTGCCCCGTCGCCTGGGCGTTGTCCGTGGGCACCTCGCCCAGCGCACACTGCGCATAACCGCTGGCGAGTTGTGCCGGCAGGATCACCGCATCTCCCAGAAACAGCGCTGTCTCTTCGTCCACAGGCTGAGAGTAGACCTGATAAGGGGTACCGACCTGAGTGAAACGCCCGGATCGCATGACCGCCACCTGCGTGGCAAAGGACAACGCTTCGTTTTGATCGTGGGTGACCAGGATCGAGGCCACCCCCGCTTCCGCCAGCAGATCGGCCGTCGCTTTACGCGTCATGGCGCGCAGGCCGGTATCCAGTGCCGAGAAGGGTTCATCCAGCAGCATCAGAGAGGGACGCTGCGCCAGCGCACGGGCGAGCGCCACGCGCTGCTGCTGGCCGCCGGAAATCTCATGCGGCCAGTGCGTGGCGAGTTGTCTGTCAAGCGAGACCATCTCCATCAGTGCTTCCACGCGCTGGCGCTTCTCGTGGCGGGTACCGTCTAATCCCCAGGCAATGTTGTCTGCCACATTAAGATGCGGGAAGAGCGCCCCCTCCTGAGGAACAAAGCCAATTTTACGCAGATGCGCGGGAATAAAGTTGTTCTGATCGAACAGGGTTCGGCCCTGCATCACGATCCGTCCGCTATCCGGCGTTTCGAACCCGGCAAGGATACGCAGCAGCGTGGTTTTACCCGACCCTGACGGCCCGACAATCGCCGTCCGGCTTCCCGGCGCAACGCTCAGGTTTAAGCTGTCGAGCACCTGCGCATCGGAAAACGATTTAGAAATGGACGTTAATTCAAGCATCTCATAGCCCTGCAATTTTTTTAGACTGCATATAAAGAATGGCGGTCAGCGGAAGTGAAATCAAAATCATCAACATGGCGTAAGGTGCAGCGGCAACATAATCGATCTCGCTGGTCAGCGCCCAGAAACCGGTGGACAGCGTGCGCGTTCCCAGCGGGGAGAGCAGCAGCGTCGCCGTCAATTCGTTACTGACGCCAAGAAAGACCAGCGCCGCCCCTGCCGCCGCACCGGGCGCGGCCAGCCGCATGGTGACGCTCCACAATGCCTTCGCGGGCGTGCTGCCCAGACTGCGCGCCACGTTTTCGAGCTCCACCGGCGCCTGCGCAATCCCGGCCCGCAGGTTAATGAGCGCACGGGGCATAAACATCAGCAGATAAGCCAGGAACAGCGTAATTTCGGTCTGATAAATCGGGCGTGCATAGTGAATGGTGACCGTGACCAGCGCGAGGGCGGTGACGATCCCCGGCAACGAACTGGTGATGTAAATACACCCTTCCAGCATCCGGAAAATGCGGTGCGGGTAACGAATACCGAGCCAGGCGATGGGAATGACACAGGCGGTGGTCAGCAGCGCGCCGCCCACGCCGAGCATCAGCGTCTGGCGCAGCGAGTGCCAGAGATCGGCGCTCATCCAGTTCTGTACGCCGCCAAGCCATATCCAGCGACACAGCACAATGAGCGGTACGCCCAGCGCCAGCACAATCAGCACGAGGAAAAACAGCTGGCCCAACGCCGCTGCAACAGGCTTCAGCGGCCAGCGCGTCTGTTCACGTGCCGCCCCTGCGCCGATGCGCGCATAGCGGGCTTTCCCGCGGGTGACCCCTTCCAGCAGCAAGATGGCCAGACAGCATAGCGCCAGCACACCCGCCAGCATATTTGCCGCCGGGCCACTGAATGTCGACTGGAACTGGTCGTAAATGGCGGTGGTGAAGGTATCAAAGCGGATCATCACGTACAGGCCATATTCCGCCAGCAGATGCAGCGCCACAAGCAGCGCACCGCCGCAAATCGCGAGCTTAAGCTGCGGTAACACCACGCGAAAAAAGACCCGCCACGGCGGCGTGCCGAGCGAAGCGGCAACATCTTCAAGCGTTGGATCAAGACGGCGCAACACCGCCGCCACGGGCATATAGATAAACGGGTAGTAGGCTAACACGGAGAGAAACACGCCCGCAGAAAGCCCATGCATGGAAGACACCACGCTCACCCAGGCGTAGCTTTGTACGAACGCAGGAATAGCCAGCGGGGCCACCGCCAGCGCAGACCACATCCCCCGCCCGGCGAGCTGAGTACGTTCCGTCAGCCAGGCTATCGCCACGCCGGTGACGATACAGAGTGGCACCGCTAAGGCCGTCAGCCACAGCGTGTTGCTGAGCAGTTCAGCAACACGCGGGCGGAACACCAGCGCCTTAATGGTTTCCCAGCCCGTCTCAATGCCTATGGCAATGATAAAGCCCAAAGGCAGAAGCGCCATTAATGAAAACAGGACAGCTAACGCAACCATCGGCAGCGCAGGACGCCTGCGGGCAGGCTCCCGCACTCTGTTTTTGCCGATGTCGAGACTCAGACCAGACATAGGACGTTCACTTTACTCTCAGGATCACAGCAGGCCAGCTTGCGTCATCAGCTCGATAACTTTTTTACTGTTAAGCGTGGAAGGTTCTACTTTCGGTGCATCCAGCTCGTTCAGCGGCACCAGTTTCGGGTTAGAGGCCGCGTTCACGCCCACCGCATATTCGAAGGCGTTGTTGGTGCGCAGGCTCTCCTGACCTTCTTTGCCGGTGATGTATTTGATGAAGGCCTGAGCCTGCGCTTTGTGTTTGCTGGACGCCAGCACGCCGCCGCCAGAGAGGCTAACAAAGGCGCCCGGATCCTGGTGTTTAAAGTAGTAGAGCTTAGTGTTTTTGCTGTTTTCACCCGTTTTGGACTGATCGACAAAACGGTAGTAGTGATAAATCACCCCGCCATCAATCTGACCGGCGTTAACGGCTTTCATCACCGTGCTGTTGCCTTTATAGGCAACGAAATTGGCTTTCATCGCTTTGAGCCACTCAAGGGTGGCCTGCTCGCCTTTCAGGGCCAGCATTGCGCTGACGATCGCCTGGAAATCGGCACCTGACGGAGAAGCAGCCCAGCGGCCTTTCCACTCGGGTTTAGCAAGATCCATCAGCGATTTTGGCAGTTGCTGCTCGCTCAGTTTTTCCGGGTTATAGACAAACACCGTGCTGCGAGCGGCAATCCCGATCCAGCGGCCGTGTGCCGGGCGATATTCCGCTGGTACCTGCTTTAATGTCTCTGCATCTAATGGCGCAAACAGTTTGGCGTTATCAACCAGCACCATTGACGGCGAGTTTTCAGTTAAAAATACATCCGCAGGCGATGCGCTGCCTTCCTGCACCAGCTGGTTGCCCAGCTCGCTGTCATCGCCATTACGCAACGTGACCTTAATACCCGTTTCTTTGGTAAAACCGTCTACCCACGACTTCACCAGATTTTCATGCTGCGCGTTATAAACAACGATACCTTCGTTGTTATCAGCGGCAACCGATTGATTTGAAAGGAAAATCGATGAAGACAACAGGGCAAGCGAGAAGCATGACAGCAGGCGAGAATTCATGAACATATCCTTAATAGGCCAACGTGATAAACAACAAAGGGCTGTGTGGGAAAGGATTAAAGCATACAACAACGCTAATGATAATTACTATCAATCGAGTTTAGTCGTAAAAGTGTAAAATTCGTTTTTAGCAGATTTTAGAATGATAAAAACCCAAATTTTAATGCGAGATAATTTTTAGATTAAGAAAACCTTAAGCCTGCCAACAATGAAATTCATTAGCCTTCTATTTATTCTGACGCGAAGGTAAATGTGTTATTCATGCCCCCGGCATATATAAAAAAAGCCCCGATGCTTCGGGGCTTTTTATGCTTATCCGGAGGCAGCCAAATTTATAAGGCTACTATTTTAAAAAGCATCACACAGACGCGTGAGGGGCGTACATCGGATAGGTGAAGAACAATAAATGCACGCAGTTCAGCCCAAAATGGAAGAACGTTGCAACCCAGAGCCTGCCGCTCCACATCCACGCCAGGCCGTAAATAATACCGGAGAGGCTGGCAAAAATAATCAGCAGTAAACCGCCGCTATAATGCATTAGCCCAAAAATGAGTGAGGCAATCAACAGTGCGACAACAGGATGCACAATCCGGGACAAGCGCTGCTGCAGATAGCCTCTGAACAAGGCTTCCTCGGCCAAAGAGACGAAGAAAATATTCGCAAGGGCAAATTGAGCAAACCATTCTGGCGCATGCGGCTCAATTCTCAGCCCGCCCAACGCAACTGCCAGAAGTAACAGCGCGGGTATCGCCAATACCAATATTCCCCAGCCGACCTTGCCAGCTTTATAGATGGGTTTTGCTACAAATAACGTTGGCATGCACGTAATTAAAAAGAACGGCACCACTGCCTTGTCCATATTAAAGTACATACTGAACGGTATGCTTTGCGGACCAACAACGACAGCGTCCAGCACTTTGGGGTTATGGAAGCCTGGGATCGCATGCAAAACCAGGGCAACGGCGATGACCACGCACAGGCCTTCGACCAGATAAGTATATTTATTATTTTTATTACGTAGCCATTCAACAACAGACCAGCCAATAACGATTAATGCAATCACCAGCAGCGCCGGGGCGCCAAGAATGCTCTGTTTCCAGCCGAGAAATGCCGTTAACCCCAGCATCAGGTAAGCCAGGCTTTTATTCAGGGAAAGTGCGGCAAGCGAAGTTGCGAGTAGATACCACATAAATGTCCTTCATGATTGGCATGTACAACAGTGAAACGAATGTCGTGCCGGAGGCATCCCGCAGGGAAGCCATAAATAGGGTTCCGACTACCGGAATCGAACGAGTGACCTACGGATTACACGTCAGTTGCTCTACCTTCTGAGCGAAGTCAGCGTTGGTCCGCCACCGGAGCCTCGAACCCCGTACTACAACATCCTGGTTGTCGCTCTTCCCGATGAGCTAGTGGCGGTATGGTGGCCCTGACTGTAACTACGCCAATGACCGGTCGATGGCGGAACAAACGTTCTGACCGACAGGCTACAGGGCCGGGTTCAGAATGATACACATCTGGAATTAACCACGCAAATCAGACGGTTAAAAACGGGTACAGAGTGAAGGATCGGTAGCGGTTGGTCGGTCTGGGGAAGAGTGGGCTGGATTACCCTGTAGGATTGAATATTAAAAATCAACTCATTGAAAATGAATTGTATTATCACATTCAATAATCATACATCCCCCATAAAGCCCCCTATTCGTCTGCATGGATACTGCGCCAAGAATCATCACGGGAATCCGTAATCAATTCCAACATTACGCTAACAGCATTTTGTGAGATGGCATAGTTATGCCAATGCAGCTCGTTAAGAAAAAACACGCATATATACCCAGAAAACGTTGTTCCAGTTGTTCTGGTTGTTCCAGGCGACGAAATAGTATGCTTTTAAAAAAGATCCCCTTCATAAAGTGGAACATATAGGGGTAAAAAGTTGTTCCAAATAATGAATCAAGTACAACGGAGGAGGAAAAAATGAAACGAGCGGTTGGGAAGAAAGAGCTTCTAACTATAGTGCCTTTGTCACTGAGCACTATCTACAGGCTGGAAAAGAATGGAGGATTTCCGAAGCGTTGGTACATTACGGATGGGCGCTGTGCCTGGAACGCTTAAGAGGTTGAGCGCTGGCTTGATGAGCGTCAGGCTGCCAACCAAACAGTAAATATTGAACAGGAGGATGCATGGCATTCAATGACATTGAGTTCAACGCCATCAAAAAGGAAGTGAAGCAATTTGTTGAAAGCATTCGACCACCAGTCCACATCCGCTCTGAGCTGGATATCGTCTACAGCATCAGCGACCAGACTGTAGATATTGGTCAGTTACGACCTGTATGGCGAGGTGAACCAGGTGAAACGCACATTCTTCCAAACGTCAGAATCAGATACGTCCGCTCACAGGACAGATGGAAACTCTACTGGATGCGCAAGGATTTGAAATGGCATCTATACAGTACTGAGCTTTCGCTGACGGATGCACTTGGGCTTGTGCGTGCAGACCCGGATTATTGCTTCTTCGGATGACGAAAGAGGCATCTGCGTGATGAAAGAAGTCACAGAGATGTGGCCTTTCTTATTGGATGGAATTACAGGTGTGAAAAAAATCAGCTGTAATTTGATCATTTTATTGAAGTTTCTTTTTAGCCTGTTACTTCAAGCGTTTTCCACTGTAAAGCATTCGATGCCATCTTTTTTAGAAGGTATTAGGATCACCCATATCTGTAAGAAAGACCATCGTTTTACTTCTCTCCCAGAAAACCAAGGCAATACTGGACGCCACAAATGCACAGGATGCGCTTTTGAGCGCGCAATGGAACTTAAGGCCAAGGGAATCCCTATGTGCAACGACGATTCAATTCTGGCTGACTTACCAGAGAGCCAGGCTGGTACCGTTCGCCATAAGGATGCCTTCGAGGGGTACAAGATGGCGTATCAAGCGTAACCACACTGGGCAGCCCACTACTGCTTATAAGTGGTTTCTCGGCCACCAAAGCCGGCACGTTGAACTACCGCGTGGAATGCTAAAAATTGTTCCTGGGCGTCGCCAGCAAGTAAAGCATGGAGAAAAACAAGGATCCCCAATATACCGAGTCATATCGATAGGGATCAAAATCAATATGCAAAAATCCTCTTACAAAATCGTATCCATTTGCAAAGATGTTTATCTGAATGGATGCAATAGCGATTACAAATACCATATAAGCAATAAACAATGGATATTTATGAAGCCTGTTAACTTTTAACTTCCCCAAATAAAGCAAGAAAAAAACTACAATAGACACAATGAAATAGACCACTGCAGGCCAGATCGGTGGATAAAGCGAAAATTCTAAATCTTGTGACATAATCAGTTCTCTTTAGCTATCTGGTACATCTGCCAACCTGTAATGCTACTACTGGTCGCATCAAGTGTAATTGCGGTTTTAGATGCCTCTTGCCAGCCTCTGATATAATCAGATTGGATATTGTGAAACAAACTCCATGACTTTTCTCTGGGAGCCAGAACTTTTCTACCTGCACCGTATGCTGATAAAGAGAGATCAATTACACCGTAAATTAAATCTGCTTGATTATTACCATAACCCAGCTTTTTTGCAGCAAATCTGTACGCTTCTCTCACGGTTCCTGATTGTTCTTCACGGAAAAGAAGATAGTACCCGTTTTCGTATACATTATTTAACCCATGAGCAATCATCGGAGCCCCGTATGCAGCACAAGCTAACCCAAGCGATCCAACGCATAAACTAGCCCCACCATAAACTTGTGCTCCGCCTGCAACAAAGCCAATCTGCTTGAGAGCTATAGTCGTTGTTGTTGCCTGATTTTTCTCGACAACTATAAACATTTTTGCTCGGTTAAAGGTAAGCAGATCATCCTGTTCACGGAGATGTCGTATCTGTTCGTCAAGGATTTGAGTCCCTCCGAGAAAGGTAAGGCAGTGGGATTCGATCTCTCTTTTCAAATGACCCACGAGCTGTTGAATCTAAAAAAAAGACCAGAAGTACCATAAAATAAATGTTTTGCGGAAATTTGCTCTGTAAGAAGCTCAATCTCTCGCACTTTATGCTCAAACCGATTTTTGTCACGGTTATGGTTATACATTCGACCTCCATGTCACAAATACTCTTCAATAAGAATACATTCGTTCAGACGACAATCAATAGCTCTTTACGTATCAGCAGTTGCGACAGTCAGAGCGGGAAATTTTTTATGCAAAGTACACACAGCCACATCATAAATTATCGCTACTTGCTTCCTGTCCACGCCATTCGCTATTAATCGCCCTACATGCGCCCATTGCTCCTGAGTCAGCTTCGGACGCCTCCCATCTATTATCCCCTTTGACCTGCCATGGCTAAAACTGCTCTCGTTCTTTCAATTGTATTTTCTCTTTCCATCTCAGCCGCAGTACTCAGCATTGTGTATGCGAATCGGCCGATTGAAGTACTGATCCTTATTCCTTCAATGATTGAGACAAATTCAATATTATTAGCCCGAAATAGCGCAGTAAATCGATGAGGTGTATGCGTTGAGCGTCCAAGCCGATCCTGCTTCCAGACAATGACAGTGTCACCTGGCCGCAATAACTTCATTTTCTTATCCAGCCCCGGCCGTTTCGACTTTGCACCGAATATTTTATCGTCAAAAATGTGGTCAAATTCTATCCAATTTAGCGCCTCTAACTGTAATTCAAGATTTTGGTCAAAAGTTGATACCCTTGCATACCCATATTGCATATTTTTTAGCCATCATTTTGTACGAAAAAATCAGGTGAAGTTATCGGCTGGCCACTCAAGAGCAATCTATAAAACGTCGGTTTAGGAAGTAGAGCAACGGCGACGTTCCAGACATCAGTTACCGATGCTACTGCAGGACGATTGCTGGTTGTCGGTGGGTTCGGTAGAGGTCTTCCGTTTTCACGACCCCCGGCATACCTGGCCGAGCTGGTTAATTCAGTCCGGCGTACCGCTGTCCGTTCTGCAGGAAATTGGTGGATGGGAGTCTATCGAAATGGTCCGTCGATATGCTCACCTGGCACCGAACCATTTAAGCGAGCACGCACGGAAAATAGATGTCATTTTTGGCAACCATGACACAAATACGACACAAGGAGAAAATCAGACTGGTTTGAAACTGGCGTAAGCGCCTGTTTTTAAATGGCACGCCCTGTAGGATTCGAACCTACGACCTACGGCTTAGAAGGCCGTTGCTCTATCCAACTGAGCTAAGGGCGCACTGAGAAGAGTGAACTTCGCGGTGGTGAAACGCGAAGAATTATACGGTCAATGGCAGGTGAGTCAATGCCTTTTCCGTATTCGACCCTGAATAGGGCTAGTTGATTGTAAATATGACTGTTTTTTCAACATTCCCCGCTTTTCTTCCGTACACTTTAGCACTGCGAAAAGGCTTAGCTGCATTTAAGTAACGCCTGCTGTTTTCCTGAGCGCCAGCTCGTCACACTAGTGTGAGGTATCCCGGCCGCCTGGAGGCTGACAGACAACAGGACAATGGAGTGACAGCGCAAAACCTGATCGATACGTCCCCCGGCTTACAGCACCTCTCTCAGGACATTGCGGGCATCAAACTTGAGCCTATCGTCGCCCTCTCCTCGCAGCGCCAGGTTGGGGTGGAAGTGTTGAGCGTCCTGTCAGCAACAGAGCAAAGCGAGGCATTTTTCACCGATCGGTCTGCGGAGTGGTCAATTGCGCTGCTTGAAGCGCAACTTGCCGCGCTAAAAAAGGCCCCGCACTGTCATAATCTTTACGTCAATTTGCCGATAACCGTATTCACGCAGCCGGACGCTTTTCAACGGCTTATCCGGTTGCATGCCGCACCGCTGAATATTGAAATTGTCGACCCGGCACGCTTTCTGGCGCTGTCTGACGCAAAGCGGCAGGACGTTCTCCAGCGACTGCAACAGCTCAGAAGGCAAGGTCACGGTATCTGGCTGGACGATATTGATGAAGTAAGCGTCCAACCATTTCTGTCCTGCCGGTTGCCGTTAACCGGCATAAAAATCGATAAGGAAGCATTCTGGCGTTTACGCGCCCCCCCTGCGCTCGGGCAACTGGTAACACGTTGCTTTCAGCTTGCCGACAAGGTGCTTATTGAAGGTATTGAGACTGAAAAGGATCGTATCCGGGCACAACAGGCAGGAGCAGGACTCGGCCAGGGGTACTACTGGCCGTCCTGGAAATGGCCGGAGGAATAAAAAGCCATTTCCAGGAGGGAAGCCATGCGAATGACAGTGCGCCGTTACCGGCGGCGGCGTACAGGAAGTGATGCACTGGGATTTACGCACTCGCCTTTTGCTCCCCCCTTTTTCGACCGACTCGAATTTTTGAGCCAGTCCATCCACCAGCACCGCAAAACAGACGCGCCCTTTATTATTCTGGTCACGGAAGATCATTTCCTGCGCACCGGTTTTCTGAACGGTCAGTTTCCCCTGAGCAGCTGTAGCGATTATCCGACGCTGGATGATGCCTTTCAGGCGCTGAACCAGTGGCCTGCTGCCCGTCTGGTGGTGGATATTGAAAGCCGTACCACGGCGCTTATGGAAAAGCTGGATCAGCTGCGAAGACACAGCCTGTATCCGCCGTATCTGACGCCGTATCTGTTGGTCAGGGCGGATAATTATGACACCCGTCTGTTCTGCAAAGCGGCAGGTCCGTTTCATGTCCTCGAACGCCAGTCAACGGCGGCGGCGCTCCAGCACAGCCTGATGGATATCAGCCCCCCGCAGGGATCCAGTAAAGAGTGGTTCTCGCGTGGCGAGTGGCCCATTTTACAGGAGCTGTCGCGGGGGAAGACGCTACGCCAGATCGCCCTGCTGCAGAACCGCCCCTATAGCCGCATTATCTATCGCCTGAGCTGCATTCTGGTAAAGCTCGGGCTGAGCCATCGCCAGGAACTGCTGCATCTTCTCAATAATCTCTCCGACTGCTCGTTTTACTCTTAACCTAACCCCTTCTTTCCTAAAGGCCTTTAGGAAATTACTTACCAAAAATGTTAATTTTATGTTAACCGTTAACAATAAAGTCGAAATTACAACTATTCCTAATTTTTGACTCTGAACCACGTGAAATATCAAAGAATACGTAAAGTGCAGCACTTTCATCCATGCGTTAAGGGATTGATGGTTCCGTTAACAGGATGATAATGATGTAAAAACAAGCAATTTGGCTGCATGTGCCAGGCGCACAAAGTGAAGGTCGCAGAAGATTTTGCTCTTCCGGCATAGTATTTTTCTGATATCGGGGAGAGGCATCGGGATGAGGATGAGACGCGCTATCTGTGCAAATTCACGCCACTTCAGCAGCAGGTGAGACGTTTTACTGCCCCGCCATTTCATTAACAATTTTGCAACATATAGTGGTATCTGTTATTTTTTGTTATTACATAAAGATGAAAAGATGCGGTAAATGGAATAACAGGATATTTCCGCTAAAATTAAAAAAATAGCCATTCAGATCCAGAAGATAATACAAACCAATAATTGTGAATTAATCTGCAGGCTTTTCGGAAAAAACTTACACGGTATAATAAGACGCGTACCAAATATGAATAAGAAAAACCTTTTTGCCGATACCAGCCAAATGAGAAGACCGCGCTGAGGCAATGACATTACCGCTACGTTAACAAGGATGCTTTCGCTCTTTCCAGGGAAATACCACCCTATAAGGATCTGCAAATTTATCCTTCCGGCATTTCGAGAGTTTGAACCAAACTCAGCATAACGCTTTTAACAATCTGAGGCATAAAAAATGAAACCGGCATCCGTTATCATTATGGACGAACACCCTATCGTCAGAATGTCGATAGAAGTCCTGCTACAGAAAAATAAAAATATCACAGTCAAACTGAAGTCTGGCGACAGCCACGAAGTCCTTGACTGTATCCGCAATCACGCCATCGATCTGGTGATCCTGGACATTGAACTCACGGGCACCGATGGCTTCGCTTTACTGAAACGAATCAGAAACTTAAACAAAGACATCAAGGTCTTGTTCCTCTCTTCCAAATCGGAATCCTTTTACGCGGGGCGCGCCATTCGTGCCGGTGCAAATGGGTTTGTCAGTAAACGAAAAGATTTGGGTGAGATCTACAACGCTGTGGAAATGATCCTGATGGGCTATTCTTTTTTCCCGTCAGAAACGCTGAACTTTATTAATCATCTGGGTTCAGGGAAAGGGATGGCGGCAGATATGCCATTATCGAATCGCGAGGTCACGGTATTGCGCTATCTGGCGAATGGATTATCGAATAAGGAAATTGCTGAACAACTACTATTAAGTAACAAAACCATTAGCGCGCACAAATCCAATATTTATTCCAAGCTCGGCGTGCAAAGCATTGTGGAATTAATCGATTACGCCAAGGCACACGAGCTGCTATAACCTGAATTCACTCCCTGCAGTTTATCTGAGCTGCAGGGAGTGCGGTCAGCGCTAATTATAATTAATCATAAAGGTAGCATCCGCATCGGCGCGTCCGGGCTGGGGGTTATCCGCAGTGGCAATATAATTAGCATAGAATGACAGCACGGCATTTCCCTGCGCATCCACCGTCACCGGCTGGCTGGCCTGCTGCAACGCCAGACGCGTTTTATCCGCATCCCTGATCTCCACCGCGACGTTATTCGCCGTGCTGGCATCGTTCAGCGCCAGCAATCCGCTGTCACTCCCGTCCGTTTTCCCGGAAAACGTAATCGATGCCGCGCCTGGCGGACAGCCGGTTAGCTTTAGCGTAAAAGGCATGGGCTGCGTACGACTCCCCGTGGTGCGGAGCTGTTTTGTCGGCCAGGTGCCCAGCGTAACAGTCTTATCGCTGTCGTTACCCTCTGCCACGCAGGTAAAATCAACGATATTGCCGTACATCTGAATATTGATCTCGCCCAGCGCTGTGGCTGACCACGCATTTGCCTGACACATCGTCAGGGCCAGCGCAGCGAAAGGCCATTTCCAGTTCCGCATCTCTCCCCCTTAATCGTAATCCACGCGCAGATAGCCGCGAGAGGTGAACCGGCCTTCTGCTGGTTTATTCCCCGTAATGCTTACCGGCCAGACCCGGATCCCGACCTGCGCCTGAGCACTGTCATCCAGTCGGAACGGAATTTTACTGTTCAGGTTGTTAGGCGTCAGAGGCGTACCGCTATCGTTCGCCACGACAAACCCTAAATCCGGGTTATCGGAAACCAGCGCATTACCCGAAATTTTTTCCGCCTCGATGCGCATCGTCAGATACGCATTGGCCTCCACATTGGTGCACTTAATGGCAATGGTTTTGCTTTGGGGTGAGACATTCTGAGGACGATTGCCGGCCCCCGCCTGGCTGAACAACGACGCGCCAATATCACCAAAATCAAATTCCACCACCTGCCCGGCATTAATCGCACAGCTTTGAGGTACCTGAATGGTGCCGCTGTAGCTAATGGTATACACCGGGGTATTCAACGGGTCGGATGACGTGGTGGTCACATAGACGGTGAACATGGTTTGCTGAGGGATCACCACCATGTTGATAAACCGCCGCGTGACTCTCAGACGAAAGACCAGCTTCGAATCGGTGACAGGAAACGCCTTGTTGTTCGGAACGTTAGGGTGCTGCCCCATCTGGATGTAGTTTGCCGGCGGGTAGAAGGTGCCCGCGTAGTCATCGTGGATCTGCATTGCACCATCAAGGTAGTCATTCAGCTTCACATACTTATAGCTATCAATCACCGTCGTTATCGGCAGGCTGGTGACGTAACTACGCATCGTGGACTTCCCGGTTGTACCTCTGGGGCAAATAGCATTAACGCCCACCAGCCCGGATTTTTGCGCAAGGGTCACAATCTGCCCCGGTTTGTTATTGGAACTGTTAAAGACGTTTGAAAGATCGTACGAGATATCCTTTGCCACGCCCGTAGAGTTCTGGCAGACCGTCGCCCACGCGGGCATCGTGCTGCAGAGCAGCGCTAAGCTAAACACATTGCGTAAACTGCGCATCTTTGGGTTCCTGTTAACGGTCACAGCTTGCCCCCGCCATGGTAATGGCCTGGTTTTGGCTTTCAGGCGATAAACGATAGTGCGCACGACACTGGGACTGCATCCCATTGCCCCACTGAATAAGCAACTCCCCTTCCAGCGGCAGGCCGCTCAGGTAAATCTGCCCGTCATCGCCCACCATGCTGGTGACCCCGCTCTGGGTTTCACGGACCACGGCACCAAACGGCACTGGCTGGTTGCCGCGCGTCACGGTCAGCAGGGCACGCACGCCAATACGGGTATCGAAGCTGGCGCGCACCAGCGCGCCTTTGGTCGGCACCACGCTGCTGACGTTATTTTCGATGTCGGTGTTGTTACTCATGGAGTTGGTATCCAGCGCCACGCGGTTATAGCGGTAGACGGTGGCATAGGGCATCACCGCGTAGCCTCGCCAGTCGGTTTTCACCCCGGTCTGGTTTTCCACGCTGACGCCCGATGCTCCCGGCGCTTTAATCAGGACGTTGGTATCCCCCAGCGGCTGGCTGAAGGTGACACCGTCGGCATGGCCTACCACCCCACCGGCGAGCTGCCAGTTGAGATCGTGCTGATCGCGCGCGTAGTTGTAGCCCACACCCAGCGTGCCGTAGGTCGCCTGCCAGTTCGCGCTGGCGCTACCGCTTGAGCCGTTGGTACTGGTGTGCCCCTGCGTAACGCTGTAGTTCAGGTTGCGATCTTCCAGCAGGGTGCCGCTGACCCCGGTTTGCCAGCTGGTATCACCGTCGCTGTTGCGGCTGGCTGACGCCGTGGCGTAGGCGCGGTCGATGGCACTGTCCCGACGATACCCCTGACGGGTAAAGAGGCTGAACGGCACCGAGACGTTAAACGACGCGATCCGGTCCGTGCCCTCGATCCCGACGGACTTGTTCCACGACCATGACAGGGAGTAGTTGATCCCTTTTACGCCCCCGGCATAGCCGAGCTGATACCAGAGGTTCGACTGGCTGGTACCCCAGTAGGTCTGCTCGCTGCCGGAAACATAGACTGAGCCGTAATCACCCAGCGACTGAGAGATATTGAGCTGGAAGCGCCCTTTTTTATTCCATGTCAGGTTGTGATAGCTCTGCACGTCCGGCACGCCGTCATCATCCTGGCTGTCGGCATACTGATAGCCTTCCATCGAACGCCAGGCCACATCATCCAGGGTGTAAAACCCTTTCGTGGAGTAGCGATAGCCCAGCAACTGGAAGTTGGTGCCGAATCCGTTAAGTGATTTTGCATACAGGAAACGCAGGGACTGGCCTTCATGGCGGCTGTCGTCCGCCAGCTGGCTGCGGGCATGGGTGACATCGACGGACACCGCGCCCCAGTCACCGAGGTTTTTCCCGGCACCAATGGCCACTGCGGTATAGCGCGACGCCAGCTGCGTACCGCCGTACAGGGTGAAGCCATTGGCAAGACCGGTAATCAGCGTGCCCTGGGTAAAGAACGGCGTGTCCTGATCGCTGTTACCGCTGCGGTAATCCCCTGCCACGAGGTCATATTTCCAGCGTCCTTCACGCTGCAGCAGCGGCACGGTGGAGTACGGCACGGTATAGCGTTGCTGGCTACCGTCTTTCTCTTCCACCGTCACCTCCAGATCGCCGCTTGAGGAGGTGGGGTTCAGATCGGTGATGGCAAACGCACCAGGCTGGACGTAGCTCTGATAGATAACGTAGCCGTTCTGGCGAACGACCACTTTGGCTGGCGTCCGGGCGATACCGCGCACGGTTGGCGCGTAGCCCTGCAGGCTGTCCGGGTACATGCTGTCGGACGAGAACAGCCGTCCGCCGCGGAAACCGACGCTGTCGAAGACATCATTGCCGGTATTGCTGTCGCCCAGCACCAGCTCGCTTTTGAGGGGAATGACGGTACGCTGCGCCCAGGTGCCGATGTTCTGCCAGTTACTGTGCCGCTGACCATTACTTTGCGTATAACGCCAGGCACCGTTATTGCGTAAACGCCAGGCGCCATAGTTCAGCCCGCTCTGCAGGTTCAGATAGTAGCTGTCGTCCTCGCTTCCCCGGTTGCCGGTAAAGCTGTAGTTCAACAGCGCGGCGGGGATCCCTTCATCCCACTGTTCAGGCGGGATATAGCCACGGGCGCTGTTCTGCATCGCCACCTGCGGCAGGCTGATATTCAGACGCTGTGAGGCGAAGTTAAACGCGACCAGGCTCCCGGGGATCGCTTTTGCCAGCGGGACACAGGTATCGCCCTGCACGTTAACGAGATCGGGAAACGCGGCGATGTTAACGCCAAACCGCTCCAGCATTTTACGTGTGATGCACGGCGCCAGCCCACCCGCGACCGGGGGCGTATCGTCGGCCTGCTCAAAGCGCACGTCCTGGGTCGCGATAAACTCATCGTTACGCCAGATATCCACGCGATACACGCCGGGTGCCTGCTGATGACCTTGTTCAAAACGCGATAAATCCGCCACGCTGGCGGTATCGTCGGACAAAAAGGCCGGATTAAAGTAGCTTTCGCTCCAGCCCGCCTGCGGCCAGAGCGTTGCCATCAGCGCCAGTGCAACCGGGCAGTAACGCCATTGATGATTATTCATCGCCCTGACTCTGCTCACAGGTTGACGCTACGCGCCGGAGTAATGGCACCGTAGTCATTGACGCTCTGCCAGGAGAGCGTACCGCCCGCACCGGCCGGCAGCGTCTGCTGCGCCGAGTTCTTTGGCGCGATCATAATATTGTCCAGCGTCTGACCGCCCAGCTTCAGATTGACCAGCGTGATGTAATACGGTGACGCGTTGCTGATCTTCAGATGGGTGCCAACACGCTCAAAGCGCAACTGAGAGAGCGCCTCTTCCGGCTGCATCGCCAGATTGTTCGGGCGCACAAACAGCTTGATACGCGACAGGATGGCCAGTTGCAGCACGTTGTTGTTTTCGGTTTTGGCTTTGTTCACTGACGGGATCGCTTTCACGTTCATGTAAAAGAGCGATTCACGATCGGCGGGCAGCGCGGGGCCGGCATAAATAATGCGCAGGGTGTTTTCGCTGTCCGGTTCACTGACAAACAGCGGAGGCGTAACGGCAAAGGTCTTTTCCTTTTGCCCGTTCGCATTTTCGATCCATGCGTTTATTAAATAGCGTTCTTGTTTGTTGCTGTTGGTGATCGCCAGTGAAGTTTGTTTAGCATCTGCCGGATAAATAACGCGCGTGGCTCCGAGTGCAATACCACCGGACGCATTCGCGCATGCAGAAACCATCATTAAAATAAACGATAAAATCAGTCCTGGTTTAATTAGCGTATTCATCAAAACCGTACCTTTAATAATGTGTTCGCAGGTGTTATGGATAAATCAACGTAAACCAGACATCCGACTGAATATTGCCTGGTACAAGGTGTTCGGAAATAGCGCGATAACGGGCGCTAAAATGAAACGCAAGCTCGCGTGTCTCAATCGGCAGCCAGCTGACCGCCGTGGCGTTGGGGATAATCTGACGCTGTTGTTCGTCAAAGAGCGCCAGCCCCACCCCGCTGCTGATGGGTGTTTCACCTGGCCGCGATGTCGCCAGAAAAACCTGTGGATCTTCTGCGGGCGTGATGCCCTGAAACTGGATCCCGACGGTGCGCGAGACATCCACGCTGCAATCCAGCAGCCGCACGGTGAAAGGCACATTAACCGTGGAAAAACTGCCCACCCCGGAAAATGAGTTGGTTCGGTACTGCCCCATGTCGATGCGCATATTCTGGCTGTCCGGCGCCACGGCGCAGCCGCCGTTCACCAGTTCACCTCTGAGGTGTACTTTGCCGCCGTCAATCACCACCGTATGGGCGAGTGCCTGAGAAGCCATCGCAAGGGTTAACAGCAGTAGTGTTCCTGTCCTTGTCATCCTTCGTTCCTGGCCTGAGCGTATAACGGGCCTCATCCGTGAGGCCAAAACATCCCTGTACGGAGGAATTATTCGTATTTCATAACGAAAGTGGCGTCAGCGTTCGCCTGGCCTGGTTCAGTGGTCGCCGCCGTTGCTTTATAACGCGCGCTGAAGTTCAGGGTGTTGGTACCCTGGATCAGGTTCTGCGCTGCAGAGAAGGTGGCACCGTCTGGGGTCAGAACGCTGGATTTGCTGTCGAGGATCTCGATACCAACACCTTTCGCGGTGTTGTCGTTGCTACCGGAGGTGACTGCCAGCAGGGTTTTGTCGGTCGCGTCGATCTGACCGGTAAACGCTACAGCAGCCGTTTTCGCCACCAGCGGATCGCAATCGTTCAGTTCGATGGTGAATGGAATATTAGACGTCGTGTCACCCACTTTGGTGAATTTCGCGGTACGGTATTGACCGAGATTAACAGTCTGCTCGGAAGAATCGGTATTTACTGAACATGCAGCATTAACCAGTTCACCTTTAAAATGCACGGTACCGCCATTTACAGAAACTGGCGTAACCGGATCCGCAGCGTGAGCGGCACCCGCGACCAGGGCCAGTGAAGCAATAACAGTAGAAGCAATGTTGCTGAGTTTCATGTCTATTCCTTTAAAATGTAAATAACCCTTCCCGCGAATTATCGGGAATAAGAAATACGTTCAATTGAAAAATTGAAAGCTTATTTCGGAGGAGACAAAGTAGCTCAGGAAACTATTTTTAAATATGTCAAAACGCTGCCATTTTACCAGGTCACATCCTAATCCCGCCTAAGAAATTGACCATCATCCGGGAAGGGTCTTTACGCCCGCCGGAGGAAAACTCGCAAAGGGTGACTGACAGCGGCGCTCGCTTCTGACAAAATACAGGCCATCCCCCCTTTCAAACGTTACAGACGGAATCTTCTCTCTGATGGCAGCAAAGATTATTGACGGTAAAACGATTGCGCAGCAGGTGCGCTCTGAGGTCGCGGAAAAAGTGAAGGCGCGTAAAGCGGCTGGATTTCGCGCACCAGGGCTCGCCGTTGTGCTGGTTGGTAGCAACCCGGCATCGCAGATTTATGTCGGCAGCAAGCGCAAAGCGTGTGAAGAGGTGGGGTTCGTCTCCCGCTCTTACGATTTGCCAGAAACCACCACCGAAGCAGAACTGCTGGAACTTATTGACACCCTGAATGCCGATAAAGAGATCGACGGTATTCTGGTCCAGCTGCCGCTGCCGGCAGGCATCGACAACGTGAAGGTGCTGGAGCGTATCGCGCCGGATAAAGACGTGGACGGTTTCCACCCGTACAACGTTGGCCGTCTGTGCCAGCGCGCGCCGCGCCTGCGTCCCTGCACCCCGCGCGGTATCGTGACGCTGCTGGAGCGTTATAACATCGACACCTACGGTCTGAATGCCGTAGTGATTGGCGCCTCCAACATCGTGGGCCGTCCGATGAGCATGGAGCTGCTGCTGGCCGGCTGCACCACCACCGTGACCCACCGCTTCACCAAGAACCTGCGTCATCACGTTGAGAACGCCGATCTGCTGATCGTCGCGGTCGGTAAGCCAGGCTTCATTCCAGGGGAATGGATTAAGGAAGGGGCAATTGTCGTGGACGTCGGGATTAACCGTCTGGAAAACGGCAAAGTGGTCGGCGACGTGGTTTACGAAGACGCCGCGGCGCGTGCCTCTTACATCACCCCGGTGCCGGGCGGCGTAGGCCCGATGACCGTTGCCACCCTGATTCAGAATACCTTGCAGGCATGCGAGGAGTATCACGACGTAGAGGACGCGTAACATGGCGACATTTTCATTAGGTAAACACCCACACGTTGAACTGTGCGATCTGCTGAAGCTGGAAGGCTGGAGCGAAAGCGGCGCGCAGGCCAAGATCGTGATTGCCGACGGGCAGGTTTTCGTCGACGGCGTGGTAGAAACCCGTAAGCGCTGCAAGATTGTTGCCGGTCAGACTGTCAGCTTTGACGGCCAGAGCGTGACGGTTACGGCCTGAGTCGTTTGATGCCCTCACCCTAACCCTCTCCCACAGGGAGAGGGGATGACAATCCCCGCACACCTATCACGGTTAATTATCGATCAACTTCAAATAATCACTATTTCATCTGCTGAAAAGTGAAAATTGAGTTGCGCGTTTTTCACGCTTTGCCCACGATAAGTAGAACGTTCTACTAAAACGTTCTACTTACAATAACAGCGCCAAAAAAAGCGCTTCTCGGGGGAAATCAGCATGAGTCTGATATCAGGGTTTGTTAAATCGCTGTCTAAGTTATCGATGATTGGTCGCGCCTTAATGCTGCCAATTTCACTGCTTCCCGCTGCGGGCCTGCTGTTGGCCTTTGGCGATAAGTTTCACCTGCCGCTGATGATGAACGCGGGCGGGGTTATCTTTGATAACCTGCCGATGCTGTTTGCCATTGGCTCCGCCGTAGGTCTGGCATCGGAATCCGGCATTGCCGCGCTCTCTGCCGCCGTCTCGGTGTTTGTCACCAATATCACCATCAGTACCGTGCTGAGCATCACGCCGGAAATGGCCTCTCAGGGCGGAAAATACGCCATGGTGGTCGGCATCCCGACGCTGCAGATGGGCGTCTTCGGCGGGCTGATCTGCGGTATTCTGGCGGCGTGGTGCTATAACCGTTTCCACACTATGCAACTGCCGGAGTTCCTCGGCTTCTTCTCCGGCAAACGCTTTGTGGCGATTGCCACGGCGTTTCTCTCGTTCCTGCTCGGCCTGCTGCTGCCCTACGTCTGGCAACACATCCAGGCCGGTATCGACGCGCTCTCCGTGGTGGTGAACGGCGATAATCAGGCCGCCTCGACCTTTATCTTCGGCCTGGTCGAACGTGCGCTGATCCCGCTCGGTCTGCACCACATCTGGTATCCCTCTTTCTGGTACTCATTTGGTGATTACACCACCCAGGCAGGCCAGGTGATCCACGGCGACCAGACCATCTGGTTCAAGATGCTGGAAGAAGGGGTGAAATCCTTCAGCAGCGACACTTACCAGAACGCCGGTAAGTTCATGCAAGGGGAATTCCCGCTGATGCTGTTCGCACTGCCTGCGGCGTGTCTGGCGATGTATCATGAAGCACACACCAAAAATAAGAAAATCGCGGCCGGTATTCTGTTCTCTGCAGCACTCACCTGCTTCCTGACGGGGATCACCGAACCGGTGGAATTCACGTTCATCTTCGTTGCGCCGATCCTCTACGTCTTCAACGCCATTATGGCGGGTCTGGCGTACATGACCATGTATCTGCTGCACGCCCATATCGCCAAGTCGTTCTCAGCAGGCTTTATCGATTATCTGTCGTTCGGGATCCTGCCGTCATTTAACGGCTATCAGACCAACTTCCTCAATGCCATTATCATTGGTATTCCGATGGGCCTGATTTATTACTTCACCTTCCGTTTCGTGATCCGTCGCTTTGACGTGAAAACGCCGGGCCGTACCGAAGTAACCGCCAGCGCGGATGATAAATCCGATTCTGAACTCGCCACCGAAATCATTACCCTGCTGGGCGGTGCGCACAACATCGACTCCGTTGGCTCCTGTATCACCCGTCTGCGCCTGGAAGTGGCAAAAAGCGATGCGGTGGATAAAGATGGCCTGAACGGGCTCGGCGCGCGCGGCGTGGTCTTCGTGGGTGATAACGGTATTCAGGTGATTTTCGGTGCCAGAGCACAGTTTATCGCCCAGACCATGTCCACCATGATTGGCAAATAATAAGATGCCGGAACGACACGTCTCCTGTAGTCTGGGAGACGTGTCGTATCTGGCTGATAATCGGTAAATTTCAGGGAGCGGTTTTGAAGAAAGTCAGCATCATTGATGTCGCAAAGCACGCGGGGGTGTCGGTCTCTACCGTATCGCTGGTGCTACGTCAGAAAGGGAAAATCTCCGAAGCAACGATCGAGAAGGTCAATGCCGCCATCACGACGCTGGGCTATGTTCATAACGTTGCCGCTGCCAACCTTCGCGCCAACACCTCCAACCTGATCGGCCTGATCCTGCGTGATTTTAGCGACAGCTTTTCCATCAAAGTCATGGCGAGTATCGTCCAGGAGCTGGAGAAGCAGGGGTATATGGTTTTTCTCGGCCAGCCGCTGAACGATCGGGAGCATTTAGAGCGTACTCTGCTCTCCTTTAAGCAACAGGGCGTGGCGGGCGTGATCTATCTCGCCTCTGATACGCGCTCCTCAACCCTGCCGGAGCAGATCCGCCAGTGTCCGCTGCCGCTGGTGGTGGTCTCGCAGTCTCTGTTGGACGAAAAATGCAACCTGGTGATGCGCGATAACCGCCAGGCGGCGAACCTGGCCGCGCGCTATCTTATTGAACGTGGGCACCGCAACATCGCCTACATTGGCGGGCGGGAAGGCTGTCTTATTCGCGAGCAACGCCTGCTCGGATTTCGCAGCGCAATGACCCAGAACGGGCTGGTGTGGCGCGATGAAAGCTCCCCGGCCTGCAGCGATGACACGCAAGCCGCGGCGATGGCGACCCGCCAGCTGCTTGAGAAAAACAACACCATCACCGCCCTGCTCTGCCATTCACCGGATGCGATGATCGGCTGCATTAGCGGCATTCATCAGGTGGGCCGCACCGTGGGAAAAGACGTGTTTCTGACGCAGCAGGTCGCACTGGTGGGCTTTGAAGATATGCTGCACGTCAACCTGACCTCGCCGTCGTTTACCTATGTCTCCTCCGCCAGTGACGAGACAGGCCGCCAGGCGGCGGGTCTTATCATCCGTAAGCTGAAAGAGCCAGAGCTGCAGACGCAGCGCATTACCCTCTCCGGCCAGCTTATCGCGCGGGAATCGGCGTAAAAATCGGAATTTAGCACAGGTCAGTTCCAGCGAAATCGCTGCTATATTGCCATGATTTGTCATGGAAAATTACGATGCCTACCGTTATTACTCACGCTGCTGTTCCGCTTTGCCTGGGCTTAGGTCTGGGAACCCGGGTTATCCCTCCCCGCCTGCTTTTCGCCGGTGTCGTGCTCGCAATGCTGCCCGATGCCGACGTGCTGGCGTTTAAGTTCGGCGTTGCTTACGGCAACGTTTTCGGCCATCGCGGCTTTACCCATTCACTGCTGTTTGCCTTCGTGGTGCCGATACTCTGCGTACTGTTCGGGCGACGATGGTTCAGGGCAAGTTTGACGCGCTGCTGGCTGTTTTTAACCGTGTCGCTGCTGTCGCACAGCCTGCTCGATTCCATCACCACCGGCGGGAAAGGCGTCGGCTGGCTGTGGCCGTGGTCAGATGAACGGTTCTTTGCGCCGTGGCAGGTGATCAAGGTCGCGCCGTTTGCGCTGTCTCGCTACACCACGCCGTACGGGCATCAGGTGATTATCTCTGAACTGCTGTGGGTATGGCTGCCGGGGGTGGTGCTGATGGGATTGTTGTGGTGGCGAAAGCGTGCGCGCTGATGCCCTCACCCCGGCCCTCTCCCACAGGGAGAGGGTTAGGGTGAGAGGAAAATTACTTACGGCGCCAGGTGGTCCCCTGAGGGCCATCTTCCAGGATGATCCCCATCTCGGTCAGACGGTTACGCGCCGCATCTGCTGCCGCCCAGTCTTTAGCCTGACGGGCTTCGAGACGTGCGTTAATCAGCGCTTCAATCTCCGCCACTTCACCGTCATCCGCCTGTGCGCCGCTCTGCAGGAAGGCATCCGGCTCCTGCTCCAGCAGGCCGAGCACGGAAGAGAGTTTGCGCAGGTGAGAAGCCAGCGCATTCGCTGCCGCCATATCTTCTGACTTCAGACGGTTGACTTCACGCGCCATGTCGAACAGCACGGAGTAGGCTTCCGGCGTGTTGAAATCATCGTTCATCACCTCAACAAAGCGGGCCTCGAACGCCTCGCCGCCCGCAGCCTCCACGGACTTGTCGGTACCGCGCAGCGCAGTGTACAGACGCTCCAGCGCCGAGCGCGCCTGTTTCAGGTTCTCTTCGCTGTAATTCAGCTGGCTGCGGTAGTGACCGGACATCAGGAAGTAACGTACGGTTTCCGCATCGTAATACTTCAGCACGTCACGTACGGTGAAGAAGTTGCCCAGCGATTTAGACATCTTCTCGCGATCAACCATCACCATCCCGGAGTGCATCCAGTAGTTCACATACTCGCCGCCGTGCGCACAGGTGGACTGCGCGATTTCGTTTTCGTGGTGCGGGAACATGAGGTCTGAACCGCCGCCGTGAATATCGAAGTGTTTGCCCAGCTGTTTGCAGTTCATCGCCGAGCACTCAATGTGCCAGCCTGGACGCCCTTCACCCCATGGAGATGGCCAGCTTGGTTCGCCCTCTTTGGACATCTTCCACAGCACGAAGTCCATTGGGTTACGCTTCACGTCGACCACGTCAACGCGCGCGCCGGCCTGAAGCTGGTCAAGATCCTGACGGGACAACGAGCCGTAGGTGGGATCGGTTGGCACCGAGAACATCACGTCGCCATTGTCCGCAACGTACGCATGACCGCGTGCGATCAGCTTTTCAGTGATGTCGATAATTTCATGAATATGGTGGGTTGCACGCGGCTCGCTGTCCGGGCGCAAAATGTTTAACGCGTCGAAATCTTTGTGCATCTCAACGATCATACGATCCACCAGCGCGACAAAGCTTTCGCCATTTTCATTAGCGCGCTTGATGATTTTGTCGTCAATATCGGTGATGTTGCGCACGTACTTCAGGTTATACCCGAGGAAACGCAGGTAACGAGACACCACGTCGAACGCGACAAAGGTACGGCCATGGCCGATATGACAGAGATCGTAAACCGTAATACCACACACGTACATGCCGACTTCCCCGGCATGGATAGGTTTAAATTCCTCTTTCTGGCGCGTCATTGTATTAAAGATTTTTAACATCGAAGATTCCATGTAAACACGTGTGTGGACGAAAACCGGGTATTCTACCCGTAATTCAAACCCGAAGCAGCACACAATGCAAGGTGATCGCATCCTGTGGTTATGCTATAACAGGCCCCTATATATGACCCGAACGCGGGTCGACGTACCACAATAACGGAACAGGATGCAAAAATGGTTACTTTCCACACTAATCATGGCGATATCGTAATCAAAACCTTTGATGACAAAGCGCCTGAAACAGTTAAAAACTTCCTGGACTACTGCCGCGAAGGTTTCTACAACAACACCATCTTCCACCGTGTGATCAACGGTTTTATGATCCAGGGCGGCGGTTTTGAACCTGGCATGCGCCAGAAAGAAACCAAAGAAGCGATCAAAAACGAAGCCAACAACGGTCTGAAAAACACCCGTGGCACGCTGGCGATGGCGCGTACTCAGGCACCTCACTCTGCCACCGCGCAGTTCTTCATCAACGTGGCTGACAACGACTTCCTGAACTTCTCCGGCGAAAGCCTGCAGGGTTGGGGCTACTGCGTATTCGCAGAAGTGGTTGAAGGTATGGACGTGGTCGACAAGATCAAAGCCGTTTCCACCGGCCGCAGCGGCATGCATCAGGACGTTCCAAAAGAAGACGTTGTGATTACCAGCGTGACCGTCAGCGAGTAATTCGTGGCGACACTCTTTATTGCAGATTTGCACCTGCAAACAGAAGAACCGGCGATCACCGCCGGTTTTCTGCGTTTTTTAGCGGGTGAAGCCAGAAGCGCCGACGCGCTTTACATCCTTGGCGACCTGTTTGAAGCCTGGATCGGCGACGACGACCCGAACCCTCTGCATCGTGAAATGGCTGCCGCCATTCACGCGCTGGTCACCTCCGGCGTTCCCTGCTACTTCATTCACGGCAACCGCGATTTTCTGGTCGGTCCTCGCTACGCCCGCGAAAGCGGCATGACGCTGCTGCCAGAAGAACAGGTGCTTGACCTCTATGGTCGAAAAGTCCTGATCATGCACGGTGACACGCTCTGTACTGACGATACCGGCTATCAGGCGTTTCGCGCGAAGGTCCACACCCCATGGATCCAAAAGGTATTCCTTGCCCTGCCGCTGTTTATCCGTAACCGTATCGCCGCCAGAATGCGCGCGGGCAGTAAAGCCGCCAACAGCAGCAAGTCGATGACCATCATGGACGTCAACACGCAGGCGGTGGTGAACGTGATGGAGAAACACCACGTCCAGTGGTTGATCCACGGTCATACCCACCGTCCCGACGTGCATACGTTGGTCGCCAACGGCGAACCGGCTCACCGTGTGGTACTGGGTGCCTGGCACAGCGAAGGATCGATGGTTAAAGTCACGCCTGAAGGCGTGGAACTGATCGCTTTTCCGTTTTAATCTCTCCCGCAAAATTCATTCTATTTTTTTGAACGATATCGGCAAATTGTTTCGATTTTAATCAGCCCGTGGTCGGCCTATCATTTATCACATCAGGGCAACACGCCCTATCCCAAACAAAACACTTAAGGAATACGACCATGAAATCTATCAAAACTTTCGTTGCAGTTGCCGCTCTGTCTCTGATCTCTTTCGGTTCTTTCGCACAAAGCGTCAGCGCGACAGCCTCTACCCTTGACCGTGCAGAAGCGAAAATTGCCGCTCAGGCTGCTGAACAGGGCGCGTCTTACAAAATCACCAGCGCACAGTTCAACAACCGCGTGCACATGACCGCAGAACTGACTAAATAAGACCACTGATTGCCGTGCCGCCAGTCCATCTGCGACAGCGACAAGACGATGAGGAAGGAAAGAGAATGAAAAAAATCAGCATCGTAAGTGCCCTGCTGCTGGCGGCCGGACTGTCCACTGGCGCGATGGCGGCGGAGAAAGGCTTCTCCACACCGGAAGCAGGCTCGAATATCGACACCAGCCTGGTGAATCATATTGATGTCAGCCACGCGTTCGACAAAGAGAACCTGACCGCAGGGGATCTTCAGTAACCTCTCAAAACAGACCGCCTGAACGCGGTCTGTTTTGTTATCCTCAGGGTGCCACAACGGCTCAGTTTTTAACCGCGCAACCGTTTTCCTTGCCCGTATTACATGCTATTCTCTGTGCCCTCGAAAGCAGTGTGTTTCGCACCACAGGAGTTTTAAGACGCATGTCTTCCCGCAATAATCCGGCGCGTGTCGCCATCGTGATGGGGTCCAAAAGCGACTGGGCTACCATGCAGTTCGCCGCCGAAATCTTTGAAATCCTGAATGTTCCTCACCACGTTGAAGTGGTTTCCGCACACCGCACGCCGGATAAACTGTTCAGCTTTGCCGAAAGCGCGCAAGAGAACGGTTACGAGGTGATCATTGCCGGTGCGGGCGGCGCAGCACATCTGCCAGGCATGATTGCCGCCAAAACGCTGGTGCCGGTACTGGGTGTTCCGGTGCAGAGCGCCGCACTGAGCGGTGTCGACAGCCTTTACTCCATCGTGCAGATGCCGCGTGGTATTCCTGTGGGTACGCTGGCCATCGGCAAAGCGGGCGCGGCAAACGCGGCTTTGCTGGCGGCGCAGATTCTGGCGACGCACGATAAAGCCTTACACCAGCGTCTGGCTGACTGGCGTAAAGCCCAGACCGACGAGGTGCTGGACAACCCGGACCCGCGGGGTGCGGCATGAAGCAGGTTTGCGTTCTCGGTAACGGTCAGTTAGGCCGCATGCTGCGCCAGGCCGGCGAACCGCTGGGCATTGCCGTCTGGCCGGTCGGTCTGGATGCCGAACCCGAAGCCGTGCCGTTCCACCAGAGCGTGATAACCGCCGAGATCGAACGCTGGCCGGAAACCGCGCTGACCCGTGAACTGGCGCGCCATAACGCTTTTGTGAACCGCGACGTGTTCCCCATCATTGCTGACCGTCTGACGCAAAAACAGCTGTTCGACAAGCTCGGCCTGGCGACCGCGCCGTGGCAGTTGCTGTCTGATAAAAGCGAGTGGAACGATGTCTACGCAATGCTGGGCGAACTGGCGATTGTAAAGCGTCGCGTCGGCGGGTATGACGGCCGCGGACAGTGGCGTTTGCGCGCGCACGAAACAGCCGAACTGCCGGAAGAGTGCTACGGAGAGTGCATCGTTGAGCAGGGCATTAACTTCAGCGGTGAAGTGTCGCTGGTTGGCGCTCGCGGCCACGACGGGCGTACCGTATTTTATCCTCTGACCCATAACCTGCATCAGGACGGGATCTTACGCACCAGCGTCGCCTTCCCCCAGGCCAATGCTGAACAGCAGGCCCAGGCGGAAGAGATGCTCTCAGCCATTATGCATGAACTGGGTTATGTGGGCGTGATGGCGATGGAGTGTTTTGTAACGCCGTCCGGTCTGCTGATCAACGAACTGGCACCGCGCGTTCACAACAGCGGTCACTGGACCCAAAACGGCGCATCAATCAGCCAGTTTGAGCTGCACCTGCGCGCCATAACTGACCTGCCGCTGCCGCAGCCGGTGGTCAACAGCCCGTCGGTGATGATCAACCTGATCGGTACCGATCTGAACTACGACTGGCTGAAGCTGCCGCTGGTGCATCTGCACTGGTACGACAAAGAGGTTCGTCCGGGTCGTAAAGTGGGTCACCTTAACCTGAACGACAGCGACGCAGGCCGCCTGAGCGCTACCCTGGAAGCAATGATCCCTCTCCTGCCGCCGGAATACGCAAGCGGGATTGTCTGGGCGCAGTCAAAGCTCAAATAAGCGATAAATGCCGGGGAGTTGATCTTCCCCTTCCCCGGCCTCTCCCCACGCGCGTAAAATCCCCCTCCATTGCTGTTTTGATTTCTGGAATAACCATGAACGATGGAACGGATTATCGCGCGATCCTCGCGTCCGATACCCCCTTAATCGACGTTCGCGCGCCGATAGAATTTGCGCAGGGTGCGATGCCTGCGGCAATCAATCTGCCTTTAATGAATGACGACGAACGCGCCGCCGTGGGGACCTGCTACAAACGCCAGGGGCCCGACGCTGCGCTGGCGCTCGGCCACAGCCTGGTGAGCGGCGACACGCGTGAGGCCCGAATCAACGCCTGGCGCGAAGCCTGTCTTGCCCGTCCTGAAGGCTATCTCTGCTGCGCGCGCGGTGGACAGCGCTCGCATATCTCACAGGCCTGGCTGAAAGAGGCGGGTGTGGATTACCCGCTGATCCGCGGCGGCTATAAAGCCCTGCGTCAGGCGGCGATTCAGGTCACCCTCGAGCAGTCACAAAAACCGATGGTGCTTATTGGCGGCTGTACCGGAAACGGTAAAACGTTGCTGGTGAAGCAGCACGCGCAGGGGATCGATCTGGAAGGGCTGGCTCACCATCGCGGCTCGTCGTTTGGCCGCACGCTCACACCACAGCTTTCCCAGGCAAGCTTTGAAAATCACCTTGCCGTCGAACTGCTGAAAAAGGATGCTGCACGTTGGGTGCTGGAGGATGAGGGCAGGATGATTGGCTCTAACCATCTGCCGGAATGCCTGCGCGACCGGATGACCGAAGCCCCTATCGTGGTGGTAGAGGATCCGTTTGACATTCGTCTTGAGCGCCTGCGCGAAGAGTATTTCGACCATATGTGGGCCGATTTTTCTGCCGCCTACGGCGAAGAGGCTGGCTGGAAGGAGTATAGCGAGTATCTGCACCACGGCCTGTTCGCCATTCGCCGCCGTCTGGGGCTGCAGCGTTATGCGGAATTCACCGCGCTGTTAGATTCCGCGCTGCTGGAACAACAACGCTCTGGCAGCACTGACGCACACTTTAGCTGGCTTGCGCCGCTGCTCAGAGATTATTACGACCCGATGTACGGCTATCAGCTGGAGAAGAAAGCGGAGAAGATTGTGTATCGCGGGACGTACGAAGAAATTGCTGAGTGGCTTGATCGCTAAAAGAAAGCCGGGTGGCAAGGTAAAAGCAAAACGGCAACCTGGTTGCCGTTTTTACTGTTTGTACCCTCTCCCTGTGGGAGAGGGCCAGGGTGAGGGCATCAGACCGCACCCTGTGCTTCGACTTTAGAAGTCGTAACGCAGACGCACCAGGTTCATATCGCCCAGGTTGTCGGTGCTGGAGGTGAACACGTGTTCGTAATCCACACGGAAACCGTAATCCAGCTGGAAGCTGATACCCACACCGTTGTCGATGCGCTGGTAGTTACGGCCGTTCACGTACTCGATACGGTCACCCATGAAGTAAGGCTGGATGGATTTAACCGCATACTGATTGATTGGGAATTTGTACCCTGCGAAGTATTCGATACCCCATGCGTCACCGGCAAAGTAGTCGTTCACAGACACTTTTTTGGTGGTCAGGAAGTTCTGATACCAGCCGCCGCCAGCAGAGAAGGTCCAGTTATCCGGCGTCCAGCTGAGCGCGGTACCGAGGATGTTCTGGTCATAGGTTTTGCTGTCGCCGTTGTCCGGGTTGCGCATGTCCGCACGGGTGTAGTTCCATGCCGCGCCCCAGGTCAGGTCGGTGGTCAGGTGGTAATCAATACCCAGGGAACCGCCGCCTTTACGCTTGTAGCGCAGACCGTTACCCGGCAGGTATTCGCTGTCTTCAAACAGGTAAGAGGCGTAGATATCAGCGTCGCCAACGGTTTTCTTATATTTCAGCATATTGCGTGAACGATAAGAGCCATCGTAGTCGCCATTGATGCCGTTACCTGGTGCCTGGGCGATCATGTCGTAGTCCCAGATATCGGTTTTCACACCCACCACATCATAGTACACGCTGTTCTGTTGACCGAAGGTCAGCGTACCCCAGGTGTCGCTCTTCAGGCCGGTGTAGAGCATACGGCGCGTGGTGTCGTGGGCACCGTCAGCATAGTGATGATCCCAGTTGAACTGGGCAGGGATATTCACACCCAGTTCGTAGTAGCTGATCCAGCTGATGTCGTCGAACAGATAGTAATCTGCCGCAAAACGGAAACGGGTGCCGCCGTCGAAGCCGTTGCGTTTGTAGCTGTTTTTACCGTCGTCGCCCGTCATGTTCTGGAACTGAGGACGAATACTGCCGCCAACGGTAAAGTTCAGACGGCTCAGCGGGTTACCCGCCTGCGGATCTTGCTTAAGAACCGTGATTTCCGCCTGAGATGCGAAGGAGGTTAATGCCACTGCTGCGCCAATAGCTGTCGCCAGCGCGGTTGTTTTTATAGTCATTATTTTTCCTTAATAGACACGCTGCTAAATATTTAGCGTGTGAATATTAACTGGAAATAAACGGACTGTGTGGGTGGGTTTTTAATGTTTTGTGCTACTAAATGAGTGGGTATTATCGATTTGTGCTGTTAACAGGCTGCATACCAGCATTTAAACCGGTACGCAACCATCACGTCTGTGAACTAACTGACAAACTGGCGGAACAGTGCTTTGCCTTTTAACAGCCGCGTTCCGAGCCAGCCACCGCAAAGTGAAAGCAGAAGCGCACCGCACACCGGCAGCGTCAGCCACAGACGCCAGTCTGGCTCCCACGGGAAGTCGAAGACTTTCGCCTGCAGTACTGCCAGCGCCGCCTCTGCGCCAATGGCTGCCACCAGGCCTGCCACCAGCCCCAGCAGGGCGAACTCGCTCCAGAGCGTGGCGCGCAGCAGTCGCTTGCCTGCGCCCAGCGTGCGGTAGACCACCAGCTCCTGGTGACGCTGACGCATGCCTACCTGTACCTGCGCCAGTAGCAACAGCACGCCGCAGATCGTCACCAGCACCACCATCACCTCCAGCGCGCGGCTGACCTGCTCAAGCACCTGCCCGACCTGTCTGAGGATCGCACCGATGTCCAGCAGGCTCACCGTCGGAAACTCCCGGTTAAGCTGCGTCAGCATGCCGTTGCCGTTTTCCCAGCGGAAGCTGGTCAGCCAGCTCTGCGGCTGCCCGTCCAGCGCGCCCGGCGGGAAGATGAAGAAGAAGTTAGGCCGCAGGCTTTCCCAGTCAACCTTGCGCAGGCTGGTAACCCTGGCGCTGAAGTCCTGCGTGTCGCCGGTAAAGGTCACGCTGTCTCCCAGCTTCACCTTCAGACGCTCCGCCAGCCCCTCTTCCATCGACACTTCCCCGGCCTTCGGCGGCCAGCTTCCGGCGGTGATCGGGTTGTGATCCGGGCGCTTCTCCTGCCAGGTCAGGTTTAGCTCACGATTGAGCGACTCATCTTTATTCCCCTCCGTCGACTGACCGTTGATCTGCGTCAGGCGTGCACGCACGATCGGATAGAACGACTCAGGAATAATGTGATGCCCGGACAGGAAACCCTTCAGTGGCGTCACCTGTTCGGGGGCAATATTGATCAGAAAATAGTTCGGGCTTTCCGGCGGAAGCTGCTGTTGCCAGCGATCCAGCAGATCCCCGCGCAGCACCAGCAGAAGCGCCAGCAGCATAAACGACAGCGAAAACGCCGAAAGCTGGCTCAGCGTTGACCACGGCTGATGCAGCAGACGGTTCACCGCCAGCCGCACGGGAAGGGATTTTATCGTTACCCTTTTCAGAACAGTGAGCAACATCCAGCCCAGCACGCCACACAGCAGCGCCAGAACCACCGCCCCGACCAGCACGGCCCACAGCAGGGTACTCCCGCCCATCAGCCAGGCAAGGAGCCCGACCACCACGGCAATCATCACCGGCAGGTAGTATTTGAGCGGCCAGACGCTGGCCACCACATCGCGGCGCAGCACGCGTAGCGGCTGGGTGGCGAGCAGGAGCCGGTACGGGCGCAACCCCACCAGCAATGAAATCACGGTCATCGCGCCAATCGCCCACAGCCACGGCCAGAAGCTTGCTGGCGGCAGCGCGGCAGGCAGTACCGGTTTCAGGAGCATCATCAGCAGCTTTTCAAACAACAGACCTGTCGCCCCACCGGTGACGGCCGACAGCGCCAGCACCATCAGCCACTGGCCGACAATCAGCCTCCGCAATTGCGCCCTGCCCGCGCCAAGGGTTTTGAGGATCGCCACCAGATCGTAACGGCTGCGGCAATAGTGCCCCATCGCCACGGCTACCGCCGCCACGGCCAGCAGCAGGGTTAACAGCGCCGAGAGCAGCAGAAACTGCTGAGAGCGTTCAAGAGACTTGCCGAGCGCGCCTTCATCCTGCTCAAGCCCGTACCAGCGGTGCTCCGGTTTTAACTGCGGCAGAAGCCATTTTTCATACGCCTCCAGCTGCACAGGCGTGCCGCCAAACTTATAGCGCCAGGTGACGCGGCTCCCCGGCTGCACGGCGTTGGTTTTCGCCACGTCTGCGGTGTTCATCAGCAAGCGTGGGGCGAGCTGGAACGGGTTAAAGCCGGAATCGGGTTCCTGAACCACCTCCCCGGCAATGGTCAGCGTCGCGTCCCCCACGTCGATGCTGTCACCGGTTTTCAGGTTCAGCAGCGCCATCAGTCGCGGTGCCAGCAGCACCGTACCGGGTTTCGGCTTGACGCCTGGCGGGCTGGTCTGCAGTTCACCGTACATCGGGTAGATATCATCCACGGCTTTGACGCTGGCCAGCTGCGGCGTGTCACCGGCGAAGGTCATGGTCTGGAAGCTTATCTGCTCCCCGACCTTCAGCCCCCGCTTGCGCGCTTCGTCTATCCAGCCCGGCGGAACGGCGCGGGAGCTTTGCAGCGCCCTGTCGCCCGCCATAAATTCGCGGCTTTGCTGGCTAAGCCCTTTCTCCATGCGATCGCTGACGCTGCCCAGCGCCAGCACGCAGGCCACCGCCAGGCTCAACGCCAGCCAGACAATCAGCAGCGAAGGCGAGCGCCACTCGCGCCAGAACCAGCGGGCAATCATGCTTCCTCCTGCAATTCACCATTGACCAGCCGCAGGCGACGATCGCAGCGGGCGGCCAACTGCGGATCGTGCGTGACCAGAATCAGCGTGGTGCCATGTTCCCGGTTGAGCGAGAACAGCAGATCGGCAATCTTATCGCCGGTTTTACGGTCCAGGTTCCCGGTGGGTTCATCGGCAAACAGCACCTCCGGGCGACCATTAAATGCGCGGGCCAGCGCCACGCGCTGCTGCTCTCCACCGGAAAGCTGCGCCGGAAGATGGTCAAGGCGTTTCCCCAACCCCAGCTGTTCCAGCAATGCCTTCGCATGATCGCGGCTTTCACGGCTGCTTTCACCGCGCAGCAACGCGGGCAACTCAACATTTTCCAGCGCGTTCAGGGTGGGGATCAGCATGAAGGATTGAAACACAAAGCCGATGTGACGGGCACGCAGCGCGGCACGCGCCTCTTCATCAAGCTGATGCAGCGGCTGTCCGACCAGGTTAACCTCGCCGCTGCTGCCGTCGTCCAGTCCGGCCAGAATAGCCAGCAGCGTGGACTTTCCGGAACCGGATTCGCCAATCAGCGCAATGGTTTCGGCAGGTTTGACAACGAGTTCAACTCCGGTGAGGATGGAAAGCTCGTGTTCCCCCTGACCGACGGACTTCTTAAGACGATGAACTTCAACAATGTTTTCCGCTGGCATTTGCCCTTCCTGTTTTTGATTCTGATGACTTTCCGCGCGGCGGCAGCGGACACGTTACTGGTTCTCGGCGACAGCCTCAGCGCAGGCTATCGTATGGCCGCCAGTGCGGCCTGGCCGGCTCTGCTCAACGAAAAATGGCAGAGCAAAACAGCTGTTATCAACGCCAGCATCAGCGGTGATACCTCGCAGCAGGGCCTGTCGCGTCTGCCAGCCTTGCTCAAACAGCATCAACCGCGATGGGTACTGGTGGAGCTGGGCGGTAACGACGGATTGCGTGGCTTCCAGCCTCAGCAAACGGAACAAACCCTGCGCACCATCCTGAAGGACATTAAAGCCGCGAACGCCCAGCCGCTGCTGATGCAAATTCGCCTGCCCGCCAACTACGGTCGTCGGTATAATGAAGCCTTTAGTGCGATCTACCCTAAGCTTGCCAACGAGTTTGATATTCCGCTGCTGCCATTTTTCATGGAAGAGGTCTATCTCAAACCCAACTGGATGCAGGATGACGGGATCCACCCCAATCGCGATGCGCAGCCGTTTATTGCCGACTGGATGGCAACGCGGCTGGCTCCTTTAGTTAACCATGACTCCTGATTAAGCGGAGATCCTGACAGGTAAAGTTATGCAAAAATCGGTCTTAATTACAGGATGTTCCAGCGGAATTGGTCTTGAAAGTGCGCTCGAATTAAAGCGTCAGGGATTTCAGGTGCTGGCGGCCTGCCGTAAACCTGACGATGTGGAACGCCTCAACGGGATGGGGTTCACCAGCGTGTTGCTGGATCTGGACTCACCAGAAAGCGTTGAACGCGCCGCCGATGAGGTGATCGCCCTTACCGGCAACCGTCTGTACGGTCTGTTCAATAATGCCGGTTACGGTCTCTATGGCCCGCTGAATACGATCTCCCGCGAACAGCTTGAACAACAGTTTTCCAGCAACTTTTTCGGTGTGCATCAGCTCACCATGCGCCTGCTTCCGGCGATGCTGCCACACGGTGAAGGGCGTATCGTGATGACCTCCTCGGTGATGGGGCTGATTTCTACCCCCGGCCGCGGCGCGTATGCCGCCAGCAAATATGCGCTTGAAGCATGGTCGGACGCCCTGCGCATGGAGTTGCGTCACAGCGGGATTAAGGTGAGCCTGATTGAACCCGGTCCCATCCGCACCCGGTTTACGGATAACGTTAACCAGACGCAGGCGGACAACCCGGTCGAAAACCCCGGCATTGCCGCACGTTTTACCCTTGGGCCGGAAGCGGTTGTCGCGAAAGTGCGCCATGCTTTTGAGAGCGATAACCCCAAAATGCGCTACCCGGTAACGCTGGTCACCCATGCCGTAGGCTGGTTAAAACGCCTGCTGCCGGGCCGGATGATGGACAAAATTTTACACGGTTGAGTTGAAGCGACGACGCTCATCCCCATGTAAATAACACACCGATAAAAGAGAATGCCGCATGTCCGTACAGAATATCGTCAATATCACTGAAGCAAACCTGCAACAGGTCCTCGAACAGTCGATGGTTAAACCGGTACTGTTCTACTTCTGGTCTGAACGCAGCCAACACTGTCTGCAGCTGACGCCGGTCCTCGAAAGCCTTGCCGCGCAATACAACGGCCAGTTCATTCTCGCCAGACTGGACTGTGATGCAGAACCCATGGTGGCCTCTCAGTTTGGCCTGCGCGCCATCCCAACGGTTTACCTTTTCCAGAACGGACAGCCTGTCGATGGCTTCCAGGGGCCGCAACCTGAAGAGGCGATCCGCGCCCTGCTGGATAAAGTGCTGCCGCGTGAGGAGGAGCTAAAAGCGCAGAAAGCCATGGCGCTGATGCAGGAAGGTCAATACGACGACGCGCTGCCGCTGTTGAAAGACGCCTGGCAGCTCTCTAAGCAGAACAGCCAGATTGGCCTGCTGCTGGCTGAAACGCAGATTGCCCTGCACCGCTCAGAAGACGCTGAAGCCGTGCTGAAGACGATCCCGTTGCAGGATCAGGACACCCGCTACCAGGGCCTCGTGGCGCAAATTGAGCTGCTAAAACAGGCGGCGGATACCCCGGAAATCCAGCAACTGCAGCAGCAGGTTGCCGATAACCCGGCCGACGCCGCGCTGGCAAGCCAGCTGGCACTCCAGCTGCACCAGGTGGGCCGAAACGAAGAGGCGCTGGAACTGCTGTTCAGCCATCTGCAAAACGATCTGGCGGCCGCAGACGGTCAGGCACGGAAAATGTTCCAGGAGATCCTGGCCGCGCTGGGTACCGGCGATGCGCTGGCGTCGAAGTACCGTCGTCAGCTGTACGCGCTGCTGTATTGATAAAAAAGCCCGGTGGCGCTATCGCTTACCGGGCCTACAAAACATTTTCAGACCTGCAGGCCCGGCATAATCACCGCACCTTTTTCAGCTGCGTCACCACCAGCTGATGCCGGGCGTTATAGAACTTCCGGTAGGTCAGGTAACAGGCAATGATGGTCGACAGGCTCGCCGTAGAGAGCAGCATAAAGGTCACCATGATCTGATATTTGATCGCTTTCACCGGATCAATGCCGGCGAAGATCAGCCCTGACATCATCCCCGGCAGGCTCACCAGTCCGACGGTTTTCGCCGAATCTACCGTGGGGATCAGCGAGGAGCGAATACTCTCGCGAATCAGCCGCGCCGACGCCACTTTCGGGGTTGCCCCCAGGCTTAACTTCTCCTGCAGCTTCTGTTGCTCACTGCTAAAACGCTGGCCAAGGTTGTTGTAGCACAGCCCTACCGCCACCATGGCGTTCCCGGCGATCATCCCGGAGATAGGGATCACTTGCATCGGCGTAAACTCAATAGAGCCAGATAGCACCAGCACCGCCAGCGTCAGTGCGGTCCCGGTCGTAATGGCAATAAACGACGAGACAAACGCCTTATCGATATATTTGCTGCGCTTCTGCGCATTCCACGCCGCGTTGAAGCAGATGAAGAGCACCATCAGCAGCGTCAGCACCGCATGATTAACATTGAAAATGTACTTCAGCACATAGCCAACGATGATGAGCTGGATCACCGCACGGCAGATGCTCCAGAGGATATCTTTCTCCAGCCCCAGCTTTTCCCGGTAGCTCACGACAATCGCCACCAGTACCAGTACCATCGAAAACGCCAGCGATTCGTTGGTGATATTATGCTCACCCATGGTTTGCCTCCTGCCATTTTCCACCCTGCGGCTGCAGCGTGATGACATCATCCGCATGGGCAATTTCGTTTGAGTCGTGTGTCACCCACAGCACGGCGATATTCTGTTCGCTGGCGTAGCGATGGATGATGTCGTTCACGTTGCGCTTATTGGCCTCATCCAGCGCGCTGGTGATTTCGTCGAGTAGCAGCACCTTCGGTAAAAACTGCAGGTTACGAATCAGCGAGACGCGCTGCTTTTCGCCCCCGGACAGCTCATTGATGGATTTAGTCAACGTCTCCTGCGCCAGGCCAAAACGGGCCAGGTCAGCGATAAATTTTTCAGGATCCGGCGTTTGCTGGCGAATCTGCCACGGGAAGATCAGGTTGTCATAAACCGTTTCGCCGAACAGCGAAGGGGTCTGGACGCAGTACGAGACCTGCTGGCGATAGCGTTCCGGGGAGAGGGTCGCAATATCGTTACCCTCAAACAGAATGGTTCCTTCCGTGGGGCTTAACAGTGAAGCCACAATCTTCAGTAATGTGCTTTTGCCGCAACCTGACGGCCCGGTGATTAATTTAAACTCGCCCGGTGCAAGGCAAAACCCGACGTGCTGAAGGATCGTGTTATTCCCGACACGAAATCCAACATCCCTGAGGTGTAATACGTTTGTTTTATCGCTCATTCCGCTTCCATTAACCGCGTCTTGTAAGAATCGTCTGTAGCATAATCTTTTTCCAGCCTGTTTTCAGAGGCGAATTTCAACCCGATAGCCGATATACTAATGAACAATAAACATGCATTTTCACTCATCAACAGCATGCAAAACAGGAGGTTTTTATGCTTATCGTTGTTCCTGTCCTTATTTTCGTTGCCCTGGTTATCGTGGGGGCTGGGGTCAAAATTGTCCCGCAGGGATATCAGTGGACCGTTGAACGCTTCGGCCGCTACACCAATACACTCCAGCCAGGTTTAAGCCTGATTGTTCCCTTCATGGACAGAATTGGTCGTAAGATCAACATGATGGAACAGGTACTGGATATCCCCTCGCAGGAGGTTATTTCCAAGGATAACGCCAACGTCACCATCGATGCCGTCTGCTTTATTCAGGTTATCGATGCGCCAAAAGCCGCCTATGAGGTGAGCAACCTGGAGCTGGCGATTGTCAACCTGACGATGACCAACATCCGTACGGTACTCGGCTCTATGGAGCTGGACGAAATGCTCTCTCAGCGTGACAGCATCAACACCCGTCTGCTGCATATTGTTGATGAAGCGACAAACCCGTGGGGCATTAAAGTGACCCGTATTGAGATCCGGGACGTTCGTCCTCCTGCCGAGCTCATCGCCTCGATGAACGCCCAGATGAAGGCTGAGCGAACCAAGCGTGCCTATATTCTGGAAGCCGAAGGGGTGCGTCAGGCGGAGATCCTGAAAGCCGAAGGGGAAAAACAGTCGCAGATCCTGAAGGCGGAAGGGGATCGCCAGTCCGCCTTCTTGCAGGCGGAGGCGCGTGAGCGTTCTGCCGAAGCGGAAGCCCGCGCAACCCAGATGGTATCCGAGGCTATTGCCGCCGGTGACATCCAGGCCGTGAACTACTTTGTCGCGCAAAAATATACCGATGCGCTGAAAGAGATCGGCTCGGCAAATAACAGCAAAGTGGTCATGATGCCGCTGGATGCCAGCAGTCTGATGGGCTCTATCGCCGGGATTGCTGAACTGATTAAAGACAGTGGAAACGAGCGCAAAAAATGATTGAGCTGATCGTCGCACATCCTCATGCTTTCTGGCTAAGCCTGGGCGGCTTACTGCTGGCCGCAGAGATGCTTGGTGGCAACGGTTATCTGCTCTGGAGCGGTGTGGCCGCGGTCATTACCGGGCTGCTGGTCTGGCTGCTGCCCCTGGACTGGGCGTGGCAGGGCGCGCTGTTTGCCGTGCTGACGCTGGTGGCCGCCTGGCTGTGGTGGCGCTGGCTCAACCGTCAGGTTAAAGAGCAAAAGCCGGTCGATGCCCACCTCAATCAGCGTGGACAGCAGATTGTCGGCAGACGTTTTACGCTTGAGACCGCGCTGGTGAACGGCCGCGGACACATGCGCGTGGGCGATAGCTCATGGCCGGTGGTGGCCGACGATGACCTCAGCGCCGGGACGCGGGTTGAGGTCATTGCGGTGGAAGGAATTACGCTTCGGGTTAAAGCCTGCTAGGCATGCGCCTTACGATGACAGCAGCCGGCCAGATTATCGATAATCGGGCAGTCGGCGCTGTCATCCCCCGGACAGGACTCCGCCAGCGCCAGCAGCTGCTTGCGCATCGCTTCCAGCTCCGTAATGTGGCGTTCAATCTCCGCCACTTTTTCCAGCGTGCGCTTTTTCACGTCTGCGCTGTGGCGTTTTGGATCGTTGAACAGATTAACCAGCTCACCGCACTCTTCAAGGTTAAAACCCACCTGCCGTGCCTGACGCAGTAACGTCAGCTCATCCAGATGCAGTTGCGTATAACTGCGGTAGCCGTTTTCGCTGCGCAGCGGCGGCGTCACCAGCCCCTTCTCTTCATAAAAACGGATCGCTTTGCTGGTCAATCCGGTTTTTTTCGCAACATCACTGATATTCACATTTCCCCCTTGACCTTCCCCTTGATGGAAGGTTTAACCTTCATAACAGTTAGCGAAAAGCGTTACTCCGGTCAACAACTGACCAGTTCATTATACGGGAGTTTTGTTATGTCTCACACAATTGACCTGACACTGGACGGCCTCTCCTGCGGCCACTGTGTCAAACGCGTTAAAGAAAGTCTGGAACAGCGTCCTGATGTTGAAAGCGCTGACGTTACGATTGATCACGCCGCCGTCACCGGCAGCGCCAGTGCGCAAGCGCTGATTGATACCATCAAACAGGCAGGTTATGGGGCGGAGCTGAGCCACCCAAAGGCTAAACCGCTGGCAGAGTCATCATCCCCGTCGGAAGCACTGACAGCGGCCACTTCTGAGCTTCCGGCAGCTGATGATATCGATGACAGCCAACAGCTGCTGATCAACGGCATGAGCTGCGCCAGCTGCGTCTCCCGGGTGCAAAATGCCTTGCAGGCGGTACCCGGAGTTGCACAGGCACGGGTCAATCTTGCGGAGCGTACTGCGCTGGTGATGGGCAGTGCCTCCGCCGCAGAATTAGTGCAGGCCGTTGAAAAAGCGGGCTATGGCGCAGAGGCCATCGAAGATGATGCCAAACGTCGCGAACGCCAGCAGGAAACGGCTATCGCCACCATGAAACGCTTCCGCTGGCAGGCCATTGTTGCGCTGCTGATCGGGATCCCGGTGATGGTGTGGGGCATGATTGGTGACAACATGATGGTCACCGACGACAACCGCACGCTGTGGCTGGTCATTGGTATCATTACGCTTGGTGTAATGGTATTTGCAGGCGGGCATTTCTACTCCAGCGCCTGGAAGAGCCTGAAAAACCGCACCGCAACCATGGATACGCTGGTGGCCCTTGGCACCGGTGCAGCATGGCTCTACTCCATGAGCGTGAACGTCTGGCCGCAGTGGTTCCCGATGGAAGCACGCCATCTCTACTATGAAGCGAGCGCGATGATCATCGGCCTGATTAACCTGGGCCATATGCTGGAAGCCCGCGCCCGTCAGCGCTCCTCAAAAGCGCTGGAGCGGCTGCTGGATTTAACCCCACCGACCGCCCGCGTGGTTACTGACGACGGAGAAAAAAGCGTTCCGCTGGCCGAGGTTCAGCCCGGTATGACGCTGCGTCTGACCACCGGTGACCGCGTTCCTGTGGACGGAGACATTACGCAGGGCGAAGCCTGGTTTGACGAAGCGATGCTCACCGGGGAACCCATTCCGCAGCAGAAATCACAGGGTGATGGCGTGCATGCCGGTACGGTGGTGCAGGACGGTAGCGTGCTGTTCACTGCCAGTGCGGTGGGAAGCCACACCACGCTGTCCCGTATTATCCGCATGGTGCGCCAGGCACAGAGCAGTAAGCCTGAAATAGGTCAGCTGGCCGATAAAATCTCCGCCATTTTTGTGCCGGTAGTAGTGGGCATCGCGCTACTGAGCGCGGCTATCTGGTATTTCTTCGGCCCGGCGCCGCAAATTGTCTATACCCTGGTGATCGCCACCACGGTACTGATTATCGCCTGTCCTTGCGCGCTCGGCCTTGCGACGCCGATGTCGATTATCTCCGGCGTGGGTCGTGCCGCCGAATTTGGCGTGCTGGTGCGTGATGCCGACGCCCTGCAACGCGCCAGCACTCTCGACACGCTGGTCTTTGATAAAACCGGTACCCTGACCGAAGGTAAACCGCAGGTTGTATCCGTGCATACCTCAGGCTTCGCGGAGGCTGACGCGCTGCGTCTCGCCGCGGCCTTAGAACAAGGCTCCAGCCACCCGCTGGCGCGTGCCATCATTGAGAAAGCCGGTGAGGCCAGCCTGCCGCAGGTGAACAACTTCCGCACCCTGCGCGGATTAGGCGTCAGCGGTGAGGCCGAAGGACACACACTGCTGCTGGGTAACCAGGCCCTGATGAATGAAAACGGCATAGCAACTTCAGCGCTGGAAAGTGAACTGAATGCCCAGGCATCACAGGGCGCAACCCCTGTCCTGCTCGCGGTAGACGGTCACATTGCGGCCCTGCTGGCCGTGCGCGATCCGTTACGTCAGGACAGTGTGGATGCCTTACAACGACTGCACCGCGCGGGCTACCGTCTGGTGATGTTAACCGGGGATAACCCAACCACGGCCAACGCTATCGCCAGAGAAGCGGGGATCGACGAAGTCATTGCCGGTGTCCTGCCGGACGGCAAAGCGGACGCCATTAAGGCGCTGCAACAGCAGGGGCGCCAGGTCGCGATGGTTGGCGACGGTATTAACGATGCTCCGGCGCTGGCACAGGCAGAGGTGGGGATTGCCATGGGAAGCGGGAGCGACGTGGCCATTGAGACGGCAGCCATCACACTGATGCGACACAGCCTGATGGGTGTTGCCGATGCGCTGGCGATTTCGAAAGCCACGTTGCGCAACATGAAGCAGAACCTGCTGGGGGCGTTTATCTATAACTCGCTCGGTATCCCGATTGCTGCCGGCATTCTGTGGCCCCTGACCGGTACGCTGCTTAACCCGGTGGTCGCAGGTGCGGCGATGGCGCTCTCCTCCATTACCGTGGTGAGCAACGCCAACAGGTTGCTGCGCTTTAAACCGAAAGCGTAATACGTTGCAGGCCGGGTAAGCGCAGCGCCACCCGGCTTTTTTGCCTGATGGCGCTGCGCTTATCAGGCCTACGAAACGTGCCGACGTTCACCTGTTGCGCCGCCCTTCCCCACGCGTTAGCATGAACCTTTCCGTTTATGGAGCGCGTATGAGTCTGTTTCGCCGTATAAAAACATCGTTTCGCGCCCTCTTCCCCCGCCGTTATTCCTGGCCCGGAATGGATATCTCGCTCCCCGGCGGTCAGCATCTGCACCTGGTGGGCAGCATACATATGGGCACGCAGGATATGTCCCCGCTGCCCTCTGGTCTGTTATCCCTCCTGAAGCAGGCCGATGCGCTGGTGGTTGAGGCGGATATTTCAGGCCACGAGTCTCCCTTTGCCGGGCTGGAGAGCGATCTCACCCTGGCCGACCGTCTGGACGAGGCTCAGCTCGCCGAACTGACGCGTGTGGCGGATGAAACCGGCGTATCGCTCTCGATGCTGGACACCCTGCCGCTCTGGCAGATTGCCATGATATTGCAGGCGACGCAGGCGCAGCGTCTGGGGCTGCGCGGTGATTACGGTATTGATTACCAGCTGCTGAATGCGGCCCGGGCACGCCGTCTGCCGATCATTGAGCTGGAAGGTACCGACAGTCAGATTGCCCTCCTTCGCCAGCTGCCTGACGACGGTCTCATCCTGCTTGATGATACGCTGACGCACTGGCATACCAACGCCCGTTTGCTGCAAACCATGATTGGCTGGTGGCTCGATGCCCCGCCTGCGGAGGGGAAATTAACGTTGCCGTCAACGTTCAGTGAATCGCTGTACGATGTGCTGATGAACGCACGCAATGCGGCATGGCGGCAGACGCTGCATGCGTTACCTGCCGGGCATTACGTGGTTGCGGTGGGGGCATTACATTTGTACGGAGAAGGGAATTTGCCGTCGCTGCTGAAATAAAAAAATGGCCAATATTTCTATTGGCCCGTCAAAGAGGAATTTCATCGTTTTTATTATGCCGAAGGAGACCTTCGGTTGAGCCGATTGTCGCTCAAAGTGACCATCACTGCCAATACTATTGCGCAAGATGGTGCTATTTTTTAGACAAACGTCAGGCGTATGCTGTCAGCATGAATTGTCTGTCGTAAGAAGGATAGCTATGACTCCCGCCGTTAAATTACTCGAAAAAAACAAAATTTCTTTCCGGATCCACACTTACGATCACGATTCGAACGAAACCAATTTTGGTGATGAAGTGGTGCGCAAACTGGGGCTGAACGCCGACCAGGTCTATAAAACGCTGCTGGTGGCCGTGAATGGCGATATGAAGCATCTCGCCGTCGCAGTCACGCCTGTGGCGGGGCAACTGGATCTGAAGAAAGTGGCCAAAGCGCTGGGAGCGAAAAAGGTAGATATGGCAGACCCAATGGTTGCGCAACGCACCACGGGTTATCTGGTGGGCGGGATCAGCCCGCTCGGGCAGAAAAAACGCCTGCCAACGCTGATTGACGCCCCTTCGCAGGAATTTGAAACTATCTATATTTCCGGCGGCAAGCGCGGGCTGGATATCGAACTGGCCGCAGGCGATCTGGCAAAAATGCTGGATGCGAAGTTTGCGGATATTGCGCGCCGGGATTAAAAGAAAAAGCCGGGTGGCGGCTGCGAGGTAAAAGCAAAACGGTAACAGGCGTTACCGTTTTTTGTGTTCGCGCCCTCTCCCGGTGGGAGAGGGCATCAGGCCGCACAACGCTACTGCCAGCTCAACTCGCCTTTCGGCTCATACGCATTCACGTCGATCGGTGAATTCTGCTCGATAAACTGCTTCAGAACCTCGGCATCAATAAAGCCGGTATTCACATAGCCCGGTTTGTTATCGATGTGCGGATAACCATCACCGCCGGTGGCATTAAAGCTTAAGGTTGCCAGACGGTAGGTTTTCGCGGGATCAACCGGCTCACCCTTGATTTTGAGATCGTTGAGCTTGCCGTCTTTGGCCACAAAGCTGACGTTAGCGAACTGCGGATAGGCGCCAGAGTCCGGCTTCATCTGCGCCACGGCGGTAAGGTACTCAATCACCTCTTTCCCGCTCATGTCGGCATAAACCACCACGTTGCCAAACGGCTGCACCTTCAGCACATCTTTATAGGTGATATTCCCGCCTTCGATGGAATCACGGATCCCGCCGCCGCTCATCACACCAAAATCAGCGCCGGTGCGCGCGATTTGTGCCGCCAGCACCAGGTGACCCATATTGGTCTGTACGAAACGGACTTTGCTGCGGTCCCCTTCCAGACGCCCGTTCAGCGTACCGATTTTCACGTCCAGCTGCGCTTTGCCTTTATTCTGGAACGGGGTTAACAGGGAGAGCATCTGTGGGTTCTCAGGGATCTCCGGGGTGTAGAGTACGCGCTCACTTTTCCCGTCCGGGTAGGTCACTTTTTTCTTCAGGTTGACCGGGATGAGCTGGTAATGCACCAGTTTCATCTCGCCGTTACGGAACTCAAAGTCGGCACGGCCAACGTATTTACCCCACTCGTGCGCCTGCACAATCCAGATCCCGTTCTGACGGTCTGGTGCACACGGCGTGCCCGGAACATAATCCACCTGTTTTTTATTCTCTGACGCCATGCACACCGGATCTTGTGAGTGACCACCCACAATCATCGCCAGTGAGCCAGCAGGCAGGCTGCGCGCCATTTCAACGTCGCCCGGCGCGTTAGAACCATGCTCACCGTTGTCGTAATGGCCCATATGGGTGGTGGCGATGATCACGTCCGGCTTTTCGTTTTGCTGCAACTCCTGAATCACCAGCTTCGCTTCGTCTGCCGGTTTACGGAATTCGATATCGGTAAAGAACTCCGGGTTGCCAATTTTTGCCGTATCGTCCGTGGTGAGGCCAATCACCGCGATTTTCAGATCCTGACGCTTAAACAGCGCCCACGGTTTAAACAGGCGCTCGCCGGTGCTTTTCTGATAGATATTGGCGGAGAGGAACGGGAATTTTGACCACTTCTCCTGCTGACGCAGGACGCTCAGTGGGTTATCAAACTCATGGTTTCCGACGGCCATCGCATCGTAACCGATTAAATTCATGCCGCGAAAATCAGGCTCGGCATCCTGTAAATCGGACTCCGGCACACCGGTATTGATATCACCGCCCGACAGCAGCAGCACGCTGCCCCCTTCGGCGGCAACTTCTTTACGAATGCCATCCACCAGCGTTTTTTGCGCGGAGAGACCATATTCGCCGTACTCACTGCGCCAGAAATGGCCATGATGGTCGTTGGTATGCAGGATAGTAATTTTATACGTTTTGTCTTTTTCATACGCCTGTGCGGGCAGGCTTACCAGACCCCATGCGGCGAGCAGCGCCAGCGCAACGCCATGCTTCATTAACTTCATCTTCTCTCTCCCTGACCAATAGACAAACGCAAAAATTACAGTGAGTAACAAGAATAGACAAATAAGTTTTCATAATTGCGACTTTCTTCAAATGTCGCTGGCAGGTATGTTAGTTGGATAATAATTACACCCTGCATTTTCCATCACTCACGACGTGGTATTTATGGCAATCAGTGAATCAACCCAGTCCGTTTCGGGCGCGCCGGCGTCACCGCCACCCTCGCGCACTTCATTTAAAGTCTTAGGCGCTATTAGCCTCTCCCATCTGCTCAACGACATGATCCAGTCGCTGATCCTGGCGATTTACCCGCTGCTGCAATCCGAGTTTTCGTTAACCTTTGTGCAGATTGGGATGATCACCCTGACCTTCCAGCTGGCCTCTTCGCTACTGCAACCCATTGTCGGGTACTGGACGGACAAATATCCGATGCCCTGGTCACTGCCGATTGGCATGTGCTTCACCCTGAGCGGGCTGGTGCTGTTGGCCGTGGCAGGCAGTTTTGAAGCGGTGCTGCTTGCCGCGGCGCTGGTCGGCACCGGCTCGTCGGTCTTCCATCCGGAATCCTCCCGCGTGGCACGCATGGCCTCTGGCGGGCGTCACGGGCTGGCGCAGTCACTCTTCCAGGTGGGCGGTAATTTTGGCAGTTCCCTCGGCCCGCTGCTGGCGGCAGTGATCATTGCGCCATACGGAAAGGGTAACGTCGCCTGGTTTGTGCTGGCCGCCCTGCTGGCGATCGTTGTGCTCGCGCAGATCAGTCGCTGGTATGCCGCGCAGCACCGCGTAAACAAAGGCAAACCTAAAGCAAAAGTTATCAATCCCCTTCCCCGCAATAAGGTTATTCTCGCGGTGTCCGTGCTGCTGGTGCTGATTTTCTCGAAATATTTCTATATGGCGAGCATCAGCAGCTATTACACCTTTTACCTGATGCAAAAATTTGGATTATCGGTACAAAACGCGCAGTTCCACCTGTTTGCCTTCCTGTTTGCCGTCGCGGCAGGGACGGTGATTGGCGGGCCAGTCGGGGATAAAATTGGCCGTAAATATGTTATTTGGGGCTCTATCCTTGGCGTTGCCCCCTTTACCCTTATTTTGCCTTACGCCAGCCTTGAATGGACGGGCATTTTAACGGTGATCATTGGTTTTATTCTCGCCTCGGCGTTCTCGGCTATTCTGGTGTATGCGCAGGAGTTGTTACCGGGGCGTATTGGTATGGTTTCCGGGCTCTTCTTTGGTTTCGCCTTCGGCATGGGCGGCCTTGGTGCAGCCGTGTTAGGCATGGTTGCCGACCACACCAGTATCTTCCTGGTTTATAAAATCTGCGCTTTCCTGCCACTTCTGGGGATGTTGACCATATTCCTGCCTGATAATCGTCACAAAGCGTAATTTCACGGCTGCCAAAGTTTAACATTGGCAGCCCACCTTCCCGATGGCATAAGGCTTTCTTCTCCTTCCCTCCTGTGAATTTGCCAAAACTTGCTTTTTTACACGCATATTGCTGTTTTATTCAAACTTCAACAATTATTCATAAACATAAGGGTAAAAATTGTCATAAACTATTACCTGGTTTTTGGTTTTCACCAAAATGGAACACCCACAACGAAAGGAGACGGAATGCACCACGCCACACCGCTTATCACCACCATTGTTGGTGGACTTGTGCTCGCTTTTATTCTCGGCATGATTGCCAATAAACTGCGTATTTCCCCTCTCGTGGGCTATTTATTAGCCGGTGTACTGGCAGGGCCGTTTACGCCAGGTTTCGTGGCGGATACCAAACTGGCGCCTGAACTGGCGGAATTAGGCGTGATTCTGCTGATGTTTGGTGTGGGTCTGCATTTCTCACTGAAGGATCTGATGGCGGTAAAGTCTATCGCCATACCGGGAGCGATCGCCCAGATAGGGGTAGCGACGCTGCTGGGGATGGCGCTTTCAGCTGTGCTGGGCTGGTCGTTAATGACCGGTATCGTGTTTGGGCTGTGTCTGTCAACCGCCAGTACCGTGGTCCTGCTGCGCGCGCTTGAAGAGAGACAGCTGATTGACAGCCAGCGTGGACAAATCGCGATAGGCTGGCTGATTGTTGAAGACCTGGTGATGGTGCTGACCCTGGTGCTGCTGCCTGCCGTCGCCGGGATGATGGAAAAGGACAACGTCGGCTTTGCCTCGCTGGCGCTGGATATGAGTATCACCATCGGTAAAGTCGTGGCGTTTATCGCCATCATGATGCTGGTGGGCCGCCGACTGGTGCCGTGGATCATGTCGCGCAGCGCGGCCACCGGCTCGCGAGAGCTGTTTACCCTCTCCGTCCTTGCGCTGGCACTGGGGATTGCCTTTGGTGCGGTGGAGCTGTTTGATGTCTCCTTTGCTCTGGGGGCGTTCTTCGCCGGGATGGTGCTGAATGAATCCGAGCTGAGCCACCGCGCCGCGCACGATACGCTGCCGCTGCGTGATGCGTTTGCGGTGCTGTTCTTTGTCTCCGTCGGGATGCTGTTTGATCCGATGATTCTGGTTCAGCAGCCGCTGGCCGTACTGGGGACACTGGCGATTATCATCTTTGGTAAGTCAGTCGCTGCCTTCTTCCTGGTGCGAATGTTCGGCCACTCGCCGCGTACGGCACTGACCATCGCCGCCAGCCTGGCACAGATTGGTGAATTCGCCTTTATTCTGGCGGGTCTGGGCATGGCACTGAACCTGCTGCCGCAGGCCGGACAGAATCTGGTGCTGGCGGGGGCGATCCTCTCCATTATGCTCAACCCGGTGCTGTTCGCGCTGCTGGAAAAATATCTCGATAAAACGGAAACCCTTGAAGAGCAGACGCTCGAAGAGGCCATCGAAGAAGAGAAGCAGATCCCGGTGGATATTTGCAATCATGCCCTGCTGGTCGGCTTTGGCCGCGTGGGTAGCCTGCTTGGCGAGAAGCTGATGGAGCAGGGTATTCCGCTGGTGGTGATTGAAACCTCACGCACCCGCGTTGATGAGCTGCGTGAGCGCGGTATTCGCGCAGTGCTGGGCAATGCAGCGAATGAAGAAATAATGAACCTGGCGCATCTGGACTGCGCCCGCTGGCTGCTGCTGACCATTCCAAACGGCTATGAAGCGGGTGAAATTGTGGCAACCGCACGCGAGAAATGCCCAACGATTGAGATCATAGCCCGCGCGCATTATGACGACGAGGTGGAGTACATCACCGAGCGCGGTGCGGATCGAGTGGTGATGGGTGAGCGTGAAATTGCGAACACGATGCTGACGCTGCTGGCGAAGCCGCCGGTTGAAGAGGCTGTGACGAGGTAAGTTTCGTGCGGCCTGATGCCCTCACCCTGGCCCTCTCCCACCGGGAGAGGGAATAAACACTAAAAAACGGCAACATGCGTTGCCGTTTTGCTTTTACCTGTCCCAGTACGCCTCTTCGAGGCTGTCTTCCCTTTCCGGCAGACCACGCGTTAAGCGCGGGGAGTGCTGGTTCAGCACCTGATAACTTACGCGGTTCGCATACTTACATACCTGCGCCAGCGACGAATAGGTCAGCCAGCTGAACTTATGCTTACTTGAATTCGGCACGTTGGTTTTGTGGTAAGCATTGGCGGTGATATCGTGCAGCAACGCCGCCAGCGCACCGTCGCCCGCGCCGTTGGTGTTCATGATCTTCTCCGGCCCGCCCATATACGGAGCGATGTGGGAGTAGATACGCAGCGGATTAACACAGTCTTTAAAACGCATACCGCGGCTGAACTCATACTGGTTGAACTCGGCGATGGCGCCAGGCAGCAGCGGATGCTGGGTTTTACGCTTGCTCTCTTCTTCCGTGAAGCCAGCCATATACAGACCGACCGGTCCGGCGGTGCAGAGCACCAGATCCACCCAGTCCAGCGCTTTGTCGGACGCCAGCAGCGGATCGCTCTCGCCGGTGAGGGCCTCAGCCTCTTCTTCGTTCATCGCCAGAATGGAGACATGCTCTTTCAGGAAGGCCTGCCACCACTCCGGGTTGTCGGCAATCACAAATTTCGTTCCCAGCGTCAGGACCACCGGCACATCGTACTTCTTCGCGTACTCAATCGCCTTCATGGTGGCTTCCGGCATCGGCTCGCCCGGCTTGCAGCGCACCAGGTAGGAGGTGAGCACCAGCGCCGACGCGCCCGCAATCACCTCTTCCGGAATACTCTCTGCACGCAGCTTGTTCATGTGGCCTGGGCTGATGGCGAAGGTTCGCTCACCGGATTCCCCGATCAGCGTAAAGCAGCGGCCAATCGGGCCGTCGACGCCCTGGAGATAGTTCAGGTCGGTACGACTGGAGGTGTTGCACAGGTAACGATAGGCGTAGCCACCAATTTCGATGTTACTGCACATCACGCCGAGCAGCACCGAGCGGTCGTCTGCCAGAACGGAGTAGTTGTGCATGGTATTGCCGATGGTGCCGCCGGCAAACTGATGGGTGATCAGATTGTCACGCACCAGCTCCTGATACAGGGCTTCGGCAACGTCATCTTCGATCACCAGCGAGTGCCCAGCGCTCAGACCATAACGGGCGACAAACGCATCATCCACTTTCGCTTCAATGTCCACCAGCGTCTGATCGATACCGACGACCCATGCCGCACTGGTTTCATTTTCTGGCTGAATTTGCTGCAGGAGCGGATCGCGGGCATCAACGGGGAAGTAGTGTTTGGATTTGCGTTTACCGGGAAATTTCATGGTCTGAACTGTGCAAAGAATATGGGCCGGGAATGGTAGCACAAACCCGGCCCGAAGTGCGATCAGCGGCTGTTTTTCACCAGCGAGACCATCATGTCGATATGCTCAGGGGAGTCGTTAAGTGCCGGAATGTACTCGTACTTCTCACCGCCAGCCTCAAGGAAGAACTCCCGGTTTTGCACCGCGATCTCCTCCAGCGTTTCCAGGCAATCGGCCGAGAAGCCCGGGGACATTACCTGAATATGCTTCACGCCTTTCTCGCCGAGCATTTTGAGGGTTTCATCCGTATACGGCGTCAACCACGGCTCGCGACCAAAGCGCGACTGGAAAGTCATCATCACCTTCTCCGGCGGCAGGCCGAGCGCGGAGACCAGCTCACGGGTGGTATCGCGACAGCGCTGCGGATAATCATCCCCTTCGTTGGCGAAACGCTGCGGAATGCCGTGATAGGAGAGCAGCAGCAGATCCGGCTCGCCGTGTTTTTCAAACGACGCGCGCGCGCTGTTGGCAAGCGCTTTGATGTACAGTTCGTTATCGGCGTAGTCGCGAATAAACGTCACGCCCGGAATGCGGCGGCGGGTCGCCAGAATGCGGGCCAGCTCGTCCCAGACGGCAGCGACCGTCGAGCAGGAATACTGCGGGTAGAGTGCCAGCACGACGATGTGGTCCACGCCCTGCGCCAGCAGTGTTTCCACCGCGCTTTCGAGGGACGGTTTTCCGTAGCTCATACCGAGCGCGACGGGCATATCCGGCAGGCGGGCGGCCAGCGCCTTCTCCTGGCGACGGCTGTAGACCATCAGTGGAGAACCCTCTTCCATCCACACGGACTGATAGAGTTTGGCGACGCGCGGAGAACGGATCGGCAGAATGACGCCACGCAGCAGCGGCCACCACAGCAGTCGCGGAAAATCCACGACGCGCGTGTCGCTTAAAAATTGTCGCAGGTAGCGTTTTACCGCGTCTGATGTAGGTGCTTCTGGAGTGCCCAGATTGGCAAGCAGGATGCCGGTTTTCGCCTGACTCATTCACGCCTCTTAACCATTTGAATGGTTGTCAATTGTAGCGGAAATGCGTTTAAACGGAACCCATTGCTGTAATAGGTGAGATGAGAAATATTCTCACCCGGGAGCCCGGGTGAGAGGGGTACGATTAGCCGAGGATTTTTTCCAGCTCTGCACGCACATCAGCCACGGCTTTGGTGCCGTCAACTTTCGCGTATTTGGTGTTACCCGCCTGCGCTTCTTTGGTGTAGTAGCCGATCAGCGGCGCAGTCATCTGATGGTATTCCACCAGGCGCTTACGCACGGTCTCTTCCTGATCGTCTTTACGGGTGGTCAGCTCTTCGCCGGTCACGTCGTCTTTACCTTCAACCTTAGGTGGGTTGAATTTGATGTGGTAAACGCGGCCAGAAGCAGCGTGTACGCGACGGCCCACGATACGGTCAACGATCAGCTCGTCCGGTACATCGAACTCCAGTACGTAATCCACGTTGATGCCCGCTTCTTTCATGGCGTCAGCCTGAGGAATGGTACGCGGGAAGCCGTCCAGCAGGAAACCGTTACGGCAGTCTTCCTGAGCAATGCGCTCTTTGACCAGAGCGATAACCAGCTCGTCAGTCACCAGCTTGCCTGCGTCCATGATGTCTTTCGCTTGTTTACCCAGCTCAGAGCCAGATTTAACAGCGGCGCGCAGCATATCACCGGTGGAGATTTGCGGAATACCGTATTTCTCCATGATGAACTGAGCCTGAGTTCCTTTACCCGCGCCCGGAGCGCCAAGCAGAATAATACGCATTGCGAAAATCCCCTCAAAAGTCGATTCAATTTTTCAAAAGCGCTAAACAATACCACCAGAACGGATGTGGCTCAAGGAAGGCAGGAGGGCTGAAACGGTTAATGAGGGGAGATTATTTGGGGGAGTGCGGTCTGGTGCCCTCACCCCGGCCCTCTCCCACGGGGAGAGGGAGAAGACCAGGGGAGGCGTGGTCAATTACGCCAGCAGCAGCGCATTCACACGTTTAATGAAGAGGTTAGGATCTTCCAGCGTGCCGCGCTCGGCCAGCAGAGACTGATCCAGCAGCAGTTCAACCCACTCGGCAAAACGGGTTTCGTCCTGGGTATCCGCCGCGCGTTTCACCAGCGGGTGATCCGGGTTCAGCTCGAAGATATATTTCACTTCTGGCATCGCCTGACCCGCCGCGGCGAACAGTTTCGCCATCTGGGTACCCATTTCGTCCGCATCGGTGGTCACAATCGCCGGGGTATCGGTCAGACGGTGGGTGAAGCGCACCTCTTTCACACGGTCGCCCAGCAGGGTTTTCACGCGCTCAACGAACGGCTCCAGCGCCTTCTCGGCTTCTTTCGCGCTTTCATCCACTTCATCCGCCAGCTTATCGATGGACTCGTCGGCTTTGGCAACAGACTGGAATGGCTTACCGTCGAACTCGGTCAGGTAGTTCATCATCCACTCGTCGATGCGGTCAGAAAGCAGCAGCACTTCGATGCCTTTCTTACGCAGCAGTTCCAGGTGTGGGCTGCTCTTCGCCGCGGCGTAGCTGTCGGCGGTGATGTAGTAGATCTTCTCCTGCCCTTCTTTCATGCGGGAGACGTACTCTTCCAGCGACACGGTCTGCGCGGAGGAATCGGTGTGCGTAGAGGCAAAGCGCAGCAGTTTAGCGATCGCTTCCACGTTCGCGGTGTCTTCCGCCGGGCCTTCTTTCAGCACCAGGCCGAACTGTTTCCAGAAGGTCTGGTATTTTTCCGCGTCGTCTTTGGCCAGTTTTTCCAGCATCTGCAGCGTACGTTTGGTCAGCGCGTTACGCAGGTTGCGGGTCACGGTGCTGTCCTGCAGAATTTCACGGGAGACGTTCAGCGGCAGATCGTTGGAATCAATCAGACCACGGACAAAGCGCAGGTAGTTCGGCATGAACTGCTCGGCGTCGTCCATGATGAAGACGCGCTGAACGTAAAGCTTCAGGCCGTGCTTGTGATCGCGGTTCCACATATCCCACGGCGCCTGCGACGGGATATACAGCAGGCTGGTGTACTCCTGCTTACCTTCCACACGGTTATGGCTCCAGGTCAGCGGATCGGTAAAGTCGTGGGCGATGTGTTTGTAGAACTCGTTGTATTCATCGTCCTTGATTTCAGCCTTATTGCGCGTCCACAGGGCCTGCGCCTTGTTGATTTTCTCCCAGGAGACCACGGTTTCACCGTCTTTCTCTTCCTGTTTTTCAATTTCAACCGGCAGGGCAATGTGGTCGGAATATTTGCTGATGATGGAGCGCACGCGCCAGTCGTTCAGGAAATCGTCTTCGCCTTCACGCAGGTGCAGGGTGATTTCGGTGCCGCGATCCGCTTTGGTGATGTCATCAACGGTGTATTCACCTTCACCTTTGGATTCCCAGAACACGCCGTTTTCCGCGCTGTCGCCCGCCGCACGTGTACGCACGGTGACTTTGTCCGCCACGATAAACGCCGAATAGAAGCCCACGCCGAACTGGCCGATCAGCTGGCTGTCTTTCGCCTGGTCAGAGCCCATAGATTCCAGGAACGCTTTAGTCCCGGATTTGGCGATAGTCCCGAGGTGGTCGATCACCTCGTCGCGGTTCATGCCGATGCCGTTATCGGCGATGGTCAGGGTACGGTTCTCTTTATTGAAAGAGACGCGCACGCGCAGCTCGCCGTCGCCTTCATACAGATCCGGGTTAGACAGCGCGCGGAAGCGCAGCTTGTCCGCCGCATCGGAGGCGTTGGAAATCAGCTCACGCAGGAAGATTTCTTTGTTGGAATACAGGGAATGGATCATCAGGTGCAGAAGCTGTTTTACTTCTGACTGGAAACCACGGGTTTCTTGTCCTTTCATCTAAGTCGACCTCAACAATGCCATTTAATGGGGTTGTAAAACGTTGAGGGAGAGATGGGGATAAGCAGGGAAATTTTCAAGCGGAGGCCGCGAACGCCGCCTCCGTTTGGTCAGAAAATAATCTTGTGACGACCGGCCAGAGAGTGCGACAGCGTGGTGCCATCAACCATCTCCAGCTCACCGCCAACCGGCACACCGTGAGCGATACGGCTGGCGTCAACGCCATACTGCGCGCACAGCTCGGCGATGTAGTTAGCGGTTGCCTCCCCTTCCACCGTGGGGTTGGTGGCGAGGATCACCTCTTTGATGGTCTCGGATCCCAGACGCTGTTCAAGGCGATCAAGACCGATATCATCCGGACCGATACCGTCCAGCGGGGAGAGATGCCCCATCAGCACGAAATAGCGGCCAGAGAACTGCCCGGTTTGTTCGATGGCGTAGATGTCCGCCGGACTCTCCACCACGCAAATCTGACCGTTCTCCTGACGACGCGGATTCGAGCAAATATTACAGACGTCCTGCTCGGTAAAGGTACGGCAATCCGCGCAGTGACCAATTTCTGACATGGCGCGGGTCAGAGCCTGCGCCAGGCGCATCCCGCCGCTGCGGTCGCGCTGCAATAGCGTAAACGCCATACGCTGCGCCGACTTCGGGCCAACGCCCGGCAGGCAGCGCAACGCTTCCATTAACTGCGTGAGCAGCGGACTGGTTTGCATCAGAACGGCATCTTGAAGCCCGGCGGCAGTTGCATACCGCTGGAAACAGAGGCCATTTTCTCTTTCTGGGTTTCGTCGATACGGCGCGCGGCATCGTTAAACGCGGCTGCAACCAGATCTTCCAGCATCTCTTTGTCGTCTTCGAGCAGGCTTGGATCGATTTCAACGCGGCGGCAGTTATGCGCACCGTTGATGGTCACCTTGACCAGACCGGCACCGGATTCACCCGTGACTTCCAGCTGAGCGATCTCTTCCTGCATCTTCTGCATTTTTTCCTGCATCTGCTGAGCCTGCTTCATCAGGCCACCCAGACCGCCTTTTCCACCAAACATAGGCTTCTCTCTCTTTCACGTTTAACGATGACAACCGTAAGTCAGACTCACGATCAAATGGGGCGAATACTCTCTTCATCCAGATCGGCGTCGAAGAACCGGCGCAGGGTCTGGATATTGTTATCCGCAATAATCGACTCACGCGCCTGCGCGAGTTTCTCTTCATAAATGGCCTGTCGCCACTCCAGTGGCGTTCGCACCGCCGGATTATCATCTTCAATGATAGTCAATTCAACCGGTGCACCCTGTAATGTGGCGAGCGCCTCAGCCAGCGCCTTTTGCGCGCCAGGGGAATTCAGGTGCCGTTGACCCGGACGCAGATGCAAACGCACCTGATTACCGTCCTGCTCTTTCCAGGCATTCAGCGCGACCTGCTCGACCAGCTTCGGCAGCTGCAGTTTACTGACCTCTGCAGCCCAGGCGTCACGCGCGATAGACTCTTCCGCGAGCTTCGCGGAAAGCTCCGGTGTTTTTTCATGCTCCAGCGCTTTTTTCAGCGCTTTTGGCGTGGCGACCTCTTTCTTCACCTCTTCGACGATGGTCGTCGACTTCCAGCGGTAAGCCTCTTCTTTCACCGGGGCTTTTTGCTCGAGCGCGGACGGTGCCGGGCGCGACTGTACGCGCTCCGTTACCGAGGCCAGTCGTTCAAGCGCGGCGTTGTTAACCGGCCGCGCTCTTCCTGGCGCTGCCGGTTCACTCTTTTTTGGTTTGGTTGCTCCCTGCGCCCGCTGCAACTGGCTGCGGGCGGCAAGCACCGAACTGGTGGCATCCGACAGCGGCACATTTTGTGGCGGCGGCGCTGCCGGCTGTGCTGGTACCTGCTGCGGCGACATCACCGCCGTAGGGGCAGCCGGGGCGAAAGACTGCCGCGGCACTTCTGGCTCTGGCAGCGGCATACGCGGATGGAACGCCAGCGCACGCAGCAGCGTCATTTCAACGCCCATTCTAGGATCCGGCGCAAACGGCAGCTCTTTACGGCCAATCAGTAAGGTCTGGTAGTAAAGCTGCACATCAGCAGGCGGTACGGTGCGGGCAAGTTCACGCATCCGCTGTTCAATGGTCGCCATATCCGCGCCAATCGCCGACGGAGAGAGCTGTAGCATCGCCACGCGGTGCAGCAGGCTAAGCATCTCGACCAGCAGGGCTTCCCACTCGACGCCACGGGCCGCGGCCGCGTTCACCAGCGACATGACGCGCTCACCGTTAGCGGCAATCATGGCTTCAATGAGAGACAGCGCCTGGTCGTCATCCAGCGTGCCGAGCATGGCGCTGACCGCGTCCGTCGACAGTTTACCGTCACCGCTGGCAATCGCCTGATCGGTCAGGCTTAGCGCATCACGCAGGCTGCCGTCCGCCGCGCGGGCCAGCAGTTGCAGGGCGCGCGGTTCGTGGACAATGTGCTCTTCATCAAGAATGTGTTCCAGCTGCGCACGGATCTGCTCAACGTCCAGCGCCTTCAGATGGAACTGCAGGCAGCGCGACAGAATGGTGACCGGCAGCTTTTGCGGATCGGTCGTCGCCAGCAGGAATTTCACATGGGCCGGCGGCTCTTCCAGCGTTTTCAGCAGGGCGTTGAAGCTGTGACGCGACAGCATGTGAACTTCATCGATCAGATAGACCTTGAAGCGGCCACGCGCCGGGGCGTACTGCACGTTATCCAGCAGATCGCGGGTATCTTCAACTTTGGTGCGCGAGGCGGCGTCGATCTCGATCAGATCGACAAAGCGCCCCTGCTCGATCTCACGGCAGTTGTCACACACGCCACACGGCGTGGCGGTGATCCCGGTCTCGCAGTTCAGACCTTTTGCCAGTAAACGGGCAATAGAGGTTTTACCGACGCCGCGGGTACCGGAGAAGAGATAGGCGTGATGGATACGACCTAGCGACAAGCCGTTCGCCAGGGCCGTCAGCACATGTTCCTGACCGACAACGTCGGCAAAGGTTTGTGGTCGCCATTTACGGGCTAACACCTGATAACTCATGGGCAGGCTCTGCAACGCTGGAAGGTGAATTTATGGAGGGGAATGCTATCACAACCTCACCCATTGAGCGAGGTTGTGAAAACCGGGATCAGTGACCCGGGAATGGCACCAGGCTGTAGCTGGTAATACCCTGTTTTTCCAGGCGCTGTTCACCGCCCAGATCGAACAGGTTGATGATGAATGCCGCATCGGTCACTTCACCACCCAGACGACGGATCAGCTTCACGGTCGCTTCGATGGTGCCACCGGTTGCCAGCAGATCGTCAACCACCAGCACTTTGTCGCCAGGCTTGATGGCATCAACATGGATTTCCAGCTGATCGGTGCCGTATTCCAGCTCATAGCTCTCCGCGATGGTTTCACGTGGCAGTTTGCGCGGTTTACGCACCGGCACAAAACCCACGCCCATAGCCAGCGCCACTGGTGCGCCGAACAGGAAGCCACGGGCTTCGGTACCTACTACTTTGGTGATCCCGGCGTTTTTATAACGCTCTACCAGCAGTTCAATGCTGAGGGCGTACGCTTTCGGGTCTTCCAGCAAGCTGGTGACATCACGGAAAAGAATGCCAGGTTTTGGATAGTCCTGGATGCTTTTGATGCTGTTTTTCAGATATTCAAGCTGCTGTGCAGTTGCGGTCATCGGTTTGTGCCTAAATGAAACAGTGTTACTCACAGCGCGCAAAGAGTCGGTAAAGGTAACAATTGCTTAACCTTTAACCAGGCGCACCTGTGCTCGAAAACGGTCGAATTTACTGGCTGCGCGCAATAATTGCAACAGCCATTATAAGGCTTCAGTGCTTTTGTTGCTTTTCATCAACCACGGGGATCCGCCACATGAAGATAAGCAGGCAGGAGAGAATGATCAGCAGCAGGATCCGCACCCACATCATTTTCACCAGCCATAATGAAATGGCGAAGGTGATGAGGATGACTGCAATCGCACGCGGCTTTGCGCCAGGCGGCATGGCCCGGTGTTTTTGCCAGTAGCGCAAGTACCCGCCAAACCACGAGCGATACAGCAGCCAGTGGTGAAAACGCGGAGATGAGCGGGCAAAACACCAGGCTGCCAGCAGAATAAACGGCGTCGTGGGCAAAAGCGGTAAAACCACGCCCAGCGTGCCCAACACTACCGCGAGCCAGCCAATGATGATTAAAATAGTACGCTGCATAATGCGAATCGTTATCAAACTGAACGGCTACTTTACCACTGGAGCGCGCCTTGAAAATAGCCCTGCTTTTAGAGACGCTGCAAAATCAGCTCATTGCCCTGCGCACGCAGGCGTCACCGCTGATGCAGCATGCGACGCTCAAACCACGCTTTGACCGGCAGTTATTTCATACCCGAAGTACACTGATGAAAGACTATCTTGACGAAGCGCAGACCAACCTCGATGAACTGCATCAGGCCGTGAATGACGGTAAACATGAGCAGGTGGCCTGGCTTGCGGAGCACCTCACCAGCCAGATCACCGCCCTGCACCGGGAGATCGCAGCCTGGCCCCTGCGCAGCTGGGACAGCGCGTCACCGGGCCTCGGAAAATGGCAGCGCAAACGGCTGGAGCACCAGGAGTTTGAACGCCGTCTGTTTGAGATGAAGCGCGAGCGGGAAGCGCGTCTGAACAACAGTGAAACGCTGGAAGAACAGCAGATACTAATGCGCGAGATTGACGCGCTGGAAGGACGTCTTGTCCGTTGCCGTCAGGCGCTGGAAGAGATAGAACGCGTGATTGAACGCCTGACCCGTTAAAAGGAGCCACACATGTCGCTGGAAAATGCCCCGGATGAGGTCAAACTGGCCGTCGATTTGATTATGCTGCTGGAGAATCATGAGATCCCGGCAGAAACGGTGCTGAAGGCGCTGGAGATTGTACGGCGGGATTTTGAGGGAAAATTACCCTCACCCCAGCCCTCTCCCTAAGGGAGAGGGAGAAAATCGTTCCCTCAGCCCTGAGGGCTGAGGGAATAGAGATTAGGCTGGTGTCGGATCGTCACCCTTAATCTCACGCTTCACTTCCGTATGCTCGTCACCTTTCTCATTATGCAGGTGAACCTCAAGCTGGTTGAAAGCAATATTGATATTGTTTTCACGGCACAGACGGTCGATGGAGCGGTTCAGTTCATCCACGGTGTAGCTGCGATCGCGAAGCTCACGCACGTATAAACGCAGCTCGTGATCCAGCGTACTCGGCCCGAAGGTGGTGAAGAAGACATCTGGCGCAGGCTCGTGCATAACCTTTGGATGCTCTTTTGCGGCCTTCAGCAATACCTCTTTCACCTTATCCAGATCCGAACCGTAGGCTACGCCGAGGCGGATCACCACACGCGTTGTCGTATCAGAGAGCGACCAGTTGATCAGACGCTCGGTCACGAACGCTTTGTTCGGGATGATCACCTCTTTGCGATCGAAGTCGGTAATGGTGGTCGCACGAATGCGGATCTTGCTGACGGTACCGGAGAAGGTCCCGATGGTCACCGTATCGCCGATTCGCACCGGACGTTCGAACAGGATGATCAGGCCGGAAACGAAGTTACCGAAAATCTCCTGCAGGCCAAAACCGAGACCCACAGAGAGGGCTGCCGCCAGCCACTGCAGTTTATCCCACGACACGCCGAGCGAGCCAAAGACCGTCATCGCCCCGACAATAATAATGACGTAGTTGAGGATGGTGGTAATGGCATAGGAGGCCCCCTGACGCAGGTTCAGGCGCGACAGCACCAGCACTTCCAGCAGGCCCGGCAGGTTTCGAATTAGCGCCCAGGCCACCATCGACGACACCACCGCAAACAGCAGGCTACCCATGGTGACGCTCTTCATCACCGCAGCGCCAGCTTCGGTCCCGCTGTACTGCCAGAGGGTGATACTGTCGAGATAAGCGAAGACGGTAATCAAATCAGACCAGATAGCCCAGAACATCACCGCGAACAGGGCGATCATCACCAGCATGGTGATACGCAGCGTCTGCTGGTTAACCTGCTCCAGCGCGATGGTCGGCTCTTCCTGCGGCTCCGCCCCTTCAGCGCCCTCTTTCACCTGATGCTGACGACGCGCGATGGCGCGACGATAAGCGATACGGCGAGCCGCCACACTCAGGCCACGCAGCACGGTCTGATAGAGCAGATTCCAGACGATCACCAGATAGACCGTTTCGATCCAGCGTCCGGACAGGCGCAGCGTGGTATAGAAGTAGCCCGTCGCCGTGAGCACCATCAGCGCCAGCGGAATGATTGCCAGCACCGTGACGGTGGCCAGACGAAGATTATGGGACTCTTTATCACGCCAGCTATCGCGACACATCGGCCACATCAGAATGGCTATCAGCAGCAGGTTCAGCAGAATGACCAGCTGACCCAGGACGTCATCCATCAGATGCAGCGGAGAAAGCTCCGAGACCACCGACCAGAAGTGCAGCGGCAGGAGCGCCAGGCTGATGCGGACAATCTGACGACGCCAGTGGCTGGTCAGTTGTTCCGGCATGTTGAAGTGACGTACCGCCACGCCGTCTTTTTCCAGCACTTTCCAGCACACGCCAAACACCAGCCAGAACAGCGCCAGTTTTTTACTGAAGGCCCACAGCAAATCGCTGACGTTAAGCTGCATCGTGAGCAGGATCAGGCCAACCGCCAGAATGATCAGACACACCGGCAGCGCACGAATAAGATCGATCAGAATCGCTTTTGGCGTATGGAGTTGGCTATCGTTGCGCAGTTGCCCCACTTCTGACGCCAGCTTCGCCTGATAGTTCTTCAGCCAACCCAGACGCCAGCGGATCAGGCCGGCAATCAGTAACAGCGGTAATCCCGCCAGAAAGGCAATCATCACCGCGGGCCAGGCTTTCTCCCAGTTGACGGTGATTTTCATGCCCTTAATCTGCGTTTTCAGCGTCTCCGGGAAGGATTTAACCCAGTCCCAGTCCATCGGTTTGTTGCTGTTAACCCAGAAAATCTGCTGGGTCAAAATCTCCTGCAGACTTTTAGACACGCTCACCAATTGCTGCTGGTTGATCTGCAGGTTAATCGCCATCATCAGCTGGTTACCCAGCTGTTTATTGAGCTGGTCGAGGAGCTCTCGGCGCATATCGATTACCTGCAACAGCGCGTCGTGCACTTCCGGGTTCACTTCGCTGGAGTGGCCCTCTTCTATTTTGGCGACAAAGGTATCGCTCTGGAAAAGGGCGTCGCGTTGCTGGTTGACATCAAACTGTTCCAGACGCAAATCGGCAATGCGGTTGGTCATGTCCTCCAGCTCGTCGGCGGACGGCAGCGTCTGCTGTTGCTGGTAGAGAATGCGTGACAGCAGAAGACTGCCTTTCAGGACCGCAATCTGCTCTTTGATGTTGCGTTCAGACTGCAGCGCACGGTCCAGCCAGTTTTTGACTTTGATATTCTGTTGAACCAGCGAGTTGCCGCTTTCGGTCGCCTGAATCAGACGCTCACTCAACTGATGGTTCGCGTCGAGCTCCTGCTTCACCAGCGGATTGGCCTGAATACGGGCGGTTTCGTCCGGCGATACCGCCTCCTGGGCGGTTTTTTCCGTCAGCGTCAGACGCTTGCTGTTCACCGCCTCCTGCAGCAGCTGAAGCTGGTGTTCCAGGCGGTTAATGTTGGCAGTCACGTAGTCACGCTGTTTTTGCAGCGTGTCCTGCAGCACCGTATTCCCTTCCAGGCTTTTACGCTGCTGTTCGATTTGCGCATTGAGTAACGCCTGCTGAACCAGCAGCAGCGTTTGCTGCGTCGGGCGCAGCGTGCCTTCACCCACCGTGGTGCCGTTCAGCCGGTTGCGGATTTGCTGCAGCTGCTGAGACGCGGCGTACATCGCGTTTTGCACGCGTTCGGGCTGAGTCTGCAGTGAGACAAGCTGGCTGTTGTAGGTCGCGAGATCCGACTGTGCAGTTTGCAGATCGTCGAGCAGTTGCGCGACACGCGACTCCAGCTGACGCAGCGACAGCGTTGCCAGCGTTTTGCGCGTTTCATCGTCATTATCCACATCGCTCAGGGCACTCAGCGAATCCGTTGCCTTGCGCATGTTTTCAGGCGCCTGCGCCACCTTCTGGCGAAGCTGGGTGGTTTCCGCCTTGACGCGCTCAATTTTATCCAGCGATTCCAGCGTTTCCGTCAGGTCCTGCTGGATGAGTTTTTCCTGAGGCGTGAGATCTTTTTGTTTATTCAGGGTGTCGAGTTGCGACTGAACATCAGCACGTGATGGGATGTCATTGCCGTTATCGGCGCGGGCCCAGGAAAGCGGGGCCGTAGCGAAGAAAAACAGCGTCGCAAAGAGCAATGCAAATACAGGATGTTGCGAGCGATTGGTGTGCAGCATAGTTGTGAGTGATGTCAGAAGATGACCGAAAATAGTCCGGCGTGCAGGATATCACGCTCGCCTGAAGCAGAATAGCGCGAACGTGAGCCTCTGAGATAAATCCTGGAAAGCGTCAGGCGGGCAGTGAAGATTCGCCACTGCGCAGCGTCGGGCAAAGCTGCAACATTTCCAGTAAAATCGCCACGTAGCTGCGGGCTTCCGCTTTAAGGTCAAAGGATTGCGGGGCAAAAAGCCAGTTTTCCATCAGGCCCGAAATGTAGCTGCGCATCAGAATAGCCGCCCGGCGGGTCAGGAGATTGGCCGGTAACAGTTTAGCCTGCATGCACTGGTTCAGGTTCTGTTCAATACGGTCATAGCTTTCCAGACTAAGGCTGCGTTGCGCCTGCTGCACGACAGCCATCTCTCCCACGAACTCACATTTGTGGAAAATAATTTCCATCATTAACCGACGACGCTCTTCAACTACCGTCGCTTCAAGGATATATACTAATATTTCTCTTAATACTGAGAGTGGATCGTCAGGGAATTTTGCCCGATACTCACTCTCGAGATCGCTAATGCTGGACTCTGAAAGCTCCCAGATTTCACTGAACAGATCTGACTTGTCTTTAAAATGCCAGTAAATCGCTCCCCGCGTAACACCTGCGGCCTGAGCAATCTGAGCCAGCGAGGTTGACGAAACACCCTGCTGAGAAAACAAACGGATTGCCACATCCAGAATGTGTTGTCGGGTTTCAAGTGCTTGTTGTTTGGTTTTTCGTGCCATAAGTGGGTGAATTTACAGGCGTCAGATTTACATACATTTGTGAATGTATGTACCATAGCATGACGATAATATAAACGCAGCAATGGGTTTTTGGACTCAGGACCATTGATCAATTTGAAATCGGACACTCGAGGTTTACATATGAACAAAAACAGAGGGTTAACGCCTCTGGCGGTCGTTCTGATGCTCTCAGGCAGCTTAGCGCTTACAGGATGTGACGACAAACAGGCTCAACAAGGAGCGCAGCAGATGCCGGAAGTTGGCGTTGTGACGCTCAAATCCGAACCTCTCCAGATCACCACCGAATTACCTGGCCGTACAAATGCGTATCGTATTGCGGAAGTTCGTCCTCAGGTGAGCGGCATTATCCTGAAACGTAACTTCACCGAAGGCGGCGATGTGCAAGCCGGTGAGTCTCTGTATCAGATTGATCCTGCAACCTATCAGGCGTCTTATGAAAGTGCGAAAGGCGACCTGGCGAAAGCGGAAGCGGCGGCCAAAATCTCTCAGTTGACGTTGAATCGTTACAAAAAACTGCTCGGTACGCAGTACATCAGCCAACAGGATTACGACACTGCTCTGGCGGATGCACAGCAGGCTAACGCGGCCGTCGTGGCAGCGAAAGCGGCTGTCGAAACCGCGCGCATCAACCTGGCCTATACCAAAGTGACCTCCCCTATCAGCGGTCGTATTGGTAAATCTTCCGTCACGGAAGGGGCTCTGGTGCAGAACGGTCAGGCCACGGCACTGGCTACCGTGCAGCAGCTTGATCCGATCTACGTAGACGTGACGCAGTCCAGCAACGATTTCCTGCGCCTGAAACAGGAGCTGGCAAACGGCACCCTGAAGCAGGAAAACGGCAAAGCCAAAGTGGAGCTGGTGACCAACGACGGCATCAAATACCCGCAGGCAGGTACGCTGGAATTCTCTGATGTGACGGTCGACCAGACCACCGGTTCCATTACCTTACGTGCGATTTTCCCGAACCCTGACCACACCCTGTTGCCAGGTATGTTCGTTCGCGCCCGTCTGGAAGAAGGAACGAATCCAACCGCACTTCTGGTTCCACAGCAGGGTGTGACCCGTACGCCACGCGGCGATGCGAGCGCACTGGTTGTGGGTGCCGGTGACAAAGTCGAAACGCGCAATATCACTGCAACGCAGGCGATTGGCGATAAATGGCTGGTGACGGAAGGTCTGAAAGATGGCGATCGCGTGATTGTTACTGGTTTGCAAAAAGTTCGTCCTGGCGCTCAGGTAAAAGCACAGGAAGTGAAGTCTGACGATAAACAACAAGCTTCGGCCGCTGGCCAGTCAGAACAAACCAAGTCTTAACTTAAACAGGAGCCGTTAAGACATGCCTAATTTCTTTATCGATCGCCCCATATTCGCATGGGTGATCGCCATTATTATCATGCTGGCCGGGGGACTTGCGATCCTGAAGCTGCCTGTTGCGCAATATCCGACCATTGCGCCACCGGCGGTGACGATCTCCGCAACCTACCCGGGGGCTGATGCGAAAACGGTGCAGGATACCGTTACGCAGGTTATCGAACAGAACATGAACGGTATCGATAACCTGATGTACATGTCCTCAAACAGTGACTCCACCGGTACGGTCCAGATCACCCTGACCTTCGAGTCAGGTACCGATGCGGACATCGCGCAGGTGCAGGTGCAGAACAAACTGCAGCTGGCGATGCCACTGCTGCCGCAGGAAGTACAACAGCAGGGTGTGAGCGTCGAGAAATCGTCCAGTAGCTTCCTGATGGTTGTTGGCGTTATCAATACCAACGGCACCATGACGCAGGAGGATATTTCCGACTACGTGGGCGCCAACATGAAGGACGCCATCAGCCGTACTTCCGGTGTGGGTGACGTTCAGCTGTTCGGTTCCCAGTACGCGATGCGTATCTGGATGGATCCGAACAAACTGAACAACTTCCAGCTGACGCCGGTTGACGTCATCAACGCCATTAAAGCGCAGAACGCCCAGGTGGCAGCCGGTCAGTTAGGCGGTACACCGCCGGTGAAAGGCCAGCAGCTTAACGCGTCTATCATCGCGCAGACCCGTCTGACCTCCGCCGATGAGTTCAGCAAAATTCTGTTGAAAGTGAATCAGGACGGTTCGCAGGTTCGCCTGCGTGACGTGGCAAAAGTGGAACTGGGTGGCGAAAACTACGACATCATTGCGAAGTTTAACGGCAAACCGGCTTCCGGTCTGGGTATCAAACTGGCGACCGGTGCTAACGCCCTGGACACCGCAACGGCTATCCGTGCAGAGCTGAAGAAGATGGAACCGTTCTTCCCGTCAGGTCTGAAGATCGTTTATCCCTATGACACCACGCCGTTCGTTAAAATTTCGATTCACGAAGTGGTTAAAACCCTGGTAGAAGCGATCATCCTCGTCTTCCTGGTGATGTATCTGTTCCTGCAGAACTTCCGCGCGACGTTGATCCCAACCATCGCCGTACCGGTCGTCCTGCTCGGAACCTTCGCCATACTGGCGATATTTGGCTACTCGATAAATACCCTGACGATGTTCGGGATGGTGCTCGCCATCGGCTTGCTCGTGGATGACGCCATCGTGGTCGTAGAAAACGTCGAGCGTGTTATGGCGGAAGAAGGTCTGCCGCCGAAGGAAGCAACCCGTAAATCCATGGGTCAGATCCAGGGCGCGCTGGTCGGTATCGCGATGGTGCTGTCCGCGGTATTTATTCCGATGGCCTTCTTCGGGGGCTCTACCGGTGCGATTTACCGTCAGTTCTCCATCACCATTGTTTCTGCAATGGCGCTGTCGGTACTGGTGGCGTTGATCCTGACGCCAGCGCTGTGTGCCACCATGCTGAAACCGGTTCAGAAAGGCGGTCACGGCGAGCATAAAGGGTTCTTCGGCTGGTTTAACCGCATGTTTGATAAGAGCACGCACCACTACACCGACAGCGTAGGCAACATTCTGCGCAGCACCGGTCGTTATCTGCTGCTCTATATCATCATCGTGGTCGGCATGGCCTATCTGTTCGTGCGTCTGCCAAGTTCGTTCCTGCCTGATGAAGACCAGGGCGTGTTCCTGACGATGGCGCAGCTTCCGGCGGGTGCATCGCAAGAGCGTACCCAGAAAGTGCTGGATGAAGTGACGGACTACTACCTCACCAAAGAAAAAGCGAACGTTGAATCGGTGTTTGCGGTTAACGGCTTTGGCTTTGCGGGTCGCGGTCAGAACACCGGTATTGCCTTCGTCTCTCTGAAAGACTGGTCTGAACGTCCGGGCGAAGAGAATAAGGTGGAGGCTATCACCGGCCGTGCAATGGGCACCTTCTCGCAGATAAAAGATGCGATGGTCTTCGCCTTTAACCTGCCAGCGATTGTTGAACTGGGTACCGCGACCGGTTTCGACTTCCAGCTGATTGACCAGGGCGGTCTGGGCCACGAAAAACTGACTCAGGCGCGTAACCAGCTGTTTGGTGAAGTGGCTAAACACCCTGACCTGCTGGTCGGCGTGCGTCCTAACGGTCTGGAAGATACGCCGCAGTACAAGATCGACATCGATCAGGAGAAAGCGCAGGCGCTGGGTGTGTCCATCAGCGACATCAATACCACACTGGGCGCAGCCTGGGGCGGTAGCTACGTTAACGACTTCATCGACCGCGGTCGTGTGAAGAAAGTGTACGTGATGTCAGAGGCGCAATACCGTATGTTGCCGAACGATATCAACAACTGGTACGTTCGCGGCAGCAATGGTCAGATGGTGCCATTCTCGGCCTTCTCTACCTCGCGCTGGGAATACGGTTCACCGCGTCTGGAACGTTATAACGGGCTTCCATCCATGGAAATTCTGGGTCAGGCCGCACCGGGTCGAAGCACCGGTGAAGCCATGAACCTGATGGAAGAATTAGCCAGCAAACTGCCTGCGGGTATTGGCTATGACTGGACCGGTATGTCCTATCAGGAACGTCTGTCCGGTAACCAGGCCCCTGCCCTGTACGCCATTTCACTGATTGTGGTGTTCCTGTGTCTGGCGGCACTGTATGAGAGCTGGTCAATTCCGTTCTCCGTTATGCTGGTGGTGCCATTGGGGGTTATCGGTGCGCTGCTGGCCGCAACGTTCCGTGGGCTGACCAACGACGTGTACTTCCAGGTAGGCCTGCTGACAACCATTGGCTTGTCGGCGAAGAACGCGATACTTATCGTTGAATTCGCCAAAGATCTGATGGAGAAAGAAGGCAAAGGCCTGATCGAGGCCACGCTTGAAGCCGTTCGCATGCGTCTGCGCCCTATTCTGATGACGTCATTGGCATTTATCCTTGGGGTACTGCCGCTGGTTATCAGCTCTGGTGCGGGTTCCGGTGCACAGAACGCGGTAGGTACAGGTGTAATGGGCGGTATGATCACCGCGACCGTACTGGCTATCTTCTTCGTACCGGTATTCTTCGTGGTGGTTCGCCGCCGCTTCAGCCGGAAGAATGAAGATATTGAGCACAGTCATTCGGTAGAACCTCACTGATACCGGTTTCATAGGATAAAAAGGCCGCATTAGCGGCCTTTTTCATTTCAGAAAAAAATCATAAAATACGCTTATTGTCGTTCTATTTATTTTCTGCCATCGTAATAAGACATATCATAATTAGCTGATAACTTAATGGGTGAACTCAGGATTGTTTTAATTCCATTTCATCGCTTAAGTTATTAGGAATATTCCTAATAACAAGTCCATACCCAGAGAACTCTGAATCCGGACTTCATCCAGCTGTTTAAGCTAAATCAATGAAACGTAAGGAAGCGAAAAAAAGCCAGCGTTAATTTGGATAAATGTGTTCATTTGAGGATGCGCTATTGCGTGAACGCTCGCAGGATCTGGTTTTAATTGTAATTTTTCGTAATAGCGCGGTGAAATCCTGATCAGAGTGGCTTATAGTTAGAGTAAACAGGAGCACAGCACCCGTAGGGCTTAGTAAGTAGTATCCATCCCGACAATGATGTTCGGTGAGTAAGAAATCACTCAGAAGGGGATGCGCTATGGACGAGTACTCGCCAAAAAGGCATGATATCGCGCAGTTGAAATTTCTCTGCGAATCCTTGTACCATGACTGCCTTGCCAATCTTGATGAAAGTAATCATGGCTGGGTGAACGATCCAACGTCTGCCATCAATTTACAATTGAATGAGTTGATAGAGCATATCGCGACCTTCGCACTTAATTATAAAATTAAGTACAATGAAGATAATAAGCTGATTGAGCAAATTGACGAATACCTGGATGACACCTTTATGTTGTTCAGCAGCTACGGCATTAACGCACAGGATTTGCAGAAATGGCGTAAATCTGGAAACCGGCTATTCCGTTGTTTCGTCAACGTGAGCAGAGCTAACCCGGTTAGCCTTTCCTGTTAAAATTATTACAATGACTAAGGTGATTTTATGTCTGATAAACCACTCACAAAAACCGATTATTTGATGCGCTTACGACGCTGTCAATCAATTGACACGCTCGAACGTGTTATTGAAAAAAATAAATACGAGCTTTCTGATAATGAACTGACTGTATTTTATTCTGCGGCGGACCACCGTCTTGCTGAGCTGACCATGAATAAACTGTATGACAAAATCCCCCCTTCCGTGTGGAAATTTGTCCGTTAACCTTTGAAGTGTGTCTGTAGAGGTTCTACGCCACATTCTGAGTTGTCTACACCTTTCGAATTACGATCCCGGTATAAAAGCCAGGTCTCCGTGTAAAACGCGATCATTAGCAACTATGTTGTGACGTTAGTCACATGCGCCCTTCGGGAACGTTCCCTTCCTGGCTTATCCCGATTACCCTGCTGTAATCGATTACAGAGAGGTAACCTATGAGCGCAGAAAAACAGAAAATGATTGCGGGTGAACATTACCGTCCTGGCGATGAAACATTACGGGCCGATCGACTGCGTGCCCGCCATCTGGTTCACCGCTATAACCATACCGCCCCCGATGAGAAAACAGAACGCCAGAACATTCTGGCGGAACTGCTGGGTCAAAGCGCAGGCGCGTACATTGAGCCAAGCTTTCGCTGTGACTATGGCTATAACATTTACCTGGGCAAAGAATTTTACGCTAACTTTGACTGCGTGATGCTGGATGTCTGCCCTATCCATATTGGCGATAACTGTATGCTCGCGCCCGGCGTGCATATCTATACGGCCACCCATCCACTGGATGCGGACGAACGCAACAGCGGGATTGAGTATGGCAAACCCGTACGCATTGGCAATAATGTCTGGATCGGCGGACGGGCGGTCATTAACCCGGGCGTCACTGTGGGCGATAATGTGGTGATCGCCTCCGGTGCTGTGGTCACCAAAGATGTCCCGGCCAATGCCGTCGTCGGGGGTAACCCGGCGAAAATTATCAAAATGCTGTGAAGGTGTGGGGGGGCAACTGTTATGGTCTTTCAGCGCGTAACTGTTACTTTTTTCAGTCAAATGGCTCCCCTAAAATAGGCAGATCCCCTGTATTCAACAATCATGAAGGCAAAAAATGACCGAAATACAGCGCCTGCTTACCGCCACCATCGACGATCTCAACATCCGCGAAAAGCGCGACAACCGCCCGCGCTTTAGCATTAGTTTTATCCGCAAACACCCAGGCCTCTTTGTGGCAATGTATGCGGCCTGGCTGGCAACGCTGATTGTCATGCTGAAGTCCGAAACGCTGGTGGACTCCGTCTGGCTGCTTGTAGTGCTGTTTGTAGTGTTTAACGCGTTTTTCTTTTTTGACGTGCATCCGCGTTATCGTTATGAAGATATCGACGTGCTCGATTTCCGGGTCTGCTACAACGGCGAATGGTACAACACCCGTTTTGTCCCCCCGGAGCTTATCGACAGCATTCTGCACTCTCCTGCGGTAGAAACCGAACAAAAAGAGAAACTGCAGAAAATGGTCTCAACCAAAGGCCAGCTCTCCTTCTACGATGTGTTTACCCTTTCCCGCCCTGCTGTTGCGTGATGAGTGTCTGTATGCGTCGGATAGCCGACGCATACAGTGAAGCCGACGTATTCCCGTAGCCTAATACCAGACCGCTCTGCCCCTGTTTCGTATCAAGGTAATACCCGCTCAATGCCGCGGGAGCCAGCTGAAACCCCCTGGCCTGTTCCACCAGTTGCCTGTCGTCAATTCCGTCAATCGCCACCGTCAGGTGCATTCCCCCTTCCCCCGCCAGAACCCGGTGTGGCACATGAAGTTCCGCATTCAGGGCCTCACGCAGTTGCCGGTAGCGTTTACGATAGAGACGACGCATCGCCGCAAGGTGGCGGGCGTAGTGACCCTCTTCAATGAACAGGGCCAGGGTACGCTGCTCAGCACGATGTCCACCGCGCAATAACGAACCGATGGCCAGGCGTGCCGCTTTCGCCAGCGCCGGGGGGAAAACCATAAACCCCATTCTGAGCGACGGGAATAACGTTTTGCTGAATGTTCCCAGATAAACAACGGGCGCATGGTTTGTCATTCCCAGCATCGCCGGGATCGGCTCACCGCTATAGCGAAACTCGCTGTCATAATCATCCTCGATAATCCAGGCGTTATGTTGTCGCGCCACGTCCAGTAAGGCCAGACGCCGCCGTGCACTGAGGACGCTTCCATACGGGAACTGATGCGAAGGAGACGTAAAAATAAGCGAAGGAGAAGGCGCCTCTGCGCCTTCCCAGCACATGCCCTCTCCATCAACCGGTATTCCCGTCATGGCTAAACCCGCTTTCACAAAGGCGCTTTTTGCCCCGGCATAGCCGGGATCTTCCACCCAGGCTACATCGCCGGGCTCACTCAACAGCAGGGTGCAGAGATTCACGCCTTCCAGCGCCCCTTCGGTGATCACTATCTGGCTGGCGTCGCAGTCAATCCCGCGGGAAAGCGCAAGGTGACGGGCAATGGCCGCCCGCAAAGCAGGTTCCCCGGCGGGATCGCCGTAACCCAACAGGGCGCTTCCCTCCTCCCGTAACACGCGATCGTACAAGCGCCGCCAGAGCGGCAAGGGAAAATAGTTGATGGCCGGTGTCCCCGGCGTAAAGGCCAGAACCGGCGTGGTACGCGGAACAGGGGCAGGCAGTGCGCTGACCCGCCCGGCAAGCGCAACCGCGGGCGCCGGTAAATCCTGCGCGAGCTGACGGGCCGCCAGCGAAGCCACCCGCGTTCCCTGGCGGCTACGCAACAGATACCCTTCGAGCGTGAGCTGTTCCAGCGCCGCGTTAACGGTGTTTCGGGAAAGGGAGAGTTGCCGGGCCAGCGTCCGGGAACCCGACAGGCGACTACCGGACTGTAATCTGCCGGACAATATATACTCCCGCAGAGAAAGATAAAGCGCGCGCTGTAGCGTCTCTTGTCCGCGTTTTTTCAGCGCCGCATTCAGCAAGGTATACAATTCATCACCGGGAATATTCATCGCCCCTCCTCGTGGTACCACCAAAACATAGCCTGTTGGTTCTTTTTAAGGAACCACTTCTTCACTAGTCTGGAACTCTTTACAACGTCACGGAGATGAAGATGAATACTTTCAATCAGTTTGGGCAGCCTGTGGGCGAAGCGCTTGTTGACTGGCAACCCCGTCAGCATCCTTCCCGGGTGGTCCTTCAGGGCCGCTACTGTCGTCTTGAACCGCTGCGGGTGGAGCATGCTGATGCGTTGTTTGCCGCTTATTCTCAGGCCGAAGATACCCGAAGCTGGACATGGCTACTGCGTGAACCTGATGCCACGGCCGGTGAGTTTGCCGCATGGGTGGAAAGCGTGAGTGAATTATCTGATCCGATACACTTTACCGTCTTCGATAATCAGACCCAGTCACCGGTGGGCACTCTGGCCCTGATGCGTATCGACCCAAAAAATGGCGTTGTGGAGGTGGGACACGTTCATTTCTCGCCGCTGTTAAGCCGCACACCGATGTCCACGGAAGCGCAGTACCTGCTGATGCAATACGTGTTTGATACCCTGGGCTACCGGCGTTATGAATGGAAGTGCAACAGCCTGAATGAGCCTTCCCGCAAAGCTGCGCTGCGTCTGGGCTTTTTGTTTGAGGGGCGTTTTCGTCAGGCGCTGGTCACAAAAGGCCATAACCGGGATACGGACTGGTTTTCGATCATCGACAAAGAGTGGCCAGCGCTGGCGATCGCCTTTGAGAACTGGCTTGCCACCGACAATTTTACTGCCGATGGCAAACAGAAAAGATCCCTGGAAAGCTGGCGTGAAGCGGGCGTCTAGCGTCTTTTTTTACGTCCCTGAACCGCTTTAAAGCGCGGGTTTGATTTGCAAATCACATACAGGCGTCCCTTACGTTTGACTATCTGGCAATCCGGGTGACGCTGTTTCGCACTCCGCAACGAGTTAAGTACCTGCATGATCACCCCCGCTTCGCATTAAGAAAGCCGCCAAAACGTTTACGGAAGCGCGCGGCGCTGCCATCCGTCGAGAAGGTTTTCTGCTTACCGGTGTAAAACGGATGGGATTTTGAAGAGACCTCGATGGTGATGTAAGGATAGGTTTCACCGTCGAGTTCAATTTCGCGGTCAGTCTTGATGGTTGAGCCAACTTTAAAATATTCATTGGCACTGGTGTCGTGAAACACCACGGTGCGATAGGCTGGATGGATATCTGGTTTCATCGTGAATCACTCATGTTTTGTTATAACATAACAAAATAATATCCAGGCTCTGCGGTAAAAACAAGCCCCGATCGTGCCCTGCCTTTTCCGATGATATTTTCTGATTTCGCCGCTGCGAAACGAAAACCATGACGCTCACGTGCTATAACTATATCATTTCGCGGTAAAAACTTTCTCTTCAGGCAAGCGTCTCAGTGCCCTGGAGCGGGCATTTGAGGAAGGACACGGCAGCATGAAAACCCGACATCTGGTCAGCCTGGTGACTGGCATTCTGATATTTTCTGTGCTGATACCGATTTGCCTCAGTATCTGGCTGGCGCATCGCCAGGCGGAAGAAAAATTTGTCGATGCGCTGGACAGCTATGCGTCACGCGTGCTGTTGCGTACGGACAGGGTCGTTGAACAGGCAAAAGAAGCGCTCACGCAGCTACAGACGTTCAAAGGCCCCCCGTGTAGTCATCTGCATTTACGGGAAATGCGCCGGGTCGCATTCTCCTGGCGCTATGTCCAGGAAGTGATCTATGTCGATAACCTGAGACCGCTGTGCTCGTCGCTGGAACAAGTCAGTAAAGTGGCCTCATTCCCACCCCCTATGCGGATTACGGAAGATGGATATAGCGCGTGGCTTACAACGCAAAACGATCTTGGTTTTAACCGCTACATGGCGGTACTGGGGCAAGAGCATTACCTGGTATTGGTCGATCCCGCCTCGCTGGTAGATGTGATCCCGTTTGGCGATATCGCTATCGATGCCGCGCTGGTGGGGAGTACAACACATCTCGTTTTCGCCAGCAGCAATAAACTGGATCCGCATATCCGCGACATGATCAAAGATCGGGAGAAGGTCAGCATCCAGTACAACGGCTCCATGTATGTCATTAAACCCGTTCCGGAGCTGGGAATGAATGTTGTCGCCTGGGCCGCGCTTAAACCGCTGGCGGAAACCTGGCACAAACAGCTTCTTTTCTGGCTGCCGTTTGGCATGCTGATAAGCCTGCTTGCCGCGCTCTTTGTTCTGCGGATACTGCGTCGCATTCAGTCGCCACGTAACCGGCTGCTGGATGCGATTAACAACCGCGAGTTTGAGGTTCACTACCAGCCTATTGTTGCGCTCTGCAGCGGGAAAATGGTGGGCGCGGAGGCGCTAACGCGCTGGCCTCAGCCTGACGGGAGCAGCCTGTCGCCTGATATTTTCGTCCCGCTGGCGGAACAAACGGGGCTTATCTCGCGCCTCACGCATCTGGTGATCGAAAAAGTGTTCGAGGATATGGGCAACTGGCTGCACCTTCATGCCGATCAGCACATCTCCATCAACCTCGCGCCTGCGGATTTAACCTCCGGCAAGCTGCCGCCGCTGCTGAGCCAGCTGTTAAATAAATGGCAAGTCCGCCCCGAACAGATCGCGCTTGAATTAACCGAACGCGGCTTTGCCGATCCCAAAATCAGCGCACCGGCCATTGCCGCCTTCCGCCGCTCGGGCCATGCGATTTATATCGATGATTTTGGTACGGGCTATTCCAGCCTGAGCTATCTGCAGGATCTGGACGTCGACACGCTAAAAATTGACAAGTCGTTCGTGGATGCGCTGGAGTACAAAAACGTGACGCCACACATCATTGAAATGGCGAAATCACTGAAGCTGGCGATGGTTGCAGAGGGCGTAGAGACTGCAGGGCAGCTCGCCTGGCTGCACTGTCACGGCGTGCAATATGGGCAAGGCTGGTACTACAGTAAGGCGCTGCCAAAAGCGGAATTTATGGCATGGGCAGAAAATAATCTCAACGCCTCTCCTACTTCAGATAGGATTTGATCACCTGTAAAACCACGCCAAGATCGGCTTCGCGCTGATCTTCTTCAGGCTCTTTGACGACGTGATCGGTTAAATGGCCTTCGATCACCTGCAGCATCATGCCATTCACCGCACCACGGATCGCGGCCAGCTGCTGTAATACCTCGGCACACTCGTGCTCGTCGTTGCTGAGCATTTTTTCCAGCGCGGTGCTCTGTCCCTGAATTTTCTTCAGGCGAGTCAATAACATCTTCTTGTGACGAACGGTATGTGACATCTCTGCATCCTTCTTCTTCTGGCGGGTAAAGCATAACACGCCCTACTCCCCCTGAGTATTTTTCTACTGGGGGGTAGTATTGACCTACTGGGGGGGAGTACTATCTCGGCACCTTTTCCAGTGCGGATTTTGTAATGAACGATTTTGCTTCTCTCCTGCAACAGGGCAACGCATGGCTATTCATTCCCAGCGCGATCCTGCTCGGTGCCCTGCATGGTCTTGAGCCGGGCCACTCTAAAACGATGATGGCTGCTTTTATTGTGGCGATCCGCGGTACGCTGAAACAGGCGGTATTATTGGGGCTGGCGGCCACGCTTTCTCATACCGCGGTGGTCTGGATCATTGCCATGGCGGGATTATGGTTTGGTCGCGGCTGGGATGCGCAAACCTCTGAACCCTGGTTCCAGCTTATCTCTGGGGTATTGATCGTTTTGATCGCGCTGTGGATGGCGTGGCGAACCTGGAAGGAGAATCAGCCGCACGATCATCATCATCACCACCATGACCATGACCATGACCATGACCATGACCACCATCATGATCATCACCACCATGAACATCAACTGGTTGCAGGGGAGTGGCAAGACGCCCACCAGCGCGCCCATGCGCAGGATATCAATCGTCGTTTTAACGGACAAAACGTCACCACCGGACAAATTGCGATGTTTGGCCTCACCGGCGGGTTGATCCCCTGCCCGGCGTCAATCACCGTCCTGCTGATCTGCCTGCAACTGAAGCACTTTGCCCTGGGCGCCACGCTGGTGTTTAGCTTCAGTATTGGTCTGGCGTTAACGCTGGTGGCGTCGGGCGCGATTGCCGCGTTAAGCCTTAAACATGCGACAAAACGCTGGCCGGGGTTCAGCGAGTTTTCCCGCAAAGCACCGTGGTTCTCTGCAGCACTGATTATCCTTGTGGGGGGGTACATGATCCTGCACGGGTTAGGCGGTATCCTGACCTGAACCAGGCGGCCACAGCGCGTGGCCGCCACGCAGAGGTCAGTTGAGGTTCTGACGCCAGCTAAAGCGATAGCGAAGCTGGCGATGTTGCAGGATGAACTCCGGTGAAACGCTGGGGCTCCAGGAGTCATCTCCGCCCACGCCCATATGGAACGTATCAAGATTGAGCCAACACCCCGGCTCATCACGTAGCAGATGATGATGGGTTGTCTCGTGCAGTTGCTGCTGGCTGTAGCGGCTCACAGAAAAATGGAACTGGCCGTTGAACTGATGCTCACCCAGCACCAGCTCGCGGGTATCGCAGCGCAAACCGTTTTCCGTCGGGAAGATGTACGGCGTATGCATTGCCTGCAGCGGCAACGTCCAGCGCCCTTGCTGTGCCGCCAGCTTTCTGTCCGGGTAGTTTTCATGCGGCCCCAGCCCCAGCCAGTGCACGGCTTCCGGCGGCCGGGCAAGATGCATGCTCAGACCAATACGCGCAGGCTCGGGGATATCAGACGCAATCTCAACCTCAACGTCTCCGTTCAACACACCCTGATCGTCTACCCGCCAGACTTTACGGCTCAGGAACAGCGCTTTGCCACGATGTTCCCAGGCATGCAGCGTCGTGACTATCGCTTCACCGGTATGCTGCTCCCCGTCACAACGCAGCACCCGCGGGATCAACGCGTACATCCCTGCCGCCTTCCAGCGCTCAACCCAGGCATTCGGATCAATTCGGGTGGCTTCGCTCACGCCGATATCATTATCCAGCGGCGCGCGGGTAAAGTTATCCGTCAGCGGCGAGAGCAGCGTTTCAACGCCATTGTTCAGCCATTGCGTCAGGTTTCCTGAGGTACGGTCAAATATCCATCGCTGCTGCTGGTGCGTCAGCGTCAGCACGTCATCGGTCTGTGACAGTACCGGCGGCACACCCACCGGTGCGGGCGGGGCGATAAACAACGGTGCCGGGAGTGGCCATTGATCCCACGCACAGCGATGGTTCGCCGGTGACCACGGTGTCGCCTTCAACTGGTAAACCTCAACATTCAGCCAGAGCTCGCCGGACTCTGCCGTCAGCGCCGGCAGGGTGATCTCCAGACGCTGAGTCTCCTGAGGCGCGATGGAGAGCGTAACCTCCCCGTTCGCCAGCACCGTGCCGTCACGGGTCACCGACCATCTGAGCAACTCGTTATCCGTACGACGGAACAGATAGTCGCTTTGCACGTCCACCACCAGCGGAGACGTGCTTACCCGCGTAAAGGTGAAGAACTGCTGCGCACGCTGAGCCTCATACAGTGCCGGATGCGGCGTACGATCGGGGAACACCAGCCCGTTAAGGCAGAACTGCCGGTCATTGGGTTTATCCCCAAAATCGCCGCCATAGACCCAGAACGGGGTGCCATGTTCATCTTTCTTCGTCAGCGCCTGGTCAACCCAGTCCCAGACAAATCCCCCCTGCAGACGCGGGTGGCTGCGAAATGCCTGCCAGTATCTGGCGAAACCACCAAAGCTGTTACCCATCGCGTGGGCGTATTCGCAGAGGATCAGCGGTCGGGTTTCATCTGGCATACCGATCCATTTTTTGATGGACCATTTCGGGACCGCCGGGAACGGCTGATCCTGATCGACGCGGGCATACATCGGGCAGACGATATCGGTCGCCGCCGTGTTCGCCCCACCGCCTTCATATTGAACCGGCCGCGTCGGATCGGCGGTTTTTAGCCAGCGATACAGTGCGTCGTGATTTGCACCGTGACCAGACTCATTGCCCAGCGACCAGATAATAATTGAAGGATGATTACGATCGCGTTGCACCATGCGGGTTACGCGCTCGCTCATGGCGGGCAGCCAGCGGGGATCGTCAGCGAGACGACTCATCGGCACCATGCCGTGGGTTTCGATATTGGCCTCGTCAACCACATACAGGCCGTAGCGATCGCAAAGCCGGTACCACAGAGGATGGTTTGGATAGTGCGAGCAGCGCACGGCGTTGAAGTTATGCTGCTTCATGATTTCGATATCGCGACGCATCGTCGCTTCGTCCATCACCTGGCCATTTTCCGGGTGATGTTCATGCCGGTTGACCCCGCGGATCAGCAGTGGCTTGCCGTTGAGCTTCAGCAGGCCATTGCTGATTTCAACGCGGCGGAAGCCCACGTCACAGGCTTCAATCTCCAGCACGTCGCCCTGCGGGTCCACCAGCGCGATCGTCAGACGATAAAGCTCGGGTGTCTCAGCGCTCCATAACGCGGGGGACGTAACCGGGATCGCCACCGTTAACCGCTCGGCCCAGTTACCGCGTTCATCCACAATGGCAGACCCTGGCCGCCGGGTGGCGCTGGCACAGCGTTCACCGTTGCGCCACAGCGTTATTGCCACATCGCACTCCGTATAGCGAGCCCCTGCCAGGGCGACATCCACCTTCAGCACGGCGCGATCCAGCTCCGCATTCAGATCGGTGACAACGTGATAATCCGCGATGTGCGTCTCCGGCTTATGCAGCAGCGACACATCGCGAAAAATACCGCTCATGCGCCACATGTCCTGATCTTCCAGATAGCTTCCATCGCACCAGCGCAGAACCATCACCGCCAGCCGGTTCTGTCCGGCACGCAACACGGACGAGAGATCAAATTCAGCAGGCAGTCGACTGTCCTGGGAATACCCCACCCACTGGCCGTTGCACCAGAGATGAAAGGCCGAGTTCACCCCATCAAAGATAATGCGGGTTTGGCCGCACTCAAGCCAGGCGTCCTCCATCTCAAATGTGAGCGAGTAACAACCAACCGGATTCTCTGCCGGGACAAAGGGCGGATTGACGGGAATGGGATAGGTGACGTTGGTATAGATGGGGGTATCAAATCCCTGCATCTGCCAGTTTGACGGCACCGGCATCGCAACCGCATCCGGGCAATCTTCACCTGTCCATGCCTGCGGAACCTGTTCAGGCGCAGAAAAGAAGCTAAATCGCCACTCCCCGTTCAGGGAACGTCGGCTGACGGATGCGGCATCCTCTCTGGCTGCGTCTTCTTTACGCCAGCTGTGAAATGGCGCATGCGCCGCCAGCCTGTTCCATTGCGTGACGCCGGGATTTTCCCAGTCCCGACGGGCCAGAAGTGCGCTGAGCGACAGCGATACGGTATTGGACATGTTTTCCTCTTTGCGAAGCGCTCACAATTTAAGTGAACATGCCCTGACAAACTGCTGCGGTAAAGCGTGGGATCGCCGCATAGCGAGGCAGATCACAAAAGCGTTATTCGCGGGCAAGCTTCTCGGCCAGCAGGGCCAGGGTTCGGAGCTGCTGCGCCAGATCCTCACGATCGGCCTGCTGCGGCGCGCGACGGGCACTGGATTGTCGGCTGATCAACGTAACGGGCAACTGAACCTGCCAGCATGCTTCACTGCGGGTGGGCGCCAGCAGCCACTCCACACTTTGTTCGCCCACCTCGCGAAACGCCTGACGGATGGTGGTGAGCGGAGGCGAAAACCAGGCGCTGTCGGCAGTATCGTCAAAGCCCACGATCGCTATCTGGCCCGGGATCGCCACGCCTTTTTCCGCGCAGGCCCGCATCACGCCCAGCGCCATTTGATCGTTAGCCACCAGAATGGCATCCGGTAACGCTGCAGCAGACAACAGGGCATGGCCCTTCTCATATCCGCTCGCCGCACTCCAGTCGCCGTATGCCACCGCCGCAGCCTCAAGCCCGGCCTGCGCCAGCGTCGCTTTCCATCCCGCCAGACGGGCGCGGGCGGAAACAGAACTTTCTGGCCCGCTTAACAACGCAATACGCTGGTGCCCCAGAGAGAGCACATGTTCAACCCCCAGTCGGGCGCCCTGTTCGGCATTGAACACCAGACTGTTGACCGCTGCCGACGAAGAGACATCCAGAAACAGCACCGGCACGGGAGATGCCAGTACCTTGAGTTGTTCAGCGTCAGGATCGTCAAGCGGCACGTTCACCAGCAGGGCTTCCACGCGCTGTGCCAGCAACTCCTGAAGCGCGCCCTGGCACTGTTGTGGATGTTCCACCATCGAGATCAGCACGCTCGCCCCCTTTTCTACCGCCCGGGATTTTACCGCAGAGACAATTTGCGAAGGGGCGTGCAGCGCCAGATCGGTAGTGATAAGCCCCAGCGTACGAGTGCGCTTACCCGCCAGCTGCTGCGCGCCACGGTTAGGGACGTAGTGCAGCTCCGCCATGGCCTGCTGCACCTTTTCCCGTGTGCGGGCAGAAACATGCTCCGCGTCGTTAATCACACGAGAAACGGTCTGATAAGACACCCCCGCAAGGAGGGCAACATCATAGAGGGTAATGGCTTTCATGCGTTCCGGCTTCGTGTTAACAGAGCCGTCTATTGTGGCACAGCGCGGCCATTAATACCTGTGAGCGCTTCGCAAAATTAAACAACCCGCTCTGGCTGAGGAACATTATCCGTACGCGGCTTCTGACGGAACCACGGCAAACAGAGCTGGATAAGCGGGCCGATGGTCAGGGCATACAGTACCGTCCCGACGCCAAACGTTCCGCCAAGAACGCAGCCAATCAGCAGGACGCTCACTTCAATTGAGGTCCGAACGCTGCGGATTGACCACCCCAGCCGGGCGTGAATGCCGGTCATCAGTCCATCGCGTGGGCCCGCCCCGAACCCGGCACCGATATACATACCGGTTGCTATCGCGTTCAACACAATGCCCCCAAGCAGCAGAGCAATCCGAATGGGGAGAAGATCCAGCTCGGGGATAAGGGCCATCGAGGCATCTGCCGCCAGGCCAATACAGACAACATTACTGAGCGTTCCCAGCCCTGGCATCTGACGCAGCGGGATCCACAGCAGCAGCACCGCAGCGCCGGTCAAAATAATCACCGTACCGATGGTCATCCCCAGCTGTAATCCCACCCCAAGGTGAAACACATCCCACGGGTCAACCCCCAGATCCGAACGAATAAACATCGCGGTTGAAAGCCCATACAGGCCTAAACCAACGTACAGTTGCAGCAGACGACGTACCATTTTTAGCTTCTCCAGTGAACCAGGCTTTCATCTTGTTCGAAAATGGCACTATGATTAATGTCCAGTTTTCAAATAGTGGACTGCATATGTCATCACGCCGTTTCGGAAGTCAGTCGCTGGTTCGCCTTTTGGGCCACTGGCAACAAACCCCGTCCCGAACCCCACTCTGGCGACAGCTGGCCGACGCCTTGCGTCTGCTGATCCTCGACGGCAGGCTGGCGTTGAGTACGCGCCTGCCCGGTGAACGCGAACTGGCCACGGCGTTAGATGTAAGCCGGACGACCATCAGTAGCGCGCTGGCCCATCTGCGAGAGGAAGGGTATCTGGAGAGCCGACACGGCAGCGGTTCACGGGTGATCCTGCCCGATACCCGTGCCGTACCGACGCTTTCAGCGGCAAGTGCGGCGCTGGATCTCTCCACTGCCGCCCTGAATGCCGGGCCAGAGATCCACCAGGCTTACACCTGGGCGCTCACCGCAATCACCCAGCACCTTGCGCTGACCGGTTACGACCAGCTCGGTCTGGCGGCTCTGCGTGAAGCCATTGCCGCCCGCTATACCGCGCGCGGGCTGCCGACCCGGGCTGACGAAGTGATGGTGGTCAATGGCGCCGTCAGTGGTTTTGCGCTGGTATTGCGGATGATGACTGGTCCGGGCGATCGCGTGGTGGTCGATCACCCTACCTATCCGCTGGCGATTGCGGCTATTGAGGGGGCGCTGTGTCGGCCGGTGGGCGTGTCATTACCGGAAACCGGCTGGGACACGGATGGCTTTGCGGCCACGCTGGCTCAGACTGCACCGCACCTGGCGTACCTGATGCCGGATTTTCATAACCCGACAGGACGATGTATGGATATCGCCACCCGCCAGGCGATAACCGACATTGCGGCAAACACCCGCACCACGCTGGTGGTCGACGAAACGATGGTCGATCTCTGGTTTGAGGCACCGCCGCCACCGCCTCTGGCGTCGTTTAACCCGCAGGCAACGGTGATCACGCTGGGTTCGGCCGGAAAAAGCTTCTGGGGCGGGCTGCGTCTCGGCTGGATCCGCGCCTCTTCACGCACCATTGCTACGCTTGCCCAGACGCGTGACACGCTGGATTTAGGCTCGCCGCTGCTGGAACAGCTGGCGACACTGTGGCTTATCAACAACAGCGAGACATTTCTGCCTGCGCGCCGGAAGATGCTGACAGAGCGACGCGACCGCTGCGGTGAGTTGCTGCGCGAACATTTCCCGCAGTGGCGGTTTCAGGAGGCCGAAGGTGGGCTTTCCTACTGGATCGAACTGCCGGGCATGCAGGCGACGCAGCTTGCCGCACGTGCAGAGATGTTGGGGATTAATCTGGGAACCGGCACGCGGTTTGGTTTATCGGGGGCGTTTGACCGCTATCTACGTATGCCCTTCTCGCTTGAGCCGGCAGAGCTTGAGCAGGCGCTACTGAGAATCAAACCGTTGTGGCTTGCATTAAATAAAACAGCGCCATCGATAAAACGCAGCCTGGTTTGATATTAAAAAATTTGAAGTGGATCATAAAATAAAAACTGCTGACTGTCATACAGGCAGTCAGCAGTTTTCACCAGTCACGAATCAGTGCTGAGGAGGAATGGGGAAACCTTTCAATGAAATAACGAAGCTTTCACCGTCTTTCTTTATTTTCGCGCCGGTATCACACCAGTCAGACGCAATACGAAAGAACTCATCACTTCCTACATTCCAGCCAAGACGTACATGCTTCACGTAGCCCGAACGCAACAGATCGCAGGCCTCTTTGTAGTCACTGGCGGTTGACAGTTGTTGTTTCATTTTCTCTTCTTCAGAAGTTTACGTAGAGCTTTGATTTCTTTAGGAGTAAAAGGAGAAACACTCTCTTCTTCCGTATGCTGATTATCAATATCCTCTTCCGATACTCCCGCCTCTTCTGCTGCTTCAAACGCCAGCAGCAGCAATTTCTCTGTGGTCACGCTTAAGTTCTCGTTATTCACTTCCGCATAGTGGCGAAGTCTTTCTTTTAGCGCTTCATCAATCTTAACATTTAATACCGCAGTAGCCATGATTGTCACTTCCCTTCGGAATAAGTGCTTTATTTAATACACGATGTTAACAATGTAATCCAGATATATATTTTTGACTTATGACAGAAAAAAGACGCCCAGAAATAAAATGACAGTCTATTATTACAGGTTTATGACATTAATATTTCATCGAAATGAAATATATATTACATCACAAATTAAAACCCTTTTAATTCTGTGGGATAGTCATGCAGGGAGGCGTAAAAACGGGAGGCATGTTGCCGGAGGCACAAATGGGTGGGGGCCCTGCCAGCTACATCCCGGCACACACGTCGTCTGCCCTGGCTGCTTCCTTCCGGACCTGACCTGGTGAACAGAGTAGCGTTGCGGGAGAACCAACAGAGCCCCCATTGAGAGCGTTGTTACCCAACGCGCTGGCGCATTATCCCTGTGCTAACGGTCAATTGCAAGCCGCCAGCAACTGGATGGTGGTTTCTTGCGCAAACAGGCGCAGCAATCGGCGCGATCTTCGTTTAACATGGCATTTCACTCATCCCCACAGGTGTATTGATGGACGAACACGACGCCTTTCCACAACGAGTGTGGCAAATTGTGGCCTCCATTCCGGAAGGCTACGTGACAACCTATGGTGACGTCGCGCGTCTTGCCGGCTCCCCCCGTGCGGCGCGTCAGGTGGGTGGCGTGCTAAAACGCCTTCCTGAAGGAAGTACATTGCCCTGGCATAGGGTTGTGAATCGTCATGGCGCCATCTCGCTGACCGGGCCGGATTTGCAGCGCCAGCGTCAGGCATTACTTTCGGAAGGGATTCAGGTGTCCGGGTCAGGACAGATCGATTTGCAGAAGTATCGCTGGGTGTACTGACCCCCTCCCCCGAAGGAGAGGGGAAATCATTACAGCTGCGTCGGCGGTGTTGGTACAGACGGTTGGTTCGTCTGTGGTGCAACAGGTACTTCGGTTTGCTGCACCGGCACCAGGTTCAGGTCGATTTTCGTCCCACCGTTGTTGATGGCTTCCTGGACCGTATCGGTAATAAACACCAGCTTACCGTTGATGGTTACCGCGGCGCTCAGAAGGATACGGGCGTTAGGCTGTACGTCTGCCGGGTTATACGGCAGCACGAAGCTAAACGGTGCCTGCTTACCTTCGGTACGCACAGCACGCTGGGCCACCACTTTCGACGGCGCGTCTGCCAGAGAAGCATCAGACAGCGTGACCGTTAATACCGCATCCGGTGGTAAAGCGACTCGCTGTTTGATCCAGATAGTACCGGAAACGTTAGGTTGCTGAATGGATTGCTGTGAAAGTGTATTGATCCCGTTTGGATCTGCTGCTGGCACCGGCACCTGGGCGCTCTTACCTGCACAGGCGGACAACGCCACCGCAATAGCTACACCACTTAGCATGGGCACGAGTTTCATTGAAGTCTCCTTATCATCAATGCACCAGCGGGATCGATCCCATCCGATGTCGTTTCAAACACATATCGTATTCAAGTGTGGCACAGATCACTGATTAATGCCTAAATTCTCCCTGATATTCAGATAATTCTACCCGTCGGACCACTTTCATTTCTGCGTTATACTTTGCCTATCTTTCGCCACGGCGTTTATTGAGGACAACTATGAGTCAGGCACTGAACAATCTGCTGACATTACTGAATCTGGAAAAAATTGAGGAAGGACTCTTTCGCGGACAGAGCGAAGATTTGGGCTTGCGTCAGGTCTTCGGCGGGCAGGTTGTAGGACAGGCACTGTACGCTGCCAAGGAGACCGTCCCGGCAGACCGTCTGGTGCACTCCTTTCACAGCTATTTTCTGCGTCCTGGCGATAGCGCAAAACCCATTGTGTACGATGTGGAAGTACTGCGTGACGGCAACAGTTTTAGCGCGCGCCGCGTGGCGGCCATTCAGAATGGCAAGCCCATCTTTTACATGACCGCCTCTTTCCAGGCACCGGAACCGGGTTATGAGCACCAGAAAGCGATGCCTGCGGCCCCGTCGCCGGATGAACTCAAATCGGAGACCGATATCGCCCGCGCGCTGGCCCACTTGCTGCCACCGCAGGTCAAAGAAAAGTTCCTCTGTGATAAACCGCTTGAGATCCGCCCGGTTGAATTCCATAACCCGATGAAAGGCCATACTGCCGAGCCAAAACGTCAGGTCTGGATCCGTGCTAATGGCACCGTACCAGAAGATTTCCGCGTTCATCAGTATCTGCTGGGCTACGCATCAGATTTCAACTTCCTGCCAGTTGCACTGCAGCCGCACGGCGTCGGATTCCTTGAAAAAGGGATGCAGGTTGCAACGATCGATCACTCGATGTGGTTCCATCGTCCATTCAATATGAACGACTGGCTGCTCTACAGCGTGGAGAGTACTTCGGCGTCAAGCGCACGCGGATTTGTACGCGGGGAGTTTTATACCCAGGATGGCGTGCTGGTCGCCTCTACGGTGCAGGAAGGGGTGATGCGTAATCGCGGGTGATGTTTGCGGCCTGATGCCCTCACCCTGGCCCTCTCCCACGGGGAGAGGGAATAAACACTAAAAACGGCAATCAGAGATTGCCGTTTTGCTGTTTATTATGCGTTATACGCATTCTCGCCGTGGCTGTTGACGTCGAGACCTTCGCGTTCCTGTTCTTCCGGTACACGCAGACCCACAGTCATATCCGCCAGTTTATAGCCAACGAAGGCCACCACAGCAGACCAGACGACGGTGATGGCGATACTTTCCAGCTGCACCAGCACCTGGTGAACCATGGTGACACCTTCTGCGTAACCCACGCCACCCAGCGATTTGGCGGCGAAGATACCGGTCATGATACAACCGACAATACCGCACACGCCGTGCACACCAAACACATCACACGGGTCATCCACACGCAGAAGACGTTTCAGCGCCGTCACACCCCACAGACCGGCCAGACCTGACACCAGGCCAACAAGCAGCGCACCACCGACACCGACGTAACCACATGCAGGCGTGATACCGACCAGACCTGCAATCGCACCAGAGCATGCGCCCAGCAGGGAAGGTTTACCGCGAACTGCCCACTCACCAAACACCCAGGAGAGGATCGCACCCGCCGTGGCCACAACCGTGTTCACGAAGGCCAGTGCAGCGATTTCGTTAGCGGCGCTTGCAGAACCGGCGTTGAAGCCGAACCAGCCAAAATAGAGGATCGCCGTACCGGTAAAGACCATCGGCAGGTTGTGTGGTTTGAACGCTTCTTTACCGAAGCCCACGCGTTTACCAATCAGGTATGCCCCTACCAGACCCGCCACCGCGGCGTTGATGTGGACAACAGTACCGCCCGCGAAATCCAGCGCGCCATGCGACGCCAGCAGACCGCCACCCCAGACCATGTGAGCAATCGGCACATAGGAGAGCGTCAGCCAGACCACCACGAAGATCAGGACCGCGGAGAAGCGAATACGCTCAGCCAGCGCCCCGACAATCAGCCCCACGGTGATACAGGCGAACGACCCCTGGAACGCGACGTGGATGTACTGATAGAAACTGCCCATTACCGCGGTCAGTTCAATGTTTTTCAACATCGCCCAGTTGAAGTTGCCGAAGAAGGCGTTACCTTCACCGAAGGCCAGAGAGTAGCCGTAGACCACCCACAGCACGCAAACCAGCGCGAACGTCACGGCAACTTGCGTCAGCATGGAGAGAACGTTTTTGCCACGGATCAGACCGCCGTAAAACAGCGCAATGCCCGGAATAGACATGAACAGCACCAGCGCGGTGCTGATCATCATAAAGGCGTTGTCGGCTTTGTCTGCCACCGCAGGGGCAGCCATTGCCAGGCCCGGCAGCAGTGCCAGCGAACCCAGACCCGTTTTGATTGTTGCTATCTTCATTTTCTCGATCCCTATCACTGTGTGCCAGGAGTTACTTACAGTGCCGCTTCGTCAGATTCGCCGGTACGGATGCGAATGACGCGCTGCAGTTCGGCAACGAAAATTTTGCCGTCGCCAATTTTGCCGGTGTAGGCCGCTTTGCTGATCACATCGATGACTTCATCGAGCTGGTCGTCTGCAATCGCGACATCAATTTTTACTTTTGGCAGGAAGTTAACGCTGTATTCCGCCCCGCGATAAAGCTCGGCATGACCCTTCTGACGACCGAAGCCTTTCACTTCGGTGACAGTCAGTCCCTGAATACCCATTGAAGACAACGCTTCACGCACGTCTTCGAGTTTGAATGGTTTGATTACCACCGTAACCAGCTTCATAGATCCCCTCCAGTCAGAATTCGGTAATGGCCGCAGCTAACACGCAGGAGACATTGCAAGGGATGTGCCAGAAATGAAAACGGAAGAGAAAAGCGGCGCAATGCGCGTTAAAAGACCATGAATAATCGACAGGTGAAAAAAAACGCACCATGGCAGTGCATGGCGCGTTTCGGTTTTGCACCAACAGTGGTGACTGTTAGCGCGTTGCCTGTTTTTGGTGCATCAGGCGCTAAGCGACTCTTCCTCACGGACGCTGGCCGCCAGCTCTTCCCCCGCCAACTGCAGCTGATACATCTGCCAGTAGCGCCCCTTCGCTTCCAGTAGCGCCCGGTGCGTACCGCGTTCAACGGCCTGCCCGCGGTGCAGCACCAGAATGGTATCTGCGTCGACAATCGTTGAAAGACGGTGCGCGATAACCACCAGCGTCGTGTGGTCACGCACGGCAGCCAGCGCCTGCTGGATCGCCTGTTCGGTACCGGAGTCGATGCTGGCCGTCGCTTCATCCAGAATCAGCACCTGTGGCGTTTCAATCAGCACACGCGCCAGCGCCAGGAGCTGTTTTTGTCCAACAGAGAGGTTATTCCCCTGCTCACCCAGCCGGGTGTTGATTCCGTCGCTAAAACCGCGGGCCAGTTCCGCCAGCTGCACTTTTTCCAGCACCGCCCACACCTGCTCCTGGGTATAGTCCCGCCCCAGCGTCACGTTGGCGTAAAACGTATCGGCCAGCACAACCGGATCTTGCTGCACCATCGCCACGCCTTTACGCAATACGCTGTGGCTGAGCGACGCCAGCGGACGTCCGTCCAGGCGAATCTCACCTTTCGTTAACGGGTAGTACCCCATCAACAGGCTTGCGAGCGTGCTCTTGCCGCTGCCGGTATGACCCACCAGCGCCACAAAACCGCGCGACGGCACATCAAGAGTGATGTCCTGCAACACCAGCCTGTCTTCCCGGTAGGCAAACGAGACATGGTCAAACGTGATCGCCCCGCTTTGCAGAGGCGTTGTATCCTCGCCATAGGTCTGACGCGGTCTGTCCATCAGCTCAAAGACGCGTTCTCCGGCTACGACTGCCTGCTGCAACATGGATTGCTGGGTCGTGAGCTCAATCAACGGCTCGTTCAGGCGTCCCAGATAGCTAATGAAAGCATACAGAACCCCCACCTCAATCGTACCGCCTGCACTGAGTCCAAAGAGCATCAGCAGGCCGCAAAGCACCAGCGCCGAGAAAAGACTCAGCAGCGGACGCAGCAGGAAACCGTCAAGGCGCAGCGTCTGCATACGCGCCATATAGTGCGAACGGCTGGCTTCGCCCATGCGTTCGCCAAAGCGAGCCTGCTGACGGAACTGCTGGATGACGCTCATGCCGTTGATCACTTCGTTGAAGCCATCGTTTATATCGGCCAGGTAGGTCCGCACCCGACGCACAATGGGCGTGCTGTAGCGCTGATAGATAACCATCACAATCAGCACCGCCGGGAAAATCGTGATCGCCACCAGCGCCATGCGCCAGTCGAGACTGAACATTGCCACCAGCATGGCGCCAATCAGCGCGGCACTGCGCAATACGGTCGCCACGACGGTCACGTACAGATCGCGGATCACCTCGGTATCGTTGGTCACCCGCGAAATCACCTGCCCGACCGGCTGGATATCAAATTCGCTCAGCGGCTGGCGCAGTGCGGCATCCATAACATCGGTACGCAACTTCTGCACCACGCCCACCGCCGCCCGGTTAAAGAGCAGCGACTGCGCATAGTGCAGCCCGGCCGCCGCCAGCTGTAGCCCCACATAGGCCACGCCTAACCCCGCAACCAGCCCCAGCGGCAAATCGCTTTTCGCGACCATATTGTCGATGAAATAACTGATCAGCAGCGGACCGCTCACTTCCGCAATCGCCGCAATCCACAGCAACACGACGGCAAGGGCAAGGGGTTTTCGCCATGGCGAACCGTAGGCCAGCAGGCGTTTTAGCGTCGGCCACTGCGTTTTTGATTTACGCATTAGCGTCCTCCTCTTCCTGTTCCGGAGCATCGTCGAGTGCCGCTTCAAGCTGCTGATAGCGATACATATCGCGATACCAGCCCGGTTGCTCCGCAAGCTGGTCATGCTGCCCACGCTGGGCAATGTGCCCGTGCTGCAACACCAGAATTTCACTGGCTTCCGTCAGCGCCGACAAACGGTGGGCACTGATGATCACGGTCCGCCCCTCGCCCCACTGGCGCAGGTTATGCAGGATCTGGTGTTCGGTACGGCCATCCACGGCAGAAAGCGCATCATCCAGAATCAGGATTTCGGCATTCAGCAGTAGCGCACGGGCAATGGAAATTCGCTGTTTTTGCCCGCCGGACAGCATCACGCCACGTTCACCCACCTCGGTTTCATAACCCTGCGGCAGACGCAAAATATCATCATGGACGCTGGCTAAGCGCGCCACGTGCTCAATCTCTTCCTGCGTGGCCGACGGACAGCCAAGGGCAATGTTATTCGCCACGGTGTCGGAAAAGAGGAACGGCGTCTGGCTGACCACCGCCAGACGCCGACGCCAGTCATCCAGTTGCAGGGTCGTCAGGGGAAGATCGTGGAAACGAATGTCCCCCTGCGTAACATCAAAGTGACGCTGGAGCAGCGAAAGGACGGTACTTTTACCGGATCCGGTTGGGCCACAGATCCCCAGCATTTGACCCGGTTGCAGCGTAAAGCTGACGTTTTCAAGCACCGGGTGTTCTGTCTGCGGATAAACAAACGTACGGATATCGACGTTCATCACACCCCGTCCTTCCGGTACCGGCTCGGTACCGTCGTTGACCACCGGCGCTTCCGATAGCATGGCGCGAATACGGCTGTAGGCGGCACTGCCGCGCTCCACGATGTTAAACATCCAGGCCAGCGCCAGCATCGGCCAAATCATCAGCCCCAGGTACATCGCAAAACTGGTCAACTGCCCCAGGGTCAAGGTGCCCTGTACAACCATCCAGCTCCCGCCGCCAATCGCCAGCAGATTAGCCATGCCAATGGCGATATAGATCGTCGGGTCAAAGCGCGCATCGATACGCGCAACGCGCATGTTTTTTGCGCCAGTGTCTGCAGCATCGGCCGCAAACAGAGCTGATTGCCGATCCTCCAGACCAAAGGCTTTAATCATGCGGATACTGGTCATACTCTCCTGCGTGCGATCGTTCAGCGACGAAAACGCCGCCTGCGCCAGCTTGAAGCGCTCGTGCAGCTGTTCGCCATAGCGGTTGATCGCCAGCGCCATCAGCGGCATCGGCAGTAATGCCAGCAGGGTGAGCTGCCAGCTGATCTGAGTCGACATCACAATCAGGACCGCACAGCCCATCACCAGCGAATCCACCAGCGTTAATACCCCTTCCCCGGCGGCGAACACCACGCGATCGACGTCGTTGGTGGCGCGGGCGATAAGATCCCCGGTGCGATGGCGCAGGTAAAATTCTGGATGCTGGCGGCTCAGCTGACGGTAAAAATCCTCGCGTAATTCAACGGCCAGCTGATAGGACGCGCCAAACAGCAGCACGCGCCAGACATAGCGCAGCAGATAGACAATGATGGCCGTCAACACCAGCGTGCCGACCCACATCAACACCCGTGCGGTGGTGTAATGCTGTTCCGTGACGCCATCCACGACGTATCCCACCACTTTCGGCGGGATCAGCTGCAAGATGGCAATGATGATAAGCAGGAGAACTGCGCCGAGGTAGCGCTGCCACTCCCGACGAAAGTACCAGCTTAGTTGGGCAAATAATCGCACGCGGTTTGTTCCTGAAGGTATTTTACGAAGTTATTCAATGGGTAATGCTGTGGTGTATTTAATCTGTTCCATGGCAAAGCTTGAGGTGACGTCCGACAACCCCGGTACGCTGTTCACCAGCCGCTTGTAGAAATCATCATAGCGCTTCATGTCTGCCACCTGGACACGCATCAGATAATCGTACTCCCCGGCCATACGCCAGAAGCCGAGGACCTCCGGCATCTCTGACACCTGGGTTACGAAGCGGCAATACCATTCGCTGCTGTGGTGCTGCGTTTTTATCAGGACAAAAGCCGTCAGGCCCAGCCCCAGTTTTTCGGGATCTAATAACGCGACACGCCCCAGCAGAATACCGTCATCTTCCAGCTTCTTGAGGCGCTTCCAGCACGGTGTGGTGGTCAGATTAACGGCATCTGCCAGTGCCTGCAAAGAGAGGGTGCAGTCACTTTGCAGCAATGAAAGCAGCTTGCGGTCAATTTTATCTAGCATACCCACCTCACAGAGAAAATTTTTCTCCCTTCATTCTATTTTAAAGGCCAGATAGCAACAATTTTTTCTGTGCTTTTCGCTATGCTGGGCACAAAATGACAAACGGATAATTACGATGAATAGCAACTGGGTTAAACATGCCATCAGCGAAATAAATGCCGACTACCAGCGCTCGGCCGACACCCATTTAATCCGCCTCACCCTGCCAGGATTTGCGGGTATTCAACTGTATCTGAAAGATGAAAGCACCCATCCTACAGGCAGCCTGAAGCATCGGCTGGCGCGTTCTCTGTTCCTGTACGGGTTATGCAACGGCTGGATTAAGGAAGGCACGACCATCATTGAATCCTCATCCGGTTCAACCGCCGTATCCGAAGCCTATTTCGCCCGCCTGCTCGGTCTGCCGTTTATCGCCGTCATGCCCTCCTGCACCGCGAAACGCAAAATCGAACAGATCGAATTTTATGGCGGACGCTGCCACTTTGTGGAAAGTGCCTGCGAAATTTACGCCGCCTCGGAAATGCTGGCCCGTGAGCTGAACGGCCACTATATGGACCAGTTCACCTTCGCCGAGCGTGCAACCGACTGGCGTGGCAACAACAACATTGCCGACAGTATTTTCCGCCAGATGACTCATGAGCCTCATCCGGTTCCGTCATACATCGTCATGAGCGCCGGTACGGGCGGTACTTCGGCCACCATTGGCCGCTATATCCGCTGTCAGGGCTACGATACGCAACTGATGGTGGTTGATCCGCAAAACTCGGTTTTCCTCGACTACTGGCAACGCCGCGATGCCAATCTGCGCAGTCCGGTGGGCAGTAAAATTGAAGGAATTGGCCGCCCGCGCGTTGAGCCGTCGTTCATTCCTGATGTGGTGGATGAAATGCTTCGCGTGCCGGATGCCGCAAGCGTCGCAACGGCGCACTGGCTGGAGACGCAGTTGGGCCGCAAAGTGGGTGCCTCGACCGGGACCAATATGTGGGGCGCGCTGCAGCTGGCGGCACGCATGCGTGAAGAGGGCCGCACGGGCTCTATCGTTACGCTGCTGTGCGACAGCGGGGAGCGCTACCTGGAGACCTATTACAACGCGGAATGGGTGCAGGCAAACATCGGGGATATTGCGCCGTGGAAAGCGCAAATTGCACAGCTGGTGAAATAAAAAAAGCCAGACCGAAGTCTGGCTTGCTGGAAGGGTCTCACTATTCGGGGGAATATGGGAGGGTGTTGTTGTCCAGCCAATGTGTTAAAAAATGGGACACCGCTTCATTTCGGCAGTGCCCGATAACCGGCAGATGAGGAAGCGCTGAAATCAGCTGGGGCATTGCATTCCCCATGATCAAACCGCGCCCGACGCTGCCCAGCATCTCGCGGTCGTTCATGGCGTCACCAAACGCCATGCACTCCTGCAGCGTTAAGCCCAGGTGGTCGCTCAGGACCGCCAGGGCAGAACCTTTGTTACACCCCACCGGCAGCACTTCCAGACAATCCACCGCCGAAAAGGTCAGATGTGCCCGGTCGCCTAACGCCTCATTCAACTGAATACGCAGGCGACAGAGATCGTCATGATCGCCGCAGAAACAGATCTTGGTCACCGCATGGGCAGGGATACGGCGCAAATCGATCAGCTGATAGCGAAAACCGCTGTAGACATGCGCATGGAGAAGCTGAGGGATCTCACGCCCGGTAAACCAGCCGTTATCGTTAAAGACATGAACGCTGGCCTGGGTATCCCAGGTGCTGTGCAACACAATATCCGCCACTTCCGGGTTGAGATCCTGACGGTGCAGAACCTCCCCTTCGACCGAATGAATACGTGTCCCGTTACCGGTGATCAGAAATGCATCCAGGGAGAATGCCCCCAGCAAATGACGCATCTCCAGCACATGGCGGCCAGTGGCAAACGTCAGGGTCACATCGCGCTCGTGCAGACGCTTCAGGGTGTTCAGGGTTTTCTCCCCTAAACGGTGATCCGGCATTAACAACGTACCGTCCATATCAAATGCTGCGAGCCGAGCCATGATTACTCCCGAAATGTGATGCGGTTAACTTGTGCATCAGTATTGCGTGAGATATACGGAAGTAATAGTGAATAGATGACAATTATTGTTCCGGGTTTTTTATGCGACAGCTCAACCGCCTCAAACAGTATCAACGCCTGTGGCAGCCCTCCGAAGGTGCACCGCAGCAGGTCACCATTGCGGAGCTCGCCAGCCGCTGTTTTTGCAGCGAGCGGCATGTGCGCACCCTGCTGCGTCAGGCGCAGGAGGCTGGCTGGTTACGCTGGCATGCGCAGTCCGGTCGCGGCAAGCGCGGCGAGCTCATGTTTCATGTCACCCCGGAATCGCTGCGTAATGCGATGATGGAAGAGGCGCTGAAGCAGGGGCAGCAGCATAACGCGCTGGAGCTTGCCCAGCTTGCGCCGGAAGAGTTGCGGGAGTTGCTACATCCCTTTTTGGGCGGACAGTGGCAAAACGATACGCCGACGCTGCGCATTCCCTATTATCGCTCGCTGGATGCGCTGCAGCCTGGCTTTTTACCCGGCCGGGCGGAGCAGCACCTGGCAGGCCAGGTTTTCTCCGGGCTGACGCGCTTTAACGGCAACAGCAGCGAACCAACGGGCGATCTTGCCCACCACTGGGAGGTGTCGGATGGCGGCCTGCGCTGGCATTTTTACATCCGCTCCACCCTGCACTGGCATAACGGCGACAAAATTGAGACGGCACAGCTGCAGCGGAGCCTGAAAGCCCTGCTGACGCTGCCTGCTCTGCGCAAACTGTTCCAGAGCGTGTCAGACATTGAGGTCACTCACCCACAGTGCCTGACGTTTACCCTGCATCAGCCGGACTACTGGCTGCCGCATCGTCTGGCGACCTACTGCAGCCGTCTGGCCCATCCTGACCTGCCTGTGACGGGCAGTGGCCCCTTCAGGCTGAGCGTGTTTGATCCCGATCTGGTGCGTCTGGAAAGCCATGAGCAGTACCATCTTAGCCACCCGCTGATCAAGGCGATTGAATACTGGATCACCCCGACGCTCTTTGATTACGGGCTGGGGACCAGCTGTCGTCATCCAGTGCAGATCGCCATTGGCGAGCCTGATGAACTGGAGAGCCTGAGGCTGGTGAGTAACAGCACCAGCCTGGGGTTCTGTTACCTCACGCTGAAACAGAGCGAGCGGATGAGTGAAATGCAGGCACGACGGCTGATCAATATCATCCATCTCTCAACGCTGCTGCATACGCTCCCGCTGAACGAGGGGTTGATTACACCGACAGAAGAGCTGCTTCCAGGCCTGCGTATTCCCCAGTGGCCAGATTTAACCCATGTTCCTTTACCGGAAACGTTGACCCTCGTTTACCATTTGCCCGTTGAGTTACACACCATGGCAAACCAGTTAAAACAGTACCTTGCGCAGCAAGGGTGTGAACTCACCGTTATCTTTTACGATGCCAAAACGTGGGATGGGTGTCAGCAGCTTGCCGATGCGGACATGATGATGGGAGACAGACTGATTGGCGAAGCGCCGGAGTACACGCTTGAACAGTGGCTTAGGTGCGATCCCCTCTGGCCGCATCTGCTGAGCGCGCCGCACTTTGCTCATCTGCAGGCCACGCTGGATGCCGTACAGACTCAGGCCGATGAACAGGCAAGACACGCTGGCCTGAGGGCCATCTTCACCCGGCTGATGGAAGAGGCGGTACTGACACCACTGTTTAACTACCAGTATCAAATCAGCGCGCCGCCGGGGGTAAACGGAATACGACTGAATACCCGTGGCTGGTTTGATTTCACTGAAGCCTGGCTTCCGGCACCCAGGTCGTGAAGAAGCTGGTCGCCGCCGAAGTCAGACGGTAACATAATGTTTTTACCGTAACTGTCGAGATGATTTATGAAACGTGCCGTCGTCGTGTTCAGCGGAGGACAAGATTCCACTACCTGCCTGGTTCAGGCCCTTCATCAGTACGATGAAGTTCATTGTGTGACTTTCGATTATGGTCAGCGTCATCGCGCAGAAATCGACGTAGCCCGCGAACTGGCGCTGAAACTGGGCGCGCGCGCGCATAAGGTGCTGGACGTCACGCTGTTAAACGAACTGGCCGTCAGTAGCCTCACCCGCGACAGCATTCCTGTTCCTGACTACAAACCTGACGCCAGCGGTATTCCCAATACCTTTGTGCCGGGCCGTAATATTCTTTTTCTGACCCTGACGGCCATCTACGCCTATCAGGTGCAAGCCGAAGCGGTGATCACCGGCGTTTGCGAAACCGATTTCTCCGGTTATCCGGACTGCCGCGACGAGTTTGTGAAAGCGCTCAATCACGCGGTAAATCTGGGGATGGCCAAGGAGACGCGCTTTGAAACGCCGCTAATGTGGCTTGATAAAGCGGAAACCTGGGCGCTGGCGGACTACTGGGGCAAACTGGATCTGGTTCGCAGCGAAACCCTGACCTGCTACAACGGCATTAAAGGCGACGGATGTGGCCAGTGCGCCGCCTGTAACCTGCGTGCCAATGGCTTGAATCACTACCTGGCAGATAAAGCCGGTGTGATGGCCGCGATGCAGAAAAAAACCGGGCTGAAATAAGGTTACTTCACTGTGCTGTCGCACTGATAAAGTCGACAGCACAGGCATTCAGATAAATGCTCCCTACACGATCATCAACTCCAGCTTTTCCCGCAACTCCCCTTCCAGCGGCAGTGCCTTCTGCGTTTTCAGATCGATACAAACGAAGGTGATCAGCGCATCGGCCACCACCTGCCCTTCAGGATCCAGCGTCACGACCTGACTGAGTACACCACTCTTCCCGTTTAGCTGTTGAACCTGGCTGGTAACGGTAAGCACATCTCCCAGCACGGCCGGGCGACGGTAGTTGATATTAATATTGACGACCACGAACGCGATGTTGTGCGCAGTCAGCCATTGAAAGCTTTCGCTGTTCTCCAGCCCATCCCAGCGCGCCTCTTCAAGAAATTCGAGATAGCGGGCGTTATTCACGTGCTGGTAAACATCAAGATGGAAACCGCGTACTTTGATTTTTGTCTGCATAGCGCAATAGCCTTTACTGTTGTTATAGGATAAGAGGTCAAGACTGGTATGACCTCTTTATCCTGGCAAACTTTTGCTGCTGTGCAAGTAAAACTGAGATTACAACGTCAGGTGTGAGAGGTTGCGCTCAACCAGTGAACTGCCCATCCCCGGAACCTGCCTGAGGTCGTCAACCGTTTTAAACGGGCCGTACTCTTCACGGTAGCTGACGATAGCCTGCGCTTTTTTAAGCCCTACGCCGTTCATCACGCGGGCGAGATCTTCAGCCGAGGCCGTATTGATGCTGACGCGTGTACCGTCGTCCTCTGTGCTTTTGCCAGGTTCAGCGGCTTTAGTTTGGGCGGGAGCCTGTGCAGTGGGGTCAGTTTTGCTCTGTACAGACTGCGTTTTTGCTGCGGGGGCCGCCAGTGCGCCTGCGCTCATCCCGGCGGTGGCAATAGCCAGTGTAATTAACAGTGCTTTGATTCCACATTTCATGCTGTTATCTCCTTGTTTGTTGACAGCCACATCACGATAGCCGTCAGCAAAAACAGGCTCAAACATGAGATCGCAGAAATGGAAAAGGCCGCGAAAGCGGCCTTCAGGTTTTGCAGAGCGTTACGAAAATCTGCGAGCAGATACGTAATTACTGCTGCTGAGTCATCACATCGCCCAGCTTGATTTTGGCTTCTTTACGCAGGTTGCTCATCATCGCTTCGAAAGCAATCTGGGCATTGTTCTGGGTGATACCCTGAACCATCGCTTTCTTCTGCTCTTCTGGCATGGTGCCGGCTTTCACTTCGTCCAGCGCCAGCAGAACAACGTTACCCTGCATGTCGGTTGTCGTGCCGAAGCTTGGCTTGTCCTTCGCAGGCAGGCTCAGACCAAACACAGCCTGGCTGATTGGGTCCTGACCGGTGCGGCTCAGCGTTTTCGCGTCACCGAAGCTCAGACCCGCTGCTTTCAGGGCGTCTTCTTTACCGGCTTTCAGGTCAGCCAGGATCTTCTCAGCATCCAGTTTTGCCTGCTGTTCCGCTTTGTTATGTTTAACCTGCGCAACAACCTGATCTTTCACTTCCGCCAGCGGTTTTACCGCTTCAGGCTTGTGCTCGCTCACGCGCAGAACAAACGCACGGTCACCGTCAACGGTAATGATATCGGAGTTGCTGCCCGGCGTACCGTTCTCGCCCACCAGACCACCGTTGAAGATGGCATCCGAAACCGGTTTGAAGTTCAGCTCTTCCGGCAGGTTGTCACGTCCAAACCAGCCGGTCTCAACCGCTTTCACGCCTGCGGCCTGCTCTGCACCCGCCAGAGATTCATTGTCGTTGCTCGCTGCATCGCTCACTTTCTGCTGCAGAGCATAGTAAGCATCCAGCGCTTTTTCCTGTTTCACTTTGGCGGCGATATCATCACGCACTTCAGCCAGAGGCTTGGTTTTGGCGGGTTCGATATCATCCAGACGCGCAACCAGGAAGCCAACGGATGATTTAATCACACCCGACAGCTGGCCTTTGTCTTTCAGACCAGCATTTTTCAGCTCATCCGGTGTAGTCGCCGCTTCCAGCCAGCCCATATCACCGCCATTTTTCGCAGAGATGATGTCGGTGGATTTTGCTTTCGCGACGGTCGCGAAATCTGCGCCTTTGTTCAGCTCATCCAGAACGGCTTTGGCATCGGCTTCTGTTTTGGTCTGAATCACGCTGTAGCGGTTACGCTGAGGCTGAGTGAACTGATCCTGATGCTGATCGTAGTAAGACTGGATTTCCGCATCAGTGGCGGTTTCCTGCAACGCAGCAGCATCCAGCTTGATGTAGCTCACGCGGAACTGTTCAGGTGCAACAAAGCTATTTTTGTTCTGCTCGTAGTACGCGTTAATCTCTGCATCACTCACCTGCTGCTTCGCCGCGAGCGCATTCACATCGATGGTCGCCTGGCGCACAACACGCTGCTGCGCCACCAGGGCTGCCAGTTCGTCAGTTTCACCTTTGAGCATAAAATCAGTGCCAACCACCGCATTGATCAGCTGTTGCGTCGTCAGCTGGTTACGCAGCGCCTGAGCGTATTGATCGGCCGTCATGCCCATCTGATTCACAATGCTGTTATAGCGGGCGTTGTCGAATTTGCCGTTAGACTGGAATGCCTGAGTTGAGAAGATAGCTTTTTTAACCTGCTCATCGCTGATACCCAGACCCAGTTTTTTGGCATATTGATCCAGGAGCGCTTCGTCAATAAGGCGGTTCAGTGTCTGTTGGCGCAGGGTTTTCATGTATCCTTCGTTCGCTGCCAGTTCAGAGAACTGGTCGCCCAGCTGTTGCTGCATACGGTTACGTTCACCGGCAAACGCATTCTCGAACTGCCCACGGCTGATTTCCTGGCCATTCACTTTTGCGGCATAGTTCGCGCCACCGCCGATAAGGTAACTGCTCACGCCGGTCAATATGAACGACACGATAATGATACCGAAAATAATCTTGAGCACGAGACTGTTAGCAGCCGTGCGTAAGCTGTCCATCATGGTGTAACAACACTCCGCTGTAGGTGACTGGTTACCTGACGCTAACGGAAAATCCTGACCGTCGCGCGTAAAGACGTATTGTGACAAGAAAACGGGGCGATTGTCAGCCCACAACTCGCATAAACTCGCACAAATCAGGTCTGGACAAACAAAAAAGGCACATCAAATGATGCGCCCTTGTACTTTTCGGCTTCCCTGAAACGGGAAAGCAATCAGTTTACTGCGTCTTTCAGCGCTTTACCTGCACGGAAACCCGGCACTTTAGCGGCAGCAATGGTGATCTCTTTACCGGTCTGAGGGTTGCGGCCAGTACGGGCAGCACGCTCTTTAACAGCAAAAGTACCGAAGCCTACCAGTGCAACGTCGTCCCCAGCCTGCAGAGATTCAGTAACAGAAGCAATTAATGCATCTAACGCACGTCCAGCTGCAGCTTTAGAAATATCAGCACCAGCAGCAATTTTGTCAATCAGTTGAGATTTATTCACTGTTCTCTTCCTCTCTTTATAATTTATATCGCGCCTGAATCCTTCACAACGCGACCGCGCAGCAGTTATATCAGGCCTGCCATGACCTTACAACACCCGTTGTTGATGGCTGACCTAATCAGCAATCTAAATTAGCTATACAAAAAAAGGCTGGCAAGTGCGAAATGACTTACCAGCCTTGTTTTTATTGACGCTCTTTGCGCGAGGTCACTATTTTGCGGTTACAACCTGCATTCCGGACGGTTCATTCTGCAATGCGAGAGTAAGAACTTCCTCAATTCGCTTAACAGGATGGATCTGCAGATCGGCAATCACGTTGTCCGGAATCTCTTCCAGATCGCGTTTGTTCTCGTAAGGAATCAATACGGTTTTGATCCCACCACGATGTGCCGCCAGCAGTTTTTCTTTTAAACCACCGATTGGCAGAACCTGACCGCGCAGGGTGATTTCACCGGTCATTGCGACATCAGCGCGGACCGGGTTGCCCGTCAGACAGGAGACCAGCGCGGTACACATCGCGATACCTGCGCTTGGGCCATCTTTCGGCGTTGCCCCTTCCGGGACGTGAACGTGGATGTCGCGTTTTTCGTAGAAATCCGGGTTAATGCCCAGTTTCTCCGCACGCGCGCGTACCACGGTCAAGGCCGCCTGGATGGACTCCTGCATGACTTCGCCCAGAGAACCGGTATAAGTCAGTTTACCTTTCCCTGGCACACAGGCGGTTTCGATGGTCAGCAGATCGCCGCCCACTTCCGTCCATGCCAGACCAGTGACCTGACCCACGCGGTTTTCGTTGTCCGCACGACCATAGTCGAAACGCTGAACGCCCAGATAGGCATGCAGGTTATCGCCGTTAATCGTGATGTGTTTCAGGCTCTTATCCAGCAGCAGCTGTTTCACCGCTTTACGGCACAGTTTCGAGATTTCACGCTCAAGACTACGCACGCCCGCTTCACGCGTGTAGTAGCGAATGATGCCGATGATCGCGCTGTCCTCTACGGTCAGCTCGTTGGCTTTCAGTGCATTACGCTCAACCTGTTTCGGCAGCAAATGCTGTTTCGCAATGTTCAGCTTCTCGTCTTCGGTATAACCAGACAGACGGATCACCTCCATACGATCCAGCAGTGGAGCCGGAATGTTCATGGAGTTGGAGGTCGCCACGAACATCACATCGCTCAGATCGTAGTCCACTTCCAGATAGTGATCGCTGAACGCCACGTTCTGTTCTGGATCAAGCACTTCCAGCAGAGCCGAGGCCGGATCGCCACGCATGTCCGACGACATTTTGTCGATCTCATCGAGCAGGAACAGTGGGTTTTTAACCCCTACTTTCGCCATCTTCTGGATCAATTTACCCGGCATAGAACCGATGTAGGTACGACGGTGACCGCGGATTTCCGCTTCGTCGCGTACGCCACCCAGCGCCATACGGATATATTTGCGTCCGGTCGCTTTCGCAATTGACTGACCCAGAGAGGTTTTACCTACCCCTGGCGGTCCAACCAGACAGAGGATTGGGCCTTTCAGTTTGTTTACACGGCTTTGTACCGCGAGGTACTCAAGGATGCGGTCTTTAACACGCTCCAGGCCGTAGTGGTCGGTATCCAGGATCTCCTGCGCCTGACGCAGGTCTTTTTTGACCTTGCTGCGGGCGTTCCACGGCACCTGAACCATCCACTCGATGTAGCCACGCACCACCGTCGCTTCAGCCGACATCGGAGACATCATTTTCAGCTTCTGCAGTTCAGCTTCCGCTTTCTCTTTGGCCTCTTTCGGCATTTTTGCCGCGTCGATCTTACGCTTCAGCGCTTCGTTTTCGTCCGGCGCGTCGTCCATCTCGCCGAGCTCTTTCTGAATGGCTTTCATTTGCTCATTCAGATAGTACTCACGCTGTGATTTTTCCATCTGCTTTTTCACGCGGTTGCGAATACGCTTCTCAACCTGCAGCAGATCGATTTCAGACTCCATCATCGCCATCAGGTATTCCAGACGTTCGTTAACGTCGGACATCTCCAGCACGGACTGTTTGTCCGCCAGCTTCAGCGGCATATGCGCTGCGATGGTGTCCGCCAGACGTGCGGGATCGTCGATGCTGTTCAGCGACGTCAGCACTTCTGGTGGGATTTTCTTGTTCAGCTTGATATAGCCTTCAAACTGGCTAATCGCGGTGCGCACCAGCACTTCCTGCTCGCGCTCATCAAGCTGAGGCGAGTCAAGGTACTCTGCCTTGGCAGAGAAATGTTCGCCATTGTCTGACAGGGTGGTAATACGCGCACGCTGCAAGCCTTCTACCAGCACCTTAACGGTGCCGTCAGGCAGCTTCAGCATCTGCAAAATAGAGGCCACGGTCCCGACGGTGAAAAGATCGTTTACACCCGGCTCATCCGTCGAAGCTTCCTTCTGCGCAACCAACATGATTTTTTTATCATGATCCATGGCGGCTTCGAGGCAACGGATAGATTTTTCCCGCCCTACAAATAAGGGTATGACCATGTGCGGATAAACCACCACATCGCGCAACGGCAATACGGGGATTTCAATGCGTTCAGAACGCTCAGGATTCATAGAGCTCTCTCTTAGTTTAGTGTCCGCCAGGTAAACTGGTCATGTAACTGTGCTTCACACAACCATTAACATGTAATCCAGTATATGGGGATGTTTCCCACACATTCAACGCCATGAATACGGAAAAAGTAAAGGGGAGATAAAATCCCCCCTTTTTGATTAACTGCTTGTATGATTTGGTGAATTATTCGCCAGATGCCTGCTGTGCTTCCGGTTTACCGTAAATCAGCAGTGGCTTGGTCTGACCGCCGATAACGGATTCGTCGATAACCACTTTTTCGACATCTTCCATAGAAGGCAGGTCGTACATGGTATCAAGCAGCGCCGCTTCAACAATGGAACGCAGACCACGTGCACCGGTTTTACGGATCATCGCTTTCTTCGCAATCGCATCCAGCGCTTCATCGCGGAATTCCAGCTCTACGCCTTCCAGATTGAACAGTGCCTGATACTGCTTGGTCAGCGCGTTTTTCGGCTCTTTCAGGATCTGGATCAGCGCTTCTTCACTCAGCTCATTCAGCGTGGCGACAACCGGCAGACGACCAATGAATTCAGGGATCAGACCAAATTTAATCAGATCTTCTGGTTCAACCTGGGACAGCAGTTCGCCTTCGTTCGCTTTCTCTGATTTCGCTTTCACCGTTGCGCCAAAACCAATGCCGGAGCCGGTTTCAACACGGTGGGAAATAACTTTATCCAGACCGGCGAAAGCACCACCACAGATGAACAGGATCTTGGAGGTATCAACCTGCAGGAACTCCTGCTGCGGATGTTTACGGCCACCCTGCGGCGGTACTGCGGCAACGGTCCCTTCGATCAGCTTCAGTAATGCCTGCTGTACACCTTCACCTGATACGTCACGGGTGATAGACGGGTTGTCTGATTTACGGGAGATCTTGTCGATCTCATCGATATAGACGATCCCGCGCTGGGCTTTCTGTACGTCGTAATCGCACTTCTGCAGCAGTTTCTGGATGATGTTTTCCACATCTTCACCCACATAACCGGCTTCGGTCAGGGTGGTGGCATCCGCCATGGTGAACGGCACATCCAGCAGGCGTGCGAGCGTTTCAGCCAGCAGCGTTTTACCGGAACCGGTTGGGCCGATCAGCAGAATGTTACTTTTACCCAGTTCCACGCCATTGCTGGTATCACCGTTACGCAGGCGTTTGTAGTGGTTATACACCGCCACCGCCAGCACTTTCTTCGCCTGCTCCTGACCGATGACATAGTCGTCAAGGTGATGACGAATTTCATGCGGTGTCGGCAGCGCGCTACGCTCACGGTGAGGGGCTACTTCTTTAATCTCTTCGCGAATGATGTCATTACATAAATCAACACATTCGTCGCAGATATACACGGACGGCCCGGCAATCAGTTTACGCACTTCATGCTGGCTTTTGCCGCAAAAAGAGCAGTACAGCAGTTTGCCCGAACCATCTTTGCGTTTATCTGTCATGAGTCCAAACCTCTTTTTAAGTTCTTTGTGCCGCACATGACGACGCAAATGCCATTCTCAGACGCAAGCTGCTCTCAAGCAGAGTGCCGCTTTACCTTAGTATAGCGGCACACTCGCGTCGCGGGCATCAATTACGATGGGTCAAAACGGAGTCGACTAAGCCGTACTCTACTGCCTCTGGAGCTGAGAGGAAGCGATCGCGCTCGGTATCGCGCTCGATCTGCTCAAGAGATTGACCCGTATGCTGCGCCATAAGTTCATTCATGCGCGCTTTTACTTTCAGGATTTCGCGGGCGTGGATTTCGATATCCGTCGCCTGCCCCTGGTAACCACCCAGCGGCTGGTGAATCATCACGCGGGAATTCGGCAGGCAGAAACGTTTGCCTTTTGCCCCTGCGGTTAACAGGAAAGCGCCCATAGATGCTGCCTGACCCATACAGATAGTGCTCACATCAGGCTTGATGAATTGCATGGTGTCATAAATGGACATACCCGCCGTAATTACGCCGCCTGGGGAGTTAATATACAGGTAAATGTCTTTTTCCGGGTTTTCCGCTTCCAGAAACAGCATCTGCGCCACGATCAGGTTCGCCATGTGGTCTTCCACCTGGCCGGTCAGAAAGATAACGCGTTCCTTGAGCAGACGGGAATAGATATCAAAAGAACGCTCACCACGTGAGGTCTGTTCAATAACCATTGGCACAAGAGCCATATGGGGTGCAAAGTTATCTCGTTCGCCACTGTATGACATTTCCGTCTCCTGGATCAAAATTGAAAACACCTGCTGTACTGATTGTAACCTTACGGACGGATTATCAGCCAGTCTCATTCATCTGATTACACACTTATGGGGTTTACATTGCCCTATTTCAAGCATAACAACCTTTTGTTGTTACGCTAACACCGAAAGGGCGTTTTAGCACCCTTCCAGGGCTATTGGTGCGATAAAAAAAACCCGTTGCCGGAAGGCAACGGGTTTTTGTTCAAACTTTAAACCTTCGGGGCGAAATTACGCCTGCTGGTTCATCAGTTCGTTGAAAGAGGTCGCTTTTTCGGTCACTTTCGCTTTCGCCAGTACCGCTTCAACCGCCTGCTCTTCCAGGGCAACGTTACGCATGTTGTCCATCAGCTCTTTGTTCTTACCGTAGAACTCGATAACTTCTGATGGATCTTCGTATGCGGAAGCCATCTCTTCGATCAGGCCTTTCACACGCTCTTCGTCAGCTTTCAGCTCGTGGGTACGAATCACTTCGCCCAGCAGCAGGCCAACTACAACGCGGCGTTTTGCTTGCTCTTCGAACAGCTCGCGTGGCAGTTCCATCGCTTGCTGCTGGTTGCCACCGAAACGCTGAGCAGCCTGACGGCGCAGTACGTCGATTTCGCTGTCGATCAGGGCTGCTGGAACGTCGATTTCGTTCGCTTTCACCAGACCTTCGATCGCCTGAGATTTCACACGGTTACGCACAGCGCCGTTCAGCTCGCGTTCCATGTTTTTACGTACTTCAGTACGCAGACCTGCAACAGATCCATCTTCCACGCCGAAACGCTTGATGAACTCTTCAGTCAGTTCTGGCAGCTCGCGCTCTTCAACTTTCTTCAGGTTGATGACGAACTTCGCCGCTTTACCTTTCAGGTTTTCAGCGTGGTACTCTTCCGGGAAGGTCACGTCGATGGTGAAGTCTTCGCCCGCTTTGTGGCCTTTAATACCGTCTTCGAAGCCTGGGATCATACGACCTTGGCCCATAGCCAGTACGAAGTCAGTCGCTTTGCCGCCTTCGAACTCTTCGCCGTCTACAGAACCGGTGAAGTCGATGGTGACACGGTCTTCAGCGTCAACAGCGCCTTCTTTTTCTTTCCAGTTAGCCTGCTGCTTACGCAGGGTATCCAGCATGCCGTCGACATCTTCGTCAGTCACGGAAACAATCGGTTTTTCAACTTCGATAGATTCCAGACCTTTCAGTTCAACTTCCGGATACACTTCGAACTCTACAGAGTAGGTGAAGTCTTCGCCCAGTTTGTATTCGCCTGGCACGTAGTTCGGCGCACCGGCCGGATTGATTTTTTCTTTGATGATCGCATCGATAAAGTTGCGGCTCATCAGTTCACCCAGCACATCCTGACGCACGGAAGCGCCATAACGCTGAGCAACAACATTCATTGGTACTTTGCCCTTACGGAAGCCGTCAATACGTACTTTTTTTGCTACGTTGACCAGCTCGCTTTTCACAGCAGTTTCGATGCTGTCAGCAGCGATAGTAATCGTTACACGGCGGCCAAGGCCTTGAGTGGTTTCAACTGAAACTTGCATCTTGTTACCTCAAAAAAATCACAGTGCTCGGTCAACTCTGAATCTGTCTGTTTTACCGGGATGCTCTCTTAGTGCAGATTCACATTCCCTGTCGCCAGAATCATCCCGAAGACATTCAATAAGACGCGGCATTATAGCGGCATCACTTAGGTGAGTCGAGAACGGTTGGGGCATGTTGCTGCGGCTTTTTTCACACTTTAAGGCTATTTTTAGCCTTAAAATCGCACCATCCGCTCAAAACTCAGACAAAACAAAACGGCCCGAAGGCCGTTTTGAGGAAATCTGTAAGCAACATACTGGAAAAACTCCAGCGGTTGCAAATCCGATTTATCAGGCGATGGTGCCTGCACCGCGACAAGGCGGGGATGCAAATACCGTATCCTGCAAGCCTTCCCACTCCTTAATGGTGTAGGTATGCAACGCCAGGGCATGTACGGTTGTGGAGAGTTCATCCGTCAAGGTGCTGTAGATCATGCGATGTCGGTTCAGGAAACGTTCTCCCGTGAAGCGATCGCTAACCAGAACCACTTTGAAGTGGCTTTCAGAACCTGCCGGCACGTTATGACGATAGCTTTCGTCGACGACTTCGAGGAACACAGGGTTGAACGCTGCCCTTAATTTATCTTCTATCTGCTCACGTATCATCATGAAATTACTCCTCCGACAACGCCAGGATGTCACCCATCCCTTTAAATGTTAGCCGCTTTTACCGGTTCCATTACAACAAGACAACAAATATTTAGCTTTCGTCTTATTTTCTCATTCAAACGAATGAAGTTCACTGTGAGACTCATACGTTTTGTCATTCTAAGGTTGAGAAAACGGGTGAGCTGGTCAGTTTTCAGACAAGGCGATGAATTTACATGCGTTGACCACTTCCCCTGGCCGTTAGCGATGTTATGATGGCGGCAATTTTTCTCTCTATATGCTTACGATTCGTTGAGAACCCGAAAATGTTAAAAAAACTCTTCTTTCCGTTGGTAGCCCTTTTTATGCTGGCCGGCTGCGCTACCCCACCAACCACCATTGATGTCTCACCAAAAATCACACTGCCTCAGCAGGATCCAAGCCTGATGGGCGTGACCGTGAGCATTAACGGTGCCGATCAGCGTCAGGATCAGGCCCTGGCGAAAGTGACCCGCGACAACCAACTGGTGACGTTGACCGCTTCCCGTGACCTGCGCTTCCTGCTGCAGGAAGTGCTCGAGAAACAGATGACCTCCCGTGGTTACATGATTGGCCCAAGCGGCGCGGTTGATCTGCAGATCATCGTTAACAACCTGTACGCTGACGTTTCCCAGGGTAACGTTCGCTACAACATCGCTACCAAAGCGGACATTGCCATCATCGCAACCGCGAAGAACGGCAATAAGATGACCAAAAACTATCGCGCCAGCTACTCCGTAGAAGGGGCTTTCCAGGCATCTAACCAGAACATCGCTAACGCCGTAAACAGCGTGCTGACCGATACCATCGCCGATATGGCGCAGGACACGAGCATTCACGACTTTATCAAGCAAAACGCGCGTTAATCCTGCTGACTGACCCGGTTGTGTGCCGGGTCAGTTTTTAAGAACATGTCCAGACATTACTTACGCATTTTCCAGCAACCCAAATCAGCCATTTTGCTGATCCTTGGCTTTGCCTCCGGTTTACCCCTCGCGCTCACGTCCGGCACACTGCAGGCCTGGATGACGGTTGAGAATATCGATCTCAAAACCATTGGCTTCTTCTCGCTCGTCGGCCAGGCGTATGTCTTTAAGTTCCTCTGGTCGCCGGTGATGGATCGCTATACCCCACCTTTCCTGGGCCGTCGTCGCGGCTGGCTGGTGATGACGCAGGTCCTGCTGCTGCTGGCCATTGCAGGAATGGGCTTTCTGGAGCCGTCAACACAGCTTCGCTGGATGGCCGCCCTTGCGGTGGTGATTGCCTTCTGTTCCGCTTCACAGGATATCGTGTTTGATGCCTGGAAAACGGACGTGTTGCCCGCGGAAGAGCGTGGAGCCGGTGCGGCCATCAGCGTGCTGGGTTATCGTCTGGGCATGCTGGTATCCGGCGGTCTGGCGTTATGGCTGGCGGACCGCTATCTGGGCTGGCAGGGCATGTACTGGCTGATGGCCGCCCTGCTGATCCCGTGCATTATTGCCACCCTGCTCGCCCCCGAGCCGAGCGACGTAATCCCGGTTCCCCGTTCGCTGGAGCAGGCCGTTGCCGAACCGTTGCGTGATTTCTTTGGCCGTAACAATGCCTGGCTGATCCTGCTGCTTATCGTCCTTTATAAGCTGGGTGATGCCTTCGCGATGAGTCTGACCACCACGTTTCTGATCCGCGGTGTCGGGTTTGATGCCGGTGAAGTGGGAGTGGTGAATAAAACCCTCGGACTGTTTGCCACCATCGTCGGCGCACTGTACGGCGGCGTGTTGATGCAGCGCCTGACGCTGTTCCGCGCATTGCTAATCTTCGGCATTCTTCAGGGCGCGTCTAACGCAGGTTACTGGCTGTTGTCGATCACCGATAAACACATGGTCAGCATGGCGGCGGCGGTGTTCTTTGAAAACCTCTGTGGCGGAATGGGTACTGCGGCGTTTGTCGCCCTGCTGATGACGCTCTGCAACAAATCGTTTTCGGCAACGCAGTTCGCTCTGCTGTCGGCGCTTTCTGCCGTGGGTCGGGTGTATGTTGGGCCGATTGCGGGCTGGTTTGTTGAGGCGCACGGTTGGCCGACGTTTTATCTCTTCTCCGTGGTGGCGGCCGTACCCGGCATTTTATTGTTGCTGGTCTGCCGCCAGACGCTGGAATATACCCAGAGGACAGAACACTTTATGCCGCGAACGGAATATCAGCGCGCCTACCGTTTTGCGCTACGCCTGTTAATGGTGGGATGTCTGGCGCTGGGGTTATGGCTCGTAGTGCTCATTATCAATGCCAGTACCGGCCTGACTCTTCCTCTCGAAGCCCTTCTCCTGGATGTTGGCGCCCTGCTGGCGGTCGCCGGGATCCTCCTCGGCGGGCTGCTCGATTTTCTGGCGTTGCGTAAAACGCAGATGTCCTGAAGATAAAAACGAAAGGTTATTTCCCGTTGTAATCACTAACCGAAATTATAACGGTGAAATAACCGACAGACGCTAAAAAAAATATTTGTTGTTTTGTGCGGGATAGGATTTGGAAATTATTGGAGCCGTTTCCATCTGGCTATTTTTCATTAAACGATTCAGCATGAGAAAGATTGAATTTTCGTTTTTTAGTTGTCTTTTTATTGATAATTAATTGTTAATTTTTTGTTTATTTTTAACAATGGTTATACCAATTGCCCCTTTTAGGGTATGCTTGGGGGTCCTTTCGTTATAAAGCCCATACCATGCGGCTTCGGTCATAAAAACCGACATAATTTGCAACACTTGTGACACGTGCGGCAGAACCCGGTAACACCTTCCTGACACAGGCCTAATGATGTTTACAGTAATGTAACCTTCCCGTAAAATGCCCCCACACTTTAAACGCCACCAGACTCCCGTGGAATTGAGGTCGTTAAATGAGACTCAGGAAATACAATAAAAGTTTGGGATGGTTGTCATTATTTGCAGGCACTGTATTACTCAGTGGCTGTGATTCTGCACTACTAGACCCCAAAGGACAGATTGGACTGGAACAACGTTCACTGATACTGACGGCATTTGGCCTGATGTTGATTGTGGTTATTCCAGCCATTTTGATGGCTGTTGGTTTCGCCTGGAAGTATCGTGCGAGCAATAAAGATGCGAAGTATAGCCCTAACTGGTCACACTCCAATAAAGTGGAAGCTGTGGTCTGGACGGTTCCTATTCTGATCATCCTGTTCCTCGCTGTACTGACCTGGAAAACCACTCACGCACTTGAGCCAAGCAAACCGCTGGTTCACGATGAAAAACCCATTACCATCGAAGTGGTCTCCATGGACTGGAAATGGTTCTTCATCTATCCAGAGCAGGGCATTGCTACCGTGAATGAAATCGCCTTCCCGGCGAACACTCCGGTTCAGTTCAAAGTGACCTCCAACTCCGTAATGAACTCCTTCTTCATCCCACGTCTGGGTAGCCAGATTTACGCGATGGCCGGTATGCAGACCAACCTGCACCTGATCGCGAATGAAGCAGGCACCTATGATGGTATCTCCGCCAGCTATAGCGGCCCGGGCTTCTCAGGTATGAAGTTCAAAGCTATTGCGACGCCGGACCGTGCCGCTTTCGACCAGTGGGTTGCAAAAGCGAAGCAGTCTCCAAACACCATGTCTGACATGGCGGCGTTCGAAAAAGTGGCTGCACCTAGCGAATACAACAAGGTGGAGTACTTCTCTAACGTGAAACCTGATTTGTTCAAAGACGTTATTGGCAAATTTATGGATCACGGCAAGAGCATGGACATGACCCAGCCTGAAGGCGAGCACAGCGTGCACGAAGGTATGGAAGGCATGGACATGAGCCACGCGGAAACCGCTCACTAAGGGGCCGAGGAAGAAAATGTTCGGAAAATTGACACTGGATGCAGTGCCCTACCATGAACCGATTATCGTGGTTACGGTGGCTGCAATTATCATCGGTGGTGCGGCCTTACTGGCCTTGATCACTTACTTCGGTAAGTGGAGCTACCTGTGGAACGAGTGGCTGACTTCGGTTGACCACAAAAAACTCGGTATCATGTACTGCATCGTCGGTATCGTCATGTTAATTCGTGGCTTTGCGGATGCGATCATGATGCGTAGCCAGCAGGCACTCGCGTCTGCGGGTGAAGCCGGCTTCCTGCCGCCGCACCACTACGACCAGATCTTTACCGCCCACGGCGTTATCATGATCTTCTTCGTGGCGATGCCGCTGGTTATCGGTCTGATGAACGTGGTCGTTCCGCTGCAAATCGGCGCGCGCGACGTTGCGTTCCCGTTCCTGAACAACCTGAGCTTCTGGTTCACGGTTGTCGGCGTTATCCTGGTTAACCTGTCACTGGGTGTGGGCGAATTCGCACAGACCGGCTGGCTGGCTTACCCGCCGTTGTCAGGAATTGAATACAGTCCGGGCGTAGGTGTCGACTACTGGATTTGGGCGCTTCAGCTCTCCGGTGTTGGTACAACCCTGACCGGTATTAACTTCTTCGTGACCATTATCAAGATGCGTGCCCCTGGCATGACCATGTTCAAGATGCCGGTATTTACCTGGGCATCTCTGTGCGCCAACATCCTGATTATTGCGTCCTTCCCAATTCTGACTGTCACCATCGCGCTGCTGACCCTGGACCGCTACCTGGGCACCCATTTCTTTACCAACGATATGGGTGGCAACATGATGATGTACATCAACCTGATTTGGGCGTGGGGTCACCCGGAAGTGTACATCCTGGTTCTGCCGGTGTTCGGTGTGTTCTCCGAAATCGCAGCAACCTTCTCGCGTAAACGTCTGTTTGGTTACACCTCTCTGGTGTGGGCAACCGTGTGTATTACCGTTCTGTCGTTCATCGTTTGGCTGCACCACTTCTTCACCATGGGTGCGGGCGCGAACGTAAACGCCTTCTTCGGTATTACCACCATGATTATCGCCATCCCTACCGGGGTTAAGATCTTCAACTGGCTGTTCACCATGTACCAGGGCCGTATCGTGTTCCACTCAGCAATGCTGTGGACCATCGGCTTCATCGTGACCTTCTCCGTAGGTGGGATGACCGGCGTACTGCTGGCGGTACCGGGTGCTGACTTCGTTCTGCACAACAGTCTGTTCCTGATTGCGCACTTCCATAACGTTATCATCGGTGGTGTGGTCTTCGGCTGCTTCGCTGGCGTAACCTACTGGTGGCCAAAAGCGTTCGGCTTCACGCTGAACGAAAAATGGGGTAAACGCGCGTTCTGGTTCTGGATCATCGGTTTCTTCGTGGCGTTTATGCCGCTGTACGTGCTGGGCTTCATGGGTATGACCCGTCGTCTGAGCCAGCAGATTGATCCACAGTTCCACCCAATGCTGATGGTTGCAGCGGGCGGTGCGGTGCTGATTGCTTGTGGTATCGCGTCTCAGCTGATTCAGTTCTACGTGTCTATTCGCGACCGCGACCAGAACCGTGACCTGACCGGTGACCCATGGGGTGGCCGTACGCTGGAGTGGGCGACCTCTTCTCCACCTCCGTTCTATAACTTTGCCGTTGTGCCGCAGGTCCATGAACGCGATGCATTCTGGGAAATGAAAGAAAAAGGTGAAGCGTACAAGCAACCTGCTCATTACGAAGAGATCCACATGCCGAAAAACAGCGGCGCGGGCATTGTGATTGCCGCTTTCGCAACGGTATTTGGTTTCGCAATGATCTGGCACATCTGGTGGATGGCGATTGTTGGCTTTGCTGGCATCGTAATCAGCTGGATTGTGAAGAGCTTTGACGAGGACGTGGACTACTACGTACCAGTCCGTGAAGTTGAAAAGCTGGAAAATCAGCATTTCGACGAGATTTCTAAAGCGGGGCTGAAAAATGGCAACTGATACTCTGGCGCACTCGACTGCCCACGCGCATGAACATGCGCACCACGATACAGGACCGACCAAAGTCTTCGGTTTCTGGATCTACCTGATGAGCGACTGCATTCTGTTCTGCTGTCTGTTCGCGACCTATGCCGTTCTGGTGAACGGCACAGCGGGCGGCCCGACCGGCAAGGACATTTTTGAACTGCCGTTCGTTCTGGTTGAAACCGCACTGCTGTTATTCAGCTCCATTACCTACGGCATGGCGGCTATCGCCATGTACAAAAACAACAAGAGCCAGGTTGTCTCCTGGCTGGCGTTGACCTGGTTGTTTGGTGCTGGATTTATCGGGATGGAAATCTATGAATTCCATCACCTGATTATGGAAGGCTTCGGGCCAGATCGCAGTGGCTTCCTGTCCGCGTTCTTCGCGCTGGTCGGTACCCACGGTCTGCACGTGACCTCGGGTCTGATCTGGATGGCGGTACTGATGTTCCAGATTTCCCGTCGCGGCCTGACCAGTACTAACCGTACCCGTATCCTGTGCCTGAGCCTGTTCTGGCACTTCCTGGACGTGGTATGGATCTGTGTGTTCTCTGTAGTGTATCTGATGGGGGCGATGTAATGAGTCATTCAAACGATCATGGCGCTTCCCACGGTAGCGTAAAAACCTACATGACAGGTTTTATCCTGTCGATCATCCTGACAGTGATCCCGTTCTGGATGGTGATGAGCGGTTCTGCGTCTAAGCCGGTTATTCTGGGTGCAATCCTGGTGACCGCGGTGATTCAGATTCTGGTGCATCTGGTTTGCTTCCTGCACATGAACACCAAGTCCGATGAAGGCTGGAACATGACGGCATTCATCTTTACCGTGATTATCATCGCTATCCTGGTAGTCGGTTCCATCTGGATTATGTGGAACCTTAACTACAACATGATGGTTCACTAAGAGCGGCGAGTATGTTTAAGCAATACCTGCAAGTAACGAAACCAGGCATCATCTTTGGCAACCTGATCTCCGTGATCGGAGGGTTCCTGCTGGCCTCTAAAGGCAGCATTGATTACACCCTCTTTATCTACACGCTGGTCGGTGTGTCGCTGGTTGTTGCGTCCGGTTGTGTATTTAACAACTACATCGACATGGATATCGACAAGAAGATGGAAAGGACCAAAAATCGGGTGCTGGTGAAAGGCCTGATCGCCCCTTCCGTCTCGCTGGTGTACGCCACCTTGCTGGGTATTGCTGGCTTTATGCTGCTGTGGTTTGGTGCTAACCCACTGGCCTGCTGGCTGGGGGTGATGGGGTTCGTGGTCTATGTGGGCGTTTACAGCCTGTATATGAAACGTCACTCCGTCTACGGCACGCTGATTGGTTCTCTCTCCGGCGCTGCGCCGCCGGTGATTGGCTACTGCGCCGTCACGAACGAGTTTGACAGCGGTGCGCTGATCCTGCTGGCTATCTTTAGCCTGTGGCAGATGCCGCACTCCTATGCCATCGCGATTTTCCGCTTTAAGGATTATCAGGCAGCGAACATTCCGGTTCTGCCGGTCGTGAAAGGCATTTCCGTTGCCAAGAACCACATCACGCTGTACATCATCGCCTTTGCCGTGGCAACGCTGATGCTCTCGCTGGGGGGGTACGCCGGGTATAAATATCTGGTCGTGGCCGCCGCGGTGAGCGTCTGGTGGCTTGGTATGGCCCTGCGCGGTTACAAAGTGGAAGATGACAAAGTCTGGGCGCGCAAACTGTTTGTGTTCTCGATTGTCGCCATCACCTCGTTGTCGGTGATGATGTCCGTGGACTTCATGGTGCCGGATTCGCACAACCTGCTGACTTACGTCTGGTAAGTGTGCAGAAATGAAAAAGCCAGGTTAATCACCTGGCTTTTTTTTTGCCCGACGCTGTTTTGCACGATGGTAATATCTCTTAAACAAACACCTGTTTACCGCAATTAACACCCCGCCTAAACTAATGCCTGCTTTTGAATTGAGGTGGCAATGAACGATTATAAAATGACACCGGGCGAGCTACGCGCGACCTGGGGTTTAGGGACTGTTTTCTCGCTACGGATGCTCGGCATGTTTATGGTCCTGCCTGTTCTGACCACGTACGGCATGGCATTACAGGGCGCCAGCGAAGCATTGATTGGCCTGGCGATTGGTATTTATGGTCTGGCTCAGGCGGTATTCCAGATCCCGTTTGGTCTGCTCTCTGACCGTGTAGGCCGCAAACCCCTGATTGTTGGTGGTCTGCTGGTGTTCGTGCTGGGTAGCGTCATCGCTGCCCTCTCCCACTCCATCTGGGGCATTATTCTTGGCCGCGCCCTGCAGGGTTCCGGCGCGATTGCCGCCGCCGTGATGGCGCTGCTGTCGGATTTAACCCGCGAACAAAACCGTACCAAAGCGATGGCATTTATCGGCGTGAGCTTTGGCGTCACGTTTGCGATTGCGATGGTGCTCGGCCCGATTATTACCCATACGCTTGGCCTGCACGCCCTGTTCTGGATGATTGCCGTGCTGGCGACCCTCGGTATTGCCTTAACGCTGTGGGTGGTACCGGACAGCAAAAACCACGTCCTGAACCGTGAATCCGGGATGGTAAAAGGCTGCTTTAGCAAAGTGCTGGTTGAGCCGCGCCTGCTGAAGCTGAACTTCGGCATTATGTGTCTGCACATTTTGCTGATGTCGACCTTTGTCGCCCTGCCCGGCCAGCTGGCTGCAGCAGGTTTCCCGGCGGCAGAGCACTGGAAAATCTATCTGGTGACGATGGTGATTTCGTTCGTCTCGGTGGTACCGTTTATTATCTATGCCGAAGTGAAGCGCAAGATGAAGCGCGTCTTTATCGGCTGCGTGGCGGTATTGCTGATTGCCGAGATCGTACTCTGGGGCGCCGGTCCGCACTTCTGGGAGCTGGTTGCCGGTGTGCAGATCTTCTTCCTGGCGTTTAACCTGATGGAAGCCCTGCTGCCGTCGCTGATCAGTAAGGAATCCCCTGCCGGTTATAAAGGCACGGCGATGGGTATCTACTCCACCAGCCAGTTTATCGGCGTGGCGATTGGCGGCGCACTCGGTGGCTGGGTAGACGGCCTGTTTGATTCACAAACCGTCTTCCTCGCGGGCGCACTGCTGGCGACGGTCTGGCTGCTGGTCGCCGGTACCATGAAAGAGCCGCGCTACGTCAGTAGTCTGCGGGTAGAAATTCCGGACGACGTTGAGATCGATGATGCGCTGAAACAGCGTCTTGTATCGACAGAGGGCGTGAGTGAAGTGCTTATCGCGGCAGAAGAGCGCAGCGCGTATGTCAAAATAGACAGTAAAGTGACAAACCGCTTTGAAGTCGAACAGGCCCTGAAAGCCTGAAAAAAAGCCCGGTCTGACCGGGCTTTTTCGTTTTAATCGCGGAAGTTTTTGAACTGGAACGGTTGCCCCAGATCGCCGCCGCGCACCAGCGCCATGACGGACTGCAGGTCATCACGGGATTTACCGGTTACACGAATTTCTTCGCCCTGGATCTGCGCCTGAACCTTCAGCTTGCTGTCTTTGATGAGCTTAACGATTTTCTTCTGAACCGCGCTCTCAATGCCCTGCTTCAGTTTGGCTTCAACAAACCAGGTTTTACCGCTGTGCACGAACTCTTCCGGTACGTCCAGCGAGGTCCCTTCAATGCCGCGTTTTAACAGCTTGGCGCGCAGAATATCGAGCAGCTGATTAACCTGAAAATCAGATTCGCTCAGCACCTTAATGGTCTTATTGGCATCGTTCAGCTCAAACGAGGCTTCAACGCCACGAAAATCGAAACGTGACTCAACTTCGCGGGTTGCGTTTTCTACGCCGTTGCGAACTTCCTGGATATCAACTTCGGAAACAATATCGAAAGATGGCATCTTTTCTTCTCCCTTCATTTTTGTTGCGTTGCATAATACCCGCTACGAGGCATAACTCAACAGAAGCTTAGCTGACGGCGCTATACTTAGGCCGTAACACCTGGCGCAGTTGCAGGTGAGGAGGAACAATGAAAATCACAGTGCTCGGATGCGGAGCCCTTGGTCAGCTATGGCTGGCCGCGCTATGCAAGCACGGACACGAGGTTCAGGGTTGGCTGCGTGTACCTCAGCCCTATTGCAGTGTAAACCTGATTGGTGAAGACGGAAGTATCTTTAACGAATCCCTCACCGCGAACGATCCTGATTTCCTGGCGCAAAGCGACCTGCTGTTGGTCACGCTCAAAGCGTGGCAAGTTTCAGATGCGGTAAAAGCGCTGGCAGCCCAACTCCCCCCAACATCGCCCATTTTACTGCTGCATAACGGTATGGGGACGATTGATGAGTTGAAAAGCATTGCCCAGCCGCTGCTGATGGCCACCACCACGCACGCTGCGCGCCGCGATGGCAATATCATTGTGCATGTCGCCAACGGCGTCACGCATATTGGGCCTGCCCGCGACCAGGATGGCGACTACAGTTATCTGGCAGACACGCTGCAGAACGTACTGCCAGATGTGGCCTGGCATAACAACATCCGCCCACAGCTGTGGCGCAAGCTGGCCGTTAACTGTGTGATCAATCCACTGACCGCACTGTGGAACTGCCCGAACGGGGAACTGAAGAACCATCCCCAGGACGTTGCCACCCTCTGTGCCGAAGTCGCCTCGGTAATCGAGCGTGAAGGCTTACACACATCGGCGGATGATTTACGCTATTATGTCGAGCAGGTTATTGATAGTACGGCAGAAAATATCTCATCCATGCTGCAGGATGTTCGGGCGCTACGCCACACCGAAATCGACTACATCACTGGCTATCTGCTAAAACGCGCCCGGGCACACGGCATTGCTGTGCCGGAAAACGCCCGCCTGTATGACCTGGTAAAACGTAAGGAGAGTGAATATGAGCGCGTCGGCACTGGTTTGCCTCGCCCCTGGTAGCGAAGAGACTGAAGCGGTCACCACCATCGATATCATGGTGCGTGGCGGCATTAAGGTCACCACCGCCAGCGTCGCCAGCGATGGCAACCTGGCTATTACCTGTTCCCGTGGAGTGAAACTCCTTGCAGATGCCCCACTGGTACAGGTGGCCGACGGGGATTACGACATCATCGTGCTGCCCGGAGGCCTGAAAGGTGCGGAGTGTTTTCGCGACAGCCCTTTGTTAGTCGAAACCGTCAGACAGTTTCATCTGTCGGGACGTATCGTTGCCGCCATTTGTGCCGCCGCCGGGACGGTACTGGTTCCACATAATATCTTCCCCATTGGTAACATGACCGGTTTCCCGGGGCTGAAAGAGACTATACCGGAAGAGCAGTGGGTGGATAAACGCGTCGTCTGGGATCCGCGCGTCAACCTGCTCACCAGCCAGGGGCCAGGAACCGCGATAGACTTTGGCTTAAAGATTGTTGACCTGCTGGTCGGGCGTGAGAAAGCCTACGACGTCGCCTCAACGCTGGTGATGGCGGCGGGGATTTATAACTACTACGAGTAAAAGCAAAACGGCAACCTGAGGTTGCCGTTTTTAATGTTTGCACCCTCTACCCGTGGGAGAGGGTCGGGGTGAGGGCATCAGGCCGCACTCCCTTAAAATGAACTACGGACGATACACCTTCACATTCGCAAAGCCCTGCTCACGCAGGTACAGCGCCTGCAGGCGACTCATCACTCCACGTTCACACCACAGCAGGTATGTTTTGCTCTGGTCGAGGTCGCCAAATTTGGTGCTCAGCTTATAGAACGGCAGAGAAACCACTTCCACCCCTTCCACCTGCAGCGGCTTGTCGTCCTGCTCATCAACGGAGCGGATATCCAGAATCGCGTCGTTGGCACCGAAACCGCTCACGGTTTCAACTTCAACCACTTCCTGCTCGGTCTGCTGGGCAATCTCACGGATGTCGATGTTGGACGCTTCTTCCACCACTTTATCCAGAATGCTGAAATCGAAGTGCTCTTCTTCCGCTTCGATCTTCGCCTTCACCGCTTTGACCGTCGGGCTCTTCGAGATCACGCCGCAGTACTCTGGCATGGTACGGGCAAAATCTTCTGTACCGATTTCGCGCGCCAGATCGATGATGTGCTCTTTATCATGGGAGATCAGCGGACGCAGGATCAGGGTATCAGAAACATTGTCGATGAGACGCAGGTTGGTCAGCGTCTGGCTGGAAACCTGCCCCAGCGCTTCACCGGTGACCAGCGCCTGCACGCCGTAGCGTTCCGCTACTTTAGAGGCCGCACGCACCATCATACGCTTGAGGACCACGCCCATCTGACCGTCGTCCACTTTCTCCAGGATTTCGCCAACCACTGGCTCGAAGTTGATCGCCACAAAGCGCACGCGGTGCGAGCTGCCAAAGCGATTCCACAGATAGTGTGCCACCTGACGCACGCCGATTTCATGCGCCGCGCCGCCCAGATTAAAGAAGCAGTAATGCACACGGCAGCCGCGACGCATCAGCATGTAGCTGGAGACGCCAGAGTCGAAACCACCGGAAATCAGCGACAGCACATCTTCCTGGGTACCGATTGGGAAGCCGCCGATACCTTCGTAACGCCCTTTCACCAGCAGCAGGCGATCGTTTTCGATCTCCAGGTTCACGGTGACATCCGGGTTGGTCAGACGCACGCGCGCCGTTTCAACATGCTGGTTCAGACCGCCGCCAACGTAACGTTCCACCTCGATAGAGCTGAATTCGTGCTTGCCGCGACGCTTCACGCGCACGCAGAAGGTTTTGCCTTCGATCTGGTCGCGATACTGCACCAGCGCTTTTTCGAAGATGTCATGCAGGGAAGTGAACGGAACATCTTCCACTTCCAGAATATGGTGAATACCCGGAATACGGGTCAGCGCGTCGCGAATGTCCTGACGTTTGTTTTCATCTTTCGCGCGAACTTCAACGTGATCCCAGTGGCGCACCACGGCGAGCGTTTCGTCGTAGTGCTTTAAAACGTTACGAATGTTCCCGGTGAGAATTTTAATAAAGCGCAAACGCACAGATTGGCTTTTGATGGTGATTTCAGGGAACAATTTAATGATAAACTTCATGGCGGCAATGTTTCTTAGGCAAGCGTATTAAGGCTTGTAATGGAAAATAATATTACAGCCCACACCCGTGGCTGCATCCAGGCGCGCAAGTATACCACCATCGCGCCGTTCCTGTGCACATTGCGCGTTATTTGATAATTGCCCCGAGTCCGTTACCATGTCGGGGCTGAGAATATAAGAGTCAATTCACTATGCCGAAGAAGAACGACGCACCGGCCAGTTTTGAAACTGCGCTGAGTGAACTGGAGCAGATCGTCACCCGCCTTGAAAGCGGTGATTTACCGCTGGAAGAGGCGCTCAACGAATTCGAGCGTGGCGTGCAGCTGGCGCGCCAGGGGCAGGTTAAACTGCAGCAGGCCGAGCAGCGTGTGCAGATCCTGCTTTCCGATAGCGAAGACGCTAAGACAACGCCTTTCACACCGGACGCCGAGTAAATGGATTTTGCTAACGAGCTTCAGGCGCGAGTCATCCGCGCCAACGACGCCCTGCGCCGTTTTATTGCGCCACAACCTTTTCAGAACACTCCACTGGTTGAGGCCATGCACTATGGCGCACTCTTGGGTGGAAAGCGCCTGCGCCCGTTCCTCGTCTACGCCACAGGCAATATGTTTGGTATCAGCGATACCACGCTGGACGCCCCGGCTGCCGCCGTTGAGTGCATCCATGCCTACTCGCTGATCCACGATGATTTACCGGCGATGGATGATGACGATCTGCGTCGCGGTCAGCCAACCTGCCATATTAAGTTTGGCGAAGCGAATGCCATCCTGGCGGGGGATGCCCTGCAGACGCTGGCATTCTCCATTCTCAGCGATGCGCCGATGGCCGAAGTGACCGATCGCGACCGTCTGGCCATGGTTTCCGAACTGGCGATGGCTAGCGGCGTTGCCGGAATGTGCGGCGGGCAAGCGCTGGATCTGGAGGCAGAAGGACGTCAGGTTAATCTGGAACAGCTGGAGCGTATTCACCGGCATAAAACGGGCGCACTCATTCGTGCCGCCGTTCGCCTGGGCGCACTGAGCGCAGGTGAACAGGGGCGCAAAGCCCTGCCGATTCTGGACAGATACGCAGAAAGTATCGGTCTGGCGTTCCAGGTTCAGGATGACATTCTGGATGTGGTGGGCGATACTGCAACATTGGGTAAACGTCAGGGTGCGGATCAGCAGCTTGGCAAAAGTACCTACCCCGCCCTGCTGGGTCTTGAGCAAGCCCAGCGTAAAGCCCGGGATCTGATAGAGGAAGCCCGCCAGTCACTGAATGAACTGGCCGCGCAGTCTCTCGATACCTCGGCACTGGAAGCGCTAGCGGACTATATAATCCAGCGTGATAAATAAACACACTATCTCGATGAGCCTTTGATGAGTTTTGATATTGCCAAATACCCGACACTGGCGTTAGTTGACTCCACCCAGGAGTTGCGTCTGTTGCCGAAAGAGAACCTGCCGAAGCTGTGCGACGAACTGCGTCGCTATCTGCTCGACAGCGTAAGCCGTTCCAGCGGACATTTCGCCTCCGGGCTTGGCACGGTCGAGCTGACCGTTGCGCTGCACTACGTCTACAACACCCCGTTCGATCAGCTCATCTGGGACGTGGGCCATCAGGCCTATCCACACAAAATTCTGACGGGTCGTCGCGATCAAATTGGCACCATCCGCCAGAAAGGCGGCCTGCATCCGTTCCCGTGGCGCGGTGAGAGCGAGTATGACGTCTTAAGCGTCGGCCACTCGTCCACTTCCATTTCCGCGGGTATCGGTATTGCCGTGGCCGCCGAAAAAGAGAATAAGCAGCGCCGCACCGTCTGCGTGATTGGCGACGGCGCTATCACCGCCGGGATGGCCTTTGAGGCCATGAACCACGCGGGCGATATCAAGCCTGACATGCTGGTTATCCTGAACGATAACGAAATGTCGATTTCCGAGAACGTCGGCGCGCTGAATAACCATCTGGCACAGCTGCTCTCCGGCAAGCTCTACTCCTCGCTGCGCGAAGGCGGCAAGAAAGTGTTCTCCGGCGTACCGCCAATCAAAGAGCTACTCAAGCGCACCGAAGAACACATCAAAGGCATGGTCGTGCCGGGTACACTGTTTGAAGAGCTGGGCTTTAACTACATTGGCCCGGTTGATGGTCACGACGTGCTGGGGCTGGTCACCACGCTCAAGAACATGCGCGACCTGAAAGGCCCGCAGTTCCTGCACATCATGACGAAAAAAGGCCGTGGTTACGAACCGGCGGAAAAAGATCCAATCACTTTCCACGCGGTACCTAAATTCGATCCGACCAGCGGTTGTCTGCCAAAAAGCAGCGGCGGCATGCCGAGCTATTCCAAAATCTTCGGCGACTGGTTATGTGAAACCGCGGCGAAAGACAACAAGCTAATGGCGATCACCCCGGCCATGCGTGAAGGTTCCGGCATGGTCGAGTTCTCCAAAAAATACCCTGACCAGTATTTTGACGTGGCTATTGCCGAGCAGCACGCAGTCACCTTCGCGGCGGGTCTGGCGATTGGTGGATACAAACCGGTGGTGGCGATCTACTCCACCTTCCTGCAACGCGCCTACGATCAGGTGATCCATGACGTTGCCATCCAGAAGCTGCCGGTGCTGTTTGCTATCGACCGCGCAGGCATCGTGGGTGCTGACGGCCAGACGCACCAGGGCGCATTTGATCTCTCGTTCCTGCGCTGCATCCCGGACATGGTCATCATGACGCCAAGCGACGAAAACGAGTGTCGTCAGATGCTGTTTACCGGTTACCACTATCAGGATGGCCCAAGCGCGGTTCGCTATCCACGCGGTAACGCGGTAGGCGTTGAGCTGCAGCCGCTGGAGAAGCTGGCGATAGGTAAAGGTCTGGTGAAGCGTCGCGGTGAGAAAGTGGCAATTCTGAACTTCGGTACCCTGATGCCAGAAGCCGCTAAGGTCGCTGAGTCGCTGAATGCCACTCTGGTGGATATGCGCTTTGTGAAACCGCTCGATGAATCCCTGATCCTGAACATGGCAGAAACCCATGACGTGCTGGTGACGCTGGAAGAAAACGCCATCATGGGCGGCGCGGGCAGCGGCGTGAACGAGGTGCTGATGGCGAACCGTAAAGCCGTTCCGGTACTGAACCTCGGTCTGCCGGATCACTTCATTCCGCAAGGTACTCAGGACGAAGCCCGCGCGGCAATTGGCCTGGACGCCGCTGGTATTGAAGCCAAAATTCGTAGCTGGCTTGCCTGATCCCTCCCCTTTTCCGCTCCTGCTATGCTTAAACGTATTGTTTAAAAAGTAGGAGTGGAACCATGCAATACACGACATTAGGAAAAACGGATCTTAACGTTTCCCGACTTTGCCTGGGATGTATGACCTTTGGCGAGCCTGACCGGGGTAATCACGCCTGGACGCTGCCCGAAGAGAGCAGCCGCCCTATCATCAAACGCGCCATCGAAGGTGGCATTAACTTCTTTGACACCGCCAACAGCTACTCCGACGGCAGCAGTGAAGAGATCGTTGGCCGTGCCCTGCGCGATTTTGCGCGACGTGATGAAATCGTCGTCGCCACCAAGGTCTATTACCCGGTGGGCGATCTGGCTGAGGGCCTTTCTCGCGCCCAGATCCTGCGTTCCATTGATGACAGCCTTCGACGCCTGAACATGGACTATGTCGACCTGCTGCAAATTCACCGCTGGGATTACAACACTCCCATTGAAGAGACGCTTGAAGCGCTCAACGATGTGGTGAAAGCCGGTAAGGCGCGTTACATCGGCGCATCGTCTATGCACGCGTCGCAGTTCGCCCAAGCGCTGGCTCTGCAGGCGCAACATGGCTGGGCGCGCTTCGTCACCATGCAGGATCACTACAACCTGATCTATCGCGAAGAAGAACGCGAGATGCTACCGCTGTGCGATCAGGAAGGCGTGGCGGTGATCCCGTGGAGCCCACTGGCACGCGGTCGCCTGACCCGTCCGTGGGGGGAAACCACAGCCCGCCTGGTATCGGATGAAGTGGGAAAAAACCTTTATTCCAGTACAGAAGCCAGCGATGCGTTAATTGCCGAGCGTTTAGCCGGGATCGCCGACGATACCGGAGCAACCCGCGCCCAGGTCGCGCTGGCATGGCTGCTGGGTAAACGCGGCGTCGCGGCACCGATTATTGGCACTTCGCGGGAAGAACAGCTTGATGAACTGCTGAAGGCGGTGGATATCACGCTGACGCCGGAGCAGGTTGCCGAACTGGAGACACCGTATCAGCAGCATCCGGTGGTGGGGTTTAAGTAATCCCTCTCCCTAACCCTCCAATACAGGCCGGGTAAGGCGAAGCCGCCACCCGGCAGTACAGATCGCACAACATCACCCGAAGTGATCGTACCCTTTCCAGTCCAGCGTCACAGGCGCACCGTCTTTCACAAACTTCAGCCCTTCGCTCTCCGGCATGATCTGCCCGATGCAGGTAAACTTCGCGCCAAGATGGGCTAACGCCACGTCCAGCGTCCCACGGTTGAGCTCAGGCACGGTAAAGCACAGCTCATAATCTTCGCCACCGGAGAGCCCCCAGCGCAGAGCCTGCTCAGGCTCGACATGTCGAAGCAGCTGTTCTGATAGCGGGAACAGATCCAGGTCAACGCGCGCGCCGACACCGCTGGCCTTCAGTATATGACCGAGGTCTGAGATTAACCCGTCCGAGAGATCGATAGCCGAGCTTGCCCGTTCGCGCAGCGCCTGGCCGTGAAGAATACGCGGCGTGGGCCGCAGATGGCGTTTGACCAGATACGCCGCGTCGTCAGTATCGTTCACGGTCAAGCGATCCTGGAGGATCGCCAGCCCCGCGGCGCTGTCACCCGGCGTGCCGGTGACGTAGATCCAGTCGCCAGGTTTCGCCCCCGAGCGTTTCAGCGCGCGTCCAGCCGGCACATAGCCGTGGATCGCGAGCGTCATCGATAGCGGCCCCGCCGTGGTATCGCCGCCAATCAACTGCATGTCGTAGTAGTTAAGCTGCTCAAACAGGGCGTCACTAAAGGCTTCAAGCCAGGGTTCATCAACCTCTGGCAGCGTCAGGGCCAGCGTTAACCACGCCGGATCGGCGCCCATCGCGGCCAGATCGCTCACGTTGACCGCCAGCGCTTTATATGCCAGATCGGCAGGATCGATATCCGGTAAAAAATGGCGCCCGCACACTAAGGTGTCGGTGCTGATTGCCAGCGTCTGTTTTTCGGGAATATTGAGAAGTGCACAGTCATCGCCAATGCCGGTTTCAACATCAAGACGAGAGGTTCTGACACGGTCGAAATAACGGGCAATCAGGGAGAATTCGCCGCATGCCATACGTTATGCCTCAGCAAATAAAAGAAAAAACCGGAGCCGCACTGCCCGTCAGGCAATGCAGAACTCCGGTTTGCGGATCACTTTTTGTGGGGACGGATCGCAGGTGCTGCTTTATCAAGAACGCCGTTTACAAACTTGTGGCTGTCTTCAGCGCCGAAGGTTTTCGCCAGTTCGATCGCTTCGTTGATGGCCACTTTATACGGCACATCATCACGTTTAGACAGCTCAAACAGCGCAATGCGCAACACTGCTTTTTCAACCTGACCCAGCTCGTCGAGCAGACGGGACAGGTAGGGTTTCATCAGACCATCGAGATACGCGCTATTAGTCGCCACTCCCGACAGCAGTTCACGGAAGTACAGAACGTCAACGTCTTTCACGTCCTGTTCTGACAGGAACTGGTATTCAACATCAGCGATGTCGTTCTGGGACAACTGCCAGGAGTAAAGTGCCTGAACGGCACATTCACGGGCGCGGCGACGAGCAGCAGGTTTCACGGAATTCCCCTTACAAAAAAATCAGGCCTTGATGGCTTTCAATACATTGATCATTTCAAGCGCGGTCAGTGCAGCTTCTGCACCTTTGTTACCGGCTTTGGTACCAGCGCGTTCGATGGCTTGTTCAATACTTTCAGTGGTCAGTACGCCAAACGCGACAGGAATTTCAGCATCCTGTGCAACGTGCGCCAGACCATTGCTTGCACCGCCCGCAACGTATTCGAAGTGCGCAGTGCCGCCACGAATAACGGTACCCAGCGCAATCACCGCGTCGTATTTACCGGTTTTCGCCAGCGCGCCCGCTGCCAGTGGCAGTTCGTAAGCACCTGGAACCCACACAACGGTAATGTTGTCATCTTTAACCTGGCCGATACGTTTCAGGGCGTCAATAGCACCTTCCAGCAGGCTGTCGTTGATGAAGTTGTTGAAACGCGCAATGGTGATGGCGACGCGAGCGTCCGGGGTAGCTACAGCAGCTTCAATAATGTTCATACTCTTCCTTTACGGGTTCATTTGGCCCCGCAGGGGGGCGGATTTTATCATAATACTTTGCGCACTGCTTCCCTATTTCAGGAGCAATTACGCTGTCGTTAAATGGAGGCAAACATCCGGACCCACCGGACGAATCTCGCTGAATTTGAGTTGTGGTGCATCGGCCAGTTTTTCAAGGCCGGGCAGCACAAACAGGCCACGCGCGTCGCTACCCAACAGTTTAGGCGCAACGTAGACAATCAGTTCATCGACCAGACCCGCCTGGAGCAGTGCGCCTGCCAGCGTCGGTCCCGCTTCCACCCAGATGCTGTTCACCTGCTGCTTACCCAGCAGCATCATCAGCACCACTAAATCCAGATGTCCATTGTGCTCAGGCACCATAATGCTGCGCACACCTTCCGGCCAGTCACGTGAATCGTCTTTAGTACGGGCAATCCAGGTTTCACCGGGCTGCTGCACAATGCGGTGTTCAGGCGTCACGCGGTTATGGCTATCAACGATAATACGCAGCGGCTGGCGCAGGTTTTCCTGCGGATACAGCGCCTGGGTATCGGCATTCAGTTCAGTCCAGCGCACGGTCATCGCCGGATCGTCCGCGAGAACCGTTTCACTGCTGGTGAGGATAGCATGGCTTTGGGCACGCAGACGTTGCACATCGCGCCTTGCCTGTGGCGAAGTGATCCACTGACTTTCGCCGTTCGCCATCGCCGTACGGCCATCCAGTGAGGCCCCCAGCTTAAGCTGAATATAGGGGAACCCGGTACGCATACGTTTTAGAAAGCCTTTGTTGATGGCTTCCGCATCCTGCATCATCAGGCCGTGGCTGACATCGATCCCTTCCTGCTGCAGACGGTACAGGCCACGTCCGGCCACCTGCGGATTGGGATCCTGCATCGCAGCGACAACGCGCGACACTCCCGCCGCAATCAGCGCTTCACAGCATGGCGGCGTACGTCCATGATGGCTGCACGGCTCAAGCGTCACGTAGGCCGTAGCCCCGCGTGCCTTTTCGCCCGCCATACGCAGGGCATGCACCTCGGCATGAGGCTCGCCTGCGCGGTAGTGGAAACCTTCGCCCACGATCTCGCCATCTTTCACAATGACGCACCCGACATTGGGGTTGGGATGGGTGGTAAATCGACCGCGCTGCGCCAGCTTCATGGCGCGCGCCATGTACATCTCATCCTGCATGGACTCAATCCTGTAAGCGGGCGATCTCTTCGCCAAACTCTTTGATATCTTCGAAACTGCGGTAAACAGAGGCGAAGCGGATATAGGCGACCTTATCGAGCTTTTTCAACTGCTCCATCACCAGATTGCCGATCATCTTGCTGGGCACTTCACGTTCGCCCAGACCACGAAGGTAAGATTTAATGTGGTTTAACGCCATTTCGACGTCATCCGCGCTGACGGGGCGTTTTTCCAGCGCCTTGAGCATTCCGCTGCGCAGTTTCTCTTCGTTAAACGGCTCGCGCACGTCGTTACTTTTTACCACGCGCGGCATGACCAGCTCTGCCACCTCAAAGGTCGTAAAACGCTCGTTGCATACCAGACACTGCCGACGGCGGCGTACGGAAGACCCTTCGCCCACAAGACGAGAATCGATGACTTTGGTATCCACAGCGGAGCAGAATGGGCAATGCATACGGTATCCCTGTTATCTGGTTAACTGACTTTCATTTTACCCTGATCTGGCCTGACAACAAAGGAAGAGCTTTTTGAGACAAAGGATCTATGTCTGTCGGGACGTTGCTGGCTACCATTACGGTGATCCGTTATTTCAAGGAATTAAACGCAATGACAAGACGTTACCTGAAAATTCTGCTGGTGGGGAGCCTCTTCACCCTTAGCGCCTGTGCACAGCAAACCGAAGTCCGCCAGATGAAACAGAGCGTGAATACGCTCAATACGGCGATGGACAAACTGAACAAAGAGACCGTGAAGATCACCCAGCAAAACGCGCTGAATGCAAAATCCACCAGCGGGGTGTATTTGCTGCCGGGGGCCAACACCCCTGCCCGTCTCAACAGCCAGGTTGGCACGTTAAAAATGTCGCTGGTGAATGTGGCGGCAAATGCGGATGGTACTCGCGCAACATTACGCATTCAGGGTGAGTCCAACGATCCGCTGCCAGCCTTTAGCGGCACCGTCGAGTGGGGCCAGATCCAGGGCACCACCGAGAATTACCAGGAGGTTAACGTGAAGAATCAGCTCTTCACCGCCCCGGCCAGTGTTTTAGCACCCAGTGATGTGGATATTCCGCTTCAGTTAACCGGACTTACTCCTGAACAGTTAGGCTTTATCCGCATTCACGACATTCAACCCGCCGCGCAGTAATCCCCTCCTTTTGAGCGGAGTGAAATGTCACTCCGCTAACATTTACATTTCGTATGGATTGGCAACATAAATGATTGCCGCTACAATCCCGGCCGTTTAAAGTACGCAAACGTGAACGCAATCGATTACGCGTGTGAGAGATATGTGAAACAACACATATTTTTGTGAGCAAGGATTCCTATAATAGGCTCCGCAGAAACACGAAATATTTAGAAACGCAATTCGCGCATTTTTCACTCCCGGAAGGGAATTTCAATCAGTGGCATGATTATGAAAAAAACATTACTCGCAGCCGGCGCCGTGCTGGCACTTTCCTCCTCTTTCACTGTTAACGCAGCGGAAAACGATAAACCACAATACCTCTCCGACTGGTGGCACCAGAGCGTTAACGTGGTCGGCAGCTACCACACCCGTTTCGGACCACAGATCCGCAACGATACCTACCTGGAGTACGAAGCGTTCGCCAAGAAAGACTGGTTTGATTTCTACGGTTATATGGATGCACCGGTCTTCTTCGGCGGTAACACCCAGGCGAAAGGTATCTGGAACCACGGTTCCCCACTGTTCATGGAGATCGAACCGCGCTTCTCTATTGATAAACTGACTGGTACCAGCCTGGCGTTTGGTCCGTTCAAAGAGTGGTATTTCGCGAACAACTATATCTACGACATGGGCCGCAACAAGTCCGGTCGCCAGAGCACCTGGTATATGGGTCTGGGTACCGACATCGACACGGGCCTGCCAATGAGCCTGTCTCTGAACGTGTACGCTAAGTATCAATGGCAGAACTACGGCGCTGAAAACGAGAACGAATGGGATGGCTACCGTTTCAAAGTGAAATACTTTGTGCCAATCACCCAGCTGTGGGGCGGTAACCTGAGCTATATCGGCTTCACCAACTTTGACTGGGGTTCAGATCTGGGCGATAAGAGCGGTTACGCTGAGAACGGTATTAAGCAGCGTACCAACGACTCCATTGCCTCCAGCCACATTCTGGCGCTGAACTACGATCACTGGCATTACTCTGTTGTTGCGCGTTACTGGCACAACGGCGGCCAGTGGAACGACGACGCTAAACTGGTATGGATGAACGAACACGTCCGTTCTACCGGTTGGGGTGGTTACCTGGTTGTGGGTTACAACTTCTAATCGTGTGGTTGTTGCCGGGTGGCGCTGACGCTTACCCGGCCTACAAAACCTGTGCGGGCTGATGCCCTCACCCTGTCCCTCTCCCACGGGGAGAGGGAACAAACACAAAAAACGGCAACAGACGTTGCCGTTTTGCTTTTACCTCGCCACCTGGCTTTTTACTGCTTCACCTTGCGCAAAAAATCCGCCAGCGATCGGTCCGCACTCTCACTAAAGCGCCGTTCCGTGAGCACAATTTTGAGACATCTGTCGAGACGGAAGCAGCGATAATCATCGCGCAGTTCACACCACGCCGCCAGTAGCCAGCGTTCTCCCCAGAAAAACAGCCCCAGCGGCTGAACTTCGCGCGTTGAAAATTGCCCGGCTTCGTCACGATAATGCAGCACCAGCACGCGCTGGGTCGATATCGCCTGGTGAATGACATCAAAATCACTGCGGGAGTGGCTTTTCATGCCAAAATCCGGGGCGTAGATCCGCGTCTGCTCTGCCTTTCGGCGACTCTCTTCGGGCAGGATCGCGAGTACTTTCTCCTGTGCCGACTCCAGTTCGCGCGACAGGGATTCCCCGCCCCAGGTGGTAAGCAGGCGAATCGCCACGATCAGCGCCTCAGACTCCTTGTTTGTCAGCATCAGCGGTGGCAGGTCAAATCCCGACATCAGCCGGTACCCACTTCCCGCCTCGCCCTCTACCGGCACGCCGGAAAGCGACAGGTCGCGGATATCGCGGTATACCGTACGCTCAGAAACGCCCAGCCGGTCCGCCAGATGCGCTGCCGTTGTCAGACGTCTGCCCCGCAGGATCTGTACTATCTGAAACAAACGGTCAGCGCGTCGGGTCATTTTTACTTATGCTCTCAGGCGGGTTGATGAAGGCCGACGCGATTACCTTCGCTGTCGGTAAACAAAGCAATAGTACCAATACCGCGTGGTAACTCCAGCGGGCCAAACACGCACTCACCGCCCGCAGAAGCAATGCGATCGAGCGTGGCGGTCAGATTGTCAGTATGCAGGTAGATGATGGCCCCCTGCACTGAGGGAATAATCCCCTCAAATTTTGCCAGCGCGCCGCCGGTGGCTGGATCTTCATGCGGGAATACCGCCAGCTCGGCGCAGTCCATTTTCTCGCGCTTCAGTGAAACCTGCATCACCGGCTCATAAAATTTGATGGCGCGATCCATATCCGCGACCGGAATTTCAAACCAGTTAATCACACTTTTCATACATCCTCCTGACTCTTGTTTGGGTTCAACAGGAGTCTACGACAGGGCTCCTGACAGCATACTGTCAGGAGTGTTTTGTCAGGAGTGTTTTGTCAGGAGCAGATAAAAAAAATCCCGGTCAACAGACCGGGATTTCGATAACGCGCAAAACGTCTTACGGCAGAATGGACGGCTGATCCGCCCCTTCTTTCTCGACTTTCTGCTGGAGCAAGTGCTCGCGCTTCATGCCGAGTTTCAGTGCCAGAGCGGACGCAACGTAGATTGACGACGCGGTACCGATAGAGACACCGATCAGCATGGTCAGCGAGAAGCCTTCCAGCACCGGACCACCGAAGAGATACAGCATCAGGATCACCATCAAGGTGGTACCGGATGTGATCAAGGTACGGTGCAGCGTCTGGGTCAACGACACGTTAAAGATTTCGTACGGCGTACCGCGACGGATCTTACGGAAGTTTTCACGAATACGGTCAGATACCACGATACTGTCGTTCAGTGAGTAACCGATAACGGACATCAGGGATGCCACAATCGTCAGGTCAATCTCAATGTGGAACAGAGACAGTACGCCCATGGTGATCACCACGTCGTGGGCCAGTGCGATAACCACACCCGCCGCCAGTCGCCACTCAAAGCGGAAACCGACGTACACCAGGATGGAGATCAGCGCCACCAGCAGCGCCATCGCACCGGTTTGCGCCAGGTCCGCACCCACGCTCGGGCCGACGAACTCAATACGCTTAACCGTGGCGTTCTGGCTGGTTGTTTCGTTAATTACGCTAACAACCTTGCTGCCCAGCTCCTGGCTGCCGTTGGCATCGTGTACCGGCGGCATACGCACCATGATGTCGCGGCTGCTGCCGAAGTTCTGCAGCAGCGGCTCTTCAAAGCCCGCTTTCTGCAGTGATTGACGCATCTGGTCCATATCGACCGGTTTTTCCAGGGTGATTTCAATCACCGTACCACCGGTGAAATCCAGACCCCAGTTAAAGCCTTTTACGCCCATAACGACGATGGACAGAATCAGCAGTAAACCTGAAATGCCGAAGGCCCAGTAGTCCCAGCGCATAAAGTCCCAGACTTTACGGCCGTGGTTCAATTGTTCAACAGTATATTCCTGTGCCACAACGCACTCCTCAGATAGACAGCTTTTTGACGCGCTTGCCGCCGTACAGCAGGTTCACGATGGCACGGGTGCCGACAATAGCAGTAAACATCGACGTTGCAACACCGATACCGGTGGTAATCGCAAAGCCTTTGATTGCGCCAGTCCCCACTGCATACAGGATAAGAACCTTGATCAGTGTTGTTACGTTCGCATCGAAGATGGAGCTGAACGCGCCTTTATAGCCTTCGTCAATCGCCTGCTGAACAGAGCGACCGTTGCTCAACTCTTCTTTGATACGCTCGTTTATCAGTACGTTGGCGTCGACCGCCACCGCAAGGGTCAGAACGATACCGGCAATCCCCGGCATGGTCAGCGTCGCCCCCGGCAGCAGGGACATGATGCCGATAATCAGCACCAGGTTCGCAATCAACGCACTGGTCGCAATCAGACCAAACTTCTTATAGAAGAAGATCATGAAGATGATAGAGACCACCAGACCGGCCAGACACGCTTCCAGACCCTGTTTGATGTTCTGCATACCCAGAGTTGGACCAATGGTACGTTCTTCAACAATCTGAATTGGCGCAATCAGCGCACCGGCACGCAGCAGCAGAGAGAGCTGACGCGCTTCGTTCGGGTTGTTGATACCGGTAATACGGAAGCTGTTACCCAGACGAGACTGGATATTGGCGATGTTAATCACCTCTTCCTCTTTCACCAGCACCGCACGGCCGTTAGCGTCTTTCTTACCGCTGTCTTTGTACTCCACGAACAGGGTCGCCATCGGTTTGCCGATGTTGTCCTTAGTGAAGTTAGACATGATGTTACCACCCGCGCTGTCCAGCGAGATGTTAACCTGCGGCTGGTTGTACTCGTCCTGGCTGGAGGTGGAGTCGGTGATATGGTCACCGGTCAGGATCACGCGTTTGTACAGCACAACAGGCTGACCTTCGCGGGTCTCTTTCACTTCCGAGTCACCCGGAATACGGCCAGACGCGGCAGCAGACTGGTCAACGTTGGTATTCACCAGACGGAATTCCAGCGTTGCAGTGGCACCCAGAATCTCTTTCGCACGTGCGGTGTCCTGAATACCCGGCAGTTCCACAACGATACGGTCAGCACCCTGACGCTGCACCAGCGGCTCAGCCACGCCCAGTTGGTTTACACGGTTGCGCAGAATGTTGATGTTCTGCTGAACGGCATATTCACGCGCTTCTTTGAGACGGGCATCGGTCATCACCGCACGCAGCTGGTTGCTGCCCTGAGCGGTGATCACCAGGTCACGGTGACGTTGGGTCAGGTAATCTACAGCCTGATCGCGCGCCGCACTGTCACGGAACGTGATGCTCATACCGTAGTTATCTTCTTTACGAACAGTAGTATACGCGATGCCTTTTTCACGCAAATCGCTGCGCAGGCTATCGATATTCTGTTCCTGCAGTTTGCCCAGCGCGGTATCCATATCCACTTCCATCAGGAAGTGAACGCCGCCACGGAGGTCAAGACCGAGTTTCATTGGCTCTGCGTTCAGCGCAGCCAGCCAACGCGGGGTTGCAGGAGCAAGGTTAAGCGCCACGACGTATTTATCACCCAGCACGCCCATCAGCGCTTCGCGAGCGCGGAGCTGCGTGTCGGTGGTGTCGAAGCGAGCAAGAATTGCGCCCTCTTCCAGAGCCACAGACTTAGCGGTAATTTTTTCTTCTTGTAACGTTTTCTGGACCTGGATCAGCGTTTGCTCACTGGCGGCGACACCGCGCGCGCCAGTGATTTGAACAGCCGGATCCTCACCATACAGGTTGGGAAGCGCGTACAGCAGGCCGACGAGAATCACGACGACCAGCATGATGTACTTCCACAAAGGATAACGGTTTAACACGGCAGTTCCCTTTGGGAAAAGTTGGGATTACAGCGCCTTCATGGTGCCTTTCGGCAGAACGGCAGCTACGAAGTCACGTTTGATAACCACTTCAGTGGTGTCGTTCAGGGCGATAGCAATGTAGCCACTTTCAGCCACTTTGGTTACGCGACCGACCAGACCACCGTTAGTCAGGACTTCATCACCTTTCGCGATGGAGTCCATCAGCTTTTTGTGCTCTTTGGTACGCTTCTGCTGTGGGCGCAGGATCATGAAGTAGAAGATCAGACCGAACACAACCAGCATCAGAATCAGAGACATCGGGCTGCCCTGCGCTGGAGCACCTGTTGCCGCTACCGCATCAGAAATAAAAAAGCTCATTCAAATTCCCTCATTATTAATATTAATCAACGTTCAAAGGTGGAACGGTTCGACCCTGACGTTGGTAAAAATCGGTCACGAAGCTCTCTAATTTACCCTCTTCGATAGCCTTGCGTAAACCAGCCATTAAGCGCTGATAATAGCGAAGGTTATGAATGGTATTGAGACGCGCGCCCAAAATCTCATTGCAACGATCGAGATGATGCAGGTACGCACGAGAATAATTGCGACAGGTGTAGCAATCGCACTCGGCATCGAGCGGACTGGTGTCACTCTTATGCTTCGCGTTACGGATTTTCACCACGCCATCGGTAACAAACAGATGACCGTTACGCGCGTTACGGGTTGGCATGACGCAGTCGAACATATCGATACCGCGGCGCACACCTTCAACCAAATCTTCTGGCTTACCCACACCCATCAGGTAACGGGGTTTATCTGCCGGGATTTGCGGACAAACATGTTCCAGAATACGGTGCATGTCTTCCTTCGGTTCACCCACAGCTAAACCGCCGACAGCGTAGCCATCAAAACCTATCTCTACCAGACCTTTAACAGAGATATCGCGTAAATCTTCGTAAACACTGCCCTGGATAATGCCGAACAGCGCATTTTTGTTCTGAAGGGAGTCAAAACGGTCGCGGCTACGCTTCGCCCAGCGCAGCGACATCTCCATGGAACGTTTAGCGTAATCCCAGTCCGCCGGGTATGGCGTACATTCGTCGAAGATCATCACGATGTCGGAGCCGAGATCGTACTGAATCTCCATCGACTTTTCAGGATCGAGGAAAATCGGATCGCCGTTGATCGGGTTACGGAAGTGGACGCCCTCTTCGGTGATCTTGCGAATGTCGCCCAGGCTGAAGACCTGGAAACCGCCAGAATCGGTCAGGATCGGGCCTTTCCACTGCATGAAGTCATGCAGATCGCCGTGAAGCTTCATGATCTCCTGACCAGGACGCAGCCACAGGTGGAAGGTATTACCGAGGATAATCTGGGCGCCAGTGGCTTCTACTTCTTCCGGCGTCATCCCTTTTACGGTGCCGTAAGTCCCCACAGGCATAAACGCGGGGGTTTCCACCACGCCGCGATCAAACACCAGGCGACCGCGACGCGCGCGGCCATCGGTGGTATCGAGTTCAAATTTCATTTTTATTCCTCTGTGTCAGAAAAACAGTCCAACACATTATTCCGGTGCCGCGGACTTATTCCCCGACACGCTCATTCAAAGCCAGCGGATTGTACGTGATAAACATCGCGTCCCCGTAGCTAAAAAAGCGATATTTTTGTTCTACCGCAGACTTGTATGCCGCCATGGTGTGCTGATACCCCGCAAAGGCGGAGACCAGCATAATCAGCGTCGATTCAGGCAGATGGAAATTGGTCACCAGTGCATCGATGACTTTGTACTGATAGCCCGGGTAGATAAAGATCTGCGTATCGCCAAAGAACGGTTCGATCAGATCTTGTTGAGCCGCCTGGGCAGCGCTCTCCAGTGAACGTACGGAGGTGGTGCCCACCGCAACCACGCGGTTGCCGCGCGCTTTTGCCGCCAGAACCGCATCAACAACCTCCTGCGGCACTTCAGCATACTCAGAATGCATGATGTGATCTTCGATGCTGTCTACCCGCACCGGCTGGAAGGTGCCCGCGCCGACGTGCAGGGTCACAAATGCCATCTCCACGCCTTTTGCGCGCAATTTTTCCAGCAGCGGTTCGTCAAAGTGCAGTCCCGCCGTTGGCGCCGCGACCGCGCCAGGCTTCTGACTGTAGACGGTCTGGTACAGCTCGCGGTCGGCCTCTTCGTCCGGACGCTCAATGTATGGCGGCAGCGGCATATGGCCGATAGCGTTGAGAATGTCGAGCACCGTGCGCTCATCATTAAATTCCACTTCAAACAGCGCATCGTGGCGCGCCGTCATGGTCGCTTTGATGCTCTCGTCGTCACCCAGCAGCAGCTCAGCGCCCGGCTTCGGCGCCTTAGAAGCGCGAATATGTGCCAGAATACGTTTATCATCGAGCATACGTTCGACCAGCACTTCAATCTTGCCGCCGCTGGCTTTACGGCCAAACAAGCGCGCCGGGATCACGCGGGTATTGTTAAAGACCAGCAGATCGCCAGGGTTGAGCTTGTCGAGCAGATCGGTGAAAGTACCGTGCGTCAGCTCGCCCGTTGGCCCGTCCAGTGACAGTAAGCGACAGCTACTGCGCTCAGGCATGGGATAGTGAGCAATCAAGGATTCAGGTAGTTCAAAGGAGAAATCGGCGACGCGCATGACGTATACTCGTGACTTAAAAACAGGCGGCATAGTCTAGTGCTCACACCCTTTTGCTGCAACAACTAGCCGCCCCCGGACAAATAAAACGCATGAATTTTCTCGCTCACCTGCATCTCGCTCACCTCGCTGACAGCTCCCTTTCCGGCAATTTGCTGGCCGATTTCGTCCGCGGCAACCCCGCCGAGACCTGGTCCGCTGACGTTGTCGACGGGATCTTTATGCATCGTCGTATTGATGTCATGACGGATAACCTGCCGGAAGTGACCGAGGCCAAAGCGTGGTTTCGCCCCGAAACGCGCCGCGTCGCGCCGATCTCGCTTGATGTGATGTGGGACCATTTCCTGTCGCGCCACTGGGCACAACTCTCTCCGGAGATGCCCCTGCCCGAATTTGTGCGCTATGCCCATCAGCAGGTGTCGATCATTCTGCCCGACTCGCCGCCGCGCTTTGTCAATCTGAATAACTACCTGTGGTCAGAGCGCTGGCTTGAGCGGTATCGCGAGATGGACTTCATCCAGAATGTGTTGAATGGGATGGCGAGTCGTCGCCCGCGGCTGGATGCCCTGCGCGACTCCTGGTACGACCTGGATGAACATTACGCTGCGCTGGAAACGCGATTCTGGCAGTTTTACCCGCGCATGATGGCGCAGGCGAAAAACAAACAGCTCTGACAGAATTCGCATTGATAGGTAAAAGCTGGCGGAACGATTGTCACCACCTCTTTGTCTTATCCATGAACACTCTCTATACTGGCTCGCGTTGCGTTCCAAATAACCTTAGTATCTACAGGAGAATCATATGGTTCTGGTAACTCGTCCGGCTCCGGATTTTACAGCTGCAGCAGTTCTGGGCAACGGCGAAATCGTTGAAAACTTCAACTTCAAACAGCACACCAACGGTAAAGCGACCGTTCTGTTCTTCTGGCCAATGGACTTCACTTTCGTTTGCCCGTCTGAGCTGATCGCGTTCGACAAACGTTATGAAGAATTCCAGAAGCGTGGCGTAGAAGTGGTTGGCGTCTCCTTCGACTCTGAATTTGTACACAACGCATGGCGTAACACCCCTGTCGACAAAGGCGGCATCGGTGCGGTGAAATACGCAATGGTTGCGGACATCAAACGCGAAATCCAGCAGGCTTACGGTATCGAACATCCGGACGCTGGCGTTGCACTGCGTGGTTCCTTCCTGATCGACGCGAACGGTATCGTGCGTCACCAGGTTGTGAACGATCTGCCACTGGGTCGTAACATCGACGAAATGCTGCGCATGGTTGACGCGCTGCAGTTCCACGAAGAGCACGGTGAAGTGTGCCCGGCTCAGTGGGAAAAAGGCAAAGAAGGTATGGCTGCGTCCCCAGACGGCGTTGCGAAATACCTGTCCGAGAACGTATCCAGCCTGTAATCGGCACGGTTTACGAAAAAGGCCCGCTTATGCGGGCCTTTTTGTTTTAAAACGCCAGGATCTTACCTTTGGATAAGATCGGTATTACCGCTTTCATCTGACCCTTTCGCCACATCAGACTTTTTTCAGCCATCCGGCAAACAGACGGGTCACGATGGGCATCCACAGCCAGACGACCAGCGCGACCACACAGGCATCGTTAATCAAATGCAGCAGCAATGAGCCTTTAAGGCCAGGCAGCAGCGCACCGGTCACCTGCGGCACCAGATTGGTGCTGGGGAAGATCACCAGCAGGGTAATAAGAAACTGTTTCCACTGTTTTGGCTTACGCACATGCGGTTCCGGCGGGGTAAACCAGAAAGCGGCCTCAGTGCGCACTTCGGTTTTATCGCCTTCTGCCAGCAAAGGTTCAATCTCTTTCACCAGCACATTGCGGGTATCAGACTGGGTCCAGGCATAGAGATGTTCAAGGGTGTCGAAGCGGATAATGACCGTCCACAGGTTTTGCCCTTCGGACGGGCGGATCACGTTCGCGCCCAGATGGCCGGGAAATTCCGCCGCGATGGGCATGATCTTGCCAAGCCATTGTTCATAGCGCTCAGCCTGTCCCGGTAGCAAGGTATGGGTGATCACCAGCGTCACATGTGTTTTTTGCGCCATAAAAGTTGCCTGATCGGTAATGGACGAGAGATCCCGCCAGTGATTCTGGCCAGAGATATCCACTAATATATTTAAAGCCGACGTTTTGGAGTGCTACAGAAGAAAGGGCCCTGACGAATAAAGCAATTTGAGTATAGCGAGATTTAATCTGGGGAATAGCAAAGATATTTGTCCCCTCTGTTGAAATAATCAGAACAACTGAGGGATAAAGTCTGCAACCGGCATAAGAACCGGTTGCAGTGAGGGATTAATGACCGAACCAGATGGATGCAGAAATAGCGGGTAGCGAGAGTATCCCTTCCTGGATAGCCCCTTTCCCCTCTTTCACGTGCCACGCCTTTACGTGCAGCAGCGGCGAGTCATCCAGCACCACTTCACAGGCCTTCCCCCGGTTGATGGCGATCAGCACGCGCTGCTGATTATAGACGCGGACAAACACCACCACGTTGTCGTGGGCATAAACCACCTGACAACCGCCATAGCGCAGCGCCTGGCTCTGTTTACGCAGCTTCGCCAGACGCTGGTACAGGCTGAACAGCGCCTTGTCCTGCTTCGCCGGATCCCATGGGAAGGTTTTGCGACAGAACGGATCGTTGTTCCCGTCCAGCCCCACCTCATCGCCATAGTAGATGCACGGCACGCCCGGCCAGGTAAAGAGCCAGGTCACCGCCAGCGGCAGACGCGCGACATCCTTACCGAGCAAGGATTTAAAACGCGCAGTATCGTGGCTGTCCAGTTGGTTAAACATCCGTAACTGCTGCTGATGCGACAGGCTGGCGCGGTAGTTATCCATCCACGCCATGCAGGTTTCCGCATCAATATGCTGCGGATCGTAGGAAATATCGGTGTTAGCAAGGAATCCCCAAAGCGGGAAGGTAAAGCCGCGATAGTTCATCGCCGCATCTTCCGCGTCCGTCTGCAACCACTGGCGCGCGTCACCAAAATGTTCGCCAAACACGAACGCCTCCGGCTGCGCGGCTTTTGCTGCACGGGTGATCCCGGCGACGTGCTGAAGGTTATTACGCGCCCCGCCCGCTTCACCGAGCATATGCACCACGTCAAGACGCCAGCCATCCATATTCCATGGCTCACTCAACCAGTGGCGCACGATGCTGTTTTCACCGCCATAAATCTCGTTTACCAGCGTTGGCGACTGGAAATCCAGCTTCGGCAGGCTCGGATAGCCCAGCCAGTCCAGCGCGCGGCCCTCCTCGTTGAAGCTGTACCAGTCGCGCTGGGGTGAATCCGGGTTATGGCACGCCCCGCCCATCGACTGATTATGTCGATCAAACCACGCGTGCGAGTCACCGCTGTGGTTAAACACGCCATCCAGAATCAGACGCATGCCCTCTTTTTGCGTGTTTTTACGCAGGCGCAACAGCGCCTCATCGCCGCCAAACTGAACGTCAACGTGGCGATAGTCTGCGGTATCGTACTTATGCACGCTTGGCGCTTTAAACACCGGATTAAGGTACAGCGCCGTCACGCCCAGTTTCTTCAGATACGGCAGCTTTTCGCTGATGCCGTCCAGATCTCCGCCGTAGAACGTGGAACCCCCCGCCTGCGCGGTCAGCGGTTCATCCCATTCTTTCAGAATAATGTCGTGTCCTGCGGCGTGGTGGTAATAGACCTTATCCTGCTCTGCGGTGCGCGTTTCGCTACGCGCAAAGCGGTCCGGGAAAATCTGGTAAAAGACCTGATCGTTAACCCACTGCGGGCCAGCGTCCGGGCAATCGACGGCAAACTGCTCCAGCCGCGCCGGAGGAAAACGGCTAAATCCGTGCGGGGTAAACCACAGCTGGCGGTTATTCCACAGCAGTTTGAAGCTGTAGCGGCGGCGAGGCTGTCCGCTACTCAGGTCGATATTCGCTCGCCACGCCGTGATCCCCGGCTGCAGCTGGCTGCGCTGCTTGTGCATTTTCAGCGCCGTCTCTTCGTTATCTATTTCGGCGCGGAGCGTCACGCGTTCAGGCTGGTTTTCCCCCGCCAGCCAGAGCGTAATCACAAGGTTGTCTTTGTTTTGCTTAACAAATGGGGCAACCGGAAGGTGCCAGGCGTTTAACATCACGAATCCCCTTTGATGAAATTGACGTCACCTTGCCACAGGGTAGTTAAGGTTAGCTCACCATGACGTGATTTATTGGGGGAGGAGGACGGGGGAGGAGGCATCAGTACAACCTGATGCCCTCACCCTCTCCCGTTGGGAGAGGGCATAAAATATTACTGCGCTTGCGCCAGCTGACGGTCGCGGCGGCATTTAAACACCCAACCCACCAGCAGCAGCACGATCCACGCACAGCCCACGTAGAGAGAAATACGGGTATCGGGATGGTAGCCAATCAGGCCAATGATAAACACCAGGAAGATCAGCCCGACGACGGTCGTTGCAACACCGCCTGGAACTTTAAACTTCAGCGCTTTTGCCTCCTCCGGCGACAGACGACGGCGGAACGCAATCTGCGACAGCAGGATCATGATCCACACCCACACGGTGGCGAAGGTCGCCAGGGACGCAATCACCAGGAAGACGTTTTCCGGCATGATGTAGTTCAGGTAGACCGACAGCAGCAGTGCGACGGTCATGACCATAACCGTCACCCACGGCGTGCCGCGGCGGGAGGTTTTGGCAAAGACCTTTGGCGCACTGCCCTGCTCGGCCATGCCGTGCAACATGCGGCCCACGCCAAAGACGTCACTGTTGATCGCCGAAAGCGACGCAGTCAGGACCACGAAGTTCAGGATGCTGGCCGCAAAGGCGATGCCCATATGCTGGAAAGTCAGCACAAACGGACTGCCGTTCGTCCCCACCTGGTTCCAGGGATAGATAGACATAATGACGAACAGAGTACCCACATAGAACACCAGAATACGCATCGGCACCGAGTTGATGGCGCGCGGAATGGACTTCTCCGGGTCTTTGGCTTCCCCGGCGGTAATCCCGATAATCTCAATCCCGCCGTAGGCGAACATCACCATCTGGAGCGACATCACCATGCCGAGCCAGCCGTTGCTGAAGAAGCCACCGTTGCTCCAGAGGTTATGAATACCGGTTGGCTGGCCGCCGTTACCGATCCCCCAGATGATGATGCCGAAACCGGCAATAATCATGATGATGATGGTGGCAACCTTGAAGAAGGAGAACCAGAACTCCAGTTCACCGAAGACCTTCACGCTCATCAGGTTGACGGCGCAGATAATCAGCACCACGCTCAACACCCAAATCCAGTGCGGAACCGCCGGGAACCAGACGCCCATGTAGATGCCAAAGGCGGTGACGTCGGCAATGGCCACAATCAGAATTTCGAAGCAGTAGGTCCAGCCGGTGATAAACCCGGCCAGCGGGCCTAAATTCTCCTGCGCATAGCGCGAGAATGAACTGGCTGACGGGTTATGAACCGACATCTCTCCCAGCGCACGCATGATGATATACGCCGCCACGCCACCGATGATGTAGGCCAGCAGAACGCTTGGACCGGCCATTTTGATGGCATCTGCCGAGCCATAAAAAAGACCGGTACCGATAGCGGAGCCGAGCGCCATAAAGCGAATGTGGCGCGTGCTCAGCCCACGTTTGAGTTTGTTAGTGCTTTCCATTTAAATCTTGCCATTCAACACGAAAAAAACAAAAAACCACGGGGCCTTAAGCCCCGTGGTTAAACAGTTTGTTGCCGTTGATTAATGGGCGTTCGATGCGACCTGACGCCCTGCAGCACGATCCCAGATAATGGCCAGAACCAGTGCAACAACGGTAGGCATCAGCCAGGCCAGACCTTGCTCAGACAGCGGCAGACGCTGTGTCCAGGCTGGCAGTATTTGAGCAAACGCTGATGCTTTAATCCCGTCAAGGATACCAAAAATCAGGCTGATAAACATGGCTGGCGCAATAATTCGCGAGGAGTTATTCCACCACGGGCGCGTAAAGCTCAACACCACCAGCACGATACACGGCGGATAGATGGCCGTCAGCACCGGAATGGAAACCTGGATCAGGTGGCTCAGACCAAGGTTAGACACCGCCATGGAGAAGAGGCCAAGGATAAACACCAGCGTGCGGTAAGAGAGCGGCAGGTACTGGGCAAAGAACTCCGCACAGGCGCAGGTCAGGCCAACCGCCGTCACCAGGCAGGCCAGGAAGATCAGGGCAGCCAGCAGCATACTGCCTGCGCCACCAAAGGTGTGCTGGACGTAAGCGTGGAGGATTGCCGCACCATTCGCGTTCTGATCCACCAGCGTCGCGCTATCGGAACCCAGGCGGAACAGCGCCAGATAGAGCAGCGTCAGGCCCACACCGGCCATCAGACCAGCCCAGATGGTATAGCGGGTCAGCAGACGCGCTTCGGTCACACCACGGGAACGCGCGGCGTTCACGATAACGATACCAAACACCATCGCGCCCAGCGTATCCATTGTCAGATAGCCGTTCACAAATCCGTTAGAGAAGGCCGCGTTTTGGTACGCATCCATTGCACTGCTGATCGGACCCGCAGGCCAGATAATGGCCGCCACCGCCAGCACGATCAGCGCGATAATTTTGAGGGGGGCCAGGAAGTTACCCACGGTATCCAGCAGTTTGCCTGGATAGAGGGAGACCAGAATGACAATCGCGAAGTAGACCAGGCTGTAGATGAACAGCGGCATCGCGCCGTCACCGGTCAGCGGCGCAATCCCCACTTCGAAGGAGACGGTAGCGGTACGCGGGGTCGCAAACAGCGGGCCAACGGCCAGATAGCACACCGTCGCCAGCAGAACGCCAGCCACTTTACCAATCGGGGTGCTGAGGCTATCCACGCCACCGCCAACTTTCGCCAGCGCAACCACGGTCAATACCGGCAGGCCCACGGCAGTAATCAGGAAACCAAACGCTGCTGTCCAGACGTGTTCACCCGCCTGTAAGCCAACCATTGGAGGAAAAATGATGTTACCTGCGCCAACGAACAGCGCAAATGTCATAAAGCCCAGCGCGATGATGTCACGCGATTTTAAGTGATGGGTCATAAAACCTTACTGCCTGTGGATGTCGTGTTGAATATATTGAGATTTTCGCCATCCGTGACGGGACGATACAGCGGAAATTTTGCTCAATTTCAGCGGGATATGCTCCCGTCCTGGCGTGGAGAAGAATAGTTTTTCGATTTACCACGCAAATACAGTCGGTCTGACAGTATCTGGGGGGCAATTTAAACGCTTATAACGTTTAAAGGCAAGGTGGGATCGTAAAACCAGAACAATATACCAGCATGAAAATACCAACCAGAATAATTCGCTAATATCATGAAAAACCCATGGCTAATCATGCGAACAAAAAAGCATCAGCCGTATAAAATTCATTCACGTTTCGCTTTACTGCAAAGCAAACGGGCCAGCAAAGGCTGACCCGTGGAAAGGTAAAATGACACACCTGCTGTCAGGCGATTTTTTTGGCAATTAATCGTTCCGGAATGACGAAACTAAAACGGGTTCCTTTGCCCAGCGTGCTTTGAATATCGAGACGGCTTTCATGGTGATTCACCGCGTGCTTCACAATCGCCAGCCCCAGCCCGCTTCCCCCGGTTTGCCGGGAGCGTGCTTTATCCACCCGGTAAAACCGCTCGGTCAGACGTGGAAGATGCTCAGGCGCAATGCCCGGCCCGTTGTCCTCGACGCTAAACTCAGCACCCACTGGCGTCTGCTGCCAGCGCACCACAATATCCGTTCCTTCAGGAGTATGATTAACCGCGTTATAGACCAGGTTAGAGATAGCGCTCCGCAGTTCATCCTCGCTTCCGAGCACCTTCAGACTGTTATCGACGTCAAAGGTCAGATGATGCTTTTTATGGCTTAAGGTTTGCGCTTCGCGTTCCACCACCCGCAGCATCATCGGTACGTCGATGGTGTCATTTAAGGCAAGCGTCGGGGCCGCCTCAATCTTCGACAGCGTAAGCAGCTGCTTCACCAGCCCTTCCATACGGTGCGTCTGCTCGCGCATGGTATGCAGCGCTTTCTCACGCGGCGCACCTTCAAGCGTCTGCTCCTGCATCATTTCCAGATAGCCCTGCAGTACCGTCAGCGGCGTGCGCAGCTCGTGGCTCACGTTCGCAAAGAAGTTGCGTCTTGCCCCTTCCAGCTGGTGCATCTGGGTGACGTCACGCGCCACCATCAGCCACTGCTGATCGCTGTAGGGCATCACCCGAATTTCAAGATGGCGACCATTGTTGAGCTTCAGATTGTGCGGACGCGAGAAATCACGTTTTTTCAGATACTGCGTGAACTCCGGGTAACGCAGAAGGTTGAGGATGTTCTGGCCATTATCGTCCGGCCAGCGCAGGCCCAGCAGCTGTTGGGCGAGACCGTTACACCAGAAGATCGTCCCCTCTTCCGTGGTCAGAATGACCGCATCCGGCAGCGATTCCGCACCGCTGCGAAAGCGTTTGATCAGGCTTCCCAGCTCGCGACGGCGCTTTTTATTACGCATCTGCATCTGGTGCAGACCGTAAAGCAGCGGCTCCCAGCTCCCGCTTCCCGGCGGAGGCGTCATACTTCTGTCAACCCATAGCCACCAGGAAAGGCGCAGCAGGTTCCAGAAATGCCAGATCAGCAGCCCAGTCACGGACGCCAGCAGAAACCACGGCAGGTATCCAAGAAAGGCCCCCAAAATGAAGGCCGGAATACAACATAAGATCAGTTCAAAGACGAGCCTTTTCCATGACAGACGTTCCAGCACGCGTCACACTCCTGTCATTGTTCAGAAACGGGTAGAAAAACGATAACCCGTGCCGCGGACCGTCTGTACCATGCGATCGTGGCCGCTCAGTTCCAGCGCTTTACGCAGGCGGCGGATATGTACGTCAACCGTCCGGTCTTCGACATACACGTTAGTTCCCCAGACGTTATTCAGCAACTGCTCGCGGCTGTAAACACGCTCCGGGTGAGTCATAAAGAAATGCAGGAGTTTGAATTCGGTAGGCCCCATGTCGAGGGGATTTTCGCCCGTCATAACGCGGTGCGAGGTCGGATCAAGGCTCAGGCCCTGCATCTCAATGACCTCTTCCACCGCCATCGGTGAAATACGGCGCATCACAGCTTTAATGCGGGCAACCAGCTCTTTCGGTGAGAAGGGTTTGGTAATGTAATCGTCTGCGCCAGTCTCCAGGCCGCGCACGCGATCTTCCTCTTCACCGCGCGCGGTAAGCATGACAACGGGGATATCGCGGGTCATCGCTTCACGCTTGATGTGTTTGATAAACTGCAGTCCGGAGCCGCCAGGCAACATCCAGTCAAGCAGGATCAGATCGGGCCAGGGTTCATTCAGCTGGTTCACCGCGCTGTCATAATCTTCCGCTTCAACTGGCTGGAAGCCATTTTGTTCGAGCACGAAGCACACCATTTCACGAATTGGAGCTTCATCTTCTACGACCAGAATACGTCTCGCCATACTTTGCCCTGTCTTATCTTATTTAAGTTACAAGTTTGTAATGCGGCGTCATTATGCGTCAGATTTATGACAGATTTATGAAAAACAGTACCACGTAAAATGGCAAACCGTTGTTTTATTACAGCGGTTATTTTCCAGCTTCTGAAAGTTTATAATCCCCATTCCCTTTTTTTGCCACGGATTCGCTATGCGCATATTACACACCTCGGACTGGCATCTGGGTCAAAACTTTTACAGCAAGAGCCGGGCAGCGGAGCATGAAGCGTTCCTGAACTGGCTGCTGGACACGGCCCGATCGCACGAGGTGGATGCGATTATTGTTGCGGGTGACATTTTCGACACCGGTTCGCCGCCAAGCTATGCGCGTGAGCTCTACAACCGCTTCGTGGTAAATCTGCAACAAACCGGCTGTCATCTGGTGATTGTCGCCGGTAACCATGACTCCGTCGCAACGCTGAATGAATCCCGCGACATCCTGGCCTTCCTTAACACTACCGTGGTGGCCAGTGCCGGACATGCGCCGCAGATCCTGAAAAAACGTGACGGTACACCGGGGGCGGTGCTGTGCCCGGTTCCCTTCCTGCGCCCACGCGATATCGTGCAGAGTCAGGCGGGGATGTCAGGCGGGGAAAAACAGCAGCATCTGCTGCAGAGCATCACTGACTATTATCACCAACAATATACCGATGCCTGCGCCCTGCGCGGTGAGCAGGCCATTCCGGTGATTGCCACCGGGCACCTCACCACCGTCGGTGCCAGTAAAAGTGACGCGGTACGTGACATCTATATTGGCACGCTGGACGCCTTCCCGGCACAACATTTCCCGCCAGCGGATTATATCGCGCTCGGACATATTCACCGGGCACAGGTCATTGGCGGTTGCGAGCACATTCGCTACTGCGGCTCACCCATTGCGCTCAGTTTTGATGAGACCGGCAAAGCCAAATGTGTTCATCTGGTGAGCTTTAACGAGGGCAAACTCAGCGCCGTGGCGTCGCTGGAGGTGCCCGTCACCCAACCGCTGGCGGTGCTGAAGGGCGATCTGGCGGCCATTACCGCCCAGCTGGAGCAATGGCGCGGTGTCGAGCTAAATCCCCCCATCTGGCTGGATATCGAAATCACAACCGACGACTATCTGCATGATATGCAGCGTAAAATCCAGGCACTGACGGAAGATCTGCCCGTCGAGGTCTTACTGGTACGCCGCAGCCGCGAACAGCGCGAGAAAGTTCTACTGGGTGCGCAACGTGAAACGCTCAGCGAACTGAAGGTGGAAGAGGTATTTGAACGCCGACTGTCGCAGGAAGAGATTGACGACACAACGCGCGCAAGGCTTAACGAGCTGTTCCGCCATACTCTGCACGCGCTTACTGATGAGGAAGACAACGCATGAAAATTCTGAGCCTGCGTCTGAAAAACCTCAACTCCCTGAAGGGCGAGTGGAAAATTGATTTTACCGCTGAGCCGTTTGCCAGCAACGGACTGTTCGCCATTACCGGCGCGACCGGTGCCGGAAAAACCACCCTGCTCGACGCCATCTGTCTGGCCCTTTACCACGAAACGCCCCGTCTGCAAAAAGTCTCCCAGGCACAAAACGACCTGATGACCCGCGATACTGCCGAGTGCCTGGCCGAGGTGGAGTTTGAGGTAAAAGGCACCGCATACCGCGCGTTCTGGAGCCAGAACCGCGCGCGAAATCAGCCAGACGGGAACCTGCAGGCACCGCGCGTCGAACTGGCGCGCTGTGAAGACGGTAAAATTCTGGCCGACAAAGTGACGGATAAACTGGAGCAAACCGCCGCGCTCACCGGGCTGGATTATGGCCGTTTTACCCGTTCAATGTTGCTCTCTCAGGGGCAATTTGCCGCCTTCCTCAATGCGAAACCGGGCGATCGCGCCGAACTGCTGGAGGAGCTGACCGGTACGGAGATCTACGGCCAGATTTCAGCAATGGTGTTCGAGAAACATAAAGCCGCCCGTACCGCGCTTGAGAAGTGCGAGGCGCAGGCCGCAGGCGTGGTGCTACTGAGCGAAGCGCAACAACAGCAGTTACAGCAGAGTTTGCAGGCACTTACTGAGGAAGAGAAAACCCTGCTGACTCAGCAGCAGAACCAACAGCGAGATTTTCAGTGGCTGACGCGCAACGACGAGCTTATTCGCGAGCAACAGCGCGTCATGCTCATGCAACAGCAGGCGCAGCAGGCCCTGACGGAGGCCGCGCCTGAGCTGGCAAAGCTCCAGCTTGCGCAGCCCGCCGCCCAGCTTCGCCCCCTGTGGGATAGCCAGCAAGAGCAGACCACGCGCCTCGGGCAGACAAAACAGCGCATTGTCGAAGTAAATACTCGCTTACAGGCCAAAACCGCGCAGCGCTCGCGCATCCGACTTACGGCACTGCGTACCCATCAACAACTGCAGATCGATCTGACAACCCAGGCAACATGGCTTGCGGCGCATGAGCGTTACCGCGTGTGGGGCCAGGAGATTGCCGGCTGGCGCGCCCATTTCGCGCAGTTGAACCGCGATAAACATCAGATTGCCACACTTGCAGCACGTGTTGCGGAATTACGTCAGAAGCTCGCCGACATGCCGGAAAACGCCCTGACGCTGACGGCGGATGACGTCGCGGCGGCAATGGAGCAACAGTCCCGGTCACGCCCTTTCCGTCAGCGTCTGACGTCACTTCATGCCCGCTATCAGCCACTGCAAAAACGGCTGCAGCAGAACGCGGATACCCGGCAAAAGGCGCAGGCCGAGCAGGTAAAACTCAATGAAACGCTCACGCTTCGCCGCCAGCAGTACAAAGAAAAAAACCAGCACTATGTCGATCTGAAAGCATTGTGCGAAAGCGAAGCGACGATCAAAAAGCTGGAAAACTACCGTTCGCAGCTTGAGGCGGGTAAACCCTGCCCACTGTGCGGTTCCAGTGAACATCCTGCCGTTGAGACGTATCAGGCGCTTGAACTCACCGATAACCAGCGACGCCGGGATGCGCTGGAAAAAGAGGTCGCCGCGCTGAAAGACGAAGGCCTGTTGGTGCTGGGACAGGTCAATGCCCTGACGCAGCAGATCCAGCGAGAAACAGACGAAGCACAGACGCTCTCTCAGGAAGAGCAAGCGCTCACTAAAGAGTGGCAGGAGGTCTGCGCCACCCTGAATATCTCATTGAATATTCAGGAAGATATTGCCCCGTGGATGAACGAGCAGGAACAGTACGAACGTCAGCTCTATCAGCTCAGCCAGCGCCTGACCCTGCAACATCAGCTTAACGAACAGCAAGCGCAGGAGCGCCAGTATCAGCAGCAGCTGTCGGCTACGCGGCAGGCGCTGGAAAACGCCCTGCTCGCACTGTCACTGAACGTTCCTGAAGAGGGATCAGAAGCCGCCTGGCTGCAGGCCCGGGAAGCGGAATTCAACCTGTGGCAGGAAAAACAGACGCAGCATGCGGCGATTCAGGAACGCATTAATATCCTGAAACCTCTACTCGACACGCTTCCGGCAGGCGATGACACCGAGGCGGAACCGGCCATTCCTGAGAACTGGCGCGAGATCCACGACGAATGCCTGTCCCTGCAAAGCCAGCTTGCCACCCTGCAGCAGCAGGAGGGTCTGGAAAGCGAGCGGCTACAGCACGCCACAACGCAGTTTGCCACCGCCCTGGCAGCCAGCTGCTTCGCCAATCGGGAGGCCTTTCTCGCCGCGCTGCTGGATGAAGAGACCATCCGCCGTCTTGAGCAACGCAAGCAGGTACTGGAGAGCCAGCTTCAGCAGGTAATCGCGCTCTGCGGGCAGGCTGAACAGCAGTTGCAGGCCCACCAGAGCCAGCGACCGGAAGGGCTGGACGCGAACGCGCAAACCCTGCAGGCACAGCTACAGCAGCTGGCGCAGCTGCTTCGTGACAACACCACCCATCAGGGGGAGATCCGCCAGCAGCTTAAGCAGGACAGCGATAACCGTCAGCATCAGCTGGCGCTGATGCAGCAAATTAACGAGGCCTCACGTCAGGCCGAAGACTGGGGTTATCTGAATGCGCTGATAGGCTCCAGCACCGGGGATAAGTTCCGCAAATTCGCCCAGGGTCTGACACTGGATAATCTGGTCTGGCTCGCCAACCAACAGCTTAATCGCCTGCACGGGCGCTATCTGCTCCAGCGTAAAGTCAGCGACGCACTGGAGCTGGAGGTGGTTGATACCTGGCAGGCCGATGCCGTGCGCGATACCCGCACGCTCTCTGGCGGCGAAAGCTTCCTCGTCAGTCTTGCGCTGGCGCTGGCGCTTTCTGACCTGGTGAGTCACAAAACGCGAATCGATTCGCTGTTCCTGGATGAAGGTTTTGGCACGCTCGACAGCGAAACGCTGGACACCGCGCTGGATGCGCTCGACGCGCTAAACGCCACCGGGAAAACCATCGGCGTGATAAGCCACGTCGAGGCCATGAAGGAGCGTATTCCGGTGCAGATCAAAGTGAAGAAGATTAATGGACTGGGGTATAGCAGGCTGGATAAGGAGTATGCGGTGCAGTGAAAGGCGGATCGGTGCGGTCTGGTGCCCTCACCCTGGCCCTCTCCCACAGGGAGAGGGTACAAACATTAAAAACCGCAACGTGCGTTGCTGTTTTGCTTTTATTCCGGCCATAACCACGCTGCGCCGCGCACGCCGCTGGAGTCTCCGTGGACGGCTTTGCGGATTGGGGTTTCGCATTCGCCACCGAAGACCCACTGTTTGACGAGAGCAGGCACCGTTGCGTACAGCCGGTCGACATTGCTCATCCCACCGCCCAGCACAATCACATCAGGATCGAGAATGTTCACCACATGCGCCAGCGATTTCGCCAGCCGCATTTCGTAGCGGCTCAACGCCAGTTCCGCCACGGGATCCTGCTCCTCAACCAGGCGCATAATCTCGTTCCCCTTAAGCGGCTGACCGCTCAGGCGGTGGTAATCCGTGGCAAAACCGGTGCCGGAAATAAACGTCTCTATGCAGCCCTGTTTTCCACAGTAGCACGGCACTTCGACACGGTATTTGAGTTCATCTTCATCCATCCACGGCAAAGGGTTATGTCCCCACTCCCCCGCCGTACCGTTACCGCCGATATGCGCACGCCCGCCGAACGCCACACCGGCCCCGCAGCCGGTACCGATGATGACAGCAAATACGGTCTGAGCCCCTGCCGCCGCACCGTCGATGGCCTCTGATACCGCCAGACAATTCGCGTCATTCGCCAGACGCACCTCGCGCTGCAGACGCGCGCTCAAATCTTTATCAAAGGGCTGGCCGTTGAGCCAGGTAGAGTTGGCGTTTTTCACCACCCCGGTATAAGGCGAAATGGACCCGGGAATGCCCATCCCGACGCTGCCGGCCTGTCCTGTCGCCTGCTCTGCCATCTCAACCAGCCGGGCAATCGTCTCGATAGTCTGGTGATAATCGTCGCGCGGCGTGGGCAGACGGTGACGGAAAAGTTGTTCCCCCTGCTCGCTCAGTGCGATGACTTCTGTTTTGGTGCCGCCCAAATCAATCCCAATACGCACAAGACTCTCCTCATTATTTTGATTATCAACAGAGTAGAAGCACGCTTCCCGATTAGCAATGCAAGCGATGCGACAATTCGTTATCATGCCCGCTGATTTAACGACAAGGCCGTGGAAATTATCATGCTGTGGTTCAAAAATTTGATGGTTTACCGTCTCAGCCGCGACGTTTCGCTGCGTGCAGAAGAGATGGAAAAACAGTTAGCCGCTTATACCTTTTCCCCTTGCGGAAGCCAGGATATGGCAAAAACCGGTTGGGTTCCGCCAATGGGTTCACAAAGCGATGCCCTGACCCACGCCAGCAGCACGGGTCAAATCATTGTTTGCGCCCGTAAAGAAGAGAAAATCCTGCCCACGCCGGTGGTGAAGCAGGCGCTTGAAGCGAAAATTTTCAAGCTTGAAGCCGAACAGGGCCGTAAGCTGAAAAAGACTGAAAAAGATTCTCTGAAAGACGAAGTGTTGCACTCCCTGCTGCCGCGCGCGTTTAGCCGCTTCAGCCAGACCATGATGTGGATCGATACCGTCAACGGGCTGATCATGGTGGACTGCGCCAGCGCCAAAAAAGCGGAAGATACGCTGGCCCTGCTGCGTAAGAGCATCGGCTCTTTACCGGTGGTGCCCCTGGCGCTGGAAACGCCAATTGAGTTAACCCTGACCGAATGGGTGCGCAGCGGCACGGCGGCACAAGGCTTCCAGATCCTTGATGAGGCCGAGCTGAAGGCCCTGCTTGAAGATGGCGGCGTCATCCGCGCGAAAAAGCAGGATCTGGTGAGCGACGAGATCGCCGTGCACATTGAAGCAGGCAAAGTGGTCACCAAACTCGCTCTCGACTGGCAGCAGCGTATTCAGTTCGTGATGTGTGATGATGGCTCTGTTAAGCGTCTGAAGTTCTGCGATGAACTGCGCGATCAGAACGAAGATATCGATCGTGAAGATTACGCCCAGCGCTTTGATGCGGACTTTATCCTGATGACCGGCGAGTTGGCCGCGTTAATTCAGAATCTGGTGGAAGGCCTCGGCGGAGAAGCGCAGAGATAATTTTCCCTCCCCCTGACCCTCTCCCCAAAGGGGAGAGGGAAGAGGATTATTTCAGATAGCGGCACAGATAAGAGGTCGGTTCAGCAACCTGCAGATGGAATTCACTGTGGCCAGGGACGTTGAAAACTTCGCCAGCAGAGTAAACTTTCCATTCCGTTTCACCCGGCAGTAAGACGTTAAGCGCACCGCTCACCACTGTCATCTCTTCAGCTTCGGCTGTACCAAAGGTGTATTCCCCTTCAGCCATCACGCCGACACTGGCGCGGCCAGTGCTGCTGCTGGTAAAACCAATGGATTTCACTTTACCGGAAAAGTATTCGTTACTTTGAAGCATGAACTGGCCCTTATATTTTTTAGATAAAAATCCACTATAGGGGCCATGCTCATGACCTGTCACGCAAAATCATCAGGCCAGCAATTCTGAGGCCAGACGCGCCATCAGAACATTCGACAACAGTACCGGTACATCAAGCGCTTTTTGCAGTAAATCGCGATGATGCTGATGAAACCCCAGGCAGTCGAGAATTAACACATCTGCCCCGCGTTCCAGTAGCTCCTTCCCGGCCGCAATGAGTTTGGCCTCACTGTCCCAGAACGGATTTGCCAGGGCATACAGAGGCGTTTTTTCAAGCACCTGCCATTTTGCCTCCTGGTTATCCATCAGTTCTTCAATGGGCACAATCACCCCGACCTGGTGCCCGTCAACAATCGAGGCCACCAGTGGCGGAATGATCCGCATCGGCTCCAGCAAAATCGCATTACGAGCGACGAGTCCTTTGATGGGTGCGGTACTCATGAGCAAAATAACGTCATACCCTTGATTATCGAGCACTTCTATCACTCCCTGAAGCGCGCGCTCGACTTTCTGACGGGATACATGTGCCAGTTTACCGTCACTTAATAACGTCGCCAGGGGATCCTCCCCCGCCTCGACAGCGTAGTCTTCCATGACCTCTTCCCGGCTTATCTTACCCAGCAGGCTAAGATGCGTGATCTGTTGTTCAGATACATGCTCGGTTAAGAGCGGTAATACTTCGCTTACAGGCACCACACCAATGGTGAGGATCGCCAACGTCGCCTTCATCTTCATCGCCTTCCGTTACTACCAAAACTTTCACACAGGCACAGGCTCACTACGCTGTGCCGTTCATTTTTTCAACAAAACAGCACCAAGCGTAGCAGGTGATCCGCACACCGAAATGTAAAGATCGCCTGCCCATTTCGAAGCTACCTGTAATAACTAAATATTAACTCTTGCTTAACATTAACGATGAGTAAAAAGTGTGATGTGCGCACGGTATTAGGCCATTCAGGAATTGACTCACGACTTATCGGGATCTTCGTAGCGCCGTTTGGCATCCAGCGCTTCCTGCTCGGTTTCGTGTTCGCTGATCAGCGAGTCGGGTTTGGGGTGATCGGCACGCAGTTGATACCAGGTCACGGTGCGATCGCCCTGGCCTTTTTCTATGGTAACGATACGTGCTTCACGCGGATAGGGAGGTCTGGTTGGCATAGCTCATCCTTTTATTATGTCAGAGCTATAAGTATAGACGGCGGTTAGCTGGCACAAGCCAAACGCAGGGCGGTAATAATCTGAATAACAACCTCTTCGGGTGGCGCTGACGCATCCACCACGTGATGTGCCGCTTCGCGGTATAATGCATCGCGCTCCGCCAGCACTTCGCTCACTTCTTCGCTGAGCGGTCTGGAGGTCAGCGCAGGGCGTTGCCCCTCTTCCGGAAACGCTTCCAGACGCCCCACCAGGGCAGCCACCGGCGCACAGAGGTAAATCACAATCCCTTTTTCGCGCATAAAGTGGCGGTTATATTCCGCCAGAATAATCCCACCGCCCGTGGCAATCACGGCATCGGGTGCCGTCACCGCTTCCAGCGCGGCCGTTTCACGGCTGCGAAAGCTTTCCCAGCCCTCTTTTTCAACGATTTCCGCGATGGTTTGTCCGGCCTGTTTCTGCAGCCAGTGGTCAGTATCAATAAAATGGCGTTGACAGGCGCGCGCCAGTTCCAGGCCAACGGTGGTTTTCCCACAGCCGCGGGGGCCAACTAAAAAGATGGGTTGGGTCATAACCAGGTGTTTCCCCTTGATGCCGGATGGCCGAAGAGTGTAAAGAAATAATTGCAGAAGATGTTGCGTTTACTTTACTGCAAAGCGGTACGGGATGACAACCCTGTCACCGCCATACTGTACCATATTTGACAATGATTATCATTACGCTGTGCGGCGCTTCACTTCCAGCAACCACTTATCCAGCTCTGCGGCAAACTGCTGGCGGTCACGCTGAGATAGACTGTCTGGCCCACCGGTCTGCACGCCGCTGGCGCGAAGCGTATCCATAAAATCGCGCATGGTCAGTTTTTCCCGAATGGTTGCTGGCGAGTAGCGCTCACCCCGCGGGTTCAGGGCTGCGGCCCCCTTCTCCAGTACCTCTGCGGCCAAAGGAATGTCCGCCGTGATCACCAGATCCTCAGCGCTGCACAGCCGTACAATCTCGTTATCCGCCACGTCAAACCCGGCAGGCACCCGCAACGCACGAATGAATCGGGAAGGGGGTACGCGGATATTCTGGTTTGCCACCAGCGTAAGCGGCATCTGAACGCGCTCGGCAGCACGGAACAAAATCTCTTTAATCACATTCGGACACGCGTCCGCATCAACCCAAATCGCCATAATGTCTCCCCATATTGATACTGGCGACTATTGTCGCCTGCATTTCGTTGTTAAGCTATCAATCAGAGAAAACAACGCATAACGACGGAGAAACGTGATGGAGAAGAAAATCGGGTTTATTGGCTGCGGTAACATGGGCAAAGCCATCCTGGGTGGCCTGATCGCCAGCGGGCAGGTCCTGCCGGGTCAGATTTGGGTCTATACACCATCACCGGATAAAGTCGCGGCGTTGCGTGATGAGTATGGTATCAACGCAGCCGAAAGCGCGCAGGAAGTGGCTCAGGTCGCCGATATCGTCTTTGGGGCGGTTAAACCGAACATCATGATCAAAGTGCTGAGCGAGATCACCTCCAGCCTGAACAAAGACACGCTGGTGGTATCGATTGCCGCAGGCGTGACGCTCGATCAGCTGGCTCGTGCCCTGGGCCATGACCGCAAAATTGTACGCGCAATGCCCAATACCCCCTCGCTGGTTAACGCCGGGATGACGTCCATCACCCCTAACGCGCTGGTGACGCCGGAAGATGTGGCCGATGTGCTGAACATTTTCCGCTGCTTCGGTGAAGCGGAAGTGATTGCCGAGTCGATGATCCATCCGGTGGTGGGCGTGAGTGGTTCTGCACCTGCGTATGTCTTCATGTTCCTGGAAGCGATGGCGGATGCTGCGGTGCTTGGCGGTATGCCACGCGCGCAGGCCTACAAGTTTGCCGCACAGGCGGTGATGGGTTCAGCCAAAATGGTGCTGGAAACCGGCAAGCATCCAGGGGAACTGAAAGATATGGTCTGCTCGCCTGGCGGCACCACCATCGAAGCGGTGCGGGTGCTGGAAGAGCGCGGATTCCGTGCGGCGGTCATTGAAGCGATGGCAAAATGCATGGAAAAGTCAGAGAAACTGAGTAAGTCCTGACCGTCTGAGCCGGATGTCAGGCGGCTACCTCGGTCCGTCCGCGTCCGGCATTTTTGGCTTTATACAGCGCGATATCTGCCGCTTTTAGCCACTCCCGATAGTGACCAAACTGAGTCCCCCACGGGGCGATGCCGACGCTGATGCGAAGTCGTTCGTTCGGAGCACAGGGCAACGACAGTTTTTGCAGCCGCTCGTGTACGCGCGACATCGCCGCGATGGCACTTTCTGCCGGGGTGCCGGACATAATTATCGCGAACTCATCGCCTCCGAAACGGCCAATATAATCCCCTGTCCGCAGCGTCATCTGTAGCTGCCGGGTAATGGCAATAATCGCTTCATCACCCACATCATGCCCCCAGGTATCGTTAATGCTCTTGAAGTGATCGATATCGATAAGCAGGATCGTTGTCTGGCAGTGACCCCGGCGGCACTTCTCATATTCATTTCGCAGCAGCGTTTCCCAGTAGCGCCGGTTGTAGACGCCAGTCATACCATCCCGGGTGCTCATCACTTCCAGTCTTCGTTTATTTTCCGCCAGACGGATTGCCGTCTGGTGGCTCACCCAGGCAAAGAGCATGGGGTAGAGCATAAAGACCGGCAACGTCAGCCACCACTCCAGCGGTCCGGGAGAGAGCACCACAACGTTTCCGGTGAGCTGGAGGGTCATGACGGCGGATAAAGCGATCATGGCCATGCCCGCGAGAAATAAACGACAACCGCCGGATCCCATCATGTTCATGCCGATCATCATGACCAGCGCTGCCGATGGCAGGGCATTGACGCCCATCAGGGCAATCCATATTCCGGCAATAAGGGCATCGATCTTCAGGTTGATGATTTCACGGTGAAAAGGCTCGGATGAGCGGCAGGCGAACTGCCAGGCAAGATGTGGCCAGATAAAAGCCCAGCTAACCAGTAATAACCACCAACCGCCGGGCAAAAAATGGGTCACCAGCACACCGGCAATGGGAAAAAACATCGCCGCCAGGCCAACGATTCGCGCCAGACGGACTCGCCGGGCAAAGCGTATGCCGGTACGGTGTGAGTCATCCTGAGAAAGGTTTTGAAGCCAGTCTTCCCCAATACGCTCTTTATTGTAAAAGTTTTCGTCGTTCATCATATTTTGGGAATATTCTGAAACATTTTCCCAAATTATAGAGAGGGGGGATGCGGGGAAAGTATGAAATTTCGGGTGAGCCGGCGTCAGGACTCACCCGATAGGACTATGCCTGTTTCTTGAGGCAAGCGCTCATGAACTTGCTGCGATCGTCGCCTTTAAGCATCTGTTCGGTCGCTTTCGCATTACATTCGCGCATTTTTTGCTGCTGCGGTGTCAGGCTTTTCTCATCCGGTTTGGATGCACCATTTTTGAGGCAATCGCTCATGTAGGTCTTACGGGCATCCCCTTTCAGCGCTTTCGCTGTCGCCTGCTGATTACAGGTCGTCATACGCTGTTGTTGCGGTGTTAAGGTCTTTTCTGCCGCGTTCGCTGAAGCCATCATGAACACGCCTGAGAGCAGACCCACCAGTATTGTTGTTTTCATTGCACCATCCTTTTGTGAAGTTCCACTGTAAGTCTGGTACCTGGCGGCGGAAATGGCCGCCAGGCATTCACTTATTTCAGACCCAGTGCCGCACGCATAGTGTAGAACAGATCCGTTTGATCGGTCAGTCCCACCACGTTTGCGGCATGCGGGCCGTATGCCGCAATGCGCAACTGCGTACCGGTATGTTCCATCGACTCCTCTTCCGAGTTGCCATAGCTCATCACCATCACCGCACCATCTTTGGTATTCAACGCCTGAGTCAGACCGGGCGCTTTGGAATCTGCCGGGATGATCTGGCTGGCGTGCGCATGGTCAGCAGTCACCACGACCAGGGTATTACCATCTTGCTTCGCGAACGCCAGCGCCTTCTGTACCGCTTCATCCAGATCAACCGTTTCGCCTATCTGGCCGCACGGGTTAGCCGCATGATCCTGCTTATCGATTGACGCCCCTTCAACCTGCAGGAAGAACCCTTTATCGCTCTTGCTGAGCAGTGAAATGGCTTTCTCCGTCATCGCCGCCAGTGTCGGTACGCTGTCAGTACGTTTCGGATTCGCTGTACAGGTCACCGCCGGTTTATCGATGTTGCCGTGGTAAGACGCTTTCGGTCCCTCCCAGCGCACGGGCATGTTGCCGTCAGCAAACAGTCCCAGCAGCGGCTTGTCCTGATTCGCTTCGGTAATCCCGGCCAGAGAAGCGGCATCACTCACCAGTTGATAACCGCGAGCCTGTGCCTGTTCGCGCAGCGTTTTCCCCTGCCACTCACCCGCCGTGGCGGTTTCTGCGAAGGTTTTCGCCCCGCCGCCCAGCGTTACGTCAGGACGCGCGTTCAGCATCTGTTCGGTGATCGATCCTTTCCCGCCTTTTTCCAGCGCGTTGCCGGGACATTTTTCACTGGTCACAGACGGGCCGTAACATTTACGCGAGGTCACATGCGCGACCAGCGCCGCAGGCGTCGCATCCTGGATCTCAGCGGTGGAGACGTTGCCGGTTGCCAGCCCCGCCGCTTTCGCCATCTCCAGAATGGTTTGATGATCTTTTTCGTGAATATCCACGCCCAGCGCACCATTATAGGTTTTTACCCCTGTTGTCCAGGCGGTGGCAGAGGCGGCGGAATCCGTTACGTAGTCTGGTTTACCGGTTTTTTTATCCAGCGAGTAATGCGTATATTGTCCGGTCAGGGGCAATGCGTCGATGCCTTTAAAAAAGCCGCCAGCACCCTCGGCATAATTTCGCGCCGCCGTTATTTCGGAATCCCCCATTCCATCGCCAATCAGTAGAATAATATTTTTAGCCGGTTTATCATTCAGCGAAGCGCGAATGGCTGCGGTTTGATCGTCTGACAGTCGACGTGCGCCGCCTGGCTGGGTGATATCTCCGGTTGCCGCACGATTATCCAGCACGTGAGTATTGGTCGTTTCGGCATAAATGGCAGGGGTAATAAACAAAGGAAGTAATGCAATGAAAAGTGCGCTCTGCTTCAATTTATTTTCTCCATGTACAAATACATAAAAAATAAAACAGAGCGACTATAGGCATCCAGCATGACAATTCTATGACGGGCCGTCAGGAACTGTGACGGTTTAGCTGCGCGGATGCCTTAACAGCTTCTTTACGTACTGGTGGAGCATTTCAGCATCCTGAACCGGTACCTGGGAATCAGGCCTGGCGCTGTCCAGCGCACCTTCAACGCTTTCAATCAGTGCCTGTTGATCGGTTTTGGCCATCTGCCGGAGCAGTGCTGTAACCACTATTTCCAGTGCTTCGACCTGGGCGACCAGTTCTTTTGACTCTTCTTCCTTTTGTGCAAGCTTGACCAACAACTCAGCAATGAGATTTTTCATCGTGCTATTTCCTTATGAGTTTTTCCAGAACTTAGCATTCTGAATGAATAATGCAAAGAGGAGAAAAGTATTATCTTATGCAAAAGTGACGTCGCTGCCAGAATAGAGATTGCTGGCCGTCAGCGAAACGTTTTTCTCAAAAGAAAAAGCCGCATTTGGTTATAAAAAAATGCGGCGACCATAAGAATATATAATGCATTACCGAAGACAATTATCGCGCCGATTTCGTCTCCGCTATTTGCCGACGGCGTCGCAGGGCAATCGCCAGCTGGATAATATTGATCAACACCACCATCGCCGTGGCTGCAAATACCCAACGAAAACCCGCCATCGCCGAAACCGATGCACCAATAAGCGGACCGGCAACATTGCCCAAATACATAAATGACTGGTTATAGCCAAAAATACGGCCTGTCACCTGGTCGCTTGAATATTTCACCAGCAAGGTCTGCACCGCAGGTAACATGGCACCATCGGCAAAGCCAAGCAGAAATCGCAGCACGCCGAGCTGAAGCGGAGAGGTGACGAACGACATCGCAAAGAAGAGCACCACGGCAAAAATCAGCGTAGCCATCAGGATGCGTGCCGTGCCGATCCTGTCACCCAGTTTTCCCAGCCGCGGCGCAGAAATTAACGCAGACACACCCGGTACGGCAGCGATCATCCCGCTGAGAAACGCAATATTATTGCTGTCTGGCTCCATCGATTTAATAAACAGCGCCAGAATGGGACCCACTGAACCGTTACAGAGCTGGATCACCATGGTGGTCACGAACAGGCTTATCATCAGCCCGGGATAAGGCAGTGAGGCAAAGACCGCTTTGCCGCTCAGCCGTTCAGATTTGCTGACGACCGGACGTCCGCCCTCTTTGATCAGAAACAGCGTTACCAGAAAACTGACCACCAGCAGGATGGCGGTAATGAAAAACACGGCGCGCAGACCCACATGGTCGGCCAGAAAGCCCCCTAACAGCGGGCCGCCGATCACGCCACTTATCTGTGCGGTGGAGAGCGTACTCAGCGCCCAGCCGCTACGCTCACGCGGCACCTGTGAGGCGACCAGCGCCATGGCGTTAGGAATATAGCCGGATGTCAGCCCCATGATCGCCCGCAGGATAAACAGCTGCCAGACGTTGGTGGCAAAGGCCTGCAGCAGAATGGCTATCGCCATCCCTAACGAAGCGCGCAGCAGCATCAGTTTGCGCCCTTTTCGATCCGCCAGGCTACCCCACATCGGTGACACAATGGCGGAAACCAGAAACGTCACGCTGAACGTCAGACCCGACCACATGGAGAGGGCTTCATGAGAGGTCACGCCCAGCTGCGAGACGTACAGCGGCAGAAAGGGCAAAATCTGGCTAATGGCCAGTCCGGTGAAGAAACACCCGAACCAGACCGAGATGAGATTAACTTTCCAGGATTCCATAAAAGAAATAGTCTTCATTTTTAGGCGAATTCGCTGACAGATTAGCAAGTTACCTGCTTCCGCGCCGTGCCAGAGATGCGGCCTTGCTGACTTTGGTGTTTTATCTTCCCAGTCATCATATTTGTGAAAGATGTCACAAATTATCCAATTTCTGGCGGAAGATTATGCTTCAATGGCAGAGTCCAAACCCACGCATCCCCAGGTGAAAATGGTTGGCATGCGCCGCGTTATAGTCCGGCCCCAGGCCGTTACCGTAATAGCCACAGCTCGCCGTCAGCAATGCCTGTAGCCACGGCTGCGTTTTTGTCGATCTCCAGCCGCGCAGGATGGTGACCCGTTCACCGTTCGCCAGCTGAAACGCGCTGATATCCAGCGCCTCTGCCGAGGCATGTTCACTGCGTCTTGCGTCAGGGCGGTGGTAAATATTGCGACAGGCATAGCTGCCCAGATGCTCAATACGCGTCAGCTCGCTTCCGGTCCAGGTTTTGGTGAGTGGCCGGGCCTGCTGGCTGACAAACAGTGCTGAACTCAGTGCGAGCGGACAGCTGGCCAGAAAACTGCTGTTCAGACTGACCGGCCCGAAGTCACGCACACGTACCACGTTGTGAAGAGGACATGCTCCGCCGGTGTCAGCTACCGGCTGTGTGCGGATAAGCGCTTTCTGATTGGCCTGCGATAACAGGCTGGCGCAGGCCTCGGGGGTTAAACGCCGGAGTTTATACTGGGTGATTTTACCTGGCGGGTCATCAAGCGTGAGCGGCGTAAAAGGGTTGTAGTAAGACGGCAACCAGCGGTAACCCACCGTTGCGACAGCCACCAGGATGATCACGATCAGCAGCGTTTTACCTTTCACACTCCCCCCTTTTTACTCCCCAAAACATTATGGCAGAAGGCCGCGAAACCCGCCGGGCATCGTGGTATGTTATTGGCTTTTCGTCAGACTGGAAGAGAGTGAGATGGCAAAGCAGCGCGTAGGTATTGTCTTTGGGGGAAAATCAGCGGAGCACGAGGTTTCGTTGCAGTCGGCAAAAAATATTGTCGATGCGATTGATAAAAACCGTTTCGACGTAGTGCTGCTGGGCATTGATAAACAGGGCCAGTGGCATGTGAACGATGCGAGCCAGTATCTGTTAAACGCCAACGATCCGGCACATATCGCCCTTAATCCTTCTGAAATCAGCGTCGCCACCGTCCCTGGCGTAGTGAAGGGGCAACTTATCGACGCCGGTAATGCGCAGGCGCTTGCTCAGATTGACGTCGTGTTCCCAATCGTCCACGGCACGCTGGGCGAAGATGGTTCGCTGCAGGGTATGCTGCGCATGGCTAACCTGCCATTTGTCGGTTCCGATGTACTGGGCTCTGCTGCCTGCATGGATAAAGATGTCACCAAACGCCTGCTGCGTGATGCCGGGCTCAACATTGCCCCGTTCGTGACGCTCACCCGTGCTAACCGCGACAAGTACAGCTTCAGCCAGATTTCCGCCCAGCTGGGTCTGCCGCTGTTCGTGAAGCCTGCGAACCAGGGCTCCTCCGTTGGCGTCAGCAAAGTGACAAGCGAAGCGCAGTTCACCGAAGCCGTTCGTCTGGCTTTTGAGTTTGACCACAAAGTCGTGGTTGAGCAGGGTATCAAAGGGCGTGAAATTGAGTGCGCGGTGCTGGGCAATGATTTCCCACAGGCAAGCACCTGCGGTGAAGTGGTGTTAAACAGCGATTTCTACTCTTACGACACCAAATATATTGATGATAAAGGCGCTCAGGTCGTCGTGCCGGCGAATATCGATCCGGCCGTCAACGATAAGATCCGGGCGATCGCCATCAACGCCTATCAGGCCCTTGGCTGCTGCGGCATGGCGCGTGTGGATGTGTTCCTGACGCCAGAAAATGAGGTCGTGATTAATGAAATCAACACCCTGCCGGGCTTTACCAACATCAGTATGTATCCGAAACTGTGGCAGGCCAGCGGGTTGAGTTACCCTGAGCTGATCACCCGTCTGATCGAACTGGCGCTGGAGCGTCATACTGCTGACAGCGCCCTGAAAAGTTCCGTAAACGGTTAATCGGTTCTCTTCACCGTCTCCGCCTCATCCGCTGTCGTCTCTTCAGGACGGCGGCGGATAATCAACCCGGCCAGCCAGAAACTGATCACCCAGGTCACCAGCCCAACGGCATAGGTTTGCCACCCTTTGGCTTCAAACCCCAGCAGCCCCACGACACCGTTAAGAATAAAGATCAGCCCGATAGCAAAGGCGTAGTAATGCCAGTCACGGCGTAGTTTGGACGTGAGTTTCATAACAACTCCGGCAGAAAAAAAGACATCCTCTCACAGTTTTACCATCAGGTCTGTGGCAGATGCGGAAATTCTGAAACGCGACGCAATTTCACTTAAGTGATGAAATTGTGATGTGCTGCAGAAATCGACAATCCAGGAGAATTCCGCAGGGCAAATTACCACGATTCTGATATTGACAAATGCTATGACCTGTCAAACTCACCCTGTACGAAGCGTATTAACAGAGTGATATATCCGGAGGTCTTTATGGCTGACTTTACCTTGTCGAAACCGATTTTTGGCGGCACCCCACCAAAAACCTCCACAGCGGGTAATATCGCTTATGCCCTGTTTGTCCTGTTCTGCTTCTGGGCTGGCTCACAGCTTCTCAACATGCTGGTTCATGCGCCTGGCGTCTATGAACATCTGATGCAGGTGCAGGATAATGGACGCCCGCGGGTTGAGATCGGTTTTGGCGTGAGCACCCTGTTCGGCCTCGTCCCCTTCCTCGCGGGTTGTCTGATTTTGGGTGTGGTCGCGCTAGTCCTGCGCTTGCGTCGTCGTCACTAAAGCCCCATACAGCGAGCCCGGCGATCGTCCACGCGTTTTGCGAACCATGCCGTAGTCAGGTTACGGGTGATTTTCGGGCTTTCCAGTTTAATACCCGGCAGGATTGCCCGCGGTAACGCTTTTCCACTCTTCTTCTCTGCCAGCGCGAAGACCTGCCTGTAGAGATCCGTTTTCTCAAACGCCAGGCTATCGCCCTTCTCCAGCTGACGGCGAATGTCGCTGTCACTCATGCCAAGCGTTGACGATAATTTCCGTACCGCCAGTTCCGTGGTGCCCGCCTTGCTGCTGCCGTAAGCGATGAGATCGCCGTCCAGCGCCAGTTTTACCCCGCTTGCACGGCTGACCGCACTCTGGAACGCTGCGTTTCGGCTGGCATACCAGCCCGCGTTAAAGTCGGCAAAGCGGTACAACGGCTCGTTATAACTCGCCGGATAGTTCAGCAGATGATACGTACCAAACCACAGTCCGCCGCGCAGGGAGAAGACCTCCTGACGCGCCGTCCCGTCGATTTTCCACGGATAACCGTCCGTATGTTGCTCAGCAAAGGCAATGCTGACCTGCATCGGGCCACCGGTATGCACCGGATTGAGCGAGCCAAACAGCTTCTGCCCCATCGGCACCATATTAATGAAATCATCAAAAATGGCGCTCAGCTGTTTCTCGGTTTTCACCGTATCCAGCCGATCGCTATAGCTTTTGCCGTTTGGCGAGGTGATTTTAAGGGCGGTATGCACCAGGAAAACCGGGATATGCATCGATTCCGCGCGACGGTCGATCTCTTTCCAGGCAATTTTGTTCAGCCCAGGCACCACCGGGTCTGACTGGTACATCGACTCCTGCTGCGCCACGGCCAGCACCGAGCAGATATTCTCCTCGGTGGGGGCAATTTTCTGGCTTTCAAAGGTCTTTGCTAAGGCCTCAGCCCACGCATTGCGGTCTTTGACCGTTGAGGGCATTTTTTGCCGCACAACGCTCGCCACATCCACAGGTTTCTCACCTTTTTTAAGCGGGGCGGCCCCTTTTTCGGCACAACCCGCCAGTACAAGTGCGGCGAGTAAGGACAGCGATAACGTGCGCGGTACGGCAAAGGACATAGCAACTCCCTGTTTTAGCTAAATGTATTGGTGACTTCCTGCAGATCCCGATCGTCCAGTTCGCGTTCAAAGCTGCGAAGACGTTTGTAGATGGACATCAGTTCCACCAGCGTGGTCCAGGAACTGATCAGATACTGGAACGACCCGCGAACCTGACCAAACACGTTGGTGATCTGTGTCATCAGACCCAATGTTATCGTACCCGCAACAATGGACGGGAACAGCAGGAACAAACCGAAAACGTTATCCACCTGCAGATACAAAATGCGCGCAATGTTGAAGTACATATAGTGGAAGTAAAGACGGAAATAGTTGCGACGCACGGCGCCAAACAGTTCACGTACGGTTGGCGGCGAGGCGCGGTTGGCATCATCTTCGCCATAAACCAGCTCTTTACGATACGCTGCCTCGACGCGCTGATTTTTAAACTCCAGCCCAGGCAGTTTGATCCCCACGACCGCCAGCAGGCCCGTTCCCATCAATGACCAGACAATCGCGGCAATCACCAGACCATACGGCAGATGGCCAACGATCGGCAGATCCGGCACGTGTGCCGAGAGGGTCACCAGCACCGGCAGGAAGGCAATCAGCGTCATAATGGCATTGATAAAGCTTACGCCCATGTCTTCAAGGGTGGAGGCAAAACGCATGGTGTCTTCCTGCACACGCTGCGCGGCGCCTTCGATATGTCGCAGGTGTTGCCAGTGCGCCATATAATGTTCGTTCATCGCGGTACGCCAGCGGAAAACGTAGTGGCTGACAAAGAAATTGTTCATGACGCCAATCACTACCGCAATCAGGGCGATACCAAGGAAGATGCCCACTTCGTGGTAGAACTGATTGATGGTCACCTTATGCGGTGAACTCAGTGCGCTCTGGATCAAATCATAGAACGGGGCATACCAGGCGTTAACCGCCACCCCCACTTCCACCAGAAACCAGGTGACAAAGATAATTAGCGACGTACCAAGAATGGACCAGTATTGCCAGCGATGTGGCGCATAGACAAACCAGAACAGCGCAAACAGCCCAACACAAACCATGTAGTACGCATAAAACAGCAGATAGCTCAACGACCAGAAACGCGCCGCGCTAATGGGAACTTCGCCCGTCGCGCCCGTGATGCGCGTTAACCACGCTCCGCCGCCCGCCTGCCAGAAAATGACAGCGATCAGTGCCCAAATAAATGCCGACAGGAAAAATGGCCCCGGCTTTGGGAAAAAAGACTTAAACATGATGCTTCCTTCTTGTTGTTATGGCTGTTGCTGTGTTCAACACATCACCACACGAAAATCTTGCCTGCGCCAACCTCCTGGCGCAGGCAAAAAGGTCAGACCCGAGGGTTTATTATTAGTTCGCTTTCCAGTGTTCAAGAATTGTTTCGGTGCGTTTCACTGCTGGCGGGTTTGCGGGCGCGATGAAGTCGCGCCAGACGTCGTTGTAGTGGTTAATCAGAATGCGTGCTTCGGCCGCCGGGCGATTCGCGGTGGTATGCGCATCCTCCGCCACGGTGATGTGATAGCCGCGACTGACACCGTTTTTGAACGTGGCATCAACACAATAATCGGTGGCACAGCCGCAGATGACAAACTCGTGAATCCCCTGCTCGCGGAGCAGCGCCTCAAGCGAGGTGTTATAGAACGCATCGCAGGCCGTCTTGGTCACGTAGAGGGCATCAGCAGGCTGATGCAGTTCAGGCAGCAAGGCAAACCCGTCACTGCCCTCTTCCAGACCGCCAGGCTCGGTATGCTGAATAAAAATCACCCGATCGGCTGCCTGGGTAAGCTGATTGATCAGTGAGACACATTTTTCACGCTGATGACGAGGCGTTTCGAACACCCCTTGCTGCATATCGACAACCATAACCACACGCTTTCCGGACATACCCTTCTCCGCAAGATTGAGTAACACAGCCATCTATCATAAGGCCGATGTCACAAAATGGGAGACTGACGGCAAGTAAATTCTTCTGATTTACTCGCAGTTACGTTTTTCTGGTTATCGTTATGTAATTCGGGGCATTGCACCGTACGGTTTAGTAGTATAAATACCCATTACTTTCCTCATTCACTTCTATGGATGCTTTTCGTTGAAACGTTGTCTGCTCTCTTTCGCCGCGCTGTGTGCGGTGAGCTTCTCCACCGCCCAGGCAGCCCAACCGCTGACGGCCCCCGTTTTGGCATCAGATATTGCCGATCGCTACGCCAACCTCATTTACTACGGCAGTGGCGCGACGGGCATGGCGATGGTCGTCATCGACGGCAACCAGCGCGTGTTTCGCAGTTTTGGCGAAACGCGTCCAGGTAATAACGTTCATCCACAGCTGGATTCCGTCATCCGCATCGCGTCCCTGACCAAGCTGATGACCAGCGAAATGCTGGTGAAATTGCTGGACCAGGGTGTGGTGAAACTCGACGATCCGCTCAGCAAGTATGCCCCACCGGGCGCACGCGTTCCGACATATCAGGGAACCCCCATCACGCTGGTCAATCTGGCGACGCATACCAGCGCCCTGCCACGCGAGCAGCCAGGCGGTGCGGCACACCGTGACGTTTTTGTCTGGCCGACCCGGGAACAACGCTGGAACTACCTGAGCACCGCCACGCTGAAGACCGCGCCAGGTTCGCAGGCATCTTACTCCAACCTGGCCTTTGATCTGCTGGCCGATGCGCTCTCGACGGCAGCGGGCAAACCGTATACGCAGCTGTTCGAAGAGCAGATCACGCGCCCATTGGGCATGAAGGACACCACATTCACCCCTTCGCCGGATCAGTGCCGCCGTCTGATGGTCGCAGAGAAAGGCGCCAGCCCGTGTAATAACACGCTGGCAGCCATCGGCAGCGGCGGTGTTTACTCCACGCCAGGCGACATGATGCGCTGGATGCAGCAGTTCCTCTCATCAGACTTCTACTCACGTAGCCACCAGGCTGACCGTATGCAGACCCTGATTTACCAGCGCAGTCAGTTGCACCGCGTGATCGGCATGGACGTACCAGGCAAAGCTGACGCCCTCGGTCTGGGCTGGGTATATATGGCACCGAAAAATGGCCGTCCGGGCATTATCCAGAAAACGGGTGGCGGTGGTGGATTCATTACCTATATGGCAATGATCCCCCAGTCCAACGTGGGCGCTTTTGTGGTGGTCACCCGCTCGCCAAATACGCGTTTCGTTAATATGAGCGATGGCATCAATAACTTAGTCGCCGAGCTGAGTGCCAATAAAGCCCAGGTGCTGACCGCCTCCGTCCAGCCTTAATATTCCGTGGGCAAACGGTTGATGCTAACCAGTTTGCCCCGGCTCATATTGATGTAGTTACCCTGTCGAAGCGCAGCGAGGACCTCTGCGACGACGGAACGCGAAATGCGCGTGCTTTGTTGAATATGATTCATCACGCCAATTTTTGAGCGCAGGGTTTCATCCCATTCGGCCATATTCAGCAGCATGGCGCGGATTTGGTGATAGGAGTTATTTCCTACCAGTTGCCTGTCCCGCTTTTCAAGAATGGATTTAATCCAGGATAGCCAGCAGAAAGCTTCTTTCCAGAGAGAACTTTGCTGAATAAGTTGCAGAGAGGTCGAAGCAGGTAAATAAAAGCCTGTGCATGGATTTTTGGCCACGACCCGGTATTCCTGCATGCCAGCGGCCAGGCCCAGAATAAAGGGCGCAGTGGCAATGCCAATCAGCAGTTCGTCAGCACGACGATAGATTTCAATAATGCCAGTCTGTAATACAAGGGTGCTAGGTTCATCGTTATCATCATTTAAAATAATCTGCTGAGGAGCAGATCTAAAAGGGGTACTGGCTACTTTCAAACACTGTTCGAGCCGGCTTAATTCAGAAAGTGGTTTCGCATTAACTTTCATGCAGACCTCAGGACATCCGTATTTGTCGGTTCAATATTATTTTTTTAGATGAAAAAGCGGGGGATATATTCCCCCGCTTTTATACATTACCAGGTATATTTCACACCCACATTAGCGCCCCAGTTCTGGTCAACGTCGCCGCCGCCCAGGTAAGTGGCATCGGTGTATGCACTGAAGTTTTTGGTGAAACTGAACTGTGTGCCCAGCCCTACACGGACAGCAGAGCCTTCAACACCGTTGTCGATGCTGTCGCCATTTACGTCCGCATTGTTGTCAGCATCGTCATACACATACGCCAGCTTGAAGTATGGTGTCAGGGCTTGCTCTCCTCCGTAGTTGAAGGTGTAGCCCGCATCCAGACCAAGTTCATAGCGCAGGCTGTCGTAAGACTGGCCATCAATACGCATGTCGTTGCTTAACCGGTAGTCATCACCCGACTGGAACAGTCCAGACACGGCCGCATACGGCGTGACATAGCCGGACAGGTTTGGTTTCCAGTCATAACCCAGTTTCATACCGAAGCCTACCGCATCTGTCGTGGTATTACCGTCCACGTACTGACCGTTGCTCATGGTCGCGGAGAGATCGTTATTGAAACGGGTATAGCTCAGGGAGCTGTCGAGGAAGAGATCATTGGCAAACTTCGCAGAGGCATAGAGCATTGCCGTCTGGCTATCCTGATCAACCTGACCGGTACGATCGCTGATATCCCCTTTCGCGAAACCTGCCGCACCGCCGACGATCCACTTCGCATTGTTACCGTCAATCTGGGTATCCAGACCAACCATAATCCCGCTGACGTCCTGATCGTAGCTGACAACGCCATTATCGGCGTCGAAGTTGCCGCCGAAGTAGCTTACCCACGCCCCGCCGTTATCGGCCAGACCGTGACGGCTGTTGGTGAGACGCGTTCCGACGGTGTCCTGTTGCAGATCCCAGATATTGGTATTCGCTGACGGAATGCTCAGCGCCATATTGGCATAGTCGGTCAACGCTTTCTGCTGCAGAACAACCGTGTCACCCTTCTGCTGCGCCTGGTAGGTATAGGCGCCTAAATCAGCTTTGTTTGCGGCAGTAAAGCTCGCCGCAGTATCCGCATTGTTGTCATAAACGCGGATGATCTCTTTGTTTTTATAATCAGCAACAGAACCGGCGCCGGTCGCATCGTCGATACGCACGGTGTAGTTACCTGCCACATCACCATTCACCGCCAGATGACCGTCTGAGTTAAGCGCCACGACGCCATAGTCGTAATCGGCTTTGCTCTTGTCATTGGTGATAAAGCGGGCGTTGGTCAGATCGCTGTTCAGCACGTAATCACGGCTGGCAACGTTCAGCACCCCGCCATCGGTCAGTACCATATTGTGCGTGTCCACCTGACCCAGCCCTAACGCCAGTTCCGCACCGTTGTCGACGGTGATGGTGTTGGCATACAGTTCAGCTGTTTCTTCCGTCAGAGCGGCACGGCTGTAGCTGTCCAGATACAGGCTGTCTGTCGCCACTGCGCCACTGTCGCCAATGTTCAGGGTAGAGACGTTGGTCAGGGTGATGGAATCCGCCAGCAGGCCAGAGTTTTCAACATTCACCTGCGACTGGTTATTCACAGCCAGCGTATCGATGTTAGACAGTTTGCGGGTGTCCCACTCAGAACCGTTGTCCAGGGTGATGTTGAACAGACCGCTCTGATACACCTCTTCACCTGCAACGTGACCGTTGGTGTCATAAGTGGAATCAGGCCAGATGCTGTTTGGAGACAGGGTTCTCCAGTCAACGCTGCTGTAACCCTCACCATACATTTGCGCGGTGCCGATCGCTTCAACGCTGGATTGCGCAGCGCCAACCCATTTGCTGCCGTTAGTCAGCGTGACATCCAGCTTATCGGTACCATCCCAGCCGTTGGTGGTTGGGTTATACACCCCGTCTTCGGTGGTATCGGTTGCCGGGTCGCCATTTTCGTAGAAATTGTTGTCGAAGGTGCTGGAGAACAGAATATCGCCGGTAACGGTAGAGTGATCAAACGTGGCGGTGGTTTGCATCGCGTTATCGGACGCGCCCGCAGCAACTATCAGCGCCGCGTCATCTGCCCCGGTCGCGTTGGTTTCACCGTAGTCGCTCGGCTTCGCGGTTTGACCATAGAACCCGCTGGTACCCAGATCGCTGTAGGCACCAGACGTCAGAACAGAGTCTTTGACCACCAGGGTGTTGGTAAAGACATTACTGCTATCCGCAACGCCTTCAACACCGTCATACGGGGTATTGTCCAGTTCATGGTAACCCTGTGTCAGCGTGATGCCAGCAACGTGGGAGTTGTTCTGGATAACAATATCCGATTCCACATCCAGCGTGATCGCGTTACCCAGTCCATAGGTATCCAGATAGTGGGTTTCGGTGTTGTCACCATTCAGAACATCATACGCATAATGCTCATAGGTATCGTTAATGGTGGAGTGATCGACGGTCAGGCTAAAACGATCGTACGGCGTATGGGTCGAGCCGTCCGTATCAACCCCGTCAGCACATGTGGTGGTCATGCACTTTGAGGTGATCATGCCATTAATGGTGCTATTAGAAATGCTCAGCGCATTCGCTCTTCCATTGACGCCATCGTCAAGGTAGTACGTGGAAATAACGCCGTTCACCGTTGACTTATTAATCACCGGATAAATATCACCGTCATGGGTGGCATCCGAGTAATCCCAGTCAGTGTAGCCATAATACCAGGGGGTTGATGCTGTATTATCATATCCGAAGGTATTATATGTGGTACCAGAAATATCTTTCGCATTGGCCTGAGAAGCGATAGCCAGCGTGCAGGCTAATGCAAGTTGTGATACAACCAGTTTCTTTTTCCATGTTTGCATTGGGTCATCCCTCCTCAGGGACGTAAGCAAGTTTGTCCATCAAATCATTTGGCAACATTGTATTGCGGAGGGAATTATGCATTTTCATTTCGAAAAGGTTCAATGAATGATTCCATTAAGTCCGTATACAGACTAATAACATGAAAAAAATGCAGCGGCATTAAAAACCAGAAATAAACACTATAAAAACAGCGAATTAAAATCACCAGATATAAACATGGATAATATAATAAAGAATAATAGATCATTATTAATGATACATTTACTTCAATATAGAAATGACACCAATATCTTACGCATTTAAAAAACATGCTGGTGCTGGTTATCTCTATTGACCATATGAAACATTGCAAACCGCATTTCGCATTAACAAAAAGCCTACTTTCGTAAAACCCTCTCCCCCACTTTCATGTACACTAGCCTTCTTTGTCACACAAACGTCAGGCATATCATGACCGATTTAATTGCTCGTCCCCGTCGTCTGCGCAAGTCACCGGCACTGCGCGCTATGTTTGAAGAGACAACACTGACCCTAAACGATCTGGTGTTGCCGATTTTTGTTGAAGAAGAGATCGATGACTACAAAGCCATCGAGGCCATGCCAGGCGTGATGCGCATTCCGGAAAAATATCTGGCACGTGAGATAGAACGTATCGCCAACGCGGGGATCCGCTCGGTGATGACCTTTGGCATCTCCCACCACACTGACGCTACCGGCAGCGATGCCTGGAAAGAAGACGGTTTAGTCGCCCGTATGTCACGGATCTGCAAAGAGACCGTGCCGGAAATGATCGTCATGTCAGACACCTGTTTCTGTGAATACACCTCACATGGCCATTGCGGTGTGCTGTGCGATCACGGTGTCGATAACGACGCCACTTTGCTGAATCTCGGCAAGCAGGCGGTGGTAGCAGCAGCAGCCGGTGCGGATTTCATCGCACCTTCCGCTGCCATGGACGGGCAGGTTCAGGCGATCCGCCAGGCGCTTGATGCGGCCGGATTCACCGATACCGCCATCATGTCCTACTCCACTAAGTTTGCCTCTTCGTTCTACGGTCCGTTCCGTGAAGCGGCCGGTACAGCGCTGAAGGGCGATCGCAAAACCTATCAGATGAACCCGCTGAACCGCCGTGAAGCCATCCGTGAATCGCTGCTGGATGAAGCCCAGGGCGCAGATTGCCTGATGGTGAAACCGGCTGGCGCGTATCTGGATATCCTGCGTGACATTCGCGAGCGCACCGAGCTGCCGCTGGGTGCATACCAGGTGAGCGGCGAGTACGCGATGATCAAATTCGCCGCGCAGGCGGGTGCGATCGACGAAGAGAAAGTGATCCTGGAAAGCCTGGGCGCGATCAAACGTGCCGGCGCGGATCTGATCTTCAGCTACTTTGCACTGGATCTGGCCGAGAAGAAAATTCTGCGTTAATCCGCTTTAGCGCCGGGTGGCGGCTTTGCCTTACCCGGCCTCCTCTCTGCGCTAATCTTCACCAAACTGCAATACAACCGACATCTCTCCCTTCTACTGTCTGAGCAAGACGGCAGGAGGAGTAACCATGTTTAGTCTCGATAGCGTTCTCGACGACCTTTGGCCTCAGGCGAGGCCTGCACCCTGGCAAAAAAGTCTGTTAAAAAGACTGTTCTACGAAGAAGAATTCCAGCAATTTGCCGCGACACACCGCCATCTGAAAGGCCTGGATATGGTGGAGCAAGTTCTGGAGCACCTCGATATTCTCTGCACCGTTTCCGCCCGCGATCTCGAACAAATCCCTGAACATGGCCCGCTGGTCATTATTGCCAACCACCCGACAGGCACGCTGGACGGGCTGGCACTGCTGTATGCCGTTTCCCGTGTACGGCGCGATGTGAAAGTCGTCACTAACCGGATGCTGACCCACCTTGAACCGCTTAGCTCGCTGTTTATTCCGGTGGACAACATGGGCGGCAGAACGGCAAAAACCTCCCTGACGCAGATGGAACAGCATCTGCAAAACGCAGGGGTGCTGATCTTCTTCCCGGCGGGAGAAGTGTCCCGTCCTACGCGCAAAGGGATCCGCGATAAAAAATGGCACCCCGGCTTTATTAAACTCGCCAGTAAGCTGCGCGTACCGCTGCTGCCGGTGCATATTCAGGCCCATAATAGCCTGCTCTTTTATGCCAGCACGCTGGTGTCCCCCACCGTATCGATGCTCCTGCTGATGCAGCAGATGTTCCGCCGCCGCCACAGCCAGCTACCAGTAAAGATCGGCCAGCAGATAGCCTGGCACCACTGGTATAGCGCAAACCTTTCATCGCGTGAGATGGCCGAGCAGTGCCGTCAGCACGTGATACGTCTTGGCAAGGGAGTGCCTGGTGTCTTTAAAACTCAATGCGCCATTGCCCGCCCGGAAGACCGGGCCACGCTGAAGCGCGAGCTGGCCCAGGCCGAATGTCTGGGCAAAACCAGCGATGGCAAAACCATTTATCTGTGGCAACGCAACGGACAGGAAGAGGCTCCCCTGCTGCGCGAACTGGGACGACTGCGCGAAATCGCGTTTCGCGCCGTGGAGGAAGGGAGCGGTAAACGTCGGGACACCGACAGTTACGACGATGACTATCTGCACCTGATCCTGTGGGATGAAGAGGATCTGGAGATCGTCGGCGCCTATCGTTTTATGCCGACAGCCAGACAGGTCGAACAACGCGGTCTGGAAGGACTTTATAGCTACAGTCTGTTCCACTACGACGACAAAATGCAGGACGTGCTGGAACACGGCATTGAACTGGGACGCAGCTTTATACAACCGCGCTACTGGGGCCGTCGCGGCCTGGATTATTTGTGGTCCGGTATTGGTGCCTATCTGGCGCGTTATCCGCACTACCGCTATCTGTTTGGCCCGGTCTCGATTTCCGGTGGCTTACCACCTGCCGCACGGGATCTGCTGGTGGCGTTTTACCGTCTCTGGTTCCCGGCGACACATCCCTTAGCCGCGTCACGTCAGCCTTATCCTGCCTCCCTGCCGGACGTGCTGGCGCAGTTTGGCGGGGTGGATTACGTGGATGACCTGACGAAGCTGAAATCCCTGCTCGGTAATCTGGGTTGCGGTATTCCGCCGCTCTACAAACAGTATTCCGAGCTGTGTGAACCCGGCGGCGTGCAGTTTATCGATTTTGGCAGCGACCCGGCGTTCAACAACTGCATCGACGGGCTGGTGCTGGTGGACTTGTGCTACCTCAAGGCAAATCGCTATCAGCGGTATATTGAGGCGCACCTTTAAATGGGCGGTTTTTGTAGGCCGGGCAAGGCGTAGCCGCCACCCGGCCTACGGAGCGACGGGGTCAAGGACGGTAGAACGGCTTATCACCTAAAATTGTCGCCCGCTGCATAATCCGGCGCTGTGGCAGATAATCCGCATTTGCATAGTGCTGTGTCACGCGGTTATCCCAGATCGCCAGATCGTTCTCCTGCCAGCGCCAGCGCACCTGAAACTCCGGTTTGGTGATATGCGCAAACAGGAAACGTAACAGCGCCTCGCTCTCTTTTTCCGTCACGTCCACAATCCGCGTCGTGAATCCCTCATTCACAAACAGCGCCTGCTTGCCGGTTACCGGATGGGTGCGCACGACCGGATGGAGCAGCGGCGGATGTTTCGCAACCGCCTCCTGCCAGCGCTGATGCTCCGCTTCTGTTTTGCGGTACTTGTACTCCTGGAACGATTTTTTGAAGTCATGCTCCGCCCGCAGGCCGCTTAGCAACGTCCGGAACGGTGCGGACAGCGCCTCAAAGGCCGCAATGCCGCTGGCCCACAGCGTATCGCCGCCCGTCTCCGGCAGCAGCTTCGCCGAAAGAATCGCCCCTGCAGGTGGCGTCTCGATAAACGTCACATCCGTGTGCCAGTTGTCGTTGTCCGGCGGGTTATCGTTATGCGTGTCGAGCACAATAATCTCCTCCACCCCTTCCGCATGCGGATAAACCGGATGGATATGCAGATCGCCAAAGCGCAGTGCCAGGGCGCGCTGCTGCTGCGGGGTGATAGCCTGTTCACGCAGGAATACCACCTGATGGCGCAGCACCGCGTGATAAAGCTGCTCAAACTGGTTATCGCTCAGCGGACGGGTCACATCCAGGCCCGACACCTGCGCACCAATATATGGCCCCAGCGGGGTAATGGTCAGACGTTCACTCATTGTATTTCTCCATGCCAGGGCGTCAGACGACGCTGCAGCGCGCGCAGCCCCAGTTCTAATCCAAAGGCGATCACGGCGATAACCGCAATCCCGGCCAGTACCACGTCAGTCGCCAGAAACTCCCCCGCCGACTGCACCATAAACCCTAACCCTCGGGTGGCGGCGATCAGCTCTGCCGCCACCAGGGTTGACCAGCCCACGCCAAGGCCGATGCGTAATCCGGTTAAAATCTCCGGCAGTGCGCCCGGTAAAATCACGAACAGCAGCACCTGTGTCCGGCTGGCTCCCAGCGACTGCGCCGCGCGGATCCGCACCTGCTGAGCGCTTTTGACACCCGCCAGGGCCGACATAGCAACCGGGGCGAAAATCGCCAGATAAATCAGCAGGATTTTTGACGTTTCACCGATGCCAAACCAGATCACCATCAGCGGCAGATAGGCCAGCGGCGGCACCGGACGGTAAAGCTCAATCAGCGGGTCGAGGATCCCGCGCACCGTCGGGCTTAAGCCCATCGCGATGCCGACCGGAATGCCGATAATGACCGCCGCCAGCAGCGCCACCAGAATGCGCGCCAGGCTTGCACCTAAGTGCTGCCAGAGCGTAGCGTCCATAAAGCCCTGCGGCCCGGCAATGGTGATCAGTTTTGCCAGCACCTGCCCCGGCGGCGGCAGAAACAGCGGACTGACCCATGCCTGCGCGGCAACCAGCCACCAGACCGCCAGCAGCACCAGCAGCGTGCCGACACTGAGTGTGATCTGGCGCGAGAAAGGCCAGCGAAAGGCCGGGCGCGCGCGTCGCGTTTTCTCGCTGAAGACGATGCTCATGAGAAGGCCTCCCGTTGTTCAAACACACGGCTTAAGACGTATTCACGCTGTTCGATAAACCGTGGATCGGATTTGATGCTGCGCACCGGCTCCCCCGCGACATAGCGACGGGCAAACTCAAGCGGCAGCCGCTCCAGCACGCGCCCCGGGCCAGGGGACAGCAGCACCAGCTCGGTCGCCATAAACACCGCCTCTTCGATATCGTGGGTGATCAGCAGCACCTGTTTACCCGTTTCATGCCACAGGCGTAAAAGCAGGGTTTGCATCTGCTCGCGGGTAAAGGCATCCAGCGCCCCGAACGGCTCATCCAGCAATAGCAGCTGCGGGTTGGCCGCCAGCGCGCGGGCAATGCCGACCCGCTGGCGCTGACCGCCGGAAAGCTGCCAGATAAACCGTTTTTCAGCCCCTTCAAGACCGACCTTTTTGAGCATGTCCCGTGCTGTTGCCAGCCGTTGCTCGCGGCTTACGCCCGCCAGTTGCAAACCGAAAGCCACGTTTTCCTGCACGTTGCGCCAGGGAAGCAGGCCTTCATTCTGGAAGACCACGCCGCGCTCAGCGCCCGGGCCTGCCACTTTTTTCCCTTCCAGTTGAATAGAGCCATGCTGATACGGTACAAACCCGGCAATCAGATTCAGCAGCGTGGTTTTCCCACACCCGGACGGGCCAAGCACAACCAGCAGTTCACCGCTCTCCAGCGTCAGGTTGATGTTCTCCAGGGCCGGTTTGCCACCGTAATCAGCAGACAGATTTGTAATAGTCAGCATCGCAGCCCCCTTATTTCACAAAGCGATCGGTCACGTACTGGCTATAGTCCGCCGCCACCGCAGGCACTTTGCCCTGCTCTTTCAGGAACGTGGCGGTATCGACAATCGCTTTGTTTACCGGCCCGGTCAGCTGTTGTACCTGCTGGGCAGGCGTGAGATAGGTATTACCTTTCACCAGCCCCGGCACGTCCGCTTGCGGCACGCCGCTCAGACGGGACAGTTTTTCGAGATTGGCAGGCTGCTTCAGCCATGCATCCGGGTTGCTGATATAGGGCTGCTGAGCGTCGATGGCGCTTTTGGCAAAGGCCTTCACGACCTCAGGATGTTTCTCGGCAAAATCTTTGCGCACCACCCACACGTCGAGCGTTGGCGCGCCCCACTGGCCCACTTTTTCGGAGTCGGTCAGCACGGTGCCGTCTTTTTCCAGCTCATTGACAGCCGGTGCCCAGACGTATGCGCCATCAATATCGCCGCGCTGCCAGGCCGCAATAATCGCCGGCGGCTGCAGATTAATGATTTGCACCTGGCCTGGCTTGATACCCCAGTGTTTCAGCGCCGCCAGCAGGCTGTAGTGAGTGGTCGAAATGAACGGCACGGCGATGCGCTTGCCGATCAGGTCTTCTGGTTTGGTGATGTTTTTCTTCACCACCAGCGCTTCAGAGTTACCCAGCTGTGAAGCGAGCAGGAAGACTTCAATCGGCACCTGCTGGCTGGCCGCTACCGCCAGCGGGCTGGAGCCGATATTACCAATCTGCACGTCGCCGGACGCAAGCGCACGCACCACGGCCGCCCCGCTGTCGAACTTACGCCAGTCGACGTTTGCGCCGCTCTCTTTGGCAAAGGTGTTATCCGCCTGCGCGACTTTCGCAGGCTCTGCGGAGGTTTGATACGCGACGGTGACGTCCACCGCCTGCGCCTGAAATGCCCACAGCGCCAGCGCGCCGAGTAAAGTGATTCGCGATGAAATGGCCATAATGTCTGCTCCCCTTGTTGTTATGAGGGCAGTATTTCCGGCGCGGGAATTTTGATAAAGGAATAAAAAAGAATCGTTAATTACGATTCGTTTTTAGAAAAAAAGCGGGAAAGGATAGTGAATTTTGTGCAGTGTTTTTCCCTCTCCCGTGGGCTGAGGGCTCCCCGCAGAAAAAGCACGCACGGACGGCCCCCTCTCCTCCTGGGGGAGAGGGCTGGGGTGAGGGGGAACATACAGCTCTGGTGGTTATTCCGTTCACTTTATGTGCCTTGCTACTCTGTAACCACATGACCGGTGAACGTGCCAGGGTGGCTCAGTCGCCACCACCCTGGCGACCCGGGCTCCCGGCGGTAAATCGCCGCTTCGCGGTGCCTTCGGCTTATTCCTTCCGGCTTATCGGGGACGGGCGGATGTAACGTCCCTGTAAAGCCGCCCTCTCGGCGCATCCATGCGCCTCGCCCCGGCCAGCAGGAAACGCCTCAGCGATTTACAGCCGGACCAGGGCATCGCTGAATGCTCTCAGTCATTCTGAGAGCAGCGTTATCGCTTATGGTTAAAAAATTACTGGAGAACCCTCTCCTCCATGGGAGAGGGTTAGGGTGAAGGTATTAGCGCTGAGACGTCAGCTCAGCAATATCCTTCGGCGTGGTGCGACAGCATCCACCGATTAATCTGGCACCGGCCTCCAGCCACTGGGGCAAATATCCCGCCAGGGTCTCGCACGCTTCACCGTGATGGTGCCAGGTTTTGGTCACCGCATCATAATGCTCGCCCGAATTCGGGTAGACCACCAGCGGCAATGCCGTCAGGCTGTGCAGGTGTTTCAGGGCCGCGGTGGTGTTTTCAAGCGCGATACAGTTGATGCCGAGCGCCACGACCTGTGTATTATCTTTCAGGGCCGCAACAACCTCCCGCAGCGGCGTCCCGTCGCTCAGGTGCTCGCTGTCGCGCAGGGTAAACGAGAACCACGCCCGGGCGCGGGGATACTCAGCCACAAGTGCTGCCAGCGCCTTGATCTCCTCAAAGGAGGGGAGCGTTTCGCAAGCCAGCAGATCCGCCCCCGCATCCAGCAACGCCTCAATGCGCGGACGATGAAATGCGGTGAACTCTTCAGCACGACGCACATAATCACCGCGATACTCAGAGCCATCCGCCAGATAGGCGCCATACGGCCCAACGGACCCCGCCACCAGCAGCGTGCCCGCCTGCGGATTTTCCGCCAGATATGCTTCACGTGCCTTACGCGCCAGCTCCACGCTTTTACCGATTAACGCGCGGGACTGCGCCTCGTCCAGACCGCGCGCCGCAAAGCCCGAAGGTGTGGCCTGATAGCTGGCGGTGATCGCCACCTGCGCACCCGCGCGGTAGTAGTCGAGGTGGACTTCACGGATAAGCTCCGGGTTTTCCATCAATACTTTGGCAGACCAGAGGTTGTCTGCAAGGTTGCACCCGCGCGCTTCCAGTTCAGTTGCCATTGCGCCATCCAGCACCATAAACGGCTGCTTTTCAAGGAGGGCGGTAAGCGGATTATTCTGCGACATGTTCAGGCTCCTGCGATGTCAGGTTTCGGGTCAGGTAGTAGGCACCATAACACAGGGCAACGAACGGCAGGCCACAATAAAGGGCAATGCGCTGGCTCGGATCAAACCACAGGCCGATACATGCCACCACACAGAGGATAAACCCGAGCACCGGCACCAGCGGATACCACGGCGCGCGATAGTGCAGAGCAGACAGCGGCTGTCCGGACTGCAGGTGACGACGACGGAAGACAAAGTGCGACGCGCAGATGCTGATCCACACCGCCACCACCGCAAAACCGGAAATGGCCGACAGCGCCACAAACACCGTGTCCGGCGCAACCACGCTTGAGAAGAGCGCCAGCACCCCACCGAGCATGGAAACGGAGAGCGCCGTCAGCGGCACGCCGTTTTTATTGACGCGTGCAAAGCAGCGCGGCAGCGTTTTCTCGTTAGAAAGCGACCACAGCATGCGCCCTGAGGCGTACAGACCGGAGTTTGCCGCCGAGAGGATCGCGGTCAAAATCACAAAGTTAAAGATATCTGCCGCATACGGGATCCCGACTTTTTCAAACACCAGCACAAACGGGCTCTTCTCCACCCCGGCCTGCTGCATCGGGATCAGCGCCGCCAGCACAAACACGGTGCCGATAAAGAAGATGATCAGTCGGGCAATGGTCGCGCGGATCGCCACCGGAATAACCTTATGCGGGTTTTCCGTTTCGCCCGCCGCAATGCCGATAAGTTCAGTGCCGGAGAAGGCAAAGTTCACCGCCACCATGGTCATCAGGATCGGCAGGCCGCCGTGCGGGAACCAGCCTTCAGCGGTAATGTTGCTCAGGCCCGGCGCAGACGAACCGTCCTGCATCGGGATAAAGCCAAAGATCGCCGCACCGCCAAGAATAATAAAGGCGATGATGGTGATAACTTTCACCAGCGAGAACCAGAATTCGCCCTCGGCAAAGAAACGCGTGGAGATGACGTTAAGGCCAAAAATCACCACGCAGAAGACCACGCACCACACCCAGACGGGCACCTGTGGGAACCAGTACTGCATACAGAACCCGGCGGCGGTAAAGCTCGATCCAAGCGCCACCGTCCAGGTGAGCCAGTACAGCCACGCCACGGTATAGCCCGTCGCCGGGCCGAGGTAACGAGCGGCATAGACGTGAAATGCGCCGGTTTCCGGCATTGCCACCGACAGTTCGCCCAGACACTGCATCACCAGCCAGACCACCAGTGCGCCAATGAGATAGGCCAGCAGCGTGCCTGCTGCCCCGGTTGTCGAAATGATATAACCGGTATTAAAGAATAACCCTGTGCCAATCACGCCACCCAGCGAGAGCATAATCAGGTGGCGTGTTTTCATGGTGCGCTTTAGCTGCCCATTTTCTTGTTGTGTTTGCATATTACCTTCTATACGTATGGACATCTAAACATCCAAAGAAGGTGTGTTATACCGCGAATAACATAAAAAAGCTAGACGACCAGACGCAACCGGGCGCGTCGCGCACTGAGTCGGGGATGGGTTGTGAGGATCACATACAGAATCGGACGCCAGGCCATAAGCACCTCCGCAAGCAGATACTTACAGCATGGCGCGGACGGCTGCGATTCTGGCTCAGACAAAAGTCGTATCTGTCCGCTACCAGCTAAACCCTCTGCATGCTTCGCGCAGGCGAATCAAAAACTGACGGGCGTTGGTGGTCATCGCCGACTTTTGCGACCACACCGCGCAATACTGCGCCGACGGCAGTTGGGTGATGGGCAACGCCACCAGCTTGTCATCAAGCTGCAGCGGCTGACACATCGCCCGCGCGACCACCGTCAGATAGTCCGCGTTAAGCACCATATTTAGCCCCGTGATGACGGAATCGGTGCGCAGCGGGGTGATATCCACCTGTCGATAAAAATGGCTGAGCTCATTTTGTAGCTGCTGGTAGTAGCCCATGGATGACTCCGGCAGTAGCCATTTGGCCTGACGCAGCGCCATCAGATCGCGGGCTTCTGCCAGTGGGTGCCCCTTGCGCGCGATGATGCAAAACGGCGAGGTAAACAGCGGTTCGATCATCACCCCTTCCGGCGGCGCCATCGGATCCACTGAGCCAATAGCCATATCTATTTCACCGTTTCGTACACCAGGCAGAAGCGAAGAGAGCTGCCCCTCCTTCACCGTCAGCAAGACCTGGGGCAGCGTTTTCTTGAACGCCCCGGCCACATCAGGAAAGACGGTCAGCGCAATAAGCGAAGAGAACCCCACCGTCAGACGCCCGTGAGTAAAATGGTTAATCTGCTCCACTTCATCCGCCGCACGCCGCAACTCTTCAAGCACCCACTCCGCCCGTTGGGAAAACGCCCTTCCCGCCTCGGTAAGCGCAATCCCCTCTTTGCTGCGCAATAAAAGTTGGGTGCCTAAAGTTTGCTCAAGCTCACGCAATGTCCGGCTCAATCCGGGCTGCGAAACGCCCAGTTCCCGGGCGGCCGAACGGATACTGCCGCTGCGCGCCACCTGACGAAAGGCCTGAAGATGGCCGAGTTTTGGCAGATATTTCATCGCTCGCCCTATAACAAAAAAGCATCACCTATAGAAAAATTATATCTTCCCGCCTGTCGGGTAAACCCCTAGATTCAGGGTGCACACAACATTTCTCATCGCACACTGACGTCAGGCGGAAAACAGAATGAAAAGCCAGTCACAGATGATTTTTTTGCTTTTTATCGGCTATGTCGTGGTCTACATCGATAAAACCGTAATGGGTTTTGCCCTGCTGCCAATCGAAAAGGAGTTCGGGCTCACCACCGCGCAGCTGGGCTATATCACCGGGATCTTCTTTCTCGCCTACTCCCTCTTTCAGGTGCCTGCGGGCTGGCTAAACGACAGAGTCGGCTACAAAACCATGCTGATCCTTTCTCTGTGTGCGCTGGGGATCTTCGCCCTCTGCTTTGGCGCGCTGGGTATGACCTTTGGCCTGCTGCTGGTGTTTCGCTTTCTCTCCGGCGTGGGGCATTCCGGCTATCCCTGCTCCTGCGCGAAAGCGGTGGTCAGCAATTTTACGCTGGAAAAACGCACCTTCGCCCAGTCGGTTCTGCTCTCCTCCGCCGGGCTGGCGATGACCGTCGGGCCGATTGTGGCCGTCTCGGCGCTGGCACACCTGGGCTGGCACGCCTCGTTTGTGGCACTGGGGATCGTGGCCTGCGCCATTGCCCTGCTGATCGCCTTGCGCGTGCCGTATCAGAAACCCGCGCCACGCCAGGCCGCGCACGGGCAACGCGAGGCGCTGTGGCGTAACCCTACGGTGCTGCTGCTGTTTTTCTCGGTGTTTTGCATCAATATCCCAAGCTATGGCCTGTTGGCCTGGCTGCCTAAATTCTTTGTCCAGAGCATGGGCATGCCGATTGAGGTGTCCGGTTATATCGTGGCGGCTGGCGGCGCGGGGATCTGGCTTTCATCGTTGTGCACCGGCTGGCTGGTCGGAAAATACTTCCACCACCGCGAGCCACAGGTGATTTTGATCTGCGCACTGGTGAGCGCGGCCGCCATTCTCGGCATCTTCCACACCGCCACGGCGGTGAGTGCCAGCATCCTGCTGTTTGTGGGGGAGATCTTCCTGATGGCCACCTTTGTGACCGCGTTTACCCTGCCAATGAAACGCCTGCCGGAGAACATCATGGGCTCGGCCATCGGTCTGATAAACACCGGAGGGACGCTGGGGGGCTTCGTTTCACCGGTTGTGATTGGCTATCTCGTTGGAAAAAGCCACAGTTATGAAAGCGCATTTATTTTCCTGTCACTGGCAATGGTGTGCGCGGGTGTGGCGATAGTGCCACTGATAAAAAAACCTGCACCCTCACTGCCGGTGACTGACTGAAGGAGACTGTCATGAAAAGTAGCACTGAAAACCTTATCCGCGACGTTCACGACGAGGTGATCCGCTGGCGCAGGCATATTCATGCCAACCCGGATCTCTCATTTCAGGAAAAGCCGACCGCAGATTTTATCGCCCGTGAACTGGCGAATCTGCCGGAGCTGACGATTAGCCGCCCGCTGGAGAACAGCGTGGTGGCGGTATTACAGGGTGAAAAACCCGGCCCGATGTGGGCACTGCGTGCAGATATCGACGCCCTGCCGCTGCAGGAAGAGAGCGGTGAAGCATTCAGCTCAACCAAACCCGGCGTGATGCATGCCTGCGGTCACGATGCCCACACCGCCATGCTGATGGGGGCAGCGAAAGTGCTCTGTCATCTGCGCAGCCAGCTCTGCGGCAGCATCAAGTTTATCTTCCAGCCTGCCGAAGAAGTGCCACCGGGCGGTGCGCGCGAACTGGTGGAGAAAGGCGTGGTTGACGACGTCGAGAAGATCTTCGGTCTGCACGTTTTTCCGACCAGTCCTACCGGTAAAATTACCCTGAAAGAGGGCGTCTATGTCGCCTCCAGCGATAACTTTGATATCACGCTCTTCGGCCAGGGCGGACACGGCTCAATGCCGCAGTTCTGCATCGACCCGGTGGTGATCGGCGCTGAAGTCGTCACCGCGCTGCAAAACGTGGTGGCGCGTAATCTCGACCCGATTAACGCCCCGGTACTGACCATCGCGACCTTCCAGGCTGGTGACAGCTATAACGTGATCCCGGACAGCGCCCGCCTGGCCGGAACGGTGCGTACGCACAATCAGCAGGTGCGCGAGCAGGTTCCGCAGCTGATGCAGCGTATTGTCGAGGGCGTCGTCAGTGCCCACGGCGCGCGCTGTGAGATCCGCTGGCAGCAGGGTTACGCCGTTGGCAACAACCATGCCGAGACCAATGCCATCGCCAAAGCGGCGATGGCGGCGCATTTTGGAGAAGGAACGCTGCAGCTTGCCGATCGGGCCCTGTTCGGCAGCGAGGATTTCTCCTCGTATCAGGAGAAGGTTCCGGGAACATTCCTGTTCATCGGCTGCGGCAATGAGGAAAAAGGCGCCGTCTGGAACGTCCATAATCCACACTTTCGCATCGACGAGGCCGCGCTGGCGGTGGGCGTGAAAACGCACGTTGCGCTGGTCAGTTCGTTATTTGAGGAGATTTGATCCCTCCACTCCTGACATTGCCCGGCGGTGCGCGGCTTGCGCAGGCCGGTGCAATGGTTGGTAAATTCGTCAATCAGTTCTATAGTCGACACTGTTTCTTAGTAACCAGGACTGACTGATGCGCTTTAACGGACTGACCAAAGGTTTCTTTATCTTTATTCTCGCCCTCGTGACGTGGGCGTTTTTCGACGTGCTATCGCCCTACTTCTCCGTCATTCTGTGGGCCGCCATTCTGACCGTCATCTTTAACCCGGTTAAAAACAAGCTGCGCGCCGCGCTGGGGGATCGTAACGGGCTGGCTTCGCTGCTGACTATCGGGATCATCTGCCTGATCGTCTTTATCCCGTTGATGGTGATCCTCTCCTCGCTCGCCATAGAGCTGAACGTGGTGTACACCAAACTGCAGGAGAACAACACGCAATTCCCGGAGGTGGTGGCGAGCATCTTTAACCATCTGCCAGACTGGGCCAGCGGTTTCCTGGCCGATCACAACCTGACCAACGCCGCGCAGATCCAGAAAAAACTCTCCGATGTCGCCCTGCAGGGCGGGCAGTATCTGGCGGGCAGCGCGTTTCTGATCGGCAAAGGGACCTTTGGCTTTGCCATTAGCTTCGGCATCATGCTGTATCTGCTGTTCTTCCTGCTGAAAGACGGGCCGTTCCTGGTGCGCCAGATCCTCGACTCCTTGCCGCTGTCCGATTTCGCCAAACAACACCTGTTCGCCAAGTTTGTCGGCGTCTCGCGGGCGACGGTAAAAGGCACGGCGGTTGTCGCGGTGGTTCAGGGTACGCTCGGCGGGATTGCGTTTGCCATTGCCGGTATCGACGGCAGCATCCTCTGGGGTGCGCTGATGGCCTTCCTCTCCCTGGTGCCTGCGGTGGGGTCGGCGATTGTCTGGGTTCCGGCCGCCATTTTCCTCTTCGCGACGCACCAGATCTGGCAGGGGCTGTTCATTGTCGGCTTCTTCGTGATTATCGTCGGGCTGGTGGACAATATCCTGCGCCCGCTGCTGGTGGGGAAAGACACCAAAATGCCGGACTACCTGATCCTGATCTCAACGCTTGGCGGGATGGAGCTGTACGGCATTAACGGCTTTGTCATTGGCCCGCTGATTGCCGCGCTGTTTATCGCCTGCTGGAATCTCTTCTCCGGTCGCGATCACGCGGGTAACGCCGAAGAGCTGGATGCCGCGTTTATTGAAGAGGGAAGAAACCCTCCAGATTTATAAATCACTGACGATAACCTTCCAGACAGGCGGCGCTGTGCCGCCTTTTTTTTCGCCTTAAATCAAACGTTTTCTATAATTTGAAAGAACGCCATCCTTCTTTGGTCGTAAAAGGATCACCAGGTGCGAATCGCGACGATAACAAACTGGGCCTACGGTGCCACGGTCTGCCTGACCCTCGCTTCCGGCATCATCATGCTGATGGCGTCCAATGCCGATACCCTTGAGCGTAAGGCCGTTGAACAGCGGCAGATATTTGATCAGCTTACGGAAGAAATCGAAATCGAGGTCTGGGCACAGTCCGATTTAGCCCGCCTGTACGTGATTAAAAAAGATCCGCAAATTCTCAGGGAATACAATCAGTCAGAGAAAACCCTGAAGAACACCGAACTCCGGCTGGATAAACTGCAGGATGTTGGCGCGTCAGATGATGAACTCTCCTTACTGCATGAAGGGATAAAAATCGTCGATGCGTTACAGGACGAGCAGCAGGCCGCACTCACCAGCATGGCGCGAGGCGAAGACGCGCAGGCCATTGCCCTGCTCTACGGTATGCCCTATGAACAGGAGCTGGAACGCGCCCAGAATCAGATTGAGCACTTCCGCCAGATACTCGACAAGCGGGTGATCGCTTCCGTTCAGGAGGCGACGAAAAAATCGAAAGCGCTGCGTACGGCTTCTGAGATGATGGTCGGTCTTACTGCCCTTCTTTTCCTGTTTGTGCTTGGTTTTATCTTAAAACGCCGCGTGCTGCGCCCGGTGGTACGCCTGAGCGATGTGGTGCACCGTCTCGCGTCGCAGGATTACGCGGTTGAAACACCCAATTTCAACCAGATTGATGAGATTGGCGATATGGCGCAGGCCATCCGGATCTTTCGTGAAAATGGCCTCGCACGACAGCGACTGGAAAAAGAGCGCGACGCCGACTGGGCCATTCGCGAGCTGCTGGCCCGCATGACCCAGCGGCTGCAGGGGTGTGAGAATTTTGCGGACGTGATTAACGTAGCGGAGCTGTTCGCCCCCAATATCGCGCCGGGGATTGCCGGGCGGCTCTATATTCTCGACCGCGATCCGTGGCAGATGCGCTGCGTCGCACAGTGGCTTTCGCCACCGGGTGACGATACACCTTTCCATCCCGATGAATGCTGGGCGGTCAGACGCGGGCAGAGCCATCCGCCCGTGAACGGCGAGCCGGATATCGCCTGCTACCATCTACCGGCGTCGCACACGCATACGTCGCTGTGCGTCCCTATGATTGCTCAGGGCGAAGCCATTGGCTTGCTCTCCTTACAGAATATCACCGCGGAAAATGCCCCTTCCCGCGCCTATCTGGAGCTGATGGCTGAAGCGCTCGGCCTGGCGCTGGCCAACCAACGTCTGCGCGATGCCCTGCTGGAAAAAGCCCTCTTCGATCCGCTCACCGGCTTGCGTAACCGCCATCATCTGGAAGACACCCTGCGCACCCAAATGGCGCAGGCGGTGCGCAATGAAGAGCCGGTAAGCTGCCTGATGATCGACATCGACCACTTCAAAAGCATCAATGACCGCTTTGGTCATGAAGCGGGCGATCAGGTCATCAAAAGCGTGGCCTCCATCGTACAACGCGCCGTACACGACAGCGGGCTGGCGTTCCGCTATGGCGGCGAAGAGTTTCTGGTGCTGCTTTCCGGCGTCGATGAAGAGGCGGCGCAGGCGTGCGCCAAAGAGATTTATAACGGCGTGCATGAGCTGTCGCTGCGCTATGGGCTTTCAGAGATTGGCCCGGTGGATGTGTCGATTGGCGTCGCCAGCTATCCGCAGCACGCTCAGAGCGATAACCTGCTGCGCGCTGCCGACGTGGCCTTATACCGGGCGAAAGAGCTGGGCCGTTCGCGTATTGTGAGCTTTGGGATGCTGGAGGCGGGCTGACGCTGATTCACGCGCCCTGACCTTCCCCGGCTCAGGCGCGCGTGATCGCCCAAAGCACCACAATCCCCAGCGCATTGCTCCGCTTTTCCACGTACAGGGTGGAGTTGGAATAAACGTTACCCTTCGGGTTACAGATGCGGATCTCTTTTTTTAATTCCGGCTCGTAGACTTCCGCCCCCGAGCAGCTGTGACGGGTACTGGATTCATACCGGTAAGGTTTGCTCCATGAGGAATAGTCCCCCTCCAGTAGCCAGGCCGTTGTAAAAATCACGAACATGGCAACCGGCAGGCTGCAAATGAAGAAGCCGAGGTATAGTTTTACCGCGCCAGCAAGGCGCTTACCTTTCAGTCGTCCCTTTCTGATGAAAATAACCATCGGCACCAGTGCCAGCAGCAACGCCCCACAGGCCAGATACTGCTCCCCGCGGATCGTAAGGTATGTTACGCGATAAACGTTAACTGACCAGACCACAAAACCAGATAGCAGGGCTACACCGCCCGCGATGAGTGGGAGCCAAAAGGTATAAGTCTCTTTTTTCATTGTGGGCATGTCCCTGTCATTTTTGGGTGGTCAGAAGATCAATCATCGCCCGGGTGGCCGCCGACTGGCGTCGGTGTGGTGCGAAGAGCACGGAGAACGGCCGCGACCGTCCACGCAGGTGTGGCAGCACCTCGACTAACTGACCGCGCTGTATCCTGTCGCGGACGATAAATTCATAGCTCTGGCAGATCCCCATCCCCTGCTCCGCCAGCGAAACCACGCCGAGTACATCATCGGAGATTTCGATAGTTGAACCCGGCAGCCAGTCAATATCACGTTCCTCATCACGAAACACCCAGGGGGCGATGCGTCCGGTACGCGGCATGATAAAGGGCAGACAGGTGTGGCGATGCAACTCCTCCAGCGTCTGCGGGCTCCCCATGCGGTGCAGGTAATCAGGCGATGCGACCAGCAGCAGCGCCGCGTCCTCCAGCTTGCGCGCGACTAACCCACTGTCGGGCAACTGGCCCAGGCGAATCGCCAGATCGAATCCCTCCGCAATCAGATCCACGTTGCGATTGGTGATGTTCAGCTCCACCTTTACGCGTGGATAGTGTTGGGCAAAGCGCGCCAGCAGCGGCGGCAGACGGTAGTGCCCATAGGTGGTTGGAACGCTCATTCGCACGCGACCGGTCAGCTCGTCTTCCAGGCCCCGCCCCTCGCGTTCGGCGTCATCAAGCAGTGCAAACGCAGACCTCGCCTGCTCCAGATAAACGCGTCCGGCCTCCGTCAGCCCCACGCGGCGGGTCGTTCGCTGTAATAACTGCCGTCCAAGACGCGCTTCCAGGCGGGAAACCGCGCGACTCAGGACAGAGGGTGTGGTGGAAAGGACAACCGCTGCGGCAGTAAAAGAGCCGTGTTCAACAACAGTAATGAAGACTTCAACGTCTCCGAGATAATCGAATTTGCGGCTCATTTTGCTCTTTCAGGAACAAATGTTTTTCAATCTGGCTAATTTATCCCCTCCGGAGTGATGAGTAAAGTGACCGGCATTCATCACCAGAACCTGTCACTGGAGACTGTCATGTCCAACCGTACCCGCAGTTTTTCCGCCATTGCGATGGCGGCGTTGTTCGCTTTCCCGGTCTTCGCCAGCGCGGCGAATTCCCTGCCCCTTGAGCGCTGGCGCAGCTATGCTGGCGTGAGCTGGGATACCCCCCAGAATGGGCAAACCCCGACGCGGTTTTCCGGCTCGGTTAACGCGCCCATTGCCGGTATCCATTTTGATGCAAAGGGCCGGGCCTTTATCAGTACGCCCCGGCTGGTTTCTGCCGCCGCACCCGCCACGCTGAGCATTCTGGATACGACGGTTCCGTCCGGCCCTGCCCGCCTGACGGCGTTTCCGTCCCGCGAGGGGAACGCGGTAAACACCGATCCCGCGCAGAACCTGCGCAACGTGCTTGGCTTTTATATTGATCGTCAAAACGGCTGGCTATGGGCGCTGGACATGGGGTTTGTCGCGGGCGAAGCGGAGTCGCCCGCGGGCTCGCAGAAACTGGTCGTACTGGATCTCAACACGGGCCGCACCCTTAAACGTATCGCCCTGGATGGCGTGGCGGACCGCAAAGCCAGCTTCCTGAACGATGTGGTTGTCGATGAGAAACGCCGTGTCGCCTATATCTCCGACAGCGGATCGCGGAGCGCACCGGAAAACCGCGTGGGCCTTATCGTCGTTGATTTCGCCACCGGCACGGCACGACGGTTGCTCGACCGTCACCCTGCGCTACAGATTGAGCCGGGCGTGAAGGTGGTTTCACACGGTGCGGAGGTCTGGCCGGGCAAACCCTTACTGATTGGCATCAACGGCATCGCACTCTCTCCGGATGCGGGCACGCTGTACTGGACAGTTACAACCGGAACCCATGCCTGGGCAGTGCCTACGACATTGCTGAGGCAGCCGGAGTCAACCGATGCGCAGATTGCCACCGGTATCCAGGATCTTGGCGTGGTGGGTGGTAACACCGACGGTATCGTGACCGATGCAAAGGGCAACCTCTATATCACCGATGTCACCCGCAACGGCATTGTCCGCTTTGATCCGAAGAACCGTTCCATGTCACTCATCGCCGCCAGCGAGGACGTCCATTGGCCGGATACCCCGGCAATCCGCCCGGACGGGGATCTGATCTTTACCTCGAGTCGCCTTAACGACCATTTCGCGGGAGCCGTTAAATCAGGAGAGGAACGCTATGATTTATGGCGTTTGCCTCTCGGTGCTTCGCAGAATAAAAACGAACAATAAAATGCCCGTGCAGGGCAAATACTGAGTGACTGCGACGCCACCCATCGGGTGGCGTTCGTTTTGCGTTTACGGTCAGCCTGGCAAAAAAGATAAACTTTTCGTGATATTCTTTTGTTAACGCACACGCCTTATATAATCAAATTAACCTGGTCTGACGCATGCGTTAAATCTATTACCCTCCATGACGGGTATTAATACTGGGTTAGTCCTGCCGCGATGAGATAAAAATAATCGTCTCATCTTTCATCCTTAATTTAATTACTGTTGCGCACACTCGTAATATGCGCGTGGCGTGCATTACTGTTTTGCAATGGAAAAACGTCTATGTCGAAACTGGATTTGAGATCCAAAAAAACCTGGGGAGCGCTGGCGTCTATCGCCGTTGTCGCGGGCACACTGGCAGGCGCATTTGCGTGGACAGCAGGATGGTTTGGATCACGTACTGTCAGTCAGGCACTGGTCGGTGAAACACCAACGCCATTTCCACCAGGCTTTCGCCGCGCACATGGTAAAGGGATCTGTTTTGCCGGAACGTTCGTTCCGAATGGTTCCGCAGTTTCGCTGTCATCCTCTCGCCTCTTCTCGCAGCAGAAAGTTCCCGTGGTGGGACGATTCTCCATTGGTACTGGCGATCCCCATGCTCCGGATAGCACGACGAAAACGCTGAGCATGGCACTGCTGCTGAAGACGGACGACAAACAGCAATGGCGGATGGCGATGAACAACGAGCCTTACTTCGCCACCCACAATCCGGAAGGATTCCTGGCCTTGCGCAAAGCAACCGCTGTTGACGCGGCCACCGGCAAGCCGGATCCGCAACGTATCGCAGACTTTTTGCAAGCGTACCCGGAAGCGGAAAAATACCTTAAATGGGCGGCACAAAAACCCGCTCCCGGCAGCTTCGCCGGTGCGACGTTTTACAGCATTAACGCCTTCTACCTGGTGAACGCGCAGGGGGATCGACAACCGGTTCGCTGGATGATGCGCCCGCACGATCCTTTCATGTCGCTGAGCGATGAACAACGGCAGAAAGCCGATGACAACTTCCTGTTTGAAAACCTGCAACAGAGGCTGGCTCAGAAACCCCTTTACTGGGATTACGTTCTACAGCTCGCACAACCGGGCGATCCGGTGGATGACCCTTCGCAGCCCTGGCCGAACGATCGCAAGCAGCTCGTGGCCGGCACGCTGGAAGTGACTCGCGTCGAAGCGCAATCCCAGGGTGCGTGCCGCGACGTTAACTTTGACCCCTCGATCGTTCCTGCGGGTGTGGCGGTATCGAACGATCCCATCTTAAACGCGCGTTCCGCTGCCTATTCGCACTCGTTCAGTCGCCGTGAGCGGGAAATCGGCTACGGCAAAGCAACCGAAGCCGTGCAAAAGCAGGAGGTTAAATGAACACGAATAAAGGTATGCGAGAGCACGCGCCACAGCATTTCAACACCCTGGCACGAAGCCTGCACTGGCTGATGGCGGCGATGATCCTGGCCATGCTGTTCATCGGCGCCGCCATGATGACGTCATTACATCATCGGATTTGGTTAATTGACCTGCACCGGCCCCTGGGTATCGCCATTTTACTGCTGGCGGTGATTCGTCTGGCCAACCGTGTGTTTAGCCGGACGCCCCCTCTCCCGGCCGATTTGCCCGTATGGCAGGTCTTTGCAGCCAAAGCCTCGCACTGGGTGCTGTACGCGTTAATGCTGACCATGCCGCTACTGGGCTGGGCACAGCTGTCGGCAGCGGGAGTACCCATCGTGATGTTTGATGGATTCAACCTGCCGCCTGTCGTTCCAGCCAGTCCGGCCGTTTATGCGTGGTGCCATGACGCCCATCGTCTTCTGGCCAGGGTACTTTTTGCGGTGGTGCTGGTCCACCTTTCTGCTGCACTCGTTCATGCATGGATCTACCGGGACGCGGTTTTTGCCAGCATGGCGAAAGGCGGTAAGCCGTCTCAGGAACCCTGAAGAGGACAACATTATTGATGCGGGTCAAAGGAAGATGGCTGGCTGACTAAAGAACAGGGCTATGTGGTCGATATTTATCAGGATACTTGTCAGCCTGTTTCGCAGGCTGACAACAACTCCGGGCGATATTAACGGCCCTTTTCTGCTCAGAGTCATCCACGCGGCCACCTGAGTAAAATTATCTCATGGAGAGAAAATGAAAGTTCGTCTTATGGCAATTGTATCTGCATCCTTAATTCTTGCGGGCTGTGCTGGCTCGGTGAAACCCGACACCGTGAAAGCGGCTAATGGCAGCGCAATTGATATTTACAGCGTTTCTGCACTACCGGAACTGAATGACAACCGTATTGCCGATAACACACTACGTGAAGTGACCCCGACGCATGCCGCAACAGGTATGGGGCTTGCCGTTCTCGGCGCGTTAACCGGTAACATTAACTCCGGTGACTTTGATAAAGAGAACTATAAAGGGACAGCGATCGAAACCCTGCAAAACCCGACGAACAGCTGGTTTGTGCCTAAAGCGAAACAAAATATCAGCAAGTGGCTGAACGAAAAAGGCAATGGCCACGTTTACAAGCAGCCACTCTATATTGGTAAAGCAACCTGGGCGTTGATCTATAAAGATGCCACCGCGACCACGCCTCTCTATCAGCTGAAATATAAAGTCCTGTTCTATAAGCGCCCGGAAAGTGGAAATATGTTCTCTGCATTTACGGTAGCGGAATGCGCTCCTACGCCAGTTGAAGCGCCACTGAGCGAGTGGAGTGCAAATAATTACCAAAAAGTGACCACTCAAACCGAAAGCTATATGAAGAGCTGCCTGCTGGAACTGGATAACCAGCTGCCGCGTTTGCTGAAGCTGTAATGTGATGTGCTGTACGGCCCGCTTCGTGCGGGCTTGTGGGTTCAAAGTAGGTAACTCAGTGATAAACTCGCCCACTAATCTACTTTTGAACTCATCGTCCAGCCTGTTTTTTTAGCTATCAAACAAACTCATAACCTCTTTGGCCGAAGCTTATATTACTCAGGCATGGATCACCTTTATGAACAATTTAAAAGTGCCTTGGGTTGTATTACCGCTCTCGTTAATAACAGTACGATTCTGTTATCACTTGCAATGACTGCCATATTCTATGCTTCCCTCCATATTAGTGGTGTGCATAACACCAAAATATACTAAAGGTGATCCTTTACAGGTATCTGTCGAACCCGAAAGGTATGTGCTACCGTACATTCTCAGCTGAACGACGATTCGAGGGAAGGAATTGGATATATATACAGGTAGCAATCGCTTTTCTGGCTATTTTTTAACAATGGCCTCAATAGAAGTGAATCAACTAATGAATACAGCTCTTGCTGTATCAGGTTTTCACATAAAAGATGCTCTGACACGCATACGGTTTCAGGATAACGTGCGGGCATTTGGGAAATATCAACTGGCAACCATCAGGAATAGCGCGACCGAGCAGGAGTGTCAGCTGTGTATCCAGAACATTCGCGCGGAGAATAATAATCTGAAGATTCAGGACAGAATGCTCAGGACAGGGGAGTCTGTTCTCACAGCATCTGTCCGGATCTATGAAGAGAATGGTAAGTACTTCGGATATGTCATCGATTTTGTCGGTGTGGTCATTTCCGGTTTGCAGATTGCCGGAGGTATTGGCGTTATTGCTTCATCCGTTCCAGTCGGAAATATGATTGGGATTATAGCCGGTGCAACGCTGGTACTGAATGGTGTATCTTCGGCAGCAGAAAGTGTCCAGAAGTTGGCGGGAAAAGCCTCTCCAGTCAATTTTATGCGTGATGGGTTTGAAGGTTCGGCCGAATTCCTGGGATTTGATCGCAAAGTAGGTTTACTTGCTTATCAGATGGTAGATCTCAGTACGTCCTATTATGGAATGTTCAAACTCACCCTGAAGCCAGATGCCTGGCGTCTGTATCGGTATTTAGCCCCAGACTTCATGAGACAGGTAAACACTATGAGCCGAACTGCCCTGGCGATTAAAGGTATCGGGGCAACGTTGAAGGGAGCAAAAATAGGACATACGCTTTATCAGTTGCAGCGTGACGAAAAAATTCAGTGAGCCACTTATCGGCCTTTCATAATTTTATGCGCTTTCCATGAAAGGCCAAGAGGTATCAGATACCAAACAGCAATAACGCCAAAAACTGCAACAGGTAAGTAATATAACAATAGAGAGGGCGTATAGAAGGCAGGCAGGAAAATCAGAGGTGCCAGGATTAGAATCAAACAAATAACCCCGCCATAAAATCGCTTGCTCAGATCATCCACTAATGTCGAAAGCGTTTCGCTGGCATTTTCATCCCTGCTCAAAACTTCTTTCAGACGAGATACCTGCTTATGTGAGAAACCATTGTTCAGCAGGTCTTTTTCTGTCAGTTCACTGGCCACATGCTCGCCTTTCTTCATGATTGCTATACGTATACAAGAATACCCTTAAGCTTAGCTTTTTTAAACAGTAACTTGGCTCTGCATTTCCAGTCTCGCCATACCTGCCGCAAATACAACATGCAGGCGCCGCGCCTCCCCTTCGTGATCACATTTTTCACCCCTGGCTATTCACTTACTAAAAAGCGGTGTTATCATTCACCTCGTAAATACCTTTCAACTCTACCGAGGCTTTGATGCTGGAGAATGTAATCATCTGATAATCAGCTCCCCGACCTTCCAGGCCGGACTGATTATCAATGCGCCGAAATCGAATGCGGACACCGCTGTGTGTTTGCACGTTTTGCACATGATGATTAAACAGGTTTTCCAGTATGAATTTATCCCGTCAGGAACAACGTACCTTACACGTTCTCGCTAAAGGTGGACGTATTGCGCACGTCCGCGATGCATCTGGCCGCGTCACTTCCGTTGAATGCTACAGCCGGGAAGGGCTTCTGCTCACCGACTGCACACTCGCCGTCTTTAAAAAACTCAAAACCAAAAAGCTGATCAAATCCGTCAACGGTCAGCCCTACCGCATCAATACCACCGGGCTGAATAACGTTCGCGCCCAGCCTGATAATCGATAAGGAGAGGATTATGGATATCCCACGTATTTTTACTATCAGCGAAAGTGAACACCGCATTCACAACCCCTTCACGCCAGAGAAGTACGCCACGCTGGGCCGCGTGTTACGCATGAAGCCAGGCGCGCGCATTCTCGATCTCGGCAGCGGCTCGGGAGAGATGCTGTGTGCCTGGGCACGTGACTACGGCATTACCGGGACCGGCATCGACATGAGCCCGCTCTTCACCGCTCAGGCAAAGCTGCGCGCAGAAGAGCTTGGCGTCAGTGAACGCGTTCATTTTATCCATAACGACGCGGCGGGCTACGTGGCGGATGAAAAATGCGACGTGGCGGCCTGCGTAGGTGCAACCTGGATTGCGGGCGGCGTCGCCGGGACGATCGAACTGCTGGCAAAGAGCCTTAAGCCAGGCGGAATGGTGCTTATCGGCGAACCATACTGGCGTCAGGTGCCTGCAACGGAAGAGATTGCCCAGGCCTGTGGCGTCTCGTCGGTGGCCGATTTCCTCACCCTGCCCGACCTTGTCGCCTCTTTCCATGAACAGGGCTATGACCTGGTCGAAATGGTGCTGGCAGACCAGGAAGGCTGGGACCGGTATGAAGCGGCTAAATGGCTGACCATGCGCCGCTGGCTGGAGGAGAACCCTGACGATGACTTTGCGCATGAGGTTCGGGCAGAGCTGACAAATGCGCCTAAACGCCATGTGACGTATACGCGGGTATACTTTGGCTGGGGCGTGTTTGCCTTAATCGCACGATAAAAAGGAGCAGGCGATATAACCCAAAGGTTATATCGCCTTTTTGCAGGGTGCGCACAATATTATGCCTGTCGTACTTAATTATCGTTAATCGTTCCCTTTATTCGTCATCGTAATTACAGGTGGTTATTCTTTTACTGGCATGAGATGAATACCAGGGGATCGTCTATTGAGAAAAAACGATGAGGCGAATATATTGCCCGTAAAACAGCCAGGCACATTAATAAAGGAAGCATGATGGATATTGCGCTGCTTAACAGGGGATGGAACAGAACCTGGTCAGATATGATGGTGAATCTTGAAGCCCGAAAGGTCATCGAAACTGCAAATCGACTGTCAGCTTACTATTTACAAGATGGTCTAACTCGTATCAAGTTTGTTGAGGAAATAAAACAGGTCGTAGAAAAAGAGTTCGCGACAGCACGTCGGGCGAAAACCGATGAAGAATGCATTGAATGCCTCAAAAATCTGCGTGCCGAAAAAGAGAATCTTCTTGAGCAAGAGCGCTTGTTAAGGACGAGGTCTGCTCAGCTTTATGCGAAGGTCGAGTTTGTCAGGGAAAACAATAAAATTGTTGGGTATGTGATTTCGGCTGTTCACATCGTGATATCTGGAGCAGCATTGTTTGGTGGGATGGTGATGATGTCCACTATGAACCCCGTAGGAGTACTTGCTGGAGCAGTTTTATTTGTTGATGGTATTAACGGTATAACAAAAGAAGCACACCATCTTCGCTATGGTGAACAATCTCAATCAGAAGGTATTTTTGCTGATGGTGCAATGCAAACCGCACAATTTCTGGGATTTAGCCCAAAGAATGGGTTGGCTTTTTATAATACAGTCACTCTCGGAGCGGGTGTCTACAGTATCTTCGGGCTAGCAAGAAAGCCGGGGGCCTGGCGATTATTTCGTTGGTTGCCGCGCGATTACTACCGAAAAGTTGACACAATGAGCAAGCCTAGGCTAACGATGAAAATCGCTGGGTATGGTGTCAAAGCGAAAGTGATTTTTGATCTTCTGACGACGGAGAATGGTACTGATTAATTTTTATTCGCCCTACAGAATCGCCAGGATTTATAGGCAAGCAAAGGCGGTTGGATAAAAATTGCAACCGCGATACCACAAGAAAGGCCAATACCACCAGAGAAGACACTTTCCTCGGATGCGAATACCATCAAAAAAATGAATACAGCAAAACAGCCAGATACAACCCACACAGTGAGAACAAAACGCCTGGACAGATCCCTGATGGCATTCCCCAACGTTCCACCGTAGCTTTGAATGTTGTTCTTAATCTTCTGCAGGTCCGAAGGCGTAAACCCAGAATTCAACAAAGCCTCATCAGTCACTTTCATATCGTATCGTCCCTTATTTTCCAGAAAGTTGTTTCTTATTCACTGATTGTGCAAGCAATCATACTGATGAACTTTACAGCAATCCAGTCGAAAATTTTGGCAAACTCAATCTCCTTATTGCTATCCGGGTTGAGTCATGCTGTTACGAAGCTGCAGGATCACTTTCAGAATGGGCTATCTAAAGAGCAAAAATACAGTAATGCAAAATCAGAAGTAATAGCTGCCGAACAATCAATAGAGATAGCTAAATTCATGTGATTTATGGTTGAGACTGGACTCGCAGTCTGTATAGCTTTTTCTTTAAGCGCAAGCATTTAAACCATTTTTGGCTTGTCGAGGAAAGCTCAAGTCTGGAGGCTTTATCGTTATATATCACGCGACTACTATCGGATATTGGCAACCATGAATACTCCAAAGTCTATAAAAAAATAGTGGGGTATGGTTTGAAGGCCAAGGTCATCTTTGATCTGATGAGTATTGATTAACTTTTTTCAGACCTGACATACCGCCATGATTTGTAGGAAATGATTGGTGGCTGAGCAAAACCACAGATCAAGAAAACAATCAGTATTGAAATCCCTCCTGAGAAAACATACCAATAATCATCCTGTTTTGAAAAAACGAGACAGATGAAAAAAAGTATGCCACAAGAGAAAATCCATAGTAGAGTTTTAAATCTTCTTGCTAAATCGTGGACTACCTCATCAAGATCCCCGCCATAATTCGCGATATTATTATTCAACTTTTGTATTTCTTTGCGAGTAAATCCAGAATGCAACAAAGAGTCTTCTGTGATCTTCATCCTTCTCTCCTCGGTTCATGCAATGTCCGTTTCGAGGGATGAGTATACTGATGTACTTTATCGCAATCCAGCCGAAACTTTGCGGCGGAGCCTATACCTTGTAGTTATTCTCTGGCGGGCTCAAGGCGTTGCGACTATTCAATGTTTATCGAGCATATGTGGTTTGTCTAAGTAACTGATTTCGGATAATAACAACCATAAAGCTTTATTAATTGTACAAGAACCAGTTAATTCTTTATAGTTTTTCGGTAACGCCAGGATTTATAGGAAATTACCGGCGGCTGTGCGAAGGACATAATGGCAACCCCAAAGATCATCGCCAGCCCCCATGCAATTACTCTATCAGGTGAGCTGAAGACGATAAGTAGTAACAGGATAAAGGTACAAACAGCCACCACTCCCGCCAAGGTAACAAATCGTCTGGCGAGATCATTTATGGCCTCTCCAAGCGTTCCTCCATATTTTTCAATATTGCTTTTTATCTTCTGCAATTCGGGCTGCGTAAACCCTGAACGTAACAAAGCCTCATCAGTCACTTTCATATCGTCTCGTCCCTTAGCTCCCAGAAGTGTTTTCTCAACCGCTGATTGTGAAAATAATCATACTGATGAACTTTACAGCAATCCACATGATGTTTGTGCAATGTATCAGATTTCAGACAATAGAAGCCATAAAGCCCCATTAGTGGTACAAGCAACAAGCGGAGCGTAGCGACTGCATCAGTGTTCAGAAGGAGCACACCTTATCAGGGTGCTCGTGTACCTTTAGGAGCGTGAGCGAAGCGCTGCCTGCGTATCGTGTGCAGGTACGTTTAGCTCACAGGCCACACATCGGACTTTAATACGTGTGATCAATCTGTTTCGGGATGGTTTAGAGACGTTGGCAGCGTCATCAGCTTCGAGTTGATAGCGGTTCGTGGGGAGTGTTCACACTTTGTACCTGTTAGAGCTTTTCAACTACAGGCCGCTTAAGCATAGCGGCAATTGTTGGTAATAGAATCTCTTAAAAAAGACAGTACATTGAGATCAAAATCGCCTTTATTTTGTGATAATAGGAACAAATCCTAAGGTGACAACAATTTGATTGTATTTCATTTTTTATTATTAAAAAAATTGTGATACCCCCAAAAGTACCCCCATTTCAACTATCTTGTAATTGCATTGCACAAGAATCGAGCAAAGATGGAGACTGGCAAGACTGTTACAAATTTGTAAATATAAAGACTTAAGAAGTTGAGCTCAAAATAAGATAACGAAATAAATCATCATGAACTAGATGCATTTAATCTATTTTAGCTTTATTGCCATATATAAAATTTAAAGCAGTGCTATAAAACACTGCTTTTTAACATTTATCTTTTAGAAATAATATCTTGAACAATTTCTTCTAAAATCACCTTACTACGATTAATGAAAGATACTCTTTTAATCAATGTAAGATCATCTTGATGATAATCTACAGCACTTACTTGGGACAGTAGAGCTTTACAGGCATGCTCAAACTGAACCTTATTTCCTTTATTAAAACCCTTATATTTTAATTCATAGACTTCTTTATAGGGAATAATCTGCCTATATTTATACCCATCATCAGGTAAACCTATTAAAATGTTATGAGCCGCAAAGAAAGTATCAAAGCACTTAGCTGGATCATGTTCTTTTAAGCATTTCATAATTAAAAGCCTAGCCTGCTGAGTATCAATATTCTCAGTATGATAATCTTCTTTGGAATTTGCTAAAGAATAAGCATCATTCAAGTAGGTCTGCGCTGAATCTAAATCCCCTATTGACAACCTACACATAGCATATTGAACCCAATAGTGTGGAGAGTCAGTTAACCAAGGACATACTCTTTTCAGTTCCATATAATAACTATCTAATGCTCTTTGCTTTTGTGGTAGCAAAATTTCTAAAACATGAAATCTAAGCAAAGACTTGAATATTTTGTTTGCATCATAAGTTACATTTCTGAGTTCGTTAAAAGTACCTACAATTGATAAAAGCTTATGTCTTACATAACTCTCATTAAAACTATTATTAATAATTGCCAATGACATCAAACTGGATTTTGTTTCAATTGCAGTGCCATTTTCAGTAAATCTATATAGCGACTTAAACTGGTCACTGGACCTAAGATTCATTTTATATATACTATTATTACCTGCGATTTCAGAAATGATTGAAGATGTTTTACGGACATCAATTATATCACATAGCGCGATTGCAAAGACTGTATCCTTAAATTCCTGAGATTTAAACAACTCATCCGTTAAGGACTTTATTCGTTCTTGGATTGACGGACTTTTAAGCAAACCCAATAATATTCCTGAAATCTGACCATTATAATCCTCTCTAATTTTCTTTACTTTATTAGTTTTAGATAGAGACGTTAGTTCAGACCAAAGGCCTTGATTCTCAATTAAATCAACAAAGTCTGAAATTTCTTGTTCAGTCAATTGATCCAAACTTATTTCAGAAAATTCAATATTTAATGAATTAATAAAATGTGCAGTTCTTAATGCTACCGCACTCCTATCTGTGATTATGACACATACATCATCAGGATAGTTAATATTAATATGATTTAACAGTCTTTCAGCCTTGTTATAACCCTCAATGACTATAATTACATTATCTTTATTTTTTACAATCCAATCAATCTCTGATAATTCGTCATCGAACTCACTTCTTTCACAGAAAGTATATACATTATAACCCTCACGAGAAAGTAAATACGTGATCATTTTTAGAAATATTGTTTTACCATTTCCTAACTCACTATGGATAAGTACATTATTTCGTGAATGAATTAATTTTATAGTATCGTTGAGAAGCTCTCTGTTAATTAAAAAGTTATCAACAAAATCATTACTCACAGATGTATTAATCTGATTATCATCATGTTTACCAAAAAGTAAAAAATCTTTTATTTCTGTATCTGTAATAGTATCGTGATTATAATCAATCCCCTTAAGCTCAAAACAATCTAAAGATAAATCTTTTGCATCCTGATTTTCAGGAACAGGCATATCAGTTATTAGCTTAGCAAATCCATCGACACCCACTGTTAAAACATGACCAAAGTCAGTTAAAAAGAACGTTTCTTGGAAACTAGCATTTTCATGCACAATAAAATAAGTTTTTTCAACAAGGCTATCGGTCTGATAAAGCAATCTTTGCACATCCATATCATACATTGAATAACCAACAAAGATCACTGCACTAGCTGTCTCAAGATCTCTTTTAAATACATAATTCCATTGAGAGCTTAAAAATGATTGAGGAGAAAGATAAGATGAGTTTGTTAGTTTTATTTTAGAATCAAGATCTGCGATTGTTGCTTTATCTATGACACCATTAAGATGCACACACAAATCACCTTGAGAAAGGTAATCTTTAGGCAAATCATCAATATCAAGTGACTCGATTCGCTTGCCTACTAAGAGACTAGCTAGTTCAATAGAATTATCATAATTAGTTGTATAAAATCTTCTCCAAGGTAATGAACATATTTTCTGATGACTCTCGCTTACCTCGCGAAGAACAAAGTTGTCTTTTAACAACTTAAGCAATTCATTTTTACTTCCATGCTTTAGATAAAAATGAGAAGTAAACATTAAATCTTCATTATCATCACCTAACCCAGCAAGAGCGCCAATTTTTTTAGACAAAGCTTTTGCAAGAGGCGGTTCAACATTTGCAATATTCTTAGCATTACGCGAAAAACCAGCTCCTGTAAATATAATAGCTTTCCCTGAGTTTATTCGCCTAAACATTTCATCGATATTCACTTTTGGGAGACTTAGCTTTGTTACATCCATTTTATTGAACATTTATCACCTCTTAATATTGCAAAATAGGTTTTTAAAATCACCCGAAGCTTAGGTGGATTGATGATATTTTATATATCTTGTTAACATACTCATTTTCATACGTCAAATCATAAACTAGGTGTAGAAAATTATTTTTAATCACATCATATTTTTCAAAAATACTCATCTAAAAAATGATCTCTTCAGGGTCATCAGCATTCAAATGCAATGGGTTCTACAGGTCACATTAACACTCAAATACAGCTAGCATTAAACCAGACCAGCAACAATAAAAATAACCAATTAAATCAGTATTATACATAACAAAAGAAAGAATGCTTGGGCGCCTTAAATCATTGATATTTTCTTTTTGTTCCAACTGTTACTTAGATCGCGTTTAGCGAAAAATCCCCTTTGGCGCTGCCAGTGGGTGACAGCTTTTGACAACTCAATCTGAACGCCAGCGTCTGGGCAAACCAGAACAGCGATCTGAAAGAGGCTCGAGGATGGTTGCAAATGGGGAGTGCTTAACACCTCCCCTTCACGAGATCGTGTACCTGAAGTTTTCTGAAGCGGTAGCGGTTGACACTTTCCCCCTAGTTTTCCCTAGTAAGGCATAACAAACCATAACAGGCTGACACCTGCCCTGCTTCGCATCAGGATTAACAAAAGCTAACAGCCAAGGCTCAACAATTCTCAACGCCAGCACTATACACTTCTGCTGTAGCTGCTGTTCGTAGGCGTCAGTATCCGTTAGGTTGGGTTGACACTTTTCCCAGTTTTTCGCGAAAAAGTGTCAAGTTTGAGGGGCTGGGGGGTTTACAGTTTTTCGCCGTCCAGCAGGCAGAGTGACATTAAACCAGTTTTATTCCAGTCATCCAGCGTATCGGGGTGCATTGTGGCAACGTAAGCCAGCTCAGAACGAAGAAACCGTAAAGCGCCTGCTGCACGGTCTTTGCCATAGAAGCTGTGGGTTTCTTCATCCGGCCGGAAGAGAATCAGCAATTGTTCATCGGCCTCGTGCTGAACATCAAAACCCAGCTCAGCGGCTGCGGACTCTATCCACTGGCCAGCATCAATATCAGCCGGCAGCTCTTTCCCGCCGTCATGCCCCCATACCCATACGGCGGCCTGCTTCTCTTCTGAACTTGTCTGGCGCTGGCTGCCTTTGAGCATCGCGCTGACATGTTCGCTTAACTGGTCAAGGCCGGTCATGCGTGGCTGTACGTCTGATGGATCGTCATTCTTCCCGTAAACGAGATTGTTATACCTGTATAATTTGTGTGACGTCTTTTCCATTTAAAGGACTTCAGACCCGAAAATGTTCTTCAGTCAAAATAATGAAAATATGAAGGATGCGTAACTTTTGAAGTGATGGTGCCGATAATAGGAGTCGAACCTACGACCTTCGCATTACGAATGCGCTGCTCTACCAACTGAGCTATATCGGCCCTGAGAGGCCGGTTACGAGCGTAACCACGGGGCAAAAGGTTAGATCTATCCGGGTGATGCGTCAATGCCCTTTTGAATCAAACGGCTATTTTTGCATCACCCGTGATTATTTACGCACGAATCGTATCGTCGCCGATGCCAATCCACTTGTAGGTGGTCAACGCTTCCAGGCCCATCGGACCACGCGCGTGCAGTTTCTGCGTGCTGACGGCCACTTCCGCGCCCAGACCAAACTGTCCACCGTCGGTGAAGCGGGTTGATGCATTCACGTACACGGCAGAAGAATCCACCTCGTTCACAAAGCGGTCGGCATTGCGCAGGGTGCGCGTCAGGATGGCGTCAGAGTGCTGAGTACCATGCTCCCGGATGTGCGCGATAGCGTCGTCGAGATCGGCCACGATCTTCACGTTCAGATCCAAAGACAGGAACTCGTCGTCATACTGCTCCGCGTTTACCGGCACCACCGTCGCCGGGCCGTCTTGCAGCAGCGCCAGCGCCTTCTCGTCCGCGTGCAGCGTGACGCCACTCTCGGCCATCTGCTTGCTCAGGGCTGGCAGGAAGGTGTTTGCGATACCCTGATGCACCAGCAGCGTTTCAACGGTATTACAGGTGCTTGGACGCTGGGTTTTGGCATTCACGATAATCTTCAGCGCCGGTGCAATTTCGGCGCTCTCGTCCACCACGATATGGCACACGCCGATACCGCCGGTGATCACCGGGATCGTCGACTGCTCGCGGCACAGCTTGTGAAGGCCCGCGCCACCGCGTGGGATCAGCATGTCGATGTATTTGTCCATGCGCAGCATCTCGTTCACCAGCGCACGGTCCGGGCTTTCAATGGCCTGCACGGCACCTGCCGGTAAACCGCACTCCTGCAGCGCCTGCTGGATGACTTTCACCGTCGCGGCGTTGGTGCGCCAGGTCTCTTTCCCGCCGCGCAGAATGGCGGCGTTACCGGTCTTCAGGCACAGGGAAGCGACATCCACCGTCACATTCGGGCGGGCTTCATAAATCACGCCGATAACGCCGAGCGGCACGCGGCGGCGCTCCAGACGTAAACCGCTGTCGAGCAGTCCCCCGTCAATCACCTGCCCGACCGGGTCGGCCAGGTTACAAACCTGACGGACATCGTCGGCGATGCCTTTCAGGCGTGCCGGGGTCAGCGCCAGACGGTCAAGCATGGCTTCGCTCAGACCATTGCGGCGCGCTTCCAGCAGATCCTGTTCGTTGGCGAGGAGGATTTCCTGCGACTGCGATTCCAGATAATCAGCGATTTTTTCCAGCACACGGTTTTTCTCGCGGCTGGAAAGGAGCGCCAGTTTGTAAGAGGCGGCCTTGGCGGCTGCACCCATTTGTTCCAGCATGTTCTGGCTCCTTAACGAATAATCATGTCATCACGATGCACGGCAACCGGGCCATACTCGTAGCCCAGAATCGCGTCGATCTGCTGCGAGTGGTGACCCGCAATACGGCGCAGGGCATCGCTGTTGTAGCGGCTGACGCCGTGGGCGATGTCGCGACCTTCAAGGTTACGGATACGGATCACTTCACCACGGGAGAAGTTGCCTGTCACGTTTTTAATTCCTTTAGGAAGCAATGAACTCCCTCTTTCCAGAATCGCCGCGGTCGCCCCTTCATCCACGGTCAGTTCACCTGCCGGCGGCGCGCCAAAAATCCAGCGTTTGCGGTTTTCCAGCGGGGATGCCTGGGCGTGGAAGCGCGTGCCGACGGAAATGCCTTCCATTACGTCGCCAATGACGCCAGGACGGCTGCCCGCCGCAATGATGGTGTCGATACCGGCACGGCAGGCCACATCCGCCGCCTGCAGTTTAGTGCCCATGCCGCCCGTTCCAAGGCCAGAGACGCTGTCGCCAGCGATGGCGCGCAGCGCATCGTCAATGCCGTGGACATCGGTAATCAGTTCAGCTTCCGGGTTGGAGCGCGGGTCTGCGGTAAACAGCCCCTGCTGGTCCGTCAGGAGCAAGAGCTTGTCGGCACCGGCCAGGATCGCCGCCAGTGCAGAGAGGTTATCGTTATCACCCACTTTAATTTCAGCGGTAGCCACGGCGTCGTTTTCGTTAATCACCGGGACGATATTGTTGTCCAGCAGCGCGCGCAGCGTATCGCGGGCGTTCAGGAAGCGTTCTCTGTCTTCCATATCCGCACGCGTCAGCAGCATCTGCCCGACGTGAATGCCATAGATTGAGAACAACTGTTCCCAGAGTTGAATGAGTCGGCTTTGTCCAACGGCGGCCAGCAGCTGTTTAGAGGCGATCGTCGCGGGGAGTTCGGGGTAACCCAGATGTTCACGCCCGGCGGCAATCGCCCCGGAGGTCACGATAACAATACGATGCCCTGCGGCATGCAGCTGAGCGCACTGACGTACAAGCTCAACAATGTGGGCGCGATTTAGGCGGCGCGATCCGCCTGTTAAAACACTGGTGCCGAGTTTTACCACCAGCGTCTGGCTGTCACTCATGATTCTCTGCCGTTCAACGATAAGGGAAAGTGATGTCGAACGAACGTTTTAACAGGTGTCAGGCCCGTTGCCAACTGCCACAGCACATCGCGAAACACTTTGTTGCGCGGGATCAGGAAGCGTAGCGGCAGATTTTGACAATTTTATTACCGAAATAATAAATCACAGTTTTTTAAAATTAATCTTAATTTGTCATAAAAGTTTCATTCCGTAACGTTAAAACCCTTTCTGTTTTTTCACGGGACTTAAGCATGAGCTTATCGTCCAGCGAATTTTTAAGCGCGTTTATAAGACAGGATCGAAAATGAAAAAGAGCACTCTGGCATTAATGGTTATGGGCGTTGTGGCTTCCGCATCTGTTCACGCTGCCGAAGTTTATAATAAAAACGGCAACAAACTGGACGTGTACGGCAAAGTTAAAGCAATGCACTACATCAGTGATGACGATTCAAAAGATGGTGACCAGACATACGTGCGTTTCGGTTTTAAAGGTGAAACCCAGATTAACGATCAGCTGACCGGCTATGGCCGTTGGGAAGCGGAATTTGCCGGCAACAAAGCAGAAAGTGACTCCACTCAGAAAACGCGTCTGGCGTTCGCCGGTCTGAAGCTGAAAGACTTTGGTTCTCTGGATTACGGTCGTAACCTGGGCGCGCTGTATGACGTGGAAGCCTGGACCGATATGTTCCCTGAGTTTGGCGGCGACTCTTCCGCGCAGACCGATAACTTCATGACCAAGCGTGCAAGCGGCCTTGCCACTTACCGCAACACCGACTTCTTCGGCGCGGTTGATGGTCTGGATATGACCCTGCAATACCAGGGTAAAAACGAAAACCGTGACGTTAAGAAACAGAACGGTGACGGTTTTGGTACGTCTCTGACGTATGACTTCGGTGGCAGCGATTTCGCGGTAAGCGGCGCGTACACTAACTCTGACCGTACCAACGCGCAGAACCTGCTGACCCGCGGCGAAGGCAAAAAAGCCGAAGCCTGGGCAACCGGTCTGAAATATGATGCGAACGATATCTACCTAGCGGCGATGTACTCCGAAACCCGCAATATGACCCCAATTTCTGGCGGCTTTGCCAATAAAGCGCAGAACTTTGAAGTGGTCGCACAATATCAGTTCGATTTCGGTCTGCGTCCATCCCTGGGTTATGTCCAGTCTAAAGGCAAGGATATCGAAGGTATTGGCGATGAAGATCTGGTGAAATATATCGACGTCGGCGCGACCTATTATTTCAACAAAAATATGTCTGCGTTTGTTGATTATAAAATCAACCAGATTGATGACGATAACAAACTGGGCGTGAGCAGCGATGATATCGTTGCCCTGGGTATGACCTACCAGTTCTGAGTCGGCAGTAATAAAAAAACCGGCATTAAGCCGGTTTTTTTGTGCCCGGTGGCGCTGCGCTTACCGGGCCTACGGGATCATCACCCGGCATTATTTCATCTTTACGCCGTCAATTTCGCCGCTTCGCTGGAAAAATCATCCGCAGGCTCAAGCTTCAGATCCAGCGTGGCCAGTAAATCACGCGCCTTGTCGTGGAACTCTTTGAGGGTATATTCCAGGCGATCAATCACTTCCTGATCTTTAATGCTGGTAGCCTGCCAGTTGCCGTCTTTATTAAACAGGCCAAACTGGTAGCTATAGGTAAAACGTTTCTCTTCTGCTTCCATTTCCATCCACCAGCCCCAGAATTCACGTTTTTCGGGTGCAGGCTTCACGTTGACGCATACAGCCAGGCAGTCGAAAAAAAAGCGATTCTCTTCACACTGCTCTTCTCGAATATACGGGCCAAGAGCCATGAACTTCTTAATCAATCTACTTTTCGGGTGTCCACTCGGTAACGTCATTACGATCTCCTTTTGTGAAGCCACTGTTTTACCAAATCATCAAAATTTAGCAATCTCTTAACACAATCTCTGGGCGATCCAACGCGTAATCTCTTTTAACGCTTTGTCAAAATTCTGATACACCGGGCTGAAGGGGACTTCGAGCAATTTGCCATCCGCAGATGACGATGTGATTAAGCGTGACTCTTCTTCCGGGCTGAACGGATCGTTTTTCCAGAAACCGGACAGCATCGGCGTTGGACAACGGCGCCCCAGCAGGCCCTGCGTTTTTAACGAGTAACGATTGAGTTCCACGCGTAGCGCTTCGTCTGATGCATCATGCATGCCAAGGCGGCTGGCCAGCACGTCGAGGTACATTTCTGGCACATTTCCCTGGCGGGACGGATCGCTGAGCAGGGCGTGAACCACCGGCCCAAGACAGGCCACGGCCTTCAGGCGCGACGCCTCAAGATAGGCCAGACGCACGGCCACGTTCGCCCCAAAGCGGAAGCCAAACGCCGCGACGCGGGTGTGGTCGACCCACGGAATGTTTTCCAGGGCTTTTAGCGCATGCTGGTGCAGAAGACTGGAATCCTGCGTCAGTTTCCATTTGGATGAAAACCCAATAGACGGCATATCAAGCGTCAGCATGGCGATACCTTTTGGGGCGAAGTAACGCTCATACAGGCTGTAATAGTCGATTTGCAGCGAATCCAGCCCACCGCACATCAGCACGGTGGGGAACGGGCCGTCGCCTTCAGGCATATGCAGGAATCCGGTCACGGGCGCGCCGCCGGGAATGGTGAACTCCAGCTCACGCATCCGGCCCGGCAAGCGTTGGGCAGCCTCTTCATAGGCACGGTTTGCCAGCGCCTGCGCCTGCTCTGCCAGTTCATCCCCTTTTAAGTGCGGGTATGCGGCAATGGCGTAAAGGTTAGCCGCATGAAGCCAGTGCTTGCCGCTGAGGGTGGCGTCCTCTTCCTGGCTGGCTTTTTGCTGCCAGAGCATCGCCTGCTTCGACCATTCGTAGATCCAGTTGCCGCCGCGGTAACCCACCACCGTATCGTAAAGTTCGCTGTCGGTACGCTCGGCTTCACTCATGACGATACGCGCCTGCACGTCGAGGATTTCCCGCGGATCGATACCGCGCCAGATCCACATCAGGCGGTTAATCATGCGATACCAGTGAGGCACGTTTTTACCGTCTAACGCAGACTGGACGGCAGGCTGGTTTCCCGGATTGAAGCGACGCACCAGCGTCGAAGTTTCAGGGTGCTTGAAACGGGGTTTGAAGAGTGTCTCGGTGAGATTCGCCTGCGTCATTGCGTTGCCTCCATGGATACGTCATATAGTGTCCATTGTAACGCGTGGCAGGATAAAAAGAACAACGCCCGGCATAGCCGGGCGTGTAAAGTTACGTGCGGGAATTAACGGCCGGAAATAGGCGGTACAAAGACCACGCCCATGTCCCATGGCTGTTCAATCCAGGTATCCTGTGGGATATCAATCACGTAATCGTCAACCAGTGGGCGGCCCGCCGGTTTCGCGAAGATGGTGACAAAATGCGCTTTAGGGTACATTTCGCGGATAGCCACCGCGGTACCGCCGGTATCCACCAGGTCATCGATAACGATGAAACCTTCACCGTCGCCTTCCGCGCGTTTCAGCACTTTCAGCTCACGCTGGTTGTCGTGGTCATAGCTGGAGATGCAGACGGTATCGACATGACGAATACCCAGCTCACGCGCCAGCAGCGCCCCCGGTACCAGACCGCCACGGCTAACGGCAATAATGCCTTTCCACTGTTCAGAAGGCATCAGACGCGCGGCCAGTTTGCGTGCGTGGATCTGCAACATGTCCCAGGTGACGACGTATTTTTCGCTCATGTGAAGTGTCCCAGCCTGTTTTTATACGGCTTAAAAAGTGTTCGAGGGGGAAATAGGTTGCGCGAGATTATAGAGATCTGACGCACTAAAAACCAGTGTTTAGCGCCCTCTGCCTGAGTTTTTACATGCTTTATGCTACCAGCCATCGGAGAAAGTGGTATTCTCAGTTGCATCTCGCAAGCCTGACTTGTGGTAACTATTAACCTGCTAACCCTGTGACCTGCAACTCGCTTTGCAGGGCATCGACAAGGAGACTTATCGTGTCTGAACTGTCTCAATTATCTCCGCAACCGCTGTGGGATATTTTTGCCAAAATCTGCTCCATTCCACACCCGTCTTACCATGAAGAACAGCTTGCCGAACATATTATGGGTTGGGCGAAGGAAAAAGGTCTGCACGCTGAACGTGACCAGGTTGGCAACATTCTGATCCGCAAACCGGCGACCGCTGGCATGGAAAACCGTAAACCGGTGGTCCTGCAGGCACACCTGGACATGGTGCCACAGAAAAACAACGACACTGTTCACGACTTCACGAAAGACCCGATCCAGCCGTACATCGACGGCGACTGGGTGAAAGCGCGCGGCACCACGCTGGGTGCAGATAACGGTATCGGTATGGCCTCTGCGCTGGCGGTACTGGCGGACGACAGTGTTGAGCACGGTCCACTGGAAGTGCTGCTGACCATGACCGAAGAAGCGGGAATGGACGGTGCGTTCGGTCTGCAGGCGAACTGGCTGCAGGCGGATATTCTGATCAACACCGACTCCGAAGAAGAAGGCGAGATCTACATGGGCTGCGCGGGCGGGATTGATTTCATCTCTACCCTGCCGCTCTCACGTGAAGCGGTGCCTGCTGGCTTCCAGACCTTCAAGCTGACGCTGAAAGGGCTGAAAGGCGGCCACTCCGGCGGTGATATTCACTTAGGCCTGGGCAACGCCAACAAACTGCTGGCACGCTTCCTGGCGGGCCACGCGGCTGAGCTGGACCTGCGTCTGGTCGATTTCAACGGCGGTACGCTGCGCAACGCAATTCCACGTGAAGCGTTCGCGACAGTAGCCGTTCCAGCCGCCAAAGCAGACGAGCTGAAAAAACTCTCCAGCGTCTATCTGGATATCCTGAAAAACGAACTGTCCGCGAAAGAGAAGAACCTGACCGTAGTGCTGGAATCCGTGTCCACGGATAAAGCCGCACTGACCACCCCGTCTCGTGACACCTTTATTCAGCTGTTAAACGCGACACCGAACGGCGTGATCCGCAACTCAGACGTCGCGAAAGGCGTGGTTGAAACCTCGCTGAACGTGGGTGTGGTCACCATGGGCGACGACAGCGCAGAGATCATCTGCCTGATCCGATCGCTTATCGACACCGGTAAAGAGTACGTGGTGAGCATGCTGGAATCTCTGGGCACGCTGGCCGGTGCGAAAACCTCTGCCAAAGGCAGCTACCCAGGCTGGCAGCCGGACGCAAGCTCTCCGGTGATGGCACTGGTGCGTGAAACATACCAGCGTCTGTTCAACAGCACCCCGAACATTCAGGTGATCCACGCGGGTCTGGAATGTGGTCTGTTCAAGAAGCCGTACCCGAACATGGACATGGTCTCCATTGGGCCAACCATTACCGGACCACACTCGCCGGATGAGCAGGTTCACATTGAAAGCGTGGGCCATTACTGGACCCTGCTGACTGAACTGCTGAAAGCGATTCCTGCTAAGTAATACCCTCACCCCAGCCCTCTCCCAAAGGGAGAGGGTCAACAACGTCGCGCCACCGGCCTTTTTACAATCCCAATACCAGCTGACGTTCCAGCTGCGGATCCAGCAAGGTAACGTGTAATCCCACCAGCCTGACCCCTCGCCCGCCCCGACGTTCATCCCAGGCCTTTTTCGCCGTCGCGATGAGATCCTCTTTATTCAGACGCGGCCAGACGTGCTCCTGGGTCGTCTGCTGGAAATCGTTGAACTTCAGTTTCACGCCCTGACGGGCAATCAGCAGGTCCGGTTTTACCTTTATCAGGCGTCGCTCCAGCTCAGGATAGAGCTGCTCCGTGATGATGGTTTCACATTCAGACCAGTCATGAATATCTTCAATCAGTGTGCGTTCAACCCCGACCGACTTTCGCAGCCGCTCGCTACTGACACTGCGCTCATCTATCCCCTGACTGCGCTCCCACAGCACGCGGCCAAATTTTCCAAAGCGTTTAAGCAGCATGGCTAAATCGCTGCGCTGCACATCTTCGCAGGTTCGCAGCCCCATGCTTTCCAGCTTTGCCGCAGAGACTTTGCCGACGCCCGGGATTTTGCCGAGCGGCAACGTTTTTAAAAACGCCGGGACCTCTTCCGGGGTAATGACGTACTGGCCGTCGGGCTTGTTGAGATCGGACGCTATTTTGGCGAGGAATTTCACCGGTGCGACACCCGCCGACGCGGTCAGATTCAGTTCGTTGAAGATAGTCCGGCGGATCTCCTGCGCCATCAGCGTCGCGGAGCCGTGACAGTGCACGCTGTCGGTGACATCAAGATACGCTTCGTCCAGCGACAGAGGTTCAATCAGGGAGGTGTAGCGGGAGAAAATTTCGCGGATATGCAGGGAGGCTTCTTTATACGCCTCAAACCGGCCAGGCAGGAGCGTGAGATGAGGGCAAAGCTTTAAGGCCATCGCCGTCGGCATGGCGCTACGCACGCCAAACTTACGCGCAGGATAGTTGGCGGTGCTGATCACCCCGCGCTGCACGCGGCTACCGCCAATCGCAATGGGGATATCCCGCAGCGCCGGGTTGTCACGCATCTCCACTGCGGCAAAAAAGCAGTCCATATCGACATGGATTATTTTGCGCATAGTAAGCCCTCACTCATCACTGGATAAGTATACAGTAAACAAATGAGGGTTGAGAAGTGTGCGTGAGAATTGTCGGGTGGTGGCTTCGCCTCACCCGACCTACCAGATTAAATGATGCGCTGCTGTTCGCGGGCCATCCGTTTTTTGCGGGCGTCGCACGGTTCCGGGCAGTCGCAGACCTTTTCCATGCCAATGGACGAGATCCCACCGCAACTGCCCTGAATGCTTTTGCGCTTAATGATCCAGCCTAACGACATGCCGAGTATCACCAGCACAAAGACCACGAAGGTGGCCAGAAACGTCAGCATCATCAGCCTCCAAAATCGTCCAACAGGATGTTCTCATCTTCCACGCCCAGATCTTTAAGCATCTTGATCACTGCAGCGTTCATCACTGGCGGACCACACATATAAAACTCGCAGTCTTCCGGCGCAGGATGCTGTTTGAGGTAGTTTTCATACAGCACGTTGTGGATGAAGCCCGTATGGCCGGTCCAGTTATCTTCCGGCTGCGGATCGGAGAGCGCCACATGGAAGGTGAAGTTAGGGTTTTCACGCGCCAGCTGTTCGAACTCATCGTCATAGAACATCTCACGCAGTGAACGCGCCCCGTACCAGAAGCTGATTTTACGCTGACTGCCAAGCCGCTTGAGCTGGTCGAAAATGTGCGAACGCATCGGCGCCATACCTGCACCACCGCCGATAAATACCATTTCGGCGTCCGTCTCTTTCGCAAAGAACTCGCCAAACGGGCCGGAGATGGTCACCTTGTCGCCTGGTTTTAATGACCAGATATACGATGACATGACGCCCGGCGGCGCATGCGGTACCGCTGGCGGCGGCGTGGCGATACGCACGTTAAGCATGATGATACCCTTCTCTTCCGGGTAGTTCGCCATGGAGTAAGCACGAAGCGCGGGCTCTTTAACCTCAGAGACAAAGCGGAAGAGATTGAATTTATCCCAGTCGGCACGGTATTCGTCAGGCACATCGAAGTCAGCGTAGGCTACGGTGTGCTCCGGACATTCAATCTGGATATAGCCCCCCGCCCGGAACGGAACGCTCTCTCCTTCAGGCACCCGCAGTTTAAGCTCTTTGATAAAGGTGGCTTTGTTATCGTTGGAGATAACTTCGCATTCCCATTTTTTGACGCCGAAAATCTCCTCCGGCAGTTCAATTTTCATGTTCTGGCGCACGGCGACCTGACAGGCCAGACGGCAGCCCTCTTTCGCCTCACGCTTGGTGATGTGCGACAGTTCAGTGGGCAGAATATCGCCACCGCCCTCTTTCACCTTTACGCGGCACTGCCCGCAGGAGCCACCGCCACCGCAGGCCGAAGAGACGAAGATGCCGTTGCCGGCAAGCGTATTCAGCAGTTTATCGCCGGCTGGCGTGCGGATCTGGTTTTGCGGTTCATCGTTGATATCGATAATGACATCGCCGGAATTCACCAGCTTCGCGCGCGCTACCAGAATCAACCCCGACAGCACCAGTACAATCAGCGTGAACATCGCCACGCCAAGCATAATTTCCATCAGTTAGCCCTTATAGCTGCACACCGGAGAAGGACATAAAGCCCAGCGCCATGAGACCGGTGGTGATAAAGGTGATCCCTAAGCCACGCAGGCCTGCAGGCACGTTGGCATATTTCATTTTTTCGCGGATCCCCGCCATGGTGACGATAGCCAGCATCCAGCCGATCCCGGAGCCGAAACCATACACAATTGATTCGCTGAAGTTGTAATCACGCTGAATCATAAACGAGACGCCACCGAAGATGGCGCAGTTCACCGCGATCAACGGCAGGAAGATCCCCAGCGCGTTGTAGAGTGACGGGAAATACTTATCGAGGATCATCTCAAGGATTTGCACCAGCGCCGCAATCACACCGATAAAGGTGATGAAGTTCAGGAAGCTGAGATCCACCCCCTCCACCAGCGCGCTGTCACGCAGCACAAAGTTGTACACCAGGTTATTGATTGGCACCGACAGGCCAAGCACCACGGTAACCGCGACGCCCAGGCCAAACGCCGTCGACACCTTTTTGGACACGGCAAGGAACGTACACATGCCGAGGAAAAACGCGAGCGCCATGTTTTCAACAAACACCGCGCGCACAAACAAACTCAGGTAATGAGCCATTGTCGGTTACTCCTTTTCCTGCTGTTCTGGCTTCAGAGTACGAATCAGCCAGATCAGCAAACCGATAATGAAAAATGCGCTTGGAGCCAGCAGGAACAGGCCGTTTGGCAGATACCAGCCGCCGTTCTGCACCGTGTCCAGCACCGTGATGCCAAACAGCTTACCGCTGCCAATCAACTCGCGCAGGAACCCCACGGTCAGCAGGATCACGCCGTAGCCGAGGCCGTTACCAATGCCGTCCATAAAGCTCGCCAGCGGAGGCATTTTCATGGCGTAGGCTTCTGCACGCCCCATCACGATACAGTTGGTGATGATCAGCCCCACAAACACCGAGAGCTGTTTTGAGGTTTCATAGGCAAAGGCACGCAGCAGCTGATCGACCACAATCACCAGCGAGGCGATGATCGCCATCTGGACGATGATCCTCACGCTATTCGGAATGTGATGGCGGATCATGGAGATAAACATGCTGGAAAACGCAGTAACCAGCGTTACTGCCAGCGTCATCACTACCGCTGTTTCCAGCTTGGTGGTCACCGCCAGCGCCGAACAGACGCCCAGCACCTGTAAGGTAATGGGGTTGTTGGCCAGCAGCGGGCCGATGAGCACCTTTTTAACTTCTTTCAGTTCACCCGTATCAGCCATGGTTCAGCGCTCCTTCACGTACATTTTTCAGGAAAGGACCAAAACCGAGCTCGCCCATCCAGAAATCAAAACTGTGCTGCACCCCTTTGGAGGTGAGCGTGGCGCCGGAAAGCCCGTCAACGGCGTAGTCGTCACCAGGACGAGCGGCCCCTTTCATCACCTTCAGGGCAGGCAGACCGTTATCGTCGAGCACTTTTTTGCCAACAAACTGCGCGCGCCAGTTAGGGTTCTCCACTTCACCGCCGAGCCCCGGCGTTTCGCCCTGGTCATAGTAGGTGATACCTTTCACGGTGCGGCCATCCGTATCAAGCGCCACAAAGGCGTACATCATTGACCACAGGCCGTTGCCGTAAATAGGCAGCACCACTTCCTGCACCCGTTTTTGTTCATCGCGCACGAGATAGACTTCAGCCAGATTGCTGCGACGCTTGATGCCCGCCGGATCCTGGGATGCGTCCAGCGTCAGGCTCATCTGCGGGTCTTTTAATGCCAGCGCCTGGTTATATTTCGCCGGATCTTTATCCAGCAGTTGACCCGTTTTTAAATCCACCAGACGCGCGGTAATGCGCTCAGCAAAGACGGCCGACACATCGTCTGCACTCATCCCTTCCTGCATCAGCCCGGCGACGGCCAGAATGTTGCGCTGTTTATCCAGCGCGCGCTGCTCCTGCTGTCGCGGCTTTAACCCCACGGCAGAACCAGCCACCACAATGGAACAGACCAGGCACAGGACCAGCACCACCAGCAGCGTTTTGCCGATGCTGTCGTTATTTTTGATTTCAGCCACGTGCCTTCCTCCGCTTAATGTTGGCGCGCACGACCAGATAATCGAACAGTGGCGCAAACAGGTTGGCAAACAGAATGGCCAACATCATCCCTTCCGGATAGGCCGGGTTGACCACACGAATCAGGACACACATCACCCCAATGAGCACGCCATAGCTCCATTTCCCTCTGTCAGTAAAGGAAGCAGAGACCGGATCGGTAGCCATGAACATCATGCCGAAGGCAAAACCGCCCAGCACCAGATGCCAGTACCACGGCATGGAGAACATCGGGTTGGTGGCGGAACCAATAAGGTTGAACAGTGTGGCAGTCAGCACCATGCCGATCATGACACCGGCGACAATCCGCCAGGAGGCCACGCGACCAAACAGGATGATCGCCCCGCCAATTAAAATCATCAGCGTGGAGACCTCCCCAATGGAGCCAGGAATGTTGCCCATAAACGCATCAAACCAGGTCACGGGCTGGCCTGTCGCGTTATTGACCAGCGTTTCACCGCCGTGCGCCGCCCATTGTGAAAGGGGCGTCGCGCCGGAGAAACCGTCTGCGGCCGTCCACACCAGATCGCCGGAGATTTGTGCCGGATAGGCAAAGAACAGGAACGCACGCCCTGCCAGCGCAGGGTTGAGGAAGTTACGCCCGGTTCCCCCGAAGATCTCTTTCGCGATGACCACACCAAAGCTGATCCCCAGCGCGGCCTGCCAGAGCGGCAACGTTGGCGGGACAATCAGGGCAAACAGAATGGAAGTAACAAAGAAGCCTTCGTTGATCTCATGTTTGCGAATAATGGCAAACAGCACTTCCCAGAAGCCGCCCACGATAAATACCGTGATGTAGATCGGCAGGAAGAACACCGCCCCCAGCGTCATCATGCTGACCCAGCCCGCATCTGGGGCAAAACTCACGCCCAGCGACTGCGCCAGACGGTAGTGCCAGTCAGACTGGATCACCTGCGCCAGTTGCTGAGCATCGTACAGATGATGCAGCGCCGGAATGGTCTGCAGCCCCACGTTGTACATGCCCCAGAACATTGCCGGGAAGACGGCAAACCAGACCAGAATCATCATTCGCTTCAGGTCGATGGCGTCACGAACGTGCGCCGCCCCTTTCGTCACCAGCCCCGGCGTGTAGAAAATGGTGGTCGTCGCTTCATACAGCGGGTAATACTTTTTCAGTTTACCCTCGGTAAAGTGCGGCTCAATTTTTTCAAAGAGGTGTTTTAAGCCCATCGGTTATCCTTCCTGCTCAATGCGGGTTAACACCTCGCGCAATACCGGTCCATATTCGTATTTGCCCGGACAGACATAGGTGCAGAGCGCCAGATCTTCTTCGTCCAGTTCAAGACAACCGAGCGCCTGGGCGCTGTCGGTGTCTCCGGCAAGCAGATCGCGCAGCAGCATGGTCGGCAGAATATCGAGCGGCATAACACGCTCGTAGTTGCCAATCGGCACCATGGCGCGCTCGCCGCCGTTTGTGCTGGTGGAGAAGTTGAACAGCTTATGACGCAGGAAGTGGCCGAGCGTGGTGCGGGTGACGGAATACTTTTCTGCACCTGGCAGCACCCAGCCGAAGAGCTCTTTCTCGCGCCCTTCCAGAACCACGCTCACCTGCAGATGGAAGCGCCCCAGATAGGCCTGCGACCCAACGGCATGACGGCCGCTGAGTACCGAACCGGAAATCAGACGGTTTTCACCCGCTTTGGTTTCGTCGTCCAGCAGTTCATTGATATCCGCCCCCAACAGCGTCGTCACCAGGCGCGGGTGTGCCGCCTGCGGCCCGCCAATCGCGATCACTCGCTCTGTGCAGAGCTTACCGGTGGTAAAGAGTTTGCCGATGGCAATCACGTCCTGATAGTTAAGGTGCCAGACCTGTTTTGTCAGGCTGACCGGCTCAAGAAAGTGAATATGCGTCCCCACCAGCCCCGCCGGATGCGGGCCTGCAAATTCGTTAAACGTGACCTGTCCCTGCGGATGACCGCCGAGTTTACCACCACTGGCCTGACAGACATGCACTTTCCCGGACGTCAACCGCGTGAGAACGGTCAGCCCGGCATCAAAGGCCTGGCGTTGTGCCAGAATAACCGGCTGCGGGTCTGCACTGAGCGGGTTGGTGTCGATTGCCGTCACGAAAATAGCGGCCGGAACCGTATCGGGCACAGGTGTTTTGCTGAAGGGGCGAGTGCGAAATGCGGTCCACAAACCGGCGTCCAGCAGTTGCGCCTGAACGGTTTCACGGCTCAACGCCGCGAGGTCTGCGGCTTCATAATGGGCAAACTCACGCTGTTCATCCCCTTCAATGCGGATAACCACCGACTGCAACACGCGGCGCTCCCCACGATTAATCGCCACAACGGTGCCGCTGGCAGGGGCGGTGAACATCACGCCGGGATTTTTTTTATCTTCGAACAGCGCCTGCCCTTTAATGACGCGATCGTCCTGCTGGACCAGCATTGAGGGGCGCATCCCCACGTAATCGTCACCCAGAATGGCAACATGGCGAACGCTTGCGCCTGCCGAAACGTGCTGTTCGGGCACGCCTGCGATGGGCAGGTCAAGTCCTTTTCTTATTTTAAACATGTGGTTAGCAAGTTTCCGTGAACAACTCTTCAGAGGGCGTGAAGTTTACCATTTCCGGTGTTTTCCGGGCAGAGAAAACGCCGCCACAGGTTCCAAATTGCGAACTGATACGCAAAGTTCCTGGAGTCAACGCGATTGTGATGGGTTATAAAGTAAAACTAATTTGTAAACTAACTGCTCCGCTCTTGCGAAAATCTATAGCGGTGCTAATGTGAGCGCTCCTAACAGATTAATCTGATTTCGGGTCTCTTTTGCCGTTCTGGCAAGTTGGTCTTAGTTTTATCAAGGAACTTGTAGTATGCGTAAAATCGCATTGTTCATTGCGATGCTCCTGATTCCGTGCGTGTCGTTTGCCGGGCTGCTCAGCAGCAACAGTTCAACCACGCCTGTGAGCAAAGAATATAAACAGCAGCTAATGGGATCCCCCGTTTATATTCAAATCTTCAAGGAAGAACGCACACTCGACCTGTTTGTGAAAATGGGTGAGACATATCAGCTGCTCGACAGCTACAAGATTTGTAACTACTCCGGTGGCCTGGGGCCAAAACAGCGTCAGGGCGATTTCAAAAGCCCGGAAGGGTTTTACAACGTTCAGCGTAACCAGCTAAAACCGGATAGCCGTTTCTATAAAGCGATCAATATCGGCTTCCCGAATGCCTTTGACCGTGCACACGGTTACGAAGGGAAATACCTGATGATCCACGGTGCCTGTGTCTCGATCGGCTGTTACGCGATGACCGATTCCGGCATTGATGAGATTTTCCAGTTTGTCACGGGCGCACTGGTCTTTGGTCAGCCAAACGTTCAGGTCAGCATCTACCCGTTCCGCATGACCGATGCCAACATGGCGCGTCACAAGTACTCTTACTACGCGGATTTCTGGAAACAGCTAAAACCGGGGTATGACTATTTCGAGCAAACGCACAAGCCGCCTGTCGTCTCGGTTGTGGATGGCCGTTATGTGGTCAGCAAACCGCTGAGCCACGAAGTTGTCCACCCACAGCTGGCATCAAATTACACGGTCCCCGAGACAAAATAGTACCCACTCGCCTGGCATAATCTTTTGCCAGGTCTCGTTGCCCGTCAGCGGCTGCGTAGCGATCACCGTGACCACATCATTTGGTGTGGTCTCTTTCTGAAAATCAATTTCCACATCCTGATCGAGCAGCTTTGCCACGCCAAACGGCGCACGGCGGGTGATCCAGAACAGGTTCGTCGAGCAGAACGCCATCACATAGCGCCCGTCAGACAGCAGCATGTTAAACACGCCCTTTTCGCGCAGTTCAGACGCCAGCGACGCAATATACTTAAAAACTGCCGCCATGTTGCCCGGGGTGCGCGGATAACGCTCTGTCAGCTTATGCAGCAGCCAGCAAAAGGCTTTTTCGCTGTCGGTTTCGCCAACCGGGCGGAAATTCCCGGTCTCCAGCGACTTATAGCCCGTAAGTTGCCCGTTATGCGCGTAGGTCCAGTTACGGCCCCACAACTCACGGGTGAACGGATGGGTGTTTTCGAGCGCCACTTCGCCGCGGTTTGCCTGGCGAATATGGGCGATCACCGAGCGGGACTTAATGGGGTAGTCCTGCACCAGTTTAGCTATCGGTGAATTGAAGCTGGGTTGCGGATCTTTGAACGTGCGACACCCTTTGCCTTCGTAGAAGGTGATACCCCAGCCGTCTTTATGCGGCCCGGTTCCCCCACCGCGCTGTACCAGCCCGGTGAAGCTAAAGCAGATATCGGTTGGCACATTGGCGCTCATCCCGAGCAGTTCGCACATAGATCACCTCCACTCCACAACTGCGGGGGGCATTGCTGCCCCCCAGCGAAGTCTTACTTAACCATCTCTTTTTCGATCAGCTGGATCAGGATATGGATCACTTTGATGTGAATTTCCTGAATGCGGTCAGCATAACCGAAGTGCGGAACACGGATTTCAACGTCCGCGGTACCGTCCATCTTACCGCCATCTTTGCCCGTCAGGGTGATGACTTTCATCCCTTTTTCACGCGCCGCAGCAATCGCTTTGATCACGTTGCCGGAGTTGCCAGAGGTGGAGATACCCAGCAGCACGTCACCTTCACGACCCACCGCTTCAACGTAGCGGGAGAAAATGTAGTCGTAACCGAAATCATTGCCCACGCAGGAGATGTGGCTCACGTCGGAAATCGCAATCGCCGGGTAGCCCGGGCGGTTTTCACGATAACGTCCGGTCAGCTCTTCTGCGAAGTGCATCGCGTCACAGTGGGAGCCGCCGTTACCGCAGGAGAGCACTTTGCCACCGGCTTTGAAGCTGTCGGCCAGCAGGACCGCCGCGCGCTGAATAGCGTGAATATTGGCATCATCTTTCAGAAAGTTAGCCAGCGTTTCCGCCGCTTCGTTCAGTTCGTTACGAATAAGATCCTGGTACATGAGGATAATCCTTCAGTATTGATGAAATAACACAGTGGAGTGTACCGGATAGCAGGAAAAGCGAGAAGCTAAAGCCATGAGAAACGTCCGGCGTTTTGCTTTTTCGTGCCGGGTAAAACGCGAACAATGTGAACCAGGTTGTAATTATTTTGTAAACACATTGCTAAAGGAAATGACATCAACTACAACCATATCATCACAAGTGGTCAGACCTCCTACAAGCAAGGGAGCTTTTCTTTATGATGATTTTGAGCATTCTCGCAACCGTTGTCCTGCTCGGTGTGTTGTTCTATCACCGTGTAAGTTTATTCCTGAGCAGCCTGATTCTTCTGGCCTGGACGGCTGCGCTTGGCGTCGCAGGTCTCTGGAATATCTGGCTTTTAGTGCCGCTGGCCATCATTCTTCTGCCGTTTAACCTGGCGCCGATGCGTAAGTCGATGATCTCCGCGCCGGTGTTCAAAGGGTTCCGCAAAGTGATGCCGCCGATGTCGCGCACCGAGAAAGAAGCGATTGATGCCGGTACCACCTGGTGGGAAGGCGACCTGTTCCAGGGCAACCCGGACTGGAAAAAACTGCATAACTATCCGCAACCGCGTCTGACGGCGGAAGAACAAGCCTTTATCGATGGTCCGGTGGAAGAAGCCTGCCGCATGGCCAATGACTTTGCCATCACTCATGAAATGGCCGACCTGCCGCCGGAGCTGTGGGCATACCTGAAAGAGCATCGCTTCTTCGCGATGATCATCAAAAAAGAGTACGGCGGTCTGGAATTCTCCGCTTATGCTCAGGCTCGCGTGCTGCAAAAACTGGCCGGCGTCTCCGGGATCCTGGCGATCACCGTAGGCGTACCTAACTCTTTAGGCCCGGGCGAATTGCTGCAGCATTACGGTACCAAAGAGCAGAAAGATCACTATCTGCCGCGTCTGGCACGTGGTCAGGAGATTCCATGCTTCGCGCTGACCAGCCCGGAAGCAGGTTCCGATGCAGGTGCCATCCCGGATACCGGCGTGGTCTGCATGGGCGAATGGCAGGGCGAGCAGGTGCTGGGTATGCGCCTGACCTGGAACAAACGTTATATCACCCTCGCCCCCGTCGCCACCGTACTGGGGCTGGCGTTTAAACTCTCCGACCCGGAAAAACTGCTGGGCGGCGAAGAAGATCTGGGCATCACCTGTGCGCTGATCCCCACCTCTACCCCGGGCGTTGAAATCGGTCGTCGTCACTTCCCGCTGAACGTACCGTTCCAGAACGGTCCGACCCGCGGTCAGGATATCTTTGTGCCGATTGATTACATCATCGGTGGGCCGAAAATGGCCGGTCAGGGCTGGCGTATGCTGGTGGAATGTCTGTCCGTTGGTCGCGGCATTACCCTGCCGTCGAACTCAACCGGCGGGCTGAAATCGGTGGCGATGGGGATTGGTGCCTACGCGCACATCCGTCGTCAGTTCAAAATCTCCATCGGCAAGATGGAAGGCATTGAAGAGCCGCTGGCGCGTATCGCAGGCAACGCCTACGTGATGGATGCTGCCGCGTCGTTAATTACCTACGGCATTATGCTGGGTGAAAAACCGGCCGTACTGTCCGCGATTGTGAAGTACCACTGCACCCACCGCGCACAGCAGTCAATCATTGATGCAATGGATATCGCGGGCGGGAAAGGCATTATGCTCGGCGAAGGCAACTTCCTGGCGCGTGGCTATCAGGGCGCACCGATCGCCATCACCGTTGAAGGGGCCAATATCCTCACCCGCAGCATGATGATCTTCGGCCAGGGGGCGATTCGTTGCCATCCGTACGTGCTGGAAGAGATGGCTGCCGCGCAGAATAACGACGTGGATGCCTTCGATAAACTGCTGTTCAAACATATCGGTCATGTGGGAAGCAACAAAGTGCGTAGCTTCTGGCTGGGCCTGACCCGCGGGCTGACCAGCGCCACGCCAACCCATGATGCGACAAAACGTTATTACCAGCATCTGAACCGGCTGAGCGCCAACCTGGCGCTGCTGTCCGACGTCTCCATGGCGGTACTGGGCGGTAGCCTGAAGCGTCGTGAACGTATCTCTGCCCGTCTGGGGGATGTGCTGAGCCAGATTTTCCTGGCCTCTGCGGTACTGAAACGCTACGACGATGAAGGCCGTCAGGAAGCGGATCTGCCGCTGGTGCACTGGGGCGTGCAGGATGCGATGTATCAGGCAGAACAGGCGATTGACGACCTGCTGGCGAACTTCCCGAACCGCTTTGTCGCAGGCGCCCTGCGCGTGGTGATCTTCCCGACCGGACGTCATCACCTGGCACCGTCCGACAGGCTGGATCATAAAGTGGCGAAGATCCTGCAGGTACCGAGCGCAACCCGCTCCCGTATCGGCCGCGGTCAGTATCTGACCCCAACGCCGCATAACCCGGTGGGTCTGCTGGAAGAGGCGCTGCTGGATGTGATGGCTGCCGACCCGATTCACCAGAAGATCTGCAAACAGCTGGGCAAAAACCTGCCGTTTACCCGCCTGGATGAACTGGCGAAACAGGCTCTGGCGGGGGGGATTATCGACAACAATGAAGCCGCTATTCTGGTGAAAGCCGAAGAGAGCCGTCTGCGCAGCATTAACGTGGATGACTTCGAGCCGGACGAGCTGGCGACACAGCCGGTAAAGCTGCCGGAGAAACACCGTAAACCGGAAGCCGCATAACGCGTTTCGTCCTGACAAACCCCGCCCCGCGCGGGGTTTTTTATTGCCACATTTTCTCGTTATGTCGTGCTACAGTGTCAAAAAGTGGTCGTTTGAGGAGTCTGAATTGTGCCTGGTCTGAAGATTTCGATTTTGCAGCAACCTTTAGTGTGGATGGATGGTCCTGCCAACCTGCGCCACTTTGATCGTCAACTGGAAGGCATTACCGGGCGCGATGTGATTGTCCTGCCGGAGATGTTCACCACGGGCTTTGCGATGGAAGCCGCACAACAGTCTATGCCGCAGGATGAGGTGGTCGCCTGGATGCACGTCAAAGCGCAGCAGACCAACGCGCTGATCGCCGGGAGCGCCGCCCTGCAAACGGAACGCGGCCCGGTGAACCGCTTCCTGCTGGTTGAGCCGGAAGGAAAGGTGCACTTCTACGATAAGCGCCACCTGTTCCGCATGGCCGATGAACATCATCATTATGAAGCCGGCAACGAACGCGTGGTGTTCGAGTGGCGCGGCTGGCGTATTCTGCCGCTGGTCTGCTACGACCTGCGCTTCCCGGTCTGGTCACGCAACCGCAACGATTACGACCTTGCGCTGTATGTCGCCAACTGGCCTGCGCCGCGCTCCCTGCACTGGCAGTCGCTGCTGGTGGCACGCGCAATTGAAAACCAGGCGTACGTGGTGGGCTGTAACCGCGTGGGAACCGACGGCAATGGGCATCACTATCGCGGCGACAGCCGGGTAGTGAATCCACAGGGTGAGATCATCGCCACCGCCGAGCCGCATCAGGCGACGCGGATTGATGCCGAGCTGTCGTTGACGGCGTTGAAGGAGTATCGCGAGAAGTTCCCCGCCTGGCAGGATGCGGATCCGTTTAGTATTGGGTGACATTTTCCCCTCACCCGAACCCTCTCCCTCAAGGGAGAGGGAGGATAAAAGATTAACTCACCAGCGCCTGCCCGTCTTTGCGGCTCTCCGTCGCGGCCACGTAGTGCCCTTCCGGCATCCGGTAAATCACCTGCGCACCGCCAAAGTTATACTCCTGGAGCGGATCTTCCACGACGATGTGGTGGCCACGTTCACGCAGGGCGGCAATGGTATTGCGATCGAACGTTGATTCGACGATCACCTCCCTGCCCTGCACCACGCGCCAGCGCGGGGCATCGATGGCCGCCTGCGGGTTTTGCCCGTGCAGCATGATGCGCAGCGCCATCTGCATATGCCCTTGCGCCTGCATTGGGCCGCCCATCACGCCAAACGACATCAGCGGCTTGCCGTTGCCGTCCATCGCAAAGCCCGGAATGATGGTGTGGAACGGACGCTTGCTGCCCGCCAGCGCGTTCGGGTGCTTCGGATCCAGCACAAATCCGCAGCCGCGGTTTTGCAGGCTGATCCCGGTATCCGGCACCACAATCCCTGAACCAAAGCCCATAAAGTTGGACTGGATAAACGAAACCATCATCCCGCTGGCATCCGCGGTGCTGATGTAGACCGTGCCGCTCTGCGTCGGCGAACCGTACTCAAAATCCGAGGCTTTATCAGGGTCGATAAGCGCAGCGCGCGACTTCAGATAATGGTCGCTCAGCAGCTCTTTGGCCGCAAACTCCATGTGCGCTTCATCCGCCACGTAGCGGTCGAGATCCGCCAGCGCCAGCTTCATCGCCTCAATAGACAAATGCAGGGACTGCACGGAATCCGGGTGATGGTGCTCAATGCCGCACTGCTCCAGAATGCCAAGTGCAATCAGCGTGGCGATCCCCTGCCCGTTCGGCGGCAGCTCCTGCACCGAACCGCCGGCAAAGTCGCGCGACAACAGATCCACCCAGTCCACACGATGATTCGCCAGATCCTCAGCCGTCAAATGGGCACCGTGCGCTTTGGCGAAGGCGGCAATTTTCTGCGCCAGCTCGCCCCGGTAAAACGCCTCGCCGTTGGTTTTTGCAATCAGCTCCAGCGAGTTCGCCTGCGCCGGGTTACGGAAGATCTCCCCCACGCGCGGGGCACGGCCTTCCGGCGCGAAGCAGGCGCTAAAGCCCGGCTGGTCTTTGAGCTTGTTATAACCGCGCTGCCAGAGATGACCAATCAGCGGTGAGACGGGAAAACCGTTACGCGCATACTCAATGGCAGGCTGCGCCAGCGTGGTCAGCGGCAGCGTGCCAAAACGCTCCGCCAGTGCCACCCAGCCCGATACCGCGCCGGGCACGGTTACCGCATCCCAGCCGATTTCCGGCATCGCCGTTTTGCCAGCGAACAGATCCGCGTGCCAGCTCGCAGGCGAACGGCCGGAGGCGTTCAGGCCATGGAGCTTTTCGCCATCCCAGACGATGGCGAAAGCATCGCTGCCAATCCCGTTGCCGGTGGGTTCAACCACCGTCAGCGCCATCGCGGTGGCGACAGCCGCATCAACGGCGTTGCCGCCCAGCTGCAGCATCTTCATCCCCGCCTGCGCCGCCAGCGGCTGCGAGGTGGCAACCGCGTTATGGCCCATCATCGGCGGGCGTCGCGAAGCGTAACCGGACGTAAAATCAAGCGCTTTGGTCATCATGACTCCTTAGTCGTGGCGCGGATCGAGCGCATCGCGTAGCCCGTCGCCGAGTAAATTAAAGCCCTGCACGGCAAGGAAAATCGCCACGCCGGGGAAAATGGACATCCAGGGCGCCTGCTCAAGGAAGCCTTTGGCGGTGTTAAGCATTGAGCCCCAGGAAGGGTTCGGCGGCTGCTGCCCCAGACCCAGAAACGAGAGGCTGGCTTCGGCGATAATCGCTGAGGCAATCGCCAGGGTAGCCTGCACCAGAATGGGTGACATCACGTTCGGCAGGACATATTTGATGATGATCCAGCGATCCGGCAGGCCGATCGCCCGCGCGCCGTCGATGTACTCTTCGTTGCGAATGGCGATCACCTGGCCGCGCGTGAGGCGGGCGAAGATCGGCATCGCGGAAAGGCCAATGGCGATCATGGCGTTGGTCAGGCTTGGCCCTAAAAACGCCCCGAGGGCGATCGCCATGATCAGGAACGGACAGGCCAGCAGCGCCTCGATAACGCGAGAGATCACCCCGTCCCACATTTTCTGAAAGTAGCCTGCCACCAGCCCCAGCGGCACGCCGATGACCACCGCGATCACCACCGACATACACCCCGCCATCAGCGAGGTTCTGGCCCCCCAGATAATGCGGGATAAGATATCGCGCCCCAGTTCGTCAGTGCCGAACCAGTACATCGCCGAGGGTGCTTTGCGCACCGCGAGAAAATTCGCTTTCACCGGATCGAACGGCGCGATCCACGGTGCCAGCAGCGCCACCAGCACAAAGAAGCCCACCACCGCCGCGCCAATCACCGCGCTTTTATTGGCGAGAAATTTCTTGAGCACCCGGTTCTGCGCGCGGGGCAGAACCGGGGCAACGGTTTGAGTTGTCAGTTCCGCCATGATTAACCTCGCATTTTCGGGTTGATAAGGACGTACAGCACGTCGGCCAAAAGATTCAGCAGCAGGAAGCCAATCGCCACGATCAACACCACGCCCTGCACCACCGCATAGTCGCGGTTAAACACCGAGTCGACGATCATTTTGCCAAACCCCGGAATGGTGAAGACTTGCTCGGTCAGCACCGCGCCCCCCAGCAGCTCGCCGAACAGTAGCGTGGTGAGGGTGATCACCGGCACCAGCGCGTTGCGAAACGCATGCTTGATGATGACGGCTTTTGGCAGCAACCCCTTGGCCCGCGCGGTGCGGATGTAGTCAGCCTTGAGCACGGCGATCATGGAGGCGCGGGTATGGCGCATCAGCGTGGCCGCCAGCCCGGTGCCGAGCACGGCGGCAGGCAGCAGCAACGTCCGCAGGTTCTGCACCGGATCTTCACTAAACGGCACGTAGCCGGACGCGGGCAGCCATTGCAGATTGACCGAGAAGACCAGAATCAGCAGGATCCCGAGCCAGAAGTGCGGTATCGAGATCCCGGAGATCGCCACAAAGTTCGCCCCGTGATCGACCCAGCTGTTTTTGTTCACGGCCGCGAGGATCCCCATGCTGATGCCGAATACCAGGGCGATGATCATCGCCAGCAGCGACAGCTCCAGCGTGACCGGCAGTTTACTGGCGATCAGCTCGGTCACCGGTTCGTGCGTGCGTAAGGAGACCCCAAGATCGCCCTGCAGCGCACGCGTCAGCCAGTGGAAATACTGCACCGGGATAGGCGCATCCAGATTGAGCTCAGCGCGCAGCTGGGCGATCACCGCCGGATCGCGTTCCTCACCCGCCATGGCGATCAGCGGGTCGCCGGGCAGCAGCTTCTGCAGCCCGAACACCATCATGCTCACCAGCAGCAGGGTCGGAATGGCCAGCAGCAGCCGTTTGCAAATCAGTTCCAGCATGGGTTCTCCTCAGGACGGTTATTTCGCCAGCGTCACACCGGCCAGACGCACGATGCCGTCCGGATAAGGTTTAAAGCCCTGCACGCTTTTGTTCAGCCCGAAAATGCGCGGCTCGAAGTAGAGGTAGGCAATCGGCATGTCGGTTTGCAGCTGCTTCACCACCTTGTCGTACAGCGGCTGGCGAACGGCTTTGTCAGTACTGAGGCGCGCCTGCGTCAGCCACTCATCAACCTGCGCATTGCTGTAACGTCCGTCGTTAAGCGTCCCTTTGCTGTGGATAAAACCGTAGATGCTGCCGTCCGGGTCCGGGCGGCCTGACCATCCGGAGAAACTCAGCTGATAGTCGCCGCTCTGCTGGCGATCGAGCAACGTGGCGAACTCGGTCATCTGTAGATTCAGGGTAAAGCCCGCCTCGGCCACCATCGCCTGCAGTACCTGACCCACCTGCTGCGAGGTTGGGTTGTTCGGCACCAGCAGATTCACGTTCAGCGGCGTAGTGACGCCTGCGGCTTTCAACAGCGCTTTGGCCTTCTCGACGTCGCGCGGTGGCACCGGCAGGTTGACGTGATACGGACTTACCGTCGAAAACGCCTGGTTAGCAGGGGTATACAGCCCTTCAAAGACCACCTGATTGAGCGCATCGCGGTCAATGGCCTGAGAAAACGCCTCGCGCACGCGGGCATCCTTAAATGGATCGTTAGCCGGCACCTTGCCGTTGTTGATGTTAAAGGTGATGCCCTGATACCCGAGCCCGGTCACCTTCGCCAGCGCCAGCTTGCTGTCGGCTTCGACGGTTTTAACGTCGCTGGCAGCGATACCTTCGGTCAGATCGAGATCGCCTGCGCGCAGGTTCGCCAGACGCACGGAGGCATCCGGGATCGGCAGATAGATAATTTTGTCGAAGTGGTAGGCGTCTTTATTCCAGTAGTTGTCGAAGCGGGTCAGAACAATGCGGTCCTGCGACACGCGGCTGTCGAATTTGTACGGGCCGGAACAGACCGGATGGGCGGCAAAGTCAGGCTTTTTCGCCGCTTCGGGGGCCATCATCGCCCCGGCGCGGTCGGTGAGCTGCATCAGCAGCGCAGCGTCAGGCGTTTTCAGGTGCAGCGCAATCTGCATCGGGCCGGTGACCTCAACGGACTCCACGGACGATATTTCACTTTTACGCAGAGAGCCTTTTAAGGTCAGCGCCCGGTCGAGGTTGTATTTTGCCGCTGCCGCATCGAATTTTTCGCCGTCATGGAAGGTGACGCCTTCACGCAAATTGAAGGTCAGGGTTTTGCCATCCTCGCTCCAGGTCCACTCTTTCGCCAGACCCGGCACCACTTTCAGGTTTTCGTCCACATCCACCAGCCTGTCGCACAGGGAGGCAAAAACGAAGCGGCCATAATAGGTGCGCGCCAGATGCGGATCGAGCATGTCCGGGTCTGCACCCAGCCCTACTCGCAGCACGCTTTCAGCCTGGGCGGGCAGCGCCGCGCCGAGCAACATAACACTTCCCAGTACGGTCAAAAGAGAATTACGCATTGTCATTATCATGAGTTCCTTGAAGGAAGGGAGGAGTGAGAGACCGCGTGTTCAAACAGCGCGCGGCGGCGCAGAAAGGCGGCAGACGGCGGTGCTATCTGGATAACACTGCGATCGCGGTTAATCTCCTGCCAGCGGTGGCAGGCAATCTGGCGTCCGCCTTCCAGCACCTGATTAATGGGCTCGGCAAGGCGACATTCATCCGTGGCATACGGGCAACGGGTATGGAATCGGCACCCGGTCGGGGGATCGGCCGGGTTCGGTAAATCCCCTTGCAGCAACGGGGCAGCGCGTCGGGCGCCCGGCTGCATCTGCGGCGCAGAGGCGATGAGCGCCTGGGTGTAAGGATGGAGAGGCGCGTCAAAGATCTCGTCGACGCTGGCAAGCTCAACGATCTGCCCGAGATACATCACTGCCACGCGGTCGCTCATATGGCGGATGACCGCCAGGCCGTGGGCCACAATCACCATTGTTAGCCCCAGCTGATGCTTCAGGCTTTCCAGCAGATTGATCACCTGCGCCTGCACGGAAACATCCAGCGCCGAGACGGGCTCGTCACCCAGCAGCAGTTTTGGCCCGGAAGCCAGCGCACGCGCAATACCAATACGCTGGCGTTGCCCACCTGAAAACTCGTGCGGAAAACGCGCCGCCCAGGCGGCAGGCAGGCCCACGGTTTTAAGCAGTTCCGCGACGCGATAGTGACGATCGGCTTTTTTCATCTCCTGATGCAGCCACAGCGGCTCACCCACAATCTGCTCAACCGTCATGCGCGGGTTTAGCGACGCAAAAGGATCCTGAAAAATAATCTGTAATTCACGGCGCAGCTGGTTGAGACGGGCTCCCGAGGCGAGTGTGATCTCCTCCCCCTGATAAAACACACGTCCTTCGCTGGCGGCCAGCAAACGCAGCAGCAGACGGCCGAGCGTGGATTTGCCGGACCCGGATTCCCCGACAATCGCCAGCGTTTCACCGGGCATCACGGAGAGGGAAACGCGATCCACCGCCGTCACAAAGCGGGCTGGAGTGAACAGTTTCTTCGGGCCAGGGAAGCGCTTGCTCAGGTCACGGGCTTCAAGAATGGGCGTGGTCATGCGATCTCTCCCAGCGCAATGTGTTGTTCCAGCGGCACACGGAAGCAGGCGACCCGATGGTCAGCCCCCTGCGCCGCGAGAGACGGTTTTTCGTTATGGCAACGCGTTTGCGCGAAGGGGCAGCGGGTCGCAAAGCGGCAGCCTTTCGGCATGGATTCCGGCAGGGGAACCGCGCCGGGAATGGTGGCAAGCGGTCCTTTACGGGCACCCGCGGACGGAATAGAGCCCATCAGACCAATGGTGTACGGGTGCTGTGGATCGGCAAAGATGGCCTCGACGCTCCCCTGCTCCACCACCTGCCCGGCATACATCACCGCCACCTGCTGCGCCACTTCCGCCACCACGCCTAAATCATGGGTGATCATCAGCACCGCCGTGCCGGTCTCCTCTTTTAAGGTGTTAAGCAGTGCGAGGATCTGCGCCTGAATGGTAACGTCCAGTGCGGTGGTCGGCTCGTCGGCAATCAGCAAACGCGGATGGTTAATCAGTGCCATCGCAATCATCACGCGCTGGCGCATGCCGCCGGAAAGCTGGTGCGGATACGCTTTCAGGCGCATCTCTGCCGCCGGGATCTGTACCTTCTCGAGGATCTGCAGCGCGAACTTGATCGCCTGTGCGCGCGGAACATTCTGATGGCGCATAACCGCTTCGCTGAGCTGATCCCCCAGGGTAAAGGCGGGGTTGAGTGAGGTCATTGGCTCCTGGAAAATCATCGCCAGCTCGTTACCGCGAAGATCGGCATATTCCCGCGGGGAGAGTTTTCGCAGATCGTGGCGACGAAACTGCATGTCACCGCTGACAATCTGCGCGCTGGCGGGCAGTAGACCCATCAGTGCTAAGGAGGTGATACTCTTCCCGCAGCCGGACTCCCCCACCAGCGCCAGCGTTTCGCCCGCTTTCACCGTCAGCGAGATACCGTCAAGCACGCTCACCGGCGAGCCGGCGAATTTAACGTTGAGGTTTTGCAGGCGCAGTACAGGAGTGGCTTCCTTAAACGGAATCGTCGTCATAGCGTGAAGTCGTCCTCAAGGTGAATCGCCTGTATCAGGGCGTTTTGCAGGCTAAGCAGATGTTCGCGCATGGCGGCCGCTGCTTCGTTGGGCTGGCGATGGATAATCGCAGACATGATTTTATGATGGTGGTCGTTGTAGACATCGACGCGTTCGGGGGTTCGGGCAAGCTCACGCAAATGCTGCCAGCCCGGCTCACGCCGCACGGCATCAATGGCATCAAAAAGACCGAGCATCAGGCGATTGCCTGCGGCCTCCGCAATGGCGCGGTGAAAGGCGCTGTCCCACAGTTCATTCAGATCGCGGTCATCCGGGCTGACCTTATCGATGCGTTCCAGCATGCGCTGCATGAGCGCGAGGTTTTCCCTGGTGGCACGCAGTGCCGCAAGCCGGGCTAAGCCGGGTTCGAGCTGTAGACGAGCTTCCATCACTTCCAGAAGGTTGGTTTGCTGAACCAATCCCTGAAGGGCAAGCGGTTCCACAGGCGCAGCAGGACCAATAAAGGTACCTTTGCCCTGCTTACGCCAGATCCGTCCCTCTTCTTCCAGCACATCCAGCGCACGACGCACTTCACGTCGTCCTACGCCGAGAGTTTCCGACAGCTCACGTTCTGTGGGCAGCGGAAGGCCTGGTGTTGACTCGTGCTGGTGAATAAGACCGCGCAATTGTTCAAGCGCGGTGCTGGAATTTGCCAGAAACCGTGACGGTTTTTCCATATTGGTTCGCTCGCTTTCATCATTGCTTTATTGTTATTAACGATAAGTTATTGATATGAGGCGCTACTTATCGTGCTAATGATTAAGCAATAAACGAACCAATTTTATATTGGTTCAAAATTTCGCCGTGTAAAGGATGGTAACCTGTTAATTTATAAGCTAAACACCAAAAACGCATTGGCACGTCAAACGTTGCGCCAGCACATTAGCCACTCCGCTGATTGCACAAAAACAGTGCAACAAACGCACCAAAAACGATCAAATGTTAAATAAATGCACCCGTTATGTATAATCTTTGTTAACCAAAGATTATGTAACCGATAAAACAGGCAAAGATGCCGCCGACTGGTAACGCCGGGCACTGATATTACGGACGACGAGTGACAAGAAACAGGTAAATAATACGCTTTATAAACAGAACAACTATTTTCCCCGGCTATATTTAAATGCGTATTTTATTGCTCCACGCCGCTTACTTTAGTTAATAAAGTCCCTGCTTTTTCGGCTTATTAAACCGTGTCCCTCACCCGGTATTTCAGAAAGTAAACGACTCTGCCAAAAATTAACCAAAAAACAACAATTACAGCATTTTAGATAAAAATAAATGAATCTCACTCTCATTTAAGATCTTTTATAAAACCTTGTTTTATATAAAATTAATTCTTAAATCGCATTCATAATAGTCAGTTCAGACTATTTAATTAAGATTATTGCCTGGTCCAGAATATGATTATTCCTAAAGAACGACGGCGTTTGTTAGACTCCGGTTTAATATCATTAACGTAAGAAAACATCGCGTGTGAGGTATAATATGTACTGTGCAACTAACAATCCTGGCTATTTATCTCATACGGGTGGACAACCCGTTTGTCATACCCCTGACATGCGTTGTTATGGTTGCGAAAAGCAATGCCGCTTTAATACGTCTGAAGATGGCCAAAACCGTGATTGCCACGCTCTTGAATATTATATCTGGCCTGACAATAACACCTTTTTGGTTGAAGGCATTCGTCATCACTTTGGTGAGGTAAATGATAAATATATTTCGCAGCCGGTTGTCATCATCGACTTCAGTCATAAAAACATCAATTATTTTTTATCTGAAAACTGGTTAGATCAGTTCAAAAACATGAGACTGATTCTAGTCACTGATAAAAAGATGACGGCAATTGCACACTACTGGTTCTACAACGACACGTTAGAAACCACTATCAGTTCAATTATCTTTTATGACGATAGCGCAGAAGAAGTCTCGACGAAACTGAAAAAAACGTTCCTGGCAAAAACGATTAAACCGACAGGTAACAGACCCAAATTGAGTCAGAATGAATACAGCCTGTTTTCATTCCTCTTTAACGGCTGGTCGCCAAAGAAAATCGCCTACCGGAACGGTACCAGTGTTAAAAACACTTACGCCATGAAGAACCGAATTGAACGCAAGCTGGGCGTGTCCATCACACGGCTTGCAAGTTAGTGTAAAACGGACAATACGCTCTGTCGAAAATTCCTGGACGAACAGAGCGTACTCTGACTGTCACTCGTGTTTTTCCGTAATGCATAATTAATCTGATTGTTGATATATTACATAATATTTTACATATATTATATGGACGCGTAGCGTTTGATCACATGAACATTATTACTATTAAACAAAATGAGAATGACAACTACACTATGCGTTGTTACGGATGTGTGCATAAATGCGCTTATGCTCCCATTCGCAGCACAAAGTGCGATGAATGTTCAGGAACCGAGTTTTATATTTGGCCAGAAAATAACTCATTTCTGATAGAAGGCATTTTACAATACTTTGCGGGTATAAATTCAAAAATAATTTCACAACCCATTGTGGTGATAGACTTTAATTACAAAAATGTAAATTACTTCTTATCAAACAATTGGTTATCTCAGTTCAGAAACTCACGTCTGATTCTGATCACCGATAAAAAAATGGCGGCCATTGCCCACTACTGGTTTTACAATGACACGGCAGACACGATTATCAGCACGGTCATCTTTCATGATGACCTGGCTGAGGATATCAAAATGAAGATCAGCCAGTCTTTTATGGGTAAAATAATACGGCCTTCAGAAAAAAGAGCCAAACTTAGCGCAAATGAATATGCACTGTTTTCTGAACTGTATAAAGGTCAACTGCCTAAAAAGATTGCCATGAAAAATGCCACGAATGTCAAAAACATTTACGCCATGAAAATAAGGATTGAAACAAAGCTGGGCGTTCCTATTTCAAGGCTGGCGAGCTAACACGTCCATGTTAAAAAAAGACGTTAAAACATCAGCATAGCAAATATGACGTAGAATATTCTTAAAGGAACAGTTACTTTTCCTTATTGTGTGTAAGAGGGATAAAACCCTACACTACGATATTACCAGTGCTTGTATTTTTACATAATCCACCCGCGTCACCCGTTGTATTTACGGATGCCCCCGGTCGTTTTTAAATAACATATTCTTTACTTTTTAATTCTAAGTGAGGAACGCAACTACAGGTCTGAATTCGAAAATGAACACGCATCTCTCCACGGTAAAAATTAATTCAGAGCATACTCTTGATGATATTGAAGCCCCTGAAAAAGATTCTCTTCTGTGGGGCGTTGAATGGCTTTGTGGGCATCATTCTAAGTATGCCAGCAAAGAGGTGCTGTATGCAGGCCTGCCAAAAAGCGACAAGCTGGAGCCTGAAATGGCATTACGTATGCTTGAGCAAATGGGCATATCCGCCGGTTGGGTTAAGCGCGATCTGAATTCGCTTTCCTCCTGGCTGTTCCCTTTGCTTATTGCACGCAAAGACGGGACATACTGCATTCTTACCGCGCGCAAGGGAAAGCGCGGGCAACATACATATCAGATTGTGGTACCTGAAAACAACGGAACGCTTCTCGTTGCAGAGGCGGATTTACACGAGGTTTATGGCGGTTATGCCCTTGTGACAACGCCAAAACCCACGCTGGACGCGCGTGCTGAAGACCAGCTGTTACCGAAAGCCCAGGATGAAGGCCACTGGCTCTATTCGACGCTGTGGCGCTACCGACATTACTTCTACAGCGCGGCACTGGCGGCGCTGCTGGCGAACATTCTTACGCTGGCCGGTACCTTCTTCACCATGAACGTCTATGACCGCGTGATCCCCACCCAGGCGTACGTCACCCTGTGGTCGCTGGCGATTGGCGTGGTGATTGCCATTATTTTTGAATTTGCCAGCCGACAAATCCGTGCCTATTTGATCGACATCGCCGGTAAAAAAGCAGATCTGATCCTCGGGGCGAAGCTGTTTCGCCAGGTGATGTCGATGCGCATGGAATACAAGCCGCAATCCTCCGGAACCTTTGCGAACCAGTTACGCGATTTTGAGGCCGTCCGCGACTTTATCACCTCTGCGACCCTCGCCACGCTGTCCGATTTGCCGTTCTGTCTGCTGTTCATGTTCATCATTTACATGATTGGCGGCCCACTGGCCGTTGTACCGCTGGTCGCCATGCCACTGATTTTGATTGTTAGCGTCATTATCCAGTGGCCGCTGGGTCGCTACATGGAAGAAAACGTCCGGGAAATTTCGCTTAAGCAGGGTCTGCTGATCGAGAGCATCGAAGGGCTTGAGGCCTTAAAAGCCGCTCAGGGCGAAGGAGTGATGCAAAAGCGCTGGAATGATTTCAGCGCACTGGCTGCGGCGTCCTCGATGAAAACCCGCTATCTCTCCATGCTGACCACCAACTTTGTCTCTTTTGTGCAGCAAATTACCACCGTCTGCATCGTGGTGCTCGGCGTCTATTTAATCCACGCCGGAGAGCTGACCATGGGGGCCATGATTGGGGTGGTGATCCTCTCCAGCCGTTCGCTCGCGCCCCTGGCTTCTGTGGTCGGGCTGGCGTTGCGTTATCAGCACGCCAAAACCGCGCTGAAATCCCTTAACCAGCTAATGGAAACGCCGACCGAGCGCGATGCGCTCATCAATTATCTGCCGACGCCCAATTTCACCGGCAGCCTGCGTCTGAAAAAGGTGGGATTCACCTATCCGGTACCGGGAATGATGGTCGCGCCACGCATTCTGGACAACATCAATATCAACATCGAGGCCGGGGAGCAGGTGGCCGTGCTGGGCAAAATTGGCAGCGGGAAGTCGACCCTGCTGCGGGTGATGGCGCGCCTGTACCAGCAGAGCAGCGGACAGCTTTTTATTGATGGTGTGGATGCGACACAGGTGGATCCCGCCGACTGGCGCGCCGCGGTGGGCTACGTCGGGCAGGACTGCCGCCTGTTTTACGGCACCTTGCGCCATAACATCGTCATTGGCAATCCGGGCGTGAGCACGGAAGAGTTTCTGCGAGTCGTTCGCCTGACCGGGCTTGATCACGTGGCGGCCAGACATCCACTGGGTTTTGACATGCCTATCGGCGAAATGGGCAATTGCCTTTCCGGTGGACAAAAACAGCTCGTCGCCCTCGCCCGCTGCCTGTTGCTGCGACCAAAGATTTTGCTGATGGATGAACCCACCAGCTCAATGGACGCGATGACGGAAACCCTGTTCCTTCGTCGGCTCAAAGAAGCGACGCAAGGACAAACGCTGGTCATTGTGACCCACCGCATGTCCGTACTGAGCCTGGTAGAGCGTCTGATCGTCATGGAAGACGGACATGTAGTGAAAGACGGTCCCAAAGATCAGGTGATGGCCAGCCTGAATGAGAATGTCATGAAGAAAAAGCAAGCAATGCATTCAGTCGAAGAGAAGCAACAGAAACAAGGTGTGAATGAATGATGAACGAGGACGAAGTGAATCATAACGCCTCAAAGGGAGAGGCCGAAACGGATGCAGGCGTACCCTCAACGGCACTGGATAACGTCAACGCTACGCAGAGAACAGGCACCGGGCTGGCATTACACCCCACACAGCCAACGGGGAAAGTGAAAGCCGACGATCTGAAATTCATGCACGACCTGCAGGGCGCGCTGATCGCACAGAAGACCCCTTTCAGCATGATCATGCTCTACACCATCACCCTGGTTGTGGTGGTGGCGCTGGTCTGGGCGCATTTCGCCCGGGTTGAGGAAATTACCCGTGGCGACGGGAAAGTGATCCCCGCCAGCCGCGAGCAGCTCATTCAGAGCCTGGAAGGCGGCATTCTCGAAGAGCTGAACGTGCAGGAAGGCGACATTGTCGAGAAAGGCCAGATTCTGCTGAAGATTGACCCGACTCGCGCCGGGGCCAGCTATGGCGAATCGTTGTCCAAAGTGCAGGGGCTGAAAGGCAGCATTGCCCGTCTCAGGGCGGAAGCCTACGACACGCCCCTGACCTTCCCGCCGGATATCGCCGGGATTGAGTCAATCGTGCGTGATGAGACCCAGGCCTATAACGCCCGCCTGAAAACCCTGAATGAAAGCGTAGAGGCCTTAAAACGGAGCCTGACGCTGGCGCAAAACGAGGTCAGTCTGTCGGAGCCGCTGGCGCGCAGAGGGTTAATGTCGGATGTCGAAATCCTGCGCCTCAAGCGCCAGGCGAACGAATTCAGCCTGCAGATCACCGAGCGTACCAACCGCTTCCGCTCTGATGCCAACAGCGAACTGAACCGTCTGGAATCTGAGCTGGCGCAGGCGGAAGAAATTCTGCGCGGACGCCAGGACGTGATGAACCGTACCACGGTGGTGGCGCCCGTGCGCGGCACCGTCAACAACATCCGGGTGACAACCCGTGGCGGCGTCATTCAGCAGGGGGCGGAGATCATGACCCTCATTCCGCTTGAAGATAACCTGCTGGTTGAAGCCAAAATCAAACCCTCTGATGTGGCCTTTATCCATCCGGGCCTGCCCGCCACGGTAAAAATTACCGCCTACGACTATGCCATTTATGGCGGATTAAACGGTGTCGTTGAACACCTCAGTTCAGACACGCTGATCGATGAAGAGAAAGCCCGTCAGGGGCGTGGAGATTCTACCTATTACCGGGTGTTCGTCCGCACCGACCGTGCCGCGTTACAGGTAAAAGACAAGTCATTCCCGATCATGCCGGGAATGGTGGCAAACGTAGAAATCAGAACGGGGGAGAAGACCATTTTGTCTTACATCCTCAAACCGATACTGAAAGCGCGCGAAGCCTTCAGGGAGAGATAATTATATGGTTAAGGCACGTAAAGAGCGTCGTTGGGCAAGGGTAGCAACCGCAGTTGCACTCTGCTTGCCCTGCTCTTCTTTTGTCATTCCGCTGCACGCGGCTGACATTGCTCAGGCTAAAAGCAGCCTGGCGTCATTGCCGCCGATGCGCACACAGTCACAGCTCAACCGCGACGTGCAGCCTGTGCAGCCGACGGTGTCGCACAGTGCGGCATCGCCGCGTTCGCTGCCCGCCATGCGTACCCAGTCGCAATACGTCAGTACGCAAAAGGCGATGCCAACGCAATCCACTGCGCGCCCTGAACGTTACGCCTCTGCACCGACAGCCAGGGAGTTTGCCCCCGCCCCGTCAAAACCGGCGGAAAGCCGGGCTGCGCTGAAGAAAAACGCAGACTTCTTCCCGCCCGTCACCGAGTATTACAAACCGGACCCGGCGTACGCCGGGGTGCGTCGTGAGGGCGGTGCGCGTCAAGCCATTAGCGGCATGTCGCAGGGCTACCGTGCCGGCGGTCAGGATTCGCTAGTCTTCCTGCGAAGCATGGTGGCCAGAGCGCTGGCGTATAGCCCTGAATTGCGGGCCGCCTCAGCAGAGGTGATGGCGTCTGACTACATGGTCGATCAGGTAAAAGGCCAGCGCATGCCCCAGGTACGTCTGGGCGTAACCTCGCCGCTGTCGACCGTGGGTGGCGATCGCCAGTCATCATCCAACAATAGCCATATCAGCGACTCAAGCGGTACGGTCTCCGTTAATACGCCAATTATTGACTGGGGAAGGATCAGTAATCAGGTGGACAACTCTCTGGAAACGGCAAAAGCAGCCCGTTATTCAAAAGAGTATTCCCGCGAACAGCTGGCCTACAACACCGTGTCCGAACTGATGAACATGGGGCGCTACCAGCACAGTAAGGTTGTGGCGAAACAGTACGTTGGCCGCATGAAAGAGCTGGTCAGCATGCTGTCGCAAATTACCCAGGCGGACCGCGGCAGAGAGAGTGAACTGGTGCAGGCCAAAGCAAAACTGATGTCGGCCCAGGCAAGTCTCGACAATATTGAGCATCAGCTGAGCGCCAGCAAAATCAAACTGGTGCGTCTGCTGGGGACCGAGCCTGAATTACCGGAAGACATAAGCTGGCACGACACGGTCATCCCGGCGTCGGTGGCCCTTTCTGGGCTGGATAAGAACCCGATGATGCTGAACCTGCAGTCCAAAGTCCGGGCGGCAGAGTATGAGGCAGAAAGCATTAAATCGTCGGCCCTGCCGCAGGTGAACTGGGTCATCTCCAAAAGCACCGCCAAAGACAGCAACGGCAACGAAGCGGGTTGGTATACGGGCTTAAACGTCGAGTGGGAGGCGTTTAGCGGCGGCTCTCAGCGTGCCGCTGAGATGTCGGCACGGGCGAAAGCCAATATGGCGCAGCAGCAATATGAAGTGAGTTACAAAGATCTGGAGTATCAGATTAACTATCAGATTCAGGTACGTGACTCCTCTTTCCTGCGCGCCGATGATTACGATCGCCTGACAAGTGAAACGGATCGGGTGCGTCGTATGTTCTACGAACAGTGGTATCACCTTGGCAAACGCACCTTGCTCGACGTGCTGACGGCAGAAAACGATCATTTTAATAATCAGCTTTCTGCCATTAACAACCGCTACGACGGCTATATTTCCAACATTAACGTCATTGCCAGCGCCTCCATGCTGCTGTCATGGATGAAAATGAGCTAAGCGAAACAGACGTCATAAAAAGCCAGACCGTCAGTGATGAGGGTCTGGCTTTTTTATGTCTTTCAGAAGGCGACTACCAGGGGGTGTCCTCTCTGCTGATCTCCGCCCAGCGCAGATACATGTCGCTCGACATCATAAAATCGGTATGCCATTTCCACCAGGTGTGCAGCGTGTAGTACACCAGGCACGGCAGATAGCAAAGCAGGAAATAGACCTCAAACCAGACCTGCCATCCCGAAAGCGTAAGCAGCACGCCGATAACAGCCGACCAGACACATTCCACGCCCACCAGCATCACCAGCCGCAGCCATAATGGTTTCTCAGACAGCGTCCTCCACGGGATTGACGGAGAGAAATAAAGATCAATCTCGTTAAGGAACAGATGGCCCAGAAACACATAGCGTCGGGTAAAGCGCAAGAACAGCAGATTGATTGCCAGCACCACCACGCAGAGCACCACCATGGTAATAATGGCGGTTAAGGTGAAGTAGCGCCCATAGAGATCAAACTGCGCACTGTTGCGTAAGGGGCTGATGGTCAGGAGATTCATCACCACACTCATCACGACAGCAACGGCCACATACTGTGAAAGCTGCGTGTATTTTGCCTTGTCTCTGGCTGAGGCAACGACCTGCTGAATATAGACATGGCGCAGTGCGGCAAAGATCCCCCAGATAATCAGCGGCGCCACGAAAACCATGAACAGCAGCGTGATGCCTGGTGTGGTCAGCGCAAGGAAGAACCCCGTGATGCCCGCGAAAATCAGGATCGAGACGGCCAGCACGATAAACGGTTCGAAGATGATCGAATTCATTTTCGGGCTCTCTTTGCCGACAAATACCGACAAATCAACATTCTTGACGACGCATTTATAGGCCCAGAAGGCCTTAAGGTCGGCAATGAAGCTATACCCGATCAGCGCGAAAATACCGCTCGCGACCCAGGCATCCTGCCGGGAAAAAGAGAAACCGGCATTTTTCCAGTAAAAGCCCAGCAGGATAAACGTCACGATATAGATAAAAAGCACGTTCCTTTTATCCTGATAACGGATGAAGGTTAAATAATCTGGAATCATAGCTCGGTCATTACATCCCTAACACTTTTCTGCAGTGCAGGACACGCCCGGCAGAAAAACCGGAAAAATCGTTCAGCATCTGTCCCAGATAGGGTTTGTTGCTCATCTCCAGGAACAGCGGCTGGTCTGGATGATGGATGAATCTGGCCATGGAATCGGCCCATTTCACCGTCTGCGTAAGATGCAAAGAGAGGTTCTCTTTGATATTGTCCGGCACCGTTTCGACTCTGGCGGTCACATTCATCAGCACGTCATAGGCTGGCGAGGTGAAAGGCTGCCCCGCCAGGAAGTCACGCATCAGCTGCACGCCCTCAGCCATTAAACGGGTATGCCAGGCCCCGCTGACGCCGAGCTTGATCGGCTCATAGCCTTCATCGGCCAGCACTTTGGCAACATCACTCAGCGCAGACGGGGTCCCGCCAATCACCTGCTGACGCGGGGTGTTGTCGCAGCTGATATCCAGCGCGATCCCGCTGCGGGTGATGATGTCACTCAGCGTGGCAAAATCGGCCCCCTTCAGCGCCAGCATCGCGCCTTTCTGCTTTTTACTCACCGCATCCATGGTGCTGGCGCGAAAATGCAGCGTACGGAACAGGGTCTCCAGCGAGATCGCGCCTGCCGCGTACAGGGCACTGTATTCGCCAACGCTATGGCCACAGGCACCCACGACGTGCAGCGCGGGGAAGCGCTCGCGGCAGAGGCTATAAAGCGATACGTTGATTGCCGTAACGGCCAGCTGTTGTACCGTGGTCTGGATCAGCCTGTTCATCGGCCCTTTGAGGCAGAGTCGGCGCAGATCGAGCCCTGACACATCGCTGGCACAATCCCAGATCTGTTTCGTCGTTGCATTGAGATCCCACAGATCGCTGCCCATACCAATCACCGGGTTTCCCTGGCCGGAAAACAGCAGCACCACAGGCTGCGATGGATTATCAAGCGTCATAGTCATTTCCTTATAAGTAATACTTAAAGCCAACATAGCCACCGGCAACATCGCCGAAGAAAGCAAACTCAGAATTTGCGCTACCCAGTGCTGAATAGACGCCGGTATACGCTTCCAGCTGGTCATCAATAAATGTCAGCGGTGCGCTGATGTGGAGCCCTGACAGGGTGCTTTTATCCATCAGATTGACGACGAAATAAGGCTGCACGGCGATCTGATGCGTGAGCTGCACGCTGGACCAGGCGTTGAGATAGTGTTTCCCCTGCAACATGCCTTTGTTGCCCGTATTGCTGATTTCAGACGCCATCAGGTACTTATAGGAATCAAATGCCCTGTCGAGCGGTGCATAGCCTGTCGGGGTATTTAAAAAGGTCATCAGGTCGCGCTGTTTGCGCCATTCTGAGCGGGAATAACCTTCGCTCTGGTAATAATATTCCAGGCCGAAAACGTTAAAGGTATCAGTGGTATATTGCCCGCCCACCGCCAGCTCAACGCCATTTTTGTCCTCGGTGTCATACAGCGACGAAGGAAACGCATAGTCCTGGACTTCTGCACTTTTCTCCTCAGAGAGATGACGCCAGCGCTGCTCCCGGTGCCAGGCCATCCCGGCATTCAGGGTCAACTGTGGGGTGTAGTGATAGCTGTCAGAGACGGCAACCGACTGCGAGTCTCCCAGCAGAATGCGCATCCCCGGCGTATGTTGACGGAAGGCATGTGAGGTATAGCTCAGAAGCCAGGTCTCGCTGCTGTTGCCACGCTGGTTTGCGGACCAGTTGCTGGAGGTCAGATAGTATTTATCGATCGTCGCCAGCTTCGGGATCATGGTCAGCGAGAGCGACTCATCCCGGTTGTCCATTGACAGCGTCGCGGCCCAGGACGAGGACTGATACGCAGTGCGAAGCGCGGGATCGTAAAGCCGCGTCGGTTTGAACCCGGCGTAGTAATGCGGAGTCAGATCGGAAGGTGAGCGCAGGAAAAAGAGACCCTGCTTCGCCTGAAGTTTTCCTACTTCAAGCTGCACGCTGTCTGAAACGGCGTAAACCAGTCTCAGACGCTCAATCAACAGCTGAGAGCGGCTGTCGTCCTCTTCAAATGCCCCCAGCTTACGCGGGGAGTACCAGGTGAGCCCGTAGAGAGACAAATCCAGATCCAGCGCATTTTCAACGATCGCGCACTTGCTGGTGAGATTCACGCCCGCGTCATTGTAGATATTGTGTCTGGTATACGGATTTCGGCCGTTAATTCGCCAGTCTGAAATTTGTTTTTTGACCAGCGACACCTGCTCATACAGCGTGACAGTGCTGTTTTTTGCAAAGTCGGAACCGGACAGGCAGTCCGCCAGTGCGCTCAACGGCAGAGCGGAGAGTGCCAGGGTTAACCCCAGTAATGTGCGTTTCAATTGGCACCTCGCTGAATAGACTCGCGAGTAAAGTGGGATTCCGGCAAGGATTCCAGGCGAACATCACTGTACTCCATCACGGAGTAGCTGTTACCGTGACGGGCCTCCTTCACAATAATTTTCATCGGACGCATCTTCCCTAATACCATCTGAAAATCCTGGTACAGCACTTCTTTAATCAATTTATTATCCAGAGAGTAATACGACGCTTTAAAAGGACGGTTGTCCCCCTCTTTTTCGACGTAATAGATGACTTTTGGCCACGTGACGTCATTCGTTTTGCGCACCAACTCCAGCTTATAGCAGTGTGTATCACCGCATGCTTCCTCTCCCAGCAGCGTAGCGTGGTAGGCGTACTCAAAATTGGTGACAATGACGTCGCCATTGGAGATTTGTCCAATCAGGCGCTGCTGGCGCGAAACGGGAACCGGTCGACGCAGTTCTGGCGTGTAGAACCAAAGATCGTACCAGTCAGAGAGCAGCACTTTGCCTTTGTCCCGCGGGGGATAAATAAAACGCGCCAGCGAGCGGGCATCGGCTTTCATTCCCCCTTCGGGTTTCATAAAGCGCATGGAAATATCCAGCACCTGCTTATTGTCAGGCTGAGATGCGCCCGACTTATATTCATGAATGGTCAGGGTGTAGCGAAAAGGTTTATTCGGGGAACGAACCTCATCGGCACGACGAATAATCTCTGATGCTTTGTTATCCACCGGCGCTGATAATACCGCCGAGGAAAACAGGCACAGACAAAAGAGCAGTTTTGTGATGACAACGCGTTTCATATCGCTTCCTTACGAAAATTTAAAAGCATCTGAAATATTCAGCCGTGAAGCACGTAATGCAGGCAGCACAGAGGCGCCGGTTGCGGCCAGGATCGGTAATACCAGGGTTATCCAGGTCAGTGCTACGCTGTCGGTTTTAATAAAGGCCGTATAGCCCAGCGATTGCCCCGGTGACGGCGGCATCGCAATACCGTAAAGATTGATGGCAGAGGCAATGGCATAACCTGTCGCCAGACTGCCAAGGGCGCCGATAAGACCAATAAAAATCCCTTCCAGTAAAAACAGCCTGGTGACGTGCAGGGGTTTCAGGCCAATCGCCCTGAGGGTGGTTATTTCCCGGGTACGTTCGATAATATTCATGGTCATCGAATTGCCGATCATAAAGATCACGATCAATCCGACGATGAGCTTAATGAAGAAATAGATCCCGGATAATAAGCCTTCTACTTGCTGATAAAAGATCGAGGTCTCTTTCCAGTCTTTGACCAGCAGCGGTAAATGATGCTTCGCAATAAACTGACGCAGTTTGGCGCTAAAGACGGCGGTATCGTCGTCCTTCAGCAGGATTAATACCTTACTGACGCTGTGGGTTCCCATGATGCGCTGTGCGGTATCAAGCGGGATTTTCATCGCCACATCATCGTAATCCTTAATACCGGACTCAAAGATGCCGCGAAGCTTCATCGATAACGCGCCCTGCCCGCCCTCGGTATTCACCACCAGCACATCCAGCCAGTCGTCGTAGTGTGCATTAAGCGTTTTCGCCAGCCCACTGCCCAGCGTGATTTCGTCGGTACGCACCCGGGAGAGATCGCTGCCGGAAATTAATTTATCAAACGATCCCAGCTTTAACGCAGGCAGCGGCTCCACACCCAGGGCGGAAAAATAGCTGGAGGTTTCGCTTTCATATTGCGAAATCACCCCGGTAAATTCCAGCTGACCGGACAGCGTCGAAATATGCGGTGCAAGATCCGGATCGTTGAGAATCGCCTTTTTCAGGGACGCATAATCTGCAATCAGGCTTTTGTTTTTATTCGACGTCTGGAAATAATTTTCATTATAAATTTGCACGTGACCAATATTGGTTCGAATCGTTTGCTCTTTCAAAATCCAGAAAGAGTAATCGATAAACCCGCCATACAGAAAAATCGACACGCCACCGAGCATAATGGCGGCAATGGTTGAATAAGATCGTCTCTTGTGGCGAAAGAGGTTTAAAAAAGCAAACTTCACATCCCGCGAGCGGAATAATACGCACCAGAGGACAAAAATCAGAATCAGTACAACAACACTATTCGCTAACACCATAACCCCGGACATTTAGTTCCCTTTCACCAGCGGTAACAAGACCTCTGTCACTTCGTTGATATCCCACTCTGGCGCATCGCCAGAAGCCAGTGGTAATGCAGAGTTGGCGTGACGCAGTTCTGTTTGCGCCAGCAGCGCGTCTGCCTCGGCGGTACGGTTACAGCTCAACAGCGCGCGATAACGCATTTCGTCAATGTGCTTCATCAACCCGGCATTGAATACGTCAGGGCTTTTCGCCATCTGTTCCGTATCTTTTAACGTCACCACACAGCGGCCAATATCGGCTGGCAGGTACGCGTCCACACGGGCACGCATGTAGCGCACCCGTTGATTGCCCTCGTAGAGGTCCACCGCTTCATCGAGATAGAAAAAGCCCGTTTTGCCATACTCAGACGCCCGAATGACGTCATTGGTATTGAGGGCATGTTCCGCCTGGCGCAGCATACCGTAGGCATAAAAAACCAGCGACAGCGCGTTATCATTGGCCTTGTATTCGGTAAACAACGCACGGGTGATATCGGCTAGCTTATCGGCCTGCGTCGGGAAGCCATTTTTTATCACCTGCTCAGCCATGGGGGCCGCGGCGGCTTTAACGCTCCCGGCATAGGCCATGCAGATCAGTAGCCAGCAGAGAATGAAGAAATTACGATTGTGAATCATGAACTAATACTCCGTCCTTAATTTCAACCACACGCCGCGCGCGCTCTTTCAGCTGGCTTGAGTGCGTCGAAATAATGAAAGTGGTGCGTGTCTCCCGGTTGATTTTCAGCAGCAGATCGAGAATGGCCTCACCGGTGACCAGGTCGAGGTTTCCGGTTGGCTCATCGGCAATCACGACCTGAGGGTCATGCGCCAGTGCACGGGCAATAGCCACGCGCTGCTGTTGTCCACCCGAAAGCTGGCCCGGCTTACGTTCGGTATATCCCGCCAGTCCTACGCTCTCGATAAAATGCAGCGCCCGCTCTTTCGCCTCTTTTTTGCCAATGTGCCCATTCAGCACCAGCGGGTAAAAAACGTTATCAAATACGCTCAGCACGGGGATGAGGTTAAAAAACTGAAATATGAACCCCAGATGCTTGCCACGAATTTCTGATAATTGTTCTTCCGGTAAATTGTTGAGTAATTTTCGCAAAAACATCACCGAACCAAATCCCGGCTTATCAATACCCGACAGGATATTTAACAGCGTACTTTTACCGCTGCCGGAGGGGCCGCACAGTGCCAGAAATTCGCCTTTCTCTATTTCAAGATTGATATTTTTCAGGGCATCGACTTTGCCTTCGCCCGAGCCATAACTCTTATAGATATTGTTCAGCGATATCATTGGGAGTTCTTTAATCATTCCGCTCATGGGGGTGTCGTTATTCCTTGCAATAGTCAATGTCGAAATAGCTGTAACCGAACTGTTTATCGGGAACGACAGTTCTTAATTTTCCCGCAAAATGAGGAGCCTGCTGGAGATACGCAAAGCTTAATGCCGGCGTCAGACAGCCACTGGCACCAAAGGTATCGACCAGATCTAACGTCTTATGCGGCGAAACGGTTGAGCGGGACAGCATCTCTTTACGCAGACCGGCAAACGCCACGCGATCCGCTGCCTGCGTGTCCTCAAGGGTATCGGCCATCACGTATTGACCGCCGTTCACCCGGATTGCGCTTTCATGCTGACTAAAGATGAAACAGCCCGCACGCTCAACGGTTAAATTGACATCCTGGGCTTTCCCCCTGTGCTTCTCTCCCCACTTCAGCGCGATATCTTCGTCCGAAAACACCAGCACCGGGATCGCACGGTAGGCGGCGCAGATCACCACGTAATCAAACACATCCCAGCTCAGATAATCCTGTGCCAGACTCAGGGCCTGAATGAAGGATTGCCTTTCACCCCGGATTTTGCACGTCGGTGAATTCACAGAAAATTTCTTCACCAGGTTCTTTGGCAGCGTATCAATCATTGAGATGTGTAATGCGCTGGAGATATTTTCAAACGGCCCGGATTCGCCCCAGGAGTCGACATAAATAAATGCCGTGCGCTGCTTTAGCAGCTTCATTCGCTCTTTCGCCGGCAGCGCCATGAGCGCGTCATCCGCCGCTTGCTCCATCGCATCCAGGTATTTTTGATACTGAGGATTGCGGATCATCTCACCGGCATATAACTCCGGCTGCGTACCAAAACGTTTCAGCCCCCAGCCGTTTGCATGGGTTGATTTGAGCGCTTTATTAAATAAATGCGACTCCCACGCGTTTAGCCAGCTGGGCTGATAGAAATAAAATTTATCTTCCGGCTCAATGAGCGAAAATGAGGATAAATACATGTTACTCTCCATGATCGTTCAACAGCCTGGATGAATATCAGACATCACGGCGCCAATAATGGAACCATCCACGCCAACCCCGACTTTAAGCAGGTGGTTTTTGTGATGACCAATAACGCCACGGTCAATCAGGACATGTTGAGCAACGGCATCAATAATGGTGTCATTGCCAACGGGGGAAATAAGCTCCTGCTGGGTTAGCGAATGATGACCAATGATTAAATCGACAATCCCTGAGCCGGTTGCGGTATAGCCAATCTGGCCTTTATAAGCGAGTACCGGAACCGGATTTCCTTCCGTCAACATCGCTATCGCTTTGGCTTCCGCTTTATCGCTGACGGATGAACCGTTACCGTGAGGGATAATCGCGCACAATGCCTCAACGTCCAGTTCGGCTTTCTTCATTGTGGCCTGCATCACTTTTAAAATATTGGTGCTGAGCCATGAGCTGTCGTTGCTTCTGCCTGCGCTGATTTGGGTATAGGTTGTTTGCAACCGCACGCCGCCCTTCGCCTTTCTGGCGCGACGGTGGCGGGAATTTTCCAGCAGAATGGCACTATAGCCTTCCGCGAAAAGCACCCCCTGGCTGTTTTCACCAAAGGGCTGAACAAGATGGCTATCCAGCATGGATTGCGTATCCAGAAACCAGATATCCTGCGTTTTAATTTTTGAGCAGTTCACCACGAGCACAATATCTACGCCGCCATGCTCGATGGCCTGGCAACCTAAATGCACGGCTGTCATGGATGAATTACTGGTGCAATTCATATTCGGGGGTAAATACTGCAGGTTGTATTTACGCGCAAGGTGACCGGCAATACGATCCTGCGACATATTATCCACATGCAGCTGCATTAATGATTTTGAAAGATAAATATCCTCCACATCATTTTTGTTATAGAAACTTTTAAAGGCCATGCCATCGACCCGCGGGCCGATACCGGTTAAATAAACCCGGGCATTGCACCCGGCCAGCCATTGGACATCCAGGTCGGCCTGGTCGAGTGCATCGTCAATCAGACGATAAAGCAGATCTAATGCGCTATCATCCGTATGATCCAGCGTGGCAATATGTTTATTGCCATCGAACCCACATTTAATTGCCTCGTCGTCGGATTTAAACCAGGGCTTTCTTTCAACGCGTTTGCCCAGCTTCAGATTTTGAATAAGCTGAAGACTGTCTTCGGCAAACGGCAGACAAGAACTGAACCCCGAAATGATAGCGGCATTATCCACAATATTATCCTTTAATCACAAACGCGTAGTAGTTACCGCCTTCCGTCGCACCCACCAGCAATACGTGCTTCAGGGCAAGTTTTAACGGTTCACGAACGAAGTTAATTCGCTTATCGAAAAACTCGACGGTATGAGGAATAGCGGGAACTGCCTGCGTCTTAAAACAGTCAATGATGACGGCCAGGTTAAGCAGTCCGGCAGCTGACGCGACAAAGCCAAAGCAGGCGTTGTAGTTCACGACCGGCACGTCCGGTTTTGCCCCGGCGAAGGTGTCGTAGATCGCATCGATTTCAATGCGCGAACTGTCATCGCTGCCGTTGCTGGTACCACAGACCAGGTCGATCTCCTGCGCCGTAATACCGGCATCCGCCAGCGCACGGGCGATAGCCAGCGCCATGGAGGAGGATTTCTCGTCCCGCTGAGAGGCATCAAAATAGCTGTTGCTACAGGCTTTACCGTAACCGGCCACTTCCGCCAGCACTTCTGCACCACGCGCGGCTGCACGCTGCGGATCTTCCAGCAGCAACATGCAAGCGCCTTCGCCAGGAATGTAACCCTTCGGATCGTTACCGTAGATCTGATATTCCCTGGCGTCAGAGGTCATATGCAGCTTGCGGGTAACGGCGTCCATATAGAGTGACATGGACGGGAAATACTCGTCCGCGCCGCCCACCAGCACCTGCGGCTGCAGATCCTGACGCACGATTTCGTAGCCGTAGGTTAATGCGCCTAATGCTGCATTCTCGCCGGTCGCCAGCGTAGTGGTGTAGCCCTTGATCCCTTCCGAAATACCGCAGAACGTCGGGATGGAGTTCATTAACGATCCCGGGAATTCAGAGGTTCTGACTTTACGTGGGTCTGGCTTAAGGCTCTGCAGATATTTGTAGGTCGTCTCCTGCGGGCCACTGGACATTCCCATGACCATGCCAAGCTCATCGCCATCACGCTTGATTTTACGCTTCGCCTGCTCCAGCGCTTCGGACAGGGCAATTAATGCGAACGTACCGCCACGCGTGGCCTTGCGAGGGTCAAAGCGGCGCAGATGTTTACGCGGTTCAAGCCCGGAGACCTGGAAAGTCTTAAAGTGTTCATTCGCTTCCGGCAGCGTTTCGATCAGTGCGTTGAAATCGTCACCAAACAGCGCTTCGAACTGACGGGTGGTTTCCAGCACATCCAGTAACTCTTTTGCCTCTTCCAGCGTGTCTTCCGGGAAGGTGACGCCGCCCAGCTCAACGGTATGGTTCTGTTGCCATACGTTGTCGAGGATCTCGTGAACGGTGTGACCAATCGCGGAAACGGCACCCAGGCCGGTGATCGCCACGCGCTTTTCGTCGTAGGCACTGACCGGGACCGAACAAGGCTCCATGCTGATAATCATGCTGCAGTTGTTACCGCCGAAGGCATAATTGTTCTTCATGAAGAGGTTGATTTTCTGGTCACGGAAGTCGTTTGGCACGTAATCCAGATCGCAGTTTGGACGCGCGTTGGTGAAGTTCAGCGTCGGCAGCACGCGGTTATCCGGCAGCGTGACCAGGCAGGCGATCAGTTCGACGATCCCCGCCGCGCCGATGTTATGACCAAAATAAGACTTGGTAGAGCTCACCAACAGTTTCTCATTGTTGGCAAACACCTTTTTCATCGCCAGCGTTTCGATACGATCGTTGGCTTCTGTTCCGGTACCGTGGGCGTTGACGTATTCGATCTGATCCGGGGTAACGCCGGCATTTTCCATCGCCTTATGCATCACCTGTACCGCGCCGCTGGCGCGTGGATCCGGTCCGGTTTCGTGGAACGCATCGCAGGAGGTGGCATAAGAGAGAATTTCACCGTAAATGGTGGCGCCACGTGCGACAGCATGTTCGTACTCTTCCAGCACGATCGCCCCGGCTCCTTCACCGATGGACATACCCGAATTGCCGGAGAATGGCGTGCAGGCGTCCGGATGCATCACGTTCAGGGCATAAAAGCCCGCGAAGGTGGGCAGGTAGATAGGTTCTGTCCCGACCGCCAGCATGGTTTTGCTTTTGCCGTTCTGGATGTAGTCAAACGCCATGCCGACCGCGTTAGGGCTGGCCGTACAGGCGGTCGCGACCAGTTCAACACCGCCCTGTAACCCGAGCAGCGTGGAGACGCTGGAACAGCAGGAGGAGAAACCGCCAGAGAACAGCGCCTTACGCAGGGAAAAGTCTTCCATGCGTTGCTCAAACAGCGGCAGAAATGCCTCGGTCCCGGCAGACGACACGCCGACAATTAAACCGGTTTCTTTGAGGTGCGCTTTGTTCTCCGCCAGCCCCGCCTGATTCAGCGCATCTTTACCCACTTTGTAGGCCCAGAGTGCGGCATTATCCAAGGAGGCGATAACGTCGTCCGGTAATTCCGAATAGTCAATGTCATGCAAGACTTCAGCGGCTCTGGCGTTTTCAAACCATTTTGAAAAACGCACGCTGTCCGTGACGCCATTTTTTTTATTCAGTAAGGCGTCTCTGAAATCCTGCAGGTTTTCAGCCAGCGAAGAGAGAATACCGATCCCGGTAATGACAACCCGTTTTCTGTTTGTCTTCATAAATATATGTACCGCCATGTACAGGCAATGAGCAGCGAAAAGGATCCGTGGTGTTATTCCCACGGATTCGCTTCTCGCTGTTTCGATTAATAATTACAGTGCGCTTTTCGCTTTAGAGGCATCCACAAAACTGTGTTCAGTTGGATTAACCAGCATGCTCAGGTTATAAATAAATGGCATACCTTTGGTTTTCGCGGCCACCGTCTCAGAACGCGTTTGAATAGCAAAGCCGCTAATATCAGACCATGCATATTCATTGTCGATCAGCGCCAGGGCAATAAAGCACTGCAGGGCTGGAGAATAGATAGCCTTAGCGACTTTCCCTACCACCTGATCCTCAACCAGTACGTTATCGCCGGATTCAATGCCCGAACATTCGCCCTCGACAATCATGCCGATCACCTTGCGTGCGCCTTCGCGGTGAGAGAGCTCTTCGGCCGCGTCTTTACCCACAAAGCCCTCTTTGTCGTACTGCACAGCCCATTGCAGCTGCAGCTCTACCGGATTGAGGTTGTACTCAGCCCACAGCGCCTCATCCCAGCCTGGGTTTTCGATACGCACAATTTTCTGGTAATCCAGCCCGCCGGTCTGCAGCAGGTATTTGCCGCCGTGCTCCAGCAGTTGCTGCCACTGATCCAGCAGCTGTTCCTGCTGGCCAATAACCATATAGGCGAATTCACCGTGTTTACCGCAGCGGAATACCATCAGCTCGTCGTCGGTATTCATGTATTCGTAATAAGGCAGACCAATCACGTCGAAACCGTGGATCTCAGACATCAGTTCCCAGGAGTACGGCCCTTCTACCATGATCGCGCCCCAGTTCTGCTCGCGCATATCAGCAATTTCAGGGGTTTCCTGGATATCCAGTTCGACGGCTTTTTCCAGAAGGGCGTTCAGGCCAGCGATAATTTCCGCCGCCGGAATGTTCTCGGACATGATGTAATAGCCGTCGGATGAGCAGAGCACATACACATCACCGCGCACCGTACCGTCTTCATTCAGTACCAGCGAGTAGATCCCTTGCTCGTCACGGATAATTGATACATCGGCAGAGACAAAATAATTCACCAGTGCCCAGGCATCATCACCCATCACGCTGACAATGGACATGTGTGAATAGTCCACCAGCAGGGCATTTTCACGTACGGCTTTATATTCCACCATCGGATCGTGATAGGCAGAAGGAACGTTGGCATTGTTGTAAATGCCCATTTTCGCATTGTTTTTTAAATGAAAATCATAAAGAGACTTCATAACGTGATCCTGTTATTCGCAATGATAAATTAAGCTTTTTTCTTCTGGATGATAAACGTCGCCAGATTATTGATACTTCTCATATAAGAAGGATCATCGCTTTCGCTCACTTTGATATCGAAAACTTTATCCAGCATGACCACGATTTCCGTTGCATCAACGGAGTCCAGTTTTAAACCATTACCAAACAGGGCGGTATCATCATCAATTTGAGATTCATCACGTTGGATATTTAAACGCTGAATGATCTCAGTTTTAATTGTCATCAGCACGTCCTTGCGCTGGTCAATTTCGTTTTTCATTGTAGACATGGTTTTAACTCTCTCAGGGGTTTACTTTGTTTCGCGGAAATTAATAATGGTGCCATGGCTGATTAACCGCTTGCCGACGTTAGCCGTCACGGAATAATGCTTAAAGCCATGGGCATCAGAAAATGCCAGCTTGCTGGTCACTTCAATCGAATCACCTGGGTAGGCAATATCTTTAAATTTCAAATTCTGGGCCGCCAGAACACCACGAACCTGCGCGCGGCGCGTGCGAATGATCTCCCGCATCTCGTCACGCTGAATGAGTGCATGAATATCGCGTAACGATTTCAGTTCCGTGCCGTATGTCTGGTTGTAGATATCGCAAATATCGGTGAGGAACGAGAGGTACTCGCTGGCCTGACCAAAAATCTCAGAAATAATAACCCCAGGCATGATCGGATCGTCCGGGAAATGCCCGAGCAAATAGGGCTCGTTGTAGGTGATATGCTTCGTCACCTTCACAAAGCCATTTTCGCCATATTTGAAGTCATCAATTCTGTCGACCATCAGCAGCGGCTGACGCCAGCCGCCCATTTCCAGAAAGATCTTCGAGGGGATAACGTATTTAGACATAAATCACCGCATCACCAGGCCGCCATCGATAACGATGGTTTGACCCACAATGTAGCTGGAGGCAGTGGAGCCCAGATAAACGACGGTATTGGCAACCTCGTCGCATTTGCCCAGACGACGCAATGGAATAGAAGCCGTTACGCCACGCACCACCGTGCGGGATACTTTTTTCACCATTTTGGATTCAATCATCCCCGGCGCGATGGCATTTACGCGCACGCCATACGGCGCCAGTTCAGCCGCCAGCGTGCGGGTGAATCCCAGGATTGCGCCCTTCGACGCGCTGTAGTTCGCCTGCCCGACGCTTGGGATAATGGCCGCAATGGAGGCCACATTGATGATGGCCGGGTGTTCTGCGGAGCGCAGCAGCATTAAAGCCTCTTTCGTCAGACGGAAAATGCTGAACAGGTTGGTGTCTACCACCTGGCTGAAATCATCAAAGCTCATCGAGGCAAACAGGCTGTCTTTCACAATCCCGGCGTTGTTAACCAGCACATCCAGCTTGCCTGCTTCCTCGGTCAGGCGTGAACAGAGTGCAGTGACACTCTGCGCATCGGCGAGATCGCACTGAATTACGGTGAGCTTGCTTCCTGCCGGATGCGTTTCTTTCAGTTCCGTTAATTGCGTGGCATTGGATTTATACAGCGCATAAACATCGCAATTCTGGTCAAGAAATTTAGCGCAGATCGCCAGGCCAATATCACCACTGGCGCCGGTGACCAGAACCGTCTTTTCCTTAAGATCATTATATTGATACATAATATTCACAATTAGTTAGGTTAATAAAGTATGACAACGGCTGTCGCATAGTGCTGACAATGCGAAATACTGAGCGAGGCATTCGCCATCTGCTTTTCAATAAGCAGCTCTTTGACTCGCCCAGAGAAAATCAGATGGGGACAACCCAATTCGTCATGGTTTATTTCAATATCCTTAAAGGTGATGCCGTCGCGATATCCACAGCCAAGCGCCTTAACGACCGCCTCTTTTGCCGCCCAGAAACCTGATGCGCGCTCATAGTTAGGATCTTCCCGGTTAATTTTTATATTTTCTTGCGGGGTAAAGACGCGCTGTAAAAAATCGCTTTGCCAGTTTGTTATCGCTCGCTGTATGCGCGAAACTTCCACAATGTCCGTGCCGATACGCATATATCATGCTTCCCTTTCAAAGCTGATAAGAAAGATTCAGATTAAAATTAAATTTATTCACGTCCATGCTGCCAGGATATTTAACCGGCATGGAGACTGATGAATCGTACGCTAGGCTTTTCACACTTCCCTGAATACCCAGGGTGCTGCCGACGATAATCTCTTCGCCATAGACACTGTCCCGTCTTATATGACCGGCATCTACGCCAACATAATAATTTGCGTTCATTCCTCGCACCGGGCGATAAAATGTATTTTGCAGGTAGTACCCGCTGTTCCCGGTCAGGCCAACGCTGTTTTCAAACCCGCGCACGCTCCAGCGATCGCCCATCGTCATTTGATCCTGCAGCGTCAGCTCACGCGGTGCGTATTGCGCCAAAAAAAAAGCGCTATAGGCGGTTTGAGAAAATTGTCGGGTATAGCGACTTTCCACATTCACCAGCTGACTGACGGGACTGACATTGCCATACACCATATCCGGCGTTTTTTCAGCGCCGAACCAGGTGACAAAACGCTGCCAGGATACCGTTGAATCCCAGTGTGCATTTGCCAGCTGCTGCGTGTAATTCACGCCAAACCTGACGTTATCCATGTCACGCTTCTGTAAAACAAGTTCCTCGCCATTAAGGGTATAACTGGCTTTTCGACGGATCAGCTCGGCATTCCCCGTCACCTTCCGGCTTTTATCCCGGTAGACCGTGCGCGTCGCCTTAATGCTCCCGTAGTCACTCTTACCGGCGTAATCCACCGTGGTGTAATAGAGCGGTATCGCCTGACGCGACTTGCTGCTGCTATAAAACAGCGAATAGTTCCAGTAGCCTACCGGCAAGGCATAGTAACCACTTACACTCTGATACTGACCCGTCGTGCTCTTCGTTCCGGCGAGATAAAACAGATCGCTAAACCGGGCGATGTTATAGAGATAGCCCACCACAGAGGTCAGGTGTTCTCCTGTCGCTTTATCGCCCCAGTTGTTATAGCTCGCCCGCACGCTCCACTGTTTTTCCCGGTTGGTGCTGATGCGAATGGTGCTATACCCGTGCTTCGTACCCGGCTCGATATTGATCTTCACATCCACGCCGGGTTCTTGCTGCAGGTTTTCCAGACCCTGCTCGATATCGCGAATATTAAGGATGTCCTCTTTCGCAAACGGCAGCATCCATGGATTAATATCATTATGCTCGACAATAATTTTTTCTATCTTCCCCGCATTGACGTCAAGCTTCAGCGTACCAGACGAAATATTCTGCGAAGGGATCGTAATGCGGGTCGTGATGTAACCGGCATCGATATAAAAATCCTGTAACGCGGCGGCAATTTTCACCACACCGATGCTGCCCACGCAGCGTCCGACGATCTCTTTTTTTATCGCCTTTTCGGTTTTACGTTTCAAAAAATCATTATCAAGAACAAGTGCTTTAAGGGTAAAACAGTTTTTCTCCTCAGGTAATTTATCCAGTCTAAATACTTTACGTTCGGTGCTGGAGAAAACATCCTGCCGATACACCTTGTGTTCTTTGAAAGTATTTAGATCTGCATTTTGCTGCTGTTTAATCAGGGCATTAATATCGTCAACTGCAAACGCTTGAGACGACATTACCAGCAATGACAGTAAAAATTTAAATCGCAGTTCCATTCACTTTCTCAGAAAAAAAGGCAGCAGGGTCTCGTGCTGACTTTGCGCTATCAGACAATAGCTGCTGCCTTTTGTTACACTTTTAGATTACATACCAACAATCGTGCCGGTATTGGTCACTTTATTGGTAATCAGTTCCATACCGTATAAGCCACCAAATACTGCATCCTGACCGCTGTTTGTCACGTTATTCGCCGTGACACCCGCAACGCCATACGTCAGCATATTGAGGTAGTTATAGATATTCCCTGCTGTTTTCACAGACAGCGTATAATCGCTCACAATATTACCGCGGTTGTTAATGTCGGCACCGGCATTAATCACGATATTCTGTGCAAGGATATTGCCGTTGGCATTATTGGTAACATGACGCTGAGTATCAATTTTCGCGCTGGCCACACCCACGATGTCTTTAAAGTTCTCAACACCGTTCAGGGCATTAATCGCCAGAGCGTTACCTGAAGAGATTGCATTGCGGTTAGTCAGTGCACCTTTCAGGATAGTGAAGTTCAGATCGCCTTTACCGCTGATCCAACCGTAGTTGGTGACGTTGTTATCAACCGTCAGATTGAGATTCTTATCTGACGCGATAACGCCGGTCGCCGTGTTGCTCTCCATGCTGCCATCGCTGTAGTTGTTCAGCGTACCCGCAGTGATATCCAGGTTGCCTGCACTGTAGGTGGTGGCATAGTTGTTATAGAACGTACCGGCCGCTTTGATGATGGCGTCAGCGCCGCTCACCAGCATCGCGCGGGTGTTGTCCAGCGTCCCTTTAGACAGCACGCTCAGCGCACCGTTATCAGCGATGATGCTACTGTTGTTGTTGTAGACGTTTTGACCGGAAACAGCGACACCTTCACGGCCAATCATGCCACCCACATCGCCCGTCACACCGAAGGTTTCGCCATGATTACGTACGAAGTTGTTACCGTCACGGTTTTCAACATTCCCTGCCGCGTTCACGGAGAGCTTTTTGTCCGCCACGATCATGGCAGTGTTGTTGTAAACCGCACCTTTTGACTCGACGGTGACATTCTTACCGGCAATCAGACCGTTGTTGTTATCAACGGTGTTGGCAGCCAGTGTGATATCCCCCGTCTGAGAAAGGACGGAACCACGGTTGCTGTCGAAATACCCCGTCAGCGCCAGATCGATATTGCCGTAAGCGGCAACCCGACCGTAGTCGTTGTTCAGACGGTTCGCTTTCAGCGCAATATCGCTACCGGACAGGAGCTGACCATAGTAGTTATCTACGGTGCCACCCGCATTGATAGTGATATCGCCAGTCTCAGAGCTGATTTCGCCGCGGCTGTTGCTCACATTCCCGGCCGCTGTCAGCGTGACATCACCCACCGCTTTGATTTTGCGCGAGCCGTTATCAATGTTATTGGCACTTAAGGCAATGTCACCATAGCTGATCATATTCAGATCGTTATAGATATTGCCTTTAGCGCTCATCGCCAGGCTGCTGTCAGCCACGATATTGCCACGGTTGTTAATATCATAGACCGCAGAGATCGTGACCTTATCACCCACCATATTGCTGTTGGAGTTGTTGGTTACACCACGCTGGCTGTTCACCACCAGATGCTCGCCCGCGGCGATATCTTTCAGGTTTTCAACCCCGGTCTGTGCAGACACGGTCAGAGACTTCTCAGCGGAGAGCGTATTACGGTTAGTTAAAGAACCGTTCAGAATATTGAGAATGGCATCACCGAGGCTGCTGATCCAGCCATAGTTGGTGAAGCTGTTCTTCACATTCATGGTCAGTTTTTTATCTGCCGCGATAACGCCAGTCGCGTTGTTATCTTCCAGCGCACCGTTGCTGTAGTTGCTCACGCTGTTCGCATCAATCAGCAGGTCGCCCACGCTGTAGATGGTTGCGTAGTTGTTAGTCAGGGTGCTTCCCGCTTTGATGGAGGCATCCCCGCCGCTGACCAGCAACGAACGCGCGTTATCAATGCTGCCTCGTGCCTGCATTGTAAGCGGGCCATTTTCAGCAATGATGCGGCTTTCGCCGTTATAGATATAGTTCCCGGACAGCGAGACGCCTTCTTTACCAACCATACCGCCGTTCTGCTGCGGCATGCCGAAGTAGGTTCCAAATGCGGATCCGAAATCGGTACCGTAACGGTTTTCGATGTTATCGCCTGCAGTGACGCTCAATACCTTACTGGCAACGATGAACGCGGTGTTGTTGTTCACCCCTGCGTTGGCATTAATGGTGACGTTTTGTCCCATAATGAAGCCACCGCGGTTGTTCAGGGCATTCGATGCCAGGGCAACATCCCCTTCTTCAGAGCTGAAGACGCCGATGTAGTTGGTGATGTTTCCACCCACTGCGGCACTCACACCGGTACGACCCGCAACACCGCCGTTGTCGTTACGCATAGAGGCCGCTTTGGCAATAACCTTGCTGTTTGAGTTCAGTTTGCCCGAGTAGTTATCAATCGCGCCGGCACTTTCAAGGGAGATATCGCCGTTTGACGCCATCTGCCCACCGTTGTTATTGATGCTGTTCGCGGCAATCTGCACGCCCTTCTCAGCGATAATGCCTAACGAGTCATTGCTGGCCGTGTCGGCGGTTTTGGTCGCGCCGTTGTTAATCGTACCTTTCGCGGCAATCTTGGTGAAACCGCCCGCAGAACGGATCATGCCCCGGTTGTTATCGACGTTACCGCCGCTCACCACGTTCACATCGCCAAGGGAGTCGACTAAACCGCTGTTGTTGTTCACAGCAGCAGATTCAAGACCCACATACCCGCCCTTGATCTGGCCGTTGCTGTTATTCAGGGTACCGGTTTTTAACGCCACGATACCGGCTTCAATACCGACAGTATTTCCTTTACCGTAGTTGGTTAAGGTGTTGCCGTTGGTATCCGCAGCCAGCATGCCTGCCGCCGCCATTTTGCCGTTGGTGTTATCGATGGCGCCGCTATTGACATAGAGGTCTCCCATTGTCGAAATGTTGCCTGAACGGCTGTTGTTGAGGCTGTTTTTATTGGTGTCCAGCGCGATGGTACCCACAGAGGTAATATCCCCGGTGACGTTGCTCAGTGCGCCGTTGGTTTTAATATTGATCTGACCAGAGGACTCAATGCGCGCAGTGTTGTTCAGCAGCTGACCGTTAGCGTCAATATTTACGCCGTTGATGCCACCCGCAATAATGCCCTGGTTACGCACGCCGACACCGCTTTCGGTGCTGACGAGGTTAATCTTATTGGCATACATACCGCCCAGCGCAGCAACGTCAATGCTGTTGGCATTACGCGTTCCGGCTGCGGCTACTGAACCGGTCACCTGACCTGCAGCGTTAACGTAGTTATTACCGGCGACAACGTTCAGCTCGTTAGCTGTGACTTTATCGGTCACGACAACATTGCGAGACAAAATTTCCGTCGGGCTGGCGTTATTCAGTTTACCCAGCGTAATGGTACCACCGTTAACAGAATAACCGGCTAACTGATCGTTCTGAATATCCGGCGTACCGGTTGTCAGGGTCAGTTTACTGGTGTTAATGGCGCCGCCACCGTTAACGGTAATACCGTTCGGGTTAGCAATTATTAAATCGGCTTTATCGCCGGCCACTTCCATCATGCCGTTAATTGCAGAGGCATTTTTAGACGTGACTTCGTTCAGGATGACTTTCGCCGTCCCGGACGTCAGATTGCTGTTCCCCTGAATCTTACCCGCCAGAACGGTATTTGATTCAGTCATGCTGTTATTGAAGATAAGCCCATTCTTATCAACGTTTAAGTTGTCATACACATTATGAGAAAGCCCCTTATCGTTGGCTTTATTAATGTTAATGACAGGCACATTCCCGGCAGTATAAACCACGCCGTTCTTGATGTTGATCGCTGCTGAGTGCGCAACAATTGGCAGAGCGAGTAGCACAGAAGCGGCAACAGGATGCCACTTCAACTCTAGTTGAAAGACTTTATTTTTATTACTATTCATTTAATCGACTCTTTATTTCGGAATCATTACATTTTTTCAAAAATATAACATCACCACTCTAAATCACTACTTCATATCCGTTGATTACTGTTTATCCCCCCTTGTGGTTCCCTGATGGTTCATTAATTTAGATTTTAAGAGCATTCCTTGGTATTAATTCTGGCATTTTTATCTGGAATTGGCATTCAGACTGCATTACATAACGGGAACTTTTAACCAGGAACAAGTCCACAGGCATTAGGAATATTACACATTCCCTGCCTGTCAAGACTTATTCCTTAAAAGAAGAGAGATGAATTACTCCTGGTATGAATAATCGCCATAGCTATAGGCGGCCGAAGCGCGTTTTTCAACGCCGTTGAATATGACCCCCTGGATGGCGATCCCGTTTTGATTGAATCGACGCAGCCCCGCTTCCACCTCCTGGATCGAGTTCTGTTCGAACCTGACGACCATCAGAGATGTTGAGGCAAATCGGCCAATAATCGCGGCATCCGTAACGCTCAGAATAGGCGGCGTATCGAGAATAATGACATCGTATTGCGCTGAACAGGCGGCAACGAGTGCCTGGAATTTCTCCGTCATAAACAGCTCGGCGGGGTTATTGACCATTCTTCCCCGGCCAATAAAATCGACGCCCTGGTACTCTGTCTCTTCTATCACCTGGGACACCGCCACATTCGCTGAGAGATAATCAGCAAGCCCGACATGGCCTTCCGCCTGCGAGAAGATGCTGTGCAAATATCCCCTTCTCAGATCGCAATCAATCAGCAGCACCCGTGAACCGGCCTGCGCCATCAGCACCGCCAGGTTTGAACTGACGAAGGATTTACCCACCCCCGGAGAGGTGCCTGAAATCATTAATATTTTATTTTCTGACTTCAGCATGGCGAAATGAAGGCTGGTCCGCAGCCCTCTTATCGCCTCGACCGCCAGCGAGGTTGGCGACGATTTCACTAACAGCTCATCAGACTGATAGGTGGTAATCGCCCGGCAGCGTCTGCTCTTTGTCAGTTCAGGTGCCAGCGGTACGACGGCGTGGACAGGGATGCCCCGTTTTTCCAGCTCCGCGGGTTGTTTGATCCCTTTAATTAACATGTTGCGTAGCAGAATCACGCCGGAGGCGAACAGGAAGCCCAACAGCGCCGACAGGATGACAATCAACGTTTTTTTCGGTTTAATCGGCTTATGCTGCGTAACGGCATTGTCAATAATGCGAACATTGCCCAGCGTGCTGGCCTTATTGATATTGAGTTCATGCTGCTTATTCAACAGCACCATATAGATATCATTTCCCATCTGCACATCACGGGTCATGCTCAAAATTTCTTGCTGAGTCCGCGGCATCGTACTGATACGTTGATTGAGCTTCTCTTTCTCTTCCTGCAGTACCGCACGTTTTTCTGACAGCGCTTTATAAGCCGGATGCGAACGTTTATAGAGCTTTGAAATTTCAGCTTCTTTAAAGGTTAATTCATTCAGTTGGGTATCAATGGACACCACATTGTCTAAAATGAATTTCGCTTCAAGGGATAAATCCACCGACTCATTATTCTTTCTGAAATCATTGAGTTTCGTTTCTGCCGTCACCAGATTGTTTTTGATTTGCAGTAATTGTTCGTTAACAAAGGCCAGACTCTTGCTGGCCTCTTCTGACTTACGCTCAACGTCCTGGGCAAGATAATTGTGGCTGATCGTTTCAAGGATTTTGCTGATCATCACCGGATCGGTGCCGGTCATGCTCAGATGCAGCATCCCATTGCCACCGGATTTTCCATCCACGACGATATTGTTTTTGATCTCATCAATTACCGAATATTCATTGTGCTTACGTAAAATGAACACGGTGTCCTGGGTCAGTTCGGCACGTTCAATCATAAAATCAATGCCGTGCGCGTGAAGAGGGACACCCACTTTACCGTGCAAAACGGCCTCGCCGACCTGCAGGGTGTACTCACCCGCAGCAGTTATCGTCAGGATCAACGCTTCGTTCAGGAACTCCTCGGGGACAGTTAAAATTGCAACCTCAATGTTACCCGTGGATTTGCCAAACAGGCGCAGGAGCAGGGTATTCGCAAACGGATAGCGTTTTTCAGTCACGGAGATATCCAGCCCCAGATCGCGCACGGTTTTACCGATCACCATTCGCGATTTAATTAACGAAATTTCAGATTCTGAAGCGACCCCGGAGCCTTCAGGTAGCATCGTAGAGAGCTTATTCAACAGCCCCGTAGATGCATTTCTCTCAACCTGAATTAACGCATCACTTTTATAGACCGGCGCTAAGGTGTAAGCAATAACGATGCCGAAAGCGATAAACAGTAATGTCGTCGCCGCTATCCAGACCTTACTGTAATATAAGACTTTGAGGAGTTGAACGATGTCAATATCCTCCTGCCGCGGAACATTATCGGTTTGCGAATTGCTAAACTGTTTGTCAAACATGCTCTAATCAGCCCTGATTATTTAACCTGCTGGAAAACCTTGACCCATTCTTCGGCAGCGGAAAAAAGTTGTTTAAAAATAACACCTGAGATATCTCGACCCCGACGATAAGGATCAGGAATTTCCATTTGCTGGAGCCAATACCCGAATAAAAATGTCTTTCCCCGGGCTTCCATTGCCAGGCGGGTCACGGCTTCAATATGGTTTTGCTCCATGGCCAGAATCAAATCATATTCACGACACATCAGCGGTGTAAGTTGTTTGGCACAATGACCCTCTAATGAAAGGCCATGCTCGCGGGCAGTGTCTACCATGACGGGATCTGCCGCTTCCCCCGTTAACGCAGCAATCCCGGCGGAATCCACGATCATATTGGGCAAGCGAGAACGCAAAATGCGTTCCCCCACCGGGGAACGACAAATATTGCCTGTGCAGACGACAAGAATGGACTGATACCTGCCATTCATATTAATTACTCCAGTTTCTGATGAAGCGCGTCGTTTCAGTCAGGCTGTAGACACCACTAATGGTTGGCATTAATTGATTAATGACTCTGTTCCAGCGCGCAATCGGTGCGGTCGTCACATACACAATATCGTACGGCTTGAGCCTGAATTCGGTGCCAAGCACCAGCGCCGTCGCATCCCTGGCATCAAGCTGATAAATATTTGCCTGTTTTCCTTTTGACGCATCCGGTTTGTTTTCCGAACGGATCACAAAAATACCGCTGGCATCACTGGTTAATTGATTCATGCCCTCCGCATTACCCAACGCTTCGGTCAGCGTCATGCCTGAGCGATCCATTTTCATGGTGGTTTGCTTCACCACATCGCCCATAACAAAGACTTTTAAATCATCATTACGCGGGATATACAGAATATCGCCGGAATAGAGCAACTTGTTTTGCTGCAGATCGCCATACTGCATAAGCGCTTGCAGCGAGATGATTGATTTTTTACCCCCCTGGGTTAAAACAGCATTCCCCCAGTCTGCGTTTTCAGTCAGCCCACCCGCCAGATTAACCGCATCAATGATGGTCAATGGAACGTTAGTGATGGGCTGCTGCCCGGACTGATTAACTTCACCAGAGACATACACTTTCTGAGAGCGAAACGCGGCAATCCCCACATCGACCTGTGGGGACTCAATGTATTTCGCCAGGTGTTCGGTAATCAGCTCTCTGACTTCAGTGACTGTTTTATCCTTAACATGGATTTTCCCGATGTACGGATAAAAAATAGTGCCGTCTGAATGGACCCAGTTTCCCGTATCGCTGGCGCTACGATACTGGCCAGACGGGGTGGTAAGCTCAGGATGTTCCCACACCGTGACCATAATGATGTCACCAACCCCAATACGGTACTCATACGCTTCGAGTCGTTTATTCAGCTCCGCATTGGCGTGGGCGACCACGACGTTTTCACGTAATTTCTCAATCAGTGCCGGCGTAACGGGGTAAACATTCACCTTCACGTCATTAATATTATCGGGGTCGGGCGTTTCGACAACCGTTTTTCCGTCGGTATCAATATGGCTTCCGGGGGTTATCTGACACCCTGCCAGTAAAAATAGCGTGGTGAAAATAAACAGAGCTGGCAGTTTTCTCATACTTTTCTTTATGCCATTTCGGTGAAATGACATTTCCTTATAATTAATCAATCACCCATGATGGTGCAGAGAGAATGAAGCGTGGCATTCCACAATTGATTAAATGATAAACCTTAAAAGTATGCATGTCCTGTAGACGTGGAGTAATCCTAACCCCTGACATCTCTTTCTTATCATTAATATAGAAAGCCGTCCAATCATCAGGCACGTAAACAATTCCCATTTGTGCGGGGACTATTCTCACATATTAACCCTGAGACATCGTGTAAAATGAAAATATATACATACCGTATCATAAGATCGTTAGCATGCAAATCTTACACCAAAAAGAGGCGTGCAGAATACATTAACCAAAGGGATAAAAATGGATACGTCGCGGGTCATATTATCAAGATGTCATTTCAGCAACATCGGATTGCGCCATTTACTTTCCAATACGTTCAAAAAAGAAGAGATTCTCTCTTTTTATAATCAGCACCATTTACACGACTGGGTAAAAGGTATGAAAAAAGATAGTTTTTTTACCTTGTACCTGGTGCTTCCTGACTCTATTTATAGCAACATCATCTACTTTCAGTGGCTTATCTCACTAAAACAGAAAACAAACCTCCACGCCATTGAAGAGATCATCATCGCTTACCACTCGGATATCTTTCCGGAGCTTTTCGCCTGCATCTGCTCGCATTACAAACATCGTCTCGTGAATATCAATAATCTGACCAACGATGAAATTGTCAGGAAAATGCATACCCAGCGTCACCCCAGCAAAAGCGTGATCGTCAAAAAACATATCGAACTGACGCATATGGAGTTCTGTGTCCTGAAGTTAATGATCTCAGGCTACACGATTGACGACATCAGTACCTTATATAACATCAAGCCAAAAACCACCTATACCTACAGCAACAGCATAATGAAACAGTTGGGGTTTAACTCTTTAAAGAAAATCTATTCCTGCGGCGAAATCATTAAATCCTCGATTGACCATGACATAATCAGAGAAAAGAAAAAGTACTACAGCATTGCCCACATTAAGATGTACGAACCACAAACTGCTTAAACCCTCACCGCCTCTAACACGTCACCCGTGTCTCCATAACACCGTCAAATTATTCACAAAAAAAATACGGAAAGCGTCTCCGCAATCCGTATTTTTGTATCGATGCTGACTTAGTGGCTTTTCACTAAAATTTCTACGCGACGGCTATTGACGTTACATCCTGCCGCTTGCTGGCTGGCAGAGGTACCGCAGCCTTCAGCGCTTTGTGCTATTCCTTTGCCCGTCGTGTTATTGATCAGCTCCGGTTTAATCCCTTTCTCGATCAGCAATGAACGAACGGTATCGGCACGTGCTTCAGACAGGCGCTGGTTAGCCTCACGGCTACCAATTGCGTCGGTATAACCCACAATCTGGATCTCACTGACGTTATTCGCCTTTTTGGTAAATTTCACCACCTCGTCCAGCTTATTGCGGGATTCAGCAAAAATCCCTGCCGCATTACTTGCCGCAAAGCGGAACAGGACTTGCTCCTGAATAAGCACCACACCGCTGTTATTAACGTAATCACAGGTTTTTACCTGCGATGCACGGTTAATAATTTTGGTCTGTTTATGCATTTTACTCAACAGGGCTTCAGCCTTAGAACGCTCTTCCAGGGCCGCCGTATTTCCTGCCGTACCTGGATTAACCTGAATAAAATAGGTTTGCGCACTTTCGGCATTGAGCTGTTGCAGAGGATTTTGTTTCCCCTGATAAGCAGGGTGATCGTTGAACCAGGACTCCACCGCATGCGTGCCTGGCGCGGCGCACAGGACGGTAAATTGCCCCGGCAGCAGTACCGACTGCAGCTCGCGGTCGACGTAGATCGTCGCGGGTACGCTCCCCTCAGGGTAATAAACCACAATTTGTGCCTGTTCCGGTGTCACATCTGCGACCGGGCGGTAGGGCTGTGGTGCCGTCTTCCCTGAAGCGGTTTTGACGTCTGCCGGTATATCGATGACGTGCTTCACTCGTTCTGCTGAATATGCAGTGCTGGATATCAATACGCTGAGCGCGGCAGTAATAGCACACGCCAGGTTTATTTTTTTAAACTTATTAAGGGTTACTTTCATTTATCAAATTCCCGATTAACCCAGTGAATGACTGTGTAACAACGATGGGTAGATGCGTGCAGAAAGCCCGCCATCCGAAGATGGCGGGTATTTACTGGGTTACATCATGATTTGGTTATTCTGTAGCAGCGTCACCAAATCCGTTTGCACGTCAGCCAGCGTGACAACCTGCGTAAATCCATGCTGTCCGCCCTGACCGTCACGGTCGATACTGATCACGGTATCACTACCCACAACTTCCACCTTGACGTAGTCAAGTACGCCGCGGGAGGAGTAATCCAGCTCCAGTTTTCCTTCGTCTTCGAAGAAGGAGATAGAACCTTTGTAGTCAAGCAGTTCACTCATATCGAGCAGATCTGCATCACTGTCTTTCACCAGATTACCCACCTTAAAGCCGTGGATCGTGTCATGACCATTGCCACCGGTGCTGTCGTTGCTCAGACCTGCCAACACCTTGTACATCAGCGTATCGTTACCGCCGTTGACCAGGTAGAAGGCGTCGTTGCCACCACGTCCTTCAAACACGTTATTCGCGGAGTTATCCGTAAACGTATCTTGCTGGCTGGAACCTACGAGCCCCTCGATGTTGAGGAGCTTATCGGTGCCGTTACCGGTTGCAGTGCCTGTCCACAGGTTCGCGTTGATCGCAGTGGTTGAACGGCTATAGTCAACAACGTCCATACCGGCAGTTTCGCTCCAGACTGGCTTACCGCTCACAATCTGGTTCCAGCCGCCGCCACCGTTGTAGGTGTCATTGCCTGCAGAACCGAAGAAGGTGTCGTTATAGCCCGTCCCGATGATCCCGTTGTTGCCGGAGGTGTTGTTCGCCGCATTGCTGCTTTCCGCCGTCAGTACGTAGGAGTCATGGGCTTTACCTGTTGTCAGGCCACCCCAGTTCTCATTTACCGTACCGTTGGTGTAGCCACCAATGCTGCCCGTTGCGCCAACGTGATCCGCTTTACCGTCGGTAATGCGCAGCATCTGCACGGAGTAAACTTCATTCGGATCCAGCCCGAAGAAGCTCACCAGACCCATACTGTTGCTGGAACCAGAGGACTGCGGGTTAATCAACTGGGTTGCCACAAGCTCGCCCGCTGAGTTGTATAACTTCACGGTGTTGCTGTAGAAGGTATTGATGCCGTTGCCGTCAACAATACGGATCTGCAGGCTCGTGCCGTCCGCCGCGATATTGGTGTTTTTCACCAGCATCGTGCGTCCCGCGTCGTCTCTTGCCACGACATCAGCATCTGCGCCAGAACGGTACAGCACCAGGTCCATCGAACCGTCCCAGTCATAGTCGAGTGCGACGGCACCCGTCATGTTGTTGAACGTCGTGCTACCTGTCAGGCTGACTTTATTGGCGCCCCAATTGTTACTACCGGTATTGGTATACAACATTGGCGAGCCAGTCACGCCAGAGCGTGGCACTTCGATGATGTCCATCTTACCGTCGTGGTTCCAGTCCACTGCCAGCGACGTGCCGCCATCAACGTTATCGCCAAACCACTGCGCCTGGCTGTCCGTTGCATTGAGCTTGCCGGTACCATCGTTCAGATAGATACGGCTCTCGTCGCTGTTACTGCCCCCCTTCGAACCACGGCTCAGGAACAGATCCAGCCAACCATCGTTGTTGTAATCCGCATAGGTCATGGAGATAGACAAGTTACCGTAGTCTTCATGGCCATCGTCACGGAACACGTTCGCGTAGTAGCCAACTTCACCGAAGTTGGTCTTCGACGTCCCGGTAGTCTGGTTATACAAGATACCCAGACCGCGGGAGTTGTTGCCGACGAGGTTGCCAGCGCCGTTGTAGTCGATATGTGCCGTAATATCTACGGTACCGTTGTTATCGATATCCACAGCCCCGACTTCGTGCAGCACACTCAGCGACGTTGGCAATGCTCCGCCAGGATGTCCGTCAGAGAAGCCGGAATTGTCCTCGTAACTGAGCGTGCCCTGCGTATTTTTGATGAACGAAATGGAGTCTGCTTCGGAGTCACCCAGCACAAAGTCCAGATAGCCATCACCTTCACGGTCATAGGAAATCACGCCGCCGAGGTGGTTCAGGGTGCCCTGATCCAGCGCCTTCGCGGAGTAACTACCGTCCGCATTCTGCAGCCAGTAGGCGGTACGACCCGCGTTACTATAACTACTGATCTGAGACATGACGTCGGCATAGCCATCGCGGTTAATGTCCGCAAAGGCTGCGGAGTTAACATAACGGCTGTATGACGTGCTATCTACGTCGTAACCCGCACCGTTTTCAGTTGACGGTTGGGCAAGGTACGTTGAATCGTAGTCTTCACGCGTGACGGAGTCATAGACACGTCCGGCGTTAGCGGTCGATGTGCCAGAAGTGCCACGAGCACTCTGGAAGAATGACCACAGACCATCCTGACTGATGGTCACCGCAGCGGCGTTCAGACCGCGGCTGTCCGCATCGGTCGTTCCCCCCCAGGTTTGTTCAATCAGCGTACTGCCGCCACCTTCGGTGACACCTGTACTGGTGCTGGCGCTCATGCTTGAGCGGTTACCCGCTTCATCCCAGACCACAAAGGCCAGGTTATGTGCGCCAGAAGGCAGCGACGTATTCAGACTCCAGGAGCCGTCAGCGTTAGCCTTCACGAAGCCAATGACCTGATCCAGACCTTCCTGATAGGTCCCGTTGTTGTTGACGTCACTCACCAGCGAGACAATCGCCCCCGCTTCAACACGACCGTATTGACCGCTGGAGAAGGTGAACGAATCTCCTGTGGTGGTGTGCTGCGGCACATCTGGCGCCCCGGTAATACCGTTCGGAGAATCCAGATCGATAACCACGTTGTAGCTATCCGCAAACTTCGTGTTCGTACCTGGGTTGCCCGCAACGTCAATGACCTGCAGCTTGAAGCTGTGAGTAGTGCTTGCTGTCGCTTCCGGCAGTACATAGCTCCAGCTCTGGCCGTTAAGTGCCAGCGTTTGCCAGGTTTTGCCGTTATCCAGGGAGATCTGCAGATGCTCACCCGCCTGTAGCGCCGCGCTCAGGTTACCGCTAATGGTCACCGTACGGTCACGGGTGACCATGTCGCTGTTGGTTGCTGTCGCAGCATGGCTGAAGTGATCACCTGTCGTCAGACCATGGCTGGTATCGGTGGTGACTTTGGTGGTCGTAGACAGACCATTCATGTCACTGCCGCCTGTTGCCACCTGCAGCGCCTGAGAATCAGTGCTGCCAACGTTACCGGCGTTATCCACCACGCGAGCCTGAATGGTGTAAGCACCATCATTCAGCGTCGTGTTCTGCATATCCACAGTCCAGGATGTACTGGTCACCGTTGAGGCACGCGTCCAGGTTGCACCGTTGTCGAGGCTAATCTCAACCCATTCGTCCGCCTGCAGGGCTTTCGTCAGCTGACCGTTAATCAACAGCGTGTTATCGCTGGTGACGAAGTCAGTATCTGATGACCCCCGGTCTTCTGATATAGAGCTGATATTGATAACCGCGTCAGACACGGTGGTATCGACAACAATCGTCCAGGTGTTGCTCGGCGTACTGATGTTGCCCGCCGCATCCGTAGAGGTTGCCACCAGATTCCAGGTGCCTTCAGTCAGCTTGTTCGCGTCAGTGATCTGCAGCGTCCACTGGCCCGTCGTGCTATCGGCCACGGCGGTACCCAGCAGAATGCGCGTTGTCGCATCCACCTGATGGTACACATTCACCGTGCTGCCCTTCTCTGCCGTACCGGTAATTTCAGGCGTGGTGTCGTTGGTAGGTTTGCCGTGGGCAACAGAACCCTGAACCGGGTTAACGTCGTCCAGCACATCCGTAATAACCGGCGCGACAGGCGCAACCGTGTCCACCACCAGATCAAAGTCGATCGGCGTGAGCGGGTTATTGGACGGATCGGTCCCGGTAATACGCAGCGTATGCGCGCCATCACTCAGGCTGCTCAGCGGCGTGAATTCCCAGTCACCGTTGGCATCTGCTTTCACCGTGCCAAGCTGAACGCCACCGACGTCAGTGATGATAATGGTGCTGCCTGCCGTCGCCTTACCGACCAGCTGTACCTGGCTATCATTGGTGACTTCACCCTCGCGAAGCACGCGTGAGCCGCCCGTTTCCTGCACATCATCCACCACCTGCAGCAGTTGCAGATAGCTTGCGCCCGTGGAGACGTTAACAGTGATATCGTCAACGATCGCGCTCGCGTTACCCGCCGGATCCGTTACCTGAGTCGCGAACTGGTGTTCGCCATCAACCAGCGGCGTGGACGGGGTGAACTGCCAGCTACCGTCAGGGTTGGTGACGGTGACTGAACCGATCGCCTGGCCATTATCATAGATAGTGACCGTGCTGCCCTGCTCCGCTTTACCGGTGAAGGTCGGTTTGTTGTCGTCCGTGGTCATGCCCTCGGTCAACTGACCTTTCCAGGCCCCCTGATCGTCAGACACCTGCAGGCCGGAAACCGGATTCGGTGCTGTTGAATCAATGGTTACCGTGAACGAACCGCTGCGATCGCTCTCCTGACCCGCGCTGTTGGTATTGGTCACCGTAAAGGTGTAGCTACCGTCAGCCAGTGCCGGAGATGGCGTGAAGCTCCAGGTGCCATCGCTGTTCAGCGTTGTTTTACCTACAACCTGACTGCCGTTGTAGATGGTGATCGTATCGCCCGCAGCACCGTCCGCCGTCCCGTTCAGGGTCGGCGTATCGTCTTTGGTCAACGCATTGTTGGCCAGGTTGATAACGGTTGTGCCGGTATCGTCCAGAACGTTAACGATCGCTGGTGCATCCGGGGTATCGGACATAATGACGTCATAGCTGTCAGCCGGTTTCGCCACGTTGCCAACCCGATCGGTTTCCGTCACGGTCAGTTTGTTGATGGAGTCACCATACAGAGACTCAGATGGCGTCAGTTCCCATTTGCCGTTCTGATCAACCGTGGTGGTACCCAGTACCTTCGTGTTGCCGTCTTTATCGGTGGTGTAGACCGTAATGACGTTGCCCACTTCAGCACCAGAGCCGCGGATCACCGGACGTGAATCGTCCAGAACGCCGCCATCCGCAACTATCCCCTGAACGTTACCCACGTTATCCGTAACGGAATCAATGGTCACTTTGCTCGCATCCGGCGCGGTGTAGTCGGTGGTCAGTACGAAGGCCGCAGACTTGTCGCTGACGTTTCCGGCTTTATCCGTCGCCGTCACATAGAAGGTGTTTTTCCCTTCTGGCAACTTACTGCCCGGCTTGAAGTTCCACGCGCCGCTGCTGTTCGCGGTGACTGAACCCAACAGCGTGCCATCAACGGAGTAGATGTTGACGGTACTGTTCGCTTCGGCCGTACCGTGCAGGATTGGCTGCGGATCGTCAGTCACGTCGTTGCTGTTCAGGTCGTCCTTAACGGTACCCACCTGATCTTCCGCGTAATCAATGCTCGGACGATTCGGTGCTTTACTGTCAATTTCGAAGCTGAAGGTGCTGGAGGTATCCTCTTTACCGGTCAGATCTTTAGCGGTCGCCGTAATGTTATGTACGCCATCGCCCAGATCGCTGGTAGGGGTGAATGTCCAGTTACCGCTGGCATCTGCCGTCACGGTGCCCAGCACCACGCTGCCATCTTTGATGGTCACGATGCTGCCTGCTTTTGCCTTGCCGATAATGTCCGGACGGGCATCGTCAGTCACATCATTGGCCTTCAGTTCGCCCGTTACGGTGCCTTTATCGTCCATCACGCGAACGATAGTGACCGGTACGCTGGAGGTATCAAGCGTGACGGTGACACCGGCATTTTCAGCCCCCAGGTTGCCTGCTGAATCTTCAGCACGCGCGGTGAAGGTGTATTCCCCATCCGCCAGAGAACCGGTGGTGTAAGTCCAGTTACCGTTCGCGTCTGCCACCGCAGTACCGTTTTCCTGGCCGTTCACATAGATGTGAACAACGCTGCCTGGCTCTGCTTTACCGCTGATGGTCGGTGTCGCATCGTCAGTGGTATCGCCATTGGACAACGTACCGGTCTTCGGACCTTCGTTATCGCTCACGATAAAGCCTGTGACCTCACCCGGCGCGCTGGTATCCACCGTGATCGGGAAGCCGCCAGTCTGCGGGCTCACCTGACCAATGTCGTTAATCGCTTCCGCGACAAACGTATGGACACCGTCCGCCAGTTTCGGCGTATTGAAGCTCCATTTGCCCTGTGCATCGGCCTTGGTTTCACCCAGCAAGGTGGTGCCGTTCGGGCCGCCATAAATGCGAACCGTTACGTTGGCTTCAGCCGTACCGGTCAGAAGCAGCGTGTTGTCGTTGGTCAAGGCATCCTTTTGTAATGGGCCGGTATGCGGCGCAACATCATCTTCCACACTGCTCAGTGTCGGTGGCAGCGGCTGACCGCCCGCATCGATCTGAATAATGTATTCCGGTGATGCCGCCGTGGTGTTACCCACGCTGTCGGTCTCTTTAACCGTCAGGTTGTACGTCCCGTCAGGCAGGGCTTTGGTGACCTGAAGTTCCCAGGTACCGTCAGCCTGTACTTTCGCGGTGCCAATCACCTTGTCACCGTTGTACACGGTGATGGTGTTGCCCGGCTCTGCGCCCGTCCCCTTGATCAGCGGCGTGTTATCGTCCGTCTTACCACCCGAGGCAATCGATCCGGTGACAGAACCAAAATCATCCACCACATCGGTGATGCTGACTTTGCTGGCATCCGGGGCGGTGAAGTCCAGGTTAAGGACGAAGTCGTCCGATGCCACACTGGTGTTACCGGCTTTGTCGGTCGCCGTCACGTGGAAGCGGTGCTCGCCTTCCGGCAGTTTCGCCACCGGTGAGAAGCTCCAGGTGCCGTCGGCTTTCGCCGTCACTTCGCCCAGCAGGCCGTTCTGATCGTAGATCTTCACGGTACTGCCCGGCTCGGCCTTGCCGCTCAGGGTTGGCGTCGGGTCATCGGTGCTGCCGCCGTTCGCCAGGGTGCCCTGCACGCTGCCCACGTCGTCCAGCGCCGCGTCGATGGTCGGTTTCACCGGTGCATCGGTGTCGATGGTCACGGTCCAGCTGCTGCTGCTTGACTCGTTGCCCATCGGGTCTTTCGCCGTGGCGGTGAAGGTGTGGTCGCCGCGGCCCAGGTCCACGCTCGGCGTGAAGCTCCAGGTGCCGTCAGACCCCGCGGTGGTGGTGCCCAGCACGTTACTGCCGTCCATGATGGTCACGGTGCTGCCCGCCTTCGCCGTGCCGCTGATTTGCGGACGGGTGTCGTCGGTGACCGCGTTCTGGGACAGGCTGCCGGTCACGCTGCCGGTGTCGTCGGTCACGGCGGTGATTTCCACCTTGCCCGGGACCACGTCAACGGTGATGACCACGTGCGAGCCTTCCGGTCCGGTGTTACCCGACGGATCGGTGACGGTGGTGGTCAGGTCGTGTGCGCCGTTCGCCAGCGGCTGGTCCGGGGTGAAGCTCCAGGTACCGTCCGGGTTCACCTTCGCGGTGCCGATGACCTGGCCGTTGTCGATGATGTTCACCGTGCTGCCCGGCTCGGCCTTACCGCTCAGGGTCGGGGTGTTGTCATCGGTGGTGTCGCCGCTCACGACCGGGCCCTGGTACGCACCGACGTTGTCGGTGACCAGCAGGTCAGAGGCCGCGTCCGGTGCTTTTGTATCAATCACGATACCGAAGCCGCCGGTTGGCTCACTGGTGCGGCCCACGCCGTCGGTGACGGTGGCGGTGAAGTTATGGCTGCCGTCTGCCAGCGCCGTATCCGGCGTGAAGCTCCAGCTGCCGTTGCTGCCCACGGTGGCGGTGCCAATCAGGCGACCGTTATCGTAGATGCTGATAGTGCCGCCGATCACACCGCTGCTGCCGCTCAGGGTCGGGGTGGTGTCGTTGGTGACATCGCCCTTCTGCAGGTAGTCCGCGTGCGGAGCCACGTCGTCATAGACGGTGTCCAGCGTCGGCGCCTGCGGCGGTACGGTGGCCACGTTGATGACGTACTCTGCGGACGGACCGGAGACATTGCCCACGCTGTCGGTCTCTTTCGCCGTCAGGGTGTACGTCCCGTCCGGCAGCGGCGTGGTCGGCTCCAGGGACCAGGTGCCGTCGGCCTGCACTTTCGCGGTGCCAATGACCTTGTCGCCGTTGTACACGGTGATGGTGTTGCCCGGCTCTGCGCCCGTTCCCTTGATCAGCGGACGGTTGTCGTCGGTTTCCCCGCCGGAGGCAATCACGCCTGCGGTGTTCACGTCGTCGTAGACTTCGGTGATCGCCAGCTTGTTCGCATCCGGGGCGGTGTAGTCCAGGGTCAGAACGAAGTCGTCTGACGCAGAACTGGTGTTGCCCGCCTTGTCGGTCGCCGTCACGTGGAAGCGGTGCTCGCCTTCCGGCAGTTTTGCCACCGGCGAGAAGCTCCAGGTGCCGTCAGCTTTCGCCGTCACCTCGCCCAGCAGGCCGTTCTGATCGTAGATCTTCACGGTGCTGCCCGCTTCCGCCTTACCGCTCAGGGTCGGGGTCGGATCGTCGGTGGTGCCGCCGTTCGCCAGGTTACCCTGCACGCTGCCCACGTCGTCCAGCGCCGCGTCGATGGTCGGTTTCACCGGCGCATCGGTGTCGATGGTCACGGTCCAGCTGCTGCTGGCTGACTCGTTGCCCATCGGGTCCTTCGCCGTGGCGGTGAAGGTGTGGTCCCCGCGGCCCAGGTCCACGCTCGGCGTGAAGCTCCAGGTGCCGTCCGCGCCCGCGGTGGTGGTGCCCAGCACGTTGCTGCCGTCCATGATGGTCACGGTGCTGCCCGCTTTCGCCGTGCCGCTGATTTGCGGACGGGTGTCGTCGGTGAGCGCGCCCTGCGACAGGCTGCCGGTGACGCTGCCGGTGTCGTCAGTCACGGCGGTGATTTCCACCTTGCCCGGGACCACGTCAACGGTGATGACCACGTGCGAGCCTTCCGGCCCGGTGTTGCCCGACGGATCGGTGACGGTGGTGGTCAGGTCGTGTGCGCCGTTCGCCAGCGGCTGGTCCGGGGTGTAGCTCCAGGTGCCGTCCGGGTTCACCTTCGCGGTGCCGATGACCTGGCCGTTGTCGATGATGTTCACCGTGCTGCCCGGCTCGGCCTTACCGCTCAGGGTCGGGGTGTTGTCATCGGTGGTGTCGCCGCTCACGACCGGGCCCTGGTACGCACCGACGTTGTCGGTGACCAGCAGGTCAGAGGCTGCGTCCGGGGCTTTTGTATCAATCACGATACCGAAGCCGCCGGTTGGCTCACTGGTGCGGCCCACGCCGTCGGTGACGGTGGCGGTGAAGTTATGGCTGCCGTCTGCCAGCGCCGTATCCGGCGTGAAGCTCCAGCTGCCGTTGCTGCCCACGGTGGTGGTACCAATCAGACGACCGTTGTCGTAGATACTGATGGTGCCGCCCGCCACGCCGCTGCTGCCGCTCAGGGTCGGGGTGGTGTCGTTGGTGACGTCACCCTTCTGCAGGTAGTCCGCATGCGGGGCCACGTCGTCATAGACGGTGTCCAGCGTCGGTGCCTGCGGCGGTACGGTGGCCACGTTGATGATGTACTCACCGGACGGACCGGAGACGTTGCCCACGCCGTCGGTCTCTTTCGCCGTCAGGGTGTACGTCCCGTCCGGCAGCGGCGTGGTCGGCTCCAGGGACCAGGTGCCGTCGGCCTGCACTTTCGCGGTGCCAATGACCTTGTCGCCGTTGTACACGGTGATGGTGTTGCCCGGCTCTGCGCCCGTTCCCTTGATCAGCGGACGGTTGTCGTCGGTTTCCCCGCCGGAGGCAATCACGCCTGCGGTGTTCACGTCGTCGTAGACTTCGGTGATCGCCAGCTTGCTCGCATCCGGGGCGGTGTAGTCCAGGGTCAGAACGAAGTCGTCTGACGCAGAACTGGTGTTGCCCGCCTTGTCGGTCGCCGTCACGTGGAAGCGGTGCTCGCCTTCCGGCAGTTTTGCCACCGGCGAGAAGCTCCAGGTGCCGTCAGCTTTCGCCGTCACCTCGCCCAGCAGGCCGTTCTGATCGTAGATCTTCACGGTGCTGCCCGCTTCCGCCTTACCGCTCAGGGTCGGGGTCGGATCGTCGGTGGTGCCGCCGTTCGCCAGGTTACCCTGCACGCTGCCCACGTCGTCCAGCGCCGCGTCGATGGTCGGTTTCACCGGCGCATCGGTGTCGATGGTCACGGTCCAGCTGCTGCTGGCTGACTCGTTGCCCATCGGGTCCTTCGCCGTGGCGGTGAAGGTGTGGTCCCCGCGGCCCAGGTCCACGCTCGGCGTGAAGCTCCAGGTGCCGTCCGCGCCCGCGGTGGTGGTGCCCAGCACGTTGCTGCCGTCCATGATGGTCACGGTGCTGCCCGCTTTCGCCGTGCCGCTGATTTGCGGACGGGTGTCGTCGGTGAGCGCGCCCTGCGACAGGCTGCCGGTGACGCTGCCGGTGTCGTCAGTCACGGCGGTGATTTCCACCTTGCCCGGGACCACGTCAACGGTGATGACCACGTGCGAGCCTTCCGGCCCGGTGTTGCCCGACGGATCGGTGACGGTGGTGGTCAGGTCGTGTGCGCCGTTCGCCAGCGGCTGGTCCGGGGTGTAGCTCCAGGTGCCGTCCGGGTTCACCTTCGCGGTGCCGATGACCTGGCCGTTGTCGATGATGTTCACCGTGCTGCCCGGCTCGGCCTTACCGCTCAGGGTCGGGGTGTTGTCATCGGTGGTGTCGCCGCTCACGACCGGGCCCTGGTACGCACCGACGTTGTCGGTGACCAGCAGGTCAGAGGCTGCGTCCGGGGCTTTTGTATCAATCACGATACCGAAGCCGCCGGTTGGCTCACTGGTGCGGCCCACGCCGTCGGTGACGGTGGCGGTGAAGTTATGGCTGCCGTCTGCCAGCGCCGTATCCGGCGTGAAGCTCCAGCTGCCGTTGCTGCCCACGGTGGTGGTACCAATCAGACGACCGTTGTCGTAGATACTGATGGTGCCGCCCGCCACGCCGCTGCTGCCGCTCAGGGTCGGGGTGGTGTCGTTGGTGACGTCACCCTTCTGCAGGTAGTCCGCATGCGGGGCCACGTCGTCATAGACGGTGTCCAGCGTCGGTGCCTGCGGCGGTACGGTGGCCACGTTGATGATGTACTCACCGGACGGACCGGAGACGTTGCCCACGCCGTCGGTCTCTTTCGCCGTCAGGGTGTACGTCCCGTCCGGCAGCGGCGTGGTCGGCTCCAGGGACCAGGTGCCGTCGGCCTGCACTTTCGCGGTGCCAATGACCTTGTCGCCGTTGTAGACGGTGATGGTGTTGCCCGGCTCTGCGCCCGTTCCCTTGATCAGCGGACGGTTGTCGTCGGTTTCCCCGCCGGAGGCAATCACGCCTGCGGTGTTCACGTCGTCGTAGACTTCGGTGATCGCCAGCTTGCTCGCATCCGGGGCGGTGTAGTCCAGGGTCAGAACGAAGTCGTCTGACGCAGAACTGGTGTTGCCCGCCTTGTCGGTCGCCGTCACGTGGAAGCGGTGCTCGCCTTCCGGCAGTTTCGCCACCGGCGAGAAGCTCCAGGTGCCGTCAGCTTTCGCCGTCACCTCGCCCAGCAGGCCGTTCTGATCGTAGATCTTCACGGTGCTGCCCGCTTCCGCCTTGCCGCTCAGGGTCGGGGTCGGATCGTCGGTGGTGCCGCCGTTCGCCAGGTTACCCTGCACGGTGCCCACGTCGTCCAGCGCCGCGTCGATGGTCGGTTTCACCGGCGCATCGGTGTCGATGGTCACGGTCCAGCTGCTGCTGCTCGACTCATTACCCATCGGGTCCTTCGCCGTGGCGGTGAAGGTGTGGTCGCCGCGGCCCAGGTCCACGCTCGGCGTGAAGCTCCAGGTGCCGTCAGCGCCTGCCGTGGTGGTGCCCAGCACGTTGCTGCCGTCCATGATGGTCACGGTGCTGCCCGCCTTCGCCGTGCCGCTGATTTGCGGACGGGTGTCGTCGGTGAGCGCGCCCTGCGACAGGCTGCCGGTGACGCTGCCGGTGTCATCGGTCACGGCGGTGATTTCCACCTTGCCCGGGACCACGTCAACGGTGATGACCACGTGCGAGCCTTCCGGCCCGGTGTTACCCGACGGATCGGTGACGGTGGTGGTCAGGTCATGCTCGCCGTTGGAGAGCGCCTGATCCGGGGTGAAGCTCCAGGTACCGTCCGGTTTCACCTGCGCGGTGCCGATGACCTGGCCGTTGTCGATGATGTTCACCGTGCTGCCCGGCTCGGCCTTACCGCTCAGGGTCGGGGTGTTGTCATCGGTGGTGTCGCCGCTCACGACCGGGCCCTGGTACGCACCGACGTTGTCGGTGACCAGCAGGTCAGAGGCCGCGTCCGGGGCTTTTGTATCAATCACGATACCGAAGCCGCCGGTTGGCTCACTGGTGCGTCCCACGCCGTCGGTGACGGTGGCGGTGAAGTTATGGCTACCGTCAGCCAGCGCCGTATCCGGCGTGAAGCTCCAGCTGCCGTTGCTGCCCACGGTGGCGGTGCCGATCAGGCGACCGTTATCGTAGATGCTGATGGTGCCGCCGATCACGCCGCTGCTGCCGCTCAGGGTCGGGGTGGTGTCGTTGGTGACATCGCCCTTCTGCAGGTAGTCCGCATGCGGGGCCACGTCGTCATAGACGGTATCCAGCGTCGGCGCCTGCGGCGGTACGGTGGCCACGTTGATGATGTACTCACCGGACGGACCGGAGACATTGCCCACGCCGTCGGTCTCTTTCGCCGTCAGGGTGTACTTCCCGTCCGGCAGCGGCGTGGTCGGCTCCAGGGACCAGGTGCCGTCAGCCTGTACTTTCGCGGTGCCAATCACCTTGTCGCCGTTGTACACGGTGATGGTGTTGCCCGGCTCTGCGCCCGTCCCCTTGATCAGCGGACGGTTGTCGTCGGTTTCTTCGCCGGAGGCAATCACGCCTGCGGTGTTCACGTCGTCATAGACTTCGGTGATCGCCAGCTTGCTCGCGTCAGGCGCGGTGTAGTCGGTGATCAGTACAAAATCATCTGATTCCGGACCCGTGTTACCGGCCTTATCGGTTGCGGTAGTGGTGATATGGTGCTCACCCTCTGGCAGCGCGGTGGTTGGCGTAAATTGCCAGCCGCCATTTTCGTCCACCACGGTAGAACCAATCAGTTCCCCGTTATCATAGATATCGACACGGCTGCCCGGCTCTGCGGTACCGTTAAAGGTCGGGTTTGCGTCATCGGTGGTGCTGCCGCTGCTCAGATCGCCACGGCTGGAGCCGACGTCATCAGTCGCAACACCAATAACCGGTTTTTCCGGTGCCACGGTATCGACAGAGATATCAAAGGACGGAGAGGTCACGTCATTTCCGGCCGGGTCTTTGGAAATCACGGTCAGGCTGTGATCGCCATCGGCCAGATCCTGTTCAGGGGTAAAGGTCCAGTTGCCATCCGGATCCACTACGGTGGAGCCCAGTACATCGTCGCCATCCATGATGGTTACGGTGCTGCCCGGCTTACCTTTACCGCTCAGTTCAGGACGTGCGTCATCGGTCACGGTGCCTGGCTTCAGGTTGCCCACGATCGGCCCCTGATCATCCACCACTTCACCCACGGTGACCTGGTTTGGATCCGGATCGACGGTGAAGGAGATCCCCGGAGACGGTTCACTGGTGTTGCCTGACGGATCGGTTACGGTAGTGGTGATCTCATGATCGCCTTTAGCCAGAGGCGTGTCTGGCGTGTAGGACCATTTACCTTCGTCATCAACGATGACGGAACCGATCTTCTCGTCGTTATCGTAGATGTCCACCACGCTGCCCGGCTCGGCTTCGCCGCTCAGGGTCGGGGACTGATCGTCGGTGGTGTCGCCCGGACCTACCGGCCCCTGCTTGTCGCCAACGTTATCATTGATAACGATATTTTCTGCCGGAGACGGTGCCGCAGTATCGATCACGATCGGGAAGGTGCCGCTGGTGCGCGCGTTGCCCGCTGCGTCAGTCGCCGTGACGGTGAAGGTGTGCTGACCATCCGCCAGCGCGGTATCCGGGGTGAACGACCACTTACCGCTGCTGTCCGCCTTGACGGTGCCAATCACTTTCCCGTTGTCGAGGATAGACACAACGTCGCCCGGTGCAGCGCTGCCGCTCAGGGTTGGGGTGGTGTCGTTGGTGGTTTCGCCTTTCTGCATTGGGCCGACGTGCGGCTCGGCGTTGTCCACCACGCTGTTGATGGACGGCTCGGTGCTGACCGGGATCAGAACAGTAATGTCGTAAGACGGTGCTTCACCCGCTACGCGATTGCCTACTGCGTCCTGGGTTTCCAGCGTCAGCTGATTAAGCCCTTCCACCAGCGGTGTATCCAGTGCCAGCGTCCAGTTGCCTTCACTGTCGACCACGGCTGAGCCCAGCAGATGTTTGCCGTTAGCATCCGTGCTGTAAACAAAGACGGTGCTTCCCGCTTCACCAATACCATTGATAACCGGTTTGCTGTCATCGGTGATTTCACCGCTGGCCACGTTACCCTGACGGCCGCCGACATCATCCATTACGGACGTAATGTTCAGTACATCGCTGCTTGCCACTGGTGGGGTGTAGTCGGTCACCAGCACAAAATCATCCGATTCCGGACCGGTGTTGCCCGCTTCATCCGTTGCGGTGGTGGTGATATGGTGCTCACCTTCTGGCAGAGGTGTGGTTGGCGTGAACTGCCAGGCGCCGTTGTCGTCCGCAATCGTCGAACCAATATGCTCACCGTTGTCATAAATATCGACACGGCTGCCCGGCTCTGCAGAGCCGTTGAAGGTTGGGTTTGCGTCGTCGGTGGTGCCGCCGTTGCTCAGATCGCCACGAATTGTTCCCACATCATCCGTTGCGGATCCCAGTACAGGTTTTTCCGGGGCGGTCGCATCAACGGTAATATCAAAGGACGGAGAGGTCACCTCGTTTCCGGCCGGGTCTTTGGAAATCACGGTCAGGCTGTGATCGCCATCGGCCATATCCTGTTCAGGGGTAAAGGTCCAGTTGCCATCCGGATCCACCACGGTGGAGCCCAGTACATCGTCGCCATCCATGATGGTCACGGTGCTGCCTGGCTTACCTTTACCGCTCAGTTCAGGGCGGACATCATCGGTCACGGTGCCTGGCTTCAGGTTGCCCACGATCGGGCCCTGGTCATCCACCACTTCACCCACGGTGACCTGGTTTGGATCCGGATCGACGGTGAAGGAGATCCCCGGAGACGGTTCACTGGTGTTGCCAGACGGATCGGTCACGGTGGTGGTGATCTCATGATCGCCTTTAGCCAGAGGCGTGTCTGGCGTGTAGGACCATTTACCTTCGTCATCAACGATGACGGAACCGATCTTCTCGTCGTTATCATAGATGTCCACCACGCTGCCCGGCTCGGCTTCGCCGCTCAGGGTCGGGGACTGATCGTCGGTGGTGTCGCCTGGACCTACCGGTCCCTGCTTGTCGCCCACGTTATCATTGATAACGATATTTTCTGCCGGAGACGGTGCCGCAGTGTCAATCACGATCGGGAAGGAGCCGCTGGTGCGCGCGTTGCCCGCTGCGTCAGTCGCCGTGACGGTGAAGGTGTGCTTGCCATCCGCCAGCGCAGTATCCGGGGTGAACGACCACTTCCCGTTGCTGTCCGCCTTGACGGTGCCAATCACTTTCCCGTTGTCGAGGATAGACACAACGTCGCCCGGTGCAGCGCTGCCGCTCAGGGTTGGGGTGGTGTCGTTGGTGGATTCGCCTTTCTGCATTGGACCGACGTGCGGCTCGGCGTTGTCCACAACGCTGTTGATGGACGGTGCAGTACTCACCGGGATCAGCAGATTGATGTCGTAAGACGGCGCTTCACCGGCAACGCGGTTGCCCGCCGGGTCCTGCGTCTCCAGGGTCAGCTTGTTCAGGCCTTCCGTCAGTGGGGTTTCTGGTGTCAGGCTCCAGGTGCCATCACTGCCTACCACCGCTGTACCAATCAGGTGTTTGCCGGAAGAGTCGGTGGTGTAGACAAAGACGGTGTTCCCGGCTTCACCGATACCACTGATGAGCGGTTTGCTGTCATCGGTGATGTCACCGCTAGCTACATTGCCCTGACGATCGCCTACGTCATCCGCAACGCCGGTAATATTCAGAACATTTGCTGAAGCATCAGGCGCGGTAGTGTCAACTTCAAACTCCAGCGCTTCCGAGGGATCGCTGGTATTGCCCGCCTTATCCGTCTGCGTAACGGTGATACTGTGATCGCCTTCACCCAGCGGTTTCTCTGGTTTCAGCGTCCAGTTGCCTTTATCGTCAATAACGGTTGTGCCAAGCACCTCGTCACCATCATAAATGGTCACGGTGTCGCCCGGTTCACCTTTACCGCTGAATACCGGACGGGTTTCATCCGTGACGTCACCGCCTTTCAGCTGGCCCGTAATCGGCCCGGTATTATCCTGGGCATCGGCCATATCCGGTTTGGCTGGCGGCGTGGTATCCACAATAATCTGAATCGGATCGGAAGGATCGCCTTCATTGCCGAGCGGATCTTCCTCAACGACCACGACATTATGTTCACCCTCGGTAAGTTCATCCTTAGGTGTAAATGACCATTTACCTTCGTCGTCGACGATAACCGAGCCGATCTCTTTATCATTATCTTTGATAATGATGGTATTGCCCGGTGTTCCCTCTCCACTGAAAGAAGGCTGACTGTCATCCGTTACATCACCCGGTTTGAGCGGACCGGTTACCGGACCGGTATTGTCAATGACCTCAGGCGTTTCTGCTTTTCCCGGAGGTTCAGTCAATACAATAAAATCACGCTCGTCAGACGGTTCGCTGACGTTACCCGCTTTATCCGTCTGGCTGACCGTGATGCTGTGGCTACCGTCAGTGAGGTTTTCAGCAGGTTTGAAATACCAACGGCCATCCTCGTTAACGGTGGTTTCGCCGATCTTTTTACCGTTATCGTAAATCGCGATCGTTGCGCCTGCTTCACCGGTACCGCTCATTTCTGGTTTCGGATCGTCGGTGTAAGCATCATCATGAATTTCACCGGTGGTTTTACCCACTTTGTCCATGATGTGTTCAATCGTCGGCGCTTTTGGCGCAACCGTATCAACGACGATGACAATCGGGTCTGATGGAGGACTCGCGTTGCCGTCAGGATCTTTTTCCACGACGGTCAGCTCGTGCTCACCTTCACCCAGTGGCTTATCAGGCGTATAGCTCCACTCGCCTTCATCATCGACGATAACAGAGCCAATCTCTTTGTCGTTATCGTAGATATGGATGGTATCACCAGGCTTACCTTTACCGCTCAGCGTCGGCGTTGAGTCATCGGTCGTATCACCTGATTTTAACGGGCCTTTGATTGAGCCTTCATCATCCATCGTGGTGCCGATGCTCGGCTTATCAGGCGTGGAGTGGTTATCGCCGTCGTCGTTGTCCATCTCAGACAACGCGAAAGCAGCCCCTACACCCGCCGCCGCGAGTGCAAACCATCCCAACATGCCAAACAGCATGTCGTTGTCGTCATCCGGTGCCGTCAGAAGAGGGCCACCCGCCCCCAGCGGTTCGCCCCCTAACGCCACAGGAGACATGCTGCCATCCGCCATCAGATAACCGGTGTCGTAGCTGTCACCAGACAGAGGAACATAGGCGTAGAGTAATCCATCTTCCGCCATGCCCATCAGGACCGGATTCGTAGGATCACCATTGAAGTAATCTTCAATAATTATGCTTGGCTGTGTATCGCCTTCCTGAATAATGTGCAACGCCTTGTCTACGCGCTGCAGCGTAATATTTTCTGGTGCGAAGTCGTCGTTAAAATTCTTCAATAAATATTTATTGCCGGGGATAAGTTTCACCTTAACCGTCCGGCCTGCTTCTGCCGTCAACAACCGAGTTTTTCCGTCTCCGTTATTGACCGCTAAAATGACTTTATTATCCGTCATACTTAAAGTCCTTGGTAAATTTCACTCGCTAAATTAAGGATGTATAAACATTTTTGTTGGTACACCCTGCACTGCCTTACGTTGATGCCTTCCTGAAATAATCCATGTCCATAGGGTTCATCGACATGATGCTTAAAAATATCATGCCGGGCTTCTTTATATGGTTAGGAATAAACTACGTAACACTCTACGCAGCAATAGGAATAGTTAACATCACTACAGGCATTATTGAGAGAACAAGGAATAATGGCAGAAGAGAATAATTTACCTTAAAGAACTTACACCAAAAGAATAATAAATGAAATTGAATATATTAATAAAAATATAAGAAGCGGATGTTTTTATAAAAAATCAATTGAAGAGCGATGCAGCCGTTCGCCGTACGATGACGACAACGAGACCGGATGGAAGAGAGAAAATCAGGATTGAGGAAACGCAGAAATGAAAAAGGCCCACGTTATAAATAACGTGGGCCTGAATAGTGGCGGAACGGACGGGACTCGAACCCGCGACCCCCTGCGTGACAGGCAGGTATTCTAACCGACTGAACTACCGCTCCACTGTTCCCGTTTGGGGAACGAGGCGCATATTACGGTGTGCCTCTGGAGTCGTCAATGCTTTTTCTCACGTTTTGAATCGTTTGCTGCAAAAATCACCCAAACGATGATTTTACAGGCGTTCTGGCGTTTTTCAGGCGCGCCACATACAGCTTCCGCCCTTCTTCTGCACCAGATCCAGACGGGATTCGTGATCAAGTAACTCTGCATCACTGGCTAAAACGACCCGCAAACGGCTGGCCTGGCGAACCACGCGCTGAATTCCCGCTTCGCCCTGCGTCTGCTGGGATTCATTCTCCATGCTGAACTTCATTGACGTCTGGCCACCGGTCATCGCCAGATAGACATCCGCCAGAATCTGGGCATCGAGCAATGCGCCGTGCAGCGTTCGCTTGGTGTTGTCTATCTCATAGCGCGAACAGAGTGCATCGAGGCTGTTACGCTTGCCGGGAAACATCTTCCTGGCCAGCGCCAGGCTGTCAGTGACCTTGCAGAAGGTGTTCGTTTTCGGAATATCGCGCTGGAGCTTACTAAACTCATAGTCCATAAAGCCGATATCGAACGAGGCGTTGTGGATGATGAGCTCGGCACCCTTGATGTAGTCCAGGAACTCGTCTGCCACCTCGGCGAAGGTGGGTTTATCCAGCAAGAACTCATCGGCAATACCGTGAACGCCAAACGCCTCTGGATCCACCAGCCGATCGGGCTTGAGGTAGACGTGGAAGTTGTTACCCGTCAGACGACGGTTCACCACTTCAACGGCACCGATCTCAATGATCTTGTGTCCTTCGTAGTGCGCGCCGATCTGGTTCATACCGGTGGTTTCGGTATCAAGAACAATCTGGCGAGTAATTGCAGTGCTCATAGCGGTCATTTATGTCAGACTTATCGTTTAACTGAACGTTTCAAATACAGGAAGTCTACCAGAGATGCGCAAACAGGTAGAAATTTTCACCGATGGATCTTGTCTCGGTAACCCAGGGCCTGGCGGCTATGGCGCGATTATGCGCTATCGTCAGCACGAAAAAACTTTTAGTGAAGGGTATTTTCTGACCACCAACAACCGCATGGAGTTAATGGCGGCCATCGTGGCGCTGGAAGCCTTAAAAGAACATTGTGACGTGGTGCTCAGTACCGACAGCCAGTACGTGCGCCAGGGGATCACCCAGTGGATCCACAACTGGAAAAAACGTGGCTGGAAGACGGCAGATAAAAAGCCGGTCAAGAACGTCGATCTCTGGAAACGGCTGGATGCGGCGCTGGGCCAGCACGAGATCAAATGGGAATGGGTCAAAGGCCATGCCGGCCACCCGGAAAACGAACGCTGCGACGAACTGGCACGGGCCGCGGCATCCAATCCTGCACATGAGGATGCGGGCTATCAGCCAGAGTCCTGATCACGGTTTTCTGTACTGTCGCGTGGCACCTACGGTCTGGCGGATCGGCGTTTTCGATTTGCTCTGCTTCATCGGGTTAAGCGTAAGGGGAATGGTCCGCTTACGCGCGACAATGAACTGCATGCAGCCTAATGCGGGCAGATGGGTACTGAGTAAAACCCCGCCCCGCCGCGCCCAGGGCAGCACCTGAAATCCGCCGTAGTTGAGCACTTCAAAATTCAGCAGCGAAAGCCAGTCCAGCTGGCGCATCATGGTGAACATCCGGCAGTTATAAGGGGGAGTGCGGCGTAACACGGGCACCAGCTTGCGTAGCCCCATCAGGCTCAGCGGATTAAACCCGCTTATCACCAGCCAGCCGTCATCTATCAGCACGCGATCGGCTTCACGCAGCATGCGGTGAGGATCGCTGCACCAGGGCATCGTATGCGCCAGCAGGCACGCATCAACCGACTTCTCCGCAAACGGCAGATGTAAAGGATCCGCTTTCACCTGAACCGGCGATCCGCCGAGAGAGACATTGACCTGATGCGAGATAGCGCAGCTTTCGGTATTGATTTCCGCGCTGAGATTGCCAATCTTAAGCAGGTGAAAGCCATACATTTTTGCGAGCCACGGCTTAAGCTGTAGTTCTAACGCCTCGCGATAGTATTCACCCCAGGGCAATTCCGCCCAACGTTCCGGTGCTGCGACAGTCTGAGGTATCCTTGCCGGTTTCATCAAAACACCTGCCACGCTATAAGAGGTAATGTATGAATCTTATCAGTATTCCTGCCTTTGAGGACAATTACATCTGGGTTTTAGTTGACGACGAGCGTCGATGCGTCATCGTCGACCCCGGTGAGTCCGCCCCGGTTCTGCAGGCCATAAAAGAGAATGGCTGGCAGCCTGAAGCCATCCTTCTGACCCACCATCATCACGATCACACCGGCGGTGTGCCTGAGCTGCGCGCCCGGTTCCAGCATCTGGTGGTTTACGGACCGGCAGAGGCACAAGATAAGGGAACCACGCAATTAGTCGAAGAAGGCGAAAATATCCTCATACGCGAGTGGGAGTTTTCCGTATTTGCTACACCAGGTCACACTTTGGGACATCTGTGTTTCTACAGCAAACCTTATCTGTTTTGCGGTGATACGCTGTTTTCTGGCGGCTGTGGAAGACTGTTTGAAGGCACACCAGCCCAGATGTATCAGTCTTTACAGAAGATTAACGCCTTACCCGACGATACCGTTATTTGTTGCGCTCATGAGTATACATTAGGAAATATGAAGTTTGCGGCAAGCATTTTACCCGAGGATCGGGCGATTCAGGATTATTATCAGAAAGTGAAGGAGTTACGTGCAAAAAACCAAAAAACACTCCCCGTAATTCTGAAAAACGAGCGTAAAATTAATTTATTTCTCAGAACAGATGATGTTGATTTAATTAATAAAATTAACCAAGAAACAAAATTGCAACAACCAGAACAACGATTTGCATGGTTAAGGTCAAAGAAAGATAACTTCAGATAATTGCGGGTTGCCTTTTCAAAATTTCGCCGTTATCATCGCTCGTCTTTTAAGCAACTATTGACACACACATGAAGGCAAAAGCGATCTTACTCGCCTCTGTCCTGCTTGTAGGTTGCCAGTCGCAGAACGGCAGCAACGTACAACAGCACGCACAGAGCCTTTCTGCAGCTGGTCAAGGGGAAGCAGGGAAGTTTACAAGCTCAGCGCGTTGGTTGGACGATGGGACATCTTTCGCGCAGGATCAAAACTTGTGGACCTCTATTGGCGACGAGCTAAAGATGGGAATTCCGGAAAACAGCCGGATTCGCGAACAGAAACAGAAGTATTTAAGAAATAAGAGCTATCTCCACGATGTAACGTTACGGGCAGAGCCGTATATGTACTGGATAGCCGGGCAAGTTAAGAAACGTAACATGCCTATCGAGCTGGTACTCCTACCCATAGTGGAGAGCGCTTTTGACCCACACGCGACGTCTGGCGCCAATGCCGCAGGTATTTGGCAGATCATTCCGAGCACGGGGCGAAATTACGGTTTGAAACAGACCCGTAACTATGATGCGCGTCGCGATGTTGTCGCTTCCACGACAGCCGCTCTCGACATGATGCAACGTCTGAACAAGATGTTTGACGGCGACTGGTTGTTAACGGTTGCGGCGTATAATAGTGGCGAAGGTCGTGTACTGAAGGCAATGAAAGCGAATAAAGCACGGGGTAAATCCACCGATTTTTGGTCGCTCTCACTGCCACAGGAAACGAAGATTTACGTACCGAAGATGCTGGCGTTGAGTGATATTCTCAAAAACAGCAAGCGTTACGGTGTACAACTGCCAACACCAGACGAAAGTCGTGCGCTGGCGCGCGTTCGCCTCAGCAACCCGGTTGATATTCAACAGGTTGCCGATATGACGGGTATGTCGGTAAGTAAACTGAAAACCTTTAACGCGGGTGTTAAAGGCTCAACGCTGGGGGCGAGTGGCCCACAGTATGTGATGGTTCCGCAGAAACATGCTGAACAGTTACGTGAGTCTTTAGCGTCTGGTGAAATTGCCGCCGTTCAGTCAACGCTGATTGCGGATGCATCATCAGTCAACAGCCGCAGCTATAAGGTTCGTAGCGGTGATACGCTTTCGGGTATTGCATCACGTCTTGGCGTGACAGCAAAAGATCTGCAGCAGTGGAATAACCTGCGCAGCTCGGGCCTGAGAGTGGGTCAGACACTGACGGTGGGTGCGGGTAGCAGCGCACAGCGTCTCGCCAGTAACAGCGATAGCATTACCTATCGCGTGCGTAAAGGCGATTCACTGTCCAGTATCGCAAAACGACACGGCGTGAACATTAAAGATGTGATGCGCTGGAATAACGATACTGACAACCTGCAACCAGGCGACCAGCTGACGCTGTTTGTGAAAAACAGCGCCACGCCAGACTCCTGATTACACGATACAAAGATAAAAAGGCACCGATTCCCCTCGGTGCTTTTTTTTTACTTCGCTTTTTGCGCTTCAACCATGATGGTATCGCTGGTAAACGAACCGTCATCCTGCAATTCAAAGTAGGCCTTCACCTCTGAGGAAGCACTGTCCTGATACAACCGTATGGCCTGGCTTAACGCGTCCGGGGTGCGCATACGTGCGATCCACGAGCTAAATTCCAGCGGCAGGCGATCGGTTATCAGTGAACGTGAAATTAAACCGGCCTCAGTGATAAACGTTAACCACTCCCCACTCGAGTAATTCTGCACGTGCGAGGTGTCACGCAGCGCTTCAACCGTCTGCAGCCAGATATTCCGTACCGGATGACCCGGAGACATGACATCCATAATGATGGCGGTCCCGCCCGGCTTCAGCACACGTTTGACTTCCCGCAATGCCTGACCGACATCATGCCAGTGGTGCGCGGAGTAACGGCTGATTACCACGTCAAACGATGCCTCTTCGAAAGGTAAGGATTCGGCATAGCCCTGGCGCGTATCGACGTTGTTGAGCCCTTTGGCTTTTGCCGCCTCAGCCACCACTTCCAGCATCTGGCTGGATAAATCATACGCCGTAACCTGAGCCACATGCTGCGCAGCAGTGAAGCTGGCATGCCCTGCTCCACAGCCTAAATCCAGCACGGTCGCCTGCGGGAACGCCGCGAGACGCTCGCCAAGACGCACCAGATCGCGGCCGGAAGCGTGTACGGCGCTGTTCAGATAGGCATTTGCCTGGGAACCAAACTGTTTTTCGACATTGTCGTGATGAGAGTGTGTTGTTGTCATTGTACTGTCCTTGCGTTGGTTAAAATAAAGGGCAGCACTCAACAGGCCTGCCCCACGGCAGACCTGACTCACCATGTTTAATCAGGTTTGCCGGGACTGAATTCTACTAGTAGCGGGTTGTGATCGGAGGCGCGAGTGACTAGAACAGAGGCGTCATGCACACTCAAACCACGATAGAAGACGAAATCGAGAGGACGACCAAACGCTTTCTTGCGCTGGTCATCACTAAAACGGACTTCACGCAGCGACATTTCCCGGGCAAAGCGATACAACGCGTTCATGCGTGGACGGCTCCAGGCATTGAAATCCCCGGCCATAATGATTGGCCCACTGTGATGAGCAATCTGGTCGCCAATGGGAAGTAACTGCTTACTATACACATCCACGCCCAGACTGAAGTTTACCGCGTGGATATTCACGACCATCAGCAGCCGCGTGTCCGGCAACGGATAAACCGTCACCAGTGCCGATTTTGCCAGACGCAGGATTGGCTCGCGCTCGCGCAGCGGACAGCAATAGACCGGATGGGCGGCAGAAAGGGTCATCACGCCAGAGGGATGTTGCGGTAACACAAATGCGGGCACCTGGTCGGCGGCGAGATAGTTAGTGGTTGCAAACCTTACCAGCTCAGGCGTGGTTTGCGCCTCCTGCAGCAGCACCAGATGGGCGTCTTTGCCAAAATTCTTGAGTACGGATAACCACTCCGCACGCTGCTGTTTAAAGATATTCCACACCAGCACCCGAATTTTTTCATCACTGCTTAACGGTGTACCGGCAGGTAATGCCTGGCTGATGCTCGCAAACGACCCCGGAGGTAAGATCCTCTCCGCGGGCATTCCGGCAACATAACGCATGGCATAAGTATTTTTTCGCACTTTTGGAAACAGCCTCTGTAACATGAACCAGCCCGGAAAACGGACTGGTTCTAATGTTATAGGGATTTTAGGTCACACTTTCAACGCAATTACTGAGAAACCTCTTTCCAGTTTTGTAAGCAAGCACTTACTGAGGTTTAACCAAGCGCTACGCGAGAGGGTTTATCAAGGCGTCCGCTCAGACCAATCAGCAGGAAGGCAACGAGAACAATGACGGCACCAATCCACGGGGTTTGGGTTAAGCCGAAGTGTTCCACCGTCTGCCCGCCAACGATGGAACCGATAGCGATACCAATGTTGAAGGCGGCAATGTTCAGACCTGAAGCCACGTCCACCGCATTTGGCGTATAGCGCTCGGCTTTTTGCACCACGTAAACCTGCAGGCCGGGTACATTACCAAAGGCAAAGATACCCATGACCAGCACCGTTACCAGTGCGGCGTACTGAATCGATGCCGTGAACTGGAAGATCATCAGCAGGACGACCAGTGCCGCAAAGATAAACTTAAGCGCCGGTACTGCACCATGCTTATCCGCAAGCTTACCGCCCCAGATATTGCCAATGGCCACAGAGACGCCATACCCCAGTAAAATCCAGCTTACCGCTGCTGGAGAGAAGCCAGCCAGATCCTGCATCATTGGAGCAAGGAAGGTGAAAGCAGTGAATACCCCGCCATAACCCAGCGCCGTAACGGCATAAATGATCAGCAAACGAGGATGTGTGAGCACCTTCAGTTGATCGCTCAGGCTTGCGCTTGCACGGCCGGGAATATTCGACGGAACCAGCAGCAGGCTGGCCACCAGGGCAATTACGCCCAGCAAGGAGACCGCGAGGAAGGTTTCACGCCAGCCGAAATGTTGCCCGATGAACGTCCCTAATGGTACGCCGGTGACCAGTGCGACGGTCAATCCACCAAACATGATCGCAATGGCTGATGCGGCTTTCTCTTTCGGCACCAGGCTGGTTGCAATGGTGGAACCGATTGAGAAGAACACACCATGCGCGAGGCCTGTCAGCAGGCGGGCAATGACCAGCGTCGTGTAGTCCGGCGCCTGCCAGGCCAGAATATTGCCGGCGGTGAAGAGCACCATCAGCGCGACCAGCAGTTGCTTACGCGGGAATCGTCCGGTCAACGCCGTCAGTACGGGCGCGCCGACAGCGACACCCAAAGCATAGATAGAGACCAACAGCCCGGCTGAAGGTAATGAGATAGCAAGCTGGTTAGCGATGGTAGGAACCAGTCCTACAATAACAAATTCAGTCGTGCCAATTGCAAAGGCACTGATCGTCAGGGCAAGTAGCGCCAGTGGCATAAAATACTCCATATCATCAGGATTAAGATGACAGGCAGTATGCGCCAGTGGTTAAATAACAAAAATGGTCAAAATATCAATAGAATTTTGCAGGTGGTGCAACAATGAAAGCAACGTCGGAAGAGCTGACAATCTTTGTCGCCGTCGTCGAAAGTGGCAGTTTTAGCCGCGCGGCAGAGCAGCTGGGGCAGGCAAACTCTGCCGTTAGCCGCTCGGTGAAAAAGCTTGAGATGAAGCTTGGGGTGAGTCTTCTCAACCGAACGACGCGGCAGTTGAGCCTGACGGAAGAAGGTGAACGGTATTTCCGCCGCGTGCAGTCTGTCTTACAGGAGATGGCTGCAGCAGAGACCGAGATCATGGAAACGCGCAGCACACCGCGTGGGTTGCTGCGTATTGATGCGGCCACACCGGTGGTTCTGCACTTTCTGATGCCGCTGATTAAACCTTTTCGTGAACGCTATCCGGAGATGACGCTCTCTTTGGTCTCCTCCGAGACCTTTATCAACCTTATTGAACGTAAAGTCGACGTGGCGATCCGGGCGGGAACCCTGACGGACTCAAGCCTGCGCGCACGTCCTCTGTTTGCCAGCTACCGGAAAATCATCGCCTCACCGCAATACATCGCGGAGCACGGTAAACCTGAAACCGTTGAAGAGCTGAAGCAGCATCTGTGTCTGGGTTTCACGGAGCCGGTATCACTGAATACCTGGCCTGTCGCCTGCCCTGACGGTCAGCTGTATGAGATCACCTGCGGGTTGTCCTCCAACAGCGGGGAAACGCTGAAGCAGCTGTGTCTCGAAGGAAACGGGATCGCCTGTTTGTCTGATTACATGATAGATAAAGAAATTGCGCGCGGTGAGCTTGTGGAGCTAATGGCAGATAAACGTTTGCCGGTAGAGATGCCTTTCAGTGCGGTTTACTACAGCGACAGAGCCGTGAGCACGCGTATCCGTGCCTTTATCGACTTCCTGAGCGAGCATATAAAAACAGCTCCCGAAGGAGCTGTGTGAGGGTTAAGCGTACAGAGGGTGGGTCAATATTAATCCCAGTCTGGCGCTAAACCTTCCGGGCTCACCAGGCGATCGTTGCATTCCAGGGCAGCGATCGCTTTTTTGTCTTCGTCGTCCAGCTGGAGATCCACCGCTAACAGGTTGCTGGCCAGATTTTCACGCTTCGTTGACGATGGAATAACGGCGTAACCTTCACCCATCGCCCAGGCCAGGATCACCTGTGCAGCCGTCGCGTTATGTTTATCAGCAATACGTGCAATGACTTCATCTTTCAGCGCTTTACCGTATGCCAGCGTCATGTAAGAGGTGATGTGGATGCCGTGCTGTCTGGCCCAGTCCACCACGTTGCGGTTTTGCAGGTAGGGGGACAACTCGATCTGGTTCGTCGCAATGTTCTCTGCACCAACGGCGGCAATGGCTTTTTCCATCAACGGGATGGTGAAGTTGGAAATGCCAATTTCACGGGTTAAGCCCTGCTTTTTCGCTTCCAGCAGCGCCTGCATGAATTCTTCCACAGAAACGGCATCATTCGGAGAAGGCCAGTGGATCAGCGTCAGATCAACATAGTCTGTACGCAGCTTCTTCAGGCTCTCTTTCAGACTTGGGATCAGCTTGTCTTTGCCGAGGTTCTCGATCCAGATTTTGGTGGTGATAAAAAGTTCGTTACGCGGTACGCCGCTTTCTTCAATCGCCTGGCCAACCGCAGCTTCATTTTCATAAATCTGCGCGGTATCAATTGCGCGATAGCCAAGTTCAAGGGCGGTTTTGACCGATGCGATAACAACGTCGTCTTTCAGGCGGAAAGTGCCCAGGCCTAATGCAGGGATAGTCATGTCATTCCTCGTTATTCGTAATGTTCGTTAACTGAGGAAGATTATCGCTTCTGCCGTTATGCTGAAAAAGGTCGTAAAACGCAGAGGATTTTTGCTGATTTAGCAATAATTGGGAAACAGATAAGAAAAAAGCCCTGAGCGTTAACTCAGGGCTTTTAATAAGTGGCGGAACGGACGGGACTCGAACCCGCGACCCCCTGCGTGACAGGCAGGTATTCTAACCGACTGAACTACCGCTCCACCGAAGACTGCTGTAACCACCGGATTAATGCACCGGCTTACTACTTAATTTGATGCCTGGCAGTTCCCTACTCTCACATGGGGAGACCCCACACTACCATCGGCGCTACGGCGTTTCACTTCTGAGTTCGGCATGGGGTCAGGTGGGACCACCGCGCTAAAGCCGCCAGGCAAATTCTGTTAATCTGTATCAGGCTGAAAATCTTCTGTCTCTCACCGCCGAAACAGCTTCGGCGTTGTAAGGTTAAGCCTCACGGTTCATTAGTATCGGTTAGCTCAACGCATCGCTGCGCTTACACACCCGACCTATCAACGTCGTCGTCTTCAACGTTCCTTCAGGAGACTTTAAGTCTCAGGGAGAACTCATCTCGGGGCAAGTTTCGTGCTTAGATGCTTTCAGCACTTATCTCTTCCGCATTTAGCTACCGGGCAGTGCCATTGGCATGACAACCCGAACACCAGTGATGCGTCCACTCCGGTCCTCTCGTACTAGGAGCAGCCCCCCTCAATTCTCCAGCGCCCACGGCAGATAGGGACCGAACTGTCTCACGACGTTCTAAACCCAGCTCGCGTACCACTTTAAATGGCGAACAGCCATACCCTTGGGACCTACTTCAGCCCCAGGATGTGATGAGCCGACATCGAGGTGCCAAACACCGCCGTCGATATGAACTCTTGGGCGGTATCAGCCTGTTATCCCCGGAGTACCTTTTATCCGTTGAGCGATGGCCCTTCCATTCAGAACCACCGGATCACTATGACCTGCTTTCGCACCTGCTCGAGCCGTCACTCTCGCAGTCAAGCTAGCTTATGCCATTGCACTAACCTCCTGATGTCCGACCAGGATTAGCTAACCTTCGTGCTCCTCCGTTACTCTTTGGGAGGAGACCGCCCCAGTCAAACTACCCACCAGACACTGTCCGCAACCCGGATTACGGGTCTACGTTAGAACACCAGCCATTAAAGGGTGGTATTTCAAGGTTGGCTCCACGCAGACTGGCGTCCACGCTTCAAAGCCTCCCACCTATCCTACACATCAAGGACCAGTGTTCAGTGTCAAGCTATAGTAAAGGTTCACGGGGTCTTTCCGTCTTGCCGCGGGTACACTGCATCTTCACAGCGAGTTCAATTTCACTGAGTCTCGGGTGGAGACAGCCTGGCCATCATTACGCCATTCGTGCAGGTCGGAACTTACCCGACAAGGAATTTCGCTACCTTAGGACCGTTATAGTTACGGCCGCCGTTTACCGGGGCTTCGATCAAGAGCTTCGCGTTACCGCTAACCCCATCAATTAACCTTCCGGCACCGGGCAGGCGTCACACCGTATACGTCCACTTTCGTGTTTGCACAGTGCTGTGTTTTTAATAAACAGTTGCAGCCAGCTGGTATCTTCGACTGATTTCAGCTCCACCCGCAGGGGCTTCACCTACATATCAGCGTGCCTTCTCCCGAAGTTACGGCACCATTTTGCCTAGTTCCTTCACCCGAGTTCTCTCAAGCGCCTTGGTATTCTCTACCTGACCACCTGTGTCGGTTTGGGGTACGATTTCGTGTTACCTGATGCTTAGAGGCTTTTCCTGGAAGCAGGGCATTTGTTACTTCAGCACCGTAGTGCCTCGTCATCACACCTCAGCGTTAAAAAGGTACCGGATTTACCTGGAACCTCCGCCTACATGCTTAAACCGGGACAACCGTCGCCCGGCTAACATAGCCTTCTCCGTCCCCCCTTCGCAGTAACACCAAGTACAGGAATATTAACCTGTTTCCCATCGACTACGCCTTTCGGCCTCGCCTTAGGGGTCGACTCACCCTGCCCCGATTAACGTTGGACAGGAACCCTTGGTCTTCCGGCGAGCGGGCTTTTCACCCGCTTTATCGTTACTTATGTCAGCATTCGCACTTCTGATACCTCCAGCAACCCTCACAGGCCACCTTCAACGGCTTACAGAACGCTCCCCTACCCAACAACACATAGTGTCGCTGCCGCAGCTTCGGTGCATGGTTTAGCCCCGTTACATCTTCCGCGCAGGCCGACTCGACCAGTGAGCTATTACGCTTTCTTTAAATGATGGCTGCTTCTAAGCCAACATCCTGGCTGTCTGGGCCTTCCCACATCGTTTCCCACTTAACCATGACTTTGGGACCTTAGCTGGCGGTCTGGGTTGTTTCCCTCTTCACGACGGACGTTAGCACCCGCCGTGTGTCTCCCGTGATAACATTCTTCGGTATTCGTAGTTTGCATCGGGTTGGTAAGCCGGGATGGCCCCCTAGCCGAAACAGTGCTCTACCCCCGAAGATGAATTCACGAGGCGCTACCTAAATAGCTTTCGGGGAGAACCAGCTATCTCCCGGTTTGATTGGCCTTTCACCCCCAGCCACAAGTCATCCGCTAATTTTTCAACATTAGTCGGTTCGGTCCTCCAGTTAGTGTTACCCAACCTTCAACCTGCCCATGGCTAGATCACCGGGTTTCGGGTCTATACCCTGCAACTTAACGCCCAGTTAAGACTCGGTTTCCCTTCGGCTCCCCTATACGGTTAACCTTGCTACAGAATATAAGTCGCTGACCCATTATACAAAAGGTACGCAGTCACACCCGAAGGTGCTCCCACTGCTTGTACGTACACGGTTTCAGGTTCTTTTTCACTCCCCTCGCCGGGGTTCTTTTCGCCTTTCCCTCACGGTACTGGTTCACTATCGGTCAGTCAGGAGTATTTAGCCTTGGAGGATGGTCCCCCCATATTCAGACAGGATACCACGTGTCCCGCCCTACTCTTCGAGTTCACAACCTGTGCATTTTCGTGTACGGGACTGTCACCCTGTACCGTGCGACTTTCCAGACGCTTCCACTAACACACAAGCTGATTCAGACTCTGGGCTGCTCCCCGTTCGCTCGCCGCTACTGGGGGAATCTCGGTTGATTTCTTTTCCTCGGGGTACTTAGATGTTTCAGTTCCCCCGGTTCGCCTCGTTAACCTATGTATTCAGTTAACGATAGTGCAACGAATTGCACTGGGTTTCCCCATTCGGACATCGCCGGGTCAAGGGTTCATATCACCTCGCCGGCGCTTTTCGCAGATTAGCACGTCCTTCATCGCCTCTGACTGCCAGGGCATCCACCGTGTACGCTTAGTCGCTTAACCTCACAACCCGAAGATGTTTCACTTCATGATTGCGAAAATTTGAGAGACTCGAACACACATAACATGTGTGTCGTTTCAATTTTCAGCTTGATCCAGATTTTTAAAGAGCAAAACTTCGCAGTGCACCTTTTCAGGTTCACTCTGAAGTTTTCTTGTGTTCGCAGTAAAAGATGGTGGAGCTATGCGGGATCGAACCGCAGACCTCCTGCGTGCAAAGCAGGCGCTCTCCCAGCTGAGCTATAGCCCCATCGTTTGCAACCTCTGTACCGGTAATTTTTCCTGAGACAAGGCGTGGTAACGCGACGCATACATCAGTATGTGAGCGTTGCCGCAACGCAGTATCAGGGAAAATTTGGTAGGCCTGAGTGGACTTGAACCACCGACCTCACCCTTATCAGGGGTGCGCTCTAACCACCTGAGCTACAAGCCTGTAGAGGTTTTTTACTGCTGTTTTTCATCAGACAATCTGTGTGAGCACTACAAAGGCAGGTTCTTTAAGGTAAGGAGGTGATCCAACCGCAGGTTCCCCTACGGTTACCTTGTTACGACTTCACCCCAGTCATGAATCACAAAGTGGTAAGCGCCCTCCCGAAGGTTAAGCTACCTACTTCTTTTGCAACCCACTCCCATGGTGTGACGGGCGGTGTGTACAAGGCCCGGGAACGTATTCACCGTAGCATTCTGATCTACGATTACTAGCGATTCCGACTTCATGGAGTCGAGTTGCAGACTCCAATCCGGACTACGACGCACTTTATGAGGTCCGCTTGCTCTCGCGAGGTCGCTTCTCTTTGTATGCGCCATTGTAGCACGTGTGTAGCCCTGGTCGTAAGGGCCATGATGACTTGACGTCATCCCCACCTTCCTCCAGTTTATCACTGGCAGTCTCCTTTGAGTTCCCGGCCTAACCGCTGGCAACAAAGGATAAGGGTTGCGCTCGTTGCGGGACTTAACCCAACATTTCACAACACGAGCTGACGACAGCCATGCAGCACCTGTCTCACAGTTCCCGAAGGCACCAATCCATCTCTGGAAAGTTCTGTGGATGTCAAGACCAGGTAAGGTTCTTCGCGTTGCATCGAATTAAACCACATGCTCCACCGCTTGTGCGGGCCCCCGTCAATTCATTTGAGTTTTAACCTTGCGGCCGTACTCCCCAGGCGGTCGATTTAACGCGTTAGCTCCGGAAGCCACGCCTCAAGGGCACAACCTCCAAATCGACATCGTTTACGGCGTGGACTACCAGGGTATCTAATCCTGTTTGCTCCCCACGCTTTCGCACCTGAGCGTCAGTCTTTGTCCAGGGGGCCGCCTTCGCCACCGGTATTCCTCCAGATCTCTACGCATTTCACCGCTACACCTGGAATTCTACCCCCCTCTACAAGACTCTAGCCTGCCAGTTTCGAATGCAGTTCCCAGGTTGAGCCCGGGGATTTCACATCCGACTTGACAGACCGCCTGCGTGCGCTTTACGCCCAGTAATTCCGATTAACGCTTGCACCCTCCGTATTACCGCGGCTGCTGGCACGGAGTTAGCCGGTGCTTCTTCTGCGGGTAACGTCAATTGCTGTGGTTATTAACCACAACACCTTCCTCCCCGCTGAAAGTACTTTACAACCCGAAGGCCTTCTTCATACACGCGGCATGGCTGCATCAGGCTTGCGCCCATTGTGCAATATTCCCCACTGCTGCCTCCCGTAGGAGTCTGGACCGTGTCTCAGTTCCAGTGTGGCTGGTCATCCTCTCAGACCAGCTAGGGATCGTCGCCTAGGTGAGCCGTTACCCCACCTACTAGCTAATCCCATCTGGGCACATCTGATGGCAAGAGGCCCGAAGGTCCCCCTCTTTGGTCTTGCGACGTTATGCGGTATTAGCTACCGTTTCCAGTAGTTATCCCCCTCCATCAGGCAGTTTCCCAGACATTACTCACCCGTCCGCCACTCGTCACCCGAGAGCAAGCTCTCTGTGCTACCGTTCGACTTGCATGTGTTAGGCCTGCCGCCAGCGTTCAATCTGAGCCATGATCAAACTCTTCAATTTAAAAGTTTGATGCTCAATGAATTAAACTTCGTAATGAATTACGTGTTCACTCGTTGAGACTTGGTATTCATTTAGTGTCCGAAGACATTAAGAATCCATGTCACTTTGAGTGCCCACACAGATTGTCTGATAAATTGTTAAAGAGCAGTTGCGACGCGCTTCAGCGCTCTGTCGCGAGGTGGCGTATATTACGCTTTCCTCTTTCAGAGTCAACCCTGATTTTCAGGATTTTTTCTCTTCAACCGACCGGGTTGTTTGTGAAGTGATTCACATCCGCCGTGTCGATGGAGGCGCATTATAGGCAGCCGCCGGGGAATGACAAGCGGAAATATGCATTTTCATTTCAACCGCTCATCTTTTCGCCAAAACGTCTATTTTTGGTGCTTTTTAATCGTTTCAGGCAGCTCGGCCAGACTATTAATCACCCAATCCGCTGCAGTCTCTGCTTCAGGCGTCACGGGCTTGCCGGTGCGAACTAATACTTTGGTACCCACACCCGCCGCGGTTGCCGCCTGCATATCTTCCAGTTTGTCGCCCACCATATAAGAAGCGGCCATATCAATATGCAGAAATTCCTGCGCCGAGATAAACATCCCCGGGTGCGGCTTACGGCAATCACAGGTCTGGCGATACTCGTCTACGGTTCCCTGCGGGTGATGCGGACAATAGTAGATGCCATCAAGATCAACACCGCGGTCAGCAAGTGACCAGTCCATCCATTCCGTCAGCGTTTCGAATTGCGCTTCGGTGAATTTGCCACGTGCAATGCCAGACTGGTTGGTGACAACCACCAGCGCATAGCCCATCTCTTTCAGCTGGCGCATGGCATCGATTACGCCTTCGATAAACTCGAACTCATCAATCTCATGGACATAACCGTGATCGACATTAATGGTGCCATCACGATCGAGAAAAATTGCGGGTACTGATTTTGCCACCGGTTTGCTCCTGAAAAAGGCATGTTCAGCTAGTATCTCATGAATCGCAGCGCAATAAAGTGCTCATCGCACAGAGTTGGATTGATTTAGACGTCTGGATGCCTTAACATCCGTTTTGTTTACGGTCATCACCCGTATCTGGCAGAAGAAAATGCCACGGCTAACTTACATACGATAAAAATAATCTAATGATTAAACTTTCCAATATCACCAAAGTGTTCCAGCAGGGGAACCGAACCATTCAGGCGCTGAACAATGTCAGCCTGCATGTTCCTGCTGGTCAGATTTATGGCGTCATTGGCGCATCGGGTGCAGGTAAAAGTACACTGATCCGTTGTGTTAACCTGCTTGAGCGCCCAACCCAGGGCAGCGTAGAAGTTGGCGGACAAGAACTGACCGCGCTCTCAGAAAAAGAACTGACTAAAGCGCGTCGCCAGATTGGCATGATCTTCCAGCACTTTAACTTACTGGCCTCACGCACGGTGTTCGGCAACGTTGCCTTACCGCTGGAGCTCGACAACACGCCTAAAGACGAGGTTAAGCGTCGCGTAACCGAACTGCTGGATCTCGTTGGTCTGGGTGATAAACATGATAGCTATCCGGCCAATCTCTCCGGCGGCCAAAAGCAGCGTGTGGCCATTGCCCGTGCGCTGGCAAGCAATCCCAAAGTGCTGCTGTGCGATGAGGCCACCAGCGCGTTAGACCCGGCCACCACACGTTCTATTCTGGAACTGCTGAAAGACATTAACCGTCGTCTCGGCCTGACGATCCTCCTTATTACGCATGAGATGGATGTCGTAAAACGCATCTGTGACTGTGTTGCCGTGATCAGCAACGGTGAACTGATAGAGCAGGACACGGTAAGTGAAGTGTTCTCGCATCCGAAGACCCCACTGGCGCAGCAATTTATTCAGTCCACACTGCATCTGGACATTCCGGAAGATTATCTGGAGCGATTGAAAACAGAACCTACGGCAGACAGCGTTCCTATGCTGCGTATGGAGTTCACCGGTCAGTCCGTCGATGCGCCGCTGCTTTCCGAAACCGCGCGCCGCTTCAATGTGAACAACAATATCATCAGCGCGCAGATGGATTACGCCGGCGGCGTGAAGTTCGGCATCATGCTGACGGAAATGCACGGCACACAAGAAGAAACCCAGGCGGCAATTGCCTGGCTGCAAGAACATCACGTAAAAATAGAGGTACTGGGTTATGTCTGAGCCGATGATGTGGCTGCTGGTTCGCGGCGTTTGGGAAACGCTGGCAATGACCTTTGTATCCGGTTTCTTTGGTTTTGTGATTGGCCTGCCGGTCGGCGTACTGCTGTACGTAACACGTCCGGGTCAAATCATTGAGAACGCGAAGCTGTACCGCACGCTCTCTGCGCTGGTGAATATCTTCCGTTCTATCCCATTCATTATTCTGCTGGTATGGATGATTCCATTCACCCGCGTGATTGTCGGTACCTCTATCGGACTGCAGGCGGCCATCGTTCCGCTGACTGTCGGCGCTGCGCCGTTTATCGCGCGTATGGTTGAAAACGCCCTGCTGGAAATTCCAACCGGGTTGATCGAAGCCTCCCGTGCGATGGGTGCCACGCCGATGCAGATCGTACGCAAGGTTCTGCTGCCGGAAGCACTGCCAGGCCTGGTCAACGCGGCGACCATTACGCTTATCACCCTGGTGGGTTATTCCGCAATGGGCGGTGCGGTTGGCGCTGGCGGTTTAGGTCAAATTGGTTACCAATACGGCTATATTGGATATAACGCGACCGTAATGAATACCGTTCTGATATTGCTGGTAGTACTGGTTTATCTTATCCAGTTCTCTGGCGATCGCATCGTCCGGGCTGTTACGCACAAATAACGTTACACACAACACAAACTCGACGAGTTAAGGATAAAAACATGGCGTTTAAATTAAAGACCTTTGCAGCAGCAGGCGCGCTGATCGGCTCTCTGGCACTGGTGGGTTGTGGTCAGGACGAAAAAGATCCAAACCACATTAAAGTGGGCGTTATCGTGGGTGCGGAACAGCAGGTTGCTGAAACCGCTCAGAAAGTGGCAAAAGAGAAGTATGGCCTTGATGTTGAGCTGGTGACCTTCAATGATTACGTTCTGCCGAACGAAGCGCTGAGCAAAGGCGATATCGACGCCAACGCCTTCCAGCACAAACCGTATCTGGATCAGCAGATCAAGGATCGCGGTTACAAACTGGTTGCTGTGGGTAACACCTTCGTTTACCCAATCGCGGGCTACTCCAAGAAAATTAAATCGCTGGACGAACTGCAGCCTGGCTCTCAGGTAGCGGTGCCAAACGATCCAACCAACCTGGGCCGTTCCCTGCTGCTGCTGCAGAAAGTGGGCCTGATCAAACTGAAAGACGGTGTTGGTCTGCTGCCGACCGTTCTCGACGTGACCGAGAACCCGAAAAATCTGAAAATTGTTGAGCTGGAAGCGCCACAGCTGCCGCGCTCTCTGGACGATGCGCAGATTGCACTCGCGGTGATCAACACCACCTACGCCAGCCAGATTGGCCTGACCCCGGCAAAAGACGGTATCTTTGTTGAAGACAAAGATTCCCCGTACGTTAACCTGATCGTGACTCGCGAAGACAACAAAGACGCGGAAAACGTGAAGAAATTCGTTCAGGCTTATCAGTCTGACGAAGTTTACCAGGAAGCCAACAAAGTGTTTAACGGCGGCGCGGTTAAAGGCTGGTAATCTCACCTCAGTGTAATATCATCAAGACGGGCTTCTGCCCGTCTTGTCATTTGTGCAGTCAACTGATTCAATATCTGACGTTTTGATTATCCATTGAGGAATTATTATGCGTGCTTTACCGATCTGTCTTTTAGCACTGATGCTGAGCGGCTGTTCTATGCTAAGCAGATCTCCAGTTGAACCCGTTCAAAGCACTGCAACCCCGCCAAAAGCAGAGCCCGTAAAACCTAAAGCGCCTCGCCCTGCGCCGGTACGTATCATTACCAAAGCCGACGAACTTGTGGGCAAGCCTTTCCGTGAACTGGGTGAGGTGAGCGGTGAATCCTGTCAGGCAACCAACCAGGACTCCCCACCCAACATTCCGACAGCCCGTAAGCGTATGCAGATCAACGCGGCCAAAATGAAAGCCAACGCGGTACTGCTGCACAGCTGTGAAGTCACCAGCGGTACACCAGGTTGCTATCGTCAGGCGGTATGTATTGGTTCGGCGCTGACCATTTCGGCGAAATGAGTGCATTTCAGTTCGAACAGATAGGCGTTATCCGCTCTCCTTACAAAGAGAAGTTTGCCGTGCCACGCCAGCCAGGTCTGGTCACCAGCGGTGGCGGTGAACTTCATTTGGTTGCCCCCTATAATCAGGCCGATGCGGTACGCGGGCTCGAGGCGTTCAGCCACTTATGGGTTGTGTTTGTGTTTCACCAGACAATGGACGGTGGCTGGCGTCCCACGGTGCGCCCTCCTCGTCTTGGCGGAAATGCCAGGATGGGGGTATTCGCAACCCGTTCTACCTTTCGTCCAAACCCGATCGGCATGTCGCTGGTTGAGCTGAAGGGCATACGCTGCCAGAAAGATCAGGTGATACTGGAGTTAGGCAGCCTTGATCTGGTTGATGGCACGCCGGTTATCGACATCAAACCCTATCTGCCTTTTGCCGAAGCTTTACCGGATGCCAGGGCCAGCTATGCCCAACAAGCACCGCAGGCGGACATGCCGGTTCACTTCACGCCAGCGCTACTGACGCAACTTGGCCAACTGGAAAAGCGCTATCCCCGTTTGCGGGACTTTATCGTAGAAGTACTGGCACAGGACCCGCGTCCAGCCTACCGTAAAGAAGAGGAAGCCGGGAAAACCTACGCCGTCTGGCTGCTTGATTTTAATGTCCGCTGGCGCGTGACGGAGACCGGTTTTGAAGTGTTTGCCCTGGAACCCAGGTAATTTTCTTTTCCTCTCTTTTGGCATCTTTGCCACACTGGTAAACTAAACCACTTTTTTTGTGTCAGGCTGGTGTTTCAGCCTGTTCCAATCGTCGAAATGGAACCGTAACAACATGCGTACTAGCCAATATCTGCTCTCCACTCTGAAGGAGACACCTGCCGACGCCGAAGTCATCAGCCATCAGCTGATGCTGCGCGCCGGGATGATCCGCAAGCTGGCCTCCGGGTTGTACACCTGGCTGCCGACCGGCGTGCGCGTCCTGAAAAAAGTCGAAAACATCGTGCGTGAAGAGATGAACAACGCCGGTGCTATCGAGGTGTCCATGCCCGTGGTTCAGCCCGCTGACCTGTGGCAAGAGAGCGGCCGTTGGGAGCAATATGGCCCGGAACTGCTGCGCTTCGTTGACCGTGGCGAGCGTCCGTTCGTCCTCGGCCCGACGCATGAAGAAGTGATTACCGATCTGATTCGTAATGAGCTGAGCTCTTACAAACAGCTGCCGTTGAACTTCTTCCAGATCCAGACCAAGTTCCGTGACGAAGTTCGCCCACGTTTCGGCGTTATGCGTTCTCGCGAATTCCTGATGAAAGATGCGTACTCTTTCCATACGTCTCAGGAATCTCTGCAAGAGACCTACGACAAAATGTACGAGGCTTACAGCAAAATCTTCTCCCGCATGGGTCTGGATTTCCGTGCTGTACAGGCCGATACCGGCTCTATCGGTGGTAGCGCGTCCCATGAATTCCAGGTTCTGGCGCAAAGCGGTGAAGACGATGTGATCTTCTCTGATTCCTCTGACTACGCAGCGAACATTGAATTTGCTGAAGCACTGGCACCAAAAGAACCGCGTGCTGCGGCAACCCAGGAAATGACGCTGGTTGACACGCCGAACGCAAAAACCATTGCCGAGCTGGTTGAGCAGTTTGCTCTGCCAGTCGAAAAAACCGTTAAAACGCTGCTGGTGAAATCCACAGAAGGCAGTGCATACCCGCTGGTTGCCCTGCTGGTTCGCGGTGACCACGAGCTGAACGAAGTGAAAGCAGAGAAGCTGCCACAGGTGGCCAGCCCACTGACCTTTGCAACGGAAGCGGAAATCCGCGCCGTAGTGAACGCAGGCCCAGGTTCACTGGGTCCGGTGAATATGCCAGTGCCTGTTGTGATTGACCGCACGGTCGCTGCGATGAGCGACTTCGCCGCCGGCGCTAACATTGATGGCAAACACTACTTCGGCATCAACTGGGATCGCGATGTGGCAACGCCAGAAGTGGCGGATATCCGCAACGTCGTCGCCGGTGATCCAAGCCCGGATGGTCAGGGTACCCTGATGATTAAACGCGGCATCGAAGTGGGCCACATCTTCCAGCTGGGTGATAAATATTCCCGTGCGCTGAACGCTGCCGTTCAGGGTGAAGATGGCCGTAACCAGATCCTGACCATGGGTTGCTACGGTATCGGGGTAACGCGCGTGGTGGCTGCGGCGATTGAGCAGAACTACGACGAGCGTGGCATTGTCTGGCCGGATAACATCGCGCCGTTCCAGGTGGCGATCCTGCCAATGAACATGCACAAATCTTACCGTGTGCAGGAGCTGGCTGAGAAACTGTACGCAGAGCTGCGCGCGCAGGGTATCGAAGTGCTGATGGACGACCGTAAAGAGCGTCCGGGCGTGATGTTTGCTGATATGGAACTGATTGGTATTCCTCACACCATCGTTATCGGTGACCGTAACCTCGACAGCGACGAGATTGAATATAAATACCGTCGTAGCGGCGAAAAACAGATGATCAAGACCGGTGATATCCTTGATTACCTGGTGAAAGCCATCAAAGGTTAAATAAGAAAAACCCCGCCTGAGCGGGGTTTTTTTATGGCGCAATGACAGCGTTATTTGCTATTACAGTCTTTACCTGCCGCGAACTTCGCGTCTTTATCTGCCACCAGGGTTTTCACCAACTCGCCGCTATCCGGGTTTGGCTCCAGCGTAAAGTGACCGTCCACCGTCAGTAATACCGGCTTGCTGTCATTGCCGCGCGCGACCGCATAATCCCGCTCCAGTTGAGCGTTGTTCGCCACGCTCACCTTCTTACCTGTTGCGCAATCTGTAAAGATGGCTGCATCAGCCATATAGAAATACATGCCCCGCATCGGCATCGGCGTGGCTGGCAGAGCCGCTTTCACCGGTGCCAGCGTATAGTTGAGCTGGGATTCAATCGGATTGCCTTCACGGTCGAGCATCTCCATCCCCTCGCCCTTGGCGCGGAAATACGTTTTCTCACCGCTCGTATCTGTCAACACCAGCTTCTCGGCCGTGCGTGCCCATGTCCCGTAAGTCGCAAAAGAGGAGGGCTCTTTCGCGCCCTGATAACGCTGATTCATGACCCACGTACCGTCTTTTTGCAGGAACAGTGACGTTTCAATGCCTTCACAGTCGGCACAAGGCAGTACACCGCGCCAGCTCTGCTGCATTGGTTTTAATTCTTCATTCTGCGTTGGCTGCAGGACCTGCGTTTCCGAACGGTTGTTACACCCGAAAAGCGCAAAGAGCGTACTCACTGCCAGCGCTGACCATAATGTTTTTTTCACAATGAATTCCTTATGAAAATAGTGTTCCTTTTCGTCAATCCATAGGGCGACGAACTTTACCGCGTAGTGCTTTCACTGTGGATTTTTGGGCCTTCGACGACAACCGACGCTCTTTCGATGCGCGGGTTGGTCGCGTTGCCCGACGGCTTTTTTGCACCGCAGTTAATTCTTTTATCACCGCCACCAGCCTGGCAATCGCCGCTTCCCGGTTTAACTCCTGGCTACGGTACTCCTGCGCCTTGATCACAATGACACCGTCACTGGTGATCAGGTGATGACTGGCGGCGAGCAGACTTTCCTTATAATACTCTGGCAGGCTTGAGGCCCGAATGTCAAAGCGCAAATGGATAGCCGTTGAAGCCTTGTTAACATGCTGCCCTCCGGCTCCCTGAGCGCGGATGGCAGTGATCTCCAGCTCATTGTCGGGGATGCTGACGTTGCGGGACAACACAATCATGACGCAGGCTGCCACGCCGTCAAATGAATTTCCAGATTATTCTGAGAGTCAGAAAGCCAGATCGCGCCATCCTGAATCGTCGCCTGCAGCACCATCGTCCGGCTGGCGAACTCGCTCAGGTGCGCCAGTTGTTCATCATCCAGATACCAGACCGTGAGGTTTTTAAATTGTCCGCACTTGCTCTTGTTTTGCTGCCACCAGATTTCCGCAGCGCGTTGGTTATACGCGAATAGCGCCACTTCCGCAGACTGGGTACACGCCTTTTTAAGGCGACGTTCATCCGGCAGGCCGAGTTCAATCCATAAATCGATACCCAGATGATCGTTGCGCAGCCAGGCTTCTGGCTCGTCTTCTGCACTTAAGCCACGGGTAAACTGCAGACGCTCGTCGGCATATTTAATCCATGCCAGCAGGCGCAGCATCATGCGCTCCTGGGTTTCAGAGGGGTGACGCGCCAGCGTCAGTGACGCATCCAGAAACTGGTTGCGGTCAAGGTCAGCCACATTGACCACCGCTTTATAAATTGTCGCTTTCAGCGCCATGGGAGAACTCCTTTCGAATCAGGCGCACATTGTAGCGAAAACAGCGGCAAAAGGCTGTTACGCCGTGATGAATACGGGGCTATCAAGGCTCTGATATTGCTTAAATGAGTATGGTATAGTCACCTTGCTAAACCGAGTTTATCTTCGTAGGCTTAATGATATCTCACAGTAAGTCAGTGCGCTGGCGGGAGGGGATGTGAATAATTATTGTGAGCTAATTCGCAAACGGTATGCGGAAATCGCCAGCGGAGATCTGGGGTATGTCCCGGATGCGTTGGGCTGTGTATTGAAAGTGCTTAATGAAGTGGCCTCTGATGAGAGCCTTTCAGAATCGGTCAGGGAAAAAGCAGCGTATGCTGCGGCGAATTTACTGGTGAGCGATTATGTCGATGAATGATACTTATCAACCCATCAATTGTGATGACTATGACAACCTCGAACTCGCCTGCCAGCATCATTTAATACTGACGCTGGAGTTAAAAGATGGCGAAGTGTTGAAGGCGAAAGCCAGCGACCTGGTTTCACGTAAGAATGTGGAATATCTGATAGTGGAAGATGCCGGTGCGACGCGTGAGCTACGCCTGGACAAAATTGCCAGCTTCAGCCACCCGCAAATCGGCACCGTCGTGGTGAGCGAATCCTGATGTCATTAACGGGCAGCCTGGCTGCCCGTTACGCTTTCCACTCCAGACTTACACCCGTTTCTGTCCACCCCTCTTCTGTAATGAACACCCCTGCAGCCGCAATCAGCGTTTCACCGTAGAAAAGTAATGGGGTGGTATCTCGTAACCAGGGCGGCACATTGCACTCCTGCCAGATTTTTTTGAGCTTCCTTCCACCGTTACGTCCGACAATGTGCAGCATACCGCTGGCCTTAAAGCGCACGGTGACCGGTTCATCGGCTTTCGGTAAACGTACATGACCGGGCGTCACCAGAGACAGGCTTCCGATATCACAGGGCAACACCAGCGGCTCATCATGCGACGGCCAGGCGAGCACCGCGTCCGTAAGCGAGGGGATCGATTTAACCCACCAGAGCTCTCCTTTAAAGCGCCTGACGTCAAAACCGTTCAGGTGCACACACGGCGTCGCATCCTCCCGCGCCAGGGCGACTTCGTCCCAGATACGTCCCAGCATGGCACGCGATGGCATTGTTGCATGGTGAGAGGCCAGCCAACGGCGCAGCAGTGCGGCCCGACGAACCGGACTCATCGCCTCCAGCGGCGCAATCGCCAGCGCCCCGTTTACGGAAATCACTTCAGCCAGCTGTTCACTCAGCAGCTCATCCAGCAGGCTCTCCTGTTCGGCACACAGCATGGCGCTTCTTGCTGTTGCGTCAGCAAAATGCGGCCAGCGTTCGGTCAGTAGCGGTACAACGCGCAGACGCAGGAAGTTACGGTCGTAGCTATCGTCCTGATTACTTTCATCTTCGATCCAGCTCAGCTGGTATTCCCGCGCCCAGGCTTCCAGCGATGCGCGTGTCTCACCTAGCAACGGACGCAATAATTGCGTCCCGGTGAAATCAGAGCGTTCAGGCATGCCGGAGAGCCCCGCCGGGCCACTTCCCCGTTTTAGCGCCAGCAAAAAGGTTTCGCATTGATCGTCCAGGTGCTGTGCTGTGACCAGCGCTTCGCCTGGCTGTAATGCCGCGGCAAACGCAGCATAGCGCGCCTTACGCGCCTGGGCTTCAATCCCCAGCCCCTCGTCCCTGAGAATCACCCGTTCAATCACCAGCGGGATCCCCCAGGCCGAGCACACCGCTTCACAGTGCGACACCCAGGCATCGGCATGCGGACTCAGCCCGTGATGGATATGCATCGCCCGGAGCTGAATATCAGGTTGTTGATCGCGCCAGAGTTTGAGGCGATGAAGCAGCACAGTGGAATCCAGTCCACCGCTAAATCCCACCAGCAACTGGCGGTACGGTGAAACGGCTTGCGCAATAGCGGGTAAGGTCATAGAGAATTACACATAAAAAATGCCCGAACTGAGCGGGCATTATCACACAGGATGGCGCTTACTGCTGGTAAAGCTCCAGCGGAAGGCCGTCCGGATCGTTGAAAAAAGTAAACCGCTTATCGGTAAACGGATCGACACGAATCGCTTCGCACTTCACGCCATGCTCTTCCAGGTGTTTTACCGCACGATCAAGATTATCCACGCTAAAAGCCAGATGGCGCAGGCCGCAGGCTTCCGGACGGGATGGACGCGCAGGCGGAAAAGGAAAAGAGAACAGTTCAATCACATATTGTCCGTTTAACGCTAAATCGCCTTTCCAGGAGTCGCGCTCCACGCGATACGCTTCGCTTAACAGCGTAAAGCCCAGAATGTCGCAGTAGAAAGCCTTACTTTTCGCGTAATCGGTGGCAATGATCGCAATATGGTGAACCTGTTTTAAACCCAGCATAGCTTCTCCTTTTTATGATCCCTGAACGTTACAACCGAAAACCCGCACCTTGCAAGCGGCTACCTTTATTTTAGGACTCGCACCCAGTAAACCCCATGCTCATCACGTTTCGCACCGTGGATATCCGTCTCGAAGCCCGGATAGTGGCGCCCGACAGAGCAGAGCATCAGCAGGAAATCGAGCACCGCCCGACTCTCTTCGGTGATCATCTCCCCTGGCATCAACAGCGGAACGCCCGGCGGATAGGGCAGGATCATGTTGGCCGATACGCGTCCAACCAGATTTTCCAGCTCAACGGTTTCCACCTCCCCTTTCACCTGGCGCTGCCAGGCGTTGTGCGGGGTCAGTTTCATCTCAGGCAAGACGTCAAACGCCTGCAGCATCAGGCGCGGCAGATCGTGCTGGCGGATCAGCTTGTGGATCCCCTGGGCCAGATCCTGTATACGCATATTGCGATAAAAGTCAGGATCTTCGGCGTAGAGATCCGGCAGCATATTCTTCACCCGCAGGTTGAGATCGTACGCACGCTTAAACTCCATCAGACCGCGCAGCAGACCCATCGCGCGGGTTTTATCAATCCCAATGCTGAACAGGAACAGCAGGTTATACGGTCCGGTCTTCTCCACCACCACGCCGCGCTCATCAAGGAATTTCGCCACCAGCGCGGCGGGAATGCCTTCATCGCTCATGTTGCCCTGTTCATCCATGCCCGGCGTCAGGATCGTCACTTTTACCGGGTCGAGGAACATATGGTCGGTATCGGCATCACGGAAGCCATGCCACTCTTCACCCGGCGCGACCGGCCAGCATTCGGCCTCGTCAATCTCATCCGGCTGCCAGATATCAAAGAACCATCCGTCAGCTTCATCTTTTAACCGCTGGACTTCTTTGCGGAAATGCAGCGCGCGCTCAACAGAACGATTGATGAGACGCTTGCCCGGATTGCCGCGCAACATCGCCGCTGCTGTTTCAATAGAGGCCACCAGCGGATAACTCGGTGAGGTGGTGGTGTGCATCATAAAGGCTTCGTTAAACGTCTCTTCGTCGTATTCACCTTTGATATGAATAAGCGAGGCCTGGGAAAACGCAGCCAGCATTTTGTGCGTCGATTGCGTTTCGAAAAACACCTTGCCCGGCACGCGTTCACCGCTCATCCCGCTTTTTCCGGCATAGATGGGGTGGAAATTGGTATAGGGAACCCACGCGGAATCAAAATGGATCGAGGGGACATCCAGCGTCTGTTTGATCCAGTTGGTGTTGTACAGCAGCCCGTCATAGGTGGAGTTGGTGATCACCGCGTGGATCGGCCAGCTTGCCCCCGGGATCGCCGCGACCTTATTTTCGATGGCTGCGTGAGTGAATTCACGGCGCGGAATTCCCCCCAGGATCCCAAGCGCGTTACGCGTGGGCGACAGCCAGAGCGGCACGACATCGCTCATCATCAGCAGATGGGCCAGCGACTTATGGCAGTTCCGGTCAATGAGTAACGTACTCCCGGCTGGGGCGGCATACATGCCGACGATTTTGTTTGACGTCGAGGTGCCGTTGGTCACCATGTAACTCTGCTCGGCACCGAAGGTACGGGCGATGTACTCTTCGGCTTCCAGATGCGGGCCGGTATGATCCAGCAACGAACCAAGCTCGGTAACCGAAATCGATACGTCGGCTTTCAGCGTGTTGCCGCCAAAGAAATCATAGAACAGACAGCCTACCGGACTTTTTTGATAGGCCGTTCCCGCCATATGGCCCGGCGTGCAAAAGGTGTACTTCCCTTCCTTCACATAGGTAAACAGCGCCCGGGTAAATGGCGGCGTGATGTTATCCAGATACTCGCCGGTATATTGCTGAATGCGGGTCGCAATATCTTCAGCCACGCCGAGGGAGTATTCGAAAAACCACAGTGCCATACGCATATCCTGGGCACTGACATCCATGGTCGAGTGGGTATTGATAAACGCATACAGCGGGAGATATTCATTCAGCTTATTGATATCGCTGCACAGCTCCAGGTCGTATTCATCCCAGTCGAAGATCACGCCACAGATACGCGGGTTATGCTCAATGAACTTCAGCAAGTCAGCGCTGTTGTGCGGCCAGATCAACTGGTAGCCGCGTGACTGCAGGGCCTGCTCCAGCTCCTTGATGGGCTCATCTTTATAAAAGACGCCGTGTGGCCCCATAATGGCAATAATATTCACGGGCTTCCTCCTTAAAAAACATTAGCTAAGCATAGCCAGGGTAAACCGCAGGTATAAAAAAAGCCGCAACAGTGTGCGGCTTTTCAGATAATTGTGTAACTTACGCGTAACCGTAGGTCATCAGACGCTGGTAACGGCGGTTGAGCAGATCATCTTTGCTCAGCACATCCAGGTCGGCCAGATCGGCCAGCAACTGCGCTTTCAGTGAAGCGGCCATCACTTCCGGCTTACGATGCGCACCACCCAGAGGCTCAGGGATGACGGTATCGATCAGCTTCAGCTCTTTCAGGCGTGGGGCAATGATACCCATCGCTTCTGCAGCCAGAGGCGCTTTGTCGGCGCTCTTCCACAGAATAGAGGCACACCCTTCCGGAGAGATAACGGAATAGGTGCTGTACTGCAGCATATTCACTTTATCACCCACACCAATCGCCAGTGCACCACCGGAACCACCTTCACCGATGACGGTACAGATGACAGGCACCTTCAGGCGAGACATCTCACGCAGGTTACGTGCGATGGCTTCAGACTGACCGCGCTCTTCCGCACCCACGCCAGGGTAAGCACCCGGGGTGTCAATAAAGGTGATGATGGGCATGTTGAAACGCTCAGCCATCTCCATCAGACGCAGGGCTTTACGGTAGCCTTCTGGTGCCGGCATACCAAAGTTACGACGGATCTTCTCTTTGGTTTCACGACCTTTCTGATGGCCAATGATCATCACCGGACGTCCATCCAGACGAGCGATACCGCCAACGATAGCTTTATCGTCAGCGTAAGCGCGGTCGCCTGCCAGTTCGTCAAATTCGTCAAACGCCAGGCGGACATAATCCAGGGTGTACGGACGCTGTGGGTGACGCGCCAACTGGGCGATCTGCCATGCGCCGAGATCGGCAAAGATTTTGCGCGTCAGTTCTACGCTTTTCTCACGCAGACGATGCACTTCTTCGTCGATGTTAATATCCAGTTTTTCATCCTGACGGCTTACCGCTGTCAGAGAATCGATTTTCGCTTCCAGCTCAGCAATCGGCTGTTCGAAATCAAGGAAATTCAGACTCATAGTATTCCTGTATTAGTCAAACTCCAGTTCCACCTGCTCCGAACCAATGAGGCCACGGAGATCGTTCAGTAAACGATCGCTCGGAGAGACACGCCACGTTGCACCAAAGCGCAACCGCGCACGTGCATCCGCCCTCTGATAGTAGAGATGTACTGGAATTGTCCCCGAGCGGTGGGGTTCCAGAGACTGACGGAGTCGGTTTAAAAGCTGGTCATCAATTTGCCTGTCCGTCAGCGAGATAGCAAGCCCGCGAGCATATTTTTCCCGGGCTTCGTCAATGTCCATCACTTCGCGGGCGGTCATTTTAAGCCCCCCGCTGAAGTCATCAAAGCTGACCTGTCCGCTGACGATAAGTATGCGGTCTTTTTCCAGCAATTGCTGGTATTTATCCAGCGCGTCGGTGAATAACATCACCTCCAGACGCCCGGAACGGTCATCCAGGGTACAGATGCCGATACGATTGCCGCGCTTGGTGACCATAACCCTTGCAGCAATCACGAGCCCCGCAGCCGTGGTGATTTTACCACGTTCTGTCGGATGCATGTCTTTCAGCCTGTAGCCTCCGACATAGCGCTCAATTTCTTTGATGTACTGGTTGATCGGGTGCCCCGTCAGGTACAAGCCTAACGTTTCACGCTCACCATCCAGCACCACCTGTTCTGGCCACGGCAGACAGCTGGCGTAAGACTGCTCGATCTGCTCTGGCTCTTCCGCCAGCACGCCGAACATGTCCGCCTGGCCAATGGCTTCCGCTTTTGCGTGCTGATCCGCCGCTTTCAGCGCGTCGCCAAGCGAGTTCATCAGCGCGGCGCGGTGCGGCCCCAGCCTGTCGAACGCACCGGACATGATCAGTTTTTCCAGCACGCGGCGATTCAGTTTTTTGGTATCGGTACGGGCACACAGATCAAACAGCTCACGGAAATAACCACCGTTATTACGCGCTTCGATGATTGCCTCAATCGGCCCTTCACCTACGCCTTTGATCGCGCCGATCCCGTACACGATCTCCCCGTCGTCGTTAACGTGGAAATGGTAAAGACCCGAGTTAATATCCGGCGGCAGGATCTTCAGCCCCATGCGCCAGCACTCATCCACCAGGCCAACCACCTTCTCGGTGTTATCCATATCGGCGGTCATTACCGCCGCCATAAATTCAGCCGGATAGTGCGCCTTCAGCCACAGGGTTTGATACGACACCAAAGCATAGGCGGCAGAGTGCGATTTGTTAAATCCATACCCGGCGAATTTCTCCACCAGGTCAAAGATTTTCATGGCCAGCTCGCCGTCAACGCCGTTTTTCTTCGCGCCATCTTCAAAAATAGAGCGCTGCTTGGCCATCTCTTCCGGCTTTTTCTTACCCATTGCACGACGCAGCATATCCGCGCCGCCGAGCGTATAGCCGGAAAGCACCTGGGCAATCTGCATAACCTGTTCCTGGTACAGGATGATGCCGTAGGTTGGCTCAAGTACCGGCTTCAGGCTTTCGTGCTGCCACTGAACGTCCGGGTAGGAAATCTCTTCCCGACCATGCTTACGGTCGATAAAGTTATCTACCATCCCCGACTGCAGCGGTCCCGGACGGAACAGCGCCACCAGTGCGATCATATCTTCGAAGCAGTCTGGCTGCAGACGCTTGATCAGATCTTTCATGCCGCGGGATTCAAGCTGGAAGACCGCGGTGGTCTCCGAGCGCTGCAGCATGTCGAAACTTTTCTTGTCATCCAGTGGGATGGCCGCGATATCCAGCGGCGGCTCGCCATTCTTCTCGCGGCGGGCGTTGATCATCTCCAGCGCCCAGTTGATGATGGTGAGCGTACGCAAACCGAGGAAGTCGAACTTCACCAGCCCGGCGTATTCCACGTCGTTCTTATCAAACTGGGTAACCGGGTGCTGACCGGCTTCATCGCAGTACAGCGGCGCGAAATCGGTAATTTTGGTCGGGGCGATAACCACGCCACCCGCATGCTTACCGGCATTACGCGTGACGCCTTCCAGCTTACGCGCCATGTCGATCAGCGCTTTGACTTCTTCATCAGCTTCGTAGATTTCCGGCAGCTGCGGCTCAGCTTCAAATGCTTTTGCCAACGTCATCCCCGGATCGGGCGGCACCAGCTTAGAGATGCGGTCTACAAAACCGTACGGATGCCCCAGCACGCGGCCCACGTCGCGGATAACCGCTTTTGCCGCCATCGTACCGAAGGTAATAATCTGCGATACCGCGTCACGGCCATACATATCCGCCACGTGCTCAATCACCTGGTCACGTTTTTCCATACAGAAGTCGACGTCAAAGTCGGGCATGGAGACACGTTCCGGGTTAAGGAAACGTTCGAACAGCAGGTCAAACTCCAGAGGATCGAGGTCTGTAATCTTAAGCGCATAGGCCACCAGTGACCCTGCACCCGAACCACGTCCCGGACCAACCGGCACGCCGTTATCCTTCGACCACTGGATAAACTCCATGACGATCAGGAAGTAGCCCGGGAAGCCCATCTGGTTAATAACCTGAAGTTCAATATCCAGGCGCTCGTCATACTCCGGACGACGCTTTTTACGCTCTTCTTCATCCGGGAAAAGGAATTCCAGACGCTCTTCCAGACCTTCTTTCGATTTCATGACCAGGAAGTCTTCTGTGGTCATTTCCCCCGTCGGGAACTGCGGCAGGAAGTACTCACCAAGACGCACAGTGACGTTGCAGCGCTTGGCGATTTCGACGCTGTTTTCCAGCGCTTCAGGAATATCAGAGAAGAGTTCGCACATCTCCTCTTCGCTACGCATGTACTGCTGAGCAGAATAATTGCGCGGGCGCTTCGGATCGTCGAGAGTGAAGCCATCATGGATCGCCACGCGAATCTCATGAGCGTCAAAATCCCCGGCTTCAAGGAAGCGTACATCGTTGGTTGCCACCACGGGCAGCCCGCGCGCTTCCGCAAGCGCCACAGCAGCATGCAGATAGCTCTCTTCATCCGGACGACCAGTGCGGATCAGCTCCAGATAGTAACGATCCGGGAAGTATTCTTCGTAGAAAGACACGCACTGATCCACCAGCGCGCTATTGCCGCGCAGCAAGCATTTGCCTACATCACCCATGCGGCCGCCGGAGATCAGCAATAACCCTTCGTTCAGCTCCGCCAGCCAGTCTCTGTCAATCCATGGCCCCAGGGCGCCGTAACCGCGCTGGTAGGCTTTGGAGATAAGCAGGGTGAGATTCTGATAGCCCGTGTTATTCATCGCTAACACGGAAATTTGCGTCATTTCGTCGCCGAGCAGTTCGCTCTGCACATGAAAATCAGCACCGACGATGGGTTTCATCCCCGCCCCGTGCGCCGTTCCATAGAACTTCACCAGACCACACAAGTTGGTAAAATCGGTGATCGCCAGCGCAGGCATGCCCAGTGAGGCCGCCTTTTTTACCAGCGGCCCGGTTTTCGCCAGCCCATCGATCATGGAGTAGTCGCTATGCACCCGCAGGTGTACGAAACGTGGTTCAGCCATCTTCAGATTCCGCGTTACTTAATTGCTTGCGTATTGATTCAGGACACCAGTCCCAGCGCGCGTTTCACCGGGCCAAAACTGCGCCGGTGATGCTCGGTTGCGCCATGTTCAGCCAGCTTTTCCAGATGGAATGCTGTTGGATACCCCTTATGCTGAGCGAAGCCATACTGAGGGTAAGTGAGATCCAGCGCGGCCATTTCAGCGTCGCGGGTCACTTTGGCAATAATAGAAGCCGCACTGATTTCCGCGACCCGGCTATCCCCTTTCACTACCGCCATGGAAGGCACGGGTAATGCAGGGCAACGGTTACCGTCAATAAGAACATACTCCGGGGCAATTTTCAGCCCCGCCACCGCACGCTGCATCGCCAGCATGGTGGCATGCAGGATGTTCAACTCGTCGATTTCATGCGGCTCGGCACGCCCAAGGCTCCAGGCCAGTGCCTTGTCCTGAATCTCATCGAATAACGCCAGTCGGCGCTTCTCAGACAGCTTTTTGGAGTCGTTCAACCCGATAATCGGACGGGCAGGATCGAGGATCACCGCCGCGGTCACGACAGCGCCCACTAACGGACCGCGCCCCACTTCATCCACACCCGCCACAAGGTGGGTGTGAGGATAAATAAATTCCATCATCTTGCTAACTCCAGCACCGCATCAGCCGCTTGCTCATCGGCATTACAGCGGATCTGCTGATGCAGTTCGCGGAACGTATCATGCATCTGGTGGCTGGTCTTGCCGTTGGCAAGCAGCGGTAACAGCGCATCGGCCAGCGCCTGAGGCTGACACTCGTCCTGCAGAAGTTCTTTCACCAGCTCACGCCCGGCAAGCAGGTTTGGCAGCGAGACGTACTCCGTCTTCACCAGGCGTTTGGCCAGCCAGAAGGTGAACGGCTTCATGCGATAGCCCACCACCATCGGACATTTCGCCAGCATGCACTCCAGGGCAGCCGTGCCGGACGCCAGCAACGCGGCATCGCTCGCGACCATCGCCTCACGGCCTTTTCCATCCAGCAGATGGATGTGAAGATCCGGCGCTACCTCGGCTTTAATGCGCTCAAACTGCTCGCGGCGTTTGGCATTCACCAGTGGCACAACCACTTCGAGATCGGGATACGTATTACGCAGAATTTGCGCGGTTTTCAGGAAGTCCGCGCTCAGCATCTCCACTTCTGCGCCACGGCTGCCCGGCAGCAATGCCAGACAGTGCGCATCATGGGGGATCCCCAGCACGTCTCGCGCTGCGTTTTTATCCGGATCTAACGGCATCGCATCCGCCATGGTATGCCCGATAAAACGGCACGGAACATTAAATTTGTCGTAAAACGCTTTTTCGAAAGGCAGGAAAGCCAGCACCAGATGGGTTGACCGTCCGATTTTGAAAACGCGTTTCTGTCGCCACGCCCAAACGGACGGACTGACGTAATGAATGGTTTTAATGCCCTGCTTTTTCAGATTCCCTTCGAGGGTAATGTTGAAGTCAGGTGCATCAATACCGACAAAGACATCGGGTTTAAGCTCGGTGAAGCGGCGGGTAAGATCGGCGCGGATATGCAGCAGACGACGCAGCCGCCCCAGCACCTCAACGATGCCCATCACGGCCAGCTCTTCCATTTCGTACCAGGCTTCGCAGCCTTCAGCCTGCATTAGCGGGCCTGCAACGCCAACAAAGCGAGCATCAGGTACACGAGCCTTAAGCGCGCGGATAAGACCGGCACCAAGAATATCGCCGGAGGTTTCTCCGGCGACCAGGGCTATCGTAAGCGGACGACTGTCGACCATTAACGAATCAGACCCCTTGTGGAACGGTCAAAGAATTCCATGAACGCGTTCACTTCAGGGTGCTTTTCCGCCAGCTCGGCAATTTCCGGCTTCGCCTCTTCCAGCGTTTTGCCGCTACGGTACAATAATTTATACGCGTTGCGGATAGCAGTAATCGCTTCACGACTAAAGCCACGACGCTTGAGGCCTTCGATGTTCACGCCAAATGGCGTGGCATGGTTGCCCTGCGCAATTACATACGGTGGGACGTCCTGCGCCACACCGGAGCATCCGCCGACCATCACGTGTGCACCAATGATGCAGAACTGATGGACTGCGGTCATACCGCCAATAATTGCGAAGTCATCAACCGATACGTGTCCTGCCAGCGTTGCGTTGTTGGCAAGAATACAGCGGTCACCTACTGTACAGTCGTGCGCGATGTGCGCATTAACCATAAACAGGTTATCGCTGCCCACCTTCGTCAACCCACCACCCTGTACTGTTCCACGATGAATAGTGACGCTTTCGCGGATACGGTTACGATCGCCAATTTCCAGACGGGTCGACTCACCAGCATATTTTAAATCCTGGTTAACTTCGCCGATGGAGGCGAACTGATAGATCTCATTATTGCTGCCAATGGTCGTATGACCATTCACGACAACGTGAGATTTCAGTACTGTACCCTCACCAATTTCGACATGGGGACCAACAATACAGAACGGGCCAATGTGGACATTAGCACCAATGATGGCACCGGTTTCCACAATAGCGGTAGGATGAATAAAGGCAGATTTATCAATCACGTATCAGGACTCCCGGCTACGAGCACACATCATCGTCGCTTCGCAAACAACTTTGCCGTCAACCAGCGCTACGCCTTTGAAGCGAGTCAGGCCACGACGCGTTTTTTCAAAAGTGACTTCCATGATCATCTGATCACCAGGCACGACAGGACGCTTGAAGCGCGCTTCATCGATACCCGCGAAGTAGTACAGTTCACCCGGCTCCAGTTTGCCTACGCTTTTAAACGCAAGAATACCGGTAGCTTGTGCCATCGCTTCCAGGATCAACACACCCGGGAAGATGGGTTTACCAGGGAAGTGTCCCTGGAAGAATGGCTCGTTAACGGAGACATTTTTCACTGCGCGCAGAAAACGACCTTCTTCAAAATCCAGCACACGGTCTACCAGCAAAAACGGGTAGCGGTGCGGCAGAAGTTCTAAAATCTCTTCAATATGCAGAGTATGAGTGTCGGTAGTCAAAATACTCTTCCTGTCAAAATGTACTGATTAGCAATAATAACACGGCCTGCCGGTTTAAAAGAAAGCCGACAGGCCGGGAAATTAAGCGTTAAAAAGATGAACGCTTAGTCTTGTTGATCGATCTTGCGCTCAAGGGACTTGAGTCGCTTGCTCATATCATCAATATTCATCACCAGAGCTGCTGTTTTACGCCATACCTTGTTAGGTTGCAGCGGGATGCCTGAGGAATAGACGCCCGGCTCAGTGATAGGACGCATCACCATGCCCATTCCCGTCACTGTAACCTTGTCGCATATTTCCATATGACCATTGATCACACTGGCACCGCCGATCATGCAGTAACGGCCAATTTTCAGGCTGCCTGCCATGATGACGCCACCTGCAACCGCGGTATTGTCGCCAATCACAACGTTATGCGCAATCTGGCACTGATTATCGATAATAACACCGTTGCCGATAATGGTGTCGTCAAGCGCACCACGGTCAATGGTGGTGCAGGCACCGATCTCAACGCGATCGCCAATGATAACGCGACCAAGTTGCGGGATCTTAACCCAATTACCACGATCGTTAGCGTAGCCAAAACCGTCAGAACCAATCACAGTGCTGGACTGAACGAGGCAATTTTCGCCGATTTCCACTTCATGGTAGACGGACACATTGGCCCACAAACGGGTCCCGGCGCCGATTTTTGTGTTTTTCCCAACGAAGCAGCCCGGGCCGATAACGACGTTATCGCCCAGCACGACGCCAGACTCAATAACGGCATTTGCGCCGACTGCTACGTTGTTACCCAGCTGAGCCGTCGGATCGATTGCTGCACTGGCAGCAATATTTTGCGCCGGCTGCGGCGTGGTATCAAGAATTTGTGCCATGCGGGCATAGGTCAGGTAGGGATTTTTCACTACCAGTGCCGCACCAGTGGCAAACGGAAGATCGTCCTGCGTCAGAACAACAGCCGACGCCTGGCATTGAGCCAGATGTTCACGGTACTTAGCGCTTACCATGAAGGTGATATTGCCAGCTTTAGCAGATTGCATGGACGCAACAGCGGTGATGACGATATCGCCATCACCGTGTAATTCTGCATCCAACTGCTGAGCTAAATCAGCCAGTCGAATTGAAGGCATTACTTATTTAACCTGTTTCAGAACATCAGCGGTGATGTCTTTAACATCGCTGCTGTTGAAAGCAACGGCGTTCGCATCGACAACCAGATCGATGTTCTGATCGGCAGCAACTGCTTTAACAGCAGTCTGAATGCGAGTCACCAGCTTGCCACGCTCTTCGTTAGAACGACGCTGACGATCCTGCTCAAAAGCCTGCGCTTTCTGGGAGAACGTCTGGCGCTGAGCCATTACGTCTTTTTCCAGTTTGCTGCGGTCGCTTGCTTTCATGGTAGAACCATCACGCTGCAGACGCTGCATTTTGGACTGAAGATCGTTTTCCATACCCTGCAGTTCGCTTGCACGGCCTTTGAATTCGTTTTCCAGAGTCGCAGAAACGCCTGTTTTCTGTGCAACCTGCTGGAACAAATTACCCATGTTGACGATTGCAATTTTGTCTGCTGCCTGAGCAGAAGTTGCCATCGCTAAACCGAGACCTGCAGCTAATAACCACTTTTTCACAATTAACTCCTTACCATCCCATTGGTACCCGAAGGTACCGTTCTTTGCGTGGCAAGGCGATCGTTTTACCGATCGCCGGTTGTCAGCGCTACACTGCCAACGCATTCCTTTGCCGCGGAGAATTACCAGGTTTTACCAATGTTAAACTGGAATTGCTCCGACTTATCTCCATCATATTTCTTAAACGGCTGGGCGTAAGAGAAGACCAACGGCCCCAGCGGTGACATCCATTGTAATGCGATACCTGCAGACATGCGAATGTTGCCCGGATCGCTGTAGTCTGGAACGCCTGCCGCACGCATCTGGGCAGTATTCTCCCAGTTGGTATCCCACACTGTACCGGCATCCATAAAGAAGGAGGTACGGACAGAGTTTGCGTACTTGTCGCTGATAAACGGCGTCGGCGTGATGAACTCAAGGCTCGCCACGGCCATAGCGTTACCGCCTACCGCATCATCAGAGCTACAAACCTGTTTTGAATCCCGGCTTGCGCAGTTATCTTCGTCATTACCGCCGTAATAAACCGCTTTCGGACCAATGTTATTGGACTGGAAGCCACGAACGGTGCTGGAACCACCGGCGTAGAAGTTCTCATAGAACGGCATCTCTTTGCCGCCTAAACCATCGCCATAGCCCCAACGGGTACGACCCAGAACCACCCACTTGTGATCGTCATCGATCGGGAAGTACGAGGCAGTATCAAGCGTTAACTTGTAGAACTCGTTATCAGACCCTGGAATAGTCACTTTACCATTCAGGTTGACACGAGAACCTTCCGTAGGGAAGTAACCACGGTCAAGGCGGTTATACGTCCAGCCGTAGTTGAAGGTGAAGTCATCCGCAGCAAAACCGTTGTTATCGCTGGAGGTGCTCGCCGACTGGCCGATAGAGTCCAGATAACGCCACATTGCCACCTGCGGTTGCATATTGGACAGGTCGTTATGCACGTAACCTAAGCCCGCACGCAGGGTGTTGTATTCGTTAACCGGGAATCCAAGCGTACCGTCTACACCGTAGCTCTTGTTGGTGTAGGAAGACAGATCCGCGTCGTCTGCTTTAAAGTCGTTATAGAAGATACGACCACCCAGGCTCACACCATCGACGGTGAAGTATGGGTTAGTAACAGAGAACTCAGAGTAGGTCTGGTAGTCGTTTTTGGTCCCGTTGATGCCAACAGAGTAACCGGTACCCAGCCAGTTATCCTGCTGAACGCCCACCTGGAAGCTCACGCCGCTTTCAGTACCGTAGCCCACACCGAAGTTAAAGCTACCGGTATTACGCTCTTTCACCTTGTAAACGACGTCAACCTGGTCCGGGCTGCCCGGCACACGCTGGGTATCAGTATCAACAGTTTCAAAATAGCCCAGACGGTTCAGACGCTCTTTACCCTGGTCAACGAGGTCGCTACCTAACCATGCACCTTCCATCTGGCGCATTTCGCGACGCAGAACAGAATCTTTGGAGGTGTCGTTACCTTCGAAGCGGATCTTACGCACGTAGAAACGGTTGCCCGCATCAACGTTGACGTGAAGCTTAACGGTTTTATCCGCATCGTTGATTTCTGGCTGAGTTTGAACACGCGGATAGGCATAACCATAGCGGCCGAGCAGCTTCTTAATGCCGTCTTCCATTTTGGTTACTTTAGAACCGCTGTACAGATCGCCCGGCTGAATTTTGGTCAGCGATTCGATCTCAGCAGAATGCCCCGCCAGGTTGCCACTCACTTCAACACCCGAAAGCTTGTACTGATCGCCTTCTGTGATGTTAATCGTAATGTAGATCCCTTTCTTATCCGGGGTCAGACTCACCTGAGTCGAGTCGATGTTGAAACGGGCATAACCACGATCCAGATAGTAGCTGCGCAGGGTCTCAAGGTCGCCCGCCAGTTTCTGTTTCTGGTATTTGCGATCGCCCACCACGTTCCACCACGGCACTTCATCACGCAGCTGGAAGGTGGAGATCAGTTCGTCGGTGGTGAACGCGTGGTTCCCTACGATGTTGATCTGTTGGATCTTCGCAGAGACACCTTCCTGGAAGACCAGTTTCAGGTCAACACGGTTACGCGGCAGCGGAGTGACTACCGCTTTCACGCTGGCACTGTACTTACCGACGCTGTAATAGAAATCTTCCAGACCTTTTTCAATGTCTGAAAGGGTTGTGCGGTCCAGAGACTCCCCCACACGAACACCGGATGCTTCAAGGTTCTGCTTGAGCATGTCATCTTTCACCGACTTGTTACCGGAGAAAGTGATACTGGCGATCGTCGGACGTTCTTTCACCTGAACCAGCAGCGTATCACCATCGCGCAGGACGCGGACATCCTCAAAGTTGCCGGTGGCAAACAGAGCACGGATGGTGTTACTGATGTCATCATCATTAACCGTATCGCCGGGGCGCACAGGCATACTGAGGAGGGCCGCACCAACGGCGACACGCTGAAGGCCTTCGAAATGAATGTCTTTCACTACGAACCCGTCAGCACCGTATACGGTGGCGCTGCTAAACAGCAGCGACGCTATGAGCAACTTTTTCATCGCCATCGTTATTATGCGTTCTTCCTAACTAACTCTCTTACAACCGAGAGAAATCATTGAAAAGTGCAAGCCCCATTAACAGCACCAGCAAAATCGAGCCAATGCGATAACTAAAGTCTTGAACTCGCTCGGATACCGGCCCGCCTTTTAGCTTTTCAATCGCTAAAAACAGCAGATGACCCCCGTCTAAAACGGGAAGCGGGAACAGGTTGATGATCCCAAGGTTCACGCTAATGAGCGCGAGAAACATGAGATAGTAAATCACCCCGAACTCCGCTGACATCCCAGCCCCCTGGGCTATCGAAATTGGCCCACTGAGGTTGTTCAGTTTCACATCACCGGTTATCAATTTCCCCAACATGTTTACCGTCAGCTTCATCAGTTGCCATGTTTTATCCGTGGCTTCAAGGATGGCGCTGAACGGCCCATACTGGCGTATTGTTTTGTACTCATCTGGCAGCGGGATCACTTTAGGCACAACCCCTGCAAACCCTTCTGCCTTTTTGCCGACCGATTTACTATCCGGGATCAGCGTCAGCGAGAGCGGACTGCCCTGCCTTTCAACTTCCAGCGCGAGCGACGTACCCGGATTATCGCGCACCAGAGTAACAAAGGTCATCCACTGTGTTAATGGCTGACCATCGACTTTAACGATCCTGTCGCCAGCTTGCAAACCCGCTTTGCTCGCCGCCGAATTTGCCTGAACTTCGGCTAATATCGGTTCGATCTGCGCACCACGTGGGCGAATCCCCAGCGCAGAGACGGGATCTTCTTTGTCAGGTTCGAAACTCCAGTGACGCAAATCCAGCACTTTATTCTGTCGCTGGTCAGAGCCAAACGGCGACACGCTGACCGTGGTCTGCTCATCACCGATTTTGGCGACCAGCTGCAGTCGCACGGCATCCCAATCAGGGGTTTCGATGCCATCAATCGCTTTAAGTTCCATCCCTGGTGTAATTTGCGCACTTGCCGCGATGGAATTGGGGGCGATTTCACCCACAACCGGACGCACGCCAGGGACGCCGATGATAAACACCAGCCAGTAGGCGAAGATAGCGAAGATAAAATTGGCTACCGGTCCGGCAGCAATGATGGCGGCACGTTGTCCAACGGTTTTGTTGTTGAACGCGCTGTGCCGAAGCTCAGGGGCCACAGGCTCAACACGTTCGTCGAGCATTTTGACGTAGCCACCAAGCGGGATAAGGGCGATGACAAATTCGGTGCCGTGACGATCGGTTCGCGTCCAGAGCGATTTGCCAAAACCGATGGAGAATCGCTCTACGCGCACACCGCAGCGGCGAGCAACCCAGAAATGGCCAAATTCATGCACGGTAATCAGTACACCCAGTGCAACAATGAACGCCGCCAGATTCCAGAGAATGCTCAGCATAAAACCTTCCGTTAAATCGTCCCGAATACCAGTAAAAGCAGACAAGCAAACACGGGAACAGCCGCTGTCAGGCTGTCAATGCGATCCAGTATCCCGCCATGCCCTGGAATCAGATGTCCGCTGTCCTTAATCCCTGCTTCTCGCTTGAACATACTTTCGGTTAAATCACCGAGTACCGAGGCCAGCGCGGCAAAAATCGAGCACACCAGCAGTATTGACGGTGCAACCTCCAGATTCGCCCAGACACCATAGCCCCAGGAGATAATCGCTGCCGTAAACAAGCCGCCGATGAATCCTTGCCAGGTTTTGCCCGGCGACACCTTCGGAGCCAGTTTATGTTTGCCAAACAGTTTACCAAACATATAGGCCCCAGAGTCAGCCCCCCAGACCAGAATCATCACATAAAGCAGCCAAAGCGCACCGCTGTAGTGGTTTTCGTCGTAGTGCCAGGCGCGCAGGGCAACCATACCCCAGAAAAAAGGCACAATGGTGAGCAGGCCAAAAATGAGGCGCAGCACTTTTGAGTTACGCCACAGCGACGCGGATCCCGGATAAAAAAGCACCAGAACCAGCGCGGCAATCCACCAGGCCAGCGATACCCACAGGGAACCGGCAACCAGTGGTTGGTGAATATCATGGTGATATTCAGGCAAGGTAAACAGCATCAGGGCCAGGATTAAGCCACAGAGTACCGCCAGCCATACCCGCTGACTGCGCGACGTAAAGCCGCTAAACTGTCCCCATTCCCACGCGGCGAGCATACACACCACCAGCGTGACAATAGCGAATCCCACCGGGGGCAGTAAAAACAGCGCCGCAATGACAATGGGTATTAATACAAAAGCGGAAATCAGGCGATACTTCAGCAAAAGCTACCCCCATCAGGCTTTGTCGCCACCAGGCTCGGTGCCGCCGAAACGACGCTCTCGATTGGCAAAGGCATGCAGCGCACCTTCAAAGTCTTGTTCATCAAAATCGGGCCAAAGCACATCCGTAAAGTAAAGTTCGGCATAGGCAATTTGCCACAGCAAAAAGTTACTTATGCGATGTTCTCCCCCTGTCCTAATTACCAAATCCACCGGTGCCAGTTCATTCATGCAGATTTGCTGACTCAGCGCTTCTTCATCAATTTGGTCGGGTCTCAACAGCCCTTCCTGAACCTGTTCAGCCAGATGCCGAACACCCTGGATAATATCCCAGCGTCCGCCGTAATTCGCCGCGATATTCAGCGTCAGACCCGTGTTATTTTCAGTCAGCGCTTCTGCTTTACGAATCCGTTCCTGCAAACGTGAGTTAAAACGACTGGTTTCGCCGATGACGCGCAGGCGGACGTTGTGGCGGTGCAGGCTTTTTACTTCGCTGTCGAGCGCCCACACAAACAGTTCCATCAACGCAGTGACTTCCTGCGCAGGTCGATTCCAGTTTTCACTGCTAAAAGCATAGAGCGTTAACGCATCAATGCCGTTATTGGCGGCAAAAGAAACGGCGCGGCGAACAGATTTCGCCCCAGCTTTATGCCCAAAGGCTCGTATCTTCCCTTGTCTTTTCGCCCAGCGGCCATTGCCATCCATGATGATTGCTACATGACGGCAGCCATGAGCTGGCAAGTTTTCGCTTATTGGTTGATTCGCAGACAACATAACGCGTTTTTAGTCCCTGAAAAGGATTTAACGGTACTCAGGAATACTGAAGCCTATACGTAAAAAAGCCGTGTCAAACCACGGCTTACCTGACCACTTAAAGTCAAATACCTGCGATCAGGTGGCGCAGACTATATCACCGAAGCCCAACGCTAACAAATAGCACGACGACTAGTGCTTGCTTTATCACCAGCTTGCGAGACGTGTCACCTGTTTACGCGCAATAATACGAGCCTGCTCATCCACCGCCAGCACCTCTTCCACGCTTTGTGGTTCGCGCAGATCCATCAACTCCAGCACCGACAAATTCAGCATAGCGATATCGGTAAAACGGATCTGCTGATTCAGAAATGCTTCAACGGTAATTTCATTGGCTGCGTTCAGTGCTGTCGTCGCCGCCTGCCCCTGGTCAAAGGCATTCATTGCAAGCTTCAGACACGGATAGCGATCGTAGTCAGGTTCACTGAACGTCAGGGAACTCAGCTTGCAGAAATCGAGTGGCTTCACGCCAGATTTCACCCGTTCCGGCCACGCCATTGCATGTGCAATTGGCGTACGCATATCCGGCTCTCCCAGCTGTGCCAGCACGCTGCCGTCCTGATAGCGCACCATCGAGTGAATCACCGATTGCGGGTGGATCAGCACTTCCATCTGTTTCGCCGACGCGTTAAACAGCCAGCGAGCTTCAATGTATTCCAGACCTTTGTTCATCATAGTGGCGGAATCAACGGAGATCTTACGCCCCATTGACCAGTTCGGATGACGGCACGCCTGATCTGGCGTCATTGCGCTCAGTTCAGACAGTGGCGTTTCACGAAACGGGCCACCAGACCCGGTAAGCAAAATCGATACAACCCCATTCTGCTCCAGGTCAGCGTACCCCAGGTTCTGCTGAAAAGGTTGCGGTAAACTCTGAAAAATGGCGTTGTGCTCGCTGTCGACCGGCAAAAGTCGTGCTCCGCGCTGCTTAACCGCCTCCATAAACAGGCGTCCGCAGGTCACCAGCGACTCTTTATTCGCCAGCAGAACATCTTTACCGGCATCGATGGCGGCCAGCGTCGGCAGCAACCCGGCAGCGCCAACAATGGCGGCCATCACCTGATCGACCTCATCCAGCGCAGCCATCTCACAGGCAGCCTGTTGCCCGCTCAGGACCTCGGTACGACAGCCCTTCTCTTGCAGAACGGCTTTCAGCTGGCGGGCGCTCTCTTCGTCATCCATGACCGCATAGCGGGGCGTAAACTCCAGACACTGCTCGACCATTCGCTGCACATTCTTCCCGGCCACCAGTGCTGTCACGGTGTAAAGCGCGGGGTTGTGGCGTACAACGTCGAGAGTGCTGCAACCGATAGATCCGGTTGAGCCAAGGAGAGTTAAATGCTTCATGAGATGCCCGAAAAAAGTTAGACCAGATAAAAGCAAAACGCCGCCAGCAAGACCCGAAGTCCCTCTGAACGGCGTTTATCAGTGTAAGACAGAAATCAGAACTGCATCAGTTCCGCTTCTTTATCTGCCAGCGCCGCATCAATTTTCTTGATGGCCGCGTCAGTCATTTTCTGAATGTCGTCCTGGGAACGACGATCGTCATCTTCACTGATCTCTTTTTCTTTCAGCAGCGCTTTCACTTTATCGTTCGCGTCGCGACGGACGTTACGCACGGAAACACGACCCTGCTCAGCTTCACCACGCACCACTTTGATCAGGTCTTTACGACGCTCTTCCGTCAGCGGAGGCAGCGGAACACGGATATCAGCACCCGCAGAGCTTGGGTTCAGACCAAGGTCAGACGCCATGATCGCTTTCTCAACCGCCGGTCCCATAGAACGATCGAACACGTTGATTTTCAGCGTACGGGTATCTTCTACGGTAACGCTCGCCAGCTGACGCAGCGGGGTTGGCGTACCGTAGTACTCTACGATGATGCCATCCAGCAGGCTTGGGGAAGCACGGCCAGTACGGATCTTGCTGATTTGGGTTTTGAACGCTTCTACGCATTTTTCCATGCGTACTTCAGCATCTTTTCTGATGTCGTTAATCACGTTACGAATCCTTGAAAACTTGTCTCAGGCAGACTATCCGCCAGCACAGCGCTACAGGTGTGCTAAGTATAGTCGCGTTTAATTCATGACAACGCCAAAGGCGCGCCCGGGTAAGATACCACTACAAAATAAAGCGGAATCTTACCTGTATTTATCGCCGACGGAAATTATTCCGTGATCAATGTGCCTTCTTTTTCACCCATGACCACGCGACGCAGTGCGCCAGGCTTGTTCATGTTGAAGACACGGATCGGCAGTTTGTGGTCGCGAGCCAGCGTGAAGGCGGCAAGATCCATCACTTTCAGCTCTTTTTCCAGTACTTCGCTGTAGGACAGCTGATCGTACATGGTAGCAGAGGGATCTTTTGCCGGGTCGGCGGTAAACACGCCATCCACTTTGGTGGCTTTCAGCACCACATCGGCTTCGATTTCGATACCGCGCAGGCAGGCAGCGGAATCGGTCGTAAAGAACGGGTTACCCGTACCGGCGGAGAGGATCACCACGCGGTTGTTGCGCAGCAGGCTGATGGCTTCTGCCCAGCTGTAGTTATCGCACACGCCATTCAAAGGAATAGCGGACATCAGGCGGGCATTCACATAGGCACGATGGAGCGCATCACGCATTGCCAGACCGTTCATCACGGTTGCCAGCATACCCATATGGTCGCCCACAACGCGGTTCATCCCCGCTTTCGCCAGACCAGCACCACGGAAAAGGTTGCCACCGCCAATGACCACGCCGACCTGAATACCCAGTTCGACAAGTTCTTTGATCTCCTGTGCCATGCGGTCGAGAATGCTTGCGTCAATACCGAAGCCTTCCGATCCCTGCAGCGCTTCGCCACTCAGCTTAAGCAGAATGCGTTTGTACACGGGTTTTGCATTGGTAGCCATGTTTCTTTCCTGAGACTGTCAACGATTAAGATGGGGGTAAATTCTGGCGACATAGTATGTCGCATACCAGCACAGCGATACGGGATCCTGTCTGATTTTCGTCTGACGGGTGACAAAAAGAAGCCGCCCTCAGGCGGCTCCTTTTTCATCATTAAGACTGCTTGGACATTGCAGCAACTTCTGCTGCGAAGTCAGTCTCAACTTTCTCAATGCCTTCGCCCACTTCGAAGCGGATGAAGCCAGTGACGTCAGCGTTGTGCTCTTTCAGCAGCTGAGCAACGGACTTGCTTGGATCCATAACGAAAGGCTGGCCAGTCAGAGAAACTTCGCCGGTGAATTTCTTCATGCGGCCTTCAACCATTTTCTCTGCGATTTCTTTTGGCTTACCAGACTGCATCGCGATGTCCAGCTGAACCTGGTACTCTTTCTCTACCACTTCAGCAGACACGTCTTCTGGCTTAACGAATTCTGGTTTGCTTGCAGCGATGTGCATTGCCAGCTGTTTAACCAGCTCTTCGTCAGCGCCTTTAGCCGCAACCAGAACACCGATACGCGCACCGTGCTGGTAAGAACCCAGAACGTCGCCTTCCAGGGAAGCCACGCGACGGATGTTGATGTTCTCACCGATTTTAGCAACCAGCGCAACACGTTCTTCTTCGAACTGTGCTTTCAGAACTTCAACGTCAGTGATTTTGCCAGCAACAGCTGCGTCCAGAACTTTGTTAGCAAATGCCTGGAAACCACCATCTTTAGCAACGAAGTCAGTCTGGCAGTTAACTTCCAGAATGATGCCGTAGGTGCCGTCGATTTTAGTGATGATCACGCCGTCAGCAGCAACGTTGCCTGCTTTTTTAGCTGCTTTGATCGCACCGGATTTACGCATGTTTTCGATTGCCAGCTCGATGTCGCCGTTCGCTTCAGTCAGCGCTTTTTTGCAATCCATCATGCCTGCGCCAGTACGCTCGCGCAGCTCTTTTACCAGGGATGCGGTAATTTCAGCCATTCTTAAATCCTCGGGAGATGTGAACTGCCCGGCCTGCGGCCAAACAGTATAAATTGAAAAAAGGGGCCGATAATGGGCCCCTATTCATACACGGTACTAATAAGGGGTGAAACCTTATTATTCAGCTTCTACGAAGCTTTCTTCCGCCTGAGAAGCCAGATCCTGGGAACGGCCTTCACGAACGGTAGCAGCTACAGCGCTCAGGTACAGGCTAACAGCACGGATTGCGTCGTCGTTACCCGGGATAACGAAGTCAACACCGTCCGGATCGGAGTTGGTATCAACGATAGCGAATACCGGGATACCCAGGTTGTTAGCTTCTTTGATTGCGATGTGCTCGTGGTCTGCATCGATTACGAACAGCGCGTCTGGCAGGCCGCCCATATCTTTGATACCGCCCAGGCTGTTTTCCAGCTTGTCCAGCTCACGAGTGCGCATCAGCGCTTCTTTCTTAGTCAGCTTGTCGAAAGTACCGTCCTGAGACTGGGTTTCCAGATCTTTCAGGCGCTTGATGGACTGACGAACAGTTTTCCAGTTGGTCAGCATGCCGCCCAACCAGCGATGGTTCACGAAGAACTGGTCGCAGCTGTTAGCAGCATCTTTCACAGCTTCGCTTGCAGCGCGCTTAGTACCAACGAACAGAATCTTACCTTTACGGGAAGCGATCTTGTTCAGCTCAGCCAGGGCTTCGTTGAACATTGGTACCGTTTTCTCAAGGTTGATGATGTGAACTTTGTTACGTGCGCCGAAGATGAAAGGCTTCATTTTCGGGTTCCAGTAACGGGTCTGGTGACCAAAGTGAACACCAGCCTTGAGCATGTCGCGCATGGAAACAGTTGCCATGTTTAAAACCTCTATATTGAAAGTTGGGGTTATGCCTCCACGTATCCCATATTACCGACCCCGAAGGGCACCCCGGAATATGTGCCGATACGTGTGTGTTGTTACACAAAGTGAGATTTGTCGCTTCCGTCCAGCCTGTGTATCTGAGATGGATCGGAAGTCCGGCGCGCTTTATACCACAAAACACGGCCAGAAACCAATAGTTGTTGGCTGAGTGTGCTGTTAATGATTCTCAGTTTGGCACGGGGTGCGCCTGACTGGTACCATTGACGGCACTTAGACTAGTATTGTCGAAAAAATCGACACCGATGGACAGATTACATGGCTATCTCTATTAAGACCCCTGAAGAAATTGAAAAGATGCGCGTCGCCGGTCGTCTGGCCGCGGAAGTGCTGGAAATGATCGAGCCGTTCGTGAAACCGGGCGTCAGCACCGGCGAACTGGACCGCATCTGTAACGACTATATCGTTAACGAGCAGCACGCGGTCTCCGCCTGCCTCGGCTACCACGGTTTCCCGAAATCCGTCTGCATTTCTATAAATGAAGTGGTGTGCCACGGTATTCCGGACGACGAAAAACTGCTGAAAGATGGCGACATCGTCAACATCGACGTCACCGTCATTAAAGATGATTACCACGGTGACACCTCGAAGATGTTTATCGTGGGCAAGCCAACCATCCTGGGCGAGCGCCTGTGTAAAGTGACGCAGGAGAGCCTCTACCTGGCACTGAAGATGGTAAAACCGGGCATTCGCCTGCGCACCATTGGTGCCGCCATCCAGAAGTTTGTGGAAGCGGAAGGTTTCTCCGTGGTTCGCGAATATTGTGGTCACGGCATTGGTCGCGTTTTCCACGAAGAGCCGCAGGTTCTGCACTATGATGCGGATGACGGCGGCGTGGTGCTGCAAAAAGGCATGACCTTCACCATCGAGCCAATGGTTAACGCGGGTGACTACCGTATCCGCACCATGAAAGATGGCTGGACGGTGAAAACCAAAGACAGAAGCTTGTCTGCGCAGTACGAGCATACTATTGTGGTAACAGACAACGGCTGCGAAATTATGACGTTGCGCAAGGATGACACCATCCCGGCAATACTGACGCACGATGAATGATAAAAAAGCCGGCAAATGCCGGCTTTTTTAATGGCTATAGCTTTTTCTTATGGGTGGCGCACGATGAGTAATCTATTACCCGAACAGTATGCTAACACAGCACTTCCCACCCTCCCCGACCAGCCCGATAACCCGGGCGTCTGGCCGCAGCACGAGCTGAGCTGTGCCGGCATCAAAGCCCATATGGATGTCTTCCAGCGCTGGCTGGGAAGCGCGTTTGACGCGGGCATTTCCGCCGAACAGCTGATCGAAGCGCGCACCGAATTTATCGACCAGCTCCTGCAACGCCTGTGGATTGAGAACGGGTTCGGGCAGGTCAGCGACGTGGCGCTGGTTGCCGTCGGGGGCTATGGCCGCGGTGAGCTGCATCCGCTCTCCGATATCGACTTACTGATCTTAAGCCGCAAAAAGCTGCCGGACGAACAGGCGCAAAAAATTGGCGAACTGCTGACGCTGCTCTGGGATATCAAGCTGGAAGTTGGCCACAGCGTGCGCACCCTGGAAGAGTGTTTGCTGGAAGGGTTATCGGATCTGACCGTTGCCACTAACCTGATCGAAACCCGCCTGCTGATCGGCGACGTCGCGTTGTTCCTGGAACTGCAAAAACACATTTTCAGTGACGGCTTCTGGCCGTCAGAAAAGTTCTTCGCCGCAAAGGTCGAGGAACAAAATCAGCGCCACCAGCGCTATCACGGGACAAGTTATAACCTTGAACCGGATATTAAAAGCAGCCCCGGCGGCCTGCGCGACATCCACACATTACAGTGGGTGGCCCGTCGCCACTTTGGCGCCACCTCGCTGGATGAGATGGTGGGCTTTGGCTTTTTGACCGAAGCCGAGCGAAACGAGCTGAACGAGTGTCTGCATCTACTGTGGCGCATTCGGTTTGCCCTCCATCTTGAACTTAATCGCTACGATAACCGTCTGCTGTTTGACCGCCAGCTCAGCGTGGCCCAGCGCCTCAACTACAGCGGCGAGGGTAACGAACCGGTTGAGCATATGATGAAGGATTTCTTCCGCGTGACTCGCCGCGTCACCGAGCTCAACCAGATGCTGCTACAGCTGTTCGACGAAGCCATTCTTGCGCTGACGGCGGACGAAAAACCGCGCCCCATCGATGACGAGTTCCAGCTGCGCGGCACGCTTATCGATCTGCGTGACGAAACCCTGTTTATGCGCGAGCCGGAGGCGATCCTGCGGATGTTCTATACGATGGTCCGCAACAGTACGATCACCGGGATCTACTCCACAACCCTGCGCCATTTGCGCCATGCGCGCCGCCATCTGACGCAGCCGCTGTGCTATATCCCGGAAGCGCGTTCGCTGTTCCTGAGCATGCTCCGCCATCCGGGCGCCGTCAGTCGCGGGCTGCTGCCAATGCACCGTCACAGCGTACTGTGGGCCTATATGCCGCAATGGTCGCACATTGTCGGGCAGATGCAGTTCGATCTGTTCCATGCCTATACCGTGGATGAACACACGATCCGCGTCATGCTCAAGCTGGAGAGCTTTGCGAAAGAAGAGACGCGCTCCCGCCACCCGCTTTGTGTAGAGCTGTGGCCACGTCTGACCCACCCGGAACTTATTCTGATTGCCGCCCTGTTCCACGATATCGCCAAAGGCCGTGGGGGTGACCACTCGGTGCTGGGTGCGCAGGATGTGCTGAAGTTTGCCGAACTGCACGGTCTGAACTCGCGCGAAACGCAGCTGGTTGCCTGGCTGGTCCGCCATCACCTGCTGATGTCGGTTACCGCTCAGCGCCGTGACATTCAGGATCCTGAAGTGATCAAGCAGTTCGCAGAAGAGGTACAAACAGAAAACCGTCTGCGCTATCTGGTCTGCCTGACGGTGGCCGATATCTGCGCCACCAACGAAACGCTGTGGAACAGCTGGAAGCAGAGCCTGCTGCGTGAACTGTACTTTGCGACCGAAAAACAGCTGCGTCGCGGCATGCAAAATACTCCGGACATGCGCGAGCGTGTTCGCCATCATCAGCTGCAGGCTCTGGCCCTGCTGCGGATGGACAACATTGATGAAGAGGCATTGCATCAGATTTGGGCCCGCTGTCGCGCCAACTACTTTGTCCGCCACAGCCCAAACCAGCTGGCCTGGCATGCACGGCATCTGCTGCAGCATGATTTGTCGCAACCGATGATCCTGCTCAGCCCGCAGGCGACACGCGGTGGTACCGAGATCTTTATCTGGAGCCCGGACCGTCCTTATCTGTTTGCTGCGGTATGCGCTGAACTGGACAGACGAAACCTGAGCGTGCACGACGCGCAGATTTTTACTACCCGCGACGGCATGGCGATGGACACCTTTATTGTGCTGGAGCCGGACGGCAGCCCGCTGTCGTCGGATCGTCATGAAGGGATACGTTTTGGTCTGGAACAGGCCATCACCCAGCGCAGCTGGCAGCCACCACAGCCGCGTCGTCAGCCGGCAAAATTGCGCCACTTTACCGTCGATACCGAGGTCAATTTCCTGCCGACCCACACCGATCGTAAATCGTTCCTGGAGCTGATTGCCCTGGATCAGCCAGGACTGCTCGCCCGCGTCGGCCAGGTCTTTGCCGATCTGGGAATTTCGCTCCACGGAGCCCGAATTACAACCATTGGCGAGCGAGTAGAAGATTTATTTATAATCGCAACAGCGGACCGGCGTGCCCTTAATAATGACCTGCAACTTGAAGTGCAACAACGGTTGACAGCAGCCCTCAATCCAAACGATAAAGGGTGACGTGTTTTTTAGTGAAATGGAAAGAGTAAACAATGCAGCAGTTACAGAACGTTATTGAGTCCGCTTTTGAGCGTCGCGCCGAGATTACCCCGGCAAATGTGGATACCGTTACCCGCGAAGCGGTTAATCAGGTGATTTCTCTGCTGGATTCCGGCGCGCTGCGTGTAGCAGAAAAAATCGACGGTCAGTGGGTCACTCATCAATGGCTGAAGAAAGCCGTGCTGCTCTCTTTCCGTATCAACGATAACCAGGTTATCGACGGAGCTGAAAGCCGCTACTTCGATAAAGTGCCAATGAAATTCGCTGATTACGACGAAGCGCGTTTCCAGAAAGAAGGCTTCCGCGTAGTGCCACCTGCTGCGGTGCGTCAGGGTGCGTTCATCGCCCGTAACACCGTACTGATGCCGTCCTACGTAAACATCGGTGCCTATGTAGACGAAGGCACCATGGTGGACACCTGGGCAACCGTGGGCTCCTGCGCGCAGATCGGTAAAAACGTTCACCTGTCCGGCGGCGTCGGCATTGGTGGCGTACTGGAACCCCTGCAGGCTAACCCAACCATCATCGAAGACAACTGCTTCATCGGCGCGCGCTCTGAAGTGGTAGAAGGCGTGATCGTTGAAGAAGGTTCAGTAATCTCTATGGGCGTTTACATCGGTCAGAGCACCCGTATTTACGACCGTGAAACCGGCGAAATCCATTACGGCCGCGTTCCGGCGGGCTCCGTGGTGGTTTCCGGCAACCTGCCGTCTAAAGATGGTAAGTACAGCCTGTACTGTGCGGTTATCGTGAAGAAAGTGGACGCGAAAACCCGCGGTAAAGTGGGCATCAACGAATTGCTGCGCACCATCGATTAATCGGATATAACAAAAAGCGGGGGCAACCCCGCTTTTTTCATATCTGAGGGTGGCGAAAATAGATTTTTTCGTTAATTATTCAAAGGTTATGTTGAGATCAAGGGTACCGCTATGTACGATAATCTGAAAAGTCTGGGCATTACCAATCCTGATGAAATTGATCGTTACAGCCTTCGCCAGGAAGCCAACAACGATATTTTAAAAATCTATTTTCACAAGGACAAAGGAGAGTTTTTCGCCAAGAGCGTGAAGTTCAAATACCCACGCCAGCGTAAGACCGTCGTCGCAGACGGTGTAGGACAGGGATACAAAGAGGTTCAGGAAATCAGCCCTAACCTGCGCTATGTGATTGATGAACTCGATCAGATCTGCCAGCGCGACCGTACCGAAGTCGATCTCAAGCGTAAGATCCTTGACGATCTGCGTCACCTTGAAAGCGTTGTGACTAATAAGATCAGCGAGATTGAAGCGGATCTTGAGAAATTAACCCGGAAATAAAAGCAAAACGGCAATCCTTGATTGCCGTTTTTCGTGTTTGCGCCCTCTTCCTGTGAGGGATGGGGTGAGTGTACCATACCGCACTCAGCTATCGCTGTTCATCCAGCTGCAGCGCCACATACAGCAGCAGCCTGTCGTCAAAACTCCCCAGATCCAGCCCTGTCAGCTCCGAAATCCGGTTGAGCCGATACTCCAGCGTATTGCGGTGAATGAACAGCGCTTTCGACGTCGCCAGCGGCTGCACGTTATGCCGGAACCATGCCTGCAACGTCCGACGCAGCAGGCCATTGTTGTCCATCGCTTTCAGGCGCACGAGCGGACGCGCCAGCTCATTGGCCTGCCAGCCACCGCGCAGGCTGTCGAGCAGTACCGGCAGCATCAGATCCTGATAAAAATAGCTGCGGCTTTCCGGCATTCGCTGTTTACCCACCATCATCGTGGTACGCGCCGTACGCCATGAGCGGGCAATACTGCCAGGTCCGGTAAAGTAATTTCCCAGGGCGACGCGAAAACGCAGCTGGCCGTTCTCTTTCATACGGGAAATCAGCTGCTCCACACGACGACGGTGATCTTCCGCATCCCAGCGACCGAACGCGTTAAGCGCCGGCTTGAGCACCACCATTTCCGTCAGGGAAACGATCGCCACCAGGTTGTCACGCTCCGGCGTCGCCAGCGCATTCTGCAGTTGCTGCAATTCAGCCATTGCGCTATCGACCCCCAGTTGGCCGCTATCCACCTCAATCACCGCCACCACGCGTGGTTGGTTCAGGTCGATGCCCAGACGCTGAGCCCACTCGCTCAGCGCAGGCGTATGCTCCTCTGCCTGAATCAGGTTCATCACCAGCTCTTCGCGCAGACGGCTATCCTGCGCCAGCAGGTGCATCAGGCGCGACTGCTCCAGCATCATCTCCGCCGTCATGCAGACCAGCTCGCCATATTTACGCAGTGATTCGGGTTCACCGGTCAGGCCTATTACGCCAACAATTTCCCCTTCAAGGCGCAGCGGTAAATTGATGCCCTGACGGACGCCGTGCAGGTGTTTCGCCACGGCATCATCGATATCCACGACCCGCCCCTGGGAAAGCACCAGCAACGCACCTTCGTGCAATTCCCCAATACGCTCGCGATCGCCGCTGCCAATAATGCGCCCACGGGCATCCATTACGTTGATATTGGTATCAATGATGCGCATGGTGCGCGCCACGATGTCCTGCGCCATTTTGGTATCAAGATGCCAGCCAGCCATGTAACCCTCCTGTGAGCAGTGCTCCAGCATAGGGGAGTTCAATCGCGGTCGCATTGTGCAAATGCACAAAGTCAGGGAGAGAAATGTGGACTTGTGGAAAAGGTCACAGAAACGAGAAAGCCCCTGCGAGCAGGGGCTTAAGAGGATTACTGCATCAGCAGATAAATAGAGGTGTCACCACGCTGAATATTCAGCGCCAGCACGGATGGCTTGCTGTCGAGAATTTTGCGCAGTTCAGCGATGTTTTTCACCGGCTGCTGGTTAGCCCCCATGATCACATCACCTTTTTTCAGGCCGATACGGGCTGCCGGTGAGTTCGCTTTCACGTTATTCACCACCACGCCTTTATCTGCACCTTTGTTGCTCATCTCCGCCCCTTCAATCCCGCTGAAGATGGTGCTGGAATCGACCTGATTCTGGCTGCTCTGCTGCAGCTCCAGGCTCACGTTAACCGCCTTACCGTCACGCAGCAGGCCGAGCGTCACTTTGCTGCCAATTGGCATTGAGCCCACTTCGGCACGCAGGGCGGCAAAGCTGCTGATCGGTTTACCGTTCAGGGAGGTGATCACATCCCCGGCTTTAATCCCCGCTTTTGCTGCGGAGGAATTCGGCATAACCTGGCTCACAAACGCGCCGCGCTGGGCGTCAACTTTCATCGCTTTCGCCAGCTCAGAGTTCAGCTCCGTACCCAGAATACCCAGCTCACCGCGTTTCACCTGGCCATACTGCACCATCTGTGCGGTCAGGTTTTTCACCATATTACTTGGGATAGCAAAACCGATACCGATGTTGCCGCCGTCCGGCGCCAGGATGGCAGTGTTAATACCAATCAGCTCACCGTTCAGGTTCACCAGCGCACCGCCGGAGTTACCGCGGTTGATCGCCGCATCCGTCTGGATGAAGTTTTCATAGTTCTCCGCGTTCAGACCGCTACGGCCCAGCGCTGAGACAATACCCGACGTCACGGTTTCACCCAGACCGAACGGGTTACCGATGGCCACGGTGTAGTCACCGACACGCAGCGCGTCGGAGTCGGCAATTTTAATCGCCGTCAGGTTTTTAGGATCCTGAATCTGGATCAGTGCGATATCAGAGCGTGGGTCCTTGCCCACCACTTTGGCGTCAAATTTGCGCCCGTCGCTCAGTTGAACCTTAATGCTGTTGGCGTTATCCACCACGTGGTTGTTGGTCACGACATAGCCTTTCGCAGCGTCGATAATGACCCCCGAGCCAAGCGCCATGAATTTCTGCTGCTGGCCGCCGCCCTGGCCGTCATCCCCTGCGCCACCGCCCTGACAGAACGGAGAACTCTGGAATGGCGAACCGTCCTGGCAGAATGGCGAGTTATCGCCGAAGAACTGCTGGAAGTTACGCGGCATACGCGGCGTATTGACGGTCGTGCTGCCCTCAACGTTGATACTCACCACCGATGGCATCACTTTTTCGAGCATCGGTGCCAGGCTTGGCATCTGCTGCGCGGTTGCTGCCGACGACGCGGTCTCGGCTGCAGTAGCAGTCAGAGGAGACAGCGCTAAACCTAAACTCAGAGCCAGTGCACTCATTGCTAATGTGGTTTTTTTCATGTTTCTCAATCTCGATTTACAGATAACGCAAAATTGCTGTGTAACTCAGATTCGTTTTATACCGCTTAGTTCCGGCGATAAGTTTATGGAAAAAGTAAAAATTTATTGGTCGTCTTTACAAAACTCACCGGTTATTCCACAGCCATCAGCTTGCGGTACTCGTCCCAGGCATACAGATCGGTCATCCCGCTGATATAGTCCTGGATGAGACGACAGCGATAATAATATTCGAGCACCGGCCATTGAGGAGCGTGGCGATCCAGTTTGCCGATGGCTTCAACATAAGCCAGACGATGACGGGTAGAAAGTTTCTGATAAAGCCGGGACTCAATCGGTATTCGTCGCACGCGCTCGTGTTCCACCAGCTCGCTAAATTCATCGACCGATAATTGCAGCAGGGGTCGATAGATTTCCAGTAAGCCGCTGATAACCCGATATCCCTGCAGCTCTAACTGTTCAACATCAGGGTGGCTGAAGACATGGCGCATTGCGACATGTTTATATAACTCAAGCAACTGACTAAAGCTGCTGTCATCCTCCAGCAACGCATGATTAAATTCCCCGCTAAAAATCATCGGCAAATTGTCAATAAAACGCGAGGCGGCGTAAGGCACCAGTTTATTTAATGTATTGACCCGCAAATACATAAAGAACTGATCTTCCGTACTGCGGCTTAATGTATTTGCGCGCGATTTTTCCCAGGCATTTTCGACGACCTGCGCAAACAGCGAACCTTTTTCATGTTTCCCCCACGCATCATAAAGATGCTGATACAACTCCTCGACGCTGAATATTCTTTTCTCAACGGCGTCTTCCAGGTCGGCAACACAATAGGAGATGTCATCGGCGGCTTCCATAATCCACGTTAACGGGAAGCGGCCATTTGCAGTCAATGAAAGTTCTTTACGTAGCCGCTCAATATAGGCTTCTTCAGAGAGATAATAGCCCGGCTTTTTCATCAGATAACTGTGCGAAGCGGGCGTTTCGCCCATCCACCAGGCGGGACGGGTATATTTGAGGATGCATCCCACCTGTGCCCAGGTCAGGTTCATGCGCATCAGGGAGTGCACCAGCCGGATCCCCTGTGCATTGCCTTCAAAGTGACAGAGATCCTGACGCACTTTACGACGCAGATCGTTCAGCGCTTCTTCGCCTTCACGCAGACGTAAATCCCGGACCACGCAGCGGTCATCACTGAGCGGCTGGCTGACGGCATCTGACGGGAAGAGTCGCTGCCTGAACCAGTCGTTGATCGCCGCCTCGCCGAAATGGCCAAACGGCGGGTTGCCGATGTCATGCATCAGGCAGGCCATCTCAACAATGCTCTCAAAGGGCCCGGTCAACTCATCCAGACCATAGGTTTCCAGCAAGCGCTGCTCTTTGAGGCGGCTTAAAATCTCTTTGGCAATGTAGCGCCCCACCTGCTGAACTTCCATTGAGTGGGTTAAGCGTGTGCGCACGGCAGCGTTACGCTCAAGCGGAAACACCTGGGTCTTTTGCTGCAGACGACGGATGGCAGGCGAATTAATGATCCGCCCGCGATCGCTTTCGAAGATACGCAGGATCTCATGTTCGCTCTTTTCCCCCTGCGGCGAACGGAAACGTCGGTGCCAGTTAATTTTGGTGCGAAAATCGATCTGTGACATGTGCTCCCCCGCGTGAGAATGCGTTTCCCCTTAAGCGCATGATAGACTATGCATCTTAACAAGGCACATCGCGAGTAAATCTATGAAAATCGGCATTATTGGTGCAATGGAAGAAGAAGTTACGCTGCTGCGTGACAAAATTGAGAACCGTCAGACACTCTCTCTGGGGGGTTGTGAGATCTATACCGGTCAACTGAACGGTGTTGACGTGGCTCTGCTGAAATCAGGCATCGGTAAAGTTGCTGCTGCGCTGGGCGCAACGCTGTTGCTTGAGCGTTGCAAGCCAGACGTGATCGTTAACACCGGCTCTGCGGGCGGTCTGGCACCGACCCTGAAAGTGGGTGATATCGTCGTCTCCGATGAAGCGCGTTACCACGATGCAGACGTTACCGCATTCGGCTACGAATACGGTCAGCTTCCGGGTTGCCCGGCCGGCTTTAAGGCCGACGATAAGCTGGTTGCGGCGGCAGAAGAGTGCATTGCTGAGCTGAACCTCAACGCCGTACGCGGCCTGATTGTGAGCGGTGATGCCTTCATCAATGGCTCCGTCGGCCTGGCAAAAATCCGTCACAACTTCCCACAGGCAATCGCCGTTGAGATGGAAGCGACCGCGATTGCTCACGTCTGTCATAACTTCAACGTCCCGTTCGTGGTGGTTCGTGCCATCTCTGACGTGGCCGATCAGCAGTCTCATATCAGCTTCGACGAATTCCTGGTTGTCGCGGCAAAACAGTCCACCGTGATGGTGGAGAGCCTTGTGCAGAAACTGGCTCGTGGCTAAACATGCCGTCAGGGCGCTGGTCGCCCTGCTTCTGCTCGCACCGGCCTGGCTCTGCGCCGCGCCGCGTGTGATAACCCTCTCCCCCGCTAACACCGAACTGGCGTTTGCCGCCGGGATCACCCCCGTTGGCGTGAGTAGCTTTTCTGATTATCCACCCCAGGCCACGCGTATTGAACAGGTCGCGACCTGGCAAGGGATGAACATTGAACGCATCGTGGCGCTTAAGCCCGATCTCGTACTCGCCTGGCGTGGCGGTAACGCCGAGCGGCAGGTTAACCAGCTTACGTCGCTTGGGATCAAGGTCATGTGGGTGGATGCCGTGAGCATTGAGCAGGTCGCTCAGGCGTTACGATCTCTGGCTCCCTATAGTCCAACCCCGGCCAAAGCCGAGGATGCGGCAAAACAACTGCTCAGCGACTATGCGGCACTCAAAGCAAAATACGATACCCCCGTTAAAAAGCGCATCTTTTTGCAGTTTGGCAGCCAGCCGCTGTTCACCACCGGGAAAGGCTCTATTCAGAATCAGGTCCTGGAAGTCTGTGGCGGAGAAAATATCTTTGCGGCCAGCCGGATACCGTGGCCGCAGGTCAGCCGGGAACAGGTTCTGGCTCGCAGACCGCAGGCTATCGTTGTGGTCGGAAATGCGAGCGAGATTCCTAAAATTGAACAATTCTGGCAAAGCCAGCTAAAAATTCCGGTGATCCCCCTCACCAGCGACTGGTTTGAACGCGCCAGCCCGCGTATTATCCTCGCCGCAAAACAACTCTGTGCCGCACTGGCCGAGAGTCATTAACATAAGACCCCCTTCGAGGATTTAACGATGCTCGTTTATTGGCTGGATATTCTTGGCACAGCCGTTTTTGCTATCTCCGGCGTTTTACTCGCCGGAAAACTGCGCATGGATCCGTTTGGCGTGCTGGTGCTTGGCGTGGTAACTGCCGTTGGTGGTGGAACGATCCGTGATATGGCGCTGGATAATGGCCCGGTGTTTTGGGTGAAAGATCCTACCGATCTGGTGGTGGCGATGGTCACCTGCCTGTTAACCATCGTGCTGGTTCGCCAGCCCCGCCGCTTACCAAAATGGATCCTCCCGGTGCTGGATGCCGTCGGTCTGGCTGTGTTTGTCGGCATTGGGGTGAATAAAGCCTTTAATGCGGGGACAGGGCCCATGGTTGCCATCTGCATGGGCGTGCTGACTGGCGTAGGCGGCGGGATTATTCGCGATATTCTGGCACGAGAAGTGCCGATGATCCTGCGTACCGAAATCTATGCTACGGCCTGCATTATTGGCGGGATTGTACATGCCACGGCGTACTATACCTTTGCGATACCGCTGGAAAATTCAGCCATGCTGGGAATGGTGGTGACGCTGGCGATACGTCTGGCGGCGATACGCTGGCATCTTAAATTGCCGACGTTCGCATTGGATGAGAATGGAAGATAAACGCAAAACGGTAACCGCAAGGTTACCGTTTTTAATCTTTTCTCCCTCTCCCTGTGGGAGAGGGCCGGGGTGAGGGCATCAGCCCGCCCCCTCTTAAATACTGAACGAAGACCCACACCCGCAGGTGCTGGTGGCATTTGGGTTAGTCACCACAAAGCGCGAACCTTCCAGACCTTCGGTGTAATCCACCGAACCGCCCACCAGATATTGCAGGCTCATCGGATCAACCACCAGCGCGACGCCCTGTTTCTCGATAGTCATATCGCCGTCGTTAACCTGGTCGTCAAAGGTAAAACCATACTGGAAGCCGCTGCAGCCGCCACCGGTAATATAGACACGCAGTTTCAGATCCGGATTGTCTTCGTCGGCAATCAGGGTTTTCACTTTGTTGGCTGCTGCTTCGGTAAACTCCAGCGGCAACGCTACGTCATCACTCATCTTATGCTCCCATGAATACTGCTACTGCAATTGGGTAAAATTCACCCAATTCTTTTTGTCATTATCTAATACCCTGGTAATTCATTCAAGTATTCTGCATTGCGGCCCGTTCTGCCTCTTGCTTCGCCAGGGTGCGAGCAAGAATGGTGGAGTATAGCGGTTTTCCACCCAGGAATTGGGCTAATAGTGTCGCGCCGAGACAGGTAATGATCATTGGCAAAATGAGCTGGTAATTGTCTGTCATCTCCAGCACCAGCACGATGCCGGTCAGCGGCGCGCGCAGGGAGGCCGCCAGCAGCGCCCCCATTCCGGCAACGGCAAACGTACCGGCCTCCAGATGATATGCCGGAAAACCGGCCGCAGCCGCCATGCCAAAGGCTGTGCCAAGCAACGTCCCCAGCGCCAGCATCGGGGCAAAAATACCACCCGGCGCACCGGAGGAAAAACAGAGCACCGTCGTGATGACGCGAGAAATAAACATAAACAGAAGCAGACCCACGCTGAAGTTGCCTGCGGCCGCAATCGGGATCAGCCCGAACCCGCCGCCCGCGGCGTTCGGCTCAATGAACCCCAGCACGCCACACAGGCCACCCAGCACGCCGCCCATCAACACCCATTTCGTGGTATTCCCGCCATGGATGCGCTGGAACATATCCTGCGCACGCAGGATAAAGGTGTTAAACAGCGGGCCGACAACACCGAATATCATGCCCAGGATCAGGTACAGCCACAGCGTGTTCACCGGCGCATTGGTCAGTTTCCCCACTTCGATCACCGGGCTTTCGCCATTGAAAATGCGAAACACAATGCTCGACATGATCACACCGGTAAAGACCGCTTTGATCGAGATAAGGTTATAGCGGAACTGGGCGCGCATCTCTTCGATGATAAACAGGATCCCCGCCAGCGGTGCGTTAAACGCCGCCGAAAGCCCCGCTGCGGCGCCTGTGGCCAGCAGCGTATGGCGCGCTTCCGCGCTGCGCATCCTGAACAGATCCCCCACCATGCGCCCGACGTTCCCACCCAACTGCACGGTGGGCCCCTCTCGACCCAGCACCATACCCGCACCAAGGGTTCCCATGCCGCCGATAAACTTCACCGGGATGACGCGCCACCAGCGCACCGGACGCAGCTCTTCCAGTGCGCCTTCAATTTCAGGGATCCCGGAACCGCCCGCTTCCGGCGCAAATTTACGCACCAGAAAGTAGCCCACTATGGCAAATAGTGCGGACAACCCGAACGCCCAGAACCAGACCAGCCCTCCTTTGTCGGCGAAACCGGCCACCGTACCAATACGCCAGTTCAGTACCGCATTGACCGCCTTTTCAAAGGCAACCCCCGCCAGCCCGGCGAGCGTCCCTACTACAGCGGCGGCCAGTAAAATTGCCAGCGGTGTCTTATCGCGATTGAGCAAGCGCCGGATGCTGATCCGGTGTTGCGCGCGTCGGAACTGTTGTTCTTCAAAAGAAGGTGAGTCTGCTTTCATTACCGTTTCTTTTCGTCATACAAATCGCACAGGGATTTTACCAGAGTGCGTCACGTCGTCCCGTGAAAAATACTTAAAAATTGTTTAGCAATGAAAGGGGCAAAAATTTCATTACCTTTCGCGGATCACTTAGAATAGTGTGCTTAATCATTTTATACGAACCAGGAACGACGCCATGAGCAAGTCTGAAAACCTCTACAGTGCAGCCCGCGAGCTTATCCCAGGTGGCGTAAACTCGCCTGTTCGCGCCTTTACAGGCGTAGGCGGAACGCCGCTGTTTATTGAACGTGCTGATGGCGCGTACCTGTTTGATGTCGACGGCAAGGCCTATATCGATTACGTCGGCTCCTGGGGCCCGATGGTGCTGGGTCACAACCACCCCGCCATCCGTAATGCAGTGATTGAAGCGGCCCAGCGCGGCCTGAGCTTTGGCGCGCCTACCGAGATGGAAGTCAAAATGGCGGAGCTGGTGACCGAGCTGGTGCCAACCATGGATATGGTGCGTATGGTGAACTCCGGTACCGAAGCCACCATGAGCGCTATCCGTCTGGCGCGCGGCTTTACCGGTCGCGACAAAATCATCAAGTTTGAAGGCTGCTACCACGGCCATGCGGACTGCCTGCTGGTGAAAGCGGGCTCCGGCGCACTGACCCTTGGCCAGCCAAACTCCCCGGGCGTACCGGCTGATTTCGCGAAACACACCCTGACCTGCACTTATAACGATCTGAACACCGTTCGTGCGGCATTCGAGCAGTATCCACAGGAGATCGCCTGCATCATCGTTGAACCGGTTGCGGGCAACATGAACTGCATTCCACCGCAGCCAGAGTTCCTGCCGGGCCTGCGCGCCCTGTGCGATGAGTTTGGCGCGCTGCTGATTATCGACGAAGTGATGACCGGTTTCCGCGTCGCGCTGGCGGGTGCCCAGTCTTATTACGGCGTTGAGCCCGATCTGACCTGTCTCGGCAAAATCATCGGCGGCGGTATGCCGGTGGGCGCATTCGGGGGGCGCAAGGATGTGATGGAAGCCCTGGCACCAACAGGGCCGGTTTACCAGGCGGGTACGCTCTCCGGTAACCCGATTGCCATGGCGGCGGGCTTCGCCTGCCTGACAGAAGTCTCCCAGCCGGGCATCCATGAAACCCTGACTGATCGCACGACGCAGCTGGCAAATGGTCTGCTGGAAGCGGCTGAAGAGGCGGGTATTCCGCTGGTGGTGAACCACGTGGGCGGGATGTTCGGGATCTTCTTCACGGAAGCCCAAACCGTGACAAGCTATCAGGACGTGGTGAAGTGCGACGTTGACCGCTTCAAGCGTTTCTTCCACCTGATGCTGGAAGAAGGCGTCTACCTGGCGCCGTCAGCATTTGAAGCCGGCTTTATGTCCGTGGCGCACAGCGAAGAGGATATCAATAACACCATCGACGCGGCGCGTAAGGTGTTTGCGAAGTTGTAAGCACGTGCGGCGTGACGCCCTCACCCCGGCCCTCTCCCACAGGGAGGGGGAGCAAACCCTAAAACGTCAATCTTAGGATTGACGTTTACTTTTATTACCGACTCTGCTTTCTCAACAGATAAATAAAATACGGCGCGCCGATAAAGGTCGATAGCAGACCTGCCGGGATCTGATACGGGAACAGCACCATTCTTCCGCACCAGTCCGCCACTACCAGCATTACCCCGCCCGTCAGGGCAGACATCACGATATGCGGCATCGTCCTGCGGAATCCCATCATTCTGGCGATATGCGGCGCCATCAACCCGACAAAACTCAGTGGGCCAATGGTCATGGTGGCTGTGGCCGTCAGGCACGCCGCCAGCAGTAACAGCGCGACGCGCGTTGGCGTTAACGCCATGCCGACCGCACGTGCGGTTTCGCCCCCCAGCGGCAGGATCGTCATCCAGCGGCGGCACAGGGGCACAATCGCCAGCAGCACGATCATCACGATCCCGGAATGCACCACCTGACTGCCAGTGGCGTTGTACGTTGAGCCGGAGATCCAGGTCAGGATCTTCGCCATCCGCGGATCGCCGCTCGCCTGCAGCATCATCAGCAGCATGGTAAAGGCGGTGCTGAGCGCCATCCCGGCCAGCAGCATCCGGTGAGGCGAAAACCCGCCGCGCCCGGAGGCAATCAGGATGATCATCAGCGTCACTGCCGCCCCGATGCTCCCGGCAGGCATCAGCCAGCCAAAGGCATTTCCCGGCACCAGGAACAGCATCAGCACCACGCCAAACGCGGCTCCCGAACTGATACCCAGCACTTCCGGGCTGGCCATCGGGTTGCCGGTCAGGCGCTGGATAATACAGCCCGCGACCGCCAGCATTACCCCGGCAATCAACGCCGAGAGGATACGCGGCCAGCGCCACTGCAGCAGTTCCTGGAGCAAATCGCCCGTTGCCCAGTGCCAGCCCACCGCATCGCGCCCGAAAGCAAGCGCGACAAACGAGACGATGATCAACACCGCCAGACCGGCCAGGCTGAACCACAGCACCGACTGACGCTCAGCATAAACTTTATCCCCCGCGTCCATCGCGGGAGCACTCATACTGCGCAGGCGTGGCAACAGCCACAGCAACAGCGGCGCGCCAACCAGTGCCGTTACCGACCCGGTAGAGACTTCCATCCAGACACGCGCCAGCCAGAGAATGATTTGATCGGAAAGCCAGAGGATCAGCGCACCAATCAGCGGGGCCAGCAGCAGTCGCGCCAGCAGGCGACGCGCCCCGAGCATTTTTGCCAGCAGCGGGGCAAACAGTCCGATAAAGCCGATAATCCCAACCGCATTAACCAGCAATGCGCTGAGGACAATCGCCAGCGTCAGCGCCGCCAGACGCGCCAGGGAGAGCGCCAGCCCCAGATTGCGGGCTACGCCGTCATCCAGCCCCATCAGCGTCAGCGGACGTAACAGCAGCAGCGTCAACATGGCGCCGCCAACGAGCTGCGGCCACAGGCGCTGCACAATGCTCCAGTCCGTCTGGGTCAGCGTACCGGTACTCCACAGGAACATGCTTTGCAGCTGATCGTGATGGAACAGCACCAGCAGCTGGTTGATTGCCCCGCAGTACAGGCTGACGACCAGCCCTGCGAGGATCAGCGTCACGGGCGAGAGACGTTTCCCCCAGGCCACGCCGAAGACCAGCGCGCCGACCACGCACGCGCCCGCAAGCGCGGCAAACTGCGAGGTTAACGCGCCAGGCAGTGCCCACAGCGTGGTCACCGTGATCCCAAGCTGGGCACCGGTCGCGACGCCAAGCGTTGTAGGCTCGGCCAGCGGGTTACGCAAAACCTGCTGGAACAGGACGCCCACCAGCCCTAGCCCCCCCCCGACCAGCAGCGAAATCGCCAGACGCGGCAGCAGGCTGTAGTGGAACAGCATTTGCTGAATATTATCGATATCCGGCGTAGCCAGGGCCGCGCCCCACTGCCCCCGCGGTAAGGCGGTCGAGAGGTTAAACCAGGTCAACGCCAGCGCGGTCAGGAAAATCAGAGCCAACAACAGCGCCGGGAAACGGGCAATACGCGTACTCATGCTTTTCCCCCCAGCGCGTTATCCAGCACCCGGGCGAAGTGCATGGCCGACAGCGTCGCGCCGTAGAACCAGACCGCCGGTGCACGCATAAAGCGTTGCTCACGCACGAACGGCATCGCCTGCCACAGCGGTGTCGCCATCAGCGCCTGCATTTCACGCTCGTTGCCGTGATCGAAGCACAGCACGTCCACATCGCGGAACGCCGCCAGACGGTCGATACCGACGGCGGTGCTGCCCCAGAAGGTCATCTCCCCTTCCCAGGCATTACGAATACCAAAACTATCGAGCACTTCCTGGAAAAGGCAGTTTTTACCGAACACCAGCATATGGCGCGCATCCAGCAGCGTCACCATCAGCAGCGGGCGGTCTCCGCGATGGGCAAAACGCGGCTTCAGGGAGTCAATCAGAGCATCAAACTCAGCGAAATGTTGTTTGGCTTCCGCCTCACGATTGAGGAAATGCGCCATCTCGTTGATGGAGTTTTTCGCCATCGTGAGCGGTTTTTTTCCGTCACTGAAGGAGAACCCCCGCCCAGGCGCAATACGCGCCATTGTCTCTTCTGACGGGCCATACCCCGCAGACCAGAACAGAAATGACGGCTTCATCTGCGTCAGCAGCTCAAGGTTAGGCTCCGTTCGCAGACCAATATCAATGACCGAATCGGGCAGCGCCGGCTCGTTCACCCACAGCCTGTAGTTGGGAATATCGGCGACACCATACGGCGTGACGCCCAGTGCCATCATCAGTTCAACAGGCAACCACTCCAGCGCCACAATACGGTGCGGATCGACGGCAGCCGCTGCCCGCGCGAGGTTCATCTTTAACAGCAGCGGTGAAAGTGCCATGGCCGTCAGCAAGCGGCGGCGGCTCAACAAAGTAGAATTCAGCATCAGTAAACAAAGCTCACCGGAGCAGCCCCACCAGGATGAGGCAGGATCCCCATGGGAATACCGTAAATGTGTTCCAGGGTTTCACTTCGCATCAGTTCCGACGGTGTCCCCTGAGCAATCATCTCCCCGCCGCGAAGTGCGACAAGATAATCGCAGTAGCGCGCCGCCATGTTGATATCGTGCAGGACCGCGATAACCGTCAGGCCACGCTGCTGGCTCAGGCGATGCACCAGCGCAAGCACATCAACCTGATGAGCGATATCCAGTGCGGAAGTCGGTTCGTCGAGCAGCAGACAGCGGCTGTCCTGCGCAACCAGCATCGCAATCCATGCTCGCTGACGTTCACCCCCGGAAAGGCTGTCGACCAGACGGTGCGCCAACGGCTTTAATCCCACCAGCGCAATCGCCTCTTCCACTTTCTCTCTGTCGGCGACACCGAAGCGCCCGAGCGCGCCATGCCACGGATAACGCCCAATCGCCACCAGCTCACGCACCGTCATCCCTTCCGCCTGGGGCAGTTGCTGCGGCAGATACGCGACTTTGCGTGCAAAGGCTTTACTGCTCCAGCTCTCCAGCGGCTGTTCATCCAGCAAAATATCCCCTTCTGAAGGCGGCTGATGACGGCCCAGCATTTTCAGTAACGTCGATTTACCGGAACCATTGTGACCAATCAGGCCGGTAACTTTACCTGCGGGGAACGTCAACGAGAGCGGGTGCAGCAAGGTGCGCCCGGGAACACGAAAGGAGAGTTGATTGAGCGTAAAAGTGGTGTCGGAGTGCGTTTTATTGTCCTGCATATCAGCCAACTTAAATAAAAAGGGCACGGCGAACCGTGCCCGAAGAGAGATTAGAAGCGGAAGGTCGCGGTGGCCACAACCTGACGTCCAGCTCCCCAGTAGCATGCGTATTCGCTATAGCAGCTGGAAACGTACTCACGGTCAAAGATATTGTTCACGTTGACGCCAACTGAAGATCCCGGCAGCCCAAAGCGCGCCAGATCGTATTTCACTGTCGCATCCGCCAGCGCGTAACCCGCGACGTTAAACGATTCGTAGGCTTTCGGAGACGTTGAGGAGTAGTAGGAAACGGTGTTGCCGATGTAGCGCGCACCCGCCCCCAGCGTCAGACCGCTCAGTGCCGTCTCGTGGAAGGTGTAATCCGCCCACAGAGAGGCCATGTTACGCGGCACTTCCGCCGGGCGACGACCTTCATACCAGGTATCGTGTGTGTATTTCGCATCGGTGAAGCTGTACGAAGCCGTCACGTTCACGTTGGCTGATACGGCCGCTTTCGCTTCCAGCTCAACACCACGGGAACGAATTTCGCCCCCTTGCACGCTGAAGCCGCTGGTCGGGTTAGCCGGATCGGCCGTCAGATTATTGTTTTTGGTCAGCTGATACACCGCGGCCGTCACCACCACAGGCAGATCTTTCGGTACGTATTTCACACCGGCTTCATATTGCTTGCCGCGCGCCGGATCGAACGGTTTTCCGCCCTGAGTGGTGCCCGAAATCGGTTCGAATGATTCGCTATAGCTGAAGTACGGCGTGATACCGTTGTCGAACAGGTAGTTAATCCCGCCGCGCCAGGTGAATGCCTGATCGTTAATTTCCGCGGTAGAACCGGTAGTACGGGTCAGCGCAGAGGTTTTCGCAAAGTCATAGCGGCCACCCATTGTGAGTACCCACTTATCCCACTCTGCTTGATCCTGCGCGTACAGGCCGGTTTGTTCCTGACGATTAAGCACTTTGTACAGGTAGTAAACGTCAACATTCGAATTGCCATACGCAGGCTTTGTCATGCTGATCGGATCGGCAGTACCGTAGTCTGCGTTGATATCATTACGCATACGAAGGTAATCGACCCCGGTTAACAGGGTATGATCCACGGCACCGGTCGCAAATTTTGACTGGAGCTGAGTATCAACGGTGAACGAGTTGAGATCTTCGTCTGAACGTACATACGCGCGGCTGATTTGCGCCGGAGCGATATAGCCGTTGCCGTAGACGGAACGATAAAGGGTGTTGATTTTGGTGTAGCGCAGGTTTTGACGCAGGGTAAAAGTGTCATCAAACGCATGCGAGAAGCTGTATCCCACCATTTTCTGGCGACGGGAGATCTTATTGTCTTCCTCGCCTTCGTTAAAATCGGTCGGCAGCTTGTGCGCTTTTCCGTTGGCATCATAGTAAGGCACAACGGTCCCTTCCCGCGGCAGCCAGCCGTAATAGCCCGCGTCCGGATCGCTCTGGAAGTTGCTCAGGAAAGTGAAATCGGTTTTGTCGTCAGGACGCCAGCTGAAAGCAGGTGCAATGGCATAGCGAGTGGATTTGACCATCTCCTGCTGCGCATTTTCACTACGACCCAGACCGGTCAGGCGGTATGACCACACGCCGTCATCATCAATCGCATCGCTGAAATCAAACCCGGTCTGCCACAGGTTATCGGTGCCCATCTTGAACTGAATTTCTTTCAGCGGCTCAGTGGTCGGTCGCTTGCTGACCATGCTCACAACACCGCCCGGATGGCTTTTGCCGTACAGTACAGACGTTGGGCCACGCAGCAGTTCCACGCGCTCAAGGAAGTACGGATCCATGGACGCTTCAGAATAGTTATCGCCCTGCAGCTTCATCCCATCGAGATACTGGTTGGTATTCACGGTACTGGAAGTGGTGAAACCACGAATCGACACCACATCATATGTCGTTGAGGCGCCGCGGGTGGCAAAAACGCTCGGCGTATAAGCCAGCGCTTGCTTGACCGTTCCCGGCTGCTTCATGTCAATTTCTTCACGCGTAACGACGGAAATCGACTGCGGCGTCTTTTCTATAGGTGTATCGGTCTTGGTCGCCGTCGCGGTGCGTTTCGCCGCAATCGTTGGTGCAGGCCCCCAGGCACTTTCCTGTGCAGCCGGAGCGGCAGTGACAGTGATGGTTTCTTCTTTTTTCGGGGTTTCGGCAGCATGGGTATAAGCAGACATGCCGGCAACCGCTGTGGCTACGACAACTGCGATTTTACGCAGCGACGTGTTAATTGGCTGAGCAGTATTGGAAAGCGCCATGGTGTATCTCTGATGGAAAAGTGAATGATAACGTAAACGAGAATTATTATTATGACCGCAGCATAATAGGCGAAACGTTGGCCGTATAGCAAGCAGTAAGCGGCCCTACGAGAATTAAGGGTTTAAGAAATAACCAGGAGAAAACGAAGGGTTAATCAGAATTAAAACGAGGGTTAATAAAATGGGGAAAACGGGTAAAAAAATCCCCCCTTTCGGGGGGATCTGGAACAGTTAGTTACCGCCGAACATATCTTTAATCCAGCCCGCGACACCGTCGCTGTCTTTCTTCTCGTTCTGCTGCTGCGGCTGTTGTTGCTGCTGCGGCTGCTGAGGCTGAGAAGACTGGTCGAACGGGTTGCCCGTCGGCTGCTCTGGCTGGCTCTGCTGGCACAGGGAATCCGGGTTGGTGGTCCAGACAGGCAAGGTACGCATACCGCCGCCACAGACAAAGTTTCCGGAACTGTCCACGCCCATATCCACGATATCTTCCGGTGCAACCAGATCCAGCGGCACCGGCGACTGATTCGCCAGATAACGCTGGTAAATCGACATCGCCCCGCTCGCACCATACAGTTTGGTTGGCTGGTTGTTATCGCGGCCCACCCAGGTGATCACCACTTCACGACCATCAATACCGGCAAACCAGGTATCGACGTTATTGTTGGTGGTCCCGGTTTTACCCGCCAGATGCAGGCCCGGATACTTCGCACCCAGTTGACGGCCGGTACCACGTTGCACAACCTGCTGCATCGTCCACAGCGTCATATAGGCTGCCTGCGCCGGAACGGCACGTTCCGCCTGTGGGAAGCTCTGGTACAGCACGGAGCCATCTTCGGCGATCACCGAACGCAGGGCTGACAGCGGCGCACGGTTACCGCCGCTGGCAATGGTCTGGAACGCCTGTGCCACTTCGATTGGCGTCAGGTTTAACGCCCCCAGGATCATGGCTGGTACAGGGTGCAGCTGATCTTTGGCGACGCCCAGTTTCTGCCAGGTGTCGACAATCGCCGGCAGACCCAGCGCCATCCCCAGGTTTACCGTCGGCACGTTCATGGAGCGGGTCAACGCATCCACCAGCATTACCTGGCCGCTGAACTGTTTATCATCGTTCTGCGGTGACCAGACCTGGCCGTTAGGCTGACGCAGGGAGATCGGCGCGTCGGCAATCCAGGTATTCAGGCGATACAGATTTGGCTGGCTCAGGGCAGTGAGATAGGTTGCGGGCTTCGCCAGTGAACCGATCGAACGGCGCGCCTGCATAGCACGGTTGTAGCCTGCAAACTGCGGCTCAGCCCCGCCCACCATCGCACGGACTTCACCCGTGTTACGGTCAACCACCACCATCGCGGTTTCCAGATCGCTCAGCTTACGCTGTTTCTTCAGCGCCGGAATGCCCTCAACGGCCGCTTTCTCTGCCGCATCCTGCGCCACGGAGTCAAAGGTGGTAAAGATCTTCACGCCGGAGAGATCTTTCACTTTATCACCGAGCTTGCTCTGCAGCTCCTGACGCACCAGCTGCATAAACGCAGGCTGAGGTGAGATCACACCGCCGCGCGGCTGCACGCCAAGCGGACGTGCGCTCAGCATGTCGTACAGCTCCTGGTCAATCACCTGCTGTTGTTGCAGCAGACGCAGCACCAGGTTACGACGTTCCAGCGCCAGTTTCGGGTTACGCCATGGGTTATAAATGGACGCCCCTTTCACCATGCCCACCAGCAGCGCCTGCTGATCAAGGCTCAGCTCCTCCACCGGGCGGCCAAAGTAGTACAGGCTCGCCAGCGGGAAGCCGCGGATTTCGTTATCACCGCTCTGACCGAGATAGACCTCGTTCATATACAGCTCAAGGATACGATCCTTGCTGTAACGCGCGTCCATCAGCACGGCCATGTACGCTTCGTTGGCTTTACGCCAGTAAGAGCGCTCGCTGGAGAGGAACAGGTTCTTCACCAGCTGTTGGGTAAGCGTACTCGCCCCCTGCACGGTACGTCCGGCAGTCAGGTTAGCCAACACCGCACGGCCAATGGAGTAGAGGCTGATACCATCGTGCTCATAGAAGTGACGGTCTTCGGTAGCCAGCAGGGTGTCCACCAGCAGGTCCGGGAAGCCGTTACGCGCCACGAACAGACGCTGCTCGCCGTTCGCTGATGAAAGCATAGTGATCAGTCGCGGATCGAGACGGAAGAAACCGAACTGGCGGTTGTTATCCATGTTCTCGATGGTTTCCAGACGATCGCCGTCAAAGGTCAGACGCGCACGCACCTGCCCCTCTTTGCTGTCCGGGAAATCGAACGGACGGCGGATCATCTCAATGGTTTTCGCCTGCACGGTAAATTCGCCAGGACGCGTCATTTTCGACACCTGACGATACTGGGTGGCTTCCAGCAGTTTCACCATCTCGTTCTTACTGATCGACATGTCCGGCTCAAGGTTCACCATGCGGCCATACACCGCCGCAGGCAACTGCCAGACTTTCCCGTCGATACGGCTGCGGATCTTCTGATCCAGATAAACGCCGTAGATCGCCATCAGCACAACAAAAACAATGAACAGCTTCAGCAGCAGCCAGAACCAACCGCGTTTGCCCCGAGGCTTACGCCCTTTGCCTTTTCCTTTACGCGGCATCGGTTCTTCATCCTCATACTCGTCTTCATAGTCATCGTCATAGTCCTCATCTCTGAGGCGACGACGGCTCACCTTTTCTTTCGCCGGACGCGTTGGTTTTCCCTTACGCCCAATTGGCTCGCGGTCATTCCCCGCCATGCTTTTTCTCCGCAACGTTCAGGCGCAAAGGCCCGATTCTCTTTTCTTCCACTGACCTGTGAAAGAAGAAATCTCTCAAAATTGCTTTTCTCCCTCTCCCTGTGGAAGAGGGTCGGGGTGAGGGCATCAGGCCGCACTCCCCTTTTACGAATATTTCTTCGTCCGCCGTGTCGGCGCCGTATTCGCCGGATCGTCCGGCCAGACATGTTTGGGATAACGCCCTTTCATCTCTTTTTGCACTTCACGGTAGCTCCCCGCCCAGAATGCGCCCAAATCGCGGGTGATCTGCAGCGGGCGATGCGCAGGTGACAACAGCTCAAGCACCATGGGCACGCTCCCCTCGGCGATGGACGGCGTGGTCGCCTCGCCAAACATCTCCTGCATCCGTACCGCCAGCGCCGGTGGATTATCCTCGTGATAACGAATGGCAATCCGGCTGCCGGTCGGCACAGTGTAATGCCCAGGCAGTTCACTATCCAGACGTTGACGTAATGACCAGTCGAGTAAATTCTGTAACGCCACCTTAACATCAAGCGCTTTCAGCGCCCGCAGCGAGTGTACACCGCTCATTTGCGGCAGTAGCCAGCTTTCCAGCGACGCAAGTAACGAGTCATCATCCACCGCCGGCCAGGCATACTCCGGCAACCAGCGTGCGGCACAGAGCAGACGAATACGGTACTGCTCGGCCTCCGGTGTCCAGTTCAGAACACCTAATCCTTTTTCCCGGATACCGTTCAGCATCGCCTGGTGCAACTCCTCTTCCGACGGCTTTGCCAGCGGCTTCGTCCCCAGGGTCAGTTTACCTATCTGACTACGACGAAATGCCTTCAGGGTGCCCTGCACATCATCCCACTCAACGATGTCGGACTGCTGAAGCAGTTGCGGACACGCCCGCGTGAGGGCATCAATATCCACAGCCACGGCCTGCAAAATACGGGCATCAGGAGAGTGGCTACCCTGCAGTAAGAGCGGCGCAATCAGCCATTCATGGCGCGTCAGGGCGTCATCGCTGTCCAGCATAGCACCCATGCCGTTTGCCAGTTGATAACGTCCATCCAGCCCGCGACGACGCGCGATCCTGTCGGCAAACGCCTGCGCCAGCAGGGGCGCAATGCTGTCAGCGTCCGGCGTACCACCACGGCTGTTAAGCCGTTTACAGAGTTGCTGCGCGCGCTGCTGCCAGTTCCCCTGATTGCGCGAAAAGGCCTGGGCCAGATCAGAATTTGCACCACGAGGCGGCTCCTCAAGGATAGCCGCCAGTTTTGCCGCCGTGGCAATTTCATCATCGCCCTGCGCGGCCACCAGCATCGCCGCCAGCCGGGGATCGTTACCCAGCGCGGCCATTTTCTGCCCGCGCGATGATAACCTGTCGCCGTCCAGCGCGCCTAACTGAGTCAGTAAGGCGCGCGCCGCCGCCAGGTTTACCGCCGGGGGCATATTGAGCCAGGTCAACTGTGCGGGCTCGGGGCACCCCCACTGCAACAGTTCCACGATCAGCCCCGAAAGATCGCTTTGTAAAATTTCCGGCGTGCTCTGCACAGCCGCGCGTTCGGCCTGTTCTGGGCTGATGAGATGCAAACAGATGCCAGGCTCAAGACGCCCGGCGCGGCCAGCACGCTGTACCATTGACGCCTGGCTGATGCGTTGCGTCAGCAGCTTTGTCAGCCCGGTGCGCGGGTCAAAACTGGCTACTCTCTCCTGGGCGCTGTCCACCACCAGGCGAATGCCTTCAATGGTCAAACTGGTTTCGGCAATATTGGTGGCCAGTACCACTTTACGCTGCCCCGTCGGCGCGGGAAGGATGGCCTTGCGCTGGTCACTCAACGACAGTGCGCCGTAGAGCGGGCAGAGCATTACGTCGCTGCCCACGCGGGCGGCAAGCTGCTCCTGCACCCGCTGGATTTCGCCAACGCCCGGCAAAAACAGCAGCAGCGAACCGGATTCCTGACGCAGCAAGTCGGCAGTGGCGATAGCCACCGCTTCATCGAAACGCTGATGGGCAGGAAGGGGCTGATAGCGGCGCTCAACCGGAAACGCACGCCCTTCGGAGGTGATGACCGGCGCCTCCGGTAACGTCTGCTGTAGCCGCTCGTTATCCAGCGTGGCCGACATGATGAGCAGTCGAAGATCGTCCCGTAACCCCTGCTGGACATCCAGCAACAGCGCCAGCGCCAGATCCGCCTGCAGGCTGCGCTCGTGGAATTCATCCAGAATCACCAGCCCGATGCCGGTCAGTTCCGGATCGTTTTGCAGCATACGGGTGAGGATCCCTTCAGTCACCACTTCAAGCCGTGTAGACGGGCCAACGCAGGTTTCGGCGCGCATACGGTAGCCCACCGTTTCGCCCGGTTTTTCATTCAGCAGTTCCGCCAGGCGCTGTGCCACGTTGCGTGCGGCCAGTCTGCGCGGCTCCAGCAGGATAATCTTCCCGCTGATAATTCCTGCGTTGAGGATGTGCAGCGGTAACCAGGTGGACTTACCGGCACCCGTAGGGGCGTTAAGTAAAACCTGCGGGGCATCCTGCAAGGCAGCGAGCAGTTCAGGAAGGACGACGGCGACCGGCAATGAGGACACTAACAGCTCCAGAGGGTTAACATTAGTCGGCGTACATTGTAGCATCGGCGCATATCATTACCGAGTCCCCTGTATGTCTGAGTCGAAACGGCTGTTTTTCGCCATTGAGTTGCCCACGCCGATCCAACGACAAATTGTTCGCTGGCGCGCCGAACACTTCCCGCCCGAAGCGGGCCGCCCGGTTGCCGCCGCAAACCTCCACCTGACGCTGGCTTTTCTGGGCGACGTCAGTGGAGAGAAACAGCGCGCCCTGGCGGCGATGGCCGGTCGGATTTCCCAGCCGGGGTTCACGCTGACCCTTGATGATGCGAGGCAATGGCTCCGCTCCCGCGTCGTCTGGCTGGGGACGCGCCAGCCGCCGCGCGGATTATTACAGCTTGCAAATATGCTGCGCGCCCAGGCGGCGCGTAGCGGCTGTTACCAGAGCCCGCAGCCGTTTCATCCCCATATTACGCTGCTGCGCGATGCCGGTCAGGCCGTTGCCATACCGCCACCGGGTTTTCACTGGGCCTTTCCGGTGACCTCATTCGCGCTGTACGAATCTGTTTTTTCACAAGGACGCACCCGCTATACGCCGCTCCAGCGCTGGACGCTGGGCGATACCCTAAGGAATTCTGATGAAGTTTAGTCCTGCACTGCAACGCGCCACGCTTATCCAACGCTACAAGCGTTTTCTCGCCGATGTCATTACCCCTGAAGGGGAACAGTTAACGCTGCACTGCCCCAATACCGGGGCAATGACAGGATGTGCGACACCGGGTGACACGGTCTGGTATTCCACGTCAGAAAATACTAAACGCAAATATCCCTATACCTGGGAAATGACGCAAACCCAGCAAGGGGCATTTATTTGCGTTAACACCCTGCGTGCGAATCAATTAGTTAAGGAAGCCCTGACCAACGGAACCCTTCCCGAACTGGTGGGTTACGGCACGCATAAATCAGAAGTGAAATATGGCGATGAAGGCAGCAGAATTGACTTTATGTTACAGGCGGAAGACCGCCCCGAGTGCTATATTGAAGTCAAATCAGTCACGTTAGCGGAACAGGAAAACGGCTTCTTCCCGGATGCGGTCACGCTACGGGGACAGAAGCATCTGCGGGAGCTGATGAGTGTTGCGGCGGCGGGCAAACGCGCCGTATTGCTGTTTGCGGTTTTGCACTCAGCCATTGAACGATTTTCTCCAGCCCGCCATATTGATCTCAAATACGCGCAATTGTTGAATGAGGCACAAAAGCAGGGGGTAGAGGTTTTGGCTTATAAAGCGGAACTTTCTGCCGATAATATGACTCTGAGATCCTCTCTTCCCATTGTCTTATAAGGGATTAGATGATTGATGATTAAGTGTTCTGGCCGCGTGCGCAAATACGCTTTTCCTCACAGGCTTGTCAAGTGTTACGTTTAGATAATTGCCATACGGAAAAGCATCTGCTATTTATAGCGACCTGATTTTTCCCCCAACACGGGGATCGATAGTGCGTGTTAAGGAGAAGCAACATGCAAGAAGGGCAAAACCGTAAAACATCGTCCCTGAGTATTCTCGCCATCGCTGGGGTGGAGCCGTATCAAGAGAAGCCGGGCGAAGAGTATATGAATGAAGCCCAGCTGTCGCACTTCAAGCGTATTCTTGAAGCATGGCGTAATCAACTCAGGGATGAAGTCGATCGCACCGTTAGTCATATGCAGGATGAAGCGGCTAACTTCCCGGATCCGGTAGATCGTGCCGCTCAGGAAGAAGAGTTCAGCCTGGAACTGCGTAACCGTGACCGCGAGCGCAAACTGATCAAAAAGATCGAAAAAACGCTGAAGAAGGTCGAGGACGAAGATTTTGGCTACTGCGAATCCTGTGGTGTTGAAATCGGCATTCGTCGCCTTGAAGCGCGTCCAACCGCCGATCTGTGCATCGACTGTAAAACGCTGGCAGAAATCCGCGAAAAACAGATGGCGGGTTAATCCCGGTCCTGTTTACCCACTCCAAAGGCGGGAGTCTCTCCCGCCTTATTACTGTTGATATGTCTGAATCTCACTATATCGGGCGCTTCGCGCCATCCCCCTCCGGTGAATTACATTTCGGCTCGTTAATTGCCGCTCTCGGCAGCTACCTGCAGGCGCGCGCAAGCCTGGGCAAATGGCTCGTTCGCATTGAAGATATTGATCCTCCGCGTGAAGTTCCCGGTGCAGCAGACACCATTCTGCGTCAGCTGGAACATTACGGTCTTCACTGGGACGGCGACGTTCTCTGGCAGTCAACACGTCACGACGCCTACCGGGAACGTCTGGCCTGGCTCGCGGAGCAGGGGCTGTCCTATAACTGCACCTGCACCCGCGCGCGCATCCAGAGCGTGGGGGGCGTCTATGACGGCCATTGCCGCACGCTCAATCACGGCCCGGAACACGCCGCCGTACGTCTGTTGCAGCGCGCTCCCGTGCTCCACTTTAACGACCTGCTCTCCGGTGACATTCAGGCGGATGAGCGCCTGGCGCGGGAAGATTTTATTATTCACCGCCGTGACGGACTGTTTGCCTATAACCTGGCGGTGGTGGTGGATGATCACTTTCAGGGCGTCACCGAAATTGTGCGCGGGGCCGATCTAGTTGAGCCTACGGTGCGGCAAATAGCGTTGTATCACCAGTTTGGCTGGACCGCGCCGGATTACATTCATCTGCCGCTGGCCGTCAACGAACGGGGCAGTAAGCTGTCAAAGCAAAACCACGCCCCTGCCCTGCCAGACGGCGATCCGCGCCCCGTTTTGATCGACGCGTTGCGATTTCTCAACCAGAATGTAACCCATGAATGGCAGGATCTGCACATTGACGAACTGCTGAAAATGGCCATTGCCAACTGGACGCTCAGGGCAGTGCCAAAAATCCAGCATTCTCAAATGCGTTGCGCTGAGCTATGATTAGCCGCTTTTTTCATAACAAAACACACTACGAGGTGTACCATTTTTACCCGAGTCGCTAATTTTTGCCGTAAAGTGCTAAGCCGCGAAGAGAGCATGGCGAATGACGCTATTGCGCAACCCCACATGTCGGTTATTCCGCGTGAGCAGCACAATATTTCCCGCAAAGATATCAGTGAAAATGCCCTCAAGGTGCTCTATCGTCTGAATAAAGCGGGCTACGAGGCCTATCTCGTTGGCGGTGGAGTACGTGATTTACTGCTGGGCAAAAAACCCAAAGATTTCGACGTGACGACCAGCGCCACGCCCGAGCAGGTGCGTAAATTATTCCGCAATTGCCGTCTCGTTGGCCGCCGTTTCCGTCTGGCTCACGTCATGTTCGGGCCAGAAATTATTGAGGTGGCGACGTTCCGTGGACACCACGAAGCGGGGGCATCCGATCGCACGACCTCCCAGCGCGGCCAGAACGGTATGCTGCTGCGCGACAACATCTTCGGTTCTATCGAAGAAGATGCTCAGCGTCGCGATTTCACCATCAACAGCCTTTACTACAGTGTGGCGGATTTCACCGTGCGTGATTACGTCGGCGGCATGCAGGATCTGAAAGAAGGTCTGATTCGCCTGATCGGTACGCCGGAAACCCGCTATCGCGAAGATCCTGTGCGTATGCTGCGCGCCGTGCGTTTCGCCGCCAAGCTGGATATGCGCATCAGCCCGGAGACGGCAGAGCCGATCCCGCGTCTGGCGACACTTATCAACGACGTGCCACCTGCCCGTCTGTTTGAAGAAGCGCTAAAACTGCTGCAAGCCGGTCACGGATTTGAAACCTACAACCTGCTGCGCGAATATAACCTTTTCCAGCCGTTATTCCCGACCATTACCCGCTACTTCACCGAAAATGGTGACAGCCCAATGGAACGCATGATTGCACAGGTGTTGAAGAATACCGACACCCGTATCCGCAACGATATGCGCGTGAACCCGGCGTTCCTGTTTGCGGCAATGTTCTGGTATCCGCTGCTGGAAACCGCTCAACGCATTACCCAGGAAAGCGGTCTCGCCTATTACGATGCTTTCGCGCTGGCGGCAAACGACGTGCTGGACGAAGGCTGTCGTACGCTGGCCATCCCGAAACGGATCACCACGCTGGTGCGCGATATCTGGCAGCTTCAGCTGCGTATGTCCCGTCGTCAGGGCAAACGCGCCTGGAAGCTGATGGAGCATCCTAAGTTCCGCGCGGCCTTTGATCTGCTCTCTCTGCGTGCTGAAATTGAACGCAATCAGGAGCTGCAGCGTCTGGCGCAGTGGTGGGCCGAGTTCCAGGTCTCCGCACCGCCGGAGCAAAAAGATATGCTTACCGGCCTTGATGAAGAGCCGGCACCGCGTCGTCGTCACCGTCGTCCGCGCAAGCGCGCACCGCGTCGCGAAGGCACCGCATGACCCTCGCGTATATCGCTATCGGCAGCAATCTGGCCTCTCCGCTGGAGCAGGTTAATGCTGCCGTTCAGGCGCTGGGTGAGATCCCCCAGAGCCGGATCGTCGCTGTCTCCTCTTTTTACCGCACACCACCGCTGGGACCTCAGGATCAGCCTGACTACCTGAACGCCGCCGTGGTGCTGGATACCGCGCTGGATGCCGAAACATTGCTGGATAACACCCAGCGAATCGAGTTGCAGCAGGGCCGCGTGCGCAAAGCCGAACGCTGGGGACCCCGAACCCTGGACCTCGACATTATGCTGTTTGGCAACGAGGTGATTAACACCCCACGCCTGATTGTGCCGCATTACGACATGAAAAATCGTGGGTTTATGCTCTGGCCGCTGTTTGAAGTTGCCCCCGATCTCACCTTCCCGGACGGCATTCCGCTCAGGGACATTCTGGACAACCTCCACGCGGAAAAACCCGCTCGCTGGTAAGCCTGCAACCCTGCCCATTAGCCATAAAATAATTGTGGCTAATCGACTACCTAAAATCATTGTTCCCTCGAATGTTACTGTTAGAATGCGCAAAGATTCGCTTTTGGGCTATCAGGAAACAGTATGAAACCAACCACCATCTCCTTACTGCAGAAATGCAAACAGGAAAAGAGACGCTTCGCCACCATCACCGCATATGACTACAGCTTCGCCAGACTGTTTGCCGAAGAGGGTATCAACGTCATGCTGGTCGGGGATTCGTTAGGGATGACGGTACAAGGGCATGACTCCACCCTGCCGGTCACGGTCGAGGATATTGCCTACCACACCCGTGCCGTGCGCCGTGGCGCCCCCGCTTGCCTGCTGCTTTCCGATCTGCCGTTTATGGCCTACGCCACGCCAGAGCAAGCTTTCGACAATGCGGCGGCCGTGATGCGTGCCGGTGCCAACATGGTCAAAATCGAAGGCGGCGCCTGGCTTGTGGAAACGGTAAAAATGCTCACCGAGCGCGCCGTGCCGGTGTGCGGTCATTTAGGCCTGACGCCACAGTCCGTCAATATCTTTGGCGGTTACAAGGTGCAAGGCCGTGGTGATGCCGCGCAGACGCTGTTTGATGATGCCCTCGCGCTGGAAGCGGCTGGCGCACAGTTGCTGGTACTGGAATGTGTCCCGGTGGAACTGGCAAAACGCATCACCGACGCGCTGTCGATTCCGGTGATTGGGATTGGCGCGGGCAACGTCACCGACGGTCAGATTCTGGTAATGCATGACGCCTTTGGTATTACCGGCGGTCATATCCCGAAATTCGCCAAAAATTTCCTTACTGAAGCGGGCGACATGCGCGCCGCGGTCAGGCAGTATATTGCCGACGTCGAATCCGGTGTTTACCCGGGTGAAGAACACAGTTTCCATTAAGGAGTCTCGTTGTGCTAATCATTGAAACCCTGCCGCTGCTTCGCCAGCATATCCGTCGTGCGCGACAGGAAGGTAAACGTATTGCACTGGTCCCGACCATGGGTAACCTGCATGACGGCCATATGAAACTGGTCGACGAAGCGAAAGCCCGCGCAGATATCGTGGTGGTCAGTATCTTCGTTAATCCAATGCAGTTCGATCGCGCAGACGACCTGGCGCGCTATCCTCGTACGCTGCAGGAAGATTGCGAAAAACTGAAAAAACGCCATGCGGACTTCGTCTTCGCACCGGCACCTGCGGATGTGTACCCTCAGGGTACGGGAGAGGCAACGTACGTTGACGTCCCGGGTATTTCCACCATGCTCGAAGGGGCAAGCCGTCCAGGCCATTTCCGCGGCGTATCGACCATCGTCAGCAAGCTGTTCAATCTGGTGCAGCCTGACGTCGCCTGTTTCGGTGAGAAAGATTTCCAGCAGCTGGCGCTGATCCGCAAGATGGTGGCCGATATGGGCTATGATATCGAGATCGTGGGCGTGCCGATTGTGCGGGCTAAAGATGGTCTGGCGCTCAGCTCCCGTAACGGTTATCTGACCGCTGAGCAGCGTAAGATTGCCCCAGGATTAAGCAAAGTCATGAACACCATGGCAGAGCAACTGTTAGCCAAAGAGTTGTCCGCAGAGGAGATTGTCGCCCTCGCTGAGCAAGCGCTGAACGATAAAGGCTTCCGTGCTGACGACATTCAAATCCGTGATGCCGACACCCTGCTTGAGCTGACCGACGCCAGCAAACGCGCGGTTATTCTGGTGGCAGCATGGCTCGGTCAGGCGCGACTCATCGACAATAAAGTGGTCGAGCTGGCGTAGTATTCTTACCCTCCCCTCTTACGAGAGGGGTTAACGCATGATGATTAAAGGTACACGTAATGATTCGCAAAATGCTGCAAGGTAAGCTTCACCGTGTGAAAGTCACGCAGGCCGACCTGCACTATGAAGGCTCCTGCGCGATCGATCAGGATTTTCTCGACGCGGCGGGTATTCTTGAAAACGAAGCCATTGATATCTGGAACGTGAACAACGGTAAACGTTTCTCCACCTACGCTATCGCTGCCGAGCGCGGATCTAAAATTATCTCCGTTAACGGTGCCGCCGCGCACTGTGCCGACGTGGGTGATATTGTGATCATCGCGAGCTTCGTCATGATGTCCGACGAAGAGGCGCGCCGCTGGCAGCCTAAAGTGGCCTACTTTGAAGGTGACAACGAGATGAAACGCACCGCGAAGGCGATCCCGGTGCAGGTTGCCTGAATCCGGTGAGGAGCGGATTTCTCAGGATCCGCTCCTTAAGTGACGATAAGTACTTCATACTTTTATCGCTAATAACATCACTCCTCATTTATTTATCCTGTTTCCCTCCCCCATCGCGCCTGTTTTTTTTAAAAAATACATTTCCCTAAATAATATAATAATGGAAATGATCCTTACCATTTATAATTTATATCGTACCAGAATGCGTTCGACGCGCTAAAAAAACTCCTCCCTGCATTCTTTTATAGAATTTTCAAGATCATTTTCAGTAACTTATCCGGACCCTCACTTTTTCTAACGATGATATTAAGCAATTTTAAATACCCAACGCATTCAGAGATCCCTATCATCTTTTTTGCTTGAATTACATCAGTGAAATGTTTTTTAAATGGAATTTTAATCATGTTAAAAAAAACGCTATTAGCTTCAGTTGTAACTTTATTCGTAACAGGTTCTTTTTCAGCAACTGCAGACACAGATCTGGGTTTAATCACCTTTGATGGTGCAGTAACTGATACAACATGTAATATTTCCACTTCTAATGGTGAAGCACAAAACAATATCACCATCACCTTACCGGTTGTTAAAAAATCTGAGGTTGAATCCACCACCGTCGATACCGGCGTCGGCTCTAAGAATTTTGAACTGCTGCTCACCAACTGCCCTGAAACATTAAAGAGTGCGTCTGCAAACTTCATGTCTAAAAATATGGGTGCCATTGCAAACGGTACCATTGAACCTGACGCCGGCGTAGCAGGCGCAGCAACGAACGTTGCACTTGCCCTGTATAACAATGCCCCAACAACCTCTTCTCGTATTATGGTCGGCCAGCCAGACAATAATACGCAGAAAGCCGACCTGAATGCAGGTTCCGCTAAACTGTTCTACCGCGTTGCTTATGTCCCTGGCGCCAACTGGGTGAAAGACACGAATCCTGTGCAGTCAGGTAAAGTCAGCGCCAACGCTTACTTCACCATGAGCTACGAATAATTTATCCCTGCCGCTAATGTGCCCCGCTGGGCACATTTTTCGTATTTTTTCGAGAATATACATGTACGTACTGAATATTAAGAGCGGATTAAAAGCCCTGCTGCTGGCCTCGGTGAGCGTTTTTGCTCTTAACGCCAGTGCAGATATTGTCATTTCTGCCACCCGTATCATTTATCCTGAATCGGCAAAGGACGTAACGGTATCGATGGATAACCGTGGCACCCGGCCTTTACTGGTACAAACCTGGCTCGACGACGGAAGAGATAGCACCAATCCTCAGGAGCTCAAACTTCCCTTTATTGTTACCCCCCCGGTTTCGCGTGTTGAACCGCAAAAAGGGCAAACCGTCAGAATCACCTGGCTTGGTCAGACATTGCCAAAAGATAAAGAGTCCCTGTTCTGGTTTAACGTTCTGGAAGTTCCGCCAAAAGCAAAGGAGAGCGACAACCAAAGCATGCTTCAGCTTGCTTTCCGTACCCGCATAAAACTCTTTTTCCGTCCTACAGGGTTGAAAGGGGAACCGACAGAGGCAGCCAAAAATCTTAAATGGTCTCAAACCCGACAAGGGCAAAAAGTCGTTTTAAGTGCGAAAAATGACTCGCCGTATTATGTTTCGCTGGCGAGTGCATCGCTTATTTCAGGCGGTAAACGTTACGAGATCGAAACGCATTATATTGAGCCGTTCTCAAGCCAGACAATGAATGTGAAAAACGCCCCCCTGACAGGCAATAGCAAAATAACCTGGCAAGCCATCAATGATTACGGTGGAATTGATAAATATGAGTTTATACAGAATTGACCCTGTATTCATTTCATATCATTCGCAAGAACTATAATTGGCTTTGCTCTTGGACAGAGTTCATCATGCACTTTAGACGTTCGCTACTATGTTTATCGATAAGTGCGGTATTGCCGTTATGTGCATTTGCTGCTGAAAATAATAAAGAAGAAGACGTGCAGTTTAACGAGCAGTTTCTTTATAACACCGGTGCATCAATTGATGTCAGTCGCTTTTCAAAGGGCAACCCTGTAATTGCCGGAACATATAAGGTGAAGGTGATTATTAACGGGAAACCTTCCGTTACCACGGACCTTCTCTTTAAGGAGAATGGTACTCCACGCGCCACGCCCTGTATCACCCCTAAACTGCTCACTCAGGCAAATGTCACCATCGAGCAACTTAAACAAGCAGAGGGAGATTCTGAGGACACCTGTGTCTCTGTGTCGAACGCCTATCCCGGGTCACGCGTGGCTTACGATCCTTCCACTCAGGAGTTAGACCTTTCCATTCCGCAGGCTTTCGTTATTCAGCGTCCCTCAGGGTTTGTCGATCCTTCGCTTTGGGAAGACGGTATCCCGGTAGCCATGCTCTCCTGGGATCTCAATGGCTGGCACGCCGACACGCCTGACTCCAGCACTGATACGGCCTATGCAGGCTTACGCTATGGGGCAAATCTGGGGCCATGGCGACTCCGCGCACGCGGCAACCTGAACTGGGATCAGGATTCCGGTACCCATTACGCCAGCCAGGACATTTATCTTCAGCGTGATATCACGCCCCTTAAAGCGCAGTTTATCGCCGGAGATTCCTATACCCGTGGTGACGCCTTCGATTCCATTAGCCTGCGCGGGGCGCGTTTATATAACGATGACCGTATGCTTCCTAACGGCATATCAACCTATGCGCCGGTGATCCGGGGAGTCGCAAACAGTAATGCCAAAGTCACGATCGCCCAAAGTGGCAATACGATTTACGAAACGTCCGTACCGCCAGGGCCATTTGAAATCTCGGATCTCAGTACAACAGGTTACGGAAGCGATCTTATCGTCACGGTAGAAGAGACGGATGGGAGCAAACGTTCCTTCTCAGTCGCCTATTCTTCCGTCGCGCAAATGCTTCGCCCTGGCTACTCGCGATGGGATATCGGCGTAGGTGAACTGCGTGACGACAGCCTGCACGACAAACCAATGGTGGGATATGCCACGGGGTATTATGGCTTAACCAATACCTTCACGGGCTATGCAGGGCTGGAATACACCGATAGCGATTTCTACGCCGCATTGCTGGGTATTGCGATGAATACCCGTGTGGGTGCATTCGCCTTTGATGCCACGCATTCTGACGCCCGGATTGACGGCTTACGACATCTCACCGGCGAAAGTTATCGCATCTCCTACAGCAAACTCATGGAAGCCACGAATACCTCTTTCAACGTCGCCGCTTACCGGTTTTCAACGTCTGACTACCTCAGCCTGAATGATGCAGCCTCGTTGACCAATGAGATCAAATACCGTGACAGGGAACGTAACCCTGAACGTAATAACCGCGACGTGTATCAGACCTTCCAGCGCATGAAAAACCAGATCCAGGTAAATATCAGCCAGCCGTTGAAAATGGCTGACCTTGATTTGGGATCGCTGTATGTCAACTCAACCTGGCAGGACTACTGGAATGAAAGTAGTTCGTCCGCGCAATACTCCGTTGGCCACAGTCATTCGCTAAGCTGGGGAAGTTATAGCCTCTCCGTGCAGCGCACCTACAATGAGTTCGGGGAAAAAGATGACAGTGTCTATCTGAACCTCACTATTCCATTCGACACGCTGATGGGTAACGGCAAGCGTGCGGGCGGATTCTCCTCACTCACGACGGGCATCGGCAGCGATTTACAAGGTGGCGGGAGTTTTAACGCCAGCGCCAATGGCAGCACTGAAGATAATCGCTTCAGTTACAGCATTACCGAAAGCACCACGCGTAATGACGATACGTTAAACCAGCTCAGCAGCTACGGCAGTTACAACGGCCCGCATGGACCGATGAGCCTTTCCGTCTCAGCCTCAGATGACGATTCGCGGCAATATTCTGCCAGCTACAGCGGCGGGTTGGTTCTGCACTCGGGTGGCGTAACACTTGCACCCGGCAGCATCAGCGAAAGCGATACGCTTGCGTTGATTAAAGCAGAGGGAGCAGACGGTGCCCGCGTCTCTACCGGTAATGGCGAAATCGGCGCCTCAGGCTATGCCGTTATGCCCTATCTGTCCGCCTACCGTGAAAACAGCGTAGGTCTTGATATCAGCGAGATGCGCTCTGACGTGGAAGTGAAAAATACCCGCTCCACCACCGTTCCCCGCAGCGGTGCCGTTGTGCTGGTTAACTTTGAAACCGATCAGGGGCGTTCCGTGTTAATGGAACTGACGCGTGACGACGGTGGATTTATTCCATTAGGCGCCGATGTGCAAACCGACCAGGGCGTATCCGTGGGTAGCGTGGGTCAGGCCGGGCAAGCCTGGATCCGCGGAATTGAAGATAAAGGAACGTTAAACATCGTCTGGGGAAGTGAGCCGGGCTCATCCTGTAGCGCCACCTACCAGATCCCACCGGATGCGAAAAAGATTGGACCGACAACGCTGCTGACGGGCCAGACCTGCCACGTTACAGCCTTATAAAGGGAGTTAAAACATGCTTTTTAAAGCCTGGAAAAAAACAGGATTCTTTATTTTAAGTACAGGGCTGATGGCCCTGTCACTGGAATCATACGCGGACACACTCGATATTACTTTTACCGCTAATATCCGCGACACCACCTGCGATATGAAAATTGAAGGCGGCAGCGGTGATGGCAGCAGCAACGTTATCCCCATTGGCACTAACGGCAAGGTGCGCCTGGATTACATCATCCTGAAAAATGCCAAAGCGACGACCAACTTTAAACTCAAAATGGTCTCCTGCCCGTCAAGTCTGACATCGCTGAAAACAACCATTAGCGGTAGTGCCAGCCCTGTAACTACGGCCATTAAGAACTCACTCTCCGGCGAAGGCAGCGCGGAGCATATTGGTGTGGCGATTTCCCGCACCGCCACCCCGGATGCCCCGTTTGTCATCAATTCATTCACCGATACGCAGCGCCTCATCTGGTCGAGCGGAGAAATAAGTGCTGGCGAGGTTTCACTCCTGGCGACGCTGGTGGAAACCGCAAGCGGGCAAGGCACGACCGGCAACTTTAGCGGTATCGCTACGTTTAATTTCACCTATGAATAACTGGCAGCAATACGGAGCGTTGAGATGAAAAAGAAAATGACATTACTGGTGCTTGCGATGACTGCCACCCTGCCTTCCGTTGCGTTAAGCACCATTACAGGCACCACAAGCGTTGAGGCCACGTTTACGTCCACCATAGAGGCCGGCACCTGCAATGCGGAGATACAAGATGCCGGCGGAGCACCTATAAGCATTTTACCGTTTGGCGACGTGTTTAAGTCCGACCTTGTGAGCAAGAACCGAAGAGGGGCATTCAAAATCGCGTTCACCAATTGTGCCGGGGTCAAAAATGCCGCCATTCAGGCCACGCCGGGGGCAGGCGGGTCGTGTACCGGTAATGCTAAAAATGGAACCTCGTATGCCGCCGGGCATAACGTCGGTTTTGAAATCTGGAAAGGCACTGTCGACTCAGGCTCCCTGTTGAACTGCGCCACAGCCCCGACCTCTCTCGTCAACCTCTCTAACGGGACGGGGAAGTTTGAAATGGATGCGCGCATCGTCATTGCGCAAGATAAAACGATTTCTGACGTGACCACGGGGTCGGTCAGCGCACCAGTGACGTTTATCGTGACCTATCAATAATGTTAATTCAGACAGGTAGCTTAAACAGGATGTTCCACTCCCGCTTCTTTATTAAAAATAGGGTGTCCTGGCTCACCCTCTGCCTGGGTTTTCCCGCTGCGGGGATTACCTCAAGCCTGGAAATGGATATGACGGCAAACATTATCAACAATACGTGCCAGGTGAGTATTCCTGATAACGGAAACGTAACGCTGCCAACGGTGGGAAGGGCGTGGTTTTATACTGCGGATGGCGCCGATCGCCTTAAGCCAGCGGACCCCGCAGGAGGAACACGCTTCATGATTCAGGTGTTGGACTGTAGCGGGGATGAATCCGGAGCCGGGCAAGCGCTGCACTTTACCTTTAAACCACAGTCTGCCCAAATTGATGGCATTTCCAAACAAATATTCAGTAATGAGACGTCCGCCATCGCAGGCGGCGCAGAGAATGTGGGGATTGTCATTTTTTCAGAATCCAGTAATCAAAACGTCCTCGACAGCGAGGGGCAGTCTGATGTGGCAGTCAAAATAGCCACGCCTTCAGACCCGCAAAGCTATTTGAAAGCGTATAACTTTTACGCCCGCTACCAAAATTACGGCCCGGTCAGCGCAGGAAAAGTGACCGCGCGCGCATTGGTCAGCGTGACATATCGCTAACAGGCAACGCTAAAAGGAAGAACTATGGCACAGCGTCCTGGGATAACTGTTTCCCCACGTTTTTACGGTTTTATTATTTTATTTATGTGCTTAACCATGAGTGCCTTTTACGCCAGTGCAGCCGAGGAGTGCCAGATTGGGAGTGCTAAGCCACGTGCGGTTGGCGATTTTACGGGTGGAAAACCGACGTTAAGAGCGGTGGATGCCGTCACCGCTCCCACAAAAATCAGTACCCTCTATCCCTTAAGCCTAACCCCCCGGTTGATGAGCGTATGCTCAGGTGGACAACATGGAGAAAACATCTTTACCGCAACACGGGCTACCCTGCAGGTGGGCAGCATCGACGGTAAAGCCTTATTCAAAACCAATGTGACCGGCATTGCTTATGCCCTGGCGTTTCGAACAATAGGTACGGGAGTCACGGCCTATTTTGCCCCCAGCACAAACTGGTTTCTGACGTTACATTTGGAGGATCAGGATGAATTATTGCAATACCGAACCTGGGAGGCCGCGGTCGAGTTTTATCAGCTTCCCAGCTTTGCCGGGGTTCCCGCGGAGGTGGTCTCCGTTGGCCCTGCCGGAGGGACTATCGGAGACTTTGGTATTGGCGATCCCTATGCACCTAATGATGACCATCCAGGCACAACCATCAGCATTGCCGACATGGCATTCACAACACCAATAATAAAACCAACCTGCACCCTTACGGCCCCCAAAACCGTGGATCTGGGGGATTATGGTGTATCCGACCTGGAGAACGATAACACCTTAAACGTATATGCGGCGGTGTCCGGGAATTGCACCAACACACGTAAAATCACCATGAAGTTGACCACCAGTAAGACCACCGGCACTGATGGCACATTACTCGCCAATACCGCATCCTCGAATGCAGCAAAAGGCGTAGGAGTGTTTCTGATGTGGCCGGACAACAGCCAGGTGGTGCCTAATTCCACTAACAGCTATACCACGCGGGAGAACACCACCATTGCATTATTCAGCCGGTTACTTACGGCCCGGTTAGTTAAGTCTGGTACAGAAAAAGTCACCTCTGGCACGTTCAGCGCCATCGGCACCCTGCAGTTCACCTATGAGTAATTTATCCCTGCGGCTGGTTACTGATCAGCCGCGACATCGTCTCCAGCGAATCCGTTCTTAAGATATACAGGCGTTTCAGTAAGAACGGATTATCCCCCGGCTTAACCTTCCCTTTCACCGTCGTGACGGCCAGATGAAAACCGGCGTCATTCGCGGCTTTTATCGCTTTGTTGTCGTAGCCACCAAAGGGATAAGAGAGATACAGTACGCGCGGGTTAAACTGCGCCAGCCCCCGCCGCGAGCGTTCAAAATCAAACAAAATCACGTGGTAGCTGCGGCTCAGTAAAATCGGATGTTTATTACCATCGACGCGGTGCAGGAAGTGCGTGTGGGACTGAATATCGAACACGTCCTGGATGCCCTTCAGCTCCTGAACGCTCATAAACTGCAGCGATTTTGGATCCCACTTCTGGGGATGGCGCTTAATGCGCGATGAGATGATAAATGCCGTGGCGTTAAACCCGTACTCTTTCAGAATCGGGTAAGCGTAGCGGCTCACGGATTTCAGCCCGTCATCAAAGGTGATCACCACCGATTTAGCAGGCAGGTTCATTTTGTTACGCACGTACCCTTCCAGTTGATACATCGTCAGGGTGGTATACCCCTGGTCGCGCAGCCAGGCCATCTGGTTATTGAACGCACGCACGCTGGTGGTGGTAGACGTATGTCGAAAACGCGTGTTCTCTTCATCACGCAAAATATGATGGTAGGTCAGAACCGGGAGGCCGTTATCTTCCTGCGCATCCAGGCTGCTGATCCACGCCAGACGGTTACCGATGCGAATCTGGTACCAGGTCTGGTTTAAGCGGTCCTTGAGTTTGCTTAAAACCGGGTAACGCAGATTGGCGCTCAACGTTCCGAATGGCGCACTGCCGCTGGACGGCGCGTTGTACACCGGTGTGTCTTTCCAGGTGATCAGGTTTTGATTACTGAGCGGCTTATTAAGATCGCCAAGGCTGTCCTCAACGCGCTGCTTTCCCTGCACCTGCTCCAGATGGCCTTTATCAATAAAGCCTGTCCCAAATCCGAAGCGAAACTCGTAGTAATCCGCAGCGGTAGGCACAACGGCGAGGATCTGTCCGGCGCTGACATGGCCGACGTTCACGACTTCATTACCCACCTGCGCCCAGATAGCCGCATCCTCGGTGGTTTGCATGTACTGGGCTGGAAGACCTTGCTGACTTAATAAACTGGCTGATGCCCCACCAGAGAGAACCAGCAGGAACAGGAACAAAATACGCGTGAACATGTCTGTGATATCGGTACGAATAAACTGATGCCATTGTAACAAATGCACCATCAATACCAATGTTTAATTCTTATACAGGTCGTGAAGCAGGACAAAGGGAGGATTTTTCTGCTGTTGATGCCACAAGCTGCTGACGCCCAGCTCACCTTGTGCCACGATGGCATGGCGAAACTCTGCGCTGCTTAATAATTCACGCTGTGGATACATTAACTCCAGTAAGGGAAGGTTAATGCCGGAGATCACTTCACAGCAGTCGTGTTTGTGGCTCAGTAAGGAGGCGGCGCGATACGGCGCTGCACCCGATTTATCGGTGAGAAAGATAACACCTTCGCCGGTGTCGGTTTCATGCAGAGCATCGCACATCATCCGGCTCAACATGTTGGTGCTCAGCCCTTGCCAGTAATTCACCGCGCGACACTGCGCCAGTGGACCAAACCTGGCTTCAAGCTTTATCAACATCTCCTGCGCCTGTTCATCGTGGCAGGTAATGACCCATCCCAGCATAACGTTCTCTCCTTAGCAGGCGAGTAGTTTAGCGGAGTGAAGATTAGCTTACGGTGATAACAGTCAAAGAAAAGTGCCCGGCAACCAGAAAGCCACCGGGCGGAAGGTTAGCTGCGCAGTCCGCGCCCGCGCTGGATTAAATACCAGCACAGCAGGTAGAAGGCGACGATAAACACCACCAGCACCGCCACTGTGGTAAACAGCGGAACGTCAGTAATACCGAGGAAGCCGAAGCGGAACCCGCTGATCATGTAGACAATCGGGTTCAGGTGCGACAACGCCTGCCAGAACGGCGGCAGCAACGTCAGGGAGTAGAACACCCCACCCAGATAGGTCAGCGGGGTCAGGACAAAGGTCGGGATCAGGCTGATATCGTCAAACGTTTTGGCAAACACCGCGTTCAGCAGACCGGCAAGCGAGAACAGGATCGCCGTCAGCAGCAGCGTCAGCCCCACGAACAGCCAGGAGTGCACCTGGAACGGCACGAAGAATAAGGAGATAGCCGTCACCAGGATCCCGACGCACAGGCCGCGCGCCACGCCGCCGCCGACGTAGCCCGCGATGATCACATGCGTTGGTACCGGCGCCACCAGCAGCTCCTCAATGTTGCGCTGGAACTTAGCGCTAAAGAATGACGAAGCCACGTTGGCGTAGGCGTTGGTGATCACCGCCATCATGATCAAACCCGGAACGATAAACTGCATATAGGTAAAGCCGTGCATCTCACCAATGCGGGAACCAATCAGGTTACCGAAGATGATGAAATAGAGCGTCATGGTGATCACCGGTGGCACCAGGGTTTGTACCCAGATGCGCATAAAGCGGTTGATCTCTTTCGCCCAGATGCTTTTCAGCGCGACCCAATAAAGATGCGTCATGCCTTGTCTCCTTGTTTATCCTGCACCAGAGAGACAAACAGCTCTTCCAGTCGGTTCGCTTTGTTGCGCATACTTAAAACCTGAATGCCCTGGGCACTCAACTGGGAGAAGACGCTGTTGATGCCCTGCTCCCGCAATACTTCGACTTCCAGCGTGGAGGTATCGACCAGACGATACTGGTACCCTTCAAGCTTCGGCAGCGCGCTTTTTGCCGCCAGATCGAGAATGAACGTCTCTGATTTCAGCTTCGAGAGCAGATCCTTCATCGAGGTATTTTCCACCAGCTCACCGTTCTGAATGATGCCGATGTTGCGGCACAGCATTTCCGCCTCTTCAAGGTAGTGCGTCGTCAGAATAATGGTGGTGCCTTTGTCGTTGAGATCCTTCAGGAACCCCCACATTGAGCGACGCAGCTCAATATCTACCCCGGCGGTGGGCTCGTCGAGGATCAGCAGTTTCGGCTCATGCATCAGCGCACGAGCAATCATCAGACGGCGCTTCATGCCGCCAGACAACATACGCGCACGTTCGTTACGCTTTTCCCATAGATCGAGTTGTTTCAGGTACTTTTCACTGCGTGCTAACGCTTCTTTTCGCTCTACGCCGTAGTAGCCCGCCTGGTTGACGACGATCTGCTGCACCGTCTCAAACGGGTTGAAGTTAAACTCCTGCGGTACCAGACCAAGCTGACGTTTAGCGTTGACCACATCTTTTTGCAGATCGTAACCAAAGACGCTGACCCGGCCAGAGGTCTTATTGACCAGCGAACTGATAATGCCGATGGTCGTCGATTTCCCCGCGCCGTTCGGCCCCAGAAGCGCATAGAAATCCCCTGCCTCTACTTTGAGATCTATCCCGCGTAGCGCCTGAACGCCGCCCGGATAGGTTTTTTTAAGCTGCTCAAGCTCCAGTGCAATCGCCATGAATTAAACTTACCTTAGGTTCTGACACACGTTGTGTGGTTTCATTAAAAGTCGGGTTACCCTATAGTAGCGCAACGCAATCACTCGGTTACAGGTCGCTAACCTCCATGAACAACATAGATACACTCATCAGCAACAATGCACTATGGTCAAAAATGCTGGTGGAGGAAGACCCCGGATTTTTTGAAAAGCTTGCGCAAGCGCAGAATCCACGCTTTCTCTGGATTGGATGTTCCGACAGCCGTGTTCCGGCTGAGCGCCTGACGGGCCTTGAGCCCGGCGAACTGTTTGTTCACCGTAACGTTGCCAACCTGGTGATTCATACCGATCTCAACTGCCTGTCTGTGGTTCAGTACGCCGTTGATGTTCTGGAAGTCGAGCACATCATTATTTGCGGTCACTACGGCTGCGGTGGCGTGCAGGCGGCGGTCGAAAATCCGGAACTGGGGCTCATCGATAACTGGCTGCTGCACATCCGCGATATCTGGTTCAAACATAGCTCACTGCTGGGTGAAATGCCGCAGGAACGCCGGATGGACACGCTGTGTGAACTGAACGTGATGGAGCAGGTGTATAACCTGGGTCATTCAACGATCATGCAGTCAGCGTGGAAGCGCGGGCAGAAGGTCTCTATCCACGGCTGGGCATACGGTATTCATGACGGTCTGCTGCGTAACCTCGAAGTGACCGCCACCAACCGCGAAACGCTGGAACAGCGTTACCGTTCAGGAATTGCCAACCTTAAGCTTAAGCACGTGAACCATAAATAAAGCCGGGGGTTTTCTCCCTCTCCCTGTGGGAGAGGGCTGGAGTGAAGGCACCAGGCCGCACTACTCGTCCAGAAGCACAACCTTCCCAACATACGGCAGATGACGATAACGCTGCGCATAGTCAATGCCGTAACCGACGACGAATTCGTCCGGAATGGAGAAGCCCACAAACTCCACCGGCACCTGCACTTCACGGCGGTCTGGTTTATCCAGCAGAGTACAGATGGCCAGGGATTTCGGCTCACGCAGACTCAGGATCTCGCGCACTTTAGAAAGCGTGTTACCGGAGTCGATGATGTCTTCGACGATCAACACATCTTTGCCACGAATATCTTCATCCAGGTCTTTCAGGATTTTCACATCACGGGTTGTGGACATGCCGCTGCCGTAGCTGGAGGCGGTCATAAAATCGACCTCATGTGACACCTGCACTTCACGGCACAGATCTGCCATGAACATGAAAGAGCCACGCAACAGACCGACCAGCACCATTTCGCTGCCGCTGTCCTTGTAATGTTCGGTGATTTGACGACCCAGTTCGGCGATACGCGCTTTGATCTCGGCTTCCGGGATCATCACTTCAACAGTATGTTTCATATTACTAACCATATGATTTTAATGAAAATCTCTCAATGCGGATGAACGTTATTCCGGCATCGATACGCAAGCCAGCCATTATATCAGCAAATGGCTAAGCCTGGCGCATGAGTTATAAAAAGCAAATATTGTGATTCCGATCACACTTGTTAATACCTATAATTAGTTGCTAGCAAATTATTAACAAAAACTGACGAGTACACTTTCTATGGCTGAAACAAACTCTAAACAGCCGCGTCTACTGGTGACACTAACAGCGTTATTCGCCGCCTTCTGCGGCCTGTACCTGTTAATCGGTGGCGTCTGGCTGGTCGCAATCGGCGGCTCCTGGTACTACCCGATAGCGGGTCTGGTTATGCTTGGCGTAACCGTCCTGCTCTGGCGTAGAAAACAATCCGCACTGTGGCTCTATGCTGCATTACTCCTCGCCACCATGATCTGGGGCGTCTGGGAAGTCGGTTTCGACTTCTGGGCACTGACGCCGCGCAGTGACATTCTGGTCTTCTTCGGTATCTGGCTGATCCTGCCGTTCGTCTGGCGTCGCCTGATCGTGCCTTCCAGCGGTGCCGTTGCGGCGCTGGTGGTTGCGCTGCTCATCAGTGGCGGCATCCTGACCTGGGCCGGCTTTAACGACCCGCAGGAGATCAACGGAACGCTGAACGCAGAGTCAACCCCTGCTGCGGCTATCTCGCAGGTCGCGGACGGTGACTGGCCGGCGTATGGGCGTAACCAGGAAGGTCAGCGCTACTCCCCGCTGAAGCAAATCAACGCGGACAACGTGAAAAACCTGAAAGAAGCCTGGGTATTCCGTACCGGCGATCTGAAGATGCCGAACGATCCAGGTGAGCTGACCAACGAAGTGACGCCGATTAAAGTGGGCAACATGCTTTATCTGTGTACGGCGCACCAGCGTCTGTTCGCGCTCGACGCGGCCACCGGTAAAGAGAAATGGCACTTCGATCCGCAGCTGAACTCCAACCCGTCGTTCCAGCACATCACCTGCCGTGGCGTCTCTTACCACGAAGCGCGCGCGGACAATGCCAGCCCGGACGTCATTGCCGACTGTCCTCGCCGCATTATGCTGCCGGTGAACGATGGCCGCCTGTTCGCGATTAACGCCGAAACGGGCAAGCTGTGCGAAACCTTCGCCAACAAAGGTATCCTGAATCTGCAGACCAACATGCCGGACACCACGCCGGGTCTGTATGAACCCACCTCACCGCCCATCATCACAGATAAGACTATTGTGATTGCTGGTTCGGTCACGGATAACTTCTCCACCCGCGAAACCTCTGGCGTTATCCGTGGTTTCGACGTGAACACCGGTAAACTGCTGTGGGCCTTCGATCCGGGCGCGAAAGATCCTAACGCGATCCCGTCTGATGAACACACCTTTACCTTTAACTCGCCAAACTCCTGGGCACCGGCCGCGTATGACGCGAAGCTGGATCTGGTCTACCTGCCAATGGGCGTGACCACGCCTGATATCTGGGGCGGTAACCGTACCCCTGAGCAGGAACGTTATGCCAGCTCCATTCTGGCGCTGAACGCGACCACCGGTAAACTGGCCTGGAGTTACCAGACCGTACACCACGATCTGTGGGATATGGATATGCCGTCCCAGCCAACGCTGGCGGACATTACCGTTAACGGCAAAACCGTTCCGGTGATTTATGCTCCGGCGAAAACCGGTAACATCTTCGTCCTGGACCGTCGTAACGGCGAGCTGGTTGTGCCTGCACCGGAAAAACCGGTTCCTCAGGGCGCGGCAAAAGGCGATTACGTCACGAAAACGCAGCCGTTCTCTGACCTGAGCTTCCGTCCGAAGAAAGATCTCAGCGGGGCAGACATGTGGGGTGCCACCATGTTTGACCAGCTGGTATGCCGCGTGATGTTCCATCAGCTGCGCTATGAAGGCATCTTCACCCCGCCTTCTGAGCAGGGTACGCTGGTCTTCCCGGGTAACCTGGGGATGTTCGAATGGGGCGGGATCTCCGTTGACCCTAATCGTCAGGTGGCGATTGCCAACCCGATGGCGCTGCCGTTTGTCTCTAAACTGATCCCACGTGGTCCAGGTAACCCGATGGAGCAGCCAAAAGACGCGAAAGGCAGCGGTACCGAAGCCGGTATTCAGCCGCAGTATGGTGTACCGTTTGGCGTCACCCTGAATCCATTCCTGTCTCCGTTTGGTCTGCCGTGTAAACAGCCTGCCTGGGGATATATCTCCGGTCTGGATCTGAAAACCAACCAGATCGTGTGGAAAAAACGTATTGGTACCCCGCAGGACAGCATGCCGTTCCCGATGCCGGTTCCGGTGCCGTTCAACATGGGTATGCCAATGCTGGGTGGCCCAATCTCCACCGCCGGTAACGTGCTGTTCATCGCGGCAACCGCAGATAACTACCTGCGCGCGTACAACATGACCAACGGTGAGAAACTGTGGCAAGGCCGTCTGCCAGCCGGTGGACAGGCAACGCCGATGACCTATGAAGTGAATGGCAAGCAGTACGTTGTCATCTCTGCGGGCGGTCACGGTTCGTTTGGCACGAAGATGGGCGACTATATTGTCGCGTATGCGTTGCCGGACGACGCAAAATAAATGCAAAACGGCAACCTCGGTTGCCGTTTTTTATGTTTGTTCCCTCTCCCACAGGGAGAGGGCCAGGGTGAGGGCATCAGGCCGCGGGTGCCTAAACCGTGAAACCCAGCATCATCCCCGTATCTTCATGCTCCAGCAGATGGCAGTGCGCCATATAGGCAAACTCCTTCGGCGCAGCATGGTCAAACTTCACCAGCACCTCGCTGACGCCGCCTTCCACTCTCACTGTATCTTTCCAGCCCGCGCGATGCGCATCCGGCGCTTTGCCGTTCTCTGAAAGAATACGGAACTGGGTGCCGTGAATATGGAACGGATGCAGCATCATGTCGCCTTCGCCTGAAATCACCCAGCGCTCAAACTGCCCTTTTGTGGCAGCGAACATCGGCGTGTTCATGTCGAACGCCTGGCCGTTTATCATGTTGGCGTTGTGGAAATCAAACCCGTGACCGCCGTGATTCATGTTGCCCATTCCACCCATTTTGCCATGGTCCATATTCATATGGCCCATCATCTGCCCGTGGTGCATCCCCGCCATCGCCTGGTCGCCATATTTCTTCATCAGCGCCTGCATGCCCATCATATCGAGCATCGGATCCATCGAAAGCTGCAGTTTGCGCTGGGTTAGACCATCAAGCGACGGGAGGGCTGGCAAAGTGGTTAAGGTATCTGGCAGGATCCCGGATGCGGCGATCTGCAGAGGCTGAATGCGTAATACCGGATGAGGCTTATCAAATGGCGCAACGGCCATGCCCATCTGGCTGACCGGGAGCGTCACCAGGTCAAACGGCTTACCGTCGCTGATGTCCACCAGCACCTCAAAGCGCTCGCCCATCAGCATAGGGAGTTCCTGCACTTTGACCGGCTCAGGCAGCAGTCCACCGTCGCTCGCCACCACGTACAGCGGGCGTTTATCGCTGGCGGCAAAATTCAGCGAGCGCGCATTACATCCGTTGAGCAGACGTAACCGCAACCAGCCTTTTGGCGCGGCGTGCTGGGGGTAAATCGCGCCATTAGTCAGCGGCGTGTCGCCAAACCAGCCGACCGCCGCGCTCATCACATCGAGCTGATAATCAATCTGACCGTCTGCGGTAAATTTTTTGTCCTGCACAATAACCGGCACATCATCGATACCCCACTGTTTGGGCAGACGCAGCAGGCGGCTTTCGTCATCTTCAATCAGCACCAGGCCTGCCAGCCCCATTGCCACCTGATGACCTGTTTTGCCGTGCTGATGCGGGTGGAACCAGCAGGTCGCCGCCCGCTGCTCGGGGGTAAAAGTCACGGTGCGCTTCCCGCCCGCTTTAATAATCCCTTGCGGGCCGCCGTCAACCTCGCCCGGCACTTCCAGTCCGTGCCAGTGCAGCGTCGTCTCTTCTGCCAGCGTGTTGTGAATATCAACGGTGACGGCTTTCCCTCTGCGCAACTGCAGCGCCGGGCCAAGCAGATTGCCGTTATAGCCCCAGGTGGTGGCGTTATATTTGCCAAACGCCGTTTTACCGGACTGAACCACTAGCTGGATACGGCCACGGGCATCGGCGGTCAATAAATCAGGAATGGGTAAGGCAGGTCTGTCGGCCGCCAGAACCGCGCGACTCCACAGTGGTAATGCGCTGGCAACCCCCAACGCAACGGAATATTTTAGAAATTCACGACGTTGCATATTCATTTCCTTATTTCGTGCAGACGATCTTTTGAGCATAAACCCTCCCCTTACCGGAAGGTCAAGTAACGCGGCAATAATAAAGATCGTCGCACTGGCACCAAATATGCTAACGTTGATTTTCCGTGATGCAGTGGTAGAAGCAATGAAGACGTTTTTCAGGACAATTTTGTTCACCAGCCTGATGGCAATGTGTGCGAACAGCTATGCGCTCAGTGAAAATGAAGCGGAAGATATGGCCGATCTGACGGCAGTTTTTGTGTTCCTGAAAAATGATTGTGGCTACCAGAATTTACCCAACGGGCAAATTCGTCGCGCACTGGTCTTTTTTGCCCAGCAGAACCAATGGGATCTCAGCAACTACGACAGCTTTGACATGAAAGCGCTCGGTGAAGATAGCTACCGCGATTTAAGCGGTATCGGTATCCCTACGGCAAAAAAATGCAAAGCGCTGGCCCGCGATTCGCTTAGCCTGCTCGCCTACGTGAAATAACCTTCCCGACGCCTCTTGTTTCGCCTGGAACCGTGCAACCACGGTTATAGTTAGCTATCATGTTTCGCTCATTTTTCGTGAGTGTAACGGATGTTAACGAAGGAGGAGTCCGCGTATGGCCGACCACACGTTGTGGCATGAAACACTGCATGACCAGTTTGGTCAGTACTTTGCCGTTGATAACGTGCTTTATCATGAGAAAACCGATCATCAGGATCTGATCATCTTCGAGAATGCCGCTTTTGGCCGCGTAATGGCGCTGGACGGCGTGGTGCAAACCACCGAGCGGGATGAGTTTATCTATCATGAGATGATGACCCACGTCCCGCTGCTGGCGCATGGGCACGCAAAACACGTGCTGATTATCGGCGGTGGTGACGGGGCGATGCTGCGCGAAGTCTCCCGCCACCAGTCCATTGAAAGCATCACCATGGTGGAGATCGATGCGGGCGTGGTCTCATTCTGTCGTCAGTACCTGCCCAACCATAATGCGGGTAGCTACGACGATCCGCGCTTTAAGCTGGTGATTGACGATGGCGTGAACTTCGTCAACCAGACGACCCAGACGTTTGACGTCATTATCTCTGACTGTACCGACCCTATCGGCCCCGGCGCGTCGCTGTTTACCTCGTCGTTCTACGAAGGTTGCAAGCGTTGCCTGAACCCTGGCGGTATCTTTGTGGCGCAAAATGGCGTCTGCTTCCTGCAGCAGGATGAAGCGCTCGACAGCCACCGCAAACTGAGCACCTATTTTGGCGATGTCAGCTTCTATCAGGCTGCCATTCCGACCTACTACGGCGGGATCATGACCTTTGCATGGGCGACGGATAACGATGTCCTGCGCCATCTGTCCACGGAAATTATCCAGGCGCGCTTCCATCAGGCGGGTCTCCAGTGCCGTTACTACAATCCCGCGGTTCATACCGCAGCCTTTGCCTTGCCGCAGTACCTGCAAGATGCACTGTCCTCCCAGGGGGTGAACTAATTGAAAAAGCTTAAACTGCATGGCTTTAACAACCTGACCAAAAGCCTGAGTTTTTGTATTTACGATATCTGCTACGCCAAAACAGCGGAAGAGCGCGATGGCTACATCGCCTATATCGATGAACTCTACAATGCCAACCGACTGACCGAGATCCTGTCGGAAACCTGTTCCATTATCGGCGCTAATATCCTGAACATCGCCCGCCAGGATTATGAACCCCAGGGCGCCAGCGTGACCATTCTGGTCAGCGAAGAGCCGGTCGACCCAAAACTAATCGATAAAACCGAGCATCCAGGCCCGCTGCCGGAAGTGGTTGTCGCGCATCTCGATAAAAGCCATATCTGCGTACATACCTACCCGGAAAGCCACCCGGAAGGCGGACTGTGTACGTTCCGCGCTGATATCGAAGTATCCACCTGCGGCGTGATCTCGCCGTTAAATGCGCTGAACTATTTAATCCACCAGCTGGAATCCGATATCGTTACCATTGATTATCGTGTGCGTGGTTTCACGCGTGATATCAACGGCATGAAGCACTTTATCGATCACGAGATCAACTCCATTCAGAACTTTATGTCCGAGGACATGAAATCGCTGTACGACATGATGGACGTGAACGTGTACCAGGAGAACATCTTCCACACCAAGATGCTGCTTAAGGAGTTTGACCTTAAGCACTACATGTTCCACACAAAGCCAGAAGATTTAAGCGAAGAAGAGCGCAAGGTCATTACCGACCTGCTCTGGAAAGAGATGCGCGAAATCTACTACGGCCGCAATATTCCGGCCGTGTAAGACGCGCGAGGAGCAAGGACGCTCCCGTGTGCTATTTCTGTTTCATGAACGCCCGGTACGCCGCCACGACCTGCAGAAAGTCCTCCACGCCGCACAGCGACAGGCTCTCTTCGTCGTAGTAGCTCATCCCCTCTTCCATCTCGTCGCCCGAGAATTCCAGCTGGTTGGCTCGCACCATCACCTCTTCGCCATCCATCCACAGCGTGTATTCATGACCCGCGCGTTGCCAGGAGCGTTCACTGCCTTTCACCGTATTCGCCGCCTGTTCAACTTCATCAAGAAGCGCGAGATTTTCTTTCACCTCTTCGTTAAACCAGTGTCCAACGGCTTCGTGGCCCATCGACATACGCACTTTCACCACCCCGGTGATGTCGCGCAGAAATTCGTAATCCATAGTATTTTCCTCTGCAAAGCCATTACGGTAATTATCGCAGCAGAGAGGAAGAAAAAAAGCGTGTGAGGCGGGAGGAATGAAAATAAAAAGGTGAGAGCAAGACCCTGCGGCCTGATGCCCTCACCCCGTCCCTCTCCCACGGGAGAGGGTGCAAACACTAAAAACCTTCTCGTAGAGACGGTTTTGCTTTTATACCGCCGTCTGGAAGATCACCCCGTCAGCTTTCTCGGTGTACTGAGAGAGCTGGTCGAAGTTCAGATAGCGATAGGTATCCACCGCTGTCTTATCAACCTGAGCCACAAAGGTCTGGTACTCTTCCGGCGTTGGCAGTTTGCCAATCAGTGCCGCAACCGCTGCCAGCTCAGCAGACGCCAGGTAGACGTTAGCACCGGTACCTAAACGGTTCGGGAAGTTACGGGTAGAGGTGGAGACCACCGTCGCACCGTCTGCCACGCGCGCCTGGTTACCCATACACAGGGAACAGCCAGGGATTTCGATACGCGCACCGCTCTTACCAAACACGCTGTAATAGCCCTCTTCGGTCAGCTGTGCCGCATCCATACGGGTTGGCGGTGCCACCCACAGGCGGGTCGGCAGCTGGCCTTTGTGAGTATCCAGCAGTTTACCGGCAGCACGGAAGTGGCCGATGTTGGTCATACAGGAACCGATGAACACTTCGTCGATCTTATCGCCCTGCACGTCAGACAGCAGACGCGCATCGTCAGGATCGTTCGGTGCACAGAGAATTGGCTCTTTAATGTCTGCCAGATCGATGTCGATCACCGCCGCATATTCTGCGTCAGCATCGGCTTCCAGCAGTTGCGGATCCGCCAGCCATTTCTCCATCCCCTGAATACGACGCTCCAGCGTACGACGGTCGCCGTAGCCTTCCGCAATCATCCACTTCAGCAGGACAATGTTAGAGTTCAGATACTCAATGATCGGCTCTTTGTTCAGCTTGATGGTACAACCCGCAGCGGAACGCTCTGCAGACGCATCGGTCAGCTCGAACGCCTGCTCAACTTTGAGATCCGGCAGCCCTTCAATTTCCAGAATGCGGCCAGAGAAGATGTTTTTCTTACCTTTCTTCTCAACGGTCAGCAGGCCCTGTTTGATGGCATACAGCGGGATAGCGTGAACCAGGTCGCGCAGGGTGATACCCGGCTGCATTTTACCTTTGAAGCGCACCAGTACCGATTCCGGCATATCCAGCGGCATCACGCCGGTCGCTGCGGCAAACGCCACCAGACCGGAGCCAGCCGGGAAGGAGATACCAATCGGGAAACGGGTATGGGAGTCACCGCCGGTACCGACGGTATCCGGCAGCAGCATACGGTTCAGCCAGGAGTGGATAACGCCGTCGCCCGGACGCAGGGAGACGCCGCCACGGTTCATGATGAAGTCTGGCAGCGTGTGGTGCGTGGTTACGTCAACCGGCTTCGGATAGGCCGCCGTGTGACAGAAGGACTGCATGACCAGGTCAGACGAGAAGCCCAGGCACGCCAGGTCTTTCAGTTCGTCACGGGTCATTGGGCCTGTGGTGTCCTGAGAACCCACGGAGGTCATCTTCGGCTCGCAGTAAGCCCCCGGACGGACGCCGGCTACGCCGCACGCGCGGCCAACCATTTTCTGCGCCAGCGAGAAGCCACGATTGCTTTCTGCGACGTCTTTCGCATGACGGAACACGTCTGAGTGCGGCAGACCCAGCGCTTCACGCGCTTTGGTGGTCAGGCCACGACCGATGATCAGCGGGATACGGCCACCGGCACGCACTTCGTCGATCAGCACGTCGGTTTTCAGCTCGAAGCTCGCCAGCAGTTCGTTGGTGTCGTGGTTACGGACTTCACCTTTGTATGGGTAAACGTCAATCACGTCGCCCATGTTCAGGTTAGACACATCCACTTCGATTGGCAGTGCGCCAGCATCTTCCATGGTGTTGAAGAAGATTGGGGCAATCTTACCGCCCAGGCACAGACCGCCGCCGCGTTTGTTCGGCACATGCGGAATGTCGTCACCCATAAACCACAGGACGGAGTTGGTTGCGGATTTACGGGAAGAACCGGTACCGACAACGTCACCGACGTATGCCAGCGGGAAGCCTTTTTTCTGCAACGCTTCGATCTGTTTGATCGGGCCGACAACGCCAGGCTGATCCGGCTCAATGCCTTCACGGGCGTTTTTCAGCATCGCGAGGGCGTGCAGCGGGATATCCGGACGAGACCATGCATCCGGTGCCGGAGAGAGGTCATCGGTGTTGGTTTCACCGGTAACTTTGAATACGGTAACGGTAATTTTTTCAGCCAGCGCAGGACGGTTCAGGAACCATTCGGCATCGGCCCAGGACTGCATCACCTGCTTCGCATAGACGTTGCCTGCTTTGGCTTTTTCTTCCACATCGTAGAAGTTATCGAACATCAGCAGCGTTGAAGAGAGCGCTTTAGCGGCAATTGGGGCCAGCGTGTCGTTATCCAGCGTGTCAATCAGCGGATGAATGTTATAACCACCCTGCATGGTGCCGAGCAGTTCAATGGCTTTTTCAGGAGTAACCAGTGGGGAGGTGGCTTCGCCTTTGGCGATAGCAGCAAGGAATCCGGCTTTTACGTAGGCAGCTTCATCTACGCCAGGCGGTACGCGGTTGATCAGCAGATCTAACAGGAATTCTTCTTCGCCCTTAGGCGGGTTCTTCAGCAGCTCGACGAGCGCGGCCATTTGGGTTGCATCTAACGGTTTGGGTACAATTCCCTCGGCGGCACGTTCTGCTACGTGCTTACGGTATTCTTCTAGCACGACGGTTCTCCTCGCTCTCATTGTCATATGCGGCGGGCGTTCCCTTCACGCTCCTGTGAGACAGCAGTTTGTAGGGTAAATGCCCGATACCGCGTCGGGCAGCATAGCAGGATTTCTGCACAGTGTTAATCCGTTTACAAAAAAGCAACATTAAAAAATTTGCTGAATCGTTAAGCATGGTGTAGAGGGCTGACGGGGGGAATTTTGGCAACAAAAAAACCGCCTGAAAGCGGTTTATTTGTTGCCTTGCGGTGGTAGCACACCGGGTTGGCAGATTTGCGGCAATCCCAACGCGATGAATTTTGCATCACAACCCGCTGGCTTGCAAGCCATCATGTCAGTTTTGCGTAGCGTCTTCCTGTTTCGAATGAAAACCCTTTTAACTTCATTTTTAGCCTTCTGAATTACTACCGAGTCGATTACTCTTCTCCACGGCCTGCTTCGCTGGTGTAGCAACCAGTCACCGGGCCCGGAAGCAGTTCCGTAACCTACGCGGCAATCCCAATTTGCCTGGTTCTGCCTTTCCCGGTGAAGAATGAACCCGCGTAGCCTGTAAAGCAACGCACGCAATGGAGATGCGAATCACTGCGCTGATCGTTGCGCTCGGTTTACTGCTTACGGCACTGCACGGTGGCTGGAACATATCCGACATCACGGTGCTGTTTGTTGTCAACCTCGGCAACTAGCTGCTGGCCGCTCGCAAGAGCGGCCTTCTGAAATCCCAGCGGCTTTTCAGCTATCACATATAATTGTGTAATAAATACTCACACTCTTTATCCGGACGTACCGGCAGCTCCCCAACAAAAGTCAAAACAGTAAAAGGCGAGTGAATAATACTCACGCCAACCGTAACGCCTCACGGCACAGCGCTTGTCTCGTTGGAGTCATTTTATGAAGTTGCCCTTTAAACCCCATCTGCTTGTTCTTCTGTGCAGTGCCGGGCTGTTTGCCGCCTCAGGCGTCATGTTTGTCAAAAGTCGGGCGACAGAGCCTGCCGTCCCCGCTCCCGTCGCACAACAACCGGTAACCCCCGCAGCAGCGCAACCCGCCCCCGTCGTCGCTCCAGCCTATACGGCTGCGCAAATCGATCAGTGGGTTGCTCCCATCGCGCTCTATCCGGATGCCCTGCTGTCACAAATTTTAATGGCCTCGACCTACCCGGCCAACGTCATCCAGGCGGCGCAGTGGTCCAAAGACAACCCTAAAATGGAAGGAGACGCCGCTATTCAGGCCGTTGCCAGCCAGCCCTGGGATCCCAGCGTAAAATCACTGGTCGCGTTTCCTCAACTGATGTCGCTGATGGGTGAAAACCCGCCGTGGGTACAAAATCTGGGGGATGCGTTTCTCGCGCAACCGAAAGATGTCATGGATTCCGTCCAACGCCTGCGCGCGCTGGCACAAAAGACCGGCGCCTTACAATCAACGCCTCAGCAGACGGTCACCACCGTGACAAAACCTGCCCCGGCCAAATCGGCCACCAGCGAATCGACGACTTCCACCACGCCTGCCCCGACGGTGATCAAAATTGAATCCGCGGATCCGCAGGTCGTTTACGTCCCCACCTATAACCCCAATACCGTCTACGGTACCTGGCCAAACACTGCCTACCCGCCAACCTATCTTCCTCCTTCTCCGGGAGAGCAGTTTACGGACAGTCTGGTTAAAGGCTTAGGCTTCAGCCTGGGCGTGGCGACAACCTACGCCATCTTCAGCAACATCGACTGGGATGATGACGACGACTGGGACCACCATCATGACGATGACTGGAATCACGGCGGCTATAACCGCAACGGTGATAACAATATCAATATCAACGTTGAGAACTTCAATAAAATCAGTGGCCAACGCCTGACGGATGCCAACCGCACCTGGCAGCATAACCCGGCATATCGGGAAGGTGTGCCCTACCCCACCAGCCAGCTCAATAACCGCTTCCATTCCACTGACATGGTAACGGGGCTCAGTTCTACGCAGCAAAAACCGGTTAACCGCGACAGCCAGCGTCAGGCGGCCCTGAGCCAGATGGAGAAATCGACGGGTAAAACCTTCCCACAAACCGCGCGTCCGGGAACCAAAGATGCACAGCGCCAGGCTTCAGGCGAACAGCTGAAGCAGATATCCCAGCGCAACAACTACCGTGGCTACGACACCAGATCGCAAACGGCAAAGCGAACCACCTCGCAGCAGCGTGATAATCGCCATGCCGTAACCCAGCGACAGGAGAAACGGATCGCGCAGCCTGCTCAGCAACGCCATATCCCGCAGCGAACCAGCCAGCCTCGCGCGAATGCGCTGAGCGGTAACGACAGCCGCTCTGCCAACTGGCAAGCCCAGCAGCAAAGGGGTACGCAAAGCAGACAACTGGCTGCCCGTCATCAGCAGCCGCGTCAGGCCCCTGCCGGACGTGCTGAACACCGTGAATTCCGTCATCGTTAAGGGAGCCAACATGAAAACGAATCTTGTCTGTGGAATGGTGTTGTTCATGATGTCCGCCGCTGCGATGGCACAGCAATCCTTCAGCACGCCCGCTCAGGCGACCGATGCGCTGGCGCAGGCCATCAGTGAACAGAATGAAACGGCGATGAACAATCTGCTTGGAGAGAACTGGCGCGATTTTTTGCCGCCTGAAGGGGTCGATCCTGATGCCGTCGATCGTTTCCTGCGTGACTGGAAGGTGCGGCACAACACGGTTATCGACGGTAATACGGCGCATCTGGTTGTCGGAAATAACGACTGGCAGCTGCCCATCCCGGTTGTCAAAACCGCTGCCGGATGGCAATTCGATATCAAGGAGGGCGCCGAGGAGATCCTGACCCGCGAGATCGGGCGTAACGAGCTTGCCGCCATCGAAGCATTACATGCCTATGTGGATGCCCAGCAGAGCTATTTCGCCATGAATCAAAAATACGCGCAGAAAATTGTCAGCTCTGAAGGGAAAAAAGATGGTCTCTACTGGCCCGTTTCGCCGGGTGAAGCCCCCAGCCCGCTGGGGCCGGCCTTCAGCCCCAAAGAGCCCGGTGCAGGCTATCACGGCTATCGGTTCCGTATCCTGCCTGATGAGAAAGGCTTTGCGATGGTGGCATGGCCCGTCAGCTATGGTCAGACCGGCGTCATGAGCTTTGTGATAAACCAGGATGACAAGGTGTACCAGGCCGATCTCGGCAATGATTCTGAGCAGAAAGCCCGGGCGTTAACTGCTTATAACCCGGATAAAACCTGGCAGCCTGTGGCTCCCTGAATCCAGCACATAAAAAAAGCGGCCAGAGGCCGCTTTTTTTGTCTGAAGAAACTTATTTCTTCTTCGCTTTCGCGTTTGGCAGGTCGGTGATGCTACCTTCAAACACTTCTGCCGCCAGGCCCACGGACTCGTGCAGAGTCGGGTGAGCGTGGATGGTCAGCGCGATGTCTTCTGCGTCGCAACCCATTTCGATCGCCAGACCGATTTCACCCAGCAGCTCGCCGCCATTGGTACCGACAATCGCACCACCGATAACGCGGTGGGTCTCTTTGTCGAAGATCAGTTTGGTCATACCGTCTGCGCAGTCGGAAGCGATAGCACGGCCAGAAGCAGCCCACGGGAAGGTGGCGGTTTCGTAGCTGATGCCTTTCTCTTTCGCTTCTTTCTCGGTCAGACCTACCCATGCCACTTCTGGCTCGGTGTACGCGATAGATGGGATCACTTTCGGATCGAAGTAGTGTTTCATGCCGGCGATAACTTCAGCGGCAACGTGACCTTCGTGAACACCTTTGTGCGCCAGCATTGGCTGACCAACGATATCGCCGATAGCAAAGATGTGCGGCACGTTAGTGCGCAGCTGTTTGTCAACGCGGATGAAGCCACGGTCGTCCACTTCCACGCCAGCTTTGCCCGCGTCGAGGTTTTTACCGTTCGGCACACGGCCGATCGCCACCAGCACGGCGTCGTAACGCTGTGGTTCGGATGGCGCTTTTTTACCTTCCATGGAAACGTAAATACCGTCTTCTTTCGCTTCAACGGCAGTCACTTTGGTTTCCAGCATCAGGTTGAATTTCTTGCTGATACGCTTGGTGAAGACTTTAACGATGTCTTTATCCGCAGCCGGGATAACCTGGTCGAACATTTCAACCACGTCAATATCGGAACCCAGTGCATGGTACACGGTACCCATTTCCAGACCGATGATACCGCCGCCCATAACCAGCAGGCGTTTTGGAACGGTTTTCAGTTCCAGGGCATCGGTGGAATCCCACACGCGTGGATCTTCATGTGGAATGAATGGCAGTTCGATAGGACGAGAGCCCGCCGCGATGATCGCGTTGTCGAAGTTGATTACGGTTTTGCCGTTTTCGCCTTCCACTTCCAGGGTGTTCGCACCGGTGAATTTACCCAGACCGTTAACCACTTTCACTTTACGGCCTTTCGCCATACCCGCCAGACCACCGGTCAGCTGAGTGATAACTTTCTCTTTCCAGGTACGGATTTTGTCGATATCGGTTTTCGGCTCGCCGAAGACGATACCGTGTTCAGCCAGCGCTTTGGCTTCTTCGATAACTTTCGCGACGTGCAGCAGCGCTTTAGAAGGGATACAACCTACGTTCAGACAAACACCGCCGAGGGTGTTGTAACGTTCTACGATGACGGTTTCCAGACCTAAATCAGCGCAACGGAAGGCTGCAGAGTAACCTGCGGGACCTGCCCCAAGTACCACGACCTGAGTTTTGATTTCAGTACTCATCATGACCTCTTATTGATTTCCGGCGGTCCAGGTACTTGTCGCCCTTCATCCACCGGGACGTTCTATCCGCCCGCAGTTTACAAAATTGTTAACAATTTTGAAACAACAAACGGCTCACGAATTGTCGCTTTCGCCAATAACCTCACAAACCACATGAGATTAACAGAAAAAAGCCGGCCGACTGGCCGGCTTTTCACTTACATCACCAGGCGGCGAATGTCGCTCAGCATGTTGTTGATGATGGTGATGAAACGCGCACCATCAGCACCGTCGATCACGCGGTGGTCGAAGGACAGAGAGATTGGCATCATCAGACGCGGCACGAACTCTTTGCCATTCCACACTGGCTCCATCGCGGACTTGGACACACCGAGGATAGCCACTTCCGGCGCGTTAACAATCGGTGCGAAGTGGGTGGTACCCAGGCCGCCGATGCTGGAGATAGTGAAGCAGCCGCCCTGCATTTCGCCGGCAGTCAGCTTACCATCACGCGCTTTTTTGGAGATGGTGGTCAGTTCACGGGACAGCTCAGTGATGCTCTTCTTGTTCACGTCTTTGAAGACCGGAACAACCAGACCATTTGGCGTATCAACCGCAACACCGATGTTGATGTATTTCTTCAGCGTCAGCTTCTGACCATCTTCGGACAGGGAGCTGTTGAACCGTGGCATCTGCTCCAGAGCCGCAGCAACCGCTTTCATGATGAAGACCACTGGGGTGAATTTCACGTCCAGTTTACGCTTCTCAGCTTCGGCGTTCTGCTGTTTACGGAACGCTTCCAGATCGGTGATATCGGTTTTGTCGAAGTGCGTAACGTGCGGGATCATTACCCAGTTACGGCTCAGGTTAGCACCAGAGATTTTCTGGATGCGGCCCAGTTCCACTTCTTCAATTTCGCCGAACTTGCTGAAGTCCACTTTCGGCCATGGCAGCATGCCCGGGATACCGCCGCCTGCGGCTGCAGCTGGTGCAGCTTCAGCGCGTTTCACCGCGTCTTTCACATAAGCCTGAACGTCTTCGCGCAGGATACGACCTTTACGGCCAGTCCCTTTCACTTTCGCCAGGTTCACGCCGAATTCGCGCGCCAGGCGACGAATCAGCGGGGTCGCGTGGACGTAAGCGTCGTTTTCAGCGAACTCAGATTTGCTTTCCGCTTTTGCAGCAGGTGCCGCTGGTTTAGCAGCCTGAGTCGGTGCAGCAGCCGGTGCTGGAGCAGCCGCGGCAGCCGGAGCTGCGGCAGGCGCAGCGCCTTCCACTTCGAAGACCATGATCAGAGAGCCGGTAGACACTTTGTCGCCGGTGCTGATTTTGATCTCTTTAACGGTACCCGCGAACGGCGCAGGCACTTCCATAGACGCTTTGTCGCCTTCAACGGTGATCAGTGACTGTTCAGCGGCAACTTTGTCGCCCACTTTCACCATCACTTCGGTCACTTCAACTTCGTCACCGCCGATGTCAGGAACGTTAACGTCTTTCACGCCGCCTGCTGCTGGTGCAGCCGCAGGAGCCGGAGCAGCAGCCTGAGCTGGCGCAGCGGCAGGTGCAGCACCCGCCACGTCGAAGATCATGATCAGAGAACCGGTAGACACTTTGTCACCGGTGTTGATCTTGATCTCTTTAACGGTGCCTGCGAACGGCGCCGGCACTTCCATAGACGCTTTATCGCCTTCTACGGTGATCAGAGACTGCTCAGCCGCAACGGTATCGCCCACTTTCACCAGGATTTCAGTGACTTCAACTTCGTCACCGCCGATGTCAGGCACGTTAACTTCTTTCGCTGCCGCGGCAGCTGCTGGAGCAGCGGCGGCCGGAGCTTCTTTCTTCTCTTCCTGCGCAGGTGCAGCAGCTGCTGCACCGTCGGCGGAATCGAAAATCATGATCAGTTTGCCAGTCTCGGTTTTATCGCCAACAGAGACTTTGATCTCTTTAACGATGCCAGCCTGAGGAGACGGGACTTCCATAGAGGCTTTGTCGCCTTCTACGGTGATCAGCGACTGTTCAGCTTCAACTTTGTCGCCAACTTTGACCAGGATCTCGGTGATTTCAACTTCATCAGCCCCGATGTCCGGTACATTGATTTCGATAGCCATTATTCTTTTACCTCTTACGCCAGACGCGGGTTAACTTTTTCTGCATCGATGTTGAATTTGGTAATTGCGTCCGCAACCACTTTCTTATCGATTTCGCCACGTTTAGCCAGTTCGCCCAGTGCTGCTACAACCACGTAAGAAGCATCAACTTCGAAGTGGTGACGCAGGTTTTCGCGGCTGTCAGAACGACCGAAGCCGTCAGTACCCAGTACGCGATAATCATCAGCTGGAACGTAAGTACGAACCTGCTCAGCGAACAGTTTCATATAGTCAGTAGACGCCACCGCTGGCGCGTCGTTCATCACCTGAGCGATGTACGGAACGCGTGGGGTTTCCATTGGGTGCAGCATGTTCCAGCGCTCACAATCCTGGCCATCACGCGCCAGTTCAGTGAAGGAGGTCACGCTGTATACGTCGGAACCCACACCGTAGTCTTTCGCCAGGATCTGCGCTGCTTCACGAACGTGACGCAGAATAGAACCGGAGCCCAGCAGCTGAACTTTACCTTTGCTACCTTCGAGGGTTTCGAGTTTGTAGATACCTTTACGGATACCTTCCTCGGCACCTGCTGGCATTGCCGGCATGTGGTAGTTTTCGTTCAGGGTGGTGATGTAGTAGTAAATGTTCTCTTGCGCTTCGCCGTACATGCGCTGCAGACCGTCATGCATGATGACTGCCACTTCGTACGCGTAAGACGGGTCGTAAGAGATACAGTTAGGGATAGTCAGAGACTGAATGTGGCTGTGGCCATCTTCGTGCTGCAGACCTTCACCGTTCAGGGTCGTACGACCGGAAGTACCACCAATCAGGAAGCCGCGAGCCTGCTGGTCGCCTGCCTGCCAGCACAGGTCACCGATACGCTGGAACCCGAACATGGAGTAGTAGATGTAGAACGGGATCATCGGCAGGTTGTTGGTGCTGTAGGAGGTCGCAGCAGCCAGCCAGGATGCGCCTGCGCCCAGCTCGTTGATACCTTCCTGCAGGATCTGACCTTTCTCGTCTTCTTTGTAGTAAGCAACCTGCTCACGGTCCTGCGGGGTGTACTGCTGGCCGTTCGGGCTGTAGATACCGATCTGACGGAACAGACCTTCCATACCGAAAGTACGCGCTTCGTCAGCGATGATTGGCACCAGACGATCTTTGATCGACTTGTTCTTCAGCATCACATTCAGGGCACGAACGAAAGCGATAGTGGTGGAGATCTCTTTGTTCTGCTCTTCCAGCAGCTGAGAGAAGTCTTCCAGCGCTGGCAGTTCCAGTTTCTCGGTGAAGTTAGGCTGACGAGCTGGCAGGTAGCCTTTCAGCGCCTGACGACGTTCGTGCAGGTACTTGTACTCTTCAGAACCTTCCGGGAAGGTGATGTAAGACAGGTTTTCTACCTGCTCATCGGTCACTGGCACGTTGAAACGGTCGCGGATGTAGCGCACGCCGTCCATGTTCATTTTCTTAACCTGGTGAGCGATGTTTTTACCTTCTGCGGTATCACCCATGCCGTAACCTTTGATGGTGTGGGCCAGGATTACAGTCGCTTTACCTTTGGTTTCGCGCGCTTTTTTCAGTGCAGCGTAGATTTTCTTCGGATCGTGACCACCACGGTTCAGCGCCCAGATCTGTTCATCAGTCCAGTCTGCAACCAGTGCGGCGGTTTCAGGATATTTGCCGAAGAAGTGCTCACGAACGTAGGCACCGTCTTTGGATTTGAAGGTCTGGTAGTCACCGTCAACGGTTTCGTTCATCAGCTGGATCAGTTTACCGCTGGTGTCTTTACGCAGCAGTTCGTCCCAACGGGAACCCCACATCACTTTGATAACGTTCCAGCCAGCACCAGCGAAGATGCCTTCCAGTTCGTTGATGATCTTGCCGTTACCGGTTACCGGACCATCCAGACGCTGCAGGTTACAGTTGATGATGAAGCACAGGTTATCCAGCTTCTCACGGGTAGCGATGGTGATCGCACCTTTAGACTCTGGCTCATCCATTTCGCCGTCGCCCAGGAAGGCGTAAACGGTTTGCTCAGAGGTATCTTTCAGACCACGGTGTTCCAGGTACTTCAGGAATTTCGCCTGATAGATCGCACCAATTGGGCCCAGACCCATGGATACGGTCGGGAACTGCCAGAATTCAGGCATCAGTTTAGGGTGCGGATAAGAAGACAGACCTTTACCGTGAACTTCCTGACGGAAGTTGTTCATCTGCTCTTCAGTCAGACGACCTTCCAGGAATGCACGTGCATAGATGCCCGGAGAGATGTGGCCCTGGAAGTACACCAGATCGCCGCCGTCTTTCTCGTTGGCTGCACGGAAGAAGTGGTTGAAGCACACTTCGTAAACGGTCGCAGAGGACTGGAAGGACGCCATGTGGCCACCCAATTCCAGATCTTTCTTGGACGCGCGCAGAACGGTCATGATGGCGTTCCAGCGGATGGCAGAACGGATACGGCGTTCCAGATCCAGATTGCCCGGGTATTCCGGTTCGTCTTCAACGGCAATCGTGTTTACGTAGTTGCTAGCCCCTGCACCTGAAGCAACCTTCACGCCGCCTTTGCGGGCTTCAGAAAGCAGCTGATCAATCAGATACTGAGCGCGCTCAACACCTTCTTCACGGATGACCGATTCGATCGCCTGTAGCCAGTCGCGAGTTTCGATCGGATCCACGTCATTTTGGAGACGTTCTGACATGGGGGTATTCCTTATCTATCTAATACGTTGATTTGTCTGGAACCTGTCCCATTGTATTTTCGTCAGAAAACACAATAAGACAGGTTCTGCGTTTAGTTGCCGCGCTCTAAAAGTACCTGGCGCTTAATCCTTTCGTTGCTGTATGCGGCGTAATGAACGTTCGCGACGCGATTGTTCTCGGCTGCGGTCCAGCAAGATTTCCTCAATGAAAGCCAGATGTCGGTGCGACGCTTCGCGCGCCTGCTCCGGTTCCCCGGCCATTATCGCCTCGAATACTCGGGTGCGATGGTTGCTTACCAGTGGGAGCATGTCCCGACGGGCATACAACAATTCAAAATTCTGACGAACGTTCTGGGCCAGCATCGGCTCCATGCAGCGTAGCAGATGGAGGAGCACCACGTTGTGTGCCGCTTCGGTGACGGCAATCTGATACTGGACGACGGCATTGGACTCGGCGTCTAAGTCGCCGGACTGCTGTGCCCGTTCAATGGCCTGATGCAGTTCGCGGATACGCACGCGATCTTCATCAGTGCTGCGAAGGGCGGCGTAATAGGCCGCGATACCTTCAAGCGCGTGACGGGTCTCAAGCAGATCAAACTGGGATTCTGGGTGGTCAGAGAGAAGTTCTACCAGCGGATCGCTGAAGCTCTGCCACAGGCTGTTTTGTACAAAGGTTCCGCCGCCCTGGCGACGAAGCAGCAAGCCCTTTGCTTCGAGGCGTTGAATTGCCTCACGCAGAGAGGGACGGGATACGTCGAACTGTTTAGCCAGCTCGCGTTCTGGCGGAAGTTTCTCACCCGGGCGCAGTGTCCCTTCGAGGATTAAAAACTCCAGCTGCTGCTCAATCACATCAGATAGTTTTGGTTGGCGAATTTTGCTGTAGGCCATATTCCCTGTCTTACGCCTTTTTGCCCGGAGTCAATTGGTCTTACCAATTTCAAGTTCGTATCGCTAAAGTAACAAAGTATTCACCTTCTGTCCATATTGGTTTTGATTGAAATCAGTAAACCCTGCACATTTTAACAACCTTACAGAAATAACGTTTCAGAAATGTAACTTTGCACAAAAGAGTTGATTACTACTAAAGAGGGAGTTTTAACCTTAATGAAACGAGGGTTTTTGCAATCTGAAGCGATTCAACAAGGCAAATAATGAAAATTCGCCCACTTTTGAGGCATTTCTATTCTATAGGTTGGGGTAGTGAGAATTAACGGTGCGATTTACAAATGCTTTCTTTTTATTCAACTCGTCATCAGCCCTTCATAAAGCAGGTGCATTCACAGGCGCTTACCACTATTCTTGCGCTTACGGAAGACATCTCCGCTTTTTTCGGTCTCATTAACCGTAAAGAAATAAATACAGAAAACGGATATTCATAATTACACACGCACAGCGTGAACATAACAACCACACACGAGGTTTCAAATGGAAGCTCAACAGCACGGCGATCAGCTAAAGCGCGGCCTTAAAAACCGCCATATTCAGCTCATCGCACTGGGTGGTGCTATCGGCACTGGCCTGTTTCTGGGAAGCGCATCCGTCATTCAGTCGGCCGGCCCGGGCATTATTCTGGGTTACGCTATCGCAGGTTTCATCGCGTTTCTGATCATGCGCCAGCTCGGTGAGATGGTCGTTGAAGAGCCGGTTGCAGGCTCTTTCAGCCACTTTGCCTACAAATACTGGGGCAGTTTTGCCGGTTTCGCCTCAGGCTGGAACTACTGGGTACTTTACGTTCTGGTGGCCATGGCAGAACTGACTGCCGTGGGGAAATACATTCAGTTCTGGTATCCCGAGATCCCAACCTGGGCTTCTGCGGCAGCGTTCTTCGTTATTATCAACACCATCAACCTGACCAACGTCAAAGTGTTCGGTGAGATGGAGTTCTGGTTTGCCATTATCAAAGTGATTGCCGTGGTGGCGATGATCATCTTTGGCGGCTGGCTGCTGTTCAGCGGCAACGGCGGTCCACAGGCCACAGTGCGTAACCTCTGGGAGCAAGGGGGATTCCTGCCTCACGGGATGACCGGCCTGGTGATGATGATGGCGATTATCATGTTCTCTTTCGGGGGGCTGGAGCTGGTGGGGATCACCGCCGCTGAAGCCGACAATCCGGAGCAGAGCATCCCAAAAGCCACTAACCAGGTTATCTACCGTATCCTGATTTTCTATGTGGGTTCGCTGGCCGTTCTGCTTTCGCTTCTGCCGTGGACGCGCGTCACGGCCGACACCAGCCCGTTCGTTCTGATCTTCCACGAACTGGGCGATACCTTTGTGGCGAATGCGCTTAATATCGTCGTGCTGACGGCAGCGCTTTCAGTATATAACAGCTGCGTATACTGCAACAGCCGTATGCTGTTCGGCCTGGCGCAGCAGGGTAACGCACCAAAAGCGCTGCTCAACGTCGATAAGCGCGGCGTGCCGGTCAATACCATCATTGTTTCGGCTATCGTGACGGCGCTTTGCGTGCTGATTAACTACATGGCACCTGAATCGGCGTTTGGTCTGCTGATGGCCCTGGTGGTCTCGGCCCTGGTGATTAACTGGGCAATGATCAGCCTGGCGCACATCAAGTTCCGCCGCGCGAAACAGCAGCAGGGCGTAACCACCCGCTTCCCTGCCCTGCTCTATCCGCTGGGCAACTGGGTTTGCCTGCTGTTTATGGCGGGTGTGCTGGTGATTATGCTGATCACCCCAGGCATGGCGATTTCCGTTTACCTGATCCCGGTCTGGATTGCGATCCTCGGCGTGGGTTATCTGGTTAAACAGAAAAACGGCAAAGCCGTAAAAGCACATTAATAGCCCTTCAGCTCAGCACTCGCTTCGCGGGTGCTGAGCGTTTGTTACCTTCCTCACAAATTCACCTCGTCAGCCGCTTTATCCATATCACCGCCCTGATACTGCAACGCATATATCGATTAGCCAGCAAATAATTCTCTCCATACCGTCACCCGGAGAGCAGTCAATGGATAACAATAAACTGTCAGTAAAAGAGAAGATCGGCTATGGGATGGGCGATGCAGGATGCAATATCATCTTCGGCGCCATCATGTTGTTTGTTAATTATTTTTATACCGACATTTTTGGTCTGGCACCTGCGCTGGTCGGCGTCTTGCTGCTGTCTGTGCGCGTCATTGATGCCGTTACGGACCCGATCATGGGGGCCATCGCGGACCGTACCCGCAGTAAGTATGGGCGGTTTCGTCCATGGCTATTGTGGATTGCGTTCCCTTATGCGCTGTTCAGTATCCTGATGTTCACCACCCCTGAGTGGAGCTATAACAGCAAAGTTATCTATGCCTTTGTGACCTACTTCCTGCTCTCGTTAACTTATACGGCCATCAACATTCCTTACTGCTCGCTGGGCGGCGTGATTACCAACGATCCAAAAGAGCGCGTGGCCTGCCAGTCCTATCGCTTTGTCATGGTCGGTATTGCCACGCTTTTGCTGTCGCTCACGCTCCTGCCGATGGCCGACTGGTTTGGTGGCGATAACAAAGCCAAAGGTTATCAGATGGCGATGACCGTGCTGGCGCTGATTGGCACCTGTATGTTCCTGTTCTGCTTCTCCACCGTGCGTGAGCGTGTGCGTCCGGCGGTACAGACCCATGATGAGCTGAAAAACGATCTGAAGGACGTGTGGAAAAACGACCAGTGGGTACGCATTTTGCTGCTGACCCTCTGCAACGTCTGCCCGGGCTTTATCCGCATGGCGGCCACCATGTATTACGTCACCTGGGTGATGAGCCAGAGCACCCACTTTGCCACCCTGTTTATCAGCCTGGGTGTGGTGGGCATGATGTTCGGCAGTATGCTGGCGAAAGTGCTGACCGACCGCTGGTGTAAGCTGAAAGTGTTCTTCTGGACCAACATCGTGCTGGCGATTTTCTCCTGCGCGTTCTATTTCTTCGACCCGAAAGCCACCGTCACCATCGTGGTGCTCTACTTCCTGCTTAACATTCTTCACCAGATCCCATCTCCGCTACACTGGTCGCTAATGGCCGATGTGGACGACTATGGCGAGTGGAAAACCGGTAAACGCATCACCGGGATCAGCTTCTCGGGCAATATCTTCTTCCTCAAGCTGGGGCTGGCGATTGCTGGCGCGATGGTGGGCTTCCTGCTCTCCTGGTATGGCTACGACGCCGGCGCGAAAGCACAAAGCGCGGATGCTATTAACGGGATCGTCCTGCTGTTTACGGTGATCCCGGGCGTGGGGTATTTGATCACTGCCGGCGTAGTGCGACTGCTGAAAGTGGATCGGGAAACCATGAAACAGATCCAGCTCGACCTGGAGAAACGCCGCGCCAATTACCGCGAACTGAACGCCTGGCAGGAAACGAGAGTCGAAACAAAAGAAGGAACGCCGCATGCATAACTGGCCTAACCCGTTTATTGAACAACGCGCCGACCCGTACATTCTGCGTCATGAAGGGCAATACTATTTTATCGCCTCCGTGCCGCAATACGACAGGCTGGCGATCCGCCGGGCAGCGTCGCTGGAAGGGCTGCGCAGTGCCGACGAGGTGGTCGTATGGCGCAAACCGCAGACCGGCCCAATGAGCCAGCTTATCTGGGCGCCGGAACTGCATCATATCGACGGCAAGTGGTACATCTATTTTGCCGCCGCGCACACCCAGGCGCTGGACGGTCTGGGCATGTTCCAGCACCGCATGTTTGTGCTGGAGTGTGCCGACCGCGACCCGCTAACCGGCACGTGGACTGAAAAAGGCCAGGTAAAAACGCCGTTCGACACCTTTGCGCTGGATGCCACCACGTTCGTGCATCAGGGGAAACGCTGGTATCTGTGGGCGCAAAAAGCCCCGGATATCTCCGGAAACTCCAACCTTTATTTATGTGAAATGGAGAACCCGTGGACGCTGAAAGGCGAGCCGGTGATGCTCAGTAAACCGGAATATGACTGGGAGTGCCGGGGCTTTTGGGTCAACGAAGGTCCGGCGGTGTTGTTCCACGGCGACAGGCTGTTTATCAGCTATTCCGCCAGCGCGACCGACGAGAACTACTGCATGGGGCTGCTCTGGACAGAGATCAATGCCGATCCGCAAAACCCAGCGAACTGGCACAAAGCCTCACGCCCGGTCTTCGTCACCAGCTACGAAAACCGCCAGTATGGGCCAGGCCATAACAGCTTTACCCAAACGCCGGAAGGAGAAGATGTGCTGGTGTATCACGCGCGAAATTACACCGAAATTGAAGGCGATCCGCTTTATGACCCCAATCGTCATACCCGCCTGAAGCTCGTCCGCTGGCACGAAAACGGGATGCCTGATTTTGGCATCCCGCCTGCTGATACACCGTAACCGCTACGGCGCGCGGGTTCAGACCAGCGTGCCGTAAATGGTCAGCAACGCCACAACAACGACCACCACAAACGACGTTTTCTTCGCCATCGAGACCGCCGCTTTCGGCGTTTCTATCTTGTCGGTATGCGGCTCACGCGCCAGAGAGAACTGCGCCAGGCGTGTGAGCACCTGGTACTGCGAGGTATGATGGTCGCCAAGCGACGCGAACCACGCCGGGAGCGCTTTCTCGCCGTGCCCAATAAGCGCGTAGACCACGCCCACCAGACGAACCGGAAGCCAGTCGAGCACGTGCAGGATCGCATCAATGCCGGAGAGCAAACGTTCATGCGGGGTGAGATAGCGGGCAAGCCAGGTCTGCCAGGCACGCAGGAATGCATATCCCATCAGCAGTACCGGCCCCCACGGGCCCCCCACCACAAACCAGAACAGCGGCGCCAGATAGTAGCGGAAGTTAATCCACAGCAGCGCGTTTTGCAGTTCACGCAGGAACTCGCGTTCATCACAATCCGGCGGCACGCCGTGAATCATCGTCAGCTCACTGGCCATGGCGCTACGTGCATGCGCATCATCACGGGAAGCGGCTTTCAGATAAGCGTGATAGTGCATACGCACTTTGCCTGCGCCAATGCACAACACGCCGAGCAGGATCCACACCACCAGTAGCGGCACGTTGAAAAAGAGGCCGTATAGTGAGCGCAGCAGCAAGAACGTAATCACCATCACGCCCGCGGTCATCAGCAGCGTACGCAGCATGGAAAAATGGTTAATCCGGCGGAAAAGCACCTCCAGCCGGTGATCCAGATGCCAGTGCTCACCGAGTTTGAACAAGCGTTCTGCGATGATGACCAGCAGCATGGTAAACAACGTCATGTTATCTCCTTATTCTGACGACGCGGTAAGCATGGCGCGAAACCGGGACCAGTCAAATGCAGGGCCAGGATCGGTTTTTCTCGCCGGGGCGATATCACAGTGTCCTGTCATGTTCTCTGCAATCTCAGGGTAAAGCCCGATCAGCGTTTGGGTGACATCCACCAACCGTTGGTACTGTGCATCGGTATAAGGGGTGGTGTCAGTGCCTTCCAGTTCAATCCCAATGGAAAAATCATTGCAACGCTCGCGCCCCTGATACATCGAGACACCCGCATGCCAGGCGCGCTTATCAAAAGGAACATACTGAACCACTTCGCCATCGCGACGGATCAGGCAGTGCGCCGATACGCGCAGATGCGCAATCTCAGCAAAGAAAGGATGGGCATCGGGATCTATCGTTCCCGTGAATAACGCATCGATCCACGGACCGCCAAACTCACCCGGCGGGAGACTAATGTTATGAACCACCAGCAGTGTGGGCTTTTCATCCTCCGGGCGGCCATCGTGGTGCGGCGAGGGTACACGCCGCGCATCCACCAGCCATCCGTCTTCTAACAACATGCTGGAACTCCTTATGTATGGTGCTGTTACTCGGTTCAGAGTAGCATGTTTCAATATTATGATTCGTTACCAATTTGGAGTTTTATCATGCCGCCTCGCCGCTACAACCCCGACCACCGACGTGAAGCGCTTCTGGAACGTATTAATATGGATATTCCGGCAAGCGTTGCCCATGCTTTGAAAGAAGATCTGGGCGGTGACGTCAGCGCGGACAACGATATTACCGCACAATTATTGCCGAAAGAGACGCGCTCACACGCCGTGATCATCACCCGTGAAGATGGCGTGTTTTGCGGCAAGCGCTGGGTTGAAGAGGTCTTTACTCAACTGGCTGGCGATGAAGTGCAAATCACCTGGCATGTTGAAGACGGTGACGCGATTATCGCAAACCAGCCGCTGTTTGAGCTTGAAGGCCCGTCACGCGTGTTGCTGACTGGCGAACGTACCGCCCTTAACTTCGTGCAGACCTTGTCTGGTGTGGCAAGCGAAGTGCGTCGTTACGTTAACCTGCTGGCCGGCACCCGCACGCAGCTGCTGGACACCCGTAAAACGCTGCCGGGTCTGCGCACGGCATTAAAGTACGCGGTGCTTTGTGGCGGGGGAGCCAACCACCGTCTGGGGTTGTCCGACGCCTTCCTGATTAAAGAGAACCACATTATTGCCTCTGGCTCCGTGCGTCAGGCGGTGGAGAAAGCCTTCTGGCTGCATCCGGATGTGCCGGTTGAAGTGGAAGTCGAAAACCTCGAAGAGCTGGAGCAGGCCATTAAGGCCGGCGCCGATATCATCATGCTCGATAACTTTGAAACAGCGCAGATGCGTGAGGCGGTGAAGCTCACCAACGGGCAGGCACAGCTGGAGGTGTCCGGCAACGTGACGTTCGAGACCATCCGCGAATTCGCCGAGACTGGCGTGGATTACATCTCCGTTGGCGCGCTGACCAAGCACATTCGCGCCCTCGACCTCTCCATGCGCTTCAAATAACGTCTATTCCCCTCTCACCCGGAGAGGGGAAATTTCAGCCTCACTCGCAAATTCACTGCTCTTCTTTGCAAGCCTGCGAGAAATCCCTGAAAGCCGCTTCACGTTCCTTTTTTTGTCCCTCGTCTACTTTTTTTGCCTCTGTCAGAGTTGTGCCACTTAACTCTGAGGAGCAGATATGGACAGACAACAAGGCTTTACGCTCATTGAGCTGATGGTCGTGATCGGCATTATTGCCATTTTGAGCGCCATCGGCATTCCCGCCTACCAGAACTACCTGCGAAAAGCGGCCCTGACCGACATGCTGCAAACGTTCGTGCCCTATCGTACGGCCATTGAGCTTTGTGCGCTGGAACATGGCGGCGTAACGAGCTGTGACGGCGGCAGTAACGGTATCCCTTCCCCCACGACAACACGGTATGTCTCTGGAATGAGCGTGACGCAGGGCGTCGTGTCGTTAACGGGCCAGGAGAGCCTTAACGGACTAGAGGTGGTAGTGACGCCGCAATGGAGCAGTGGCAACGGTATGACGGGCTGGAACCGTAGCTGCAATATCAGTAACGACGGCGCGCTCAAACAAGCCTGTGAAGACGTTTTCCGCTTCGACAGTCACTGACAGGAGTGAATAATGAATTCAGATCAACTCATCGCCCTGTGCCAGCGCCACCATGCCCTGCTACTCGCCAGCGACACCGACATGATCAGCATCGCCGTCGTGGGAAATCCCGGCGCTGAACTGATGGAAGCGCTGCGTTTCGCCACCCAAAAACGTATTGATATTGAATGCTGGACAGCGGAGCGCATGGAAAAACACCGGCAGTTAACCGCGCAATCACACCTCCCGGTTGTTTTAACGCCGCACAACACGGTGGATATTCTCAACCACACCCTGCAGCAGGCGATCAACCAGCGCGCATCTGACATTCATATCGAACCGATGGGGGATATCTGTCAGGTCCGCTTGCGTGTTGACGGTGTGCTTTGCCCGCTGCCCCCGCTTTCTGCAGCGGTGGCAAATACCCTCACCGCGCGCTTAAAAGTGCTGGGCCAACTGGATATTGCGGAGCGCCGTTTACCGCAGGATGGTCAATTTACAATTGAACTGGCAAGCGAGCCGGTCTCTTTTCGCATCGCCACGCTTCCCTGCAGCGGCGGAGAGAAAATTGTGCTGCGCCTGCTGCATCAGGTGCATCAGGCGCTGGAACCCGAAAAACTGGGAATGAGCCCAGAACAACTGGCCCGCTTTAATGAGATCCTCCGTCAACCGCAGGGGCTGATTTTAGTCACGGGCCCCACCGGTAGCGGAAAAACGGTGACGCTCTATAGCGCCTTGCAGGCGCGTAATACCCCTGACGTCAACATCTGCAGCGTGGAAGATCCTATTGAGATCCCGCTGGCGGGGCTGAACCAAACGCAGATCAATCCCCGTGCGGGGTTAACCTTTCAGAGCGTCCTGCGGGCGCTTCTGCGCCAGGATCCGGACATCATTATGGTAGGCGAGATCCGCGATGGTGAAACGGCAGAAATTGCCATTAACGCCGCGCAGACCGGGCATCTGGTGCTGTCGACGCTGCACACCAACTCCACGACGGAAACCTTAATTCGCCTGCAGCAGATGGGGGTCGCACGCTGGATGATCTCCTCTGCACTTTCGCTGGTGATTGCCCAGCGGCTGGTGCGTCGTCTGTGCCCTCACTGTCGGCAGGAAGCCAACAGCTGCGCAGAATTACCGCGCACCGTATGGCCCCGACCGCTTCCTCGCTGGCAACCTGGCGGCTGCGATCGCTGCTATCACGGCTTTTATGGTCGCGTCGCCATTTTTGAAGTCCTCGCCATTGACACCACGCTCCGGCAGGCCATCGCCAGTGGTGCCTCGATAGAGGTCATCAAAGCCAGCGCCCGTCAGGCGGGAATGACATCGTTATTTGAGCAGGGTTGTCTGGCCGTTGAGCAAGGGCTGACCACGCTGGAAGAGTTGCTGCGCGTGCTGGGAATGCCTAATGAGTGTTAATCATCTCTGGCGCTGGCGGGCGCTGTCCAGTGAAGGCGAATCTCTGTGTGGGGTACTGTGGGCGCTAGATCGCGAAACGGCCTTCGTCAGGCTGATGCGTAAAGAGTTACACCCACTTTCGCTCACCCGATGCTCGCTGACGCACCGCTGGCGACCCCATCATTGCTATGAGCTGTTTCGCCAGCTTGCCACACTGTTGCAGGCTGGCCTGACGTTATCGCAAAGTCTGCAAATGCTGGCCGATCAACATCCTGTCAAACACTGGCAGGCGCTGCTGGAAAACATGAATGATGATCTGAGCGAGGGATGTGCCTTTTCAGAGGCGCTGAAGCGATGGCCTGCGGTATTTAGCCCGCTGTATGTCTCGATGGTAAAAACAGGGGAGCTAACGGGGAAACTGGAAACGTGCTGCCGCCAGCTCGCTCAGCAGCAACAATCCCAGCAGCAACTCACAGCGAAAGTGAAGAAGGCGTTGCGCTATCCGACGATCATCCTGGCGCTGGCCGTTCTTGTCGTTCTGGCCATGGTCACCCTGGTCTTGCCGGAGTTCGCGGCCATCTACAAAACGTTTAATACTCCCCTGCCGCTGCTGACACAGATGGTCATGGGCCTCTCGGCGTTTATCCAGACATACGCCATCGCCCTGTTCATGCTGCTGCTTATTCCCGTGGCCATCGCCTGGGCGCTACGACAGGATCCGCGCTGGCAGCGCATCCTGATGCATATTCCCGTGACGGGAAGGCTGGCGAGAGGGCAAAAACTGGGGCAGATCTTTACCGTACTGTCACTCACGCAGCAGGCAGGCATCCCCTTTTTACAGGGATTACAGAGCGCGGAAGAGACCGTTGATAGCCGCTACTGGCAAGACATACTGCGCAGCGTTCGTGAGGACATTGAAAAAGGCATTACCGTCTGGTCGTCATTTCAGAAAGCGGCGGTCTTTACCCCGCTGTGCATTCAACTCATCCGAACCGGAGAGGTCTCAGGGGCACTCGACATTATGCTGGAAAACCTTGCCCGCCATCATACGGAGCAAACTTTTCAGCTGGCAGATAATCTGGCTGCCCTTCTGGAGCCGGCGCTACTGATTGTAACGGGGGTGATTATCGGTACGCTGGTGGTGGCGATGTATCTGCCCATTTTCCATCTTGGGGATGCAATGAGCGCGGGATAACGCTGGCGTACGGACATACGCCAGCGGAAACATTACAGGCTATTGAATACGCGGTTTTCCTGTTCCTGAACGCGGATAAACGTCGTTCGTTTTGTCAGCTCTTTCAGACGGGATGCCCCAACGTAGGTGCATGCGGAACGCAGGCCACCCAGGATGTCACGAGCCGTGTTTTCAACCGGGCCACGCAGGGGCAGCTTCACGGTTTTGCCTTCGGCGGCACGGTATTTTGCCACGCCGCCCACGTGACGGGTCATTGCCGATTCAGAGCTCATGCCGTAGAACAGCATGAACTTCTCGCCGTTCTCTTCAACCACGGTACCGCCGCTCTCTTCATGGCCCGCCAGCATACCGCCGAGCATCACGAAGTCCGCGCCGCCGCCAAAGGCTTTCGCGACATCACCCGGCATGGTGCAACCGCCGTCGCTGATGATCTGGCCGCCCAGACCATGCGCAGCATCTGCACACTCAATGACCGCGGAAAGTTGAGGATAACCCACGCCGGTCTTCACACGCGTGGTACACACGGAACCCGGACCAATCCCGACTTTCACGATATCAGCACCGGAAAGGATCAGCTCTTCACACATTTCCCCCGTCACCACGTTGCCCGCAATGATGGTTTTGGTGGGCCAGGCCTCACGTGCCTTGCTGACAAACTGCACGAAGTGCTCGGAGTAACCATTTGCCACATCAATACAGACAAAATTGAGCGCCGGATTAGCGTTGAGAATCTGTTTGGTCTTCTCGAAATCGGCATCGGAGGTACCGGTGGAAACCATGACATGCTTCACCACATCATCGGATGCAGAGGCGATAAAGGCATTCCACTCTTCCGGGGTGTAGTGCTTATGCACAGCGGTGAGGATATCGAATTTCGCCAGCGCGGTTGCCATCTCGAAGGTTCCCACCGTATCCATATTGGCTGCGATAATCGGCACGCCAGACCAGGTCTGACCGGAATGTTTAAAGGTGAATTGACGTTCGAGTTCAACGTCTGAGCGACTTTTCAGTGTAGAGCGTTTAGGGCGGATAAGAACGTCTTTGAAACCTAACTTCAGATCTTCTTCGATACGCATGTGCGGATTCCTGGGGTTAGAGGCAAATATGTTAAAAGCACAACTCCAGTGACGTTATCATACGCACTAATACCTGCTCCGCAAGACTGCGAAATTCTCTTTTTTTACGCTACAATCCTATAAATTTACCTGGTAAAAAGCCGGTAAAGAGAGCCAAACAGTGGCTGGCGCACGTTTGAATTTTAACCAACTGATTTTAATAATGAATAATTCCCAGGATTTGATTTAATGGGGTATATCGTCGCATTAACCGGCGGCATCGGTAGCGGGAAAAGTACCGTTGCGGACGCATTTTCTCGTCTGGGTATCACCATAATCGATGCCGATATTATTGCCCGTCAGGTGGTAGAGCCAGATACACCCGCACTAAACGCCATTCAGGCACATTTTGGTCAGGCAATTATCAATGCGGATGGCACGCTAAACCGTCGTAAGCTTCGCGAATGCATTTTTTCTGATTCTTCAGAAAAGGCCTGGCTTAATGCTCTGCTCCACCCCATTATCCACCAGGAAACCCAGCGTCAGATTGCCGCAGCCCGCTCACCGTATGTTCTGTGGGTGGTTCCGCTGCTGGTAGAGAATCAACTGCACAATAAAGCGGACCGGGTACTGGTCATTGATGTCTCACCCGAAACGCAAATCCAGCGCACCGTGGCGCGCGACCATGTCTCGCGCGAACAGGCTGAACAAATTCTTGCCGCTCAGGCCACGCGCGCTCAGCGCCTTGCCGTTGCGGATGATGTTATTGATAATAACGGCGCACCAGATGCCATTGCATCGGATGTTGCCCGCCTGCACGCGCAGTATCTGACGTATGCCGCGCAGGCCGTTGCACAGGAAAAACCATAATGTCGACCCACATCCTTTTTGAGCATCCGCTCAACGAAAAAATGCGTACCTGGCTGCGTATCGAATTTCTGATTCAACAACTCTCACAACATTTGCCCATCAACGATCACGCGGCGGCGCTGCACTTCTTCCGCAATGTGGGCGATCTTCTGGATGTGATTGAGCGGGGCGACGTCCGCACAGAGCTCCTGAAAGAGCTGGAGCGCCAGCAGCGTAAATTACAGGCCTGGGCCGAAGTCCCGGGCGTTGACCAGAGCCGCATTGATTCACTCCGTCAGCAGCTTAAAAACAGCAGCAGTACGCTGATGGCCGCTCCCCGCGTCGGGCAGTTTTTACGCGAAGACCGCTTAATCGGGCTGGTGCGCCAGCGCCTGAGTATCCCGGGCGGCTGCTGCAGCTTTGACCTGCCGACACTGCATATGTGGTTGCATATGCCGCAGGTTCAGCGTGATGCACAGGTGAAAAGCTGGCTGGACAGCCTGGAGCCGATGCATCAGACGTTATCCCTGATCCTCGATCTCATCCGTAACTCGGCGCCATTCCGCAAGCAAACCAGCCTGAACGGTTTCTATCAGGACAACGGTGATGATGCGGATCTGCTGCGTCTGAACCTCTCTCTGGGTGAACAGCTTTACCCGCAAATCTCCGGGCATAAGAGTCGTTTTGCGATTCGCTTTATGCCGCTGGATAGTGAAAATGGCACCGTGCCGGAACGCCTCGATTTTGAACTGGCCTGTTGTTAAGGAGTGCCTATGTCTGATGTCACCACCGTAAACTGCCCAACCTGTGGCAAAACTGTTGTCTGGGGAGAGGTAAGTCCGTTTCGCCCATTCTGCTGTAAGCGCTGTCAGTTAATTGACCTGGGCGAATGGGCGGCGGAGGAGAAACGCATTCCAAGTGAAGGCGATCTCTCGGATAGCGATGACTGGAGCGAGAACCAGCAGTAAAGTTCAAAGCCTGCTGGCGTTTCGCTTCGCAGGCCTACTGGTTGCCCGTTAGACGGGATATGACGGGCGCATTTGCCGGAGGAAATTTTTCGGCATCACTCGCGTGAAGCGAAACCCAGCCACCCGGTTGCCCCTCTTTCCCCCAGGGTTCCCCCTCCCAGCTTTCCACAAGCCAGAACCACAGCGTGATGTGACGATCCGGAAACTGGTATTCCAGCTTATCAAACAGCGTTGCGCCAATCGGAGTAATGCCGACCTCTTCCTGCAGCTCACGTACCAGCGCCTGCTCTGGCGTTTCACCGGACTCGATTTTCCCGCCGGGAAATTCCCACTTGTTTGCCATGTGGGCGTCAGCGGCGCGTTGCGTAATAAAGATTTGGTTTTGCGGGTTGCGAATAATCCCGACGGCAATTTGCAGTATTTTCATATTGTCACTTCCATAAAAAAGGCGCAGATTTCTGCGCCTTTTCGTTTTTTATGAACTTAGCTCAGACGGCCGTGGCACGCCTTATATTTTTTACCGGAACCGCATGGGCACGGATCGTTACGCCCCACTTTGCGATCGCCGGTCTGCGCGGCAATCGCCGCTGCGGCTTCGCTATCGTCAGTCTGATGGCTGAGCTGCTGCATCTGTGCCAGACGCTCAGCTTCCTCACGACGCTGCTGCTCCATCGCTTCCACTTCTTCCGGCATACGCACCTGCACTTTGCTCAGGGTGCTGATAACTTCATATTTCAGCGATTCCAGCATGGAGGCAAACATAGAGAAGGATTCGCGCTTGTACTCCTGCTTAGGATCTTTCTGCGCATAGCCACGCAGGTGGATCCCCTGACGCAGGTAGTCCATCGCCGCCAGGTGCTCTTTCCACAGTGAGTCCAGCGTCTGCAGCATCACTCCTTTTTCGAAGTGACGCATCATCTCTGCGCCCACAACCTCTTCCTTACGCTTATATACCTCCAGCGCGGTTTCGTAGATACGTTCGCGCAGGGTCTCTTCGTGCAGCTCAGGCTCTTTATCCAGCCACTCTTTGATTGGCAGGTCGAGGTCGAAATCGTTTTTCAGGCGCTCCTGAAGGCCTTCGATATCCCACATCTCTTCCAGAGACTGAGGCGGAATGTGCGCATCGATAGTCGCTTTGAACACATCTTCACGAATGCTGTTGATGGTTTCGCTCACGTCGGATACGTCCAGCAGTTCGTTACGCTGGGTATAGATAGCACGACGCTGATCGTTGGCGACGTCGTCATATTCCAGCAACTGCTTACGAATATCGAAGTTGCGGCTTTCCACTTTACGCTGCGCGTTGGCAATCGCTTTGGTCACCCATGGGTGCTCAATGGCTTCACCAGGTTTCATCCCCAGCTTACGCATCATGCCGGAAACACGGTCAGAGGCGAAGATACGCATCAGGGCATCTTCCATCGACAGATAGAAGCGGGAAGAACCGGCATCACCCTGACGACCTGCACGACCACGCAGCTGGTTATCGATGCGACGTGATTCGTGACGCTCAGTACCAATGATGTGCAGACCACCAGATGCCAGAACCGCGTCATGACGCACCTGCCAGTCGGCTTTGATCTGCGCAATCTGTTCCGGCGTTGGGTTTTCCAGCTCAGCCACTTCAGCCTGCCAGCTACCGCCCAGCATAATATCGGTACCACGACCCGCCATGTTGGTGGCGATGGTCACGGCCGCCGGATAACCCGCCTGCGCAACGATATCTGCTTCTTTGGCGTGGAATTTGGCATTCAATACGTTGTGCTTGATACCCGCTTTGGTCAGCTCATTAGACACCACCTCGGATTTCTCGATGGAGATGGTCCCCACCAACACCGGCTGGCCTTTAGCAGTACGTTCGCGAATATCTTCGATGATTGCCTGAATTTTTTCCGCTTCGGTCATGTATACCAGGTCCGGCATGTCCTTACGGATCATTGGACGGTTGGTTGGAACAACAACGGTATCCAGTTTGTAGATGGAGCTGAATTCAAACGCTTCGGTATCTGCTGTACCGGTCATCCCTGCCAGCTTCTCGTACAGGCGGAAGTAGTTCTGGAAGGTGATTGACGCCAGCGTCTGGTTTTCGTTTTGAATATCCACGCCTTCTTTGGCTTCAACGGCCTGGTGCAGACCGTCAGACCAGCGACGACCCTGCATGGTACGGCCGGTGTGCTCATCAACGATGATGACTTCGCCGTCTTTGACGATGTAGTCGACGTCACGAGTGAACAGCGCATGAGCGCGCAGTGCGGCAGTCACGTGGTGCATCAGCATGATGTTGCTCGGGGAGTAGAGAGACTCGCCCTCTTCCATGATGCCTTCAGCCACTAACAGCTCTTCAATTTTAACCAGACCGCGTTCGGTCAGGTTCACCTGGCGCGCTTTTTCATCGACGGAGAAGTGACCTTCGCCCTGGAAGGTATCGGAGTCTTCTTTCTCCTGACGTAGCAGGTGCGGAATGATTTTGTCGACTTTACGGTACATATCAGAGCTGTCTTCGGCCGGGCCGGAGATGATCAGCGGGGTACGCGCTTCATCGATCAGGATGGAGTCCACCTCATCCACCAGCGCATAGTGCAGTTTACGCTGCACGCGTTCTTCAGGGCTGAACGCCATATTGTCACGCAGGTAGTCGAAGCCATATTCGTTGTTGGTACCGTAGGTGATATCGGCGTTATACGCTTCGCGCTTGGCAGGCGCAGGAAGGCCGGACATGTTGATGCCGACGGTCATCCCCAGGAATTCGAACAATGGACGGTTATTTTCGGCGTCACGCTGTGCCAGATAGTCGTTGACGGTCACGACGTGCACGCCTTTACCGGTCAGTGCGTTCAGGTACGCAGGCAGCGTTGCAGTCAGGGTTTTACCTTCACCGGTACGCATTTCCGCGATGCAGCGTTCGTTAAGCACCATACCGCCCAGCAGCTGTACGTCAAAGTGACGCATGCCGAATACACGTTTACTCGCTTCACGCACAACCGCGAAGGCTTCCGGAATCAGGCTTTCTAAGGTTTCGCCTTTTTCCAGGCGTGCGCGGAATTCTGCGGTTTTCGCTTTCAGCTCGTCATCAGACAGCTTTTCCATCGCCGGTTCCATACCGTTGATGACAGCGACAGCTTTGCGCATACGGCGCAGGGTACGATCGTTACGACTACCAAAAACTTTGGTTAATAATTTGATTAGCATAATAAATTCTCAAACGCCCCATACTGGGCAGATAAATTAAGGTATTGAAAAAGGTTAATTTAACTGAGGCGTTGTGGCCCGGCGCGGATACCGTGAACCTGGCTTATCCACGTCGAGACAGAGAAAGTGGCGGGTGAAACCACGGCGGATTGTGCTGTCTGCTGAACGGTAACAGCAGGCTGGCTGTCCTGAGTCAACAGCGCGTTGAGCGTATCCAGCAGCGCAAGGTGTTGCGCCTGCACCGGTAGCGTCTCTTCAGCAACCGGTATGGCCTGCGGGGCCATTGCAAATGACAGATGGCGGATAACCGTGCGGATGGCGTGCTGCTGCCAGTAATCTACCGAAAAGTTAGGACGGCGGCTGGCTTCAAGCCACGCAAGATTGGTGAAATTAACGCGCGCGGTGAGATCGTGTTTGGTGGTTGACGTCTTTGCCGGTGTGGCAGCTTCAGCGCTGTTGCTGAGCGCAGGCAAGCCGAAACTCGCCGCGACCATCCCTAATAAGAGATGCGGCCAGAAGTAACGTCTGCCAAATTGTCGCCAGCGCGTCAGAATTCCGCTCACTTGCTCCACCACATAAGCCCGTCTTAAACAGGCTGATTTCAGTTATTCTTTTAAGCGCCCAGATATTACCACTAAAGCCAATACACAGCAGCAGGAATGACGTACTGCAGCGGGGAAAAACGGTCAAGAATGCAGCTAACGCACAGATTTTCTACGCCTGCCAAGCGAAAGGAGAAACTGGGGGCAAATCTTAGAAGGGTAAAAATAAAAACGACTGGTCTTCCTGGTCGGAGAGAGTACCAGGTTAACCAGTCGATTTTTTTACGAAACGGCTTGAACCGTTACGCCAGAACCAGGCCAGGCGCTTTGAAGGCCAGTGGCAGTTCAGCTTCGTCTTCGAAGGTCACATACTCCCAGGCTTCCTGTTTTGCCAGGACGGCCTGCAAGAGTTTGTTATTCAGTGCATGACCGGATTTGAACGCGGTAAAGGCACCGATAATGTTGTGACCACACATGAACAGGTCGCCAATTGCATCAAGCATTTTGTGGCGAACGAATTCATCTTCGAAACGCAGACCGTCTTCGTTCAGTACGCGATAATCGTCAACAACGATGGCACAATCGAAGCTGCCGCCCAGGCACAGGCCGCGGGACTGCAGATATTCGATATCACGCATGAAGCCGAAAGTACGAGCACGGCTGATCTGGCGCATAAACGCATCAGCAGAGAAGTTCATCGCATAGCGTTGGGTGCTGGCATCAATCGCCGGATGGTTAAAATCGATGGTGAAGTCCAACGAGAAACCATTGTACGGTTTGAATTCAGCCCACTTGTCGCCATCTTCGACGCGAACGGTCTCTTTGATGCGAACAAATTTCTTCGCGCAGTTCAGTTCTTCGATGCCGGCATCCAGCAACAGATAAACGAACGGAGCAGCACTACCATCCATGATCGGGATTTCTGGTGCATCGACTTCAACAATAATGTTGTCGATACCCAGACCCGCCAGGGCGGCGTTCAGGTGCTCTACGGTAGAAATCCGCACGTCATGCTCGTTCACCAGACAAGTACAGAGCATAGTATCACGCACAGATTTGGCATCGGCCGGAAAATCTACCGGTGGATTCAAGTCGGTGCGACGATAGATGACCCCGGTATTGGCCGGCGCAGGGCGTAACGTCAGGGTGACTTTCTTGCCGGTATGTAAACCGACACCCGTCGCCTGAACGATACGTTTAAGTGTCCTTTGTTTGATCATCGTATAATCTCGCCAAATTAACTATCCAACCGAGAGTGTATATCACTAACGGTGGGCCAGTTTAGCACAAAGAGCGGAAATCCCCAAATTCCAGCCAATTCTTAGTCAGCTTGCTTACGCAGGAACGCCGGGATATCCAGATAATCTGGCTCTTTCGCCGTTTGCGGCGTTGGGTCATTAACCACTTTCGCGGCCGGTTTTTGCTCCTGAGTCAGAGGAGACATACCGTGCTGCTGGTAACGATCCATAACCGGCTGCTGAGTCTGCTTGTTGGTCACCAGGGTGATTTCAGGACGCTTGTCCATGCCGATACCGGTAGCTACAACCGTCACACGCAGCTCGTCGTTCATTTCCGGGTCAAGGGATGTACCGATTACCACGGTAGCGTTGTCAGAGGCGAACGCACGGATGGTGTTACCCACGGTTTCGAACTCATCCAGACGCAGGTCAAAGCCAGCGGTGATGTTGACCAGCACGCCACGCGCACCCGACAGATCGATATCTTCCAGCAGCGGAGAAGAGATAGCCATTTCTGCTGCTTCTTCCGCACGGTCTTCACCGCTCGCCACGCCGGAGCCCATCATCGCGTAGCCCATTTCGGACATCACGGTGCGAACGTCAGCAAAGTCAACGTTCATCAGGCCAGGACGGGTAATCAGTTCAGCGATACCCTGAACCGCGCCTTTCAGCACGTCGTTTGCTGCGCCAAAGGCATCCAGCAGGGAGATACCGCGACCCAGCACTTTCAGCAGTTTGTCGTTCGGGATAGTGATCAGCGAGTCCACATGCTTGGACAGCTCGGTGATACCCTGCTCCGCGAATGCCATACGCTTCTTGCCTTCAAAGTTGAAAGGCTTGGTCACGACAGCAACGGTCAGGATCCCCAAATCTTTAGCCACTTCGGCCACAACAGGTGCTGCGCCGGTACCTGTACCGCCGCCCATACCTGCTGCGATAAAGACCATGTCCGCACCTTCCAGTGCCGCACGCAGGGCCTCACGATCTTCTTCAGCCGCATTGCGGCCCACTTCCGGGTTAGCCCCTGCGCCCAGACCTTTAGTGATGCCACCACCGATCTGAATCGTCTGGCCTACAGCCGTCTTACGCAGTGCCTGTGCATCGGTGTTAACCGCAAAGAATTCGACACCTTCAATGCGCTCGCGCACCATATGCTCTACGGCGTTACCGCCGCCGCCACCGACGCCGATGACTTTAATCACCGCGTCGTTGGTCAGTTCCATAGGTTCAAACATAATTTCTCTCTCCGTTGTGCCTGTCGCCCGAGACCGTTAATTCTCTCCGGCCTCTTAAAAAAATTAAAACTCTTTTCGCAGCCAGTTGTTCAGTCGTTTGACCCACGACCCCACTGAGACGCGTTTTTCCACTTCTGCTTCACCACTGAGATGGGATTCTTTCCCGTAGTGGAGCAGGCCCACAGCCGTTGAATAGTAAGGCTCCTGGGCATAATCCGTTAAACCGGTAATATTCAGCGGTGCGCCAATACGCACCTGCGTATGGAATACACGTTGCGCACAGGCCGCAAGACCTTCAATTTGCGCTGCACCGCCGGTTAATACAATCCCCGCCGCAAGATGATGTTTTACGCCCTGCTGGCGAAGCTGTTCCTGTAATTGCAAAATCTCTTCGTTGACCAGGTTGAGCAACTCGGTATAGCGTGGCTCAATCACCTCTGCCAACGTCTGGCGCTGCAGGCTACGCGGCGGACGACCGCCCACGCTTGGCACTTCAACGCTCTCATCTTTACCAACGATAGACCCCAGCGCACAACCGTGGCGCACTTTAATCGCTTCTGCATCGCTTGGCGGCGTACCAAACGCGTAGGCAATATCGCTGGTTACCACGTTCCCTGCGTAAGGGATTACTTTGGTGTGGCGCAGGGCACCGCCGGTATACACGGCCATATCCATTGTACCACCACCAATATCGACCACACAGACGCCCAGTTCACGTTCATCTTCGGTCAGCACGGAATAGCTTGCCGCCAGACCGGCGAAAATAAGTTGGTCAACTTTCAGGCCACAACGTTCAACGGCTTTTACGATGTTCTTCGCCATATCGTTGTGACATGTGATCAGGTGCACTTTTGCCTGCATACGCACGCCAGAAAGGCCAACCGGGTTCTTGATCCCTTCCTGGTAGTCAATCGCGTACTCTTGCGGAATCACGTGCAATACGCGGTGCTCATCGCGGACACGCACAGATTTCGCCGTGTGTACTACGTTTTCAACGTCTTCCTGCGTCACTTCTTCTTCAGAAATGGGCACCATGCCGATTTCGTTCTGGCAGCTGATATGCTTACCAGAGAGGGCCAGATAGACAGAGGAAATCTGGCAATCTGCCATTAATTCAGCCTGATCGATGGCGCGCTGGACGCATTTCACCACCGACTCAAGATCGTTTACCCCACCTTTATCCATACCACGGGACGGGCAACTGCCCACGCCAATGATATTGACCATACCGTCGGGCAGAACTTCCCCTACTAAAGCGGCAACCTTCGCGGTGCCAATCTCCAGTCCAACTACCAGTTTTCTGTCCGTCGCCTTGATCATTGTTGTTCTGCCTGTACCTGTGCCTGATTCTGTTGCTGATTAGGTTCCTCGACCGGAGCCGGTACCCAACCGACTGCTGCGCCTGAGTCATAGCGCAAATCAACGTAGCTTATCCGTTTGCCGTCAGTCTGTGCCTGCTGCTGTAAAACCGGGTAAAGTTCTACGAAACGCGCCAGACGCTTCATTGTGTCGCCGCGGCCCAGGTTGAGCTTAATGCCATTCGTTAAGGTGAGCTGCCATGAACGGCGCGCCGTCATCGCTGCATCTTTTAACGTAAACCTGTCCTTCGCCAGCACTTGCCCCATCTCGCGAAAACCCTGTAACACTTCGTTTTCGCTGCCTTCAGGACCATACAACATCGGTAAATTTTGCTTGTTGACACGATCGGCCGGGACGCTGAAGGAATTTCCGTCTACGTCAACCATGTGCTGATCATTCCAACGCGCAATGGGCACATATTCAACCAGATGAATCTTCAATTCATCAGGCCATTGCTTTCTTACACTCGCCTGTTTTATCCAGGGCAGACGTTCAATCTGACTCTGGATAATGTTGACATCCTGCGTCATAAAGGTGCCAGGCGACCCCAGTGCCAGAATCGACTGGCGAATATCATCGTTACGCGTGTAGTGGCGTTCACCGGTGACCACCAGCTTCGACAGCGGCAACCGCTGCGCATCTTCCATCCAGCCCAGTACCATCCAGCCGCTGATAAACACGGTGCACAGCACCCCGAGCAGGAAAATAATCCCTGCAAGACGCGTTCCATTACTCCGGCGTGAAGAAGAATATTCTTCCTCGTCATCGCGGTTGCGCGTGTTCAATGCAGCCTGAGACATATCAGCCCGCCTGGTCCAGAATACGTACGACTAACTGCGAGAAGCTCATCCCCGCCTGACGCGCGGCCATCGGCACAAGGCTGTGGCTGGTCATGCCTGGAGAAGTATTCGCTTCCAGCAAATAAAATTGCCCATCGCTGTCGAGCATCACATCAATGCGGCCCCAGCCACTGCACCCAAGAACATGCCAGGCTTTAAGCACCAGGGACTGTAAATCGGCTTCACGTTCTGCTTCAAGACCTGCAGGGCAGAAATATTGCGTCTCGTCAGAGAGATACTTCGCCTCATAATCATAGAATACGCCAGCAGGTTGGATGCGAATCGATGGTAAAATTTCTTCGCCAAGCATCGCCACGGTAAATTCCGGTCCGCTGAGCCATTTTTCAATGAGAACTTCTTCATCGTGTTGAAATGCCAGCGCTAACGCAGCCGATAAATCGTCAGCTTTATCCACTTTGGACATCCCCACGCTCGACCCTTCACGGCTGGGCTTTACAATAACCGGTAAGCCCAGCTCAGCAATGCGTGTATTAACGCTGTCCTGAAGGCCCATTTCAAATTCGCGACGCGTCAGCGCAACCCACGGCGCGACGGGCAAACCGGCGCCCTGCCACAGCAGTTTACTGCGCAGTTTATCCATTGAGATGGCGGAGGCCATCACGCCGCTGCCGGTGTAAGGCATACCGATTAAATCCAGCAATCCTTGCAGGGTACCGTCTTCACCGCCACGACCGTGCAAAGCAATAAAGACTTTATCGAAGCCCATGGCTTTCAGTTGCGTCACATCGACCTCTTTCGGATCGACCAGATGTGCATTAACGCCAGCCTCACGCAGGCCCGCCAGTACAGCAGCGCCTGAATTCAGGGAAACCTCGCGCTCAGCGGAGGTGCCGCCAGACAGGACAGCAATCTTATCAGCCATGATGCTCATCCTCCTGCGTTTGCGGCTTCAGTTTGATTTCAGCTAAGGTACGGGCGATTTTGCCGATATTTCCCGCACCCTGAATCAGAATCAAATCGTTACCTGTAAGTACCGGCGCCAGAATTTCGGCGACCTGAGCAGGATCAGAAACCAGAATAGGGTCTACTTTGCCGCGTCCGCGAATGGTTCGACACAGAGAACGGCTGTCCGCACCCGGGATCGGCGTTTCGCCCGCAGAATAAACATCCAGCATCAGCAATGTGTCCACCTGCGACAGCACGCTGGCGAAATCGTCATACAGATCGCGCGTACGCGTAAAACGGTGCGGCTGGAAGATCATCACCAGGTTCTTCTCTGGCCAGCCCGCACGCGCCGCCTTGATGGTCGCGTCCACTTCGGTCGGATGGTGGCCATAGTCGTCCACCAGCATGGCGGTGCCCGGTTTGCCGTTCACGGCATCCAGCGGGAACTCACCCAGGAAGTCGAAACGACGCCCGGTTCCCTGGAAGCTTTCCAGCGCACGCAGGATCGCATCGTCATCAATGCCTTCTTCCGTCGCGACGGCCACCGCCGCGGCTGCGTTCAGGGCGTTATGACGTCCTGGAGCGTTCAGCGTCACGTGCAGGAGTTCTTTGTCCTGACGCGCCAGGGTGAAATGCCCCTGCGCACCAATCTGTTTGTACTCTTCCACGCGGACATCCGCGTCTTCGCTGAAGCCATAGGTGGTGATCTGACGACCAACCCGCGGCAGCAACTCGCGAATGACCGGATCGTCCACACACATTACCGCGCGTCCATAGAACGGCAGGTTGTGCAGGAAGTTGATAAAGGTCTGCTTTAAGTTCTCGAAGTCGCCCTGGTATGTATCCATGTGGTCAGCCTCGATGTTAGTGACAATCGCCACCATCGGCTGCAGATGCAGGAACGACGCATCGCTCTCATCTGCTTCCGCAATCAGATAACGGCTGTGGCCCAGACGTGCATGCACACCTGCTGCTTTTACCAGGCCGCCGTTAACGAAGGTCGGGTCGAGACCCGCTTCGGCATAAATACTGGACACCATCGCCGTCGTCGTTGTTTTACCGTGCGTCCCGGCAATCGCAATCCCGTGACGGAAACGCATCAGTTCTGCCAGCATTTCCGCGCGGCGGATCACCGGAATACGCGCTTCATGCGCGGCCACGATTTCCGGGTTATCAGAGGAGATGGCGCTGGATACCACCACCACACTCGCATCGCGCACGTTTTCAGGGCGATGGTTGAAATAGATAGTCGCCCCAAGCGACGCCAGTTGCTGCGTAACAGGGTTTGGCGCCAGGTCAGACCCGCTGATCTGATAGCCTTCGTTAGCTAACACTTCGGCAATACCGCCCATGCCAGCACCACCGATGCCAACAAAGTGAATGTGCCGGACGCGACGCATCTCGGGCACGATTGAACGCAGTTTTGCCAGTTGTTGTGTATTCATTCTCTAAACGCCATCGACTACTTAAAAATTCGTGCAGCGCAACACGCGCTGCGAGGGTTAAGCCTGGGCTGCCAGGCTCACTTCTTTTGCCACCCGTTCCGTTGCATCAGGAATGGCTGTCGCACGTGCGCGTTGCGCCATCTCCATTAATGCTTCTCTGTTCCAGCCCGCCAGGGTGGTGGCGACCGCATCGGCGGTAAATTGTGGCTGCTCAAAAATTTTCGCGGCACCGGCTTTTTCAAGCGGCAGCGCATTCCAGTACTGCTGTCGGTCTTTGTGCTGGAACGGCACAAACAGGGCCGGTAAACCTGCAGCGGCAATTTCACTGACCGTTAATGCGCCAGAGCGGCAGACCACGACATCGGCCCAGGCATACGCTGCTGCCATATCGTCGATAAACTCTGTTACTTTGTGCTGCGGCTGGCCTTCTGCCGCATAAGCCTGCTCAACGGTCTGCTGAGCACCTTTTCCGCTTTGATGCCAGATCGTCACGGCATCACCCAGCTTTGCGGCAACCTGCGGCATCGTCTGGTTCAGGATACGTGCCCCCTGCGATCCACCGACGACCAATACACGGACCGGTCCTTCACGGCCAGCCATGCGGGCATCCGGTAACGGCAGCGCCAGTACGTCCACGCGCACCGGGTTACCCACGACGTCCGCTTTCGGGAACGCACCAGGAAACGCCTGCATCACTTTGGTGGCGATTTTCGCCAGCCATTTGTTGGTCAGGCCGGCGATACCATTCTGCTCATGTAATACGACGGGAATGCCCAACGACCACGCGGCAAGTCCCCCCGGACCTGAAACATAACCGCCCATGCCCAGCACCACATCAGGCTGAAAGCGCTTCATGATGCTGCGCGCCTGACGCCACGCGTTGAAAATGCGCACCGGCGCCAGAAGTTGGGCCTTAATACCTTTGCCACGAAGGCCAGAAATACGAATAAAGTCGATCTCAATACCGTGCTTCGGTACCAGGTCGGCTTCCATGCGGTCTGCGGTTCCCAGCCAGCGTACCTGCCAGCCCTGATCCATTAAATGGTGCGCAACCGCCAGCCCCGGGAACACATGTCCACCGGTACCGCCTGCCATCACCATTAACCGCTTCGGTTGATTCATCGTGAACCTCGTGTAAACGCCTGGGCTTTCTCCAGACGCGTCTCATAATCTATGCGTAACAAAAACATGATGGCCGTCGACATAATCAACAGACTGGAACCACCATAACTGATCAACGGCAACGTCAGGCCCTTGGTTGGCAGCATACCCGCTGCGGCCCCGACGTTAACCAATGCCTGGAAGCTAAACCAGATACCAATTGAGCAGGCTAAGAAACCTGAGAAGCGGTGATCGATCTCCAGCGCTTTCCGCCCAATCGACATGGCGCGGAAAGCGACGAAGAATACCATTAATAGCGCTAATACCACACCGATATAACCCAGTTCTTCCGCAATAATGGAGAAGATGAAGTCAGTATGCGCTTCGGGTAAATACTCCAGTTTCTGTACCGAGTTGCCCAGGCCTTGTCCCCAGACTTCACCGCGGCCAAACGCCATGAGTGACTGCGTCAGCTGATAGCCACTGCCAAACGGGTCTTCCCACGGGTTCCAGAACGAGGTTACACGGCGGATACGGTAGGGTTCGGCGAGGATCAGCAGGACAACGGCTGAAATCCCCATCCCGATAATGGCGATGAACTGCCACAGTTTCGCTCCCGCCAGGAACAGCATCGCCAGCGTCGTTACAAACAGTACCACCACGGTACCGAGGTCAGGCTGTGCCAGCAGTAAGACCGCCAGCACCAGAATCACGCCCATCGGTTTCAGGAAGCCGCGGAGGTTGTTACGCACTTCATCCACTTTGCGCACCAGGTAGTTCGCCAGGTAGCAGAACAGGGACAGTTTGGTAAATTCTGCCGGCTGAATACGCAGCGGGCCAAAGGCGATCCAGCGCGATGCCCCGTTTACGGAGCTACCTACCACCAGGACGATCAGCAGCATAATGATCGAGGCGATCAGCATCGCGGTGCTGTGTCGCTGCCAGAACGCCATTGGCAGACGTAAGGTTACCAGCGCAAGACAGAACGCCAGGATGATGTACAGACCATCACGCTTGGCAAACAGGAAAGGATCGTTCGCCAGTCGCTGCCCGACGGGCATCGATGCTGACGTCACCATGATAAAGCCGACCGCCGCCAGCCCCAGGGTGAGCCAGAAGAGCGTACGATCGTACATAATCAGGCTGTCGTTATCTTTCTGACGAGAGCCCATCACCCAGCCTTTCAGTGCCGCAAACAACCACACCAGGATACCAAATCCTGGGAAGCGCGGCATTTTCAGGCGAGGGAGAGATAAACGCATCAGCCTAACTCCTTCGCCAGGCGGGTAAAGAGATCACCACGCTGTTCGAAATTCTTGAATTGATCGAGGCTGGCGCATGCCGGGGAGAGCAGCACCATATCGCCCGGCTTCACGCGAGGGGCAATCAGGCGCATGGCCTGTTCCATGGTTTCAGTCTGCTCGGCAATTTCAGGGCGCAGTTCAGCCAGTTCACTGCCGTCACGACCAAAGCAGTACAGACGGATGTTATCGCCAGAAAGATACTGTTTCAGTGAGGAGAAATCAGCGGATTTACCGTCGCCCCCCAGCAGCAGATGCAGGGTACCTTCAACCTGCAAACCATTCAGCGCGGCCTCAGTACTGCCTACGTTGGTGGCTTTGGAATCATTGATCCAACGCACCCCGTTATGCTCCAGCGCCAGCTGGAAACGGTGCGCCAGACCGGTAAAGGTGGTTAACGCCTGCAGGCTGGAAGAGCGTGGCAGACCGGCGGCATCCGCCAGCGCCAGCGCCGCCAGCGCATTGGTGTAGTTATGCTGGCCGGAAAGCTTCATCTCTTTCACGTTCAGCACTTTCTCGCCTTTCACGCGCAGCCAGGTTTCCCCCAACTGGCGGTTCAGATGATAATCACCCATGGTGATACCAAAGCTGATGCAGCGCTCGTCGGCACCGCGTACCGGCATGGTCAGGGCATCATCGGCATTAACGACGCAGACCTTCGCGTTTTCATAAATGCGTAGTTTTGCGGCGCGATACTGCTGCAGGCCAAATGGGTAGCGATCCATATGATCTTCGGTCACGTTGAGGATCGTCGCCGCTGCCGCATGCAGGCTGGAGGTTGTTTCCAGCTGGAAGCTGGAAAGCTCCAGGACATACAGTTCACAGCCCTTGTCCAGCAGCATCAGTGCAGGCAGGCCGATATTTCCGCCAACGCCAACGTTCATGCCCGCCGCTTTCGCCATCTCCCCGACCAGGGTAGTGACGGTGCTTTTTCCGTTAGAACCAGTAATGGCGATAACAGGCGCCTGCGCTTCGCGGCAGAACAGCTCGATATCACCAACAATCTCAACGCCCGCATCGGCTGCGGCGCTCAGTGAAGGGTGCGCCAGCGCCATACCGGGGCTGGCCACAATCAGATCGGCTGCCAGCAGCCAGTCATCATTCAGACCACCAAGGTGGCGTTCAACCTGTTCCGGCAGTTTGTCCAGACCCGGCGGAGAAACACGCGTATCCATCACCCGTGGCGTCACGCCGCGCGCGAGGAAAAAGTCCACGCAGGACAGGCCAGTAAGGCCCAACCCGATGATAACGACTTTTTTGCCCTGGTAATCTGCCATGATTAACGTACCTTCAGCGTTGCCAGGCCAATCAGCACCAGCATCAGCGAAATAATCCAGAAGCGCACGATGACGCGCGGCTCTGGCCAACCTTTCAGTTCATAGTGATGGTGAATCGGCGCCATACGGAAGATGCGCTGCCCGCGCAGCTTAAAGGAACCGACCTGCAGAATCACCGACAGGGTTTCAACCACAAATACCCCACCCATGATCACCAGCAGGAACTCCTGGCGCAGCAGCACGGCAATAATGCCCAGCGCGCCACCCAGAGCCAGTGAACCGACGTCACCCATAAAGACCTGGGCCGGATAGGTGTTGAACCACAGGAAGCCCAGCCCCGCCCCGACAATGGCCGTACAGACGATCACCAGCTCGCCCGCGTGACGCAGGTACGGAATGTGCAGATAATTAGCAAAGTTCATGTTGCCGGTCGCCCACGCCACCAGCGCGAAACCTGCGGCCACGAAGACCGTTGGCATAATCGCCAGACCATCCAGACCATCTGTCAGGTTCACCGCGTTACCGGTGCCCACAATCACGAAATACGCCAGCAGAATGTAGAACAGCCCCAGTTGCGGCATGACGTCTTTAAAGAACGGCACCACCAGCTCGGTAGCGGGAGTGTCTTTTCCTGCCAGATACAGCGCGAAGGCCACGCCCAGCGCAATCACCGACATCCAGAAATATTTCCAGCGGGCGATCAGACCTTTCGTGTCTTTACGCACCACTTTGCGATAATCATCGACAAACCCAATGATTCCGTAGCCCACCAGCACAGTCAGCACGCACCAGACGTACGGATTGGATGGATAGGCCCACAGCAGCACGGAAACCACGATCGCGGTCAGGATCATAATCCCGCCCATGGTTGGCGTACCGCGTTTACTGAAGTGCGATTCCGGACCATCGTTACGCACGACCTGGCCAAAAGAGAGTTTTTGCAGACGGGCAATCATGCGCGGGCCCATCCACAATGAGATGAACAGCGCAGTCAGCAGGCTGACAATGGCGCGAAACGTCAGATAGGAAAAGACGTTAAAGCCTGAGTAATATTTGACCAAATGTTCGGCCAGCCAAACTAACATGTCCCGTTCTCCTGTAATGCGTGCACAACCTCTTCCATGGCGGCACTACGTGAACCTTTCACTAACACAGTCACCATTTGTTTTTCAGCAATCAACGCCTTCAGACGTTCAATCAGTGCGGCTTTATCGGCAAAATGTTCGCCAACACCGCTGGCATGGCTAATCGCCTGGCTCAGTTTTCCGGCGCTCAGGACACAATCCAGCCCCGCCGCTTTCGCGGCTTCACCCACCTGGGTATGACAGGCTTCGCTTTCATCGCCCAACTCGGCCATATCGCCAACGACCATCACACGATAACCCGGCATTTCGGACAGCACCTGTACGGCCGCCGTCATCGAACCGACGTTCGCGTTGTAGGAGTCATCCAGCAGCAGTTTGTTTTCTGCAAGCTGGATGGGAAACAGACGCCCCGGTACGGCTTTTAAATTTGCCAGACCGGTTTTTATCGCGTCATGTGTCGCGCCTACAGCCATCGACAACGCCGCGGCAGCGAGCGCATTGGCGATGTTATGGCGCCCGGGCAGTGGCAGCAGAACCTCAATGCCCCCCGTTGGGGTATTGAGTGTGAATTCCGTGCCATGCGAGGTCACATGGATATTGGTTGCGGTAAAATCACTGTTGGCCGCATTTGGCGAGAAACGCCACGTCTTACGCGAACCAATAATGCTCTGCCAGTTCAGCCAGTCATTATTGTCGGCATTCATAATGGCGATACCATCATCCGGCAGGCCGGTATAGATCTCGCCTTTGGCTTTTGCCACGCCTTCGAGTGAACCAAAACCTTCCAGATGTGCAGCAGCCAGGTTATTCACCAGCGCGGCCTCCGGACGCGTCAGGCTCACGGTCCAGGCGATTTCGCCCTGATGATTTGCCCCTAATTCAATCACCGCAAACTCATGCTCTTTGGTGAGGCGAAGTAATGTCATCGGCACACCGATGTCATTATTTAGATTGCCTGCGGTGTAAAGTGTGTTACCGCACTGACTGAGTATGGCCGCCGTCATCTCTTTGACCGACGTTTTACCCGACGACCCCGTCAGGGCGACAACGCGAGCCGGGACCTGCTGACGAACCCAGGCAGCCAGCTCACCAAAGGCCAGACGCGTATCCTTCACCACAAGCTGTGGCAAATCGATAGCGAGTTTGCGGCTCACCAGCAGCGCACCCGCACCGTTTTCTTTCGCCTGTTCAGCAAAATCGTGGGCGTCAAAACGTTCGCCTTTCAGCGCCACAAACAGGCACCCGGCGGTCACTTTGCGGGTATCTGTTGTCACGGCGTCAATGGTGAGGTCCTGACCATGCAACGTACCCTGCAGGAGGGTTGCCGCCTTGCCGAGCGTTAAGCTAATCATGCCACCACTCCCAACAGACGCGCTGCCGTTACACGATCCGAATAGTCCAGACGACGGTTGCCAACAATCTGATAATCTTCATGGCCTTTACCCGCCAGAAGCACAACGTCGTTCTCCTGCGCCTGCATAATGGCGTTGGTCACGGCTTCTGCACGGCCTTCCACCACGCGGGCACGTCCTGCGTCCAGCATACCGGCCAGGATATCGTTGATAATGGCGCGCGGCTCTTCAGTGCGCGGGTTGTCATCGGTCACAACCGGAATATCCGCGAACTGTTCGGCAATGGCTCCCATCAACGGACGCTTGCCCTTGTCGCGATCGCCTCCACAGCCAAACACGCACCAGAGCTTACCGGTGCAGTGCAGGCGTGCCGCTTCGAGCGCTTTTTCCAGCGCATCGGGCGTGTGGGCATAATCGACAACCACGGTCGGTTTACCTGGCGCACTGAACACTTCCATACGGCCACAGACTGGCTGCAGACGCTCTGCGGATTTCAGCAGTTCGGCCATCGGATAGCCCAACGCCAGCAATGTAGCCAGTGCCAGCAGCAGGTTGCTGACGTTAAAGGCCCCCATCAGGCGGCTTTCAATTTCGCCTTCCCCCCAGGAAGAGGCAAAGCGAATCGTCGCGCCGCTGTCATGATAATTAACCTCAACCGCCTTAAGCCAACGGCCATGGCAGTTCGGGTTGATATGGTCATCCATCGACACCGCCACCGCATCCGGCAGCTTCGCAAGCCAGCGGCGCCCGACTTCGTCGTCAGCGTTGATGATGGCTTGTCCATAGTGATGCGTGGAGAAGAGCAGCCATTTCGCGGCCTCGTAATGCTCCATATCACCATGATAATCAAGATGATCGCGACTCAGGTTCGTGAACACGGAGGCGGCAAATTTCAACGCCGCTACACGATGCTGTACCAGACCATGAGAGGAGACTTCCATCGCCGCAAAGGTCGCGCCCTGCCCTGCCAGCCCGGCAATCACATGCTGCACGTCAACCGCGGAGCCGGTGGTGTTTTCCGTCGGGCTCACTTTACCCAACAGCCCATTCCCCACGGTGCCCATCACGGCGCCGGTTTCACCCAGCAACTGCGCCCATTGCGCCATCAACTGAGTGGTCGTCGTTTTTCCGTTGGTGCCCGTCACGCCCACCAGACGCAGTTGGTCTGAAGGCTCGTTATAGAAACGTCCCGCCAGTGCGGAGAGTCGCTCATTTAACTGGCTAAGATAGATAACCGGCACACCATGCATTTCACGGATTTCACCGTCGGTTGCCTCATCTTTAGCCTCAGCAATAATGGCAGCTACACCTTGCGCAATCGCCTGCGGGATATATCGACGCCCGTCCGCCTGATGACCAACTACAGCCACAAAAAGATCGCCGGAAGCAGCCACACGGCTGTCCAGTACCATCTCCCGTAGCGCTCGCTCAGGTGCGTTTGGCACCCACGGAGCGAGAAGGTCGCGCAAATTACGATCTGCCACCTGTACCCTCGCCTTGATTAATTACAAATTCACTTTTTTCGCCCGTTGCCAGCGCATCCGGTTCAACGTTCATGGTGCGCAATACGCCGCCCATGATGGCGCCAAACACAGGCGCGGAAACGGCGCCGCCGTAGTATTTACCCGCCTGTGGATCGTTAATCACGACCACCAGCGCAAAACGCGGATTGCTTGCAGGCGCAACGCCTGCGGTATAGGCAATGTATTTGTTGATGTAGCGGCCGTCTGGCCCCACTTTTTTCGCTGTACCGGTTTTAATGGCGATGCGATAGCCTTTGATCGCCGCCTTCACGCCGCCGCCGCCAGGTAGCGCCACGCTTTCCATCATATGCACAACGGTACGAACGATAGATTCCGGGAAGATACGCTCGCCCGGAACCGGTGGATCAACTTTGGTAATTGACAGCGGGCGATAAACGCCATAGCTGCCAATCGTTGCGTAGACTCGCGCTAACTGTAACGGGGTTACCATTAGCCCGTAGCCGAAAGAGAAGGTGGCCCTCTCTATGTCAGACCACCGTTGTTTTTGAGGATATAAGCCACTGCGTTCTCCGACCAACCCCAAATTGGTCGCCTTTCCTAGCCCAAAACGTGAGTAAGTCTCTACTAACGCTGAGGACGGCATCGCTAACGCCAGCTTTGAAACACCGACGTTACTCGACTTCTGTAATACCCCGGTCAGGGTCAATTCGCTGTAGCGCGCCACGTCTTTGATCTCGTGGCCGTTAATACGATAAGGAATGGTGTTCAGAACCGTGTTCTCATTGACGATGCCGCGTTGCAGCGCCGTCATCACCACCATCGGTTTCACCGTGGAGCCGGGTTCGAACACGTCAGTAATGGCCCGGTTACGCATTGCATCTTTGGCGGTACCGGTAAAGTTGTTCGGGTTGTAGGACGGACTGTTGGCCATCGCCAGCACTTCACCGGTGCTGACATCCACCAGCACGGCGCTGCCCGACTCCGCCTTGTTAAAGGCCACGGCATTGTTCAACTCGCGATACACCAGCGCCTGCAGACGCTCATCAATGCTCAACGCCAGGTTGTGGGCAGCCTGGCTGTCTGTGGAAGAGATATCTTCAATTACGCGACCATAGCGGTCTTTTCGCACGATTCGCTCGCCCGGCTGACCGGTAAGCCACTTATCAAAGCTTTTTTCTACCCCTTCGATCCCCTGGCTATCGACGTTGGTAAAGCCAATGAGGTGAGCAGTCACTTCGCCTGAAGGATAGTAACGGCGAGACTCTTCACGAAGATGAATACCCGGTAGCTTCAGTTTTTTGATGTAATCGGCCATGTCAGGGTTAACCTGACGCGCCAGATAGATAAAGCGCCCTTTTGGGTTGGCGTTAACACGGGAGGCAAGCTGATCCAGCGGCATTTTCAGGGCATCAGACAGCGCTTTCCAGCGGTTGTCGAGCGTAATACCGCCAGCATCGTGCAGCTCTTTTGGATCGGCCCAGATCGCCTTCACCGGTACGCTCACCGCCAGCGGACGGCCGGAACGGTCGGTGATCATTCCGCGGGATGTGGAGACTTCCTGTACGCGCAGCGAGCGCATATCGCCCTGCCGTACCAGCATGTCAGGCGCGACGATTTGTAGCCACGCCACGCGTCCCAGCAGGAAGCCCAGCGCGAGTAAAATGCAGCCGCAAAGCAACGCAAAACGCCAACTTACAAAGTTGGCCTGTTCTTCCTGACGTTTTGGTTTTAGCGTTTTTGCCGCTGCTCTCATGCGTCGCGTTTTCCCTTATTTTTGTACTACGATATTTTCCTGGGAAGGATCAACATGCTGCAATTGCAGCTTTTCCGTTGCGATCCGTTCAACCCGGCTGTGATCGCCGAGCGCGTTTTCTTCAAGGATCAGATTTCGCCATTCAATATCCAGCGCATCGCGTTCCAGTACCATCTGCTCGCGTTGCGCAGTCAATAAACGTGTATGGTGGGCTGTAGTGACCACCGTTACTGCCGTCACAATGATGCAAATGAACAAGCAGAGTGGCAGCTTCCCAAACCGCAAAAGATCGTCGCCGATCACGCCAGGCAAGGCATGGCGCTCGTTGCTTCCTAACGAATCCTTAACTTTGCTTAGGGTCTCTGTCACTCTGCTGATCATGCGTTCGTCCTCTCTGCAATACGCAGCACTGAACTACGGGCGCGTGGATTCTCTGCCACCTCTTCTTCGCCCGGCATCAACTTGCCTAATGCTCGCAACTGACGGCCACCCAGCTTCCTGAGTTGTTCTTCCGTCATCGGCAGCCCTGCTGGAACCTGTGGACCGCGGCTTTGTTCACGCATAAAGCGCTTCACAATACGGTCCTCCAGCGAATGGAAGCTGATGATGGATAACCGCCCACCCGGGGCCAGCACGTCGAGCGAGCTTTTTAGCGCCAGCTCTATTTCCTCCAGTTCACTGTTTACCCAGATGCGCACCGCCTGGAAGGTACGGGTCGCGGGATGTTTGTGTTTATCCTTCACCGGTGTTGCCGCCGCAATCACCTCGGCCAGCTCTTTCGTGCGGGTCATCGGTTCAACACGATTGCGCTCAACAATGGCGCGCGCGATGCGCTTGCCAAAACGTTCTTCACCAAAGGTTTTGATCACCCAGGCAATATCCGCTTCATCCGCAGTCTGTAACCACTCGGCGGCAGACTGACCGCGCGTAGGATCCATGCGCATGTCCAGCGGGCCGTCGCGCATAAAGGAGAAACCGCGTTCAGCATCATCAAGTTGGGGTGAAGAGACGCCAAGATCGAGAAGAATCCCGTCGATCTTGCCCGTCAGGCCGCGCTCAGCAACGTAATCTGCCAGCGCAGAGAAAGGTCCATGCACGATGGAAAAGCGTGGATCATCGATGGTTTGCGCAACGGCAATCGCCTGCGGATCGCGGTCGATTGCCAGCAGACGTCCGTCCGCTCCCAGTTGGGAGAGGATCAAACGCGAGTGGCCACCGCGACCAAAAGTGCCATCAATGTAGATGCCGTCCGGACGAATATTCAGGCCGTTGACGGCCTCATCCAGCAACACCGTTGTATGTTTATAATTTTCCATCATATTTATAGAGACAAGTCCTGCAGCCGTTCCGACAAGGTTGCGGAATCAGACTGCTCAGCGTCGATATCTTCCTTGACCTGTTGATACCAGGTCGTTTCGTCCCACAGTTCAAACTTGTTGAACTGCCCGACCAGCATCACTTCTTTGGTCAGACCGGCATGTTGCCGCAGCACGGGCGCAATCAGTAATCGCCCTGCACTATCCATCTGACACTCACTGGCATGTCCCAATAACAACCGCTGCACGCGGCGTTCCTGTGGGTTCATGCTCGACAGTCGCGACAGCTTTTGCTCAATAATTTCCCATTCAGGCAAGGGGTAAAGCAGCAGGCAGGGGGAGTTGATGTCAATGGTGCAAACCAGTTGACCCGAAGCGTTCTCGATCAGCTGGTCGCGGTATCGGGTTGGTACCGATAAACGCCCTTTACTGTCGAGATTGACTAACGTTGCTCCACGGAACATGCCAGTCTTACCCCTCCTCACCACTTTAACCCACAAATTCCCACCTAAAGGAGTTTACGGAGCGAGGGAAAAGCTTGTCAAGCCAGGACTCTCTCTATAGAAGCCCGAAAGCCCTCTATTTACAGAGATAAACAGTCCTGGTTAATAACTGCACAACTGGCGAGGCAAAATTAACGTTATGAATATTTGTAAGAAAAAAACCGAATATGCACACTAGCGTTAAGGCTCACTCAATATCATCGCAGCGAAATATAAAGTGTCAGTTTGCGACGCGGGCAGCATTTTAAGACATATTCACAGGGGATAACAGCGCCAGATTCACCACAGCACGCAATGAACGAACCGGCTGGCAGGCGAGCACGCCAGGGTAGGGGAAAAAACGTCTGAATATTCATCGACCGGGCAGCTTTGTAACAAAACAATACAAAGAGAGGCTTTATAAATCGTATAAATCTTCTTTCAAGGCCATTTTAAAAGGCCAAAAAGAATTAAAAAAATAGCAGATTCTGATTCCTAAGGAATCGTCCTAATTTTTCTCCGGGAATTATTCGACAGAATTATCCAGGCAAAACAAGGGGGAGTTTTCACTCCCCCTCATTCATTAATGGCGGCTCAAAATTCCGCGACGGTAAAGATTACGTTTGATACGCGTCAGCCCCGGCTTCGGTTTACGCGGTTCATCCAGACTCGCCAGGACGATCTCCAGCACACGCTCAGCCACGTCACGATGGCGCTGCGCGACGGCCAGTACCGGGCATTGCAGGAAGTCGAGCAGTTCGTTATCACCGAAGGTGGCGATAGCCAGATCGGATGGCAGCTTACCGTCCCGACGCAAGGTAACATCCATTACGCCCTGCAGTAAGGCAAATGAGGTGGTGAACAGCGCCTGAGGCATCGGGTGGGTCTCCAGCCATTTCTCAAACAACTGCGCGGCGGCTTCACGCTCATAACTGTTGGCATAGAGGTAGTGAACCTCGCGCGGATCGTCTTTCCACGCCGTCCTGAAACCTTGCTCACGGAGGAAGCTCACGGAAAGCTCAGGCAGCGCGCCAAGATAAAGCACGGTTTCAGCCGGGAAGGTTCTCAGCTCCGCGGCCAGCATTTCCGCATCATCCTGATCGGCGCCGACGACACTGGTGAAGTGCTCTCTGTCCAGGGCACGATCCAGTGCGACAATCGGGAAGGGATCGTTCGCCCAGCGTTGATAGAACGGATGCTCTGGCGGTAAGGAGGTCGAAACAATGATGGCATCGACCTGACGCTGGAGCAGATGCTCAATACAGCGCATCTCGTTATCAGGCTGATCTTCTGAGCAGGCAATCAAGAGCTGATAGCCGCGCTGGCGAGCCTGACGTTCAAGATAGTTAGCGATACGGGTGTAGCTGGTGTTTTCCAGATCAGGGATCACCAGACCAATCGATCGGGTGCGCCCGGCGCGTAAGCCGGCTGCGACAGCATTCGGATGGTAGTTATGCTCACGAACCACCGCCATGACTTTCTCAACGGTTTTGTCGCTGACACGGTACTGCTTTGCTTTACCGTTAATCACATAGCTGGCCGTAGTTCGTGACACGCCGGCTAGCCGGGCGATTTCATCCAGTTTCACAATTGCCCCTTAAAAAAAGAAAAGAGTCCATGGCCCTGTCAAGGTTATGGTTAAATCTTTTAACATCTAAACGCAGAATAGCCTTCGCGGCAACCGCTTTTATCTGTGTTATCGGCGTATTACGCAAAAAAAAGCCCGGCTTTGGTGACCGGGCAGAAAGAGGCGAACCTTATTGACACCTAACGCATGATTTTCTCGCCGCGCGAAAGACCGACAACGCCCGATCGCGCAACCTCAACAATTTTTGCCACATCCCGGACAGACGCCAGGAAAGCATCCAGCTTGTCACTCGTTCCCGCCAGCTGAACCGTATAAAGAGAAGGCGTGACGTCAATGATCTGCCCACGGAAGATATCCGCATTGCGTTTAACTTCTTCACGCCCGTAGCCACTGGCCTGGATTTTCACCAGCATGACCTCACGTTCAACATAAGCCCCCTGCCCGAGCTCGCTCACGCGCAGAACATCGACAAGCTTATGTAACTGTTTCTCGATCTGCTCAAGCACCTTGGCGTCACCGACGGTCTGGATCGTCATGCGCGACAGCGTCGGATCCTCGGTGGGTGCCACGGTCAGGCTTTCGATGTTGTAGCCGCGTTGTGCAAAGAGTCCAATGACGCGTGACAGTGCACCAGACTCGTTTTCCAGTAATACAGATAATATCCGGCGCATATCAGGTTCTCTCCGTTTTACTTAACCACATTTCATCCATGCCACCACCGCGAATATGCATCGGATAAACGTGCTCTGAGCCATCAACAATGACATCCATGAAAACAAGGCGGTTGTTTTTAACGTGTTCAAGTGCTTCAGCAAGTTTCGCTTCAAGCTCTGCCGGCTCGGTCACCCTCATCCCGACATGACCATAGGCTTCGGCCAGACGAACAAAATCCGGCAGTGACTTCATGTAAGATTGAGAATGGCGACCAGAGTAGATCATATCCTGCCACTGCTTCACCATACCGAGATAACCGTTATTGAGGTTCAGAACCAGTACCGGCAGCTCATATTGCAACGCGGTGGAAAGCTCCTGGATATTCATCTGAATACTGCCATCACCCGTGACGCAGACGACGGTTTCATCCGGCAGCGCAAGCTTGACGCCCAGCGCGGCAGGCAATCCAAAGCCCATCGTCCCCAGACCACCCGAGTTTATCCAGTGACGTGGTTTATCGAACGGATAATAGAGGGCGGCAAACATCTGATGCTGACCCACATCTGATGTGACATACGCTTCACCTTTTGTCAGACGCCAGAGGGTTTCGATCACCGCCTGCGGCTTAATGTTCTCGCTTTGCGTATCGTATTTAAGGCACTGACGCGCACGCCACTGCTCAATCTGCTGCCACCAGTCGCGGATCTCATCCAACGGTTGTGAAGGGGTTTCCTGCGCCAGCAACTCCAGCATTTGTTCCAGGACCTGTCGGGCGTCCCCAACAATCGGCACATCTGCTGGCACCGTTTTCGAGATAGAAGTCGGATCGATATCAATATGCAGCACGGTGGCGTTCGGGCAATATTTCGCCAGGTTGTTGGTCGTGCGATCGTCAAAGCGCACGCCGACGGCGAAGATCACATCAGAATGGTGCATCGTCATGTTGGCTTCATAGGTACCGTGCATCCCCAACATACCCAAAGCCTGGCGATGCGTCGCCGGGAACGCCCCCAGTCCCATCAGTGAAGAGGCGACAGGGAGATTCAATTTTTCAATCAGCGCACGCAACTGCGTTTCACACGCAGAGTTAACTGCGCCGCCTCCCACATAGACTACCGGCTTTTTCGCGGACAGCAGCGTTTGCAACGCCCGCTTGATCTGGCCTTTATGTCCCTGAGTCGTTGGGTTATAGGAGCGCATGCTTACCGTTTCCGGCCAGACATACGGCAGTTTGTTTGCCGGGTTCAGTATATCCTTCGGCAGATCAACCACCACAGGACCTGGACGCCCACTCGCCGCCAGCCAGAACGCTTTTTTCAGTACGCCGGGAATGTCTTCAGTTTGCTTCACCAGGAAACTGTGCTTCACAACAGGACGGGAAATCCCCACCATGTCGCACTCCTGAAACGCATCGTAGCCAATCAGGGATGTTGCGACCTGGCCGGAAAGAATGACCAGCGGAATGGAGTCCATATATGCCGTCGCAATGCCGGTAATCGCGTTTGTGGCACCGGGACCCGAGGTGACCAATACCACCCCCACTTCACCCGTCGCACGCGCCAGCCCGTCAGCCATGTGCACCGCCGCCTGTTCGTGGCGCACCAAAACATGGTCAATGCCGCCAACCGTATGGAGCGCATCATAAATATCGAGAACGGCGCCTCCTGGATAGCCGAACACTTGTTTCACGCCCTGATCGATTAGCGATCGGACGACCATTTCCGCGCCAGACAACATCTCCATGCTTTGCCTCCAGGCATTTTGTTATAGACGGACTGCAGAATTCATTTCCACACCGTCTTACGATCGTGATGAACCAATCTTATATTTTGCAGAGTGATCGTTACCTTAACCGCTCGTTATGAGGCAGGCAATTAGCAAACCAGGCGAGATAAACGGTGCATAAAGCAGAAAAGACAGGCTTCAGGAGAGGATATGGTTAATTCCTCTGTGATTCGTTGATGAGGTGATAAATCATCGTTGAAAAGCGCGACGTTTCAGGAAATCATCTATTTTTGCGAGCCTGGCAACAGCCAGAAAAAATAACAACAGCACAAAACACCGGAAAAATAAAAACACACAGGATAAACCACACACCAGGATGCGATTTACCCTGACGCGCTTATCGGCGACAAATGCTAATAAGCAGCTCTTCCATCCACTGATGGCCTTTATCCCGGCCTGCTGCTTCATGCCAGGAAAGATAACAGGTACGACTATTGAGCTTGAGTGGCAACGGCAGAATTTGCAGATTTAACTGTTCAGAAAACTCCTCTGCCAGCCAACGCGGTGCAATCGCCACCAGGTGGGTTTGAGAAACCACGTTTAATACGCTGACCATTGCCATTCCCTGATAAGCCACGCTCGCCTGCTTATCCGCAGTGTCATACCACGGCAAACTAAATGAGGCATATCGGTCGAGGGCAACCACGGCGTGCTGCTCGTTATAAACATCACTTTCACGCAGTGGCGTATTCATTCGCGGATGCGTTTTACTGGCAACCAGTACCATTTCATCTTTAAACAGAGGTACGCAGGAAAATTCCGGCCGACGAAATTCTTCGTATCCCAGAACAAACTCAATTTCCTGATACCGAAGCTGATGCTCCGTGTTCTGATTAAGCGATGATTTAAATACCAGGTGAATATTTGGCGCTATTTCTTCCACTTTATTGTATATAACCGATGTCAAATAATTGTCTAACGGACTGCATACACAAAGATGGAAAACACGCTCACTGCTTAAGGGCTCAAAACCCGATCCCGGCAGCTCGTTCTGCACCAACTGCAGCGCCTGGCGGATGGAGCCAAACAGTTGAAATGCACGCGCCGTGGGTTGAATCCCCCTGCCGTAACGAACAAACAATTCGTCGTTAAACATCAGCTTAAGCCGGGATACCGCATTGCTGACGGCAGGCTGAGACATCCCCAGAGACTGCGCTGCTCGCGTGATATTCTGTTCCTGCATCACCGCGTCAAAGACGGTCAACAGATTGAGATCAACGGTGCGTAGCTGAGGTTTGACCCCATTATAAACCTGAGGTTGATTAATATTATTTTCTGGCATTCCTGGCTCCACTGTCACGCTAAACTCCCTTTGCCAATTTACTGTAATAAACTCGAAAAATATGATTTACCATGCAGATACAACCAGCGAAAGAGAATTATTTAAAATTCGGAAAATATAAAGAACACCGCTTCAAAAGAGTGACATTACACATCTTATTGATGACGAGGTGAAATTGAGTATGAATGATAACAATGACATTATGGTTTGCATGAAACCATAATTAAGACAAATACTCAATCACCCTTCAGTTAATGATAACTTTAGTATTATTAAACTATTCACCTGATCGCACAGCAAACAATTAACAAAGTCGTATCAATGCTCACGTCTTATTTGCTACAAAACCATTCACCGCAATTATAAATTAATGAATTTAAACTGCTTTTCTCGCCCACCCCATCCATTACAGACCTATGTTGAATTGATACTAATTATATTTAAATCGTTCCAAAGATGAATCTCCAGTCCAAAAATAGACTTTTCGAAAGGCATAAAAGATAAAAACCAGCACAATTAGCTAATACAAACTCACCACGACTTTCTCCGTTCGGGCTCGTTTTTCTCTTCAGGGGTTGACATCAACCACCATATCCAGTACCACTAAAAGCATATTGAATTTAACGGAGCACGATTCATGATTCGCACCATTCGTTTCACCGGTCTACTACTACTAAACGCATCCTCTGTGCGCGGTAGACTGGCGGGCGAAATTCAGCGTTGAATCGTCACCAGTAAGACTAGAAACCCGCGCCATTGCGCGGGTTTTTTTATGCTCGTAGCAAGGCGCCCTAAGACTGACAAGGACCTAACCCATGAGCCAGCAAGTCATTATTTTCGATACCACTTTACGTGACGGTGAACAGGCATTACAGGCGAGCCTGAGTGTGAAAGAGAAACTGCAGATCGCGCTGGCTCTCGAACGTATGGGTGTCGACGTGATGGAGGTGGGTTTCCCTGTCTCTTCTCCGGGTGATTTCGAATCGGTACAGACCATCGCACGCACCATCAAAAACAGCCGCGTCTGTGGTCTGGCACGCTGCGTTGAGAAAGACATCGACGTTGCCGCCGAGTCACTGAAAGTGGCTGAAGCCTTCCGTATCCATACTTTTATTGCCACATCCCCCATGCACATCGCCACCAAGTTGCGCAGTACGCTCGACGAGGTGATTGAACGCGCGGTATACATGGTCAAACGTGCACGTAACTATACGGATGATGTTGAATTCTCATGCGAAGATGCAGGCCGCACGCCAATTGACGATCTGGCGCGGGTAGTGGAAGCCGCCATCAATGCCGGCGCCAAAACCATCAACATCCCGGATACCGTCGGCTACACCATGCCGTTTGAATTCTCCAACATCATTACTGGCTTGTATGAACGTGTGCCAAACATTGATAAGGCGATTATCTCTGTTCATACCCACGACGATTTAGGCCTGGCCGTCGGGAACGCCATCGCCGCCGTTCACGCCGGTGCCCGACAGGTAGAAGGTGCGATGAATGGTATCGGTGAACGTGCAGGTAACTGTTCACTGGAAGAAGTGATCATGGCAATTAAGGTGCGCAAAGACATCATGAACGTGCACACCCGCATCAATCACAATGAAATCTGGCGTACCAGTCAGACCGTCAGCCAGATTTGCAACATGCCTATTCCAGCCAACAAAGCGATTGTTGGTACCGGCGCATTCGCGCACTCTTCCGGTATTCATCAGGATGGCGTGCTGAAAAACCGCGAAAACTACGAAATCATGACCCCGGAATCCATTGGTCTGAACCAGGTACAGTTGAACCTGACGTCCCGCTCAGGTCGCGCGGCAGTGAAGCACCGTATGGAAGAAATGGGTTACAAAGACAGCGATTACAACATGGATCAGTTGTATGACGCGTTCCTGAAGCTGGCCGACAAAAAAGGTCAGGTGTTCGACTATGACCTGGAAGCGTTGGCCTTCATTAATAAGCAGCAGGAAGAGCCAGAACACTTCCGCCTGGATTACTTCAGCGTGCAGTCCGGCTCCAGCGATATCGCGACGGCGTCCGTTAAGCTGGCCTGTGGGGATGAGATTAAAGCGGAAGCGGCAAATGGTAATGGTCCTGTCGATGCCATCTACCAGGCCATTAATCGCGTCACCGAATACGACGTTGAACTGGTCAAATATGACCTGACGGCCAAAGGCCATGGCAAAGACGCGCTCGGTCAGGTGGATATCGTGGTCAACTATAACGGCCGTCGCTTCCATGGTGTAGGTCTGGCGACCGATATCGTCGAATCCTCTGCCAAAGCGATGGTGCATGTCCTGAACAATATCTGGCGCGCCGCTGAAGTTGAAAAAGAGTTGCAACACAAAGCTCAGAATAAAGAGAACAACAAGGAAACCGTGTAATGTCGAAGAATTACCATATTGCTGTGTTGCCGGGTGACGGTATTGGCCCGGAAGTGATGGCACAGGCGCTGAAAGTACTGGAAGCCGTTCGCTCGCGTTTTGCGATGAAAATTACCACCAGCCACTACGACGTGGGCGGTATTGCTATCGATAATCACGGTACGCCGCTGCCAAAGGCAACCGTTGAGGGCTGCGAGAACGCCGATGCCGTCCTGTTTGGTTCCGTGGGTGGCCCGAAATGGGAACACCTGCCACCCGCAGAGCAGCCAGAGCGCGGTGCGCTGCTGCCGCTGCGTAAACACTTTAAGCTGTTCAGCAACCTGCGTCCGGCGAAGCTCTATCAGGGCCTGGAAGAGTTCTGCCCACTGCGTGCGGATATTGCCGCCAATGGCTTCGATATACTGTGCGTGCGTGAACTGACTGGCGGCATCTATTTTGGCCAGCCAAAAGGTCGCGAAGGCAGCGGTCAGCATGAAAAAGCCTTTGATACCGAGGTTTATCACCGTTTCGAAATTGAACGTATCGCCCATATCGCTTTCGAGTCTGCGCGCAAACGCCGCCATAAAGTGACCTCTATTGATAAAGCGAACGTGCTGCAGTCTTCCATCCTGTGGCGTGAAATCGTCAGTGAAGTCGCGAAGCAATACCCTGACGTTGAGCTGTCGCATATGTACATCGACAACGCGACAATGCAATTGATTAAAGATCCGTCCCAGTTTGACGTGCTGCTGTGCTCTAACCTGTTCGGCGATATTCTCTCGGATGAGTGCGCGATGATCACCGGCTCCATGGGCATGCTGCCATCAGCGAGCCTGAATGAAGAAGGGTTTGGTCTGTACGAGCCGGCAGGTGGCTCCGCGCCGGATATCGCAGGTAAAAACATTGCTAACCCAATTGCGCAGATCCTCTCTTTGGCTCTGCTGCTGCGCTACAGCCTGGATGCAGGCGATGCAGCGACCGCAATTGAAAACGCCATTAATCGCGCGTTAGAAGAAGGCGTCCGTACCGGTGATTTAGCACGCGGCACGGCGGCAGTCAGTACCGATGAAATGGGCGACATCATTGCCCGCTATGTCGCTGAAGGGGTGTAATCATGGCGAAGACGTTATATGAAAAATTGTTTGATGCGCACGTTGTCTACGAGGCACCAAACGAAACCCCACTGCTGTATATCGACAGGCATCTGGTACATGAAGTGACCTCTCCACAGGCATTTGACGGCCTGCGTGCGCACAAACGCCCGGTACGTCAGCCGGGTAAAACCTTCGCGACAATGGATCACAACGTTTCCACTCAGACCAAAGATATCAATGCGTCGGGTGAAATGGCGCGTATTCAGATGCAGGAGTTGATTAAGAACTGTAACGAGTTTGGCGTTGAGCTCTACGATTTGAACCATCCGTATCAGGGTATCGTTCACGTCATGGGGCCAGAGCAGGGTATTACCCTGCCCGGCATGACCATCGTCTGCGGTGACTCCCATACCGCCACACACGGTGCATTCGGTGCCCTGGCGTTCGGTATTGGCACCTCTGAAGTTGAGCATGTTCTGGCTACGCAGACCCTGAAACAGGGCCGAGCCAAAACCATGAAGATTGAAGTGAAAGGCAAAGCCGCACCAGGGATCACCGCGAAAGACATCGTGCTGGCCATCATTGGTAAAACGGGCAGCGCCGGCGGTACGGGGCACGTTGTTGAATTCTGCGGTGAGGCTATTCAGGCGCTGAGCATGGAAGGTCGTATGACTCTGTGCAATATGGCCATCGAGATGGGGGCAAAAGCAGGCCTGGTGGCGCCAGACGAAACCACGTTTAACTATGTGAAAGGGCGTCTGCATGCGCCGAAAGGTCAGGATTACGCTGACGCCGTCGCGTACTGGAAAACCCTGAAAACTGACGATGGCGCTGTCTTTGATACCGTTGTTACCCTGCAGGCGGAAGAGATTGCCCCGCAGGTGACCTGGGGGACCAATCCGGGTCAGGTCATTTCCGTGAATGACACCATCCCCGATCCGGCCTCATTTGCCGATCCGGTCGAACGCGCCAGCGCCGAAAAAGCGCTGGCTTATATGGGCCTGAAACCCGGCGTGCCGTTGACCGATGTGACGATTGATAAAGTCTTTATCGGCTCCTGCACTAACTCGCGCATCGAAGATTTGCGCGCCGCGGCGGAGATCGCCAAAGGCCGTAAAGTGGCACCAGGCGTACAGGCGCTGGTCGTGCCAGGATCTGGCCCGGTAAAAGCGCAGGCGGAAGCCGAAGGCCTGGATAAGATCTTTATCGAAGCGGGCTTCGAGTGGCGCTTGCCTGGCTGCTCCATGTGTCTGGCCATGAACAATGACCGCCTGAATCCTGGCGAACGTTGTGCCTCCACCAGTAACCGTAACTTTGAAGGCCGCCAGGGCCGCGGTGGGCGCACCCATCTGGTCAGCCCGGCCATGGCCGCCGCTGCGGCAGTTACCGGCCATTTCGCCGATATTCGCAGCCTGAAATAAGGAGACAATCATGGCAGAGAAATTTACCCAACATACAGGCCGGGTTGTCCCCCTGGACGCCGCTAATGTCGACACCGATGCAATCATTCCGAAGCAGTTTTTGCAGAAGGTCACCCGCACCGGTTTTGGCGCTCATCTGTTTAACGACTGGCGTTTTCTGGATGATAAAGGCCAGGTTCCTGACCCGGAATTTGTACTGAACTTCCCGGAATATAAAGGCGCCTCCATTCTGCTGGCGCGGGAAAACTTTGGCTGCGGTTCATCGCGCGAGCACGCGCCATGGGCACTGACCGACTACGGCTTTAAAGTCGTGATCGCCCCGAGCTTTGCGGATATCTTCTACGGCAACAGCTTCAACAACCAGCTTCTGCCAGTGACGCTGAGTGACGAGCAAGTGGATGAATTGTTCGTGCTGGTTAAGGCAAATCCGGGCATGTCGTTTGAAGTGGATCTGGAAGCGGAAGTGGTGAAAGCCGGGGATAAGATCTATAACTTCAGCATCGATGCCTTCCGTCGTCACTGTATGCTGAACGGCCTGGACAGCATTGGCCTGACGCTTCAGCACGAACACGCCATCTCCGCGTACGAGAAAAAACAGCCTGCGTTTATGGGCTAAAGGCAATGGCCCGCACGATGCGGGCCATTGATAAGGGTGCATTGAGGCTCAACCACTCTGGAGAGGCGGGGAACTTTCCCCGCCCATACCGCTAACGTTTTGCTTCGTAAGCCAACACTGCTGCCAGCTCTGTTTTCTCCTGTCTGAAATGCAGTTCACACAGTGAATCACGCACCATCCAGGTGAAGATCAACAGCGTTGTACAGATCAGAAACAAACCTAACAGCAGAGTACGTTTTGGCATTCCAGCCTCCTTATTGCTTTTCGGCAATGAAGAGACTAACCTCGCAATGTTGGTTGTGAAGTTGGTCTCCCCATCAGTTTTTTGATGTGGGACTCTCCACTGTTTGCCTCTTGCGAAAGCCTGAGGCAAACAGCCTCAAGCACCCGCCACGCACTCTATGTGTCTTCTCAGGTCCTGTCAGAAAATCGTTTCATTTCGTGAAGACGCCTTCCAGAATCAAACGTCTTTTACGCGCCAGGTCAGCATCAGCGTAAGAACAGATATGGCCGCTATCATCCAGTACACCGCTGCATGTCCGTAGCTTTGTGACAGCGCCCCCTGAATCACCCCCGCCAGAATCACCCCCGTGGAGATGCTGTTGGTAAAGAGTGTGGTCGCCGAACCCGCCCGCCCGGGCATTAGATCCTGGAACCAGAGCATCCCTATTCCGGCCACAATCCCGATAAACACAGCATTAAACAGCTGCAGTGCCAGCAACGCCTCTCGTGAATGGAAGAAAATGAGCCCCAGGTAGAACAGCACCCCGGCCGCTACGGCTACCACCATCATCCGGCGTTTTCCGAGATATTTGACGTAGTACCCCGCCAGAATCATCGCCGGAATTTCCAGCCCGGCAGCCGTCCCCATTAAGATCCCGGCGAGCTTATCAGGCAGCCCCAGATCACTGCTGATCCATAGCGGCATATCGATGATATACATGGTGTTGCAGGTCCACATCAGCGTGGAAGCGATAAACAGCATACGGACGTTTTTATCCTGCCAGCCGCTCACCTGTGTAATGGGTTTATCCGCTGTCTGTTCGACACGCGCCACTGACGGTAGCGCGAAGGCAATCAGTGCCAGACTAATGGCAAAAATCCCCGCAGCGATGGAAAACATGGCGGTAAAACCGTAATTCAGCGCCAGCATAAAGGCCAACGGCGGACCAATGACCCATGCAAGAGAGAGCTGCGCACGCATCACCGAGCTAAACATCACCACTTCCCGCGCCGAATTATCGGCATATTCCCGGGCCAGCGCGAAGAGTTGCGGCATGGCGGTGTTTGCCAGTGAGGCCAGCAGCACGCCGCAAGTGATCAGCGTCAGGTAGTGACGATTAAAGGCAAACAGCAGCGCGTTACCCACGGCCATGGCGCAACAAAAGAGGATCAACTTACGGCGATCGCCCTGGCTGTCGGATCGTTTCGCCAGCCACAGGCTGACCAGGATCCCGGCGATGGCGTTCACGGTATAAAACAGACCGATCCAGAACGGCTGCGCCCCCACCTCCCGACTGAGAAAAAGACTCAGCGTCGGTGCCTGCAACGCCCCCGCCACGCCCATCATAAAGGCCACCAGCATAAAAGCGGCATACACGCCGTTCAGGCGTCGCCCCATTGTCATTAACCAGAGCATCTGCAAGTCCTTGTGAAAGCGAATCGAATTGGGTGAAAGAATAAACGAAAAAAGCCAGCAAAAAACATTTTGCTGGCGGGTGATAAGCACCAATACTCAGTCACACATGATCGAGGCGAGTTAGCGAGAAGAGGTCGGTTTCGTAACGTCCCACTGCATCAATTCTTCTAACATTTTCAGCCGTTGCTCAGCACACTGACGGGCCAGCCAGGACGTTCCTTTTGTCGCTGAAAAGTACTGCTGATAAAACTGACGAGCGGTAGACCTCTTCATAATTTACCTCCTCACTTCATCAGGAAGAATTATTGGCTTAATATAGGGATTAATAAATTGCTGATTTTTTGTCAGGAGTTCCCCTTTTATGCCTTCTGGTCGTCTGCAACAACAATTTATCCGCCTCTGGCAGTGCTGCGAAGGGCAATCGCAGGAGACCACGCTCAACGAACTGGCAGAGCTCCTTAACTGCTCCCGACGTCATATGCGCACGCTGCTTAACACCATGCAGCAACAGGGCTGGTTAAACTGGGAAGCCGAAGCAGGACGCGGCAAACGCTCACGCCTGACCTTTCTCTATACCGGCCTGGCCTTGCAGCAACAGCGAGCGGAAGATCTGCTGGAACAGGACCGAATCGATCAGCTGGTGCAACTGGTGGGCGATAAAGCCGCAGTACGTCAAATGCTGGTCTCTCATCTCGGGCGAAGTTTCCGTCAGGGCCGCCACATCCTGCGCGTGCTCTACTATCGTCCGATGAAAAATCTGCTCCCCGGCACGGCATTACGCCGTTCAGAAACCCATATGGCCCGACAAATTTTCAGCGGCCTGACGCGGATAAATGAGGAAAACGGGGAACTGGAAGCTGATATTGCGCACCACTGGCAGCAACTTTCCCCGCTTCACTGGCGCTTCTTCTTACGTCCCGGCATCCACTTTCATCACGGCCGCGAGCTGGAAATGCGCGATGTCATCGCGTCTCTGGAACGTGCCCGCAAGCTTCCGCTCTACTCGCACATTTCGCGGATTCACTCCCCTACGGCCTGGACGCTGGATATTGAACTGTCTCAGCCGGACAAATGGCTTCCCTGGTTGCTGGGCTATGTGCCCTCGATGATTCTGCCCGGTGAATGGGGATCACTGGACAATTTTGCCAGTCAACCTATTGGCACCGGCCCCTATGCCGTGTCGCGTAATAATAATAACCAGCTGAAAATTCGCGCGTTTGATGACTATTTTGGTTACCGGGCGCTGATCGACGAAGTGAACGTCTGGGTATTACCGGATCTCAATGAAGAGCTCAGCGCCGGGCTGACGCTTGAAGGTCCCACTACGGGTGAAAAGGCGGTGGAAAGTCGCCTTGAAGAGGGCTGCTACTATCTGCTGTTTGACAGTCGCACCCACCGGGGAGCCAATCAGGCGGTACGCAAATGGATTAGCCATGTCTTATCCCCCTCCAATCTGATTTACCATGCGGAAGAGCAGTATCAGACGTACTGGTTCCCGGCGTACGGTCTGCTTCCCCGCTGGCATCACGCCCGGCCAGTGCAGTGTGACAAGCCGGCAGGGCTGGAGTCCATCACTCTGACCTACTACCGCGAGCACGTGGAGCATCGTTTTATCGCCAGAATCATGACCAGACTGCTGGCCGCAGAAGGTGTTCAGCTGACGATCCAGGAGGTCGACTATGATGAGTGGCATCGTGGCGATATCGTAAGCGATATCTGGCTGAACAGCGCCAACTTCACCCTGCCGCTCGATTTCTCGCTCTTCTCACACCTGTATGAAGTCCCGCTGATCCAGCACTGTATCGATCGGGACTGGCAGCAGGACGCCGCACAGTGGCGCGCGGGCGAGATGAATCTGGCCACATGGTGTCAGGCGCTGCTGGCCGAACAGGCGATCGTGCCGCTGATCCACCACTGGCTGATGATCCAGGGTCAACGCAGTATGCGGGGGTTACGGATGAATACGCTCGGCTGGTTTGATTTTAAATCCGCCTGGTTTGCGCCACCCGAGCCATAACACTTTCGTAATATTCGCCAAATCATTACAATACCGCCGTTCTCAACGGGGTGCTGCATCACTGATGTGCGCTGAGATAATACCCGTCGAACCTGATCCGGATAACGCCGGCGAAGGGATTTGAGGCTGTCGCTCAAAATCCTTTGCCACTCAACCTTGAGGTGCAAAGTGTTAAAAAAAGTGCTTCCCCTGCTGGCGCTGTTTGCGCTGCCTGCTTTCGCAAAACCCGTCCTGACGGTCTACACCTACGACTCCTTTTCTGCCGACTGGGGCCCAGGCCCGGTAGTCAAAAAAGCCTTTGAAGCCGACTGCGACTGCGAACTGAAATTCGTGGCGCTGGAAGATGGCGTCTCGCTGCTTAATCGTCTGCGTATGGAAGGCAAAAACAGTAAGGCCGACGTGGTACTCGGCCTGGATAACAACCTGCTGGATGCGGCGTCGCAAACAAAACTGTTCGCCAAAAGCGGCGTGGCGGCAGAGGCGGTTAACGTGCCGGGCGGCTGGAAGAACGACACCTTTGTGCCGTTCGATTACGGATATTTTGCGTTTGTCTACGATAAAAACAAGCTGAAGAATCCGCCGAAAAGCCTGAAGGAGCTGGTGGAAAGCGACCAAAAATGGCGCGTGATTTATGAAGATCCGCGCACCAGCACGCCGGGTCTGGGTCTGCTGCTGTGGATGCAGAAGGTCTATGGTGATAAAACGCCGGAAGCGTGGCAGAAGCTGGCCGCCAAAACCGTGACCGTCACCAAAGGCTGGAGCGAGGCCTATGGTCTGTTCCTGAAAGGGGAGAGCGACCTGGTGCTGAGCTACACCACCTCCCCGGCTTATCACATTATCGCCGAGAAGAAAGACAACTACGCCGCCGCTGATTTCGCTGAAGGACATTATCTGCAGGTGGAAGTGGCCGCCCGCACTGCCGCCAGCAAGCAGCCGGAACTGGCCGAGAAGTTTTTGAAATTCATGGTTTCCCCGGCGTTCCAGAATGCGATCCCAACGGGTAACTGGATGTATCCGGTGACCAACGTGACGCTGCCTGCCGGCTTTGAGCAACTGACCAAACCGCAAACCTCGCTGGAGTTTACGCCGCAGCAGGTCGCCGCGCAGCGAGCAGCATGGGTAAGTGAATGGCAACGCGCCGTCAGCCGCTAATTCCCGGCTGGTTATTTCCCGGACTGCTCGCCGCCGTAGTGATGGTGGCGGTCAGTCTCGGCGCTTTTCTGGCATTGTGGTTTAACGCGCCGGAGAGTGATCTGCTCTCCCTCTGGCACGACAGCTATCTCTGGCATGTCATCCGGTTCTCTTTCTGGCAGGCGTTTCTCTCTGCCCTGCTGTCGGTGATCCCGGCCATTTTTCTCGCGCGGGCGCTCTACCGCAGACGCTTCCCCGGCAGGGAGGCGCTGTTGAGACTGTGCGCCATGACGCTGATCCTGCCCGTTCTGGTGGCGGTATTTGGGATCCTGAGCGTGTATGGTCGTCAGGGCTGGTTGGCCGCTCTCTTTAACCTGCTTGGTCTGGAGTGGACCTTCTCCCCTTACGGGCTGAAAGGTATTCTGCTGGCACACATCTTTTTCAACATGCCCATGGCGACCCGGCTTTTTTTACAGGCGCTGGAGGCTATCCCCGGCGAGCAGCGTCAGCTTGCGGCACAGCTGGGTATGCGCGGCTGGTCATTCTTCCGCTTTGTCGAATGGCCATGGCTGCGCCGTCAAATCCCTCCGGTTGCGGCGCTGATCTTTATGCTCTGTTTTGCCAGTTTCGCCACCGTACTTTCACTTGGTGGCGGGCCACAGGCCACCACCATCGAACTGGCGATTTACCAGGCGCTGAGTTACGACTACGACCCCGGCCGCGCTGCGCTTCTGGCTCTGGTACAGATGCTGTGCTGTCTTGTGCTGGTCCTGCTGAGTCAGCGTCTGAGCAAAGCCATTCCACCGGGCAGTCATCAGATTACAGGCTGGCGCGATCCACAGGACAGCCTGCACAGCCGAATCGCGGATGGGATGTTGATCGTACTGGCCCTGCTGCTGCTTCTGCCGCCGCTGCTGGCCGTTATCGTCGATGGCGTTAACCTTAACCTCGTCTCCGTGTTGCAACAGCCCGTCCTCTGGCAGGCGACCTGGACATCCTTGCGCATTGCGCTGGCTGCCGGGCTATTGTGTGTCGTGCTGACCATGATGCTGCTGTGGAGCAGCCGTGAACTTTATGCACGCCAGGCGCGCAAAGCCGGGCAAGCGCTGGAGCTGACGGGAATGTTGATCCTGGCAATGCCGGGCATCGTCCTGGCAACCGGCTTCTTTTTAGTGTTCAACAGTACGGTTGGTCTGCCGGAAAGCGCCGACGGGATCGTGATTTTTACCAACGCCCTGATGGCCATCCCCTATGCGTTGAAGGTTCTGGAAAATCCCATGCGCGACATCAACAGCCGCTATGCTTTGCTGTGTCAGTCGCTCGGCATGCAGGGCTGGAAGCGGCTAAAGGTAGTCGAACTGCGCGCGCTAAAACGCCCGCTGGCTCAGGCGCTGGCCTTCGCTTGTGTGCTCTCCATTGGTGACTTTGGTGTGGTGGCGCTCTTCGGCAATGAAGATTTCCGCACGCTGCCGTACTGGCTGTATCAGCAGATCGGGTCCTACCGCAGCCAGGAGGGGGCCGTCACGGCGCTGTTACTGCTGTTGCTGTGCTTTGCCTTATTTACCGTTATCGAAAAACTTCCGGGGCGCAATGTTAAAACTGACTGATGTCACCTGGCTCTACCAGCATCTGCCTATGCGTTTCACCCTCTCTGTGCGTCAGGGGGAGATGATTGCCGTACTTGGCCCAAGCGGGGCAGGCAAGAGCACCTTGCTCAATCTGATTGCCGGTTTTCTGCAACCGGCGAGCGGGTCAATAGAGATTGAAAACAACGACCATACCCTCACCCCGCCCGCCAGGCGTCCGGTCTCGATGCTGTTCCAGGAAAATAATCTGTTCACCCATCTGACGGTGCGGCAAAACATCGCGCTGGGTATGGATCCGGGGCTGAAACTGAACGACGCCCAGCGCCAGAAGCTGGAGAGGATTGCCGGGCAAATGGGCATCACCACGTTTATTGACCGGCTCCCCGGAGAGCTCTCTGGCGGACAACGTCAGCGCGTGGCGCTGGCTCGCTGTCTGGTACGCGAACAACCGGTGCTGCTGCTGGATGAGCCCTTCTCTGCACTCGACCCTGCCTTGCGCCAGGAGATGCTCACGCTGGTACAGGAGGTCTGCCAGCGTCAGCAGCTGACGATGCTGATGGTGTCACACAGTATCGAGGATGCCGCACGCATCGCCCCGCGATCGGTGGTGATCGCGGAGGGGCGTATCGTGTGGGATGGTGAAACCGAAGAGTTGATGAGTGGCAAAGCAAGCGCGTCGCACCTGCTGGGGATCCTTAACGGCTGACAACCTTTAACAGGATCTCACCGTACACCGGCATCAGCGGATGACGAACCAGCGCAATCAGCGCCACGACGGCAACACCCAGCGTCAGCGGTGCCAGCCACAGCAAACGCGAGCGAGGCAGATAGCGCGTAAGACGATCGACATTCGCTTTCGCGCTGCGCCATAGTCGCCAGCACAACCATGCCGCGAGCCATAACAGCAGCGCTGTTGCCAGCAGTAGCCATTTAAAACCGCCGCTTTGCATATCGTCAGGAATATCAATTGCCGCCCCCGCCAGGATCCCCGGCAGGAAGTAAAACGGAGGCCAGAAGACGCAACCGATAATGTTCGGCACAACGAATTTTGCGACGGGCAGATCCAGCATCCCGGCCACCATCGGCACCAGCGGACGCGTTGGCCCGACAAAACGTCCCACGAGAATAGTAAACATGCTGTGCTGATGCAGCGCATGCTCGGTTTTATCCAGCAACGCTTTGTTCTTCTTCATGAAAGACCAGCGGTGCAGCGGCTTCTTGAAACGCCAGCCCAGCCAGAAGGAGATCCAGTCGCCCAGTAAGCAGCCGATAATACCGGCCAGCCACGCCTGCCAGAAATTGACCTCACCGCTGCCAATCAACGCGCCCAACGCCGCCATCATCACAGTGCCGGGCAGGATAAGCCCAACCAGCGCCAGCGATTCCAGAAATGCCACCAGCGCAACGGCGATAAGCGAATACATAACGGACTGGGTAATAAAATGTTCCAGCAATGCCTGCATAACTATTCCGGTCAGAAAACGAATCAGGGATTCTGCTTAGCACCCTGCACCGCGTCAAGACAACAATTGTCTGAATAGTTTACAGGTTGCTTCCGTTGTTCACCTGCTTGTTTATCTTTTTTTACCGTTTATTCACATCCTGCCCGGAATTCGCTGGGGCTGGCCCCCGTGCATTTTTTAAATACGCGGGAAAAATAGAGCTGATCTTCGAATCCCACATTGCGCCCTACGGTGGCGATGGGCATCCGGGTGGTGCTGAGCAGCAGTTTAGCCTGGCTGATACGCTGATCCTCGCGCCAGCTCAGCACGCTGACCCCCAACTGCTGCCGGAACAGGTGCGAAAGCCGCGACGGCGACAGGCAGACATGCTGGGCAACGCTGGCGATATCAAACTGGCTGTCGGCAAGGTGATCGCTGATGTACTGGCAGGCATCGCGCACACGGTTATCCAGCGGCGGATTAAGCGACGCGTTAATTGCCTCCATCCGGCGCAGTAAAACCTGTTCAAGCAAATTAATCGCCAGCAGTTCAGCGTAGCGCCCACCCGCCTGCCCTGCCTCAATAATCTGGGCAAACAGCTCGCGGAACTGGGCCAGATGAGCGTCGTCCGGGCGGTAAAAACCGGTGTGCGCAAAAATGGCCGGCCAGGATAGCCACTCCTGCCAGTAGGCGCGGGGGCGGAAGTAGACCCACTGGTGATACCACTCTTTGGCATCCGGATGACGCCCGTAATGGTGGATCTCGCCAGGCGGAAACAGCAGCATATCGCCGGGACGACAGACGAACTGCTGATCGTTGTTTTTGATTATCCCTTCCCCACGCACGGTCAGGTTCAGAATGTACCCTTTCATCCCGAGCGGACGGTCAACGTAAAAATCGAGATATCCCTCAGCCTCGATAGGGGTCAGCCCCGCCACCAGATGGGCGTTAAACGAATAACCCGGCAGTAAGGGATCGTTTTGCGTTTCGGCCATAGATTCAGTTCTCCCAACGGTCCTGAAGGAAACCAATTGTCCATATCGTTAAAAGCCGCATAAAAATGGCCTGCGAAAAGATCCAAAAAGTATCACGCCTCTTTTACGTCCGCCATGTTTCAGCCTTTCCCCCTGATTTCTCCGCCAGAGTGGGCAGATAAGCAGTAACAAAAGTGTCTATAACTGCGGCAGAAATGTCCACATTGAATATTTGCACGGCGTCACACTTTCCATCGCAACAGCAATTTAGTCCATAAGATTAGCGGATCCTGCCTGACGATTTTCGCCCCCAGTCTCTAATGTTCTCTCATACCTGTTTTCTGATGGAGCAACACCATGGCAATTGCGATTGGCCTCGATTTTGGCAGCGACTCGGTTCGCGCCCTGGCAGTGGACTGTACGTCCGGCCAGGAGATAGCAACCAGCGTTGAGTGGTACCCACGCTGGCAAGAGGGGCGCTACTGCGATGCGCCAAACAACCAGTTCCGTCACCATCCACGCGACTATATCGAGTCGATGGAAGCGGCAATCAAAACCGTGCTGGCAGAACTGACTGACGAACAGCGTGCAGAGGTGGTTGGGATCGGCGTAGACAGCACCGGTTCTACCCCCGCGCCAGTGGATGCGGAAGGCCGGGTGCTGGCGCTGCGTCCTGAGTTCGCCGACAACCCGAACGCCATGTTTGTGCTGTGGAAAGACCATACCGCCGTCGAAGAGGCCGAAGCCATCACCCGGTTGTGCCACCAGCCGGGCAAAACCGACTATTCGCGCTACATCGGCGGAATTTATTCCAGTGAATGGTTCTGGGCCAAGATCTTGCATGTCACCCGCGCTGACGCAGCGGTTGCACAGGCAGCCGCATCGTGGATTGAACTGTGTGACTGGGTTCCTGCCCTGCTCTCGGGTACCCCCCGTCCGCAGGATATTCGCCGCGGCCGCTGCAGCGCCGGGCATAAATCGCTATGGCATGAAAGCTGGGGCGGTCTGCCACCAGCAGCCTTCTTCGATGAACTCGATCCCATTATCAACAAGAGCCTGAAATACCCGCTCTTTACCGACACCTTTACCGCCGATATTCCGGTGGGCACGCTCTGCGAAGAGTGGGCAACACGCCTGGGCCTGCCGCAAAACGTGGCAATCTCCGGCGGTGCGTTTGATTGCCATATGGGCGCGGTGGGCGCTGGAGCCCAACCCAATACGCTGGTGAAAGTGATCGGTACCTCCACCTGCGACATCCTGACGGCGGATAAAGCCAGCGTCGGCGACCGCGCAGTGAAAGGTATCTGCGGCCAGGTCGACGGCAGCGTGGTGCCGGACTTTATCGGTCTGGAAGCCGGCCAGTCTGCGTTTGGCGATATTTACGCCTGGTTTGGTCGGGTACTGGGCTGGCCGCTGGACCAGCTCGCGACCGCGCACCCGGAACTGAAAACCCAGATTGCCGAGAGTAAGAAACAGCTGCTGCCCCAGCTCACCGCCGCGTGGGCGAAAAATCCGTCTCTTGAACACCTGCCGGTGGTGCTCGACTGGTTCAACGGCCGCCGTACGCCATTTGCCAACCAGCGTCTTAAAGGCGTTATCACCGATCTCAATCTGGCGACCGATGCCCCGGCCCTGTTTGGCGGCCTGATTGCAGCCACCGCCTTCGGTGCCCGTGCGATTATGGAGTGCTTCACCGAACAGGGCATCGACGTCAACAACGTCATGGCGCTGGGCGGTATCGCCCGTAAAAACCCGGTGATCATGCAGGCCTGCTGCGACGTGCTGAACCGTCCGCTGCAGATTGTCGCGTCCGATCAATGTTGCGCGCTGGGTGCGGCCATTTTCGCCGCCGTTGCCGCGGGCGTACACGCCGATATCCCGACTGCACAGCAGCATATGGCAAGCGCGGTCGAAAACACCCTTCAGCCGCGTGCTCAACAGGCGCAACGCTTTGAACAGCTTTATCAGCGCTACCAGCAATGGGCAAAAAGCGCCGAACTTCACTATCTCCCTGTCGCCGCCCCGTCAAAACACACCGCGGACACGACGGCAACCCTGACCCATTAAGGACTCGACGATGACCATTTTTGATAATTATGAAGTGTGGTTTGTGATTGGCAGCCAGCATTTGTACGGACCGCAAGCGTTGCAACAGGTGACGAAACACGCGGAGCACGTCGTTAACGCGCTGAACGCGGAAGCCAAACTGCCGTGCAAACTGGTGCTGAAGCCGCTTGGCACCACGCCGGATGAGATCACCCATATCTGCCGTGACGCGAACTACGACGATAAATGCGCGGGTCTGGTGGTGTGGCTGCACACCTTCTCACCCGCCAAAATGTGGATCAACGGTCTGTCTATCCTCAACAAACCGCTGCTGCAATTCCATACCCAGTTCAACGCCTCCCTGCCATGGGACAGCATTGATATGGACTTTATGAACCTGAATCAGACCGCACACGGTGGCCGTGAGTTCGGCTTCATCGGTGCCCGCATGCGTCAGCAGCACGCCGTAGTAACCGGACACTGGCAGGATCAACATGCGCAGAAACGCATCGGCTCCTGGATGCGTCAGGCCGTATCCAAACAGGATACCCGCCACCTGAAAGTGGTGCGGTTTGGCGACAACATGCGTGAAGTGGCAGTCACTGACGGTGACAAAGTTGCCGCGCAGATCAAGTTCGGTTTCTCCGTGAACACCTGGGCCGTGGGTGACCTGGTGCAGGTCGTGAATGAGATCGGCGATGGCGACGTGAGCGCGCTGGTCGACGAATACGAAAGCAGCTATCGCCTCACTGCAGCGGCGCAGGTGAAGGGTGACAAACGCCAGAACGTGCTGGATGCAGCACGCATTGAACTGGGGATGAAACGCTTCCTGGAACAGGGCGGCTTCCACGCCTTTACCACGACATTTGAAGATCTTCATGGTCTGAAACAACTGCCGGGTCTGGCAGTACAACGTCTGATGCAGCAGGGCTACGGCTTTGCGGGCGAAGGCGACTGGAAAACTGCCGCTCTGCTTCGCATCATGAAAGTGATGTCAACCGGTCTGCAGGGCGGCACCTCCTTTATGGAGGACTACACCTACCACTTCGAAAATGGCAACGACCTGGTACTCGGTTCACACATGCTGGAAGTCTGCCCGTCCATTGCCGTCGAAGAGAAACCGATCCTCGACGTGCAGCATCTCGGCATTGGCGGTAAAGCGGATCCGGCACGTTTGATCTTCAACACCCGTACCGGCCCGGCCATCAACGCCAGCCTGATCGACCTGGGCGATCGTTTCCGCCTGCTGGTGAACTGTGTGGATGCGGTTGAAACGCCACACGCGCTGCCAAAACTGCCGGTCGCCAACGCCCTGTGGAAAGCGCAGCCCGACCTGCCAACCGCCTCCGAAGCCTGGATCGTCGCCGGGGGCGCGCACCATACCGTCTTCAGTCACGCGCTGGATCTCAACGATATGCGTCAGTTCGCTGAACTGCACGATATCGAACTGACTGTGATCGATAACGATACCCGCCTGCCCGCGTTTAAAGACGCGCTGCGCTGGAATGAAGTCTATTACGGTTCGAAACGTTAAGTACGACGTGCCCGGTGGCACTGCGTTTACCGGGCCTACGATTATGTAGGCCGGATAAGCGAAGCGCCGTCCGGCGGGAGACAACAATGCTAGAAGATCTCAAACGCCAGGTACTCGAAGCTAACCTGGCGCTGCCTAAACATAATCTGGTGACCCTGACCTGGGGCAACGTCAGCGCCGTTGACCGCGAAAAAGGGGTGTTCGTCATCAAGCCTTCCGGCGTGGATTATACGATAATGACCGCTGACGATATGGTTGTGGTCAGCATTGCAACCGGTGAAGTGGTGGAAGGGAAGAAAAAACCCTCCTCCGATACCCCCACCCATCGCCTGCTGTATCAGGCATTTCCGACCATCGGCGGCATTGTGCATACCCACTCGCGTCATGCGACTATCTGGGCGCAGGCAGGCCAGTCCATCCCGGCTACCGGTACCACGCACGCAGACTACTTTTACGGCACCATCCCGTGCACCCGCCTGATGACCGATGCGGAAATCAACGGCGAGTATGAATGGGAAACCGGCAATGTGATTGTCGAAACCTTTGAAAAACAGGGCATCGACGCAGCACAGATGCCCGGGGTGCTGGTGCATTCCCACGGTCCGTTTGCGTGGGGCAAAAATGCGGAGGATGCAGTGCATAACGCGATTGTGCTGGAAGAGGTAGCCTATATGGGCATCTTCTGTCGTCAACTGGCACCACAGTTGCCGGATATGCAACAGACGCTGCTGGACAAACACTACCTGCGCAAGCACGGTGCAAAAGCCTATTACGGGCAATAAACTGTATATAAACCCAGCATAAAACCGCTAACCAGGCTATAATCAGGCCTGGTTTTGTTTTATGGGATAACGGCGTGACGCAGGCGCAAGAAGGTTTTTTATTGACCCGACACTGGCGGGATACGCCTCAGGGAACAGAGGTGGAGTTCTGGCTGGCAACGGACAACGGCCCGTTGCACGTTACGCTGCCGCCACAGGAGTCCGTGGCGTTTATTCCTGAAGCCCACGTCGACAAAGTAAAGCCGCTACTGCGCGGGGAAAACAACTGGCGCATCACGCCACTTGAGCTGAAAGATTTCCATCGCCAGCCGGTTTACGGTCTCTATTGTCGTGCCCATCGCCAGCTCATGCGCTATGAGAAACTGCTGCGCGAGGCGGGCGTCACGCTATACGAAGCCGATATTCGTCCCCCGGAACGTTTCCTGATGGAGCGGTTTATTACCGCCCCTGTCTGGGTTGATGGCACGGCGCACAACGGTGGGCTGATTAATGCCCGTCTGAAGCCCAACCCACATTACCGTCCGCCGCTGAAATGGGTCTCACTGGATATCGAAACCACCCGTCACGGTGAACTGTACTGTATTGGCCTTGAAGGCTGCGGCGACCGGGTTGTCTATATGCTCGGGCCACCGAATGGTGATGCCTCCGCGCTGGACTTCCGGCTGGAGTATGTCAACAGCCGGCCGCAGCTGCTGGAGAAACTGAACCAGTGGTTTGCCGATCGCGATCCCGATGTCCTGATCGGCTGGAACGTGGTGCAGTTCGACCTGCGGGTACTGCAAAAACACGCCGAGCGTTACCGCATCCCGCTCATGCTTGGGCGGGGTCATAGCGAACTGGAATGGCGCGAGCACGGTTTCAAAAACGGCGTCTTCTTCGCACAGGCCAACGGTCGCCTGATCATCGACGGCATCGAGGCGCTGAAATCGGCGTTCTGGAATTTCTCCTCCTTCTCGCTGGAGGCGGTGGCGCAGGAGCTGCTGGGTGAAGGGAAATCCATCGATAACCCATGGGACCGAATGGATGAGATCGACCGCCGCTTCAACGAAGACAAACCGGCACTGGCCACCTACAACCTGAAAGATTGTGAACTGGTTACGCAAATTTTCCACAAAACCGAGATCATGCCGTTTCTGCTGGAACGCGCCACCGTGAACGGTCTTGCCGCGGACCGGCACGGCGGGTCCGTGGCTGCATTTAGCCACCTCTACTTCCCCCGTATGCACCGGGCAGGTTACGTCGCCCCTAATTTGGGTGATGTGCCGCCGCAGGCAAGCCCTGGCGGCTACGTGATGGATTCCCGGCCGGGGCTGTATGACTCCGTGCTGGTGCTGGACTACAAAAGCCTCTATCCGTCTATTATCCGCACCTTTCTGATTGATCCGGTGGGGCTGGTTGAGGGGATGGCGCAGCCGGACGATACGCACAGCACCGACGGGTTTCTGGGGGCGCGTTTCTCACGAGAGAAACACTGCCTGCCGGAGATCGTGGGGCAGATCTGGCACGGTCGCGATGAGGCCAAGCGCCATGGCAACAAGCCGCTTTCTCAGGCGCTAAAAATTATCATGAACGCCTTTTACGGTGTGCTGGGCACCAGCGCCTGCCGCTTCTTCGACCCGCGTCTCGCCTCCTCCATCACCATGCGCGGGCATGAGATTATGCGTCAGACAAAGGCGCTTATCGAATCCCAGGGCTATGAAGTGATCTATGGCGATACCGACTCCACCTTCGTCTGGTTGAAAGGCGCGCACGCCGAAGAGGATGCCGCGCGAATTGGCAAACAACTGGTCGCCTTCGTGAATGACTGGTGGCAAGCGCATTTGCAAAAAGAGCGGTTAACCAGTGCGTTAGAGCTGGAGTTTGAAACACATTTCAGCCGCTTTTTAATGCCCACCATTCGCGGAACCGATCAGGGCAGCAAGAAGCGCTATGCCGGACTGATTCAGGAAGGTGAAAAGCAGCGCATGGTGTTTAAAGGGCTGGAGACGGTGCGTACTGACTGGACACCGCTGGCGCAACAGTTCCAGCAAACGCTCTATCTGCGGGTCTTTCGCAATGAGCCTTATCAGGACTATGTCCGCGAGACGATAGCCAGCCTGATGGCCGGCGAGCTCGACGACCAGCTGGTGTATCGCAAACGCCTGCGTCGCCCGCTGGCGGAGTATCAGCGTAACGTTCCGCCGCACGTCCGTGCCGCGCGTCTGGCGGATGAAGAGAACGTCCGTCGTGGGCGCGCGCCGCAGTATCAGAACCGGGGTACCATCAAGTATGTCTGGACGACTAACGGGCCAGAGCCGGTAGATTATCAGCAGTCTCCGCTGGATTACGATCACTACCTGACGCGCCAGCTTCAGCCCGTCGCGGATGGAATTTTGCCTTTCATTGACGACGATTTTGCTACACTAGTGACAGGGCAACTTGGCCTATTTTGACACGTGACGAAATCGCTGCCATCCAGTACCATAGCGCCCTTTCCACTCCCGGACCCATTTTTCGATGACCGTCTTTTTTGACGGTGGTTGAACTATTGCCTGCAATTAAAGATTAGAGCCGAACACATATGCCTTTTACACTTGGTCAACGCTGGATCAGCGATACAGAAAGCGAACTTGGATTGGGAACCGTGGTTGCAGTCGACGCACGCATGGTCACCCTCCTTTTCCCTGCTACCGGTGAAAACCGCCTGTACGCTCGCAATGACTCCCCTGTTACCCGCGTGATGTTCAATCCAGGTGACACCGTGACCAGCCACGACGGCTGGCAGCTAAAGGTTGAAGACGTAAAAGAAGAGAATGGTCTGCTCGCCTATATTGGGACTCGCCTCGACACTGACGAGAGCAATGTCATCCTGCGTGAAGTGCTGCTCGACAGCAAACTGGTTTTCAGCAAGCCGCAGGATCGCCTGTTTGCCGGGCAAATCGACCGTATGGATCGCTTCTCTCTGCGCTATCGCGCGCGTAAGTTCCAGAGTGAACAGTACCGCATGCCGTGGAGCGGCCTGCGTGGTCAACGTACCAGCCTGATCCCTCATCAGCTGAATATCGCCCATGACGTTGGCCGTCGTCATGCGCCTCGCGTACTGCTGGCAGACGAAGTGGGCCTCGGTAAAACCATTGAAGCCGGTATGATCCTGCATCAACAGCTGCTCTCTGGCGCCGCCGAGCGCGTGCTGATCGTGGTACCGGAAACGCTGCAGCATCAGTGGCTGGTTGAGATGCTGCGCCGCTTTAACCTCCGTTTCTCGCTGTTTGACGACGAGCGCTACGCCGAAGCCCAGCATGACGCGGACAACCCGTTTGAAACCGAACAGCTGGTCATCTGCTCCCTGGACTTCGTGCGCCGCAGCAAGCAGCGTCTTGAGCATCTGTGCGACGCAGAGTGGGATCTGCTGGTGGTCGACGAAGCGCACCACCTGGTCTGGAGCGAAGAGGCACCGAGCCGTGAATACATGGCGATTGAACAGCTTGCCGAGCGCGTGCCGGGCGTCCTGCTGCTGACCGCAACGCCGGAGCAGCTGGGGCTGGAGAGCCACTTCGCGCGTCTGCGCCTGCTCGATCCAAACCGTTTCCATGACTTTGAGCAGTTTGTCGAAGAACAGAATAATTACCGCCCGGTTGCCGATGCTGTCGCCATGCTGCTGGCGGGCAAACGCCTCTCGAATGACGAACTGAACACCCTGAGCGATCTGATTGGCGAACAGGACATTGAGCCGCTGCTGCAGGCAGCCAACAGTGACAGCGACAACGCGGGATCCGCGCGTAAAGAACTGATCGATATGCTGATGGACCGCCACGGCACCAGCCGCGTGCTGTTCCGTAACACCCGTAACGGCGTGAAGGGCTTCCCGAAACGCGAACTGCATACCATCAAGCTGCCGCTGCCGACGCAGTATCAGACGGCGATAAAAGTCTCCGGCATTATGGGGGCGCGCAAAAGCCAGGAAGAACGTGCGCGCGACATGCTCTACCCGGAGCAGATTTATCAGGAATTTGAAGGCGATACCGGAACCTGGTGGAACTTCGACCCGCGTGTTGAATGGCTGATGGGCTATTTAACGGCTCATCGTTCACAGAAAGTGCTGGTGATCTGCGCCAAAGCGGCCACCGCGCTGCAACTGGAGCAGGTTCTGCGCGAGCGTGAAGGTATTCGAGCCGCCGTGTTCCACGAGGGGATGTCCATCGTCGAGCGCGACCGCGCCGCGGCCTGGTTCAGTGAAGAAGACAGCGGCGCACAGGTTCTGCTGTGCTCTGAAATCGGTTCTGAAGGGCGTAACTTCCAGTTCGCCAGCAACCTGGTGATGTTCGATCTGCCGTTCAACCCCGACCTGCTGGAACAGCGTATCGGTCGTCTGGATCGTATCGGTCAGGCGCATGATATTCAGATCCACGTTCCTTACCTGGAAAAAACTGCCCAGTCGGTGCTGGTACGCTGGTTCCACGAAGGTCTGGACGCGTTCGAACATACCTGTCCAACAGGACGCACCATTTACGATCAGGTGCATACGGATCTGATCGGTTACCTCGCTGCGCCGGAAAATACGGACGGGTTTGATGAACTGATCAAATCCTGTCGCGAAAAACATGAAGCGCTGAAAGCGCAGCTGGAGCAGGGGCGCGATCGTCTGCTGGAGATCCACTCCAACGGCGGGGAGAAAGCGCAGGCGCTTGCTGAAAGCATCGAAGAGCAGGATGACGACACCAGCCTGATCAGCTTCGCCATGAACCTGTTCGACATCGTCGGGATTAACCAGGACGATCGCGGCGAGAACATGATTGTGCTGACCCCATCCGATCATATGCTGGTTCCGGATTTCCCGGGTCTGCCTGAGGATGGCTGCACCATCACTTTCGAGCGTGATGTGGCGCTGTCTCGCGAAGATGCGCAGTTCATCACCTGGGAACACCCGTTGATCCGCAACGGCCTCGACCTGATCCTTTCCGGCGACACGGGTAGCAGCACGATTTCCCTGTTGAAAAACAAAGCACTACCCGTTGGTACGCTGCTGGTTGAGTTGATCTACGTTGTGGAAGCGCAAGCGCCGAAACAGCTTCAGCTCACCCGCTTCCTGCCGCCAACGCCAGTGCGTCTGCTGCTGGATAAAAACGGCACCAACCTGGCCGCACAGGTTGAATTCGAGAGTTTCAACCGCCAGCTGAGCGCAGTAAACCGCCACACGGGCAGCAAACTGGTCAACGCCGTCCAACAGGATGTGCACGCCATTCTGCAGTTGGGTGAAACGCAAATCGAAAAAGCGGCCAGGGCGTTGATTGATGCCGCGCGCGAGGAAGCCGATGAGAAACTGTCTGCAGAGCTGTCTCGTCTGGAAGCGTTAAAAGCGGTGAACCCAAACATCCGTGATGACGAACTGACCGCGATTGAGAGCAACCGTCAGCAGGTGCTGGAAAGCCTGAATCAGGCGAGCTGGCGTCTGGATGCCCTGCGTCTTATCGTTGTGACACACCAGTAAACGGAGCGCAAGATGGTGATGGAGCCTTACAATCCGCCGCAAGACCCGTGGCTGGTCATCCTTTATCAGGATGAGCACATTATGGTGGTCAACAAGCCAAGCGGCCTGTTGTCCGTGCCGGGGCGTCTGGATGAGCACAAAGACAGCGTGATGACACGTATTCAGCGTGATTATCCCCAGGCGGAGTCCGTTCATCGCCTGGATATGGCAACCAGCGGTGTGATTGTGGTGGCGCTGAATAAAGCGGCCGAGCGTGAACTCAAACGCCAGTTCCGTGAGCGTGAACCGAAAAAGCAGTATGTCGCACGCGTCTGGGGCCATCCCGCGCAGGCGGAAGGGCTGGTGGATCTGCCGCTGATTTGCGACTGGCCAAACCGGCCAAAGCAGAAGGTGTGTTACGAGACCGGCAAGGCCGCGCAAACCGAGTATGAAGTGCTGGAGTACGCGCCGGATAACACCGCGCGCGTCCTGCTAAAACCCATTACCGGGCGTTCACATCAGCTGCGTGTGCATATGCTCGCGCTGGGGCACCCGATTCTGGGAGACCGCTTTTACGCACCGCCTGAGGCACTGGCGTTAGCGCCACGTCTTCAGCTTCATGCGCAGACGCTCACCCTCACCCATCCGGCGTTTGGCAACGCAATGACGTTTAAAGCACCGGTGGACTTCTAAAAAAATGGCCCGACTGTGTCGGGCCATTTTTTATTTGAAATTTTTCTGCTCTTTTATCAGCTCGTACGCTTTCTGGATTTCCTGCGCTTTTTGCTTCGCCATCTCCATCATCTCTGGCGGTAAGCCCTTCGCGACCAGTTTATCCGGGTGATGTTCACTCATCAGCTTACGATAGGCGCGCTTGATGGTTGTCGCATCATCCGAAGGTTTCACGCCAAGCACGTTACAGGCATCTTCCAGTGTCGGGCCACGCTGCGCCTGCTGCCAGCCGCCGCCAGAGGATTGCTGTTGCTGATAACCACCGCCAAAGTGTGCCCCGCCCTGCATCATGCGCAGGAACTGGTCGAACTGCATCCGGGAGATCCCCAGCTCTTCAGCAATCACGTATAACACATCGCGTTCATTCGGATGAAGAGACCCGTCGGCAAACGCCGCCTGAATCTGGATCTCCAGAAACATCCGAATTAAATCAAAACGGCCGAAACAGATACTGCGGAACTGACGCATTTTTTCGCGCAGTGGATAGTTATCCGATTTACCGATGCGAAACGCATTTTGCGCCGCCACACGAGATTCCCCGTGCAGATTCATGCGGTCCATAAATACGCTGGCGATCTGAATATCGGCTTCCGTCACCCTCCCTTTTGATTTGGTTAAGTGCCCCATCACCTCAAAGGTGGTGGAGAAAAAGAGGGACTGACGCTCGCGCTGGTTGGCGAACCAGGCCATTTTGCGGCTGCGTGCCTTATCGAACATATGGCCAATAATCAGGCCAAGAACGATGCCCCAAAACCCGGCACCCATTATGATGGCGAACGCAACGCCGATGATTTTACCCCAATACTGCATATACTCCCCGGATAGTCATGTCCCTTGTCGACGCAACGCCATCATTACAGTGGTCGAGCCACGGTCAATTGAGGGACATCGCCTATAATTTGCATTATCATACTCGTCATTCGATAGCGAGCCTAACACTCTGGCACGCAAACGGGCAGGATTAACGCTGGTACTGCGCTGATGAGTAAGATAGTCTCTGAGCGTTTGTAAGCCGTAGCCACTGATGACGGAACACTAAAATATAACGTATGAAAAAACGTATCCCCACCCTTCTGGCCACAATGATTGGCACCGCCCTGTACAGTCAACAGGGGCTGGCGGCCGATCTTGCCTCGCAGTGTATGCTTGGCGTCCCAAGTTATAATCGCCCACTGGTGAGTGGCGATACAAATAGCTTGCCAGTAACCATTACTGCCGACAGTTCTAAAGGTACCTATCCTGACAACGCGACGTTCACTGGCGATGTGGATATTAACCAGGGCAACAGCCGCCTGCAGGCAGACGAAGTGCAGTTGCACCAGAAGCAGCCGGAAGGTGCGGCCGAGCCGGTACGAACGGTGGATGCGCTGGGTAATGTGCACTATGACGACAATCAGGTCATCCTGAAAGGTCCGAAAGCCTGGTCAAATCTGAATACCAAAGATACTAACGTCTGGGAAGGTGATTACCAGATGGTGGGTCGTCAGGGGCGCGGTAAAGCAGACCTGATGAAACAGCGCGGTGAAAACCGCTATACGATTCTGGAAAACGGTTCGTTTACCTCCTGCCTGCCGGGTTCAAATACCTGGAGCGTGGTGGGGAGTGAAGTGATTCACGACCGTGAAGAACAGGTCGCAGAAATCTGGAACGCCCGGTTTAAACTCGGTCCAGTGCCGGTTTTCTATAGCCCGTACCTGCAACTTCCCGTGGGCGACAAACGTCGTTCAGGTTTCCTGATCCCAAATGCCAAATACAGCACCTCGAACTATTTTGAGTTCTATCTGCCGTATTACTGGAACATCGCGCCCAACATGGACGCCACGATCACGCCGCACTATATCCATAAGCGCGGCAACGTCATGTGGGAAAACGAGTTCCGCTATCTGACCCAGGCGGGTACCGGTTTGATGGAGCTGGATTACCTGCCATCGGATAAAGTCTTCCAGGATGAGCATCCAACAGAAGGTGATAAACACCGTTGGATGTATTACTGGCGTCACGCTGGCGTAATGGACCAGGTCTGGCGTTTTAACGTCGACTATACCAAAGTCAGCGATCCGTACTATTTCAACGACTTCGATTCCAAGTACGGTTCCAGTACCGATGGCTACGCCACGCAGAAATTCAGCGTTGGCTACGCCGTTCAGAACTTCAATGCCACTGTGTCGACGAAGCAGTTCCAGGTCTTTAACACCCAGACGCGAAGCACTTACGGTGCAGAACCGCAGCTGGATGTTAACTGGTATCAGAACGATGTTGGTCCGTTCGACACCCGCGTTTACGCTCAGGCGGTACATTTCGTTAATACCAACTCGGATATGCCAGAAGCCACGCGTGTTCACTTAGAACCGACGATCAATTTGCCGATCTCTAATAACTGGTCGAGCCTGAATACCGAAGCCAAGCTGATGGCGACCCACTATCAGCAGAAAAACGTGGACTGGTACAACAACCGTTACGGCACCGATCTTGACGAATCCGTGAACCGCGTCCTTCCACAATTCAAAATGGACGGCAAACTGATCTTCGAACGTGATATGGGGCTGCTGGCAGATGGTTATACCCAGACGCTGGAGCCGCGTATGCAGTATTTATACGTGCCTTATCGCGATCAGAGCAAAATCCAGAACTACGACTCCTCTTTCCTGCAGTCTGACTATAGCGGCCTGTTCCGTGACCGTACCTATGGTGGTCTCGACCGTATTGCCTCCGCGAACCAGTTAACGACCGGCGTCACAACGCGTGTTTATGATGACGCTTCCGTTGAACGTTTTAACGTTTCTGTTGGTCAAATCTACTATTTCACCGAGTCTCGTACCGGTGATGACGATATCAACTGGGAGAAAGACAACAAAACAGGTTCCCTGGTGTGGGCGGGCGATACCTACTGGCGCATGACCGATCGCTGGGGCTTACGCGGTGGTCTGCAGTACGATACGCGTCTCGACAATATTGCCACAAGCAGTGCGGCAATTGAGTACCGTCGTGATGAAGACCGCATGATGCAGTTGACGTATCGTTACGCCAGCCCGGAATATATTCAGGCGACGTTGCCAAACTATGCCACCAGCGAACAGTACAAAGACGGCATTTCTCAGGTGGGTGGTGCAGCGAGTTGGCCAATTGCCGATCGCTGGTCAATTGTAGGTGCTTACTACTTTGACACCAACGCCAATAAGCCAGCTGACCAGATGGTTGGTCTGCAATATAACTCCTGCTGCTACGCGCTGCGTGTCGGCTACGAACGCAAGCTTAACGGCTGGGATACTCAAAATAATCAGGGCAAATACGATAACGTGATTGGCTTTAATGTCGAACTGCGCGGCCTGAGTTCCAACTACGGCCTGGGCACGCAGCAGATGCTGCGCTCGAACATTCTGCCGTACCGCAGTTCCTTGTAATGTGCTTGATTTGCAACGTAATCCGCTTTGCGGTTAATTGAAATGGAAAAAGTATGAAGAACTGGAAAACGCTGCTGCTCGGTGTCGCTATGGTTGCGAATACCAGCTTCGCGGCCCCCCAGGTTGTTGATAAGGTCGCCGCTGTAGTTAACAACGGTGTCGTGCTCGAAAGTGACGTTGACGGTTTAATGAAATCTGTGAAGCTCAATTCGGGCGAAGCGGGTCAGCAACTTCCGGATGACGCAACGCTGCGCCACCAGATCCTGGAACGTCTGATCATGGATCAGATTATCCTGCAAATGGGTCAGAAGATGGGGGTGAAAGTCACTGACGAGCAGCTCGACCAGGCGATCGCTAACATCGCAAAGCAGAACAACATGAGCCTGGATCAGATGCGCAGTCGTCTGGCCTATGATGGCATCAGCTACTCAACTTACCGTAATCAGATCCGTAAAGAGATGCTGATTTCGGAAGTGCGTAACAATGAAGTCCGTCGCCGCGTCACTATCCTGCCTCAGGAAGTCGACGCGCTGGCAAAACAGGTGGGCAACCAGAACGACGCCAGCACCGAGCTGAACCTGAGCCACATTCTGATCCCGCTGCCAGAGAACCCAACGTCCGACCAGGCCGCTGAAGCGGAAAGCCAGGCACGCGCTATCGTCGAGCAGGCTCGTAACGGCAGTGACTTTGGCAAGCTGGCCATCACCTACTCCGCTGACCAACAGGCGCTGAAAGGTGGTCAGATGGGCTGGGGACGTATTCAGGAACTGCCATCCCTCTTTGCCCAGGCGCTGAGCACGGCGAAAAAAGGCGACATCGTGGGTCCAATCCGTTCAGGTGTCGGCTTCCACATCCTGAAAGTCAACGACCTGCGTGGTCAGAGCCAGAACATCTCTGTCACCGAAGTTCATGCTCGCCACATTCTGCTGAAACCGTCACCGATCATGACGGACGATCAGGCGCGTGCGAAGCTGCAACAGATTGCCGCGGACATCAAGAGCGGAAAAACGTCGTTTGCGAATGCCGCAAAAGAGTTCTCTCAGGATCCTGGCTCTGCTAACCAGGGCGGCGACCTGGGCTGGGCGGCTGCGGATATCTACGATCCGGCATTCCGCGATGCGCTGATGAAGCTGAACAAAGGCCAGATGAGTGCGCCGGTACACTCCTCCTTTGGCTGGCATCTGATCGAACTGTTGGACACCCGCAACGTTGATAAAACCGACGCGGCGCAAAAAGACAGAGCCTATCGTATGCTGTTCAACCGTAAGTTCTCTGAAGAAGCGGCGACCTGGATGCAGGAACAACGCGCCAGTGCTTATGTGAAAGTTCTGAGCAACTAATGAAACAGCATCGTGTTGTCATCACACCCGGCGAACCCGCCGGGATTGGGCCAGACCTCGTTGTCCAGCTTGCCCAACGTAGCTGGCCGGTGGAACTGGTTGTCTGTGCTGATGCAACACTGTTACAAGACCGGGCTTCACTGCTCGGTCTGCCTTTAACGCTCATCCCCTACGTTGAAGGTCAACAGCCTGCACCCCAGCAAGCCGGAACGCTCACGCTTCTTCCCGTCCCTCTTCGTACTCCTGTAATTCCAGGTCAACTCAGCACTGAAAACGGCCACTATGTTGTCGAAACCCTGGCGCGCGCCTGCGATGGTTGCCTGAAGGGTGAGTTTGCTGCCTTGATCACGGGCCCCGTGCACAAAGGGGTGATTAACGAAGCGGGCATTCCGTTCACCGGGCATACCGAGTTCTTTGAAGAGCGCTCACACAGCCCGAAAGTGGTGATGATGCTGGCGACGGAAGCGATGCGGGTGGCCCTGGTGACAACCCATTTGCCCATCAAGGCCATTCCTGATGCCATCACCCCAGAACTGCTGCGGGAGATCATCGGGATACTGCATCACGATCTGCAGACCAAATTTGGCATTAAACAGCCGCACGTTCTGGTCTGCGGCCTGAACCCGCACGCCGGGGAAGGCGGGCATATGGGTACCGAAGAGATCGACACCATCATTCCGGTGCTTGATGAGATGCGTGCGAAAGGGATGAACCTCAGCGGGCCGTTGCCTGCCGATACCCTTTTCCAGCCCAAATACCTGGATAATGCCGACGCCGTGCTCGCGATGTACCACGATCAGGGCCTGCCCGTGCTAAAATACCAGGGCTTTGGCCGTGGGGTGAATATCACCCTCGGTTTACCTTTTATTCGAACGTCCGTCGACCACGGTACTGCGCTGGATCTGGCAGGCCAGGGAAAAGCGGATGTCGGCAGTTTTATTACGGCGCTTAATCTCGCCATCAAAATGATTGTTAATACTCAATGACTAATCGAGTCCATCAGGGCCACTTAGCCCGTAAACGCTTCGGGCAAAACTTCCTCAACGATCAGTTCGTGATCGACAGTATTGTCTCGGCTATTAATCCGCAAAAAGGCCAGGCGATGGTCGAAATCGGCCCGGGTCTGGCAGCACTGACTGAACCTGTAGGCGAACGTCTGGACGAACTGACCGTAATCGAACTCGACCGCGATCTCGCTGCTCGTCTGCAAACGCACCCGTTCCTGGGGCCAAAGCTGACGATTTATCAGCAAGATGCCATGACCATGAACTTTGGCGAGCTGGCAGAAAAAATGGGTCAACCGCTGCGCGTATTCGGTAACCTGCCATATAACATCTCCACGCCGCTGATGTTCCACCTCTTTAGCTATACTGATGCCATTGCCGACATGCACTTCATGTTGCAAAAAGAGGTCGTCAACCGTCTGGTTGCAGGACCAAACAGTAAAGCGTATGGTCGTTTAAGCGTGATGGCGCAATATTTCTGCAATGTGATCCCGGTGCTCGAAGTGCCGCCGTCCGCCTTCACGCCACCACCGAAAGTCGACTCTGCCGTTGTGCGCCTTGTGCCGCATAAAACGATGCCATACCCGGTCAAAGACCTGCGCGTACTGAGCCGCATCACGACAGAAGCGTTTAACCAGCGCCGTAAAACGATCCGTAACAGCCTCGGCAATCTGTTCACCGTTGACGTGCTGGCTGAGTTGGGCATTGACCCGGCTATGCGTGCAGAAAATATTTCTGTTGAGCAGTACTGTAAACTGGCTAATTACATTAGCGAAAAAGCGCCGCCGAAGGAGAGTTAAGCCATGATTGATTCGCCCCGCGTATGTGTCCAGGTACAAAGCGTTTACGTTGAATCTCAGTCCTCACCCGATGAAGAGCGCTTTGTTTTTGCCTACACCGTGACCATTCGCAATCTGGGGCGGATGCCTGTGCAGCTGCTCGGGCGTTACTGGCTTATCACTAACGGCAATGGCCGTGAAATCGAAGTTCAGGGTGAAGGTGTGGTTGGTGAACAGCCCCACATCGACCCTGGCGAAGAGTATCAGTACACCAGCGGTGCGGTGATAGAAACGCCGCTGGGAACCATGCAAGGCCATTATGAAATGGTCGACGTCGATGGCAATGTATTCCGCGTTGCTATTCCTGTGTTCCGTCTCGCCGTTACAACACTCATTCATTAATCTAATGTCTACATATCTGATTGGCGACGTTCATGGTTGCTACGATGAACTGATCGCATTATTAAAACAGGTCGACTTTACGCCAGGACGGGATATTCTCTGGCTGACGGGCGATTTAGTGGCGCGTGGGCCAGGTTCCCTCGAGGTTTTACGCTTCGTAAAATCGCTTGGCGACAGCGTACGCATGGTGTTGGGTAATCATGATTTACATCTGCTGGCCGTCTTTGCCGGCATCAGCCGCAATAAGCCGAAAGATCGCCTCACCCCGCTGCTGGATGCGCCAGACGCCGACGAACTGATCAACTGGCTGCGTCGTCAGCCGCTGTTGCAGGTCGATGAGGAGAAAAAACTGGTCATGGCCCACGCCGGGATCACCCCACAGTGGGATCTCGAGACGGCAAAAACCTGCGCACGTGACGTTGAAGCGGTACTGGCGAGCGATTCCTATCCTTTCTTCCTTGATGCCATGTATGGCGATATGCCAAACCACTGGAGCGAAGATCTGAGCGGTCTGGCACGCCTGCGTTTTATCACGAACGCGTTCACACGGATGCGTTTCTGCTTCCCGAACGGGCAACTGGATATGTACTCCAAAGAGACGCCGGAAAGTGCGCCTGCGCCGCTTAAACCGTGGTTTGCGATCCCCGGACCGGTCACCAGTGAGTACAGCGTGGTGTTTGGCCACTGGGCCGCGCTAGAAGGGAAAGGCACGCCAGACGGGATCTACGGTCTTGATACCGGTTGTTGCTGGGGCGGGGATTTAACCTGCTTACGCTGGGAAGATAAAACCTACTTCGTGCAGCCGTCCAACCGACAGCTGGACTTAGGGGAAGGCGAGGCGGTCGCCTCCTGAGAGTGAATTCCCTCTCCCGGCCGGGAGAGGGAAAAGCAACTAGCGACGTTCCAGAATCTCGAAGCAGTAGCTGTGTGAGTTCTGCGCATCCGCATCATGGAATTCGCTGAATACCGATTCCCACTCGTCCGGATCGTAGTCCGGGAAATGGGTATCGCCTTCCACTTCCGCATCAATATGCGTCAGATAGAGCTTTTGCGCTTTCGGCAGGAACTGCTCATACACACGCCCACCACCAATCACCATGATCTCGTCGGCGTTACCGCACGCGGCAATCGCCTCGTCAACGGATTTCACCCATTCGACGCGATCGTCTGTGCCTGGCTGGCTACTGATCACGATATTCTTACGGCCCGGCAATGGACGACCAATCGACTCCCAGGTCAGGCGGCCCATCACTACCGGCTTGTTTAACGTCGTACGTTTAAACCATGCGAGATCGGCAGGCAGGTTCCACGGCATGGCATTTTCCATACCGATAACACGGTCCACCGCCAGCGCTGCAATCAGACTGATCATTGAAAATTTCCCGGATGCAAAAAATTGCCGCCACTATACGGAAAGCTTAATCTTTCGTCGACTGGCGGCATGGTAAAGAAAGAGAAATTTTTTAATATTGCTGGCAACTCCACTTCACGCGGAAGGTTTACTCTCCGGTTCGTCCGCCGGATCGCCGGTATGCTTGCCCTCCTCCGTTCCCTGCCAGCCATGACGCTGCACCAGCGACAGATGATTACGATCCTCGTTAATAATTTCTGTCAGCATCGCACTGGTGCGTTTAAACACCGCCGCACGCTCTGTGGCCGTACTGCCCGCCATCGCCACCATCTCTTCCACCATATCGGTATTGAAGCGGCGGAACAGATCCGCACGCTCGCGCGCTTCATACGCGCCCAGGCCCAGGCTTTCCAGCGCCATACGGCCAGACTTAAGCGCCCCTTCGAAAGTTTCACGCTCGGGTGCGGCCACCCCCGCCTGTCGCAGCTGAATGTAGTGATCCACATCGCGCGCGCGGGAGATAATGGTCAGGTTCGGGAAATGCTCCTTCACCAGCTCAACCAGCTGCATACTGGTCTGGGGATCGTCAATCGCGTTGATGAGGACTTCCGCTTTCGCTGCGCCGGCTGATTCCAGCAGATCGACACGCGTTGCATCGCCGTAGAAGACTTTCATATCGAACTTACGCAGGGTATCCACATGGTCCGGATCGTGATCGAGGATGACCATTTTTACTCCGCTTGAGAGCAGTAAACGACCGGTGATCTGCCCAAAGCGACCGAATCCGGCGATGATCACACGCGGCTGTTCCTCGTCAATCTCATCGGCTTCACGTTCCTGTTCGCTGCCGGTTTTTTCCAGACGCGTCAGCAGCACCAGCAGGATCGGCGTTGCCGCCATCGACAGCGCGACCGCCAGCGTCAGCGCTTTCGCCCACTCGGGATCGAGCACATTGGCCATTTGCGCCGCGCCGAAAACCACAAACGCGAATTCGCTTCCCTGTCCGAGCAGCACGGCGAACCAGCGACGCTGTCTGCCAGGCACGTTCAGCGGGCGGGCGATCAGCCACAGCATCACCATTTTGATGACCAGGAAACCGACCAGCAGGATGAGGATCCGCAGCGGATGCGTGACCAGCGTGCCAAAGTCGATAGACATCCCGACTCCGATGAAAAACAGCCCCAGCAGCAATCCTTTGAAGGGCTCGATATCGCTTTCCAGCGCGTGTCGGTATTCTGAGCTGGCCAGCAGAACGCCCGCGAGGAAGGCTCCCATCGCCATCGACAGCCCGGCTTCCTCGAGCAGCAGACCAAAACCAAACACCAGGAACAGCGCCACGGCACTGAACACTTCCCGCAGTCCCGAGCGAGCGACGAAGCGCAGCAGCGGACGGGTAACATAACGGCCAAGCAGGACAACCAGTGCCAGCGCACCGACCACTTTCAACGCAGAGAGGGCAAAAGCGCCCAGCGTCGTTGATGCCCCGCTGGCGGCCAGCAGCGGGATCATCGCCACCAGCGGAATGGCCGCGATATCCTGAAACAGCAGCACCGAAAACGCACTGCGCCCCATCTGTGAAACGGTCAGGTTTCGCTCGTTCATTGCCTGCATGGCAATCGCCGTCGAAGAGAGTGCCAGCGTCATGCCAATAAGCTCTGCCACTTTCCAGTCCATTCCCAGCAGAATACAGAAGCCGCCCAACAGCAGACCACAGGCCACCATTTGTAGCGCTCCGCCGCCAAACACTGAGGCGCGCAGCTTCCACAACCGCTGCGGGTCAAGTTCCAGACCAATGACAAACAGCATCAGCACGACGCCAATTTCGGCGAAATGCAGAATCGCCTCCGCATCCGTGACCAGGCGGAATCCCCAGGGTCCGATAACACACCCGGCGATCAGGTAGCCCAGCACGGAGCCCAGCCCCAGGCGAACCGCAACGGGCACAATCAGCGCCGCCGCACCAAGGTAAATCAGCGCCTGTATCAGCGTATGGCTATCCATTGTGCGCCTCCTGCCACTCTAGTAAGCGTTGTTTATAATGACGAGCCTGCGCTTGCAACGTCTCATCGTCACAAACAAATGTGCAGTGCATAGCAAAAGGAGGAAGCCAGGTAAGACCACAGTAGAGCGCTGTCGCCTGAAGCGGTTGCGCCAGCACCTCAAAACCCGGGAAAGAACCAATATCGAAGTGGCTTTCTCCACCACCGGTGGTCACAGCCCACATCAGGCTTTTTCCCTTCAGCGCATGCCCGTTGTGACCATACGCCCAGCCGTGGGAAAAGACTTTGTCGATCCACAATTTCAGGAGCGGTGGTGTGCTGTACCACTGCATCGGGTGTTGCCAGATGATCAGATCGGCGCGAGTGAGCGCCTCCTGTTCGGCGGTGATGTCGATGTTAAAATCAGGATAAAGTTGATAGAGGGAACGTATCTCTACGTTGTCGAGTGTCCTTACCTGCTCAAGCATGCGCTTATTCGCATGGGAGTGCTGCGGATAGGGATGCGCATAAATTATCAGAATCATGAATCGGCCTGTTTTGACTGTCTTCTCTCTTGTAGATGTGAGTGTAGACAGTTAACCCGCCCGCTGAAAGTGTTCAGTGACGCGTCGGAAGCAAAACGCAAGTATTGCTACTCTTTAGTGCCAGTTCTCAGAGGTTTTCCAGTACTTATTTGAACACCTGCAAATATATTCCCCTCACAAATAATTTACACTGCATTATTTATAATCGTGTCATATTTAGATTTATTAAATTTGCATTTTAATAAATCGAAGTATACATAACGCATTGAAAACATAATAATTTCAATCTACTCCTCTCAACGCTTTTCTTTAAAACCTGAAAGAGAATATTTTTCTTCACTTCGAATTTCCTTTTAAATGGATGTGAATATGAAAGTAAAACGTCTGGAATTAAACAGGACCACCCAGTTACTGGGGAGATTATTTCCCGCCCTGCTTGTTTTTACACCAATAATCAGTTCTGCAGGCACCATCGACCAGTCAACCTCTGCTCCGCAAGATTTCTCCGCCGATACCGAATACGTCATCAATAAAGATATTACTGTGTCTTCGTCTGGCGATTTAGCCGCTGTTTCCGCCTCAGGATTTAAAGTCAGTTCAATAACAAACAATGGGAATATTTCCGGCACTTCGAATGGACTTGATATAAACACTAGCGCGCAGCCACTCGATATTAATAATAATGCTGGTGCTACCATTTCCTCCGCCACAAAGAACGCTGTAAACATAGTCACGATGCAGGGTAGTTTAACCAACAAAGGAAACATTACCGGCTTTGAAAAGGGGATTTTTGTTAATGAAGATTCCTCTGCAATTAGCATATCAAATACGGAAACAGGCATCATTAAAGGCAATACAGGTCTGGCTACTGACGCCGGAATCGTGATTGATAATAATGGCTCGATTATCGGCACAGGCGAAGATGGTATCAAACTCAGCGGTGGTGGAACCAAAATCATCAATACCGGTACCATTCAGGGTGATCAGAATGGTATCAACGTAACGGATACCGCGAAGGCTGACATCATTAACAATGGCTCAATTGGCGGTGGCAAGACAGCTATAATGTTCGCCAGTAACAAAAATAATACCCTCACCCTCAACACAGGTTCAAACCTGTCTGGCGATGTCATTTCCACGCTTTCAACCGGTAACACCCTGACCCTGGTAGGCGCCGGGACAGAAGACAGCAATTTTATCGGGCTGAACGAAGGCGATGGTTTCGCCTCTGTCAAAATGAACGGTGAAGACTGGACGCTGACGGGTAACGTCGACATCATTGGTGCCGGTGATTCACTGCAGGTGAATAGCGGCAACCTGACCCTGGCGGGTACCGTTTCCAATGCTGGCAATACGCTGGTGGCGAATGAAGCCACGCTGCAGCTGGGCAATGGCGAAGGTATGGCAAGTCTCAGCGGCGGGCTAACCAACAATGGTACGGTTATCTTTAACCAGGGAGACAATTTCACGTTTTCTACTGACATAACCGGCAGCGGAAACGTAGAGAAAGTTGATGCGAATACGCTGACGCTTACCGGCAACAACAGCTATACCGGCGATACAACCCTGCGAAACGGCACAACGCTGGTAGCGGCAGGCGCAACGTTAGGCGTCGAAAACAGCAATGCCACTCTTACCGTGCAGAACGGGGCAAAGTTTGCCACCGCAGGAACCGTCTACAACAACATTACTATTCTCAGCGGCGGTACGCTGGCAGCGTGGAATGCAATCGAGGATAACGCAACGCTCAACGACGCCGGCATTGATACCATTAACGGCAACGTGACCAACAGCGGCACGCTTTTGCTCAGTGCAGCCGACCACAGCGTGGGTAATGATTTTACCATTAACGGCGATTATACCGGCGCAGAAGGTAGCCAGATTGTATTAAACAGCGAGCTGGGTACTGACACGGCGCCTACCGATCATCTCACAATAACCGGCAGCAGTTTTGGCCAGTCCGGCGTGACCGTCAGCAACATGGGTGGACTTGGCGCACAGACCGTTAACGGCATGGAGATTGTCAGCGTCGCCGGCAGCTCTGAAGCACAGCTAACCCTGGCCAAACCGGTTGTGGCAGGCGCATACGAATACTCTCTTTACCAGCATAGTGACGGGAACTGGTACCTGGAATCGAAGGCCACGCCACCTGTCGATCCGACAGATGATACCGATGACGGAGATAATACCGACAACGGTGGCAATACCAACGATGGCGGCAACACTGATAATAACGGTAATACTGACAATGGCAGCAATACCGACGATGGCGGTAACACTGACAATGGCGGCAACAGCGGCGGCAATGATAACGGCAACGGTGGTGATAATACCGATAACGGCGGCGGCAATACCCCAGCACCAGAAGTGATGGCACCTGAAGTGGGCGCGTATTTAGGCAACTATCTGGCTGCTCAGAGTATGTTCCTGCACAAACGTGACGATCGCGATCAGCTCACCTTCCGTAACGAAGACGATCTGAATACCTGGATGTATGTAAAAGGTCGTTACCATGAAAATGATGCAGGCGGTGATAAAGTCAGCTACGACACCACGACCACCGTTCTGCAAGTCGGCAGCGATTTCCTCAGCAAGCCAATGGACAGCGGTATCCTGCGTGCCGGTGGCATGTTCGGTGCAGGCCAGGCGAAGACCCACTCAGATGCGAAACACAACGTGCGTGACGCACAGGGTAAAGTCGATGGCTTCAACGTTGGGCTCTACGCCACCTGGCAGGAAGATCAGAAATTACGTCTGGGCAGCTACATTGATACCTGGGCCGCCTACAGCTGGTACAACAACAAAGTGACCAGCAACCGCAATGATGAAGATTACAACAGCGAAGGTTTTGCCGCGTCTGTTGAAGTCGGCCATGCGTGGGTTATCCCATCTGAAAACGAGCGTACCTGGAAGATCGAGCCTCAGGCGCAGGTAATCTACAGTTATCTTGATCAGGAAAATCATACGGACCGCGATGGCGTCCGGGTGACGACTCTGGATAACGACAGCGTCTTCGGTCGTCTGGGTGTGAAATCCAGCTATTTCCAGCAAAAGGACGTCACGGCCTGGCAGCCATACGTTGCGGTGAACTGGCTGAAGGGTGCAGGTCAAAACGATCTGGCCTTCAACGACGAAACCGTAAGTAATGATACGCCGGAGGATCGTGGTCAGGTAGAGCTGGGTATTACCGGCAATCTTAACGAGACCACGACGATTTCACTTCGCGCCAGCGGCGAATGGGGTGAAAATAACTATGCCGCTTACGGCGGTCATATTTTGTTGAATCACCGCTGGTAATCCATCAGCATCAAGCAAAAAAGCAGTGGCGGATGCCACTGCTTTTTTTAATTATCCAGTTCACCCATGGATTTAACCTGGTCACGGTTAATCTGCTCGGTTTGACCAGTTTCCGCGTTTTTATAGGACACCAGACCGGTGTCGTCATCCACCTGCGGTTTGCCGTCAGTAATAATGGTGCGGCCATCGGTGGTTTTTACCGCCTGATTAGATGAACACCCTGCTACGGTGAACATTGCAGTGGCAGCCAGAACGGAAGCGATCAGTAGTTTATTTTGCATGGTGTTTTCCCCTGCTCTCAGTTGAATTTCATTATCGACCTAACCATTTTAGGCTAACTGACTGAATGCGGATGGAAAACCAGAAGGTTCTGAAGAGGGGAAGAATGCCCGGCAACCGAACGGTACCGGGCAATTTGTCTTACTTGTTAATCTGGGCGTGCATTTCCTGAACCGAAATCACCTTCTCGGTGGCATCCGCGTTCAGTGCCATGGCTGTTGCGAAACCGCCGTTCAGGGTGGTGTCGTAATGCACTTTGTACTGCAGCGCGCTGCGGCGAATCAGCTTGGAGTCTTCAATCGCCTGGCGGCCCGCAGTGGTATTGATGATGTAGGTGTATTCGCCATTCTTGATGCGATCCTGAATGTGCGGACGACCTTCATGCACCTTGTTCACCAGACGCGGGTTGATTCCCGCTTCACCCAGCACAATCGCCGTACCGTGGGTTGCATCCAGCTCGAAGCCCTGTTTCAGCAGCTTGGCCGCCAGGTCAACCACGCGCTCTTTATCACCTTCGCGAACCGAGAGCAGCGCACGGCCAGATTTCTTCATGGTGGAGTTACTGCCCAGTTGCGCTTTAGCAAACGCTTCTGCAAAGGTGCGGCCCACGCCCATCACTTCCCCGGTAGAGCGCATCTCTGGCCCTAACAGTGGGTCAACGCCCGGGAATTTGTTGAACGGCAGCACCACCTCTTTCACCGAGTAGTACGGCGGGATAATCTCTTTAGTGACGCCCTGTTGTGCCAGCGTCTGGCCAGCCATCACACGCGCCGCCACTTTTGCCAGCGGAATACCGGTCGCTTTAGAGACGAACGGTACGGTACGTGCTGCACGCGGGTTCACTTCAATCAGGTAGACTTCGTTGTCTTTCACGGCGAACTGGACGTTCATCAGACCGCGAACCTGCAGTTCGAAGGCCAGTTTCTGCACCTGCTGACGCATCACGTCCTGAATTTCCTGGCTCAGGGTGTACGCTGGCAGAGAACAGGCGGAGTCACCAGAGTGCACGCCCGCCTGCTCGATGTGCTCCATGATGCCGCCAATCAACACCATTTCGCCGTCGCAGATAGCATCCACATCCACTTCAACCGCATCGTCGAGGAAGCGATCCAAGAGCACCGGCGCATCGTTGGACACGCTGACTGCCGTCTGGAAGTAACGACGCAGGTCAGCTTCGTCGTAGACGATTTCCATTGCGCGGCCGCCCAGCACGTAAGAAGGACGCACCACCAGCGGATAGCCAATCTCTTTCGCCTTCTCAACCGCTTGTTCAATCGCCGTCACGGTGGCGTTTGCCGGCTGTTTCAGCTTCAGACGGTCAACCGCCTGCTGGAAACGCTCGCGGTCTTCTGCACGGTCAATGGCATCCGGGCTGGTACCGATAACCGGCACACCTGCGGCTTCCAGCGCGCGCGCCAGTTTCAGCGGAGTCTGGCCGCCGTACTGCACGATGACGCCTTTCGGCTTCTCGATGCGCACGATTTCCAGCACGTCTTCCAGTGTTACCGGTTCGAAGTAGAGACGGTCGGACGTGTCGTAGTCGGTAGAAACCGTTTCCGGGTTACAGTTGACCATAATGGTCTCGTAACCGTCTTCGCGCAGCGCCAGAGAGGCGTGTACGCAGCAGTAGTCAAACTCGATACCCTGACCGATACGGTTTGGACCACCGCCCAGTACCATAATCTTGTCGCGGTCAACGGACGGATTCGCTTCACACTCGTCTTCATACGTGGAGTACATGTAAGCGGTGTCGGTCGCAAATTCTGCTGCACAGGTATCAACACGTTTGTAGACCGGGTGCAGGTCATACTGGTCACGCAGCTTGCGGATTTCCGCTTCGCGCACGCCGGCCAGTTTTGCCAGACGCGCGTCGGCAAAGCCTTTGCGCTTCAGCATGCGCAGGAAGTCAGCGTCCAGGCCGTTGATGCCCAGGTCCGCCACTTTCTCTTCCAGACGCACCAGCTCTTCAATCTGCACCAGGAACCAGCGGTCGATGTTGGTCAGGTTGAAGACGCCATCGACGGAGAGGCCTGCGCGGAAGGCGTCGGCAATGTACCAGATACGCTCTGCGCCCGCGTCTTTCAGCTCGCGACGGATTTTGGTCAGTGCTTCCGGGTCGTCCAGGCTCACTTTCGGATCGAAGCCGGTCGCCCCCACTTCCAGACCGCGCAGCGCTTTCTGCAGGGATTCCTGCTGCGTGCGGCCAATCGCCATCACTTCACCGACCGATTTCATCTGGGTCGTCAGACGATCGTTCGCACCGGCGAATTTCTCGAAGTTAAAGCGAGGGATCTTGGTCACAACGTAGTCGATGGACGGTTCGAAGGACGCAGGTGTGCGGCCACCGGTAATGTCGTTCATCAGCTCGTCGAGGGTGTAACCGACCGCCAGTTTCGCGGCCACTTTCGCAATCGGGAAGCCGGTAGCTTTAGACGCCAGCGCGGAAGAACGGGACACGCGCGGGTTCATTTCGATAACAATCAGACGGCCAGTTTTCGGGTTCACGGAGAACTGGACGTTAGACCCGCCCGTTTCCACCCCGATTTCACGCAGTACCGCCATCGAGGCGTTACGCATGATTTGGTACTCTTTGTCGGTCAGCGTTTGCGCTGGCGCCACGGTGATGGAGTCGCCGGTGTGGATACCCATTGCATCGAAGTTTTCGATGGAGCAGACGATGATGCAGTTGTCGTTTTTGTCACGCACCACTTCCATCTCATACTCTTTCCAGCCAATCAGCGATTCATCAATCAGCAGCTCTTTGGTTGGGGAGAGATCCAGACCGCGTTCGCAAATCTCTTCGAACTCTTCACGGTTGTAGGCGATACCCCCGCCGGTTCCGCCCATCGTGAAGGACGGACGGATGATGCACGGATAGCCGACTTCAGCCGCCACGGCCAGCGCTTCTTCCATATTGTGTGCAATACCGGAACGCGCGGTGTCGAGGCCAATTTTCTTCATCGCCACGTCAAAGCGACGACGGTCTTCTGCTTTATCAATCGCGTCAGCGGTGGCACCAATCATGGTCACGCCAAACTCTTCCAGCACGCCCTGACGTTCCAGCTCCAGCGCGCAGTTCAGTGCTGTCTGGCCGCCCATGGTCGGCAGAACCGCATCCGGGCGCTCTTTTTCGATAATTTTACGCACCACTTCCCAGTGAATCGGCTCGATGTAGGTTGCATCAGCCATTTCCGGGTCGGTCATGATGGTCGCCGGGTTAGAGTTAACCAGGATAACGCGGTAACCCTCTTCACGCAGGGCTTTACACGCCTGCGCACCGGAGTAGTCGAATTCACAGGCCTGACCGATAACAATCGGGCCAGCGCCAAGGATCAGGATGCTTTTTATGTCTGTACGTTTTGGCATTGTCTTCTCGGCTCCTGATTATTTAGCGGTCTTACGGTATTGCTCGATAAGTTCGATAAAGTGATCGAACAGCGGTGCGGCATCGTGCGGGCCCGGGCTGGCTTCCGGGTGTCCCTGGAAGCTGAACGCTGGCTTATCGGTGCGATGGATACCCTGCAGGGTGCCATCGAACAGGGATTTGTGCGTCACGCGCAGATTAGCCGGCATTGACGCTTCATCTACTGCGAAGCCGTGGTTCTGTGCCGTAATCATCACCGTGTTGTTGTCGATGTCTTTCACCGGGTGGTTACCACCGTGGTGACCGAACTTCATCTTAATGGTGTTCGCCCCACTCGCCAGCGCCAGCAGCTGATGGCCCAGGCAAATACCGAATACCGGAATATCGGTTTCGAGGAAGGACGTGATGGCATTGATAGCGTAATCGCACGGTGCCGGGTCGCCAGGTCCGTTAGAAAGGAAGATGCCATCCGGGTTCATCTTCAGAACCTCTTCAGCGGAAGTTTGCGCAGGTACCACCGTCAGGCGGCAGCCGCGGTCAACCAGCATGCGCAGGATATTGCGCTTGGCACCAAAATCATAGGCCACAACGTGGAATGGCAGCTCGCTCTCTGGCTTCGCTTCCGGCAGGTCGCCTTCCAGCGTCCAGCTCCCCTGCGTCCAGCTATAAGCTTCTGTGGTGGTCACTTCTTTCGCCAGATCCATGCCGTTCAGGCCAGGGAAGGCTTTCGCTTTTTCCAGCGCCAGCGCCGCATCGAGGTTATCCCCTGCGATAATGCAGCCGTTCTGTGCACCCTTCTCGCGCAGCAGACGCGTTAATTTACGGGTATCGATATCGGCAATCGCCACGATGTTATGGCGCTTCAGGTAAGAAGAGAGGTCTTCGGTGTTGCGGAAGTTGCTGGCAATCAGCGGCAGGTCGCGAATGACCAGACCTTGCGCATGAACCTGAGAGGACTCTTCATCAGCAGCATTAGTGCCAACATTGCCGATATGAGGATAAGTAAGAGTAACGATTTGGCGAGAATAGGAAGGATCAGTGAGGATTTCTTGATAACCGGTCATTGAAGTATTGAAAACGACTTCCCCAACCGCCGAACCCGTTGCCCCTATGGCCCGACCGATAAACTGGGTTCCGTCTTCCAGAACCAATAGCGCTGACTTAATCAAAACACCCTCCAGAGAATATTCACTCACTTTATTTGCATATTAATTCACAACCATGTCATAAATCAATGCAAATGTGTTGCCAGCGGATTTTTGGCAAACGGCGGCATTCTGGAGATTTGGTGGGTAAAAGTCAACTTAAAACGGAGATTTTAATTATCCTTTTGCAAGCCTGGCAGCCTGAAAAGATGTTAAGCGGCAAAAAGATCAGGTAAATCACTGCGGAAAACGCTTGCGTGACAACTTTATTAGAATTACCTGTGACGGGGTAATAAAAAGTGGACCAAATGGTCAAAATTTACATACTGGCAACACAAAAAGGAGAGATAACATAAACTTTCTACGACAAAGCTCAAAATATAGAATGAAACTGGAAAAATAAAAGGGCAATAAATTATTGCCCTATGCAATCAAACAATTACGACTGCAATAACCACATCACGATGGGTAATAACTCTTACAAATTGTTAAGATCTAGCACATCTCGCATATCAAAAAGACCGTTATCCTTGCCTTTTAGCCACAAAGCGGAGCGAACAGCGCCATTCGCGAATGTCATGCGGCTGGACGCTTTATGCGTGATCTCAACACGTTCGCCGATATCGGCGAACATCGCGGTATGTTCACCGACGATGTCACCCGCACGAACGGTTGCGAAACCAATCGTCCCCGGGACACGCTCGCCGGTATGACCTTCACGGGTATAAACCGCGCAGTCTTTTAAATCTTTATCCAGTGCATGCGCAATCGCTTCGCCCATTGCCAGCGCCGTGCCGGAGGGTGCATCGACTTTATAGCGGTGGTGAGCTTCGACAATCTCAATGTCGGTATAATCGCCCATCACCTTCGCGGCCTTCTCCAGCAGCTTCAGCATGACGTTTACGCCCACGCTAAAGTTAGCGGCGAAGACAATCGCAATCTCGTTTGACGCATTCTGAATGGCTTGTTTACCGGCTTCATCAAACCCGGTGGTGCCAATGACCATTCCTTTGCCGTGCTGACGGCAAAATGCCAGATGGTTCAGAGTGCCTTCTGGCCGGGTGAAATCAATGAACACATCAAAATCATCTTTGACCGCTTCCAGGCTGCTCTGCACGGTCACACCTGTCTTGCCCGCACCAGCCAGTTCACCGGCATCGGTCCCAAGAAGCGATGAACCGTCACGCTCCAGTGCCGCGCCCAGGGCCACGCCATCCATCTGAAGTGCCGCCTGAATGAGCTGGCGACCCATACGTCCACCCGCGCCCGCAATGGCGACACGGATCTGTGCATCATGCATAGTTATTCTCTTACGTTAAAATGATGTAAACCGTTTTCAGATTAACCAGCCTTTGTCAGGGCTGCCAACTGAAAACACCGATAATTAGAATTTAACGTGAAACAGACTCAAATATCAGTAAAAGACATGATTTTGTCGTCACGATAAAGTTTCAGATAAAAAAAAGGCCAGCACAGGAGGTGCTGGCCTTTCATCAGAAGAAGGATTATTCAACTTCACGGGCGTCGATACGCAGTTCTTTCGGTACTTCGAAGACAATATTCTCTTCGCGTCCTTCCAGCGGTATCGCTTCTCCACCGCCCAGCTCCTGCAGACGAGCAATCACATTCTGCACCAGAATATCCGGTGCGGAAGCGCCCGCCGTCACGCCTACGCAGTTCGCATTCTTGACCCACGCTTCCTGAATGTCCGTCGCGTCGTCGATCAGAAACGCCGCTTTCCCCATCCGCTGAGCCAGTTCGGCCAGACGGTTGGAGTTAGAGGAATTTTTAGAACCCACCACCAGCACCACGTCCGCCTGTTCAGCCAGCGCACGCACCGCTTCCTGACGATTGGTGGTGGCGTAGCAGATATCATCTTTACGCGGCCCGACAATTTTCGGGAAACGCTGGCGCAAAGCGTCGATCACATCAGAGGTATCATCCACGGAAAGCGTGGTCTGCGTCATGAACGACAGACGCGCTTCGTTTTTCACGTTCAGCGTGAGCACATCTTCCGGCGACTCCACCAGGTACATGCCCCCTTCCGGGTTGCTGTACTGCCCCATGGTACCTTCGACCTCCGGATGACCGGCATGACCAATCAGGATCGACTCTTCACCACGACGACTGGCACGCGCCACTTCCATATGTACTTTCGTTACTAACGGGCAAGTGGCGTCAAACACGGTCAGATCGCGACTTTTCGCTTCGTTACGTACCGCCTGGGAGACGCCGTGTGCGGAGAATATCAGGATCGCACCGTCCGGCACTTCGCTGATCTGCTCAATAAAAATGGCACCGCGTTCACGGAGGCTGTCGACCACGTAACGGTTATGCACCACTTCGTGACGCACATAAATCGGCGCGCCGTAAATCTCCAGCGCGTTTTCAACAATGCTGATAGCGCGGTCTACACCGGCGCAGAAGCCGCGCGGGTTAGCCAACAGGATCTGCATTTCAGGCCTCCAGTGCCGGATCAATCTCCAGCACTTCAATATCAAAATGGACGGTGCGCCCGGCAAGCGGATGGTTGAAATCTACGGTGATGGAGTCGCCGTTGATTTCGCGGATCACGCCAGGCATTTCGCTGCCATCCATAGCGGTAAAGAGCATAATCGCCCCGATTTCCGGCTCGCCCGCATCCATAAACTCACGACGCGAGAAGTACTGGATTAGATCCGGGCTTGGCACGCCAAACGCCGCATCCGGCTCCAGCGAAAACGCCTTCTTCTCGCCCTCTTTCAGACCCAGAAGTTGTTGCTCCAGACCTTCGGATAATGACGTGTCGCCAAGACGAAACAGGGCGGGTTTGCCGTTATTGCGGGTGGATTCAGCCGTTGAGCCATCATCCAGTTTCAGCGTGAAGTGCACGAGAACCGCGCTGTTGCTTTGTACGGATTTAGACATGCAAATTGCTCGCTTGTTTTGGGTCACCTGTTGCCCGGTGGCGCTGCGCTTACCGGGCCTACGGGAGGCCACAAATTCTGTAGGCCGGGTAAGCGCAGCGCCACCCGGCATTTACAATTAAGCCTGCTCTTTTGCGGCGGGTTTCGGCAAGAAACCTTCCAGCACGATTAACGCCGCACCGATACAAATTGCGCTATCGGCGAGGTTAAAGGTCGCAAAGTGCCAGTCGCCGACGTAGAAGTCGATCATATCGACCACAAAGCCGTGCCACAGGCGATCAAACAGGTTGCCTAACGCGCCGCCAATGATCAGCGCGTAGGCGATGTTATTCAGCTTTTGCGTCGCTTTCGAACGGTACATCAGCACCGCCAGCACCACACAGATACCGATAGCAATACCCGCGAAGAACCAGCGCTGCCAGCCACCGCTGTCAGCAAGGAAACTAAACGCCGCGCCGTAGTTACGCGCATAGTGCAGGTTCAGCGACGGGAACAGCGGAACCGTATCCCCCAGAGCAAAGTTCTGGAGGATCAGGTATTTGCTGCCCAGATCGATAATCAGCACCACCACAACCAGCCACAGCCAGCGCAGTCCTGTTGAACAGAGAGTTTTACTCATCAGGCAAACTTACGTTTCTCGCCGTCACCGGCGACGTTGCTCACACAGCGTCCGCAGATGTCTGCGTGTTCCGCCACCTGGCCGACATCGGTGGTGTAGTGCCAGCAACGCGGGCACTTTTCACCGTCGGCTTTGCTCAGTGCGACTTTCAGTCCTTTGAGCAGTTCGCTCTGCTGAGCATCAGCAGAAGCATCGGCATAATCCGCAACTTTCGCACCGGAGGTCAACAGGACAAATCGTAATTCATCGCCCAGTGCAGTCAGTTTGGCTGCCAGCTCAGGTTCTGCGTACAGGGTCACTGCCGCTTCCAGAGAGCCACCCACTTTCTTGTCAGCACGCGCCTGTTCGATGACCTTGTTCACTTCGCCACGCACTTTCAGCAGTTCGTCCCAGAACGCATCGTTCATTGCTTCAGTACTGGAGAGATCGAACAGACCTTCGTACCACTCACCGGTGAAGACATACTTCTCACGGTCACCAGGCAGGTAGCCCCAGATTTCATCCGCGGTGAAGGACATGATCGGTGCCATCCAGCGAACCAGCGCTTCTGCGATATGATACAGCGCAGTCTGGCAGCTACGACGCGCCACGCTGTCCGCTTTCGCGGTGTACTGGCGGTCTTTGATAATGTCGAGGTAGAACGAGCCCATCTCGATGGAGCAGAAGCGCATCAGGCGCTGCACCACTTCGTGGAAATCGTAGGATTCGTAGGCGTTAACGATGTCTTCCTGCGCCGCTTTTGCGCAGCCAACAGCCCAGCGATCGAGCACCACCATCTCTTCCGGTTTCACCATGTCTTTTGCCGGATCAAAACCATTCAGGTTCGCCAGCAGGAAGCGCGCGGTGTTACGGATACGACGATAGCTGTCGGCGGCACGTTTCAGGATCTCATCAGACACCGCCATTTCGCCGGTGTAGTCGGTAGACGCCACCCACAGACGCAGAATGTCTGCACCCAGTTTGTTCATCACATCCTGCGGAGAAACGGTGTTACCGATGGACTTGGACATCTTACGGCCCTGACCATCCACGGTGAAACCGTGAGTCAGTACCTGGCGGTAAGGGGCCTTGCCTTTCATGGCGGTGGAGATCATCAGAGATGACATGAACCAGCCACGGTGTTGGTCAGAGCCTTCCAGATACATATCGGCAGCGTGACCGGCAAACTCAGGACGCACGTCAACCACGGAAGCGTGGGTGGAACCGGAGTCGAACCACACGTCCAGGGTATCAGGGACTTTTTCATAGTTATCCGCGTCAGCGCCCAGGATATCGCGGGCGTCGAGATCCCACCACGCCTGAATGCCGTCAACTTCGACGCGCTTCGCCACTTCTTCCATCAGTTCCAGGGTGTTCGGATGCAGTTCATGCGTCTCTTTATGCACGAACAGCGACATCGGCACGCCCCAGGTACGCTGACGGGAGATACACCAGTCAGGACGGTTAGCCACCATGGATTCGATACGCGCCTGGCCCCAGTCCGGGATCCACTGCACGCCTTTGATCTCTTTCAGGGACTGCTCGCGCAGGCCTTTCTGATCCATGCTGACGAACCACTGTGGGGTCGCACGGAAGATGATCGGCGTCTTGTGACGCCAGCAGCATGGGTAGCTGTGCTGCATTTTCTCAACGTGCAGCAGTGCGCCGCGCTCACGCAGCATCTCCACGATAATGTCGTTCGCTTTGAAGACGTTGATCCCGTCCAGTGACGGGTAAGTGCCAGGCAGGTAAGCACCATCCGGGCCAACCGGGTTCGCGATTTCCAGACCGTATTTCAGGCTGATGTTATAGTCGTCAGGACCGTGGCCACCTGCGGTGTGCACCGCACCGGTACCCGCTTCCAGCGTGACGTGGTCGCCCAGGATCGCCGGGACATCGAAGTCCAGGAACGGATGTTTAAAGCGCATCAGCTCCAGCGCGTCACCTTTTACGGTGCCCAGCACGGTGTAGTCGGTGATGTTCGCGCGTTTCAGCACGCTTTCAACCAAATCTTTCGCCAGGATCAGCGCCTGACCGTCAACCTGCACCAGCGCGTATTCAAACTCACCAGACAGGGAGATCGCACGGTTAGCAGGCAGCGTCCATGGGGTAGTAGTCCAGATAACCAGCGAGATCGGGCCGTTTACAGAGGTGACGCCAAATTTGGCTTTCACCGCGTCCTGATCAACCGCGTGGAACGCCACGTCGATAGACGGAGAGGTTTTGTCGTAATACTCAACTTCCGCTTCTGCCAGGGCAGAACGACAGTCTACGCACCAGTGCACCGGCTTTGCACCTTTATGCAGGTGGCCATTGCCGATGATTTTACCCAGCGCACGGATGATGTTGGCTTCGGTTTTGAAGTCCATGGTCAGGTACGGGTGCGACCAGTCGCCCAGTACGCCCAGACGAATAAAGTCTGCGCGCTGACCGTCAACCTGAGTAGCCGCATATTCACGGCATTTCGCACGGAATTCCGCCGCGGTGAATTTCTCACCCGGCTTGCCAAATTCCTGCTCAACTTTCAGTTCGATTGGCAGGCCGTGGCAGTCCCAACCCGGAACGTAAGGTGAGTCATATCCCGCGAGTCCTTTGGACTTCACGATAATGTCTTTCAGAATCTTGTTTACAGAGTGACCAATATGAATGCTGCCATTCGCATATGGAGGGCCATCATGCAGAATGAAGGTCTTTTTGCCTTTTTTGGCTGCACGAATGATGCCGTACAGGTCATCATCGGTCCAACGCGCCAGCATTCCCGGTTCGCGCTTGGCGAGATCGCCGCGCATCGGGAACCCTGTTTCCGGCAAATTCAGGGTTGATTTATAGTCACTCATCAGATTCTCGGTTCCGTATTTATCACGTAGGCATTTAAGCCGGGTTCAAAGCCCAAAAAACTCGCGGGCCGTTAATTCATCTCGCGCGATTTGCGCCTTTAGTTCATCCAGCGAGGCAAATCGCTGCTCATTGCGTATTTTTTTACGCAGTATGACATCTATATGGCGACCGTAGAGGTCCATTACAACGTCCAGCAGATGCACTTCCAGCTGCTGCCGCACACCGGCGACCGTGGGACGTGTGCCAATGTTGGCGACGCCATAAAAAGGCTTGTCGCCCAGTCCAGCCACTTCTACCGCATATACCCCTTTAACCGGGGAGACCTGACGACGCAGCGGTATATTCGCCGTCGGGAAACCTATAGTGCGGCCCAGCGCATCGCCATGAACCACACGACCAGAAATGGTAAACGGATGCCCCAGCAGGTTTTCTGCGGTCTCCAGCTCATCATTCGCCAGTGCCTGGCGAACCGCTGTACTGCTGACGCGAACGCCGCCTTCGCAAAATGTCATCGCGCTGGTGACGTCAAAACCGTACTCCAGGCCAGCCTTCTGTAATAGCAAGAAATCGCCCTGACGACCAGCGCCAAAGCGGAAATCATCACCCACGGCGAGAAACTGCACGCCAAGGCGCTTAACCAACAGGTCGCTGACGAAATTTTGTGCTGTCAGTGCGGCAAAGCGACGATCAAAACGGACACACAATACGTAGTCCACACCGGACTCTGCCAGATAGCGCAACTTCTCGCGCAGGCGAGTAAGGCGGGCGGGTGATTTCTCCCCTGCAAACAGCTCCAGCGGCTGCGGCTCGAAAATCATCACTACCACGGGCAGGCCACGGGCCTCCCCTTCTTTACGCAATCCCTGCAACAGCGCCTGATGCCCACGATGCACGCCGTCGAAATTACCAATGGTCAGCACGCACCCGTGTGGGGCTTTGCTGAGATTATGTATGCCGCGTATCAGCTTCATGTCTGGCTCAAAACAGTGAAAATCGCCAAAGTATACCTTGTAGAGCGGTTAAGGTTAACCGGCGATTGTTCGCGCAAAACAGAAAGCCGTAATGATTTCATCAGGCTGACCTTTCACAGCGAAAAAATCTGTCCGTGAACTGCGATTTTTATGCCGAAAAGCTGTATTCACGCGAGACAAGCTGGTAGAATCCTGCGCCATCACTACGTAACGTAGCGTCGCTAATTAACGGCGCTTATTTGCACAAATCCATTGACAAAAGAAGGCAAAGAGGGCATATTCCTCGGCCTTTGAATTGTCCACATAGATCATATTTGGGAGTTGGACTTGGCTAATATCAAATCAGCTAAGAAACGTGCCGTTCAGTCTGAAAAGGCTCGTAAGCACAACGCAAGCCGTCGCTCTATGATGCGTACTTTCATCAAGAAAGTATACGCAGCAATCGAAGCTGGCGACAAAGCTGCAGCGCAGAACGCATTTAACGAAATGCAACCAATCGTGGATCGTCAGGCTGCTAAAGGTCTGATCCACAAAAACAAAGCAGCGCGTCATAAAGCAAACCTGACCGCGCAGATCAACAAACTGGCTTAATCGCCGCTTGTTGTTGCTTGTTTAAAGAACCCGCTTAACGCGGGTTTTTTTATGCCTTCAGTTTGCCGGTGGCGTAAACAGCGACGAGTAGTCGCGGTTACAGATACGCTGCACCGCCGGATGCTGAATCATCCTTTCGGCAAATATCGCGTGGTACTCCTCCATCACGTTATCCACCCTGCCAATCTCCGTAATCCTGTTATCCGAATAGAGATCGTGCATATAGAGCGTCGGCGCGACAAAGATAGCGTTGTGTGCTTCACCAAAGGCTTTCATCAGCGCAGCATCATCGAACTCACCGAGGATCTCTACGTTCAGCCCCTGAGAGTTAAACCAGTTCTGCAACTTACGCCCCAGCATGGAACGCCTTCCCGGCACCAGCAAACGGCGTTCTTCCAGGCAGGCAGGGAACGGTTTTTCCGGGGGCGGGTTGATGCACCAGAAGCTTACCCCACATTCGCCGATTTTGACCGAGAACAGCCCTTCCTGCTGCGTGGAGTCAATGGGGCAGTCCGAGATAATCATATCCAGCTTATGCTGGCTCAACTGCTCCAGCAGCATCTCATGGGTGGACTCAAAACAGCGCAGATGAATTTGTTCGTCTTCAACCACCGCCGCATCCAGCACGCCGCTCACCAGCCGTTTTGAGAGTGCATCCGCCACGCCCACATCAAACAGCAAATTAGACTCTTTGCGGTAGTTGACGATGTCCAGCATCTCCTGGCTCAGGGTAAACATCTTGTCCGCATAGCGAAAGACCAGTTCGCCCAGTTCGCTTGGCTCTATCCCACGCCCTTTACGCTTGAACAGCTTGCCCTGCAGGCGTTCTTCCAGGGCCTTGATTTGCCCGGTGATCGTTTGTGGCGTCAGAAAAAGTGCTTCTGCCGCTCCCACAACCGAGCCTTGTTTGTAAACATGCCAGAAGTAGTAAAGATGGTTGTAATTCAAATGAGACATCGCGTCTGCTCTCCCTGAGTGTGTATCGGGAGAAGGATTACCTTCTCCCGGTTTTCCGTTATGCCTGGACGGCCTGTCCGGACAATTTCACCTTCAACAAGGTATAACCAATAACCGCGGCCAGCAGTGAACCGATAAGAATGCCGAGTTTTGCCCAGACAATCAGCTCAGGCGCGTTTGCGCCAAACGCCAGCGTCGAGATAAAGATCGACATGGTAAATCCAATCCCGCAGAGCACGCCGACCGCCATAATCTGACCAAATGTGGTGCCGTTCGGCAACGACGCCAGCTTAAGCTTCAGCGCCAGCCAGCAGAACAGGCTAATCCCCAGCGGTTTACCAATAAACAGCCCGGCAATAATGCCCAGCGGCAGGACAGACGTCAGACCGTCCAGCGTAACGCCTCCCAGGGAAACGCCTGCGTTGGCAAACGCAAACAGCGGCAGGATCATAAAGGCGACCCACGGATGCAGCACATGCTCCAGCTGTTTGGCCGGTGATTTACCCTCCTGCGGCTTAAGCGGTACGAAGAAACCGACGATGACCCCTGCCAGCGTGGCATGCACGCCGGATTTCAACACGGCCGTCCACAGCACCATCCCCACCAGGATATAAATCCCGATGCGACGTACATTGAAAATGTTTAACAACGCCAGTACTGCAATCGCCGCTGCGGCCACGCTCAACGACAGAATTGACAGCTCGCTGGTGTAGAACAGCGCGATGATAACGATCGCCCCCAGGTCATCGATGATGGCCAGCGCCATCAGGAAGATTTTCAGTGCAACCGGAACACGGCTTCCAAGCAAGGCTAAAACACCGAGCGCAAACGCGATATCCGTTGCGGCCGGGATCGCCCAGCCGTCACGTGCAACGGGATCCTGCCAGGCAAACGCAAGGAAGAGCAGCGCCGGAACGACCATCCCGCCAATGGCGGCGATCACCGGAAACGCTGCGCGCTGGCGGCTGGCCAGCGAGCCCAGCACCAGCTCACGCTTCACCTCAAGTCCTACCAACAGGAAAAACACCGCCATCAATGCATCGTTGATCCACAGCAGCATGTTTTTGTTGATTTCCAGCGCGCCGACCTTCAGTTCGACGGGCGTTTCCAGAAACGCATGATAGAACTCACGTGTGATGCCCAGGTTAGCCAGCAACATCGCTGCCGCAGCGGCGATAATCAGGATCACTCCCCCTGACGCTTCACTGCTAAAAAAACGGTGTAATAATTTCACTTAAGCTCTCTCTTTAAGCAAGATACCTCGATAAAACCATAATACCAAGCCTAACAACTCGGCAAAAACAGATTAATATTGAGTATAAATTCAGTTTTACCGAACAATACCTTTAAAAAAGAAAAAAGCCCGGAATCGCTTCCGGGCTTTGTCAGGATGAAGAGTGGCTAACGGATCAGCGAGTCAAATCATCGAAGAATTTTTTGACGCCATCGAAGAAGCTTTTGGAACGTGGACTGTTTTTCTCACCCGTCGGGCCGCCAAAGCTTTCCTGCAACTCTTTCAGCAACTGTTTCTGCTTGTCGTTCAGGCCAACCGGCGTTTCAACCACCACGCGGCACAGCAGATCGCCCTGCGCCCCACCACGAACGGATTTCACGCCTTTACCGCGCATGCGGAACAGCTTACCGGTTTGGGTTTCGCCTGGAATTTTCAGGTTCACGCGACCATCAAGTGTAGGCACTTCAATTTCGCCACCGAGCGCCGCCATGGCAAAGTTGATCGGTACTTCACAGTAGAGGTTGTTGCCTTCACGCTCAAAGATAGCGTGCTGTTTCACCTGCACCTGAACGTACAGATCGCCTGCTGGTGCGCCATGCTCACCTGCTTCGCCTTCTCCTGCCAGACGGATGCGGTCACCCGTATCCACGCCAGCCGGGATTTTAACGGACAGGGTTTTGGTTTTCTCAACGCGACCGTGGCCGTGGCATTTGGTGCAAGGATCTTTAATCAGCGTCCCGCGACCATGACAGTGCGGACACGCCTGCTGTACGGCGAAGAAGCCCTGACGCATCTGCACCTGACCGGAACCGTGACAGGTTGGACAGGTTTGTGGCTGCGTGCCCGCTTTCGCGCCGCTGCCATGGCAAACGTCACACTCTTCCAGCGTCGGGATACGGATCTCTTTGGTGACACCGCGAACGGCCTCTTCCAGCGTCAACTCCATGTTGTAGCGCAGATCGGCACCACGCGCTGCGCGCTGACGACCGCGGCCACCACCAAAGATATCGCCGAACACATCGCCAAAGATATCGCTGAAATCAGCGCCGCCGCCAAAGCCGCCGCCACCGAATCCACCACCACCCATGCCGCCCTGTTCAAAGGCTGCGTGACCATACTGGTCATAGGCCGCACGTTTTTGTGCATCGGTCAGGACTTCGTAGGCTTCTTTGATCTCTTTAAATTTAGCTTCAGCCTCTTTGTCACCCTGGTTGCGATCCGGGTGGAATTTCATGGCCAGGCGCTTATACGCCTTTTTGATTTCACGCTCTTCCGCAGTTTTCGGAACGCCTAAAATCTCGTAATAGTCTTGCTTTGCCATTGGTTTTTTTAAGCCCCTTAACATGCGAGCACGGGCGTGGAGAGTTCTCCTACGCCCGTGCCGATTAATTACCCTGCATCAGGGCGATTATTTTTTGTCTTTAACTTCTTCGAACTCAGCGTCGACAACGTCGTCGTCTTTCGCGTTGTTCGCTGAAGCGTCAGCGCCTGCCTGCTGCTGGGCATGCTGCTGCTGAGCGATTTCCATCAGCTTCTGAGAAGCCTGTGCCAGCTCCTGCATCTTCGCTTCGATATCCGCTTTGTCTTCGCCTTTCAGAGACGTTTCCAGCGCGCTCAGTGCAGCTTCGATAGCAGTTTTGTCTTCCGCTGGCAGTTTATCGCCTGCTTCTTCAACCTGCTTACGGGTGCTGTGCAGCAGATGGTCGCCCTGGTTACGGGTCTGAACCAGCTCTTCGAACTTACGGTCAGATTCCGCGTTGGCTTCTGCTTCGCGAACCATTTTCTGGATCTCTTCTTCGTTCAGACCGGAAGAGGCCTTGATGGTGATCTTCTGCTCTTTACCGCTGTTTTTGTCTTTCGCGGAAACATGCAGAATACCGTCAGCATCGATATCGAAGGTCACTTCGATCTGCGGCATGCCGCGTGGTGCCGGGTTGATACCATCCAGGTTGAACTGACCCAGAGATTTGTTATCAGATGCACGCTTACGCTCACCCTGCAGCACATGGATGGTTACCGCAGACTGGTTGTCTTCAGCAGTAGAGAACACCTGGCTGTGCTTGGTCGGGATGGTGGTGTTTTTGCTGATCAGCGCCGTCATCACACCACCCATGGTCTCGATACCCAGAGAGAGCGGGGTTACGTCCAGCAGCAGAACGTCTTTAACATCACCGGTCAACACGCCGCCCTGAACCGCAGCACCAATTGCCACTGCTTCGTCCGGGTTAACGTCTTTACGTGGTTCTTTACCAAAGAATTCAGCCACTTTCTTCTGAACCATTGGCATACGAGTCTGGCCACCAACGAGGATAACGTCGTTGATATCAGACACGGACAGGCCAGCATCCTGCAGTGCAACTTTCAGTGGCTCGATAGAACGGTTCACCAGGTCTTCTACCAGGCTTTCCAGTTTCGCACGGGTCACTTTGATGTTCATGTGTTTAGGACCGGTCGCATCTGCAGTGATGTACGGCAGGTTAACGTCGGTCTGCTGAGCGGAAGAGAGTTCGATCTTCGCTTTCTCAGCGGCTTCTTTCAGGCGCTGCATGGCCAGCGGGTCGTTACGCAGGTCAATGCCCTGATCTTTCTTAAACTCGTCAACGAGGTAGTTGATCAGACGCGTATCGAAGTCTTCACCCCCCAGGTGCGTATCACCGTTGGTTGCCAGAACTTCAAAGGTTTTTTCGCCGTCAACTTCGTCGATTTCGATAATAGAGATATCGAAGGTACCACCACCGAGGTCGTAAACCGCGATAGTACGGTTGCCAACTTCTTTATCCAGACCGTAAGCCAGAGCAGCAGCGGTTGGTTCGTTGATGATACGTTTTACTTCCAGACCTGCGATACGGCCAGCATCTTTGGTTGCCTGACGCTGAGCATCGTTGAAGTATGCAGGAACGGTGATAACAGCTTCAGTTACCGGCTCACCCAGGTAATCTTCTGCGGTTTTCTTCATTTTTTTCAGCACTTCAGCAGAGATCTGAGGTGGTGCTGTTTTGGTGCCTTTCACATCAAGCCATGCATCGCCGTTATCAGCTGCGATGATTTTGTAAGGCATGATAGAAACGTCACGCTGAACTTCTTCGTCCTGGAAGCGGCGGCCGATCAGGCGTTTAATCGCAAACAGGGTGTTTTGCGGGTTTGTCACTGCCTGACGTTTAGCCGGCTGACCAACCAGAGTTTCACCATCCTGGGTATAGGCAATGATAGAAGGCGTGGTGCGATCGCCCTCGGCGTTCTCCAGCACGCGTGCAGTAGTGCCATCCATAATCGCTACACAAGAGTTGGTAGTACCCAGGTCGATACCAATAATTTTACCCATCTAAACGTCTCCACTAAAAATTCAGTCAACATGTGGTTGTGTACCTGTAATAAGGGCAAAACGTGCTTTTTCAACTGCCCAGATTTGATTTTTTTCAGGTCCACACACTGCGGTTGCTTACAAGATGGGGTCACCAGCGCATCCATCAAGGGGGAAGGATAAAAAAAATTTTAATTTCACCCTGATGAGATCATAGACGGCATCGTTTGCGCCCATTATGATGCCGCGCCCCGTCAGGGAGAACTGTCGCGGGTTTAACCATTTCACCATATCAATGATGATTTTTTTGAGGACTTATGGGCAACACTAAGTTGGCTAATCCGGCTCCGCTGGGCCTGATGGGTTTTGGCATGACCACCATCCTGCTGAACCTGCATAACATCGGGATGTTCCCGTTGGATGGCATTATCCTGGCGATGGGCATTTTTTACGGCGGTATCGCGCAAATCTTCGCGGGCCTGCTGGAATATAAGAAAGGCAACACCTTCGGCTTAACGGCCTTTACCTCTTACGGTTCTTTCTGGCTGACCCTGGTCGCCATTCTGCTGATGCCTAAAATGGGTCTGGCTGATGCGGCAAACGCCCACTTCCTGGGCGTGTATCTGGGCCTCTGGGGCGTCTTCACCCTGTTCATGTTCTTCGGCACCCTTAAGGGCAACCGCGTACTGCAGTTCGTCTTCCTGAGCCTGACCGTGCTGTTCGCCCTGCTGGCGCTTGGTCACCTGGTTGATAACGAAGGCATCGTTCACGTAGCAGGCTGGATTGGCCTGGTTTGCGGCGCAAGCGCAATCTACCTGGCAATGGGCGAAGTGCTGAACGAGCAGTTTGACCGCACCATTCTACCGATTGGTGAAAAACACTGATCCCTCTGTCGTGCCTGCCTCGCGGGCACGACTTCTCCCCGATTGACGTAGCCAAATTCCCAATACCAGCCCCATCAGCGACAACGCCAGCACGTACCAGGCAGGTGCCATCGGTGACACGCCCATCAACACCGTAACCGCAATCGGCGTCAGTCCACCGAAGATGGCATACGAAACGTTGTAGGAGAATGAGATCCCGGTGAAGCGTACCTCTGGCGGGAATGCGCGTACCATCACGTAAGGCACTGCCCCCACCACACCGACGCACAGCCCTACCACGCCGTACAGAAGGAACAATTGTTCAGGATGACTGCCTGCAAGATGGTAAAACGCCCAGCTTGAGCCCGCCAGTAACAGACTGCCGACGATAAAGGTGACGCTGGCGCCGAACCGATCTGCAGCCAGCCCGGCGGCCAGACAGCCGAAGCAGAGCATAATGGTGGCGATACTGTTCGCCTGTAAGGTCACCGCCGGGGAAAAGCCGTACTGCTTTTGCAGCCAGACCGGCGACATCAAAATCACCACCACAATGCCTGCCGAGAGCAACCAGGTAAGCAGCATCGACACCACCACCGCTTTTTTATGACGCACCACGACAGCTTTTACCGGCAACTCCTGCGCCAGCGCTTTGCGCTGCTGCATTTCGAGGAAAATCGGTGTCTCCTGCAGCCAACGGCGCAGGTACATGGCCACCAGACCAAACGCCCCGCCCAGCAGGAACGGTAGACGCCAGCCCCAGTCATGCACGGCCTGTTGTGTCATGCTGGTATTCACAATTGTCGCGACCACGGAACCGAGCAAAATGCCCACCGTTAACCCCGCGGTTAAGGTTCCGCAGGCGATACCAATACGGCGCGCCGGAACATGCTCCGCGACAAACACCCACGCCCCCGGCACCTCACCGCCGATGGCCGCCCCCTGAAGAATACGCATCAGCAGCAGCAATAACGGGGCGAGAATGCCCATCGAGGCGTAGGTTGGCAGCAGACCAATCGCCAGCGTCGGCACAGCCATCAGCAGGATACTGAGGGTAAACATCTTCTTACGCCCGACCAGATCGCCAAAGTGCGCCATCACAATCCCACCAAGAGGGCGCGCCAGATACCCGGCAGCAAAAATACCGAAGGTTTGCACCTGACGCAGCCATTCCGGGATATCCGCCGGGAAGAACAACTCCCCCACCACGGCGGCGAAGAAGACAAAGATGATGAAGTCGTAAAACTCCAGCGCGCCGCCCAGGGCCGCGAGCGTGAGGGTTTTGTAGTCCTGTCGATTCAGAGGTCGGGTGTTATGTGACATAGCGAACCATTGAGCGTGTGTTGTGGATTTATTTTTACAGCTAACGTAAAGAAAAAATTACTATACCGTAAAACGTTTAGCACACCATCGCCGCTTCAGCTAATGTCACATTTTTATTATTTTCAGGAGATTGTTTCGCGACGTGCGCTTTTAGGACGAAATGCTGCTACGACTTTGTCATCGGTTTCCACGTACGGCCCGTCAAGCAGTTGTATACAATACGGTACACTTGCAAAGATCCCGTGGACGATCACGCTGCCATCATCCGCTTTTAGCCCTTCGAGCGTCTCTTTAATCGACTTAGGTTGCCCTGGCAGATTCAGGATTAGCGCCTGCTTGCGAATGACCCCCACCTGACGGGAGAGGATCGCTGTTGGAACAAAGTGCAGGCTGATCTGGCGCATCTGTTCACCGAAGCCCGGCATTTCGCGGTCAGCTATAGCAAGCGTAGCATCTGGCGTCACATCACGACGTGCAGGACCGGTTCCGCCGGTCGTCAGCACCAGGTGGCAGCTCATCTCATCCACCAGCTCACACAACGTCTGCTCGATGATCGGCTGTTCATCCGGGATCAGGCGGGTCTGGATTTCAAACGGGGTGGTCAGCGCGCTGCCCAACCACTCTTCAAGAGCAGGGATGCCTTTATCCTGATAGACACCGCTTGAGGCGCGGTCAGAAATCGACACTAAGCCGATGCGTAAGGTATTCATATCCATTCCATTCAATAAGTACTGATTAAAGGGAATGATACACGCAGAGGGGAAATTCAGACAGAGTACGAAAGAAGTCGCGTGACCGGGAGCCCGGTCACGCAGAATGATTACAGCAGATCGCCGATCATTTTTTCCAGTTTTTCCTGGTCGATAGCAAACTTACGGATACCGTCTGCCAGTTTGTCTACCGCCATCGGATCCTGGTTGTGCTGCCACAGGAACTCGGATTCGGTGATACGCTCTGGACGCGCTTTCACTTCACCGGTGTAAGACAGTTTACGCTCGATGGTACCTTCGCTTTCAGCCAGCTCTTTCAGCAGCGCTGGTGCGATGGTCAGGCGGTCACAGCCAGCCAGCTCGATGATTTCACCCACGTTACGGAAGCTTGCGCCCATAACAACGGTTTCATAGCCGTGCTGTTTGTAGTATTCGTAGATTTCAGTCACGGAAATCACGCCCGGATCTTCAGATGCAGCGTACTCTTTCTTGTCGGTATTGGCTTTGTACCAGTCCAGAATACGGCCCACGAACGGAGAAATCAGGTATACGCCCGCTTCCGCACATGCACGCGCCTGCGCGAAGGAGAACAGCAGCGTCAGGTTACAGTTGATCCCGTCTTTTTCCAGCTGTTCAGCCGCGCGAATACCCTGCCAGGTAGAAGCCAGTTTGATCAGGATACGGTCGTTGCTGATACCCGCATCGTTATACATTTTGATCAGACGTTTTGCTTTCGCGATAGACGCTTCGGTGTCGTAGGAGAGACGCGCATCCACTTCGGTAGAGATACGGCCAGGAACCAGTTTAAGGATCTCCAGACCGATGTTCACTGCCAGTTTATCAGTGGCATCCACAACCTGCTGCGCGCGGTCGTTGCTCTGTGCTTTCGCCCAGGTCACAGCGTCGTCAATCAGTTTGCGATACTCAGGGATCTGTGCGGCGTTAAGGATCAGAGAAGGGTTAGTTGTGGCATCCTGCGGCTGGTACAGCTTCATTGCCGCGATATCTCCGGTGTCAGCTACGACAGTGGTGAACTGACGAAGGGAGGTCAATTTATCCGTCATGATAGTGTTTCTCTTTTAACGTGCCCTGGATAATTCACGCTACCGACAGCATGTCTGCAGCGGAAAAATGACAGGTTTACTTGTTAGGGGGATGTAACCGGTCTGCCCTGATGATAACACGACGGAGGGGTAGCGCAACCGCAGACAGTGCGCTTCACCATTGTATGATAAACTCGAAATATTAACAGGCAGCTAAGTAACAGCACGCTCAATATGTGGTAGCGCTTACATAATTGCCCTGGCATCAACAAGAGGGACGTTAATGCCTGATTTCTTTTTCTTTATTAACGAAGTTCTCTGGGGTTCGATCATGATTTACCTGCTTCTCGGAGCAGGTATTTGGTTTACGCTTCGCAGCGGTTTTATCCAGTTTCGTTATATCCGCAAATTTGGCAGAAGTCTGAAAAACAGCGTCACACCGCAACCGGGTGGATTAACGTCTTTCCAGGCACTGTGTACCAGCCTCGCGGCACGTCTTGGCAGCGGTAATCTGGCGGGGGTCGCGCTGGCTATCAGCGCCGGCGGACCGGGCGCGGTTTTCTGGATGTGGATTACGGCAATTATCGGCATGGCAACGTCGTTTGCCGAATGTTCTCTCGCTCAACTCTACAAAGAAAAAGACAACAACGGCCAGTTTCGCGGCGGCCCGGCCTGGTACATGGCTCGAGGCTTAGGGATGCGCTGGATGGGCGTGCTGTTCTCGCTATTCTTGCTTGTCGCCTATGGTCTGATTTTCAACACCGTTCAGGCAAATTCTGTCGCCCATGCCCTCCGCTATGCCTTTGCCTGTCCGGAATGGTTAACCGGCGTGGTGTTAGCCCTCTGCATACTGCTGACTATCTCTACCGGACTCAAGGGCACTGCCCGTCTGATGCAATGGCTGGTTCCCGTCATGGCGCTGCTCTGGGTTGCGGCCAGCCTGCTGGTCGCTGCGCTGCATATCGACCAGGTGCCGGATGTGATTGCGACCATCTTCAGAAGCGCCTTTGGCTGGCGTGAAGCCGCTTCGGGCGCGCTGGGCTATACCTTTAGCCAGGCGCTGATGGCGGGTTTTCAGCGCGGCATGTTCTCTAATGAAGCCGGAATGGGATCTACGCCAAATGCCGCCGCGGCGGCTGCGTCGTGGCCTCCTCACCCGGCCGCGCAAGGGATTGTGCAGATGATTGGCGTCTTTACGGACACGATTATTATCTGTTCCGCCAGCGCCATGATCCTGCTGCTGGCCGGCCCGGTACCGCACTCATCGGAAGCCGCCGGGATACAGCTTCTTCAGCAGGCGCTGATGAACCTTACCGGTGGCTGGGGGGCCGGATTTGTCTCGCTCATTCTGATGCTGTTCGCCTTCAGCTCGATGGTCGTCAATTACCTTTACGCCGAAAACAACCTCATTTTCCTGAAGTTCAACACCCGTCCTGTGCGCAACCTGCTACGTCTGGGGATGATATTAATGGTAATAGCGGGTTCTTTGCTCAGCATGCCGCTGGTCTGGCAGCTGGCGGACGTGATTATGGCGTTGATGGCTATCACTAACCTGACGGCGATTTTGCTGCTCTCTCCTGTTGTGAACCTTATCGCCGGAGATTATCTACGCCAGCGCAAACTGGGTATCCCCCCCGTCTTTGATGCCGCGCGCTATCCCGAAATCAAGTCGCAGATTGCGCCCGGCGCCTGGGATGATTTGCCACGGCAATAACAGCTATCGATCAATTCAGGGCGATTTTTTGCTAAAGTCGCTCTAAATTTCCTGCAAGGACTGGATATGCTGATTCTGATTTCACCTGCAAAAACGCTCGACTACCAGAGCCCGCTCGCGACTGAGCGTTATACCCAGCCTGAACTGCTGGACTACTCGCAACAGCTGATTCACGAGGCACGTAAGCTCTCCGCGCCGCAAATCGCCTCATTGATGAGCATCAGTGATAAGCTCGCCGATCTGAATGCGACCCGCTTCCACGAGTGGCATCCTGACTTCACCCCTGCAAATGCCCGCCAGGCGCTTCTGGCCTTCAAAGGTGACGTCTATACCGGTCTGCAGGCTGAAGAGTTCAGCGAAGCCGATTTCGATTTTGCCCAGCAGCATCTGCGTATGCTCTCGGGTCTCTACGGCGTGCTGCGCCCGCTTGATCTGATGCAGCCCTATCGTCTGGAGATGGGCATCCGCCTGGAAAACGCCAAAGGCAAAGATCTGTACCATTTCTGGGGCGACATTATCACCGATAAGCTGAACGCAGCCCTGCACGCGCAGGGTGATAACGTGGTGATTAACCTTGCCTCCGATGAATACTTTAAGTCGGTGAAGCCGAAGAAGCTGGATGCACAGATTATTAAACCGGTCTTCCTCGATGAGAAAAACGGCAAGTTTAAGGTCATCAGCTTCTATGCCAAAAAAGCGCGTGGCCTGATGAGCCGCTACATCATTCAAAACCGTCTGACGAAGCCTGAGCAGCTGACCGGATTCAACAGAGAGGGGTATTTCTTTGACGAGGACGCGTCGGGGAAAGGGGAACTGGTGTTTAAGCGTCACGAACAGTAAAAAAACAACCCCGCCTTCTGGCGGGGTTTGTATTAGTGATGCTTCCAGTCCGGGCCTGGTCGGTGATCGTCGTGGCGGTGATCATGGCGCTCGTCACGATCGCGATGCTCATCATGCGGACGCCAGTGGTTATCACGCCAGTCATAATGCGCCTTCCACCAGTCATGGTCGCGCCAGCGGCCGCCGTCCCAGTAATGACCGTTATTATCTCGATCGCCAATCTGCAGTTTGACCGCCGGAACCAGAGTAATTTCGGATGCCTGTACCGCCATGGGAGCGACCAGCATCAGTGAAAGCGCCATCAGCGCAGGTTTCAGTTTAGACATCGGTGACTCCTTATGATTCTTGCCCAACGTGGGCCGATGTAAGGAGATTACGTGAGGGGAACCGGGGATGTTATTCTCTGCAATCCTAAACGCTAAGTGACCGCATTTATTGGGAATTTCTGCTTTTTCCCTGCTATTTTTCTCCTTAATTTCTTCACAAAAAAGCCCGGTGGCGCTGCGCTTACCGGGCCTACGATTGAGATCGTTGTAGGCCCGGTAAGCGCAGCGCCACCGGGCAAAAAATCACGCTCGGGTCATCATCAGCTTACGCAGTGCGGCAAAATCCGCGGGCAGCTCGTGGGAGAGCAGCGGCAGGTCAGCGCGATCCGCCAGCTCTTTCGGCAGCGGCAGCGTTTCACCCAGAATCTCTTCCACGCTCTCTTTGAATTTTGCCGGATGCGCCGTCCCCAGGAACAGGCCATACTCACCGGGATTCAGCTGGTCGCGCAGCGCACGATAAGCAATCGCCGCATGCGGTTCAGAGGTATACCCCACCGCCTTCAGCTCACGCATGGTGCTTCTGGTGGTTTCATCCGTGACCGCCGCATAGCCCAGATCGCCCAGACGCCAGACCTTACGACGGAACAGCTCTTCCACACGCGGCCAGTTGTTTGGCTGTGACACATCCATCGCGTTAGAGAGCGTCGCCTGGGTCGCGTTCGGCGCCCATTTACCGTCTTTCAGGAAGCGTGGCACGGTGTCGTTGGCGTTGGTCGCCGCAATAAAGCGTTTCACCGGCAGGCCGAGTGATTTCGCCAGCAGGCCCGCGGTCAGGTCACCAAAGTTTCCGCTCGGTACCGAAACCACCAGCTGATTGCGCGCCTCTTGCGGCAGTTGGGCAACCGCTTCGAAGTAGTAGCAAATCTGCGCCAACAGACGGCTGATGTTAATGGAGTTGGCAGAGTTGAGCCCCAGCGCGGCCTTCAGCTCTTCATCATCGAAAGCCTGCTTAACCAGCGCCTGACAAGCATCAAAGTCGCCATCTACTGCTACGGTTTCAATGTTGCCGCCGAGGGTACAGAACAGTTTTTCCTGGAGCGGGCTGATCTTGCCTTTCGGATAGAGGATCACCACGCGGACGTTCTTCAGACCGTAGAAGGCATGCGCCACGGCGGCACCGGTATCCCCGGAGGTGGCGGTCAGAATGGTCACCGGTTTGTCACCGCTGATGTGCGTCAGCATCTGCGCCATAAAGCGGCCGCCGAAGTCTTTAAACGCCAGCGTTGGGCCGTGGAACAACTCCAGACAACCCACATCCGGCTCAACCTGCTGAACCGGTGCCGGGAAGGCAAACGCCGCACGCACGCGCTCTTCCAGCAGCTCCTGCGGGATTTCGTCGCCGATAAACGCAGACAAAATTTTCGTGCTGCGGGTAACAAAGTCCTGCTTCAGCAGCTCATCAATGTCGGTCAGCTGGAATTCCGGCAGATCGTGAGGGAAGAACAGCCCCTGATTTTTGCCCAGTCCCTGAGTCACCGCCTGCGCGAAGCTGACCTGCTCGTTATGATCTTTCAGATTGTAGAGTTTCATTCGTTATCCCAGTACTCGTGCGCCAGCCGTGTCCAGACGGCAAATATGAACAAAGCCTTCCTGATTTTGCAGGTAGTGTTTAGAGAGCCAGTCCGCCACGCGCTGCGCGGTGTCTGGCTTATCGCACAGGGCGAACAGCGTCGGGCCGGAGCCGGAGATGCCGCACGCCTGCGCGCCGATATCAAGCGATGCCTGTCGCGCCTCATTGAAGCCAGGCAGCAGCTTCGTACGATACGGTTCGGCAATCACATCTTTCATCAGTTTCGCCGCCAGCTGTGGCTGACGGGTATAGCAAGCGTGAATAAAGCCTGCCAGGTGACGCCCGTGGGCAATACAGTCCTGACGGCGATACTGCGCAGGCAGGATCGCACGCGCTTCCGCGGTGGAGACCTTAATGCCCGGATAGGCCAGCACCCACAGCCACTCATCAAACCCTGGCACCTGCTGGCTGATGATGCCATTTTCTTCGATCATCAACTGCATACCGCCGAGGAAACACGGCGCGACGTTGTCGTAGTGGATGCTGCCGGAGATACGGCCTTCCAGCTCGCCCATTAACCCCAGCAGACGGCTATTGTTCAGAGGTTTGCCGCAGTGCTCATTCATCGCCACCAGCGCGGCCACCACAGAGCAGGCGCTTGACCCCAGACCCGAGCCAATCGGCATACTTTTTTCCAGCGTCATGGCGACCGGCACGTTTTTACCGATCTCCTGACAGAAGCGCTCCCAGCACTGATAGACGATATTCTCGCGCGGTTCGGACGGCAGCTTGCTGGCAAAACGTCCCACGTTGTTCAGGCTGAAACTTTCTGCCGCTTCCACCGTGACCGTATCGCCCAATAGTGAACCGTCCACCGGCGTCACCGCCGCACCCAGCACATCAAACCCGACGCTCATATTGGCGCTGGAAGCCGGGGCATAAACTTTGACCATGTTAAACTCCTAACTTCCATGACAGGGTACGCAGCAGATCGGCAAACACCCCCGCCGCCGTAACATCGTTCCCTGCGCCATAGCCGCGAAGCACCAGCGGCAATGGCTGATAATAGTGGCTGTAAAACGCCAGGGCGTTTTCGCCGTTTTTGACTTTGTACAGCGGATCGTTGCCATCGACTTCGGCAATCTTCACCCGGCACACGCCATCTTCTTCAATGTTGCCAACATAACGCAATACCTTACCTTCATCACGGGCTTTCGCCACGCGTGCGGCAAAAGCGTCATCCAGCTGCGGTAAATTGGCCATAAAGGCGCTGACGTCACCGCTGCTGTCAAATTCAGCCGGCAGCACCGGTTCTATCACGATATCGGAAAGCTCCAGCTCACGGCCCGTTTCGCGCGCCAGAATGAGCAGTTTGCGCGCCACGTCCATCCCGGAGAGATCGTCACGCGGATCCGGCTCGGTGTAGCCCAGCTCACGCGCGGCGCGGGTCGCTTCTGAAAGACTCATGCCTTCATCCAGCTTACCGAAGATAAAGGACAGCGAGCCGGAGAGAATGCCGGAGAAACGTTGCAGTTCGTCGCCCGCGTTCAGCAGGTTCTGCAGGTTTTCGATCACCGGCAGGCCCGCCCCCACGTTAGTGTCGTACAGGAACTTGCGACGCGATTTGCTCGCCGCCAGACGTAGCTGGTGATAGTAATCCATCGACGAGGTGTTGGCCTTTTTGTTCGGCGTGACCACGTGGAAGCCTTCGCGCAGGAAGTCCGCGTACTGATCGGCAACCGCCTGGTGCGACGTACAATCGACAATCACCGGGTTCAGCAGGTGATACTCTTTCACCAGACGGATCAGACGCCCAAGGTTGAACGGCTCTTTTGCCTCGTTCAACTCGGCCTGCCAGTTTTCCAGGTTCAGCCCGTGAACGTTGGTCAACAGCGCTTTTGAGTTGGCGATCCCGCAGACGCGCAGATCGATATGCTTCTTCTTCAGCCACTCCTGCTGACGCTTCACCTGCTCGAGCAGCGCACCGCCCACGCCGCCCACGCCAATCAGGAACAACTCAATCACCTGATCGGTGTTGAACAGCATCTGATGAACCACGCGTACGCCGGTTGTCGCGTCATCATTATCAACCACCACCGAAATCGAACGCTCGGAGGAGCCCTGGGCAATGGCCACGATGTTGATATTGGCCCGCGCCAGCGCGGCAAAGAATTTAGCGGAGATGCCGCGCAGCGTGCGCATGCCGTCACCGACGACTGAGATAACCGCCAGGCGCTCCTGAATGAACAGCGGCTCCAGCAGTTCCTCTTTCAGCTCCAGATAGAACTCTTCCTCCAGCGCGCGACGGGCGCGAAGGCAATCCGCCTGCGGCACGCAGAAGCTGATGCTGTATTCGGATGAGGATTGGGTGATCAGCACCACAGAGATCCCGTTACGGGACATCGCGGCAAACACGCGCGCTGCCATGCCGACCATCCCTTTCATACCCGGCCCGGAGACGCTGAACATTGCCATATTGTTCAGGTTGGAGATGCCTTTCACCGGCAGGCCATCTTCATCGGTACTGGCGCCAATCAGCGTGCCAGGCGCTTGCGGGTTACCGGTATTTTTAATCAGGCAGGGGATCTGGAACTGGGCAATCGGGGAGATGGTACGCGGGTGAAGCACTTTCGCGCCGAAGTAGGAAAGCTCCATCGCCTCCTGGTAAGACATCGACTTCAGCAGCCTGGCGTCCGGTACCTGGCGCGGGTCGCAGGTGTATACGCCGTCAACGTCAGTCCAGATCTCGCAACAGTCCGCGCGTAAACAGGCGGCCAGCACGGCAGCAGAATAGTCGGAGCCGTTACGGCCCAGCACCACCAGCTCCCCCTTCTCATTACCGGCGGTGAAGCCCGCCATCAGGATCATATGGTCAGACGGTATTTTGCTCGCGGCGATACGGCGGGTTGATTCGGCAATATCAACGGTGGATTCGAGGTAGTGGCCCACCGCCAGCAGTTTTTCAACCGGATCAATCACCGTGACGTGATGGCCGCGCGCTTCCAGCAGGCCCGCCATGATGGCGATAGAGAGTTTCTCACCGCGGCAAATCAACGCCGCGTTGATGCTGTCCGGGCACTGACCCAGCAGGCTGATGCCGTGCAGGACATGTTTAATCTGGGCAAATTCTTGTTCTACCAAGGCTTTCAGCTGTACGAGCGGGAAACCTGGCTGTGCCTCCGCCAGCCCCTGCAGCAGCTCGGCGAAGATACGCTCGGCGTCGCTAATGTTCGGGAGTGCATCCTGACCACCAATGGTCTTTTCAATCATCGCCACCAGGTGGTTGGTGATTTTTGCCGGCGCAGAGAGTACGGTCGCGACCTGTCCCTGTCTGGCGTTGCTCTCCAGGATATCGGCAACACGCAGAAAGCGTTCTGCATTTGCCACTGATGTACCGCCGAACTTCAACACTCGCATGGTTCTACCTCGTTTCCTTTAGCCGAAAAAAAAGCCCGCACTGTTCAGGTGCGGGCTTTTTTCTGTTTTTCCTGTACGCGTCAGCCCGCATCGTTACCTGTGGTAATGATGATGGTTGTGGTAATGGTGGTGATGCTGATGCGTTTCATGGATGTTGTGTACTCTGTCATTATTATCTGTCTGTGCTGTATTCTTTTAGGGTTAAAGGATCGGGCACCTTAAGTCAATGAATTTTTAATTTGATCACAATTCGGGACGTTCTTACGTCCCGCTGCGTGCAGATTTATTTTCATCCGATTCCGCCAGAGGCAACCCTCAATGTCAGACGCTTACGCCATAGTAAAAACTTATGGCAGCATTTTACTCGGCTAATTTTTTTTCGATATCGTGCAGCAAACGGTGCAGCATTGCAGTGTCCCGTTGCTCAAGACGGCCAAGACGCTGCTGCAACCAATCTGCCATTTTTTGGTCGTCAGCCACGCCGAGTTGCGCCAGCAGATGCTCAACGCGCGTGCGCAGCGCGGCCAGCTGGTTTTCATCTGTCCCCGCCGCTTGCGGTTGTGGAATTTGTATTAGGGATGCTAATTGATAGCAATAAACCATCACCGCCTGACCTAAATTCAGCGACGGATAATCCGCCACCATCGGCGCCCCGGTCAGCACGTCCGCGAGTTCCAGTTCGTCGTTTGTTAATCCTGAATCTTCCCGCCCAAATACCAGCGCGGCTTTTTCCAGCCACTGACTTTTCTCGCTCAGCATCGGTACCAGTTCTGCTGGCGTGGCGTAATAGTGGAACTTCGCCCGACTGCGCGCCGTGGTCGCAACGGTAAATGAGATATCGTGCAAGGCATCGGCGAGCGTAGCGTAAGTGGTTATATTATCGAGAATATCACCCGAACCATGCGCCACCCAGCGCGCCGCAGGTTCCAGATGCGCAACGCTGTCCACAATGCGCAAATCGGTGAACCCCATGGTCTTCATGGCACGCGCCGCAGCGCCTATATTTTCTGCTCTGGCTGGCGCGACCAGTACAATCGACAGATGCATTTATGTTCTCTTTTTAATCAGTTAGCGGGGATAAATGTGATGCACTTCAACATATTACGCAGCGCGAATTTACAATTTTGCAACACAAATCACCGAAATAGCGTTTCATAACAAATTAAAGACGCTAAACTATTTTGTGACTGAACAATCAGTTAGTATGTTAACAGAACCCTATTATCCTTATGTTTTATAATGATAATGACTGTATGAATACCGTTTCTGGGTTGGATTCGTATTGTTTATCAATCAATGTCCGCAACTAGTTGGTTTATTGAAAAATTGTGACAAAGGCTAGCATTTAGCTATGATGATTTCATCAAACTGTTAACGTGCTACAATTGAACTTGATATATGTCAACGAAGCGTAGTTTTATTGGGTGTCAGGTGTCACTTAGCCTGTTATGTTGCTGTTAAAATGGTTAGGATGACAGCCGTTTTTGACACTGTCGGGTCCAAAGGGAAAGTACCCACGACCAAGCTAATGATGTTGTTGACGTTGATGGAAAGTGCATCAAGAACGCAATTACGTACTTTAGTCACGTTAGCCCGGTCATGTTAATTTGCGACATGCATCAGGCAGGTCAGGGACTTTTGTACTTCCTGTTTCGATTTAGTTGGCAATTTAGGTAGCAAACATGCAGACCCCGCACATTCTTATCGTTGAAGACGAGTTGGTAACACGCAACACGTTAAAGAGCATTTTCGAAGCAGAAGGCTACGATGTCTTTGAAGCGACCGATGGCGCAGAGATGCATCAGATCCTTTCTGAAAATGATATCAACCTGGTCATTATGGATATCAACCTGCCAGGTAAAAATGGCCTTCTTCTGGCGCGTGAACTGCGTGAACAGGCGAACGTCGCATTAATGTTCCTGACAGGCCGTGATAACGAAGTTGATAAGATCCTTGGCCTGGAAATCGGTGCGGATGACTACATCACCAAACCGTTTAACCCTCGCGAGTTAACCATTCGTGCACGCAACCTGCTGTCCCGCACCATGAACCTGGGCACCGTCAGCGAAGAGCGTCGTAGCGTAGACAGCTACAAATTTAACGGCTGGGAACTTGATATCAATAGCCGTTCACTGATCAGCCCGAACGGTGAGCAGTATAAACTGCCGCGCAGTGAATTCCGCGCCATGCTGCACTTCTGTGAAAACCCGGGCAAAATTCAGTCCCGTGCAGAACTGCTGAAGAAAATGACCGGCCGTGAGCTGAAGCCACACGACCGTACTGTAGACGTGACCATCCGTCGTATTCGTAAACATTTCGAATCTACACCAGATACGCCGGAAATCATCGCCACGATCCACGGCGAAGGCTATCGCTTCTGCGGTGACCTGCAGGAGTGATCCCGCAGTGAGCACCATAAAAAAACGGCGCTTTCGCGCCGTTTTTTTATTCCCGCCATGGCATGATTGGCACCGCGCTTATCGCGTTTTTCGGTGAGCCTTCCACCACTTTGTCGGAGTAGGCAAGGTAGGCCAGGGTATTACGTTTAGCATCGTAAAAACGCACCACCTGCAGCTTTTTGAAAACCAGTGAAGTCCGTTTCTGGAATACCACATCCCCCTGCGCTTTGCCGTTTTTGATTTTCTCGCTCAACTCAACCGGGCCCACCTGCTGGCAGGAGATGGCCGCATCGGATGTATCCTCGGCCAGCCCCAGCCCGCCTTTGATTCCCCCGGTTTTCGCCCGGCTAACGTAGCAGGTGACGTTTTTCACATCCGGATCGTCAAACGCTTCCACCACAATTTTGTGGTCAGGGCCAAACATCTTAAAGACGGTATCGACAGAACCAATCTGTTCTGCCTGCGCCGCGCGGCCAACCATCAGCAGTAAGGCAGTTAAGAGCAAAGTCTTATATTTCATATTGTTACCATTTCTTAATATTACGTTGAGCGATTATTCAACACGTTAGACAAAAATGTAGCAAGATCACAGGATTAGAATATATTCACCCAAAACGCAGGACAAAAAGCATTAATGAGCAAAAAAAACACTGAATGCTAAAACATCAAAAAATGCTATTATCCGCTAACCTGTTATCAGGCACCTGCTGTTTTAAGGATGAGGATAGTATATGGATCAGGCTGGAATTATTCGCGACCTGCTCACCTGGCTGGAAGGTCATCTCGACCAGCCTTTGTCACTGGATAATGTGGCGGCAAAAGCAGGCTATTCCAAGTGGCATCTGCAAAGGATGTTCAAGGATGTCACCGGTCATGCTATCGGTGCCTATATTCGCGCACGTCGTTTATCAAAATCTGCCGTGGCATTGCGCCTGACCGCGCGGCCTATTCTCGATATTGCCCTGCAGTATCGTTTCGATTCACAACAAACGTTCACCCGAGCCTTTAAAAAACAGTTCTCGTTGACGCCAGCGCTCTATCGACGTTCACCGGACTGGAGCTCATACGGTATGCGCCCGCCGCTGCGCCTGGGCGAGTTCGCCATGCCGAAGTACGAAATCATTACCCTGCCGGAAACCCATTTGATCGGTACGACACAGAGCTACACCTGTTCTCTGGAGCAGATTTCCGAGTTCCGCCATCAAATGCGCGTTCAGTTCTGGCGCGACTTCCTGAGCCATGCACCGGCGATCCCGCCTATCCTGTATGGTCTCAACGAAACGCATCCAAGCCAGGAAAAAGACGACGAGCAGGAGGTGTTCTACACCACCGCGTTAACGCCGGAGATGGCCAATGGCTATATTCAGGGTTCAAAACCGGTCGTGCTGGAAGGCGGAGAGTACGTGATGTTCTCCTATGAAGGGCTGGGAACGGGCGTACAGGAATTTATCCTGACCGTTTACGGAACATGCATGCCTATGCTGAACCTGAATCGCCGTAAAGGTCAGGATATTGAGCGCTACTACCCGGCAAGCGATGCAAAACCGGAAGAAGGCCCCATTAATCTGCGGATGGAATTCTTAATTCCGATACGTCGTTAGCGCTGCAGTTCATCCAGTGCAGGGGCATCAAGATGCGAAATGTCCCCTGCCATCTCCACGACCCACCCCGACGCCAGCCACGCGCTTTCCTGATAATCAATACGGGAAATAGAACAGTTGCGCAGGCGCAAGCGGCGTTCAGCATAGGCCGGTAACCCCAGAATGGTGCTCACCAGACAGCCCAGCGCAATTCCGTGACTCACCAGCAGTGGACGGCTTCCGGCGGGCAGCTTCAGGCACTCTGCCAGCGCAGCATGCATACGCACGCTCAACTCCTGCATCGATTCACCCTCAGGAATACGGCCATCTTCGGTACCGTTGACCAGCGTGCGACGCCAGCCCTCTTCCGTTTCCGTCAGCGTATCGATATGGCGTTTTTCGAGCACCCCCATATCCAGTTCGCGCAGGCGTGGTTCAAGCATCACATCACAACCACAGGCATCAGCAATAATGCGCGCCGTCTGCTGCGTGCGACCTAAATCGCTGGTGATGACATGGGTAATGCCCAGCGTTCTGGCACGTTCTGCCACCTGCCACGCTTGCTGCACACCCTTTTCAGTGAGAGGACTGTCGGACTGGCCTTGAATACGTCGCTCGGCGTTCCACTGCGTTTCACCGTGGCGAACAAGGTATACCTGTAACATGCTTTTTTTCCGTTATACTGCGATGAGTTTTTTTTGAATCGAGCTTAATTATGCACCATGTTGTCTCTGCTACCACCAATCCTGCCAAAATTCAGGCAATTCTAAGGGCATTTGAAGAGATTTTCGGCGAAGGATCCTGCCATATTGATGCCATCGGCGTCGAGAGTGGCGTTCCTGAACAGCCGTTTGGCAGCGAAGAAACGCGCGCTGGCGCACGAAATCGCGTGCTCAATGCGAAAGCGGCCGCACCCGATGCCGACTTCTGGGTAGCGATTGAAGCGGGAATTGACGAAGGCGCGACGTTTAGCTGGGTGGTTATCGAAAGCCGCGAACAGCGTGGTGAAGCACGCTCGGCCACCCTGCCGCTGCCGGAGATCATTCTGGAAAAGGTCCGCGCAGGTGAGGCGCTCGGGCCGGTGATGTCACAATACACCGGCATTGATGAGATTGGTCGCAAAGAAGGGGCGATTGGCGTCTTTACCGCTGGCGCGCTTACGCGCTCAAGCGTTTACCATCAGGCAGTGATCCTGGCGTTAAGCCCGTTTCATAACGCCATTTATCGTTGAACGTGTAGGCCGGATAAGGCGCAGCCGTCATCCGGCGTTTTTCAGCAATATCGCTTCCAGCCACTGACGCAGCTCAACTGGCGCAGACTTCAGGCTGTTTGAACCGCGGGTGATCGTCGCGATACCCGCGCCCAGCTCGTTTTTGAGCTCACGCTGGCTCATCTCACCGCGCAGTAACTCTTCGATGATTCGCACGCGCGTTCCCAGCGCCTCACGTTCGTCTGGCGTCAGCATCAGTTGCAGCAGGGGTAAATGCAGATCCTGGTCGTAAGACTGGCGAAGCAACTCCACAAAACGAAGCCACTCCTGATGACGTTGTTCGGCCAGTGCCGAGGAATACGGGGAATGCTGGGTCATGTTATGCTGCCTCTTGTACTCATTAACGAGTACAGCATAACACAACCCATCCCGATCAGTAACGTCTCTGCCACTCCGCGTCGCTCATCAGGGTATCTTTTTGCCCCATGAAGTAACGGTAGTAGGCATCATACGCCAGCACGTTCTTCACGTAGCCACGCGTTTCTGAGAACGGAATGCTCTCGACAAACGCCACGGCGTCGATGCGTCCGGCACTGTTACCCAGCCAGGTACGCACGCGCCCTGGGCCCGCGTTATACGCCGCAGAGGCGAAAATGCGGTTGTTACCAAACTGCTGATAGACGTACTGCAGATAGCTGGTACCAATGTTGATGTTGGTATCCGGATCCAGCAGCTGTGATGGACTGCTGTATCCCGGGATATTAAACATCTTCACCGTATGCGTCGCCGTGCCCGGCATAATCTGCATCAGGCCGCTGGCCCCTACCGGGGAACGGACTTTCGGGTTCCAGGCGCTCTCCTGACGGGCAATCGCCATGGCATAACTTTGCGGAATATCTTTGCCGCTGGTGTAGCGATCGAACAGATCTTTGTAGGCCAGCGGGAAACGTTCTTCGAGATGATCCCACAGCTTGCCAGCGATCGTCGCCTGAACGCTCAGATCCCACCAGTGGTTATCAAAGGCGTAGCGCGCAAGCTGGGCTTTTTCATCCGTCGTGCGGCTGGTCACCAGATTCGCCCACTCGCTACGGGCGGTATTGTCCATATTCCAGTACATCAGCTCGCGCACGCGCGCCATTTCTGGCCCCTGGGTCAACGCCGGGCTGGCGTTCGCCGGTGCTTTATCAATGCGGAAGGTGTACTCCTCACCCAGACGCTGCGCGGCCGCCATCGGGTAGAAGCCACGCTGCTGCATCAGCGCGTGGAGGATCTCTTTGGCTTCATCATCGCGTCCCCGCTCCATCAGCAGGTCCGCCTGCCAGTAGCGCCATTCGTCTTTCTCTTTGGCCTCCATCGGCAGACGCGCCAGCCAGGTATTGAGGCCTTTTCGATCGCCGGTCCCCAACGCCATGCGCACGCGGCGTTCCACCAGCGACGTGGAGCTGGAGCGCATAATGGCATCGTCCCGCCAGCGGGCCTGTTCGTCGGTCACGTCCGAGCCCATCAGTCGCCACGCCACGATGTCGCGCAGTTCCTGGGTTTGCTCTTCATTGAGCTGCTGGGCCTGCACCAGCTGCGGGATCATCAGCCGCGCGTTTTCAACATCGTCACGCGCCACGCTGGCAAAGGCCACCGCCGCCATCTGACGGGTAAAATCGGTCGCTCCCGTGCTGCGGGCAAAGGTCAGAACGCTGTTGGGATCGTTTGCCAGCGACATCACGGCGGTCGAAATGGTCTGGTAATCCGACGGCATTTGCCCCGCCAGGGCGGTCACCAGACGCGTGTTCCCGGCTTTCATCGCCAGACGAATTCGCTCAAGGTAAGCCAGCGGATCCTGTTTACCGGAAGCACGCCAGGCGCCAAAGAGCGAATCACAGGCGTTCGGCTGGCTTTTCCCGGTCAGCCACAGATCTTTTGCCCCGGCCCAGGCCTCCTCCTGCTGACCGGTGACCCATTTCGCATAGTAATAATTACACTGGGCTTCTGTGGTGTTCGGCTTGTCAGGGCTAAAAGCCAGCAGCCCGCGCCAGTCTTCACGACGCGCCAGCTCGTTTACAAAACGAGACTGCAGGTTCCGGGCGGGCGGCAGGGTCGGGTTCGCCTGAATGAAGTTATTCACGGTGACCGTGGGTTGATTCATGAGATCGTCAGTAATCTGGCGATACTCCAGATAGGGGTAGAGTGGATAGTCCTTCAGCGTCGGCATCAGCGCCTGCACGGTATCCATCTGTTTGTTGTCCCACGCCTGTTTAATCTGGGCGTAGCGGTTACGTTGTTCATCCAGTGAATCGGCATGCACCGCCTGGCTTACCGCCATTACGCATACGCTGGCCGCCAGCAGACGCCAGACCACCCGTTTGGCTTTTTCCACAAGCTCTTCCTCATTGTTTTTTCGTCAATTGCAGCGTCTTGCCACGTCAAAGTCTAATTAACTTATGCTAACCAGGCATCCCGGAACGCGCCACGTTACGGACACTTTTTTACCTTTCCTGCGCGTTTTAACACTCCCGACGTTCCTGGCTGGGATTAGGGCGGGAAAAAGGCTACACTTCGAGGCTGAAATTCCTTTTCATCACGATAAAAGAGGCGAAGTCCAACGTGGCTCAATTCGTTTATACCATGCATCGTGTCGGCAAAGTGGTACCGCCGAAACGTCATATTCTTAAAAATATCTCGCTGAGCTTCTTCCCGGGCGCAAAAATCGGTGTTCTGGGCCTCAACGGTGCCGGTAAGTCCACCCTGCTGCGCATCATGGCCGGCATCGATACAGACATCGAAGGTGAAGCCCGTCCGCAGCCTGGCATCAAAATTGGCTACCTGCCGCAGGAACCTCAGCTGAACCCTGAACACACCGTTCGTGAATCTGTTGAAGAAGCAGTATCCGAAGTGGTTAACGCGCTGAAAGGTCTGGATGAAGTGTATGCTAAATACGCCGAGCCAGATGCGGACTTCGATAAACTGGCCGCTCAGCAAGGCAAATTTGAAGAGATTATCCAGGCGCACGACGGTCACAACCTGAACGTGCAGCTGGAGCGCGCCGCTGACGCCCTGCGTCTGCCGGACTGGGATGCGAAAATCGCCAACCTCTCCGGTGGTGAGCGTCGCCGCGTGGCGCTGTGCCGTCTGCTGCTGGAAAAGCCAGACATGCTGCTGCTCGACGAACCGACTAACCACCTGGATGCAGAGTCCGTGGCGTGGCTGGAACGCTTCCTGCACGACTTCGAAGGCACCGTGGTGGCGATCACCCACGACCGTTACTTCCTCGACAACGTGGCGGGCTGGATCCTGGAGCTGGACCGCGGTGAGGGTATTCCATGGGAAGGCAACTACTCTTCCTGGCTGGAGCAGAAAGATCAGCGTCTGGCGCAGGAAGCCTCTGCTGAAGCAGCACGCCGTAAGTCTATTGAGAAAGAGCTGGAGTGGGTACGTCAGGGCACGAAAGGCCGTCAGTCGAAGGGCAAAGCCCGTCTGGCACGCTTTGAAGAGCTGAACAACACCGAATACCAGAAACGTAACGAAACCAACGAACTGTTTATTCCACCTGGCGCGCGTCTGGGGGATAAAGTGGTCGAAGTCAGCAACCTGCGTAAATCTTACGGTGACCGCGTGCTGATCGACGACCTCTCCTTCTCCGTACCGAAGGGTGCCATCGTCGGTATCATCGGTCCGAACGGCGCGGGTAAATCCACCCTGTTCCGTATGATGTCTGGTCAGGAGCAGCCTGACAGCGGCTCTATTACCCTGGGTGAGACGGTGAAGCTGGCGTCCGTTGACCAGTTCCGTGACGCAATGGATAACAGCAAAACCGTGTGGGAAGAAGTCTCCGGCGGTCTGGATATCATGCGTATCGGTAACACCGAAATGCCAAGCCGCGCCTATGTTGGTCGCTTTAACTTCAAAGGCACCGATCAGGGTAAACGCGTCGGCGAGTTGTCCGGTGGTGAGCGTGGTCGTCTGCATCTGGCGAAACTGCTGCAGGTTGGCGGTAACGTTCTGCTGCTCGATGAACCAACAAACGACCTCGACATCGAAACCCTGCGCGCGCTGGAAAACGCCCTGCTGGAGTTCCCGGGCTGCGCGATGGTTATCTCGCACGACCGTTGGTTCCTGGACCGTATCGCCACCCACATTCTGGATTACCAGGATGAAGGGAAAGTGGAGTTCTTCGAAGGTAACTTCACCGAATACGAAGAGTACAAGAAACGCACGCTGGGCGCCGACGCGCTGGAGCCGAAGCGTATTAAGTACAAGCGTATCGCGAAATAAAAGTAAAACGGCAACTTCGGTTGCCGTTTTTTATATTTGTTCCCTCTCCCCGTGGGAAAGGGTCAGGGTGAGGGCATCAGGCCGCACATAATCACCCACCCACGTAAAATCGCTTAACCTCATCAAACTGCATCGCAAAGTCGATATAGCTCATCAGCGCGGGCGAGTTAAGCTTACGGCTCGGATAGGCCAGCCACAGGTCGTTTCCTTCGACGTTCCACGCCGGCAGTACCTGCACCAGTGCCCCTTTTTCGATCTTATCTTCCAGTAGAAATGCGGGCAGCAAAGTGATCCCCGCGCCAGCAACCGCGCACTCACGGGCATACACCAGATTATCCGTCATATGTGCGTTATCCGGCAGATAGCGGTAATCCTCGCTCTCGCTTTGCAGCAGCCATTCAGACCAGGCCTTATGGGTTATACAGCGGTGCTCCACCAGCTGACGGGGATGGTTCAGTGGCTCCCGCCGCGCCAGATAATCTGGCGAAGCCAGCATATAGCGCGGGCAGTGACCAATCATGCGACCTATCAGCGAGGAGTCTTGCGGTTTACCGGTACGCAGCGCGACGTCAAAGCCAGACTCCACCAGATCGAGCACGTCGTCAGAAATCGAGACATCCAGCGAAACGTCAGGATAGCGGAGCTGAAACTCGGCATTCAGGTGTGCCAGTAATGTCGCGCCAATCCCTGCCGGGCAGGTGATGCGAAGCCGTCCGCTGGGGTTTTCTCGCAGTCGCTGAATGGCATATTCCGCCCTTTCGCTGGCCGCCAGCATCTCGCGACAATGCACCAGATAGTGCTCCCCCGCAAAGGTCAGATTCAGCCTGCGCGTGGTGCGATTTAGCAGGCGGATCCCCACCTGCTGCTCAAGCTGGCTAATCCGCTGGCTAACGCTGGATTTCGGCAAGTCAGCCTTCTGCGCTGCAGCAGTAAAGCTCCCCATCTCGGCCACCAGCGCAAACAGCGCCATATCCTGAAGCTGTTTAAACATGATTGTTCATCCTGTACGAACACTTCGTTCTTGATTGTCCATCTTATCACGCGCATGGCCACTTAATAGACTAGTCTCAACAAAACGCATTCCATTGAGGAGTTCACCATGTCAGTTAAAGCCATTGCCGTTAACCCAGAAAATCCCGCTGCTTTCATTGAAATTTCCCAACCCATGCCGCAGCCTGGCGAGCACGATCTGTTGGTGGAAGTGAAGGCCGTCTCAATTAACCCGGTTGATACTAAAGTCCACGCGAGTATTGCTAAAAATGGCCTCAAGGATCCGCGCATTCTCGGCTGGGATGCCAGCGGGATCGTCAAAGCGGTTGGGGCAAGCGTCACCGGCTTCAAACCGGGCGACGAAGTATGGTACGCGGGCGACATTACCCGTCCGGGCAGTAATGCCACGCACCAGCTGATTGATGCACGCATTGTCGGACACAAACCGACAAGCCTTGGCTGGGATGCTGCCGCCGCATTGCCGCTGACCGCGCTCACCGCCTGGGAAGGGTTGTTTGAGCGCCTGAACATTCAGGATGCCGGATCGGACAAAACGCTGCTGATCATCGGCGGTGCCGGCGGCGTGGGCTCCCTGGCGATCCCGTTTGCAAAACACAACAGCAAGGTCAGGGTCATCGCCACCGCGTCGCGGGAAGATTCTGCCCGGTGGTGTCGCGATCGCGGCGCGGATCTGGTGGTGAATTATCGCGATCTGCAAGGTGAACTGGCCAAAGAGGGCATCACCTTTGTGGATTACATTTTCATCCTCAATGATACCGATGGCCACTGGGATGCGGCCAGCGAACTGATTGCACCGCAGGGGCATATCTGCTCCATCGTCGAAAATGCGCATCCGCTGAACCAGGACAAGCTGAAATCCAAATCCGCCGCCCTGCACTGGGAATTTATGTACACCCGCAGCATGTACCAGACTGCCGATATGGCGCGTCAGGGTGAGATCTTAAACGAGGTGGCGAAGCTGGTGGATAACGGCGTGGTGGAAAGCTCGCTCAGCGAAACGCTGCACGGGCTGAGCGTGGAAAGCATTACCGAGGCGCACCGCAAAGTGCTGGACGGGCATATGCGCGGGAAAGTGGTGGTTGCGTTCTGAGTGGCCTGATTTCCTCACCCCGGCCCTCTCCCAAAGGGAGAGGGTTAGGGTGAGGGGCAAGCCTGCGAATTTACCCCTGCTCCCCCATCATCTCCTTCACCAGCTCGACGCAGCGCAGGAAACGGGTGTCGTAATCTGACGCTTCAACGTGGACAAACTCCACGTTGTTCTCGTGAAGCATCTCCACCAGCATCGTCTGGAACTCTTTTCTGTCCACAGAGCTGCCAAGACTGCGCATCCCATCGGCTACCCACGGGGTGTTGTTTTCCAGCAGGATCACCAGGTCGAAGCGATATTCATCGATCAGCGCCTGTACGAACGGGTGTTCGCGCCCTTCATACTTCTTACAGAAAGCTTGTGTGGTGACAAAATCGGTGTCGATGAAGGCCACTTTATTGGCATATTTCACCGCGAAATCAATGTACTGCGCATGACCGAGCGCGATTTTATCGTAATCAGAATACTGAAGCGCCATCTCGTCTCCCCCCAGATGGGAAAAGACATAATCACGTCCGTATTCCCACGCGCTGGTGGTATTGAAGATATTCGCCAGCTTGTTGACCAGCGTCGATTTCCCGCTTGATTCGCCACCCAGAATCGCAACTGTGCGCACAAAGAACGGCTTCACTTCGGTCGGGATGTAATCCCAGTAGCGGAACGGGTTTTCGCGGATCTGCGCCCCGCTGATGTTCATAAACGTACGCTTCGGATCGATCAGCACGGTTTCAATGCCCAGATGCTCGCGGAACTGCGGCGCGTCGGACTCTTCAGAGGTGTAGATCCAGTTGGGCGCAATGCCCTTCTCTTCCATAAACGCTTTAATGCCGTTGCTCCACACGTCCCAGCCGTGTGGATACGGCTCCATGCCCTCTTCATTAAAGGCATGAATGCGAATATTTTTCTGATATTTGAAGGTCTGAAGCAGCCAGCGCAGGCGATCGGGCACCGTCGGCTGCTGCGACATGGCGCTGTCTTCAAACAGCTGGCGGTCACGGGTTTCGTCGTACCCCATGATGATGTGCAGCTCGTCGACCTGGCTACAGGCACGCTGGATCAGGTAGATATGGCCGGTATGCAGCGGATAAAACTTACCAAACACCACGCCGATATTCTTTTGCATACGCGGGAATTCAAGCCCCAGAAAGCGATGTAACGCTTCCAGCTTTTGCGCGCTGGGGCTTTTGATTTTGGCGTTCAGCAACTGGCTAAGATAGCCTTTCGTCATGCCGCTGGCGTCAGCCACCTGCTGTAGCGTGCAGCCTTTCTGACGGATTGCGGTCTTGATGTAGTCAAATGATGACATAAATTACGGTGCCTCCTGCAAAATCGAATACGTAATTATAAGTCGTCAAAGACATTTAACGCATCTGCGAGTTTTTTAACGCCAAATACCTGCATCCCTTCGGGGATCTTCTTTGGCACGTTGGCCGCCGGTACAATCGCCCGGCGGAAGCCATGTTTCGCCGCCTCGGAGATGCGCTCCTGGCCGCTGGGCACCGGGCGGATCTCCCCGGCCAGCCCCACTTCGCCGAAGACCACCAGATCCTGCGGCAGCGGCCTGTCGCGAAGACTGGAAACCATCGCCAGCAGCAGCGCCAGATCGGCACTGGTCTCTGAAACTTTCACGCCCCCCACCACGTTGACGAAGACGTCCTGATCCGCCATCTGCAGGCCGCCATGACGATGCAGCACCGCCAGCAGGATTGCCAGGCGGTTCTGTTCCAGACCGACCGCCACGCGCCGCGGGTTGCCCATCATGGAGTGATCCACCAGCGCCTGAATTTCGACGAGCAGCGGACGCGTTCCCTCCCACAGCACCATCACCGAACTGCCGGAGGTGACTTCATCCCCCCGGCTCAGGAAGATGGCCGACGGGTTGCTGACTTCGCGCAGCCCCTGCTCGGTCATGGCAAATACGCCCAGTTCATTCACCGCACCAAAGCGGTTTTTGTGGCTGCGCAGGGTACGGAAGCGGGAGTCTGCGTCGCCGTCGAGCATGACGGAGCAGTCGATACAGTGCTCAAGCACTTTTGGCCCCGCCAGCGAGCCGTCTTTGGTGACGTGGCCGACCATCACGATCGCCACGCCGCGGGTTTTGGCAAAGCGCGTCAGATACGCGGCGGTCTCACGCACCTGCGCCACGCTGCCCGGCGAGGACTGGATATCCGCCATGTGCATCACCTGGATGGAGTCGATCACCATCAGCTTCGGCTGCTCTTCTTCGGCAATCATGCAGATCTGCTCAATGCTGGTTTCCGACAGCATATTCAGATTGCCGGTAGGCAGCCCCAGACGGTGCGCGCGCATTGCCACCTGCTGCAGGGACTCTTCGCCGGTGACGTACAGGGTTTTCATCTGTTCCGCGAGCTTGCAAAGCGTTTGCAGCAGCAGGGTCGATTTACCCGCCCCCGGGTTACCACCGATCAGGATCGCACTGCCCGGTACCACGCCGCCGCCAAGCACGCGGTCAAACTCTTTGAAGCCGGTGGAGAAGCGCGGTAACGCTTCCAGACTGATGTCTGACAGTTTTTGGACTTTTGCCACACCGGCATTACCCGCATAGCCGCTCAGGCGTTCATTGCGGGCCACACTCGGCGAAGCCGCCACACCACGCACTTCGGTGATGGTGTTCCAGGCATGACAGGCGCTGCATTGCCCCTGCCAGCGCGGATAATCCGCACCACATTCATTACAGACAAATGCGCGTTTTGGGGCTTTAGCCACGGTTTACCTCGTTATTTCAGTGCGGCCTGCGCGCCGGGTGGCGCTAACGCTTGCCCGGCCTGGAATCGCATACCGTTATTTCTGATTCAGGCTGCCGGAGAGGATGCAGAACACCCCCATCAGGTCAGCGTGACGGATAGTGACTTCCGTCTTTTCATTCACTTTTGGCTTGGCATGGTAGGCAATGCCAAGGCCGGCAACTTTGATCATCGGCAGATCGTTTGCGCCATCGCCGATGGCAACGGTCTGGGCAACCGGGATTTCATATTTCTCTGCCAGGCGGCTCAGCGTATTGGCTTTGTACTGCGCATCCACGATATCGCCGATCACCTGCCCGGTCAGCTTACCGTCCATGATCTCCAGCTCGTTGGCCACCACGGTGGTCAGATGCAATTTTTCCCGCAGGTAATCCGCGAAAAAGGTGAAGCCACCGGAGGCGATCGCCACTTTCCAGCCCAGCGACTGGAGCTTGAGCACCAGCTGCGTCAGGCCGGGCATCAGGGGCAGCTCATCACGAACCTGACGCAGGATGTGGGCATCAGCCCCTTTCAGGGTCGCAACACGCTGTCTCAGGCTGGCAGTGAAATCCAGCTCGCCGCGCATTGCGCGCTCGGTCACTTCTGCCACCAGCTCGCCGCTGCCCGCCAGTTTGGCGATCTCGTCGATACACTCAATCTGGATGGCGGTAGAGTCCATATCCATCACCAGCAGACCCGGCGTTTTCAGATGGGGGATTTTACCCAGCGGGGCAACGTCCAGCCCGGCATCATGCGCCAGACGCGTCGCGCGCTGCGTAAGGGAACCGGCCAGGCGAATCACCTGATAATCTTCCACACACCAGGCGGCGACAATCACCATCGCCGCCCCCAGTTTAGTTTGATACTGGGTAAGGCGTTGCTTATCCAGGCCGCGTCCGTACAGCAGCCAGCCGCTACGGCCAGCATGGTAATCCAGAGGCATCACCTCATCGCCACTTAAAGAGAGCGGCAATCCTGGCCATAAAGAGACATCCGTTGGCAGGTCGCACCAGGTAATGTTCGGCATTGAAGCTCCTGTAATTTCGTTCGCGCCGGAAGGTTCCAGAGGGAAAATAACGCATGAGGCTACCCTGTAACCATCACTTCTGGCAACATTAAGCCGTAAATTTTCAGCAGGTGGAATATGGCTCGCGCAAAACTGAAATTCCGGCTTCATCGCGCCGTGATCGTCCTTTTCTGTCTCGCACTGTTAGTGGTGCTGATGCAAGGGGCGTCATGGTTTAGCCAGAATCACCAACGGCAACGGAATCCGCAGTTTGAGGAGCTGGCCCGCACGCTGGCGCGTCAGGTTACGCTTAACGTCGCGCCCGCAATGCGCACCGAAACGCCGGATGACAAACGCATCAGCCAGGTTTTGCGCCAGTTAACCGAGAACAGCCGTATCCTGGATGCCGGTGTCTACGATGAAAAAGGCGATCTGATTGCCCGCGCTGGCGAGCATGTCGACGTGCGCGACAGGCTGGCGCTGGACGGTAAAAAAGCCGGGGGCTACTTTAACCAGCAGATCGTCGAACCCATTCAGGGAAAAAATGGTCCGCTAGGCTATCTGCGCCTGACGCTCGATACCCACACCCTGCCCACAGAGGCCAAACAGGTGGATAACACCACCAATATACTTCGTCTGATGCTCCTGCTCTCCCTCGCCATCGGCGTGGTGCTGGCGCGCACGTTGCTGCAGGGCAAACGCACCCGCTGGCAGCAGTCGCCTTTCCTGCTGACCGCCAGCAAATCCGTTCCTGAAGACGAAGAGAGCGAGAAGAAAGATTAGTGATAAAGTAGGCGGATGATTTGGAAAAGGAACTCTGCCATGACGACGTTACGCCTGCTGCTCTCTGACTCTTACGATCCGTGGTTTAATCTCGCGGTGGAAGAGTGCATCTTCCGCCAGATGCCCGCCACCCAACGGGTGCTATTCCTCTGGCGCAACGCCGACACGGTGGTCATTGGCCGCGCACAGAATCCGTGGAAAGAGTGTAACACCCGTCGTATGGAAGAGGACAACGTCCGTCTGGCGCGCCGCAGCAGCGGCGGTGGTGCGGTATTCCACGATCTGGGCAACACCTGCTTTACCTTTATGGCGGGTAAGCCGGAATACGACAAGACCATCTCAACGTCCATTGTCCTCAACGCACTTAATTCACTCGGCGTGTCGGCTGAAGCCTCCGGGCGTAACGACCTGGTGGTCAAAACACCCGACGGCGATCGCAAAGTGTCAGGCTCTGCCTATCGCGAAACACTGGATCGCGGATTTCACCACGGCACCCTTCTTCTTAACGCCGATCTCAGCCGTCTGGCGAACTACCTGAATCCCGACAAGAAAAAACTGCAGGCCAAAGGGATCACCTCCGTGCGGGGGCGCGTGGCCAACCTGATTGAGCTGCTGCCGGGCATCACTCACGCGCAAATCTGCGAGGCGATCCAGGAAGCCTTCTTTGCCCATTACGGTGAGCGCGTGGAGGCAGAGGTGATCTCCCCGGATAAAACCCCGGATCTGCCCAATTTCGCCGAAACCTTTGCCCGGCAGAGTAGCTGGGAGTGGAACTTCGGTCAGGCGCCAGCCTTTTCACACCTGCTGGACGAACGCTTTACCTGGGGCGGCGTGGAGCTGCATTTTGACGTGGAGAAGGGCCATATCACCCGCACACAGGTGTTTACCGATAGCCTGAACCCGGCACCGCTGGAAGCACTTGCGGCACGTTTACAGGGCTGTTTGTACCGGGCGGATATGCTGCAGCAGGAATGCGACGCGTTGATTGGGGATTTTCCGGAGCAGGAAAATGAGCTGCGGGAGCTGTCGGGGTGGATTGCACAGGCCGTACGCTAAGTGCAGTTTGGTGCCCTCACCCCAGCCCTCTCCCACAGGGAGAGGGAGGGAAGAGACAGAATTACTCTTTATCGCCCAGCAGAACGGATTCCAGCGCGATTTTGATCATGTCGTTGAAGGTAGTCTGACGCTCAGCAGCCGTGGTCTGCTCGTGGGTACGGATATGGTCAGATACGGTGCAGATGGTCAGTGCCTTCGCACCGAACTCAGCCGCGACGCCGTAGATGCCCGCCGCTTCCATTTCCACGCCCAGGATGCCGTACTTTTCCATCACGTCGAACATCTCGCCGCCGTCCGGCGCATAGAACAGATCCGCGGAGAACAGGTTACCCACGCGGGCATCAACGCCCAGCGCTTTCGCCGCGTCAACCGCGTTACGCACCATGCCGAAGTCAGCAATCGCCGCGAAGTCATGATCTTTAAAACGCATGCGGTTAACTTTGGAATCGGTGCAGGCACCCATACCGATCACCACGTCACGCAGTTTAACGTCCATGCGCACCGCGCCGCAGGAGCCAACACGGATGATTTTCTTCACGCCGAAATCGGTGATCAGCTCTTTGGTGTAGATGGAGCAGGATGGGATACCCATACCGTGGCCCATCACGGAGATTTTGCGGCCTTTGTAAGTGCCGGTGAAGCCCAGCATGCCGCGAACGTTGTTCACTTCACGCACGTCTTCCAGGAAAGTTTCTGCAATGTGTTTCGCGCGCAGCGGGTCGCCCGGCATCAATACGACGTCAGCGAAGTCACCCATTTCTGCGTTAATGTGAGGAGTTGCCATCTTCAGTTCCTTTTCATTGTAAATTCGCCCTCTCCCCGTGGGAGAGGGTTGGGGTGAGGGCATCAGGCCGCACCCAACATAACTCAGAACATCGCCTTGCCATATTCCATGTCAGACGTGCCAAAATATTTCGCAATCGTCTGGCCGATGTCCGCGAAGGTTTCACGGTGACCGAGCGAGCCCGGTTTCACTTTCGGGCCGTACACCAGCACCGGAATGTGCTCACGGGTGTGGTCAGTACCGGTCCAGGTCGGGTCACAGCCGTGGTCGGCAGTCAGGATCAGAATGTCATCTTCACCCACCAGCTCCATCAGCTCTGGCAGACGACGGTCGAACAGCTCCAGACCGGCCGCATAACCAGCCACGTCGCGACGGTGGCCCCAGGAGGAGTCGAAGTCGACGAAGTTGGTGAAGACAATAGTCTTATCACCCGCTTCTTTCATCTCTTTGATGGTGGCGTCAAACAGCGCATCCAGACCGGTGGCTTTCACTTTCTTGGTGATACCGCAGTTGGCGTAGATATCCGCGATTTTACCTACAGAAACCACGTGGCCGCCTTTCTCATCAACCAGTTTCTGCAGTACGGTCGGTGCCGGTGGCTCAACGGCCAGATCGTGACGGTTACCGGTACGCTGGAAGTTACCCGCTTTGTCGCCGATAAACGGACGCGCAATAACGCGACCGATGTTGTAGCCGCCTTCGGTCAGCTCTTCACGGGCGATTTCACACAGCTCGTACAGTTTATCCAGGCCAAACGTCTCTTCGTGGCAGGCAATCTGGAACACGGAGTCAGCAGAGGTGTAGAAAATCGGCTTGCCGGTTTTCATGTGCTCTTCGCCGAGCTGATCCAGAATTACGGTACCGGAAGAGTGGCAGTTACCGAGGTAGCCCGGCAGGTTGGCACGCTTCACCAGTTTATCCAGCAGCTCCTGTGGGAAGCTGTTCTCGTGATCGGAGAAATAGCCCCAGTCAAACAGAACTGGCACACCGGCAATTTCCCAGTGACCGGACGGGGTATCTTTACCGGAAGAGAGCTCATGCGCCCAGGCGTAAGCGCCCACCACTTCCGCGTTGCCGTCCATACCGGCAGCGATTTTACCGGTAGAACCTTCATGCGCTTTCACCAGACCGAGGCGGGTCAGGTTGGGCAGAGTCAGAGGGCCTTTACGACCGTTGTCCGCTTCGCCTTTCGCACAGGCTTCCGCGATGTGACCCATGGTATCGGAACCCACGTCACCAAAACGTTCTGCATCTTCGGTTGCGCCGATGCCGAATGAGTCCAGCACCATAATAAATGCACGTTTCATAATTGTTCTCCGTACGTAGTGCTTCAAAAATTATCGATCAGATCAGTATACCGCTATTCGGTGATACGGCGATAGACAGTCGGTGTGGTTTCTGGCGCTTTATCAGCAAGCGTAATGGCCGCTTTCACCGCTTTCGCCGCTTCCTGCCAGCTGGCTTCGTCTTTGGCGTGGATCACCGCCAGCGGACGTTGACCGTCAACGCTGTCGCCCAGACGGGCCATATCGGTAAAGCCGACGCTGTAATCAATAGTGTCAGATGCCTGACGACGGCCGCCGCCCATCGAGACCACCGCCATGCCGAGCGCACGGGTGTCCATAGCGGAGACGAAACCTTCGCTATCGGCATACACCGCTTTGCTGAGCGTCGCGGTCGGCAGGTACTTCGCGTAGTTTTCCACGAAATCGGTCGGGCCTTTCTGCGCCGCCACCATGCGGCCGAAGATCTCTGCCGCTTTGCCGTTATCCAGCACCGCCTGCAACTTCGCACGCGCGTCAGCATCGTCTTTGGCCAGCTTGCCGGAAATCAGCATCTCCACGCACAGCGCCATAGTGACGTCGAACAGGCGCGGGTTGCGGTAAACGCCTGTCAGGAACTGCACGGCTTCACGCACTTCAACCGCGTTACCGGCGCTGGATGCCAGCACCTGGTTCATGTCGGTCAGCAGCGCGGTGGTGCGCACGCCCGCGCCGTTGGAGACGCCAACGATCGCTTCGGCCAGCGCTTCAGAGAGTTCATAGGTTGGCATAAACGCGCCGCTGCCCACCTTCACGTCCATCACCAGCGCGTCCAGCCCTTCCGCCAGCTTCTTCGCCAGAATAGAGGCGGTGATCAGCGGGATAGAGTCAACGGTTGCGGTGATATCGCGGGTCGCGTAGAAACGCTTGTCTGCCGGCGCAAGAGAGCTGGTCTGGCCGATAATCGCCACGCCAACGTCTTTAATAATGTCGCGGAAGCGGTTGTCATCCGGGAAGATATCAAAGCCCGGAATGGCTTCCAGTTTGTCGAGCGTACCGCCGGTATGCCCCAGGCCGCGCCCGGAGATCATCGGGATGTAACCACCGCAGGCCGCTACCATCGGGCCGAGCATCAGAGACGTGACATCACCTACGCCGCCGGTGGAGTGTTTATCAACAATCGGACCGTTGAGGTTGAGGCTCTTCCAGTCCAGTACGGTTCCTGAATCTCGCATCGCCATGGTCAACGAGACACGCTCAGGCATCGACATATCGTGGAAGAAGATGGTCATCGCCAGGGCAGCAATTTGCCCTTCAGAGATGGTGTTATCCCGAATGCCATTGATAAAGAAGCGGATCTCTTCGTCGCTTAATGCATGACCATCACGTTTTTTACGAATAATTTCTTGTGCGAGAAACACGGTAACCCCCATGAGGAATCGGGTGAACGGTGGCGGGCAAGGTTTGCCCAACCACGATCGGGTAGGCCGGGTAAGCGTAGCGCCACCCGGCAATTCAAACTTAGTAGCTGCTTGCGCTCTTACCGTCGCCGTGACCCAGCGCTTTCAGCAGGCTTGCCAGCAGGCTGGACGCGCCGAAGCGGTAGTGACGGGAATCGGCCCAGTCGGAGCCGAACAGCTCGTCGGCAATCGCCAGGAACTGCTGCGCGTCTTCCGCAGTACGCACGCCGCCCGCCGGTTTAAAGCCCACTGTTTTGGACACGCCCATATCGCGGATCACTTCCATCATGATGCGCGCGCTTTCCGGGGTCGCGTTCACCGGCACTTTACCGGTTGAGGTTTTAATGAAATCGGCACCGGCTTTGATGGAGATTTCGGACGCTTTACGAATCAGCGCTTCTTCTTTCAGTTCGCCAGTTTCGATGATCACTTTCAGCAGCACATTTGCCGCGGCACACGCCTCTTTACAGGCTTTCACCAGGTCAAAGCCCACCTGCTCGTTGCCCGCAATCAGCGCACGGTACGGGAATACCACGTCCACTTCGTCTGCGCCGTAAGCAATCGCCGCGCGGGTTTCGGCCAGCGCAATATCGATATCGTCATTGCCGTGCGGGAAGTTAGTGACGGTTGCAATGCGCACGTCCGGGGTACCCTGCTCTTTCAACGTTTTGCGGGCAATCGGGATAAAGCGCGGATAGATGCAGACAGCGGCAGTGTTGCCCACTGGCGTTTTCGCCTGATGGCACAGGGCGATGACTTTTTCATTAGTGTCGTCATCGTTCAGGGTGGTCAGGTCCATCAGTTTCAACGCGCGCAGGCTGCTTGCAGTTAAATCGGTCATAACATTCTCCAACGGCGGTGCCGTATCAATTTTACCTTGCGGGTCTGTGAGTATTCTAACATCCACCCGCATTCACACTTCGACATTCATCACAGTTAATGAAAACTACGTACAAATTTGCATTACTGTAATGAGATCTGCTTCAAACTTTAATGCGTAAACTGCTGACGAATGCAGCGATTCCCCTTGTCAGATCAAAAGCCCTGACGGGATGGCTTCCTACAATCCGTTCATCATCCGCAGAACACTCAAGGAAGCGAACATGCCCCACGCCAGCCCCGACACCCTGCAACAACGTTGCCAGCACATTGTGACAAGCCCGGTGTTAAGCCCGGAACAAAAACGTCATTTCCTGGCGCTGGAAGCGGAAAACACTCTGCCTTATCCGGCACTTCCTGATGCCGCACGTGCCGCGCTGGACAAGGGATTCATCTGCGACATGTTCGAAGGCCATGCACCTTACAAACCCCGTTATGTTCTGCCGGATTACGCAACGTTTCTGGCTAAGGGTTCAGAATGGCTGGAGCTGGAGGGGGCGAAAGATCTGGATGATGCCCTCTCGCTGTTAACCATTCTCTACCATCATGTTCCGTCCGTCACATCGATGCCGGTCTATCTCGGTCATCTTGATGCCTTACTGCAACCTTATGTTAGAATTCTAACACAAGAAGAGATTGATAGCCGAATAAAACGTTTCTGGCGCTATCTCGACAGAACGTTGCCGGATGCCTTCACGCACGTCAACATCGGTCCGGCAGATACGCCTGTCACCCGTGCCATTCTGCGTGCCGAGGCAGAACTGAAGCAGGTCTCACCGAATCTGACGTTTATTTATGACCCGGACGTGACGCCGGACGATCTGCTGCTCGAGGTGGCAAAAAACATCTGTGAGTGCAGCAAACCGCATATTTCCCATGGACCGGCGAATGATAAAATTTTCACAAAAGGACGCTATGGCATCGTGAGCTGTTACAACTCGCTGCCGCTGGCGGGCGGTGGCAGCACGCTGGTCCGCCTCAATCTGCGGGCGATTGCTGAACACAGCACGTCACCCGATGATTTCTTCACCCGCATGTTGCCGCACTACTGCCAGCAACAAATCGCCATCATTGATGCCCGCTGCGCGTTTCTCTATCAACAATCCGGCTTCTTTGAGAATAGCTTTCTGGTGAAAGAGGGGCTGATTGATGCCGATCGCTTTGTCCCGATGTTTGGCATGTACGGTCTGGCAGAAGCGGTGAATACGCTCTGCGAGAAGGCGGGCATTGAAGGCCGTTACGGTAAAAGCGAGAAGGCCAACGCGCTGGGCTATCGCATCAGCGAACAGCTGGCGGCGTTTGTGGAAAACACGCCGGTGAAATACGGCTGGAAACAGCGTGCGATGCTCCATGCGCAGTCAGGAATAAGTTCCGATACCGGTACGACGCCGGGCGCGCGTCTGCCGTACGGCGATGAGCCGGATCCGATCAGTCATCTGCTGGCCGTGGCGCCACATCACCCGCACTACCCCGCCGGGATCAGCGACATTCTGACGCTGGATGAGACAATAAAACGCAATCCGCAGGCGATCGTTCAGCTGTGTCTGGGCGCATTCAAGGCCGGTATGCGGGAATTTACCGCCAACGTAGCCGGTAACGATCTGGTGCGTGTGACCGGGTATATGGTGCGTCTGTCGGATCTGGAACAGTACCGCGAAGCCGGTTCGCGCACCAATACCACCTGGCTTGGCGAAGAAGCCGCACGCAATACCCGCATTCTGGAACGTCAGCCGCGCGTGGTCAGCCATGAACAGCAGATGCGCTTTAGTTAGTCAGGTTATCCCCTTCTCCTGCGTGGACGGGCCGGGCAGCCGCCTGGCCCTCTTCCTGCAGGGTTGTAACCTGCGCTGTAAAACCTGCCACAACCCGTGGACCATTGGGCGCTGCAACGACTGCGGCGACTGCGTGCCCCACTGCCCGCACGCTGCGCTGACCATTCAGGCCGGACGCGTCTGGTGGCAGGAGAGTCACTGTCAGCAGTGCGATACCTGCCTGCATCTGTGCCAGCAACAGGCCACGCCAATGGCGCATCGCCTGAGCGTGGAGGAGATCCTCACGCAGATCCACAAAGCCGCCCCCTTTATTGAAGGGGTCACCGTGAGCGGCGGCGAGGCCACCACCCAGCTACCGTTCCTGGTGGCCCTGTTCGCGGCGATCAAAGCCGATCCCGCCCTGCGCCACTTAACGTGTCTGGTGGACAGCAACGGTCTGCTGGGGGAAACCGGCTGGCAAAGACTGCTGCCGGTACTGGATGGTGCGATGGTGGATCTGAAGGCCTGGGGAAACGAACATCATCGCGTGCTGACCGGGCGCGAAAACCCGCAGATTAAGCAGAGCATTCGCTGGCTGGCGCAGCAACAGCGGCTGACGGAACTGCGTTTACTGGTGATCCCTGAGCAGTGCGATTATCTGCAACATCTCAGGTCCCTGACGACGTTTATCCTCGGGCTTGGGAACGTCCCGGTGCGCATTAATGCCTTTCACGCGCACGGCGTTTACGGCGAGGCGGCGTCATGGCGCAGCGCCACGCCGGAGGATATCGAGCCGCTGGCGCTGGCACTGGAAAAACAGCACATCGCGGTGATCCGCCCCGCACTTTACCTATAGCGTAATGCCAAACAGCGCGCGGGTATTTTCCAGCAGCGCATTCGCGATCACCGCTTCTGGCTCATCACGCAATTCACACAGCGTGGTAAACACACGTGCCGCCTGTTCCGGGCGGTTCGGCTGCCCCTGAAAACCGTTTAACGGCATATCCGGAGCATCCGTTTCCAGTAACAAGGCGGACAGCGGCAGTTGCGCCATCACGTCGCGCGTTTTACTGGCTCGCGGATAGGTAATGGTGCCACCTACGCCTATCTTATAGCCCAGTTCAATAAAACGCAGCGCCTGCTGCAGGCTACCAGAGAAGCCATGCACGACCCCTTTTCGCGGCAGATCGATGCGTTTCAGGTGCATCGCCAGTTTGTCGTGCGTACGTCGGGAGTGGAGGATTACCGGCAGATCGTGCCGCTTTGCCAGTCTGAGCTGGGCATCCAGTATCGTCTGCTGGCGTTCAAACCGGGGATTGTCTCGATAAAGATCGAGGCCGATCTCACCAATAGCGACCAGTTTATTTTCGCGGGTTTGCAGCGCCGCATCCAGTACGTCGAGATGTTCGTCCAGATGATGCTCAATCACGATCGGGTGCAGACCGAGCGCGGCATAAAGGGCATCATGGCGGCGGGCGAGGTCGAGTACGCGATCGAAATATGCCGCTTCGATCGCAGGCACAACGATCGCCTCTACCCCCGCCTGAGCGGCACGCTGAATACTGGCCGTCTCATCTCCCGTAAACGGCGGAAAATCAAAATGGCAGTGGGTATCGACAAAGCGGTGCGTCACGCCAGATCCTCGTTATCCAGTAAAGCGTCATTTGCCTGCGGGACATCCACCAGCGGCACCGCCAGCGGATCGTTAGCCACAATCGCAGGCGGCGTAATAATGTGCTTATGCCGATGCAGGGGTGGTTGCTCCGCCAGCATTTTTCCGACCGTCGCCAGGAAGTAGCGCCCGCACAGCCGTCCCGTTTTATAATCTGCACGCAACGCAGGGACACGACTGCCAAGCGCCATACTGATCAGCGGTTTCGGCGGATAAATTTCAAAAATCCGCAGCTTACCTGGCGGTTTTTCGATAAAGCGCTGCATGGCGCCGTAGGTCGTTTCATGCTGCTTTGCAATATTCACCAGGTGTTGCAGGCTGCTGTCGCCTAACCAGCGCTCCATGCGTTTAAACCACTGCGGGGTGTAGTACATTTGCGACGGCACAGTCCGGATCACCACGATGGTTTTCGCCCCCCGCCGGGCCGCTTCCTGCACCGGCACCGCGTCACTGATCCCGCCGTCCAGATAGCTGATGCCATCCAGCAGCGCACCGGTACGATAAAAACCGGGAATGGCGCTGGAGGCGCGAATGATGTCCAGCCAGTTCTCCTTTTGCGGAGAGAAGTAGCCCGGGGAATAATCATCGCCACGGCTGGCGCACATCCAGAACTCTTTGCCGCTGTCAAACAGACGGGCGGCGGTGTCCATCGCCAGCGGCATCTGGCTGGAGGTGGATTCAAGCAGCCAGTCGAGATCGATCAGGTTGCCGCCGCGCACGAAGCGCACCGGGTTAAAAAATTCTTTCGCCGTGGTGTAGCGCATAATGACTTTTCGCGCGTAGCCAGGCTGGTTACAGACATAGGCAGACAGGTTCTGCGCCCCGGCAGACGTGCCGAAGTAAAGGTCAAACGGGTTAAACTGCGCGCGCATAAATTCATCCAGCACGCCAGCGGTGAAAATACCGCGCTGTCCGCCGCCCTCACACACGAGTGCGAGTTGCCCTGCGCGAAACGGTTCTAACGTCAGCGGCGCAATATTGCCGAGCGTAACGGGAATTCGTTGCCCCACCTCTGCTTTCCTGTTTTGATTATTCTGTTACACCACAGTAACGCACCCGACCTGCAACGCAAATAAGAAAAAGCCAGTCGCAGTGACTGGCTTTTCTTTGTTGACAGAATATTGCGTTTGCTACGGACGTCGACGTCCCGTGAACAGGCTGACCAGGAACAGAATGATACCGACCACAAAGACAATTTTAGCTGCCCAGGCCGCTGTACCCGCCAGTCCGCCAAAGCCCAAAGCGGCGGCAATTAACGCGATAACCAGAAATATAATGCCCCAACGAAACATAAGCCTCTCCTTTACCATAGTTAATGTCGGCCGCTATATATGAGCGCTCAGGTCACTCATCGGCGTTTTTCCAGAGTCATTCTTATTTCGCCCGCAGGCTTCAGCCTGACGGGCGAGTCGTGCAGGTTTACTTCGCTTTAAGATCGTTTTTGACGCTTTTCACACCATCAATCGCTTTCGCGATGGATTCGGCGCGGTCAATCTGCGCCTGGGAATCTACCGTACCGGAAAGCTGGACCACACCGTCGGTGGTTTCCACTTTCACCTTACGAGACGGCACGATGTCATCTGCTAAAAGTTTAGCTTTGATTTCGCTGGTCGTAGCGGCATCTCCGGCATAGCCTTTCACTGAGCTGGTTTTGCTGTCACGGACGTGCAGTTTGTCGCTTACAGACGCCACGCCCTCAACACCTTTCGCCACTTTTACAGCCTGTTCGGCCTGGGCCTGGCTTTCAACAAAGCCACTCAGGGTGACAACTTTTTGCTCGGTTTTGACGGAAATATCGGTGCTCTTAATCGCTTCATCATCCACCAGCGCGGCTTTCACTTTTGCTGTGATTGAGCTGTCGTCCATGAAATTACCGACTTTATTCATAGAGCTATCGATTTTTTCCCCTGCGCTATTTGCAGTGGACTGAGCTTTATCCATGGTGCTGGTTTCCGCCAGGGCGGAGCCGCTTACCAGAACGCTACCCAATGTCACAGCCAGCAGAGTTTTAGAAATCTTCAGTCTTGTCATATTCATCGATGTATTCCTGTGTTTTGCCCGTTATTCGGGCTACATACTTCCTTAGTAGTTTTATATATCGCGAATAAACACACGAGCAAAATGGAGAACCTAAAGTCATGCATTGAACAGTTTATTCATCCACGCCCGGTGCTAAACACTGAGTTAAATATAGATCACTCTCACAGTGACGCTTTCAGATTTGGGCAAAAAACGAGCAAAAAGCGTGAAATTGCGATGAATTAAGAACATTCCGCAAGAGACTAATAAGACAGGAAATAAAGAAGAGCACGGCGGCTGCCGTGCTCTGAGAGGGGATTAGTGTTCGCGTGTTTTGCGGAACTGTACGTCAGGATAACGTTCCTGCGTCAGGTTCAGGTTAACCATGGTTGGGGCGATATAGGTCAGATTATCACCGCCATCCAGCGCCAGCTGAACTTCGTTCTTACGCTTGAACTCTTCGAATTTCTTCACGTCAGCACATTCAACCCAGCGCGCGGTCGCCACGTTGACCGATTCGTAAATCGCTTCCACGTTGTACTCACTCTTCAGACGCGCAACCACTACGTCGAACTGCAGCACACCCACCGCACCCACGATCAGATCGTTATTCGCGATTGGGCGGAAGACCTGCACTGCCCCCTCTTCGGAAAGCTGTACCAGCCCTTTCAGCAGCTGTTTCTGCTTCAGCGGATCTTTCAGGCGAATGCGGCGGAACAGTTCTGGCGCGAAGTTCGGAATACCGGTGAACTTCATCATTTCGCCCTGGGTGAAGGTATCGCCGATCTGGATGGTGCCATGGTTATGCAGACCGATGATGTCACCCGGATACGCTTCTTCCACGTGCGAGCGGTCGCCCGCCATGAAGGTCAGCGCGTCGGAAATCACTACATCTTTACCGATACGCACCTGGCGCAGCTTCATGCCCTTTTCATACTTGCCGGACACCACGCGCATAAAGGCCACACGGTCACGGTGTTTCGGGTCCATATTGGCCTGAATTTTAAAGACAAAGCCGGTGAACTTCTCTTCCTTCGCTTCCACTTCACGGGTATCGGTTTTACGCGGCATCGGCTGCGGAGCCCACTCCACCAGACCGTCGAGCATGTGGTCGACGCCAAAGTTACCCAGTGCGGTACCAAAGAAGACCGGGGTGATTTCGCCGCTCAGGAACAACTCTTTGTCGAATTCGTGAGACGCGCCTTTTACCAGTTCCAGCTCGTCACGCAGCTGCGCGGCCAGCTCTTCACCCACCGCGGCGTCCAGGTCCGGGTTATCCAGACCTTTCACAATGCGCACGTCCTGAATGGTATGGCCTTTACCGGTCTGGTACAGATACGTTTCGTCTTTATAAAGGTGGTAAACACCTTTGAACAACTTACCGCAGCCAATTGGCCAGGTGATTGGCGCACAGGCGATCTTCAGCTCGTTTTCCACTTCATCCATCAGCTCCATCGGGTCACGGATGTCACGGTCGAGTTTGTTCATGAAGGTGAGGATCGGCGTGTCGCGCAGACGGGTCACTTCCATCAGCTTACGGGTACGATCTTCTACACCTTTCGCGGCGTCGATGACCATCAGACAGCAGTCCACTGCCGTCAGCGTACGGTAGGTATCCTCGGAGAAGTCTTCGTGCCCCGGGGTATCCAGCAGGTTCACCAGACAATCGTGATACGGGAACTGCATCACGGAGGTGGTAATCGAAATACCACGCTGCTTTTCCATCTCCATCCAGTCAGATTTTGCATGTTGGCTGGAGCCACGGCCTTTTACGGTACCGGCGGTCTGAATCGCCTGTCCGAACAGCAGCACCTTCTCGGTGATGGTGGTTTTACCGGCATCCGGGTGCGAGATAATGGCAAAAGTGCGGCGCTTGGCCACCTCTTGCAGATAAGGAGACAACGTCATAATCAAATCTTCTTATATAAGCGCGACAGCAGGCCGCGCATCATGGAATACGAAAAATGCGGCTATTTTACCCATCAATGGGGGGCAGGCAATCATTGTTTACACAGGAGCTGCTCCAGTTCGTTCAACGACGTCACGGTCCAGGTCGGCTCGATACCTTCAGGCTTCACGCGGCCATGCGCATTTAACCAGACGGTCGACAGACCAGAATTGATGCCACCCAGAATATCCGACTCGGCGGTATCGCCTACCATCAACACACGGTCACGATCGGGTTTGCCGGCTTGCGCCAGCGCATAATCAAAAATACGCGGATCCGGCTTCGGCACGCCCACCTCTTCTGAGATCACCAGCGCGTCGAAATGATCGCGCAGTCCCGTGCGCTCAAGGCGGATCTGCTGCAGCGCGGTAAAACCGTTGGTGATGATCCCCAGTTTGACCTTGCCTTTCAGCGAATCGAGCAGGGAAACCGCCCCCGGCAGCGGCGCGCAGATATCGGCCATTGCATTAAGGAATGCCTCGTTCAACGCACCTGGACTCACGTTTAACCGTTCAGCCCAGGCATCAAAACGCTGGTGCTGAAGTTGTAACGCAGTGATGGCACCGTTCTGGTAATCCACCCAAAGCGGTTTATTCACCGCCTGATAGTCCTGAAAATCTTCAGCGGTGAAGGTCACGCTATAATCCAGAAACATCCGCTGTAGACCACCGAACGAATCAAACGTAAACAGCGTTTCGTCGGCGTCAAAGAAAATCCAGTCCCATTTCATCGTTACAACCTTATTTTTCGTTATCCAATCGGCAGAGCCATAATGATGGCGTCTTCACGTCCCTCTGCGGTCGGGTAGTAGTTACGGCGGATTGTCGCCTCGTTAAAGCCTAAGCTTTCATAGAGCGCGATGGCGGCGACATTTGACGCGCGCACCTCCAGCCACAGGGTGAAAACGTCACGGGTTTCGAGCTCACGAATGAGATGCGTAAGCAGTTCCCTTCCCAGTCCACGGCGCTGAAACGCGGGATCCACCGCGATATTAAACAGCGTGGCCTCATCCAGAACGACCTGGGTTATCGCAAACGCGGCCAGGGTGCCGTCAACGTCCAGGCGGTAATTCAAATACCGTTCGCCCTGGTTGCTGGCGAGTGTCTTTTCGCTCCACGGAAACGCATGGGCGCGTGTTTCAATCGCGTACGCCGCACGCAGATCAGGCGTCGTGAGGGAAGAAATCGTGTTCATAGTCGCAGATTTGTTGCCATAGCGCGCTTCGCGCTTTTGGATTGGCTTTCAGCTCTTCCAGCACGGGTGAGCTGATCTGACTCCCCGGAAGGGATATCTCGTTTGTTTCGCCCATGCGCCAGCTGTTGCAGTGGCTATCAGGAGGAAGCATGGCGACCCTGTCCGGTGTCAGCTGTAAAACCTGGTCGGCCGTCAGCTTCAGGCTGCGAAGGACATCACCGATCAGAGCATCATTCAGGGCAGGCAGTTCTTCCGCCACCATCACCAGGCGAACATGCGCAGGGATGGCGATAGCGATTTCGCCCTGCAACGCCGTCGGGCGACGCAAAGCCCACTGGGTGATGCCCAGTTGCTGCAACTGCCAGTCTCGTCGGGATGTCATAGGGAAAACTCCTGTCTCTCAGGCGCGCAAATATAGCAAATGTGTCGAAAGTGCGCCATCTACCTACTATAATCCCCGCCTGAGTTTATTGAGGAACAATTCATGTCTGCATTTACCCCGGCAAGTGAAGTCTTGCTGCGTCACAGTGATGATTTCGAACAAAGCCGTATTCTGTTTGCCGGAGATATGCAGGATGACCTGCCCGCGCGTTTCGACTGTGCAGAAAGCCGTGCCCATACCCAATACTACCACCACTGGCAGGTGCTGAGCCGCCAGATGGGCGAGCGCGCACGCTTTAGCCTGGTGGCGGAACAGAGTGATGTCGCTGACTGCGACACGCTGATCTACTACTGGCCGAAGAACAAACCGGAAGCGCAGTTCCAGCTGATGAATCTGCTCTCCCTGCTGCCGGTCGGCTGCGATATTTTTGTGGTTGGTGAGAACCGCAGCGGTGTGCGAAGCGCAGAGCAGATGCTGGAAGCGTACGCCCCGCTGAACAAAGTCGACAGTGCCCGTCGCTGTGGTCTGTACCACGGTCGTCTGGAAAAACAGCCATCCTTCGATGCCGGGACATTCTGGGACGCGTATCAGCTTGATGGCCTCACCATAAAAACCCTGCCGGGCGTTTTCAGCCGTGACGGACTGGACGTGGGCAGCAAACTGCTGCTCTCCACGCTGACGCCGCACACCAAAGGCAAAGTACTGGACGTTGGCTGTGGCGCAGGGGTGCTGGCAACGGTGCTGGCAAGCCACTCACCAAAAGTCCGCCTGACGCTCTGTGACGTCAGTGCGCCAGCGGTCGAAGCCAGCCGTGCGACGCTCGCCGCCAACGGATTTGAAGGCGAAGTCTTTGCCAGCAACGTCTTCTCAGACGTTACCGGTCGGTTCGACATGATCATCTCCAACCCGCCGTTCCACGATGGCATCGAAACCAGCCTTGAAGCGGCGCAAACGCTGATCCGTGGCGCAGTGCGTCACCTGAACAGCGGGGGTGAACTGAGGATCGTCGCTAACGCCTTCCTGCCGTACCCGAAAGTGCTGGATGAGACCTTCGGCTTCCATGAAGTTATCGCGCAAACGGGCCGCTTTAAGGTCTACCGTACCGTGATGACGCGTCAGGCTAAAAAATAATCTACCCTGCCTGTCTGCCGGTTAAGCGCCAGCGCCATCCGGCAGACAGGGCCCCCGTTCCGACCATTTTTGCAGCAATCAAAACAACGTGCGCAATTTTCTGTTGACGTAAAGCTCAAAACATCTAGAATGCGCCTCCGTGGTTACGATACTTTTACAGTATCGATGGTATGCGAAGGTGGCGGAATTGGTAGACGCGCTAGCTTCAGGTGTTAGTGTCCTTACGGACGTGGGGGTTCAAGTCCCCCCCCTCGCACCATAAATCACGTTGATATTGCTCGCACTGGGCGAAGGTGGCGGAATTGGTAGACGCGCTAGCTTCAGGTGTTAGTGTTCTTACGGACGTGGGGGTTCAAGTCCCCCCCCTCGCACCAACGAGGCGATATCAAAAAGTAAGATAACTGTGCGAAGGTGGCGGAATTGGTAGACGCGCTAGCTTCAGGTGTTAGTGTCCTTACGGACGTGGGGGTTCAAGTCCCCCCCCTCGCACCAATTATCTTGCATCCTCTCTGCAGTCCTTCTTGTTATTCCCAGTTATTTCAAACTCATCAGTATCACCAGAATTCCACTGACCAGCGCGACGCATGATGGCAACAAAACAAAGTGCCGTAATTGCTTATGCCAGATCATTGCTGATGTCACCAGCAGCCCTGACACAATGATGGCTTTCCAGAGTTCAATGGAGAGATCGGCATACATCAGACCGCCGAGAATGGCGCCCGGCAGTAATACCCCCCAACCACTTCCTAACACCCGGCTCAACATGATTTGCCCTCTCATATCGATAATGATAACCAATATCATATGATAGACATTATCATTTGTCAGTACCTATAATTAAAAACCATGGCCGTTTACCTTTCCCGTAATGACAGGAATTGCCTAAGGTGATAAATTGCCCACCTGTTAACTACTCATAAAGTTTCTCTGATAATTACTCTTTTGATTTTTTTGCTTCCATTATTGCGAAACAACACCTATTTATCTGTTTTAATTAAATTTTAATAAAAAACGCACTACTATGACATCACAATCCTGGCGGTCTTTAGTCAACAGCAAATATCAGTTATCGTTACGTTTATTTTTATTTCTGAACGCAACCTCCGCGGTGTTCTCGGTAACAAATCCGCTCTATTCTGTACGCCTGTTATCCTTCCCCCTGCTGGCTATTTTTACACTCAGTACGGGATTGTTGCTCTGGCACTGGAAAAAGCGTACCCGCAGAGTAAATATTCCTGTGGTTTCAGCGATCTTCGGTATTTTATGGGCCTGGCAAATTGTCTCGAAATTTTCGTTAATTACGCACGATCGCGAGACGTATTTGATCATAGCGCTATTAACGGTGCTTTTTATCGGGTCTCTTGCATTCGCGATTAATATCAAAGCGTTTACTCTTCATTCATTACCCGCATTTATTGTCTGCCTGTGGTTAAGCACCCCTGAGCACTGGCTGAGAATGACCTACTCTTTCGTTCTGCCGGTTGTGGCTATAGGTGTTCACAACGTTTTGCAAAGGCGTAACGATCGCTTCGCTCAGGAGTTACTTTCCCGGTTACTGGAAGAACGGGAAACCCTGACCGATCTCAGCATGATGGATCCGCTTACCGGCCTGTATAACCGTCGCGGCCTGCAAAGTCGGCTGGGAAATCTGCCTGCGGTGGAAAATGGCGAACACTTTGTCCTGCTGATGGATATCGACCACTTCAAGGCCTATAACGACCACTACGGCCATATGATGGGCGACCAGGCGTTGATCCGCGTCTCTGCGGCAATCCGGGATGCCGTGCGCTCGCGGGATATTGTGGCGCGTTTCGGCGGCGAAGAATTTATGGTGCTGCTGACGAACATTTCACTGGATCATGCCCGCCAGACGGCAGAGCGTATTCGCCAGAAAGTCTATGATTTGAAAATCCCGCATATGTTCAATGAAAGCGTGGCGACCAACGTCACTATCAGCATTGGTATTGCTATTTTTGAGGATGAAGACGTAGAAGGCGCGCTGGAAAAAGCAGATAAAGCCCTCTACGAAGCGAAGCATCTCGGGCGCAATAACATTCTCCTCAGCGAAGAATTACAGGCGGTTTAAGCGCAACGTTCTCTGTGCAGGACAAAAGTCTTGCCATCGGTATGAGCAATAGTTAGGATTGGCAATCATTATCATTTAGATTTCTATCTATATTATGGCCACGCATACCGCACATACTGTTGAACCACTCATCTGGCGAGCCCGTCTCACCTCGGGGAATTCTTCGCTTGCGGAAGCCATACGCGAAAAGATAACGGAAACCCGCGCCCATCTGCTGGACTTTATCAAACTGGATGAGCCGCATCCGCACCACGCCATGACCCTGGCACAGTGGCGTCAGCCGGCAAAACGCCAGTCACTGCTGGCGACATATTCCGACCATATCTATCGCAATCAACCCACCCTTACGCGGGAATATAAGCCCCTGCTCTCCCTCTGGGCACAATGGTATATCGGCCTGATGGCACCTCCGCTGATGCTGGCGTTGCTCACCCAGGAGACCATGCTGGATCTCTCCCCGGACTATTTTCACGTTGAGTTCCACGAGACAGGACGTGCGGCCTGTTTCTGGATCGATCTTCACGAAGATCCAACGGCAATGCATCTCTCTGCTACGCAGCGGATGGAGCAACTCGTGACCCGCGCCCTGATGCCGGTGGTTAATGCTCTGGAAGAGACGGGAGAGATCAACGGGAAGCTTATCTGGAGTAATACTGGCTATTTAATCCACTGGTATTTGACGGAAATGAAGCCTCTGCTCGGTGATGAGAAGGTGGATGCCCTGCGTCAGTCCTTATTCTTTACGAAACAGCTTGCGGATGGCCGCGATAACCCGTTATTCCGTACCGTGGTACCTCGTGACGGCCTTCTGGTGCGTCGCACCTGCTGCCAGCGCTATCGCCTGCCGGACGTTCAGCAGTGCGGGGATTGTACGCTGAAGTAGTCAGGACCGGCCTGATGCCCTCACCCTGCCCCTCTCAAACACTAAAAACGGCAACTCATGTTGCCGTTTTGCTTTTACCTAGGCCATCTGCTGATTTTCCGCTTCCGCATTACGCTGCGCTTCTTCCGCTTCCTGCTCCAGCAGCTGCTTCTCGTACACTTTGAAGAACGGGAAGTAGATGATGGCGGAGACACACGCAAGTACCACCACCAGAATGGCCGCACGGAAATCCCAGCCCAGGGCCCATGCTGCGCCCACAGGCGCCGGTGCCGTCCACGGCACAACAGAGATCACGCGACTAATCAGATCAAACTTCATTGCCGCCCAGGCCAGCACAGCGTTAACCATTGGCGCCAGCAGGAACGGAATAAAGAACACCGGGTTCATAACAATCGGCGTACCAAAAATGACAGGTTCGTTAATGTTAAAGATGCTTGGCACCACGCTCAGACGCCCGATTGAGCGCAGATGCGCTGAACGACTGCGCAGGTAGCAGAACACCAGTCCCATTGTCGCGCCCGATCCCCCAATCACGATAAAGAACGTCCAGAACGCCTCCATAAAGATATGTGGCAGAGGCTGGCTTGCCGCCAGCGCAGTCTGGTTAGCCCCGAGATTGGTCAGCCAGAACATCTGCAGCATTCCGGAAACAATTGCCGCTCCGTGGATCCCCGCAAACCACAGCAAATGGCCGATCAACACCGCCAGCAGGATCGCAGGCAGAGAGTCTGCGGCAGAAACCAGCGGTTTGAAGAGAGACATAATGGCCTGGGGGATCAGCATGCCAAACTGAGACTGAATCAACAAACTCAGCGGATAAAGCGTCAGCACGACCACCAGCACCGGGATCAGTAGGTCAAAGGAGTTTTTGATCATCGGTGGTACCTGGTCGGGCAGACGGATACCAATATTGTGTGCTTTCAGGAAACGCATCATCTCGACGCAATAGATTGCCACCAGAATCGCGGTGAAGATCCCCGTACCGCCCAGACTGTCTACGGGCAGCGCGCCTTTGGTTTTCGGCGCAGCCACCAGCAGAAACGCCATCAGCGACAGCATGGCGCACATGAACGGGTCTAACTGATGTGATTTCACATAGTGTTTGCCAAGGTTATAGGCAATAGCCGCACAAATATAAATGGACATAATGCCCATCGTCATATCGAACGGGGTCAGGATTTGGCCTTCAAATTGCTTTGCCATATCCAGCCAGGCCTGCGCGAAGCCCCAGGTAGTGTCTGGCGAAAACGGTGGGTAAGCAAAGACCAACAAAAATGAACCGACAATCATGAATGGCATTGCGGAGATAAACCCGTCACGGATAGCCATGACATGACGCTGGGAAGAGATCCGCCCGGCAATAGGACTAACGTAATTTTCAACGAAACGAAATATCAGATTAAACGCAGCATGGTTGGCAGACATAGCAGATCTCCTGTCAGACGTTCGGTACGGGCGCTTTCACACCACACGTTGTTCCATAAATCAGCTTCACAACCTTGCTGGCTCGTGTACCAGCGGTACTGCTCAGACGGAATGGTTTCATAATGTGCTCTTATTATTGGATACAGGGGACGTTACGCCTTCAGTATTAATCTCTCAATGACGCTCTGCAACCGGTTACTGTAACCGGTTTCTGTGAATGTGAAGGCGATCCAGAAATCGGCCATGAGGGATATTTGTTACTTAAGAGATATTTACAGCCTATAAATTCTTGTGACAGATTACGCAGGATATTAGTCAGGAGGAAACAATGAGTTTGCAGTCTGTACAGCAGTTTTTTGCCGACAACGCTCCGGATATAGAAGTCATAGAACTGGGTGAGAGTACCGCGACCGTTGCGCTGGCTGCTGCCGCTCATCGCGTTGAGCCGGGACAAATCGCCAAGACGCTATCGCTGAAAGTTAAAAATGAAGTGATCCTGGTGGTAGCTAAAGGCGATGCGCGTCTGGATAACAAAAAACTGAAAGATACCTTTGGTGCGAAAGCGCGCATGCTCAGTAGTGATGAAGTGGTAACCATCACGGGTCATCCCGTTGGAGGAGTATGCCCGTTCGGGCTGGAAAACCCACTCTCTGTGTACTGCGATGTTTCATTAAAACAGTACGCTGAAGTACTACCCGCTGCGGGCGCAATTCACAGTGCCGTACGTATTTCACCAGACCGGATGGCAGAGCTGACATCCGCAAAGTGGGTCGATGTGTGCATTTGATTGATGTGCCAGTGTCTATCTGGCGCATCATTCAATTCCTGATTATAAAAATGCCGGCGAGCCTGACACCGCATAGCGCATGTCTCTTGCCGGAAGGTGAGTAAGAATATCCGCCGCATCCAGTAGCCCTACGTCAGAATTCACTCCCAATTTAACCATCGCATTAAACTTATGTGCCCGGATAGTCTTAATATTGCGTTCCAGTTGTGCCGCAATTTCAGGGATGGAAAATCCGAAAGACATATAACGTAATATTGCTCGCTCTGTTGGGCTTAACATTCTGTTTTGATTCACATACCAGTGGTTCAACATATTGTCATTGATATGATGCGTTTCACTCAATAACACCACCAGCTCCTCCTGCAGGTGGCTAAGCGGTACCGATTTACTAATAATGCCGTGCAGACGAGAAGGCGACAAATGGCTGATCAACCGCGCTTCCACATCATCAGATGCCAGCACAATGCGCTGGATATTACCGTGCGTGAACGCGAGATCACGCAGGGATGCCAGACAGTTACGACGCTCCTCACGCGCGTCAGAGAGTGAATAGATCACCGAGAAAAAAGAGACGCCGGGAAGCGCCTGTTTAAAGCTTTCGAATTGGCTGAAGAGGTGCAGTTGATACTGGCTGAGCATGGGCATAGCAAAAAGATGCTGCAGCCCAACGGCACTCATTGTGCAATTTTCGATGACAGCGATATGTCGTGTGGTGTCGGTTTTTTCCATTCCTCGTACTCTCCATAGGCTGATAGTAAACTCAGCTCTCTCATTCCCTGTGCACTGTTAATCCAGGCGTACATATCGGCATTGCTACGCAGCGACAATCGTCGCATCGCGCTGTTTTTCTGCGCGCTGATCGTTTTGTTGCTCTTCTTAAGCAAAGTCGCAATCTGATTAATGCCCCAGCCCTTGCCTAACAGACGCAGCACTTTGCGTTCGGAGTGGGTGAGCGCCACAAATGGCTCGTCGTCTTCAGCAGCAACCACTTCAGGAGACAATAACGTCTGGCTTATCCGCTCCGCCCGCTCGCTCCCTGCACGAATAGCATTAATCACGCCTTCAATCGGTTCCATTTCAGAAAGCAGCGTACTTTCCGGCCGCATAAGCAGTTCCACTGCGACGGGATAAAGGGGACGAGAGACCAGAAAAATCCAGTGAATATCCCGATATTGATTCAGTAAGCTGTAATACCCTTCAAGCGTCCCCCGGGGTTTCCTGTATTCGCCTGAAATATCGGCAATAATGACGTCGGCCCGGCGAAGCTGGAGCAGCGTTAACTCCTGCAACGAGCGGCAATATGTCAATTCAAATTCAGGGAAATGGTTTGACATAACGCTGCCTAGCCCGCTTTGCATCACGGGTACCCTGCTAATTACTACGCCATGCTTACCATTCAATGACAACATAGACCCTCCGTGTCCATTTTTCATTTGATGAGTAACGTTTACACGCATCAAGATTTACGTATTTTCGTCCCTGAGTGTAAGACTGATTAATACAAGCAGAAGATGAGATATGTTCTTAGGTTAAGAAATGCCTAAAACAACGGTAATATCTCACAAAGCACAATTAAATTTAATTGCAAAGACATTAAAAGAACGAAAATATAAAATAAGAATAACTTAATATAAATACTTTATATTTTAGAATATTTAAATTCATCGCATTTATATATTATCGCATCCGCTTTCGCGAACCGGACGTGAACTGTTTGCAAGAATCTTGATCTAACCCAGAGCAAGGGATACCGCACTTTGTGCTAAAAGTAAGCATTGAGGGCCAACAGGCAAGCGATTCATCAACTCTTCGGGACACTACATGCAGGCAGAAATATCAATGCAGCGTGCCATCACGCGGCTATGTATTCAGTGCGGGCTTTTCCTGCTCCAGCACGGGGCAGAGAGTGCCCTGGTCGAGGAGCTTTCGACGCGTCTGGGGCTGGCATTGGGGATGGATAGCGTCGAAAGCGCGATTTCATCAAACGCCATCGTGCTGACCACCATCAAAGACGGTCAGTGCCTCACCTCTACCCGTAAAAACCACGACCGCGGCATTAACATGCACGTTGTGACCGAAGTACAGCATATCGTCATTCTGGCTGAACATAAGCTTCTCGACCTCAAAGAGATAGAAAAACGATTTAATCAAATCAAGCCATTACGTTATCCGCGCTGGTTGGTGGTGTTAATGGTGGGACTGTCGTGCGCCTGTTTTTGTAAGCTCAATAAAGGGGGCTGGGACGGCGCGTTCGTGACCTTTTGCGCCAGCAGCATTGCCATGTATGTTCGCCAGGTGCTGACGCACCGGCAACTGCACCCACAAATTAACTTCTGCATCACCGCTTTTGTCGCCACGACGGTTTCCGGGCTGCTGCTGCGCCTGCCGCAGTTTGCCAACACGCCCACCATCGCCATGGCCGCCAGCGTGCTCCTTCTGGTGCCGGGCTTCCCGTTAATTAACGCTGTTGCCGACATGTTTAAAGGGCATATCAATACCGGCCTGGCACGCTGGGCGATTGCCAGCCTGCTCACGCTGGCGACCTGCATCGGCGTGGTAATGGCCATGACACTGTGGGGGTTACGCGGATGGGCGTGATAACGTTTCTGCTGGCACTGGCGCAGGACATGTTTCTGGCCGCCATTCCGGCCGTCGGCTTTGCAATGGTGTTCAACGTCCCGCAGCGCGCCCTGCCGTGGTGCGCGCTCCTGGGCGCAATCGGCCATGGCTCGCGAATGATCATGATGACCGCCGGTTTTAATATCGAGTGGTCGACCTTTATGGCCTCCATGCTGGTCGGCAGCATTGGTATTCAGTGGTCGCGCTGGTATCTGGCCCATCCCAAGGTGTTTACCGTCGCGGCCGTCATCCCAATGTTCCCGGGCATTTCCGCTTACACGGCCATGATCTCAGCGGTAAAAATCAGCCACTTTGGCTATACCGAGCCACAAATGATCCTGCTCCTGAGCAACTTTCTTAAGGCCTCTTCTATCGTTGGCGCGCTCTCGATTGGGTTGTCGATCCCAGGACTGTGGCTTTACCGCAAACGCCCGCGCGTTTGATGTTTGTGTTATTTCGCTGCCATGGGGATAATCTCTCTATTCCGTTTAGTGACGATAAGGAAAGGATGTGGCAAACCCTGGCAGCGAACTCCCGGAGCAGCATGAAGAATCCAGCCTGAAGGAGAAAATTTTCCAGAGCGCTATCGCGCTTTTTGCCGAATATGGGTTGAACGGTGCCCGCATGGAGCAAATCGCAGAGAAAGCAGGCACCACTAAACGGATGGTGGTTTACCACTTTAAGAACAAAGAAAATCTTTATCTTCTCGTACTGGAGTACGTTTACACCCAGATACGAAACAGTGAAAAAGCGCTCAGCCTGGCCGCCATGCCGCCGGTAGAAGCGCTGGTTCATCTGGTTGAAGCCACCTTTGACTACCACGCAGACCATCCGGATTACATTCGTATTATCTGCATGGAAAACATGCAGCGTGGTCGCTTCATGCAGCAATCCAGCTACCTGCGCCAGGTCAACCGCAGCGCGCTCGACCTGATCGAAGATATCCTGCATCGTGGAAAGGAAAAGCAGCTGTTCAACCAGACGGTTGAAGCCCGCGATCTCCACCGCCTGATCAGCAGCTTCAGCTTCCACTACGTCGCCAACAGCTACACCTTTACGTTGCTGTTTGAAGAGGGGGCGGACGAAATGGCTCAGCGCCAGCACTACCGGAAAATGGCCGTTCAGGTGGCACTTCGTTATACGTGCCCATAAAATTGCTTGCAATTATATCGCGCACTATCTATATTCATTCCATGAACGCAAAAACGAACGACACCACCAACGCGCTTCTGCTGGATAACCAGCTCTGTTTTGCCCTCTATTCGGCAAACCTGGCGCTTAACAAGCTGTACCGGCAACTGCTGGCACCGCTGAACCTGACCTACCCGCAATACCTGGTAATGCTGGTACTGTGGGAGCAGGATGACATTACGGTGTCGGACATTGGCGAGCGGCTGTTCCTTGACTCTGCCACCCTGACGCCGCTGCTGAAGCGTCTGGAAAGCGCCGGGCTGATCAACCGTCAGCGTTCGCGTAAAGATGAACGTCAGGTCGCCGTTACGCTGAGCGACGCAGGGCGTGAGCTGCAGCAGCAGGCATCCGGGATCCCCCACGCGGTGGGATGCGCAGCACAATGTGATACTGACACGATGCTGGCACTTAAGCAGCAGCTTGAACTTTTACGACATCAGTTACATCACGCGTAAGGCTATACTTTACGCGTATTTATTTACCTATATATATCGCACGCTATTTAATAGCACACATAAACGTAAGATGAGGAACCTGCCATGTCTTTAGAAAAAGTTGTCTACACTGCCAAAGCAAAAGCAACCGGGGGCCGTGACGGCCGTGCAACCTCTTCCGATGGCGTCCTGGACGTCAAACTGGGTGTGCCAAAAGAGATGGGCGGCATGGGGGGTGAAGTGACCAACCCTGAACAGCTGTTTGCTGCCGGCTACTCCGCCTGCTTCCTGGGCGCAATGAAGTTTGTGGCTGCGCGCGACAAATTTACGCTGCCAAAAGAGGCCTATATTGAAGGTGAAGTCGGGATTGGCCCACTGCCAACCGGTTTTGGTATTGAAGCTAAACTGAACATCCACGTTGAAGGTATGGATCCTGCAGAAGCCAAAAAACTGGTCGATGCGGCGCACATTGTTTGTCCATACTCTAACGCGACCCGCGGTAACATCGACGTGACCCTGAATATCATCGCGTGATAAATGCCTGATGGCGCTGCGCTTATCAGGCCTACGACTGTAGCCCCGGTAAGCGCAGCGCCACCGGGGAAATCCCCTCCATCCCCTCATCCTCTCTGTGCTACCATAAGCCCATATCACGCCCGTAGTAATCAGTTGAGAAAGCGTTATGTCCTCCAGAATTCTGACCACCAGCATTGCTGGTATTGATGCCTTTATGCGCGATCCCCGTGGTGTGTTGACGCACGCCGAAGGCGGCACGCTTGCGGTGTTGGCCGACAACGCCCCGGCGTTTTACGCCCTCACACCAGAGCGTCTGGCACAGCTTCTGGAGATTGAAGCGCGGTTGTCGCGCCCGGCGAGCGATGTCACACTGGATAACCAGTTCTTTGAAGAGCCAGGTAACGCCCCCGTGACGGTTCCGATGGGAAAATTTGCCCTGTACGCGGGCTGGCACCCGGATGTTGATTTTCAGCGGCAGGCGGCGCTGTGGGGCATTGCGCTCACGCAACCGGCAACCCCTGAAGAGCTTGCCGCCTTTATTGCCTGGTGGCAGGCAGAAGGTAAAGTCTTTACCCACATTCAGTGGCAGCAAAAGCTTGCCCGCCATCTGCAGATTAACCGCGCCAGCAATAACGGCCAGCCCAAACGCGATATCAACGCTTTTTCAGAACCGGATAAACAGATCCCTAATGGATTCCGAGGTGCGAAATGAAAAACGTCGGCGACCTGATGAAACGACTGCAAAAGATGATGCCAGCCAATGTGAAGCCCGCGTTCACTACGGGTGAAGAACTTCTGGCGTGGCAAAAAGAACAGGGTGAGATCCGCGCCGCCGCCCTCGCCCGCGAAAACCGGGCGATGAAAATGCAGCGTACCTTTAACCGCTCCGGTATTCGTCCCCTGCATCAGAACTGCTCGTTCGATAACTATAAAATTGAGACCAACGGGCAAATGAACGCCCTTGCCGCCGCGCGTCAGTATGTGGATGAATTCGACGGCAACATCGCCAGCTTTATCTTCAGCGGTAAGCCCGGCACCGGCAAAAATCACCTGGCCGCCGCCATCTGTAACGAACTGCTTCTGCGCGGGAAATCGGTATTAATTATTACCGTGGCCGATATCATGTCTGCCATGAAAGACACCTTTAGCAACCGCGAAACCAGCGAAGAGCAGCTGCTTAACGATCTGAGCAACGTTGACTTGCTGGTTATCGATGAAATTGGCGTTCAGACCGAATCCCGCTACGAAAAAGTGATCATTAATCAGATTGTCGATCGCCGCTCTTCTTCCAAACGTCCCACCGGCATGCTAACCAACCACAATATCGACGAGATGACCCGCTTACTGGGCGAACGCGTGATGGATCGCATGAAGCTGGGCAACAGTCTGTACGTCATCTTTGACTGGGAAAGCTATCGCAGCCGCGTCACCGGTAAAGAGTATTAAGACAGTTCCAGGAATCGCCGGTGGCCCGGAGGTATATACTGGACCCCTTCCGGCCCAAAACGGACCTTTTTGAGAAAGCCATTATGAAAAAACAGATTCTTTTCAGCACACTTTTAGGCGCCCTGCTGGTCACCGGCATGGCGCACGCCGCATCCTGGCAGGAGTCCCTCTCCAGCGCCGCCAGCGAACTCACCAAAGAGAGCGGCAGCACGCAGGGCGGGCTGTCAGCCTCTTCCCTCACCAGCCTGCTGGGCAACAGCTCCCAGAGCCTGAGCGCGGGCACCATGAACAACGCGGCGGGTATTCTGGAATACTGTGCGAAGCAAAAGCTGGCGTCCGTCACCGATGCGCAAAACGTGAAAAACCAGGTGCTGGGTAAGCTGGGTCTGGATACCCAGGAGCAGAAAGCCGACACCAACTACATGGACGGCATTCAGGGTCTGCTGAACGCGCAAAATGGCCAGCAGCTGAATCTGAGCACCCTGGGCAACTCATCTCTGGCGAAACAGGTGAAAACCAAAGCCTGCGATCTGGTGCTGAAACAGGGTGTTAATTTCATCTCCTGATCGGCCCCATTTCCTGCCACAACACGCCGCGTTTAATACGTTAGTCTTGCAACGCGGCGTGAAACCGGCATTTTCCCCTTCTGCCCTCGTCTCAGCATCCGTACAACAGGATGCGACCGCCTTCAAAAAAACGATTTTCTAAACCAATTCCTAACAACGGCACACTTTCGTGACACTAAAATTGCAGCTTAGCGACATCGCCATTACATTGTATTACCCAAAAAATAATCAATTAGCCAGCGAAGCACCTGGCGTCATGAGGATATGCTGTTGTCAGAGTTAATGTCCCTTGCCCTTTTTCTTGCCTCCATCGGCGTTTACGCCTGGAAAGCAGGCCGTAACACGTGGTGGTTTGTCGCCACGCTGGTGGTGCTCGGCATTTTTATTGTTTTAAACATTACGCTCTACGCCAGCGACTACTTTACCGGCGACGGTATCAACGATGCAGTGCTCTACACGCTGACCAATAGCCTGACGGGCGCGGGCGTAGGTAAATACATTCTCCCCGGTCTGGGGCTGGTGATGGCTTTGGTGGTGATTTTTGGTACGCTCGCCTGGGTCCTGCGCCGCCGCCGTCATCTTCCGCACCACCATGGCTACAGCCTGCTGGCGCTTTTCCTTGCGCTGGCCTCCGTGGATGCCAGCCCGGCGTTTCACCAGATCACCGAGCTGGTGAAATCCCAGTCGCGCGACGGCGATCCGGATTTCGTGGCGTACTATAAAGAGCCATCGAAAACGATCGCTAACCCGAAGCTTAATCTGGTGTATATCTACGGCGAGAGCCTGGAGAGAACCTATTTCGATAACGATGCCTTCCCGAACCTGACGCCGGATCTGGGCGCCCTGAAAAACGAAGGTCTCGACTTCAGCCACACCATGCAACTCCCCGGCACCGATTACACCATCGCCGGGATGGTCGCCTCCCAGTGCGGCATCCCTCTGTTTGCCCCCTTTGAAGGCAACGCCTCGGCCTCTATGTCGAGCTTCTTCCCGCAAAATATCTGCCTGGGCGACATCCTGAAAAACTCCGGCTATGAGAACTATTTTGTGCAGGGAGCCAATCTGCGCTTTGCCGGAAAAGATGTGTTCCTCAAATCCCACGGCTTTGACCATCTGTACGGTTCAGAAGAGTTAAAAGCGACGGTCGCCGACCCCACCTACCGCAACGACTGGGGCTTCTACGACGATACCGTGCTGGATGAGACCTGGAAAAAATTCGAAGAACTTTCCCGCGCCGGGAAACGCTTCTCCCTCTTTGCCCTGACGGTGGATACCCACCATCCTGACGGTTTCGTCTCACGCACCTGCAAGCGCAAACGTTACGACATTGACGGCAAAAGCAATAAATCCTTCAGCGCCGTCACCTGTAGTCAGGAGCATATCGCCGCATTGGTTCACAAAATCAAAGCCTCGCCGTATTTCAAAAACACGGTGATCGTCGTCTCTTCTGACCATCTGGCGATGAAAAACAGCGCGTGGGATCAGCTAAACAAACAGGATCGCAGCAATCTGTTCTTCGTTCTGCGCGGCGACAAACCGCAGCAGGAGGTGATCGCCACCAAACGTAACTCCATGGATAACGGCGCCACCGTGCTGGATATCCTCGGCGGAGACAATTTTATTGGTCTGGGCCGCAGCACGCTGTCAGGACAATCGCTGTCCGAAGTGTTCCTCAACATGAAGGAAAAAATCCTCGCCTGGAAGCCGGATATCATCCGCCTGTGGAATTTCCCGAAAGAGATGAAAGACTTCACCATCGATCAGGATAAAAAAACGATCGCCTTCTCCGGTAGCAACTTCCGCCTGCCGTTGCTACTGCGCGTGTCGGATAACCGCGTTGAGCCGCTGCCCGAAAGCGAATACTCGGCACCGTTGCGCTTCCAGCTGGCTGATTTTGCCCCGCGCGATAACTTTGTCTGGGTCGACACCTGTTACAAAATGGGCCAGCTCTGGTCACAGCCGCTGGCGCTGTCTACCGACTGGTGCGTCTCTCAGGGGCAGCTTGGCGGGGAGCAAACCGTGCAGCACGTGGACAAAGCGGTGTGGAAGGGGAAAACCGCGTTCAGGGATACGGTTATCGATACCGCCCGCTATCAGCACAACGTCGACATGCTGAAAATCGTCGACAACGATATTCGCTATAAAGCCGACAGCTTTATCTTCAACGTTGCCGGTGCGCCGGAAGAGGTTAAACAGTTCAGCGGTATCTCTCGTCCGGAATCCTGGGGTCGCTGGTCCAACGCACAGCTGGGCAATGAGGTAAAAATTGAGTATGCCCATCCGCTGCCGGCGCAGTTCGACCTGGTGATTACAGCCAGAGCGTACGGACCCAACGCGAATAAGCCCGTGCCGGTGCGCGTGGGCGGAGAGGAGCAGACGCTGACGCTTGGTAACGACGTAAGCACTCACACGCTGCATTTCACCAATCCATCGCGCAGCAATACTTTAGTGATTGTGCCACCAGACCCGCAGTCCACTAATGAAGGGAATATTCTCGGCCACTCCCCGCGCCAGCTCGGGATTGGTATGGTCGACATTAAAATTGTCAGCAAGCAAGGCTAACGCATACCCCGCCCGGCATCCTGCCGGGCGGTTATGTAAATAAAAAATCCTATATAAAGCTTATAAATTAGATAAAAACGCTTTATATGAGCGATTTTTATTTATAAATATCCCGCAAAAATCACATTTAATAAAATATACCACTCCTGAAATCACTACGGAGCGGTATACACTTTTATCATGCTAACCGGCTATAAGTTCGAGTCCATCCGGGCACTGCGCAGTGAAAATGTGATTGCCTGGGAGGTACTGTCCACGGCAAAGCCCCACGTCAATCTTGAAGACTACTTTAGCTCAATGCCTTCTACACAGCGTAAAGAGCACTTCTTTGCGCAGCTTCGCCATATCATGTCTTGCGAAGAAGGCGACAAGTATTACCTCAACGCGACATCGGATTTACTGCTGGAACCGGACTTCCTCGACAGGCTGAAAGAAGAAACCGCCTGCCCGGAGAGGCTGGCTATCGAAGTTACCGATCTCCATACGATGGTACAACTCGACGATATGCAAAGCCGCTCCCTGCGAACAGGTATCGCAATGCTCCATCTGTGGGGCGTTGAAGTGTGGGCGGACGACGTCGGCGAAGACATTCTTCCCGAGCTGCTTGCCAGCCAGATCCGCTTCTGCGGCGTCAAAATTGACAAACATACCTTCTGGAGCGGACGTACCGAGCAGGCTAAGTTCCTGCACCTCACCCGCCAGTACAAGCGTGTCGCCAGTAAGGTACTCATAGAAGGCATCGAAACCGCGGGCGATTTCGCGCTGGCCCGCGCCAGCGTGGCCGACTACGGCCAGGGTTATCTGTGGGGCATGAAATGACGCCTTTCATCCCGAATGCCGGCTATCAGGTCATCGTTCTGAGCAGCAACGCGTTTTTGTGGCTCGGCCTCCATTCGATAGTATCGACGGCCGTGTCTCCCCGTCCTGAAGCGTACTGGATCAATAACGTTACTCCAGAAGGGCTTCAGCGTTTGCAGGAACTGTTCAGCACGCACGTCGGGCAGAGCTGGCTGTTATTTACGGATACGGCCAGGGTCAACGATATTAACACCCTGCCAGGCAATGAGCGGATCAGAGTGGTCCCGGGAAATGTGTCCCTTGCCCAACTAAGCCACTGCTTTAGCGACATGGCCTTCTCTTTAGAAAATACCGCCACGCTCACGTACCAGGAAATGCGGGTTTGCATGCTGATTCAAAAAGGGTTCAGCCCGGTGCGTATCGCACAAATCCTTAATAAATCACCGAAAACGATCTACACCCACAAGCGTAACGCGATGAAAAAATTTTGCTGTCAGAACCTGGCGGAATTCTATCGAAAACTCTGCCTGCTGGACGCTCTGGCCACTTCTTTGTAATTGCACTGTTATTCACGTCAGGAAATAAGATCATGAAAATTATCTCCACTGCTGTATGTTGCTCCGCTCTCCTGCTTCCTGCCGCTGCGATCGCCGCAGACAGTACCGCAAGCGCGACGATGCACGTTTCACTTGAGGTAGTAAAATCCTGCACCCTCAAAGCCAACGACCTCAATTTCTCACGCCACGGGTCGGATGAATCAAACGAAATTCAGGCCAAAACGCAGGTCGATATTGTCTGTACCAACGGTACGCCGTTCACGCTTTCCGCCACCAGCAACGATAGCAGCGAAAACGGCACCTTCTGGCTGAAGCCGGAAAACGGTGAAACGGGCGCACAGAAGATAGCGTGGAAACTCTTTGCCGATGAGAGCAAACAGACGCAAATCACCAGCACCGATGGGCTGACCGATACCGGCAACGGCATGGCGCAGGAAGAGACGCTGTATGGCGTTATTGACGCAGGGGCGCTGACGACCGCGCAAGCGGGCGCCTACAGCGACGATGTCACCTTAAATCTGGTGTATTGATCATGCGACGCTGTCTTCCCTGCTTCATTCTGTGGTTACTGATGCTTACGCTGCTGTCGCGCTACGCGCTAGCCGCCACACTTCAGGTGGCCCCCGTGACGCTCGATCTCCAGAGCGGTCAAAGAGCATCCGCGGTCTACCTCACGAACAGCGGCAAAGCGGCCATCCATGCTCAGATACGGGTTTACGAATGGACCCAGCAAAACGGCAAAGATGTGTTAACGGCCACCGACAAGGTGGTCAGCAGCCCCGCGATGACCTCCCTGGCGCCGGGCCAGCAGCAGCTGGTGCGCATCATCATTATGGAGCCCGGCATCCGTGAACAGGAGCAAAGTTACCGCCTGGTCATTGATGAACTGCCGGATGCAACGTCCCGTGCGGCCAATCCCAACGCGGTGCACTTTCTGCTGCGCTACTCGATTCCCGTCTTTATTGCCGGAAACCAGAATATGCCCGTCAGCCGCGATGCCCTGAGCTGCGAACAGGCGGAGTCCCCGGGAACGATCCGCTGCTATAACGCCGGAAACAGCCATATTCGCCTGAGCCACCTGCAGGCCCTGACGGCCAGCGGGCAGGTTGTGGGATCGGTGAAAGGGCTGGCGGGCTATGTGCTGCCGGGACAGACCGCGCTTGTGACACTTAAGCAGGCTTCACACCACACGCTCAGCGCACTGCGCGCCTATCTCAATGATGAACACCATGCCAGCCAGATCCCCCTGCGCCCGCTCGCTACTCGCGCTCCTGCTTTGGCTAACGCTCATGCTGACAGCCCAGGCTGAACCCGCCGCCGACACCGTACAATGGCTGGCCATCACGGTGAATCACGCTCCTCGAGGGGAGCTGTGGGCCTGCCGGGTAGTGGGTGAAGCGCTGTGGATTGACCGCGGCGACCTCAAAAAGCTGGGGCTTCGCGTCCCGGATGACCACAGCGAGTGGGTTGAACTGACGTCCCTGCCGGGCCTGAAGGTCAGTCTTGATTTACATGCTCAGCAGGTCTCCCTTACCGCCGACGCAAAGGCGCTCGACGGCCAGCAGCGCCTGACTATCGAGAGGCCGACCGCGCAGTATCGCTATCCCGAGGCGCAGCCCATCAGCGCGTTTACGCTCGGGTATGCCCTTTATGCCAGTGATTCCCAGGGGAACCGCCAGCTTAACGCGCAGACCTCGCTGACCGCATCCGGGGCGCTTCCCGGCACCTTCAGCAGCAGCTTTTCAAGCCATGCGGGGGAGGAAAACAGCGCGGGCCGACCCAGCCACACGCGTCTTGAAACCCGCTGGCAGTGGGACAACGCAGACTCGCTGACCAGCCTGGCGCTGGGTGACAGCATCACCACGGGCACCCGCTGGAGCCGGCAGGTACGTTTTGGCGGTCTGCACTGGGCGCGGAATTTTGAGCTTGATCCGCAGCTCAACACCGAACCGCGCAGCCGCTACAGCGACACTGCCGTCCTGCCTTCAACGGTCGATCTTTACATCGACGGGCTTAAGCAGAGCAGCCAGCGCGTGACGCCGGGGGATTTTCTGCTGGATACCCTGCCCTCCTTCACCGGAAGCGGACAGGCGCAGGTGGTCATTACCGATATCAACGGTCAGCGTCGCACCGTACAACTCGATCTCTACGGTGCGCCTGGGATGCTGGCGGAAGGACTCAGCAGCGGCTCGCTGGATATCGGCTGGATGCGGCAGAACTACGCCCTGCGATCCAATGACTATGCCCCCACTCCTGTGCTCGACGCGGGCTGGCGCTATGGGGTAAGTAACCAGCTGACGCTGGCGCTGCACACCGAACAGCAGAGCAAACTGCGCAATGTCGGGACAGGCGTCGACTGGCTGATCTCACCCAACATAGGGATTGTCAGCCAGCATGTTGCCCTGAGCGACAGCCCCTACGGTCTGGGAAAACAGTGGGGCCTTGGCTGGCAATGGAACGGCAGCGGGACGGGCTTATCTGCCAGCACCGTCCGTACTGATGCCGATTTTGCCGATAACGCCCGCACGATCGGTGCCCTGCCGGTCAGACGCAGCGATAGCGTCTGGCTAAGCCACTCCGTGCCCCATTTTGGTACCGTAGGCGCAGGCTGGGTACAGCAAAACATTCAGGGCAACAAACAGCGCTACCTCAACGCCTCCTGGTCCGTCTCGCTGCCTGCCCACCTATCCACCACGCTGAGCTATACCCGTTCGTTTACGGATGCGTCGAGTAACGTTCAGCTTATGCTCTCGGTCCCGTTAGGCCGTGCGGATACCCTCTCCGTTCAGACCAGCCGCGAGACGTCGCGCATGGATTATCGCCACCAGCCGGACGATCGGCTCGGCGGCTGGTCATGGCAGCTGGGACAAAGCGTTGGTGAGCGCCGGGATACCTATGCGGACGTGGGCTATCTGGGTCATGCCGGTGAGTGGCACGTCGGGCTGGAGCAAGGCGCGAAGCTGGGCAACCAGTACGCCTCAGCCGAAGGCAGCCTGACGCTGCTGGATGGCAGTCCTCATGCCCTGCGCTACAGCCAACAGAGCCTGGCGCTGGTCTCCACCCACGGCGTTGGACACGTGCCGGTCATGCTGGAAAACCGCCCGGCAGGCGAAACCGATGAAAACGGTTATCTGCTGCTGACCGACCTGCCGCAATACCACAGCAGCAAAGTCAGTATCAATCCGCTGGATCTCCCCGCCGATGTGATGGCCCCCGTCACCGACATAGATGCCCGACCGGGCAACGGCAGCGCGGTAAAGGTCGATTTTAACGTCCATCACGCCGTGACGGTTCAGGCCCGGCTGGTCGACAGCCGCCATAAGCCGCTCCCGCTGGGCAGCATCGTTTCAACGCCACGCGGCGCGACCATCGTCGGACGTGACGGTTTCATCTGGCTTGAAGATCCGCCCCTGCCGGGTGAACTGGTGGTGAAAACCGGCGAGGGGGAGTGTCGGGTCACGCTTCCGGCCCCGCGCGCCGCGTCAGCAATACAGAATATTGGAGAACAACTGTGTCATTAAAAGCACCGTTATTGCTGCTGCTCGTGCTGTCCATGAAAGCGATGGCGGCAGCATGCTGGATAACCTCACCCGCCGCCATTAACTTTGGCAGCGTCGTGGCGGGCAATGCCGCCTCGACCAACACCGAGGTGAAATTTAGCTGTCAGGCCGACAATAACGGCACGCTGGAATATATCAACGTCTGCCTGAGCAGCATGGATGCTCCGCCCTTTCAGATGCTCTCGACCGGGGACCAGGAGGGGAAACAGTACTCCCTGCTCTTCCGCCTGTTTAACGGCGTCGCGCGTTCTCAGGAGCTGGGCCCCGCCAGCGGCGGGGATCTCATTCAGCAGACCCTGACTGCACAAAGCAATACCAGCATCAGCGGTAGCTTTCCGCTTATCGCCACCCTCCTGCCGGGACAAAACCAACTGCCGGCGTACCACTATTACAACTACAACATGAATCTGCGCATCGCCTGGCACAGCGCCACCCGTCAGGATGCGCTGCAAAATTGCTTGGACGGTTCCGCGGAGGGCGAGCAGGTGCAGGGCGGCACCAACGCGCAGGCCGAAATCAGCCAGGGGTGCTACATAGAACGCGTCACCCCGCTTAACTTCGGCACGCTGAGCAGCACCGCCACGCTGCGCCCAACGCGTTCCACGGCAACACTCACCACGCGCTGCCCGGCCGGCACGGCGTTTACCCTTGCTATGGGCAACGGCAACCATGCCAGCGGCAATCAGCGGCAGCTTTGCAACGACGAAGGCCAGTGCCTGCGCTATGGGCTCTGGCAGGATGCCGCGGCCACGCAACGCTGGGGCGATTGGCGCAGCGGGGATGCGCTGGTCGTCGCCCATCCCACAGGCGGCACCCAGAGCTTCACCGTTTATGGAGAAGTCCCGGCCCAGCCTCTGAGCGGTACGGGGGAGTTTATTGACGACGTGATAATTACGCTGACTTATTAAACGCCTCAAAAAACCGTCTGGATCAATGTTATCGGTAACAATGACGCTAAAATAGCCAGCAGCTCTGCTTAGAAGATGTAAACACCTTCTCTTTTTTTTCATTATCTCTGTCTGTTTTACAACAAATTATGAAATACCTGCTTGCTGACGCCATCGTCTACAACGACGAGGACGGTTCTGTTTCTCTTATCAATGCGCCGGATGAGGATGCGCAGATCCTCACCTGCACGGCCAATACCATCCTGAAGTTGCTGGTCCAGCATCATGGGAACGTGGTTGAACGGGACACCTTTCTCCATGAGGTCTGGGATCGACGTGGGCTCCAGGGATCGAACAACTCGTTAAACCAGTACATCAGTATTTTGCGCAAAATGCTGGCAAGCCTGCTTCCCGACGCGCTGTTTATCGTCACAGTCCCTAAGACGGGCTTTATGCTCAGCGCCGACGTCACGGTAACGGCCCAGGAGGAAGCGCCCCCGGCCGCCAAAACGGCGAAACCGGCATGGCGCGTTCGGCCGGAATGGCTGTTCTGCGGCGCGCTTACCCTGGCGATCGTGACGCTGTGCCTCTGGATAACGGCGATCAAGCCAGCAAACCCGCAGAGGGAGATCCATCTGCTGACCCATATCGGCACCTGTCCGGTCTACACCTTTACGCCGCTGGCGGATGTGTTTCACGAGAAGGCGATTGCCCTGGCGCAAACCCTGCAGCAGGACGGCCATCTGCCGTGTCTGAAAAATTCCATTTTCTATATGCACATCCAGAGAACGCTTTTTTACGGCCACGAAGGGAGGCTGGTGCTTTCCCAGTGTTCCCTCACGCAGGATAAAGCGAGCACCTGCCGTACGCTTTACTATTACGAGTGGTGATATGCGACATATCAAAATTTGGCTCATTCTGATCTTTAACCTGATGCTAACCGGCGCCGCGCTGGCGTGGTATTTCTACACGCCTCCGCTGTCGGTGGCCTGCGACGGTAACCTGACCTTCTCCGACAGACGCGACAATCACGATTTCACGTTTGATGGGGAGATCATCATGCGGTTCCACCCCGACAAAACCGGGTACATCACCCTAAACGGCAACGTCGAGAACGCCCCGCAAAATTGGGAAGTGTCCCGGCAGGAGATGTTTAAATGGCGGCACGTGGAGGGGGAACTCTATGAAATCATCATTCAAAAAGTGGAGCGTTTTAGCCACGACGCGATGCCGCCCGGCGTGTTTGAAAAATACGTGGCCGGCCTGACGCTGGGGAAAAAAAGGCTCCTGACGATAGAGCGCACGCCGCATGATGCGCTGGTAATTAGCAACTTTTACTCGCCGGTGCTGGTCTGCTCGGAATAATGTCGGGAGGTCAGGCTATACTTCCCGCCATGAACATTTACATTCGCCCCACCACCTGCGACGACATCGCCACTCTGCCCGCACTTGAACGCGCGGCGGGCCAGCGTTTTCGGGATTACCCGGAACTCGCCTGGCTTGCAGAGGGCGATGTCATTTCCGCTGAGCAGCATCTCGACTACGCCGGTCGTGGCTTGAGCTGGCTGGCGCTGGCCAACGACCAGCCGGTCGGTTTTATCCTCGCAGAGACGCACGCTTCGTCGCTGTTTATTGTAGAGCTCTCGGTTCATCTGGACTGGCAGGGAAAAGGGATCGGTCGGCGGCTCATCGCCTGTGTGGCTGACCATGCCCGCAAAAGGGGGCTGACATCGCTGACGTTGACGACATTCCGGGACGTGCCGTGGAATGCGCCCTTCTATGCGCGGCTGGGGTTTGAATACGTCACAGACCTCACGCATGAGCTGCGTCAGAAAAGGGAAGAAGAGGCAACGCACGGTTTAGCGTATAAATCGCGCTGCGCCATGCGCCTGCCTCTGTAGTATCACCGGGTCTACAAAAACCATGCACCGTCATTCCGTAAGCCGGGTAAGGCGAAGCCGCCACCCGGCACCACACACGGCGTCAGAAGGTTTCCCAGTTATCACCGGCATCGGCAGTCGCGGTTTTACGCGTCATCACCGGCGCGGACATGGTTTTTGCGGAAGCGAACTCACGTGCTTTCATCTGCTCCTGCTGAATGCGGAATACCGCGACGGCCTGCGTCAGACGGCTCGCCTGCTCTTCCAGCGCCGCAGCGGCAGCAGCAGACTCTTCCACCAGCGAGGCGTTCTGCTGGGTCACGCGATCCATCTCCGCCACCGCCAGGCCGACCTGATCGATACCGCGGCTCTGCTCGTCAGACGCAGAGGCGATTTCACCCATGATGTCAGTCACGCGGGTCACCGCATTAACGATTTCACCCATCGTTTCACCGGCGCTTTCCACCAGCGTTGAGCCCACTTCCACGCGACCCACCGAGTCTTCAATCAGGCTCTTGATCTCACGGGCCGCCTGGGCGCTGCGCTGCGCCAGGTTACGCACTTCGCCTGCCACGACGGCAAATCCGCGCCCCTGCTCACCGGCACGTGCCGCTTCAACCGCGGCGTTCAGTGCCAGAATATTGGTCTGGAAGGCAATGCCGTCAATCACGCTGATAATATCGGCGATTTTCTGCGAACTGCCGGCGATGTCACGCATGGTTTGCACCACGTTATCCACCACTTTCCCGCCCTTCTGTGCGGTTTCAGACGCGCTCAGCGCCAGGTTGCTCGCCTGACGGGCATTCTCGGCGTTCTGCTTCACGGTCGCCGTCAGCTGCTCCATGCTGGCTGCAGTCTCTTCCAGGGAAGCGGCCTGCTGTTCGGTACGGGAAGACAGGTCGTTATTGCCCATCGCGATTTCGCTCGCGCCGCTGTAGATGGCGTTTGCGCCGTTACGCACGTCACCGACGGTACGCACCAGCTCGCCCTGCATATGGCGCAGCGAGTCGGCCAGCTCCCCCATCTCGTTAGCGCCTTCCACTTCAATGCGCTTTACCAGATCGCCGCTGGCGATATGGCGGATATTGTCGATCAGACGGGTCAGCGGAGAGATTAACGCCTGCTTGATACCCAGCCACACGGCCACGATAACCACCAGCACCACAATCAGCACGCTAATCAGCACCCAGATCGCCTGGCTGTAAGAGCTGTTACTGTTTTCTACCGCCATCTGATACAGCTTGTCGTTCTGCAGCAGGTAGTTCACGTACTGCTTCTCAAAACCATCCTGATAGCTCTGGGTCGGTTGATCAAAGAAAGCGTTGATTTTGCCAGCGCCCAGCAGCTGAATCAGCTCCGCCAGCGCACCGTGATAAATGTCGTAGTTACGCTTAATTTCCATCGCTTCAGCGTCACTCTGACGTGGATCGCGCGGCAGGGTCTCGTAGGCAGCCCAGTTTTTTTCCGCCTGTTTCAGAGACACAGAGGCAATTTGCATCAGATCGTTCACGGTCGCGCCGCTGCCGATATTGTTCTGATCCATCATGTAGCGGATGCCCGCACGGTTCAGGGTGTTACGGGTTTGCAGCAACGCCACCCAGCTGGCGTTCAGCGTGGATTGTTGCTGGCGAATGGTTTGCAGGACGGTGAAATTCTCTTTGTCATGCTTCAGGGCATTGAAGAAAAGGCCACCGGAGGTCAGTTGTAAAAGGCCAAATATCGCTAAAACCAGCATTAAGCTGGTGACAATCTTGATACGATTTAACATGTTTTCTCTTCCTTCAGACAGATACAGAATTTTCGGCCTGGAAAGGGAAAACTTTACGAAAATCATCCTTTAATTTGTGGTTTTTACTCTTCGTCACGCGCTGCGATATGGCGATTTCCCAGCTCAATAAACTCCTCAAGCAGCGCCGTGAGCTGTTTCATCTTCTCCGGCGTGTACTCTGCCTCAATTTGCTGATACGCCTCTTCCACCTGCGCCTGGGCATGCGCATACAGCGCGTTGCCCTCTTTGGTCAGCGACACGTACAGCTTGCGCTGGTCATTGACCGGCTTCAGGCGCAACACCAGACCGTCGCGCTCCATGCGCGTCAGAATGCCCGTCAGGCTCGGGCGCAATATGCAGGTCCGAAACGCCAGATCGTGGAAATCCATCGAGGGATGTTCAGCCAGCACACGCACAATGCGCCATTGCTGCTCGGTCAGGTTATGCCGCTTCACAATCGGGCGGAAGTAGGACATCGCCGCTTCCCGCGCCTGCAACAGGGCGATAGTTAATGAATCATGCATAGCCACTCCCGCTCATTGTTAACAAATAAACAATTGTAAATTGATGTTTTTATCAACAGCCATTTTAGCTTCGAAAAGTCTAACAGAAACAACACCATTTTTTTAACACAATGATAAATATATCATTTCAAAATAAAGTGTAAATTTATTGTTATTCATATCACAAATTCTTCACTTCTGATTGCGAAATAAACAGCAAAAGCATAAAACCAGATCATTAACATATTAACGAAATCAAAAACCGGCTTTCCGGTCTGAGGAGTATGTCAATGAAAGGTACTGTTTTTGCCGTGGCGCTGAACCACCAAAGCCAGCGCGATGCCTGGGCGGAGGCGTTTGAAAAAGCCCCCTACAACACCCCGCCGAAAACCGCGGTGTGGTTTATCAAGCCGCACAACACGGTGATCCGTGCAGGTGAACCGATCCCGTTCCCGCAGGGCGAAACAGTGCTGAGTGGCGCAACGGTCGCGCTGGTGGTGGGCAAAACGGCCAGCAAAGTCCGTGTGGAAGAGGCAGCGGCCTACATCGCCGGGTACGCGCTGGCCAACGAGGTAAGCCTGCCGGAAGAGAGCTTTTATCGCCCGGCGATAAAAGCCAAATGCCGGGACGGGTTTTGTCCGCTGGGGGAGCTGGTCGCCGTCGACAACGTGGACAACCTGACCATCATCACTGAAATTAACGGTCGCGAAGCGGACCACTGGAACACCGCCGGGCTGCAGCGCAGCGCCGCCGAACTGCTGAGTGCCCTGAGCGAGTTCGCTACCCTGAATCCGGGGGATGCGATATTGCTCGGTACGCCGCAAAGCCGCGTCGAGATCCGCCCGGGCGATCGGGTACGCATCCTGGCGAAAGGGTTCCCGGCACTGGAAAACCCGGTGGTGGATGAGCGCGACGTAGCCATCGCACACGGTGCACATCCTCACCCCACGCTGTTCGCCCTCGGCCTGAACTACGCCGATCACGCCAGCGAGCTGGCATTCACGCCTCCGACCGAGCCGCTGGTGTTTATCAAAGCACCTAACACCTTTAATGGCGACAACCAGACCTCGGAGCGCCCGAACAACGTTGAGTACATGCACTACGAGGCGGAGCTGGTGGTGGTCATCGGCAAAACCGCGCATAAGGTCAGTGAAGCCGAGGCGATGGATTTTGTTGCGGGCTACACGGTCTGCAACGACTACGCCATTCGTGACTATCTCGAAAACTACTACCGCCCGAATCTGCGGGTCAAAAGCCGCGACGGGTTAACCCCCATCAGCCCCAACATCGTGCCGAAAGCGGCCATTCCTGATCCGCACAACTTAACCCTGCGCACCTTCGTCAACGGTGAATTACGTCAGGAAGGGACCACGGCGGATCTGATCTTCAGCATCCCGTACCTGATTGCATACCTGAGCGATTTCATGACCCTGCAGCCGGGCGACATGATCGCCACCGGCACGCCGAAAGGGTTATCCGACGTGGTGCCGGGGGATGAAGTGGTGGTGGAAGTGGAAGGCGTGGGTCGCCTGGTAAACCGGATTGTGAGTGAGGAGACGGCAAAATGAAAAAGATTAACCACTGGATCAACGGCAAGAATGTGGCGGGAAGCGACTACTTCCACACCACCAACCCGGCTTCCGGCGAGGTGCTGGCAGAAGTCGCCTCCGGCGGGGAAGCGGAAATCCATCAGGCCGTGGCGGCAGCAAAAGAGGCATTTCCAAAGTGGGCCAACCTGCCGATGAAAGAGCGTGCGCGCCTGATGCGTCGCCTGGGGGATCTGATTGACCAGAACGTGCCGGACATTGCCGCCATGGAGACCGCCGACACCGGCCTGCCCATCCACCAGACCAAAAACGTGCTTATCCCGCGCGCCTCGCACAACTTCGAATTCTTCGCCGAAGTGTGCCAGCAGATGAACGGCAAAACCTACCCGGTTGACGACAAGATGCTGAACTACACCCTTGTGCAGCCGGTGGGCGTCTGCGCGCTGGTGTCGCCGTGGAACGTGCCGTTTATGACCGCCACCTGGAAGGTCGCGCCGTGCCTGGCGCTGGGGAATACCGCCGTGCTGAAGATGTCTGAACTCTCGCCGCTGACCGCCGACCGTCTGGGCGAACTGGCGCTGGAGGCGGGTATTCCGGCGGGCGTGCTGAACGTGGTGCAGGGCTACGGCGCCACGGCGGGCGACGCGCTGGTGCGCCATCACGACGTGCGGGCCGTCTCCTTCACCGGCGGCACCGCCACCGGGCGCAATATCATGAAAAACGCCGGACTCAAGAAGTACTCCATGGAGCTGGGCGGCAAATCCCCGGTGCTGATTTTTGACGATGCCGACATCGAGCGTGCGCTGGACGCCGCCCTGTTCACCATCTTCTCCATCAACGGCGAGCGCTGCACCGCGGGCTCGCGCATTTTCATCCAGCAGAGTATCTACCCGGAATTCGTCAAACGCTTCGCCGAGCGCGCCAACCGTCTGCGCGTGGGCGACCCGACCGATCCGAACACCCAGATTGGCGCGCTGATTAGCCAACAGCACTGGGAGAAAGTCTCCGGCTATATCCGCCTGGGCATTGAGGAGGGCGCAACCCTGCTGGCAGGCGGCCCGGACAAACCGACCGATCTGCCCGCCCACCTGAAAGGCGGTAACTTCCTGCGCCCGACCGTGCTGGCGGATGTCGACAACCGCATGCGCGTGGCGCAGGAGGAGATCTTCGGCCCGGTAGCCTGCCTGCTGCCGTTTAAGGACGAAGCGGAGGGCCTGCGTCTGGCCAACGATGTGGAGTACGGCCTGGCGTCGTACATCTGGACCCAGGACGTCAGCAAAGTGCTGCGTCTGGCGCGCAATATCGAAGCAGGCATGGTGTTCGTGAATACCCAGAACGTGCGCGACCTGCGCCAGCCGTTTGGCGGCGTGAAGGCCTCCGGTACCGGGCGCGAAGGCGGCGAGTACAGCTTCGAGGTGTTTGCGGAGATGAAGAACGTCTGCATCTCGATGGGCGACCACCCGATTCCAAAATGGGGGATCTGATCATGGGTAAACTGGCGTTAGCGGCAAAAATCACCCACGTGCCGTCGATGTATCTCTCTGAGCTGCCGGGCAAAAACCACGGCTGCCGTCAGGGTGCCATCGACGGACATAAAGAGATTAGCAAGCGCTGCCGTGAGCTGGGCGTCGACACCATCATCGTTTTCGACACCCACTGGCTGGTGAACAGCGCGTATCACATCAACTGTGCGGACCATTTTTCGGGCGTCTACACCAGCAACGAGCTGCCGCACTTTATCCGCGACATGACCTACGACTACGACGGCAACCCGGAACTCGGGCAACTGATCGCCGACGAAGCGGTGAAGCTCGGCGTGCGCGCCAAAGCGCACAACATCCCGAGCCTGAAGCTGGAGTACGGCACGCTGGTGCCGATGCGCTATATGAACGCGGATAAGCACTTCAAAGTGGTCTCCATCTCGGCGTTCTGCACGGTTCATGACTTCGCCGACAGCCGCCGGCTGGGCGAGGCCATCGTCAGCGCCATCGAAAAGTATGACGGCACCGTGGCGGTGCTGGCCAGCGGCTCGCTGTCGCACCGCTTTATCGACGACCAGCGCGCGGAAGAAGGGATGAACAGCTACACCCGCGAATTCGACCGCCAGATGGACGAGCGGGTGGTGAAGTTGTGGCGCGAAGGCCAGTTCAAAGAATTCTGCAGCATGCTGCCGGAGTACGCCGACTACTGCTACGGCGAGGGCAACATGCACGACACGGTGATGCTGCTGGGGATGCTCGGCTGGGACAAATACGACGGCAAGGTGGAGTTTCTCACCGAGCTGTTCGCCAGCTCCGGCACCGGCCAGGTGAACGCCGTTTTCCCGCTACCCGCATAAGGAGCCACCATGCCGCATTTTATTGCTGAATGTACCGACAACATCCGCGAGCAGGCCGACCTGCCGGGGCTGTTCGCCAAAGTGAACGAGGCGCTGGCCGCCACGGGCATTTTCCCCCTCGGCGGCATCCGCAGCCGCGCCCACTGGCTGGATACCTGGCAGATGGCCGACGGCAAGCAGGATTACGCCTTTGTACATATGACGCTGAAGATTGGCGCCGGACGAAGCCTGGAGAGCCGCGAGGCCGTGGGGGAGATGCTGTTTGCGCTGATCAAAGCGCATTTTGCCGACCTCATGGCCGCCCGCTATCTGGCGCTGTCGTTTGAGCTCGACGAGCTGCACCCGACGCTCAATTACAAACAAAACAACGTACACGCGTTGTTTACGTAGTACCGGCACGGTCTGTCCCCTCTCCCACTGGGAGAGGGAGATAAAAACATAAAACAGGATATCGCCATGCTCGACAAACACACCCATACCCTGATCGCTCATCGTCTGCATCAGGCGGAGCAGTCCCGGGAGCAGATCCGCGCGATCTCGCTGGAGTACCCGGCGATCACGATTGAAGACGCCTACGCCGTACAGCGCGAATGGGTGAATCTGAAAATCGCCGAAGGCCGCGTGCTGAAAGGCCACAAGATCGGCCTCACCTCAAAAGCGATGCAGGCCAGCTCGCAGATCAGCGAGCCGGACTACGGTGCGCTGCTGGACGATATGTTCTTCCATGACGGCAGCGACATCCCCGTCGATCGCTTTATCGTCCCGCGCATTGAAGTGGAGCTGGCGTTCGTGCTGGCAAAACCGCTGCGCGGCCCGAATTGCACGATCTTTGACGTCTACAACGCCACGGATTACGTGATCCCCGCGCTGGAGTTGATCGACGCCCGCTGCCATAACATCGACCCGGAGACCCAGCGCCCGCGCAAGGTGTTCGACACCATCTCCGATAACGCCGCCAACGCGGGCGTGATCCTCGGTGGCCGTCCGATTAAGCCCGACGCGCTGGACCTGCGCTGGATCTCTGCCCTGCTCTATCGCAACGGCGTGATTGAAGAGACAGGTGTGGCCGCTGGCGTGCTCAACCACCCGGCGAACGGCGTGGCGTGGCTGGCCAACAAGCTGGCGCCCTACGACGTTCAGCTTGAGCCGGGCCAGATTATTCTCGGCGGTTCGTTTACCCGCCCGGTCGCGGCCAGTAAAGGCGATACCTTCCACGTGGACTACGGCAGCATGGGCTCCATCAGCTGCCGCTTTGTCTAGGAGAGAACCATGCAAAACGCATTCAAAACGGCGCTGAAAACCGGGAAGCCGCAGATTGGTTTATGGCTGGGGCTGACCAGCAGCTACAGCGCCGAACTGCTGGCGGGGGCAGGCTTTGACTGGCTGCTGATCGACGCCGAACACGCGCCGAACACCGTGCAGACCGTCTTAACCCAGCTGCAGGCCATCGCCCCGTATGCCAGCCAGCCGGTCGTCCGCCCGTCGTGGAACGATCCGGTGCAGATCAAACAGCTGCTCGACGTGGGCGCGCAAACCCTGCTGGTACCGATGGTACAAAACGCCGAAGAAGCCCGTCTGGCGGTCCGTTCCACGCGCTATCCGCCTGCCGGGATCCGCGGCGTGGGCAGCGCCCTGGCGCGGGCCTCGCGCTGGAACCGCATCCCGGATTATCTGCACCAGGCCAACGACGCCATGTGCGTGCTGGTGCAAATCGAAACCCGGGAGGCGCTGAAAAACCTGCCGCAGATCCTGGATGTGGACGGCGTCGACGGGGTGTTTATCGGCCCGGCGGATCTGAGCGCCGACATGGGCTTTGCCGGTAATCCGCAGCACCCGGACGTGCAGGCGGCCATTGAACAGGCGATCGCGCAGATCCTGAGCGCAGGCAAAGCACCCGGCATCCTGATGGCCAACGAGCCGCTGGCAAAACGTTATCTCGAACTCGGCGCGTTGTTTGTCGCCGTCGGCGTCGACACGACCCTGCTCGCCCGCAGCGCCGAAGCACTGGCGGCACGTTTTATCGATCACCCGGTTACGTCAGTTAATAACAATAAATCCGTCTACTAAACGTAAGATCTGGAGCGCACCATGACGACCTCTACCCTGCAAGATAATAAAGCTGTTGAACATCGCGTTATAAATAAGCTGTTCCGTCGTTTGATCGTGTTTCTCTTTATCCTGTTTGTCTTCTCGTTTCTCGATCGCATTAACATTGGCTTTGCCGGGCTGACGATGGGCAAAGATCTGGGCCTCACCTCCACCATGTTTGGCCTGGCCGCGACGCTGTTTTACGTCACCTACGTGCTGTGCGGGATCCCAAGCAACATCATGCTGGCGAAGATCGGCGCCCGGCGCTGGATCGCCGGGATCATGGTGGTGTGGGGGATCGCCTCCACCTGCACCATGTTCGCCACCAGCCCGGAAACGCTCTATGTGCTGCGCATGCTGGTGGGCATTGCCGAAGCCGGCTTCCTGCCGGGGATTTTGGTCTATCTCACCTGGTGGTTCCCGGCCTATCACCGCGCCCGCGCCAACGCGCTGTTTATGATTGCCATGCCGGTAACCATGATGCTCGGCTCTATTCTTTCCGGCTACATCCTGGCGATGGACGGGCTGTGGAACCTGAAAGGCTGGCAGTGGTTGTTCCTGCTGGAAGGGCTGCCGTCGGTGGTGCTCGGCGTGGTGACCTGGTTCTATCTTAACGACACCCCGGATCAGGCCAGCTGGCTGGATGATGAAGAAAAGCAAACGCTGAAAACCATGATCGCCCGTGAGCAAGAGCTGGCGGTGGCGCATGCCGCCACGCCGCGTTCAACGCTACGTGAAGTCTTAACCCCGGCGGTACTGCTCTATACGCTGGCCTATTTCTGCCTGACGAACACGCTGAGTGCGATCAACATCTGGACGCCGCAGATCCTGCAAAGCTTCAACACCGGCAGCAGCAACATTGTGATCGGCCTGCTGGCGGCAATCCCGCAGTTTTGCACCATCCTCGGCATGATCTGGTGGAGCCGTCGCTCTGACAGGCTGAAAGAGCGAAAAAAGCACACCATCCTGCCGTATCTCTTCGCGGCGGCGGGATGGATGCTGGCCTCGGCCACCGATCACAGCCTGATCCAGCTGCTTGGCATCATCATGGCCTCAACCGGATCGTTTACCGCCATGGCGATATTCTGGACCACGCCGGATCAGGTTATTAGCCTGCGGTCCCGTGCGGTGGCGCTGGCGGTGATCAACGCTATCGGCAACGTCGGATCCGCCGTCAGCCCGCTGCTGATCGGCATTCTGCGTGATGCCACTGGCAGCTTCAGCTCCGGGCTGTGGTTCGTCGCCGGGCTGCTGGTGGTAGGTGCGCTGGTGCTGACGCGGATCCCGATGACCCGGCAGGAGAGCCTCGGGCGCGATCCGGGTATGGCGGCACAGAAGATCCACTGAGGAACCGCTATGTGCCAGAGCCCCGTCGCCAATATCGACATCAGCAAAGAGTATGACGAAAGTCTGGGCACCGACGATGTGCACTATCAGTCGTTCGCCCGCATGGCGGCCTTTTTTGGCCGCGACATGCAGGCGCATCGTCACGACCAGTATTTTCAGATGCACTTTCTTGATACCGGACAGATAGAGCTGCAGCTCGACGATCATCGCTATTCGGTGCAGGCACCGCTGTTTGTCATCACGCCGCCCTCGGTGCCGCACGCGTTTATCACCGAATCCGACAGCGATGGTCACGTTCTGACGGTGCGCGAGGATCTGATCTGGCCGCTGCTGGAGGTGCTCTACCCCGGCACGCGGGAAGCGTTTGGTCTGCCGGGGATCTGCCTGTCGCTTGCCGATAAGCCCGACGAGCTGGCGGCGCTCAGGCACTACTGGCAGCTGATTGCCCGGGAATCCACAGCGCAACTTCCCGGGCGCGAGCATACTCTGGCTCTGCTCGCGCAGGCGGTCTTTACCCTGCTGCTGCGTAACGCCAGGCTCGACGACCACGCCGCCAGCGGCATGCGCGGCGAACTAAAACTGTTCCAGCGCTTTACCCAGTTGATTGACACCCACTATCACCAGCACTGGACGGTGCCGGACTACGCCTGCGAGCTACACCTGACCGAATCCCGCCTGACCGATATCTGCCGCCGCTTCGCCAACCGCCCGCCGAAGCGGCTGATCTTCGACCGCCAGCTGCGCGAAGCCAGACGGCTGTTGCTCTTCTCCGACAGTACGGTCAGCGAGATTGCGTGGCAGCTGGGCTTTAAAGATCCGGCCTATTTCGCCCGCTTTTTCAACCGCCTGACGGGCTGCTCGCCCAGCGCCTATCGGGCGCAAAAAGTACCGGTTTCCCCTGTTCCCCTCACCCCTGCCCTCTCCCAACGGGAGAGGGAGTAACCGTCCCCTCTCCCGTTGGGAGAGGGTTAGGGTGAGGGAAATCACACTCTGCGATCTCTCGCGAAAAGTACCTGCCGTTGTCCCAATCGTCCCTTCACGTTCCGCCCCTCTAACGCTTCAATTAAACAACAAAAACAAAACATAAATTTAACAAACCAATTCCGATACGAGGTCCCTATGAAGCCTGAAGATTTCCGCGCTGATGCCAAACGTCCGTTAACCGGTGAAGAGTATTTAAAAAGCCTGCAGGATGGCCGCGAGATTTATATCTACGGCGAGCGCGTTAAAGACGTCACCACCCATCCGGCGTTTCGCAATGCGGCGGCCTCCATCGCGCAGATGTACGACGCGCTGCACAAACCGGACATGCAGGACACGCTGTGCTGGGGCACCGACACCGGCAGCGGCGGTTACACCCACAAGTTCTTCCGCGTGGCGAAAAGCGCCGACGACCTGCGTCAGCAGCGCGACGCCATCGCCGGGTGGTCTCGCCTGAGCTACGGCTGGATGGGCCGCACGCCGGACTACAAAGCCGCGTTCGGCTGCGCGCTTGGCGCAAACCCGGCCTTCTACGGCCAGTTCGAGCAGAATGCCCGTAACTGGTACACCCGCATTCAGGAGACCGGTCTGTACTTTAACCACGCTATCGTCAACCCGCCCATCGACCGCCACAAACCGGCTGACGAGGTGAAAGACGTCTATATCAAGCTGGAAAAAGAGACCGACGCCGGGATCATCGTCAGCGGCGCGAAAGTGGTGGCAACCAACTCGGCGCTGACCCACTACAACATGATCGGCTTCGGCTCCGCGCAGGTGATGGGCGAAAACCCGGACTTCGCGCTGATGTTCGTCGCGCCGATGGATGCCGAAGGGGTGAAGCTGATCTCCCGCGCCTCCTACGAGATGGTGGCTGGTGCCACCGGCTCGCCGTACGACTACCCACTCTCCAGCCGTTTTGACGAGAACGACGCGATCCTGGTGATGGATAATGTGCTGATCCCATGGGAAAACGTGCTGATCTACCGCGATTTCGACCGCTGCCGTCGCTGGACCATGGAAGGCGGTTTTGCCCGCATGTACCCGCTGCAGGCCTGCGTGCGTCTGGCGGTGAAGCTCGACTTCATCACCGCCCTGCTGAAAAAATCGCTGGAGTGCACCGGCACCCTGGAGTTCCGCGGTGTGCAGGCGGATCTCGGGGAAGTGGTGGCCTGGCGTAATATGTTCTGGGCGCTGAGCGACTCCATGTGCTCCGAAGCCACGCCGTGGGTGAATGGCGCGTACCTGCCGGATCACGCGGCGCTGCAAACCTACCGCGTAATGGCGCCAATGGCCTACGCGAAGATTAAGAACATCATTGAACGTAACGTCACCAGCGGGCTGATCTATCTGCCGTCCAGCGCGCGGGATCTGAATAATCCGCAGATCGACCAGTATCTGGCGAAATATGTGCGCGGCTCCAACGGGATGGATCACGTTGAACGCATCAAGATTTTGAAGCTGATGTGGGATGCCATCGGCAGCGAGTTTGGCGGCCGTCACGAGCTGTATGAGATCAACTACTCCGGCAGCCAGGATGAAATTCGCCTGCAGTGTCTGCGTCAGGCGCAGAGCTCCGGCAACATGGACAAAATGATGGCGATGGTCGACCGCTGTATGTCCGAGTACGACCAACACGGCTGGACGGTGCCACACCTGCACAACAACAGCGATATCAACATGCTGGACAAGCTGCTGAAATAACGCAGCGGGAGGTTTTCAATGCATTCAGATGAACAACGCCTGCGTTTTCGCGACGCCATGGCCAGCCTGTCGGCCGCGGTGAATGTCATCACCACCGAGGGCGATGCCGGACGCTGTGGGATCACCGCCACCGCCGTCTGCTCGGTTACCGATTCCCCGCCGTCGGTCATGGTCTGTATCAACGCCAACAGTGCCATGAACCCGGTGTTCCAGGGCAACGGCAGACTGTGCGTGAACGTGCTCAACCACGAGCAGGAGATCATGGCCCGCCACTTCGCCGGGATGACCGGTATGGCCATGGAGGAGCGCTTTTCCCTCTCCTGCTGGCAGAAAGGTCCGCTGGCGCAACCGGTACTGAAAGGGGCACTGGCAAGTCTGGAAGGCGAGATAAGCCAGGTGCAAACCATCGGCACGCATCTGGTTTATCTTGTTGAAATTAAAAACATCATTCTCAGTGAAGAGGGGCACGGCCTGATCTATTTCAAACGCCGTTTCCACCCGGTCATGATGGAGCCGGAAGCGGCTGTCTGATCCCTCCTCGCGCTGGCTATGCTTCGGCCAGCGCGGCTTTCTGCAAAAATTCCTAAGGTTTCCGCTAAATCACGCCGTTATATAACCATAAGAGAAATTTTCTGTGCCTGAATACTGACATTTTGTGTCAGTGCTATCCGCATCATTCAGCGCATACCCTAATATACAGGAAGACCTTATGGCTAAAACGACGCGGAGCCGCTCGGCTGAACGTCTGGTCGATATTCTCCTTGAGCTACATTTAAACGGTGTGATAAACCGCAGTGCGCTAATGGAGAAATTTAATATTACCGAGCGTACCGTCTACCGGGATTTAAATGCCCTCTCCCCGATTGTTGAACACACCGGAAACGGGTTATATCGTCTGATCCATTCCGCACAATCTCCCGGCGGACAAGGATTACACCATACCCTTGCTAACTTCCTGAATGCTGATAGCTTTTTCCCTGAAAGAAATGCGGAATTTTGGGAGAAACTCGAAACCCGCGTTGACGATAATCATATTCTTATTCTGGCCAACGAGGCGGAACACACGGTGGAACGTGATATTCGTCGCCATTTATCGAACATCGAAAAATCGATTAAAAACTGTAATGTTTGTCAGATCGTTTATAAAGGCAAAACCCGCCTGATTCATCCCTATAAACTCATTAACAAAAAAAATATATGGTATTTACAAGCCACCGAAAATAGCCAGTTAAAATCCTTCTCATTGAGTCAGATTCGCTGGCTCGATATTCAGAAAACCACCTTTACGCCGGATGAGCATGTGATCGGGCTGCTGGAAAAAAGCCTCGACCCGTGGGTATCGGAAAATACTTTCGAGGTGAAAATATTTATCAGGGATAATATTTCACATTACTTCCTGCGCCGCGATCTCCTGCCGGCGCAAGAGCTGCTGGGGGAGCAACAGGACGGGGTCACGCTGCGCTGTCAGGCGGCCCATGAGAATCAGATCCTGCCGCTGCTGTTCTACTGGTTACCCAACATTCAGATCCTGGAGCCTGCCTGGCTGAAGGAGAAGCTGGTTAAAACGCTGGAAGGCTATCTGGCGGGGAGCACCGCCCCGGTAACCGGGTGATCTGTATCACATTATTTCTGCCGCTGGCGGCGAGCCTGAACCACTCGCCGCCCCCTTTGACCGCTCACCTGGCACTTTCAACCACTCACCCATTTTCCCGCCTTTACGCGCGCAACCTTCTGGCACGATCGCAGCAGCATTACTCAATACCTCCTCACAACGAACCCTGACCCTTTTTTCTTTACATAAAAAACCAGGTCTTACTATGGATACTAAAAAACTACTGAAGCACGTGCCCTGGGCCTTACTCGGGATCCTCGGCGCTTTCTGTCTGGCGGTTGTCGCATTACGCCGGGGCGAACACGTAAGCGCCCTGTGGATCGTGGTGGCGTCGGTTTCCGTCTATCTTGTGGCTTATCGCTACTACAGCTTATACATTGCGCAGAAGGTCATGAAGCTCGACCCGACGCGTGCCACCCCGGCAGTCATTAACAATGACGGCCTGAACTATGTGCCAACCAACCGCTATGTGCTGTTTGGTCACCACTTTGCCGCTATTGCAGGCGCTGGCCCGCTGGTCGGCCCGGTACTGGCTGCCCAGATGGGCTACCTGCCTGGCACCCTGTGGCTGCTGGCCGGCGTGGTGCTGGCGGGTGCGGTGCAGGACTTTATGGTGCTGTTTATCTCTTCTCGCCGTAACGGTGCCTCTCTGGGTGAGATGGTCAAAGAAGAGATGGGCCGCGTGCCGGGTACCATCGCGCTGTTCGGCTGCTTCCTGATTATGATCATCATCCTCGCGGTGCTGGCATTAATCGTGGTGAAAGCGCTGGCGGAAAGTCCGTGGGGGGTCTTCACCGTCTGCTCTACCGTGCCGATTGCGCTGTTCATGGGGATCTACATGCGCTTTATCCGCCCGGGTCGCGTGGGCGAAGTGTCGGTAATCGGGATTGTGCTGCTGGTGGCCTCTATCTACTTTGGTGGCGTGATTGCGCATGACCCATACTGGGGCCCGGCGCTGACCTTCAAAGACACCACCATCACCTTCGCGCTGATTGGTTACGCGTTTATCTCCGCGCTGCTGCCGGTCTGGCTGATTCTGGCCCCGCGTGACTACCTGGCGACCTTCCTGAAAATCGGCGTGATTGTCGGTCTGGCGATCGGCATCCTCCTGATTAACCCGGATCTGAAAATGCCCGCGGTGACCCAGTACATCGACGGTACCGGTCCACTGTGGAAAGGGGCTCTGTTCCCGTTCCTGTTCATCACCATTGCCTGCGGTGCGGTATCTGGCTTCCATGCCCTGATCTCATCCGGTACTACGCCTAAGCTGCTGGCGAACGAAAAAGACGCGCGTCTGATCGGTTACGGCGCCATGCTGATGGAATCCTTCGTGGCGATCATGGCGCTGGTTGCTGCGTCCATCATCGAACCGGGTCTCTACTTCGCGATGAACACCCCGCCGGCGGGCCTGGGCATCACCATGCCAAACCTGCATGAGATGGGCGGTGACAATGCGGCGCTGATCATGGCGCAGTTGAAAGACGCCAGCGCCCACGCGGCGGCGACCGTCAGCTCCTGGGGCTTTGTGATTTCGCCTGAACAGATCATGCAGACCGCGAAAGACATCGGCGAACCGTCCGTGCTGAACCGCGCCGGTGGCGCACCGACGCTGGCGGTAGGTATCGCACACGTGTTCCACAAAGTGCTGCCGTGGGCGGACATGGGCTTCTGGTACCACTTCGGTATTCTGTTCGAAGCGCTGTTCATCCTCACCGCACTGGACGCCGGTACCCGTGCAGGCCGCTTTATGCTGCAGGATCTGCTGGGTAACTTCGTGCCATTCCTGAAGAAAACCGACTCTCTGGTGGCGGGCGTGCTGGGTACCGCGGGCTGCGTTGGCCTGTGGGGTTACCTGCTGTATCAGGGCGTTGTTGACCCACTCGGCGGTGTGAAGAGCCTGTGGCCGCTGTTCGGTATCTCTAACCAGATGCTGGCCGCCGTTGCCCTGGTGCTCGGCACCGTGGTACTGGTGAAGATGAAACGCACCAAATACATCTGGGTCACCGTGGTGCCTGCACTGTGGCTGCTGCTCTGCACCACCTGGGCGCTGGGTCTGAAACTGTTCAGCGCCAACCCGCAGCTGGAAGGTTTCTTCTTCATGGCTAACCAGTACAAAGCGAAAATTGCCGCCGGTGGCGCGGATCTCACCGCTCAGCAGATTGCCAACATGAACCATATCGTGGTGAACAACTACACCAACGCGGGTCTGAGCATTCTGTTCCTGGTGGTGGTGTACAGCATCATCTTCTACGGCATCAAAACCTGGATGAAAGTGCGTAACGCTGAAGGTCGTACGGACAAAGAGACCCCGTACGTGCCGGTGCCGGAAGGCGGCGTGAAGACCTCTTCGCACCATTAATCCGCAATCCTCCCCCTCTCCCTTTGGGAGAGGGCTGGGGTGAGGGGAACACAAGCCCAGCGGACTCACATCGCCGGGCTTTTTCTTATCAGGACAGGTTATGTTTGGTAACTTAGGCGAAGCAAAAAAATACCTCGGTCAGGCAGCGAAAATGCTGATTGGCATTCCGGACTATGACAACTACGTTGAGCATATGAAAACCAACCATCCGGATAAGCCTTACATGACCTACACTGAATTCTTCCGCGAGCGTCAGGAAGCGCGCTACGGCGGAAGTGGAGAAGGCGGCGTCCGCTGCTGCTAAAGGAGAGACCATGACCCCGATTGCCGTCACCCTGTTGACCGGTTTCCTCGGCGCCGGTAAAACCACCCTGCTGCGCCACATTCTGAACGCGCAGCACGGTTTCAAAATCGCCGTGATCGAAAACGAATTCGGCGAAGTCTCGGTTGACGACCAGCTGATTGGCGATCGCGCCACGCAGATCAAAACCCTGACCAACGGCTGCATCTGCTGTACCCGCTCTAACGAACTGGAAGATGCCCTGCTGGACCTGCTCGACAGCCGCGATCGTGGGGACATCCACTTTGACCGCCTGGTGATTGAATGCACCGGCATGGCCGATCCCGGCCCGATTATTCAGACCTTTTTCTCGCATGACATCCTTTGCCAGCGCTACCTGCTGGACGGCGTGATTGCCCTGGTCGACGCGGTTCACGCCGACGATCAGATGAACCAGTTCACCATCGCCCAGTCTCAGGTGGGTTACGCTGACCGTATTCTGCTGACCAAAACCGACGTGGCGGGCGAGAGCGAAAAACTGCGCGAGCGCCTGGCACGTATCAACGCCCGCGCACCGGTCTACACCGTGACGCACGGCGATATCGACCTGTCTCAGCTGTTCAACACCAACGGTTTTATGCTGGAAGAGCATGTCACCTCAACACCGCGTTTTCACTTTATGGCGGATAAGCAGAACGACGTGGCGTCGATTGTGGTGGAGCTGGATTATCCGGTGGATATCAGCGAGGTCTCCCGCGTGATGGAGAACCTGCTCCTGTCGTTTGCCGATAAGCTGCTGCGCTATAAGGGCATGCTGTGGATCGACGGCGAACCAAACCGCCTGCTGTTCCAGGGCGTACAGCGACTGTACAGCGCGGACTGGGACAGACCCTGGGGCGATGAGACACCGCGCAGCGTGATGGTGTTTATTGGCATCCAGTTGCCGGAAGAAGAAATTCGGGCGGCGTTTGCGGGTCTGCGGAAATAAGATAATTCAGGGTCACATACAAGTGACCCTGTTTAACCTAACGATCAAGGTTTGTAAAATTTTTATTTTTCGCACTCTGGCAGAGAAGTAAGACTACTGCACAAGCACCAATCACCATAGCCGTATTTCGTTGAATGAGCAGGACATCAGTGAGTCCCATCAAGAGTAGCGCTGTAATATAAAGCAGCAATCCAGAATTTAGTCGGTTATTTTTTACAAATGATGCCACGACGCCACTAATATAGAATAAAACCAGAGAAAAAACTCCAAAAACCCCTTGCAAACTAAAGCTTTCTATTATTTCATTATGAAAATGATACTTAATAACTCGGATTGCCTCTCGACTTTTGTAATTTTCCGAAATATATAGCTTTGCTTTATTATAACGATCTTCAGCATCCTGACCAAAAAGAGAAACGCTTGCTACATGAAATCCTGCATCGAGCATTACAAAACGTGCTCCCAATGATGTATTAGCATTATCGTTTTGAAGTTGCTGTATATTATCATATGCCTCAACAATTCTTTTTTGCATCTTATAGGCTATGCCACCTCCAATAACCGATATCGTCAATACAGCCAGACACCAATATCGAAATTTTACGTTTCTAAGCTCAATACAGGCAAAAACGCAGCATACAATAAAAAAAGTACCTATGGCACCACGGGTTTCAGTCATTAATAACAAATAAGAAAACACAATAAATGTTACCGCAAAACTTAACATCCGCCACGACGGATTTGCGATAGTTTTTTTTAATAAAGACATGCAAACTATTGACTGAATAACCATTATATAAGCAGTTGTTGTTGCCGCATCGGCCAAAAGTTTGATTCTATTTACACCTATAGCTTGTTGTTGATAACCGAACCAAACTGTAATTATACCTAACACGAGGCTAATGCAAGCAGCAAATTTCCAAGTTTGAACAGTTATCTCGCTAACAGATTTAAGCAAATAAAAAGCTATTAGACCAGCCAGGATAAGCAACTTTCCACCAGCATAGTAATTATCCTTTATATCTTGCAAATGCGCTGACGAATAACTTATAGACCATATCAACTTACTGGCCCCAAGAAGCACAATACTTAATATAAAAGCCATAGCTATTCTATTATTAAACAACCACTGACGAAAGTGGTTCCAACTCTCCAACAAAACAAGTCCCAAAATAGAAAGATAGCAACTAATATAGAATAGTTTTCTTGGATATGCCTCTATGAAAAGATCGCTACCAATAGAAAACACAATAAGAATGAAAATAAGATTTACGTTTAACTTTTTAATATACGCACGACTTAACATGACTTTTTTGCCTTCTTTTCAAGGAGACGTACAAAATGATATTTAATAAAAATATAGAAAGCCTCAACAAACTGTTTTTTGATAAGGAGCATTTTATAGTATTTCTTTAATTCTTTAGCACAACGTGGTTCAACATCCGCAACATCACGCCAGGGGGATAATTTTTTATACTTGCGATAGTGAGCACTAATATTCTGTTGATTCCAAAGTTGCCATGGTTTATCACTACCAACATAATGCAGAAAAATTGTTTCTTGAGGTGGTTCACACATAAAATCTGCACTCTTATGCCCCGTCTTAATTTGCCGATTATATTTTCCATCAACAAACATAACTCTTTTATGTAGAACAACATTTAGGGCATCCTGATCAAAATACTTAAATTCAGATCTCCTTTCCAACAAACACTCAATAACTTTTTGCGAAATATTGTTTTCATTCCAATTCAGAGCATCGATATAGAGCATACCCGAGTTAAAATAATCGCCATACGAAATATTAATAGATTTTGATAATAGCAATTGCTGCTCTGGTTCCTTGACTGCGCAACAAATATGATCTTGAGGTTTATAGTCCTCTAATAAATCAGAAATGCTATTCAATGCTACAATATCAGCGTCAATATATAATAAATATCGATAATTTTTAATTAAATATGGAGCTAAAAGACGAAAATAAATTGCAACAGGGAAAACTGATGTCTTAGGCAAAATAGTCAGCGTTTCAGCAGAGATGATAATAATCGTAAGCGCATGCTGCGTATTTTCTATGACGGATTGCAACCTGGCAAATTCAACCTCATTATTTTGATCAGTAATAATGAAAAAATGTAACGTTTTTTCCGGTGTATTTTGAACTATAGATAACAACGAAATCCCACAGTGCATCAAAAAATTGCCATCAACGCCATAAACAACTGCAGAGTACGGGACTTCAGTATCTAAATTAAAATCCAATATTTGCAAGTTCAATAAAGATTCGTTTAAATTAAGAGTAGTCGGATTCATAATTATCTATATAGTTCAAAAATACTTATAATACATACGATAACAAATTATAAGTTTCTTCCCCAGTACTTTCTCTATTTTGTTTAAAAAACAGGCTAAGCCTAAGAAGTATAAAGAAAATTTAATCATATCCATATGAAAAGTAAATAAAAAAGCACTGCAATCACTTTCACATAACTGTAGTGCTTTAGTACTTCATGGCTGGTGGATTACAGCAAGCCGCTCGTTTTCAATCCAACGCCTCCGGCAGCGTCACAATCCACAGCTCACTGTCAGACTCCGGTTTCTCCAGCGGCTTCACGCTGAGGGTCGTCTCAACCGGCTTATCATCCAGCGTCAACTTTCCTTCCGCGTTCACCCGATAGTCCTTGAGCTTCTTGCCCTCGACCGGATGTTGCATCGCCACTTTCACGCCAAAGTCGTTATCGTTCGCCACCGCCAGCGTTTTGCTGTCGATCAGCGCCAGCCCTTCGGCCTTTTCCTGCTGCCAGCCCAGGGCGCGCAGATCAACAACCTGCGTTTTCTGCGCAAGGGTAATGCCGCGCTGTGCCAGGGTTTTTTCATCATCAAACTCTGGATATTCGCCCGGCTTGTCGAAGCCTGACAGGTCGCTCGCCTTACTGAGATCGACCTTGTAAATCAGGTTACGCATTCCGTCGTTTTTATCACTCCCCTGTTCAATCAGCAGGATGTGCTGGTTATCGAGCGCCACGATGTCGCCGATTTTAGCGTCGCTGTTTTTGCTGTAGGCCGCGCTGTCGATGGGATAACCGTACATCGCGGTTTTTCCGCTTGCCGGGTCGAAGCTCACCAGACGCGTAAACAGCGCCTTTTTCTTGCTCTTGCCGTCGATATCCAGCGTACTTTGCACGGCAGCAATAATGCGCCCGTCCGGCATACGGGTGAGGCCCTCAAAGCCCCGGTTCGCCTGACGCCATTTGAGGATATTTGGCAAACCGTCCGCAATCGCTTTTTCCCCTTCCGCCGCCTGAGGGCCGTGGATCGCCAGGATTTTCCCTTTACTGTCGATGTTAATCAGGAACGGACCATACTCATCGCACAGCCAGAAACCGCCTTTACCGTCCGGGGTGATACCTTCCGTATCCAGCCCGCGATTGTCGCCCTTCAGTGCCTTTAACGTGTCGCTGAAGGCCACTTCATTGGTGGAGCCAATCACGTCGCTTTGCAGCGGCAGACCGTTAATCTCGCCCTTATCGTCATGCAAAGGACGGGCATCAATGGCCTCCGCTTTGCCGTTTTGAACACGAATCGTCATCAGCAGCGGCGCGAAATCTGGCGTAACGAAAATTTTGGCTTCGTTTTTACCCACTTTCGGTGAATCCGCGTTCGGACCGCGATCGGTAATGGTTGCGAAGGTCAGGGCATCGCCCTGTTTACCGGTAAACAGCAGGCCAGAACCTATCCCAACCGGAAGGCTGTTCGGGAAGGCACTGGCAAACGCGCCGGTGTAGTTCACGTGCGTACCTTCAGGAAAACTGACGACATAGTGCTCAGCCGTAGGCTGCGCCGCGAGGGCCGAGAAAGAGAGCGCACAACCGATTAGCACAGGAATAATTTTTCTTTTCATATTGTTAGCATCCATAAAGTGAAGCTCACACCGTAAAGAAGAAACGTGTCAGGAAAATGACATCGAATGGCAACATTGCGCGGGCCGGAGCGCCAAAGAAATGTAAAGCTCTGTTGTTATCTGTAACAGTGGAAACATTTCTGGAAATTATTAGAAACCCAATTAATTCGCTGCGAACCACTCTTTCTGCTCTCGTTCAGATTATGTTTAGCTAAAAAAATAAACACTTTCTAAACGCCAAATCATTACCCGTTGACGGCTTCGCAACCCAACACTCTCGCAACACCTCCAAATTAAAAAATTAACAAACTCAGCATAAAACGGCGACTTTCATCACATTTGCAGTCATTAACATCGCTTGTTAAGGTGCGCCCAGATTAAATTGATGACGAGGCATATGAGATGAAAAAACTGAATATCCTTCTTTTGACTACATTGACTGCTGTATCGGGTTCTGCACTGGCTCTGGGTGGCAGCGTTGAGCAGGGTAAAAACTTCACCAACCTCAACCTGGAGATGGGTAAATCCTCATCCGGCCTGTATGTGGAAAGCAACTGGCTGAAAAACACCGATGACGGTACGCAGACCGGCGGTGTAGGTGCGGGGTATAACCTGGGTCTTGGCCCGGTCATGCTGAACGCGGGCGCAAAAGCTATCTATATCGGCCCGAAAAAAGGCGATAACGGCGTGGCGTTCCCGATTGGTGGCGGCGTAAACGTTGCCCTGACCGACAGCATTCATCTGTATGGTGAGGGCTACGTGGCACCAGAAGGGATGAACAACAGCGTGAAAAACTACGTTGAAGCCAACGGCGGCGTAAGCTGGACGCCAGTTACACCTGTGACCCTGAAAGTGGGTTACCGCCACGTGAGCGTTGATGGTAAAGACGGTCGTCCAGGCCACACCCTGATTGACGGTGCCTATGTTGGCGGTGGAGTCACCTTCTGATGAAACACCGCATTACCGCGCTTTGCGTTCTGAGCCTCACGCTTCTGCTCACCGGCTGCGTCCAGTACAAATGGGTGAAACCGGGCGTCAGCGACGCTGAAATGAACAAAAAGCTCACGGAATGTGAAGCGCAGGCGCTGATCGATCTGCCCCCGGATAACGTCGTGACCGGTTCGGACTCGGAAAAAACGGATCTGAAGAACAAGAAAAAGGATATTTCCACGAGCTACACGGTTGAAGACGCTAATGAGGATCGCAGGGCGACCCTCGTAGACAGCTGCATGTTCAAAAGCGGCTGGGATAAAATTGAAGTGCAATAATCTCTAAAAAAAACCTGCCGGCTGGCAGGTTTTTTATTACCGCTTACTTTCGCACCACCACCAGCTTCTGGTTTACAAACTCTTTGATCCCCAGATCCGACAGCTCGCGTCCGTAACCGGAGCGCTTCACGCCGCCGAACGGCAGCTCTGGCGCGGTATCGGTGAGCCAGTTGATATACACCATCCCGGTCTCAATCCGCGACGCCATTTTCTTAGCGCGTTCAATATCCTGACTGAACACCGCACCGCCCAGTCCGTAGTGAGAGTCGTTCGCCAGGGCGACCGCCTCGTCATCGTTTTTCACCACATATATCTGCGCCACCGGGCCGAAGAACTCCTCGAAGTACGCCGGGTTGTCGCGGGAGATATTCGTCAGGATCGTCGGCTCAAAGAAGCTCCCGTCGCGCTGCACCGGTTTACCACCATAGTGTAACGTCGCGCCCTTTTTCACCGCCTCGTTGACCTGTTTTGTCAGCGTTTCGAGCGCATCTTTAGACGACAGTGGACCAAGCGTGGTGCTTTCATCCAGCGGGTCACCAATTTTCACCTGCTTAAAGGCGTCGGTGAGTTTGCTCAGGAAAGCATCGGCAATTTTCTCATGCAGGATAAAGCGCTTCGCTGCGGTACAGACCTGACCGGCGTTGTTGAGTCGCGCGCTCACGCCTGTCTTCACCGCTTTATCGAGATCCGCGTCGTCCAGCACCACGAAAACATCGTTACCACCCAGCTCAAGGGTGGATTTCTTGATGTGCTTCGCCGCCTGCGCGGCCACCACGCTGCCCGCTTTCTCAGAGCCGGTTAGCGCGGCCCCCTGTACGCGGTCGTCAGCGATAATGTTCGCCACTTGCTCAGACGAGATAAAGAGGTTGGTCCACGCCCCTTCCGGCGCCCCTGCCTCACGCACCAGATGGGCGAAGGTTTCGGCACAGTGCGGCACGATGCTGGCATGTTTAGCCAGAACCGGATTACCCGCCGCCAGGTTCGGTGCCAGAACACGCATCAGCTGATAATACGGGAAATTCCACGGTTCCACGGCCATCAGCACGCCGATGGGGTGATGCTCCACCCACGCTTCCCCGAGTTCAGACGGGTACTTCACCGGGGCCAGGAACTGCTTCGCGTTATCGGCATAGTAGCGGGCGATTTGCGCGCACAGCTTCACCTCGCCGCGGCTTTGTTCGATGAGCTTACCCATCTCCTGACTGGCAATTTTAGCCAGCTCCTCGGTGCGTTCGTCGATCAGGTCGGCAAGCTTATGCAGCACCGGCAGGCGCTGATCAATATCACCTTTCGCCCACTGCGAATGGTAAAGGGCGTCGGCCGCTTTCAGCGCCGCTTCGATATCCGCGTCGGTATGAGAGGGATATTCTTTGATGAGCTGGTTGGTGGCAGGATTTACTGTCTGATAAGCCATATCGAATCTCCATGTTTTACCGCTTAGGGTAGTAAGGGTAGACAACATGACGGGTGATGGACGTAAAGTTGGGTATATCCGGAAGGTTCTTAGTGGGGCCAGGGCATGGTATAAAAATGTTCCTGACAGGAGCGCCTATGACCCATACCCGACACATCCGCCAGACCTTTAACCGCCTTCCGGGCCTTGAGCTGCGCAGCACCTGGCAGAGTACCGTGGCGTATAAACGTCATTGTCACCCCCAACTCTCGATTGGCGCGATAGTGGAAGGCCAGACCTGCTGCCGGTGCAATGACACGCAGTACATCCTCCGCCCAGGCGATCTCATCGTGATCCCGGCGCATGTGCCGCACAGCTGCAACCCCGTTGCGGGACAGCCCCGCAGCTATCATATGCTCTATATCGACACGGATTATCCCCTGGCAGAACAGGTCATTCGCGACAGCACGCTGTTTGCTCTTTACCTGAACGTTGTTGAGAACATGTCGGCTAATTCCCTGAACATGCTGATTGCTGCCCTTCCGCGCTGCGCCAGCCGCACGGGTGAGCTACGCTCAACCAGCCAGCACATCCAGCAGGCGTTTCTTGCCGATTTAACCAGCCCGCCGTCACTCGACGACCTTGCCCACCGCTTCTCGCTGCGCAAAGAGACGCTGATCCGCACCTTCAGGCAGGACACTGGCCTCACGCCGGGCAGCTTTCTCAACATCTCCCGCGTGGAATACGCCAAAGCGCGGCTGCGCGCCGGGGATGATATTGCCGATGTCGGCTACCAGAGCGGGTTTGCCGATCAGAGCCATTTTCATAAGACCTTTGTAAGCTATACCGCCGCCACGCCGCGCCAGTACGCCACGGGCCGATCAATATCGGACAATAAATAGCGTTTGCATCACCGTAGTCTGACCTCGGTTTTTTACACAGAGGTTGCTATGGAACTGTTATTCCCTTCCGCTTTTCTCGCTCTGGCGCTGGCGCATTTTGTCGCCCTGTTAAGCCCGGGCCCGGATTTCTTCCTGCTGGTGGGCTACGCGGCGCGCTACCGGGTGCGCGGCAGCGCTGGATTGTGCATCGGCATCGCCGCGGGCAACGGGTTGTATATCCTTCTGGTGATTATTGGCTGGAGCGCGCTGCGCCAGTTTACGTGGCTGTTTACCCTTATCGAGCTTTGCGGGGCGCTGTACCTGCTGTGGATTGGCTCGCATCTGGTGCGCAGCCGCCCGCACGCGCTGGCGCTGAATGAAACCCACCAGCGCTTCCCTTCACTGCGTAAGCAGATCCTGCTGGGACTTGGCTCGGCGTTGTTAAATCCAAAGAACGCCCTGTTCTATCTGGCGCTGATGACGGCGTTACTGGGGCCGGACGTCACGCTACTGCAGCAGGCGACCTGCGGTGTCTGGATGGTGATGGTGGTGCTGGTGTGGGATCTGGCGCTGGTATCACTGATGGGGCTGCCCGCGGTGCAACAGAAGCTCAGCCGTGCGCTGTGGCTGATTGAGCGCACGGCGGGGGTCGTGCTGATGGGGTTTGGTGGGTGGGTGCTGTGGCGGCTGCTATCAAATAGTGTTTTGCCCATATAGAAAACAACGCCTTCATTGCCTTACAAAATAAGTGACTTAGCTATTAGTATTTCTTCCCTGACGTGGCAAGCTAAAGTCACAGCAATCGTTAAGGGAACAACGTGAAAAATTACAAAGTCATCACGCCACTTTTTCCAACCTATGCGCAGGTTCAGGCAATGATGAAAGCCATCTCCGGCTATTCAGTAAATTCTGTACGTAACATGATCAATGCAATTCAGGAACAAACCGGCACGCCGCAAAACCCGGTCGACTGGTCCGAACCCGATATGTGGATCAAGGAACGCCTGAAAGACGAAGACGCTGAGATCGCGCTGAAAATCTGGAACCAGGATAACCACATCCTCAATCCCCGTCATAGTTACGGTAGCTATTTGTTTCTTAACTCTTCTGTTTTCGAACTGATGGAAACGACGCCGAAAAATACCTGGGAACCCACCCAGCGCGGGCATCAATTCCTGAATGATGATGACGCCACACTACGCGCGCTGGACGATAAAGAAGGGTTACTGCAACTTCTTGAACTGCTTGCTGGACGTGAAATGTCCCGTCGTGCTGACTTACTCCCGGAATGGCAGGCTTTTTTACATCAGCATTCAAAGTTCTCTTCTACCAGTTCCATCAAAAGCACACTCTATGTAACTTCATAAATCATTTTGGCAAAGAGTGTTCTTACGGTGCAACAATGATTATAAGGAGCATGTTATGGCAGAAGGATTAAAAATGTTTTACGCGCGTGATGCGCGCAATATACACTCTCATATTCCTGTAGCAGACATTAAAGAGAGTGAAAGAGACAGGCTGATATGTGAGTTCTGCCCCGCTAAAATTAGCTGGGTCAAGGCTCACAAACGTAACGGTAAGAATATTTCAGCGTTCTTACGTTTACAGAAAAACGAGGAACATACTTTCGATTGTAAAAACAGCGTCAAATCAGCAATCACTTCTCTTGTCGCTCATTCACAGAATATTGAAGACGGAAAACTTCTTCTCGAAGCGCAGGATTCAGCGTTTATCTTCCGAATGAACGTCCTTATTGAAGCCAGTGCAGCCCTAAGAAAAGCCAGTTTTACACCAGATGAAGAAGCCGATTCGGAAGAGAAAGCACGCAAGCGAATTCGATATAAGAAAACAGAAAAGCGTCTCGCTGATTACTTTAATACGGCTGCAGGCATTGCCAAAATCAGAGCAAAAATTGAGGAAAGTAGCGATAAGAAAACACTATCTGACCTGGTGAAGATAGATTATAACGGCAAGAAAATTAGCTGGAATGACTTTTTCTATGATGAAGACCGTTATCCCATCCTTTTTAAAAAAGCCGAGAAAATCGCTCATCCCGTCGCAATTCTTATTACTGTTAAACAAGCACAGAAACACATTAATACTGAAAGAGGCAGTTTCTGCTCCCTCAAAGGAGAGTTATGTACACTGGAGCATGAGGATAAAAGCAAAGAGTTTTTCGCTCCAGGTTTAACCTGTAACGATACTACCTTTTTTGAAAACCTCGGAGCTAAAGACGAGATTATCGTTATCGGTAAAGTACGTCCAACAATTAAGCATTGGGGTGAAGGGAAAATCTTTAAGAACTTAAACATTAATGTTTTCAATAAAAAACAAATTACACGGTTAAAAGATTGAAATACAGCAGACATTTCACCCTGGCTACGGGAAACCGTCTCTCTCCCGTAGCCAGTTAATCAAGCCCCTAACCGATAATCCCAGTCATCCGAATGAATAACGTTACCGTCACGGTAATGCCAGGTAATCTTTTCATAACGAAGCGCAACAAGCTCAAGATGCCCTTGTTTGTCATGGTAAGTATCTTTCACGTCATGCATCACTGAAAACACCGTGACGACCTTCACCGCTTCCAGCGTTATCGTAAAATAGGTTTCTTCTTGCCCGGCATCATTGATTCTATACAGGTCGATAGTTGCTTTCCTGAGCGTGCCCCCCGTGCTCAATGCTTTATACAGGAGAACGCTAGAGGCATCAATTTCCTTCTCGATTAGAAATGGACGATGCTGCCGTTTGCTCAACATTCTGCCATTATGCAGATCAGAGTTATAGCTTACGTTATGATAGAGGCCTAAAACTTCAATCTGATTTTCACGGTCTTTAACTCTCACGCTACCTTTTATAATATTACCCGCATCGTCAATTAATGACATATATCCTGGAATGGCCATTTAAATATCCTTATCGAATGGAACAGAGTGTTCAACGGTTTCGATCATAACGGCGAGACATCTTTTACCCGCCGGATTTTTAATCTTAAACATCTCCCTGATTGAATCGACAATAAGTTTATTACTCTCTGCTTCTGTCTGGGGGAAATTGGCAAAAGCGCAAACCTGTTCAATAGTGAGTAACGGTTTATCGTCCTTTAAAATTGCCAAAACACCCGCTGGATTATGCGGGATGGCTTCAGAAAGTGCCGCCTTTAGATCTTCGGCCGTACTGGCATCGACCCCAGATTCAAGCTCACTCGCTACGACTAACCATTCCTGAGTTCCTTTACCGATCTCAGGAATAACATGATTCCACCATTCTGACCCACCGCTATCATTAGCATACAATTCTGCTACAACACGCCTTGCACCTTTATCGTTTATCATCTGGATAATCTGCGCTGGAGTGTAGCTTTTGGCCAGGAGAGTCATCGGGAAACACATGAATATTAGCGCAATCAAATACTTCATTACCGCACCACCAGTATTGTGTCACCCGACTCATAAATCATATGACGCTTATCCTGGCCGTTCATAATGATGCACCCTGCTGATGCAGAACCTGGTGGTTGACCTTTTTTATCTCCATGGATTTGAAAATGGTCTCTACCAAATGTATTGGTACCAGCAATAGGTTCAAGAATAATGGCTTCTGCGCTTTTATGGTTGTTCCACCCTGCGATAAAATAAATACCCCGTGGAATGGGCCCTTTGTTCCGTTGTCGCTCACACTCAGGCTTATCTTTCGACTCACCAGCACCGCTATAGCAGTTAGCAACAAATTCGCCATTGTGACTTAATACCCCTGTCGATACTTTGTATTCCCATGTCATTAATAAACTCTCCTTTCACGAATAGTTCTTTATCTTATGACTAACAAGAGAGTTAAATTTACCTCAACGGTCACAAAATCTTACATCTGAGAATAGAGGAGCACAAAAAACATAGAAAAATTAATAATAAATAATTCCAATGCATATATTTTTAATATAATAGCGGTCTGTTTACTCAATGAATACATCTTCCCCCCTTAACACCAGCTTTGCATTTTTGGTTCACTTACCTCTATCCTTAACCCATGGAAAAAATCGCTGAACTCAAACGCGCCAAGCTGCTGGCGCTGTCGCTGCTGCTGATTGCCGTCGCGGCGTTTATCACCACCCTGTTTCTGCCGCAAACCTTCTGGGTGCGCGGCGTGAAGGCCATTGCCGAGGCGGCGATGGTTGGCGCGCTGGCAGACTGGTTTGCGGTCGTCGCGCTGTTTCGCCGGGTGCCCATTCCGTTTATCTCGCGCCATACGGCGATTATCCCGCGCAATAAAGACCGGATTGGCGATAATCTCGGCCAGTTCGTGCAGGAGAAGTTTCTCGATACCCAGTCGCTGGTGGCGCTGATCCGCCGCTATGAACCGGCGCAGATGATTGGCAGTTGGTTCAGCAAGCCCGACAATGCCCAGCGTGTCGGGTTGCATCTGATGCAGGTGATGGGCGGTTTTCTGGAGCTGACCGATGACGGGCGCATTCAGCGCCTGCTCAAACGGGCGGTGCATAAGGCCATCGACAAGGTGGACTTCACCGAAACCAGCGCGGTGATGCTGGAGAGCATGACCCGTAACAATCGTCATCAGGCACTGCTGGACGCCATCATCAACCGGCTGATTACGCTTATCCAGCGGGACAGCACGCGGGAATTTATTGCCGACCAGATTGTCCACTGGCTCAAGACCGAGCATCCGCGCAAGGCGATGGTGCTGCCCACCGAGTGGCTGGGCGACCAGAGCGCGGAGATGGTGTCGAACGCGGTGAATACCCTGCTGGACGATATCAGCCACGACCGCACGCACCAGATCCGCCAGGCGTTTGACCGCGCCACGCTGAAGTTTATCGACAACCTGAAAAACGATCCGGAGATGGCCGCGAAGGCAGAGAACATCAAGCACTACCTGAAGAACGATGACGCGTTTAACCGCTATCTGGGTGAAATGTGGGCCGACCTGCGTCAGTGGCTGAAAGCGGATATGAAACGTGAGGATTCACGCGTGAAGCAGCGCATCGCTAACGCCGGGCTGTGGTTTGGCGAAACGCTGCTCGCTGACGCCAGCCTGCGGGCATCGCTGAACGAGCACCTGGAGCAGGCGGCGCACCGCGTGGCACCGGATTTCGCTGTGTTTCTCACTCGCCATATCAGCGACACGGTCAAAAGCTGGGATGCCAAAGACATGTCCCGCCAGATCGAGCTTAATATCGGCAAAGATTTGCAGTTTATCCGCGTCAACGGCACGCTGGTGGGCGGGACGATTGGTCTGATCCTGTTTTTACTCTCGCAGTTGCCCACTGTGCTTACGCATTAATCCGCTTTGGGCGGCGCAATGACGTAGCGCGTCGCCTCAAAGCGATTGAGGATCAAGTGCACCAGAAAAACCATCGTCAGCGTCGCCACCAGCGAAAAAGTGACGGACGTGATGCGATACAGATCGCTGAACACAAGGTCGCTGTCCGGGTGCATGTTCTGCCCGAACATAATGCCGATGGTGGTAATACTGGAAAACCCCACTCCGGCACCGACTTTCTCCATCACATGCAGGCGCGCGCCAAACGCCAGACCGAGTCCGATCAGCGGCATCATCAGCAACATATGGCTGCTGTGATCGTAGAGGATAAGCTGGACGACCAGAATATAGAGACAGCCCAGCACCACGCCGACCACGCGCCAGATAGAACTCATCACCGCGCCACGATAGTGCATCGGGAACAGAATCAAAATCCCCGCCATCAGCGCCGAGAGTGAATCGCTCAAATCGCTCATCTGAAAAACGACGAAAATCATCGTCGCGACGGTGCCGGAGAGCAGCGACTCATGGCGAACCCGGGCGGCGTCTTTTTCGATCAGCGGCGGGGGCCTACGCGGCTCAACATCCGGCAGCAGGTAGTTCATCAACGCGCTCAGACACACCGCCATTACGCTCGCTTCGATGTTGGAGAACAAAAGCGTGTGCCAGTTGGTGGTGGGGTAGCTCATAAAGTTGAGCATCACGCTCTGGCATACCACGCCCATTGAGCCGAACAGGAACAGCGGCCCCTTGCTCATAAAACGAAAACGCATCACGTACAGGGCAAATACCACCAGCGTCATAATGACCGGCCATTGCGATAAATAGCCGATGATAATCACCATTTCGACGCAGTTCAGCGACGCGCTGAAGATAAACTGCTTCGCCACGTGGCGGTTAAATACTGGCACCAGCGAAAGGAGCATGATCGGGTAGACTACGAAAAATACGCCGTAGCTGGTGTTGTAGAAACTCGAAATGCTCAGGGCGATCATCCCGGCGAAGACGATGCGCAGGGTCTGGCGGAAGTCATTGGCCGTGTAAACGATGTTGCCGTGCGGGGTAAAGACCCGCGCCAGGGTGCTAATAGACATAGTGGAGCAGGCTCACCAGGTGGATTTGCATCCCGGAGAAGAAGCGCGCAAACGGCCCTTCGCTGTTGTAGAGCTGCACGGTGGCGCGAGCACCGGTCGGGAGCGGCTTCGGCAGCGCCTCATCCAGCGCCACGTGAATACGCATTCGCTGGGCATCGCGCACCCAACGGTTGGACGTTTCCGGGGCGGACAGTTCGCCGCTCACCGCCTCCTGTCCGGCAAGGATCCCCGCATCACTGCTGGTCACGTGGGCGCGGAAAACCTGGCCCGGAAAGGCGTCAAACACCACGGCGGCATCGGTCCCCTGACGGGTGTGACGCAGACTCTTCTCACGAAAATCCGCCACAATATCGGTCTGGTTATTCACCAGCGCCAGCGCGGCCGAGCCGGACGAGGCATAAAACCCGGGGCTTAGTTGCAGGTTGCTGACCGTGCCGTCCGCCTGGGCGTAAACTTTCGTCCAGCCGAGGTTCAGCTCCGCCTCATCCAGTGCGTTACGGTATTTTTGCAGCGTCACGTTGCGGTGCTCTTCCCGCTCGCCGCGCTGGATGCGCAGGTTATGGATGTTCGCCTGAATCGAGCTCACGGACTGCTCGCTGCTCTGCCAGGTGGTACGGACCTTATCCAGATCCGCCTGCGAGACGTTCTGTAACGTGCTCAGCTTCTGGTAGCGGTCAAAGGTCACTTTGTCGTTACGCGCGGTCAGCACGGCGGTTTTCAGGCTGGCCTGGGCGGCGGCGATCTGCGCGTCCAGCTGTTCATTGGACAGACGTGCCTGCTCAAGCGCGATTTGCGCCGCTTCCACTTTATTGCGAAACGGCGTGTCATCCAGCTCAAACAGCAGGTCGCCCCGCTTCACCTGGCTGTTGTTGTGCACGTGTACGGCCGCTACATACCCGGAGACGCGCGGAGAAACCGGCGTCACCACGCGCATCAAGGTGGAGTCCGGCGTCAGCGGGATCCAGATATCGGCGACGACAAAGTAGACAAACATCAGCAGGAAAGAGGCAATACTCACCCTTACCCAGCGGGCAAACTTTTGTTCAGGAGTCATTATTTTTCGGTCTTGTTATCTTCTTCGCGGATTGTCCGCAAATTGCAGGCGATTTGATTCAAGGTGGCGCTGAAAATCTCGATATGCTCAGGCGCGATGTTTTGCGATACGCGCGTCTGGTACGTCTCAATCACCTGGGTGAGCCTTTTTAGTATGGCTTTTCCCTCAGGCGTCAGCGTCAGAAGCCGGATGCGCTTGTCATAAGGCGATACGGTGCGCAGCAGGTATCCCTGCTTTTCCAGCTGTGTCAGGGTGCGCATCAGCGGGGGCAGTTCAATGCCCTGCACCTCCGCCAGCTCACTCACCGAGACGTTATCCCCCAGTTGATGAAGCTGCATCATTACCGTCCAGCTCGACTGAGTTAACCCGGTATCGAGAATGGCGTCGTCAATAACGGCGCGCCACTGACGCACGATCATCGCCATCCGCATGCCCATCGGCCTGCGGCAAAACAGTTGTTCTTCACTCATGGGGGGACCTCTCGAAACACGTCGTCAAGATAATAGTTATCAGGGTAAGTATCAAGAAACGAGAGGCAAAAGCGCAGGAATTGTGAAAGGATATCTCCCTCTCCCGGCGGGCTGAGGGATCCCCATAAATAATGCCTGCACGGAGGCCCCCTCTCCCTTGAGGGTGTACGGTCCGGGGACATGGTAGACAGGTGTTCGGGGACATGGTGAACACTTTTTAACATCCTTTACCCATGGTGATCGACTTTTTCTTCAGGTCGATCACCCCCACTTTTGTGCTGTACCACCACACCTCGTAGCGGCCGTCTTCCTGCATCTCCTTCAGCCCGACCCGTTCTCCCCTGAACGCCTTGCCTGCGCTCAGACTTACCCCTTTCACGCTCAGCTTTCCGCTGATATCCACTTTCCTGACCATCACGCCCTCGTCGTATTCCGGGGGCGTTGTGTTGCCGCTGTACCGTCGCGATGACGGCTGATACCGCGAGCCCGGTACCGCCATATCCAGCGCCTCATGCGGGCGTTCAAGGTTATAGACCGTCCGCCAGTGGTCGAAGGCGCGCTGCAGTTCGCCCTCACTCGCGAACCATTTACCCTGCAGCACCTCCGTCTTCAGGCTGCGGTGAAAACGCTCCAGCTTGCCCTGCGTCTGCGGATGATACGGCCGGGAGTGTCCCACCCGGATACCATGGCGCATCAGCCACAGCTCGAGCGCCGTCCAGGTGCCGGTGGTGTCTCCCCACGGGGCGCCGTTGTCCATCGTCATCCTGTCCGGCAGGCCGTAGCGTTCAAACACGCTGACCAGTTGTTGCTGCACGGTCTCACGCCGTTCATCGCTACAGTGCGCCAGGCACAGGGAAAAACGGGAGTGGTCATCCAGCAGGGTGAGCGGATGGCAGCGGCCACCGCCAAAGGGAAAGTGGCCCTTAAAATCCATCTGCCAGAGCCGGTTCGGCGCGTCATGTTCGAACCGTCCCGTGGCGGGAATGCCCGGTGAAGTGCCCGGCAGCAGGCCGTGACGGGCCATCAGGTTATGAACGGTGCTGAAGGCGGGCATACGGTGCCCCTGGTCTTCCAGCCAGCGCTTTATCTTGCGTGCGCCCCAGCGTTCATGGCGGTCATGGGCCATACGCAGCAGGGCAGTGATGTCGTCAGATGAGCGGTTCGGGGAATGGTGCGGTATGCGCGGGCGGTCCTGAAGGCCGGAGGAACCTTCCTCCATCCAGCGACGAAGCCACTTGTAGCCGGTGGCAGGTGAAATGCCGAAGCGACGGCAGAGGGAACGGATGTTCGCCCCGTCCTGCGAGGCGAACAAAACAAACTCGGTACGTAATGACATGGTATCTCTCGCATCCCAGGGCATAAGCGACTCCATAAACGGGTTCTTATGCCTTAGTTGTAAGTGTCTACCATGTCCCCGAACAAGTGTTCACTATGTCCCCGGACCGTACAGAGGGAGAGGGTTGGGGTGAGGGGGAACATATGGCTATAGAGGTAATTCCGTTCACTTTATGTTCCTTGCTACTCTGTAACGGCATGACTTGTGAACGTGCCAGGGCGGCTCAATCGCCACCACCCTGGCGACCCGGGCTCCCGGCGGTAAATCGCCGCTTCGCGGTGCCTTCGGCTTATTCCTTCCGGCTTATCGGGGACGGGCGGATGTAACGTCCCTGTAAAGCCGCCCTCTCGGCGCATCCATGCGCCTCGCCCCGGCCTGCAGGAAACGCCTCAGCGATTTACAGCCGGACCTGGGCATCGCTGAATGCTCTCAGTCATTCTGAGAGCAGCGTTATCGCTTATGGTTAAAAAATTACTGGGGAACCCTCAGCCCGGCAGGAGAGGGTTTGGGTGAGGGTACAGCCCGCAGCGGAGTTTAGCGGCTAAAATGTCGGGTAATGGCCCCCTTCCCCGAAGCCGTAAGCACCACCTCCCGATACCCCGCTACCCGCTGGATCCAGCCCTTGCTTTCCAGATGCATGAGCAGCGCCGCACCGGCTTCGCCGCCCAGATGAAACCGCCGCTCGCTCCAGTCCAGACAGGCGCAACAGGCCTTTCGGCGGGGATGCGTGCTTAACGGAATACCGAGTTTCAGGAACTGCTCCCGGCCATACAGGGTCAGTGCCGAACCGTCTGGCTCCAGCCAACTCTCGGCCTGCATGAAATCGTAGATCTGCACCGCCACCGCGCCCGCCAGATGGTCGTAGCAGGTGCGGGCTTCACGCAGGGCTTTTGGCGCGCTGGTTTCCGGCGGGGAAATACGGTGCCACGACAGCCCCATCATCTGCTCGACCAGCTCCGCTACGTCATGCCCTGCCAGGCGATAATAGCGATGGCGCCCCTGCGACAGGCAGGTAATGAGCTTTCCGTCCAGCAGCCGCGCAAGGTGCCCGCTGGCGGTAGACGGTGCCACATCCGCCGCCGCGCTCAGCTCGGTGGCCGTCAACGCCCGTCCGTCCATCAGCGCACAAAGCATTTTCACGCGCGACGGATCGGCCATTGCGGCTGCCACTGCGGCAATGGCCTGCTCCAGCGCCGCGCTGTTATCTGGCGGTAAGCTCGTCTTTAACATAGGTTGCCCAGGATTCGGTGATCGCTGCGGCCAGCTTATCATTATCCGTCAGCAGAATGAGGTGATTCGCGTGGTCGCTGTACTGGGTAAGAATAGACACCCCGCGAGCCGCCAGTGCGGCAGCTATCTCCCCCAGCTCGCCGGGGCGTTCCTGCCGCAGTTTTCTGATGATGGGCCGACGAACCGCTTTCAGGTTAAATCCGGCCTCAAGCAGAACATGGCGGGCTTTTTCGCCGTCTTCCACCAGAAAATGTGCCTCAACGCCGAATACGCCACCGCCTTCCAGCCCAATCCCCTTACTGCCCAACAGTTGACCAAAGCGCGCCAGTTCACCCGGCGTATCGTTAAAAATCACATGAACATCATACATCCGCGTGCCCTCCGTTTTCGGCGCTGTATTCCCGCACCAGCTGTGCCACCCGAATGCGGTAGTAGGTAAAAATCGACTCCCGCCCCTCGGCCTGCGCGGCCTGATGAAAGACGTTCTGCTTCCAGTTGCGGATAGCCTCTTCGTCCCGCCACCAGGAGAGCGAGAGAATTTTGCCGTCGGTGGTCAGGCTCTGGAAACGTTCGATATCGATAAAACCGTCAACATCTGCCAGCAGGGGTTTAAGTTCGGCCGCGAGCTGCAGGTAGCGCGCCTGATGCGCCGGCGCGGCGTTGGCTTCGAAAATGACTGCGATCATGAAGGTCTCTCCGTTGTGATGGTGTGGAGAGAATGCAGGACAGATTACAAGGATGCTTCGGTATGGAGCGAAGTGTTGTGCCGGATGGCGCTGCGCTTATCCGGCCTACGGTTTTTGTAGGCCCGGTAAGCGTAGCGCCACCGGGCAGGGTTTAACCCACAATCGACTTCGGCTCCATAAACGCCCCGATCCCCCATTCCCCCATCTCACGCCCCATCCCGGAATGTTTAAACCCGCCAAACGGCGCTTTTGGCTCATGCGCGAGGGTGTTCACCAGCACGCGGCCAGAAATAATCTGCTGCGCCACGCGACGCGCACGCCCGGTATCACGCCCCAGCACCATCGCGCTCAGGCCGTACTCGGTATCGTTGGCCATCGCGACAGCCTCCGCTTCGTCCTGATAAGGAATAATGCACAGCACCGGGCCAAAAATTTCCTCACGCGCGATGGTCATCTGGTTGTTCACATCAGTAAACAGCGTCGGGCGCACAAACCAGCCGTCTCGCGTGCCTTCGGGGCGTCCTTCTCCCCCCGCCAGCAGTCGCGCGCCTTCGTCGAGCCCTTTGCGAATATACCCCTGTACCCGCAGCCACTGCTTTTCGCTGACCATCGGGCCAATCTCTGTCGCGCTATCGCGCGGATCGCCCGATTTCACCGCCGCCACCGCCTGCGCGAGGACGGTTTCCATCTCGGCCTTGCGCGACTGCGGCACCAGAATACGGGTGCCGGCCACGCACGCCTGGCCGCTGTTCATAAATCCGGCCTGAATCACCAGCGGGATCGCCTGGGCCAGATCGACATCATCCAGCAAAATCGTCGGCGATTTACCGCCTAACTCCAGCGTGACGCGCTTAAAACTCTCCGCTGCGTTACGCAGAATCGCTTTGCCGGTATTCGTCGACCCCGTGAACGAGATTTTCGCCACGTCCGGGTGACGGCTAATGGTCTCGCCAACCGTATCACCCCGCCCCGTCACGATATTAAACACGCCCGGTGGCAATGCGGCATCACGCAGCGCCCCGGTGATAATCTGCGTTTGCAGGGCGCTCATTTCACTGGGCTTGATCACCGCCGTGCAGCCCGCCGCGAGCGCCGCCGCCAGTTTGCCGCAGATAAACCCCGCATCGCTGTTCCACGGCGTGATCAGGCCCGCAACGCCTAGCGGCGTCATCTGCACCGATGCCGCCCCCGCTGAAAATGAAAATTCAAACGCCTCCAGGGCCTCAATCGCCTGGGCTATGACATCGGCCGGATAACTGGCCATCCACGCCGAGCGCGCGGCCGGTGCGCCGTACTCTTCGATAATCGCCTCCAGCAGTTCGTCATGACGGGCGGCAACAGCGGCATGCATGCGTTTCAGCGCGACGATGCGTTCCTGTTTTGTGGTCTGCGACCACGCCGGAAAAGCGGCTTTGGCTGCCGCAATGGCGCGTTCAGCGTCGACCTCATCTGCCAGACGCACCTGCCCTATGACCTGTGCCGTCGCCGGGTTGTATAAATCAAAACGCTCGGTGCCATGCGGGGTAACAAACTCGCCGTTGATAAAAATCTGTTCGATGTGGTGCATATAAACCTCCTCAGGCTGTGTGAGCACAGTCTGGCACGGCTTCTCTGTTGCGATAATCCACGCTATGCTGCAAGGGTTATTCCGATTTTCAGGATAATCTATGCATCGTTCAGGGTTAACAGAGCTGGAAGTGGTGATGGCGGTGGTACGACGCGGCAGTTTTCGCGGTGCGGCCCTTGAGCTGGGCATGTCCGCCACGGCGGTGAGCAATGCCATCGCCGGGCTGGAGAGCCGCCTCGAGACGCGTCTTTTTAACCGCACTACCCGCAGCGTGGCGCTCACCGACGCCGGGCAGCGTTATGTGGCGCGCATCGGCCCGGCGCTTCAGGAAATACGTCAGGCCGGGGAAGAGATCCACAGCGACACCGGCGAACCCGCAGGCACCCTGCGCCTGAACGTGCCGAACAATATTGGCACCCTGTTTCTGGACCAGCTGCTGATCGACTTTATGATCCGCTACCCGAAAATGCGTGTTGAAACGGTGAGCGAGGCACGGATGATCGATATCGTCGCCGAAGGCTACGACGCCGGGATCCGCCTTGAAGAGGCGGTGCCGCAGGACATGATCGCCGTGCCGCTGACCGGTGAGATCCGCCAGCTCGTGACCGCCACACCGGACTACTTTGCCCGCCACGGTATCCCGTACACGCCGGAGGATCTGCTGCTGCATCAGGGGATCGGGATGCGCATGGCCCACGGCGGGATCTACCGCTGGGAGCTCGCCCGCCGGGGAGAAGAGTATGCCCTGGCCGTGCCGCCGCGTTTTGCGACATCCGATCTTTTTGCCTCGATCCGCGCGGTCAAAGCGGGTCTGGGGATTGGCTTTTTGCCGGAACTCTATATCCGGGATGAGCTGATAAGCGGGGAACTGGTGAGCGTGTTAAACGACTGGACGCAGCCGTTTGCCGGGCTGCGTCTTTACTATCCGGGCCATCGCCACGTCCCGCCGGGGTTGCGGGCACTGGTGGCGATGATCCGCGAGCGCGGGATTATTCCAGGTTAGCCTTGTTCAGGCCGTAAGCCGCGTCCAGCGAGCCGGGCGCCATGCGCGAGGTGATACCTAAACGGTTCCAGGCGTTGATCGCCACGATGGCGAAGTTCAGCTCCGAAATCTCCACGTCCGAAAAGTGTTCCGCCACGCTGCGGTACAGCGCGTCGCTCACTCCGTGAACGCCAATCTGGGTCAGCGCTTCAGTGAAGGCCAGCGCCGCTTTCTCGCGGGCGCTGAACAGCGGCGACTCACGCCAGGCCGCCAGATGGTAGAGGCGCAGTTCGCGCTCACCGGCAATTTTGGCCTCTTTCGAGTGCATGTCCAGGCAGAAGGTACAGCCGTTCAGCTGTGAAACGCGAATGTCGATCAGGTGCTTCAGCGCCGGGTCGATGGAGGTTTTCGCTACTTCCATGCTCAGGGCGGACAGCGCGTTGGCAAGGGCAGGGGTGGCTTTATGGTGGTTTACGCGAGTGCTCATTGTCTTTCCTCTTATTTACACGGTATGTGTCATGCGATGAGGACAATCTACGCGGATAATGACATAGTAAAAAGGTACAAAAAGCGTGAAATGAGGTAGGACATGAAGCCGGGCTATCACGACATTTATACCCGCTATCGCGACAATATTACCCGCGGCATGCTGAAGCCTGGCGATAAGGTGCCCGCCATCCGCGTACTGGCCGAAGAGCTGAAAGTGGCGCGCAAAACCGTCGAAACGGCGTATGCCATTCTGATCGGCGAAGGTTATCTGGTGAGCCAGGGCGCACGCGGCACGCGGGTCAATCCGGATCTCTTGCTGCCGGCGACGCCAGCGCCAACGGAACAGACCACCGGTACGCTCCCGGCCTCGCTTATCAGCCAACGTGAACGGGCAGGTTTTCTGCGCCCCGGCATTCCCTCTCTCGACAGCTTTCCCTATAAAAAATGGCTGCTGCTGGCAGGTCAGGCGACGCGTTCCATGCGTCCGGAAGAGATGCTCAACCCGCCGGTTCTGGGCTGGTATCCGCTGCGCCAGGCTATTGCCCGCTATCTGAATATCTCGCGTGGGCTTTCGTGTACCGCCGAACAGGTCGCGATCACCAGCGGCTACAGCGGCAGCCTGCGCCTGATCCTTGATACGCTCGCCAGTCGCAGCGACAAAGTGGTGTTTGAAGATCCGGGCTATTTTATGGGCCAGCAGTTGCTTAAGCGGATCGTCCCGCGTCTGCACACCGTACCGGTCGATCGCAGCGGTATCGACACGGAGTACCTGTTGCGCCATCACCGCGACGCCCGTTTTGCCATCGTCACCCCGTCGCACCAGAGCCCGCTGGCGGTGACACTCTCGCTGCCGCGTAAACAGCAGCTTCTCGACTGGGCGAGCCAGAATGAGGCGTGGATCATTGAGGATGACTATGACGGGGAATTTCACTACACCCGCAAGGTGCTGCCGTCGCTGAAAAGCCTCGACCACCATGACCGGGTGATCTTTATGGGCACCTTCAGCAAAACCATTATGCCGTCCTTACGCATGGGCTACATCGTGATGCCCGCCAGCACGGTTGAGGCGTTTACCGACTGCGCCGACATCGTCGCCAGCGGCCAGCCGGTACTGACGCAAAAAATCCTCACGACCTTTCTCAACGAAGGACATTTTTTCCGTCATCTCAAGAAGATGCGCACGCTGTACCAGACCCGCCGGGAGTGGATGATTGCCGCCCTGCGTGAGGTGTATGGCGATCTGTTTTTCACCGAGCAAAACGACGGCGGAATGCATATCGTGGCGTTTCTGGCAAAAGGCAGCAACGATCGGGAGGTGGCGCGCTGCTGGCAGGAACAGCAGCTGCAGGTGAATGCCCTTTCAGAGTGGTATCGCGGGTCCGGGAAGCGCTACGGGCTGGTGATGGGCTATAACAACGTGCGGTCATATCAGGAGGCGGTTGAACTGCTGGAAAGGCCGAAACAGCAGACGCTTGAACTGTTCAGCTGAGCATTGCCGGGTGGCGGCTGCGCCTTACCCGGCTTACGGTTTAAATATCATTGCGGGACAATCCAACGTCCTTGAGCTGCTCGTCGCTCATCTGGCTCAGAATGCGGCGGGTACGGTTGACGCGATACCAGTTACGCAGCGTTTTCGCTACCCACACAAACGCGATAAACGGACGTTTTGAACGATTTTCGTAGTATTCCATGATGCTCTCCTCACCGTGTCAGTGGGGCTATGATCGTGGAAAACGGCTTTAGCAATACAGACTCAAAAACAACTTTTGTTTAACATACAGATTCGCTAAAACAGTATCTGCATGCCATTTTTTGCGGCAATCTGTACTGGTTTTGTAATCTGTATGGTGACAACAAAGGATACAGCATGACGCGCTACCAACATCTGGCCAATCTACTGGCAGAACGCATTGAACAAGGGCTGTATCGCAGCGGTGAACGTCTGCCGTCGGTACGTGCGCTGAGCCAGGAGCACGGCGTGAGCATCAGCACCATACAGCAGGCCTATCAGATCCTCGAAAACCTGCAGCTCATCACCCCCCAGCCGCGCTCCGGCTATTTTGTGTCTAAGCGCAAGGCCCAGCCGCCGGTGCCGGCCATGACGCGTCCGGTGCAGCGCCCGGTGGACGTCACCCAGTGGGATGAGGTGATGATGCTGCTGGATGCCCGCGCCGACAAAGAGATGATCTCCTTTGGCGGCGGTTCGCCAGACGTTAACCAGCCGAGCCTGAAGCCCCTGTGGCGTGAGATGAGCCGCATCGCACAGCACAATCCCGCCGAAATGCTGAGCTATGACGTACTCGACGGCCGTCTGGAACTGCGCGAGCAGATCGCCCGGCTGATGCTCGACGGGGGCTCCACCGTGGCGGCGAACGAGATTGTGATCACCAACGGCTGCCACGGCGCGCTCTCCATCGCCCTGCTGTCGGTCTGTAAACCAGGAGACATTGTGGCGGTCGAGTCGCCGTCGTTCCACGGCACCATGCAGATGCTGCGCGGGTTTGACATCAAGGCGATAGAAATTCCGACCGATTCGCAAACCGGGATCAGCATTGAGGCACTGGAGCTGGCACTGGAGCAGTGGCCCATCAAAGCGGTGATCCTGGTGCCCAACTGCAATAATCCGCTTGGGTTTATCATGCCGGAGTCGCGTAAGAAGCAGGTGCTGGCCCTGGCCCAGCGGCACGATATCGTGATCGTTGAGGATGATATCTACGGCGAGCTGGCGGCGGAATACCCGCGCCCGCGGACCATTCACTCCATGGATATTGATGGCCGCGTGATCCTCTGCAGCTCGTTTACCAAAACCGTGGCGCCGGGGTTACGCGTCGGCTGGATTGTGCCGGGACGCTACTACGACCGGGTGATGCACATGAAATACGCCGCGGGTGGGTTTAACGTGCCGGGCACGCAGATGGCGGTGGCGGCGTTTATCCGCGACGGCCATTATCATCGCCACGTGCGACGTATGCGCCAGATTTATCAGCAGAATATGGAAACCTATACCTGCTGGGTACGGCAGTATTTTCCGGCAGACATATGCGTGACGCGCCCGCAGGGCAGTTTTTTACTGTGGGTGGAGCTGCCGGAGAAGGTCGATATGGTGTGCGTAAGCAAGCAGCTGTGTCGCCTGAAGATCCAGGCCGCGGCCGGGTCGCTGTTTTCCGCCTCCGGAAAGTACCGCAACTGCCTGCGGATTAACGTGGCGCTACCGCCGACGGAGAAACATCGCGAGGCGCTGAAGAAGATGGGTGAAGCGATTGTGATTGCGATGGAGGAGGGCTAGTGCGGCCTGATGCCCTCACCCCGGCCCTCTCCCACAGGGAGAGGGAAAAAACCGTACAGCACTACTCGTCGAAGTACCAGTACCCCTGGTTAATCAGCCCGGTGAGCTCCTCGACAAACGCCGGGTTGTTCAGCGCATCGCCCAGCTCGGCCTGACCCAGCTCGGTGTAGCGGCACAGCGCATCCGCCGCCTTCGCGTCTACCGTCTCCAGCTGTTCGCTATTGATAAAGAAACTGCCGTTGATATTCAGCACGCGCAGGCCGCTCAGGCGAGACAACCTCTCACCCCCCTGCAGCGCGTCCAGCACCTCTTCCGGCGCATACGGCGGCTCGGCGGCGGCAATATCCAGCTCGTGACGCGGCGTGGAGACAAAGCTGCCGAACCATTTTGTGAAATCCTCAGGCTTACCGATCATGTCGATCATCATCTGGCGAATGCGATCGAGCTCGTACTGCTCAATGCGCCCAGGGTGTTCGCGACAGGTCAGATCCGGATCGCTGTAATGCTCCCCGCCCAGATCGTTTTCCAGGGCGTAATCGGCAAAGCTGCTGATCAGATCCCGGCCGTTTGGCCCACGGAAACCCACAGAGTAGTTCAGCGCGGTTTCATGGGTGAAGCCGTCGTGCGGGAATCCTGGTGGAATGTAGAGAATATCGCCCGGGGCCAGATCTTCGTCGATGATCGGTTCAAACGGATCCACATGCAGCAGCGCCGGATGCGGGCAGAACTGACGCATCGGCAGCTTGTCACCCACGCGCCAGCGACGGCTGCCCATCCCCTGAATGATGAACACATCGTACTGATCGATATGCGGCCCCACGCCGCCGCCCGGCACGGAGAAGGAGATCATGAGATCATCCAGACGCCAGTCCGGCAACACGCGGAACGGGCGCACCAGCTCCGCCGCCGGCATATGCCAGTGGTTTACCGCCTGCGCCAGCAGCGACCAGCCGCTTTCGCCCAGACCGTCGAAGTGCTCAAACGGACCATTGCTGGCCTGCCATTTTCCGTTGCAATGGCTCACCAGACGGCTGTCGACCTCCGGCTCCATCGCCAGACCTGCCAGCTCGTCCGGGGTAATCGGGTCGACAAAATTCGGAAAGGCATTTTTCAGCACAACGGGTTGTTTTTGCCAGTATTTCTCAAGAAATTCCGGCCAGTTCAGGTTCAGTTGATACGCCATGGATAGCACCAGTGAGAGGGGAAACAGGCGCGATTATAGGCAAGAAGGCAGAGGGGGAACTTGTCATGGGTCAAACCAGCACGCGTAGGTCGGGTAAGGCGTAGCCGCCACCCGACACGTACACGGCGATAAAAACTTAATCCAGCTTCAGATCGTCATAATGGGTAATCAGTTTACCCACAATGCCGTAATCCAGCGCTTCTGCAGGAGACATCCAGAAGTTGCGATCGGTATCTTTTTTCACTTTTTCCAGCGGCTGGCCGGTGGCATCAGCGATCAGCTTGTTCACGCGATCCAGCATGCGGATGATCTCGCGCGCTTCAATCTCAATATCCGTCGCCTGACCGCGCACGCCGCCCAGCGGCTGGTGGATCATAAAGCGGGTGTTTGGCAGCGAGTAGCGATGTTCTTTTTTCGCCGCCAGGAAGATGGTGATCCCGGCGCTCGCCACCCAACCAGTGCCGATCACGTGCACGTCCGGGCGGATGAACTTGATGAAGTCGTGAATGGTATCACCGGCTTCCACGTGACCGCCCTGGCTGTTGATGTACAGTTTGATCGGATCGTTGCTCACGCTTTGCAGCAGGATCAGCTGGGTGATGACTTTCTCAGCCAGCGCCTGGTTGATTTCACCGGAGATAACAATCGAGCGGGATTCCAGCAGCTTTTGCTGCAGTGCGCCCTGTGTCCCTTCCGCTTTATCCTTGTCGCCGTCTTTCAGTGTGTAGTGCATTGTTATGTCCTCAGCATTTAGCGCTCAAAACCAGAGTGTAGCCTGTTTTACCCGTGAAAGTCCTCAGGCGCACACAATGCGAATGTCCTGTGCCGCAAACGCGTCGACAAGGTCCTGCGCCATCGCCTCTTCCACCACCAGCATATCGATGTTCTGGCACGTCGCCACCACAAAGCGCGCCACGCCGGGAAGTTTATCTGCCGTCAGGGCCACGATGGTCTGGTTGCTCTGGGCGATAACCGCTTTTTTGAATTCGCAGTCGGCAAAGTCAAAGCCAGTGAGCCCCATCTGCGGATCCATCGCGCAGCCGCCAATAAAGGCCTGATCGAAGATAATCCCCTGGATCTGACCAGCGGCCGTGGCGCCCACCGACCCGCCGGATGCCCGCTGGATCTGCCCGCCGGTGATGATCACCTCGCACAGGGGATGGCGCAGCAGCTCCGTTGCGATGGCCGGGGAGTTGGTCACCACCGTGACGTGGAGATCCGCCGGGAGGGCTTTCGCCAGCGCCAGGTTTGTTGTCCCCGCGTCGATAAAAATGCACCCGCCCGCCTGAACCAGCGTTGCTGCTTTATGCGCGATTGTGTGCTTTTCTGCACTTATTTTCTGCTCGCGGCTTAAAAAATTACCCGCATCCGGAAGCTGAAGCACCGCGCCGCCGTAGACCTTTTTGCAATAGCCCTCTTTGCTAAGTTCATGTAAATCACGGCGAATCGTGTGCTCGGATACGTTCATCTGGCTCGCCAGCTCGGTACAGACCACCCTTCCGCTCTTCTGAAGGATCTGGCGGATCCGCTCTTGTCGCTGTTCAGGAAAAGCTGCATAATCGAGCACTGAAAGTCCTTTAAGAATTCTAATCGAGTATCAATGCGCATAATGTTGCATAACCGCGCAACACAAACAACGAGGGTTACAATGAATATTGCACATGTCGCACTCTGGACCCGCAGCCTGGACGCGCAGGTTCAGTTCTGGGAAACGGTGTTTAATGGCCGCAGCAACGCACGCTACGTCAGTAAAAATCGTCCGGGCTTTGAATCCCATTTTATTACCCTGGACGAGGGGCCGACGATTGAGCTGATGACCATTCCGGACCTGCCCGACGCGCCTGCCCACCCGGAATTTATCGGCTGGGCGCATATCGCCCTGCACGTTGGCAGCAAAGCCACGGTGGACAGCATGGCGGAGACGGCACGGGCAAACGGCACGCTGCTCAGCGCGCCGCGCATGACGGGAGACGGATTTTATGAGGCGGTGATTGCCGACCCCGACGGTAACCGGATTGAGCTTGTTGGTGCATAAAAACAGCGCTTCGTCACTCACCACCTGGCCACATTTTGATTACACTTCATATTCATATCATTATCATATTGTTAAATGATAATGGTCGCTAATGTGTTAGTATAAATGAGCATGGCAAACCGTCTCTTTCCATCGAAAGGGACTGTTTTTACTCTCAAATTTTGCTGATCACACACCGGGGCGGTGAATGGAACACATTGTGTATGTGGTTGATGACGATGACGCCGTCAGGCACTCGGTCGCCGGGTTGCTGGAATCGGCAGGCTTACAGGCCATCGGATTTTCCTCGGCAGAAGCGTTTCTTCAGCACCGCTTCGAGGACCTGCCCTCATGCGTGATCCTCGATATGCAAATGCCCACCATCTCCGGTTTCGAGGTTGCTGATGCCCTCAGGGACAGCGGACGCGAGATCCCGATTATTTTTCTCACCGGCCACGGTACCATTCCCATGTCGGTTCGCGCCATCAAAGGCGGAGCCTACGAGTTTCTGACCAAACCGGTTGAATCCACCGCGCTTATCGACGCCATTGAATCCGCGCTCCGGCTGGCGGAAAACAACGCCGCACGCAATAAAGAGCACTATGCTCTGAAGCAGCGCCATATGTCCCTCACCCCGCGCGAACATGAAGTGCTCCAGCTGGCGATTAGCGGCATGCTGAACAAGCAGATTGCCGCCGAGCTGGGCGTCAGCGAAATCACGGTGAAAGTCCATCGCCGCCGCGTGATGGAGAAGATGCAGGTGCGCTCCGTGGCAGAGCTGGTCAGGGTCGTGGAACGCCTGAGCAAAAGTCTGCCGACGGAGTAACCGTTACCCTTCCTGTGCCGCAAGCGGCAGCGCAAAGGCAAAGACGGTGCCGTGCGGCTCCCGGCGGCGCGCGCTCAGTTTCCCGCAGTGCCGCTCAATGATGCTGGCACTGATGGTCAGCCCCATCCCCATGCCCTGCACTTTGGTGGAATAGAACGAGTCAAAAATCTTCTCCAGCCGCTCAGGCTCAATGCCGCTGCCGGTATCGGCTATCTCAACCAGCACTCTCCCTTCCGCGTTGCTGGTGGTAATGGTGATGGTGCAAGGGCGATCTTTCACCTCGGCCATCGCCTCTACTGCATTCATCACCAGGTTGAGCAATACCTGCTGGATCTGCACGCTATCGCCGGTGATAAAGCTGTCACTGGCCTTCAACAGATAATCAACGCTAATGTGTCGCTGCTCAAGCTCGCTGCGCGAGAGTGCGATGATATGGTGGATCAGGTAGTGCAGATCGATGCGTGAGAAGGTTGGATCCTGCTTACGCGTCAGAGTCTGAATGCTGCGGATGATCTCCCCCGCCCGCGCGCCTTCAGCGGCGATCTCCTCCAGCCCTTCCCGCACTTTATCCAGCCGGGCAGGCTCCCGGCTGAGCCAGCGCAGGCTCGCCCCGGCGTTGGAGACGATCGACATCAGCGGCTGGTTGATCTCATGGGCGATGGAGGAGGTCAGTTGCCCGACGGTGGTGGCCCGGGAAACGCGCGCCAGATCTGCCTGCGCCACCCGCATCGCATCCTCCGCCGCACGCTGGCTGGTGATGTCGGTGATGATGCCGTAATACTCATTCACCTCGCTGCCCACGCCCACCGGATCGCCAATGCCGAGAATATAGCGGATTGAGCCATCGGTACGGTTGATGCGGAACTCCGCCCGCATGGAGAGCCCTTCACCTACGCTTTGGGTGACAATGGCGCTGATCCGGGCGTAATCGTCCTGATGCACAAAGGTCAGAAACTCGGCCATCGAGATCATTTTTTGCTGTTCAGGCAGGCCGAGGATGCGGGCGTACTCCTCAGAGATAAACATCAGATCCTGCTCCAGCTCCCAGCGCCAGCTGCCGGTGTGGCTGATTTGCTCGCCCAGCATCAGCGAGGTCTGGCTGGATCGCAGCTCTTTCTCCACGCGGCGACGCTGGATGTTTTCCGCCAGCAGTTCGGCATAAAGACGTGCCGTCTCCAGCGAGACCGCCGCCTGCGCCCCCAGCAGGCTCACCACGCGGGAGTGCTCGGCGGTAAAGACCTCCGGCATCAGACGGTTTTCGAGGTAGAGCACGCCCACCAGCCGCGCCTGTTTGAACATTGGGACGCACATCACGGCCGCCCCCGAGGTCACAAGATAAGGATCCTGACTGAAGGGGTGGAACTCTTCCGGCTTGCCGGTGCGGATCTCCTGCCCGGTGCGGATCACCGCCGCCAGCACCGACAGCGGCATATCGGTCGCCATCGGGACCTCTTTCACGATCCGCACCCGCACGCCGTCGGTACTGGTCCACGCGCTGGCCTCGATCTCCGGAATATGGTTGTCGCTCACGCGCAGCAGCAGGCCGCGCTGCGCCCCGGCCCGTTCAAGCAGCAGCGTCATCAGGTTTTCGATCAACCGCTCAAGGTTAATTTCTTCAGACAGCGCGCGTGACGCCTTGATCACGCTTTGCAGATCGCGGATCACTTCATTCTGTGCGAAGGCCACCGTGTCGTAGGCGCTGGCCTGCGCGGAGCTCAGAAGATGCGGGAAATCCTGCTCAAGCTGGCGCACTTTTGCCTGTGCGCCGGCGCGACCCCAGGCGGCGATCGCCCCACGGAAGTGGGCGTCCGATGCCGTCGGGTAGCCGCAGGCAAGGGCAAAGCGCCCTGCCAGCTCGTGGGCCAGGGCATTCAGGGGATTAAAACCGCCCTCCCGCGAGAGGCGCACCGCTTTCTCATACTGCTCAAGCGCAATGCTGTTCATCCCGTCCAGACGCACGATTTCGGCGTAGATGAGTGCCTCTTTGTCGGCAAACGTGCCCGGATTAATCCGCGCCCAGAGGGCAATTTTGTCGTAATGGGCGTGAATACTGCGCCGGTGATCCGCCGAGAAGGTCTCCGGCGTCAGCTGTCTGGAAAGCGACAGGGCGCTGTAGAGATGGTAATCCAGCAGGTGAATATGGCCGGGCGCAGACCACGCGAACCAGCCCGCCTGCTCCAGCTCCCTCTGCGCGGCGGCATACTCCCCGCAGGTAAAGTGCGCCATCCCGCGGTACAGCCAGTACCAGAACAGCATGGTCGAGGTCTGCTCCGGGGCCTGCTCAGGCGCCGCCGGCAGCATCGCTTCAGGCAGCACCTGCACGGCGCTCCAGGTGCCGATCACCGGCGTACGCAGAAACTCAACATAGCCGCGCTGGAGCATCAAAATCGTTTCGATGTCCTGGAAGTGGGTTTTGCGGACAAAGGCCAGACCGCGATCGATGCTGGTCAGCACCCCATCCAGATGATCGCCCCGCGAGAGGAAGTTGATCACCTGGTGACAGGCCGCAAAGCAGGCCACCGTCATATCACCGTGGGTGACGGCGGCGGTAAAACAGGCCTTGGCGCACTCAATGGTGAACGACAGCGGCTGGGTCCAGACGCTGAGCTGATCGAGCGGCAGCAGGGTTTTGGCTTCAAAGGCATCGTAGCCGTGACGGTTTACCAGCTCGCGGGCCAGCGTGCCGTACTGGAACCCAAGGCGATACTCGGCGTAGCGTTGACCAATCAACACCCCAAACCAGGCCATCGCCGTGGTGGAGGCGCCGGTGATACCGTGGTCGAGAGTCAGGTGCATCATGCGGCAGAGCAGCAAAAAGTGCAGGCGCGGACAGATAAAGCTGGCGCAAATGCTGGCACTGTAGAGCAGATTCATCACCGCTTCGGTTTCCGGGTTGTCCATCTGCGAGAGCTGAACAAAAAGAGGGTGCGGCGCGTCACCCGCGCGGTTGCAGAACTGTTCCCAGGCCTCGTCGCATTCGTTGTCTTCCGGGTAGTGGCTGATCTGGATACCAAAAATCCCCAGCCAGCACAGCGCCGCCTCCAGCGCCAGACGGCTGTCGGACTTTCGGATATACACTTCCACCAGCAGGTTAGCCGCCAGCGCTTTTTCGGTCAGACCGCCGGGGCAGCCGAGGATCAAATCACACAGTTCTCGGGTACGCTCCAGGTGGCCGAGCGCAAATTCACAGCCCGCCTCTTCGATGTCGAGCATAAAGTCAGACACCGTCCCGGTATTGCCCAACGCCCTGGCGGTCTGTATGTAGCTCAGTGCCGAATGATAATCGCCCGTGCGCTTCGCCCGCCGTGCGGCCAGCAGGCTGAGTTCGCGAAACATCTGCCGCTGCGGAGCGGGCTGGATGCTGTCCAGAGCAGCCGACACGTGGTGCACGGCGCGGAACAGCAGTTCGTTCCCCGCCGCCTGGCGCGCGGCCTCGGCCAGCAGGCTGGCGGTGGTCAGGTGCAGGTGGCTTTTTTCACCCGGGTCCAGCAGCGCAAAAGCGGCTTCCTGCACCCTGTCGTGGGTAAAGGCGTACTCTTTTTCCGTCAGCACAATGAGCTGCGCCATCACCGCCGGGTGCAGCGCGTAACGGATTTCCGCCACCGACATCCCGACCACCCGGCACAGCATCTCCAGCTCGCCCGTGCCGCCAAGACAGGCGATGCTGCCCAGCAGTCGACGCGTTTCGTCGGGCATATCTTCGAGCTTTTCCAGCACCAGGGTGACGACGTTTTCGGTGTAATGCCGGGCTCGGATCGCCTGCAGATCGTACTGCCATTTATCCTGGTACTTGTTGTGGACCACCAGACCGTCATCAACAATGCGGCGGAAAAACTCATGCACGAACAGCGGGTTACCGCCGGTTTTCTCGTGGATCAGCGTGGCGAGATCGGTGGTCGTGGCGCTGCGGACGCGAAATAGCGTGCCCAGCCAGCGTGCTACCGCCTTCACCGTCAGCGACTGCGGAATAACCTCGATGGTGTTTTGCGCCGACGCCGGCAGGCTCGCGAGCTGCTGCTGTAGCGTCGGGTCGGATAACGACGCGATGTCCCGGTGCGCCACCACCACCAGCAGCGGGATGGCACCGCAGGTCACCAGCAGGTGCTTCAGCGTTTGCAGGCTGGCGGCGTCGCTCCACTGGAGATCGTCAAGCAGCAAGACCAAAGGACAGCCCTGAGAGGCAAAGGTCTTCACCAGCGCCAGTACCATATGGCTGAAGCGCGCCCGGGCATCAATGGAAAAGGTATCTGCCGAGAAGCGGGGTTTACTCTCCAGCAGCAGACCCAGCTCGGGCACCAGGCTGACGGCCAGCTCCTCATACCCCTCCAGGGCGCGTGAGAGACGGATTTTCCACTTCGCCACCTCTTCCGCGGGCAGCCCGAGCAGGTGCAGCGTCAGGGTGCGAAACGCCGAGCTTAATACACCGTAGGGTAACGTCGGGGAGAACTGATCCACTTTACCCACTGCCAGCAGCACCTTGCGCTGCTGCAGCGTTTTTAGCGCCGTCGCAATGATCGACGATTTACCGATCCCCGAGGGCCCGCCGATCGTCACCAGCTCCGGAACCATATTCTGCGCCACCCGCTCAAACGCAGCGATCACGTCGTTTGCCTGCGGATGCGCCGCAAAGAGAGAGTCCGCCAGATGGATCGCCGGCGTCCGGTCCTGCTGGCCGGGCGTAAAGGCGACGATTTCGCCCTCCGAGGTTAACGTTGCCTGACAGCGTCGTAGATCGGCAATCAGCCCGTCGACGGTCTGGTAGCGGTTATCGGGATTCTTCTCCAGCAGCTTGAGAATGATGGTTGACAGCATGCCGGGCACATCCGGACGCATCACGTCAGGAGAAAGTGGCTCAGAAGCAATGTGGTAATGCGCCCAGTTGGTCTGCTCGTCCGCGCCCAGCTCAAACGGCAGGCGTCCGGTCAAAAGCTCATAAAGCACAATGCCGAGGCTGTAGAGATCGCTGCGGCAATCGACGGCCCGCTGTGTGCGGGTAGTGTGCTCCGGCGACATATAGGCGGGCGTTCCGCCAGAGACGGCCAGCCGGGTCTGGGAAAAGGCCCCGGAGATACTGCATGAAAGGCCAAAGCTGCCCAGACGGCAGGTGGCATCGTGATGAACGAAGATATTGCCGGGTTTGATATCGCCATGAATCAGGTTTTGCAGGTGCATCTGGCGCAGCGGCGCGCAGATCTGGATCGACAGCTCGATAAACCGCGCGATCCCGGAGATCGCCCTGCCCGCGCGTCGCGCCAGCAGCTCAAACGAAAACGGCGCATAGACCAGCGCAAAACGCCCCCGGTACTGGGTGGAGGCCACGGCGCGGATGGCCCAGTTGTCCTGCAGGTGATCGCGCAACGCGAACTCATTTTTGAGCAGCCGGGTGGCCCGCTCTTCCTCTTCGTCGCTGACCGCGGTGGCAATGATAAAGGAGCCGCCAGAATGGGGATGTCGCGCATTCATCCAGGAGATCCCGCCCTCCTGCGCCAGCACGGTAAAAATCACATCCTCTTTCAGGACAAAAACCCGCCCATCATGGAGATTTCCCTGGGCGGGCCAGAATGCAGGCAGCTCGTTTTCGTTCATCCGCGATCCTTATTGTCGGCGGGCCAGCTCCCGCTGAATATGATCCAGCAGAATATCGATGTTAATGGGCTTACGCAAAAATGCAGCGGCGCCCAGGCTAAGGGCGTACCGCTGCATATTTTCATCAGCATGACCGGAGATAAAGAGCACGGGCGGTGGCGGTGCGGCCAGCAGCCGCAGCTTTTCGAACAGCTCCAGGCCACTCATGCCCCGCAGCTTGATATCGGTGATCACCAGGGCCGCATTCGGCAGCGCGAAAGGGTGGCTCAGAAACACCTCTGCCGAATCAAAGGCATGGGTCGCATACCCTTCCGACTCCAGGAGGTTACTCAGCCCGCTGCGGACAGAACGTTCGTCATCAATGATGGCAATGCGCCACGGCAGCGTCATGCGGTCTTTCCTCAAACAAATCATTAAACGTCGCGATTTTCCTTCGCAGGCGCGGGAGGCGCCGTGCCGCTGATTTTCGGCACACATTCGTGACGAAACCAGGCAAGGGTCAGCGGCTCGCGACTCATCAGCCGACGTCCCACCGGGATCAACTGTTCGCCGACCAGCATACCAAACAGGCCAAGCAGGGCGACAACCGGCGGTGCCGGAGAATGGACATCGAGCAGAGCGTAAATTACCCCAGCCACTACGCCGCACACCAGCGAAATTATCCAGGCCTTCATGACGACTCTCCTGCCGGATGGTGAACCACTACCGGAACACTGGCTACGCTGTCGCGGGCTAACAGATGGCGCGTCGCCTGCTCCCCGGCCAGCATCCCCAGCAGACCAATCAGCGCCAGCGCAGGCGGCGCGGGAGAGCGTACCTTCAGCACGGCATACATCAGGCCGATCAACACGCCTGCCGCAAGGGATATCAACCCTGTACTCATAGAGAACTCCAGAAAGCAGTCAGTGGCAGGCCGGATGAGGGACCAGCCTGCCGCCGGGACTTAGCGGGCCGGAACTGGCGCTAAGGTACGGTGCTCGCTCTTCTGGCGAGACGGCGCTTTGTGCACCATGGTGTAAGCGTAATCGACGCCCATGCCGTACGCGCCGGAGTGCTCACGCACGATGTCCATCACCGCGGTGTAGGTCTCTTTACGCGCCCAGTCACGCTGCCACTCCAGCATCACCTGCTGCCAGGTCACCGGGATCACGCCCGCCTGGATCATGCGCTGCATGGCGAAGTCGTGGGCTTCTTTTGAGGTACCACCGGAGGCGTCCGCCACCATATAGATCTCGTAATCGCCTTCCAGCATCGCGCACAGGGCAAAGCTGTTGTTGCACACTTCGGTCCACAGACCGGCAACCACCACCTTCTTCTTGCCGTTGGCTTTCAGCGCGTCACGCACTTTCTGGTCATCCCAGGAGTTCATGGAGGTACGCTCCAGGATGTCCTGGCCCGGGAACACGTCCAGCAGCTCCGGGTAGGTGTTACCGGAGAAGCTTTCGGTCTCTACGGTGGTGATGATGGTCGGGATGTTGAACACTTTGGCCGCTTTCGCCAGCGCCACGGTGTTGTTTTTCAGCACCTGGCGGTCAATAGACTGCACGCCAAACGCCATCTGTGGCTGGTGGTCGATGAAAATAATCTGACAGTTCGCAGGGGTTAAAACTTCGAGCTTTGAAGTGGTCATAGCATTTTCCAGTGGTTAAGGGTGAAATCGCCGTGAGTGCCACGACGATAAAGTCACCCTCATCCTGCGGTTTTCCGTCCCTGTGCGTAATTATCTCTTCGTATAGTTAACCTTAGGTATAGTTATACTTTGGTATACCTATCCTATTGTATAACTGGATCTTTGCCGAAACCGGTTCCCATAATCCTGACCATTCCCCTCTCAGTCAGGAGCAGTTATGGTTACCCTTGGAAAAGCCGATCTCATTCTGGTTAATGGCCAGTTTCACACCGTCGATCGCGAGAATCCTGTCGCCGAAGCCGTCGCCGTGCGCGACGGTAAATTCCTGGAAGTGGGTACCGTCGCCGAGGTGATGCAACACCACTGCGACGGCACCAAAGTGGTCGATTTAAAAGGCCACACCGCCATCCCCGGCCTGAACGACTCCCACCTGCACCTCATTCGCGGCGGGCTGAACTACAACCTCGAGCTGCGCTGGGAAGGTGTCCCTTCGCTGGCCGATGCCCTGCGGATGCTGAAAGAGCAGGCCCTGCGCACGCCGTCGCCCCAGTGGGTGCGCGTGGTGGGCGGCTGGACCGAGTTTCAGTTTGCCGAGCGCCGCATGCCAACTCTGGATGAGATCAACGACGCCGCGCCGGACACCCCGGTCTTCATCCTGCACCTGTACGACCGCGCCCTGCTCAACCGCGCGGCGCTGAAGGTGGTGGGTTATACCAAAGACACGCCGAACCCGCCGGGCGGTGAGATCCAGCGCGACGCCAACGGCAACCCGACCGGGATGCTGATTGCCCGTCCTAACGCCATGATCCTCTACGCCACGCTGGCCAAAGGGCCGAAGCTGCCGCTGGAGCAGCAGGTCAACTCCACCCGCCAGTTCATGCGCGAGCTGAACCGCCTGGGGCTGACCAGCGCCATCGACGCGGGCGGCGGCTTCCAGAACTACCCGGAAGATTACGAGGTGATTGCCGAGCTGCACGAGAAAAAGCAGATGACCGTCCGCATCGCCTACAACCTCTTTACCCAGCGTCCGGGCCACGAGCTGGAAGACTTTGAGAAATGGACCGACATGCTCACGCCGGGCCAGGGCAGCGATTTCTTCCGCCACAACGGCGCGGGCGAGATGCTGGTCTTCTCCGCTGCCGACTTCGAAGATTTCCTCGAACCGCGCCCTGACCTCGCGCCGGGCATGGAGGATGAGCTGGAGCGCGTGGTGCGCCATCTGGTAGAGCACCGCTGGCCGTTCCGCCTGCACGCCACCTACAACGAGTCCATCAGCCGCATGCTGGATGTGTTCGAAAAAGTGAACCGCGACATTCCGTTCAACGGTCTGCACTGGTTCTTCGACCATGCGGAAACCGTCACCCAGGCCAACATCGACCGCATCAAAGCGCTCGGCGGCGGCATTGCCGTGCAGCACCGCATGGCCTTCCAGGGCGAATACTTTGCCGAGCGTTACGGCATTGAAGCCACCCGCCATACGCCACCGGTGGCAAAAATGCTCGAGACCGGCGTACCGGTGGGCTTAGGCACCGATGCCACCCGCGTGGCGAGCTACAACCCGTGGACCGCCCTCTACTGGCTGGTCTCCGGCCGTACCGTCGGCGGGATGCAGATGTACGACCACAGCGCCCGACTGGATCGCGATACCGCCCTGATGCTCTGGACCCAGGGCAGCGCGTGGTTCTCCAGCGAGCAGAACCAGAAGGGGCAGATCAAGGTCGGCCAGCTCGCTGATCTGGCCGTGCTGAGCAAAGACTACTTCCGCGTGCCGGAAGAGGAGATCAAGGGCATCGAGTCCGTTCTCACCGTGGTCAACGGCGATATCGTCTACGCCGCAGGTACCTTTGGCCCGCTGGCCCCGCCAGCCATTCCGGTTCTGCCCGAGTGGTCACCGGTGGTAAAAGTCCCTGGCCACTACCGCAGCGCACCGCCACAGGCCACCCGCGTAGGTATGAATGCCGTCCACCACTGCAGCGGCCCGTGCGGGGTTCACAGCCACCAGCATGACTTTGCGCGCACGTCAGAGATGCCGGTGTCCGACGATAACGCTTTCTGGGGGGCGCTGGGCTGCAGCTGCTTTGCATTCTGATGAAAAATACCATTGCTCCGCCCCGGGTCGACCTGGGGCTGTTCTTCCTGCGCCTCACCGGCAGCCTGCTGCTGCTCTACGTGCATGGCCTGCCGAAGGTGTTGCACTTCAGCGAAGAGCTGACGCGCATCGAAGATCCGTTTGGCCTGGGGCCGTATATGAGCCTGATCCCGGCGATCGTCGCGGAGGTGATCTGCCCGCTGTTTATCATTGTGGGCGTTTACACCCGCCTGGCCTGCCTGCCGATCATCGCCGTGCTGCTGGTGGCGATGCTGGCGGTGCATCCGGACTGGTCGATTGCCGAAGGGCAGTTTGGCTGGTTGCTACTGATCATCTTCACCACCCTTGCCCTGACCGGGCCTGGCCAGTGGCGGCTGCAGCGTAACGCCACGGAGAAATTCGCATGACTCAGGTTAACGACGTTCGCGACGCACACGTTGAGCCGACATCCGCGCAGACGGTCTCGCCCTGGCAGCCGCTGAGCCAGCCGGTGTTCCGCATGCTGTGGATCGCCACGGTGGTCTCTAACGTCGGCTCATGGATGAGCGACGTCGGCATCAACTGGAGCATGCTGAGCCTGAGCGCCGATCCGCTGGATATCGCGCTGGTACAGGCGGCCAGCAGCCTGCCGATGTTCCTCTTCGCCCTGCCCTCAGGGGTGATGGCGGACATCGTCGACCGACGTAAATACCTGCTCTTCTCCCAGCTGTGGGTATTTATCGCCGCCGCCGGGCTGGCGGTGCTCTCCTTCACCGGCCACGTCACGCCTGCGGTTCTGCTGGTAACAACGTTTCTGCTGAGCGTGGGTGCCGCCATGAGCTCGCCGCCGTTTCAGGCGGTGGTGCCCGACCTGGTGAGCAAGCCGGAGCTGGGTGCCGCCGTGGCGCTCAACTCGCTCGGGGTGAACATCAGCCGGGCCATCGGCCCCGCACTGGGCGGTTTTCTGCTGTCGCTGGCCGGGCCGTGGATGGTGTTTGCCCTGAACGCGCTCTCCGTGGTCGGCGTGGCGTGGGTGCTGTGGCGCTGGCGTCCCGCACCGACAGTGCAGCGTCTGCCGCCGGAGCACTTCTTCTCGGCGGTGCGCTCTGGCATTCGCTACGTGCACGCCGCGCCGGTGCTGCGCAACGTGCTGGTGCGCACGGTGGCCTTCTTCGTTTTCGGCAGCGCGGGCTGGGCCCTGCTGCCGCTGGTGGCGCGCCGCGAGCTGGGCTTAGGCCCGGCGGGCTACGGCGTGATGCTGGCGTGCATTGGCCTGGGGGCGATTGCCGGGGCGATCCTGTTGCCACGTCTGCGCCAGCGGCTGAATGCCGATCGGCTGATGGTGGCTGCCAGCCTGACGTTTGCTCTTACCATGCTGGCGCTGGCGTTCGTGCGCCACTTCTGGCTGCTGAACCTGTTTGAGTTTTTCACCGGCTTCGCGTGGATTGCGGTGCTCTCCACCCTCAACCTCGGCGCGCAGCGCAGTGCCGCACGCTGGGTGAAGGCCCGCGCGCTGGCGGTTTATCTGACGGTGTTCTTCGGCTCGATGACCGCAGGCAGCGCCCTCTGGGGGCAGATCGCGTCGCAGTTTGGTACCCCGACCTCGCTGGTGGTCGCCACGCTGGGGATGGTGCTGGCGAGCACCACGGTGTTCCGCTGGAAGCTGGAGAAAGATCCGGATTTAAATCTCGACCTCAGCGGCCAGCCGCTGGACGGCGTGGAGATCGACCTGCCGAACGAGCGCGGCCCGGTGCTGGTGTCGCACGAGTACATCGTCGAGCCGCACAACGCGAAAGCGTTTTTGCAGGCGGTGCACGAGCTGCGCCGGGTGCGCCGTCGCGCCGGGGCGATGAGCTGGGCGGTATACGAAGATATTGAGCGCCCCGGTCTGTTTATCGAGACCTTCCTGATGGGCTCGTGGATTGAGCATCTGCGCCAGCAGGAGCGCCACACCATGAATGACCTCCTGCTGCAGAGCCGCGTTCTGGCTTTTCATCAGGGCACAACATCACCGGCTATTCGTTATCTGGTCGCGCCGGTTTAAACATAACAATCACCTGTAGAGGAAGACACTATGGCAACGTTTAAGGCAAAAGACGGCACGCAGATTTACTACAAAGACTGCGGCGCGGGTAAACCGGTTCTGTTCAGCCACGGCTGGCCGCTGGATGGCGACATGTGGGACAGCCAGCTGAACTACCTGGCCGAGCGCGGCTTCCGCGCCATCGCCTTTGACCGTCGCGGCTTTGGCCGCTCGGATCAGCCGTGGAACGGCTACGACTACGACACCTTTGCGTCCGACATCAACGACCTGATTACCACCCTGGACCTTCAGGACGTCACGCTGGTGGGCTTCTCCATGGGCGGCGGCGACGTGACCCGTTACATCAACAACTACGGCAGCGCACGCGTCGCCGGTCTGGCGCTGCTGGGCGCGGTCACGCCAATCTTCGGTAAATCCGACTCCTTCCCGCAGGGTGTGGATCAGAGCGTGTTCGATGGCATTCGCGACGGGCTGCGTAAAGATCGCGCCCAGTTCATCAGCGACTTCGCCACGCCGTTCTACGGCATCAATGCCGGGCAGACCGTCTCTGCCGGTGCCCTGACCCAGACGCTGAACATCGCCCTGCTGGCGTCGCTGAAGGGCACCATCGACTGCGTGACCGCGTTCGGCGAAACCGACTTCCGCCCGGATATGGCGAAAATCGACGTGCCGACGCTGGTGATCCACGGCAGCAATGACCAGATCGTGCCGTTTGAAAGCACCGGCAAGCTGGCGGCAGAGATGATCAAAAACGCCACGCTGAAGGTGTACGACAACGCCCCGCACGGCTTCGCGCTGACCCACCAGGACCAGCTCAACGAAGATCTGCTGGCGTTTGTGAAGTCGTTGTAATTTTTTCCAGGCCGGGTAAGGCGCAGCCGCCACCCGGCGCTTTCACAGACGCGTTCCGCTCCGCCAGCAGCCGACAAATCTCCGCATGCTTCTCCTCGGTAAAGGTAAAGCGCGACATAAAGCCCATGCGGATCAGCGAGCCTATCGCCGGCAGCAGGCAAATCCCGAAGAACAGCCCCGACAGCACGCCTGCACTCTGGATTTGCGCCTGCGGCACGTAGCCGATCATCGTCAGGAACACGCCGATGAGCCCGCCGCCCACCGCCACCGACATCTTGCCGGTAAAGGTCTGCCCGGAGAAGGTGATCGCCGCGCAGCGCTTGTGGGTGTGGTACTCCGCGTACTCGATGGTGTCGGCAATCATCGACGAGGTGAGGATGTTGGTCATCATCACGAACAGCGTGCTCAGGCCGAGCAGAATAAACAGCATCGTCACCTGCTGATAGCCGATGAACCACATCACCACGCGCACCGCCACGTCCAGCCCGCAGAGGATCATAAACAGCTTCCGCTTCTGCATCCGGCGCGTCAGCATCGGGGCGACCAGGCACAGCACCGCCGCCACAATCCCCATCACGCCAATCGCCATCTGCAGGCTGCCGTCGCCCAGGTTGTTGATAAAGAAGTAGATATACAGCCCGCCCGCCACGTTGTGGAACACGCAGAAAAAGAACGACAGCAGGACGATAAACAGCGGCTTGTTCTGGCGCAGGTTATGGAATGTGTCGCGGATGGTCACCTTTTCCGGGCTCGGCGGCACGCGCTCTTTGATCTGCATAAAGCCGTTAAGCATCAGCGGCAGTCCCACCAGCATCATCACCAGCGCCGCCATAAAGTAGCCTTTATCATTGCTGTACTGGGCGAAGAACGCCGCCAGCTTCGGGAAGAAGATGTTGGCGCAGGCAATGCCCGCGTTCACCCCGAGCATCGCCGCCGTGACCGCGCGGGTGCGCTGGGCGGAGTCGTTGGTCATCACCGACGACATCGACCAGAACGGGATATCGGAGATGGCGTACAGCGTCCCCCACAGGATATACGTCACCCCGGCGTAAAGGATTTTGGTGGTCATGTCCGCTTCGATTTTATAGAACGACAGCAGCGTGACCCCGGTGATCAGCAAAGGGGCGATCAGCAAAAAGTGGCGAAACTTGCCGAACCGGCTGTTAATGGTGTCCATGATGCTGGCAAACAGCGGATCGTGAACCGCGTCCCACGCGCGGGCAATCAGGAAGATGGTACTGGCCGCCAGCGCCGAGATCCCCAGCACGTCGGTGTAAAAATAGTTAATAAACGAGCCCACTAAACCAAAGCTAAAACACTGACCTAATCCATAACCAAAATAAGACCACAACTCGCGAGACGGTATTTTCATTGTCGTTGCCATTGTTATATGCCTGCCTGGTTGCCCGGCGGTCGGCCGCCGGGTCGATATTATTAGCCCTGCGCCTGCGGGGCGATCTTGCGCAGCTGCTGCATCAGGGCGATTTCACGGCGTGAGAACGGAATGCCGTTCTCCTCGAACACGTCGTGGAACCAGAGGCGGCAGTAGTCCGTGGACTCCTTCATCACCACCGGCCACGGCAGCCACGTCTGGGTTTTGCCGCGCACCAGCCCCCACTGGTACGGCGCGACCTTCGCCGCATACATCAGCGGTAGCTGCTCTTCCATCGTGCTGCCCACGTGGCGCGCCAGCCATTCGGTGCAGAACAGCGGCCGACCAAGCTGTTGCAGTTGCTGAATAATCGCCGTCATGCGCCCCGTGTGGGTGTAGGCGTGGAAGCTCACCACGTCCGAGAGCGCCAGCGCGGTCTGGTCCAGCGGATGCCGGAAGAACGTCTCGCCCTCCTCTTCCGGTGGCAGACGCCACGCGCAGACGGTGAGCGGCTGGGTCGGGTCTTCTTCACGTACCCACTGGAACGCCAGCTTCATTAACTCGTGCGCGCAAGTCTCCAGCTTCGCGTCGTACTGCACCTCCTGCGTGCCCGTCGCGAAAATGCCGCGGTTGCCCGGCTCGTTATAGAGATCCCACAGCAGCACGCGCTTATCGTCGCGGAACTGACGGACAACGTCGCGGATATAGCGCTCAATCTGCGGCCAGCAGTCAGGATCGCACACCTTGTCGCGCCCCGGGCTCGCCGCCGCCTGGCTGTTGTGCTTGCCCGGTACCGGCGGCTTTTGCGGGCCGAGGTACGGCTCGTCGCCGGAGAAACCGCAGTCGTCCATCAGGGTCAGCATGGTGCTGAAGCCGTGGCCGTCGGCAATCGTCAAAAAGCGGTCGATGCGCGCCATCAGCCCGTCGCGGTCGTGCTCCCAGACGATAAACGGCAGATTAATGCGCAGGGTGTTATAACCCGCCTCCGCCGCCCAGCCCAGCTCGCGCTCGATGGTGGCGGCATCGAAGGTCTCTTCCTGCCAGATATCGGTCCAGTTCACCGCCGTCGACGGCAGGTAGTTAAACCCGCACAGCCAGCCTTTTTGCTCGTACCACGCCTGTGCCTGCTCCCTGCTCCACTGCTCTTTCATTACGCGTCCTCTTACTGATAATATTTAGCTAATAAATATTAGCTGCGGGATAAATGCGCAAATCACGGCGTTGAGAAAAGCGATGCCCCTCACAAAGTTCACGCTTCGATGAATGAGAAACGTGATCGACGGCGCTAAAGCGTGCGGTTAGGGTATGATGCGAAATCGCGAAAGGGAGAGGATGGATGAAGCGAAAAACGAAAGTAACGATGAACGATATTGCGCGGGCGGCAGGCGTGTCGCAGGCGACGGTATCGCTGGTGCTTAACCAGTCCCGCAACATCAAGCTCAGCGACGACACTCGCCAGCGGGTGATTAATGTGGCCACTGAGCTCGGCTACGACCGCCTCCCCGCCGTTCACGCCCCGCGCAACCAGGAAGAGATCGCCCTGCTGGTGAGCTCCATGCAGAGCTTCGACCCGTTTATCGACGCCATCAGCCAGGCGCGGGAAGCGGCGTGGCGCAACGAGACCCTGCTCACCGTCTACGACTACGGCGACGACATCGAGCTGGCGCTGAACATCATCCGCCAGCTGGAGAAGCGTAACTGCATCGGGATTATTCTCGCCTCTCCGGTCACCACGCTGGTGGACATGACGGCCTTCCAGGACTGCACCCGCATTCCGCTGGTGCTTCTCAACCAGCGCGACCCCGGCTCGCCGCTGCTGCCGTCCTTTATCCCGGACGACTACGCCAACGCCTTCCAGGTCACTAAACACCTCATCGCCTGCGGGGCGACGCGCATCGCCCACATCACCGGTGAGAGCTGGATGGAGGCCTCGCGCCAGCGTCTGGCGGGCTACCAGGCGGCGCTGCAGCAGGCCGGACTCGCGTGCGACGACGACCTGGTGCGGCAGACCAACTGGCAGTTCAGCGAGTCCTTTACCGCCACCACGTCCCTGCTGAAACTGGCCGAGCGCCCGGACGCCATCTTCTGCGCCAGCGACTGGCTGGCGATTGGCTGCTATCAGGCGCTGGCGGTGAACGGCGTGCGCATCCCGCAGGACATGCTGCTGGCGGGCTACGACGACCAGAAGATCTCCGAGCAGCTCACCCCACCGCTAACCAGTATCCAACTGCCCTACAGCGAGCTGGGACGGCTGGCGGTGGAGTACCTGTGCAATCAGGAAGATGCCGCCACGCACGTGACGCTGGCGGGCAGGCTGAAGGTGCGCGCCTCAAGCCTCGTCTGAGGTAAACACCATGCCCGCATAGGGCTTCTCGCGACACGCCGCCAGCCGCGCGGCGAGGCTGCCCACGTGCAGCTCCAGCTTGTGCCCGTCCGGGTCGAGAAAATAGAACGACGCCCCCTCGCTTTTGTTCTGCTTCCAGACGGTAACGCCCGCCTGCTCCAGCCTTTGCGAGAACGGTTCAAAATCCTCTTCCGACACGGTAAACGCGTAGTGGGTGTAGTCGCTCTCCTGTGGCGGCACATACTGGCGCGCCTCGTCGTACGACAGGCAGACCCACAGATCGCCGCAGGTGAGATAGGCCCCGGTATTCCAGCGGGCGTGCAGCGCAAGCCCCAGCAGCTCGTGCCAGAAGGTGACGCTTTTTTGCAGGTCGCTGACCGCGAGGGTCAGATGGTTGAGTGATTGCAGCATGACGTGCCCTTTTGTTTTTCGCGCCGGACGTGATACGGTAAAGAGATGAACATAAACCACGCCGTGCTCACCGTAAACCGCTGGTGGCTGCCTTCTTAAAGGCGGCACGGAGTAGTTTTCCCCATTTTCAGATAGCCGCCGAAAGGCGGCTTTCTCACATCTAAGACCCCTTTCGGCATTACAACGTTAAGGAGTCTTTATGAACGCACCAACCACCCTCACCGGCGACCGTCCAACCGGCCCGCTGCACCTCGGCCACTTCGTCGGATCGCTGCGCCAGCGCGTGGCGCTGCAGCAGACGCACAACCAGTTTGTGCTGATTGCCGACCTGCAGGGGCTGACCGACAACGGCAGCAACCCGCAGAAGATCCGCGACAACATCCCCGAAGTGCTGGCCGACTACCTCGCCGCGGGCATCGACCCGAACCTGACCACGATCTGCCTGCAGTCCGCCCTGCCCGCCCTCGCCGAGCTGACGATGCTGTATATGAACATCGTCACCGTCGCCCGCGTGGAACGTAACCCGACGGTGAAAAACGAGATTGCGCAGAAGGGCTTCGCCCGCTCGCTGCCGGTCGGGTTTATGGCCTACCCCATCAGCCAGGCGGCGGACATCACCGCGTTTAAGGCCGAGTGCGTCCCCGTCGGCGACGACCAGCTGCCGATGATTGAGCAGACCAACGAGATTGTGCACAAGATGAACAGCCTGCTGCCCGCCCCGGTGCTGCGCCACTGTAAAGCGATGCTGAGCGACACCAGCCGCCTGCCCGGCATCGACGGCAGCGCCAAGATGTCGAAATCGCTGGGCAACACGCTGCACCTTTCGGCCAGCGAAGAGACCATCCACCGTGCGGTCAGCGCCATGTACACCGACCCGAACCACCTGAAGGTGAGCGACCCGGGCCAGATTGAGGGGAACGTGGTGTTTACGTATCTCGACGCGTTTCATCCGGACAAGGAGAAAGTGGCGGCGATGAAGGTGCACTATCAGGCGGGCGGGCTGGGTGACAGGGCGTGCAAGAACGAGCTGGAGGCGTGCCTGCAGGAGCTAATTGCGCCGATGCGGGAGCGGAGGGCGATGTATATGCGTGACAGGGGCGAGCTGATGGCGATGCTGAAACGCGGGACGGAACGGGCGCAGGGGGTGACGCAGGGGACGTTGAGGGAGGTGAAGGTTGGGCTGGGGGTGCCGGTGTTTTAAGGGTGAGGAATGAGTGACACTGGACGATTTACCTACACCATCTCATACTCGTTCCTCAGGTGAAAAGTGTAAATATTCTGGCCTTTTATTACCATAAAAGCAGCAATATTAGCATTATTATGTCTCATTCAAGCGCCTGAAGAACGTTCAGTATCGTAAGGAAAAGGAAGAATAGAATTATGGCAACATTGAGCGTAAAGAGATAAAATATTAGCACTATGGCTAAAAAAACCGCACCACTACTTCCTGATACGAACCAGTTGCTGATCGATTTTGGTGAGCGGCTCAAGCTGGCGCGCCTGCGCCGTAAACTCACCGCTAAACAGGTCGCAGAGCGGGCAGGCATGTCGCCAATGACGTTGCGTTCTCTTGAAGCGGGCGGAGCGGGAGTCACCATAGGCGCATACCTGTCCGTTATGCAGGTTTTGGGACTTGAGAGCGATTTGAACAAGCTTGCGGCTGAGGATGACCTGGGACGCCAGCTTCAGGACTCCCGGTTGATAAGGAAATCGTATAGCGAGCGATTATCAGCAAGACCGCTCAAAGCATCCAGGCGAAATGCGCAGGTGAATTCCTCGATTACGCCCAACACATGGGGTAAGTGGGCTGAAACGCCCACAACCGCCCCTACCCCCCAAAAAAAATCTCGGGCAAAAACGACAGGTGCAACATCGGCCTCACTCGCGGCGCTTTTAAAACCCAGGAAAAAACCATAACAGGTAACTGGCAATGACAATGATCGGCGTGTACGCAGACTGGGAAGGTTTGAATGGCCCCAAGAGGATTGGGTTCCTGCACAGCCGACGAACCCGTGCACGTGAATTATTTGAATTTGAGTACGATCCACAGGCACTGGCCGATCCTCAGTTAAATGTCCTGCAGCTTGACCCGGAAATTGGCTTGTTTGCAGGTGCTCAGTACCCAACGCCTCCGCGCGATAAATTCGGTATGTTCGGTGACTCCAGCCCGGACCGCTGGGGACGGATGTTGATGAAACGACGTCTGGAACGGGATATCCGTGAAGGGATCAGGGCAGAAGGAACGCAACTGTATGAATCCGACTATTTACTGGGCGTACACGATCTTTATCGGGTTGGCGCTTTGCGTTATCGACTGGAAGACGAAGGTGAATTTCTCGATAACCGAATCGACATAGCGGCACCGCCTTTTACCGAAATCGCTGCATTAGAGAGAGCAAGTCGGGCACTGGAGGACGATCCCGATAACCGCGCACTCATGGGCCAGGAATGGCTAAGGATGCTGATTGCACCCGGCGGTTCTCTGGGCGGCGCTCGCCCAAAGGCCAGCGTTGCGGATGACAATGGACATCTTTATATCGCTAAATTTCCCAGCACCAGAGATGAGTATGATGTTGGCGGCTGGGAGATGGTCGTTAATGCGCTTGCCGTCGGTTGCGGGCTCAACGTAGCTGCCGCCGAAGCGCACAAATTTGCCAGCGACCATCACTGTTTCATGGTGCGCCGTTTCGACCGGACCGATACTGGCCAGCGTCTTCATTTTGCTTCCGCCATGACATTAACCAGACATCAGGATGGCGAGGATGCCTCAACAGGCGTCAGCTATCTGGAACTTGCTGAAGTTCTGATAAGGCACGGCGCACAAACCCAGGCTGACCTGCGCGAACTCTGGTCGCGGATCGTTTTTAATATTTTGGTATCGAACACTGACGATCACCTGCGTAACCACGGGTTTATTCTGGTCCCTGGTAAAGGCTGGCGTCTCTCCGAAGCTTACGATATGAACCCGGTCTCCAGAGCAGACGGTTTGAAGTTAAATATTACAGAGGCGGACAATGCGCTTGATCTGGAGTTAGCGCGGGAAGTCTCTGACTATTTCCGGCTTAATCTAAAGCAAGCGGATGAAATTATTGCTGACTTCAGAGGAATAGTCAGTCAGTGGAGAGCTCTTGCGGAAAGGCTTGCTCTGCCCTTTCGCGAGCAGGAACAGATGGCGGATGCATTCAGGCTAGCCGACATATAATCGGGCTTATTCGCGTACTACTTCACTGCCATGTCTTTTTCAGCTGATAGCAGGATCCCCGATACCCGGGTCGCCGGGAGCGACATTTATATTGATACGGCTGAGGACGCGCCGGAAGACCGGTTGTAGAAAATTATCTATAACGCCAGACGCAATAATATCAGCTGCGTCTGGGTAGACGGCAAAACCGTCAATATTCAGTAGCGCTTGCATAATAATCCCGCCCCTGAGAAAACACCTGTATTTTCTCAGGGGAATTAAATTGCTATATATAACCCTCGCTTTTCATTCAGAACCGTTTTTTGCCAACGCAAATTAACTCAGATTTATCTTAAAAGGCAAATACTCAAACCCAGGCATGACCTGTTTTTAGCAAAATAACGCCCATCAATTCGTTATTTTTATATTTGCCGTCACCGATAACCAATTCTACGCTGTCTACGTCACACGGTCTCGTACCGTTGATATCAGATAACTATTATCACGCCGGGAATAATTAAGCCCTGCTGAAATACATAACCTGACATCCGAAGGGAGATAGAACATGTCTAGAAAAAGCGCATGGTCTGGCGCCATTGATTCAACAAAAGAACAGGGTATAAATACCGGTCTGAAGGTCAACCAAGGCGATAAGATCACCATTATCGCTACGGGCCTGATCAAATATGGCAAGGAAGATCACGCATGGGCTTACCCGGGCGGTAATATTGGCAAGAACGGGCAAAAAAAGGATATTGCCATCCTTAAGGCGCGTTTTAGCGAATCTGGCAAAAGCTATGATATCGGTACCGGCGTATATCAACTGGCTACACCGGAAAGCGGCGAGCTGAGATTATTTATTAGCGACTCATCCCACAGTGATAATACCGGTTCATTCCAGGCGGATGTTTATCTTGGGAGTGATGAAGAACTCGCGACACAAGACCCCGTTCAGTGGAAAGGCCACATTCCTGCAACCAGCAGTGAATGGGTGAAGACCGGGATCACCGTCCGCCAGGGCGATAGCATTCTGCTGGTTGCTGCAGGTCAGGCCCAGTATGACAGCCGCGGGCGCACCTTCGGACCGGATGGCGACAGCCAGCATCCTTCCGCTAAGGCACCAGACCCGTCGTTTGTTCTGCCGGGTGCCATTGCTGGTGCGCTGTTGATTAAAACAGGCGAGCACATCCATTCAATCGGTTCCGGCGGCAAGCCGTGGAAAGCCCCGGTAGAGGGTGAAATCGCCTTTATTTTTAACGATACCAATAAGGCATCGGAATATGCCAATAACACGGGCGGTTACGATGTGAATCTGATCGTGACGCGCTAAAGTGATGCAGGGTGAAATTCATTTTCACCCTGCGGTCTATGTTCAGGCATTACGCTTAATGACCGGTATATCACCGGTATCATTCAACGCCCCCGGAAACGTTTTTAACCACTGCGCGACTTTCTGTTTATTTATATTCATCACACTCATCCCTTCCAGGCATCCCCATAATTCTCTTGTATGCTGTGGCGTAATCACGATGCAGTCTTTCATAGCGCGTATTTTAACCGGCATGCCGTTGATAAAGCCCGCGCGGGTTAACCAGTCTCCGCCCAGAAGAAGGTATTTCATATCTATGCGTGCATACAGTTCGCAGCAGGCTACACTGTCCTGCGGCGTTTCCGCGCGGGGATGAATGGGTGCCGCGTTGGGCGGGTTGCCGTGAAGACGGCGGGCGCTGTTTTTGCGTACCAGCTCGCGGTTTTTAATCATGCCGGTGAAAGCGTCTGATTCTGTTTTGCAAACAGTAAACTCTGGCTTAAAATTCGTCGCAGCCATTTTCAACTCCTTTTCAGTTGCTGGTGGTTAGCGGTATGGGGGTGTTGCAGCACCTTCATATCGCGAATTCTTCTTTAATTTTTCTTTGATACTTCCTTTGCCGTTCGGCGTAATTTCTGGTGCTCATTATACAGGGCTGAATATAAATACAGCGGTTTGGTGTAGGGTAAATTTGGAATTTGCGAGGGGGATTCAGGAAATAGGGTTTTAATTCGAGAAATGACAACGCTTCGGCTGGAAACCTGTTCAACTCACCTCCTCCAGATATCTGTTCGTTCGCAAACCTGGCGCTAATGCCGCATCGGTTGCCTCAACACCTTTATCTCAGACCTCTCAAAAATTCATCAAACCTATAGATTAACGATTTACATCATCCTGATTTTGTTATGTGATCCTGTTACAGGCTTTAGTAACGCCCTGCCCAGCCAACCGTAACAGGACTTCATCGATGGAATTTTATCAGGCCGATCCGACGCTTGAGAACTACTGGCGTGGTGTGATCCTCTTTGGAAGGAACGTCGCATCTTACAAGTTCGCGCTGGCATCAGCGTTGTATGAAGTAGATAAGACGGGCAGAGATTTGATTACGCTCGACCAGCTTGCCGTGCCGTTCAGCCGCTATCTTTGCGAGCACCTGAAGCATGCACCAAAACAGATCACCTCCCGCAGCAGTCAATTTCTGGAAACCTGCCTGAAGTTCAACAGAGGTGAAATCACCCACGCTCAGCTCATTGAAGTGACGGTGCGCCTTGGCTTTAACAACGTGATTGATGCCTTTCACTACGTGAACCAGGGTGAGATCGATAAACGTTTTTTCCTCGATGAGCGCAAAACCCACAACGGGATCCGCCTGACGGACAACTTCTTTTTACTGGGCGAACGCCTGCAGTATAAAAACCTCGCCTTTGAAACCAATGCCCGCTGGAACCTGGTAGAACAGGCCTGGTCGATGGGGATTTCACGTAACCTTGTGGGCGTGGAGTTTGACGAAGATAATCAGCTGTTGTTCACGAGGGTGAATGCGCGTCGCGTAGACATCACCAGCTGTCGCGACAGTCTGAATGGATACCAGAAAGGACGGTGTTTTTACTGCTTTAAACCCATCAGCCTGGTACCGGGAGACGCAGAACTGGCGGATGTTGACCACTTTATTCCCTGGGCTGCCCGCCATGAAGTGAGCAATATTAACGGCGTATGGAACTTAGTGCTGGCCTGTCGATGTTGTAACCGTGGCGTTGAAGGCAAGTCGGCACGCATTCCCGAGCTCAGGCTCCTGCAGCGGTTACACACCCGCAATGAGTATTTTATTCAGAGCAAACTGCCGTTACATGAGACGATTGTTCTACAGACAGGGCAACGTCCTGAAGCACGGAAAAGCTTTCTTCAGCGTAACTGGCAGGCCGCGCTGGGCAAACTTATCCATACCTGGAAACCCAACGCGGAAGGCGAGGCAACGTTTTAATGACACTTCACTACTATCAGAACCACGCGCAGGATTTCTTCGATGGCACGGTCAATGTTGATATGACCCCGCTATACGAAGCTTTTACCCAACATCTGCCTAACGGTGCCCGTGTTCTGGATGCGGGCTGCGGTTCAGGACGGGATGCAAAAGCCTTTCATGAGATGGGTTATCAGGTGGATGCTTTTGATGCCTCTTTCGCGATGGTGGAGCTGGCAAGGCAACATACCGGGTTACCCGTGCAGCTGATGACATTTTCAGAGATCGACGGTAAGGCGCAGTACGATGGGATCTGGTGTTGTGCCTCTTTGTTGCATGTCCCCTCTTCTGAGTTGCCTGCTGTGATGCAGAAACTTGCGGATGCGCTTAAGCCTGGCGGCGTCTGGTACGTGTCCTTTAAGTATGGCAAAGGTGAGCGGGTGCAGGGTGAAAGACGGTTTACGGATCTGGATGAAGAGGGGTTGCAGGAGTTGCTGAAGGCGGTACCGGGGATAGGGATCGTTTCGCTGTGGGAGACTAAGGATAACCGCCCGGACAGAGATGAGACATGGCTGAATGGGATATTACGAAAAAACGCCGCTTGATCGTCAGGCGATGCTAATCGACACGGAGTAAGTTAACTCAGTCACTCATCACTTTGGTCAGCTCAACTTCACCCGCAGCGGCGTTGAAGTACAGATAGAAAATGTCCCCTTTTACCTGATCGGGTTTTGACCAGATTTCCTTTTCCCCAAGGCGACGCTTTTCCTTGGTGTATCCCAGCGTTTCGAGATACGCGCGTAACGGCGCTGCACCTGTAGCATCTTTAAAGAAGATGCTATTTGAAGGGGCATAGCCATCGCCGGGATGCGCCTCGAAATAGTAGTCGTCCGTGATACGCGGGGCGTTTTCAATATCCTTATCTGTCAGCGTGTGGTAGTGGAAAAAGTCATTTTCGGTGTAAACCGTCGTTTCATCCGAACCCGATGCCACGAGCCAGACAAACAGCCATCCGAGGATAAAGACTGTGGCGACCGAGAGTGCACACCACTTCAGGGCTTTTAAAAGGATTGTCATAGCTTAGCCCCCATGAATGAGAGCGATGTCCCATCGTTTGTAATGACCTTCACCACTCCGGATGTGAAATCGTCCCACGGCCGAAGCCATGTCATAAAATGCGGAAGATTGACCATATACGGCTGATGCCGCACACACTGATCCTGTGGATCAGGAAAGAGAATCGGGCGAAAGCCATGGTTTTTATGGGTACCGATAGCACCGTAATAATCCCAGCGGCGAGCGGCTGATTCATAGCTCACTGGCTTGAGACGATAGCCGTACCGGCCAGGAATAATTGCCCGATAGAATCCGAACAGGTCAGACACCAAATCTTCACCGCTAAAGCCGCTGTCCGTATACCAGGAGAATGAACGCAGGCTTTGCAGCCCTTCGAATCTGGAAGCGGTGTTCATCATCATCGCCAGCATGATTCTGTTAATGTCTTTGGTACTCCGGCCACGCTTAATTTCCCAGTGAGAGAACTTCCCCACGCCGAGCCGTGATTTGAATTTTATGACGCCCATATCTTGCCGATACATGACGGAATAAGATGGCTTACTGCTACGCTCTCCCTCGACGAATTGACGTTTGAGCGCCGCCACGTCATTGCCACGGGCATGTCCCATATCAAGCCAGCCTAACACCTCGGTGTAGACGATTCCTCTGTCGAGAACGTCGAATAGTGCCCCATCCTTAATCTCTCTTCTGGTGCTCATGCTTACATCTCCATATGTAGTCTAACTGGCTATGTTATAGACGATTTTTTTGGCAGTCCAGACAAGTGTTAGAGAATGAATCGACCGAGGCGCAGTATGAGCATCGAGTGTTTTCGTGTAGTGGCACACTAAATTAGGCCACCTGAATAGAGGTGATATCATCGCCTCATAGCAAAAAAACAGGTGACATTTCGACCGGACGTAACATTACCTCGACGGTCTTAACCTGCTCGTCTTCGTCCTCGAAAAACGACTGCACGATCTTTTCATCCAACCTGCCCCGATCGACATCCATCCACTGATTAAATGACTCTTCATCTTTGCGCTCAAATGTCCCTTTTCCAGACTCGGCATCAGCTAAGGTATTACGCCAGTATGAAGTGAATCCTTGAGTATTGCTGTCCATTCCCCATCCTGTGACTTAAATAAAACTATTGATTTTGTTGATGTTGACATAGTTCATGGTTGAAAATTGTGCACTAGCGAGTAAGAGCGCAACGATTTGTTTGTACAGAAGAAACGATTATTATATGGTCTTATAGGGCAGAGCGCATTGCTACCATCATAGAGTTAAAGATGATTTGGTCGAGACTGTAATGGACCAGACTAAGGGAAGTAGAATTTTAAAAATGACTGTTGCAGACAATTAAAAAAGTGGAACTATAGAAATGCAAATCATGTTACCCAAAAATACCTTATATGATAGAGAGCAAAATATCTTTTTTGAAAAGATAACTGCTTTAATTGGTGAAAATGGTGCTGGCAAATCCTCAGTTTTACAATCTGTATTTATTAATTGTTTAACGAAAAAATACCTACCAGAAACAAAAGTTGTTTGTTTTTCCTCTGGGCAAAACGAGAAATATTCAACGTATTTTTCTGATTATCTTTCTCATGAAAGACAAGCGAATCGAGGACTAAATTTAGATTGCTGTTATTACGATAAATCATGGTCAAAGTTACTAATATTCATATCCACAATTTGTAAATCAAATGGTCTTGTTAGAAATTTTTTATGTGAGAAAGGCTATATTGATGCATCAGATGATAAAAGTGATGATATATCAAGCAAGCTTACATTGACGGTCCGAGTAAATTCGGCTTACGTTAATCGAGTAAAAATGGCATTAGCACAAGAAGAGCAAGGCATTGAATATACTTTAAGGTATTCAGCTTATCATAGGACTTTAGAAAGTTTCATTAATAATATTGTTAATGCTGATTACGATTTCGAGTCTCCACTTGAAGCTCAAGAGATATTGCTAACTCATTCAAATTTTTTCAACCCATCATTTGAACAAGCAGAAGATTCCTTTTTTGATCCTATCATAACATTTTTCACTCAAGCAGCAGATAATGATTACTTTATAATAAAACCATCATTACAGCTAGAGTTTAAAAACAATATCGAACTGAATGATATTAGCGATGGGGAGTATCAGGTACTCTTTTTATACTCTCTGCTTGATATTTTTGATAGTCCTAACACTTTATTCTTATTAGATGAGATAGATTCCCATTTACATTACAAGAATATTGAGCTCTTATGGCATCGACTACATAGTATCAATGGTTATGCGATAACAACCACCCATCTATTAGACTCAATTACAGCCGCTGATAATGATTTTAAAAACTTAAAGATTGTTGATAAAGGAAAAATAAAAGAAGACGATAAAATAAAAACTATAATAGAACGTTTATCTGTCTTAACAAGAATATCAGATGTTCAGTTCGAAGTGTGTCGTAAACTAGAAAACATTGTACTAATGGATGATTATAACGATTGGACTATTTTTTATGCTTTAGCAAAGAAAAAAGGACTTGATGTATCAAAGTTAGATTGCCTCCATGCTATAAAACAGTCCTCTGGTTACGATAATTTAAATCAAGAGTTCGCAAAACCAAAATTAGAGTGGATTAATTCGCTTTTAAATACAAACCCTGAAAAAAAAGTCAAAAGAATATTTATGATCTGCGACAAAGACGAGGCTCCAATTACCTATCAGAAAGACGGGGTTCAAGTCAATGGAAGTGAATATTCGAAGCATATAACGAAGTTGGAAAATAAAAACAAAAATAAAATATACCTCCTTGCATGGAAAAGAAGAGAAATAAAAAACTACTTATTATCTTATACCGCATTGTCTCATCATGGATTTATCGAAAGAATAAACAATGGAGATCTTCCAGCTAACAGCTATTTAAAAGAAAATAATCCCGGAGACAATCCAGCAATTAGTCGGCTTAACGTAAAACCTTGTATCACAGAAATAATTGATTCTGAAGGTATAGGATTAGATATATCAAAACTTTATTCATATATAGAACTTATACCACCCTCTGAAATTAGTGATGATATAGAGAATATGTACAATTTTTTGGTGGAGAAATTAAAATGAATGCCTCTTTATTTGAAGAAATGCTTACAACAATCAAGAAAAAGAGCTCGATAAGAAATACTGAACAAGCGGTAGAGTTAATTTCATTGTTTGTTTTTTTTCATTATATAAAATTATATCTGCATGAACATAATAAAATGGTTTTAGATATAAAAAACTTATCAGGCAACAACATTAATGAAATTAAAATTCATTACAAGCAGTTATATGAAAACTTTATTTTATCGTTAGATATAAAAAATACAAACCATGACGTGCATGAAAAACTCATGAGCAAGATCGATTTTTTAATTGACAATATCAATGACCATGAAATAATTAAACATATAGATCATTCTCTTTCACATATACATTCACTCACAGAGTTCTATCAATATGCAAATTCTTACCAATCTTTAATTCTTAGGATGGTTAATGAATCTGGTCGATCTGGGGAATATGTTACTCCTTCTGCTATAGTTCAGCTCATGGTTGAAATGTTATCACCTACAGATGGCAAATCAATCTACGACCCAGCATGTGGTACCGGAGGTTTATTAATAGAGTCAGCACGACATATTAATAGCAATAACTTGAGCAACAATTTAAATTACTCCCTTATTGGTAATGACACATCATCATTTGCCTGTTTAATCTCAATTGTTAATCTTTTAATCAATGAAGTATTTAATTTTGAAATAATCCTAAAAGATAGTTTGGAACAAAATTATACAAATGAAAAATATGACTTTATTTTAACTAACCCACCATTTGGGAAAAAGAGCGGATGGGATAACGTTCATATTAACACCCATTACAAAGGACCTAATCTAGACTATTACTTCCTAGAGCATGTTATTGATTCTCTCAGTGTTAATGGCAAAGCAGCCATAATATTACCAGAGCGTTTTTTATATGATGTGAGTAAAGAATGCATTACTCTTAAAGATAAGATTTTCAAAAATTATAATTTAGAATGTATTTTATCCATACCGTCGGGCGCATTATTGCCCTACACTGCAGTAAAACTATGTATTCTTTTTATAAGTAATTCTGGCCCAACTGATAGAATATTTTTCTACAATTTAAATAATGGTGAAAAATACTCACGTACAAATACTATAAAATTCGATGATTTTATAGATTTTTTAGATTCTGGAAAAAAAAGAAGAATAACAGAGCACTCCTGGATTATAGATATGAGTGACACACCTTTATCTTATGATTTACTCTTAAAAGATAAAGAGCGAAACTCATATGAGTTCTTTAGTAATTCTATATCTAACATTGAACAGACAATACGTAATAATAAATTATTACTAGCCGAGTTATCTTTATTAAGAGAAAAAATAGCAACACTAGAATCAACAATAAAAAATCATTCTCATGAATATGAATTTGAAAGAATTAAAGTTGGCAATGTTGCAAAAATAAAATCTGGAAATTTATTACAGAAAAATAAACTATTATCCGCAGGACCAATTCCTGTATATGGCGGAAATGGAGTTATTGGATATAATGATGAGGCAATGGAAAATGGTGAAAATATTATTATTGGTAAGGTCGGAGCTCTTTGTGGAAACGTTCGGTATGTTCAGGGTGACATTTGGGTGACAAATAACTCGTTAATTATTAAGAATGATGCACCAAATAAGATTTTAACACCCTACCTTGCAAAATTACTATCTACTTTAAACTTAAGAAGGCTCGCCGTTGGCACCGCTCAGCAATATTTAACCACAACACAAATAAAAAATGTAGAAGTTAGCATTCCATCTTTAACGACTCAGCATAAATTAAATATGTGGCTTGATGAGTTAGATAATACGCTTGAACAATATAATGAGCTCATTGAAAAAATAATGAATGATAAGCAAGCACTTAAAGAGAATTTGTATAAAGGTCTTTTAATAAAATAGTTCACAGTAGTAGGGTGTCTATAAAACACCCTGCTACTAGTTGCAAGTACATTGTAATATCTATACTTCCGAAGCTAATATTAATAATGCTCCTCAATGTACCCATACGCCTTCCTGAACAACTCTTTATCTTTCCCTAGTCCAAACTGGGCCAAGGTCAGCAAAAGCGCCTTTTGGATTTCACGCGGGCCACTGTTGGAGTTTTGCCAGCCATCGAAGCGGGTTGCTTTAACGATCTTATCGATTTGCTCAACAACATCACCGATTAACTTTGGAGTAGTTTCTGGGCGTGTTTCGAGGAAAAGCTTGGTCAAAGCCTGTTTATTATCAGCTTCAGTTACTGGGCGCTCGCCCGTTTCGCGCTCGGCTTGTACGGTCTCTTTCGCAGCATCCAATAGACCTTTCAACCAGTCGATAGCCTTGATAACACCAGCTTCATAGTCCTGACGCAGTTTTTCCAGACGCTCACCCAATGCCACAAATTTAGGATCATGGCTACCGCGCAAACGCCCCATAAGATCAATCTCCAGGCGTTTGGCGCGTTGTTCCTGTTCTTTAGCGGTCAGGGTAAAAATAGCGTGCTCGTCCATGATCAACTCGTCAATATCATCGCGAATACGATTGATATCAGTATGCTCATGGATCATTTTGATGGTTTCAGGACCAAGCGCAGCCCAAACAAGCGCACCTGTCTGCCCCACCGGACGCACCGATTCATAAATTTGCGCCAGCCATTTATAGTCCTGACGATAAGGGGTCAAAAAAGGATCTGGGTTGATAGCTGACCATAACTTAGATAACACTCCAAAGCTGGCAGCGAATTCATCACGCTTCTCGTTAGTTGGCAGACATTCTTGCGCGGCCATAATACCTTCAAAACCTTCTATGGAACGATCCACACCAGGGAAGAAGGATAGACATTTATTCAATTGCAGCGGCAATAGCTCTTTAAATGCCTCAATTCCTTCCACAACCCCTTCAACTTCTTCAGGATTATAGGCCAGAGCGGTACGCAGATTTTCGAAAACACCGAGGTAGTCGATAATTAATCCCATGTCCTTGCGTACATCATCGGTTTCGTACAACCGGTTGGTTCGGCACATAGCCTGAAGAAGAGTATGATCGCGTAGAGGCTTATCGAGGTACATGCAGTAGCAAATTGGTGCATCAAAGCCAGTAAGCAACTTGGCGGTAACGATGATAAGCTGTAACGGATGCACAGGATCTTTAAAGCATTCAATCAGATCCTTCTGTACCTGCTCTTCCGCATCAATGTGCTGCCAGCGTTCGAAATCGGCTTGTTTAACAGGTAGCCCCAATTCGTCATGCCATTTGAGCCAGTCCTTGTTGAGCTTATCTTTTTTACCACCCTCTTCAGCTTTAACCGGAGCCTGGTCAACGTTCATAACCACTTCAACTGCATTAAAACCGAGCTTTTCACCGAGCAAATAATACATCTGCACACAGGCTTCGCGATCATACACTACCACCATGCCTTTCATCTTTTTCGGCATAACATGGCTGGTAAAATGCTCAACAATGTCATTACTCACCGCAGCCATACGTCTGGGAGATTTCAGCATAATAGCCAGCTTGCCGGCGCGTCTGGACAATGCTGCCTTTTCTTCTTCATCCAGGTTGTTTTCAGTAGCAAGTTGCTCGAATTCTTCGTTGATAGCATCGCGATCCACTCGGAGTTCGGCCAGCCGAGGTTCAAACTTCACGGGGTTAGTCGCGCCGTCACGGATCGACTGCTTATAGCTATAGCGGCTCATATAGCGCCCTGGATCTTCTTCAGCACCGAACAACTTGAATGTATTACGATCAATGCCAGAAATCGGAGTACCAGTCAGGCCATAGAAGTGGGCATTGGGCATCGCCCAGCGCATTTTCTCGCCTAATCCACCTTCCTGGGTACGGTGGGCTTCGTCAACCAACACAATGATGTTGTCACGGTTGTTCAGGCCATTGGGGTTGCTATCATCAATTTCGATATCTTTAAATTTAAAGATAGTGGTGATTAAAATGCCACGGCTGTCTTGCTCAATGTATTCGCCCAACTTTTTGCAGCTTTGCACTTTTATCAGATTCTTAACGTCGGCTCCACCAAAGGTTTCATTAATTTGGCTGTCCAGATCTCGCCGGTCCACTACGATGAGTACCGTTGGGTTTTTTAACGCATTGTCGGCACGCAGCATTTTAGCGGCGTAAAGCATCAACAAGGATTTACCCGATCCCTGGAAATGCCAAATCAGACCTTTTTTGGGATAGCCTCTGCGAACACGCTCAACGATTTGTTTTGCTGCTTCAAATTGCGGGTAACGCGGCAGGATTTTAACGCGTTTAGGCGGAGTATTCTTGCCCGTTTTGACGGTTGAAAATAATGCAAAAGATTCCAGTAACTGTAATAAGGTTTGCGGGTTTAACAAACTCTCGCAGCTGTTGAGTACCGATGCTAATCCCGGCAGAATCTCATCACGAAGCTCAGTATTATGCCAGGGCCCCCAGTCTTTAACACGAGCATTAATTGCACCATAGGCAAAAGTTTTACCTTCGCTGGCAAAACACAGCAAGTTAGGTACAAAGAAAGATTCAACATTTTTCCAATAGTACTTTTTGCCCCCCATGAAGTCGGCGGCACCGTCTTGCCAGGTCACGCTAGGGCGCGTTGCGGTTTTAACTTCGCCCACCACCAGTGGTATACCGTTCACATAAAGGACAATATCAAAATAGACTTCAGTGGCCGCGATATAGTGGACCTGCTGTGCCACCACAAAGTGGTTATTTTCTATATTGTCAAAATCAATCAGATTGATGGTGATATGGTCGCCATTCTCGCCAAAAGGCAAGGTTTTGTCGGCCATCAACCATTCCTGGAAGTTTTCATTGGCCTTTACCAAACCGGTATGGCGAGTTTCTAAAACCACTCCTCGCAGTTTGTAAATGACCTCATCGGCATAGTCAGGCTGTCTGCCGATATCAGGGTTTAACGAACAAAGCGCGTCTTTTAGCCACTCATCAACGAAGATATCCTGCGCTTGTTTAGGCAGGTTTTCACCGTGGCAGTAAGTCCACTTGACCCCGCTTAATCCTTTTAAGCGGTCGATAATTCCATTTTCTGTAACGGTTTGTTCGTTAAACATGCTTGGCCTTTAGAATGTGTTAATTATACTTCTATAGATATTTTCTCTACGTTGCAAATTGCACTTAAGTTCCTCTAAATGCTTATTAGCATTACTTGCAGAAATCTGAAGTTCAACAGGCGGTATAGGAAGATTAAAGTCCAACAATTTTGCGACAGATGTATGCCTAACAGTCGTACCGCTACTCGTTGCAACTATTTTTCTTCTAAATTGAGTAGAACACATGAACATAAACAAGAAACTTGGTTTAAGTTCTTGCGATCTAAACTCCACCAAACCAACCCTCTGATTATGTAGATATTTCTTACTAGACTCTGGAATGAAGGCTGGCAACCCCAATGTATCACCATCCTTTGAAAGATCAGTCATATTCACGATTAAATCACCACCACGTAACTTAAAGTCACGGATAACATCACCACTATAAAATCTATCTTTGGAAGCGTTGTACCCACCTCCTAGATGAAAATTACCGGGGGTAACAATTACAGAATCTGTTTCTTCATCGCCGATGTTTTTACCACTGTATGCATAACCATTTTTAATTGAAATTAGATCAACCAACGGTAATTGTGGATAACTTGAAAATCTTTCAAAAAAAGAATCAATAAGCTTTTGACGATACACGGCCAATGTGTCTAATGCATCCATACCTAGAGCGTAGTTTTTCAAATTACTTTTCAATAAATTAGAAACACTAACTTGTTCTGACCTCGACGGAATTGTAAGTTCGAAAGCTTTTAACGACGTAAATTTAGTTCTTGGAGATAGAGAACCGCTTGATGTCTTAATCGCGTGATCCCAAAACAAATCCTTCTGCAAGATAAATGGCAATAAAGTAGAGACTATCTCGTCTTGATTAGATTCTAAAACAATAATATCACCAGAGCATACCCCATCAAACTCTGCAATTGCCGCTTTTTTAAGATAAGGGCGACGTTTTCCAAATAAGATATGACCTTTTTTGAAAACCCGAGTAAAACTTGGATTATCTTCTTCGATTATTCCCCAACGTTTAATCTTGAGCGAGCCAGAATCCAAGTGCTCCAGACCAATATATCGTTCATAACCATCGGCAATCGGATCTTTGGTGGTAATCTTTACTTCTCGGCAAATATCACCAAACTTAATTCTTTGTTTACTAGTCATTTTTCTCCACCTCATAACCTAACTTCGTGAGGCTATCGAATAATTTATTAGTATGTTTTTTTAATTGCACGCGGCTGATTTTCCATGCCTCTATAGCATGCTGAATGTCATGAGTTTCGACACTACTTTGTGCTTGGACATACAGTGGTATCGATAAGTTGTAGACATTATCTTTAATAGCCTCGATATCTACTAAAGCAGTAATGTGGCTTTGCATATCCGGATTAAAAAAAGCCTCGCATAACACCGCCAAATCATTATCTGATAAGCGACTATGCGCTCGCTCCCGGGTAACATATTCTACCCCATTGATAAACAGAACCTTATTTTTGCGCTCAGCTGATTTATTGCAATTAAGCACCACCACGCAAGATTCCATCGGCGAGTTATAAAACAGGTTCGGTCCCAAACCAATTACCGCTTCAATAATGTCAGATTCAATCACCTGTTTACGAATGCTCTGCTCGGAATCGCGGAACAGAACACCATGTGGCCAAAGCATAGCAGCACGACCGGTATCGGGTTTTAAGCTTTTGATTATATGGGTATAAAAAGCATAATCAGCGCAGCCTTGCGGTGGTACGCCATAAAGATTACGACCATATGGATCGGCAGCAAACTTGTCACGATTCCATTTTTTGATGGAGTACGGCGGGTTGGCAAAAATTACATCAAACTGCTTAAGTCGATCGTTTTCAATAAACTTAGGTTCGGCCAGAGTATCGCCGCGCAGTACATCAAACTCTTCAATGTCGTGGAGGAACATATTCATACGGGCGATAGCAGAGGTTAACAGGTTCACCTCCTGTCCATAAAGGTGCACAGAGCGCCACTCTTCACCTCTTGCACGGAGATCCATCACTGCATTTAGCAACATCCCGCCAGTACCGCACGTTGGGTCATAGGCAGTTTCACCCGGTTTTAAGCCCATAATGCGCGTCATTAAATGTACGACTGTTCGGTTGGTGTAGAACTCTGCTGCCGTATGGCCGGAATCATCAGCGAATTTTTTAATCAGGTATTCGTAGGCTTCACCAAGATCATCCTGGGCGACAGATTTAATGCCGAGCGGGATTTTACTGAAATGTTCAATCAGATCAGCCAGCAGATGATCGGGCAGGCGCTCTTTGTTGGTCCACTGCGCATCACCGAAGACGCCATGTAAACGCGGGTTATTGGCTTCAATTAGTCGAAGCGCATTCTGGATCGCTTCACCGATGTTTTTACTGGTATTGCGGACCTTTTCCCAACTGGCTTCAACTGGAATGTTGAAACGGTGAAACATCGGCATGGCGGCATATTCGGCATCGCCTTCATGGAGCTCCATCGCCTCGTTATATTCTTCCAGATAGACATCTGACAGGCGTTTATAAAATAGCAAGGGGAAGACATACTGCTTGTAGTCTGAAGCGTCGATTTGGCCGCGAAGAAACTCAGCAGCTCCCCAGAGCAGCTCTTCCAGTTTTTTATTACTCATGGAACTCATACTTCGAACCCTTCTTTGATAAGCAAGGCTTCCAGCTCCTCTTCTGCTTTTTCCAGTTCAGCCAGCTTCCGTTGAAAATCTTTGAGCGCCTCTTCCACACTGATGGTTTCTTCTTCGAGTGGCTTTTGCACATAACGAGCAATATTTAGATTGAAGTCATTTTCTTCAATCTCCTTTAGAGGAACCCAGCGCGCTACACCTTCGATTTCTTTTGCATCTGGACCCTGTTGCGCCTGGTCATGATAGATTTGGTATATGTCATCGGCCTGCTTGTTGGACAGCGTATTCTGCGCACGCCCCTTGGTATAGATTTCTTCAGCATTGATGATCAATACATGATCTTTATGAGTTGCCGGGCGTGATTTGCGCAGCACCAAAATACACGCAGGAATACCAGTGCCGTAGAACAGATTGGAAGCGACACCAATAATCGCTACAATGCGATTTTCTTGCAACAATTTGGTTCGAATTGCCCCCTCAGATCCGCCACGAAACAGCACACCATGAGGTAATACGACAGCCATACGCCCATTGTCGTTAAGTGAAGCAAACATATGCTGCACCCAGGCAAAATCACCATTTGTTTTAGGTGCCAAGCCATATTGCTTACGGCCATAGAGATCATTAGACCACAGATCGTATCCCCACTCCTTCAAGCTAAACGGTGGGTTGGCAACAACGCAATCGAAGGTTTCTAAACGATCACTTTTTAAAAACTTAGGTTCGCGTAACGTATCCCCCCGAACAATATCGAAGTCTTCCTGACCGTGGAGGAACAGGTTCATCCGTGCAATAGCTTCCGTCGTCAGGTTTTTCTCCTGACCTTTGATTTTTAGCAAGCGCGGATCGCCACCGTTTTCTTTTACGTGGTAAATCGTCTCGAGCAACATACCGCCTGTGCCACAGGCTGGATCGTAAACACTCTCACCCGCTTTTGGATCGAGAATGTTAACCATCAAACGAACGATTGTGCGTGGGGTGTAGAACTCACCAGCTTTTTTGTTAGCTTTGTCTGCAAAACGTTTGATTAGATACTCATATGCGCGGCCCATGACATCATCACGGACACTTGCAACACCCAGGTTCACCTTATTGAAGTGATTAAGTAGCGTAGCCAGTAACTCATCTGAAAGGCGTTCTTTATTGGTCCAACTGGCATCCCCAAAAATACCATGCAGTTTAGGGTTTGCCAGTTCTATACCACGGAAGGAGTCTTTTAAGGCCTGGCCAATGTCTTTGGTCTCAGCGAAAACATCGCGCCAGTGACAATTCTCTGGTATCTGAATACGGTGAAACATCTTCCCCTTGGCAAGCTCTGCATCCCCAACGCTCTCCATCGCATCGGCAAATTCTTCGTCATATACATCACAAATGCGCTTGAAGAACAGGATGGGGAAAATGTACGTTTTGTAATCTGACGCATCAATAGGCCCAGTAATAATATGGGCTGCATGCCAAAGATGGGCCTCGAGGTCTTTTAGGTTAATCAGTGTCATTGTCTTCTCTTTTCGATTCTGCGACGCCGGAACCTTGTACAACAAAACATCTATGCCGTAGTTGAAAAGCAATCTTTCACTTCAGTCTTCGTCGTTAGACTTTCGGAAGCATTTTTTGAAAGCATAGTGCTATGGAGTTAACATCTGAGCCGGTAGGTTAGTATCGTAAGAATTATTACGCCCATAAACCAGCCTTTTTAACATCAGGCGTGATTAGTGTCGTTGTGCATGATTATAGTTATAACTTCATCATGACAGCTCCAGCATTGTGAGTGGGAATAGCAATTTTTCACGGATTTCAGACACAAAAAAAGCCGCCCTTAAGCGACTTTGATTTGCATCTTTTGGTGCCGAAGGCCGGACTCGAACCGGCACGTATTTCTACGGTTGATTTTGAATCAACTGCGTCTACCGATTTCGCCACTTCGGCACTGAAGGGGATGCGGAAACGTTGTGGATTATACCTGTCGCGCGCCGCCATGCAAGCGACGACGCGCGAAACCCGCGCTAAGTGCCCAAAAAACCAGCGCTACCGTCAGTCCAGCTCAGACACCGCCAGCCGAATCACCCTCGCCGCCTTCTGCTCCGGCAGCGCCAGCACCTTTGCCCACATCTCCTGCACCATATCGCAGGAGAGCTTCTCTTTGCCCACCGCCTTCTCCGGTGTCTGCAGCAGCTGGATGTCCTCACCGTACTTATCGGCAAGTTCCTTCATAATCGGCCGCACATCTTCGACTGCCGCCTCGCGCTCGGCCTGGGTCACGGTGTGGCGGTTTTTGCCGTAGGCCGCGCGCATCATGTCGGCGTCGGCCTGCATGCGCCGGGCCATCAGGTCTTTATCCAGCATGCGCATCGGGTTGATGCCGCCCTTCACCATCGGGTAGAGGAAGCGGAAACAGGCGTCGTCGCTCACCTTTTGGATGGCGGCGGTCTGTTCCATGTTGATGGTCATGTAGTTCACCACGTTGGCGTCCGGGGCGTTTTGCAGGCGCGTCATCTGCAGATGCAGGATCTGCGGCTGGATGGTGTCGATAATCTGCTGCTCCGGCTCGCCCGCTTTTTGCAGGGCGGCCATCTGGTCGAGGATGCGCTGATGCAGCGCGGGCTCCTGCTCCTTAATCACCTGCCAGGCGGGCATCGCGTTAAGGGCGTTATCCATCTGTCGTTCCGGGGCGCGCTGCCTGTCGAAAAACACCCAGAACGCCACGGCGGCAGCCGCAATGACGACAATCACAATACGGGTCCACGTTTTATTCATCTCGCATCCTTATCCTTGAGTTATGCCGGTTTACACCGGCACGCCGCTGTGGAAGCGAAACTCGTTGTCCGGTGTCGAGATAAGTGTGGCTTCAATTTCGCCAAAAAGCTTTATGCGCGGTGAGATATCGTCGTCGCTCACCTGCTGGGCCAGCGTCAGGTAGTCCTGATAGTGGCGCGCTTCCGAGCGCAGCAGCGAGAGATAGAACTTCTGCAGGTCGTCGTCAAGGAACGGGGCCAGCGCGGCGAAGCGTTCGCAGGAGCGGGCTTCGATGTAGGCGCCGCAGATGAGCTTGTCGATCAGCGTCAGCGGCTCGTGGGTGCGCACTTCCTTCAGCATCCCTTTGGCGTAGCGGCTGGCGGTGATTTTGACGTAGGGAATGTCGCGGGCCAGCATCGCCTCGCGCACCTGCCAGAAGTGGTGCAGCTCCTCTTTAATCAGCAGCACCATCCTGTCGATGAGCGCCTGGCCCCACGGGTCGTCGGTTTTGGGCATCACGCTTTTGCCAATCTGCCTGTGCAGGGCGATGAAGTCCGGCTCCGGGCCGTCGCGGAAGGTGAACTGCTCGTAAGGTTTGAGCCACTCGAGCAGCGCGTCGGCACCGCTTTCGTCGGCGACGTATTTACGCACCAGCAGCAGCGCGGTCTGGGCGGCCTTGAGCTCGCACACCATGTGGTCGGTGAGCAGCAGCGGCAGGTTCGCCGGGTCGCGGGCTTTATCAATCCATGCTTGCGGGGTCGGGCACTGGAGGAAGTTGAGTACAGGGGCGAGTATCTGCGGGTAATCCATGGTTCTGCCTTGAAAAAGCGGTGGCGTGCGCCACCGCCTGAAACGCTTAGTGACGCACGCCGTCGTCGTCTTCGTCGATGTAATCTTCGTCGTCGCCTTCTTCGCCGTCTTCACCGTTCGGATCTTCGAAGTAGGTTCCCCAGCCGTCGTATTCCACTTCAAACTTCTCGGCCAGGTTCATCAGCTGTTCGACCTGCGCGTCGATCAGCTCCGCCTTCAGCGCGCCTTCGCTCAGGATGTCGCAGCAGATGACGGTATCGCCCTCTTCCACTTCCAGCTCTTCCGGCTCGGTCACTTCGTAACCCAGTTTAAAAGCTTCCACCGCCATTTTTTCCAGCGCGTCGAAATCATCCGCAGAGAAATGGTGCTCGATGGTGTACAGCGCGTCCGGATCGCTACCGTCTTCCAGCAGCTCTTCAATAATCAGACGCGTCTCTTCGCGTTGTTCTTCCAGGTGTTCCGGGTTTGCCATGGCTCATTCCTCTTTAAAGTGCGGCAGATACTTCTATTTTCACACACGGACGTGTTTGCCTCCACCTTTGTGAGAAAGATTTGTTAAACGGGGTTGCAAATGAATAATTACACATATAAAGTGAATTTTAATTCAATAAGTGGCGTTCGCCATGTGAGGATAAAATGTCTGATCTGTACAAGAAACACTTTCTGAAATTGCTCGACTTTACCCCTGCACAGTTCACTTCTCTGCTGACTCTTGCCGCACAGCTCAAAGCCGATAAAAAAAATGGCAAGGAAGTACAAAAACTTACTGGCAAAAACATCGCGCTCATCTTCGAAAAAGACTCAACCCGTACACGATGCTCTTTCGAAGTTGCCGCATTTGACCAAGGCGCGCGCGTCACCTATTTAGGGCCGAGCGGCAGCCAGATTGGGCATAAAGAGTCAATTAAGGACACCGCGCGCGTGCTTGGGCGGATGTACGACGGCATTCAGTATCGCGGTCACGGCCAGGAAGTGGTCGAGACGCTGGCGCAGTACGCGGGCGTGCCGGTATGGAACGGGCTGACCAACGAGTTCCACCCAACGCAGCTGCTGGCGGACCTGCTGACCATGCAGGAGCACCTGCCGGGCAAGGCGTTTAACGAGATGACGCTGGTCTACGCGGGCGACGCGCGCAACAACATGGGCAACTCAATGCTGGAAGCAGCGGCGCTGACCGGGCTGCATCTGCGCCTGGTGGCCCCGAAAGCCTGCTGGCCGGAAGAGAGCCTGGTGGCGGAGTGCAGCGCGCTGGCCCAGAAGCACGGCGGGAAGATCACCCTGACGGAAGACGTGGCGGCAGGCGTGAAGGGTGCGGACTTTATCTATACTGACGTATGGGTGTCGATGGGTGAAGCCAAAGAGAAGTGGGCGGAGCGGATTGCGCTGCTGCGTGGGTATCAGGTAAACGCACAGATGATGGCGCTCACCGGCAACCCGGACGTGAAGTTCCTGCACTGTCTGCCGGCGTTCCATGACGACCAGACCACGCTCGGCAAGCAGATGGCGAAGGAGTTCGACCTGCATGGCGGGATGGAAGTGACGGACGAGGTGTTTGAGTCGGCGGCGAGCATCGTGTTTGACCAGGCGGAAAACCGGATGCATACGATTAAGGCGGTGATGGTGGCGACGCTTGGGGGTTGATTGGATCCTCTGCGCGCTGGTGCCCTCACCCCGGCCCTCTCCCACAGGGAGAGGGAGCAAAACGGCTCTGCTTCATTGATTTTTCACCCCGAAAAAGGTACGTTTTCGCCTTAATTCCAGCGTGGACATGCCAGCATTATGCCGATTATTCAGTCTGTTGAACGTGCGTTGCAGATCCTCGACCTGTTCAACGAGCAGGCCACCGAGCTTAAGATCACCGACATCAGCAAACTGATGGGGCTGAGCAAGAGTACCCTCCACTCGCTGCTAAAAACCCTGCAGCTTCACGGCTATATCGATCAGAACCCGGAGAACGGCAAGTATCGCCTCGGCATGAAGCTGGTCGAGCGCGGTCATTTCGTCGTGGGCTCCATCGATATTCGGCAGAAGGCGAAAGGCTGGCTGACGGAGCTTTCCCGGCTGACCGGGCAGACCACCCATCTGGGGATCCTGGACGGGCGTGAAGGGGTTTATATCGAGAAGATTGAAGGCAAGCTGGCCGCCATCGCCTATTCGCGCATTGGCCGCCGTCTGCCGGTTCACGCCACCGCCATCGGCAAGGTGTTGATTGCCTGGCTGGGCGAGACCGAACTGAACGCCCTGCTGGAGGGCTATCAGTACACCACCTATACCCCTTCCACCCTCGCCTCTCGCGAAGCCTTAATGGCCGCCCTGGCGCAGACCCGCGAGCAGGGATACGCCCTGGATAGCGAAGAGAACGAGCAGGGCGTGCGCTGCGTGGCGGTGCCGGTGTGGAACCATGAATCCCGCGTGATTGCCGCCCTGAGCCTGTCGACGCTGACCTCCCGCGTGGACGACGAAGAGCTGGCTGATTTCCGCGAGCAGCTTCAGCAGGCCGGGCTCCAGCTCTCACGCGCGCTGGGCTACCCGACCTGAGCCGTTATGCCGGCTCGTAGGTGAAGTAGTCGAAGTCCGCGTGGCAGCCGTCGCCGCTGATGTCCTCGCAGTGCAGCCCCACAAACGCGCCGGTGAAGAAGCCGCGCCCGCCGATGTAGTCGTCCGACAGTTTCCACGCCTCATACGTTACCGGCACGGTGTGCCACGTCTCGCCGTCGAACGAGTAGCTGTAGCGGTAAACCAGCGTATCCACGTCCACCCGCAGCCAGACGCTCTCCGCACTCTCCGGTACCGGAATGGGCTGCTCGTGCAGCGGCCATGACGGTACGTTGTGGTCGAGCTGGATCACCTTGATGGTTCTCCCCTGCCCCTCCTCGTAGTCCACAAAGCAGTAGCTCCAGTTTTTGCTGTTGTAGTAGCAGGTCAGCCCCGCGCTCTGCTGGAAGTGGACCGGCGAGAACTGCATCCGCGTCTCCGCCCGGAAGACGAAGTGCTGCCAGCGGCGCGCCACGGTCGACTGGGTAAAGGTCGAGTTGAGCGAGTCGTTGCCGTAGAGCCGTAAGTAGCCGGGCCGCGCGGTGAGCGAGCCGAGGGTGTCGTCGAACGGGATGCGCAGGGTCTGCAGTTCCGGGTCAAGCGTGCTGCCGTCGAAGTCCTCCCGCCAGTTGCCCTGAATGGATGCAGGCTGTTCAGCCACCTGCGGGCCTTTTACGGTCAGCTGCGCGTGCTTGCCGCCTTCTACGTATGGCCAGCCGTCGTGCCATTCAATGCGGGCGATACCGGTTTCGCGCCCCAGCGGACAGTAGCCGCGTCCGCCGGAGGCCAGCAGCGGCACGCCGGGCAGGCGCAGCGGGCGACTGGTGAGGTAGGCCATGTACCACTCCCCGGTGTGGGTCTGCAGCAGCGAGCCGTGGCCACTCTTCTGCAGCGGGTTCTCCGGCAGGTGCCAGCTGGTCATCATCATCACCTCCGGGTGCAGCTCGTACGGCCCGTCGATATTTTTGGAACGCAGCACCACGACGGCGTGCTCGTAGCTGGTGCCGCCTTCGGCGACCATCAGGTAGTACCATCCCGCATGGCGATAGAGGTGCGCGCCTTCGGTGTAGCAGAGCGGCGTGCCGGTAAACAGGGTTTTGCGCTCCGGTGAGAGCGTGCCGGTCTGCGGGTCAAACGCCTGCATCACAATGGTGTTGTGCGGGTTGCTGTGGTGGCGCGGCCCCCACGGGCGGTAGAGGTAGTACTTGCGGCCATCGTCGTCGTGGAACAGGGACGGGTCAAACCCGCCGTTGCCCATCGGGATCGGCTCGCTCCATGGCCCCTCGATGGAGGGCGCGGTAACGAGAAAGTTACGACCGTTTTTCCACGGCGAGTCGACAATCTTCACGTCGGTGTAGAGCAGCCAGAATTTGCCGTCAGCGTAGCTCAGGCACGGCGCCCAGATGCCGCCGGAGTCCGGGTTGCCTTTCATGTCCAGCATCGACACGCGGTCCAGCGGCGTACTGACCAGCGACCAGTTTTTCAGATCGCGGGAGTGATAGATGCGCACGCCGGGGAACCACTCGAAGGTCGAGGTGGCGATGTAGTAGTCCTCGCCCTGGCGGCACAGGGACGGGTCCGGGTTGAAGCCGGTGAGTATCGGGTTAGTGATTTGCATAGTGCCTCCGGTTAATGGGATGCGGCTGTCGCGGCGTCGGGAACGACCTCGCCCTGCGCCGCGCGGTGCTTGATCAGCTGCTGGCTGATGGCCTCCACGCGGGCGTCGGTGAGCTTATAAAACGACAGCATGATGAACATGCCCGCGTAGAGCACCACGGGCACCACGCAGAACAGAATTTTGATGGTGGTAAGCACCTCGACCGGCTGCACGCTGCTGCTGGCGGAGTAGTTGACATACGCCAGGATCCAGCCCACCACCGCCCCGCCAATTGCCAGGCCAATCTTCAGGCTGAACAGATAGGTGGAGAACACCAGCCCGTCGAGGCGTCGCCCGCTGCGGCTTTCTTCGTAATCCACCACGTCAGAGGCCATCAGCCACTGCAGCGGCGTGGTGGTGTTAAAGACAAACAGGAACAGGATGTTGAGGGCGAAAATCAGGGCGATATGCTCCGCCGGGGTGACGAAAATCAGCAGGCTGATCAGCGAGTAGGCGACGATGATCCACTTGAAGGCGGTAACGCGGTCGAAGCGCCCCAGCAGTCGGGAGGAGCAGAGCGAGCCGAACATGGTGGCGAGACTGCCGTAGAGTAAAAACTGGGTCGCCATCTCCGGGTGATCCATCACGTATTTGACGAAGTAGAGCGTCGCCCCACCGCGCACCACGTTGGAGCAGGTCGCCATCATCTTGAACGCGCACATGATCCGCCATTGTCCGTTGCCCAGCAGCAGCTTAAGGTCTTTCGCCACCGACGAGCCCGGCTGCACCTCAAAGGTGTAGCGCTCTTTGGTGGTGAAGAAGCAGACGTAGAGCAGCACCACGCCGGTCAGCCCCAGCACGCACATGGCGCCGAAATAGCCCACCTGCTCGTCCCCTTTGCCGATGATGCTGACCAGCGGCAGCGCGATGCCGCTAATGGCAAGCGAGCCCGCCGCCGCCAGGAAGAAACGCCACGACTGAAGGGCGTGACGCTCTTTCGGGTCGGCGGTAATGACGCCCGGCATGGCGCAATACGGCACGTTAACGAAGGTATAAACCAGGGTCAGGAGAATGTAGGTCACGCAGGCGTAGATGATTTTGCCCTGCGCGGAGAAATCCGGCGTGTAGAAGGTCAGCATGCAGACGATGCCAAACGGGATCGCCCCCCACAGCAGGAACGGGCGGAACTGACCGTAGCGCGTACGGGTGCGGTCCACCAGCAGCCCCATCAGCGGGTCGGTCACGGCGTCGAGCACGCGGGAGACCAAAAACAGCGTGCCCATAATGCCCGCCGACAGGCCAAACACGTCGGTATAAAAGTAGGCCAGCAGGAACATGGTGGCCTGCCAGACAAAGCCGCAGGCGGTGTCACCCAGTCCGTAGCCAATTTTATCTTTCATGGTTAATTGCATCATCATCGCACCTTTATTTTCGTATGCTGATTTCACAACATCGTGTTAATGGAGTGTAATGAGCTGTTCAATTAACCAGCAATGGTCATATCTTATTTCCGAATTACGATATTTTGCTTTTGTGACGCCAACGATATATCACAACACATTGTTTATATTGATAAATTTAAGATACGCAAAAACCGTCCACGGAATATTTCCCGTAGACGGTATCGCTCAGAAAATTATTAAAGTCCGAGTGCTTTTTTACCGGCGTTAATTACCTCGATAATTTTATCGGTGTCATAAATGCAGCCTTTCCAGGTGCCGCCGCTCACCGACTGCAATGCCGCCCACAGGCGGGTATCGTCCGGCAAAAAGTCGTGAGCGTGCAGGTCCGGGTGCGTCTGCCTGACTGCCAGCTCGCGCGCCCCCTCTTCCGGCGTCAGCAGGTTGTCCGCCGTGCCGATAAAGTTCACACTGCCCGTCAGGGTCAGGCGGTCCACGGCAATCTCGATGATGTCGTTGTCGCGCAGCTTGCCAATCGGCCCGCCCGCCAGCGCCTCCGGCGACACGTGGCCGAAGCAGGCGCCCGTCGACACGCCCGAGAAGCGCGCATCGGTGATTAACGACACCGTTTTGCCCCACGAGATGTGTTTGAGCGCAGAGGTGAGCTGGTAGGTCTCTTCCATGCCGGTACCGGACGGCCCGCCGCCGATCACCACCATGATATCGCCCTGTTTAATCTCTTCCTGCTTGATGGCCTTAATGGCCTGTGCTTCCGAGACAAACACCCTCGCCCGGCCGGTATGACGGTAAACACCATCGGCACCCACCACCGACGGGTCAATGGCCGTGGCCTTGATCACCGATCCTTCCGGCGCGATGTTGCCCGTCGGGAAGCAGACCGTCGAGGTCAGCCCTTTCGCTTTTGCCTTCTCGGGCGGCAGGATCACGTCATCCGGATCCACGCCGTCCTGCTCGCGCAGGCACTGGCGGAAGCGCGCCCGCCGTTCGGAGGCCTGCCACCAGTCGAGGTTCTCGCCCACCGTCTGGCCGGTGACGGTCATCGCATCCAGGTGCAGCAGGCCGAGATCGCGCAGATGGAGCATCACCTCCGGCACGCCGCCCGCGAGGAACGCGCGCACGGTCGGGTGGTAGTCCGGGCCGTTGGGCAGCACGCTTACCAGGCGAGGCACCCTGCGGTTGACGCGCGTCCAGTGTTCAACGTCCGGAATAGTACAGCCCGCCGCGTGGGCGATGGCCGGGATGTGCAGCAGTAAATTGGTGGAGCCGCCGAACGCCGCGTGGATCACCATGGCGTTTTCGATGGCTTTGTCGGTGAGGATATCGCGCGTGGCGATGCCGCGGTTATCCAGCTCGCTCACCGCCCGCGCCGACTGGCGGGCGATCTCCAGCCACACCGCCTGCCCGGAAGGCGCCAGCGCGGAGTGCGGCAGCGCCAGACCCAGCGCTTCCGCGACCACCTGCGAGGTGCCCGCCGTGCCGAGAAACTGACACCCGCCGCCCGGCGAGGCGCAGGCGCGACAGCCCAGCTCGGCGGCCTCCTGCAGGGAGAGTTCATGGTTGGCGAAGCGCGCGCCTATGGTCTGCACCTTGCCCGCATCTTCCCCCACGGTGGGCGGCAGCGTCGCCCCGCCCGGTACCAGAATGGTCGGCAGATTGTGCATCGAGGCCAGCGCAATCATGGTGGCAGGCAGCCCTTTATCGCAGGTCGCCACGCCAATGACCGCCCGGCGCGTCGGCAGGGAGCGAATCAGACGACGAAATACGATCGCCGCGTCGTTGCGGTACGGCAGGGAATCAAACATGCCGTGCGTGCCCTGCGAGCGACCGTCGCACGGATCGCTGACGAAGGCCGCAAACGGGATCCCGCCGTTGCGGGTGATCTCCTTCGCCGCCGCCTGCATCTGCATGCCGATCTCCCAGTGCCCGGTGTGGTAGCCCAGCGCAACCGGGCGTCCGTCCCCGGCGCGGATGCCGCCCTGGGTGCCGATAATCAGCACCTCTTTGCCGGTCAGCTTGTTGGCGTCCCAGCCCATTCCGGCGTTCTGGGTCATGCCAAACAGATTGCCGCTGGGGGATTCCATCAGCATCTGCGGGGTCAGCGGCAGCGCGCCCTGCGGCCCCGCCGCATGGGTGATGACGGCATAAAACGCATCATCCTGCGGGGTGAAAATGTTCTCGATGGTCATGGTTATCGTCCGGCTCAGCAGAGCTTGAGCTGTTGCAGCAGGGTTTTCAGCTGCGCCTTACGCGGCTCGTCCAGCGCAGAGGCGGGCGGCAGCACGTGGGTAGAAATCGGGCGGCCGCAGAGCACAATCGCCTCTTTAATGACGTTCACAAACGGCGTATCCAGCTGATACATCTGCGGTATTTGCAGTAAGGTCTGATGATACTCAGCCGCTTTCGCCACGTCTTTATCCCGCCAGGCTTTCAGAAGATTCACCGACACCTGCGGAGCAAAGTTGCCGCTGGCCGAGATCGCCCCGTCGCCGCCGAGCAGCAGGGTATTGAACAGATGATCGTCGTAGCCGCACAGCACGGTGAAGTGCGGATGGGCGGCTTTGACGGTGTGGATCATGCTGCGCAGATGGGCCACGGAGTCGATGGTGTCTTTGATGCCGACGATGTTGCTGCGCGAGTCGGCCAGGGTTTTCACCAGCGCCGGGGTTAGATCCTGCCCGGTCAGCGCCGGGAAGTTATAGAGGATCACCGGCAGCGTAACGCTGTCGGCCACCTGCTCGAAGTAGCGGATCAGGTTCGCTTCAGACACCTTCCAGTAGTAGGGGTTGATCACCACGATGCCGTCCGCCCCCGCCTGCTGGGCGTGCTGGCTCAGTTCAATGGTTTCCCGGGCGTTGGTGCCACCGGTGCCGATCAGCACCGGCACACGACGATCGACGTGATCGATAGCAAAGCGGGCAATGGTTTTACGCTCTTCGGCGCTGAGCTGGGAGAACTCGCCGCCGCTGCCCAGGAAGAACAGGCCGTCAACGCCAGCCGCGATCAGATCGTCGATCAGCGCGGCGGTGCCCTGCTTATCAAGCTGGCCATCGGCGGTAAAAATGGTGGAGACAGGGGGAATGATTCCCGTGAACAACGCGGACTGCGGCATGAGATCTCCTTGCTGAATCAATTTGTTCTACATTATAGAACGGTGTTCATTAATTTAACGATCATACTATGACGCAGAAAAAGCGCAGGTAAATGAGAAGGGAAGAAGGAGTGTGGGAAATTTAAGCTGGATCACATTATGCGTGGGTGCGGTCTGGTGCCCTCACCCTAACCCTCTCCCACAGGGAGAGGGAACTTTTACACCCTCTCCCCTTGGGAGAGGGCCGGGGTGAGGGAAAATTACCCCACCAACATCTTAACAACCACTTTCCTGACCTTAGCAGGCGCGCCCACCGCGCACAGCGGCTTATGCACCTCACCTGGCCAGAACACCACGAAATCCCCTTCGCTCAGCACCACGGTTTTCTCCTGCTCGCCTTCCGGCAGGAACGCGATGTCTTTGTCCGCCAGCCAGTCGGTGTCCGGCGTGCCGTGTGGCAAGGTACTGAACGTCATCCCTTCCTGCCCTTTGAGCACAATCTGAATGTCCAGATAGCGCGCATGGTACTCCGCGCGGCGCTCGGCAAACGGCTGGGTCATGTCTTCGGAGACCAGATAAAACAGGTTGTTGCCGTTGATATCGTGTTTGCCCAGCGGCGTGGCGTCGGTGACGTGGGCTTTAACGTGCTCAATGGCCTGACGCAGGGGTTCTGGTAGCCAGACTTGCAGATGGTGGATGTTGCCGATAATCATAATCAAACCCTCATTATAAAACACTGTTTCATTTTTATCTTTTATACGAGAATTCAAACTGCCATACCAGCCCTTTTTCGCGGAGAGTTGCGCGAACGCATGTTTATCGGGAAAGGTGTTAATTTGCTGTTAATCCCTCGCAGGCATTTATGCAGTTGTTATGCATAACCTCAGCGCGTCGTGACGATGCCGTGGCGCTAACTCACTGATCGTACTGCCTTCATCATAAAACTCGCGCCAGCTTCACACTTTATCATTTTGATTATTTGCTATTAAATTCCATAATTATTTATTGATTTTTCTTAAGTCAAAAATAGTTAATTGGCTATTCTGCATAGCCATTCCGCGACCGGAATTAAATCATTTGAAATCAACAACATAACCAAATATGTCAAAACATTAAATTCTACAAAATAATAACAAGTTCAAATAATGCCAACGGATCCTGCTTAGCTATTCACCGGTTAATAATATCAAATTAATCATTATCTGATGCGAATCATGCAAATGAAAACAAACCCCTCAATACCTAATTTCACGTGAGCAACGTCACAATACGGTTTATTTAAGCGCCTACTATTGACCACGAAATCAATTGAGCTTAGCCGCCATATCATTACACGAATATGGCGCATGCCCTTTTTATTCTGAAAAACAGTTAAAGGAATAATTATGGAAAAGCATTATGTCGGTTCTGAAATTGGTCAATTGCGTAGCGTGATGCTGCACCGCCCTAATTTAAGTCTTAAACGCTTAACCCCATCAAACTGTCAGGAGCTGTTATTTGATGATGTGCTCTCGGTTGAGCGGGCGGGTGAGGAGCATGACATTTTCGCAAACACGCTGCGCGAGCAGGGTGTGGAAGTCCTGCTGTTGACCGACCTTCTCACCCAAACGCTTGATATTGCGGAGGCGAAGGCCTGGCTGCTGGAGACGCAAATCTCCGACTATCGCCTCGGCCCAACCTTTGCCAGCGACGTGCGCGGCTGGCTGGCAGATATGCCGCACCGGGAACTGGCGCGCAGACTGAGCGGCGGATTAACCTACGGTGAAATTCCGGCGGCGATTAAAAATATGGTGGTGGATACCCACACGGCGAATGATTTTATTATGAAGCCGCTGCCAAACCATTTATTTACCCGCGATACCTCGTGCTGGATTTATAACGGCGTCTCCATTAACCCGATGGCCAAACCGGCCCGCCAGCGTGAAACCAATAACCTGCGAGCCATATATCGCTGGCACCCGGCATTCGCCGATGGCGAATTTATTAAGTATTTCGGCGACGAGAATATTAATTATGACCACGCCACTCTGGAGGGCGGCGACGTATTAGTGATTGGCCGCGGCGCGGTATTAATTGGCATGTCTGAACGCACCACCCCGCAGGGCGTGGAGTTCCTCGCCAACAGCCTGTTTAAACATCGCCAGGCCGAGCGTGTGATCGCCGTTGAGCTGCCAAAACACCGCTCCTGCATGCACCTCGACACCGTCATGACCCACATCGACGTGGACACGTTCTCCGTCTACCCGGAAGTGGTGCGTAAAGACGCCCAGTGCTGGACGCTCACCCCGGACGGACGCGGCGGCCTGCTGCGCACCCAGGAAACCGACCTGCTGCACGCCATCGAGAAAGCGCTCGGCATTAATCAGGTACGCCTGATCACCACCGGCGGCGACGCCTTTGAAGCTGAACGCGAGCAGTGGAACGACGCCAACAACGTGCTCACCATCCGCCCGGGCGTGGTGATCGGCTACGAGCGCAACGTCTGGACCAACGAGAAATACGACAAAGCGGGGATCACCGTGCTGCCAATCCCGGGCGACGAACTGGGACGCGGTCGCGGCGGCGCGCGCTGCATGAGCTGCCCACTGGAACGCGACGGAATTTAAGGAGCCACTATGGAACGAAAACCCACTCTGGTTGTGGCCCTGGGCGGCAACGCATTGCTCAAACGCGGCGAACCGCTGGAAGCCGAGATCCAGCGTAAAAACATCGACCTCGCGGCCCGCACCATCGCCGGGCTGACGGCGCAGTGGCGCGTGGTGCTGGTGCACGGCAACGGGCCGCAGGTCGGGCTGCTGGCGTTGCAGAACAGCGCCTACGACAAAGTCGCCCCCTACCCGCTGGACGTTCTCGGCGCCGAAAGCCAGGGGATGATCGGCTACATGCTCCAGCAGGCGCTAAAAAACAGCCTGCCCCAGCGCGAGGTGAGCGTCCTGCTCACTCAGGTGGAGGTGGACGCCGACGACCCGGCCTTCAGCAACCCGACCAAGTACATCGGCCCGGTCTACAGCGAAGCCCAGGCAAAAACGCTACAGGCGGAAAAAGGCTGGGTGTTCAGGGCCGACGGCAGCTACTTCCGCCGCGTGGTGCCCTCTCCCCAGCCGAAACGCATCGTTGAGAGCGATGCCATCGCGGCGCTGATCCAGCGCGACCACCTGGTGATCTGCAACGGCGGCGGCGGCGTGCCGGTGGTGGAAAACGCCAACGGCTATCACGGCATTGAGGCGGTGATCGACAAAGACCTCTCCGCCGCCCTGCTGGCGCGTCAGATTGAGGCGGATGCCCTGCTGATCCTCACCGATGCCGACGCGGTGTACCTCGACTGGGGCAAACCAACCCAGCGCCCGCTGGCGCAGGTGACGCCGGAACTGCTCAAGGGCATGGCGTTCGACGCCGGCTCTATGGGGCCGAAGGTCGCCGCCTGCCGCGAGTTTGTTGAGGCCTGCAACGGGATTGCCGGGATCGGCGCGCTGGCCGACGGCGCGGAGATCCTCGCGGGCGAGAAAGGCACGTTGATTCGTAATTGAGCACACTCTCCCCTCACCCTAACCCTCTCCCCTTTGGGGAGAGGGCCGGGGTGAGGGGTAAGGTCTTAGACATTAATTTAAAAAGGATTTACCCATGACCATCAACCTGAAAAACCGCAACTTCCTCAAACTGCTGGACTACACCCCGGCAGAGATCCAGTACCTGATCGACCTCGCCATCGAGCTGAAGGCGGCCAAAAAAGCCGGGCGCGAGAAGAAAACCCTGGTCGGGAAAAACATCGCCCTGATTTTTGAAAAAACCTCCACCCGCACCCGCTGCGCCTTTGAAGTGGGCGCGTTTGACCAGGGCGCGCAGGTGACCTACCTCGGCCCAAGCGGATCGCAGATCGGCCATAAAGAGTCGATGAAAGACACCGCCCGCGTGCTGGGCCGCATGTATGACGGCATCGAATATCGCGGCTACGGCCAGGCCATCGTCGAAGAGCTGGGCGAATACGCGGGCGTACCGGTGTGGAACGGCCTGACCGACGAGTTCCACCCCACCCAAATCCTCGCCGACCTGATGACCATGCTGGAGCACTCGCCGGGCAAAACCCTGCCGGAGCTGAGCTTTGCCTATCTCGGCGACGCGCGCAACAACATGGGCAACTCCCTGATGGTCGGCGCAGCCAAGATGGGGATGGATATCCGCCTCGTCGCGCCGAAATCCTTCTGGCCGGAAGCGGGTCTGGTTGAGCAGTGCCGCGCCATCGCCAAAGAGACGGGCGCGCGCATCACGCTGACCGACGACGTGGAAGAAGGCGTGCGGGGGACCGATTTCCTCTACACCGACGTGTGGGTCTCCATGGGCGAGCCGAAGGAGGCCTGGGCCGAGCGCGTCAGCCTGATGAAGCCGTATCAGATTAACGCGCAGGTGATGAAAGCCACCGGCAACCCGAACGTCAAGTTCATGCACTGCCTGCCCGCGTTCCACAACGAGCACACCAAAGTGGGCCGCGAGATCGAGATGGCGTACGGGCTGAAGGGGCTGGAGGTGACGGAAGAGGTCTTCGAATCACCGAACTCCATCGTCTTCGACGAAGCAGAAAACCGCATGCACACCATTAAAGCGGTCATGGTGGCGACACTCGGCGACTAATCACCGCCCGGCGCGCCGCGGGGTGCGCCGGGGTTCAGGAGAACATCATGGGCAAGTTTAAGTTTCCCTCAGCTTACACCATTCTCTTTTTTCTGATTGCCGTCGTGGCCGTGCTGACGTGGATTGTGCCGGCCGGGCAGTACCATATGGCAATGAACGAGGCGCTCGGCAAGGATGTGCCGGTTGCCGGAACCTACGCGCACGTGGCGGCCCACCCGCAGGGGCTGGTTTCCGTCCTGATGGCTCCCATTGCCGGGCTGTACGATCCGGAGTCCGGCCAGGCCGGGGCGATCGACGTAGCGCTGTTTATCCTGATCATCGGGGGATTTCTCGGGATCGTCACCAAAACCGGGGCGATCGACGCCGGGATCGAGCGCGTCACCACGCGATTACGCGGGCGTGAAGAGTGGATGATCCCGATCCTGATGGCGCTGTTCGCCGCAGGCGGCACCATCTACGGCATGGCCGAAGAGTCACTGCCGTTCTACACCCTGCTGGTGCCGGTAATGCTTGCCGCCCGTTTTGATCCGGTTGTCGCGGCCTCCACCGTGCTGCTCGGCGCGGGGATCGGCACACTCGGCTCCACCATCAACCCCTTCGCCACGGTGATCGCCGCCAACGCCGCCGGGATCCCCTTCACCAACGGTATCGCCCTGCGCGTGGCGCTGCTGGTCATCGGCTGGATCATCTGCGTGGCGTGGGTAATGCGTTACGCCCGTAAGGTGCGCCAGGATCCGTCTCTCTCCATCGTCGCAGACAAACAGGAAGAGAACCGCGCCCATTTCCTTGGCAACAAGGGGGAACAGTCGCTGGAATTTACCCCGGTGCGCAAAATCATCCTGGTCATTTTCGCCCTCGCCTTCGCGGTGATGATTTACGGCGTGGCGGTGCTGGGCTGGTGGATGGCGGAGATCTCGGCGGTGTTTCTCGCCAGTGCCATTATCGTCGGCCTGATCGCCCGCATGAGTGAAGAGGAGCTGACCTCGACGTTTATCAACGGCGCACGAGATTTGCTGGGCGTCGCGCTGATTATCGGCATTGCCCGCGGTATCGTAGTCATCATGGATAAGGGCATGATTACCCACACCATTTTACACAGCGCGGAAGGGCTGGTCAGCGGGTTGTCCACGGTGGCGTTTATCAACGTGATGTACTGGCTGGAGGTGGTGCTGTCGTTTCTTGTGCCTTCTTCATCCGGCCTGGCCGTTCTGACGATGCCGATCATGGCACCGCTTGCCGATTTCGCTAACGTCAACCGCGACCTGGTAGTCACGGCTTACCAGTCAGCCTCCGGTATCGTTAACCTGGTGACGCCCACCTCTGCGGTGGTTATGGGCGGGCTGGCTATCGCCCGCGTGCCCTACGTGCGCTACCTGAAATGGGTGGCGCCGCTGCTGGCGATCCTGACGGTGGTGATCATGGTGGCGTTAAGCCTGGGGGCAGTGTTGTAATTTGCCGGATGGCGCTGCGCTTATCCGGCCTACGGATCGGTGCGGTGCCACCGGTTATTTCGGGAACTAATATGGGAACTATGATGGATTACGAAGAGTACTCTCCCAAAGAGCAACTGCAGCTTACGGTGTGCCAGCGTCTGATCGCGGAAAAGAGCTATCTCTCCCAGGAAGAGATTCGCCGCGATTTGCAGGAGCGTGGTTTTGAGACCATCAGCCAGTCCACCGTTTCACGTCTGCTCAAGTTGCTTGGTGTCATAAAAATTCGAAATGCCAAAGGGCTAAAGATTTATTCGTTGAATCCTCTTCTGCGCCCTGCCCCCGACGCCGCGCGTACCGTTTCCGAAATGGTGGTCAGCGTGGAGCATAATAGCGAATTTATCCTTATTCATACCGTGGCCGGATATGGCCGCGCGGTGGCGCGCATTCTGGATTATCACCAGTTACCGGAAATTTTAGGCGTGGTTGCCGGAAGCAGTATTGTCTGGGTCGCCCCCCGGGTGGTGAAGCGTACCGCGCTGGTGCATAAGCAAATTAATTATTTACTCAGAACGCATTAATATTCATAAAGAACCGTTTGCATTGAGTAAAGCGTGCATTAAATTGCTTGATCCGGACATCGGGGTGCGTATAATGCCCGACAATTTGCCGGGAGGAAGCATGGTCAAGCGTGTTCGACATAACGTCTTACCGCGTCTGAAATCAGACGCTGGCCTGCCGTTTTTCTTCCCGTTGCTAAACCTATTCCCAGAGCCCCTCATTTGAGGGGCTTTTTTTTGCCCGGCGTCAGGAGATAAACATGAATCCGCTTTATCAAAAACACATCATTTCCATAAACGACCTCAGCCGCGAAGAGCTGGAACTGGTTCTGGAAACCGCGGCAAAACTGAAGGCCAATCCGCAACCGGAGCTGCTGAAGCACAAGGTGATTGCGAGCTGCTTCTTTGAAGCCTCGACCCGCACCCGCCTCTCCTTTGAAACCTCCATGCACCGCCTGGGCGCGAGCGTGGTAGGCTTCTCAGACAGCAGCAACACGTCGCTGGGTAAAAAAGGCGAAACCCTGGCGGACACCATTTCAGTGATCAGCACCTACGTTGACGCGATTGTAATGCGTCACCCGCAGGAGGGCGCAGCCCGTCTGGCGACCGAGTTCTCCGGCGGTATTCCGGTGCTGAACGCCGGTGACGGCGCCAACCAGCATCCAACGCAAACCCTGCTGGATCTGTTCACCATTCAGGAGACCCAGGGCCGTCTGGAAAACCTGAACATCGCCATGGTCGGCGACCTGAAATATGGCCGCACGGTTCACTCCCTGACCCAGGCGCTGGCGAAATTCAACGGCAACCGCTTCTTCTTCATCGCCCCGGACGCGCTGGCGATGCCGCAGTACATCCTCGACATGCTGGACGAAAAAGGCATCCCGTGGAGCCTGCACGCCAGCATCGAAGAGGTGATGGGCAACGTGGATATTCTGTATATGACCCGCGTGCAGAAAGAGCGTCTGGATCCGTCCGAGTACGCCAACGTGAAGGCGCAGTTTGTGCTGCGCGCCAGCGACCTCGAGGGCGCGCGCGACAACATGAAGGTGCTGCACCCGCTGCCACGCATCGATGAGATCACCACAGACGTGGATAAAACGCCGCACGCCTGGTACTTCCAGCAGGCCGGAAACGGCATCTTCGCCCGCCAGGCGTTACTGGCACTGGTTCTGAATCGCGAATTGGCTCTGTAAGGGGAAACGACAATGACACACGATAACAAACTCCAGGTTGAAGCCATCAAACGTGGCACCGTGATTGACCACATCCCTGCGCAGGTCGGTTTTAAGCTGCTGACGCTGTTCAAACTGACCGAAACCGACCAGCGCATCACCATTGGCCTGAACCTGCCGTCAGGCGAAATGGGCCGCAAGGACCTGATCAAGATCGAGAATACCTTCCTGACCGACGAGCAGGTTAACCAGCTGTCGCTTTACGCGCCGGACGCCACAGTGAACCGCATCGACGATTACGACGTGGTGGGTAAATCACGCCCAAGCCTGCCGGAGCGGATTGAGAGCGTGCTGGTTTGCCCGAACAGCAACTGCATCAGCCACGCGGAGCCGGTTTCCTCCAGTTTCGCAGTGAAAAAACGCGCCGATGACATCGCACTCAAATGCAAATACTGCGAAAAAGAGTTTTCTCATTATGTGGTGCTGGCCAACTAATTGAGGTTGGTAAAGGATCCCGGCCTCCCTATAATGGCCGGGACTCTTAAATCAGCTGTTATTCTGGAGAAATCATGACCAAAGTACTCGCGACGGAAAATGCACCAGCGGCTATCGGCCCATACGTTCAGGGCGTTGATCTGGGTAGCATGATTATTACCTCTGGCCAGATCCCGGTGAACCCGAAGACCGGTGAAGTGCCAGCCGACGTAGCGGCGCAGGCGCGTCAGTCGCTGGAAAACGTGCAGGCGATCGTGGAATCCGCAGGCCTGAAAGTGGGCGACATCGTGAAAACCACCGTTTTCGTGAAAGATCTGAACGATTTCGCCACCGTTAACGCCACTTACGAAGCGTTCTTCACCGAGCATAACGCCTCTTTCCCGGCGCGCTCCTGCGTGGAAGTGGCTCGTCTGCCAAAAGACGTGAAAATTGAAATCGAAGCGATTGCCGTACGTCGCTGATTGATAGCAGCAGAGAATGGGCGGCTTCGGCTGTCCATTTTTTTGGTTATTTTTCCTCTCACCACAGCATGATCTTCCCCCCCGCCATTAATAACATCACCCTGCGTATTTATTATTAATGGACTAACAATGAAATTATCAAAGATTGCCCTTGCGATGGCGACCCTGACCGTTGCTTCATCCGCTTTAGCGCACGGATATATTGAATCCCCTGCCAGCCGCGCTTATATGTGCAAGCTCGGTCAAAACATTGACTGTGGCTCCGTTCAGTATGAACCGCAGAGTGTGGAGAAAACCTCCGGCTTCCCGGGCGGTGCGATGCCGCCAGACGGCCAGCTTGCCAGCGCGGGGATTGCGAATTACTCCCAGCTGGATAAACAGAGCCTGAACGCGTGGACGAAAAGCCCCATGACTGCCGGCCCACATGAGTTTGTCTGGTATCACACCGCGCCGCACAAAACCACCAACTGGCGTTACTACATCACCAAACAAAACTGGGATCCGAATAAACCCCTGACCCGCGATCAGTTTGAATTAACCCCGTTCTGTACCGTGAATGGAAATGGCCAGGCCCCCGCGATGCGGAAAGCCATGACCTGTAATGTACCTGCGCGAACGGGTTACCAAGTGATTTATGGCGTCTGGGAAATAGCGGATACCTCGAACAGTTTCTACCAGGCCATTGACGTTGATTTCGGTAACGGCGGCAATGTTACCCCGGATGACGGTGCCGGCATTGAATCAGAGTGGAGCAAAGTCCTCAGCGGCCAGATTGCGGGAAATAACCTGAACGTCGGCGATAAGGTCATTGCTCGCTTCTTCGATGCGCACGGTGAAGTGACGTCCCTGCGCACGGAAATGACGATCGCCACGGCCGCGCAGGCGGATGCCAACCAGTGGTCGTACGATCTGGCGCAGAAAATTAACACCGCGCACCAGGACATTCGCGTCGGGGTGAAGGATGAGGGTGGCGAGATTAGCCCGGTCCATGGCGCGAACAGCGTATTCGTCAAAGAGGGCAGCGCCCTGCAGTCCGTTGCGATTTCGTACGAAGAGCAGAAGGAGGAGGTCAACGAAACCATCGCCGTCAGCAATTTGCACTACAGCAAAATCGAGAACGGCAATGCGACCGTCACCTTCCATGTGAATACCCACGGTAACGTCGATTTCGAAGCCCACGTCATGAACCATCACGGGGCGGAAAAAGGGTATCTGAAGCAGGAGATGAACAACGCTAATCAGGACGTCACCCTGACGCTGACCGGCGTTGAGGCGGGTCACCACATGCTGAAGTACTACGCCACCAATAAAGACGGCACGCTGTTTGCGCAGGATGTGCTGAACCTGATGCTGGAAGAGGAAGCCGCGGCGGACAACAGCACCGGTCAGCATGACTACATCTTCCCGGATAACATCGCGTCGTACAAAGCGGGCACCGTGGTGCTGCAGCCAAAAGACGGTAAGACCTACCAGTGTAAGCCTTTCCCGTACAGCGGCTACTGCGTGCAGTGGAGCAAGTATGCGACCCAGTTTGAGCCGGGCACAGGTTCACACTGGAAAGAGGCGTGGGTGCTTAAGCACTGAGTCGTCTGATTCCCTCACCCCGGCCCTCTCCCAAAGGGAGAGGGTGTATAAATTCCCTCTCCCCCTGGGAGAGGGTTACTGATTCCGCGTCGCGCGCAGCAGCGTCTCCAGCGGGTACACCGCCGCAATCACCACTTCGTCCTGAACCTTCGCCGCGTTATCCAGCTCACTCTGAATCGAGGCGATCTCTTTATCGTCCAGCGTGCCCTGACGCGCCACCAGATCGGTGAGCCTCAGGCCAATCGAGGCCAGCTTATCCACCTCCTGAATCACCGGCTTGATCGCCTTCAGCTGATAGCTGTTTTCACTCAGTGCCAGCGCGTCGCTGGTATTGCTCTGCCAGCGGTTAAACACATGGCGCAGCGCGTCGGCACTTTCGGTATCCTCGGCGTCGCTCACCAGACGGTCGGCCCATTTGTTCATCTGGCGCACGGTGGCGCTTTCGGCGTTCAGCGCATCCGCGAAGCGGTTGAGCGGCTCAAACTGATGGTAGTTTCCGGCCTGGAATTTGAGATGCTGACGAGTGTAATACTGCGCAGGCTCCACCGCCTGGGCGAGGATTTGCAGCGGCAGCGTATCGGCATTCCCGGCAAGGCGCGTGAACTGCACCTGCTGCTGGGTGTGCTGCTGCAGCCCGACCGAGACCGTCGACCAGCTGTCCATCGCCTGCAGGCGGGTGTACATGTTGTCGACATCGTTGACGTCCTGCGCGGACCACAGGCGCTCCGCCACCGCAAAGGTACGCGGCCACAGGCGGATATCCAGCACCGGCGCGACCACGTTTTCCGCCCACAGCGCGGCTTCGCCGCCGATGAGGCTGGCCTGATTTGCGGTATCCGGCACTACCGGCGGGGTGCCTTTGGGGACCTCATCCAGACGCGTGCCGCTGATCGGGTAGCGGACGTTCCCCACCAGGAAATACCCCGTGAGCGTATCGTTATCAACCGACACCACCGGGCGCGTTTCGCCCATCCAGGTATCAACGGTAAACGTCACCTGATTGTCATCGCGCCACGCAATGTTATCCACCGCGCGGCGTGACTTGCCGGCAAAATCAATAAATCCGCGCCAGCCGGACTCCCCTTTCACCAGCGTGAAGCTGCCTTCGACCGGCTTGCCTTTCAGACGCGGCATGGAGAAGGCCCAGCTCTGGGCGCTGTCAGTGTCGGCAATCACGTCCACGCCGTTTAAGGCCTGCGGCACGATCTCATTGCGGTAGTGGTAAGCGGTGGACTGCGGCTGATCGAGATAGAAGCCCGTCGAGAGGATCCCTTTGTAGCCGTTCTGCGCCACCTGTCCCAGCGCGTCCTGCCCCTGCCAGGACTGGATCAGAATGCTTTTGGGCAGATCGGGATGGTAGATCTCATCCCAGCCCACCATCTGCCGGTGGTGTTTCTCAAGGATCGTTTCCAGCTTGCGGTTGAAATACGCCTGCAGCGCGTGGCTGTCCGCCAGCTTGTGGTCGCGCATAAACTGCTGAATGGCCGGATTCGCTTTCCACTGGCTGTCGTCCACCTCATCGCCACCGATGTGCAGATAGGGATCGGGGAAGATCGCCGCCAGTTCGCTGACCATCGCGTCAGCAAAGGCGTAAGTGGCCTCCCTGGTCGGATCCAGCACCGGCTTTAAGACTCCCCAGTGGCGCTCCATTTCGTACGGCCCCGGCGCGCTCATCAGCGCCGGGTAGGCCACGGCAATGGCCGAGGCGTGGCCCGGCATATCGATCTCCGGCACGACGCGGATACCGCGCGCGGCGGCATAGCGGACAATCTCGCGCATCTGCTCCGGCGTGTAGAACAGCCCGTCGCTGGCAAGCTGGGTCAGCTTAGGATAGCGCGTTGAGCTGAAGCGCCAGCCCTGATCGTCGGTTAAATGCCAGTGCAGCACGTTGAGTTTTGCCGCGGCCATACCGTCGATCTGGCGTTTGATATCCGCCAGCGGGATAAAGTGGCGCGCCGAGTCCAGCAGCAGCCCGCGCCACGGGAAGCGCGGGGAATCTTCAATGGTCACCCACGGTACAGAGGTGTTTTCCGCGCCGTTTTGCACCAGCTGGAGCAGCGTTTCCATAGCGCGCAGCGCGCCGAAGCGGGTGTTGGCGGAGATATCCACCCCGTTGGCATCCACCGTCAGCCTGTAGCTTTCGTCGCTGTCCGGCAGCGGCTGCGGCTTCACTTTTTTGGCGATGGCAATGCGGATGGTCGGTTTTTCGGGTTTGTCGGTCTGCGGCTGCAGCGTCCAGCCGGTTTGCAGGGCAATACGCTGGCGCAGGCGGTTAACGGCGTCACCGAGATCGTCTCCGCTGACGCTTACGGAGAGTTGATTATTAAGCACCAGCGCGCCCTGAGTGGTCGGGCGTTCAACCTTCGCAGGCCAGGGCATCAGGGGAAGATCGCCTGCCGGGGCGGCAAACGCTGACGCGCCGAGCAGCAGCCCGGCGGTTAAGAGACTGTACCGTAACATGAATGTTCCTTATCTGACGGGCCAAATACAGGCAAAACATTCTGGTAACATGCGCTCAATTTGTCGTCAAGCGAATGCGCCGACGGCGATCACAGGTTGTTGAATTTGAGAGGAAAGCCAGTCCCCTCTCCCCAAAGGGGAGAGGGTATGTTTTTACTGCCACCCATACCGACGCGCATAAAACCCTTTCACCATCTGCGTCAGCACCATATAGCCCGCGAGGATCACCACCAGCCATGGGAAGTAGCTCAGCGGTAAGGCCTGCAGCTGCAGGTAGCTGGCCAACGGTGAGAACGGCAGCGCGATACCCAGCGCCATCACAATCCCCGTCATCACAATCAGCGGCCAGGCGGCACGGCTCTGGATGAACGGAATACGACGGGTGCGGATCATATGCACAATCAGCGTTTGCGACAGCAGCCCCACCACGAACCAGCCGGACTGGAACAGGGTCTGATGTTCCGGCGTATTGGCGTGGAACACAAACCACATCAGGCAGAAGGTCAGAATGTCAAAGATGGAGCTGATCGGGCCAAAGAAGAGCATAAAACGCCCCAGATCCGCCGGGTTCCAGCGCTGCGGCTTCTGGATCTGCTCGTCATCGACGTTATCAAACGGGATGGCGACCTGAGAGACATCGTACATCAGGTTCTGGATCAGCAGATGCAGCGGCAGCATCGGCAGGAACGGCAGAAACGCGCTCGCCACCAGCACGCTGAAGACGTTACCGAAGTTGGAGCTGGCGGTCATTTTGATGTATTTCAGCATGTTGGCAAAGGTCCGACGCCCTTCGATCACCCCCTCTTCCAGCACCATCAGGCTCTTTTCCAGCAGGATGATGTCTGCCGCTTCGCGGGCGATGTCCACCGCCCCGTCCACGGAGATACCGATATCCGCCGCACGCAGCGCGGGCGCGTCGTTGATGCCGTCGCCCATAAAGCCCACCACGTGCCCCTCGCGACGCAGCAGGGTGACGATACGCTCTTTGTGCATCGGCGTCAGGCGGGCAAACAGCGTGGTGTGCCGGGCAAGCTGAGCCAGCTCGTCGTCACTGAGGTGTTCGATATCGCTGCCTACCACCACGTCACCCGCGTCCAGCCCCACGTCGTGGCACACTTTGGCGGCCACCAGCTCGCTGTCGCCGGTAAGGATTTTCACGGTGATCCCGCTGGCCTTCAGCGCTTTAAGCGCCGGAGCGGTGGTCTCTTTCGGCGGATCGAGGAATGCGATATAACCCTCGAGGATCAGATCGGATTCGTCGATACGCTGATAGTCCCCCTCGCGCGCAGGCAGGAATTTGCTCGCCACCGCCACCACCCGCAGCCCCTGACGGTTCAGGTTATCCGTGACGCGTTTGATGCGGCGCAGCATGGTGTCGTCCAGCGGCACGATGTCGCCGTTGTAGCGCACCTGGGTGGAAACATTGAGGATCTCCTGCAACGCGCCTTTGCAGATCAGCTGGTGCACATCCGGCTGCTCGCTGACCACCACCGACATCCGGCGGCGCTCAAAATCGAACGGGATCTCATCCACCTTCTGCCAGCGGCCAGAAAGTGAGCGGGCAGACTCTTCATCCACCCCTTCCAGCACCGCGACATCGAGCAGGTTTTTCAGCCCGGTCTGGTAGTGGCTGTTCAGCCAGGCGCTGTGCAGCACGCGTTCGCTGGTTTTACCGGCGATATCGGTGTGGTTCTCCAGCACGATTTTATCCTGCGTCAGCGTGCCGGTTTTGTCGGTGCAGAGAATGTCCATCGCGCCAAAGTTCTGAATGGCGTCGAGGTGTTTAACGATCACCTTCTGTTTTGACAACTTCACCGCCCCGCGCGCCAGGGTGGAGGTGACAATCATCGGCAGCATTTCCGGCGTTAAGCCCACAGCAACGGAGAGCGCAAACAGCGCGGCTTCCCACCAGTCGCCTTTGGTGTAGCCGTTGATCAGCAGCACAATCGGCGTCATCACCATCATAAAGCGGATCAGCAGCATGCTGACGCGGCCAATCCCTTTCTGGAACGCATTCGGCTCGCTCTCCTGCTCTGTCACACGTCCGGCAAGCTGACCAAACCAGGTATTGCCGCCGGTGGCGGTGACAATCGCCTGCGCCGTGCCGCTAACCACCGTGGTGCCCATAAAGCACAGGGTGTCGCACTCAAGCGGGTTCATCTGCTGCGGATCGCGAGTTCGCGCCACCTTTTCTACCGGCAGGGACTCCCCGGTGAGCGAGGCCTGGGCCACGAACAGATCGCGTGCCTGGATGATGCGTAAATCCGCCGGGATCATATCCCCGGCGGCGAGCTTCACCAGATCGCCCGGCACCAGCTGGTCGATGGGCAGTTCGACCCAGGCGTTTTCACCCAGATCGTTAATCACGCGCGACACGGTCGCGGTGTTGCTGACCATCGCTTTCAGGGCATCCGCCGCTTTGGTGGAGCGCGCTTCCTGAATAAAGTTCAGCAGCGTGGAGATCCCCACCATCAGGGCGATAACGCCCGCGGCAAACAGATCTTCAGTGGCGTAAGAGATAATGCCCAGCACGGTCAGCAGCAGGTTGAAGGGATTGCGGTAGCAGATCCACAAATGCACCCACCACGGCGCAGGCTTTTGCGCCGGGATGAGGTTGTCGCCATGCACGGCCCGGATTTTTTGCACTTCAGCCGCATTCAGCCCTTCCGGGTGTCCGTTAAAGGCGCGCCAGACTTCGTTCTCATCCATCGCCGCCACGTTGAGGCAGCGCTCGGTCAGGCTGGCGGGAATAGTGGCGCCGGAGAAATTTTTGCCGTTTGGCAGCGGATCGCGCTGAACCAGACGGTGTGGCAGGTGGCGGCTCAGCAGCGCCTGTAGCTGCCGGGTGATATTTTTAAACATAGTCATTCCCCCGCATCCGCCTGGGCGGACGCAGTCTTTCCTGCAGGCGTGGCAAAGCCGTACCTGACAGGCACTTAAATTTTCAAGCAGGAACGTTCAGAACGTTGCTGCCTCACATCACCGGTGAGACAGCACAAGGCTGGCTTACCGGAAAGAAGGGGGTCTCCTGGTCAGGAGAGGTGTGGGATCGGGATCCATGTCGCCTCCGGTAAGTAAAAATAAGGGTTACGCCGCGCAGTATAAGGATTTAACCGTACCCTAAGCAGCGCGTCGGGCGGTATTATACCCACCCTCAAATAAACCGAACGTAAACCAGACTTTGCCCATAGCGAATTAGCGCTATAGCATTAGGCTCATTTGACACCGTTATCGTTGTTACAGGGAATACAGCATGCAAAACCGCCTTACGATTAAAGACATTGCGCGTTTAAGCGGCGTGGGGAAATCCACCGTATCGCGCGTGCTGAACAACGAGAGCGGTGTCAGTGAACGCACGCGCGAGCGCGTCGAGGCGGTGATGAATCAGCACGGATTTTCCCCTTCCCGTTCCGCACGCGCCATGCGCGGACAGAGCGATAAAGTGGTCGCCATTATTGTCTCGCGTCTGGATTCCCTGTCAGAAAACCTCGCCGTACAGACCATGCTGCCCGCCTTCTATGAGCAGGGTTACGATCCGATCATGATGGAGAGCCAGTTCTCGCCACAGCTGGTGGAAGAGCATCTGGGGATGCTTGAGCGACGCAACATCGACGGCGTGGTGCTGTTTGGCTTTACCGGCATTAAAGAGGAGATGCTCAAACCCTGGCAACCCTCGCTGGTCTTGCTGGCACGCGATGCCCACGGCTTTGCGTCCGTCTGCTATGACGATGAAGGGGCGATTATTACCCTGATGCAGCGCCTGTACGAAAAAGGCCATCGCCATATCAGCTATCTTGGCGTACCGCACGCGGACGTCACCACCGGCAAACGCCGTCATGAAGCCTATCTGGCGTTTTGCAAAAAGCACAACCTCTCTGCCGTGGCCTCCCTGCCCGGGCTTGGTATGAAGCAGGGCTATGAGCAGGTCGCCAGCGTGCTGACCCCGCAGACCACCGCGCTGGTGTGCGCGACCGATACCCTGGCGCTGGGTGCGAGTAAATATTTACAGGAACAGCGCATCGACGAGCTGCAGGTCGCCAGCGTAGGCAGTACCCCGCTGATGAAGTTCCTGCACCCGGAGATCATCACCGTCGATCCGGGCTACGCCGAGTCCGGCCGTCAGGCCGCCGCACAGCTGATTGAGCAGATCAACGGGCGCGCAGAGCCCCGCCAAATCGTCATTCCCGCCCACCTTTCATAACCGCCATAAATCGGTTTATTGTGATCTTCGCCCGATTTCGGGAACGTTCCCATTTTCGCCGTCCCGCTGAAGGAGTAGGCTTGCGCTCAGGTCATTACACCCTTCCCATCTGTCATGAGGTTTCATGATGAGTAAAGTCAAACAAGCAGATATCGATCAGCTGATCGTCCTGGTGGGCGGTCGCGAAAACATCGCGACGGTCAGCCATTGCATTACCCGCCTGCGCTTCGTGCTGAACGATCCGGCTAAAGCCGATCCGAAAGCGATTGAAGCGCTTTCGATGGTGAAAGGCTGCTTCACCAACGCCGGGCAGTTCCAGGTGGTTATTGGTACCGAAGTGGGCGATTACTATCAGGCTCTGCTTGCCACTACCGGGCACAGCGCGGCGGATAAAGAGCAGGCTAAAAAGGCCGCGCGCCAGAATATGAAATGGCACGAGCAGCTTATCTCCCACTTCGCAGAGATCTTCTTCCCGCTGCTGCCGGCGCTGATCAGCGGGGGCTTAATTTTAGGCTTCCGTAACGTCATCGGTGATGTGCCGATGAGCGACGGCAAAACCCTGGCGCAGATGTACCCGGCGCTGAAAACCATTTACGACTTCCTGTGGCTGATTGGTGAAGCGATCTTCTTCTATCTGCCGGTGGGGATTTGCTGGTCCGCCGTACGCAAAATGGGCGGTACCCCGATTCTGGGTATCGTACTCGGCGTAACGCTGGTCTCTCCGCAGTTAATGAACGCTTACTTACTTGGTCAGCAGGCGCCGGAAGTGTGGAACTTTGGCCTGTTCACCATCGCCAAAGTGGGCTATCAGGCGCAGGTGATCCCGGCACTGCTGGCGGGTCTGGCGCTGGGCTTTATTGAGACGCGCCTGAAACGGATTGTGCCGGATTACCTCTATCTGGTGGTGGTGCCGGTCTGCTCGCTGATCCTGGCGGTGTTCCTGGCGCACGCCTTTATCGGTCCGTTTGGCCGCATGATCGGCGACGGCGTGGCCTTTGCCGTCCGTCACCTGATGACCGGCAGCTTCGCGCCGATTGGTGCCGCGCTGTTCGGCTTCCTGTACGCCCCGCTGGTGATCACCGGCGTACACCAGACCACGCTGGCGATTGATATGCAGATGATCCAGAGCCTTGGCGGCACGCCGGTCTGGCCGATTATCGCGCTGTCTAACATCGCTCAGGCATCTGCCGTAACGGGCATTATTCTGGTCAGCCGTAAGCATAACGAGCGTGAAATTTCCGTTCCGGCCGCCATCTCCGCGTATCTCGGCGTTACCGAACCGGCGATGTACGGTATCAACCTGAAATACCGCTTCCCGATGCTCTGCGCCATGATCGGCTCGGGTCTGGCGGGTCTCGTGTGTGGTCTCAACGGCGTGATGGCGAACGGCATCGGCGTCGGTGGCCTGCCGGGTATTCTCTCCATTCAGCCTACTTTCTGGCAGGTTTTTGCCCTGGCGATGGCCATCGCGATCATCGTCCCTATGGCGCTCACCACCGTGGTTTACCAGCGTAAGTTCCGTCAGGGCGCGCTGCAGATTGTTTAACTTCATCTTTCGGGGCGCAGTTGCGCCCCTTCGCATTTGCAGGAACGCATTATGAATACCCTTCCTCACTGGTGGCAGAACGGCGTCATCTATCAGATTTACCCAAAAAGTTTTCAGGACACGACCGGCAGCGGCACCGGCGATTTGCGCGGCGTGACGCAGCGGCTGGACTACCTGAAAACCCTGGGTATTGACGCCATCTGGCTGACGCCGTTTTACATCTCCCCGCAGGTGGATAATGGCTACGACGTGGCGAATTACACCGCCATCGACCCGGCGTACGGCACGCTGGATGACTTTGACGAGCTGGTCGCCCAGGCGCATGAACGCGGCATTCGCATCGTGCTGGATATGGTGTTTAACCACACGTCAACCCAGCACGCCTGGTTCCGTAAATCACTGAATAAAGCCAGCCCGTACCGCCAGTTTTATATCTGGCGCGATGGCACGCCGGAGCAGCTTCCCAACAACTGGCGCTCCAAATTCGGCGGCAACGCCTGGCGCTGGCACGCCGAGAGCGAGCAGTATTATCTGCACCTCTTCGCCCCGGAGCAGGCGGATCTCAACTGGGAGAATCCGGCCGTGCGCGCCGAGCTGAAAAAGGTGTGCGAGTTCTGGGCCGATCGCGGCGTGGACGGCCTGCGTCTGGATGTGATTAACCTGATTTCGAAAGATCAGGCTTTCCCGAATGACGATATTGGCGACGGTCGCCGCTTCTACACTGACGGGCCGCGCATTCATGAATATCTCCAGGAGATGAGCCGCGACGTCTTTACGCCGCGTAATCTGATGACGGTGGGCGAGATGTCCTCCACCTCGCTGGAGAACTGCCAGCAGTATGCGTCTCTCGACGGGCGCGAACTGTCGATGACCTTTAACTTCCATCATCTGAAGGTGGATTACCCCGGCGGCGAAAAATGGACGCTGGCAAAACCGGATTTCGTAGCGCTGAAAACGCTCTTCAACCACTGGCAGCAGGGGATGCATAACAAAGCGTGGAACGCGCTGTTCTGGTGTAACCACGATCAGCCGCGCATTGTGTCGCGCTTTGGCGATGAAGGCGAACACCGCGTACCGGCAGCGAAAATGCTGGGCATGGTGCTGCACGGGATGCAGGGCACGCCGTATATCTATCAGGGTGAAGAGCTTGGCATGACCAACCCGCACTTCAGCCGCATCACCGATTACCGCGACGTGGAAAGCCTGAACATGTTCGCCGAACTGCGGGCTAACGGCCGCGATCCGAACGAATTACTGGCGATTCTGGCGAGTAAGTCGCGTGATAACGGGCGCACGCCGATGCAGTGGGATGCCTCGCACAATGCGGGCTTTACCGAAGGTGAGCCGTGGATTGGCGTCTGCGACAACTACGAGACGGTCAACGCCCGCGCGGCGCTGGACGATCCTGATTCGGTGTTTTATTCCTACCAGTCGCTGATTCGCCTGCGCAAAACCCTGCCGGTGCTGACGTGGGGCGATTATCAGGATCTGCTGCCGGAACATCCGTCCCTGTGGTGTTATCGCCGCCAGTGGCAGGGGCAAACCCTGGTGGTGGTGGCTAACCTCAGCCATCAGTCTCATGAATGGGAATCAGACGTTCTCAGCGGTGAGTGGCAAGCCCTCATGAGTAACTACCCGGCCCCCCACCCCACCACGCTACGTCCGTTTGAAGCCGTCTGGTGGCTACAGGCGTAATCTCCCGCCGGGCGCAACAGCAGCGCCCGGTGTACTTTACTGTTTTTGTTGAATAATTAATCAGATTTTTCCTTTGCGGATTTACATTCGCTCCAGCGCCCGCCGTGTGTACTCTCGTCTTTTTACTTTGTTCTGAATCAAAAAAATCGCAAACATGTTTGATGCAAATCACTATATATAGAACTTAAAATGCTGACCGACCCAACATCTTGTATTTATCGTCTACTATTCCAACAACAAGACGGCGACTCCGCTCTCCGGAATTGTGGATAACAAGGGTCGGGAACGCGGGAAGTCATTGGGCTGGCTGATAATCCATCCGGTGCATACTTCCCCACCTCTGTGGATAACCTGTTTTTAAAATGGAGTGATCATGACACCGCATGTGATGAAACGTGATGGCTGTAAAGTGCCGTTTAAATCAGAGCGCATTCAGGAAGCCATTCTGCGTGCAGCGAAAGCAGCGGGAGTCGATGACGCAGATTACTGCGCCACCGTCGCAGACGTCGTTAGCCGCCAGATGAACGAACGCAGCCAGGTGGATATCAGCGAGATCCAGACTGCGGTTGAGAACCAGCTGATGTCTGGTCCTTACAAGCAGTTAGCGCGCGCTTATATTGAGTACCGCCACGACCGCGACGTCCAGCGTGAGAAGCGCGGCCGCCTGAATCAGGAGATCCGGGGCCTGGTCGAACAGACCAACTCCGCCCTGCTCAATGAAAACGCCAATAAAGACAGTAAAGTGATCCCGACCCAGCGCGACCTGCTGGCCGGTATTGTCGCCAAACACTATGCCCGTCAGCATCTGCTGCCGCGCGACGTGGTGTCGGCGCACGAGCGCGGTGAGATCCACTACCATGATCTCGACTACTCGCCGTTCTTCCCGATGTTCAACTGCATGCTGATCGACCTGAAAGGCATGCTGACCCACGGTTTTAAAATGGGTAACGCCGAGATTGAGCCGCCGAAGTCTATCTCCACGGCGACGGCCGTCACGGCGCAGATTATCGCCCAGGTCGCGAGCCACATTTACGGCGGCACCACCATTAACCGCATTGATGAAGTGCTGGCCCCGTTTGTTACCGCCAGCTTTAAAAAGCACCGTAAAACGGCGGAAGAGTGGCAGATCCCCGATGCCGACGGCTACGCCCATTCCCGCACCGAGAAAGAGTGCTATGACGCGTTCCAGTCGCTGGAGTACGAGGTGAACACGCTGCATACCGCTAATGGTCAGACGCCATTTGTCACGTTCGGCTTTGGTCTGGGAACCAGCTGGGAATCGCGCCTGATTCAGCAGTCTATTCTGCGTAACCGTATCTCCGGTCTTGGCAAAAACCGCAAAACGGCAGTGTTCCCGAAACTGGTGTTCGCCATCCGCGACGGCCTGAACCATAAGTTTGGTGACCCGAACTACGACATTAAACAGCTGGCGCTGGAGTGCGCGAGCAAGCGCATGTATCCGGACATTCTGAACTACGACCAGGTGGTGAAAGTCACCGGTTCGTTTAAAACCCCGATGGGCTGCCGCAGCTTCCTTGGCGTGTATGAGGACGAAAACGGTGAGCAGGTGCATGACGGCCGCAACAACCTGGGTGTGATCAGCCTGAACCTGCCGCGCATCGCGCTGGAAGCCAAAGGGAATGAAGCGGCCTTCTGGACGCTGCTGGATGAGCGTTTACAGCTGGCGCGTAAAGCGCTGATGACCCGCATCGCCCGTCTGGAAGGAGTCAAGGCGCGCGTGGCGCCGATCCTCTATATGGAAGGGGCCTGCGGCGTGCGTCTGAAAGCGGACGACGACGTGTCTGAGATCTTCAAAAACGGTCGTGCGTCGATCTCGCTGGGCTATATCGGCATTCACGAAACCATCAACGCGCTGTTTGGTAACACGCATATGTATGACAGCGACGCCCTGCGCGAGAAAGGCATCGCCATTGTTCAGCGTCTGCGCGATGCCGTTGACCAGTGGAAAGAAGAGACCGGCTACGGCTTTAGCCTGTACAGCACGCCGAGCGAAAACCTGTGCGACCGATTCTGCCGTCTGGACACCGCCGAGTTCGGTATTGTGGAAGGGGTGACCGACAAAGGTTACTACACCAACAGCTTCCACCTGGACGTGGAGAAAAAGGTGAACCCGTACGACAAGATTGACTTTGAAGCGGCCTATCCCCCTATCGCCAGCGGCGGCTTTATCTGCTACGGCGAGTATCCGAACATCCAGCACAACCTGAAGGCGCTGGAAGACGTGTGGGATTATAGCTATCAGCACGTGCCGTATTACGGCACCAACACGCCTATCGACGAGTGCTACGAGTGCGGCTTTACCGGCGAGTTTGAGTGTACCAGTAAAGGCTTTACCTGCCCGAAATGCGGCAACCACGATGCGGCCCGCGTATCGGTGACCCGCCGCGTGTGCGGCTATCTTGGCAGCCCGGATGCGCGTCCGTTCAACGCCGGCAAGCAGGAAGAGGTGAAACGCCGCGTGAAGCATTTAGGGAATGGGCAGATCGGGTAAGTTCCGTGTTCTCCCCCTCACCCTGGCCCTCTCCCCGTGGGAGAGGACCGGGGTGAGGGTTAAAGGCATCACATCAGGTTAACACTATGAACTATCACCAGTACTACCCCGTCGACATCGTTAACGGCCCCGGCACCCGCTGCACTCTTTTTGTCTCAGGCTGCGTGCACGAATGCCCTGGTTGCTACAACAAAAGTACCTGGCGCCTCAATTCCGGCATGCCGTTTACCGCCGGGATGGAAGACCGGATCATTAACGATCTCAACGACACCCGCATCAAACGCCAGGGGATTTCGCTCTCCGGCGGTGATCCGCTGCATCCGCAAAACGTGCCGGAGATCCTGAAGCTGGTGAAACGCATTCGCCGCGAGTGCGCAGGAAAAGATATCTGGGTCTGGACGGGCTATAAGCTGGATGAACTGAATGCTCAGCAAAGGGAAGTGGTGGATCTGATTAACGTGCTGGTTGACGGCAAATTTGTGCAGGATTTAAAAGACCCGGCGCTTATCTGGCGCGGCAGCAGTAACCAGGTTGTGCATCATCTACGGTGATCGACGGCGGATATCCTCTATCCGCCCTCTTTTCAAAACCGGCTCAAACTCTCCATCGCCACTGCCTTAAACCCGGCAAAATCACCGCAGCTACAGAGCCGTGACATCGCACGCTCGCGCAGGAAGGTGACGAAAATATCGTAGATCGCCATCGCCTCTTCGTATTCGCTTTTGCTGATGGCGAGCAGGAAGATGACGTGGGCGGTTTCGTCGCCCCACTGGACGCCGTGCGGGGCGAGCACGGTATAGACCACCGTTTTATGTGCCAGCAGACCCAGTGAGTGCGGCAGCGCGATGCCGTCGCCGAGCATGGTGCTGACGATGGCTTCACGTTCAACGACCGAGTCGAGGAACTCCGCCCCGACAAAGCCCTCCTCTTCAAGCTGGACGCAGAGCTCGCGGAACAGCGTTTGCTGGTCCACAGGGGCGTTGAGAATGCGGAAATGCGCGGCATCGAAGTATTTATCCAGCATCCACGGACGGGTTCTGTCCACCAGCACCAGCTTGCCAATCTGCTCCAGCTGGTAGTCCGTCGGGAACGGGGCAATCATCACCACCGGCTTTGACTTTTCACTGACGCGGGCAGTTGAGATCACAAAGTCTTCGCTAATGGATTCCGTCTGCTCGTACTCGCGAAGCGTAAGCGTGCGTGTGACCTCAATCTGCGGGTATTTGCGCTGCAGCACCGCCTCAATCATGCGCACCATGGCATTACCGGCATCGCACACCAGCAGCACGCGCGGCTGGCGCTGGTAGCCAATGTTATAGTGGCGCTCCAGCCCGACGCCAATATGCAGCACCAGGAAGCCAATCTCGTTTTCGCTGATCACATATGGCGTGTATTTGCCCCAGCTTGAGACTGCCGCCAGCGTCATATCCCACGCCATCGGATAGTGCTGCTTGATGTTATCCAGCAGCGGATTCGGGATCATGATTTGATACCGCACGCGGGTGATCATGGTTTTGATATGGGTAAGCAGATCCGCATGCAGCTGCTCGTCGCTGAGCAGGTTGTAGTTATAGTGGGTGTTGATATAGCGCAGGATGTAGTTGACCAGCGCTTCGTCGTCATCCGCATTGATGGCGCTCGGCGCGATATCCTGGATTTGCCGCGCGGCGATATGCACGCATAGCCAGCTCTCTTCCGAAGGGGAAAGCGCTTTGCCCGCCAGTTGCTGGATGGTCACCGCGATATCTTTCGCCGCGTCACGCACGTTCTCTTCCACATCTTCGGCGTGGAATTCCGGCAGCGGATACCCCTCGCTGATGCGGCGAACCGACACCGCGCAGTAGAGTCGCAGGAACAGCTCGCCTTCGTCGGTCAGGCGGATGTGATGCCGCGTCAGCGCCTCGTGCAGTACGGGCACCATCTGCTCTGCTACTCCGGCATTGAGCGCCACGTCGGTCACCAGCGGGTTCAGGCTGTCCTGCTGGGCCAGCTCCCAGAGCAGATCGGTCAGACAGGCGCGGGTCGCCATCTCACTGCCAAACAGCTTCATGCCGTGGCGTGGACGCGTTTCCAGCGTCAGGTTGTAGCGGTGGAACCACTCCCGCACCTCCACCATGTCGCTCTGCAGCGTGGCGCGGCTGACGAACCACTCATCGGCCAGGTCTTCCAGCTTGAGTGAAAACGCCGAGGTGAGAAAACGCACCACCAGATAATGCACGCGCTCCGGCCCGGTACGGGGAATGCGCAGCGCGCGCGGGTGGGAAGCCTGTAGCTGCTGATAACGTACCGCATCGTCAATTTTGAGCTGGTAGCCATTGCCACGGCTAAGGATAAACTGCGCGCCGTGGCTTGCCAGCAGCGCGTTCAGGGCGGAAATATCCGCCCGGACGGTTCGCGTGGAGACCGACAGCCGCTGCGCCAGCTCGTCCTGCGGCAGCGTCTCGTTTTGCAACAGATCGAAAAGTTGCGCTAAACGTTGGTTCGGAAATCGCACGTCGTTGTCCTCTTACTGCTCAGGGTGAAATGACCATCTGGGATGGGCTGCCGACCGGGGTATAGTCTGACTCAAAGCTTAGCTTGCCGTCCTGACCGACGCGGAAACGGGTAATGTTGTCGCTGCGCTGGTTCATGACGTACAGCCAGCGCCCCTGTTTATCGAGCGTCAGGGTGCGCGGGTAGTCGCCACGCGTCCAGACATCGTCCTGATGCGTCAGCGTGCCCTCCGCTGTTACGGTAAAGTGCCCGATGCTGTTATGCAAACGGTTAGCCACATACAGCTGTTTACCATCTGAGCTCAGCACCAGCCCGGCCGCAAAACTGGTGCCTTTGTAACCTTCTGGCAGCGCGGAGAGCGTTTTGCCCTCTTTCAGCCTGCCGTTGCTGTCCAGCGTATAATGGGTGAGCGTTGACGCCTCTTCATTAATCAGCCACAGCGCATCCCCCTTCGGCGTAAAGACAAAGTGCCGCGGCCCGGCCCCTTTTGAGGAGGCGCTGATAAACGGCGGATCGTTCGGCGTCAGCTTGCCGGTTCGATCGTCAAAGCGGTACTGGTAGATACGATCCAGCCCCAGATCGGTGGAAAACACATATTTCCCGCTCGGATCGGCGGCGATCATGTGCGCATGGGGGCCATTATGATCGCTGATGGCAAAACTGCCCTCCACAGCGGCTTCCGGTTTTGCCGCACCCGGTTCGCCCTGATCCTGACGTTTGTCCGTGGCGTCACCCAGGCTGCCATCGGCTTTGATCGACAGCACGGCGATCGATCCACTTACGTAGTTTGCCACCAGCAGATGACGCCCGTTCGGCGTGAGCGACAGATACACCGGCCCCGCACCACCGGAGGAGATCTGATTCAGCTCGCTCAGTTCGCCGCTGGCACCAATACGCAGCGCCTGCACCACGCCCTGCTCCACTTCGCTTGCCAGATACAGCATTTTGCCATCGTGAGAGACGGTCAGTTGCGCGGCATTCGGTAGCTTGCTGACCAGCATTTTATCGCTGAGCGCACCGGTGTGCGGGTCCACAGTAAAGCGGTACAGCCCTTCCCCGTTGGGGTTGTAGGTGCCGACCCAGGCGTACTGCGTCTGGGCGATAGCGGCGTTAGCCAGTAAAGAGAGTGAAGCGACAAGCAAGGTACGGGTGTGCATGGTGGCTCCTTCAGGTTGGTGCGGTGTGTTTCCCCTCACCCTAATCCTCTCCCAAAGGGAGAGGGCCGGGGTGAGGGGCAGTTTTTACTTCACCAGCGTCTTCGTCATCGCAAGCAGCGTACGCACATCATCCGGACGCGTATCGCCGCTGGCTTTGTCGATAATCGAGCTGTAAATATGCGGAATGATTTTGCTCACGCCCGCGTCCAGAGCGATCTGCAGGATCGCCTCGTAGTTTTCCAGATCGATACCCCCGGTCGGCTCCAGCCAGAAGTCGTGACGGGCGCAGGCTTCCGCCACGGCCTGGTATTCGTCACGGCACTTCAGACCGCCCATCGGGAAGTATTTGACTGAACTGCCGCCAAAGTCTTTCAGCAGGGCGATCGCCGTTTCAACCGGCACAATGCCGTCCGGTGCCGCGCTGCTCAGCGGGCCGGTGGAGATTTTCACCATCCCGACGGTGCCGGTCGGCGAGACCAGCCCGTTGACCACCGATTCGTTCTGCCCCAGCAGCGCACGGCTGGTGGCCACGCCGGTGAAAACCTGGTTAACGTGCTGCGGCTGCACCTGACGGGAGATTTCGCTCACCATCGCCGACTGGTTCGGATCACCCGCCCCCAGGCCTACCGAGAGCGCGTTATCAATCAGCGCCGCGTACTCACGCATATCAGCAACCGCACTGGCCACGTCCGGGTAATTTTTGGAGAGCACGCCCACCAGCACATGACCTTCCGCCGCCTCGTAAATGGCGCTGGCATTCGCTTTTGAGCCTGCCAGCACGTTCAGGCAGACGCGGTCACGGTAAAAATTGGGGGTCAGTTTCATGCCTTTTTCTCCTGTCCTAACACTTCGCTTATGCGGCGGTACACAATGTTCAACTGCTCAGCGTTCACGCTGCGCACGTCCGCTTCGATAATCCCTTCGTTGGCCTTGTAGCCGCGGAAATAAATGGCGTATTCGCCCTGCTTCAGGGCATTCACCAGCTCGCCGGTGCCGATGCCGGTTACGGCTTCGTCAAACTTAATCTCGGTGCGCGCGATATCGCGACCGGCACTGTCCCAGACCACGCGCGCGGTGACGCCGTTAAGGGTGTTGAGCGCATCGATAAACGGTGTCATCTTCGCCACCATCTCCGTCCCACTCTCTTTGGTCGCCGTCAGGTAGTGTTCGATGGCGCAGGTCAGACCGAGGATCCCCTCTTTACCCACCTTCATGGCGCGGCCAATGCCCGCCGTCTGGCGCTTCACCCACTCAACGTACTGGGTTTTGCCGATCACCAGCCCGCTGGTTGGCCCTTCAATTGCCTTCGCGCCGCTGTAGATCACCAGGTCGGCACCGGAGCGGTAATAGGTATGCAGATCTTCTTCCGCTGCGGCATCGACGATCAGGGGCAGATCGTGTTTGCGCGCCACAACCGCGGCCTGCTCAACGCTGAGCATGCTTTTCTGCACGCAGTGGTGCGATTTGATATAGAGGATCGCCGCCGTGCGCGGGGTGATCGCCGCCGCCAGCTGATCGGCTGAGCATTCGTTAGCGTAACCCGCTTCCACCAGCTTGCCGCCGCCCAGCGCCACCATGGTGCCCACCGGCGCGCCAAAGTTAACGTTGTGGCCTTTCGGTAGAACGATTTCGTTGTTCTCAACTGGAGTGACGTGCAGGTTTTCCAGCAGCCAGTCGCTGTCTTTCACCAGCACCGCCGCCACGGACTGGGCGATGCCCGCGGATGCGCAGGAGACCACCGTCGCCCCTTCCACCTCCAGCAGCTTCGCGATGTATTCCCCGGTTTTGTTGACCAGATCCTTCATCTCGAAATAGTGATTCATGCCGTCCATCGCCGCCTGCACCACTTCCGGGCGTGGCGTGGAGACACCCAGCGCCGTCATGCGGCCAGAGGTGTTGATGACTTGCTTTAAGTGGTACTTCTCATAAATCGAAGGCATGTTCCGTGCTCCCTTGTTCGGTCATGTAGCCCTTGCCCGCGCGGATCGCGGCAAGCGGCACCAGAATATGTTCAGCCTGCAGGCTGTCGTTTTCAGCATCCACCAGCAGCGTTGGCTGGCGTTTAAGGGTGAACAGCGTCAGGTCGGCGTCGAGGCCGGGTTCGATACGCCCTTTGCGCGACAGGCGCAGGCCGTCGGCGGCGTTGGCGGTGACGCAATCAATCACCTGCGGCAATGACATGCCGATGGCGAGGAATTTCGACATCACGCTTGCCAGCGAGCCCACCGGGCCATTGATGCGGTTGCGGCAGTAGATATCCGAGCTGATGGTGTGCGGCAGAATGCCCATCGCGATAGCGCGTTTCGCCACTTCAAAGCTGAAGCTCGCCGTACCGTGACCGACGTCCAGCCGCACGCCGCGTTTCAGGGCAGAGGCAATGGAGGCGCGCAGTTCGCCGGAAGGCGTCAGAATGCGGTTTGGCTTGCCGTTGTAGCAGTGGGTAATGATGTCGCCCGAGCTCAGCAGCTCGGCAATTTCATCCAGATTCGGCGGGTTATTGCCAATGTGCACCATCAGCGGCAGGTCGCCGTTCTCTTTCTGAATGGCTTTCGCACGCTCCAGCGGCGTAATACCGTTTTCACCCACCACGCTGCTGCTCATGCGCGCTTTCAGCCCGACGATAAAGTCAGGATGGCGTTTCACCGCCTGCTTCACGGCATCGGCATCAATATTCACCATATTGGCCAGCTCGTTCTGGGCAATCAGCCCCACGCGGGAGATATTCAGCAGGGCAAAGACCTCGGTTGAGGCCTTGCGGGTAATGTCATAGAAATCATCCACGTCATCGGCACCGGTACTGCCCGCATCCACTACGGTGGTGACGCCGGTAGCGATACCCACGCTGTCCGGTTCGTCGTGGTAAATGGGGGAGTTCGGGTAGCAGTGGACGTGGGAGTCGATCCAGCCTGCGCTGACGAACACGTCACCGTTCAGCTCCACCGTTTTGCGGGCGGGAGCGTCTATGTCGCCTGTTGCGGCAATTTTCCCGTCCAGAATGGCGATATCGGTCAGGGTATCGTCGCTAAGGCGCGCACGGCGCAGGAGTAAATCAAACATGGGGTTCTCCTGATAAGGCGGGCGCCAGCGCGCCCGCAGGTATTAAAGGGCGACCGGGAACAGCCAGCCTAAAATCATGGCGCCAAGGATGGCACCGCCGGTGATCGGCTTCTGCCAGATGTAGAACAGCAGCGCGCCCAGCAGGGAACCGACGCCAATCGGAATGGAAGCGGTCATGGCGCTGAGGATAATCAACGGACCCAGAAAACGACCGGAGGCATTGCCCGCGCCCATCATCACGTCCGCCCCGTAGGTGGAGTTGCTCTGGTTGATGGTGAACTTACGCGCCAGGATGATGACGTAGCCGATCGCCAGACCAATCACCAGGCCGGTAATGAGCGAGGCAATGAAGTTGGTCACCGGGAACATGATCCCCGCACCCAACAGCAGTGCCGGCACACCAAGACCCACGCCGGTCTGGATCGCCCCGCCGATGTCGAGGATCCCTACCAGCGATCCTTCGATGATGCGTGCGAACAGGAAGCTCGCGCCGAACGCCGCCACCGCGCCGTATACACCGGTATCAATTCCCGCCTTCAGCATCGCCACGAAGGCCACTTCGTTAAACGCGCCGATGCCGTAGAGGTAGTACATGTGCGTCCCGGCAAATACGCCGGAGGAGAGCAGGCCAACGAAGATCGGGAACGACCAGTCGGCATACCAAAAACCTTTATTCTGTTCCATTCAGAGGCTCCTGTTATTTACCGCTGAGCGAGTTGTGGATCATATCGAGCCAGTTCGGCACGGTCAGATGGAAGGATTCGATCATCTTCATGTCGAAGCCGCGGAAGAAGCCGCTCAGCACGAACAGCAGAACGATAGCCGCCATCATCACCCTGGTGACGTGGTTCCAGCCGCTCTCTTCCACGCCTTTACCGATCAGGATCCCCAGTACCAGGCCCGGTACGGCGTTGCCCATAATCAACTGCGCCGCGCCGCCAAAGATGGTGGCCCAGAAACCCGATTTTTTACCCGCGTCGATGGCCGCCAGCCAGAAGATCACCGGCATCACGGTGTTGACCAGCAGGTTTGCCGCCGGTACCAGTACCTTCACGGCGGTGACCTGCAGCGCGGCCGGCACGGAGGAGGCAGTCAGGTTAAGGAAGGTGACGACAATCATGCCGATGATGCCGCAGGCAATCGCCATTTTGCGGGGATCGTGCAGCGTTTCGCCGACGTTACGGTTTTTGATCATCAAGGCTGCGGCACCCCAGTTTGGGATGATGCGGTGGTCAACGTCCTGTGTGAAAGCCCCTGCGGCCACGGAAGAGGCCCAGGCGTTAAAGAAGAAGCCTAACCCAAAGGAGAAGTGAGACGCTGGGTCCCCTTCGCAGGAGTTCAGTTCCCCCAACGTACGAAACGCGCCCATCCCCTGAGTGGTAGGCGCATGAAACATGCGTGCAGCCCCGGCCCCCACACCGACGCCCACCAGGCCGCCAATGATGAGCGATTTTATTAATATAATTAAGAACATCAGTCTGCCCTTTTATGAATAATCAGCGTTGCGTGACGAAATCCACCTGGTCAAGATTGATGGCGGTCACGTTGACGGTCACATCCAGCTCCACGCTGTAGGTGCGTCTTTCCCGGCGCAAAAAGAAGAACAGAAAGGCTTCTTTACGCACCGCTTCTTGCGCCTGAACGACCTGCACATCCTGTGGCTCAATACGCAGTAAGATATGCGGTGAGGCTTTCATCACCGCGGCCTGAACGTGGTTGAGCGCGTCGGCAAAGGCGCGCGCTTTGGCGTCGCCCTTCCCCTTCACTCTCACCGTGGTTGTGAACTGTTCTTTCATGCTTATGCGCCGTGCTTCTTCTGCCACGCCTGCACCAGACGCTCACCCAGCTCTTCTTTATCCATAAAGCCAAAGCCCAGCACGTTGCAGCCTTCGTTGATGGCGGTCACCCCCTCATCCACGGAGCGCATGCCGTATTTCGCTTTGTAGCCATATTTGGTTTGCGCCGTGATGGCACCCGCGCCGCCGCTGCCGCAGAAGGAGATGCCGAAGGTGGCGTTTTCCGCTTTCATGACGTCGCCGAGTTTCATATCTGCCGCCATACCCGGCACGACAACCGCACGTCCACCCGCTTTTTCCACACCGGCAGCCACTTTCTGGCCTTTACCCAGGCGATCGCCAATCACGACTGTAATCTGTTCCATGTGTTGCTCCTTAAAGGTTGTCTTTCGCGACTTCAAAGTGAACGGAGAGCAGCCAGGCTTCTTCGTCAGGAAGGTTGCCAAACTGCGCTACCACTTCACGGGCGAGCCGCATTGAATCCGGTGAAATTTCGTCGAACAGCTCTGCCTCCACTTCCGGCAGCGGCTCGCCGGTCACGGACCGGTGCGCCATCGCGCGGACATGGGAGGTGAGCATCTGTTCCTGTACTGCATTGGGGATGATGTTGTGCCGGGCCAGCAGGGCGTAAACCTGCTGCAGCATGGTGTTCGCGAGCTTTTCTGTTTGCTCCGCCTGATCCCCAACGTCGTTCATTACCGCTCCGTTACTCACTGGTCTTACCCCGTTAATGGCTCTGGAATAAAACTAACGTTGGCGATGAAGGGTTTGTAGCGAGTTGTTTTCCACTTCGAAGTGGAAAGGCGAGCCGCAGCAGTGATCTGTGCCACATAAATAGGCTGAATCTGGATAAATCGCTGTATTTGCGTGATGAATATCACGTTATCTGACGGCAAATATGGGGAGAGCGAAGCGGAAAAGATTACGAGCCGACTCGTAGAAATGTGACGTGGATAAGGTTTTCTTATGGGGATTCGCTAGAGTGGCGGCGGGTGCTTGAGACTGACCGTCTCAGGCATGGGACGGAAAGTGGAAAGCCCCGCCTGATAAAAAATCAGGGCGGGGGCTCGAAACGACACGTCGGACCGTGGAGTTCGCTACCTCGCCCGCTTTACAGCAAGGAGGCATCCATGAAACGCCAATCCCCAATTATCCGGGTTTTGATGATTATTGCTTTGACGATAATCATCTTAACGCTGGTGACGAGGAAAACACTGTGCGAGATCCGTTTTCGAAACGGCTCGCTCGAAGTGACAGCGCGGATGGAGTGTCGCTCCGGCCAGTAGGGAGCAAAGATGCGGGGGCGCTAACTGCGCCCCCGCATACGGGAAAGGACGTACAGCTCAGGCACCCAATTAACGATACTTTTTGTGATACGTGTTACGCGTCGCGACAAACTGGTCGGCTGCCGCCTGGGCTTCCTTCACTTTGCCTTCGTTAGCGAGCTTCAGCGCGCCGTCAATCTGACCAACCAGCACGTCAAAACCGTGGCGGTAGTCTTTCATCTCTGCGCTGTCTGCCGCTTTGCTTTCCAGCTTTGGCGGTGTCGCTTTTTGCGCGTCCAGCGCCGCTTCACGCATTTTGGTCAAAGCGCCTTTCATTTCCGCCGCATTGTCCGTCTTCTGAACGACCTTCAGGTTTTCACTGAGGATATCCATGTTATCTTCAAGATCGGCAGCAAACGCAGAAGAGCCAAGAACCAGCGTTGAAGCCGCGACGATCGCTAACAGGTGTTTACGCATTGCTCACTTCCTTTTTTATTATTAACAAAACGCTATCTCTATTGTCCGGCGATTTTCATTTCCGGCAGTAATACAGAACCACACTGTATATTGCTACGTGTTTCAATATCGTTACCGACCGTAACGATATTGCGCCACATGTCCTTCAGGTTGCCGGCAATGGTAATTTCGCTTACCGGATACTGAATTTCGCCGTTTTCGACCCAGAAACCCGCAGCCCCGCGAGAATAATCCCCGGTGATGCCGCTCACGCCCTGGCCCATCAGTTCTGTGACGACCAGACCGGTGCCCATCTCTTTAAGCATCTGCTCAAAGTTCAGGCCCTGTCCGGCAATCCGCCAGTTATGAATGCCGCCTGCATGCCCGGTACTTTTCAGCCCAAGCTTGCGCGCGGAGTAGTTGGTCAGCAGCCACTGGGTCAGCACACCGTCTTTGACGATATCACGGCGTTCCGTGCGCACGCCTTCGCTGTCGAATGGCGTGGAGGCCAGCCCTTTCAGCAGATGCGGGTGCTCTTCAATGGTCAGCCATTCGGGCAGGATCTGTTTGCCCAGTGAGTCGAGCAGGAACGTCGATTTACGGTAAACCGATCCCCCGGCAATCGCCCCCACCAGATGACCAAACAGACCGGTCGCCACTTCATTGGCAAAAATGACCGGGGCTTTCATGGTGGAGAGCTTACGCGGCGACAGGCGAGACAGCGTGCGCTCGGCACACGCTTTACCCACCCACTCCGGCGACTGCAAATCGCCCAGCGCACGGCCGATGGTGTACGCGTAATCCCGCTCCATATCGCCGTTCTCTTCGGCGATCACGCAGCTGGAGAGCGAGTGACGGGTTGAGCAGTAGCCCTGCAGCATGCCATGCGAGTTGCCGAAGACTTTGATGCCGTAATGGCTGTTGAAACTGCCGCCTTCGGTATTGGTGATGCGTTTATCCGCCTGCAAAGACGCCTGCTCGGCACGCGCGGCCAGCTCGATGGCTTCATCCGGGGTGACTTCCGCCGGGTGGAAAAGATCGAGATCCGGGGCGTCAAACGCCAGCAGATCTTTATCCGCCACGCCAGCGTAAGGATCCGGGGAGGTGTAACGCGCAATATCCAGCGCCGCCTGCACCGTACGGGCAATGGCATCGGGGCTGAGATCGGTAGACGACGCGCTGCCTTTGCGATTCTGGTGATAGACCGTGATCCCCAGCGCCCCATCGCTGTTAAATTCTACATTCTCCACTTCGCCATAGCGGGTGCTCACGCTAATGCCGGTGGTTTTGCTGACCGCCACTTCGGCGCCATCTGATTTACCTGAAGCGAGCGTCAGCGCGGTGGAGACGGCTTCTTCCAGAATCTTACGCTGCGCTTCAACTTGTGAGGTTACTTTCATCGCAAATGCCATACTGTAAGAGAGAGTTAACTGAAGTCTAACAGAGAACCGTTTTTCAGTGCGCGTCTTAACTGGTAACATTAGCCTCTTTTTTTAAGGAGCCTGACATGACTAAGCAGCCCGAAGACTGGCTCGACGACGTTCCCGGTGATGACATCGAAGACGAAGATGATGAGATCATCTGGGTCAGTAAAAGTGAAATTAAACGCGACGCCGAAGAGTTAAAACAGCTTGGCGCAGAAATGGTGGAACTGGGTAAAAACGCGCTGGATAAGATCCCGCTCGACCAGGATCTGCGTGATGCCATTGAACTGGCACAGAAAATCAAAAAAGAAGGCCGTCGTCGCCAGCTTCAGCTTATCGGTAAAATGCTGCGTCAGCGCGACGTCGATCCGATCCGCCAGGCGCTGGATAAACTGAAAAACCGCCACAACCAGCAGGTTGCGCTGTTCCACAAGCTGGAGCAGATCCGCGATCGTCTGATTGAACAGGGTGATGATGCGGTACCGGAAGTCCTGAACCTGTGGCCGGATGCCGACCGCCAGCAGCTGCGTTCCTTGATCCGTAACGCGAAGAAAGAGAAAGAAGGGAATAAGCCGCCGAAGTCCGCGCGCCTGATTTTCCAGTATCTGCGTGAGCTGTCTGAGAACGAAGAGTAATCCTTTCCCCTCACCCTGACCCTCTCCCCAAAGGGGAGAGGGAGAAGAGAGAATAGAGGCCCGGTAAGCGCTAGCGCCACCGGGCTTTTTTTACTCTGCAGCCTCGGCCTTTTTCGCCAGACCGTCCAGCAGCTTCTGATGGATCCCACCAAAACCGCCGTTACTCATCACCAGAATATGGTCACCCGGCTGAGCGGCTTTCACCACCATATCCGCCAAAGCATCAACATCCGCACTCCAGTGCGCAGGCTGAATGCAGGCATCGGCCACTTCAGCTACCTGCCATGGAATATGCTGTGGCTGCAGCAGGAAGACTTCGTCAGCACGTCCTAAGGAAGGCGCGAGATCGTCTTTGCAGATGCCCATTTTCATGGTGTTAGAGCGTGGCTCCAGCACCGCCAGAATACGCGCGGTACCGCCGACCTTGCCGCGTAACGCTGCAAGTGTTGCCAGAATAGCGGTTGGGTGATGTGCGAAATCGTCATACACCGTCACGCCGTGGGCTTCACCGCGCAACTCCAGACGGCGACGGGCATTGATAAACGAGCCCAGTGCATTCGCCGCATCCGCAGGCTGAACACCCACATGGCGTGCGGCCGCGATCGCCATCAGGCCGTTGTGCATGTTGTGTTCGCCAACCAGGCCCCACTTCACCTCACCCACTTTCTCGCCGTCGAGCCACACTTCCCACTCCGAGGCATCCACGTTGCGTTTTTTCGCCTGCCAGTGGCCCTGCTCACCCACCAGCTCCTGCTCGCTCCAGCAGCCCATCGCCATGGTCTGCTTAAGATTGATGTCGTTCTCCGGCAGGATAATACGGCCCTGGCCCGGAACGATGCGCACCAGGTGGTGGAACTGTTTCTGAATGGCTTTCAGGTCGTCAAAGATATCCGCATGATCGAACTCAAGGTTGTTGAGGATCAGCGTGCGCGGGCAGTAGTGTACGAACTTGGAGCGCTTGTCGAAGAACGCACAGTCGTACTCATCGGCTTCGATCACAAAGAACGGACTGTCACCGAGACGCGCAGACACGTCGAAGTTACCCGGAACGCCGCCGATCACAAAGCCCGGCTTGTAACCACAGGCTTCGAGGATCCAGGTCGCCATACCGGCGGTGGTGGTTTTGCCGTGCGTACCGGCCACGGCGACAACCCAACGGTCGCGCAGGACGAAATCATGCAGCCACTGTGGGCCAGACATGAACGGAATATTGCGTTCCAGTACCGCCTCAACGCACGGATTACCCCGCGTCATGGCGTTGCCAATGATCACCAGATCCGGCTCGGGATCCAGCTGGCTGGCATCATAACCCTGAATCAGAGAGATGCCCTGTTTCTCCAGAAGCGTGCTCATCGGCGGATACACATTGGCGTCCGAACCTGTCACTTCATGGCCCAGCGAGCGCGCCAGCATTGCCAGTCCGCCCATGAAAGTGCCACAAATCCCCAATATATGAATGCGCATACGTCACTATCCTTCTTCAATGTGGCGCACATTTTACTCACATGTTAGCGGGTGTGAAACGCATTTCAGGTAAATCCGTATATTGCTGGCGCGATTCACCACTGCGCTACTATTTGAATATTTGTTAAGATTGTTGGGCATTAGTCGTTTTAGTGAACATACAATCGCTCTACTCACAAAGATGCAGGGAAAGTGTTATGAAAACGTTAGGTGAATTTATTGTCGAAAAGCAGCACGAGTTTTCTCATGCTACCGGTGAACTCACTGCTTTACTGTCGGCAATAAAGCTGGGCGCTAAGATCATCCACCGTGATATCAACAAGGCCGGTCTGGTCGATATCCTGGGTGCCAGCGGTGCCGAGAACGTTCAGGGCGAGGTTCAACAGAAACTCGATCTGTTCGCAAATGAAAAACTGAAAGCTGCACTGCGCGCGCGCGACATCGTTGCGGGTATCGCCTCTGAAGAAGAAGATGAAATTGTCGTATTCGAAGGGTGTGAACACGCGAAATACGTTGTTCTGATGGATCCGCTGGACGGCTCCTCCAACATCGACGTTAACGTTTCTGTCGGTACCATTTTCTCCATCTACCGCCGCGTCACGCCTGTTGGCACGCCGGTGACAGAAGAAGATTTCCTGCAGCCGGGCAGTCAGCAGGTTGCTGCCGGTTATGTCGTGTATGGCTCCTCCACCATGCTGGTCTATACCACCGGCTGTGGCGTTCATGCCTTTACTTACGATCCGTCGCTGGGCGTCTTCTGCCTGTGTCAGGAACGTATGCGCTTCCCGGAGAAGGGCAACACCTACTCCATCAACGAAGGCAACTACATCAAGTTCCCGACTGGCGTGAAGAAGTACATCAAATTCTGCCAGGAAGAAGATAAAGCGACGCAGCGCCCTTACACCTCCCGCTATATCGGTTCTCTGGTTGCGGATTTCCACCGTAACCTGCTGAAAGGCGGCATTTACCTCTACCCAAGCACCGCCAGCCACCCGGACGGCAAGCTGCGTCTGCTGTATGAATGCAACCCGATGGCGTTCCTGGCGGAACAGGCGGGCGGCAAGGCGAGCGATGGTAAAGAGCGTATTCTGGACATCGTGCCAGAAAGTCTGCACCAGCGTCGTTCCTTCTTCGTCGGCAACAACCATATGGTTGAAGACGTTGAACGTTTTATCCGTGAGTATCCGGACGCGTAATACCACTCTCCCGGGGAGCCCGTCTGGCTCCCCAACCCATTTATATATTTTACCGTATAAGTGTTTATAAAAAACGCGCTTTAATATTCAGATTCGCTCCTGCATTATTTCCATAACAGTTTGACAGATATTTCCTGGAGCGTAATCGTGATGAAAAACTATTCCCGTGCCAATACCGGCATTGATTTAAATCTTATTCCTGTCTTTATTGAAGTGGTCCGCTGCGGCAGCATGGCGAAGGCCTCTGTCCGTCTTGAGATGTCGCGCCCGGCCGTGAGCCTGGCGTTAAAGCGCTTTAGCCAGCTTTTTGCTGAGCCGCTATTTTTCCGCAAAGGGTTATATCTTGAACCGACTGAAAAAGCGTTAACCTTAACCCGCTCGCTGGAAATATTACTTGGGAATATTCACGAAAATATTAGCGCAATTAATTCGCCGGAGAATAATACCCTGGCGCAGAGTGCACCAGGGCCGGGAAATATTATGCGGCAGTCTGCGTCGTCAGTTTGAATGATGACATAGCTTCCATCAGCTGGCGCGACTGCTCCTCCAGCGAGCGCGTCGCGGCAGAGGATTGCTGCACCAGCGCCGCATTCTGCTGCGCGGTTTCGTCCATCTGATTCACCGCAATATTCACCTGTTCAATGCCACGGCTCTGTTCCTGAGACGCGGTAGCGATTTCGCGCATCAGTTTAGTCATGCGCAGCACTTCGGTGGCGATCTCATCCATCGTTTCGCCCGCCTGCTGCGCCAGCTCACTGCCCTCATTGACGTGAGTCTGCGAGTCGCTGATAAGCGAGCGGATCTCTTTTGCCGCATCAGCGCTGCGGCTGGCAAGATTGCGCACCTCGCCCGCGACGACGGCAAAACCGCGCCCCTGCTCGCCCGCACGCGCCGCTTCCACGGAGGCGTTCAGCGCCAGAATGTTGGTCTGGAAGGCAATGCCATCAATGACGCTCAGAATGTCAGCAATGCGCGCCGAGCTGCCGGAGATATCACGCATTTTCTCAATCACGTAGCAGACCATTTCGCTGCCGTGATCGGCGGTATCCGACACTGATTTCGCCAGCTGGTGCGCCTGCTCGGCGTTATCCGCGTTAAGTTTCACCGTGGCGGTGATCTGTTCCATGCTGGCGGCGGTCTGCTCCAGCGAGGTGGCGGTGGATTCCGTGCGCTCGGCAAGATCCCTGTTTCCCGCCGTCAGCTCGCGGCTGCCGGTATCAATTTGCGAGCTGGCATCGCGGACCCGCAGCACCGAGTGCATCAGCGACTGACGCATCCCTTCGATAGCAGCGTTCAGACGGTTGAACTCCTGGCTCGCCGGGGCATTCAGCGTGTGGGTTAAATCCCCCGCGGCGACGTTTTCCAGCTGCGCAATCGACGCTGACAGCGGCTTGAGCAGCATGTGGCGCAACACCAGCCAGGCCAGCACAATGATGCCTGCCGTCAGCAGCGCCGCGACAACGATCAGGATCAGAACCCGCGTTTTGCTCGACTGCACGGCGCTGACTTCCGCTTTCCCGCGCGCGTCGCTCCACATCTGGAACGCCTGCATATCGTTATCAAACTGCTTTGCCACCGGAATGAGCTTACTCTCCAGCAGATCGTAATAGCTGTCTGCGCTCTGTTCGTTCAGCGCTTTCAGCATTGGGTTGATCCCCTGCTGGTTATAAGCCGCCAGACTGGCCGCCACCTTATCCAGCAACTGCTGTCCCTGGGGATCGGCCACGCCTGCGTCGATCACGCCTTTCAGCGTTTTTTGCGCCAGGGCGATCTCCTGATTAATGCTTTTCACCGATTTCGCGGCATCGTCCAGCAGACCAATTTCCATCATTCTGACGGCCTGGCCCGCCTCGTTGCGCGCACGAAGGATCAGCGTATAGCCAGAATTGAGCTGCACCATCTGCTCACCCTGAAGGTGGTTGATGCGCTGAAGTGACGAAGAACTCTGTGTGAGGGCATAAATGCCAATGCCGCTGACAATCAGCAGCAGAAGGGTCATAACGGCCAGTAAAGAGAGCAAGCCGGTACGAATCGATAGCGTTTTAAGCATGATGTTATTTCCGGTAGCGAGATATTTCTGGGCATAAACAAAAAGTATCGGCCGCTACCGGAAAATGTTTATACACGTCATCCTTCAAGCTGCCTCTGCGTTGGCTGCGTCAGCTCACCCCAGTCACTTACTTGAGTAAGCTCCCGGGGATTCGCAGACTTGCCGCCTTGATGCAACTTGAATGATTTAGTGTATAGACTTTAAGCAAATTCAGCATATTATCGCTCTGTTACTGATGTGTTCACGCGGGTAACAGGCGAGCTCTGGCGGTTCTCCCAGAGCACCGTCAGACCGCGCTGCAGGGCAATAAAAATAAACAGTAAAATGCCGATGGCGATTTTCGTCCACCACGAGCTGAGCGTGCCGTCAAAGTTGATATAGGTCTGGATCAGCCCCTGGATTGCCACGCCAAACAGTGTTCCCAGCACCGTCCCCACCCCGCCGCTGAGCAGCGTGCCGCCAATCACCACAGAGGCAATCGCATCCAGTTCAACGCCAACCCCGGCCAGCGCGTAACCCGCCTGGGTGTAAATGGAGAAGACAATCCCCGCCAGCGTCGCCAGCCCGGTGGAGAGCATATAGATGCGAATGGTGGTGCTGCGGGTGGAGATCCCCATCAGGTTGGCCGAGGTCGCGTTGCCGCCAATGGCATAAACCTGATTACCAAACCGGGTGCGATGGGCAAGGAAGATCCCAATCACCACCACGCCCAGCATCAGCAGCCCCATCGCGCTCAGGCGGCCACCGCCGGGGATTTTCCACGCCAGGCTGGAGAGCGTGTCGTACACCGGATGGTTGATCGGGATCGACTCCTCTGATACCAGGTAGCTCACGCCGCGCAGGAAGAACATCCCCGCAAGGGTAATGATAAAGGCCGGGATCTTGAGTGCGTCAATCAGAAGCCCCATAAAGGCGCCAAACGCACAGCCCATCACCAGCACCAGCGGGAAGGCCACCAGCGGCGAGATGCCCCAGAAACCGATCGCTTTGGCGAGGAACACGCCGGTAAAGGCGATCACCGACCCGACAGAGAGATCAATCCCCCCGGAGAGGATCACAAAGGTCATACCGACCGCGATGATGCCTAAAAAGGCGTTATCCGTCAGAATGTTGCAAATTACACGCGTCGAGGCGAACCCCGGGAACTGGGTCAGGCAGTAGAGATAACCCAGCACAAACACGCCCAGCGTGATCATTAACGGTAAATTACGTTTTATCATGGCCACGGATCCCCTTAATGATGCTGACAAAGCGCGGTGACTGAACGATCAGCACGCAGAGCACGACCACCGCTTTCACCACCTGGTTGAGCTCCGGCTGGAACCCGGAAAGCAGGATCCCGGTGTTCATCCCCTGAATGATCAGCGCGCCAATCACCGAGAGCAGCAGGTTAAAACGCCCGCCCATCAGCGACCCGCCGCCAATCACCACCGCCAGGATCGCATCCAGCTCCAGCCACAGCCCGGCGTTGTTGGCATCGGCCCCACGAATATCTGCCGCGACGATCACCCCGGCAATGGCGGCGCACACGCCGCTCAGCACGTAGGTCAGCATCACCATCAGCCGGGTGTTGACGCCTGCGTTGCGCGCGGCGCGAATATTAATCCCCACCGCTTCAATGAACATGCCGAGCGCCGTTTTGCGGGTGAAGAGCCAGAATACCACCAGCGTCACCAGCGCAATGATGACCGGCGTGGGGAAGAAGAGCAGCTTACCGCTCCCGAGCCACGCCAGGTTCGGCGAGTTAAAAGTAACAATCTGCCCCGAGGTGATAAGCTGCGCCACACCGCGCCCGGCCACCATCAAAATCAGCGTGGCAACAAACGGCTGGATTTTAAGCACCGCCACCAGAATGCCGTTCCACAGCCCGGCCAGCACGCCGGTGCCTAACGCCGCCAGCAATACCACCGGCAGGCTGTGCCCGGCGACGGTCATCGAGGCCGCCGTCGCCCCGGCAATGGCCATCACCGCGCCAACGGAAAGGTCGATCCCGCCGGTGGCGATCACCAGCGTCATGCCAATGGCCAGCAGCGCGACGGGTGCGGCACGGTTTAAAATATCGATCGGGCTGCCGAACAGGCGGCCATCCTGCACGATTATCTGGAAGAAATGCGGTGCGACCAGGCTATCGACCAGCAACACCACCAGCAGCGCGGCGATTTGCGGCGTGCCGGTTGGCCAGTTGAAGCGGCGCTTTGTTTCGCCAGTTTGCGAAAGCGAACGAGACATCACGATTCACTCCTTACGCCGCGATGGCATTCATGATTGCCGGAACGGACAGTTTATCCAGCGGGATCTCTGCCACCTGCTTGCGATCGCGCATGATGATGACGCGATCGGCATAGCCCACCAGCTCCTCCAGTTCAGACGAGATGACCAGCAGCGCCAGCCCGTCCGCGCACAGGGTTTCGATAAGGCGGATAATTTCGGCGTGCGCCCCCACGTCAATGCCACGGGTCGGTTCATCGAGGATCAGGAACTGAGGTTTGGTCAGCAGCCAGCGGGAAAGCAGCACCTTCTGCTGGTTGCCACCGGAGAGAAACTCTATTGGCTGTTCCGCGCTCGGGGTACGGATACCGAGCTGGCGGATAAAGCGCTCGGCAATGGCGTTTTGCTCTTTCCGTGGGATCGGACGCAGCCAGCCACGCTGTGCCTGCAGGGCCAGAATGATATTTTCCCGCACCGAGGCGGCGGCAATAATGCCATCCGTTTTTCTGTCTTCCGGGCAGAAGCCCACCCCCAGGCAGGAAGCCTGATGCGGCGAGCGCAGGGTTTGCGGTTTACCTTTGATCAACGCAGTGCCGCTATCGGCAGGCTTGATCCCGAAGATCACCTCGGCGGTTTCGGTACGACCCGAGCCTAACAGCCCCGCCAGACCGACAATTTCACCGGGGCGCACCTCCAGGTTAAACGGTGAGATGACCCCTTTCTTACCGAAATCGCTGAACGCGGCGACCGGTTTCTCACTCAGCAGCGTACGGCCGGCGCGCTGGAGCGCATTGGTATCCAGCTCGCGGCCGAGCATCATTTTGACCAGTTCAATCTGCGGTAGCTCACGCGTTTCGCGGCAACCGACAAAGCTGCCATTGCGCAGCACCGTAATGCGATCGCTCACCTCATACACCTGATCGAGGAAGTGGGTGACGAAGATCAGGCTCACGCCCTGATTGCGCAACTGGCGCATCAGGGTAAAGAGCATCTCCACTTCCTGGGTATCGAGGCTGGCGGTGGGCTCATCAAGGATCAGCACTTTTGCCGAGAGGTCGATAGCGCGACAAATCGCGACAATCTGCTGCATGGCGACGGAAAAACGGTTCAGCGGCTCGCGTACGTCGAGAGAGAAGCCGTAAGACGCCATCAGTTTTGTCGCCCGCGCTTCCATCTCCTTGCGGCGCAGCAGGCCAAAGCGTCGTGGCTCCCGGCCAATAAACAGGTTATCCGCCACCGACATATTCGGCAGCAGGTTCACTTCCTGGTACACCGTCCCGATCCCCAGCTGTTGCGCATGGGCGGTATTCTTGGGTGATATGGCATTACCTTCCAGCCAGATGGTGCCGCGATCGGCGTGATAAACCCCGGTCAGGGCTTTAATCAACGTCGATTTCCCCGCACCGTTCTCGCCCAGCAACGCCATGATCTCGCCGCGTCGCAGGCTAAAATCAACGTTATCCAGCGCTTTTACGCCGGGAAAGAATTTACTCAAGCCCTCTGTGCGGAGGATTTCCTGGTGTTGTTCAGTGGTCATGGTTCCCCCTCACCCTGACCCTCTCCCCGGAGGGGAGAGGGGATTGATCGTGCCAATTGTTAATTTCCAGCTCCGCCCTGCCTTTCTCCCTCTCCCTTCCGGGAGAGGGCTGGGGTGAGGGGCGAGAGGCTTAGTAGCCCATATTTTTCTTCTTCTCTAACTCTTCTTTGGCGGTATCCGGCAGGTAGAGGGTGGATTTGGTGACCGTCACCTTCTCAGGCATCGTGCCGTCCTTCTTGAATTTCTCCAGCGCATCGAATGCCGGACCGGCCATGTTTGGCGTGAGCTCCACGCTGGCGTTGGCTTCGCCGTCGATCATCGCTTTGTAGATGTCCGGCACGCCGTCGATAGAGCCGGTGAGGATATCTTTGCCCGGTTTCAGGCCCGCTTCTTTAATCGCCTGAATCGCCCCGATCACCATGTCATCGTTGTGGGCGTAAACCATGCAGATGTTCTTGCCGTTGTTTTCAGCCTTGATAAAGCTCTCCATGACCTCTTTACCTTTACTGCGGGTAAAGTCGCCGGACTGAGAACGGATAATTTTAATGTTTGGCGCTTTGGCGATGGCCTCAGCAAACCCCTTCTTACGGTCGATGGCCACGCTCGCGCCGACCGTCCCCTGCAGCTCAACGACGTTACACGGCTTGCCATCCACCTGTTTCACCAGCCAGTCACCAATTAATTGCCCTTCAAGAACGTTGTTGGCGGTCACGGTGGTCATATAGAGAGATTTGTCTTTTACATCAATGGAACGATCGAGCAGGAAGACCGGGATCTCAGCGTCTTTCGCTTCCTTCAGGACAGGCTCCCAGCCGGTCGCCACAACGGGCGCAATAAAGATGGCATCCACACCCTGCGCAATAAACGAACGCACGGCTTTAATCTGGTTTTCCTGTTTTTGCTGACCATCGGCGATCTTCAGCGTAATGCCGCGTTTCTGGGCCTCGCTTTTCGCAACGTTGGTTTCTGCCGCACGCCAGCCTGATTCAGAGCCGACCTGCGAAAATCCTACGGTTAAAGGTGCGGCCATCGCCATAGACGACATGGCTGCCGAAACTGCTGTGACAAGAAGTAAGCGCTTCCACATATGAACGTCCTCGTAGGGTGAGTTATTGTTGGTTAAAAGATGTTCTGCGAAATGACTATAGCCAATGAAATATGTAACGAATTGCGTTACATCACACTTCAGAAAAGTGAATAAAACGTTAATCACAAGTTTGTAATCGCTTTCATTTCTCCATGAAAAATGCGGCTGAGTTTATGGATTTTTCTGTCATGGAATCGGTCTGAAAAGTGAGACGAACGCGGAGAGAAGACGAAAACAGGCGAAGACATTCAGCGCCAGTTGGCTATAATACCTGCCACTTGTTTACCATCCATTTTAAAGGACACAGACATGAGCTTACTCAACGTCCCTGCGGGTAAAGAACTGCCAGAAGACATCTACGTTGTTATCGAAATCCCGGCTAACGCAGATCCTATCAAATACGAAGTGGACAAAGAGAGCGGTGCGCTGTTTGTAGACCGTTTCATGTCTACCGCGATGTTCTACCCATGCAACTACGGTTACATCAACCACACCCTGTCTCTGGACGGTGACCCGGTTGACGTGCTGGTTCCAACGCCATACCCACTGCAGCCAGGCGCTGTCATTCGCTGCCGCCCAGTTGGCGTGCTGAAAATGACCGACGAATCCGGCGAAGATGCGAAACTGGTTGCGGTACCGCACACCAAGCTGAGCAAAGAGTACGATCACATCAAAGATGTGAACGACCTGCCAGAACTGCTGAAAGCGCAGATCACTCACTTCTTCGAGCACTACAAAGACCTCGAAAAAGGCAAGTGGGTTAAAGTTGACGGCTGGGACAACGCAGAAGCGGCGAAAGCAGAAATCATCGCCTCTTTCGAACGCGCTGCTAAGAAGTAATTCTCACTGCAAATTGATAAAGCCCCGCTGGTCGGGGCTTTTTTTGCCATTGAAAAACAAAAGCACTTCTGACCGTCGCGATCGTGAGCGTTATACATGCTAAGTTTCTTTCTTCAAAGCATAAAGATGGGCTACATAAAGGCGTTTGACTGTTACGGCGAAGACAGTAAATGGCAGTATCTCTGCATCCTGGCATTCCAGCTTGCCTGGTTTTTGGGGTACTTATGGATCCCTTATCGAAGTGATTATGCGATTCTGCTGTTTTTACTGTTTTTCCTGCCCATCATTTCAAGCAATACGCGGTGCATAAACTACTATGGCCGTTCACGCGCCTTGTGCCTGTTATGGCTTATTGCCCCGTACATCATGCTGTTTGTTCCTCTGTTTTTAACCCGTCGCCGGGATTCAGCAGAGAGTTGAAGGAACAAAAAAACAACGCCACCTCACGGTGGCGTTGTTTTTTCAGTACTGGTCTCTGTCTAACCAGTTACCGCTTACAATCCGCGTTAACCCTTCGACCGGACGCTGGTAGACGTACATCCACGCACTTCCGTACGGCGTCTGGATCAACTGGCGCGCGTATTCACCGCCCCTGGTGCGCAAGGCATCAAGTTCGGCAAGTGTCGCGTTATCAATACGATAAACTTCACCCTGTACTGTTCCTTCGCCGGGAACCGCGCCTGGATAGTGGCCCAGGCTGTACAACTGGTAGTTCTCGATATTGTAATTCCCCAGCAGCAGGGCATTGGTCATCCAGTGACTGTTGCCTTGCTTGGTTCGTAAACTGCCGTAGACAAATATTCGCATTGCTAAAACTCAAACTGATAGAGCAGATCAAGTGCCTGGTCTACGCCGGACACTGCTTCCAGATATAGCTTAGGCATCAGGCGATAGCGTAACGTGAGAGTTGCCAGCGAGTCAAAGATCCCCACGCCATATTTTACCTGCAGACCCGGCAGTACATAACCGCTGACCACTACCTGCGAGGAGTCACCCACGCCCTGGGTGTCCAGCGCCAGATTACTTACGCCAAACGTCTCACCGATTTTACCCACAACCTGGCCACTTTGTGCAACCCCCAGGCCCACTAACATCGAGGTCATCGCTGCACTGTCGCTTTGGCCACTATCCAGGCCCTGGCCACGCAGCAGATAAGAGAGCGCTTCCTGCTGTGACATCGCCGGGTCGGAGAAGATCTCCGCCTTCGGCTCGTCGGCCGAACCGGTGACGCGCACGCCCGCAATCACGTCGTTTTCAGTCGCTTCCGGGTTACGAATCGCTTCGATATTCAGCAGCGGCTGATCCGGTGGACCGGAGAACAGCAGTTCACCTTTACGCACAATCAGATCCTGACCATAGGCATGGAAGCGCCCCTCAGGAATATTGATCTGCCCGTTCAGGCCAAGCCCCTGTTTATCCTGCGCCACTTTCAGGTCGCCCGTCAGACGTGCCTTCAGCCCAAACGCGTTCAGACGAACGTTATTCCCCACGTGCACGGTAAGATTGCTGTTGATCGGGATGCCCGCGCTCTTCTGATCAACCGGCTTGAGGTTGTTGTCGAGCATCACCTCATCACTGGAGACACCTACCGCGCTTTCCGGCACCTCGTGGACCACGATGCGCGCCCACGGCACGTCAACGTTGCCGTCGAGGGTAAAGAGGCTTGGCGTCGCTTCAAAGACGATATCCGGCGACACGTCCAGGCGTACCATTGGCGGCACGGTGATCCTCACCTTGCTGCCTTTCGCGGCGATACGGGCGCGCCAGTTATCAAGCTGGCTCCAGTCGGCGTCACCGCTGAGGTTGATTTGCCCCTGCTGGGTCAGCACCGAGCCGTTCAGCGTTGAGCTCATCCCGTTGAAGTTCATCGTAATCTGGCTTGGCTGCATATCGAACGGCATAAAGTTACCGTCGATATCCACGCCGTTGAGTTGCATCTGCCCGAACAGATGCGGGCTTTGCGCGTCCCCCGCCAGCCGCAGGTTCGCGTTGAGCAGCCCCGCCGCTTTTTCACCGCGCGAGAAAATCGGGTTAACCATCGCCAGGTTGAAGTTGCGGATAGAGACGTTCCCGCCCAGATTACGTCGCCCTTGTGGGTCGGTAATCTGCACCTTACCGTCAAACTGACCGTTATTGGTCAGGCGGATAAGCCACCCCAGCTCTGCCCGGTTGTTGTGCAGATCGGCGCTCAGGTTCAGGGTATCAAACGCCACCGGCAGCGGCGCGTTGTTGACATCCTGTGTCACCTTCACGTTGCGGCCAGAAAGCGTCACGCTGCCCTGTGGCAGCCCCTCTTTGGTGGTATCCCAGGCCACATCGGCCTTCCCGCTAAAGACGCCGCTCGCCTGAGTGGTATCCGGCATGAACGGTTTTAACATCGCCAGATCAAAACGATTGAGGGTGATCTGCGCACGCCCTTCTGCCCCGGCGTCAATGGTTTGCGGCACGCACAGCTCCGCATTCGGGTTAGTCCAGCAGTGCGGCCCGATGCTGATTTTTTGTTCGGCATTGCGGTAGTCCAGGGCAATAGCGCGTGACAGCACCAGTGGCCCTACCGGAGTGTTGAAACGGGTGTTGTCGAGCGTCCCCTTCCAGCGCTCCGCTTTGCGGTCGAAGCTCCCCGTCAGATGAAGCTGCCCGGAAACCGGCTCGCCCTGCACGCGCAGCTGGAGGTCGTGCTGCTTCTCGTTGCCTTTGGCATCCAGGGTGACCAGATTTATGTTCACGTCCGGCTGAGAAATGCGCTCCACGCGCAGGTTCAGGTTACCGCCGATCTGATCGGTGGATTTCACATCCCCGTTAACGCGAACCCGGGCGATGGACAGCTCCTGCCAGCGCAGGTTACTGGCGGTGATATCCGCCAGCAGCTGCGGCGCATCCACCGTGCCGCGCACCTTAAGCAGCCCCTTCGCCGTACCGCCAAGGCCCGGCAGGGCGTTATCCAGATTTGGTGCGTCGATAGTGGCGTCCAGGTTGAGCTCTTTCACGCCCAGTTCACCTTTGATATCCGCCGTGTTGCGCCCCAGCGCCACGTGCAGACCCGGGATCATCCACTGCAGGTAGCTGTTGCCTTTGAGCGAACCTTCAACGTTAACCTTGTTCTGCTTCACGTTACCGGCGAGCTTAATTTCCGGGACATCCATCTGCCACGTGCCGCCGTACAGGCTGCCACGGGTTTTGATGAGACCATCCAGTTTTGACGGCCAGTCCGGCACCTCTTTCGCCGTGTTAATCCCCGTAAGCTTCAGCTCACCGCGCCAGCTGATCGCCTGCTGCCAGTCGAGCAGCGCGGTCAGCTCGGTTTTGCCTTCCAGCGCCGCTACGGTCAGTTTGTCGAGATTAACCTGCTGTTCATTGCCTTTTGCATCCAGCGTGATCGTGGCTGGCGGCACACCTTGCCCCTTCACGGCGGTGCGGAACGACAGGGTGTAATCGGTCATCTTGCCGCTCAGCTTCAGCTTCAGGTCATCGGCCTGGAACTGTTTTTCGCCGGTGAACGGCCAGTACAGCTGCTTGCTGACCACCTCAAGATTAAGCGGCAATCCGGCTTCCGCCAGTTGGGTTTGCGCCCGCAGGACCATGTCCACCGGGCCGGAGAGATTCACCCCGACATCCAGCTTGTCGCGTAGCGCGCCGCCCACTTTCACCTTCACCTTTTCGCCTTTCAGCGGGTCGATGTTGAGCGCGCTGTTCAGGGTAATATCCACCGGCCAGTTGTCACGCAGCAGGGCATGACCCGAGGCATTGACAGAGCCCTGGTTGGTGTCGATATCCAGCGCGTCGAGCTTCATGTTGCCGTCGATGCTGCTGACCTTCAGCAACATGTTATAGACCGTGAGATCGGTGTCACCGGTCAGACGCAGCTGCTCGCCCTTGAACGCTTCGATATTCAGGTTCAGCGGCAGATGCACGTCCGTCATCTCCGGCAGGACGGGCTTCGAGAACAGATCTTTCAGCGTTTCACCCAGCGGTTTCTCTTCCGGCTGTGGGTTCTGGATCTTCGGCTCGACAATCTCTTCCTGCGCCACGTCCGCTACCTTCGGCAGCGCGATCAGCAATCCCTGCAAGGAGGTTGGCGTCAGGGTGAGGTTTTTCTCCTGCCAGCGCAGGCCGGAGGTGAAATCCATCACCGACACGGTGGTGTCGTCGATTTTGATATTCACGTTGTCCAGCGCCACCCGATAAAGGGCGATGGGGTACGGTGTAGAGAGATTCAGCGGGCCGCTGTCCTCTTCTTCAACCGGCGCTGATTTCGGCATTTTCTTCGAATCAATCGCCACGTTCACATCTTTTAGCGACAGATCGTTGACGCAGAGCTTACTGTCCCGCAGGCAACCCAGCCTGACGGCAAGGTGAAACTCGCCCGCGTTGACCGCAACGCCAGGCTGCTCGTAGCGAATATTCTTCAGACGTAGATCGCGCCAGCCGCCCGTGACCTGGCCGATTTCCAGCCCGGGTACCCAGCGGTTCGCCGCGTTAAACAGCAGATGCAGGCCGGTTGTCGTTCCCACCAGAAACGCCACCGTACCGAGCAGCAGCACGATAAAAATCAGTACTCCGAGGCTTATCTTCTTCCATAAACTCATAATTCAGGCCCCAGACCGATGTAAAACTGTAAACCGTGTTCTTCTTTGTCACCCACCGGCACGGCGAAGTCGAGCTTGATGGGCCCGACGGGTGACTGCCAGCGCACGCCTACGCCCGCGCCGGTTTTGAAATCGCTGCGGCGGATATCGCTCACCGCTTCGCCGCCGTCCACAAACATCGCGCCCCACCATTTTCCGCTGACGTTGTACTGGTACTCCAGCGAGCCGGTCGCCAGCTTGGAGGCCCCGATCAGCTTACCGTCATCATCTTTAGGCGCGATGGATTTGTATTTATAGCCGCGGATACTGCGGTCGCCCCCGGCGAAGAAGCGCAGGTCAGGCGGGACTTTGTCGAAGTCGCCGGTTTCAATCCAGCCGAGGTTGCCGCGCATCACAAAGCGATGTTTGTCATACAGCGTACGGATCCAGACGTTTTGCGCCTGAATCACCGAGAAATCCACATCGGAACCCCACATGGTGTTGGAGTAATCGATAGAGTAACGCTGGGAATCCCCCCAGGTCGGCATCAGGCCGCCGCGTGAGCGGGTACGGCTGATCATCACCCCCGGATAGAGCAGCATGGTGGTGTTGGTGACGTTGGCCTGGGTAAAGTGGTCAAGACTCCAGCGCAGGTTAATGGCGCGCTGCCAGCCGCTGGAGAGATCCCAGAAGCGGGATACAGCAAGCGTGGTGGAATCAGACTCAGTATCGTTCAGATCGGTACGCTTAAAGCCCCCCTGAACCAGGTAGTACTGCTCAAGCGGGTTTTTCAGCAGCGGTATTTTGTAGCTGAAGTCGAGCTGCTGTTCCGGCGAAGAGATACTGGCGCTGGTGGTCAGGCTATGGCCGTACGAGTTCATCCACGGCTTTTTCCAGGTCGCCCTCACGCGCGGCCCCACGTCCGTCGAATAGCCAGCCCCGGTCTCAATGGTGTTTTCGGTGCGGGGTGAAACCACGCCGTGCAGTGGTAATACCTTGGTTTTGCGTGATTTTTCAAACTCTGGTGCGACAACCACCGAATTAAACCACCCGGTTGCCGACAGGCGGCGGTTCAGCTCGGCCAGATCGCGTGACTGGTAGTAGTCACCCTTTTTGAACGGCACGAGGTTTTGCAGATACTCTTCACGAATTTGCGAGCCTTCGAACGTCACATCGCCAAAGCGGTAGCGTTCGCCGCTGTCGTAGTCGATATCCCAGAAGGCCTGGCGTCGGTCCAGCGCAATGCCCAGCTGGCTTTTATTGAACTGGCTGTCGAAGTAGCCCTTACGTAAGGAGACGCTGGTTAGCGATTTTTTGAAACTGTCGTAATCACCGTGATTCAGTACGGTACCGATTTTAGGTCGCGTGCTGAGCAGATCCAGGTAATCGCGATCGGTACGCGCGCCGCCGCGTAACACCACATTGGTGCCACCAATCAACACCGGCTCCCCCGGTGAAACGCGGGCAATAAGCACCTGCCGCCCCTTCTTTGGCGGCGGGCGGAGATCGAAATCGATGGTAGGTTCGTAATATCCCAGCGCTTTTAGCCCTTCGCGGATAGCATCATCCACGCGCGCGCGAAAACGCCGGTCTGGCGTCACTTCGTCACTTTCAATCGTCGACAGCTGTGCGCGCACGTTTTTTTCCAGCGCCCCGGATAACCCCTCAACCTGCAAACGGACATTCGCCGCGCTGGCAACCCCGCTTGTCAGCAACACACTGACCAAACATAACTGGCGGATTTTTGTCACGTTCTCTCCTGAATATCCCTGTTTCCACCCTGGAAGCAAATGAAGTGCCGCTCCGCGGCAAAAGACGGCCTGTTAGCCAAAAAACCCAATTCTCGGGTTGAAAAAGGGTGTAACACCCAAATATTTCTTATGATTAAATCTAGACTCATTCAGCGCATTTATTGTGTTCAATTAAACGCTTCGTGACAACCTTAACCGAAACATCGCACCCCGGGAGGCCCCATCGTGAGTTTATTCGACAAAAAGCATCTGGTTTCACAAGCAGATGCATTACCGGGACGCAACACCCCTATGCCAGTCGCAACCTTACACGCCGTGAATGGCCATTCCATGACCAACGTACCTGAAGGCATGGAAATCGCCCTGTTTGCCATGGGCTGCTTCTGGGGCGTGGAACGCCTCTACTGGCAGTTGCCTGGCGTCTACAGCACCGCGGCGGGCTACACGGGCGGATATACGCCAAACCCCACCTACCGCGAAGTTTGCTCCGGCGAGACCGGTCATGCTGAAGCCGTACGCGTGGTATACGACCCGTCCGTCATCAGCTATGAACAGCTGCTGCAGGTGTTCTGGGAAAACCACGACCCGGCGCAGGGTATGCGTCAGGGTAATGACCATGGCACCCAGTATCGTTCGGCGATTTATCCGCTCACGCCGGAGCAGGAAGCCGCCGCACTCGCCAGTAAGGACCGTTTCCAGCAGGCCATGCGCGACGCAGGCGATACGCGCGAGGTGACAACGGAAATCACCACCGCGAAGCCGTTCTACTATGCCGAGGACGACCACCAGCAGTATCTGCACAAAAATCCGTACGGCTACTGCGGTATCGGGGGCATCGGCGTGTGCCTGCCGCCGCAGCTTGCCTGATTACTGATCCAGCGCCACGCGAGCCGCGTGGCGCGTGGCATTGCTGACAGAACCATAATCCATAACCTTGCCCTGCAACAGCAGGTTATAGACCGGCGCCTGAGGTCGGTTGAGCCGCGTTTGCAGCAGGTGTACGGCCTCAATCCCCAGTTCACGGCAGGGCACCGTGACGCCCGTGATCGGCTTTTCCAGACGGTGCGCTAAATTCCATGCAAAATCGGTCGTAATGAGCGAAATGTCTTCCGGAATGCGCAGCCCGTGGCGCGTTAGCGCCCTGATCACTCCCTCCGTCATGCTGGTACTGTTCGGGAAAATCACCTCTGGCCACTGCGATCTGTCATGACTTAACAGCCATGCATCCAGCGCCCGCTCGGCCTCCTCTGCCGTAAACCACTCTGTTACCAGCAAATCACGCTGGGGATCAAAGGCCACGTGAAAATGGCGGTACGCCTCTTTAATGCCGTCCAGACGCGCATACAGCGTCTCACGCCGCAGGCAGGTGAGCGTGAGCACACGGCGGTGCCCCTGCTCAAAAAGGTACTGCATGGCGGTGAAACCAATCGCCCGGTGATCGGGTGACACGGCGTCCAGCACCCGATCCCGATCAACGGAGTTAATCAATACGCAGGGCTTATTCAGCGTGCTCGCCAGTTTAAAGATGGTGGAATCATCAGTCCCAATAATAATTATCGCGTTGATATTCTTATGGCTGGCCTTTTCCATAAATAATTTCACGTCGGCGTGCTGCTCTTCTAAGCCACAGCAACTGACCCACACGTTATGCGGGGCGCACGCTTCTGCAATGCCTTTGGTCACTTCCAGATAAAAAATGTCTCCACGTCCCTGAAAGGTTCTTTCCGGGGCAAAGACAGCGATACCGTTAATTAACAGCCGTCCGCTTGCCATTGCCTCCAGTACACCTAATTCGCGCGCGGTGCGAACGATCGCGTCACGGGCTTTATCGCTGGCATAAGACTTGCCGCTTAATACCCGCGAAACCGTGCTGACGGAATACCCCGTCAGGGTCGCAATCTCCTCCATTTTTAACCTGCCCGGCATAGTGTGACCTCGCTCTCAATCAGTTTTTGCAAATATTTGCAGAAACAGCGCTTTGATTTTAAAACCAAATTTCAGAGAGCCTGGAGATTACTTAAACAGCTTGCGAGTATTCTCACAAAAACACATTGTCGCTGCGGCTCCCCTTTCCTATTTTCCGGTCATCCCTCATTTCAACTGAAATTAAGGTGTGACATGGAGAAGGTACGTTTTGGCATTATCGGAATAGGTAATATCGGTACGGTCCACGCGCGTTATTTACTGGCGGGTACGGTCAGTGACGCCTGCCTGGCGGCGGTTTGTGATAATGCACCGGAAAAGCATCCGGCCATTCGCCAGCTGGTCGGCTCCCTCCCCCTCTTCAGCGACGCGCAGGAGATGCTCCAGAGCGGGCTTATCGACGCGGTGATTGTCGCGACGCCGCACTACGAGCATCCGCGTCTGTCGATGCTGGCGATGCGCCACGGCATCCACACCCTGTGTGAAAAACCGGCGGGCGTGTATACCGCCCAGGTTCAGGAGATGAACGCCTGCGCCCGGGAGTGTGATGTGGTGTTCGGCATCATGTACAACCAGCGCCCGAACCCGCTCTACCAGAAGGTGAAAGATCTGATCGACAGCGGCGAGCTGGGTGAGATCCGCCGCTCCAACTGGATCATTACCAACTGGTATCGCTCGCAGAGCTACTACAACTCCGGCGGCTGGCGCGCCACCTGGAAAGGAGAAGGCGGCGGCGTACTGCTCAATCAGGACCCGCATCAGCTCGATCTCTGGCAGTGGCTGGTTGGCATGCCGGTCCGTCTGCGCGCGTTTTGCCAGTTTGGTAAGCACCGCGACATTGAAGTGGAAGACGAGGTCACCGCCTACGCTGAGTATGCCAACGGTGCGACGGGCGTGTTTATCACGACCGTGGCAGAAACACCGGGGACCAACCGGCTGGAGATCGTCGGCGATCGCGGCAAGGTGGTCGTCGAAGAAGGGAAACTGCGCTACTGGCGGCTGCGGGAATCCGAAACCGCCTTCAACGCCCGCTGGCAAAACGGCTTTGGTGAACCGGAATGCTGGGAGGTCACGCTTCCCGTCGGCCCGGAATGCAGCGAACACCACGTCATTACCGCCAATTTCTGCGGCGCCATCCTGCGCGGCGAGCCACTCATTGCCCCGGGGCTGGAAGGGATCCACGGGTTAACGCTCTCCAACGCCATGCACCTCTCCACCTGGACCGACGACTGGGTCGACCTCCCGCTCAACGAGAAACAGTATCTGCGCTTGCTTCAACAGCGTATCAGCACCTCAGTGGCTAAAGAGACCGCCAGCGTCACGCTGGATGCCTCCGGCACCTGGTAACTCAGGAGAAGAAACGATGTTAAATGTCGCTATCGTGGGAACAGGAAATATCTCGCATAACCATATTCAGGGTTATTTGCAGTTTGGCCAACGCTGCCGGATCGTCGCGCTGGTCGATATTTACCCGGAAAAAGCCCACGAGAAAAAAGCACGCTACAACCTGACGGATGCACGCGTGTATGAAAGCCACCAGCAGATGCTGGCGGCAGAGCCAGATATCGATATCGTCGATGTCTGCACGCCGCCCTACGTTCATGCTGAGATAAGCATTAATGCCCTCAATGCGGGTTGCCATGTGCTGTGCGAAAAACCGATGGCCGCCTCGCTGGAGGAGTGCGACGCCATGATCGCCGCACAACAGGCCAGCGGGAAATTGCTCGCCATCATCGCTCAAAATCGCTTTACCGATGCCTTCTGGCGTTTAAAAGCGGCGCTGGATTCGGGCCTTGCGGGCAACGTGAGCCATGCCCAGGTGGACTCGTTCTGGTGGCGCGGACACTGCTACTACGACCTGTGGTGGCGCGGCACCTGGGAAAAAGAGGGTGGCGGCTGCACCCTTAACCACGCGGTGCACCACATCGACGCCATTCAGTGGATGCTGGGCTTTCCGTCCGAGGTGGTGGCCATGATGACCAACGTGGCGCACGACAACGCTGAAGTCGAAGATCTCAGCGCCGCAATTTTTAAATACCCCAGCGGCGCACTCACCCAGCTAACCGCCTCGGTCGTGCACCACGGGGAAGATCAAAAAATCATTATCCAGGGTGAAAAGGCGCGCATCTCCGCACCGTGGCAGGCCTTTGCCAGCGTCAGCGCTGATAACGGCTTCCCCCAGGAGGATCGGGACCTGGGGCGGGAAGCGCAGCTTAACGCCGTTTTTCACGAGACGCCGAAGCTCGAATGGACGTTACACACCGGGCAGATTAACGACCTGCTTTATGCCATTGAGCACGGCACGGCGCCGTTAGTGGATGGCCTGCAGGGCAAACGCTCGCAGGAGTTGATAACCGCGATCTATAAATCCGCCATCACCCGCTCCGTGGTTTCGCTGCCGATTCAACGCGATGACCCGTTTTACCGTACCGGTGGGACCAACGCCCTCGCCCCCCGTTTTTATGAAAAATCCGCAAGCGTCGCCAACTTCAGCGAAGTCGGGGCGATTCCCCTGGGCAAAAATCTGGATGAAGGAGTAACACCATGAACAAAAATGACGGCATGAACTACGCGCCGGTGGGTAAACCTCAGCCCGTTGTCAGGGAAGGAGAGTTTGTCTTTGCCGCTGCCGCGCTCGACCACGGTCATATCTACGGCATGAGCAACGGCCTGATTGAAGCGGGCGCCACGCTGAAATGGGTCTACGACCCCGATCCGGCAAAAGTGGACAAATTCATTCAGCAGTATCCGCAGGCCAGGGTTGCAGACTCCCTGGATGTCATACTCGCCGACGACGAGGTGCGTCTGGTAGCTGGCGCCGCCATTCCCGCGGAGCGCTGCGCGCTGGGGCTGAAAGCGATGGCCGCAGGCAAAGACTACTTCACCGATAAAGCCCCTCTTACCACCCTTGAACAACTGGCGGATGCCAAAGCCATGGTGGAAAAAACGGGCCGGAAATACGCCGTGTACTACAGCGAGCGCCTGCACGTTGAGAGCGCGGTCTTTGCCGGACAGCTGGTGCAGCAAGGGGCCATTGGCCGCGTCGTACAAACGCTGGGGACGGGCCCGCACCGGGAAGGGACCGGCCGCCCGGACTGGTTCTACGATCGGCGCTATTTCGGCGGCATTCTGTGCGATATCGGCAGCCACCAGATTGAGCAGTTCCTGTTTTACACCGGCAACAGCGACGCCTCTGTGGTGGCAAGCCAGGTACGGAACGTTAAACACCCGCAGTATCCCGCCTTCGAAGATTTTGGCGATGCCATGCTGAAAGGGGAAAACGGCGCCAGCGGCTATTTCCGCTGCGACTGGTTTACTCCTGACGGGCTCTCGACCTGGGGCGATGGCCGCCTGACGCTGCTCGGCACCGAAGGCTATATCGAGATCCGCAAGTATGTCGATCTTACTCGTGGCGAACAGGACGTGGTGTATCTCGTCAATAAAGAGGGAGAGTTCCGTTATCCGGTCGCCGGCCAGGTCGGTTTCCCGTTCTTTGGCGAACTGATCCTCGACTGTTTGCATCGTACTGAACATGCCATGACCCAGGCTCACGCCTTTAAGGCGGCGGAGCTCTGCGTGAAGGCACAGATGCTGGCCAACGCCACGAACTAACAGGAGGCGACAATGAAGCTCCTGAACACGGCGGTGATCGGCGCCGGAGCGATTCACGGTTGCCACGTGAATGCGCTGCGCCAGCTCCCCAACGTTGCGCTGCGCGCGCTGGCAGATATCGACAGCGTCAAAGGTCTGAAGCTGGCATTAGGCTATCAGTGCCGCTTCTACCAGGATTACCGGGAGATGCTGCTGGATGAAGCCATCGACGTGGTCCATATCTGCACGCCGCACTTTGAGCATAAAAGCATGATCCTGGCGGCCCTCGCTGCCGGAAAGCATGTTTTCTGCGAAAAACCGGTGGGCATGAACAGCAGCGAACTGGTGGATATCTCCCGCGCCGCTGACCAGGCGTCGGGTCTGCTCGGCGTGTGTTATCAGAACCGGCTCAACCCCACCAGCCTGCGCATTCGTCAGGCGCTGGACGAAGGCGAGCTGGGAAAAATGCTCAGCATCAAAGCGGTGCTGACGTGGTCGCGCTCGGGTGCGTACTACACCCGGAGTCCGTGGCGTGGGCGACTGGCTACGGAAGGGGGCAGCCTGCTGATCAACCAGGCCATTCATACCCTCGACCTGATGCAGTGGTTCGCCGGCGGCGTGACGCATGTGAAAGGCGTGGTGGATAGCGGTGAGCTGGCGGACGTGACGGAAGGCGAAGACAGCGCGATGGCTACGCTGCACTTTGCTAACGGCGCGCGCGGCCTGTTTTACGCCAGCAACTGCAATACCACCGATTCCCCGCTTCTGATGGAGATCCACTGCGAGCAGGGCTCGCTGCTGCTGAACGACAACACGCTCTGGCGCGTGACGCCGGGCGAGCGCGTCAGGCTCGCCTGCGACGACTCCCCGGACGGTTCGGTCAAAAGCTACTGGGGCCTGGGCCACCATCAGGCGATCCGTCGTTTTTATCAGACTATCACCCACCCCGGTTACACGGATTACACCGATATCGGTGAAGCCGGGAAATCACTCACCCTTGTGGAGGCTATTTATCGATCATCTCAATTACGGCAATGGATAGAAATCAATAAATAGAACGTAATTTGTATTCCAGCAGTAAATAAAAAACGACCCGACAGATCGGGTTAAACATTACCCTACACTGGATATTATTATGGTCAAACCAACTGAACGTAGAGTGGGTTATGGCGTGGCGCTCGGCTACGGTATAACCGATCTGTTTGGCGGAGGCGCTTTCGCCATTATCGGCACCTGGCTTTTATTTTTTTACACCACCTATTGCGGGCTCTCTGTCGTCGAAGCGGGTTCGATATTTGCTATTGCCCGCGTCATTGATGCGTTATTAAGCCCGATTATGGGTTATATTACTGATAATTTCGGTGATACCTGGCTCGGGCGTAAATTTGGCCGTCGCCGCTTCTTTTTATTACTCAGTTCGCCCTTAATGTTTCTGTATGCCCTGCTGTGGCTGACAGACATGGGTTACTGGTATTACCTGGGCACTTACCTCTCTATTGAGCTATTGTCAGCGATGGTGCTGGTGCCCTGGGAAACCCTGGCCGCAGAAATGACTAACCGGTATGAAGAGCGTAGCCGTCTCTCCGGCGTGCGCATGATCTGCTCCCAGCTCGGCGGCTTTCTTGCGGTTTCCGTACCCGGCGTCATTATGCAGTTCACGGGGAAAGATAATCCGTTTACCTATACGCTTACCGGGCTGATATTCTCCTGCGTCTTCTGTATTGCGGTATTTATTACCTGGTACACCACCTGGGAAGCGAAAAATGTGCAACAGGAGTCCACGTTTAAAGTGGATAATCAGCGCAGCAGCGGAATCGTTAATCACCTGAAATATCTGGTGCTGGATCTCTTTTCCTCTTTCCGTATTCGTGCGTTTCGCCTGCATATTATTATTTATATCTTTTCGTTTACGGCGATGGACGTATTCGGTTCGGTGTTTACGTATTATGTCGTGTATTGCCTGAGCCAGGACGCGGCAGCCGTGTCGGGCTGGTTGAGCGTTGCGGCTTTCGCCTCGGTACCTGGCACGTATGGATTTATGCTGCTCCTGAACCGGCTGAACATGACGCCGTCTGGCGCCCTGCGTCTCTCCTACAGCTGTATTTTCCTGGTCCTGGCGTTCCTGTTTACGGTCTACCTGACCAAAACCCAGGTGCCCACACTGCTGTTCTCGGCGGTCTTTATCCTGCTCGGTGCCGCGCGCTCTGGCCTCTATTACATACCGTGGAACATCTACAGCTTCATTCCGGATATTGACGAGATGGTGACGCAGCAGCGCCGCGAAGGGATTTTTGCCGGAGTGATGGTCCTGACCCGCAAAAGCACCGTGGCGATCGCCATCATGATTATTGGCCTGGTCCTGCAGGAGTCCGGCTTTGTGAAGGGCGGCGGCGCACAGCCTGAAAGCGCGCTGGGGGCGATTATAGGCCTGATGATCTTCGCGACGGCAGCCCTGCTGGCGGTGAGCTTCTTCACTACCTATAAGTTCAAGCTCACCCGCGAGACGCATAAACTGCTTCTCAAGGAGATTGCCCGCCGTAAGCTGGGCGGCGATTACCGCGACTGCGATGCCAATACCCGTGTGGTGATAAAACAGCTCACAGGCTATGAGTACGATCAGGTGTGGGGAGGCGATGCTGCCCGTCGTGCGGTGAACAACGTCGGGTTATCAGCCGCAAAATAGCGCGTCCCGCCGGGCCGGTTCCCCGCCTGCCCGGCCTCTTACTAGCTGTAATGTTAGACCTATAAGTGGATTTAGACTCACTGAAATAATTTTTATTTTACAGAGTCAAGTATTTCACTTAAAAAGTCATTGAAATTATCAAAGGAACCATATATCGACTCTGTAGAGGCATTGTCACGAATTTCAAATAAATTCATTTTTGCATCATAAGTAAACAATGACATTCCATCCTCCCCAATAACTAATCGTTCTTGTAATTCGGGATCTAAATAATCATTATTGCGATAAAACTCATTCATAATGAACAAGTTTTTAACTATTGGTTCTGGAATTGATAAACTAAACATTGTCAGCCCGTTATACTCAAATCCATCCATTGTTTTGATGAATGTAGTATAATCAGGTTGATTCACTAAAAGAAGACAAGTTTCATTCCCGATTTGATCCAGTATTGGTGATGCAGTATTTCTATGTCCTTTTGTTAGACTATCAAGAAATGATGTGTTAATAGGTTGCTGTACTGGGTATTCTAAATCAGTCATCATCTTTCTTAATTCTATTAGTAGTTCTGTTACATTTGATTTCATTTTCATACCCATCAAATTATTTAAGCGGATAAATCGAGCCAGTAGGCATAACCCATGGAGTTACTTTGCTGTCTCCCGGTAGCATACCTCTTGTCGATGTTCTCTGCATATTTGTTAACACCTTATGAAACGGTTCTTTTTCAATCAATGATAAGTTATCAAAGGCATTTGTGCCACCATCATCCAATGGTAGTTTATGATGAACTTCCCAGCCATCTGGTACTGTACCCTTACTCATTTTGAACAAATCTGAAGGTTCGAAGACGTTAGCTGCATCTGAAGAATTGGATAATTGATTAAGAAATTTCTTCCTCACTGTATTATTAAATTCTTTCCTCAGTAACATAGTTTCAGAAGGATCACGTTTTATGTAATTTATTTCTTTCACTTCTATATTGTTTAATAGTTTTGTCTCTCCCCTTACTTTACCTAAGTAGTTATACACTTCTCCAAAAGACTCACTATTAGGTCGTTTCGCTAACAGAATTGAAGCCGCCGCAATAGCTGTACCTGCTGTCTGTTCATTCAATACTTGTTCATATCCCTTAACAGCATCTCCACCTAACTGCTCAGCTGTTTTCCTGAAACCTTCAACGTTACCATTGTAGACACCGCCAGCCGCAAGTAGACGTCCTGCGGCCTTGCTGTTAATTGCCTGGTATGTCGGCTCAGAAGCGGGGGCTGATATGCCACCTGAGAAAGATAAAGCAAACGAAGTTGGGCGGGGCTTTCCTGAACGGTAGTATCTGCACCCTACAGAATTCCTGTACTCTCTCAGGATCTGTTCAGCCCCATTCATTTCAAACACATGGTCATTCCTGCAGATAAGCTGGCCTTCTTCATCAATATAGAAAAGTTCTCCAGGGGAACCGTAACGGTTTAACATCACAACTTCACCTCTGAAGACAAGATATCTCAGCCGCTTTTCTGTGTTGAATCCATTAGCATGATTGTTCTGATAAGCATAGCTACGTGAACAGGATGGTCGTGGCCTGAGCCCTTCGACATGATAATGATCACGGTACCTGTCATCGAATTCATACTCCTGTCTGATGTAATCCCATGTGACAGAAGGGCGAGTAATCAACTCATACTTCTCTGGTTCAAGGTTATCCCTGGACAGGTAAAACACGTTAAATCCCGGTAAGCTAAAACTCATACCAACTCCTTTTGGTAACGATCTGCGCATTTTATAACCACAACGTATTGAAAACAAACGATTGTTGTGACCTGCTCCCGCGGATTTCCCATGAGTACACCAAAATGTGACCTCTGGCAGGTTTACATCTCTTTACGCTATACTACCCGCTGAAATAATCAGCTCAACGCTACGAGCTGACGTTCAATGTGTTTCCACACAAATGGTATCAACTTCCCTTCCGAGGATCTGGCGAGAAGCCGGATAAACTATGTTAAACAGTATTTTAGTAATACTTTGTCTGATAGCCGTCAGCGCATTTTTCTCGATATCCGAGATCTCGCTGGCCGCGTCCCGTAAAATCAAACTTAAGCTGCTTGCCGACGAAGGCAACATCAATGCTTCCCGTATCCTGAAGATGCAGGAAAATCCTGGAACGTTCTTCACCGTGGTACAAATTGGCCTGAACGCGGTCGCTATTCTCGGCGGTATCGTGGGGGATGCAGCGTTTTCTCCGGCCTTTTACAGCCTGTTCGTCCAGTACATGTCCGCCGAACTTGCCGAGCAGATGAGCTTTATTCTCTCCTTCTCGCTGGTTACCGGGATGTTCATCCTGTTCGCTGACCTGACCCCGAAACGCATCGGTATGATTGCGCCAGAAGCTGTGGCTTTGCGTATCATCAACCCGATGCGCTTCTGCCTGTTCGTGTTCCGTCCGCTGGTGTGGTTCTTCAACGGCCTGGCGAACGTCATCTTCCGCATCTTTAAACTGCCGATGGTGCGTAAAGATGACATCACCTCCGACGACATCTACGCCGTTGTAGAAGCCGGTGCGCTGGCCGGGGTGCTGCGTAAGCAGGAGCATGAGCTGATCGAAAATGTGTTCGAGCTGGAATCCCGTACCGTGCCCTCTTCCATGACGGGCCGTGAAAGCGTGATTTGGTTCGATCTGCATGAAGACGAGCAGAGCCTGAAGAATAAAGTCGCGGAGCACCCGCACTCTAAATTCCTGGTCTGTAATGAAGATATCGACCACATCATCGGCTATGTGGACTCCAAAGATCTGCTGAACCGCGTGCTGGCGAACCAAAGCCTGGCGCTCAACAGCGGCGTGCAGATCCGCAATACCCTGATTGTACCGGACACGTTGACGCTCTCTGAAGCGCTGGAAAGTTTCAAAACCGCCGGTGAAGACTTCGCCGTTATCATGAACGAATACGCGCTGGTGGTGGGCATCATTACCCTCAACGACGTCATGACCACGCTGATGGGTGACCTGGTCGGCCAGGGTCTGGAAGAGCAGATTGTGGCGCGTGATGAGAACTCATGGCTGATTGACGGCGCAACGCCAATCGACGACGTGATGCGCGTGCTGGATATCGACGAGTTCCCGCAGTCAGGCAACTACGAGACCATCGGCGGCTTTATGATGTTTATGCTGCGTAAAATCCCAAAGCGCACCGACTCGGTGAAGTTCTCCGGCTACAAGTTTGAAGTGGTGGATATTGATAACTACCGCATCGACCAGTTGCTGGTGACGCGTATTGATAACAAACCGACCGTGCTGGTGCCGAAGCTGCCGGATGCGGAAGAGAAGGTGTCAGCGTGATAACAAAAGGGCAGTGATTAACTGCCCTTTCTTTTTTCACTCATATGCAGTACGTATCTGACATTGATAAAAAAAATTAGAACGGTGATGAATCCATATATATAAAACTATAGCCTGCAACGTTATTAAATTTAAAGATGTCACCACTAACCTTAAGATGGATAGAATTATCTTCAATTTTTACATACACATCTGAGGCGGTAGTCACCAGGAAAGGTTCATAGCCACTTCTTAGATCATTTAAAAAATCCGCATCCGATTTTTTCGCAGAGTATAGGTAATATTGGTATACATATGGAGTGGTTGCTCCAGCACTACTTTCAGTAATAATTAAAGTTGACAAGTCACCAACTTTTTCTCGACGTATAATATCCTGCTCAAGGTAAAGAAACTCATCAACTACACGCCATATGCCACACCCTAACAAAATAATCATGACGATTATATATAGCCACTTCTTTTTAAAAACCAGAGCGTTGAGCATAGTCTATTCCTGCTCTAATCCATGTCTGATCGGTTGGATCATCCCCATGTGAATCTGGCCCTTGATAATTTTTAAAACCAGGGTCGCTGATCCCTGCAAGAATTTGAGCAAGTCCAGCTGCCCGCAATAATATCTCGGGTTGAATTCCGGCGGCAATGCCTACCGCTCCGAAATGAAAATTCCCAAAATTTTCGTATTGCCTGCCTAATATGTTTTTATAATCCCAAGGGCCATGCCCTCTTACTTGCTTATAAAACCATAAGTAGGTCAGCGCTGACGGGCCATAATGGAACCGCGCAATCATCATGTTGTTTGATAACGAAACGCCAGGTGGAGAAAATGAAGAAATATCATAAGGAGGTTGAGGCTTAACAGCAATCGCTGGACGTCTCATGTTATGCCCTTTCGTTCCAGCTATCGGAAAAGAGCAAATTCCCATCACAGTGTTTCCATGTTATTTTTTCATATCGCATCTCAACACATTCAAGGTGATTATGTTTCTCTTTCGAAGCATCTTTCGTATCATGCATGACAGGCGAAACACCGACAATTTTTACGTTTTCAAGAAACATGTTGTTATACTCAACTTCCTGACCCGCATCGTTAATACAATACCATTTAAACTCTGCGCTTATTAACGTTTGACCGCTACAAACCGCCTTGAACAGATAGGGAGATGAACAATCAAATTCTTTCATAAAGAGGATACTTGAGTGCTTCCTTGTTCCGGTAATTTTTCCTGTCAATGGATCTGTTGGAATAGATACATTATGTGAAAACCCATTTACCTCTATACTTGACTCTCTATCTTGTACGTCAACAGCACCTTTTATTAACGCACCACCGTCATCCTTCAGCCATAAATAAGCAGGAATAGCCATCCTTATAACTCCTTTTCGTTAATGAGATGAGCATTCTTTATGCGTTATTCAATAAGGCCAATAGAGAATCAATTTTTTATTGTTTTATATCAAAGCGAGAGCACTGAAAGAGCGTTTAAGAATAACTACACAAACTCATACTTCCTCTGGAAAGTGGCAACCAGAAATTTACCGATACAACAGAGTCAGAATTATACTTCCCCCCACAAACATCAACGGCTCCCATCGGGAGCCGTTTTTTTTAACTACTGCATAGCACGTTGGTTAAGCCATCTCAGTTTGCAGACGCATAACCTGACGGTTGACTTCGGACATCACAGACAAGTGCTGTTTGTCCTTCACTTTTGGGACAAGGATCTTGCCCTTATCAAACTCAAAAGCGCCAACATCCTTGATATACAACCGTCCACGGAACAGGATCTTCACGTACTTCGCCACCTGAAGCGGGTTGTAGCGTTGGAAAATTTTCATTCTTGTATCTCCTGCGAATCATACGCTCTTGCGGCGCCACAATCGGCCCGACTGTTCTGAGCGCAAATTTTGTTGCCCAATGACTATAGACCAGAACTACGTTGTTACCCAGTGTGCATAAGTTTATTTACCGTTTGATTACAATTATTCAGAATAATCTTTTCAAACTGTGACGACAGGCAGTATAAGCCGTCATTTTTTCATGGATATGTGCGTTCGCCCGCAAACTGGCATCGGGATTGCGGGAAAAGCCCATTGATCGCACTTATGATTAAAAGCGTAAGACCAAGTGGTCGGATCACCTGCATACAATAAGGAAACACCATGACCCTACGTAACATTCTTGCAGCCGCATGCCTGCTCCTGCCCCTGTGGGCGAGTGCCCACAACATTGAAAAAGGACAACGCGTACCGCCAGTCGGCATTGCTGACCGGGGAGAATTGATTCTCGACAATGATAAGTTTAGCTACAAACCGTGGAATAGCGCGCAGCTCGCGGGCAAAGTGAGAGTTGTACAACATATTGCCGGTCGTACATCTGCAAAAGAGAAAAACGCAAACCTGGTGGAAGCGATCAAGGCCGCAAAATTCCCGCATGACCGCTATCAGACCACCACCATTGTGAACACCGACGATGCCATCCCTGGCTCCGGGATGTTTGTGCGCTCAAGCCTTGAGAGCAACAAAAAGCTCTACCCGTGGTCGCAGTTTATTGTCGACAGCAACGGCGTGATGCGCAAAGCCTGGCAGCTTGAGGAAGAGAGTTCCGCGATTATCGTGCTGGATAAAAATGGCCAGGTGCAGTGGGTAAAAGACGGGGCGTTGACCCAGGAAGAGGTGCAGCAGGTGGTTGATCTGCTGCACAAGCTACTGGCTCAGTAAAGAGAGACCCGGAAGCCAGGATTGAGGAATGATTCGCGCGGGGTGTAGTCCAGCGGCTTGCCCTGCCAGTCATGAACATGCGCACCCGCGGCCGCGGCTACCGCGTGGCCGGCTGCCGTGTCCCAGACGTTCGTCGGCCCGAAACGCGGGTAGAGCTGCGCCTGCCCCTCCGCCACCAGGCAGAATTTGAGCGATGAGCCAATCGACGTTGTCTGGTGTTCACCCAGCTGTTGCAGGTACTCCTCCAGCTCGCTGTCGCTGTGCGAGCGGCTGATAACCACCAGCGGAGGACGCGCATCGCGCACCTGGATTGGCTTACGCACGCCGCACTCTTCCTTCCAGGCTTTGCCTTCCGCAGCGCTGTACATGACTTTCATTACCGGCGCGTAGACCACCCCAAGCACCGCTTTACCCTTGTCGATCAGGGCGATATTCACGGTGAATTCACCGTTACGCTTGATAAACTCTTTGGTGCCGTCAAGAGGATCGACCAGCCAGTAACGCTGCCAGTGCTGGCGCTCATCCCAGCTCTGCGGCGCTTCTTCGGAAAGCACGGGGATCTCTGGCGTGAGTGCCTGTAGCCCTTTCATGATCACGCCATGCGCCGCGATATCCGCCGCTGTGACCGGGGAATCATCCGCCTTGCTGACGACATTCATCGGTTGTGCGCCATCATACACCTGCATAATGGCATCACCCGCATCCCGTGCGAGCTGACAAATTTTATCTAACATTCTCCACCTCTTCGTTAACGCAGTGGGCATAACTCGTTGTTTTATTTATATCGTAATGTGAACAATTCCGCTATCTGTGAAGCAATTCCGGTTTCATCGCCCTTTTTTCTGGCAGGATTCACACTTCTGTAAGCAACAAACGATAGATACATATTCTTTTGTGGCCTGGATCGAAAAAAGGACTCCTCTGATGATTAAGTTTAGCGCAACGCTCCTGGCGACGCTGATTGCAGCGAGCGTACAGGCGGCGACGGTCGATCTCCGTATTCTGGAAACCACCGACCTGCACAGCAATATGATGGACTTCGATTACTACAAAGATACCCCTACGGAAAAATTCGGACTGGTACGCACGGCAAGTTTGATCAATGCCGCCCGCGATGAAGTGAAAAATAGCGTGCTGGTCGACAACGGTGATTTGATTCAGGGGAGTCCGCTGGGTGACTACATGGCGGCAAAGGGGCTGAAAAAAGGCGAGATCCACCCGGTGTATAAAGCGATGAACACCCTGGATTATACCGTCGGCAACCTCGGGAACCACGAATTCAACTATGGTCTGAAATACCTGCACGATGCGCTGGCAGGCGCAAAATTCCCGTACGTTAACGCCAATATCATCGACGTTAAGACCAAAAAGCCGCTTTTCACCCCTTATCTGATTAAAGAGACCGAGGTTGTTGATCAGGACGGTAAAAAGCAGACGCTGAAAATTGGCTACATCGGCTTTGTACCTCCCCAGATCATGACCTGGGATAAAGCCAATCTCACCGGCAAAGTCACCGTTAACGACATCACCGAAACGGCGCGTAAATACGTACCGGAGATGCGTGAAAAAGGGGCGGATGTTGTGGTCGTTGTCGCCCACTCGGGCCTCTCGGCCGATCCGTACCAGGTGATGGCGGAAAACTCAGTTTACTACCTGAGCGAAGTGCCGGGCGTGGACGCGATCCTCTTCGGCCACGCTCATGCGGTCTTCCCGGGTAAGGATTTTGCCAGCATCAAAGGGGCAGACATCGACAAGGGAACGCTCAACGGCGTGCCGGCGGTAATGCCCGGCATGTGGGGCGACCATCTTGGCGTGGTGGATCTGGTGCTCAATAACGACAGCGGCAGCTGGAAGGTGACCGGATCCAAAGCCGAAGCGCGCCCCATTTACGATGCTGCCGCCAAAAAATCACTGGCGGCTGAAGACCAAAAACTTCTCGACGTGCTCAAACATGACCACGACGCCACCCGCGAATTCGTCAGCAAGCCGATCGGCAAATCCGCCGACAACATGTACAGCTATCTGGCGCTGGTACAGGATGACCCAACCGTTCAGGTGGTCAATATGGCGCAGAAAGCCTATGCCGAACATTTTGTTCAGGGCGATCCGGACTTAGCCAACCTGCCGGTGCTTTCCGCCGCCGCACCGTTCAAAGTGGGCGGACGTAAAAATGATCCGGCCAGCTACGTTGAAGTGGAAAAAGGCCAGCTGACGTTCCGTAACGCCGCCGATCTCTATCTCTATCCGAACACACTGGTCGTGGTTAAAGCAACGGGTAAAGAGGTGAAAGAGTGGCTGGAATGCTCCGCCGGGCAGTTTAACCAGATCGATCCGAAGAGCAGCAAGCCGCAGTCGTTGATTAACTGGGACGGGTTCCGCACCTATAACTTCGACGTTATCGACGGGGTGGATTATCAGATTGATGTCACCCAACCCGCGAAATATGACGGCGAGTGTCAGGCCATTCATCCGCAGGCAGAGCGCATCAAAAACCTGACCTTCAAGGGCAAGCCTGTCGATCCGGCGGCCACCTTCCTGGTGGTGACCAATAACTATCGCGCGTATGGCGGCAAATTTGCCGGCACCGGCGATAGCCACATTGCCTTTGCATCCCCGGATGAGAACCGCTCAGTGCTGGCCGCCTGGATCAGCGCAGAGTCGAAAAAGGCGGGAGAGATTCATCCGGCGGTCGATAACAACTGGCGTCTGGCCCCGATCCACAGCGATACCCCACTGGATATTCGCATTGAAACGTCCCCGTCGGATAAGGCTGCGGCGTTTATTAAGGAGAAGGCGCAGTATCCGATGAAGAAGGTGGCGACGGATGATATCGGGTTCGCCATTTATCAGGTGGATTTAAGTAAGTAAAAGCAAAACGGCAACGCACGTTACTGTTTTTAGTGTTTATTCCCTCTCCCTGTGGGAGAGGGTTAGGGTGAGGGCATCAGACCGCACATTCCCGGCTTTTACGCCGCACGCTCATCCCGGCTCGCCAGCACCTTCGGCGTATTCACCTCTATCCAGTCCGCCAGCGCGGCCACTTTCTCGCTCACCTCTACGCCAAGCGGCGTCAGGCTATACTCAACGTGCGGCGGTACAACAGGATACGAAACGCGATCGACAAAACCGTCATGCTCCAGTGCCTGCAGCGACTGGGCCAGCATCTTCTCGCTCACGCCGCCCATTTTACGGCGCAGATCGCTGAAGCGGTGCGTTCCATCACGTAGCGCCACCAGGATCAGAACCCCCCAGCGGCTGGTGACATGTTTGAGCACCTCTCTGGACGGGCACTGCTCCGCGAAGAGATTACCATCGCGCATTTGTTCGCTGAGTGTCGGTATCGTCATTTAATACTTACCTTTTTGTACGTACTTACTAAAAGTTAGTTATGGTGCTAGTGTGCCACAACACCAGACAAACACGAAGGAGATTGATCATGATCGCGATTACCGGCGCTACCGGCCAGCTTGGCCGCCTCGTTATCGAACAGCTGTTAAAAACCGTCCCGGCAAACCAGATTGTGGCTATTGTGCGTAACCCGGCGAAAGCGGAAGCTCTGAGCCAGCAGGGTATTGTGGTTCGTCAGGGCGATTACACCGACCAGGCCGCGTTGACCACAGCGCTGAAGGGTGTGGAGAAACTTCTGCTGATCTCATCCAGCGAAGTGGGTCAGCGCGCCACGCAGCACCAGAACGTCATCAACGCTGCCAAAGCGACTGGCGTGACATTTATCGCCTACACCAGCCTGCTGCATGCGGATAACTCACCGCTGGGCCTGCACGTTGAGCACGTTGCCACGGAAAAAGCGCTGGCGGCATCCGGCATTCCTTATGCCCTGCTGCGCAACGGCTGGTATACCGAAAACTACCTGGCGAGCGCGCCGCCTGCGCTGGAACACGGCGTGTTTATCGGTGCCGCAGGTGAAGGCAAAATCGCCTCAGCCACCCGAGCGGATTACGCGGCGGCAGCGGCAAAAGTGGTTTCGGAAGAGGGCCACGCTGGCAAGGTCTATGAACTGGCAGGCGACAGCGCGTGGACGCTGAGCGAACTGGCGGCTGAACTGAGCAAGCAGAGCGGTAAACCGGTGGTTTATCAAAACATGAGCGAAGCGGATTTCGCCGCTGCGCTGAAGAGTGTCGGCCTGCCTGCCGGGCTGGCGAATATGCTGGCGGACTCTGATATGGGCGCATCTAAAGGCGGGCTCTTTGATGATAGCCATACGCTGAGCAAACTGATTGGGCGACCAACCACGTCGCTGGCTGAAAGCGTTAAAACCATTTTGTAACGGGAAAACCATTTTTTCGCGATGCCGGGTAATTCTCCTTACCCGGCCTGCACTTATATGGCATTCTGTCCCCCACTTTCGTTGCCAGTGCCTCTGCTATGTTGACAGCCATAAACACGGATTCAGCGCCCCTTTTTATCTATACCGCTGAGATGGGACACATCGTGCCTCTCCCCGCGCTGCGCTATTGCATGGTCTCGTTCGTCATGTCTGATTATCACGACGGACTATTTGCTGAATGGGGCATCCCCTTTCCCGCAAAGCTCCACAGCGCCGTGGTAAAACGCAAAGCGGAGTACCTTGCCGCACGTTATGCCGCGCAGAGAATACTGCAATCCTGTGGCTGTGACGGCACGCCGGGCACCGCCCCGGACCGCTCTCCGCTTTGGCCTGCCGGGTGGCGAGGTAGTATCTCACACTCACATGAATGGGCTCTGGCGGTAGTTGTACCTGAAGATTCAGGCCTGACGCCAGGCATTGATATTGAGTTTTCTGCACCGGAGATAATGCAGCGAACCGCACATCTCTTTACCACCTCTGAGGAGCAGGCATACCTTGCAACCTGCCCGATGGAGGCTGGTAGAGCACAGCTCATCACTTTTTCGGCGAAGGAGAGTCTGTATAAAGCGCTCTATCCTGTCGTTGGCCGCGTCTTAGACTTTGACGCAGCCCGCGTATGCAAAATAGAGCCTGTACACCAGAGGATCACCCTTGAACTGACCCGAACGCTTTCAGCGCGTCACATTAAAGGCAGCCAGATCCAAGGCTACTATCACCTTTCAGGCGACAGAGTTATCACGCTCATGGCCTGAAGACCTCTGCAAGGGGGCCAGCCAGTCCATCACCCTGTCAATGCCTTCCCCCGGGCGGCGCAACGGATTGTGACCCTGACCGTGCGTTTCGGCCAGCCGTGCACCGGGCCATGCTTTCACCAGACACTCTGCTTCGATCCGCAGTACGATGTCATCGCTGCTATCGTGAATGACCAGCACGGGTTGATCGATATCCTGCAATCCCTCATACGCGTTAAAACGCCGCCAGACCGCCTCGCCAATGCCAAAGTAGCGTTCAATATATCGGCGTAGCCGCTGCTGCTGACGGTCCGGGAGATTGAGGATCGCGGAATATTTCGTCACCAGCCCACTGAAGTGGGTGGGGGCGCCCACGATAACCAACGCACGGGTTCGCAACCCCGCTTTGACGGCGTTAATAACCGATAAACCGCCAAACGAGTGTGCCACGATGCCGTCAAAGCCCCCTTCCTGGTGCGCCAGCCGCTCAATAATTTCAATAAATTCAACGATACTGCTCTGGTTTCCTTCCGCGTCACCATGTCCGGGAGCGTCAAAGCCCACCACCTGAAAACCCTGTTCAACCAGCGTTTTGATAAGCTGCGCAAAATGAGATGCCCTCGACTCCCATCCGTGCGCCAGTAATACCTTTGGCCCCTCAACTCCCCAGTAATACACCACCGCATGCTTATGATTACTCAGGGTAAGGTGCTCAATGCGGCTCGCCAGGCCGTTCATCTCTTTATCACTCACTCGCGATGGCATCCGGCGCGGGGTAAAAAAGCGATTCCCCAGCCAGTCGGCCGTCGGCCCCGGTACAACCCGATCCATCAAACGGATCCCGGTTTTAACACACGCAATCAGCGGGGAGCGCAGGTACGCCGGTCCACGGTATTGTTGGTAGGCTTGCTCGATAAGCTGATCAAATTGCTCACTCATGGGACTCTCCAGAAACACAAGGAACGTTTGAATTACCCGCAGGTAATTCGCACTGACGGATCAATGCGCGTTCCGCATCGGTGGCGACGTGCTCGTCCCAGTACGCGAGCTTTGCCTCCATGCGTTTAAACCACATCGGCGGTATCAGCGCGAAGAAAATGTGTGCGACATATCCCTTTTCGATCCCAACCGCATAGCTATGCGCCTGTAAATTCCAGTATTCGCGACGCGGATGAGTGTGATGATCGGAATGGCGTGTCAGGTTTAACAGACCGGCGGATGAGGCCTGGTTATGACAATCCCAGCTGTGACGCGGCTCCACGTGCGTACCGGGAACGCGTACCAGCCCGTAATGCTGGATGTAATTCACCGTTTCGAACAGGAATTTGGACACCAGCATGACCACAAGACAGGCGAGCCCGCCCCTGACGCCCGCCGCCATCACGCAGACGGTAACCACCAAAAGACTCATCAGCACCCCGCGCGTCACCCGATTCGCCAGCAGGACGCTGCGCGATTTCAGCAGCGACAGGCGCTGCGTTTCCACCTGCCAGGATTCGGCATACTGCGCCAGGGACGAACGAATAAAGAAGCGATACACACTCTCTCCACGGCGGGCCGTTGCACCATCAGCCGGGGTCGCCACGTTAGGGTGATGCGAATAAACATGGGAAATCGAAAATTGTGCGTCGCCCACCAGTGCCAGAAGCCAGCGCCCGGCAATCATCGCCACCAGACTATGTGTTTTATGGATGAGCTCATGGGCCACCACGGTATTGGTGCTCATGGTATAGCCGGTGGACACTGCCGCCAGCAGCAGCTCCGGCATCGCGAGGTCATGCAGCGCCATAATGTTGTGATCCGTCAGGGCGCTAAGCCATGCGCCAAACCCCAGCAGATCGCCCGGCGCAGCCTGCCAGATCACGGCAAATAACGCCAGTGCCGCCGCAGGAAGCTGTAAATAGGGGATCAGCGCCAGCAATGCCGGTAGTCGGTAGTGATGGTCGGCGGTGTCATGCTTCATTACGTTGTCGAAGAAGACATAGCTCAACGTCACGCAAAGCATCGACACCCCTATCCACCCGCCGCCGAGCAGGGTCGTCAGTGCGGTTAGCGGTAAAAACAGACAGGGCACAAGGGCAAATCTCAGATAGCTCAACATACAGGCTCCTTATTTTTATCGTTGCTTATCGCCCCGATCGGTGGCGAAAAACAGTCCATTTCAAGCAAGTGGCTTTTAACGCCTCCTGCAAGCAGTCTCTGCTGGCACGCCTGCGCCAACTCAGGATTGCCGCAAATCATTACTCGCCAGTCTGCCGCCTGTGTCGGGCCGGGATAGAGGGCGCGCCAGTCTTCAAGCCAACGGGTCACACGGCCCGCCAGCTCATGCTCCTGCGCCGCACTCTCCTGTGACAGTGCATGCAGAAAGTGAAAACCGGGGTAGTGGCGGCGCAGGCGCTGCAGTTCATGCAGGTCGAATTTGTCCTGCCGCTGGCGAACCGCGTGAATGAACATCACTTCACGCCGGGGATTACGCGCTAACGCGGCGCGTACCAGCCCAAGGGTGGTGCCGAGCCCCGAGCCGCTGGCGATGGCCAGCAGCGGACCTTTACCGTCATCCTGCTGGCCGAACTGCCCCTGACAATCTGAGATCCAGACCGTCCGACCAATGGTGCGCGCATCGCACAACACCGGAGAAAAGCCGCCCTGTTCCCGGCGCGTGATATCCACAACCATTTCCCGCCCCTGGCTTGGCCAGCTCACGGAAAAATGGCGGACATCTCGCGACTTTTCGAGGCCGATCTGCACAGATTGTCCGGGTAGAAAAGGCAGCGCCCGTGCAGTCAGGAGCGTGACACGCCATACGGTTGACGAGAGCGGCTCAACCTGGGTGACACGCGCAGAGGTGCAGGCGGTGGACGCGGTAGCCAGCGTCAGATCCGATTGCGGCAGGCACTGACAGGCCAGCACGTGGCCCGTTGAAATCTCCTCCTGACTGAGAAGATGCCCCAGCTCGACAAGCGAACGGGTCTTGCCACTGACCACCCGGCACAGGCAGGATTTGCAGGTTCCAACCTGGCAGTGATACGGCAACTGCACCCCGGCATTGAGCGCGCTTTCCAGTAGCGTATGGCCGGATATCAGCGGGAAGGCCCGTCCTTCCAGCACCCCCTGAAAGTCCCTACGCCGGAAAAAACATCTCTTCAGCATCTTATTGCCCTCCGCACAGCAGTACGCCGTCATCGAAAACGCTACCCATCATCACCTTTCTCCCCACTGGCGCAGCGACGCTTATCGCGGCCAGTGCCTCGCCGTGGCTCTGATAGAGGACAGTGGCCTGCTGCACCGCACCTTCGGTGCCGATTGTCAGCCGCCACACCATCGACGGCGAACGCGCCTGCGCATCCTTTTGATAAGCAGCCAACTTCAGAAGCTGCGGATGAGCCGCCACCAGCAATCCCTCACCATCAGGCATGATGTTGTCGACCCCATGCAGCCCGCTAAAACGTCCCAGCAGGACGGGAACATAATCGTGAGGCCGCCATTCCCAGCTGCTCACTTCACCATGGGTGGTTTCCGCCACGTACAGTCGTCCCTGCTGGCGGTTGTAGTAGAGGCCATTGGCAAAGTGCAGGCCATCAATCAGGGTATGCAATTTCCCGTTATCGACCAGAAGCACACTGGACAGCGGCAGACGCAAATAGTCTTCCATCCTGCCGGCAAACCCTGACCAGCGGTGATCGCGCGTTAGTAGCCAGCGGGTTTTATCAATCACGCTGATATCATTGATATTTTTCCCGACGCGCTGAGACAGAAAAGGCTGGTATTCCAGGCGCATCTGCGCGCGGTTAAAGCGAAACACATCAATGCTGTCCTGCTGAGGGCGGTGGTTCACCACATAGACCCACGTCTCACCCTCCTGTTGCCAGACATCAATCCCATGCGGGAAAAAGGCCTGCGGATAATCGCCCGGTAACCGCCGTGGCGTATCACCGCCGTTGAGATAATAGAGCGCGCCGGGCGCGGTACCGTGACGGTTGAGACTGCTGGCTATCGCATCCCCTTCCTGTAAGGGGGCGATATCTTCCGCCCCCTCAATACCGTTTATTTTTTGACACAGCTTCCCGCCACTCTCCTGCACCTGATAAAACAGTCCGGCATCAATGAGCAGATTTATGATGAACGCCAGAATGGCGCCCACCAGGATGAGAATCATCAGTTTTTTCATGAAGCTGCCAGCACCTCTGACGAAGAGAATAAAGCTCCGGCAGCGTCAGGTCCGTGTTCTGCCAGTACGGTTATCGCCCTCAGGAACTGCTCAAGCAGCGCATTTGCATGCTCCCGGGTGAAATAGCGCAACTGGTAGTCCAGCTCGACCGACAACCCTTCTTTCATCTCCAGAATATTGATCATTAACGGGAACTCTACGGCGCTCACCGGTAACAGGGACAAACTGGCCTGCCACTGTCGCATTTCTGCCAGCGGAGCATGCGGCTCGACATTAAAGGTTGCCAGTAACGGCAGTGCCGCAGTCGGTCCCTGGAAACAGCGAGACGGCAGTGCCGCAGTCGGTCCCTGGAAACAGCGAGACGGCAGTGCAGCTTCGTCGCGCTGCGCAACAATCATGTTATGTATCGCCCCAGCCATCTCGTGCAACGACGCACAGGCCGCGCTGTCAATGCACAGCGGCAGCAGCCTGACACACTGTCCGACAATCGCGTCACTCTGTTCGAAATCGCGCCCCGCATCCGGCACAGCGACAGGTACCCGGCCATGGCCGAGCGTTTTCTCAAGGGTGAGGATAAAGAGCGCATTGAGCATGGCGAAACGGGTCACCCGCAGTTCAGCGGAGGCTTTGCGCAGTTGTCCGGCAAGACCCGGATAGGTCAGACGCTGCATCAGACGCTGTCCCTGATACGTCAGAGAAGGCTCCAGCACAGTAAGCGCGTCAGGCGTTAACCGTCTCGCAGGGAAGGCTGCCAGACGCTGTGTGAGTGCCGCCTCATCTACCCTCTTCTGCGCGCGGATCACCTGCAGATAGCTTACCGCCGCCGTCAACTCAGGACGTTTGCCCGCCGCCAGCGCATCGTAAAGATGCAGCAACTCGCGCAGCATCACCATAAACGACCAGCCATCGGCCACCGTGTGATGTGCCGCAATAGCAAGCGTAGTCTTACCCTCATGACGGATGAGCAAAAGGCGAGCCAGCGGTGCGGTGGCGAGGTTAAAAGGCTGTGCGGCAAAATCTGCGAGACAAGTCGCAGGCACCGCGTTTTCCTCACGGAAATCAACCTCAGTCTCCGACGACACCCGCAGTTCACCGGCATCAGTAAACTGCATACGCAATGCCTCATGTCGCGCACTCAGCAGGTGCCAGGCTTCGCGCATAATATCGCTGTCTACGTCGCGCGCGGTCTCAATAACACCGCCAATATTCCCCGCCAACAATCCGCTTTCATCCTGCGCCGCCAGTTGCAGGAAACGCTGCTGGCTGTCGGTCGCGGCATACGGCGTGTCAGGACGTATCCCCTCCAGACCAAAGAAGCCATCCACGCGCATGGCGTTTACGCTCTCTTTTACTGCCGTGATAAACCGGTCGATATCCTCGTCAGAATGCGCCACCGAGACAAAACAGTTACGTCCTTCCCAGATAAAGATGCCGCGCAGCATCAGATGGTGGAACAGGATGTCGTAGTTGCCGTTAAATTTAAAACGGAACAGACTCCCGGCTGACACGATCTCAATCGGCGTACCGGTCACGGCGAACCAGGTATTGAGCGACCGGGTAAGACGTGCGGTTTTTTGGTTGATGTCGTCATACAACGCCGGGTGCGCTTTGATGTACTCCAGCACCGCTTTGCTTGCCGCCATGGTCAGCGGATGCTTGGAGAAGGTCCCGGCAAAGAAGATCAGTTCCGCCTGTGGCCAGGAGTCATCGCCATACTGCCAGAACCCGCCGTCGATACTGTCCATAAAGCGTCGGGATCCTGCAATGACACCAATCGGCAGCCCACCGCCAACGATCTTCCCGTAAGAGGCGATATCCGCCTGAACACCGTAATAGGCTTGCGCCCCGCCCGTCGCGAGACGAAAACCGGTGATCACTTCGTCAAACATCAGCGCAATATTATGGGTCGCCGTGAGTTCACGCAGGGTATGCAGATACTCCCGTGGCTGATGATCGGGATAACGGCTCTGCACCGGTTCGACAATGACCACCGCCAGTTCAGCCGCGTAGCGGGCGATCAGTGCCAGGCTCTCTTCGCTGCCGTACTCAAGTACCAGCAGGTCATCCACCAGCGATTGCGGCGTACCTGCGGCAATCGGTGTAGCGCGCTCAGGAGTTTTGCCGCCCTGCTGACGTCCGAGAATGCCGTCAAATACACCGTGGTACGAGCCGCCAAACAGTGCGACCTTATTTTTTCCCGTCACGGCGCGCGCCAGGCGCACCGCGCTCATTACCGCTTCAGATCCGGAGTTACAAAACGCCACGCGCGGCTGTCCCGTTAGCTCGCTGATAAGGGTTGCCACCTCGCCTGCCAATGCACTTTGAGGGCCAATCTGCATCCCCTGCGCCAGCTGGTCGGCAACGGCCTGCTGCACGCACGCCGGAGCATGCCCCAGCAGGTTGGCGCCAAACCCCATCGTAAAATCGATATATTCGTTGCCATCGACGTCCCAGATGCGAGAACCTTCAGAGCGCTCTCCCACTAAGGGATAAAGCATCTCTTTGGTGGATAAACGAAAGCCGGCAGAGGCCCGGTTATCCGCCAGTACGGCACGGTATTGCTGGGCATTACGTTTCGAACCGCCCGTTTTGTCGACGAACTGTTGGGTGAGCTGCGCCAGATGACGATCGCGCTCGCTGCCCAGAGAAACTTTTTTGGTCTCTTTTTTAAACCAGCTGCTGTGCGCACTGGCTTTTGCCGGTGCGGTCGGAGCCACAACTGGCGCAGGTGGCGTGACAACCGACATTGTTGTGGCTGCAGTCTGCGGGACAGGGTGCGGCGTACCGTTCAGCAGCTGGAGCTGATGCGACATAAGCTCCAGCTGGCGGGCGATCAGCGCCTGAACATGCTCCGCCTCCGGCTTGCTGGCCTGCACTGGCATCGCCCCGCTGGGCTGCGACGGCGGGCTGGCGGTGTGTGTGACACTGACCGGCACCGCAGCCGTCTCTGTCTGTGCATGCTCCACCACAAAGGCGATCACCGCCTCCAGCGTATTGAGCTCTTCAAACAGCGCACGAACCGGGATCGCAACCCCGTAGCGGTCTTTAATGGTATTGATGGCATCCAGCAAAACCAGCGAATCTGCTCCCATTTCCAGGAAGGGCAGTGAATCGTCAAGCGTGGCGGGATCCGCCTCAAGAAAACCAGCGATAATCGCTTTTATTTCAGCGGCTAAATGGTGTTGATGTGACATAGCGTCCTCTTTTGCAGATGGGGTCTGCGCTGGCGTCTTACCCGCCAGCCAGTAACGTTTGCGGCAGAACTGGATAGCAGGCAGGGGTAATGTCTCCCGCGTGGTCGCACAATAGAGCCTGTTCCAGTCGATGTCGTGCCCTTGCTGCCACAACGTACCCAGCAGCATCAGCAGTGATTTGTACTCATGTCGTCGGTCGCCTGCGGCCAGCACCCGGTGACGACGGTCGGTTGCACTCACAAATTTGCCCAGCGAACTGTCCGCACTCAGATCGATAAAGGTGAACTCACCTTGCGCCAGCACGTTTTGCACACTCTGCAGGAAATGCACGGGCTGGCGAATTTGCTGGCACCAGTAATCGGCATCAGTTCGTTCACACATCTTCCCGTTCAGGTTGCTGTAAAACGGAATATTTCCACTGGAGAAGGTGACGTTATTGACCAGCCACTCGCGCCAGGCTCCGAGGATCGGATCCATCATGGAAGAGTGAAATGCGCTGGTGGTTTTAATTTTTCGCGCATGGCCGCCCTGGGTTGAGAGGGCATGAAGACAGGCATCAATCGCGGCCGTACTTCCTGCAATGGTTGTGAGCGTCGGCGTGTTGAAGGCGGCAATATCAATATCGCCCGCCCAGGGTGCAATCGCCTGGCGCACATCGGCTTCTCCGCTGAACACCACCGCCATCGCCCCTTCCTGCGTCAGGGCCGACATCAGACACGCACGCTGATGAACCATGGCCAGCCCGTCATCCAGCGAGAGATGACCGGCGATGACCGCTGCGCAATACTCTCCCAGACTGTGACCCATGACCGCAGCCGGGCGCAGACCAAAGTGCATTACGCTCTGTGCCAGCACGTAACTGCAGGCAAAGAGTGAGAGCTGGCAGGTCCTGGCGCAGCGCTGCCAGACCTCGTCACGGGCGAACAACGCCTGGGTGATATCAATCTGATAACGCTGCTGAATGGTCGCCGCCAGCGCATCAAAACGCTCGCGATAGCCTGGCAGGTGGTGATACAGCTCCGCCCCCATACCGATTTGCTGGGTGCCCTGCCCCGGAAAGAGCCAGACCTGAGGTTGAGCTTTACCTGCCTTGTTGGCAGCAAGCTGTGCAAGGCTCTCCGTCAGCTGTGTGCGATCCGTGCCAAACGCCACGCCGCGATACCGCGCGGCATCGTAGCGGGTGTTCACCAGACGACACCAGGTGGCAGTCTCGCTCTCCTGACGGGCGGATAATCCGGCCTGAATGGCCTCCCGTTGAAGGTAAAATCCCTTTTCATCATGAGAACTGATCAGCAGCACGGTATGTGGAGTCGCGGGCTGTTGGCATTTTTTAACCGCCGGCGCGCTGCGCAATATCACATGCCCGTTTGTGCCACCAAAACCGAAGCTGCTGACGCCCGCGTAGCGCACACCGGAAGCGGAGTGCCAGGGGATGGTTTGCCCCCCGCAAACGTCGACATGGCGGCTAATTGCAGCGATATGTGGGTTTTTCTGTGCAAAATTGAGGTGCGGCACATATTGCTGGTAATACAACATCAACGAGGTTTTCACCACGCCCAGCACACCCGCCGCCGCCTCCAGATGGCCAATGTTGGTTTTAATTGACCCCACCTGCACCGGAACCGAAGTCTTGCGATCGGTGAATACCGTTTCCAGCGCCTGATACTCGATCAGATCGCCGAGTGCCGTCCCCGTGCCGTGGGCTTCGATATAGTCGATGCTGTCGCTATCGACCCCGGCCTCTGCCATCGCCCGCCGGATGACAGCCTGCTGCGACGGGCCATTCGGTGCGGTAATACCGTTACTGCGGCCATCCTGATTCACGGCGCTCGCCACCAGCGTGGCATATACGCGATCGCCATCCGCCAGCGCCTGCGTCAACGGTTTGAGCACTACGACGCCACACCCTTCACCACGAACATAGCCATCAGCACGGGCGTCAAAGGTTTTACAGCGACCGTCGGGGGCCAGCATCTGGGCTTCGGTAAAGACTTTTTGCAGATGCGGCGTCAGCGCCAGATTGACGCCCCCGGCAATCGCCAGTGAACAACGTCCAGTCCGCAGACTTTGCATTGCCCCCTCTATCGCCACTAACGACGACGAACAGGCCGTGTCGAGCGCAACACTTGGACCTTTTAAATCATAAAGATAGGAAATTCGGTTGGCCGCGATACTGTGCGCGTTCCCTAAACCACTGTACGCCGAGACGTTATCGCCGCAGGCCAGAGCGTAATCGCTGGCGCTGATCCCGACATAAACCGCTGTATCGCTGCCGCGCAGGGAGGAGGCTTTAAGCCCGGCATCGGTGAGCGCCTGTTGTACCGTTTCTAACAGCAGGCGATGCTGCGGATCGATATACACCGCTTCACGTGGCGAAATACCAAAATAGCCAGCGTCGAACTCGTCGACATGTTCAAAGAAGCTGCCTTTGCGGTTGAATCCCTCAAGCATGGAGTCCGGCCAGCGGTGTGCCGGGATTTCACCGGTGGTGCTGTGACCTTGCAGCAGCAGCGTCCACAGTGCCTCCACGCCGCTATGTCCGGGCAGTTCGACGCCGATACCGATCACCGCAATGGCGCTGTCTGCGCCAGCCGTCTGGACAGGCTGTGCTGTTGCGGATTGTCCCAACGCAGTGGCCAGCTGATTGATGGTGGGATAGTCATAGATCAACGCCGGAGAGAGCTCGCGCCCCAAATGCTGCTCCAGTTCGCCAATCACGCCGACCGCCTGAAGCGAGCTCATGCCAAAGCCGATAAACGCCTCATCCCATTGAGATTCGCTGATTGTGGCATTCGTCGCAGTGCTGATTATCCCGGCGATCAGCGCCGCCAACCCCTGCGTGCTTTCTGCCGTGGCGGGTGTCATAGATGCCTGGCGGCTGCGCCACTCCACTTCGAGCATCTCCTGCTGGTACATCGCTTTTGCGCGGGTACGCTGTAACTTTCCGCTGGTAGTACGGGGTATCGCCCTGCGTCCGACGAGGAGTAACTCATCCAGCGTGATGCCGTGACGCTCCGCCACAGCGGCATGAATGCGCGGTGCCAACGTCGGCATATCAAGACTATTTTTAGTGCGTGTCATCACCTCAAGTAGCGCAACCGGGCGTTCGGCTTCGCTGGCGAAGACACAGACCGTCGCTTCCGCCAGAACAGGGTCGGACTGGCGTATCGTCTCTTCTATATCCGTGGGATAGTGATTCTGACCATTCACTATCAGCAACTCTTTAAGCCGCCCGGTGACAAACAGATGGCTGCCCTGGAGAAACCCCATATCGCCGCTGCGCAACCACGGATGCGGATTATCAGCCAGACGCGCCTGGAATGCTTCACGCGTGGCGGTATTATTATTCCAGTACCCAGCGGCCACACCCGGTCCACGTAACCAGATCTCGCCACTTTCCCCTTCAGCCAGCGGCTGGTGGAGCTCAGGATCCACGATGCAAACACTGGTGTCGGACAGGGCGTGCCCACAACAAACCACCCCGGCATCGTCAGCCACGCGCAGTCCCCGCCCTTTTTCCATACCGGTGACAATGAGCGTGGTTTCTGCCATGCCATAGCACGGCAGGAACGATCCAGAACGGAATCCGGCAGGTGCAAAGTGCTCGCTGAACTGTTGCAGCGTGGCGGGACGAATGGGCTCTGCACCACAAAACGCGACATCCCAGCGCGAGAGATCTAACGCCTCAACCTGATCTCTGCTGATCTTACGTACGCACAAATCGTAGGCGAAATTTGGCCCGCCGGAGGTTGTCGCCTGGTAATCAGAAATTTGCTTAAGCCAGTTAAAAGGGTTCTTCATTAACATCATGGGTGACATCACCCGGCAGGGGAACGCCCCAAACACGGGCTGCAATAATCCGCCGATCAGCCCCATATCATGAAAATGCGGCAGCCAAATCATGCCCCGGCTTTCGCTGTGATGACCGAAAAAGTGGTGGATGGCGAGCGAGTTCGACCACAGGTTGCCATGTGTCACCATCACCCCTTTTGGCGCGCCCGTCGACCCTGAGGTGTACTGTAAAAAGGCGAGATCGTTTTCAGTGACCGAAACCGGGTGAAATGCCCCGGAGAAATGACGCTCCAGATAATGCAGGCGATAACCGGAAGGCAGTGCGATGTTATCAGTCAGATCGAAGGTAAAAATAAGTGGGGAAAGCGGCAACGCCAGTTGGATTAACGTCTCAGCCCCTTTGGCGGTCGTAACAATAAATTCCGTTTGCGCATTGCGCAATACGCCAACGAAACGCTCCCACGCACTTCCCGACGATTTGGCGGGCATCGGGACGGGGACGGCTACCATTCCGGCATAAAGGCAGCCAAAAAAAGCGCCAATAAAATCTTCACCATCAGGGTAAAGCAATATTACCCGGTCACCACGCTGCCCGTACTGCATTAATGCATCGGCAAGCGATGCGGCACGCTGATGTAATTGCTGATAATTTTGACTGTGAATATCTCTGGCGCTGCGTACGAATTCAAATGCCGTCTGCGAAGTCTGTTGAACAGCAAGTTCGGGCAATAGCTGGTTGAAGGAATGATATCCCCTGTTAAACAACTGAAGAGACGGCATCATAATTCGCTCTATATTTTTAAAGATAATGAAGGTGAGAAGATTATTTTCCGGCGCGGCCTGCCAGCAGGTCGTTGCAGAAGTCGTTCCAGACTTTCAGCCACAGATCGACGTGCTGTTCCATTTCGCGATAGCGGTCTTCCGTAATTGCCTGACAGAACAGGATCCATGCATCCTCAGAGTGACCATCTTCAATGGACTCTCCCGTCTCGCTTTCCACATGAATGCTGTGATAGCCCTGTGTGACGTCAATATCCGTCGCTTTATCCACGCCTTTCGCCCACGGCGTGGCGAAGTCATGGAAGACCGTCTCTGCCACGGCCAGCAGCCCAACCAACCGGGTATAATCGCCATATGCGTTCTCAAACGTCGCGCGGCAGGCCAGTGAGCTGGACATCGGCAGCCAGGCTTTCACCTCCTGCTCAGTCATCCCCAGTTGCTGGATGGTATTAAAGAACTGTACGTAGTGCGCCAGCGCAGGCTGGCCGTTGTAATTACCTTCGTTGTCTTCACCCGGATGGAAGCCGAGCTCATCCAGCAGGTTGATTTGCAGCAGAAAACGCGCTGCCATTTTCGCTTGTGCACCCAGCGGTGCTTCCAGTTGTTTCGCCGCGCTCAAGGCTTCAATCACAGCATCGGTGAAGACCTGTGCAAACGCGTGATAAAACTCCAGATGAAATACACGCATCTGTTGAATATCAAATTCGCCGCTGGTCATTTTTGAGAGAATGGGGTTGCGCATCAGCGGATGAGATTCAACCCTGTCGATAAGCCGGTTGGCAAATGCACGATTCTCGCGGTAAACGCGCTGATCAACCGTCGAGACAATAGCGTCCCGGCCCAACTGGCGGGTATTCAGTAATGATGTCATTTTAATATCTCAGATGAGTGAAAATTTACAGGGCAGAGACTCTGCCAATTGCCATTACAACTAACGCATACATTCCACAACTAAACGGGATAACCTGCACATACTTAAACGGTAGATAAAAACATGATGCAATCAACAGTACCGGAATACCCACCGAAAGTATCATCATGCAAATAACCGCGTAATATTTATAGAGATAAGGTACCGCGAGGCTATCAATACACATTCCATAGAGCATGGATATCAAGGGCAACATAATAAACGCGATATGTGCCAACCTTAACATCCGGCGATTTAAATCAGTATAATTTTCATGGCCTTTAGGAGCGCGGAAAGGTCCCTTAAAGGCATACATTCCCATTAATCCACCCATTAATATACCGACAACAATACCACTCCAGCCAAAGGCAATCAGTATTGCACTGAGATTAGCCACTCTTTTTCTCCTGATTTTTGTGCACAAATATAAGGCACCTGAAGAACGTCAGGCACCCTGGTTTATTACTTGTTAGTCCGAATATGACGTTTAAAAATCGCTATATTCTTTTTCCCTCGCAAACGAAATAGGCTTTTCAAAGCCGGGAATAGTGATGCCATTCATATCAATATTGATATCGTCTTCATTTATCCCCTGCTGTCCAAACAGATAAATAACGTTTAATTCGCCGTGAGAGGCAGCTTCATCGTAAGCACGGGCTTGTCGTTGCACCTGGCGGTTACGCTGCTGATAATCTGCAAAGGCCGGTTCGCCATAGCGTTTGCGCAACCATTGTTGGGTAAGCTTCGGCGAGTAAACCACCCCCGTGGCATTATTACCGCCGAAGCCTTTTGAATTAATAAACGCAATATGCCCCTGTTCATCCTCTAATTTGCAGTCCTGAACAGGGATGTGTAAACGCGCGTTATTCACCTGCGGCGCGATGTGCGGCACGCTTTTAATGCCCGGTAAAATGCCATAGCGGAAGACACCGAGACAGCTTATCAACTGGTCCCCGCTGGCAGGCCCCAGGGAGTGCCCCAGGTAAGATTTTACCGCCGTCACCGGCCAGTCGTGAATCGAAAAGGCTTGCGCAACACGGTCAAAAATATCCGCTTCCGAGACACAATTTTTCGGCGTGCTTGAACCATGAGCCTGGATAAACGATCCCTTTTGCACCGTCTCCAGTCCAACCATCGACACTGCAGAGGCGACAGCTTTCGCCATAGTGATGTAATTCCCCGGCCCCGGTGAAGCAATCGAACGCTTATAGCCATCAGCATTGATAAAGACGTTTCCCACAGAACCGTGGATCTCTGCGCCGAGCTGCATCGCCAGTTCGTCGTCCATCAACACGATATACTGGCTGGACTCGGCGATCACAAACCCACAGCTGTTGCCAAACGGACGGCTGCTGTTGCGCCAGTCGGCCGTCTCCGTCTGATCGATATGCCTGAGTTTGCTCTCTGTCGCCAGCGCGCCCATGGCATCAAAACCTTCAATCACCTCTGATGTAACCGGTGCTTCTGCGCTGCCTACCACGGCTACGCGAATGCGCCCTGCTTTTATGTCTTCGACGGCCGCATTCAGGTTATAAAGAAACGTGGCGCATGCTCCCAGCGTGGCGCTGGTGTGGCCCACGCTACCCAATACATAGGCATTGAGAAAATCGGCGCACATGCTGTTCAGGCCCAGCGGACACTGCTTGGCGCTGACGCGATGGCCCTTGAGACGCGACTGCAACATTCCGCCAAAGCCATACTCGTCGAGCTGTCCCATAATATTGCCCGAGTAGATACCCAGCTGATCCGGCGAAATTTTCGCCTGTATATCCCGCCACGGGATCCCCATAGCGTTGATCGCATCTGACGCCCCGACAACGGCCATTTGCAACGCCCGCGGGTGAAACTGTGAATTGTAATAGTCACCCGGCCGGAATCCTTGCGGCAGCAAACCTGCGGCCTGAACTTCCGTGCGCAACAGCGTCTCAATTCTACAGTCCATATCACCCCGGACGGTAATGCGCACGCGCTGATCCGTTAATTCCTCAGCATGCCATCCCTGCGGTAAGGGTTGAGGTAATTGTCTGGAAGAAATAATAAAACTAAAACCGTTTTCGTCCGAAGCCATATTCAATTTTGCATGACTAACGATGGCATCAACATCAAAATAATCGTCCGTGATTTTTCTGATAAGGGATCCTTCAAGCGCCTCGTTCTTTATCGTCGCGGCAGCCTGATCGGGCGTGAATCTTTTACCGGAAATGTCACAATATCCGCCTTCATCATATTTAAGAATGCCCATCAGGATGGCAAGCGATAATAACGTCTGCTGCCGTTCCTCTTCGGATAATGACTCAATAACCATTCGGCGAAATGCATGATGTGAAGAACTACGACCAGCCGGACCATAGCCACCAAATGCTGTTATTACGGGTAATTTCACCATAATCCATCCTGTATTGGTCGTGAATTTATTTTGTTATCAAGCTAAGACAATTTACAGATATTAGTTTACAAATCGCCAACAAAAGCTAATATGAAAAACCAGCCAAAATGCTGACTTTTTTGGCCAGGTTAAAGATGAGCTACCAAAAATAATAGTCAAAACAGGTATTAATCAAAAATGACAAATACACAAATAGGATTTGTGTTATGTGAACGCATGCTAAGTTCCGGCCTCAGTCTACCGATTGAAATGTGGAAATCAGCGGCCAGTAGCTATTTAGCTGAGCAAAAAACAAACGCCAACACAGATACGCCCCCAGCAAAGCGATCGCGTTTCAGGCTCTGTCGACCCGAAAGCATTTTGAAGGTCAATACCATCGGCATAAACAGTTTGCCGATCCGCACGCACAGTGGCTTCAGTATTACTGCCGACACCACGCTTGCCGACGACAGACACTACGATGTTATTTATATCCCGGCTCTGTGGCGCAACCCTCGCGCGGTGGTCAGACAACAGCCTGAGCTGCTGGCGTGGCTTTCTGAGCAGGCCGCACGAGGCACCCGCATCGCTGCCGTCGGAACCGGCTGTTGTTTTCTGGCGGAATCAGGGTTGCTTAACGGGAAACCCGCCACCACCCACTGGCACTACTTCCGGCAATTCTCACGCGATTACCCCAGCGTTAAATTACAAACTAAACATTTTCTCACCCAGGCCGAAAATATTTACTGCGCCGCCAGCGTTAAGGCCTTGTCAGATCTGACAATTCATTTTATTGAAACGATATATGGAAAACGGGTAGCCACACATACTCAACGGACATTTTTCCATGAAATTCGTAGCCAGTTTGATCGTCAGTGCTACAGCGAAGAAAACAAACCCCATCCCGATGAAAATATTGTGCAAATCCAGACCTGGATTAAAGCCAACTGCGCCTCAGATATATCAATGCAAAATCTTGCCGATATGGCTGGCATGAGTTTGCGCAACTTTAATCGTCGTTTTAAAAACGCCACTGACATGTCCCCTTTGCAATATTTATTAACCGCCAGAATTGAGTTAGCCATGAATATGTTGCAATCAACCAACCTGTGTATTCAGGAGATCGCCAACGCGGTTGGGTATCAGGATATTGCGCACTTTAATCGCCAGTTTAAACATAAAACCACGGTTTCACCGGGGGATTACCGTAAGACCGTTCGCGCAAAGATGTTTAGTGCATAATCCCGGATCATCTCTGATAATCACAAGATAGCCCCCGAGGAGAATCAGTGTGCAAGGCGTACCGGAACAATTTAGCGATGAGAGAGACAGCGCGCGCTTTCGCCATCTGGCGCAGTTGCCGGGTCTGGAACTTTATCACGCGCATATCGCTGACTACGCCTTTGAGCCTCACACGCATGAAGCCTTCGGCATCGGCACCATCGAAACTGGTGCCGAGCGCTTTCGCTATCGCGGTACCCAGCACCTGGCCGCTGAAAAATCCGTTGTCACCATGAACCCGGACGAGATCCACACCGGAGAATCGGCCACCGAAGGTGGCTGGCGCTACCGGATGGTTTACATCGAACCCGCTTTACTGGAAGAGGTGACTGGCCTGCGTCACTGGTGGTTTAGCGAGGTTACCCGCCACGACCCGCTGCGTTCGCAGCAAATCGGCCAGCTGATCTACGGCCTGTGGCATACCCAGGACCCGCTTGCGCAAAAAGGACTGCTGTTGGATCTGATTGAGACCTTCCAGCCGTTGGCCCATCACGCCCCAATAATTAAGGAAGGCGCGCACCGGTTCGAACGGGTACGCGAGTATCTGCACGACAACTACATGCACGCCGTGACGCTGGACGAGTTGGCCAACGTGGTTTCTCTCAGCCCTTACCATTTTCAGCGCCAGTTTAAAGCCCATTTCCACGTTACGCCGCACCAGATGCTGATGGCTATTCGTCTGTGGCGCGCCAAAGGCTTCCTTACGCACGGTATGCCCGCCGCCGAAGTGGCCGCCGCGACCGGGCTGACCGACCAGTCGCATTTAACCCGCGCGTTTACCCGCCGCTACGGGATTACGCCCGTCCGCTACCAGAAACAAGTTATCGGGCGCTGATGCGCAATCTCATACAATACGCGCGCAATCCCCCCTTCTACACTGAGTACAAAGTTAATTGATGTGGATGGAATAATGATTAGTGGCGTGTTGTATGCCCTGCTGGCAGGGCTGATGTGGGGGCTGATTTTTGTCGGCCCGCTGATTGTGCCCGAGTATCCGGCGGCCCTGCAGTCAACCGGACGCTATCTGGCGCTGGGGTTGATTGCCCTGCCGCTGGCCTGGCTCGGTCGTACGCGTTTACGTCAGCTCAACCGCCAGGACTGGATGACCGCGCTGGCGCTGACCATGATGGGCAACCTTATCTATTACGTCTGCCTGGCGAGCGCCATTCAGCGTACCGGTGCCCCGGTGTCGACCATGATTATCGGCACGCTGCCCGTCGTCATCCCCGTCTTTGCAAACCTGCTGTACAGCCAGCGCGATGGCAAACTGGCATGGTCAAAAATGGTGCCCGCGCTGATCTGCACGGGCGTCGGGCTGGTCTGTGTGAACATTGCTGAGCTTCGCCACGGGCTCGCTGATTTCAGCGTCTGGCGTTATGGCTCGGGGATCGGTTTAGCGTTTATTTCCGTCGCCTGCTGGGCCTGGTATGCCCTGCGTAATGCGCGCTGGTTGCGGGAGAATCCGGATAAACATCCAATGATGTGGGCAACGGCGCAGGCGCTGGTGACGCTGCCAGTCTCGCTGGTGGGTTATGCCGGGGCCTGTATCTGGTCTGCTCAGCAACAGCCGGACTTCGCCCTGCCCTTCGGGCCGCGGCCGTGGGTCTTTGTCGGGCTGATGATCGCTATCGCTGTGCTCTGTTCCTGGGTGGGGGCACTGTGCTGGAATATCGCCAGCCAGAAACTGCCAACGGTGATCTTAGGGCCGCTGATTGTCTTCGAAACGCTGGCCGGGCTGCTGTACACCTTCCTGATGCGCCAGAGCGTACCGCCGCTGTTAACGGCCTGCGGAATAGTGCTGCTGGTGATGGGGGTAGTGATGGCGGTAAGAGCGAAGCCGGAAAAACCGATGGTCGTTCCGGCGTCGGAGATGTGAGGCGTTTGCAGGGCCTGCAAAAACATAGGCCCGGTAAGGCGTAGCCGCCACCGGGCAAGCCTTTAGAACGTTTCCCAGTTAGCTTCAGACGCAGAAGCGACGGGCTGCGCCTTTGGCGTATAGGTTTTTACCGGAGCCGCCTTAACCGCCTGGCTGCGGGCAATTTTAAACACCGCTACCGCTTCGTTCAGGCGTGCCGCCTGGTCTTCCAGGGCGGCGGCCGCGGCCGCAGACTCTTCCACCAGCGAGGCGTTCTGTTGGGTAACACGATCCATCTCAGCTACCGCCTGGCCCACCTGATCGATCCCGCGGCTCTGCTCATCAGACGCAGAGGCGATTTCGCCCATAATGTCAGTGACGCGAGTCACGGCGTTAACAATCTCCGCCATGGTCGCTCCGGCCTCGTTCACCAGCTGCGAGCCTGCGTTAACCCGCTCACCAGAGTCATCAATCAGCGCTTTGATCTCTTTCGCCGCCTGGGCGCTGCGCTGAGCGAGCGTACGCACTTCACCCGCAACCACCGCAAAGCCACGCCCCTGCTCACCGGCGCGCGCCGCTTCAACCGCCGCGTTCAGGGCCAGAATGTTCGTCTGGAAGGCAATGCCGTCAATGACATTGGTAATTTGAGCAATTTTGCTGGAGCTGGTGGCGATTTCGTCCATGGTACGGACGACGCCTTCCACAACGTTACCGCCCTTCTTCGCCGTTGAGGAGGCATCAAGCGCCAGACGGGAAGCCTGACGGGCATTGTCGGCGTTTTGTTTCACCGTTGCCGTCAGCTGCTCCATACTGGCAGCCGTCTCTTCCAGCGAGGCAGCCTGCTGTTCGGTACGGGAAGAGAGATCGTTACTGCCCGCAGAGATTTCCCCCGCACCGGTGTAAATGGTATCCGCACCTTCACGCACCACGCCCACGGTGTTTGCCAGCGCGGTTTGCATCTCCTGGACGTTTTGCGCCAGCACGGCCATCTCGTTTTTACCCTCAGCATGGATCGGCTGGGTTAAATCACCGGCGGCAATGGCGCGGATATGGCTTATCACATCCTGCAGCGGCAACAGCAGCACACGGCGCATGGCAATCCAGCTGGAGATAATCACGATAATCACCAGCAGCATGACCGCAGAGAGGATCCACAGGATACGCTTGTAATCGCTTTCGTTATCTTTGATCCCTTTGTCCGTAAGCACGGCCTGGGCTTCACGCCATTCCCGGTACACATTTTGCATCGCGGTCTGTTTCTGCTCCGCATTCTGCTTGAACATCTCTTCCAGATTGCCCTGAGAGAGCAAAACGTTCATTTGGGTCAGCGTCGCGGAGTAATTGCGATACTGCTCTTCCAGGCGGTTCGCCAGGTTGGGATCCAGCCCTGGGGTATTCGGTAAGGCATAGTATTTGTCGTAATGAGACTGGGCATTGGCCAGCAGGTTTTTCGCCGTGTTCACCAGCTCGTTGAGCTGCCCGCCGTTAATCTGCGAAGCCATGCTACTTTGCAGACGCAGCATGCCGCGGTTCAGGGTGACGCGTGCCTGGTTCAGGCTAATCCATGCATCGGTAAACTCCGCCACGTTCTTGCTGGATAGCTGCGACACGGTGAAGTTATCTTTGTCGTTATTCAGCGCGTTAATAAAGATACCGGCGGAGACGAGTTGCATGATGCCGAGCACAAGCAGCACCGAAATCAAAAGGGTAATGACTTTTATACGTTTAAACATGCGTTGCCTTTGTTATATGCAGGTTGTCTGACGTGGATATATCGGCAGGCGCGGCGGGTTGTTTACTGTTTCTCCACTGTAAAAAAGTTTCTAAAGTCATTTTCTGCGTTCATTCAGTGAGTTAAACGCGGGAATTTTTTTGTGATCCACATCGCATTTTCACCCTTGCCTCTAAAGGGTTATAGCACTGCCATAAAGATGCATTTAATATGCATCTTATATTCTTGATGATGAGGTAACTGCTATGGCCTTCCGCGACCAACCCCTCGGCGAGCTGGCGCTCTCCATCCCTCGCGCTTCTGCGCTGTTTCGTAAATACGACATGGATTACTGCTGCGGCGGTAAGCAAACCCTGGCACGTGCGGCCTCGCGCAAAGAACTGGATGTCGGGCTCATTGAAGCGGAACTGGCGCAGCTGGCAGAGCAGCCCATCGACAAAGACTGGCGCACGGCCCCGCTTGCCGAAATCATCGACCACATTATCGTGCGTTACCACGACCGCCACCGTGAACAGCTGCCGGAGCTGATCCTGCAGGCGACCAAAGTGGAGCGCGTACACGCCGACAAACCTTCCGTGCCGCGCGGCCTGGCGAAATACCTGACCATGCTGCATGAAGAACTCACCAGCCACATGATGAAAGAAGAGCAGATCCTCTTCCCGATGGTCAAACAGGGAATGGGCAGCCAGGCGATGGGGCCAATTAGCGTGATGGAAAGCGAACATGACGACGCGGGTGAGCTGCTGGAAGTCATCAAACACACCACCAATAACGTCACGCCGCCGCCAGAAGCCTGCACCACATGGAAAGCGATGTACAACGGTATTAACGAGATGATCGACGACCTGATGGAACACATCAGTCTTGAGAACAACGTTCTGTTCCCGCGAGCATTGGCAGGGGAATAAAAAAGGCCACTGAAGCCTGATGACAGGGAGAGGGTGCAAAAACTAAAAACGGCAACCGAAGTTGCCGTTTTGCTTTTACCTTACGCCTGCCATTCGTTTCTTACCAATGAACAGCCAGCCCAATCCAAGCGCAATGAACCACAGCGGCGTGACGATCAGCGCCTGACGGGTGTCATCTTCCAGCGTCAGCAGAACCAGCACGAACGCGAAGAATGCCATACACACCAAGCACATCAGCTTGCCTAATGGCATCTTGTAGATTGATTTCTCGTGCAGGTGTGGGCGCTGTTTACGATACACCAGGTAGGAACAGAGGATGATCGTCCAGACGAACATAAACAGGATCGCCGAGACGGTGGTGATCATGGTGAACGCACCGATGACGCTCGGGTTCACGTAGAGCATTACCACACCACCCAGCAGGCACATGCAGGAGAAGGTCAGCCCTTTCGCCGGTACGGCACGCTTAGAGAGTTTGGCAAACGCGCTCGGCGCAACGCCTTCCTGCGCCAGGCCAAACAGCATGCGGCTGGTTGAGAACACACCGCTGTTCGCCGACGACGCAGCCGACGTTAGCACCACGAAGTTAATCAGGCTCGCTGCCGCAGGCAGTCCCACCAGCACGAACAGCTCAACGAACGGGCTCTTGCTTGGCACAACGGAGCTCCACGGCGTCACGGACATAATAATGATCAACGCGAAGACGTAGAACATGATGATACGAACCGGAATGGAGTTGATTGCGCGCGGCAGGGATTTTTCCGGGTCTTTGGTTTCCGCAGCGGTGGTTCCGACTAGCTCAATCCCCACAAAGGCAAACACCGCAATCTGGAAACCGGCAAAGAAGCCGCTGATGCCTTTCGGGAACCAGCCGCCGTCATTCCACAAATGGGTAAACGAAGCCTGTACGCCGGTTGGCGACTGGAAATGCGTCAACACCATTACCAGGCCCACCACAATCAGCGCCACAATAGCGACAATCTTGATCATCGCGAACCAGAACTCCATCTCACCGAACATCTTAACGGTAGCGAGGTTGAGGCTCAGCAGCAGAACAATCACCGCCAGCGAGGCGACCCAGTCCGACAGACCGGGGAACCAGAACTGCGCATAGGCGGTAATGGCGACGACATCCGCCATGCCGGTCACGACCCAGCAGAACCAGTAGGTCCAGCCGGTGAAATAACCCGCCCAGGGGCCGAGCAGGTCGGAAGCAAAATCGCTGAAAGATTTGTATTCGAGGTTGGAGAGCAGCAATTCACCCATTGCACGCATCACGAAAAAGAGCATAAAACCGATGATCATATAAACGAAAATGATCGACGGCCCGGCAAGACTGATGGTTTTGCCTGAGCCCATAAACAGCCCGGTACCGATGGCACCCCCGATGGCGATAAGCTGAATATGACGGTTTGTGAGATTGCGCCGTAGCGACTGTTCAGACGTCGCCTCTTCTGTCGCGGCGACTTTGACCTGATCTACCATGTAATTTTCCTGTTTATGCCTGTCTGTGTTGTTAAGGCTCTTCTGGCCTTTAAAACGTCAAATAAATGACGGTCCCTCTGTAAGGGTTTATCGATATTAGGTAAGAATCGGCGGGATGAATACTATGATTTAGATATTATGTTAATAATATGTTGGAAGTGAGTGTCATATCACTCATACAGCGCGAAACAGCTCACAAAAATACACGCAACAGTTTCGTTTGCAAGATAAAATATTGATTCCGTCGTAACTATAGGTTTTAACACTATTTTCCTCTCCCCGGACGGAGAGAGGAAATAAGAAAAGCCGATTACAGGATTTCCAGCAGCTCGACTTCAAACACCAGGGTGCTGAATGGCGGGATGGACGCGCCAGCGCCACGCTCACCGTACGCCAGGTTGTGCGGGATAGTCAGTTCCCATTTGGAGCCGACTGGCATCAGGGTCAGGGCTTCAATCCAGCCTGCGATAACGCCGTTAACCGGGAATTCAGCCGGTTCACCGCGTGCAACAGAGCTGTCGAATACCGTACCGTCGATCAGTTTACCGGTGTAGTGCACGCGAACGTGGTCAGTGCGTGCCGGGATAGCGCCGTCGCCCTGGTTGATTACGCGGAACTGCAGGCCAGACTCGGTGCTGTTCACGCCTTCACGCTCACGGTTCTCTTCCAGATATTTCACGCCTTCTGCCGCCATCTCTTCGAAGCGCGCGCGACGCACTGCGTCAGCACGTTCGTGGATTTCACGCAGCGCACGGTGGACAACATCAACCGGAACGGCTGGCTGTTTGCCTTCCAGCGCGTCAGCGATACCCGCCACCAGCGCTTCTGGTAACAGACCTTCCAGGCCGGATTCGCTCAGTTGCTGTCCTACCTGCAAGCCGATACCGTAACTTGCCTGCGCTTCGATAGTGTCAAAAGTCGGGGTGGTCATGGGTTTTCCTTCCATCACATTTAAAGTAGCGGGCAGCATAGCAGCCATGCCCTTATGGGTAAAACTTTGTCTGAAGTTAAGGTGACAAACTGCGACGAAACAGAAACAATAGAGGTAACCAGGATTAATCCCGAACGGATGTCACGGATGTCGGGTTTGCTACGCCGTTCAGGCAGTTAGCGAACTATACTTCGGAGCACAGGATAAAAAAGACGCGGAGCAGGAGGAGAGCCATGCCCGGGCGATTTGAACTGAAACCTACCCTGGCGAAAATCTGGCAGGCGCCGGACAATTTTCGCATTATGGACCCGCTACCTCCCCTGCATCGCAGAGGGATCATCATTGGTGCGCTGCTGGTGATCGTCGGTTTCCTGCTCCCTTCTGGCGGCGATGATGTCGACACTGCGCCAGTCACCCGCAATGCGCAACTGGATCTTCAGTCGCAAACGCGTCCGCAACCTGACGCGCAGCCTATGCAGACACAGCTTGTGACGCCGTCTAACGATCCGGGTCAGGTTGCTCCGGTTGAGCCAGAGCCGATTCAGGAAGAACAACCGCAGGAGCAGGCCGTCACCCCGTCTGAACCACAGACACAGCAGCCCACCGGTATTGAGCAGCAGTGGCGCTCCTACCGCGTAGAGCCGGGCAAAACGCTTGCTCAGCTGTTCCGCGATCACAACCTGCCACCAACCGATGTCTATGCGATGGCCCAGGTAGAAGGTGCGGGCAAGCCGCTCAGTAACCTGCAGAACGGCCAGATGGTGCAGATCCGCCAGAATGCCAGCGGCGTGGTGACTGGGTTAACGATTGATACGGGTAATGGCCAACAGGTGCTGTTTACCCGCCAGCCAGACGGCAGTTTTATCAGAGCACGGTAATGGCGTAGGCCGGGTAAGGCGAAGCCGCCACCCGGCACTTTTGTTCTCAGGCACTCCGTTTATTCACCCACCAGATCCCCGAGCAGACCAGCACCAGCGCAATCGCGTATTTAATCTCCAGGATGTTTTCCCCCAGGAAAATAGCGGACAGTACCGTCCCGGCGACGGGGATCACAAAGTTGAACGGGGCAATCATACTGACGCGGTTCACTTTCAGCAGGGCGCTCCACAGAGCGAAGGCGACGGATGAGAGCAACGTCAGATACCCCAATACTGCCACCGCGGTGAGGCTATGCACTTCCAGCGTCCCACCCGTGGCATATCCCCCTGCCACCAGGGCAAGGCCACCAATACCCAGTTGCCAGCCGGTCATCACCGTCGGATCGACCGTCTGGGAGATACGTTTTCCGTACAGCGTGGCGGCGGAGAGGATGAACGCCGCCAGCACCACAAACCCGTCACCATTCCAGACAAAACGGAAATCACTGAGACCACTGTGGAAGTTCACCAGCATCACCCCGGCAAACCCCAGAATACAGCCCAGCGTTTTGTTATAGCTGAGCTTATCGTTGAGGTAGATAAAATGCGCCAGCAGTACGCTGAAGAAGGTGCCGGTGGCGTTCATGATCGAGCCATTAACGCCCGTGGTGTACGCCAGCCCGATATAAAAGAAGGTGTACTGAATGGTGGTCTGCGTCAGCCCCAGGATCGTAAGCTGACCAAACTGCGTGGGCGTGAGCCTGGCGATGGGTTTACGCTGAGCCAGCGCAAACAGCAGCAGCAATGCCCCGGCGAACAGAAAACGGTACCCGGCAAAGACGACTTTTGACGGAATATCATCGGTTGCGATCTGAAAGAGTTCATAGCCACTTTTAATGGCCGGGTAAGAGCTACCCCAGAGCAGACAGCAGAGTGTAGCGCAGGCGTAGGCTACATTGCGACGGGCAAAGACGGGCGTAGACAGAGCGGTTTCCATGGCAAATCTCAAAGATAAAATTGCGTTTCATTTTATTATCAGAGAATGCGTCAGGAATAGCTACCATACAAGATGTAAAGTGACGTTCAGCAGGCTTTAAAAAGCAAAACGCCGGCACAAGGCCGGCGCTTTGACGCGAGCAGAGTAAAAAATTACTCAGCTACAACGTTAACAACCAGTTTAGCGAACACTTCGCTGTGAACCTGGAAGTCAACTTCGTGCTCACCAGTGGTACGCAGAACACCGTTCGGCAGACGAACTTCGCTCTTAGCCACTTTAACGCCTGCTGCAGAAACTGCATCAGCGATATCGCGGGTACCGATGGAACCGAACAGTTTACCTTCGTCGCCAGCTTTGGAAGCGATGGTAACAGTGCCCAGTGCGTTGATTGCTTCAGCGCGAGCGTTAGCAGCCGCCAGAACGTCAGCCAGTTTGGCTTCCAGTTCAGCACGACGTGCTTCGAAAAACTCTACGTTTTTCTTGGTAGCAGGAACAGCTTTGCCCTGTGGAACCAGGAAGTTACGAGCGTAGCCCGCTTTAACGTTTACCTGATCACCCAGGCTGCCCAGGTTTGCTACTTTATCAAGCAGAATAACTTGCATTACCTTATCCTCTTAAAGTCGTATTAATGGACCGTGCCCGATTACTGATGACGATCAGTGTACGGCAGCAGAGACAGGTAGCGAGCGCGTTTGATAGCGCGAGCCAGCTGACGCTGGTATTTTGCACGAGTACCGGTGATACGGCTTGGGACAATCTTACCGCTTTCGGTGATGTAGTTTTTCAGCGTTGCGATATCTTTATAGTCGATCTCTTGAACGCCTTCCGCGGTGAAACGGCAGAACTTGCGACGACGGAAATAACGTGCCATATGGCTAGTCTCCAGAATCTATCAAATCAATCTGCTCGGCATGCAGAACCATTTTGCTCAGACCGTTCTTTGCCTTGTGGCAAGAGATGAACCCCTGAACGATTACTGCACTACCGACCGTTAAACTGTGAGTAATGGCCTGGTTTTCGTGTCCGCTAATGATAACGGGCATTTGGCACCACGCCTGCCGGTGAAACCCGGCTTCCTCTTGCACAGAACGATGCTCAAGCACGAACTGGCAATGCGGAATTCCTGATGGACTGACCTTTCGAAGGGGAGCCCTGCATACGATGCCGGACAACGCCAGACGGTTGGTCATCAGAAATTACTCTTCAGAATCCCCAGCATCAGAATCATCTGCGGTTTCGTTTGCGAAATCATCGCGACGCTCACGGCGCTCGTCTTTCGCTTTAACCATCGGAGATGCTTCGGTAACTGCGTGTTTAGTACGCATAACCATGCTGCGGATAACGGCATCGTTGAAGCGGAAGTTAGTTTCCAGCTCATCGATCACTTCCTGCGGAGCTTCAACGTTCAGCAGAACGTAGTGTGCTTTGTGCAGTTTGTTGATCGGGTAAGCCAGCTGACGGCGGCCCCAGTCTTCCAGACGGTGGATCGTGCCCGCTGCTGCAGTGATTGCACCAGTGTAGCGCTCGATCATACCCGGAACCTGTTCGCTCTGGTCAGGATGGACCATAAAAACGATTTCGTAATGACGCATCGAATTGCTCCTTACGGATTATTCAGCCTCCTGTCTGGGTCAGCCGAGGCCCGGGGAGGCAAGGAACGTGTTAAAGGTCGGCTGAAAAATTGACGCGTCATAATACTTGCGCGCCCCTGGAAACTCAAGCTGATTGCACAAATAATTCGCACAAACCGCAAAGCTGGTCTAAGTGGGTGATTTAAAATTAATCGCATCAGGAAGCGTTGTTTTTTTGAACAACTGCATCAGAAATGGTCACGCATCCTCGCCGGATAAGTGATTACACTTTAATCAGAGACCATTTAAACACCGAAGGAGAGCAATCAACCGTCTCACAGCACGCAGTCGTGGAGCGCATATCATGAAAAAAATCGCAATTGCCGTAATGGCTGCGCTTTTGCTCAGTGCAAACGCGATGGCAGCCATCAAGATAGACAGCCGACAGGCCAGAAACATGGATGATGTGCAGAGCTTAGGCGTAATTTACATCAATCATAATTTCGCCACAGAGAGCGAAGCAGATCAGGCTCTTAATAAAGAAACCGATGCTCAGGGGGCAAATTACTATCACGTCATACTGATGCGTGAGCCCGGCAGCAACGGCAATATGCACGCCAGTGCAGATATTTACCGATAACCTTTTAACGCTAGCACCAGGAAAGCCAACAAAGAGAACATAGCCATAGTTTGACTTGCCCCCTGCCCGGGGGCTTTTTTTTTGGTTCTGACTCACTTCTGCCCGTAATAAGCATTAGGCCCATGCTTGCGCATGAAGTGTTTGTTCATCAGGTAATCATCAATGCCCTGAAGCTGTGGGTTGATGTCGCAAGCAATCCACGCCATACGAGCCACCTCCTCCATGACTACCGCGTTATGGACAGCGTCATGCGCATCTTTACCCCAGGCGAACGGACCGTGCTGATAGACCACAATGCCCGGCGTGTGCAGCGGTTCGCTCTCACCCAGCGTTTCGATAATGACCTTACCCGTGTTGAGCTCGTACTCGCCTTCCACTTCTGTCTGCGTGAGTGCCCGCGTGCAGGGAATGTCACCAAAGAAGTAGTCCGCATGCGTGGTTCCCAGAGCCGGAATTGCCCGCCCCGCCTGTGCCCAGGCTGTGGCATGCGTAGAGTGCGTATGCACTACGCCGCCAAGAGAAGGGTAACGCCGGTAGAGCGCCAGATGGGTGGCTGTATCTGAAGAAGGGCGCCATTTGCCGTCGACAACGTTACCCTCAAGATCAACCACCACCATATCGTCAGGGCTCATGGCGTCATATGCCACGCCGCTGGGCTTAATCACCACGAGCCCCTGCTCACGGTCGATGGCGCTGACGTTTCCCCAGGTGAAGGTCACCAGTCCATAGCGCGGAAGATCCATATTAGCGTCAAAGACCTGCTGCTTAAGGTTACGCATGTTCAGCCTCCAGTAAGCCGGCCCGTGCCATACGTTCCCGTACCCAGTCGCGAGCGTTAGCCACTTCACCTGCCGGGTCATCTGACGTTTCGCTCCACATCTCAATCAGGTAAGGTCCGCAATACCCCGCCTGTTTGAGCGTCTGGAAGCACCGTTCGAAATCCACCACCCCGGTGCCGAACGGAACGTTTTTGAATACCCCAGGACGCGTATCTTTGACATGAACCGCGACGATATGGCCCATCCCCGCCAGCAGTTCCATTTGTACGTCGTTATCCCACGCCGACAGGTTGCCGATATCAGGATAGAGCTGGAACCACGGATTGTTCAGGTAATGCGCATAGCCCAGCGCCTTGCTGATCGAGTTCATTAACGGATAGTCCATGATCTCCATCGCCAGCGTCACCTGCGCGCGGCTAGCCATCTCAACGCTCTCTTTCAGGCCGTCACGAAAACGACGACGCGTTTCGTCATTGGCTTCCTGATAGTAAACGTCATACCCGGCAAGCTGTATCACGCGAATACCCACATCCTGCGCAAAACGAATGGCTTTACGCATGATCTCCAGCCCCTGCGCGCGCACCGTATCATCTTCACTGCCAAGCGGAAAACGACGGTGGGCACTAAGGCACATGGACGGCACGCGCACGCCCGTTTCGGCGACCGCACTCACCAGCGCCAGACGCTGCTCCTGGCTCCAGTCGAGGCGAGAAAGACGTTCATCGGTCTCATCCACGGACATTTCGACAAAATCGAAGCCCAACTGTTTCGCCAGTTTCAGCCGCTCCAGCCAGCACTCCCCCGCGGGGAGTGCCTTTTCATAAATGCCAAGCGGGACCTGTTTAGACAACATACCCGCTCCTTAGCCCCAAAGCTGAGCGATTGAACGTTTGAACTGACGTGCCGCTTCCACCGGAGACGCGGCATCACGAATGCTGCGACCCGCGATAAAGACGTGAATAGGGATACCTTTAAACAGCGGCAGATCTTCCAGCGCCAGGCCACCGGTAACGGTCACTTTAAAGCCCATGTCAGCAAGACGTTTAATGGCGCTGATATCTGCGTCTCCCCACGCCACGCCGGCGGCCTGCGCATCACGGCTGCGGTGATAAACGACCTGCTGAATGCCAGCATCGCGCCACGCCTGGGCCTGTTCCCAGGTCCAGAAACCGGTCAGTTCAATCTGCACATCGCCGTTGAACTCTTTCGCCACATCCAGCGCACCTTTCGCAGTGTTGATATCTGCACAGCAGATCACGGTGACCCAGTCGGCATTAGCTTCAAAACACATGCGGGAGAGAATTTTGCCTGCATCGGCAATCTTGGCATCGGCCAGCACGATTTTATGCGGGTAGAGCGCTTTCAGATCGCGAACGGCGCGCACGCCTTCACCTACGCACAGAATGGTGCCAACTTCGATAATATCCACCTCTTCCGCAATCAAGCGGGTGGTTTCATACGCATCGGACAGAGTCTGGTTATCCAGCGCGACCTGCAACATTGGTAATGACATTTTCAATTCCTTCTTAAACTGCCGCCGCTGTGGCGTTATCAATTAAATCCAGCACTTCCTGCTCGGTGCGGCAGGCGCGTAAACGATCAAAATTCGCTTCGTCATCAAACAGGTTAACGATCTGCATGATGCCAACCTCCTGATGGGTATTGGCATCGACGGCCGCCATGGTGATCAGGATGTCGACCGGGTCGTTATCTTCATGGTTAAACACCAAAGGCGTTTTCAGCGTTACCAGCGCGAAGCCGGTTTTCTTCACGCCCTCTTCCGGGCGGCCGTGCGGCATCGCTAGTCCTGGCGCAATCACAAAATAAGGACCATGCTGCGCCACACCATCAAGAATGGCCTGGTAATAACGCGGCTCGACAACATCGGCCTTAACCAGCAGATCCACGCTCAGCTTCACCGCCTCCTGCCAGGTGCTGGCCTCGGCCTGTAAAAGGATGGAGTTATTCTCAGCCAGCGAATCACGTAGTTTCATGTGGCGTCCTTACTTCACATCTTGCGGGAAGTGCGCTTTGATCACTTCCAGCAGTTTTGGGCCGAAATCCGCAGGGGAGAGCATATTGCGTACCCCCACGACATACTTGTTGCCAGAAACGCTAATTTCACCGGCGATATGGGTAGACGCGATGATGATATCGGCGCCGTTCAGTTCACTTTTGTATTCACCCACCGCGCAGCTGTTCACCGTGTGGTCAATGTTTGACTGGGTTAAAAACTGGTCCACTTTCATCTTCATGATCATGGAGCTACCTTGCCCATTGCCACACACAGCCAGGATACGTACGGTCATAATCGAAACTCCTTAGTGAGCAGAAACTTCTGCTGTTTGTTTTTCCGCATCTTCTTCAGCTCGCAGAGAACGGCCAGCGAAGAACATATAAGCCAAGGCAATCAGGATAATGACGGCCATAAAGGCCAGCCCGACGGACGCAAAGCCCTGCATCATTGGCGGGGCCAGGATTGACCAGTCCGCCATGCCCATCCAGGCGCTCATACCGGTGAGCTTGACCGCCCACACGCAACCGAAGATCTCCACCATGCCCATCACCAGACAGATCTTGAGCGCTGCACGCCAGCCGCCAAAGTGGTTAGCAAAGACGCCAATGGTGGCGTTGGAGAAGAACATCGGGATAAAGCCAGGAATAATCAGAATGGATGAGCCGCAGCCGACCAGAATGCCTACCGCAATCAGTTGGCCGATGGTGCCCCACATAAAGCCCCATACCACCGCGTTTGGCGCAAAGCTGTAGATAGCCGCACAGTCAATTGCCAGTACCGCACCAGGAATCAGGCGTTGAGAGATCCCGTTGAAGGCTTCAGAGAGCTCGGCAACAAACATGCGCACGCCCTGGGTAATGATGAAAATCGCCACCGCGAAGGAGAAACCGGTCTGCAGGATATAGACTGTCCAGTGTGTTTTACCCGCCATCGCCTGTACTACGTCAATCCCGAAGGAGAGCAGAATGGCGCCGAAGAAAATGGTCATTACGATCGCCGTGGAGACGATGTTGTCGTGGAAGATATTCAGCCAGCCCGGCAGCTTGAGGTCTTCAACGCTGTCCTCTTTTTTACCCAGATATGGCGCAACCTTGTAAGCGATCCACGAGGCGAACTGTTGCTGATGGCCGATGGAGAAACCGCAGCCGTCAGTCACTTCCTGCGTCGGCTTGTACATCATGTTGGAGGTGATACCCCAGTAAAGCGATACCAGCACAGCGGTGCAGATAATCGTGGTCCACATGGGGTAGCCGAAGATATAGAGAGACACCGCAATCAGCCCGGCCTGCTGGAACATAATGTGACCAGTCAGCATGATGGTGCGGATGCCGGTAATGCGGCGCAGCAGAACGTAAATGATGTTCAACGCCAGCGCGAGCAGTACCGCGTAGCCCACCCAACTGTAGGCATCGCCCATGCGGTCAATGGTGGCCATCATCGACGCGTAGGTGTCAGAGATGGCACCGTTGATGCCATACACTTCAGACATTTTGGCAACAACGGGTTTAAAGGTACTGGTCAGAATGCCTGAACCCGCCTGCAACAGCATGAAACCAATGATGGTTTTGATTGTGCCTTTGATGATGACGCTGACGCTTTTGCGCAGAAGGATGTAGCCCAGGCACGTCACGATACCCAGCAAAAGCGGGGCGTTAGTCATTACCTGATTAAAGAACACGGTAAAGACGTTGTAGAGGATCTCCATAACTCTCTCCAGAAATGAGAACACGAGGGGTAATCCCTGTTCGGTTGGTGCCATCACTCTATTAATCACAAATAATCACCACAAGATTGCATTTGATTATTTGTGACGTATCACGCAAATTATTTCCATGCTGTTAGTAATGATTTTCACTACCGATTCTGACGAATAAATTATTTCTTACAATTCATGCAATTAATCATTGATAGCGGATATTCTAACAACGTAAAAATGGATTATCTGTGACATGGCGAAGATAAATTTCCTCAATTTACTCGTTGCAAACCGATTCAAAGAGTGCCAGCATTAATCACAACAAATCACCTAATGATTACTTTTGATTAAACCAGGAGTCAAAACGATGAGTAAAGTGAACACCATCACCCGTGAATCATGGATTCTGAGCACCTTCCCGGAATGGGGCAGCTGGCTGAATGAAGAGATTGAGCAGGAACAGGTTGCTCCTGGTACGTTTGCAATGTGGTGGCTGGGTTGCACCGGCATCTGGCTGAAATCCGAGGGTGGCGCCAATATTTGCGTTGATTTCTGGTGCGGTACCGGCAAACAGAGCCACGGCAATCCGCTAATGAAAAAAGGTCATCAGATGCAGCGCATGGCAGGTGTAGAAAAATTGCAGCCGAACCTGCGTACCACGCCGTTTGTTCTTGATCCTTTTGCCATTCGCCAGATCGACGCCGTCCTTTCCACCCACGATCATAATGATCACATCGATGTAAACGTGGCGGCAGCGGTGATGCAAAACTGTGCGGACGACGTGCCGTTTATCGGGCCGCAGACCTGCGTGGATCTCTGGATTGGCTGGGGCGTGCCGAAAGAGCGCTGCATCGTCATGAAACCAGGCGACGTGGTGAAAATTAAAGACATTGAAATCCACGCGCTGGACGCCTTTGACCGCACCGCGCTGATCACCCTGCCCGCTGACCAGAAAGCCGCTGGCGTCCTGCCAGACGGCATGGATGAGCGAGCAGTAAACTATCTGTTTAAAACCCCTGGCGGTTCCCTGTACCACAGCGGTGATTCTCACTACTCCAACTACTATGCGAAGCATGGTAACGAGCATCAGATTGACGTGGCGCTGGGCTCCTACGGCGAGAACCCGCGCGGCATTACCGACAAAATGACCAGCGCCGATATGCTGCGCATGGCGGAAGCACTGAACACCAAAGTGGTGATTCCTTTCCACCACGATATCTGGTCAAACTTCCAGGCCGATCCGCAGGAAATCCGCGTATTGTGGGAGATGAAAAAAGACCGTCTGAAGTATGGCTTCAAGCCATTTATCTGGCAGGTAGGCGGTAAGTTCACCTGGCCGCTGGACAAAGACAATCTCGAGTATCACTACCCACGCGGTTTCGATGATTGCTTCACCATTGAGCCAGACCTGCCGTTCAAGTCATTCCTCTGATTGTGAAACCCCATCGCCAGACCTTGCGTCTGGCGATTTCATATTTATTTTAGTAATTTCACGCTATTTCAAATATCATCTTTTCAAATCAATTCTTATCGGAATAGCTCATGACGGAAGCGCAACGGCATCAAATATTACTGGAACTCTTGGCGCAAACAGGGTTTATCACCGTCGAGAAAGTGATCGAACGTTTAGGGATTTCCCCCGCGACGGCGCGACGAGACATCAATAAGCTGGATGAGAGCGGTAAGCTGAAAAAAGTCCGTAACGGCGCGGAAGCCATCAGCCAGCAGCGCCCTCGCTGGACACCGATGAACATCCATCAGGCGCAAAACCACGATGAAAAAGTGCGCATTGCCAGAGCCGCATCGCAGCTGGTCAACCCGGGTGAGAGCGTGGTGATCAACTGTGGCTCCACGGCATTTCTGCTGGGCCGCGAGATGTGCGGTAAACCGGTGCAAATCATCACCAACTATCTGCCACTGGCTAACTATCTCATCGATCAGGAACATGAAAGCGTGGTGATCATGGGCGGCCAGTATAATAAGAGCCAGTCCATTACCCTCAGCCCGCAGGACAGTGAAAACAGCCTCTATGCGGGGCACTGGATGTTTACCAGCGGCAAAGGCCTGACCGCGGATGGGCTCTACAAAACCGACATGTTAACTGCGATGGCTGAGCAAAATATGCTTAACGTCGTGGGCAAGCTCGTCGTACTGGTCGACAGCAGCAAAGTCGGCGAGCGTGCAGGGATGTTGTTCAGCCGCGCCGAGCAGATTGACATGGTGATCACCGGCAAACATGCCAATCCAGAGATCCTCCAGAAGCTGGAAGATCAGGGCGTCAAAATTCTGCGCGTTTAAAGATGCTGGCGGAAAAAATCCACCGTCGCGTCCAGCGCCGCTGGCGTGATACGGTGGCGAACCCCCACTTCCCACAGGCAGGTCAGGTTGCCGTCCAGCCCTTCGCGCTGTAGTGCCTGCTGGAGACGGAAGGTTTCGCCAGGGGGCACCACATCATCCGCGTCACCATGCCACAACAGCAACGGGCGATCGGCCAGACGCGGTAACGCCCGGGTCACTTCCCATTCGGCCAGCAACGCGTCAATCTCCGTCGCGTCTTGCGGTGGAAACAGCGTTTTTGACAATGACGTAAAATAGCCCGAGCCCATCAGGCACGCCACAGAGGTCACCTCAGGGTGACGGGCCATGATCCCGAGCGCCGTCATTCCCCCCATCGATGCGCCGGCCACCGCCAGCCGTTGATCCGCCACCAGCCCCGCCTGGTAAAGCGCATCGCGCAGCCCGGCAAATTCGCTCAGGCTACCGTGTAAAATCTGCCAGAACTGCCCCAGTCGCACCTGTTCATCACCGGTAAAACGTGCACCGTGATCGGGCGCATCCGGCATCACTACCCGAAAACCGGCCTGCGCCAGCGCCACCGCAAAGTAGCTGTAAACCAGCTTTGATGAGGTAAAGCCATGATAAAAAACCACAACAGGCAGCGGTTGCGCATGTTTCCCCGCAGGGATAGCGTGTAATATTTCATGATTGCCGAGGCGGCGAGTTTCAATTTCAATCATTGTCGACCCTGTGCTGATGAATGATTCATAATGTTGAGAACTGGATTACGCTTTCACGATATTTTCATTCGAAATATACGTACCAGATAACACTTCGGGAACATTCCCCCAAAACTAAATTCGCAGACAACTACACTATGGCTATCAGGAAACGAGATATGGTTATGCGCAGGTTTGCTACTTTATTGTTGCTGTTTCTGCTCAGTGGCTGTAGTGCGCTACAGGGGACACCGCAACCCGCTCCCCCGGTCGCCGATCATCCGCAGGAGATTCGTCGTAATCAGACGGAAGGATTACAACGAATGGGTACCGTCTCCGCGCTGGTTCGCGGATCCCCGGATGACGCAGAGGAGTCAATAAAGGCGCAAGCTGCCGCCGCTAAAGCAGATTATTACGTCATCATTATGATCGATGAAACCATCATTACGGGCCAGTGGTACTCACAGGCTATTTTGTACCGTAAATAACGATCTTCATTTGAACGACATTTACACTGCTTTGCGTCCATAGACATTTTCCTGTCCACAATAAACTCCATGCCCGCGACAATGGAAGTGAGTTTATTTGCGAAGGAGTGCCCGGCGGATACCGGAGAAATGTGAAATGGAGCTGACAATGAAACGAACTCTTGCTTTGACCTCTCTGTTGCTCTCGGCAGGCCTTGTGAGCACGACTGCACAGTCAGCAGAATTCGCCAGTGCTGATTGCGTCACTGGCCTTAATGAAATTGGCCAGATCTCCGTCAATAACATTTCGGGGAGCCCGCAAGATGTTGAACGTGTCGTGGCATTAAAAGCCGATGAACAGGGCGCTTCCTGGTATCGCATTGTACAGATGCAGGAAGATAACCGTAGCGATCATTGGCGCGTACAAGCTATTCTCTATGTCTAATTATCTCCGATAAAAGCCACTTATTTTTAGTGGCTTTTCGTTTTTGCAAATTTTTTATCTCCCTTCAAAGCCATAAAAAACAATTTGATAACATTTTGTTACATTTTTTAAGTAAATGTTAGCTCTGCCCTGCCGTTGAAAAGCCATACCTTTTCAATAATGAGCAATTTATGATCACCTTTTTTCGCCGTGCGGGTCTGGGCGCAAAGCTATCGCTTCTTACCGGTGTGAGTGTCGCCACGCTGTTTTTGCTTTTCACTTTTCTGCTCAGCCATAAAGCCAGCCAGCAGCTTGAAGCCCTTGCGGTAGAAGACCTGCATAACCAGTCCACCGGTATGGTTGATATGGTACAGATGTTTAACACCAGTCTGAGCGAAGAGGTCGAGAGCTATACCCGGCTGTTCACTACCTTTTTACCGCAGCCTTTGAGCGTCGACAGCAGTCAACTCCAGACCATTAACGGGCTTAGCGTGCCCCTTCTGAAAGGGGGAGAAACGGGCCTGCATGAAAACAATGCCCTTTCTGACGATTTCCTCAAGCGTACAGGGGCAATCTCGACCCTGTTTGTACGTAGCGGTAATGATTTTGTCCGTGTCGCCACCTCCCTGCGCAAAGAGAATGGCGATCGGGCAATGGGTACCGTTCTGGACACTGCCAGCCCGGCCTATGCGGCCGTCACTAAAGGCGAGGTCTATCGCGGTCTGGCGCTGCTGTTCGGCAAGCGCTATATCACCCAGTATCAGCCGTTCAAAAACGCAGAAGGCCAGGTCATTGGGATCATTTTTGTTGGTGTGGACCTCACTCACTCCTGGAACGTAATGCGCGAAAAAATCCTCAATCGCCGTTTAGGTGACAGCGGACACTTCTTCGTGCTGGATCGCAGCAACGGCAAAACGCGCGGACAGTTCCTGTTCCACACGAGCAGAGAAGGCCAGTTGCCTGAGTGGGACAGCGCCACCCAGCAGCAGTTGCTGAGCAATACCCCGGGTACGCTGGAACGCGTAAGTGAGGACGGTCGTATCGTGAAAATGGCCTACACGCCGCTGCCGGGCTGGAACTGGACCATTGTGGGGGAAGTGGATAAATCGGTCCTGCTCTCAAGCGTCACCACGATGCGGGATCGCTTCCTGCTGGCAGGCGTGGCGCTGTCAGTCCTGTTTGCCGCGCTGTTTGTCATCATCATTCGTCGCATGCTGACGCGCCCGCTGCGTAACGTCATTCACCTTGCCCGGCAGTATGCTGCGGGCGATTTGCGTGCCAGCCTGGCCGTTACCCGTCAGGACGAGGTTGGCCAGCTTATCGACGCCATCAACGGGATCGGCGGCGGTCTGGAAAAAATTGTCCTGCAGGTACGCGAGGCCGCAGGCGAGATCCATCTGGGGACCAACGCCCTGGCCTCTGATACCGGTGAGATCTCAGAGCAGATCAACAAACAGGCCAGCAGCGTTGAAGAGACCTCTGCGAGTATGGAACAACTCGCCGCAACCGTGCAGCAAAACGCGGCCAATATGGAACAGACGCAGCAGCTGGTGGGGGAAACCTCACGCGTGGTGCATCAGGGGGGCGAGACGGTGACGAACGCAGTCTCCACCATGGATGCTATTCGCGACGCCTCAAAGCGCATCGAGGACATCACGCGCGTGATTGAGTCGATTGCTTTCCAGACCAATATTCTGGCGCTTAATGCGGCAGTTGAAGCTGCACGCGCCGGCGAACACGGAAAAGGGTTTGCTGTAGTCGCGCAGGAAGTGCGCGCCCTGGCGGCACGCAGCGCTAACGCCGTGAAAGAGATTGAGCAGTTAATTGGCGACACGCTGAACAAGGTGAGTGAAGGCCATGCGCTCTCAGAGCAGACGCGTCTGGCGATGGATTCCATCATCGCGCACATCGATAACATCAACCAACTGGTGACCGGGATCAACCATGCATCCCGCGAACAGTCGGCGGGGATCCGTCAGGTGAATCTGGCCATGACCCATATTGGTGAAGCCTCCCACATCAACGCCGATCGCGTCTCGCGCAGCGAGCAAACGGCACAATCGCTGCGCGAGAAAGGGTCGCACCTGACCCAGCTGGTGAGCCTGTTCCAGCTTAAAAACTAGCCCACTCTGCCCGTGGCGCGCAGCAGCAGGTCACTTTGAACCTGCTCTGTCATCAGTGTGCCGCCACGGGTATCCAGCATCATACGGCACCAGGCCTGCGCGACAGGTGGGGATGCGTGCCGCAGCATCTGGCTTCCGGCGCCCAGCAGGAATAGCTGATGCGCAATCTCCCGGCCCTGCGCCTCCTGCGGTTTACGCAGCTTTTGCTGCAACTGTCGCCAGCTGCGATCGAAGTGCCTGTCCTGGCCTTTTACCTGCGCAAAATCCTCTGCCAGCAGATCGAACATACCCGGCTGCTTCGCCAGAACGCGCAGAACATCCAGACACATGATGTTCCCTGAGCCTTCCCAGATGCTGTTCACCGGCATCTCGCGATACAGGCGGGGGAGTTCACTCTCCTCGCAGTACCCGATGCCGCCCAACACCTCCATCGCCTCTGCCACAAACGGGATACCCGCTTTGCAGACGCTGAATTTCGCGGCTGGTGTGAAAAGCCGCGCCCAGGCCGCCTCCTGCGGATCGGCGCGTTTATCCCACGCCCGGGCAAGGCGAAACAGCAGCGCCGTTTGCCCCTCCAGCACCAGCGCCATGCGGCTCAGGACGTCACGCATCAGCGGCTGATCGATGAGGTTTTTTCCGAACGTCTGCCGCTGATGGGCGTGGTACAGCGCCACGGATAATGCCCGACGCATCAACCCATGGCTGCCCAGAGCGCAGTCAAAACGCGTTAACCCGCCCATGCGCAGGATCTGTCGTACCCCTTCCCCCTCTTCCCCTAACAACCAACCGGACGCATCCAGAAACTCCGCTTCACTGCTGGCGTTAGAGCGGTTGCCGAGCTTGTCTTTCAGCCGCTCCAGGCGCACGGCGTTGCGCTGCCCGTCAGGCAAAAAGCGAGGAACAAAAAAGCAGGACAACCCGCCTTTCGCCTGCGCCAGCACCAGATGCGCATCGCTTTGTGGCACGGAGAAAAACCACTTATGACCCACCAGCCGGTAGCTGCCGTCGCTGCACTTTTCCGCTTTGGTGGTGTTGCTGAGCACGTCCGAGCCGCCCTGTTTTTCCGTCATCCCCATGCCGATCAGCAGGCCGCGCTTTTGGGCTCCAGGGGCAAGGTGAGGATCATAACGATCGCTCAGTAGCGGCGTGAGCCAGTTCTGGAAAGGTTCAGGCAGCGCCTGTTGCAGCAGCGGCGTGGCGGCAAACGTCATGGTCACGGGACACAGCGTTCCGGCCTCAACCTGAGCATGCAACACGAAGCGCGCGGCGCGAGCGACAAAGGAGCCTTTACGCGCCTCCTCTTCCCACGCCAGGTTATGCACCCGGTTAGCACACAGCCCCTGCATCAGAAGATGCCAGGCGGGGTGAAAACGGACATCATCCAGCCGCTCACCGGTGGGGTCATAGCGGAGTAACTCCGGCGGATTGACGTTCGCCAGCCTGCCAAGCTCCAGTGACTCCGCCGTACCTAACTGCTGGCCGATACTGGCCAGCAGCTCGCTATCCCACTCCGCGCCTTCGCGAGCCACCGCGTCACGCAGGGCACAATCAGAGAGAAAAAGGTTGCTGTTCGAAAGCGGTGCGGGTTGGTTAAAAACGGTATGTGTTTGCCAGTGCATGCTGTCTCCCTCCTTCAGTGGCAATGAAGATAAGTATGGACAGACCCCGTGCACGCTGCATGGGAGTAAGGTCACACGGTAGCGATCCCGCTGATATCATTCGTGAAATAGCTCACAGAACATAAGAATAAACTATTTCATCACTTCACTTTTATTGAATAATTTATTCTTACCCCTTTCAGTGAGGAAAGTTATGCAACCGAATGCGCATAAGCGTGCGTTAATTGCAGGCTCCATTGGTAATTTCATCGAGTGGTATGAGTTTGCGGTCTACGGCTTTCTGGCCACCGTGATTGCAAAAAACTTCTTCCAGCTTGAAGGTGAGTCGGGGCTGACCAGCCTGCTCCTCACCTACGCCTCATTTGCCATCGCTTTCTTCTTCCGCCCACTGGGGGCGGTGGTGTTTGGCCGCATCGGCGACCGTATTGGCCGCAAACCGACGCTGATCATTGTGCTGGTGCTGATGACGCTCGCCACCGCCGCCATCGGTGTTGTGCCAGTCTATGCCAGCATCGGTATCGCTGCGCCGCTGATCGTTACGCTGCTGCGCATCCTGCAGGGATTGTTCGCGGGGGGTGAGTACGGTGGTGCCGTTTCCTTGATGACGGAATTTGCACCCCGCGGTAAACGTGGTCTGTATGGCGCATGGCAGTCGTTCACGGTGGCGCTGGGGCTGTTAGCGGGCGCGGGTATTGTCGCCTTGCTTTCTGCCTTACTGACACCAGAAGCCCTGCATGACTGGGGCTGGCGTATCCCATTTTTCCTGGCCCTGCCCATGGGGGTGGTGGCGCTCTGGTTGCGGGTGAGTATGGAAGAGACGCCGAGCTTCGTGCAGCAGCAGGAAAAACCGCTCATCGCACAGGCCAGTACCGTCGCCACAATTAAAGCGATCGTGATGGGAATTGGCCGGGTGATGGTCTGGTCGGCGGCGGGTTATACCTATCTGGTGATTATGCCGACCTATCTGCAATCGGCACTGCACACCGGATTTAACCAGGCACTGTTAATAGCCGTGATTTCGAATATCGGCTTTGCGCTCACCATTATTCCGTCGGGGATCCTGAGCGACAGGATCGGCCGCCGCACGGTAATGATTATCGCCACCACGTTACTGCTGATCCTCGCCCTGCCGCTGCTGAAAATTCTGCAGGCGGAGTCGAGTACCCTGGCGGTGAAAGCGATCGTGGTGTTGATTGCGGGCGGTCTGGTGGGCATGCTCGCAGGTCCAGGGCCGGCAATGCTCTCAGAGATGTTCCCGACGCGCGTGCGCTATACCGGGCTCGGTCTGGCGTATTCCTTGTCGAATGCCATTTTCTCGGGGTGTGCGGGGCTGATCATTACCGGGCTGATTAAAGAGACGGGAAACCTCGATATTCCGGCATATTACGTCATGGCGACGGCGGTGGTGAGTATTGTGGCGCTGATGACGCTCAGGAAGGATGACCATTTGCGGGCGCTGGAGGAGTGAGGTTGTCACCGTCTGGTGCCCTCACCCCGGCCCTCTCCCACCGGGAGAGGGAGAAAACACAAAAGGCCGTCCACAGGACGGCCTTGCTGTTTATTCTGCGCGCTGACGTACCGCTTCAAACAGGCAAATACCCGTTGCAACAGAAACGTTCAGGGACGACACGCTGCCCGCCATCGGGATGCTGATCAGCTCATCGCAGTGCTCGCGCGTCAGGCGACGCATGCCTTCACCTTCCGCCCCCATCACCAGCGCCAGTCGGCCGGTCATTTTGCTCTGATACAGGGTATGATCTGCTTCACCGGCGGTACCGACGATCCAGATATTCTCTTCCTGCAGCAGACGCATGGTGCGCGCCAGGTTGGTGACGCGGATCAGTGGAACGTTTTCCGCTGCACCACAGGCCACTTTCTTCGCCGTCGCGTTCAGCTGTGCAGAACGATCTTTCGGCACGATCACCGCATGAACGCCTGCCGCATCAGCACTACGCAGACACGCGCCGAGGTTGTGCGGATCGGTCACGCCATCAAGGATCAGGAAGAACGGGTTATCCAGTGCAGCAATCAGATCCGGCAGATCGTTTTCCTGATACTGACGACCTGGCTTCACGCGGGCAATAATTCCCTGGTGAACCGCACCTTCACTTTTCTCATCCAGGAACTGGCGATTGGCCAGCTGGATCACCACGCCCTGCGCTTCCAGTGCGTGGATCAGCGGCATCAGACGTTTGTCTTCACGCCCTTTCAGAATAAACACTTCCTGAAAACGCTCCGGTGCGCGCTCCAGCAGGGCCTGCACCGCGTGGATGCCGTAAATCATTTCACTCATTGATGATTCTCATAATAGGTAATTCCCCCTCTCCCCGTTGGGGAGAGGGTCAGGGTGAGGGGAGGATTTACTCCGCCTGCTGTTTCTTCGCTGCACGCTTCGCTTTGGTCGCAGCAGCAATTTTCTGCGTTTTCGCAGACGGCTTTTTCGCCTTGCGAGCCTCTTTCTTCGCCGCTTTTGGCTTCTGCTTTTTCTCACCGCGGAACGCGCTGTCCGGCTCGAAGTTTACTTTCTTGCCCGCCTGACGACGTTTGCCGCTCGCGTTGCCGTTACCGCCTTTTTTCGCCTTCTCACGCGCGGTTTTCCCTACGTTACGCGGCGCGCGCTCGCTGGAGATCAGGCTGAAGTCAATCTTACGCTCGTCCATGTTGACGGCTTCGACCTTCACTTCCACCCGATCGCCAAGGCGATAGGTCTGTCCACCCGATTCGCCAATCAGACGCTGCCCGACCTGGTCGAAACGGTAGTAGTCGTTATCCAGACTGGAGACATGCACCAGACCGTCGATAAACAGCTCGTCCAGACGAACAAAGAAACCAAACCCGGTCACACTGGCAATGACGCCTTTGAAAATGTTACCGACCTGATCCAGCATAAAGTCGCATTTCAGCCAGTCAGAGACTTCGCGCGTCGCTTCATCGGCACGGCGCTCGGTCATGGAACAGTGCTGACCCAGTTGCAGCATCTCTTCCATGGAATAGTGGTACCCGCCGGTTTCAGTCGTGTTTCCTTTATGGCCCTGCTCCTGCGCCAGCAGATACTTGATCGCGCGGTGCAAAGACAGGTCCGGATAACGACGGATCGGCGATGTAAAGTGGGCGTAAGACTGCAGCGCCAGACCGAAGTGACCACGGTTTTCCGGATCGTAAATCGCCTGCTTCATGGAGCGCAGCAGCATGGTCTGCAGCATTTCTGCATCCGGGCGATCGCCAATGGATTCCAGCAGCTCGGCATAATCGCGCGGCTCTGGCTTGTTACCGCCAGGCAGCTCCAGACCGAGTTCAGCCAGTACGGAGCGGAACGCGGTGATCGCTTCCGTCGACGGTTTATCGTGGATACGGAACAGCGCGGGTTCCTTGGCTTTCTCGACGAAACGGGCCGCCGAAATGTTCGCCAGGATCATACACTCCTCGATCAGCTTATGTGCATCGTTACGCTGGGTCTGTTCGATACGCTCAATGCGGCGTTCAGCGTTAAAGATAAACTTCGCCTCTTCGCTTTCAAACGAGATCCCACCGCGCTCTTCGCGTGCCTGATCCAGCGTTTTGTAGAGGTTATGCAGCTCTTCGATATGTTTGACCAGCGGCGCATACTGCTCACGCAGATCCTGGTCCCCCTGCAGCATATGCCAGACCTTGGTATAGGTCAGGCGCGCATGGGAACTCATCACCGCTTCGTAGAACTTGTAACCGGTTAAGCGACCTTTACTGGAGATGGTCATCTCGCAAACCATACACAGGCGATCAACCTGCGGGTTCAGGGAACAGAGGCCATTGGAGAGCACTTCCGGCAGCATCGGTACCACCTGAGACGGGAAGTAGACCGACGTACCACGGCTGCGCGCTTCGTTATCGAGTGGCGTGTGGGGACGAACGTAATAGCTCACGTCCGCGATAGCAACCCACAGACGCCAGCCGCCACCGCGTTTTTTCTCGCAGTATACGGCGTCATCGAAGTCACGGGCGTCTTCACCATCAATGGTGACCAGCGGCAGACTGCGCAGGTCCACACGTCCCGCTTTGGACTCTTCCGGAACCTCTTCCTTCAGGCCCACAATCTGCTCTTCAACCGCTTTTGGCCAGATGTAAGGGATCTCATGCGTACGCAAGGCCATATCAACAGCCATGCCGGTACCCATGTTATCGCCCAGCACTTCCACAATTTTCCCTACCGCTTTGGTGCGACGCGTTGGACGCTGGGTAAGCTCCACCACCACCACAAAGCCCATGCGCGCGCCCATCACCTCTTCAGGCGGGATCAGGATATCGAAGCTCAGACGGCTGTCATCCGGTACCACAAAGCCTACACCGGCATCGGTAAAGTAGCGGCCAACGATCTGGCTGGTTTTTGGCACCAGCACACGAACCACACGTGCTTCGCGACGACCTTTACGATCGGCACCCAGCGGCTGCGCCAGGATCTGGTCGCCATGGATACACATTTTCATCTGTTCGGATGAGAGGTAGAGATCGTCTTTACGGCCCTCTACGCGCAGAAAACCGTAACCGTCGCGGTGACCAATGACGGTCCCTTTCAGCAGGTCGAGGCGTTCTGGTAGCGCATAGCACTGGCGGCGGGTAAAGACCAGTTGCCCGTCGCGCTCCATAGCACGCAGGCGGCGGCGAAGGGCTTCAGTTTGCTCTTCACCTTCAATGTTTAATTCAACAGCAAGTTCTTCACGATTGGCGGGTTTTTCGCGTTTTGTTAAGTGTTCAATGATGAACTCGCGGCTGGGAATAGGATTCGCGTATTTTTCAGCTTCGCGTTCCTGGAAAGGATCATGTGACATATCGGTTCCTCCGTTGTCAGCTCCGGTGGAAATTTTCTTCATTCCACCAGCAATAATTTATAAAGCGGTTGATTCTCTTCAACCAAATCGGCCAGCGTGTAGTTATCCAGTTCCTTGAGAAAACTTTGCACGGCCAGAGAAAGCGCCTGTTTCAGGCGACAAGCGGGCGTAATGTGGCAGAACTCGCTGCTGCAGTTCACCAGAGATAATGGCTCCAGTTCACGTACCACATCCCCGATACGAATACTTTGCGCCGGTTTACCGAGACGGATCCCACCATTTTTCCCGCGGACGGCAGCAACGTATCCGGCACGACTAAGTTGATTGATTATTTTGACCATATGATTACGGGACACGCCGTAGACCTCTGTTACTTCAGAGATACTGGTCATTTTCCCATCGGGTAACGACGCCATGTAGATCAGCGCACGTAAGCCGTAATCGGTGAAACTTGTTAACTGCACATCAACCTCAGGAAAAAAGGAAAACGCGGATAGACCGCAAAGTGATTCATTAATGATGATAAACCAGCCAGATAGTTAGCGGCTAATTTATTTGACAGACGGGGCGAAAAAGCGGAGATCCAGGAGCGGTCGCCGGATGGCGCTACGCTTATCCAGCCTACGGGTTTCCCCGCAGGCCAGCAGTCACGAAGATTATGCGTCGAACGGGTCGCGCAGGATCATCGTTTCAGTACGATCCGGGCCGGTAGAGATAATGTCGATCGGCACTTCGGTCAGTTCTTCAATGCGCTTGATGTAATCCAGCGCCGCCTGCGGCAGGCCGCTACGCTCTTTCACACCAAAGGTGGTCTCAGACCAGCCTGGCATGGTTTCGTAGATTGGCTCGATGCCTTCCCAGTCGTCAGCAGCCAGCGGCGTGGTGGTCACTTCACGGCCATCTGGCATGCGGTAGCCGACGCAGATTTTCACTTCTTTCAGGCCGTCCAGTACGTCCAGCTTGGTCAGGCAGAAGCCAGACAGGGAGTTGATCTGCACTGCACGACGCACAGCAACCGCATCCAGCCAGCCGGTACGACGACGACGACCGGTGGTCGCGCCAAACTCGTTACCCTGCTTGCACAGGAACTCGCCGGTTTCATCAAACAGCTCGGTCGGGAATGGACCCGCACCCACGCGAGTGGAGTACGCTTTAATGATACCCAGAACGTAATCCACATAACGCGGACCCAGGCCAGAACCCGTCGCCACGCCACCTGCGGTGGTGTTGGAGGAGGTTACGTACGGATAGGTACCGTGGTCGATGTCCAGCAGCGTACCCTGCGCACCTTCGAACATGACGAAATCGCCACGCTTGCGTGCCTGGTCAAGCAGATCGGACACATCAACAACCATACCGGTCAGAATGTCAGCAATCGCCATGACGTCATCCAGCACTTTCTGGTAGTCAACAGCGTCAGCTTTGTAGAAGTTCACCAGCTGGAAGTTGTGATATTCCATCACTTCTTTCAGTTTTTCAGCGAAGGTCGCTTTATCAAACAGGTCGCCCACGCGCAGACCGCGACGAGCTACTTTGTCTTCATAAGCCGGGCCGATACCACGACCGGTGGTGCCGATCGCTTTCGCGCCACGCGCTTTTTCACGCGCAACGTCCAGTGCCACGTGATAATCAAGGATCAGCGGGCAGGCTTCGGAGAGCAGCAGACGCTCGCGAACCGGGATACCACGGTCTTCCAGACCTTTCATCTCTTTCATCAGCGCAGCCGGAGACAGCACTACGCCGTTACCGATGATGCTGGTGACGTTTTCGCGGAGAATGCCTGATGGAATAAGATGGAGGACGGTTTTTTCACCGTTGATTACGAGAGTATGGCCTGCGTTGTGACCGCCCTGGTAGCGCACAACATATTTAGCCCGTTCAGTCAGAAGATCAACAATCTTCCCTTTACCTTCGTCACCCCATTGGGTGCCCAGTACGACGACGTTGTTACCCATTTTTTTCAAAATCACCGTTTGCTTAAAAATGGATTCTACCATCGCTTTTTCAGATATACAGCACTTTTTGACCCCAAAATATGCCAAATCCGATCACTTTTTGATCAGCCAATCGTTTTCCTCAACATGTAGTAGATAACAATGCCAGCAACCACAAGACCGCCACCGAATCGGCGCAAAATATTATCCGGCAACTGACTCAGGGTGGCGATCATGCGACGCCAGGCGCGCGGATAAAGCATCGGCCCCAGGCCTTCCAGGACTAAAACCAGCGCCAGGGCCAGCCAGATCGTTGAATTCATTTTTAATCCTCATAAAAGAAAACCACCGCTCCGTTGGGAGCGGTGGTTTGAATACTCAAACTAACCTGAGTTTATCGCGTTGCGTTAGTCGGCGTCTTCATATAACGGAAGAAATCGCTGTCCGGGCTGAGCACCATCACATCCTGGTTGCTCTTAAAGCTATTCTCGTAAGCACGCAGGCTACGGATAAAGGCGTAGAAGTCTGGATCCTGGCTAAACGCATCGGCAAACAGCTTCGCGGCTTCCGCATCACCTTCACCACGCAGGATACGGCCCTGACGCTCAGATTCCGCCAGCGTCTTGGTCACTTCGTAGTCCGCGGCTGCACGCAGTTTCTCAGCCTCTTCCTGACCCTGTGAACGGTGACGACGGGCTACCGCTTCACGTTCTGCACGCATACGGTTGTAGATCGCCTCAGACACTTCTGCCGGCAGGTTGATCTGCTTAATACGCACATCCACCACTTCGATACCCAGTGCAGCCATACTGTTCGGGTTGATCACCGGTACCTTGCCATTGGTTTCAGCCTGAACACGTTCAGCCGCCTTGGCAATCGCATCGTCCGCCGCTGGCGTTTCCACTTCGTCTTCCGTACCTGCAGTACCGGAGTTCAGCGCATCGCGTACTTCCAGGGTCAGACGACCACGGGAGTCGGTCACGATGTCTTTCACATCCAGACGACCAATCTCAGAACGCAGACGGTCAGAGAATTTACGTTTCAACAGCACTTCCGCCTGAGAAACATCACCACCGCCTGTTGCCAGGAAGTAACGGCTGAAATCACTGATACGCCACTTAATGTAGGAGTCAACGATCAGGTCTTTCTTCTCTTTGGTCACGAAACGATCAGCCTGGTTATCCATGGTCTGGATACGCGCATCAAGCGTCTTCACAGACTGGATAAAAGGCACCTTGAAGTGCAGACCCGGCTCATAAATCACCGGACGCTTGTCACTGTCACGGACGACGCTGCTGAACTGGAACTTAATCCCGCGCTCGCCCTCTTTCACTACAAAGATAGAGGTATAAAGTACGACCAGTACGATGACGATGATCGCAATAACTGACTTACGCATCCTTATTCCCCCTGACGCTGGTAGTCGTTACGCTGCGCGTTAGCACGGCGTTGGTCCATAATGTCACCATCGTTCGAAGAAGGCGTGGTTGTTGCGCTTGAGCTACCGGACGATGCAGGTGGCAGACGCAGCAGGTTATTGGCACCGCTGTTGTCTTTCGCTGCCGGTGCAGAACCGCCTTTCAGCATCTGATCCAGCGGCAGTACCATCAGGTTTCCACCTTTGCTGTCGTTAACCAGCACTTTACGTGTATGGCTCAGCACTTTTTCCATGGTCTCGATATAGAGACGCTCACGGGTAATTTCCGGAGCCGCTTTATATTCCGGCAGAATGCGCGCGAAACGAGCCACTTCACCCTGTGCTTCCAGGATCGTCTGAGTCTTATAGGCACGTGCTTCTTCAAGAATACGCTGCGCCTGACCGTTAGCACGAGGCTGAACTTCGTTGGTGTACGCTTCTGCTTCACGGATGTACTGCTGTTCGTTTTCACGCGCGGCAATCGCATCATCAAACGCGGCTTTCACCTCTTCCGGCGGACGAGCGGCCTGGAAGTTGACGTCAAGCAGGGTGATCCCCATGTTGTACGGACGAATGGTCTCTTCCAGCTCACGCTGGGTATCGCTACGAATAACGGTACGACCTTCGGTCAGAATACGGTCCATGGTGTATTTACCGATCACGCCGCGCAGGGCGCTATCGGTGGCCTGACGCAGGCTGTCATCTGCGCTGGTCACGCTAAACAGATAACGTTCTGGATCGGTCACGCGATACTGTACGTTCATCTCAACGCGCACCACGTTCTCGTCAGAGGTCAGCATCACGCCGGAAGCGGCCAGCTCACGCACCGATTCCACGTTCACTGCGGTCACGTCGTCAATGAAGGTCGGTTTCCAGTTCAGGCCCGGCTCAACCAGATGGCTGAACTTACCAAAACGGGTGACCACGCCGCGCTCGGCTTCTTTAATGGTGTAGAACCCGCTGGCAGCCCAGATGATGACCACGGCAGCGGCCACAATGCCCACAATGCGGCCACCCATTTGCGGGCGCGGGCCCTGGGTAGAATTGCCACCCGAGCCAGACCCTTTTCCTCCACCGAGCCCACCAAGCTTCTTGCTTAGCTTGCGGAAGATATCATCCAGATCCGGCGGCCCCTGATCGCGACCACCTTTGTTGCCATTTCCCCCAGAGTTGCCGCCTTGATTATTGCTGCTTCCCCACGGGTCGCGGTCCTGTCCGTTATTACCGGGCTGATTCCACGCCATGTATATGCTCCATATTTGTTATGCAAGGGCGAATTATTCAGGCATACCCTTTCCGATCAGACGATATAGTCGACCAGCGCAGGTTCTTGTTTACAGAGGCGACGCCAGTCAACGATCGGCATACGCACCTGCATCCCCACGCTGCCGTCATCCTCCATCCACTCTTTTTCTATCGCCTGAAGCTGATAAAACCGGCTGCGCAGCCTGCCTTCCTGTGGCGGCAGTCGCAGCGTGTGCTGGGCTACCTCACCGGAAAGACGTTCTGTCAAAGCCTGGAAAAGCAGTGGCACACCAATACCGGTCTGGGCAGAAAGCCAGACCCGAATCGGTTTGTTCTCTTCATCACGATCGATACGCGGCTCAAATTCATCCAGCATGTCGATCTTGTTCATCACCAACAGCGTTGGGATCTCGTGGGCCTCGATCTCTTCCAGCACCACATTCACCGCGTCGATGTTTTCCTGCACGCGAACATCTGCAGCATCAATCACGTGCAGCAGCAGGGTCGCCTGACGCGTCTCCTGCAGGGTGGCTTTAAACGCGGCCACCAGGTCATGCGGCAGATGGCGGATAAACCCTACGGTATCCGCCAGCACGGTTTCCCCCACATCCGCCACGTCTATACGACGCAACGTCGGGTCCAGGGTCGCAAACAGCTGGTCTGCGGCATAGACCTGGGCCTCGGTAATCTGGTTAAACAGGGTGGATTTACCGGCGTTGGTATACCCCACCAGCGACACCGTCGGGATGTCGGCTTTCGTGCGCGCCCGACGTCCCTGCTCACGCTGTTTCTCGACTCTTTCCAGACGTGAGAGGATCTGGGTAATACGGCCACGCAGCAAACGGCGGTCGGTTTCGAGCTGGGTTTCACCCGGACCGCGCAAACCAATCCCGCCTTTTTGTCGTTCAAGGTGGGTCCAGCCACGTACAAGACGCGTGGCCAGATGGCGCAGCTGCGCCAGCTCAACCTGCAGCTTACCCTCATGGGTGCGTGCACGCTGAGCAAAAATATCTAAAATCAACCCCGTGCGATCGATAACACGGCATTCGCAAAGCGCTTCCAGGTTACGCTCCTGCGCCGGAGACAGCGCATGATCAAACAACACGACTGACGCACCGGTTGCTTTTACGGCATCCGCAATTTCTACTGCTTTACCTTCACCAACAAAATACTTTGGGTGCGGCGCTTTACGGCTACCGGTAATCACCTGCATTGCTTCGACACCGGCGGAAGAGACCAGAGATTCAAACTCCTGGAGGTCTTCCATATCTTTGTCTTGCGAAAAATAGATGTGTACCAGCACCGCCTGCTCACCGGCATCATAACGGTCAAACAAGCGTAAAACCCTCTAAAAAGATCAGCGGGGAACGCAGGATCCCTGGCTCCCCGTGTGGATAACAGTGCGAAACCTTATTCGGTCTCGTCGCTGTCCTGCGCAGGAGCAGAAGAACCCTGCGCGTTGCTGCCATGATGGTAGTTACTACCAGTGCCGCCGCCAGCGTTATTGCTGTGATGGGATACCGGACGGGACGGAACAACAGTAGAAATAGCGTGCTTGTAGACCATCTGGCTGACCGTGTTTTTCAACAGGATCACGAACTGATCGAAAGACTCAATCTGACCTTGCAGCTTAATACCATTCACCAAATAAATAGAAACTGGAACACGTTCCCGACGCAATGCGTTCAGGAACGGATCTTGTAAAGATTGCCCCTTAGCCATTCTATCTTTTCCTTATATGCTTGTTTTGTACTTAGAACCTTGCGATTCTGAAAAATTGCGCACGATACGTCTCAATTGTACACATTCAGTGAGCGATATCACCAACAACCTCAATCACTTCGTTTAACGCCTGTTGCGGTTTTTCACTGTCTAACCAGTGAACACCTTCCCAACCGCGCAACCAGGTGATCTGGCGCTTCGCTAACTGTCTCGTGGCGCAAACACCTCTATAAACCATTTCATCATATGAAATCTCGCCTTCAAGGTATGACCACATCTGGCGGTATCCCACACAACGAACGGAAGGCATATCCGTATGCAAATCTCCACGGGCAAATAGCGCCCGCACTTCTGCTTCAAAATCTGAAGCCAACATCTGATGAAAACGCTGCTCAATTCGTTGATGGAGCAGTTCACGGCTCGCCGGGGCGATGGCGAACTGATGCACCTGATACGGCAGAGCGTCTCCTGACGTTTGCGTCAGTTCCGTTAAAGTTTTACCCGAAATGAAAAAAACTTCCAGTGCCCGGGAAAGCCTTTGCGGATCATTTGGATGGATCCGTGCTGCGGCAACCGGGTCAATCTCTGCCAGTTGCTGATGCAAAACGTCCCACCCCTGCTCTGCCGCCTGCTGCTCAATTTTTGCTCTTATTTCAGGATCCGCTGATGGCAGAGGAGATAACCCCTCCAGCAACGCCTTGAAATAGAGCATGGTTCCGCCAACCAACAGCGGTATACGTCCCGCCGCCGTTATCTCGGCCATCTCGGCTAAGGCATCGCGGCGAAAATCCGCTGCGGAGTAGGCCTGAGCCGGGTCGAGAATATCCAGCAAACGATGCGGTGCCGCGCGCAGTTCGTCTGCGTCTGGCTTCGCTGTGCCGATGTCCATTCCTCGGTAGATGAGGGCAGAATCGACACTAATCAACTCTACGGGCAAAACTTTACGAAGCTCAATAGCTAACGCCGTTTTGCCGGAGGCCGTAGGGCCCATCAAAAAAATCGCCTTAGGCAGGCTCGCCTTACTGATATCAATCATGTTTCAGGGCGGTCATCGCCGTTTGTAAATCAACAGGTTGTAATAATCCACCCGGCGGTGCTTTCACCAGATGCGGACAAAGGCGTTCCACCTCTGCCAGCACGCTAATCGCCTGCGCCATACTCCACGGCGTATGTTCGCTGGCCAAATGGCGGGCGATCCACTGCGCGGTGTTGGCGGCATCAAACGACGTTTGCTGCGCCAGGTAGCCTATCAGTTCAGGAATCAAGTTTTGTAAATTTTGTTGGCGTAAGGGTAAAGGCACTGCACGAATTGTCACATGCTGTGATTCCAGTACCATTTCTATCCCCATCTGCGCCAGTTGGGCCTCTGCGCGCTGCAATACCCTTGTTTCATCAGCGGATATTTTTAGCCGAACCGGGATCAGTAACGGCTGAGCGCAAGCCGCGTTTTCACCCGGGGTCAGTTGCACCTGTTTAAGCCAGCGTTCCGCAACCGGCAGAGCCAGCAGCATAAGCTTGCCCTCACGTTCGAGTAACGCCATATCCGGGGCGATAATCGTCAGCACCCGGCCAAAGCTCTGGCTATGCCCTTCCAGCGAAGGCGTTTGCACCTCAATGTGCTCTTTACGCGTAACTGCGGGGGTTTCCAGCAATTTACGGTACAACGCCCCCTGCTGCTTTTGATAGCCGGGCTGGGCGTTGGGATAGTTTGCGCCGGTGGGTCGCGGTGCGCTCCCCGCCGATGAGAAACGCGGCGCTTCCGCTTCACGCGCGACGGCAGGCTCGGCAAAGTGGTTGCGCCCCGCCGCAACACGGTTTTCCGGTATCGGACGCGGAACGGGCTCTTCGTTTTGCAGCGGCAGCGTGGGTTCAACCTGCTGCTGCAGGACGCTCAGCACGCCCTGATAGATAAAATCGTGCACCAGTCGCGACTGATGGAACCGAACTTCATGCTTGGCGGGATGGACGTTAACATCAACCTGATGCGGGTCGATTTCCAGATAAAGCACAAACGCAGGCTGCTGATCCGCGCCGAGCTTATCCTCGCAGGCCTGACGAATGGCGTGGTTGATCAGACGGTCGCGCATCATACGACCATTCACGTAACAATACTGGATCTCCGCGAAGGCGGCACTGCTGGCGTTCGGGTCGGCAACCCAACCGCGCAGGGCCAGATCGCCGTGCTGCCATTCAATGGCCAGCGCCTGTTCCAGAAACGGCGTACCGCAGATAGCGCCCAGACGACGTTCTTTCTGCCCACCTTCCGCTACCGCGCGGTACTGACGCATCACCTTGCCATTATGGCTGAGGTTGATGGTGACATCGAAACGCGCCAGCGCGATACGGCGGATAATCTCATCGATATGACCGAATTCGGTCTTCTCGGTGCGCATAAACTTACGGCGGGCGGGAGTATTGTAGAAGAGATCCAGCACTTCGAGCGTCGTGCCGACAGGATGCGCCGCAGGCTTGACCGTAACGTCCATATCACGCCCTTCGGCGTAGGCCTGCCAGGCTTCCTGCTGTTCGGCCGTACGGGAGGTCAGCGTTAAACGGGAAACCGAGCTGATACTGGCCAGCGCCTCGCCGCGAAATCCGAGGCTGATGATCGCTTCAAGGTCGTCCAGAGAGGCGATTTTACTGGTGGCGTGACGCGCCAGCGCCAGCGCCAGCTCGTCTTTTTTTATGCCACACCCGTTGTCACGAATGCGAATCAGCTTTGCGCCACCACGTTCGATATCAATGTCGATGCGGGTGGCTCCCGCATCGAGACTGTTTTCGACCAGCTCCTTCACCACCGACGCAGGGCGCTCCACCACCTCACCGGCGGCGATTTGGTTCGCAAGCTGCGGCGGTAGAACCTGAATCGGCATGAATTCTCCTTAGTTGGTCGCGGTCATCTCACCCGGCAGCACGGCACTGGCCGTCTGGGCTGCACCGCCCTGCGGCGCAGACTGCAGCGGATGTGCCTCAAAGTATTTACGCAGACCGTTATAAATCGCTTCGGCAATTTGCTGCTGGTAGCTGTCACTGCCCAGCAAACGCTCTTCGCTGTTATTGCTGATAAAGCCCGTTTCCACGAGGATCGATGGAATGTCCGGCGAACGCAGAACCCCGAGGCTCGCATGCTCCGGACGGCGTTTATGCAATGCCCCGATGCCTTGCAGCTGGTTCAGTACATTAGTGGCGACATCATACCCGACGCGCTGGGAATGACCGAACTGTAAATCGAGCACCGCCTGGCTGAGATACGGGTCAGACTGGCTGTTGGCCAGCACATCGCCCGCACCACCCAACAGTTCGGACTGCTTCTCATGCTCTTCAAGCCAGTTGGCCATTTCACTGTTCGCCCGACGGTTCGAAAGCACCCATACCGATGCCCCCGTGGCGTTACGGTTTGGTGCGGCATCCGCATGAATGGAGACCAGGAAATTGGCATTTTGCTTACGCGCCACGTCTGAGCGTCCCATCACGGAGATAAAGTAATCGCCGTCACGGGTCAACACGCCTTTAAACATCGGGTCATCGTTCAACAGGGTCCGTAGCTTACGGGCAATGGCGATGGTCACGTTTTTCTCGCGCGTACCGCCCGGGCCAATTGCCCCAGGATCCTGCCCGCCGTGACCGGCATCAATGGCGATAATCACTTTATCACCGCTGACCACACGACGCGCGCTGGCCGCCGGGCGCGTCACGGTGTTACTGCTGGTGACGCTGGTCATGCGATCGTTGTCGGTTTTAAACGGATTACGCGCAGGTTGAGATGGACGCGGGGTATAAACCGGCTCTTCCACGCGCTTCGCCACAACCGGCGGCGGTGGCGGTGGTGGAGGCGCGTCAGCGTTGATGGTAAACACCACCGTATAATTTGCGCCGTTTTGCTGCTTCACCGCCCGCGTTTTACCCTTTTCGGTCAGATCGACCACCAGGCGCAATGACTGGCTGTCTTTTGGCGTCCCCGAACGGATACTTTTGACCAGGTTGTTCCCGCTGAACTGCAACGGCAACCCCTGGATCACACCGGTTTGTTTGATATCCAGCGCCACACTGCGGCTGTCTGGTTGTGAAAAAGCATACTCAGGGTCGCCCATAAAACTGAACGTGATCCGGGCCTGACTCTCCCCGTTCGACACCTGAATATCCGAGAGGCTTGCCGCACCAGCCTGCGCGCACAGCAGCACTGTGGCAGCCACTAACCAACCTTTAACGCGATTTATCATCCCGTCATCCCTACGCTCAACCGGCTAAACGCGCCAGTAAGGAACTGCCTGATGAGGAAACAGCACTGATGCGCGCCTCACGCCCTTGTGCCTGGTAATCTAAGTGAATTTCGACATCCGGGTCAGGCAACACACCCGCACCTTGTTGCGGCCACTCCACCAGGCAGATGGCATCATTGGCAAAATAATCACGGATCCCCATAAATTCCAGCTCCTCAGGATCCGCAAGTCGGTATAAATCGAAGTGATACACCATGAGATTTTCAAGAGTGTACGGCTCTACCAGCGTGTAGGTTGGGCTTTTCACATTCCCGTTATGGCCTAACGCCTGCAGAAAACCCCGGCTGAAGGTGGTTTTACCCGCACCTAAATCACCATAAAGATAAATGACAGTCGCCCCCTGACAGGCCTGCGCCACGCGCTTGCCGAGTTCTAAAGTGGCTTGTTCATCAGGTAAAGGAATCGCTCGATTAGTCATTTTCTACGTCAATCACATCCGGGTTAACAACACGCCGCAGCGTGCAAAAAAGATCGGTGGCCAGCATCCCGCGTGTGCCATACCGTGCAGCCAGGCTGTCAGCCGCCGCACCGTGAGCCACGCAGCCAGCACAGGCTGCATCATAAAGGGGAAGTTTCTGTCCAAGCAATGCGCCGACGATGCCTGAAAGCACATCGCCCATTCCGCCACTCGCCATGCCCGCATTTCCGGCATCGATAATGCCCAGTGCCTCATCGCTTGCGATAACGGTTCCCGCCCCTTTCAGAACCGCAACACCTCCGTAACGTTTTACCAGACGGCGGGCAGAAAGTAAGCGATCGCTTTCAATTTCTGCCACGCTGCAGTTAAGCAGCCGCGCGGCTTCGCCGGGGTGTGGCGTCAGGATGCGATTGTGACGCTTATCCGGGTTGATTGCCAGAAGGTTCAGCGCGTCGGCATCCCAGAGCATCGGTTTACGAAAATTCTCGACCTTTTGCAGCGCCTGCTTACCCCAGGCCTGTTGCCCCAGGCCCGGGCCAATCACCACCACATCCGCCCATTCAAGGCTCTCTTCAAGGGTCTGCGGCGTAAGCTCATGCACCATCAGTTCCGGTCGGGCTGTAATAATGGGGGAGATGTTTTCACCGCGAGTCAGCACCCGTACCAGCCCCGCGCCACTGCGCAGAGCCGCTTCCCCTGTCATCCGGATAGCGCCGGCCGTACCGCGATCGCCGCCAATGATGACCAGCCTGCCGTGGTCGCCCTTGTGCGACGTTGGCCGACGCGGCGGCAACCAGTGGCTAAGCTGCGTGGCATCAAAGCGGGAAAGGTGTGTCTCCTGCCCGGCAAGCCAGCTCTCCAGCCCCAGGGCGTTATGGTGTAATATGCCCACCACATCCCTCGCTTTCCCGGTGAGCAACCCCGGCTTCAGGGCAATAAACGTGACGGTTTGCGCAGCCATGATCACCGCTCCCGGCGTCGCACCGGTTTCTGCCATCAGGCCAGAGGGAATATCCAGGGCCACCACCGGCGCAGTATGGGCATTGGCGCGCGCAATCAGAGCGGCAACGTTGTCACGGGGCGCACTACGTAACCCGGTGCCCAGCAGGCCATCAACAATCAGATCAACATCCTCTGGCCAGACGATATCGGATGCATGAATCACTCCGCCTGCATTCAGCCAGGCTTCCCGCGCGGCGCTGGCTTCTTCCGGCAGCGGCTTATCGCTCTCCAGCGCCAGTAACGTAACGCGGAGACCTGTCGCGACCGCCAGACGGGCGACGACGTAACCATCACCGCCGTTATTGCCGTGTCCGCATAAAATGAGCCAGTGAGCGGATTGCGGGTACGCGCTGCGGGCAACGTTAAATGCCGCCTCGCCCGCCCGTTGCATGAGTTCATAAAGGGTAATGCCAAGGCTGTCCGCGGCCTCTTTTTCGGCGCGTCTGAGGTCATCCGCATGCCAGATGGAATGTGGTATACTTGCGGGGTTTTTCTTCACTGTATGGTCCGTCATGTCACAGCCCCTCGATCTCAATCAATTAGCGCAAAATATAAAACAGTGGGGTGCTGAACTGGGCTTCCAGAAGGTGGGGATCACCGATACCGACCTCTCCGCCAGCGAGCCGAAACTGCAGGCCTGGCTGGACAAACAATACCACGGCGAAATGGAGTGGATGGCGCGTCATGGCATGATGCGGGCCCGTCCACACGAGTTGTTGCCGGGTACATTACGCGTTATCAGCGTACGCATGAACTACCTGCCTGCAAACGCGGCCTTTGCGCGTACGTTAAAAAATCCCTCTCTGGGTTACGTCAGCCGGTATGCCCTGGGGCGTGATTACCATAAACTTCTGCGTAACCGGCTAAAAAAACTCGGCGAAACTATTCAGCAGCACTGTGTTTCGCTGAATTTTAGACCGTTTGTCGACTCTGCGCCTGTTCTTGAGCGCCCGATCGCTGAAAAAGCCGGGCTTGGCTGGACGGGTAAGCACTCACTTATTCTGAGCCGCGACGCCGGATCGTTCTTTTTCCTTGGTGAACTGCTGATTGATTTACCGCTGCCGGTAGATGGCCCGGTAGAAGAAGGCTGTGGGCGCTGCGTGGCCTGTATGACCATCTGTCCGACGGGCGCTATCGTGGAGCCCTATACGGTGGATGCCCGGCGCTGCATCTCCTATCTCACCATTGAGCTGGAAGGGGCAATCCCTGAAGAATTTCGGCCACTTATCGGCAACCGCATCTACGGCTGCGACGACTGCCAGTTAATCTGCCCGTGGAACCGCTATTCGCAACTCACGGACGAAGAGGATTTCAGCCCGCGTAAGGCGCTGCATGCCCCACAGCTCATTGAACTGTTCGCCTGGAGTGAAGCCTGGTTTCTGAAAGTGACGGAAGGTTCAGCCATTCGCCGTATTGGCCATTTGCGCTGGCTGCGTAATGTCGCCGTTGCGCTAGGGAATGCCCCGTGGGATGAAGCGAATATCCGGGCGCTTGAGAGCCGTAGAGGTGAGCACCCACTTCTCGATGAACACATAGAGTGGGCGATTGCGCAGCAGATCGAGAAGCGAAATGCCTGCGTGGTTGAGGTACAACCACCGCAAAAACAACGCCTGGTGAGGGTGATCGAAAAAGGGCTTCCACGGGATGCGTGAACTATTCACAGCCTGTGAATAAAATTACAAACTCAAGCAGCATCAGGGCTGGAGATGAGGTCAAGTGATCTCAATAACATTTTGAAATCAAATTTTCTCAAGCAGATACAGCAAGTTACAGAGATACTATTCACCCTGCTAACTTTTTGCGAGGTTTCAGCCAGACCCGAAATCTGTGGATAACTCTGTTTACAAGAGTATTTCGGAAGTAATAGAAAACGTCCCCAACGCATCTTATCGCTGTGGATATTTTTGATATCAAGAAGAATTTGGAGCGGGAAACGAGACTCGAACTCGCGACCCCGACCTTGGCAAGGTCGTGCTCTACCAACTGAGCTATTCCCGCTTGGGTGTTCTGAAGCTGTGCGTATCTTGCGATACTTTCAAATTTTGGAGCGGGAAACGAGACTCGAACTCGCGACCCCGACCTTGGCAAGGTCGTGCTCTACCAACTGAGCTATTCCCGCTTGGGTGTTCTGGTGCTGGCGTATCTTGCGATACTTTTCAAATTTTGGAGCGGGAAACGAGACTCGAACTCGCGACCCCGACCTTGGCAAGGTCGTGCTCTACCAACTGAGCTATTCCCGCAAATTTGTTGCTGTCGTAACGCGTAATTCTCTGTCGTTACGGGAGGCGCATTATACGAGAAATCCTTTTAGCTGCAACCCCCCTCAACGCGATTTTTTCGAAATTCAGTTCAAATGCTTATTAAATCGGCAAGCTGAACAATTTAACGACAAAAACCCGGCCACGCAAGGCACCAGGTCTAAAAATCACAGCTTAATAAAGTTTTCGCGATAGTACGCCAGCTCCGCGACGGACTCTCGGATATCGTCCATCGCCTGATGCGTCCCTTGCTTTTTAAAGCCATCGAGGATTTCAGGTTTCCAGCGGCGCGCCAGCTCTTTAAGGGTGCTCACGTCCAGATAACGGTAGTGGAAGTACGACTCCAGTTCCGGCATGTACTTAAACAGGAAACGACGATCCTGGCCAATGCTATTACCACAGATAGGGGATTTGCCCGCCGGAACCCACTGTTTCAGAAACTCAAGCGTCGCCAGCTCTGCCTCCCGGTCACCCATGGTGCTCGCCTTCACCCGTTCAACCAGCCCGCTGCCGGTGTGGGTACGCACGTTCCACTCATCCATCAACGCCAGCTGATCGTCGGACTGATGCACCGCAATGGTTGGCCCTTCCGCCAGAATATTCAGGTTAGCATCGGTGACCAGCGTGGCAATCTCAATAATGCGATCGCGCTCGGGATCCAGCCCGGTCATTTCAAGATCGATCCAAATCAGGTTGTTTTCATCCGCGCTCATGTTATTTTCCACCCTTCTCGCATAACCGGCTGTAGCAGGTTAACTAGTATTAATTAGAGTGTATCATAGAGGTTTTGCCCCTTACGGGCGACCAGGAGCCAGCGCGATTGAGTAAAAATAAACTCTCCAAAGGGCAGCAGCGCCGCGTGAATGCCAACCACCAGCGCCGTCTTAAAACCACTTCGGAGAAGGTCGATTACGACGACAACCTGTTTGGTGAGCCGACGGAAGGCGTCGTCATCAGCCGTTTCGGTATGCATGCCGACGTGGAATCCGCCGACGGTGAGATCCACCGTTGCAACATTCGACGGACTATCCGTTCGCTGGTCACCGGCGATCGCGTTGTCTGGCGTCCGGGTAAAGAGGCGGCAGAAGGCGTAACGGTCAAAGGTATCGTTGAAGCGGTACACGAGCGTACGTCGGTACTTACCCGTCCCGATTTTTACGACGGGGTGAAACCCATTGCCGCCAATATCAACCAGATCGTCATCGTCTCGGCGATTTTACCCGAGCTGTCGCTCAATATTATCGACCGCTATCTTGTCGCCTGTGAAACGTTACAGGTTGAGCCAATCATCGTCCTGAACAAGATCGATCTGCTGGATGACGAAGGTATGGACTTCGTAAATGAGCAGATGGATATCTACCGTAAGATCGGTTATCGCGTGCTGATGGTCTCCAGCTACACCAAAGATGGCCTGAAACCCTTAGAAGAAGCGCTGACCGGGCGCATCAGCATCTTTGCCGGTCAGTCCGGCGTAGGGAAATCCAGCCTGCTGAATAATCTTCTCGGTCTCCAGCAAGAGATCCTGACCAACGATGTCTCTGATGTTTCGGGTCTGGGCCAGCACACCACCACCGCTTCTCGTCTTTACCACTTCCCGCATGGCGGCGATGTGATTGACTCCCCCGGGGTGCGCGAATTCGGTTTGTGGCACCTTGAGCCGGAACAAATCTTCAACGGATTTGTCGAATTCCATGATTATTTAGGTGCTTGCAAATACCGGGATTGTAAACACGATAACGACCCGGGCTGTGCCATCCGCGAAGCGGTCGAGAAAGGTGAGATTGCGGAGACCCGCTTTGATAACTACCACCGCATTCTTGAGAGCATGGATCAGGTAAAAACGCGTAAAAACTTTTCTGATTCTGATAACTGACAACTAAGCTAAGCATCGCTAAAATCGTCCCCCTTTTTTCAGGTTCCGGCTGATTACAGCCGGATCAGGAACGACAAAAAATGGCCTGGAGGCTACCTTGTTAAACGCATTTAAACTTTCGCTTCAATACATTCTGCCAAAACTGTGGCTCACTCGCCTGGCGGGCTGGGGCGCGAGCAAACGAGCGGGCTGGCTGACCAAACTGGTCATCGACCTTTTCGTAAAATATTACAAGGTCGACATGAAAGAGGCGCAGAAGCCAGATACCGCCAGCTATCGCACCTTCAACGAATTCTTCGTGCGCCCGCTGCGCGACGAAGTCCGCCCGGTTGATACCGATCCTAACGTGCTGGTGATGCCTGCAGATGGTGTGATTAGCCAGCTGGGTAACATCGAAGACGACAAAATCCTGCAGGCGAAAGGCCATAACTACAGCCTGGAAGCGCTGCTGGCAGGTAACTACCTGATGGCGGATCTGTTCCGCAACGGTACCTTCGCTACCACTTACCTCTCTCCGCGTGACTATCACCGCGTGCACATGCCGTGCAACGGGATCCTGCGTGAAATGATCTACGTGCCGGGCGATCTGTTCTCCGTGAACCACCTGACCGCGCAAAACGTACCCAACCTGTTCGCGCGTAACGAACGCGTCATCTGCCTGTTTGATACTGAATTTGGCCCAATGGCACAGATTCTGGTGGGTGCAACGATTGTCGGCAGCATCGAAACCGTCTGGGCTGGAACCATCACCCCGCCGCGTGAAGGCGTGATCAAACGCTGGACCTGGCCTGCCGGTGAGGAGGAAGGCGCGGTCGCTCTGCTGAAAGGCCAGGAGATGGGTCGCTTCAAACTGGGTTCCACGGTTATCAACCTCTTCGCCCCTGGTAAAGTGAAGCTGGCTGAACAGCTGCAGAGTCTGTCAGTCACCAAACTCGGCCAGCCGCTGGCGGTCTCGACTGAACCTTTCGTGACGCCGGATGCAGAGCCTGCGCCGCTCCCGGAAGAAGAGATCAAGGCCGAACACGACGCCAGCCCGCTGGTTGACGACAAAAAAGACGAAGGCTAACAACAGAAGGAACGCTGACGTGCGCCCGATTATCGTACTACTGATGGCCTGGTGCCTCAGCATGGGGGCGTACGCAGCGACAGCCCCCGACGCAAAACAGATAACTCAGGAACTGGAGCAGGCGAAAGCGGCAAAACCCGCTCAGCCAGAGACCGTTGAGTCGCTCCAGTCTGCACTGAATGCGCTTGAGGAGCGGAAAGGCTCTCTTGAGCGCGCTCAGCAATATCAGCAGGTTATCGACAACTTCCCCAAACTCTCGCAAACGCTACGTACCCAGCTGAACAATCTGCGCGATGAACCGCGCGATGTGCCTGCTGGCATGACGTCCGACGCGTTGAATCAGGAGATCCTGCAGGTCAGCAGTCAGCTTCTGGAAAAAAGCCGTCTGGCACAGCAGGAGCAGGAACGCGCCCGCGAAATTGCAGACTCGCTGAGCCAGCTTCCGCAACAGCAAACCGATGCCCGCCGTCAGCTCAACGAGGTTGAGCGCCGCGTCGGTACCCAAACGGGTAACACGCCGCAAAACCAGGCGCAAAATCTGTCGCTTCAGGCGGAATCAGCCAGACTCAAAGCGCTGGTCGATGAACTGGAGCTGGCGCAACTCTCGGCAAATAACCGCCAGGAGCTGTCGCGGATGCGCTCTGAGCTTGCACAAAAGCAGAGCGAACAGCTCGATGCTTACCTGCAGGCACTCCGTAATTTGCTCAACAGCCAGCGTCAGCGTGAAGCCGAGCGCGCGCTGGAAAGTACCGAACTGCTGGCGGAAAACAGCGCTAACCTGCCTGCGGGTATCGTTGACCAGTTCAAGGTTAACCGTGAGCTGTCTGCAGCACTGAATCAGCAGGCACAGCGTATGGATCTGGTGGCGTCGCAGCAGCGTCAGGCCACCAATCAAACCCTTCAGGTTCGCCAGGCGCTCAATACCCTGCGCGAGCAGTCTCAGTGGCTGGGCTCGTCCAACCTGCTGGGTGAGGCGTTACGCGCCCAGGTTTCACGCCTGCCGGAGATGCCAAAACCGCAGCAGCTGGATACCGAGATGGCGCAACTGCGTGTGCAACGCCTGCACTATGAAGACCTTCTCAATAAACAGCCGCAAATCCGCCAGATCCGTCAGGCCGATGGACAACCTCTTACCAGCGAGCAGAACCGTATTCTGGAAGCCCAGCTGCGGACCCAGCGCGAGCTGCTGAACTCCCTGTTACAGGGTGGGGACACGCTGATTCTGGAGCTGACCAAGCTGAAGGTCTCCAACAGCCAGCTGGAAGATGCGCTGAAAGAGGTCAACGAGGCAACGCACCGTTATCTCTTCTGGACCTCTGACGTGCGCCCACTGACTTTCTCATGGCCGATCGACATCGTCCAGGATCTGCGCCGTCTGATCTCGCTGGATACCTTCAGCCAGCTTGGAAAAGCCAGCGTGATGATGCTCACCAGCAAAGAGACCATTTTCCCTCTTCTGGGCGCGTTAATCCTGGTGGGCTTTAGTATTTACTCGCGCAGGCACTTCACCCGCTTCCTGGAGCGTTCCAGCGCCCGGGTGGGTAAGGTCACGCAGGATCACTTCTGGCTGACGCTGCGTACCGTATTCTGGTCAATACTTGTCGCCTCGCCGCTGCCGGTCCTGTGGATGACGCTCGGATACGGCCTGCGGGAGGCCTGGCCCTACCCGCTCGCGGTCGCCATTGGCGATGGCGTCACCGCCACCGTTCCCCTGCTGTGGGTAGTGATGATTTGCGCCACGTTTGCGCGACCAAATGGTCTGTTCATCGCCCACTTTGGCTGGCCGCGTAATCGCGTGGCGCGCGCCATGCGTTACTACCTGATGAGCATCGGGCTGATTGTGCCGCTGATTATGGCGCTGATCATGTTTGATAATCTCAATGATCGGGAGTTCTCGGGCTCGCTGGGCCGTCTCTGCTTTATGCTGATATGCGGCGCGCTGGCCATCGTCACGCTGAGCCTGAAACGGGCTGGAATACCGCTCTATCTGGATAAAACCGGCAGCGGCGACAACATGTTTAACCGCATGCTGTGGAACCTGCTGCTGTGCGCCCCTCTGATTGCCATGCTGGCAGCGGCGGTGGGTTACCTGGCGACCTCGCAGGCTCTGCTGGCGCGACTGGAAACCTCCGTTGCCATCTGGTTCCTGCTGCTGGTGATCTATCACGTCATCCGCCGCGGGATGTTGATCCAGCGACGCCGTCTGGCGTTTGACCGGGCCAAGCACCGTCGGGCAGAGATCCTCGCCCAGCGTGCGCGGGGTGAGGATGAACCAAACCACGTCAACAGCACTGAAGGCACGATGGATGCGGACGAGGTTGAACTGGATCTCGACGCTATCAGCACCCAGTCTCTGCGTCTGGTACGCTCCATCCTGATGCTGATTGCGCTGCTGTCGGTGATCTTCCTGTGGTCGGAAATCCACTCCGCGTTTGGTTTCCTGGAGAACATCTCGCTGTGGGATGTGACGTCCACGGTGCAGGGTGTGGAGAGCCTGGAGCCCATAACCTTAGGTGCGGTGCTGATTGCCATTCTGGTGTTGATCATCACCACGCAGCTGGTGCGTAATTTCCCGGCGCTGCTGGAGCTGGCGCTGTTGCAGCACCTGGATTTAACTCCTGGTACGGGCTATGCCATTACCACCATCACCAAATACCTGATTCTGCTCTTTGGCGGGATGGTTGGGTTCTCCATGATTGGTATTGAGTGGTCTAAATTGCAGTGGCTGGTTGCCGCGCTGACGTTTGGTCTGGGCTTTGGCATGCAGGAGATTTTCGCTAACTTTGTGTCCGGCCTGATTATCCTGTTTGAAAAACCGATTCGTATTGGCGATACGGTAACGATCCGCGATCTGACGGGCAGCATCACGAAGATCAACACCCGCGCCACCACGATCAGCGACTGGGATCGCAAAGAGATCATCGTGCCCAACAAGGCGTTTATCACCGAGCAGTTTATCAACTGGTCGCTGTCAGACTCCGTCACGCGTGTGGTGCTGACGGTACCGGCGCCATCAGATGCCAACAGTGAAGAGGTCACGCAGATCCTCTACACCGCCGCCGAACGCTGCACGCTGGTACTCGATAACCCGGCGCCGGAAGTGTTCCTGGTCGATCTCCAGCAGGGTATCCAGATTTTCGAATTGCGTATTTACGCCGCCGAAATGGGGCACCGTATGCCATTGCGCCATGAGATCCACCAGCTGATTCTGGCTGGCTTCCGTGAGCACGGTATTGATATGCCGTTCCCACCGTTCCAGATGCGTCTGGAAAGCCTGGACGGACTTAAGACAGGAAAAACATTAACCTCTGCGGCGCGTAAACGCCCGGCGGGGAGTTTGTAAGCCAGTCCGCACCCCCTCTCCCAGGGGAGAGGGGGTACTGCCGTCAGGCTCGATCGACGGTAAAAGCAATCACATCGCCCAGCTGTTCCGCGCCCAGCGCCAGCATCACCAGACGATCCACCCCCAACGCCACGCCGGAACAATCCGGCAGACCCGCTTTCAGGGCCTCCAGCAGGTTAGTATCAATAGGCTGCTGCGGCAGACCGCGCGCGGCGCGCTTGCGGTTATCCTGCTCAAAACGCTGCTGCTGTTCGCGGGCGTCGGTCAGTTCGTGGAAACCATTCGCCAGCTCAATGCCCTTGTAATAGACCTCAAAACGCTCCGCCACGCGGTGATCTTCAGTGCTGATCTGCGCCAGAGAAGCCTGGCTTGCCGGGAAGTGGTAGACGAAAGTGGGACGATCTTTGCCAATCTGCGGTTCAACCCCAAAGGTGAAGAGCAGTTGCAGCAGCGTGTCGCGATCTTCTTCGGTATCTGCCACGTTGCTGAGATCCAGTTTTGCCGCCACTTCGCGCAGCTGGGTTTTATCCGCTGACAATGGATCAATTTCCAGATAACGCTGGAAAGCCTGCTGATAAGAGAGCGTTTCCGCTTCTGAGCAGTCCAGAACCTGCTGCAGCAGATCGTCCACCTCGTTCATCAGGCGGTACATATCGTAATGCGGACGGTACCACTCCAGCATGGTGAATTCCGGATTATGGTGACGCCCCATCTCTTCATTGCGGAAGCTGCGGCACAGCTGATACACCGGGCCACACCCTGCCGCCAGCAGGCGTTTCATGTGGTATTCCGGGCTGGTCATCAGCCAGAGGTTCATGCCCTGTGAATGGCCGGGGCCAACAAAACGGGTTTCAAACGGTACCAGATGAATATCCGTTACCGTTGCCTGACTCATGCACGGCGTTTCCACCTCAAGGACTCCGCGGTCAGCAAAGAAGCGGCGGATCTCCGCCATAATTGCAGCGCGTTTCAGCAGATTAGGGATGGATGCGCTCGGCTGCCAGGTGGCCGTTTCGCTCATGGGTAATTCTCCGATTTCAGACAAGGGCACGAAGTCTACTCGTTAGCACGCACAGAGACAAATTTTGCACAGTAAAAATTGCATTTCATTTAGGGCAACTATCATGTGACGGAATTCATTATTCACGATGATAAATCACCGCACAGAACAGCAAAAAAATCGAACACGTCAAATTTCCCTGTCGTTCACGCGGTTATACTGTTTTACCCATAAAGGAGCAGTGGAAACGCTTTCGCAATCGTCCTTACGGACAGGTGGGCTACCTTTAGTTTATCGCGTTGCGAAATAACAAAAATCTGGAGGAATGTCGTGCAAACTTTTCAAGCCGATCTTGCCGTAATAGGCGCTGGCGGGGCTGGATTACGTGCTGCGATTGCTGCAGCACAGGCTAATCCCAACGCTAAAATCGCACTGATTTCAAAAGTCTATCCGATGCGCAGCCACACGGTTGCCGCAGAAGGAGGATCCGCCGCCGTTGCGCAGGATCATGACAGCTTCGAATACCATTTCCACGACACGGTTGCAGGGGGCGACTGGCTTTGCGAACAGGATGTCGTTGACTACTTTGTACACCACTGTCCAACGGAGATGACCCAGCTTGAACAGTGGGGATGCCCGTGGAGCCGCCGTCCGGACGGCAGTGTTAACGTTCGCCGCTTCGGCGGAATGAAAATCGAACGCACCTGGTTTGCCGCCGATAAGACCGGCTTCCACATGCTGCATACCCTGTTCCAGACCTCCCTTCAGTTCCCACAAATTCAGCGCTTTGACGAACATTTTGTCCTCGATATTCTGGTCGATGACGGTCATGCGCGCGGTCTGGTGGCGATGAACATGATGGAAGGCACGCTCGTCCAGATCCGCGCTAACGCGGTGGTGATGGCAACGGGCGGTGCGGGCCGGGTTTACCGTTACAACACCAACGGCGGCATCGTCACCGGTGACGGTATGGGTATGGCGCTCAGCCACGGCGTGCCGCTGCGCGATATGGAATTCGTCCAGTATCACCCTACCGGCCTGCCAGGCTCCGGCATCCTGATGACGGAAGGCTGCCGCGGCGAAGGCGGTATTCTGGTCAACAAGAACGGCTACCGTTATCTGCAGGATTACGGCATGGGCCCGGAAACCCCGCTCGGTGAGCCGAAAAACAAATACATGGAGCTCGGCCCGCGCGACAAAGTGTCTCAGGCCTTCTGGCATGAGTGGCGCAAAGGCAACACGATCGCTACGCCACGCGGCGATGTGGTCTACCTCGACCTGCGTCACCTCGGCGAGAAGAAACTGCTGGAACGTCTGCCGTTCATCTGCGAGCTGGCAAAAGCCTACGTGGGTGTCGACCCGGTGAAAGAGCCAATTCCGGTACGCCCCACAGCGCACTACACCATGGGCGGGATTGAAACCGACCAGCAGTGTGAAACGCGCATCAAAGGGTTGTTCGCCGTCGGCGAGTGCTCCTCTGTCGGCCTGCACGGTGCCAACCGTCTCGGGTCAAACTCGCTGGCTGAGCTGGTTGTCTTTGGCCGCATGGCGGGCGAACGCGCGATGGAGCGTGCCGCAACAACGGGCGAAGCCAACGGCGCAGCACTGGACGCGCAGGTCGCTGACGTCGAGAAACGACTGAAAGGCCTGGTCAACCAGGAAGGTAACGAAAACTGGTCGAAAATACGCGACGAAATGGGTATGTCGATGGAAGAAGGCTGCGGTATCTACCGTACGCCAGAGCTGATGCAGAAAACCGTCGATAAGCTGGCGGAACTGCAGGAGCGTTTCAAACGCGTGCGCATCACCGATACCTCCAGCGTATTCAACACCGACCTGCTTTATACCATCGAGCTCGGTCACGGCCTGAACGTCGCGGAATGCATGGCGCACTCCGCTCTGGCACGCAAAGAGTCACGCGGGGCGCATCAGCGTCTTGATGAGGGCTGTACCGAACGTGACGACGTCAATTTCCTGAAACACACCCTCGCCTGGCGCGACGCGGATGGCACCACTCGTCTGGACTACAGCGACGTGAAGATCACAACGCTGCCACCGGCGAAGCGCGTTTACGGCGCAGAAGCAGAAGCCGCCGAAAAGAAGGAGAAGGCGAATGGCTGAGATGCAAACCCTGAAAGTTGAAGTGGTGCGCTACAACCCGGAAGTGGACACCGCGCCGCACAGCGCTTTCTATGAAGTGCCCTATGACGAGCAAACCTCTCTGCTGGATGCGCTCGGCTATATCAAAGACAACCTGGCACCGGACCTGAGCTACCGCTGGTCCTGCCGCATGGCCATCTGCGGCTCCTGCGGCATGATGGTAAACAAGGTGCCGAAGCTGGCCTGTAAAACCTTCCTGCGTGATTACACCAAGGGGATCAAGGTTGAAGCGCTGGGCAACTTCCCGATTGAGCGCGATCTGGTAGTCGATATGACCCACTTTATCGAAAGCCTGGAAGCCATTAAGCCGTACATCATTGGCAACCCGCGTACGCCGGATCAGGGACCGAATACCCAGACGCCCGCCCAGATGGCGAAATACCATCAGTTCTCCGGGTGCATCAACTGCGGTCTTTGCTACGCCGCATGTCCACAATTTGGTCTGAACCCTGAGTTTATCGGCCCGGCGGCGATTACGCTGGCGCACCGCTACAACGAGGATAGCCGCGACCACGGTAAAAAAGAACGTATGCCGCAGCTTAACAGCCAGAACGGCGTCTGGAGCTGTACTTTTGTGGGCTACTGCTCCGAAGTCTGTCCGAAGCACGTCGACCCGGCCGCCGCTATTCAGCAGGGTAAAGTGGAAAGCTCGAAAGACTTTCTTATCGCCACCCTGAAACCACGCTAAGGAGTGCATGATGACGACTAAACGCAAAGCCTACGTGCGGCCGATGCCGTCCACCTGGTGGAAGAAACTGCCGTTTTATCGCTTCTATATGCTGCGTGAAGGCACTGCGGTGCCTGCGGTCTGGTTCAGCCTTGAACTGATGTATGGCGTCTTTGCCCTCAAACATGGCCCTGAAACCTGGGCCAGTTTTGTCGGGTTCCTGCAAAACCCCATCATCGTGATCCTGAACCTGATTGTGCTCGCGGCCGCCCTGCTTCATACCAAAACCTGGTTTGAACTGGCGCCAAAAGCGGCGAATATTATTGTAAAAGGCGAGAAAATGGGGCCGGAGCCGGTCATTAAAGGGCTTTGGGGAGTGACAGCCATTGTCACTGTGGTGATTCTGTTTGTCGCACTGTTCTGGTAAGGAGACACCTGTGATCAATCCAAATCCAAAACGTTCTGACGAGCCGGTTTTCTGGGGACTGTTTGGCGCAGGCGGCATGTGGAGTGCCATTATTGCGCCGGTCATTATCCTGCTGGTCGGCATTATGCTGCCGCTGGGGCTGTTCCCTGGCGACGCGCTGAGCTATGAGCGCGTCCTGGCCTTTGCAGGTAGCTTTATTGGCCGGGTATTCATCTTCCTGATGATTGTCCTGCCGCTGTGGTGCGGCCTGCACCGTATCCATCATGCGATGCATGATCTGAAGATCCACGTACCGAGCGGTAAATGGGTGTTCTACGGTCTGGCAACCATCCTGACCGTGGTAACGCTGATTGCCGTGGTCACTATCTGATACACCAGGCCCGCCATCCGGCGGGCCTGTTATTTCTGCATCTTCCCCACCAGCCACTGAGCAAATTCACGCATTGCCGGGGTTTCCGCGCGTGACTGCAGCCGCGTTAGCCAGTAACTGCCAAGATCAATCTGCGTCGTAAACGGCTGCACAATGCGCTCGCTGTTCAGCAGATGGGTAAACATATCGACAGGGGCGATAGCAATGCCTGTGCCGGCCTGTGCGGCCTCCAGCATAGTGACCGACGAATCAAACACCATCACCCGATGCGTGGGTGAAGGCGGGTTTTCTCCGGCGGCCTGCATCCAGGCGGTCCACTCGTCGCGCCGGTAAGAGCGCAGCAGGGTAAACTTCAGGATATCGGCAGGGGTGTGCAGCGCGGCTGCAATGTCCGGCGTGCAAAGTGGTGCCAGCGGCGCTGAACAGAGGAACGTCGCCTCCGTGCCGTGCCACGCTCCCCCGCCGTAGCGAATGGTGTAATCAAGCCCCTCCGCTGCCGGATCGACGCGATTGTTGTGGGTCGAAAGCTGAAGATCGATATGCGGATAACTGCGACGGAAATCATCCAGCTGTGAGAATAACACCCCAGTGGCAAAGGTCCCCACCACGCCAATTTTCAGCTTCTCCTGCGCCCGATGGTTAGCAAAGCGATCCAGCATGCCTGCGATACGATCGAAGGAGTCATTCAGCACCGGCAGCAGATTCTCGCCTTCGGTGGTCAACATCAACCCGCGCGAAACGCGGACAAACAGCTGGCAGTTAAGGTGTTGCTCCAGCGCCTTCACGTGCTGGCTAATCGCTGAATGGGTGACATTCAGTTCAATAGCGGCATGAGTAAAACTGAGGTGCCTGGCGGCGGCTTCGAACGCCCGAAGCGAATTAAGAGGAAGATAGCTGCGCGTCATAGTCCCATCCGTTAGAAAAATTAACAGCTAATGCTAAATTTAACCGTTTGTCAGCCACAGTCAAATCACCCAGACTACGAACGTCTGACGGGCCCGGACATCCCCCTTGACTCGCTATTACGGAAGATAACTGATGATGAAAAAATCCCTAAGCTGTGCACTGTTGCTCAGCGTTGCCTGCTCTGCCTTTGCCGCGCCAATGTCAGAAAAACAGCTGGCTAACGTCGTGGAACGTAACGTTACGCCCCTGATGAAAGCGCAGGCCATACCCGGTATGGCCGTGGCTGTCATTTATCAGGGTCAGCCGCACTATTTTACTTTTGGTAAAGCAGACGTCGCAGCGAATAAGCCTGTCACACCGCAAACCTTATTTGAGCTGGGCTCCGTCAGCAAAACTTTCACCGGGGTGCTGGGTGGCGATGCCATTGCCCGCAAAGAGATCTCGCTGGCCGACCCGGTCACGAAATATTGGCCTGAATTGACGGGCAAGCAGTGGCAGGGCATTCGCCTGCTCGATCTGGCAACCTATACCGCAGGTGGATTGCCGTTGCAGGTGCCGGATGCTGTCACCGATAACGCCTCTCTGCTGCGTTTCTACCAGTCCTGGCAGCCAAAGTGGGCCCCGGGTACTACGCGTCTGTACGCCAACACCAGCATCGGTTTGTTTGGCTCACTGGCGGTTAAACCTTCCGGCATGCGCTTTGAGGAGGCCATGACGGAGCGGGTCTTTAAGCCCCTGAAACTCAACCATACGTGGATAAACATTCCACACGCTGAAGAGCCGCATTACGCATGGGGTTATCGTGAGGGTAAAGCGGTCCACGTTTCGCCGGGTCTGCTGGATGCAGAAGCCTATGGCGTGAAATCTAACGTCAAAGATATGGCGAGCTGGGTGATGGCCAATATGGCACCGGACACAATCCAGCAGCCCTCTCTGAAGCAGGGTATTGCGCTGGCTCAGTCTCGCTACTGGCGCGTGGGTGCTATGTATCAAGGGTTAGGCTGGGAGATGCTCAACTGGCCGGTCGACGCCAAAACCGTGGTGGATGGCAGCGACAATAAGGTCGCACTGGCGCCGTTACCGGCAGCAGAAGTGAATCCTCCGGCTCCGCCAGTGAAAGCCTCCTGGGTGCATAAAACGGGCTCTACGGGGGGGTTTGGCAGCTACGTGGCGTTTATTCCTGAAAAGCAGATCGGTATTGTGATGCTCGCGAATAAAAGCTATCCGAACCCGCTACGGGTGGAAACGGCTTACCGTATCCTCGACACGCTGCAGTAAAACATTGCCGGGTAGCGGCTTCCCCTTACCCGGCGAAACACGCCGCACAATCTTCCGCAATTTCCCTGCTGTCATCTACACTTAACAAAAAACAGTAAGGAAACTCCTATGCGCATTCTGCCTGTTATCGCCGCGGTGACAGCCGCGTTTTTAGTGGTTGCCTGCAGCTCCCCTACCCCTCCTTCCGGCGTCACTGTTGTGAGCAATTTCGACGCCCAACGATTCCTTGGAACATGGTATGAAATTGCCCGCCTCGATCATCGGTTTGAGCGGGGGTTAGAGAAAGTCACCGCACATTACAGTTCGATGGACGACGGCGGTATTCAGGTGATCAATCGCGGATACAATCCGGATCGGCAGATGTGGCAACAGACGACGGGAAAAGCATACTTTACCGGCGACCCGCGACGGGCCGCACTAAAAGTCTCGTTCTTTGGCCCGTTCTATGGCGGATACAATGTCATCGCCCTCGACAGAGAGTACCGCCATGCGCTGGTCTGCGGGCCGGATCGCGACTATTTGTGGATACTCTCCCGCACGCCGACCATTTCGTCAGAGATGAAACAGCAGATGCTGGACGTTGCGACCCGGCAAGGGTTTGATGTGTCAAAACTCATTTGGGTAGAACAACCACATTAGTGGGCGCTGAGTTTCAGCCCGATAATGCCGCACACAATCAGCGCGAGGCTGGCGATACGCGCCAGACTCGCCGACTCTCCCAGCAGCAAAATCCCGGTAATCGCCGCCCCCACCGCACCAATGCCCGTCCAGACAGCATAGGCCGTCCCCACAGGTAACGAGCGCATCGCCCATGAGAGCAGGACGATACTCACGATCATCGCGGTAACGGTAATCACGCTGGGAGTCAGGCGGGTAAAGCCGTGGGTGTACTTCAGACCAATTGCCCAGACCACTTCGAGCAGGCCGGCAATAAAAAGAATAATCCAGGACATATCAGGCTCCTTAACTTAGCGGTAAGTTGGGGCCGTCCCCGGTGAACGAAACCCTTACGGGTCGTCCCGTAAGGCAAAGATTAAGCGTCATATTTTGGTTAACGAACGATTTTTTTTCAATCCCTTTGTGCTGAACATGTTAAGGCAAGAAATAGCCTCAGTATGGCGCGTAGTTCAGGCATTTATCACTCATCCGACTTCTCTATCATGATGTGCTTTCTGATGGCAGGAAGCCAAACCACTAGCCGACTGCGAATCTATTATGTTCAAAATTCTTTTGATTGACCGTTGTCACTTCACCCGCGCGGGGTTTGAAGCGTGGCTCAATCATTCCGGTTTGTTTCCTGGGCACTTCGTCGTGACCGGGCTGAATAATCTCATCCTCGCCAGAGAGCATATTCTGCAGTGGAAACCGTCGGTGGTTATCGCTGACCTGCACGGCTTCATGCAGGATATTCACCATTTCCAGCAACTCTCTTCCCTGCTGAACGCCAGCGAAAACGTGCCGTTCATTTTGCTGCAGTCGGGTGAGGATAAAGAGATGGCAGGCTATCTGGCACAGTTCCCCATCTGGGCTTCGCTTAAAAAAAATGCCGAACTGGAGGCACTGGCAACGGTCATCAATGATGCGTTAACCACTCGCGCGAGCGTGGAGATCCCCGCAGTGGCTACACCTCTGCTGACTCGCCAGGAGGAGAAGGTGTTGACGTTGTGGATGGATGGCGCCAGCAACCAGAAGATTGCCACTCATCTGAGCATTAATGGTAAAACGGTGTATACCTATAAGCGAAATATCCGCATGAAACTGCATATGGATACACGCTTTTCCCCGTTTTTATCCCTGCAGGAATCAGAAAACTGACGGTACGAAACCCGTACGGGTCCGTACCGTTTTTAAATTACTGCTGAGCTTTAGTTGCCGCACCTGAGATTGCACTACCACCTTCAGAAATGTCCTGACCAACGCCACGCGTGGTATTACAGGCCGTTAAAACTGAAGAGAGTACCAGGACAGAAAAGATCGCTGCAATTGTCTTCTTAACCATAATATCTTCCTTTTATAGCCAGAGTTGTTTTGTGTATAGCAACTTAAGAATAGACAAGATCCCGTCAGTTGACGGAAAAGGAAGCATTTTTAGGAAAATTAGACGGGATTAGCTGGCGGCGTGAGAAATGATATGACCGAGATCCTGGATATCCTCCCCCATTCCACGTGTGGTATTACAGCCGGAAAGCAACGCGCTGGACAGCGCTAACAGAAGCAGAATTTTAATGGTACGTTTCATCATCCCTGCCTGCAGAAATCAGGCGCAGCAACGCTGCGCCTTAACCATTACTTCACGCGAGATACGTATTCGCCGGAGCGGGTATCCACTTTGATCACTTCGCCAGTCTGTACGAACAGTGGCACTTTAACCACGGCACCGGTAGACAGTTTCGCAGGCTTACCACCCGTACCGGCGGTGTCACCTTTCAGGCCCGGATCGGTTTCAACGATTTCCAGTTCAACGAAGTTCGGTGGGGTAACAGCGATAGGCTGGCCGTTCCACAGGGTCACGATGCACTCAGCCTGGTCCAGCAGCCATTTGTCGCTATCGCCAATGGCTTTAGCATCAGCAGACAGCTGTTCGAACGTTTCGTTATTCATGAAGTGCCAGAACTCACCGTCGTTGTACAGGTAAGTCAGGTTCATATCGACAACATCAGCGCCTTCAGCGGAGTCAGTAGACTTGAAGGTTTTTTCGACACGGGTACCGGTCAGCAGGCGGCGCAGCTTAACGCGTGCAAATGCCTGGCCTTTACCTGGTTTAACGAATTCGCTGGCTTCAACCGCATACGGTTCGCCGTCCAACATGATTTTAAGACCAGCACGAAAATCGTTGCTATAGTACGTTGCCATAAGGCCCTCTAAATTTGTTAACTGGTAGCTTAGCCACAAAATGGCGCATATTGTAACCCTAAACACCCCGTCCAGAGAAGATTGGTTATCGCAACTTGCCGATGTAATCACCAGTCCTGATGAATTGCTACGTCTTCTTGAGCTCGAACAGCATACCGATTTGCTGGCCGGCCGGGAGGCGAAGCGACTTTTCGCCCTGCGTGTTCCCCGCGCGTTTGTTGCTCGTATGGAGAAAGGTAATCCTGACGATCCATTATTAAAACAGACGCTTACCTCGCAGGAAGAGTTCATTACGGCACCGGGCTACAGCACCGATCCGCTGGAAGAGCAGAACAGTGTGGTACCGGGTTTGCTGCACAAGTATCTGAATCGCGCCCTGCTGCTGGTGAAAGGCGGCTGTGCGGTAAATTGTCGTTATTGCTTCCGTCGACACTTCCCGTATGCCGAAAATCAGGGAAATAAACGCAACTGGCAGGTCGCACTGGACTATATCGCCGCCCATCAGGAACTGGATGAGATTATTTTTTCCGGCGGCGATCCGCTGATGGCGAAAGATCATGAGCTGGACTGGCTGCTGACCCAGCTTGAAGCCATCCCGCATATTAAGCGTCTGCGCATTCACAGCCGTCTGCCGATTGTCATTCCGGCGCGAATCACTGACGGACTGGTCTCCCGCCTGGAGCAATCTCGTTTGCAGGTGCTGCTGGTGAATCATATCAATCACGCCAATGAAATTGATGATGCTTTTCGTGCCGCAATGGTGCGTTTGCGTAAGGCAGGCGTGACGCTGCTGAACCAGAGCGTGTTGCTGCGCGGCGTGAATAATAATGCCCGCGTGCTGGCGGACCTCAGCAACGCCCTGTTTGATGCGGGGGTGATGCCCTATTACCTGCACGTACTGGATCGCGTTCAGGGCGCAGCGCATTTCATGGTGACGGATGAAGAAGCGCGGCAGATCGTGCGTGAACTGTTAACGCTGGTGTCAGGCTATATGGTGCCGAAGCTGGCACGTGAGATTGGCGGTGAACCGAGCAAGACGCCGCTGGATTTACAGCTAAGGCAGAGCTAGTTTCCCTTCAGCCTAACCCTCTCCCACAGGGAGAGGGAAAAAGGCAATCAGTTCGGGCACTTATAGACCTGGCCATTCATTTGGCTGGCGGTTGGCACAAAGCTGGACAACATACCCTGCGTCGGGCTGCTTACCCCGTAAATCACGTTGCCGCCCATCGCTGCAGCCTGGTTACGCAGGGCATTTGCTGCACCACGCATAGAGCCACCCTCTTCGCCATGCTGGCCCGACATCCAGTTGCTTTGCTCACCGGTTGCCGTGCCTAAAAACTGGCACTCGTTACCCGGCTTATCTTCAACAAAGCGAACGCCCTGACCCGCTGCAGACAGCTCATTGCTGGAGCTACAACCCGCCAGCAGCAATGCTGCTCCTACGATCCCTGCACAGACTTTTACGCGCATGTTATTCCTCGTTTTCAATAAGCTGGACAATAGTTGTCCGTGTGTAAACCTTATACTAAAAAGATGACCAAAAGAAAAACCCCCGAGCATTTCTGCCCGGGGGTTTTTCACATTCTACGACATAAAGCGCACGATTACATCATGCCGCCCATTCCACCCATGCCGCCCATACCACCAGCAGCACCTAAGTCAGGCGCATCGCCTTTAGGCAGGTCGGTTACCATGCACTCGGTAGTGATCATCAGACCCGCTACAGAAGCCGCGTACTGCAGAGCAGAACGGGTCACTTTAGTTGGGTCCAGAATACCGAAGTCGATCATGTTGCCGTATTCTTCCGTCGCCGCGTTGTAACCGTAGTTACCTTCGCCCGCTTTCACGTTGTTGGTGACAACAGAAGGTTCTTCACCGGCGTTGGAAACGATCTGACGCAGAGGCGCTTCCATCGCGCGCAGCGCAACTTTGATACCCACGTTCTGGTCTTCGTTCTGACCGGTCAGGCCAGCCAGTTTAGCGGCAACACGCACCAGCGCAACACCACCACCCGCAACCACGCCTTCTTCTACCGCAGCACGGGTCGCGTGCAGGGCATCGTCAACGCGTGCTTTTTTCTCTTTCATTTCAACTTCGGTAGCCGCACCAACTTTGATGACCGCTACACCGCCTGCCAGTTTCGCTACGCGCTCCTGCAGTTTTTCACGGTCGTAATCAGAGGTCGCTTCTTCGATCTGCTTACGGATCTGACCAACGCGGCCCTGAATAGCAGATTCTTCACCCACGCCATCGATGATGGTGGTGGTGTCTTTGTTGATCACAACACGTTTCGCCTGGCCCAGGTCTTCCAGGGTCGCTTTTTCCAGCTCCATACCGATCTCTTCAGAGATCACGGTACCACCGGTCAGGGTAGCGATATCCTGCAGCATGGCTTTACGACGATCGCCGAAGCCAGGTGCTTTAACCGCAGCCACTTTCACGATGCCACGCATGGTGTTAACCACCAGGGTCGCCAGCGCTTCGCCTTCAACGTCTTCAGCGATGATAACCAGCGGTTTGCCTGCTTTCGCAACGGCTTCCAGCACTGGCAGCATTTCGCGGATGTTGGAGACTTTCTTATCAGCCAGCAGGATGAATGGGCTTTCCAGCTCAACAGCGCCAGTTTCTGGCTTGTTGATGAAGTATGGGGAGAGGTAACCGCGGTCGAACTGCATACCTTCAACCACGTCCAGTTCGTCTTCCAGACCGGTACCGTCTTCAACGGTGATCACGCCTTCTTTACCGACTTTATCCATCGCTTCAGCGATCAGTTTACCTACGGTTTCGTCGGAGTTAGCGGAGATGGTACCAACCTGAGCAATGGCTTTAGAGTCAGAGCATGGTACGGACAGCGCTTTCAGTTCTTCAACAGCGGACGCGACAGCTTTGTCGATACCACGTTTCAGATCCATTGGGTTCATGCCCGCAGCAACGGCTTTCAGACCTTCAGTGATGATCGCCTGCGCCAGTACGGTCGCGGTGGTGGTACCGTCGCCTGCAGCGTCGTTCGCTTTAGAGGCCACTTCTTTCACCATCTGCGCGCCCATGTTTTCGAACTTGTCTTCCAGCTCGATTTCACGTGCAACAGAAACACCATCTTTAGTGATGGTTGGCGCGCCGAAAGATTTATCCAGCACTACGTTACGGCCTTTCGGGCCCAGGGTCACTTTAACTGCATCTGCCAGTACGTTTACGCCGCGGAGCATTTTTACACGAGCGTCGTTACCGAATTTTACGTCTTTAGCTGCCATGTTCTTATTTCCTCAAATTCTCGTGCGTAAATTACGCTTCAACAATTGCCAGAATGTCGCTCTCGGACATGATCAACACTTCTTCATTGTCGATCTTCTCGGATTTCACGCCGTAGCCATCGTTGAAAATGACGATGTCACCAACTTTAACGTCCAGTGGCTGCACAGTTCCGTTTTCCAGGATGCGGCCCTTACCGACAGCGATGATTTCGCCACGCGTTGATTTTGCTGCTGCAGAACCGGTCAGAACGATGCCGCCCGCAGACTTGGTTTCAACTTCTTTACGTTTGACGATCACACGATCATGTAACGGACGAATACTCATTGATAGCTCTCCTTTGAGAAAGTCATTATCAGTTATGGATGACGCCGGGCCGCACGCGGTTTTCCGGCTAGTGCCCTGAGAGATGGGGATAGCTTTTTCCCCCTTCAAGGGGCAGTCGAAAAAAAATTTGCGAAAGTGTTACCATCGCCTCTCTTTGAGTGGTGGCGGGACGATGTCAATGAGTGGACTCAAGCAGGAGTTGGGGCTGGCGCAGGGGGTTGGTCTGCTCTCAACCTCTTTGTTAGGTACAGGGGTGTTTGCGGTGCCTGCACTGGCGGCGCTGGTTGCTGGAAATAACAGCCTGTGGGCATGGCCGGTGCTGATTGTGCTCGTCTTCCCCGTCGCGATTGTGTTCGCCGTACTGGGGCGACATTTTCCCAGCGCGGGCGGTGTGGCGCACTTTGTCGGCATGGCGTTTGGCCCCCGTCTGCAACGTGTCACCGGCTGGCTGTTCCTTTCTGTGATCCCGGTGGGTCTGCCTGCGGCGCTGCATATCGCCACCGGTTTTGGTCAGGCGCTTTTTGGCTGGCGCGACGAAGCTCTGCTCCTGGCCGAGCTGGGTACACTGGCTCTCGTCTGGTGGGTTGGCTCACGCGGGGCCAGTTCCAGCGCCAACCTGCAAACGATCGTTGCGGTGCTGATTGTCGCGCTGATTGCCGCAATCTGGTGGGCGGGTGATATTACCGTGGCAGAAATTCCGTTCCCGGCAGTGAAAGATATTGATCATTCGCAGCTGTTCGCTGCGCTTTCAGTCATGTTCTGGTGTTTTGTCGGCCTGGAAGCGTTCGCCCATCTGGCCTCTGAGTTCAAGCATCCCGAGCGCGATTTTCCGCGTGCCCTGATGATTGGCCTGTTGCTGGCAGGCACCGTGTACTGGGCCTGTACCGTGCTGGTGCTGCACTTTGACGCATACGGTGCAGATAACGCGGCCGCCGCTTCGCTACCGGGGATTGTGGTGGAGCTGTTTGGTGTAAAAGCGCTCTGGGTGGCCTGCGTGATTGGCTATCTGGCCTGTTTTGCCAGCCTGAATATTTACATCCAGAGCTTTGCGCGGCTGGTGTGGTCACAGGCGCGCGATAAACCGGCGAGTCGTCTTGCGCAGTTGTCTAAACGTCAGTTGCCGTTGAATGCGCTTAATACCGTGCTGGGGAGTTGCGTCCTGAGCACATTGTGTATTTACGCGCTGAAGATCAATCTGGACGCGCTAATCATCTACGCCAACGGCATATTTATTATGATCTACTTGCTGTGCATGCTGGCGGGTTGTCGTCTGCTGAAAGGTCGCTATAAAGCACTGGCGGTTGTCGGGGGAGTGCTTTGCCTGCTGCTACTGGCGATGGTGGGCTGGAAGAGTGTGTACGCCGTCGTCATGCTGGCCGGGCTGTGGGTGGCGCTGTAGTAGGCCCGGTAAGCGAAGCGCCACCGGGCAACAACATCACCGATCGTCTTTATGATCTAAACGTTCGTGCTGGTCATCCTTACGCTGATACTCCCCTTCGAAGGTATCACCAGGCCCGGTGCTGAATCCGCCGCCCGGCATCCGGCTAAAGCGCAGATGCGGCAGCAGCTTCAGGGTCAGGTGTTTTTGCACCGGCGGCAACAGCAGCAGCAGACCGAGGAAGTCGGTGAAGAAGCCCGGCAGGATTAACAGCAGACCGGCAATAATCAGCGATACGCTTTTGATCATCTCGGCCGCCGGACTCTCGCCTGCGGCCATCTTCTGCTGCATTAACAGGAAATTTTTGAAACCCTGATTACGTACCAGCGACATGCCGATGACGGAGGTGAAAATCACCAGAATCAGCGTCAGCAGGACGCCCAGCACATGGGCGACCTGGATAAAAATGGAAATCTCAATGTAAACATAGAGAAAGAAAGCAATAAACGGTATCCAGCGCACTGGCGTCTCCTGTGTGGCAGGTGCCTTTTGGCCCCTGTCTGAATGTGTTCGCGACACGCGTCTGTAAGAGATGAGGACGGTTAGCTAAAATTCAATCGGTTTGCACGGATATTTTTTTTGGAAATATTAAAGCGGTGACCCATTTCACAGATTAATAATTATCATGGAATCGGGTCGATAATAAGTGATCCAGCTTACGGCAATTCGCTATCATCAGCATATGATCTCGAGCAATTGGCCGATTGAGGGAATAATCGTCGGTCAGAAAATATTCAAAACCACATAAATACTGTGTGTTTAGTACAATCCATCGGCAGCTTGAAAAGAAGGTTCACATGTTAAACAACATTCGTATCGAAGAAGACTTGTTGGGTACCAGGGAAGTTCCAGCGGATGCCTACTACGGTGTCCACACTCTGAGAGCGATTGAAAACTTCTACATCAGCAACAGCAAAATCAGCGACATTCCTGAGTTTGTCCGTGGCATGGTGATGGTGAAGAAAGCGGCAGCGCTGGCAAACAAAGAGCTGCAAACCATTCCTAAAAGCGCGGCAAATGCGATTATCGCGGCCTGCGATGAAGTGCTGAACAACGGCAAATGCATGGACCAGTTCCCGGTTGACGTCTATCAGGGCGGCGCGGGTACCTCCGTCAACATGAACACCAACGAAGTACTGGCAAATATCGGCCTGGAGCTGATGGGTCACCAGAAAGGTGAATACCAGTACCTGAACCCGAACGATCACGTTAACAAATGTCAGTCCACCAACGACGCCTACCCAACCGGCTTCCGCATCGCGGTTTATGCCTCGGTTGTGAAACTGGTCGACGCCATCAACCAGCTGGGCGACGGCTTCCAGCGCAAAGCAGTTGAGTTCCAGGACATTCTGAAAATGGGTCGTACCCAGTTGCAGGACGCGGTGCCAATGACCCTCGGTCAGGAATTCCACGCGTTTAACGTGCTGCTGAACGAAGAGACGAAAAACCTGCTGCGCACCTCCGAGCTGCTGCTGGAAGTGAACCTGGGTGCTACCGCCATCGGTACGCGTCTGAACACGCCGGACGGTTATCAGCAACTGGCGGTTCAGAAACTGGCTGAAGTCTCTAACCTGCCGGTCGTACCTGCAGAAGATCTGATTGAAGCCACCTCCGACTGCGGCGCCTACGTCATGGTACACAGCGCCCTGAAACGTCTGGCGGTGAAACTGTCCAAAATCTGTAATGACCTGCGCCTGCTCTCTTCCGGCCCACGCGCTGGCCTGAACGAAATCAACCTGCCTGAACTGCAGGCCGGTTCATCCATCATGCCAGCCAAAGTGAACCCGGTCGTGCCAGAAGTGGTGAACCAGGTTTGCTTCAAGGTTATTGGTAACGATACGACCGTGACCATGGCCTCTGAAGCCGGTCAGCTGCAGCTGAACGTCATGGAGCCAGTGATTGGCCAGGCGATGTTCGAATCCATTCACATCCTGACTAACGCTTGCTACAACCTGCTGGAAAAATGCGTTAACGGCATTACCGCGAATAAAGAAGTCTGTGAAGGCTACGTGTACAACTCCATCGGGATCGTCACCTACCTCAACCCGTTCATCGGCCACCATAACGGCGATATCGTCGGTAAGATTTGTGCCGAAACCGGTAAGAGCGTGCGTGAAGTCGTACTGGAGCGCGGACTGTTGACCGAAGCCGAGCTGGACGATATCTTCTCGGCCCAGAACCTGATGCACCCGGCATATAAAGCGAAACGATATACCGATGAAAGCGAACAGTAACCGTTCAGGCTAAGCTTCCGAAAGGCACGTCACTTGTGACGTGCCTTTTTTCTTTTTAGGCGTTACCAAAATACAACAATTCAATATCAACTTGTTAATAAGCAAGGCAGGTCCTTATGTTTGGAGCAGAACTCGTCATCGTCCTGTTGGCGATTTATTTGGGAGCAAGACTCGGGGGTATCGGCATCGGTTTTGCCGGCGGTCTCGGGGTGCTCGTTCTTACCCTTATCTTTCAGATTAAACCCGGCGCAATCCCGTTTGACGTTATCGAAATCATCATGGCAGTTATTGCCGCTATCGCCGCCATGCAGGTGGCAGGCGGTATGGACTACCTGGTGAGTCTGGCGGAGCGTATGCTGCGCCGTCATCCTAAATACATTACCTTCCTTGCCCCGCTGGTGACCTGGTTTATGACCATTCTCGCCGGTACCGGTCACACTGCCTTTTCCACGCTGCCGGTGATTACCGAAGTGGCAAAAGAACAGGGTATCCGTCCATCTCGCCCACTCTCTATTGCGGTGGTGGCCTCCCAGATCGCGATTACCGCCTCGCCTATCTCCGCGGCAGTGGTGTTCTTCGCCGGTATCCTGGAACCCATGGGCGTGAGCTATCTGACGCTGCTGGCGATCTGTATTCCGGTGACGTTGATTGCAGTCATGATCACCGCCGTGCTGTGTAACTTCCTCGGCGCTGAACTGAAAGACGATCCGGTTTATCAGGAACGTCTGGCCAAGGGCGAAGTGAGCCTGCGCGGTAGCCAGGTCTTCGAACTGAAGCCGCATGCGAAACGCTCCGTGGTGCTGTTCCTGATCGGTATCGTGGCGGTAATGTTCTACGCCACGGCCATCAGTGACACAGTAGGCCTCATTCAGAACCCGGTTCTGCCGCGTAACGAAGCGATTGTGGTATTCATGCTGACCATCGCCACCCTGATCAGCATCACCTGTAAAATCGATACCAGTGAAGTGCTGAATGCCAGCACCTTTAAATCCGGTATGAGCGCCTGCGTGTGCGTGCTGGGTGTGGCATGGCTCGGTGATACCTTCGTAAAAGCGCACATCAGTGATATCCAGACCGTTGCGGGTGACCTGCTCCATAACTACCCATGGCTGCTGGCTGTGGTGCTGTTCTTTGCCGCGACACTGCTTTACTCTCAGGCCGCCACAACCAAAGCACTGATGCCTGCAGCGCTGATGCTGGGCGTAACGCCACTGACGGCCATTGCCTCGTTTGCTGCCGTTTCTGCCCTGTTCGTTCTGCCCACTTATCCAACCCTGCTGGCGGCGGTTGAAATGGATGACACCGGTTCAACCCGCATCGGTAAGTATGTGTTTAACCATGCGTTCCTGATCCCGGGTGTGGTCGCCATTACGCTGTGCGTGATCCTCGGCTTTATCATCGGCGGCGTCGTGCTGTAAACCGCGCGTTGTTGTAAAAATAGTTAAAATCGGGCCGCTCTGCGGCCCGTTTCATTAATGACCAATCGCCTTGCGTGATATAGTGATCCCTTTCGTGATGAGGAGGTCGACTTGTGAACACGCCTGATGCTGTTGTCGTACTGTGTACCGCCCCTGATGAAGCTTCCGCCCAGGATCTCGCCGCTAAAGTGTTGGCCGAAAAACTGGCCGCCTGTGTGACACTTCTCCCCGGAGCGACTTCCCTTTACTACTGGGAGGGCAAACTGGAGCAGGAGTATGAAGTCCAGATGTTGCTCAAAACCAACCCGGCAAATCAGCAGGCGCTCCTCGACTGCCTCAAATCTCATCATCCTTACCAAACCCCGGAGCTGCTGGTATTGCCAGTGCTCAACGGTGATAACGATTATCTCTCATGGCTCAACGTTTCCTTACGCTGATCCTGCTGCTGTGCAGCACGTCAGTCTTTGCCGGGTTGTTTGACGCGCCCGGCCGTTCGAACTTTATTCCTGCCGATCAGGCATTCGTTTTCGATTTCCAGCAAAATCAGCATGACCTCAACCTCACCTGGCAGGTGAAAGAGGGCTATTACCTGTACCGTAAGCAGGTCAGTATCACACCCGCTCACGCAAGCGTGGGCGCGCTGCAACTGCCTGCGGGCGAATGGCACAAGGACGAGTTTTACGGCAAAAGTGAAATCTATCGCCAGCGTTTAAGCGTGCCCGTCACGGTGAATCAGGCGGATAAAGGCGCCACGCTTACCGTCACTTACCAGGGGTGCGCCGATGCCGGATTCTGCTATCCCCCTGAGACGAAGATCGTTCCGCTCAGCGAAGTTAACGCGTCTGCCGCTACCGTTGCCCCTCCCCCTTCAGAGGCGAAACGTGAAGGTGAGCCTGCTGCAGGCCTTCCTTTCTCCGCCCTCTGGGCTTTACTGATTGGTATCGGCATCGCCTTCACGCCATGCGTGCTGCCCATGTACCCGCTGATCTCCGGAATAGTGCTGGGCGGAAAGCAGCGTCTTACCACCACCCGCGCGCTGCTGCTGGCCTTTATTTACGTGCAGGGAATGGCGTTAACCTATACGGCACTCGGCCTCGTGGTTGCGGCGGCCGGCTTACAATTCCAGGCGGCTCTCCAGCATCCTTATGTGCTTATCGGCCTGTCGGTGGTGTTTATCCTGCTGGCCTTGTCGATGTTTGGCCTCTTCACCCTGCAACTGCCGTCTTCCCTGCAAACCCGCTTAACGCTGCTCAGCAATCGCCAACAGGGGGGCTCAGCAGGTGGGGTGTTTGCGATGGGGGCTATTGCCGGTTTGATTTGCTCGCCCTGCACTACCGCACCGCTCAGCGCGATCCTGCTCTATATCGCCCAGAGCGGTAATATGTGGCTGGGCGGTGGTACGTTGTACCTGTACGCGCTGGGGATGGGTCTGCCGCTGATCCTGGTCACGGTCTTTGGTAACCGCCTGCTGCCGAAGAGCGGGCCGTGGATGGAGACGGTGAAAACCGCGTTTGGCTTTGTCATTCTGGCGCTGCCGGTATTCCTGCTGGAGCGTATTGTCGGTGATGTCTGGGGTATGCGCCTGTGGGCGATGCTCGGCGTGGCGTTCTTCAGTTGGGCATTTATCGTCAGTCTGGGGGCAAAAAGAGTCTGGATGCGTCTGGTGCAAATCCTCCTGCTCGCTGGCGCTCTGGTAAGCGTGCGTCCGCTACAGGACTGGGCATTTGGCCCCCCCGTGGGTCAGACCCAGGCGCATCTGAATTTCACTCAGATTAAGAACGTGGATGAACTTAACAGCGCCCTGGCGCAGGCGCACGGCAAACCGGTGATGCTCGATCTCTATGCAGACTGGTGTGTCGCCTGCAAAGAGTTTGAAAAATACACCTTTAGCGACCCGCAGGTGCAGGGCGCGCTGAACGGGACCGTTCTGCTTCAGGCAAACGTGACCGCCAACAATGCGCAGGATAAAGCCCTGCTGAAGCAACTTAACGTGCTCGGCCTGCCAACCATTTTGTTCTTCAATGAACAGGGTGAAGAACAGCCGGGACAGCGTGTAACCGGGTTTATGGACGCGGCGGCTTTCAGCGCGCATTTGCGCGATCGCCAACCGTAAACAACACTTTAAACGGGACAACCGTTGGGAATAACGGAGGAGAGAACCGTGCAACGCGAAGACGTACTGGGACAAGCCCTGCAATTACTTGAGATTCAAGGGATCGCCAGCACCACGCTTGAGATGGTAGCCGACCGTATCGATTACCCTCTGGATGAGCTTACGCGCTTCTGGCCCGATAAAGAGGCGCTGCTTTATGATGCCCTGCGCTATCTCAGCCAGCAGGTTGATGTCTGGCGCAGGCAGCTGATGTTGAATGAAGAGCTGAGCGCCGAACAGAAGCTGCTGGCGCGCTATACTGCGCTGACGGAATGTGTAAGTAACAACCGCTATCCGGGTTGTCTGTTTATCGCCGCCTGCACGTACTACCCCGATCCCGGCCATCCCATCCATCAGTTGGCGGATCAGCAAAAACGCGCGGCGCACGACTTCACCCACGAGCTGCTGACCACGCTTGAAGTGGATGACCCGGCTATGGTGGCGAAGCAAATGGAGCTGGTGCTGGAAGGCTGCCTGAGCCGTATGCTGGTGAACCGGAGTCAGGCCGATGTGGATACCGCTCACCGCCTGGCAGAGGACATTCTGCGCTTTGCCCAGTGCCGTATGGGCGGCGCGTTGACGTAAGCGTAATTTGACCTGTTTGCTTCAGAAGTCAGCACATTGCCGCAAACTTAAGCAGTTGAACAGCTTTTCCAGAAATAGTGTTGACGATCGGGTGGGATTGCGGTTTAATGCGCTCCGTTGCCCGGATAGCTCAGTCGGTAGAGCAGGGGATTGAAAATCCCCGTGTCCTTGGTTCGATTCCGAGTCCGGGCACCACTATTTAAAGAACCCAGCCTATGGCTGGGTTTTTGCTTTTCAGCGCCAAAACACCGGGGGGCATTCCCCTCAGATGACTTTCAACGTCAAACTATTCACGCTTCCTCATCTACTCTCCATGGCCCCTCGGTGCATGATTCACTCGAACGTAAAGCAGGGCATTCAGCTGCAATACAACAATATTATTTTGAATCAAAAAACATGGATTCATAAGTATTAATACAGAAACGTTAATACATTTATTGGGAATTTTCTTAAGGTCCCGCGAGATTATAATTAGTATTTTTCAAAAGTCTTAGATATATCTATTTGACTTCCGTGCCATTGTTGCAAATAAAAATACCCCTTGTTAGAATGCAAATGTAATTATGTCGCATCCTTTGACAAAAACCACTGATGATGCTTTTGCATTTTATCCCGTATAACCTGGCCATATTTTTCCAGCGGAAGAAGTAAGTGTCTAACTTTATAAATTGAAATACCGCACAGATTGGCAAGCTCCCTCGTGGACAGTCCCTGCGTGCTATGATCTTTAAGTAAATTGAGAATCAACATTTGTTCCGGCCCTCTGATCATCGCCAGACCACTTATTCCCATTTCCGCCGCTAACATCTGCAGATTGTCGTGAGGTGCGTTGTAGCCTGGATGTACAGCCTCCGGGTTGTATGAACACAGTGAGAGTTTCATTGTCGACTCCTGAGTTTTGAAGGAGTTAGCAGTATGAAATCCCTTGATTCAACCAGCAACATTAGCTTCAAATGAAAGTAAAAACAGGGTTTTTATCTGGCTTTCATACTGTTTTATCAAAAACAGTCGGTATGTGAGAGAAAAGTAGGGCTTAGGGAGGAGAGGGATATGAGGTACGATATTGAGGGATTTATCACTTTTGATACGGAGGATGCATCTCTCCTTAATGTGCTTACCGGGGATTGCGTTGAATTATCTCAGACATCGACGCGTCTATTAGCAGAATTACTCAATCACCGCGGCGATATCCTGTCCAGAAGTGAAATTTTTCATTCCGTGTTTGATCAGTACGGCGCCAGAGCATCAAATAGTAACCTCAATCAATATATCTCAACGTTACGCAGAAATCTGAACGACCTGGGTGTGGAAAAAGAGATTATCACTACCATTCCCCGCATTGGTTTTAAGATTGCAGATGATGTCATCATCCATAACGACCGCGAGTATCGTACCCCGTTCCTGGAAGAAAAAGCCTCAGAAGCCACGCGCAACCCCCCTCCTCCTTCGGTGTTTGAAAGGATAGCCCGAATAATCGCGCTAGGTATTGTGTCAATCCTTTTAGTAATAAGGCCTCACACCGTCGATTCAGGGAATAACGTACATAAAATAGTTGATGACCAATGCATCATTTTTACATCCCCCGCACTGTCGCTATGGGATGTAAAAAATAGCTTTCATTTTACAACACAACCATTCGACTGTTCGCAGCCAAAAGAACTGTACCTTTACAAGAAGCAGATAAATGGAACCTTAGGTAACATTATACAATTGCTACTCGTTGAGTGTGATAACGGTAACTGCGAAAGTTTTTATTACAGAGAAAAAAACAATGTCTAAGCGCGTCTTTTTCCTGTTGCTCTGCCTCGCTCTCTTCCTGGCGGGGGGGATGTATTCATTTACCAGCCCCGCTGTTTTCTCCTGCGAATCGCAATTTTCTGTCGTACAAAACATTAACGGAAAAAGTGTCCATGCTGAAGGGCTGATTTTTATCAACATGGCGAACGATCATATCCTCATGAATATCGATGGTTTACTCTCTCATGACAATAAAAACCAAATTATTTCGCGAACGCTCAAGATAAAATACAAAAAATTCAACCCCAGCGCGCATTTATATCAAGTCACGAGCGTTCGTACCCTGCGCGACAACACAGATAATATTGATGACACTGTCGCCATAAATTTATTATTTGGCAAAGGGCCAGACGACAAAATAATTTACCTCAATCAATTCAATAATAATACATTACTCTTTGGTAACCACACATTTCCGCAGTATGGTTGCAAACGAAAATAATTTGTGTGGTTTTCTTTAACGAAGCACAGCGTAAGTTAAATTTTCAATATCATGAATATAAACTTAATAGAATCACTGGCTTGCATCTCAAAAATAATAGACATGATCAACCCTCGGCTTAACTTGCATCATGTCAGAACGGCGTATATTGCCTGGCTCCTGGCACGAGAGTCGCAGTTTACGCCAGCGCAATGTCGGAAAACCCTGCTGGCGGCCCTGCTTCATGATATTGGAGGACTGAATGAAGAGTCTCGCCTCCAGCCTATGAGCTATTACGATAATGAACTCAATAACCACGCTGCTGTGGGGGCGGAATTGCTGGCCAGTGTACCTTTACTGAATCCGTTGAATGCCATTGTGCGATATCATCATACCCAATGGAATAATGGTTGGGGAGCGTGTGTTAATGGCGTTAAAACCCCGAAAGAAAGCCATATCATCTATCTGGCCGATCGTCTGGATGTATTAATCTCTCACTACCGGGCCAGCGATGTCATCACCGCACAAGAAGAAATTATAAAAATTATTGTCAGCGGTGAGAATGACCTGTTTCAACCTGACTATATCCATGCCTTCCAAAGGGTCGCAAGCAGGGATCATTTTTGGCTAAGAATTCAATCAACAGAGTTTGACGATTATATTAAAGAAATCCCCCGCATTCATAACGACACCCTCTCATTACACAATTTTCGCGATATCGCCGGTATGCTGGCGTTTATTATAGATGGATTCAGTCAACATGAGGTTCAACACTCTCTGGTGGTCGGGCGAATATCGGGATACCTTGCCAGAGAAATGGGTATTCCTCCCGTGCAGTGTTTAAAGATTGAAATCGGAGGGCTATTGCATAATCTCCCGAACCTGGCCCTGTGCGCCACACCGGCACAGGCCGATGAGGGAAAAGCAGTTTGGGATGAGCTCTATCCTATTGAGGCAATAAGAGACATAGCAGGGTGGTGTCAGCTCCAGAAATCCGTAGATGCAAAATCCGCTTATCCGCCGGAAGTGACGATTATCAAAGCCAGCATCTGGCTGGCCTCGTTACTTCAGGGGGTCACGCTATCATCCGAATTTAAGGCCCGGGTAGGTGAAACGGCGGAAATCACCCCCGCGCTGGCGGGTATCGTGCAGCAACACAGTGCGATTTTATTACAGATATTCCATGAGTCGGTCAAAGAACGACGCGCTCTGGTACAGCGAATTAATCAACTGACCCTGTCATGAACCGCGGGAAGTCGCCCTTCTCGCGGCTGCCTTAACTCAGGCTGACAGCCCTCCGTCCAGCACCAGCGTTTGTCCGGTGAGATAGCGGCTTCCTTCTCCGGCCAGAAAGGCAACAGCGTGCGCAACGTCCTGCGTTTGCCCCAGACGGCGTAAGGGAATGCTCTGCCGCATGGCTTTCAGGCGGGCTTCAGGGATAGCCTCAACCATTTCACCTTCAATCAGTCCCGGCGCCAGACAGTTAACCCGAATGCCAAAGCGTCCCATCTCCTGCGCCAGCGAACGCGTCAGGCCAATCATTGCGGCCTTACTGGCTGCATAGGCCGTTTGGCCGCTATTGCCCTTTATTGCCGTTACGGACGACATCAATACTACGGCTCCGCTCCCCTGCATCATCATGGCGGGTAAAAGCGTTCGGTTCCAGTTCACGAGCGCAACCAGGTTGTTCGTCAGCACATCCTGCCAGTCGCGTGCCGTTTGATGAATATGCAGTGCGTCACGGGTCATTCCGGCGTTGTGTACAATGGCCGCTGGTGCGCCAAACTCGTCAAGTAGCGACGTCGCCAGCCGTTGGACATCCGCCTCATCGCGGCCATCGCAGCGGTAACCTTTTACCCAGGTTGCCGTGTGCAGACCTTGCGCCTGCGCCAGCGTACGGCCAATTCCGGCCTCATTGCGGCCAGTAAACACAATGTTCCACTCGGGCAGAAGGTGGCTCACCAAAGCCTGTCCGATTCCTCTGCTGCCGCCGGTGATCAACATCCATCTCTTTGCCATCTCAGCCAGCCATTTCCAGGTCGATGTACAGACTCAAATCGCGAAGGGTCATATGCGGCTTTTTCATAAACATTTCGGCCGTAAGCGTCACGTTAAACTCGCGTTTCGCCAGTACCATCAGTTCAACATAATCGAGGCTGTCAAGTTCCAGCTGCGGCAGCGTCCTGTCTGGTGTCAGCGCCTCCAGCGGCAGATCTTTTGCATCAGCAATCATTTCGCTGATTTTGCTGTAGATGATTTCATACGAGTTCATTTGCATTTCCTTTTGTCAGCGGGCCAACTTTCAGCGTCACGGCACTGCTGATGTAGTGTTGTTGATAGCGGGTTTGCGCAGCAATTCGCACCACTGCGCCATATCTAAGATCGCCAACCACCGTGGCGGGTAATGTCTCTATCTCAAGCGGTTCCGGTAAAGGCACCGTCTGCCAGGGCGCGAGCAGATGGCTGTCAAAAACAACCTCCTGATGGGTCTGGACAACGGGATAGCGGGTAAACAACGCCTCCAGCGTATGGCCAGACGGTATCAGCGGTGCGATGTCTTTCTGATGTAACAGCGCGGTATCCTGAAGAAGATGGCGAAACAGCAGGGCATCAAGAAAATGCCACTGCTGTGCGTGGGGAAGCAGGGGCAAAAACGTCTGATGTAGCGCGGCAATGGTTGATGCGCCGAGTTCTCGCTGACTTTCTGCTTCTGCCACAGCAAAAAGGTTAACCGGCGCGATAGCACATGAAAGGCAGACCGTTTGAGCGGTAAGATCGTACACGGAGGCTGAAACAGGCTTGTTGGGATCGCACATCAGAAGATAAGTGGTATCCCGCCACAGCGGCCTGCGCAACCGCACGGTACACTTCAGAAAGGATGAGCGGCGAACTTCCGGACTGATGAACCGTTTGACATCCAGCAGGGCGCGCATACCGTGCACGCTGAGCCGGCTTCCACCCTGCGATTTCACCCAGGCTTTATCAAAATGCACGGGGTTGTAATCCCCTGAAAATGCAGCCCATAGCCGCGCATCCTGTTGGCTGTAACGCAGCGTCATCATGAATGTTTCTCCAGAATCAACGCCGCGTTTGCGCCACCAAACCCAAAGCTCAGGTTGAGCGTACGGCGGATAGTGGCGTGACGATGCCCTTCAACGACATAATCCAGATCACAGCACTCATCCGCATGCTGAAAATTGGTCGTCGCGGGGATAATGCCGCTGGCAATGGCCTGCAGGCAGACGATGCTCTCGAACGCGCCTGCGGCTGAAATTAAGTGCCCGGAGTAAGACTTTGTGCTGGAAATGGGAACAGTCCAGACCGCCTCTCCCAGCGCCATTTTTAGCGATTGCGTTTCGTTGATGTCATTGAGCGGTGTCGAGGTACCGTGAGCGTTAATATAGTCCAGGTGCTCGGGTTCAAGTCCGGCCTGCCGCAGCGCGGAGATGATAGTTTGCACGCGCGCAAGGCAGTCTTCAGCGGGCGAGGTAAAATCCCAGGCGTCAGAGAAATTGGCGTAACCCGTAATTTCGCCAAGAATGGTCGCTCCGCGCGCAAGCGCCCCCTCGCGCGACTCCAGACACAGTACCGCCGCCCCTTCCGACAGCACGAACCCATTACGGTGGGCACTGAAAGGACAGCTGGCGCGCTGCGGATCCTGCGTTTCTTTACTTAACGCCCCTAATACGTCGATATTCCAGATCGCGCAGGGACTGGTCAGCGACTCCCCGGCCCCCGCCAGCATCATCTGCGCTCTGCCGGTGCGGATCACCTCGTAGGCTTCGCCAATGGCGATGGTTCCCGTCGCACAGGCCGCTACCACGGTGTTCTGGAAGCCGTTGAGCCCCCAGAACTGGCTACAGGCGGCAGTGGTGACGCTAGGCATCGAATAAAAACAGTTAAACGGCGAGGCGAAGCCCGTTGCCGAAAAATCGCTCTGCGCATCGTAGCTTTCGTCCAGCCCTCCCCAGCCGGTCCCCATGATCGCGCCGCAGTCTAGCGGGCTATAGAACTCCTGCGGTGGCTGGCCGCCAAAAGCCATCGCCATGGCCTGACGCGCCGCGCCAAACGTGAGTCGGGCAAAACGCGGCAGACGGCGTCTGACGGCGGCAGGAACCCCAATCAGGCTGGGTTCGTTGTCCACCAGCCCGAGAAAATGGGTTTTGATATTCCGCGCCGTGTAATCGACGTAGCGATAGCCCAGCCGATAGTCCATGATCGCCTGCCAGCTCTCACCAGCCGTCACGCCAAGGGGGGTAACGGCCCCATAGCCGGTAACAACCACCCGATTATCTCCATTTTTCAGCTTCATCTTTCATTATCCTGTTTTGCGTGTCGCCCCCTTGTGCCAGCCAGAGCTGCAGCGTGGCGTAAAGGTAGTCGTACTGGGTTTGCGCGAGGGCGTTCTCTGTGTTCAGCAGATCGTCCTGCGCGTTGAGCAGCGTCTGGAAATCCACCGCTCCTGCGCGATAACGGCTTTCCGTAAGGGATAATCGCCGCTGGCTAAGCGCCAGCGACTGATGGAGTCGGCTGCGTTGCTCATCTGCACTCAGCCGGTATTCCATAGCCTCATCAACTTCAGCGAGTGCGGTATAGGCGGTAGAACGAAACGCGATCGCGGCCTGTTTTATCGCTAAATCCGCCTGCGCGACGGTGAGCTGACGGGTGTTCCACTGGATAAACGGCAAGGCCAGCGCGGCCCCTGTCGTACGGATAGGATCGCGGAACCACTGGCTAAAAACCTGGCTCCCGGCATTCAGAGACGCATCAAGAGAAAGCGTGGGGTAGAACTGCAGGCGAGCCGCGTCGTAACCCGCAAGCGCGGCGCGCAGGCGCGACTCAGCAGCCTGAATATCTGGCCGCTGAGCGATCACCCGTAGCGGCGTTTTTTGTGCCACAGGCACCTGCTGATGCACGTCCAGCTCGCGCAATTCTTCGGCATGTTGTTCCGCCGGCCTGTTGAGCATCAGTGCCAGCGCACTGCGTGTGTTCTGGCGCTGCTGAACCAACGTTCTGAGCTGATTTTGCCGCGCCAGCAGCGCCTGCTGTGCTTGCAGAACATCAAGTTTCCCCACCTTTCCGGCGTTAAACCATGAGGACACCTGTTGCACGGTCTGTTCAGAGACAGCCAGACCGTCACGCTGATGGCGGATCTGCTGGTTATACAAGGCGATACGCCAGTAAAGCTGAGCGGTGAGGCCCATCGTTGAGAGAACGGTTGCACGGTAATCCTGCTCGCTTGCCCTGGCCTGCCATTCGCTTTGCTCCCGGGTGCGCGCCAGTTTTCCCCACAGGTCCAACTCCCAGGCGATGGCAACACTGCCGCTGTAGTTCTCCTGTGGAGGTGCTCCCCGACGCACATTTTTACTGTTACTGGCGGCTCCACTCACTCTGACGTCGGGGGAGATGTTGGTGCTGGTGAGCCCTGCCGCAACGCGTGCTTGCTGCAGCGTGAGGGCTGCCGCTGCAAGATCGTTATTGCTTTCCAGTACCTGTTCAATCACCCGAGACAGGCGGGGATCGCTAAAACGCCAGCCGTTTTCCGTTCCCTTTTCCGCCATCGTGGGCCACTGTGTGGGCAATGACAGCAGCGGGCGCTGGTAGTCGCTGCGGGTCATCGCGCGGCAACCCGCCAGGAGTAGCAGTACGGCTAAAAAGAGGTATCGAGTCATTCGCGAGCCAGCGCCTCCGTAGGGTTAAGGCGAGCCGCGCTGCGCGCCGGGAAATAACCAAACGTGAGGCCGATCGCAGCAGAAAAACCGCAGGCCATCAGCACCGGGAATACGGTAAATACCATTGAAAAGGCGTCCGTCACGAAGGCAAAAATATGCCCTGCCAGCCAGGCGCCTGACACCCCCACCAGGCCACCGAGCACGCAGATCATCACCGCCTCAATGAGAAACTGGTTCATGATGTCTGCGGGTCGGGCCCCCACGGATAATCGAATGCCGATTTCATGCGTCCGCTCCGTCACTGACACCAGCATGATATTCATCACACCCACGCCGCCCACCAGCAGCGAGATAGCCGCGATCGCTGTAATCAGAAGCGACATGGAGTCCGACGTTTTTTGCATGGCATTCGCCAGCCGATCGTCGGTTTGTATAAAGAAATCTTTTCGTCCGTGTTCCCGCAGCAGGTGGCGCTCCACACGCTGCGCGGCCTCCTGTGATGTCAGCGGCGGCTGAAAACGCAGCACCAGCGACTCCAGCGGTATTTGCCCCGTCAGCCGCTGCTGCAAAGCAGTATGCGGAACCCACGCCGCCATGAAGCCCCCCACCACTTTCGGCCCGGGTCGAGTGGCCACGCCGATCACGCGCCACGGCGCACCGGCAATCTGCACAAGTGCACCGAGCGGATTTTCCCCACCGGGGAACAGCGTATCTCGCCCGGTTTCATCCAGGATCATAACCGGTTCACCTTCCGCAACATCGCGCGCCGTGAAGCCATTACCCTGAACAACGCGCAGCCCTTGCAGGGTGAAAAAGTCCTGTGATACCCCTGACAGCATCATCGAGGAATCCAGACCTTTGCGCACCGCGAGTGCAGTGCTGCTGGCGACCGGCGAGACGCCCATCACCCACGGCAGCGCCTGCAAACTGCGCACGTCTTCCATCGACAGCGCGCGCACCATGTCCGGACGCGCGTTGCCCCATCCGGTGCCCGGGCGGATCTCAAGTGTTGTATTTCCCAGCTTGCCTATCTCATCCACGATCGCCCGCCGCGCGCCTTCCCCTACGGCCATTGACGACACCACCGACGCGATGCCAATGATGATCCCCAGCATGGAAAGAAACGCGCGCATCCGGTGCCCAAGCAGTGCACGCCAGGCCATATGAACCGACTCGCGAAAACGGCTCGCCAGCGACGCTCGGCCGTTGTCCTGCTCAGGCAGCAGCGTTGAGGGATGAACCTCAGCGTGCCGTACATCGCTGATGATTCGCCCGTCGCTAATCTCAATAATGCGCTGCGCCTGTCGGGCGATATCGCGGTCATGGGTAACGATAATCACCGTGTGCCCTGACGCATGCAGTTGATGCAGCACGCCCATCAGAGCCTTACCGCGGGTACTGTCGAGCGCGCCGGTAGGTTCGTCTGCCAGGATAATGTGTGCACCGTTGATCAATGCCCGACAAATGCTCACCCGCTGCTGTTGTCCACCCGACAGCTCCGCTGGACGGTGCTGGAGACGGTTTTCTAGCCCGAGCTGAACAGCTAACCTCTGCACACGGGCGGTACGCTCCTGTTCCGACATCGCGGTGTACAGCGTGGGAATGGCAATGTTTTCTTCTGCGGTCAGATACGGCATCAGGTGATAGCGCTGAAAAATGAATCCCAGGTAACGGCTGCGCAGATCGGCAAGGTAGAGGCTATCCGCGTTATGCACGGGCGTACCGTTGATCAGGACCTCTCCGGACGTGGGCTTGTCCAGGCAGCCAATGATGTTCATCAGCGTGGACTTACCCGAGCCGGATGCCCCCACAATCGCCACCATTTCACCGCGATGAAAGGTCAGTGAAATATCACTCAGCACCGCTAACATTTGAGTGCCCGCGTGGAATCGTCGGCACACCCGCCGTAATACGATAATCGGCTCCATCCGCTATCCTCGCTCCGTCTCTTGCGCCAGCACCACCTGTTCGCCCGCCTGCAGCCCTTCCAGCACTTCGGCGTACTGCCGATCTTGAATGCCAATGCGGATCGTGCGGGACTGCGTATTTCCATCTTTAACGGTGGTGATGGTGTAACGATCGGCATCCAGCGCCTGGCCCAGTGCGGCAACCGGAACACGCAGGACATTGCTGGCCCTGGCGATCTGAATAAATACCTGTGCCGTCATGGATGTTTTGAGCTCACGCCCGGCGTTAGGCACTTCGAACGTGCCGGTGTAGTAGACTGCCATCGCCTGCGCGTTCCCGCCCATTCCTCTCTCACCGGACGCCTCCATCGCGTCCTGCGGCGCAGGCTGCACATAGCCCATGGTACTGGCGTAGCGTTTATTCGGATTAGCGATGACATAAAAACTGAGCGGCTGGCCGGGATGAATTTTTTGGACGTCCGCTTCTGAAATACGCGTTTGCACCTGCATCGTATCGAGATCCGCCAACACCAGGATGGTCGGCGCCGTTTGCGAAGAAACGATGGTCTGACCTTCACGGGTCACAATACCCAGCACCTCGCCGTCGACCGGCGCGACAATGCGGGTATAGCTGAGGTTGGCCTGCGCCGTTTTCACCGCCATTTCAGCCTGTGCAATCTGCGCCTCGCTCACCGCTATCTGCTGCACCTGCACAGCGTATTGCGATCTGGCCTGCTCAAACTCACTGCGCACCCCCGAGCCGTCGCGCTGCATCAGGCGCTGTCGGTCCAGCTCCTGACGGTAGCGCAGCAACATTGCCTGCGCAGAGCGCTTTTGCGCTCGGGCGCTGGCAAGCTGCGCCTTTGTATTCCTGAGTTCCGATTCCTGTAACGTCGGGTCGATTTCTGCCAGCAGTTGCCCTTTCTTCACGCGCTCTCCCTGGCGAACATACAATTTACGCAGCTGTCCGTTGACCTGCGCACCGACGTTAACCTGTACCGCTGGCTTCAGGATCCCCGTCACCAGCACCACCTTTTCGATATCGCCGGTGCCGATAGTGTCCACGGGTAAACGCGTATGTGGTGAGGGCGAGGCCATAGACACCCAGACGCCCGCCATCGCGGCGGCAAACGCCAGACCACAGCCCAGCATCACCCAGCGAGATTTATGCTTCATCACTCCCTTCCCGCAGGCTGAGCCTGCCGTCGACCAGGTGGTAAACCTGCTGAAAGCCCGATAAAACCTGCTCGCTATGCGTGACAACAATCAACGACTTACCGGCCCTGCGACAGTGGGCGTGAACCGTTGCCATGACGATTGCCGCGGTTTCGTCATCAAGATTGGCCGTCGGCTCATCGAGCAATAACACCGGACGTGAGCTGTACAACGCGCGGGCCAGCAACAGGCGCTGACGCTGGCCGAGAGAGAGCGCCGCGTGGCTTTCGCGGATCAGAGCATCCAGCCCACCCGGCAATGCACGCACCACGTCACCCAGCATGAGAGCATCAAGCAGGGCCTCAACCCGTCCGCGGTCACGCTCGCGGTAGTGCGCGTCGAATAAGGTGATGTTTTCACGCACCGAGGCGTTAAAAAGAATGTCCTCCTGGCTTTGCAAACAGACATACTGCGCCAGCTGCGCGGCAGGCAGCGCGCGACCGGCGGCATAACATCCTCCTGCCTGAGGCGAAAACAGCCCGGCGATCAGCCGAAGTAAGGTACTTTTACCGGCCCCCGACTCCCCGACTATCGCGATCTGCTCACCCGCCGGCAGCGAGAATGAGACGGATGAAAGGACGGGCACAGCGGGGTCATACCCGTAGCCAAGCGCCTCAAAGGCCAAAGCAGGCGTTGTATCCGCTGCCGGTACCGCGGTCAGCGACGCGGGCGCGCGTTCTCCTCCTGGAGCAAAGAGGGCATGTGCGCGGGTGTCGATCACGTGCAGCTGCGTTTTCTGGATGATGGCGTAGAAGATCCGCGTGACGTAGGACGTGAAGATTTGCCGCAGGAAGCTGTAGGCAAAAAAATCGCCCAGCGAGATCTGCTTGCCGTGGACCATCGGCAGTACCACCAGCATAAACGCCACCATCTCCAGGCTGCCGCATAGCTGATAGAGCCCTTCTTTCACCTGTTGATAGACCTTCTGGCGCTGTAGACATGTGTAGAGTTCGCAGCTTAAGGCGGCAAACTGCGCCTGACGCTGCCCTTCCAGCCCGGCGGTTTTGACGGTCAATATGCCCTGAAGGGTCTCCATGAAAAAATCATTCAGCGCAGCGCTTTTCAGCTGTAGCTGCTGGGTAAACCAGCGATCGCGGATCACGGCCCAGACGCTGATGATCCCCATCACCGTCACGCCGATGGCGGAGATCGCCGCCAGGATGGGCGCGATCCAGAACATGATCGCCAGCGCGATCGCACCGATCACCCAATCGGAACGCAAACCATTATCCAGTTCGATCTTCTGCAGCAGGCCCATCTGCCAGGCCGTGAAGCGGCTGAAGATCTCCCCCGGCGCGCGTTTTTCAAAAAAACGGAGGGGGTTTTGAAGCAGGCGAGAAAAGCCGACACCGCTGTGGATCAGCACAAAGCGTTTAATGTAGCGCTCGGCGATCGCCCGAACCCCCAGCGCCATCAGCGAAGAGACCACAAAGGCCAGAATAAACCAGCCGTACGGGAAGCCGCTGCTCTCAACGCTGGAGAAAGCTTTATTGATGGCACTACTCACCATCGTGGGCATCAGAAACAGCGTTAACGACACCATGAAGGTCAGCAGCATCAGCCGATATATGCCCGGCATATCCGCCGTCTCCTGCATGCTCATCACCCGAGGCATGCTCTGTCCCGCTGTCGGTCGCGCCAGCGCGGGATCTGCAGCCAGCCTCTGCTCTGGCTCCACTATCAGGGCATAGCCGCTGATCTCCTGCTTAAGCGCGGCAAAAGGCAGCCACTGCTCGCCAATCGCCGGGTTCATCACGCAGACGTGGTTGCCTTTACGCCAGGCCAGCAGGACATAGTGGCTCGCGCCGTAGTGCAAAATGGCTGGCAGCGGGAGTTCACTGAGTTCGTGATGCTCGAACAGCACAGGGGCCGTCGCAATGCCCAACCGCGCCAGAATGGCCATCAGCGTGTCCAGCGACGTACCGTGGTCGGAGGCTGGAAAAATGTCGCGCAGCGTTTCCAGTGAGATCGTCTGTCCCTGCGTTTGTGCCAGCATTGCTACGCACGCCAGTCCGCACTCGTTAGTCTCTTCCTGAAAGATCAGATTCGGGATCGTGTTTTTCATTGTTATCGTGAGTGATTAATAAAGTAGAGAGAATGGCTGTGCCACAGGAGCCACTCCTGCGGGGACGCTCGCAGGGTAGATTCAATGATGTCGGGCAGCGCGCTGGCAACATGCTGGTTGCTCACCGGCGGATGAATGTGAATGCGCAGGCGGTTGTCATAGCTCAGGTGATAAAACACGACCTGCGCAGCTATCGCCCCGGAAAGACGTACCAGACCACCGTGCAACCTGGCGCTGCGACCAAATAAACGACACGGCTGTTTCGCCACCAGCGTCCCTTCAGCCTGCGAGGTATAGTCGGGGGTGATATCGGGGAAAATAATCATGTTCCGCTGCCCGGCGGCGACATCGGTGATGAGATCCATCAGGTTGCTGGCAAGCGTTTTGTTTTCCTGGTGGATTGAACAGTAGTCAAGTGCTACGCCGCCTAATGCACGGGCGGGGGCGCTGTAAAGCTCCGCGCTGGACGAGACCACCACGCTCGCTTTCCCCGGCGTGACGCTGGCACCAATGATGGCAGCGAGTACGTCAGACACCGTATGGAGCGGCGCCAGTATGTAGGGTGCGTTTTGTTGGTACAGCGGTGTAACCACCGCATTGAGTTCCGCTGCACAAATACGCATTTGCTGAAGCAGCGCCGGGTTTTGCGCCCAGGTGGCGGCCTCTTCCAGCAGGCGTCGCCGTACTGTCAGCCAGGCCACGTTCAGGCGGACCTTTTGCCCGGTCAGGCAACGAACGTTTTCATTCGCCACCGCGTTACGCAAGCGAAACGCACGCCCGAACAGTCGCGTTGCGCACAGTCCCTTCGCCACGGTCAGCGTCACAGGGAGAGGCACGACGCGCACTATTTTCCTCAGAAAAAAAACACCGCACTGAGTAAGCCTTTGCTGAATGTCTTCAATCTTTCCCGTGCTGTTTTTAAAACTCAACACGCTCCAGATTATGAATAATCTGACCACGGGATTATTTATCCTCTTCGAGCAATTCCCGAATGCGCTGAGCAAACGCCGGGAACTCGCGATCCTGAGCAACAACATAGCGTTTATTAATAATAAACATCGGGGTGGCGTTGATATCATAATAAGCAGTAATGGCCGCCATTTCGCTGAGACGTTCTTTTACCGCCTTGCTTAGCCTGAACGTATTAAACTTGACGGCATCAATATTATTTTTGACTAACCAACCGTTCAGTTTTTTTTCATCCGTCAAATCGACGTTGCGTGTGATAATGGCGTTATACGCACTGTCGCGAATCTGCTTTTCTATCCCCATCACTTCCAGCGTCGCAAAAAGCGGTGCATAGGCTGCAAGACCATTATCCTCGCCAGCAATATGAATAGAGGTAAATGTGCTGTCCGGCGGCAGAGTACGGCTAAATTCCGCGAGGTTCTCTTCGTTTGCCGCACAATAATGGCAACCATAAGACATAACTTCGATAATACTGCGCTCATTTTTAATCGGACTGTTCGCCTGCATGTCGGGGCTGACCTCGCGAAATGCCTGCGTCTGCGAATCATCTCTCGTAAAAGTTTTAAAAACAAAAATATGGTAACAAAGTACCGTAATCAAAACGGAAATCATAATCAGAAAGATCGAATAACCGATCGCGGTTTTGCGCGTACAGGTAGTCACTATCGTATTCTCTCGGTAGAAAATAAGAGCCTGAGGGTGTTCAGTCCCCAGGCAATGTCGATGTTAATAGCGGTTAGGGATCCCACCGCATTTGCTGGAATCAGCATCTCTCATTGTGGTCGTACAGCCATGCTTATCTGTACAGGTGGTGATCTGCTTACAGGAGGTGACGCCACCAACGGTGACGTTTTGATACGTGATTTCACACGTCTTGCAGGTTCCCCCCACAATCCTCGCGGCTTCAAATGCGGTCAGTTTTTTCATTTCCGTTCTCCTTACTTCGGGTTAATGGCGTGCAATATATTGCACTGTTAAATCGGTAATGCGTTCTACCGAAAATGTGGCTCACGGATTCAGGGCATAATGCCGCGAAACGCGGAGAATAAAGCGATATTGCTTCTGATATTCAACCTCTTCATTAAATGGCGTTTGATATAGCTCAAGCGACGAATGTCGACGTTTACTTCGTCTGATATTTGCGACAGGGATTTTCCCTTAAATAGCTCTTCCATCAACCACCACTCACTCCCGGAAATCGTGGGCTCCACGCTCCGGTCATAAAGTTTTTTTTTCGTATAGTTGACCAGCGATGCGCTAAAGCAGCATCCCTGACGTGTTTTATCCAACAGACGCTGAAAAAAAGGCGTGATGCTCTCCATATTTTCAGTTTTGAGCAACCAGTGCGCGGTGGGCAAAAGCGAATACAGCGCAAAAAAAAGAGGCATATTATGTTTGCTTAAGAGAATAATCAGGCTTTTATTTTCCTGCTGATAGAACTCTTTCATTAATTGCAGCGTGTGAAGCCGCTCTCGCGGCAGGCTGTCTAAATCACAGAGGATCCACATGCAACCCTCGTCATTAACCTGACGCTGTAATTGAACAAGGAGCTGATCGTAATCATCCGTTAAGGAATATAAAACGTCCGCTTGTTCTGCGAGTAAACTGGTAATAACCATTTTAATTCCTTGCGAATAAAAAATATTTTTATCGTAAAGAAAGAACTGATATCTCATGTCGCAGCTCCCGGTTAACGCCGCTACTGATAATCCAACGTATAATGTGCAGTGGCGGTAAATGGCCCGGTAGTTAACGTTCCGCTTGCCACGGCATCGGGTTCCGCTTCAACAAAAGCCTGGAAGCTTAGCCGTAACAGGTTGTCGTTGATGAGAGTGGGACGGGTGGCGACATTCAGGCGCACGGGAGTATCATCCTCCTCCAGCAATCCAATCCCTACCCCGCCCGCATTACCCGGCGCTGTTGCGTTGATGGCCAGCCGGTCCGCCATATTGGCGTTGGCGATGCCGCTGAACGTTACCGTCACCGCGTTAAAGACGTTCGGATTACAGTCCTGCAATTTAATCGCGAACGGAACCGGTGTCGTTTTTCCGTTTATATACAATGACTTTGTTGATACCTCACCAAAATCCACCAGGATCCGACCCGACTCTGGCGCAATACTGCACGGGTAAGCCATTACAACGCCTTTAAAGCTAAGATCGCCACCGATCAACTCCCCCCGCGCCCAGGCGGGTGCCGCAGCGAATACCGTGAGATAACAGGTGAGGATGATTATCATGCGATGCATATTCCCTCCTTACTGGAATTCAGCCACAACCGTCGCCGACGCATGGAACTCGCCTTCTGGAATAACCGAGGTAGTGTTTTTGGCCACCGGCGCGGCGATCAGGTTCCAGTCACCTTCGTTGTGGGAAAATCCCGGCACGTTATAGAACGTGTTTGGCACCACAGGATTACCCTTGCTATCACGCAGCGCGATCCCCAGTTCAGACCGGTCGACGGCTCCCTGCGTACTCAGGTATTTACCGTCACTGAATGCTGGATTAGCTTGCTGGATCCCCAGCTTGATATTCAGCTCTCCCTGGGAAAAACTGCCGCCCTGGCACTTGACGTGAATCGGTACGTTTTGACTGTAATTGATACCATCCAGCCGACTGCCCGTCCCCGGAATGTTGCCGAAGTCGACGACAATGGGCGTTCCCTGATTCACGATGCATTTATCCGGTACGGTGATGACGCCTGAAGCGATGGTGACGCGCGACAGTGGCGTTTGGCCCATTGCACCCGGCCCCAGTCGTCCATAAAGTGTTGCGATTTCTGACCCCTGCAAGTTGACCCCGTTGATAATGGGCCTGGTGATCATAAAGGTCACTTTCCCCTTCGCACCGGAGGCAAACTGGTTGTCCAGTATGGTGCTGGGGGGGTTGCAGTAGTTCTGATTGACGTTATTGGAGACGTTATCGAAGGGTACGGTTTTGTACTGCTGTAGATTACCGCCGATGTAGATCTCGATTTTGACGTCCATGTAGTCATTCAGCTTGAGGTAACCCGCCGTCATTCCTGATTGGGTTAACGTTGCCTGCGACGTGTAATAGACCGGCTGGCTTATCATCGGCTGCGCGCAGTACGCGCGGCCCTGAAACATCCCTGCCAGATCAAATTCGTCGATAACGACAGCACCGACCTGATTACTGGTAATATCATGATTGCTAATGTTGATCAGGTATTCATAGGTGCCATTTACCGCCTTAATTTCACCGTCCACCACAGAGCGCGCCGCCCCGGAAAATCCGAGCGCACACATCGCCAGAAGAGCGGCATAAGGATAAGGATGTTGCATTGTCAGGCTCCTTCCTTGTTAACCCTGCTGGGCAGGGGGTAACGCCTTACAGGTATTGCCATCACAACGGAATTTCAGCTCCGGATGCCCGCCATAGTCATTCACAAACTTCATAGAAAACTGACTGACACCGGCGTCCGTTACCGCAAACGTCTGGCTCGATTTAGGCGCAACCATGATCCCCGGGAAACGGGTGATCTTCACCCCGTCTCCTTTGGTCAGGCTGAGGATCGTCACGTAGTAAGGCGTAGGATTCTGCACGGTCATTTCGCTGCCGCTTTTCTGGAACACCACCCGATCCTGCCAAACTTCCCCCTTTGTCTTCGGGATCACCGCTTCAGGGCGATAAAACAACTTGATGCGTGATTGCATTGCCAGCTGCAGCGTGTTGGGTTTTTCCGGTTTTGGCGGAATTTCCCTGACGTTGAGGTAGAACAGACTCTCTCTGTCCTTCGGCAGTTTTTCGATGCCAGCCGTTTTAGTGACCCGCGCGATCCCTTTCTGCCCCCCATTAATTCGCTGTAACGGCGGGAGTACAATCAGCGGAGAGGTGATCTTATTGCCCTTTTCATCCTCCACCCACGACTGGGCCAGGAAGGGGATATCCGGGCTGGTATTGGACAAATTGGCGCTGGACGAAGACTCTTTCTCCGTAATGATGATGCGCGTCCGATCCAGGGAGACGCCTGCCTGCGCGTAGCCCGCCACCAGGCTCAGCGCACACGCCGCCATAAGATATCTGCTATGTCTGTTCTTGCTCATTTTTAGCCTTTAATTACAGTGAGATAATGCTTACTAAAGGATTAACGGCACGGCAGAAGCATGTCCGAACGTCCGTTGTTCTCTCCAGGCGGGACGGTTACTTTGCACTGCTGTTTGCCCCCCCACATAACATTCAGGGTTTCATTAGTGTTTATGCCCGCAAGCCATGCCTTTCCGTCCTCCAGCACCATGGCGACGCTTACGCCATCGGCGTTGTAAATTTCTGCCCCAAAAGGAGGGACGCTGTTATCAACGAGGCGCAACGTGCCCATCATTTTCATCCCTTTCGCCATCCCAAAAGCCTGATAGCCGATGGCCCCTTCAGTCAGGGTGCTGGTACTGATGGCTCTGGCCGGTTCGATATCGCCATCCATGGCGTCGACGTCTACGCGGGTATCAAAGCTGTTGTAACTCACTACATCCGGTACAACGGCAATACCGAAGCGGTTAGTCCGGGACTTTTCACCATTGAGTGGGACGCCGCCAATGCCGTTGGTATCGACCATGACCCGCGCCGTGTTCATTGTTGCGCCACTGTTATGCATCGCCGCACCGTGCCGGGTCGCCGTAAAGCCGCCGCGCAGAGTGGTGCTTAACGCCATAAACTCATTTTGCTGGTAGCTTGCGTTGGTATTAATCTCCGCCCACTGCGAACGGTGCAGGTAATAGCCGTCAACGCTGGCGTTACTGTTCTGACTGGCACCCGCGCGAACGCGCCACAGATTGTTGAAGTCGCTGTTGTCGGTGTATGACGCCATTGGACTGGTTTTACCGTTGTTGGTCTGGACGTCCAGACCCGCCCATGTGTTATCCCCAATCGGCACAGACAGCGAGAGGGAGATTGAGTCGTCCTTACGCCCTTTATAATCAGTACGGTAAGCAGAAAGATTGGCGTTGATGCCGTTGATATCGCCAATGCGGAAGGCTCGCCCCACGGACATGCCGTATCGATCCTGGCTGCGCTGATTCCAGTAGTTTTGGTGGGTCCAGGTAAGAAAGACGGTCGTCGCTTTACCCGCCTCACCGGCCCAGAAGGTTTTACTCCCGGTAATGGTGTAGAGCTGTTTCTCGCGTCCGACATGGTCATAACCCTGATAACGCTCATCAAGGTATTGCGTCATCGTGCGGAAGTCTTCCTGTGAGAAGCGGTACCCCGCGAACGTAATTGAGCTGTTGTATTCATCGAAGGTTTTCGCGTAGCTCAACTTATATGAGGTACCTTTCAGGCGTTTGCCGTCAGGCTCACGGCTCCACGACTCTGTGGCATCCAGAGAGATCGCCCCTAACGCGTTCAGATCACGACCTATACCCACAGAGGCTGCAGTGTAGGCTTCACCCGATGACTGCAGGCCACCGTACAGCGACCACGCGTTGCTGATCCCCCAGGAGAAATCGCCAGACAGGAACGTCGGTCCCTTTAGCGAGTGGTTATAGCGGGACGGCGTGCCACCAGAGAGGTTGTAACGAACATAGCCCGGACGCGTGAGATACGGAATGCTGGCGGTATTCACCTGGAACAGCGATACCGAGCCATCCTGCTCCTCAACGCGTACATCGAGCGTACCGCGCACTGAACTGCGCAAATCCTGAATATTGAACGGTCCGGCGGGGACGGTAGTTTCATAGATGACGCGCCCGCTCTGACTGACGGTCACTTTGGCATTCGAGCGAGCAATACCGTGGATTTCAGGCGCATAGCCCTGCAGCGCAGGCGGCAGCATCCGCTCATCGCTGGCGAGGTTAATCCCGGTAAATCGCAGCGTATCGAAAACCTGCGAGTTCAGGTAAATCTCCCCCAGCGTCAGTTTTGCCGCCATCATCGGCAACGGCCGGTAGGCGTAGATCTGGTTCCAGTCAAAACTGGATTGATGGTGCTGGCTGTAGTAGCTGGTCTGATATTCACCGCGTATGCGCCAGCCGCCGATGTTAGCTCCCGCCTGACCGTAACCTGATATCGCGCTGTAGTTTTTATTGTCGCTGAATTGACGAGTCAGCTGCCCGTTAATGCTGTAGTCAAAAATCAGGCCGGCAATACCTTCATCCCAACGTTCAGGCGGCGTCCAGTCAGGATCGTTGTACTTCATCCATGCCTGCGGCACGGTGATATCAAGCACGCCGGCATAGTTGCTTAATTTCGCGCCCGACAAACGCTGCAGGGAATAGCAGTTTTCATAGATTTGAGCGATCTGTGAACGTGCGCCTTCTTTCAGCGCCAGTTTGTCCAGCAGGTCACCGCTGATACACGGCAGCGTACGATTGCCTTCAGGCGATTCCACATAACGGATTTTCTCCTGGCCTACCGACTGGCCGTTAACACGGATATCCAGCAGATAATCACCAGGTGTGACATAGTTATCTGTCGCAAAACGTGACAGATCAATACGGGTACGATCTGAAGCATCCAGAACATCAGTATTAAACTCAACGCGCTCTTCTCCGCGCGCCATTGCTGCATAGCAGCAATTCATCACCAGGAGAGCAATAATTGTAAGATTCGTTTTTAATTTTACTGACATGATCCCCGTCCTGAACAAATCCATTAAAAGCGCCCAGCGTTCCACTGCGTTATAATTATTTTGTTAATACCTAAAATTAAAATATGGAGAAATGCCGTCATGACTTTCGCGTAAATCGTTCCATCGCGATGACAGTGAAATAAAGCGGCATTAAATGTCCATTTTATTTTCGTTCGTTAACAGTGCGGGATAATTCCCGCACTGACGATGCTCTGCGGATTACTGATAAGCAATCTCGAAGTTAACCGTTGACTGGAAGGAACCTGCCGTTACGGTCGCACTTGCGCTTTCTGCTTTCACATATGCCACGAACGGAATGGTGTTGGTGCCATCAACCAACTGAACAGGCGTGGTTGCGTTACCCCAGACGACGTCCTGGCTGGCACTGTCACGCAGGCCAATACCAGCGCCCGACGCAGTACCAGAAGTGAAGGCAGCCAGAGACGTATCCGTTGGGTTTACGCTGGTTGGGGAGTACGTTATCTCAGCTGTTTGTGCAACGGTGGTGTCACAGTGCTGCAGTTCAATGTTCTGATGTACATTTCCGGCGCGCGCACCATTAGCCAGTGCAGAAACTGGAATTTGGCCAAAATCAACGCTTACCGGGCTTGAGCCTGGCGCCAGACCACATGCGGTATTCACCAGTTCACCCTGGAATTCAATCTGGCCATTCGTCGTATCAGCGAATGCAGACATTGAACTCAGAGCTGCGGTCAAAGCAACAGCCATAGCAACTTTATTCAGTTTCATAAAATATCCTGTTTTTACCAATATCCTGAGAAATAAAGAGTCGTCACGCTACAAAAATGATATACACGAGTGAAATTAACTCTTGGTTTAGTTCTTAAAACGATATGCAAATAATGAAACTCGCCTAATATTAATTGCCATCGTTTGTTCGAACTAATTCAAATGCTACCAAATCACAATTTCATCACAAAGCAATACATTTAATGTGGGATAGATACGCATTATTAACTCGTAAGACTCAAAAAACAGGGTCTTATATCTCGCAGAGTGGCATGAATAATCTGAAATTTATGATGCTTTTACCACATATATAAATATATAAAAAATGGGAAATTAAGAAATTTCGTAGAGGGAAATGTGAATTTGTTTAATCATGGGGAGAAACTGTGCTGTCGGATGGAGTCACCCGCAGGGAGAGGGTGAGAGTGAGGGAGAAAACAAATGCAAAAAACCCCGCACCTTACGGTACGGGGTTCTTCTTAATTAATGCCTGGCAGTTCCCTACTCTCACATGGGGAGACCCCACACTACCATCGGCGCTACGGCGTTTCACTTCTGAGTTCGGCATGGGGTCAGGTGGGACCACCGCGCTAAAGCCGCCAGGCAAATTCTGTTATCTGTATCAGGCTGAAAATCTTCTGTCTCTCGTCCGCCGAAACAGCTTCGGCGTTGTAAGGTTAAGCCTCACGGTTCATTAGTATCGGTTAGCTCAACGCATCGCTGCGCTTACACACCCGACCTATCAACGTCGTCGTCTTCAACGTTCCTTCAGGAGACTTTAAGTCTCAGGGAGAACTCATCTCGGGGCAAGTTTCGTGCTTAGATGCTTTCAGCACTTATCTCTTCCGCATTTAGCTACCGGGCAGTGCCATTGGCATGACAACCCGAACACCAGTGATGCGTCCACTCCGGTCCTCTCGTACTAGGAGCAGCCCCCCTCAATTCTCCAGCGCCCACGGCAGATAGGGACCGAACTGTCTCACGACGTTCTAAACCCAGCTCGCGTACCACTTTAAATGGCGAACAGCCATACCCTTGGGACCTACTTCAGCCCCAGGATGTGATGAGCCGACATCGAGGTGCCAAACACCGCCGTCGATATGAACTCTTGGGCGGTATCAGCCTGTTATCCCCGGAGTACCTTTTATCCGTTGAGCGATGGCCCTTCCATTCAGAACCACCGGATCACTATGACCTGCTTTCGCACCTGCTCGAGCCGTCACTCTCGCAGTCAAGCTAGCTTATGCCATTGCACTAACCTCCTGATGTCCGACCAGGATTAGCTAACCTTCGTGCTCCTCCGTTACTCTTTGGGAGGAGACCGCCCCAGTCAAACTACCCACCAGACACTGTCCGCAACCCGGATTACGGGTCTACGTTAGAACACCAGCCATTAAAGGGTGGTATTTCAAGGGCGGCTCCACGCAGACTGGCGTCCACGCTTCAAAGCCTCCCACCTATCCTACACATCAAGGACCAGTGTTCAGTGTCAAGCTATAGTAAAGGTTCACGGGGTCTTTCCGTCTTGCCGCGGGTACACTGCATCTTCACAGCGAGTTCAATTTCACTGAGTCTCGGGTGGAGACAGCCTGGCCATCATTACGCCATTCGTGCAGGTCGGAACTTACCCGACAAGGAATTTCGCTACCTTAGGACCGTTATAGTTACGGCCGCCGTTTACCGGGGCTTCGATCAAGAGCTTCGCGTTACCGCTAACCCCATCAATTAACCTTCCGGCACCGGGCAGGCGTCACACCGTATACGTCCACTTTCGTGTTTGCACAGTGCTGTGTTTTTAATAAACAGTTGCAGCCAGCTGGTATCTTCGACTGATTTCAGCTCCACCCGCAGGGGCTTCACCTACATATCAGCGTGCCTTCTCCCGAAGTTACGGCACCATTTTGCCTAGTTCCTTCACCCGAGTTCTCTCAAGCGCCTTGGTATTCTCTACCTGACCACCTGTGTCGGTTTGGGGTACGATTTCGTGTTACCTGATGCTTAGAGGCTTTTCCTGGAAGCAGGGCATTTGTTACTTCAGCACCGTAGTGCCTCGTCATCACACCTCAGCGTTAAAAAGGTACCGGATTTACCTGGAACCTCCGCCTACATGCTTAAACCGGGACAACCGTCGCCCGGCTAACATAGCCTTCTCCGTCCCCCCTTCGCAGTAACACCAAGTACAGGAATATTAACCTGTTTCCCATCGACTACGCCTTTCGGCCTCGCCTTAGGGGTCGACTCACCCTGCCCCGATTAACGTTGGACAGGAACCCTTGGTCTTCCGGCGAGCGGGCTTTTCACCCGCTTTATCGTTACTTATGTCAGCATTCGCACTTCTGATACCTCCAGCAACCCTCACAGGCCACCTTCAACGGCTTACAGAACGCTCCCCTACCCAACAACACATAGTGTCGCTGCCGCAGCTTCGGTGCATGGTTTAGCCCCGTTACATCTTCCGCGCAGGCCGACTCGACCAGTGAGCTATTACGCTTTCTTTAAATGATGGCTGCTTCTAAGCCAACATCCTGGCTGTCTGGGCCTTCCCACATCGTTTCCCACTTAACCATGACTTTGGGACCTTAGCTGGCGGTCTGGGTTGTTTCCCTCTTCACGACGGACGTTAGCACCCGCCGTGTGTCTCCCGTGATAACATTCTTCGGTATTCGTAGTTTGCATCGGGTTGGTAAGCCGGGATGGCCCCCTAGCCGAAACAGTGCTCTACCCCCGAAGATGAATTCACGAGGCGCTACCTAAATAGCTTTCGGGGAGAACCAGCTATCTCCCGGTTTGATTGGCCTTTCACCCCCAGCCACAAGTCATCCGCTAATTTTTCAACATTAGTCGGTTCGGTCCTCCAGTTAGTGTTACCCAACCTTCAACCTGCCCATGGCTAGATCACCGGGTTTCGGGTCTATACCCTGCAACTTAACGCCCAGTTAAGACTCGGTTTCCCTTCGGCTCCCCTATACGGTTAACCTTGCTACAGAATATAAGTCGCTGACCCATTATACAAAAGGTACGCAGTCACACCACGAAGGTGCTCCCACTGCTTGTACGTACACGGTTTCAGGTTCTTTTTCACTCCCCTCGCCGGGGTTCTTTTCGCCTTTCCCTCACGGTACTGGTTCACTATCGGTCAGTCAGGAGTATTTAGCCTTGGAGGATGGTCCCCCCATATTCAGACAGGATACCACGTGTCCCGCCCTACTCTTCGAGTTCACAACCTGTGCATTTTCGTGTACGGGACTGTCACCCTGTACCGTGCGACTTTCCAGACGCTTCCACTAACACACAAGCTGATTCAGACTCTGGGCTGCTCCCCGTTCGCTCGCCGCTACTGGGGGAATCTCGGTTGATTTCTTTTCCTCGGGGTACTTAGATGTTTCAGTTCCCCCGGTTCGCCTCGTTAACCTATGTATTCAGTTAACGATAGTGTGACGAATCACACTGGGTTTCCCCATTCGGACATCGCCGGGTCAAGGGTTCATATCACCTCGCCGGCGCTTTTCGCAGATTAGCACGTCCTTCATCGCCTCTGACTGCCAGGGCATCCACCGTGTACGCTTAGTCGCTTAACCTCACAACCCGAAGATGTTTCACTTCATGATTGCGAAAATTTGAGAGACTCGAACACACATAACATGTGTGTCGTTTCAATTTTCAGCTTGATCCAGATTTTTAAAGAGCAAATATCTCAAACGTCACCCGAAGATGAGTTTTGAGATATTAAGGCAGGTGACTTTCACTCACGAACCAGCAAGTGGCGTCCCCTAGGGGATTCGAACCCCTGTTACCGCCGTGAAAGGGCGGTGTCCTGGGCCTCTAGACGAAGGGGACGTACAGTCTCAATCGCAAGACGCCTTGCTATTTACTTTTCATCAGACAATCTGTGTGAGCACTACAAAGGCAGGTTCTTTAAGGTAAGGAGGTGATCCAACCGCAGGTTCCCCTACGGTTACCTTGTTACGACTTCACCCCAGTCATGAATCACAAAGTGGTAAGCGCCCTCCCGAAGGTTAAGCTACCTACTTCTTTTGCAACCCACTCCCATGGTGTGACGGGCGGTGTGTACAAGGCCCGGGAACGTATTCACCGTAGCATTCTGATCTACGATTACTAGCGATTCCGACTTCATGGAGTCGAGTTGCAGACTCCAATCCGGACTACGACGCACTTTATGAGGTCCGCTTGCTCTCGCGAGGTCGCTTCTCTTTGTATGCGCCATTGTAGCACGTGTGTAGCCCTGGTCGTAAGGGCCATGATGACTTGACGTCATCCCCACCTTCCTCCAGTTTATCACTGGCAGTCTCCTTTGAGTTCCCGGCCTAACCGCTGGCAACAAAGGATAAGGGTTGCGCTCGTTGCGGGACTTAACCCAACATTTCACAACACGAGCTGACGACAGCCATGCAGCACCTGTCTCACAGTTCCCGAAGGCACCAATCCATCTCTGGAAAGTTCTGTGGATGTCAAGACCAGGTAAGGTTCTTCGCGTTGCATCGAATTAAACCACATGCTCCACCGCTTGTGCGGGCCCCCGTCAATTCATTTGAGTTTTAACCTTGCGGCCGTACTCCCCAGGCGGTCGATTTAACGCGTTAGCTCCGGAAGCCACGCCTCAAGGGCACAACCTCCAAATCGACATCGTTTACGGCGTGGACTACCAGGGTATCTAATCCTGTTTGCTCCCCACGCTTTCGCACCTGAGCGTCAGTCTTTGTCCAGGGGGCCGCCTTCGCCACCGGTATTCCTCCAGATCTCTACGCATTTCACCGCTACACCTGGAATTCTACCCCCCTCTACAAGACTCTAGCCTGCCAGTTTCGAATGCAGTTCCCAGGTTGAGCCCGGGGATTTCACATCCGACTTGACAGACCGCCTGCGTGCGCTTTACGCCCAGTAATTCCGATTAACGCTTGCACCCTCCGTATTACCGCGGCTGCTGGCACGGAGTTAGCCGGTGCTTCTTCTGCGGGTAACGTCAATTGCTGTGGTTATTAACCACAACACCTTCCTCCCCGCTGAAAGTACTTTACAACCCGAAGGCCTTCTTCATACACGCGGCATGGCTGCATCAGGCTTGCGCCCATTGTGCAATATTCCCCACTGCTGCCTCCCGTAGGAGTCTGGACCGTGTCTCAGTTCCAGTGTGGCTGGTCATCCTCTCAGACCAGCTAGGGATCGTCGCCTAGGTGAGCCGTTACCCCACCTACTAGCTAATCCCATCTGGGCACATCTGATGGCAAGAGGCCCGAAGGTCCCCCTCTTTGGTCTTGCGACGTTATGCGGTATTAGCTACCGTTTCCAGTAGTTATCCCCCTCCATCAGGCAGTTTCCCAGACATTACTCACCCGTCCGCCACTCGTCACCCGAGAGCAAGCTCTCTGTGCTACCGTTCGACTTGCATGTGTTAGGCCTGCCGCCAGCGTTCAATCTGAGCCATGATCAAACTCTTCAATTTAAAAGTTTGATGCTCAATGAATTAAACTTCGTAATGAATTACGTGTTCACTCGTTGAGACTTGGTATTCATTTAGTGTCCGAAGACATTAAGAATCCATGTCACTTTGAGTGCCCACACAGATTGTCTGATAAATTGTTAAAGAGCAGTTGCGACGCGCTTCAGCGCTCTGTCGCGAGGTGGCGTATATTACGCTTTCCTCTTTCAGAGTCAACCCTGATTTTCAGGATTTTTTCTCTTCAACCGACCGGGCTGTTTGTGAAGTGATTCACATCCGCCGTGTCGATGGAGGCGCATTATAGGGAGTTCCCGGGCGACCGCAACCGAAAAGTTGCAAAAAGATGACTGACTGCTGTATTCCCCAGCAAAACCCCGCTTTATACCCTTTTACGCACAGACTTATCCACAATACAACGCATAAGCACAATAAGAACCCACGGATTGAGGGGGATAATCAACTATACTATTGGCAAATATTCTCCCCGACAGACGACATCCATGACCACACAACGCCTCACCCGAGACTGGCGGATCCCTGGCGCAGGCCTCATGACGCTGCTGCTTCTTATTGCAGGCTTCACTCTGCACGCACACTGGGGTGCTTTCATCCAGTGGTGCCTTGCCACACAAATTACCCTGCACCGTTATCTGGTGATGTACCTTCTGCAGCTTAATAACCATCAGTACAGCGGTGGATTATGGCTTTTAACCGGCGCTTTCCTCTATGGCGTACTTCATGCTATCGGGCCGGGGCACGGCAAATTTATTGTCACGACCTATCTCAGTACCAATAAAGAGAGCGACCTTGCCGCCCGGGTTGTCCCTTTTTTTGGCAGTATGCTGCAGGGCGTCAGCGCCATTCTGTTTGTGTTTATTCTGGCGGTGGGGTTTAACCTGGCTTCAGGGGATATCAGTACCAGCCGCTGGTATGTCGAGAAGATAAGCGCGGTCCTTATTGGCGCATTCGGCGCGTTTGTCATTTACCAGGCGCTGAAAAGCCTGCGTCCGCGCAGGATGAGGATCTCCGCCATTACGCCTCTTCATCAGCATGACGAACAGTGTGGCTGCGGCCATCACGGCGCAGGTGCAGACCTGACGCAGGGTGACTGGAAAACCCGTCTGGGTGTGATTCTGGCGATCGGTGCGCGTCCGTGTAGCGGGGCCATTATGATCCTGATGTTCTCGAACGCGCTGGGCATTGTCACCTGGGGAATGGCTGCGGTAATGACCATGTCGCTGGGAACCGCGCTGTCGATTATGGGGCTATCGCTGGCTGTGCGTTACGCCCGCGAGCGTACGGTTTCCTGGTTTGGCGGCAGCACCTCGCTGAACTGGCTGGTTCCGGCGGTCAAGATTGCTGGCGGGATTGTTCTGATCCTGTTTGCGACCATCCTGTTCCTGACGGTGATCCCCATCAGCGCCAATGGCGATTACATCGCCGCAGGATGCTAATAAAAGAAAACCCGCCAGCGGCGGGTTTTTTTATTACTCGTTGATGCGTGGATGTTGGTCCACCAGTCGGGAGCGTTTTTTCTGCAGTTCTTCAATCTCTGCGTCAATATCTTCAATCTTCTGCTCGACGTTATCGTAGTGCTCGCGCAGGATCTCTTTCGCTTCCTGGATATCTGATGCCGCAGGCGTCGCCCCTTTCAGAGGACGGTTCGCCGTCTCCTTCATGGTAATCCCGGTAATCAATCCAATCACCGCGATCACCATCAGGTAATAAGCGGGCATCATCAGATTCTGCGTGCTTTCCACCAGAGAGGCGGCAAGCGTCGGCGTCAGACCGGCAATCAGTACTGAGATGTTAAAGGCCGCCGCCAGTGCACTGTAGCGGATATGCGTCGGGAACATGGCCGGCAGTGTAGAGGCCATCACCCCGATGAAGCAGTTGAGGATCACCGCCAGCATCAGCAAGCCGGCAAAAATCAGGCCCAGCACATTGCTGTTAATCAAAATGAATGCCGGAATGGCAAGGGCAAACAGCGCAACGCTACCCAGAATAATGAACGGTCGACGGCCGAAGCGGTCACTCAACAGACCCATAATCGGTTGCACAAACAGCATACCCACCATGATGGCGATAATGATCAGCACACCGTGGTCTTCCGAGTAGTGCAGGTTATGCGACAGATAACTCGGCATGTAGGTCAGCAGCATGTAGTAAGTCACGTTCGTGGAGATCACCAGACCGATACAGACCAGCAGGCTGCGCCAGTGTTTGGTCGCGATCTCTTTAAAGGAGACTTTCGGGCCATCCTGCAAACCTTCACGATCGCCCTGCTCAAGCTTATCAACGTGCTGCTGGAATGCAGGCGTCTCTTCAAGCGCATGACGCAGGTACAGGCCAATGATCCCCAGCGGCAGCGCCAGGAAGAACGGGATACGCCAGCCCCAATCCAGGAAGTTCTCTTCACCGACCACGGTCGAAATCAGCACCACCACGCCCGCGCCCATGACGAACCCGGCAATAGAACCGAAGTCCAGCCAACTGCCCATGAAACCACGCTTACGGTCCGGGGAGTACTCTGCAACGAAGATCGAGGCACCGGTATACTCTCCCCCGACGGAGAAGCCCTGAGCCATCTTACACAGCAGCAGCAGAATCGGCGCCCAGATACCAATCGTGGCATAGGAGGGGATAAGGCCGATACAGAACGTACTGATCGACATAATGACAATGGTGATAGCGAGGATCTTCTGACGGCCGTACTTATCACCGAGCATACCGAAGAACAGACCACCCAGCGGGCGAATAAGGAAGGGAACCGAGAACGTACCCAGCGCGGCAATCATCTGCAGGCTGGGGTCGGCGCCGGGGAAAAACACTTTACCTAACGCATAGGCCACAAAGCCATAGACACCAAAATCGAACCATTCCATCGCATTACCGAGCGAGGCGGCAGTGATCGCTTTACGCAGTTTTGCATCATCGATGATGGTGACGTCGCGAAGCGTGATGGGTTTAATCTTTTTCCTTCTAAGCATAGCTTTCCTCGTAGACTCAGCCCTGTCCATTACACAGTTCACCCGGTGAACAGTGCAACGGGGATCCGCTCCATGCGAATCGCCTTATTCAAGCGTAGCAGGTTTACTTACATTGACGTTTTACGTCGATACAACCGAACCTGTTGACGCCTGTCTGGGCAGTTAATGACCTTTTTACCCTACCAGCGTTTATATTTGTGATCAACTTCACACATATTTTTCCGTATCGTCAATTGCGTTCAGTATTTGTCAATTACGGCACAGAAGACCTTTCCCAACCATCCCAAAAGCACGTCCTCACGCACGTTATTATTCCGTTCCCAACGTTCAAAAAAACCATTCGGCTTCACATCAGATTTACATAAATTTTAATTATTAAAACATGGTTCGAATATTTACATTGAATATGTGATGGAGATAACTAAAACACTGTTTTATTTTCATTGAATCATCATTCCAATGATCGCATGATAAATCCGAACACAACGTCCAGCGTGTTTTTGAGCAGCGTTAATCAAAAGCACGACATTAATTTCATTGTATGGAAAACGAAGCCCCCCGCTTCGTAACCATTCAATTAATTGAATTTATTGATTTTATTTTTCATAGCATTCCGTCCGCCACGCGGGACATGATGTGAGGGTTGTACATGAAGATTAAAGCCACAATAGAACGCATCCCCGGTGGGATGATGCTGGTTCCCCTGGTACTGGGCGCCATCCTGAATACCCTAGCACCTGATACGGGTGCTTATTTTGGTGGTTTCACAAAAGGAATGATCACGGGCACCGTTCCCATTCTCGCCGTCTGGTTCTTTTGCATCGGCGCATCTATTAACCTGCGGGCAACAGGAACCGTATTACGTAAATCCGGAACGCTGGTTATAACGAAAATTGCAGTGGCCTGGGTTGTGGCAATGGTCTGTGCGCTGTTCATTCCGGAAAATGGAATTCAGACCGGATTCTTCGCCGGATTATCCGTTCTGGCGATCGTCTCCGCGATGGATATGACCAACGGTGGTCTCTATGCCAGCCTGATGAACCAGTACGGTACAAAAGAGGAGTCAGGCGCGTTTGTGCTGATGTCTCTGGAGTCCGGTCCGCTGATGACGATGTTGATTCTGGGCTCGGCAGGGCTGGCCTCGTTTGAACCACACCACTTTGTCGGCGCGATCCTGCCGTTCCTGATCGGTTTTGCTCTCGGTAATCTGGATCACGATCTGCGCGATTTCTTCAGCAAAGCCACGCCGGTACTGATCCCGTTCTTCGGCTTCGCGCTGGGAAATACCATTAACCTGAACGTGATCCTTGATACCGGACTGCTGGGTATTGTCCTGGGCGTGGCCGTGATTATTATCACCGGCATTCCGCTGATCATTGCCGATCGCGTAATTGGCGGAGGAAACGGAACGGCAGGTGTAGCCGCCTCTTCAGCCGCAGGGGCCGCCGTGGCGAATCCGGTGATCATTGCCCAGATTAACCCGGCTTTCGAACCGGTTGCGGCCTCGGCAACGGCGCTGGTTGCCGCCAGCGTGATTGTCACCGCGATCCTGGTGCCGATCATCACGGCGCTGTACGCGAAGCGCTTCGGCAATCTCCCCGAGCCGGATACAGAACCGAAAGCGGTAGAGCTTCATCATTAACACACCGCATCAGACCCTCCCTCTTCCCGCCGGGGAGAGGGGTTCAACCAAAAATTTCTTCCACCATCCCATCCACCAGCCGCTTTGCCGAACAGAGTCGCGGCATACCCAGCGCGACCGTCTGCCAGTTTTGTGTCACTGACCAGCTCACCGGATGTTTATCCGCCTGACACCAGTCCCCCAGCCAGCCCAGCATATCTTTATGATCGATGATCCCCGGCGTGGAGGGCGTAGTCAGCCACTGGTGATAGAAATGGCGGGTAGTGGGAGAGGCATTGATCCCCTGCGCCAGATAATTTGCCGCCATACTGCGCAGGTTATCCTTAAGCATTGCCGCCACGTCTTCATTCGCCAGACGACAGGCATCGCCAAATGCTCCCCAGCGCAGCTCTTCCAGCACAATGTAGCAGCGTCCGGCCAGCGACCAGCCGTCATAGTTTCCGGCTCGCCAGCGGGTAAAAATCTGCTCGCTATGCTCGCCCGCCTGCACCGTTAACCCGCGCTGGGTTAACGCCTTTTCTTTATATGCCGCGCGTTGAATGAAATGCGAAGAGAGTTCAGCATACTGCTGAACCAGGCCCGGCGACTGTTGCGCACGTGGAGTGGTTTGCTGGCGCAGCGCAACCAGTTTGTCTGCCATGCGCGTCAGCGCGAGATGACCCGGATCCAGCATACCGGCAAGTTTTTCCGCCAGCCCCAGGCGCAGAGCCGCATTTTCGTTGAGCATTCCCGCCATAGCCCAGGGCCGCAGCCGGGTATGCGTCATGATCTCCTGAGTCAAACGCTCACGAAACTGCAGCTGTTGCGGCCCCAGGTGGGTATGACGCGCCGCGTCTACCCCCTGGACCAGATCGACCATAAATTTAGGATGGATACACTCCAGCGTCCGCCCGGGACCGTCCAGTAGCTGTGTTGTCATGGTTGCTCTGCCGCGAAAAGGGTTTGAATATCATCGCGTAACAGTCGGGTATCTTCCTGAATCCACGTCGCAGTGGTAATACTTTCTTTCAACAGCTGGCTGAGCGCTCGGGTCGAATGCTCATTTTGCTGACGTACTGCGAGGCTATCACGCAAGCTTTCCTGTAACCCGGCAAGGCATAACGAAAATTCTGCAAAGAACGTTGCCATACCCGCCGTAACAGAGACATCGACCTGAGCGGTTAAAGCTTTACGGATTTGTTCACAAAACAGATCAATATGCTGCGTAAATTTGTCATTTAGCTGCGCAATATCGATAACGTATCGCGTGCGTGTCGCCACATACTCTTCCCAGCCCCAGCCAGGATTGTTCAGCCAGCGCGAAACCGTCTCACGCACGCTACCCGTGGTCGATGGCTGGCCTGCCGGGCGGTTGTCCTGCGCGATCGCATCGTTAAACAGCGCCCGCGTATTGAAGTTAAGCTGGTTCGCCTGAAACGCCGGGAAGCTGATCCGCGCCCGGAAGCCGGCATGGCTCAACTGCTCTTTAATACGCAGTTCGATCGGCCGCATTGCCTCATTCAGCGAACGCGCCAGCGTAGACTCCAGTTGATCAAAACGTAGCGCCAGTTCACGGCTGATTTTTGTCTGCGCATCCAGCATGACCTGCTCGCAGGAAGAGCGGATTTTACTCAGCGCAATCTGCGCCTGCCCTTCATCATCCAGCACCAGCTGTGTCAGCGCGTCCGGCTCGTCGTGGCGATGATTCAGCGGATCAATACCGGCCAAAGCAAGAATATTGTGACGCTCAAAGACATGTCCAACCGCCTGTTGAAGGGCCTTTTTCTGCAACGCCATAAAATTGTCAGTGGCGTGAAGGGCCTGCTCCACTTCGTGTTTGACTTCCTCGCTGGCCACCCGCTGACGCGTCTGCAGCAGGGCCATATCCTCTTCGAGACGCGTAATATTCAGTTCCAGCGACTCAAAGGCGACCGTCAGTGCCTGATAGCGAAAATCAAGATGCTCCCTGGCATTTTGCGCGTAGTTAAGCAGCTTATGCGACGCCGAACGCAGCGCAAATAACGACGCATTGGCATAGGCGGCGTAAATCAGTTTGCGGATCGGTTGTTCAAATAACGAATCTTCCCACAGCAAATCAGCGGCATGGCGAATATGCTCGATATCGTCCAGGTCCGCCGTACGCCAGCGGCGTCCCAGCGCGGCTTCGGCAAAGTCCTGCACCCAGCGCTGCTCCTGATGATCCGGTAACTGCCCGTGCGTCGCCATCTCATAGCGGGCGCGGTTCGCCAGATAGGCCCACATCGACGAAACAGGGTAAATTTGTCCCGGTGAGATATTCCCTTTCATTAAGGTGCCGGAGATCATCGCCCTGACCTGCTCTTCATCATCGCTGTTGCGATCTTTCTGGTCGAATTTATTCACCAGCGCATATAAAGGCACCGATTTTCCCGCCACCGAAATGGCCTGACGAACCTCTTCATCAGAAATCGATTTGAGCTGGGTATAGTCCATCACCGCCAGTACGGCGGAGGCACGGGACAACTGCTCGGTGAGCATTTTTTGCAGATGCGGTTGCCCGGCTTCATTTGGCCCAGGCGTGTCCAGCAGCGTCAGTTGCCCCAGATGCGCATCCAGACCCGCAAGATGCACAAACTCCACCTCAATCACCGGTATATGTTCTATCGACGCGTACTCAGAGAACGGGAACGCCACGTCCAGCGCCTGAGAGAGCCTGACGAGGTCATTCAGGCTTTTCAGACAATGAAAGATTGGCTGCGCCCCAAGGTGGTGCTTCTCGAAAGCTTCCCCCTTTTCAATTCGCTCCAGCAGCGTATTCATGTCTTTATCAATTTCAAGACGCTGAGCCAGCTTGCCACGATCTTCATCACAGAGCTTTTTCTGCAGCAGCTGGATCAAATCATCGATGGGAGAGACATGCGAGAAATGCAGCACCGGCTCCTTCTGGCCCGGCGTATGACGGATCAGGGTAGGAAGCGCCGTCATCGGTCGATTACGGTTGGGCAACACTTCGGTGCCCACTATCGCATTAATGGTGGTCGATTTCCCCGCCTTCATGGTTCCCACAATAGCCAGCACCATTTCCAGTCGGGTTATTTTGCGTAATTCATTATTCAGCATCGCCTGCTGTGCTTCGACACCACGCGCGCTAAAATGCAGAGGTAAAACGTTGTTCTTTTCACCCGTAATGGCCGTCGCGGTACTCTCCATCATCGCCATCGGCATTGATTTCAACGTATCAAGATTTTGCAGGGCGAGCTGTAACAACCGCTCTGCTTCCTGGCTTAATTCAAAAATGGTCTGTGTGTGCATGATAAAAGCCTTTCCTTAACGCAAATTTATTACTTTTATTAAGCCACCTGGTTTTAATTATCTTTTTCGGCTTATATGATCACGTGTGGAAAACATGTTCACCGAAATATAACTGATTGAAGACAATCAGAAATAAATCGCTATCCTTGCATGGCGTGTAAAGCTCTACTCCTGGCCTGATAGCCAAAAGATAAAAAGCGTAGCCCATTTTTAAGAAACTTCAGGATATATCATCATTATTTACCCACCTAAAAAGAGAGGGAATGGCTCACCGTCATAACAGATGTATGACGACGAAAACCGGCGATAAATAACAATGTGTCGCTTCACCTTATCCGAAATGGAGGAGCGTAGCAATTTGCCGCAATAAAATATTCGATATATTGAGTGTCATTTCTTCCCAACGCGTTAATGAAGTTAGCATCGCTTAACCGACTGACAGAAAGTGTCACTCGCAACACGCTTTTCGGTTTTTTTTTATTAAACAATATCACCGACAACCGTGTGGATTTGCGTTATACTTGCCCTCTTTTTCGGCGCTCTGCCGTCATTTTGCTGGCACTTTCCAGCGTGTTATGCACTTTTTGAGGATACCCCTATGCAACTTCCACACTGCCCGAAATGCAATTCTGAATACACCTATGAAGATAATGGCATGTTCATCTGCCCGGAATGCGCTCACGAATGGAATGACGCAGAGCCGTCACACGATGCCGACGCGCTGATCGTTAAAGATGCTAACGGTAATCTGCTGGCCGATGGCGACAGCGTTACCGTGGTGAAAGACCTGAAGGTGAAAGGCAGCTCTTCCATGCTGAAGATCGGTACCAAAGTGAAGAATATCCGTCTGGTTGAAGGCGATCATAATATCGACTGCAAAATTGATGGCTTTGGTCCGATGAAACTGAAATCCGAGTTTGTGAAAAAGAACTGATTTACCCGCCCGGTGGCGCTTCGCTTACCGGGCATACAACCACTACACTTAATGGGCTTTTCTTACGTGAGGTAAAGATTATGCCGTTAAGTCCCTACATCTCTTTCGCCGGTAACTGTGCAGAGGCAACCGCCTATTATCAGCAGGCCGTCGGCGCAGAGCTCCTCTACAAAATCACCTTCGGCGAAATGCCCAAAGGCGATAACAGCGAAGAAGGCTGTCCGTCTGGTATGCAGTTCCCGGATTCCGCTATTGCCCATTCCAACGTTCGTATTGCGGGCAGCGATATCATGATGAGCGATGGCCTGCCGCCGGGCAGCAAAGCGCAGTACGCCGGGTTCACGCTGGTTCTCGACACTCAGGATGTCAATGAAGGCAAACGCTGGTTCGACAATCTCGCGGATGGCGGAAATATTGAAATGGCCTGGCAGGAGACCTTCTGGGCACACGGTTTCGGTAAAGTCACCGACAAATACGGTGTGCCGTGGATGATTAACGTCGTTAAGCAACAGCATTAATTTTCTGGCGGTGGGCAGTCTGCCTCCGCCTGTCATCAAACTCCGCTCAACTCTTCAAACTCCCGCAACCTGCACTTAACCCAAATGTCACATTGATGCGCCAGCATGAGGCCACATTTATTGTGAGGCCCAGCATATGCAAACCGTCATCCGCGTCGAGAAACTGAGCAAGACCTTTCATCACAACAAGGCTCTGCATGCCGTTGATCTGACCGTCCAGCAGGGCGACATGGTGGCGCTGCTGGGGCCATCCGGTTCAGGTAAATCCACCCTTCTGCGTCACTTAAGCGGCCTGATTACCGGCGATAACACCCCGGAAAGCCACGTCGAGTTGCTGGGCAACACCGTACAGCGTGCAGGGCGACTGGCGCGGGATATCCGCAAAAGCCGCGCGCAGACAGGGTACATCTTCCAGCAATTTAATCTGGTAAATCGACTGACGGTGCTGGAGAACGTGCTGATTGGCGCGCTCGGTAGCACCCCATTCTGGCGCACCTGTCTGCGCTGGTTCTCCCCATTACAGAAGCAAGAGGCGTTGCGTGCGCTCACCCGCGTAGGCATGGCTCACTTCGCTCATCAGCGCGTCTCCACCCTCTCCGGTGGACAACAGCAGCGCGTGGCCATTGCCCGCGCCCTGATGCAGAAAGCAAAAATCATTCTAGCCGATGAACCCATTGCCTCGCTGGATCCGGAATCGGCCCGCATCGTGATGGAAACCCTGCATGACATTAACCAGAACGACGGCATCACCGTGGTGGTGACGCTGCATCAGGTGGATTACGCCCTGCGCTACTGCGAGCGCATTGTCGCCCTGCGTCAGGGACATGTGTTCTTTGATGGCGCAAGCCACCAGTTTGATAACGAACGTTTTGACCATCTCTACCGCAGCATTAACCGTGTCGAAGAGAACGCGCAGGCTGCATAACGTCCCCACTACGAGGAATGGAAATGAGCTATAAAACGGTTGCCGCGCTGGCTTTCACCAGCATGTTCAGCATCAGCACCCTGTTAAGCCCTGCGTACGCCGAGGAGCAGGAAAAAGAGCTGAACTTTGGCATTATTTCGACGGAGTCACAGCAGAATCTGAAGCCTCAGTGGGAACCCTTCCTGAAAGATATGGAAACCAAACTGGGGATCAAAGTGAACGCCTTCTTCGCCCCGGACTACGCGGGCATCATCCAGGGGATGCGCTTTAACAAAGTGGACATCGCCTGGTATGGCAACCTCTCCGCCATGGAAGCGGTGGATCGTGCAAACGGCCAGGTCTTTGCCCAGACCGTTGCTGCCGATGGCTCCCCGGGTTACTGGAGCGTGCTGATCGTCAACAAAGACAGCCCGATCAATAACCTCAACGATATGCTCGCCAAACGCAAAGAACTGACCTTCGGCAACGGCGATCCGAACTCCACCTCAGGCTTCCTGGTGCCGGGTTATTACGTTTTCGCCAAAAACAATGCCTCTGCCAGCGACTTCAAACGCACCGTCAACGCCAGCCATGAAACCAACGCCCTGGCCGTGGCCAACAAGCAGGTGGACGTCGCCACCAACAACACCGAAAACCTCGACAAGCTAAAGACCTCCGCCCCGGACAAGCTGAAAGAGCTGAAGGTGATCTGGAAATCCCCTCTCATCCCTGGCGACCCCATTGTGTGGCGCAAAAGCCTCTCTGAAAGCACCAAGGACAAGGTGTACGACTTCTTTATGACCTACGGCAAAACGCCGGAAGAGAAAGCCGTTCTGGCGCATCTTGGCTGGGCGCCTTTCCGCCCGTCAAGCGACCTGCAGCTGGTTCCGATTCGCCAGCTGGCGCTGTTTAAAGAGATGCAGGGCGTGAAGGACAACAAAGGCCTGAAGGACGAAGAGAAGACCAGCAAAGTGGCGGCCATTCAGGCCCAGCTGGAAGACCTGGATCGCCTGACCGCCGCACTCGGTGCGATGACCAGCGTAAATAAAGCGGTGCAGTAACGCTTTTCTCCCTCTCCCTCAGGGAGAGGGAACTAAACACAAAGGAGTCAACATGCAAACCATCACCCTCCCACCGCCGAAGCGCAGCTGGTTCTCGCTGTTCAGCTGGGCCATCCTGCTGGCGGTGCTGGTTATCTCCTGGAAGGGCGCGGAGATGGATCCGCTGCTGCTGTTTAAAGACGCCGGTAACATGGCCACCTTCGCTGCCGACTTCTTCCCGCCCGATTTCAGCCAGTGGCAGGACTACCTCGGCGAAATGGCTGTCACCCTGCAAATCGCCGTCTGGGGTACCGCCCTGGCCGTTATTCTCTCCATTCCGTTTGGCCTGATGAGCGCGGAAAACATCGTCCCGTGGTGGGTTTATCAGCCGATGCGCCGCCTGATGGACGCCTGCCGCGCCATTAACGAAATGGTGTTCGCAATGCTGTTCGTGGTCGCCGTGGGTCTGGGGCCGTTCGCGGGGGTCATGGCGCTGTTCATCCACACCACCGGCGTACTCTCCAAGCTGCTTTCCGAGGCGGTGGAAGCCATTGAGCCCGGCCCGGTCGAAGGTATTCGCGCCACCGGCGCCAACAAAATTGAAGAGATCCTTTACGGCGTGCTGCCCCAGGTCATGCCGCTGCTGATCTCCTATTCGCTCTACCGCTTCGAATCTAACGTCCGTTCCGCCACCGTCGTCGGCATGGTCGGCGCAGGCGGCATTGGGGTCACCCTGTGGGAGGCGATCCGCGGTTTCCAGTTCCAGCAAACCTGCGCTCTGATGGTACTCATCATCATCACCGTCAGCCTGCTGGATTTCCTCTCTCAACGTTTGCGTAAGCACTTCATCTGAGAAGCGAGGCTTTGATTGGTATGCACTTATCCAGACATCCGACCAGTTACCCTACCCGCTGGCAAGAGATTGCAGCAAAACTCGAAGTGGAGCTGCGCACCCATTACCGCTGCGGAGACTACCTGCCAGCCGAACAGCAGCTTGCAGACCGCTATGAAGTGAACCGCCACACCCTGCGCCGCGCCATCGATCAGCTGGTTGAGCGCGGATGGGTGCAGCGCCGTCAGGGCGTCGGCGTGCTGGTGCTGATGCGTCCGTTCGACTACCCGCTCAATGCACAGGCGCGCTTTAGCCAGAACCTGCTCGATCAGGGCAGCCATCCCACCAGCGAAAAACTGCTCTCCGTGCTGCGTCCGGCCTCCAGCCATGTCGCCGATGCGCTGGGCATTCAGGAGGGTGACAACGTCGTTCATCTGCGCACCCTGCGCCGGGTCAATGGCGTGGCCGTTTGCCAGATAGATCACTACTTCAGCGACCTGAGCCTCTGGCCGGTGCTGCAACACTTCTCCAGCGGTTCACTGCATGACTTTTTGCAGGACGCCACGGGTCTTGTGCTCAAACGTACCCAGACGCGCATCAGCGCCCGCCGCGCGCAGGCGAAAGAGAGCAAGGTGCTGGAAATTCCCAACATGGCTCCGCTGCTCTGCGTGCGCACCCTCAACCACCGTGACGGCGAGATCAACGCGACGGAGTACTCCGTCAGCCTGACCCGCGCCGACATGATTGAATTCACCATGGAGCACTGAATGCATTTCGATACCTCCACCCGTCAGCGCTGGATGCGCGTCCTGGCGCACAGCCAGCCCGTTGCGCTGGCGAGTCGCATGAGCGCGCTCAACCTGACGCCAGACTATGAAACGCTCCGCGCGCCGGAAATTGGCCTGGTACAGATCCAGGCACGAATGGGCGGCACCGGGGAGCGCTTTTTCGCCGGTGATGCCGCCCTCACCCGCGCGGTCATTCGTCTGACTAGCGGCACGCTGGGCTACAGCTACGTGCTCGGTCGCGATAAACCGCACGCCGAACGCTGCGCGGTGATCGACGCCCTGCTGCAGGAACAACCCCATTTCCAGACCCTGATGGAAACCCTGATTGCCCCGCTGGAAGCCGACCTCGCCGCGCGCACTGCCGCACGTCAGGCGCAAGTCAATACCAGCCGGGTCGACTTCTTTACGCTTGTTCGCGGAGATAACGCATGACGCTTCAACCCGCTTTTACCCTGGCTGTCCAGGATGCCCAACACAGTTTTCGTCGCCTGCTGAAAGCCATGAGCGAGCCTGGCGTAATTGTCTCCCTGCATCAGCTCTCCCAGGGCTGGCTGCCGCTGAACCTGGCGACCACCAGCGTACTGCTGACTCTCGCCGACAACGATACCCCGGTGTGGCTTTCGGGGACATTATCCAATGACATCGCCAGCCAGAATCTGCGTTTTCACACTAACGCCCCGCTGGTTGAGCAGCCCCGTCAGGCGGTGTTTGCCGTTGCCGATGAGCAAATCAGCCATGAGCAGCTCAATGCCCTGAGTGAAGGCAGCGCGGTAGCACCGGAGACCAGCGCCACGCTGATCCTGCAGGTCGCCAGCCTGAGCGGTGGTCGCATGCTGCGCCTGACCGGGGCGGGGATTGCCGACGAACGCATGGTCGCGCCACAGCTGCCGGAGTGCATTATTCATGAGCTGACCGAACGCCCGCATCCGTTCCCGCTGGGCATTGACCTGATCCTGACCTGCGGCGAGCGCCTGCTGGCGATCCCGCGAACCACCCACGTGGAGGTGTGCTGATGTACGTTGCCGTCAAAGGGGGCGAGAAGGCCATCGCCGCCGCCCATGCGCTACAGGCGCACAGACGACGGGGTGATGAACAGCTTCCCGAGCTGAGCGTCGCCCAGATTGAGCAGCAGTTAAACCTGGCGGTGGATCGGGTGATGACCGAAGGCGGCGTCGCCGACCGCGAGCTGGCGGCGCTGGCGCTGAAGCAGGCCAGCGGCGACAACGTCGAAGCCATCTTTCTGCTGCGCGCCTGGCGCACCACCGTTCCCCGCCTGGCGGTAAGCGAGCCGGTCAATACGGCAGAAATGCGCCTGGAACGGCGAATTTCCGCCGTTTATAAAGACATTCCCGGCGGCCAGCTCCTTGGCCCTACGTACGACTACACCCACCGGTTGCTGGATTTTACCCTGCTGGCGAACGGCGAAACGCCGCCGCTCAGCACCACGGAGACCGGGCAGGAAGCGTCTCCGCACGTCTTTAGCCTGCTGGCAAAGCAGGGCCTGGCAAAGGCCGAAGAAGAGACCGGAGCGCAACCCGACGACATCACCCGCACGCCCCCGGTTTACCCCTGTTCCCGCTCGTCTCGCCTGCAGCAGTTGATGCGCGGCGATGAGGGCTATCTGCTGGCGCTGGCCTATTCAACACAGCGCGGCTACGGGCGTAACCACCCGTTTGCGGCGGAGATCCGCAGCGGCTATCTCGACGTCGAAATCATCCCGGAAGAGCTGGGTTTTGCTGTGAACGTCGGTGAATTGCTGATGACGGAGTGTGAAATGGTCAATGGTTTTGTCGCGCCAGAAGATGACACCCCACACTTCACCCGCGGTTACGGGCTGGTCTTCGGCATGAGCGAGCGTAAAGCCATGGCGATGGCGCTGGTAGACCGCGCCCTGCAGGCGCCGGACTACGGCGAATCCATTTCCGGCCCGGCACAGGACGAAGAGTTCGTGCTGGCCCACGCGGATAATGTCGAGGCGGCGGGCTTTGTTTCGCACCTCAAGCTGCCGCACTACGTTGACTTCCAGGCCGAACTGGAACTGCTGAAACGTCTGCAACGGGAGCGTGAAAATGGCTAACTTAAGCGGCTACAACTTTGCTTATCTGGACGAGCAAACCAAACGCATGATCCGCCGCGCCATCCTGAAAGCGGTCGCCATTCCCGGCTATCAGGTGCCGTTTGGTGGTCGAGAAATGCCGATGCCCTACGGCTGGGGTACGGGCGGCATTCAGCTTACTGCCAGCGTCATCGGTGAGTCAGACGTGCTGAAGGTCATCGACCAGGGAGCCGACGACACCACCAACGCCGTCTCGATTCGCAACTTCTTTAAGCGCGTGACGGGCGTCAACACCACCGAAAAAACCGAAGATGCGACGCTTATCCAGACCCGCCACCGCATTCCCGAAACACCTCTTACGGAAGATCAGATTCTGATTTTCCAGGTGCCGATCCCGGAGCCGCTGCGCTTTATCGAGCCGCGTGAAACCGAAACCCGCACCATGCACGCTCTGGAAGAGTATGGGGTGATGCAGGTGAAGCTGTATGAAGATATCGCCCGCTTCGGCCATATCGCCACCACCTACGCCTATCCGGTGAAAGTCAACGGGCGCTACGTCATGGATCCGTCGCCGATCCCGAAATTCGATAACCCGAAAATGGACATGATGCCTGCCCTGCAGCTGTTCGGTGCCGGGCGCGAAAAGCGCATCTACGCCGTCCCGCCCTACACCCGCGTAGAGAGTCTCGATTTCGATGACCACCCGTTCACGGTGCAGGAGTGGGACGAGCCGTGCGCCATCTGCGGCTCGAAACACAGCTATCTGGATGAAGTGGTGCTGGATGACACGGGCAAACGGATGTTTGTCTGCTCCGACACCGATTACTGCCGCCAACAGAGCGAGGCGAACAGCCAATGAAACCGCTGCTTTCAGTGAACAACCTGACCCACCTTTACGCGCCGGGCAAAGGCTTCAGCGACGTCTCGTTCGAGCTGTGGCCGGGCGAGGTGCTGGGGATTGTCGGTGAATCCGGCTCGGGCAAAACCACCCTGCTGAAGTCCATCTCCGCGCGCCTGGCCCCGCAGAACGGCGAGATTTTGTATGAGGGCGCCTCCCTCTATGGCATGAGCGAGGCTGAACGTCGCCGCCTGCTGCGCACCGAGTGGGGCGTGGTGCATCAGCATCCGCTGGACGGGCTGCGTCGTCAGGTCTCGGCGGGAGGCAATATCGGCGAACGGCTGATGGCGACCGGCGCGCGGCACTACGGCAACATTCGGGAAACCGCACAGCGCTGGCTGACCGATGTAGAGATCCCCGCCTCGCGCATCGACGATTTGCCCACCACCTTCTCCGGCGGCATGCAGCAGCGTCTGCAGATCGCCCGCAACCTGGTCACCCATCCGAAGCTGGTGTTTATGGATGAACCCACCGGTGGGCTGGACGTCTCCGTGCAGGCACGCCTGCTCGACCTGTTGCGCGGTCTGGTGGTAGAGCTGAACCTGGCGGTGGTGATTGTCACCCATGATTTAGGCGTCGCCCGCCTGCTGGCGGACCGTCTGCTGGTGATGAAGCAGGGCCAGGTGGTGGAAAGTGGGCTAACCGACCGTGTGCTCGACGATCCGCTCCATCCGTACACCCAGCTGCTGGTGTCGTCCGTGTTGCAGAATTGAGGGTGCCCCCCGGCAAAACGAACGCCGTACCTTGTAGGCCGGGTAAGCGAAGCGCCACCCGGCAAGAAAACGCCACGAGGCCAAAATGATCCACGTAGAAAATGTCAGTAAGACCTTTGTGCTCCACCAGCAAAACGGCGTGCGTCTGCCGGTGCTGCAGAATGCCTCTCTGAAGGTGAACAGCGGCGAATGCGTGGTGCTACACGGCCACTCCGGCAGCGGAAAATCGACCCTGCTGCGCTCCCTGTACGCCAACTACCTGCCGGACGAAGGCCACATTCGCATTCGCCACAACGATGAGTGGGTCGACCTGGTGCAGGCCCCCGCGCGTAAGGTGCTGGAAGTCCGCCGCTCGACGATCGGCTGGGTGAGCCAGTTTTTGCGGGTGATCCCGCGGATCTCCGCCCTGGACGTGGTCATGCAGCCGCTGCTGGATCTCGGCGTGCCGCGTGAAACCTGCGCCGCCAAAGCCGCCAGCCTGCTGACGCGCCTCAACGTCCCGGAGCGCCTCTGGCCTCTTGCCCCGTCGACCTTTTCCGGTGGCGAGCAGCAGCGCGTGAATATCGCTCGCGGGTTTATCGTCGACTACCCGATTTTACTTCTTGATGAACCCACCGCCTCGCTCGACAGCAAAAACAGCGCGGCGGTGGTGGAACTGATCGAACAGGCCAAAGCACGCGGCGCGGCGATCGTCGGGATCTTCCATGACGAGAGCGTTCGCAACCGCGTGGCAGACAGACTGCACCCGATGGGGACAAACGCATGATTATCAATAACGTAAAACTGGTACTGGAAAATGAGGTCATCGACGGCTCGATTGAGATCCGTGACGGCACGATCCGCGCGTATGCCGAAACCCGAAGCCATTTGCCCGAAGCGATGGACGGCGAAGGCGGCTGGCTGCTGCCGGGGCTGATTGAGCTGCATACCGATAATCTGGATAAATTCTTCACCCCACGCCCAAAAGTGGACTGGCCCGCCCATTCGGCGATGAGCAGCCATGACGCGCTGATGGTCGCCAGCGGCATCACCACCGTGCTGGACGCGGTGGCGATTGGTGACGTGCGCGACGGCGGCGATCGGCTGGAGAATCTGGAGAAGATGATCAACGCCGTGGAAGAGACGCAAAAGCGCGGCCTCAACCGCGCCGAACACCGCCTGCACCTGCGCTGCGAACTGCCGCACCACACCACCCTGCCGCTGTTCGAAAAGCTGGTGGACCGCGAGCCGGTCTCACTGGTCTCGTTGATGGACCACTCACCGGGGCAGCGCCAGTTCGCCAGCCTCGAAAAATACCGCGAGTATTACCAGGGCAAATATTCTCTTAACGATGTGGAGATGGCGCGCTACGAGGAAGAGCAGCTGGCGCTGGCGGCACAATGGTCACAGCCGAACCGCCTTTCGATTGCCGCGATGTGCCGGGACCGTAACATCGCGCTGGCCAGCCATGATGATGCCACGCACGACCATGTCCGCGAATCCCACCAGCTTGGTAGCGTGATCGCTGAATTTCCTACCACGTTTGAGGCGGCAGAGGCTTCCCGCGCACATGGCATGAACGTGCTGATGGGGGCTCCGAACATCGTGCGCGGCGGCTCGCATTCCGGCAACGTAGCGGCAAGCAAACTCGCCTCGCTCGGCCTGCTGGATATCCTCTCTTCCGACTACTACCCCGCCAGCCTGCTGGACGCCGCCTTCCGCGTCGCGGATGACGACAGCAACCGCTTCACGCTGCCGCAGGCGATTCGCCTGGTAACCAGGAATCCGGCATCGGCGCTGAATCTTCACGACCGGGGCGAGATAGCCGAAGGAAAACGGGCGGATCTGGTGCTGGCCCACCGTAAGGGCGAGCACATCCATATCGACCACGTCTGGCGTCAGGGAAAACGGGTGTTCTGATGGGAAGACTCATCTGGTTAATGGGGCCATCCGGCTCCGGGAAGGACAGCCTGCTGTCCGCCTTACGGCAGCGGGAACACCCGCAGCTGCTGGTCGCGCATCGCTATATTACCCGGGCGGCGAATGCCGGCAGTGAGAACCATATCGCCCTGAGCGAACAGGAATTCTTCACTCGCGCCGGGCAGAATCTGCTGGCGCTCAGCTGGCACGCCAACGGCTACTACTACGGGATTGGCATTGAGATCGACCTGTGGCTGCATGCGGGGTTTGACGTGCTGGTCAACGGCTCCCGTGCACATCTGCCCCAGGCTCGCGCCCGGTATGCCTCGGCGCTGCTGCCGGTCTGTCTGCAGGTTTCGCCGGATGTCCTGCGCAGCCGCCTGCAAAGCCGCGGACGCGAAAGCGAAAAAGAGATCGCGCAGCGTCTCGAACGCGCAGCGCGCTACACCCCGGCGGATTGCCACATCCTCAACAACGACGGAAGTTTGCTACAGTCAGTCGATAACGTTTTATCGCTTATCCGTCAGAAGGAGAAACAGCATGCCTGACTGCACGCTTCGCCCCGCCACCGCCGACGATGCACAAATCGTTTACGCGCTGATCTGCGAGTTAAAACAGGCCGAATTTGATCACCAGGCGTTTCACGCCGGGTATCTGGCCAATCTGCAGGACCACAATATGCGTTATCAGCTGGCAGAGCTGAACGGACAGGTGGTGGGTATGATTGGCCTGCATATGCAGTTTCACCTGCACCACGCCAGATGGATCGGCGAAATCCAGGAGCTGGTGGTGATGCCCGAGGCGCGTGGTCTTAAAGTGGGGAGCCAACTGCTGGCATGGGCAGAGGACATCGCGCGGCAGGCAGGCGCGGAGCTGACGGAGCTCTCCACCAGCGTCCGGCGGCTGGACGCCCACCGTTTTTATGTTCGTGAAGGGTATACGCAGAGCCATTTTCGTTTCACCAAACCGTTGTAGAGGTGCACGATGAGTCTGACGATCACGTTAACGGGCACCGGCAGTGCCCAGCTGGTCCCGGTGTTTGGCTGCGATTGCGCGGCGTGCCGCCGGGCACGTCTGCAGGATAACTATCGTCGTCGCCCCTGCAGCGCGGTGGTCAAATTCAACGATGCGGTGACGCTGCTGGACGCCGGTATTCCACACCTGATGGACGACTGGCCGGCCGGCAGCTTTCAGCAGTTTTTGCTGACCCACTACCATATGGATCACGTTCAGGGGCTGTTCCCCCTGCGCTGGGGGGTGGGTGCGACCATTCCGGTCTACGGCCCGCCGGATGAAGCCGGATGTGACGACCTGTTCAAACATCCGGGCATTCTGGATTTCAGCCATACGCTGGAGCCATTTGTGATGTTTGAGCTGCAGGGCCTGCGGGTGACGCCGCTGCCGCTCAACCACTCGAAGCTCACCTTTGGTTATCTGCTGGAGTCCGCCCACAGCCGCGTGGCGTGGCTCACTGATACTGCCGGATTGCCGGAGAAAACGGTCAAATTTCTGCTCAACAACCAGCCTCAGGCGATGATCATCGACTGTAGCCATGAACCGCGCCCGCAGACGCCGCGCAACCATTGTGATTTGAATACGGTGGAAGCGTTAAACGAGGTCATCGGCTGCCCGCAGGTGATCCTGACCCATATCAGCCATCAGTTTGACGTGTGGATGATGGATAACCCGCTGCCGCAGGGCATCGAAGCGGGGTATGACGGCATGGTGTTGGTGCTGGATTAAGTTTTCTCCCTCTCCCGTGGGAGAGGGTTGGGGTGAGGGCAACAGGCCGATCTTAACCGCGATCGTAATCGTCTTCTAACCGCCGCTCATCCTCTTCCAGGCGTCGTCTGTCGTCATCAAGCTGGCGCTGACGCTCGTCCAGACGGCGGCGTCTGTCTTCGAGCTGCCGACGGCGGTCGTCATACTGACGGCTATCAATGCGACGATTATCGTCATAACGATCGTCATCGTCGTCATCGCTGCTGCGGCTGCTGCCGGGATTATAGGCATCGTTGATCGCCTGCTGAATGTTGCCAATGGCATCATCAATCACATCGGCATGCGCCAGTTGGCTGGAGAGTGACAGCAGACCAAATAACAGAGCGGTAGAGTAACGTTTCATAAGGCCAGACTCGCAGGTGAACTGGCCTTACGGTAATGAACCGCAAACGGGAGAGGTAGCGGAGGAATCTCAAATTCTTTAGCGAGGCGACGCTTCCATTATTTGACGCGCTCGCTGTTTATTCTCTGCGACCAGCACAATCCCGGAGCATTTTTGGTCCGGAGAATGACTCCATATGCGATCTTCAGGAATACATCCTCCGTCATATATCACCTTGCTGCCATCATAAGGCCAGAATGCTCCCTGCTCTGTGTCGAGTACAAAAACAGCGACTTGGTCGGATTCACGGGCTATTTTCTGCCAGAGCATCTTTCCACCCTCATATTGCTCGAAGTCGCTGATTAAGGTCACGCCGCAATGTAAGACCAACGCTTCATAGAGACGAGTCGCCAGCCCTTTGTCTCGTTCGGCAGGATCGACGCAAATGCCTTCTACCTGGACAATGCGAGTATCTTCCCAGCATCGTTCTACTGCGATAATGTCCTTTCCCAGATGGGCTTTATGCTGTAAATCCAGAGCAGCAACAACCCGATGTCGGGGAACGCCATCAAAGGTTTCGATATCTGCTTCAATAATTGCAGCCCGGGGCGTTTGGCTATCATAAATGACATGTAACACCCGACCGGAGAGTTCAAATTCATCTACGAGCGTAAATGACCTGGCAACCGTATTCGGGCTGTATGTTGTAGGCATCACGATCATTTGTGAGTCCCCTTTTGTGAGTACCGGCATAATTCCCTTTATATCTTAATCCGCTAAATTTTGCGCAGATTAGCATCACCGACTTTACTCAGGCTCTTGATGAAATCCTAAATTCGCTGTTTAAGCGCTGATTTTCCGCAGCGCCTGCGCCAGCTGTACGCGGGTAAACGGTTTGCGCAGTAGCGCTACCTCCGGCAGCTGCGGGTTGTGCGTCGGACGTAAATCCTGCCCGCTGATCAGCAACACCGGCAGTTGCGGGTAGTGGCTGCGCACGTGGTTAATCACCTCCGCCCCGCTCAGGCTGCCCGGCAGCATCAGGTCACTGATAAACATGCCGATATCCGGCGAGGCCGCCAGCATGTTCAGTGCCTGCTCACCGCTTTCCGCTTCAAGCGTCAGGTAGCCAAGCTGATGCAATTGCTCGCACAGGGTCTGGCGAACATCGGCTTCATCTTCCAGTACCAGCACCAGCCGTTCGGTTTCTGCGGGTGCGGTGGCAGAGAGCGTTTCATCTTCAGGAACGGCGGGTAGCGTCGAGCGCGGCAGATGGAGCCGCACGGTGGTACCTTGCCCCGGTGCGCTCTCAATTTCCACTCGGCCGCCAGACTGACGCACAAAACCGTACACCATCGACAGCCCTAACCCACTTCCACTGCCGGTCTGCTTGGTGGTGAAGAACGGCTCAAAGACCCGGGATTTGACCTCCTGCGACATGCCGCTGCCGTGGTCGATCACCTCCAGCGCCACCATATCCTGTCTGCGCCCGTCGCTGCGGGTCACACGCTGGTTCCACGTGCGGATCTTAATTACCCCCGTCTGCCCCTCCATCGCATCGCGGGCGTTCATCACCAGGTTGATAATGGCGTTTTCCAGCTGGCCGACGTCTATCCACGCCGCCCAGGCCGGGGATTGTGCCTCAATCTCCAGGGTCAGGGTGGCGGGCAAGGAGTGGCGCATCAACTCTCTGAGATTCTCCAGCAGCGGTTTCATCTCTACCGCATGCGGGGTCAGGGATTGCTTGCGCGAAAACGCCAGCAGACGCTGGGTCAATAACGCACCGCGCTCGGCGGCATTGAGCGCACGGACAATACGTGGGGCATCACTGGAGGCGGGATCGGTCAGCTCCAGGCTTCCGATAATCACCGCCAGCAGGTTGTTGAAATCATGTGCCAGCCCGCCCGTCAGTTGTCCGACGGCCTTCATCTTCTGGCTGTGCAGCAGCGCCTCCTCCAGTCCCTGACGCTCAATGCGGTCGATCTCCATCTGGGAGGTTTTCTCTTTCAGCAGCCGGGTTGTGTGCTCCAGTGAAGCGGTATTGCGGGCAAAGACGTTAAACGCACGCGCCAGCTCCCCCAGCTCATCACGCCGCTGCAGCGCGGGCACCGAAACATCCTGCTCACCGTGGGCAAGACGCGACATCGCCCGGGAGATCGCCGTCAGGTTAGAGCCGAGGTTGCGGTAGATATACCAGCAGGCGCATCCGGTGATGATCAACGCCAGCACGGCGAATATGCTGATAAACACGCTGATGGACCGCAGCTCCTGGTGGCTCTGGGCAGTGCGCAGCCGGGAAGCCTCCGCCACCTGCTCAACGTACTGATTGATATCGCTGTTTAATATCGCCACCAGCGCCTTGATGTGAAACATATACCAGCTTATCGCCAGGTCACTCTCTTCGAGCTGCTTTGACAGCGGGGCAAGCCTGCGCAACTCGTCGTTGAAATCGGGCAGAACAAGATTCACAACGGGCTGCGTCGCGCGCTGGGGCAACGTTGCAGTAACGGCGTCCAGCTGCTGTAGGGTCGCGCGCGGTGAGGGGGTATCGATGGCGGCGAGAATCAGCCTGTCCATTTCCACGAGCTGCTGCGCATCCGGGATGTTGCTGCCAAACCGACGGTTAATATCCTGCAGATGGCGTAAATAGCTCTGGCTTTGATACAGCGAGCTCAGCAGCGCGTTACGCTGCAGATGGCGCCGCTGTCCGCGCTCCAGCATGCCCGTCACGCTTTGCTGTAACTCATTACTGCGACGAATAATACGCGCCACCAGCCCCGGCTCCTGCTGCGCTAAGGGCGCGTCCGCGAGCTGCTCCAGCGAGTGCCGCAGCGCCATTTGGGTCTGCTTCAGCCTCTCGGCCTCCCCTTTGTATTCCAGCGCCCCCACCACCTGTGAAAGCCGTACCGCTGCAGTGGCCACGCTGGCGGTATCACGGGCGAGGTTCATGCTGCCGGTCATGTCATCCAGCGTCTGCTGTTGAACCTGTTCCTGAATCTGGCTGGCGTGACGAAAGCCGAGTACCGCCACGCCGCTCACCATCAGCGTAACGGCGACCACCAGCAGATTGAAAATCAGCAGGCGTCCGCGGGCGCTGGCGAAAAACGGGGGGCGTGATGGCATGGATTTGGGCTCCTCTGCGATTTGGTGTCCCCTCACCCTAACCCTCTCCCACAGGGAGAGGGAAAAGAGAAATGTGACAGCGATTAACTATTCATAACTATGACAAATATGAACGGCTTCTGACATTTTGCATTTACGCACCTGTGATGAAGTGCAGATATCAACCTTCACAGGAGATCCGCCATGAGCAGAACCCCGGTACTGGAGATGCGCAGCATTGCCAAAACGTTTGGCAACTTCCACGCGCTCAAGGGTGTGGATTTGACGGTCTTTCCCGGTGAGATCCACGCGCTGATGGGCGAAAACGGCGCGGGAAAAAGCACGCTGATGAAGATCCTCGCCGGCGCCTACACCGCGACCAGCGGCGAGATCCTGATTGACGGTCAGCTGTATCACATTAAAGGCCCGAAGGATGCGCTGGCCGCAGGCATTACCCTGATCTATCAGGAGATGCAGCTCGCCCCCAACCTGACGGTTGCCGAAAACATCTTTCTTGGCAGCGAACTCTCGCGCGGCGGACTGGTGCAGCGTAAAGAGATGGCCGCCCAGGCTCAGGCGGTCATCGACCGTCTGGGTGCACACTTCAACGCCACCGACCTGGTGATGAAGCTGACTATCGCCGAACAACAGCAGGTGGAAATCGCCCGCGCGCTGCACCGTAACAGCCGCATTCTGGTGATGGATGAACCCACTGCCGCCCTCTCCTCGCGTGAAACCCATCGTCTGTTTGAACTGATCCTGCGCCTGCGGGATGAAGGGATGGCGATCATCTACATCAGCCACCGCATGGCGGAAGTGTACGAACTCTCTGACCGGGTCAGCGTCCTGCGCGACGGGCAATACGTAGGCAGCCTGACGCGCGACAAACTGAACGCGTCTGAGCTGGTGAAAATGATGGTGGGTCGCCCCTTAAGCGATCTGTTCAACAAAGAGCGTGATATTCCGCCTGGCAGCCCGCGCCTTAACGTGCATCACCTCACCGACGGTAAAAAAGTCCAGCCCTGCAGCCTGCAGGTGCGTTCCGGGGAAATCGTCGGGCTGGCGGGGCTGGTCGGTGCCGGTCGCTCCGAGCTGGCACAGCTCATCTTCGGGGTACGTAAAGCCACGGGAGGAATGATTGAAGTGGACGGTGAGCCGGTGGTGATCCACTCCCCACGCGCGGCCATTGAAAACGGGATCGGTTTTCTCACCGAGAACCGCAAGGAGCAGGGGCTGTTCCTGGAGCTGGCGGCGCAGGAGAACATCACCATGGCGACGCTGGAACGCGATGCGACCTTCGGCATGCTTAACCGCAAAAAAGCGCAGTCCATTTCTGACGATGCCATCGCCCTGCTTAACATCCGCGTGCCTCACGCCCAGGTGCGTGCGGGCGGTCTGTCAGGCGGTAATCAGCAGAAACTGCTGATCTCCCGTTGGGTGGCGATTGGCCCGCGTATTCTGATCCTCGACGAACCAACGCGCGGTGTCGACGTCGGCGCAAAAAGCGAAATCTACCGCATCATGAACCAGATGGCGCGCAAGGGCGTGGCGATTTTGATGATCTCCAGCGAGCTGCCGGAAGTGGTGGGCATGAGTGACCGCGTCTATGTCATGCGTGAAGGCAGCATCGCAGGGGAACTCCACGGACACGACATCTCTCAGGAAAACATCATGACGCTGGCAACCGGCGTGAACGACTCACATCATCAGGCGGTGCAACTATGACAACTCCAACCCATCCGCAACAGGTGGCAAAATCTGCCTCCGCCAAAAAAATGCTGATGAGCGATCTGATGCAAACGGTCGGCATTTTGCCCATTCTCATCCTGATCGTGGCGGTTTTTGGGTTTATCGCCCCCAACTTCTTTACCGAAAGCAATCTGCTCAACATTACCCGCCAGGCGTCGATCAACATCGTGCTGGCCGCAGGGATGACCTTCATCATTCTCACCGGCGGGATCGACCTCTCCGTCGGATCGATTCTGGGCACCACGGCGGTCGCTGCGATGGTGGTGTCGTTAATGCCGGAATTCGCCGGGCTTTCTATTCCCGCCGCGCTGATGCTCGGCCTGGTACTGGGGCTGTTCAACGGCGCGCTGGTGGCCTTTGCCGGACTGCCACCGTTTATTGTCACCCTCGGCACCTACACGGCATTGCGCGGTGCGGCGTACCTGCTGGCCGATGGCACGACGGTGATTAACTCGAACATCAATTTTGAGTGGATAGGCAATAACTATCTTGGCCCCGTGCCGTGGCTGGTAGTGATCGCCCTGGCGGTGATTGCGGTGTGCTGGTTTATCCTGCGCCGCACCACGCTTGGCGTTCACATCTATGCGGTGGGTGGCAACATGCAGGCGGCGCGCTTAACGGGCATCAAAGTCTGGCTGGTGTTGCTGTTTGTATATGGCATGAGCGGCCTGCTCTCCGGGTTAGGCGGCGTGATGAGTGCCTCGCGTCTCTACAGCGCCAACGGAAACCTGGGCATGGGTTACGAACTGGATGCGATTGCGGCGGTGATCCTCGGCGGTACCAGCTTCGTTGGCGGGATCGGCACGATCACCGGCACGCTGGTGGGGGCGCTGATTATCGCCACACTTAACAACGGCATGACGCTAATGGGCGTCTCCTACTTCTGGCAACTGGTGATCAAAGGGGCGGTGATCATCATTGCGGTGCTGATCGACAAATACCGTACCCGACACCATCAAAGTGCATAACAACAATACCCTACTTGAGGAAGAGAGCATGAGATTGAAGCCCTTAGTGACCGCGCTCTGTGCTGGCGCGCTGCTTGCCGCAACGCCGTTTGCGCAGGCGAAAGATCTGAAATCCATCGGCGTAACGGTGGGTGACCTGGCCAACCCGTTCTTCGTACAGATCACCAAAGGTGCCGAGCTGGAGGCGCGCAAACTGGCGGGGGATAACGTCAAAGTGACGCTGGTCTCCAGCGGGTACGATCTGGGCCAGCAGGTGGCGCAGATCGACAACTTCATTGCCGCCAAAGTGGACATGATCATTCTTAACGCCGCAGATTCCAAAGGGATCGGCCCGGCGGTAAAACGCGCGAAAGAGGCCGGGATCGTGGTGGTCGCGGTTGACGTGGCGGCAGAAGGTGCAGATGCGACGATCACCTCCGATAACACCCAGGCGGGGGAAATGGCCTGTAAGTACATTACTGACCGCCTGAACGGCAAAGGCAATGTGGTGATCATCAACGGACCGCCGGTGTCTGCCGTACAAAACCGCGTGGAAGGTTGCCAGACAGAGTTCAAAAAACACCCGGATATCAAAGTACTGTCGGATAACCAGAACGCCAAGGGCAGCCGTGAAGGGGGTCTGGAAGTCATGACCTCGCTGCTGGCGGCCAATCCGAAGATCGATGGCGTCTTCGCGATTAACGATCCGACCGCGATCGGTGCCGATCTGGCGGCGAAGCAAGCGCAACGCAACGAGTTCTTTATCGTTGGTGTGGACGGTAGCCCGGACGGAGAAGAAGCCCTGAAGCGGGAAAACTCCCTGTTTGTGGCGACGCCGGCACAGGATCCGCAGGTCATGGCGGCAAAAGCGGTTGAGATCGGCTATGACATTCTACAGGGCAAACCGGCACCGAAAGCGCCTGTGCTGATCCCGGTGACGATGATCGATAAAAAGAACGTCGGCACGTATAAGGGGTGGACGGTTAAGTAACGATTGTGCGGCCCGATGCCCTCACCCTAACCCTCTCCCACAGGGAGAGGGGACTGGGCCGACAAAAAACACAAGGAGTCCCCATGAAACGCTCCGAAATCAACGAAATCCTCGGCCACACGCGGCAGTTTTTCTCCATGCACGACGTGCATCTCCCCCCTTTTGCCAGCTTTCCGCCTACAAAATGGCAGCAGCTCGATCAGGCCGCCTGGCAGGAAGTGTTTGACCTTAAGCTCGGTTGGGACGTAACGGCCTTTGGCGGCAGCAGCTTTGCCGCGCAGGGACTCACGCTGTTTACCCTGCGCAACGGCTCCCCAAACGGCACGCCGTATGAAAAATGCTATGCCGAAAAAATCATGCACGTACGCGACGGCCAGGTCACGCCCATGCATTTTCACTGGCGCAAACGGGAGGACATCATCAACCGCGGCGGTGGAAATCTCATTATTGAGTTATGGAATGCCGGCGCCCATGAAGAGACCGAAAACACCGACGTCACCGTCACGATCGACGGTTGCCAGCAGACTCACGCCCCCGGCAGCCAGCTGCGCCTCACACCAGGGGAGAGCATATGCCTGACACCCGGCCTGTACCACAGTTTCTGGGGTGAACGCGGTTTTGGCGACGTGCTGGTGGGCGAAGTTTCATCGGTCAATGACGATGAACACGACAACCACTTTTTGCAGCCCGTTGCCCGCTATAACAACATCGAAGAAGACGAGCCGGCGGTGCTGGTGCTGTGCAACGAGTACAACCTGTTTCGGATATAAGGGGTAAATGATGCCATTGATTTCTCTTGCCGACGGTCTTGCGCACGCCAGGCAACATCGCTACGCGCTGGGCGCGTTCAACGTTCTCGACACCCACTTCCTGCGCGCCCTGTTTGCCGCGGCGAAGCAGGAGCGCTCGCCTTTTATCATCAACATCGCCGAAGTGCATTTTAAATACGTGTCGCTGGAGTCGCTTGTCGAAGCGGTTAAGTACGAAGCCGCCCGCCACGCGATCCCCGTGGTACTCAACCTCGACCACGGCCTGCACTTTGACGCCGTGGTACGCGCCCTGCGCTTAGGGTTCAGTTCCGTGATGTTCGATGGCTCGACACTGAGCTACGAAGAGAATCTTCGTCAGACGCGTGAAGTAGTGAAGATGTGTCACGCGGTGGGCGTGTCGGTGGAGGCAGAGTTAGGTGCCGTCGGTGGCGATGAAGGCGGGGCGCTCTACGGCCATGCGGATGAAGCGTACTTTACCGACCCGCAGCTGGCGCGGGAATTTGTCGATTCAACCGGTATTGACGCGCTGGCCGTCGCCATTGGCAACGCACACGGCAAATACAAAGGCGAGCCGAAGCTCGATTTCCCCCGTCTGGACGCCATTCGCCAGCAGACCGGCCTGCCACTGGTGCTGCACGGCGGCTCCGGGATCAGCGATGCTGATTTTCGTCGCGCCATTGAACTTGGTATTCATAAAATCAATTTCTATACCGGCATGTCCCAGGCCGCGCTTTCCGCCGTTGAGCAGCGTATGGCCAACCGCCAGCCGTTGTACGATGAGTTTGCCGAGCTGTTGCTGGGCATAGAAGAGGCGATTACCGATACGGTTGCCGAACAGATGCGCATCTTTGGCAGCGCGGGGCAGGCATAATGGAACGCAAAGGGATCATCGCCGCGGGCAATATGCTGGTGGATCACGTTCACCAGATCGTGCAATGGCCGGAACGCGGCTGGCTGGCAGAAATTACCCACAGCGAACGTTCCACCGGCGGCGCGCCGCTCAACGTCCTGCTGACGCTGGCGAAAATGCATGTCGGCCTGCCGCTACAGGCTGTGGGGCTGATTGGCGAAGACAGCGACGGGGATTACATTCTGGCGATGCTCGACCAGTATCACGTCAACCGGCAGCGCGTACAGCGCACCACCTTTGCGCCAACCTCCATGTCGCAGGTGATGACCGACCCCAGCGGACAGCGCACCTTTTTCCACTCACCCGGGGCCAACCGCCTGCTGGATCTCCCCGCGTTTGACCGTCTCGACGGCACAATGAAAATCTTCCACCTCGGCTACCTGCTGCTGCTCGACAGTCTGGATATGCCAGATGACGAATACGGCACCCGCAGCGCACGTCTGCTGGCGCAGATGCGCGAGCAGGGGTATGAAACCTCGCTCGATCTGGTCTCCCGCAAGGGCGATCCGCGCTATCAGCCGCTGGTCCTCCCTGCCCTGCGTCATCTCGATTATCTGGTCATTAACGAACTGGAAGCCGGAGAGTTTAGCGGCCTTGAGATGCGCGACAGCAACGACGCACCGCACGTTGCCCACATCGCTGAAGCCGCCGCGCAGCTGCTGGCGGCAGGCGTCCGGCAGCGGGTGGTGATCCACTGCCCGGAAGGCGCCTGGGGAGAAGCCGCAAACGAAGAAGGACGCTGGATCCCCTCATGGCGGCTGACGCAGGAGGAGATTATTGGCAGCGTCGGCGCGGGTGATGCCTTTTGTGCTGGCTTTTTATATGGCTGCCATGAATCGCTGCCGCTGGCAGAGAGTATTTACCTGGCGCATGCCTGCGCCCGGGCAAGCCTGCTGGCCGCGAATGCCATTGATGGAGCAAAAACGCTGGAGGAATTGACGCGCTTTATTCAGGAGAGCAACACCTAAATTAACAAAAATTGCGATTTCTGATTACAGTTCTATGAATTTTGCATAGCCGAACTACACTCTCTGCGTCTGGCACATTCGGCGTGGGCAACATATTGCCCACACGCTTTTCCGAAATGAGAGGTACAGAGGACAAGGAAAAATGTTCGCAGCAATTATCATCGCTATATTTATTATCAGTGTTATTTATGCGCATTCGCGCGGCAAAGAAAAACAGACGCTTTCCCGTCAACTTTTCGACCACTCCACCTTTATGGCGCCCATCAATATGTTTATGACGGCGTTCTCTTCGCTGCCCGCCAGACAGCCCTTTTTTGAAACCGAGCGCTTTCCGGAATTAAATAAACTGACGGAAAACTGGGAGGTCATTCGCGAAGAGGCGCTGCGTTTGCAGGATCATATTAAGGCGGCACAAAATCATAACGATGCCGGTTTTAACACCTTCTTTAAACGCGGCTGGAAACGGTTTTACCTCAAATGGTATGCCGATGCGCATCCCTCGGCTCAGACCCTGTGCCCCGTTACGACACAACTGGTGAGTGAGATCCCATCCGTGAAAGCGGCAATGTTTGCCGAACTCCCGGCGGGCGCGAAGCTCGGCAAGCATCGCGATCCCTACGCCGGCTCGGTTCGTTACCATTTAGGCCTGGTCACGCCAAATGACGATCGCTGCTTTATAGAGGTTGACCAGCAGCGCCACAGCTGGCGTGACGGTGAGGCTGTCATCTTTGATGAAACTTACGTGCACTGGGCGGAGAATAAAGCGGATCACACGCGGATTATTCTCTTCTGCGATATCGAACGTCCGATGAAATGGCGCTGGGCGCAGGCGGTTAACCACTGGGTCGGGACAACGCTGATGTCAGCGGCCAGCTCCCCCAATGACGATAACGACCGCACCGGGGGAATTAACCGTATCTTCAAATATGTGCACGCCGGGCGAGAACGCGGTCAGCGACTGAAGAAGCGCAATCGAAAACTCTATTACGCACTGAAGTACCTGGTCATCACGGCGATTTTCGCCGCGCTTATTGTCGCTGCCATAACGTAAGCACTTACGCCGCCCTATCGGGATGACAGACATCGGCGGCAAAGACGTAGCCCAGCCCGCGGATGGTTTTGATAAGCAGTGGCTGGTGAGGATTGACTTCAATTTTCCGGCGCAGGCGCATGATCAATACGTCGATAGTGCGGTCAAACACATCGGCACTTTCGCTGTGGGTCAACTCAAGCAACTGCTCGCGGCTCAGTACCCGGCGGGCATTCTGGGTAAGCGCCAGCAGCAGGCCGTATTCACCCTGGGTCAGCGGTACGGGGTTACGCTGCGGATCGATCAGCTCGCAGCGGGTGGTATCCAGCGTCCAGCCATTAAAAGCAATGCCCGCCATCCGTGGCGCGGGCGTGTCGGCCGCCAGCGCCCCGGAACGCCTGAGCACGGCTTTAACCCGGGCGACCACCACACGCGGATTAAACGGTTTGCCAATGTAGTCGTCGGCCCCCATCTCCAGCCCGACCACCACGTCAGACTCACTGCCCAGCCCGGTAAGCATCACAACCGGCAGATCCGGGCGTTGCTTTTGCAGTTGCAGCAGGACCTGCAGGCCGTTGATATCCGGCAGCATCATGTCCAGCAGGACCAGGGCAATTTCCGGTTCCTGATGAACCCGGTTCAGTGCATCCTGTCCGTTATGGCAGACGAGCACCGTAAAGACGTGCTCGCTGAGCACATCCTGCAGCAGCTCGCACACTGCCGTATCGTCATCAACCACCAGAATCGCCGGTTTCATCGCATGCTTCCGTCAGGGGATTATGTTAAGTCTGAACTATTCTGCCGTCGGCTCCAGCCAAATGGATTTTTACGTGACGGAATTACAACCCATGTCACATCCGCTGCCTTTTCGACACGTCAATTTTGACGATTGCCTGCTTTTTGTCAGGGTTTTGCCGTGAGATCGCCCGTAAAGTCGGGTGATACCCACACTGAAAACATGGCATAAAAGCTGCATTATGGCTGCGAAATGATTAACTGGAGCAGACTGATGAAAAAAGTCGTCACGGTTTGCCCTTATTGTGCCTCAGGTTGCAAGATCCACCTGGTGGTCGATAACGGCAAAATCGTCCGGGCGGAGGCCGCACAGGGAAAAACCAACCAGGGCACGCTGTGCCTGAAAGGTTACTACGGCTGGGATTTTATTAACGATACCCAAATCCTCACCCCGCGCCTGAAAACCCCCATGATCCGCCGTGAACGCGGTGGCAAGCTGGAAGCCGTCTCGTGGAACGAGGCGCTGGACTACGTCGCCACTCGCCTGAGCGCCATTAAGGCTAAATATGGCCCGGATGCGATCCAGACCACCGGGTCATCACGCGGGACGGGTAACGAAACCAACTATGTAATGCAAAAATTCGCGCGCGCCGTTATTGGAACCAATAACGTCGACTGCTGCGCTCGCGTCTGACACGGCCCATCGGTTGCAGGTCTGCACCAGTCGGTCGGAAACGGCGCAATGAGTAATGCAATTAACGAGATAGACAACACCGATCTCGTCTTTATCTTCGGCTATAACCCGGCGGATTCTCACCCGATTGTCGCGAACCACGTTATTCGCGCCAAACAGAACGGGGCGAAAATCATCGTCTGCGATCCGCGCAAAATCGAAACGGCACGTATTGCAGATATGCACATCGCGTTGAAAAACGGCTCGAACATCGCGCTGTTGAACGCCATGGGGCACGTCATTATTGAGGAGAACCTCTACGACCAGGCGTTTGTCGCCACCCGTACGGAAGGGTTTGAAGAGTATCGGAAAATTGTCGAAGGCTATACGCCAGAGTCTGTCGAAGCGATAACCGGCGTCAGCGCACAGGAGATCCGTCAGGCAGCAAGGATGTACGCCGGAGCGAAAACCGCCGCCATTCTGTGGGGCATGGGCGTGACCCAGTTCTATCAGGGCGTGGAAACCGTGCGTTCCCTGACCAGCCTTGCCATGCTGACCGGCAACCTTGGCAAGGCACACGTCGGCGTGAACCCGGTACGCGGTCAGAACAACGTGCAGGGTGCCTGCGATATGGGCGCGCTGCCGGACACCTATCCGGGCTATCAGTACGTGAAGTTCCCGGAAAACCGCGCGAAGTTTGCCAAAGCGTGGGGCGTGGAGAGTTTGCCGGAGCACACCGGGTATCGCATCAGCGAGCTGCCGCACCGGGCGGCACATGGTGAAGTGCGGGCGGCTTACATCATGGGTGAAGATCCCCTCCAGACTGACGCCGAGCTCTCTGCGGTGCGGAAAGGGTTTGAGGATCTGGAGCTGGTGATTGTCCAGGACATCTTTATGACCAAAACCGTGGCAGCGGCGGATGTGATTTTACCGTCAACGTCCTGGGGTGAGCATGAAGGGGTCTACACGGCGGCAGACCGCGGCTTCCAGCGTTTCTTTAAAGCGGTGGAGCCGAAGTGGGATCTGAAAACCGACTGGCAGATTATCAGCGAAATTGCCACCCGTATGGGCTACCCGATGCACTACAACAACACCCAGGAGATCTGGGACGAGTTGCGGCATCTGTGTCCGGACTTCTACGGTGCAACTTATGAAAAAATGGGTGAGCTGGGGTATATCCAGTGGCCGTGCCGGGATGAATCCGAAGCCGACCAGGGCACGTCGTATCTCTTTAAAGAGAAATTTGACACCCCGAACGGGCTGGCGCAGTTCTTCACCTGCGACTGGGTTGCCCCCATCGACAAGCTCACTGACGAGTATCCGATGGTGCTCTCCACCGTGCGTGAAGTGGGCCACTACTCCTGTCGTTCGATGACCGGCAACTGCGCGGCGCTGGCAGCGCTGGCGGACGAACCGGGTTATGCGCAGATCAACACCGCCGACGCTGAACGTCTTGGCATTGAAGACGAAGCGCTGGTATGGGTGAACTCGCGTAAAGGCAGGATCATTACCCGTGCGCAGGTCAGCGATCGTCCCAACAAAGGGGCGGTGTACATGACCTACCAGTGGTGGATTGGTGCCTGTAACGAGCTGGTGACGGAGAACTTAAGTCCGATAACCAAAACGCCGGAGTATAAGTACTGCGCCGTCAACGTGGAGCCGATAGCGGATCAGCAGGCGGCGGAACAGTATGTGATCGACGAATATAACAAGCTGAAAGCCCGGTTACGCGAAAGTGCGATGGGATAACGATGTTATTTAATCGATGAATAAAGGGAGTGAAATATTCACTCCCTTTTTATTTCCGCTTAACTCATTAAAAATATCAATTATTGTTCTGGAAAGCCGCTCGCAGAAACAATGTAAATTTCACGAAAGAGAATTACATCTTTGTATTTTGATTCAAATGGATAAGATGTGCGGCGGGTGCTTAAGACTTTCTGTCTTGAGCATTGTTGAGGGACAGAAAGTGGAAAGCCCCGGGGAAATAGTCATTTACCCGAGGCTACCCCCAACAACCAACAGGTTGAGAGTAGCCTCTTATTCTTTTTTTGACAAGGAGTAAAAGGCATGACGCCATTAAAAACTGCGTTAGGCATTGTCTTTATTATCTGCCTGACGATAGTGATCTTTACCTTTATTACTCGCGGAAAGTTATGCGAACTGACAATAAAGAGTGAACATCAGGAGGTGGCGACGAAATTAGCCTGCGTTGCAGGCTAACCTCTGCGGGCGGAATGACAGTTCCGCCCGGCTTGCAGGATGCTGAGGTCTTAACGCACCCGTTTTTTTATTCTATGGCCGCGATTATACTGCGCGGCGTGTACCCAGATGATAAGAATCCATGAAACCATTTTTACTGTTGTTATTACTTGTTACGTCGTTCGTCCATGCCGATGAGATTGGCAGCCAGTACAAAGCGCAGGCGGAGGCGGGCGATGCACGCGCTCAGTATTATCTCGCCGACACCTGGTTCAGCTCCGGCGACAGCAAGCAGGCAGCGATGTGGGCAGAGAAAGCGGCAAAAGGGGGAGATGTCGATGCCATGGCGCTCTTGTCCCAAATCCAGTTTACCCAGGGTGATTACGCCCAGGCCAAAGCGCTGGCGCAGCAGGCCACGATTGCGGGCAGCAAGCGTGGCGCCATTATGCTGGCACGCGTCCTGGTGAATACCCAGGGTGGCAAAACAGACTACCCGCAGGCCATCAAACTGCTGCAGACGGCCACCGAAGATATCGACAACGACTCTGCGGTAGATGCGCAAATGCTGCTGGGTCTGATTTATGCCAACGGTGTAGAAGTGGCCCAGGACGATGCTCTGGCGGCATCGTGGTTTAAGCGCAGCTCGTCTCTGTCACGCACCGGCTATGCCGAATACTGGGCGGGGATGCTGTTCCAGCAGGGTGAGAAAGGCTTTATTACGCCCAATAAACAGAAAGCGCTCTACTGGTTAAACCTGAGCTGTACCGAAGGGTTTGATACGGGGTGTGAAGAGTTTGATGCGTTGAGTGGGGAGTAGAATCCCCTCACCCTAACCCTCTCCCCACAGGGGAGAGGGAAGAATACGTTACATTACTGGTCAGCCGTCTTATCAAAACGACCCAGCACCTCGCGTTCATACGCCAGCGCTTTTTTACGGTCGAACTTGTGTTCCCATTTGGCGATAACCAGTACCGCCAGCGCGTTTCCGACCACGTTCAGCGCCGTACGCGCCATATCCAGGATACGGTCAACACCGGCGATAAACGCCAGACCTTCCAGCGGGATACCGACGCTGCCAAGCGTCGCCAGCAGCACCACGAAGGAGACGCCCGGCACACCCGCAATGCCTTTTGAGGTCACCATCAGCGTCAGCACCAGCACAATTTCCTGCCACAGCGACAGATCAATGCCGTACAGCTGGGCGATAAAGATGGCTGCAATGCTCTGGTACAGCGTCGAGCCGTCCAGGTTAAAGGAGTAGCCGGTTGGCACCACGAAGCTGGTGATAGAAGCCGGGGCACCATAGGCCTCCATCTTCTCAATAATTCGCGGCAGCACGCTTTCAGAGCTGGCCGTGGAGTACGCCAGAATCAACTCGTCTTTCAGAATGCGGATCAGGATCCAGATGCTCAGCCCACACAGGCGCGCCACAATGCCCAGCACCACCAGCGCGAAGAACAGGATGGCGAAATGCACCAGAATCACCAGCTTCGCCAGCGGCCACAGGGAGGCAAAACCAAAGTTCGCCACGGTGACCGCGATAAGCGCAAACACCCCTACCGGCGCGTACCGCATCACCATGTGAGTGACTTTAAACATGGTTTCAGAGATAGAACGGAACACGGTGACCAGCGGTTCACGGTGCGTGGCCGGCAGAGAGGAGAGGCCCAGACCAAACAACACCGAGAAGAAGATGATAGGCAGCATCTCGCCCTTCGCCATCGACGCCACAATGTTGGTCGGCACCAGCGACAGGATCGTACCCATCAGGCCATGCGCATGGCTCTGCACATCAGCGGTCGTACTTTGGTATTTCGAAATATCCACCGTCGCCAGTTGCGACATATCAATCCCGGAGCCTGGCTGGAAGACATTCGCCATGGTGATGCCGAGAATGATGGCAATCGTCGTGATCACTTCGAAATAGATAATGGTTTTTGCACCGATGCGGCCTAACTGTTTTGCATCACCGACACCGGCGATACCCACCACCAGCGTAGAGATCACAATCGGCACCACAATCATCTTGATCAGATGAATAAAGATATCACCCGCCGGTGAGAGCAGGTTCGCAATCAGCCACTCACGGCTGTCGCTGTGATAATGGAGATAACTCCCCAGCAGGATACCCAGCACAAGGGCCAGCAGGATTTGCCAGGCCAGGCTGACTTTAACGTTTTTCATAGAAACTGACTTCCTCAATGAAGCACCTTATTCACACAAACTGCATGAATATGGAGACATACTGAAAGGGTATGAATTGTGTTGCGTTGGTTTATGGGATTTTTTAACGCGGCGTATGAGTATCATTTGCGCGGTATGTTGCGCAAGCCTTAAAGAACGACGCATTTCACTACGAAAAGCCGCGATGACGCGAGTTTATGATAATTCTTATAAATAACCGTTTGTTATAAAAACGCTTTTTTAAACGCAAATGTGAATAATCCGCACGGTAAATTATTTTCCTTCAAAGTTTCATTCGCTCATTTTTCATACTATTCAAACAATGCGTGATCTGTAGCCCAAATAATAAACAAAGCTTGTAAAGCCCCTACTATTAACGTTTTTGCGACATATTATTAACATCTTACAAGGAGAAAAAAAGCCATGAGCCAAATACACAAACATGACATTCCCGCTAACATTGCGGACCGTTGCCTGATAAACCCGGAGCAATACCACGAGAAGTATCAGCAATCTGTCTCTGACCCTGACGCCTTCTGGGGCGAGCAGGGCCATATTCTTGACTGGATCAAACCTTACCAGAAGGTGAAGAACACCTCCTTTGCGCCGGGTAACGTTTCTATTAAATGGTATGAAGACGGCACGCTGAACCTTGCGGCGAACTGCCTCGATCGCCATCTTGCCGAACGCGGTAACGAAACGGCTATCATCTGGGAAGGCGACGACGCCTCTCAGAGCAAACATATCACCTATAAAGAGCTGCACCGTGACGTATGCCGCTTCGCCAACGTCCTGCTGGAGAGGGGCATCAAAAAAGGCGATGTGGTCGCTATCTATATGCCAATGGTGCCGGAAGCGGCGGTGGCGATGCTGGCCTGCGCGCGCATCGGCGCGATCCATTCCGTTATCTTTGGCGGGTTCTCGCCGGAAGCAGTTGCCGGGCGTATTGTCGACTCAAGTTCGAAACTGGTGATCACCGCCGATGAAGGCGTGCGTGCCGGGCGCGGTATTCCCCTGAAGAAAAATGTCGACGAAGCGCTGAAAAATCCGAACGTCAAAACCGTCAGCAACGTTATTGTCCTTAAGCGTACCGGTGGCAAGATCGACTGGAACGAAGGGCGTGACCTGTGGTGGAGCGATCTGATTGAGAAAGCGAGCGACCAGCATCAACCGCAAGAGATGAACGCGGAAGATCCACTGTTTATTCTCTATACCTCCGGCTCCACCGGCAAACCCAAAGGCGTGCTGCACACCACCGGCGGCTATCTGGTCTATGCGGCCACCACGTTCAAATATGTCTTCGACTACCATCCGGGCGATATCTACTGGTGTACCGCCGACGTGGGTTGGGTCACCGGGCACAGCTACCTGCTGTACGGCCCGCTGGCCTGTGGCGCAACGACGCTGATGTTTGAGGGTGTGCCGAACTGGCCGACCCCGGCGCGAATGTGTCAGGTGGTCGATAAGCACCAGGTTAACATTCTCTACACCGCGCCAACGGCCATCCGTGCGCTGATGGCGGAAGGTGACAAGGCCATCGAAGGCACGGACCGCTCTTCCCTGCGCATCCTCGGTTCCGTGGGTGAGCCCATCAACCCGGAAGCCTGGGAGTGGTACTGGAAAAAAATCGGTAACGAGAAATGCCCGGTCATGGACACCTGGTGGCAGACCGAAACCGGCGGCTTCATGATCACCCCGATGCCTGGCGCCACCCAGCTAAAAGCCGGTTCCGCAACCCGCCCGTTCTTTGGCGTCCAGCCTGCGCTGGTGGATAACGAAGGCAATCCGCTGGACGGTGCCACCGAAGGCAACCTGGTGATCACCGATTCCTGGCCGGGCCAGGCGCGTACGCTGTTCGGCGACCATGAGCGCTTCGAGCAGACCTACTTCTCAACCTTTAAAAACATGTACTTCAGCGGCGACGGTGCGCGTCGTGACGAGGATGGCTACTACTGGATCACCGGGCGCGTGGACGACGTGCTAAACGTCTCCGGCCACCGTCTGGGCACCGCGGAGATTGAATCCGCGCTGGTATCGCATCCGAAGATCGCCGAAGCCGCGGTCGTGGGTATTCCGCACAACATTAAAGGCCAGGCGATTTACGCCTACGTCACCCTGAACCACGGTGAAGAGCCGTCGCCAGAGCTGTATGCCGAAGTGCGCAACTGGGTCCGCAAAGAGATTGGCCCGCTTGCCACGCCGGATGTGCTGCACTGGACTGACTCTCTGCCGAAAACCCGCTCAGGAAAAATTATGCGCCGAATCTTGCGCAAAATCGCGGCAGGTGACACCAGCAACCTCGGCGATACCTCAACGCTCGCCGATCCGGGTGTGGTGGAAAAACTGCTCGAAGAGAAGCAGGCCATCGCAATGCCATCGTAATCTTTTCTCCCTCTCCCTGTGGGAGAGGGCCGGGGTGAGGGCATCAGACCGCACCTTCCTCCCCTCACCCTAACCCTCTCCCCACAGGGGAGAGGGGATAAAACAAACCAACCTTACTTCTGGAGATTTCTGTGATGAATAACGATATTTGTCAGCAGATAGAGAATAGTGCGCACTACAGGGAGCTCGTCGATAAACGGCAACGGTTTGCCTTCTTACTTTCCATCATCATGCTGATTATCTACGTCGGCTTTATTCTGCTGATTGCCTTCGCTCCGCACTGGCTGGGTACGCCGCTGCATGAGGGCACCAGCGTCACGCGGGGCATCCCGATTGGTATTGGCGTCATCGTGATTTCGTTTGTGCTGACCGGTGTTTATGTCTGGCGTGCGAATGGCGAATTCGATCGTCTTAATAAAGCGGTACTGCGTGAGGTAAAAGCATCATGAAGAGAGTCCTGACGGCGCTTGCCGCCACACTTCCCTTCGCGGCAAACGCCGCGGATGCCATTACCGGTGAGGTACAGCGCCAGCCAACCAACTGGCAGGCGATTGTCATGTTCCTGATTTTCGTGGTGCTGACCCTGTATATCACTTACTGGGCGTCAAAACGCGTGCGCTCCCGTAACGATTACTACACCGCGGGCGGCAATATCACCGGTTTCCAGAACGGGCTGGCGATTGCGGGTGACTTTATGTCCGCCGCCTCTTTCCTCGGGATTTCCGCGCTGGTGTACACCTCCGGCTACGATGGACTGATCTACTCTCTCGGCTTCCTGGTCGGCTGGCCGATTATTCTGTTCCTGATCGCCGAACGCTTGCGTAACCTCGGGCGTTTTACCTTTGCTGATGTCGCCTCCTATCGCCTGAAGCAGGGCCCGATTCGCATTCTCTCCGCCTGCGGCTCGCTGGTGGTGGTCGCGCTGTATCTGATCGCTCAGATGGTTGGCGCGGGCAAACTGATCGAACTCCTGTTCGGCCTGAACTACCACATTGCGGTGGTGCTGGTAGGTGTACTGATGGTGATGTACGTCCTGTTCGGCGGCATGCTGGCGACCACCTGGGTGCAAATTATCAAAGCGGTACTGCTGCTGTTCGGCGCCAGCTTCATGGCCTTTATGGTGATGAAACACGTCGGCTTCAGCTTCAATAATCTGTTCACCGAAGCGATGGCGGTCCACCCGAAAGGGGAAGCAATCATGAGTCCGGGCGGGCTGGTGAAAGACCCGATATCCGCGCTTTCACTCGGTCTGGGTCTGATGTTTGGTACCGCAGGCTTGCCACATATCCTGATGCGTTTCTTCACCGTGAGCGATGCCCGTGAAGCGCGCAAGAGCGTCTTCTACGCCACCGGGTTTATGGGTTACTTCTACATTCTGACCTTTATCATCGGTTTTGGCGCCATCATGCTGGTAGGCGCAAATCCGGCGTTTAAAGACGCGGCAGGCGCGCTGATTGGCGGAAATAACATGGCGGCAGTGCATCTGGCCGATGCGGTAGGCGGCAATCTGTTCCTCGGCTTTATCTCGGCCGTGGCCTTCGCCACCATCCTTGCCGTGGTTGCCGGACTGACGCTGGCTGGAGCGTCAGCGGTGTCACATGACCTGTACGCGAACGTGTTCCGCAAAGGCGCAACCGAGCGTGAAGAGCTGAGGGTCTCAAAAATCACCGTACTGATACTGGGTGTGGTGGCGATACTGCTGGGGATCCTGTTCGAGAAGCAGAACATCGCCTTTATGGTGGGGCTGGCCTTCTCGATTGCGGCAAGCTGCAACTTCCCTATCATTCTGCTCTCCATGTACTGGTCTAAGCTGACCACCCGTGGCGCAATGGTCGGCGGCTGGCTGGGGCTGCTGACGGCGGTGATCCTGATGATCCTCGGCCCGACGATTTGGGTGCAGATCCTCGGTCACGAAAAGGCGCTCTTCCCCTATGAGTACCCGGCGCTGTTCTCTATCGCCGTGGCGTTTATCGGGATCTGGGTCTTCTCCGCAACCGACAACTCGCCGGAGGGTAATCTGGAACGCGAGAAATTCCGCGCCCAGTTTATCCGCTCGCAAACCGGCCTGGGCGTGGAACAAGGCCGCGCACACTGAGTCTTGATCCCCGGCCTTCGGGCCGGGGAGTTCAGAACATCACCCACGCCACCAGCGGCGCAATCAGCACCATCAACACGCCGGAAAGCATCATCACCAGGCTTGCTACCACGCCCTCCTGCTGACCCAACTCATAAGAACGTGCCGTTCCCGCGCCGTGTGACGCCGCGCCAAATCCCGCCCCTTTTGCCAACCCTTCACGGATAGAAAGCCGCAGAAATAGCATATCGCCCACCGCCATGCCGAAGACACCGGTAACGACCACAAACAACGCCACCAGATCCGGCTGGCCGCCGAGTGGTTTGGCTGCCGCCAGTGCAAATGGCGTCGTCACCGAGCGCACAGCCAGGCTGCGCTGAATTTCATCGGGCAGCGTAAACAACCGCGCCAGCCAGACCGAGCTACAGACCGCCACCACCGTGGCGGTGATCACACCCGCGCTGAGCGACATCCAGTGGCGTTTGATAATCGCCAGATTGTCGTACACCGGCACTGCAAAGGCGATGGTGGCCGGACCCAGTAGCCACAGCAACCAGTGGGATTCACCGATGTAGTTCTGCCAGGAGATATGGCCGAAAACTAGCATCAGCACCAGCAGGATCGGCGTAAAGACCAGCGGCATCAGCGGCAAGGCGTGAAAACGACGATACAGGCGCTTGTTGGCAAAGTAGATAACCAGGGTGGCAATCAGGCACAGCACGCTGATTTGAAAGTTAGTCATTTTTTTGCCTGCTGATTTCGAACCGATAGACTTTGTCCACTACCCAGGCGGTAGCGCCCAGCACCATCAACGTGCTCAGCGCGATGACTGCGAAGATCCGCCAGCCGTCCACCATCAGCAGTTGCGCATAATTTACCACCGCCACCACGGCAGGGACAAAGAACAGCAGCATCTCCGCCAGCAGCCAGCGCGCGCCGGCGCGTACCCAGTTGAGGGGGATTACGCGACAGAGGATGAGCGTCAACATCAGCAGCATTCCCACCAGGTTGGCAGGCAGCGGCAGATGCAGCCAGCCGACAAGATATTCTGCAAAAACAAACAGTCCCGCGTAGAGCAGTACCTGAAGCGGCACCAGGAGTCTTTGCACAACGGCAGGCGTAACACGGCTTAACGCCACGGCCATGGGGGTTTTCCTCAAGAATGAGACGAGGCGCTAGTATAGTGAGCGCACGGTATGGACTGAAATGAATTAAAATCATCGAAGGTATAGTTTCGAGGAATAATCATGGACATAAGAACGCTGCGCTATTTTGTCGAAGTGGTTCGCCAGCAGAGTTTTACCCGCGCAGCGGAGAAGTTATTCGTAACCCAACCCACCATCAGCAAGATGCTGAAAAACCTCGAAGATGAACTCAACTGTACCCTGCTTATCCGCGACGGACGCAAGCTGTTGCTCACCGATACCGGGCGCGTGGTGTTCGAACGGGGGCTGGCGATCCTGGCCGAGTTTCGTCAGCTGGAAGCGGAGCTTGATGATATAAATCATCTGACCAAAGGGGTGCTGCGCCTTGGCATCCCGCCAATGGTCGGGATGATGATGGCCGGGCCGATTAGCCTGTTTCGCCAGCGTTACCCCGGCGTCGAACTCAAAATTTCGGAGTTTGGTGGGTTAACCGTCCAGCAGGCGGTTACTAACGGCGAGCTGGACGTCGCCATGACAGCCCTCCCCGTTGAGGAAGAGAGCGGTCTGGCGACGCTTCCGCTCTTTAGCCATCCGCTGTGCGTGCTGGTTCCCCGCTCCGGTGACTGGCTGAAGCGAGACTCAGTGAAACCTGAACTGCTCGGTGAATACCCTCTGTTGATCTACAACGAAGATTTCGCCCTCAGCCGCCAGCTAATGACGCTGTTTAATCAACATAGCGTGAAGCCGCGCATTGCGGTGCGCAGCGGCCAGTGGGATTTCCTGGCAGCGATGGTGCAGGCAGGCGTGGGGATTGCCATTCTGCCGCAACCCATTTGCGAGCGTCTGGATAAAAACACGTTGCGCTGGATCCCACTCGAAAGCGATTTGCACTGGCAACTGGGGATGATCTGGCGAGAAGGGATATATTTGTCGCACAGCGCCCAGGCGTGGCTGCAATGTTGTGAGGGATTTTGGGTGCCCTCACCCTAACCCTCTCCCACAGGGTTGAGGGATCCCCAGTAATTTTTTTACCGAAAGCGACGAAAGTTGTTTCAGGAAAATTAATGACTTACAGCGACGCCCTGGTCCGGCTGTAAATCGCTGAGGCGTTTCCTGCAGGCCGGGGCGAGGCGCAGGGATGCGCCGAGAGGGCGGCTTTACAGGGACGTTACATCCGCCCGTCCCCGATAAGCCGGAAGGAATAAGACGAGGGCACCGCGAAGCGGCGATTTACCGCCGGGAGCCCGGGTCGCCAGGGTGGTGGCGACTGAGCCACCCTGGCACGTTCACGGGCTATGTCGTTACAGAGTAGCAAGGAACATAAAGTGAACGGAATTACCTCTACAGCCATATGTTCCCCCTCACCCCAACCCTCTCCCTCTGTACGGTCCGGGGACATAGTGAACACTTGTTCGGGGACATGGTAGACACTTACAACTAAGGCATAAGAACCCGTTTATGGAGTCGCTTATGCCCTGGGATGCGAGAGATACCATGTCATTACGTACCGAGTTTGTTTTGTTCGCCTCGCAGGACGGGGCGAACATCCGTTCCCTCTGCCGTCGCTTCGGCATTTCACCTGCCACCGGCTACAAGTGGCTTCGTCGCTGGATGGAGGAAGGTTCCTCCGGCCTTCAGGACCGCCCGCGCATACCGCACCATTCCCCGAACCGCTCATCTGACGACATCACTGCCCTGCTGCGTATGGCCCATGACCGCCATGAACGCTGGGGCGCACGCAAGATAAAGCGCTGGCTGGAAGACCAGGGGCACCGTATGCCCGCCTTCAGCACCGTTCATAACCTGATGGCCCGTCACGGCCTGCTGCCGGGCACTTCACCGGGCATTCCCGCCACGGGACGGTTCGAACATGACGCGCCGAACCGGCTCTGGCAGATGGATTTTAAGGGCCACTTTCCCTTTGGCGGTGGCCGCTGCCATCCGCTCACCCTGCTGGATGACCACTCCCGTTTTTCCCTGTGCCTGGCGCACTGTAGCGATGAACGGCGTGAGACCGTGCAGCAACAACTGGTCAGCGTGTTTGAACGCTACGGCCTGCCGGACAGGATGACGATGGACAACGGCGCCCCGTGGGGAGACACCACCGGCACCTGGACGGCGCTCGAGCTGTGGCTGATGCGCCATGGTATCCGGGTGGGACACTCCCGGCCGTATCATCCGCAGACGCAGGGCAAGCTGGAGCGTTTTCACCGCAGCCTGAAGACGGAGGTGCTGCAGGGTAAATGGTTCGCGAGTGAGGGCGAACTGCAGCGCGCCTTCGACCACTGGCGGACGGTCTATAACCTTGAACGCCCGCATGAGGCGCTGGATATGGCGGTACCGGGCTCGCGGTATCAGCCGTCATCGCGACGGTACAGCGGCAACACAACGCCCCCGGAATACGACGAGGGCGTGATGGTCAGGAAAGTGGATATCAGCGGAAAGCTGAGCGTGAAAGGGGTAAGTCTGAGCGCAGGCAAGGCGTTCAGGGGAGAACGGGTCGGGCTGAAGGAGATGCAGGAAGACGGCCGCTACGAGGTGTGGTGGTACAGCACAAAAGTGGGGGTGATCGACCTGAAGAAAAAGTCGATCACCATGGGTAAAGGATGTTAAAAAGTGTTCACCATGTCCCCGAACACCTGTCTACCATGTCCCCGGACCGTACACCCTCAAGGGAGAGGGGGGGCCTCCGTGCAGGCATTATTTTGTGGGGAACCCTCAGCCCACAGGGAGAGGGAACCGATCGCGCACGTAGGCCCGGTAAGCGCAGCGCCACCGGGCAAAAACAGCGTTACTGATTCTCTATCAACAACGCTTCCAGCAGATCCAGATCGTGCAGCAGCTTTTGCAGCGTCTCGTTGCTGATCTGCCGCGTGGCGCGCAGGTGGTACAGCTCGGCACGCTCGGAGCGCAGCGCCGCCAGACGGAACCGGCGCTCCAGGTTCTCCTCCTGCAGCGAGCTTTCCACATCGTTACGCCCGTCTGCGCGGCGACGCAAATTACCAATCACGCGTGAGCTCACTTCCGTCAGCAGCTGATTGTCGATGTTCTCTTCGGCATCGGCGGCCAGGCGCTCCTCCATTTTCTGGATGGCCACAATCGCCACTTCGGCGGTGGCGGCGCGGGCAATCCGCTCCTCTTTATGCTGCTGGGTGGCGTCGCCTGCATCAATATGCTGTAGCAACAGCGGCAGCATAATTACCCCGACGAACAGGGAGAAGAGGATCACCCCCGCCGCCAGGAAGACCAGCTCGTAACGCGCCGGAAAGACATCCCCGGTAGGCAAGAGCAGCGGAATGGAGAGCACACCGGCAAGGGTGATCGCCCCGCGTACGCCTGCAAAGGAGGCAATCAGCAGTTCACGCGTTGTCCACGAACCGAACTCCATCGGCTTTTTCTTCAGGAAGCGCACGCTGAACTTTTTCATCGTCCACAGCCAGCCAAAACGCACCAGCATCAGCGCCATATAGATCAGCACGATATCGGTAAACAACATCCAGGTTTCTACGTTCGGGTCGGCTTCGGCCGCCACCAGCGAGGATTCCATAATGCCCGGCAGCTGCAGGCCCAACAGCAGGAACACCATGCCGTTAAAGACAAACTCCAGCATCGCCCAGGTGCTGTTCGCACGCAGACGCATGGCCAGCGGTGCACGGCGCATTACGCCAGAGCGGGTGATGGTCATCCCTGCCGCAACCGCCGCCAGAATGCCCGATACCCCAATGTGTTCGGCAATCAGATAAGAGGCAAACGGCAGCAGGAACAGCAGCACGATCTGCGTAGCCGGCTCATCGCCACCCCAGCGGCTGAGAAAGCGCAGCGAACGGCCATACAGCCAGCTCACCACAAACCCGGCCAGGATACCGCCGATAGCCACCTTGAAGAATTCCAGCGTTGCGCCACCGATAGTAAAGATCATGGTCCCCATCGCGACGGCCACGGCGAACTTCAGGGCAACCAGACCGGAGGCGTCATTCATCAGCGCCTCTCCCTGTAAAATGCCCATGATTTTCTTCGGAATTCGCCCCTCACCCACAATGCCGGACAGCGCCACGGCATCGGTTGGCGACAGGACTGCGGCCAGTGCAAAAGCGGGTATAAGCGGGATCCCCGGGACCACCCAGTAGATCAGGAAACCAATCCCGACCACGGTCACAACCACCAGCGCCAGCGCCAGACCGAAGATTTCGCGCCCATGTTCCAGAAACTCGCGTGTGGGTGTTTTCCAGCCATCGGCAAACAGCAGTGGCGGGATAAACAGCACGAGGAACAGTTCCGGGTCGAACTCAACGTGCAGGCCGAACGTCGGCCACGCCAGCAGCGCGCCGATGGCAATTTGCATTAATGGCAGGGGGACCTGAAAGGGCAGTACGCGTGTAACCACCCCGGATAATGAGACCACAAGGGTCATGATGAGTATTGTGAAAAAGATTTCCATGCGTTCCCTGTTTGCTGTGTTACTTATGTACTACGGAAGGCGTCGTGCCTTTTATTCTATCCTCCCCAGAGTAACGCAAAAGGCAACGGGATGAGTCCTGAAAATAAAAACGGGCGGCCTGAGCCACCCGTTTTCGCATCAAAGGACAATTTAGATAGCCCAGCCGCCCGCGTAGAACACCACCAGCGCAACGGCGATGACCACGGTGCCGATGTTCAGCTTGCGCCACTCACCGGAGACCAGGCGCCCAATCACCAGTGACGCGAAGCCGATCATGATGCCGGTCACGATGTTACAGGTCAGCACGATAAACACCGCCGTGATCAGGCCTGACATCGCGTCCACAAAGTCCGCAAAGTCAATTTTCGCCACGTTGCTCAGCATCAGCAGGCCGACGTACATCAGTGCCGGAGCCGTAGCGTAGGCTGGCACCAGGTAAGAGAGCGGCGAGAGGAACAGGATCAGCAGAAATAGCACACCAACGGTAATGGCCGTGAGACCCGTTTTACCGCCTGCTGCCGTCCCCGCAGCGGACTCAATATAGACCGCAGCCGGAGCAGCCCCGACCAGACCCGAGAAGACGCTGCTCAGGGAGTCGGTGGTCAGCGCTTTGCCACCGTCGATAATCTGACCGTCTTTATCCAGCAGGTTCGCCTGACCGGCCACCGCACGGATGGTACCGGTGGCATCAAACACCGCCGTCATCACCAGCGCCAGCACGCTTGGCAGGATCACCGGGTTCAGCGCGCCGACAATATCCAGGCTGCCAATCAGTGAGTTACCGTTGTCATCGCTCAGTGACGGCATGGCAAAAATACCGGAGAAATGCACGGTCGGGTCGAAAATCAGGCCGACAATGGACACACCGATAATGGTCAGCAGAATGCCGCCAGGGACTTTCAGTTTTTCCAGACCAATAATCACCGCCAGGCCAATCAGGGACATGATCACCGGGAAGCTGGCGAAGTGGCCCAGCGCCACCGGCAGACCGTCCAGCGGGTTCTTAATGACCAGACCCACGCCGTTGGCGGCAATCAGCAGCAGGAACAGCCCGATACCGATACCGGTGCCGTGCGCCACGCCGTGCGGCAGATTGCGCAAAATCCAGCTACGAATGCCGGTTGCCGAGATAATGGTGAACAGCACGCCCATCAGGAAGACGGCGCCCAGGGCAACCGGTACGCTGATGTGTTGGCCCAGCACCAGGCTAAACGCGGTGAAGGCGGTCAAGGAAATGGCACAGCCAATCGCCATCGGCAGATTCGCCCACAGCCCCATTACGATGGAGCCAACACCGGCGACCAGACAGGTTGCAACGAAGACCGCTGCCGGTGGGAAGCCTGCTTTACCGAGCATGCCCGGCACAACGATGACGGAGTACACCATTGCCAGAAACGTTGTCAGACCGGCAACGATTTCCTGGCGCACGGTGCTGCCGCGAGCAGAAATTTTAAAGATGGCGTCAAGTGAACCGCCGGTACGCGCGGATGGCGTAGACATAGAAAACATCCCCTGAGAGTTTTTATAGAAAGTCCGTAAGCGTGGTGGAGACTCCACTGCCAGCAAAACGTCAAATCCTTGTGCTGCGTTTGCGACGAAAAGGGGCGTCACAAAAAAAGCAAACGTTTAGCTCCGCGCTTACAAAACGGGTGGTCAAATTTAGGCAAACGATTATCCAGCCTAATCACCGCCCTTTTCAACTGAACTTTCTCGTTTTTCGCTAAATTTCCCTTATGACGACGAAGAAATAAGCAGAGGATGCGCAAACGTTATCGTTAATGCGCAATCAGGTTACAAATCACCCTTCCCCCGGAATCGTTAATGGCCCACCTTGTTCCAGCGTTCTCTGCCAGGCAGGACAACTTTCGACCTTTTTCTTCCATGCATGGGTGTGCGGAAGATCCTCGATACCGCCCCGCGCCAGCAGGGCAAAAATCGGGAAACTCATCTGAATATCGGCCATGCTGAGTTTATCTCCGGCAAACCAGCTATGTTGAGCCAGGTGTGACTCAATAAACCGCGCGTGGGTTTCCAGCTGGCGGTTGAGATACGCTTTTTGTACTCCCTGTCCCAGCGCTTTCCCCAGCGTTCGTATTCCAAACGGCACAGGCGGTTTACCGAGGCTGTTAAAAACCAGCTTCATTAACAGTAGCGGCATAAGTGAACCTTCTGCATAGTGCAGCCAGAAGCGGTATTGCACTTTATGGGCAGGATCCAGCGGCTTAAGCTGCGATTCTGTGTCGTAGGTTTCCTGCAGGTACTCCAGAATGGCACCCGATTCGGCAAGGATCAGCCCGTTGTCTTCGATGACCGGAGACTTGCCCAACGGATGCACGCGTTTAAGGGCCTCGGGAGCCAGCATGTTCTTTTCGCGCTGGTAGTGAACGATCTCATAGGGCAGAGAAAGTTCTTCCAGAGCCCAGATCACGCGGTGCGAGCGCGACTGGTTGAGATGGTGTACCGTGAGCATGGTTCTCTCCTGTTATTCATACTTTTTAACTATAGAAAATTGAACAACACCGCGAAAAAAATTCGCCTAAAAAACGGTCAGGTCGGCTGGCGAAAAAACGGACCTTGCGTAGAATTAAAGTGTCAGCACAAACCGGAACCTCCTCAACCAGCTCGACATGAGGGGTGCTGATGTCGGGGGAAACCCTCCCGTGAGCCAGCGGGATAGAGAGAAAGACAAAGACCGGAAAAAACTAAAGCGCCCTTATGTGGCGCTTTAGTTCTTTATTATGCTTTTTGCCGGGTAAGGCGCAACCGCCACCCGGAAAACAGATCTCAATCCTCCTCCAGCAGCCGCGCCCCCGTCCCCTGTTCGCCCAATTTGTCACCGGGGTTGCGTAACGGGCAATCGCTACGCGACAAACAGCCGCAACCGATGCAGCCGTCCAGCTCGTCGCGCAGCGCCACCAGCGTATGAATACGCCGGTCCAGCTCCTCACGCCACTGGGATGACAGCTCTTTCCACTCCTTCGGACTTAGCGTGTGGCCTTCCGGTAGCACGCCGAACGCTTCGCCGATGGTGGCCAGGGGAATTCCGATTCGTTGCGCAATTTTGATAATGGCTACGTAGCGGAGTACGTCACGGGTGTAGCGCCGCTGGTTTCCGGCATTACGAATGCTTTTAATTAACCCTTTACTTTCATAGAAGTGGAGCGCCGATACCGCCACACCGCTTCGTTTAGCCACTTCACCCGGGGTTAAAAGCGCTTTTATTCTCGGCAATCTCTTTTCCATAAAACCTCTTTACCTCAAGTTAACTTGAGGAATTATACTCCCCCGCAGAGAAAACGACGAATCAACCAGGAAAGTTGTATCTACAGAGGGCAACCGTATGTCGCATCAGCAAATTATTCAGACACTTATTGAATGGATTGATGAACATATCGACCAACCGTTGAACATTGATGTGGTCGCTAAAAAGTCGGGCTATTCGAAATGGTATTTACAGAGAATGTTCCGGACCGTTATGCACCAGACGCTGGGTGAGTACATTCGTCAGCGCAGGTTACTGCTGGCGGCGCAGGCGTTACGCTCTACGCAGCGGCCCATTTTTGATATCGCGATGGATCTGGGGTATGTGTCGCAACAAACCTTTTCCCGCGTGTTTCGCCGCGAGTTTGATCGCACGCCGAGCGATTACCGTCACCAGTTGAATTAAGGTTTATCAGTGTAAAGGTTGCTGCTGCCAGGTCATAAACTCCTGGGGCGGCATCGCTTTCGCGAAGTGCCATCCCTGACAGAACTGTACGCCGCGCTTCAACAACCAGCTTACCTGCTCGGCAGTTTCTACCCCTTCCGCAATGGTTTTGAGCCGCAGGCTCTGCGCCATCTCGATAATGTGCTCGGCGATAAGATGGCTGGTGCTGTTGGTGGTTAAGGTGTCGATAAAGGATTTGTCGATTTTCAGAATATCGACATTCAGCGAGTAGAGGTTGTGCAGGTTCGAGTAACCCGTACCAAAATCATCGATCGCCACTTCATAACCTGCCTGACGGAAGGCCTGGATGACCGGCGTGGTTTTCGGCACATCAATAAATCCGCGTTCCGTGACCTCGATTTTGATCTGCTGCGCACGCACGGCATAGTGCCGCGCCTTGTCGGAAATCATGGCGATCAATCGCGAGGAGTGGAAATCAGTGGCCGACAGGTTAATCGAAATATAGAGGTCCGGATGCGTCGCCAGGAAATGGCCCAGATCGCTGAACACCTCTTCCACCACATAATCCGTAATCCGTTCGCTCATCCCCTCTTTTTCCGCCAGCGGAATAAATTCCGCCGGGCTCATGACCGGCCCGTTAAAGCCAGGCCAGCGCAACAACGCCTCTGCTCCAACGCACCGGTTATTCTTGATATCAATAATCGGTTGATAATGGACACATAGCTGGCGTTTATTGAGCGCCCGGTGCAGTAACCGCCCGGGGGAGTTGAGTTCACGATGAGTGCGAGACCAGACCAACAAAATAATGATACTGCAGATCATTCCCAACGGCAGCGTCAGCGTCGCCTGATGGTAGAGCGTTTCATAAAAGCGTTTATTCGATGTGGAAACGATGGCGGCGATAGGACGTTTATCAGACTTCACCACCGTATAAAAACGGTCATCTTTTTGAAATACCACGTCCTTATCCCGAATCATCGAGTTTAATAAAGAAACGTTGGCTTTCTGACTGACGGAAAAGAAGGCATTCGTCACCGTGTCATACACTCCCCAGGAGAGGGAATGATCGTTCGACATCACTTCACTGTACGAAAGCGGATTAACCACCACGACATAATTCCCGCGCTGCATATATGTCATTTTATAGCCAGTGAAAAATGGCGTATCACGATAATAATAGATAGCGATATCGGGTTTACGGGTGTAATTAGCGGGGGAGATCGCGTAGGGCTGATCCGGGGTAAAAATGGATGAACAACGAAAATTCTGACCTTCGGCATAAATTAAATCAGCGATGAACAGACGGCCACGAACCACGTTCAACATATATTGGCGATGTGACGGCGTACAAACTTTACCCTGATATTTTTCCGCCTCGCCCCGGGCCAGATCAACCTGTTCAATAACCAGTTCAGTTTTGTCTAAAGCCAGTTCAGCAAAGGTGCGTAACTGCGCGCTTGTTTCCGACACGGCTCTAAGCTGGGCAAACCATAGGGCAAGCATCACCGGCAGCATAACTACCATGATGATCCCTACCACTCTGAGCATCTTGCGCCGCGCGCTACGATTCATTTCCCGCCCTATATCCCTGCATGTTGTACGCCTGTAGTATTGAAGGCCGGATGCTTTGATAAACAGGTGATTACGTTGCATGAATCATGCGAAGTTAGCAACTGACTTTTAGTATTAAAAATCTTAAATTTCGTTATGACGATAATATTTGTCCGTAAGCTAAACTAAAAGTATTCGTTCCGTTTCTATTAAGGGAAATATTTATCCAGCCTGGACCCGGGGTTTGAAGATAACGCAACAGAGGATCGTTGATTAAGCCAAACTTCTGGCAGCATGAAAAAAGTACAACGTCAACATGACGTTTTATACTATTTTCGCGGGTGTATTTTGATCAATGTTTTATAAATGTTCAGCTATTACCACAATATTTCCAGGATTAGCCGAGAATAACGTTCCACTTATAAAAGTGCCATCGCCGGCGAGTCCGTTCCTCCACCGTTGCTCTCCCCCCGCTCGCCCAGAGGACGTTGGATCCGGCACGTTGTGGGTTCGCTCCCGCGGATGTCGAAGCCGTTCCCTCCTGTAACCTCTCTTTTCCAGAGCAATAAAATGCCCATTATGCGCACACAGGCACTGGCGAATAAATCAACAAATGTGATATAGTTCACACATATCATGTAACGAGAAACACTGTTTCATTCAGTTCGTCTGTTTTGGAGAGGATGGGTTTTATGGCAACCATTACTACCAGCATGGTTCTCCTGCGCTGGCCTTTGTTGAGTGCGGTACTGATGTTTTTAGCCAGCACGCTGAACATTCAGTTTCGTAAATCTGACTACGCGGGTCTTGCGGTTATCAGTACGCTGTTAGGACTGGGCGCGGCTTGCTGGTTCGCAACGGGTCTGCTTGGTATCACCCTGCTGGATATTGCCGCCGTCTGGGAAAATATTAAAGTAGTGATGGTTGAGGCAATGAGCCATACGCCACCAGACTGGCCGATGGTAATTACCTGATACCTGACTGAATAAAAAAACCCAGACCGATGTCTGGGTTTTTTATTTTGCATATCCGTGAATCAGAACGGAATGTCGTCGTCGAAGTCCATTGGTGGTTCGTTAGACGGTGCCGGTGCGGATTGCTGCTGCGGGCGAGACTGCGCGCCGCCGCTGAACTGGTTGCCGCCCTGTGGCTGCTGAGGCTGGCCCCAACCGCCCTGCTGCTGGCCGCCACCTGCTGGTGCGCCACCGCCCTGACGGCCACCCAGCATCTGCATGGTGCCGCCAACGTTTACCACCACTTCAGTGGTGTATTTCTCAGCGCCGGACTGATCGGTCCATTTGCGGGTACGCAACTGGCCTTCAATATAAACCTGAGAACCTTTACGCAGGTACTCACCGGCCACTTCTGCCAGTTTGCCAAACAGCACAACGCGGTGCCATTCGGTCTGCTCTTTCATCTCACCGGTCGCTTTGTCACGCCAGGATTCGGAAGTAGCCAGCGTAATGTTGGCAACTGCACCACCACTCGGCATGTAGCGTACTTCCGGGTCCTGGCCCAGATTACCGACGAGAATCACCTTGTTTACGCCTCTGCTGGCCATGTTCGTGTCTCCTGAATACGTTTCTTAATAGTGTAAACGCGCGAGTGTACCATTTCCACGCGTCAATTTGCATAGTTGCGTGGCGGGTTCAGAAATCTCTCGCGAACTCGACATTGTTACACAGCTAAACAGAAAATGCATTCCAATACTGTATATTCAAACAGGTTAAATTGTGTCATAATTAGCCGTTTCTGACAGCCGGTTGTCCTTCAAACAAACCAGGCAATCCGTGTTCCAACCGGGAAAGGTGAATGGATAAGATCGAAGTTCGGGGCGCCCGCACCCACAATCTCAAGAATATCAACCTCATAATCCCTCGCGACAAACTCATCGTCGTGACCGGGCTTTCGGGGTCTGGCAAATCCTCACTGGCTTTCGACACTTTATATGCCGAAGGACAGCGTCGTTACGTTGAATCACTCTCTGCGTACGCGCGTCAGTTCCTGTCGCTGATGGAAAAACCGGATGTCGACCACATTGAAGGGTTGTCTCCTGCTATCTCTATCGAGCAGAAGTCTACTTCCCACAACCCGCGTTCAACGGTCGGTACCATTACCGAAATTCATGACTACCTGCGTCTGCTCTACGCCCGTGTGGGTGAGCCGCGCTGCCCGGATCACGACGTCCCACTGGCGGCGCAGACCGTGAGCCAGATGGTGGATAACGTGCTGTCGCAGCCGGAGGGCAAACGCCTGATGCTGCTTGCGCCCATCATCAAAGAGCGTAAGGGCGAGCACACCAAAACGCTGGAAAACCTGGCAAGCCAGGGGTATATCCGCGCCCGTATTGATGGCGAGGTATGTGACCTGTCGGATCCCCCCAAGCTGGAGCTGCAGAAGAAGCACACCATCGAAGTGGTGATTGACCGCTTTAAAGTGCGTGACGATCTGGCGACGCGTCTGGCGGAATCCTTTGAAACCGCACTGGAACTCTCTGGCGGTACGGCGGTGGTCTCCGATATGGACGACCCGAACGCGGAAGAACTGCTCTTCTCCGCCAACTTTGCCTGCCCGATTTGCGGCTACAGTATGCGCGAGCTGGAGCCACGTCTGTTCTCCTTTAACAACCCGGCGGGTGCCTGCCCGACGTGTGACGGTCTGGGCGTACAGCAGTATTTCGACCCGGATCGGGTGATCCAGAATCCTGAACTGTCGCTGGCTGGCGGTGCGATCCGCGGCTGGGATAAGCGTAACTTTTACTACTTCCAGATGCTCAAATCGCTGGCAGAGCACTATAAGTTCGACGTGGAAGCGCCGTGGGCCAGCCTGAGCCCGAACGTGCACAAAGTGATCCTGTTCGGTTCCGGTAAAGAGAACATCGAGTTCAAATACATGAACGATCGCGGCGATACCTCCGTGCGTCGCCACCCGTTCGAAGGGGTGCTGCACAACATGGAGCGGCGCTACAAAGAGACTGAATCCAGCGCGGTGCGTGAGGAGCTGGCGAAGTTCATCAGCAACCGCTCCTGCGCCACCTGTGACGGCACGCGTCTGCGTCGTGAAGCTCGCCACGTGTTTGTCGAAAACACGGCGCTGCCGACCATCTCAGACATGAGCATCGGCCACGCGATGGACTTCTTCAACAACCTGAAGCTCTCCGGCCAGCGTGCGAAGATTGCCGAAAAAGTGCTGAAAGAGATCGGCGATCGTCTGAAATTCCTGGTGAACGTCGGCCTGAACTACCTGACGCTTTCTCGCTCCGCAGAGACGCTGTCCGGCGGTGAAGCCCAGCGTATCCGTCTGGCCAGCCAGATTGGTGCCGGCCTGGTGGGCGTCATGTATGTCCTGGACGAACCGTCCATCGGCCTGCACCAGCGCGACAACGAGCGTCTGCTCGGTACGCTGATCCACCTGCGTAACCTCGGCAACACGGTGATTGTGGTCGAGCACGACGAAGATGCCATCCGTGCTGCCGACCATGTTATCGACATCGGCCCGGGTGCGGGTGTGCACGGCGGCCAGGTGGTCGCAGAAGGCACCCTGAAAGACATTATGGCAGTGCCCGAATCGTTAACCGGCCAGTACATGAGCGGCAAGCGCAAGATTGAGGTGCCGAAACAGCGCGTGCCGGCGAACCCGGAAAAAGTGCTTAAGCTCACCGGCGCTCGCGGCAACAACCTGAAAGACGTGACCCTGACGCTGCCGGTGGGTCTGTTTACCTGTATCACCGGTGTATCCGGTTCCGGTAAGTCGACGCTGATCAACGATACGTTGTTCCCGATTGCGCAGACGGCGCTGAACGGCGCGACGCTTGCCGAACCTGCACCGTACCGCGATATCCAGGGGCTGGAGCATTTCGATAAGGTTATCGACATTGATCAAAGCCCGATCGGCCGTACACCGCGTTCCAACCCGGCAACCTATACCGGCGTCTTCACGCCCGTCCGTGAACTCTTCGCGGGTGTACCGGAAGCGCGTTCGCGCGGCTACACGCCAGGACGTTTCAGCTTTAACGTTCGCGGCGGCCGCTGCGAAGCATGCCAGGGCGACGGCGTGATCAAGGTTGAGATGCACTTCCTGCCGGATATCTACGTGCCGTGCGACCAGTGCAAAGGCAAACGCTATAACCGTGAAACGCTGGAGATTAAGTACAAAGGCAAAACCATCCACGAAGTGCTGGATATGACCATTGAAGAGGCGCGCGAGTTCTTTGATGCCGTTCCTGCGCTGGCGCGTAAGCTGCAAACGCTGATGGACGTAGGTCTGACCTACATTCGTCTGGGGCAGTCAGCAACCACGCTCTCTGGAGGTGAAGCGCAGCGCGTGAAGCTGGCGCGTGAGCTATCCAAACGTGGTACCGGGCAGACGCTGTATATTCTCGATGAGCCGACCACCGGTCTGCACTTTGCGGATATCCAGCAGTTGCTCGACGTTCTGCATCAGCTTCGCGATCAGGGCAACACCATTGTGGTCATTGAGCACAACCTGGACGTGATTAAAACCGCGGACTGGATCGTCGATCTCGGCCCGGAAGGCGGCAGCGGCGGCGGTGAAATCCTCGTCTCCGGTACGCCAGAGACCGTTGCAGAGTGCGAAGTCTCGCACACCGCACGCTTCCTCAAACCGTTGCTGTAATCGTCACACGGAGAGTTGCTGTCGGGTCGCTTCCGGCAGCAGCTCAACCGCCTGCTTATAAGATGCGTCCACCAGGTAGTAAATCTGCGACCCCGGGATGGAACCATCGAGATAGACCGTACTCCAGTGCGCTTTGTTCAGATGTTTACTTGGCCGGACGTCATCGTGCTGCTGACGTAATAGCTCCGCCAGTTCCGGGCTGGTTTTCAGCGATGCCGCCGGGCGGCCTTCCACCTCTTTCACCATCGCAAACAAGACATCTCCCACTTTAATCTGCGTAGCTTTCCAGTCGCTGTGCACACTCTGCTCCGCGCCAGGCTTACTCATGCAGTACTGAAGTAGCTCCGAAATTGTCATCTTTATTCCCCTTGTAGCGTTGCGATAATTTTACGCGAACCACCGTGAATGCGATGTTCTCCCAGCCAGATCCCTTGCCATGTTCCCAGCAATGGCCGCCCGTTATGAACCGGCAGCATCAGCGATACGCCCAGCAGCGAAGATTTGATATGCGAAGGCATGTCATCCGCCCCCTCATAGTCGTGATCGTAAGGGGCATTGTCCGGAACGGTCTTCAGAAAATGCTGCTCCATGTCAGACCGGACGGTGGGATCGCAATTTTCATTAAGCGTGAGAGAGGCCGACGTGTGCTGAAGCAGCAGATGCAGCAAACCCGTTTTGACGCGCGACAGGTCGCGGATTTGCCCGATAACTTCGTCAGTCACCAGATGAAATCCGCGAGGTTTAGCGCTTAAGGTCAGGGTCTGTTGGTACCACATGTGCTGCTCCGTTATGAAAGTGAATCTTTCTAAGTGTGCAGCAAGAAGGCGAAAGGTAAAACCCGCAGCGACGAGATTTGCTTAAAAAAGAGCCAAACTCGCCGCCAACGGTTTAATATTCAGAGTTCACAATGACCTCTTCGCCAAACTTCCCGGCCATCGGCAGCGGTCGATAGGTCGAGTTAGAGGCGCGTAACACCCTGATTCCTCTGGCACCCACATCACGCGCGGCGCTGATATCGTTATCAGAATCGCCGTAGAAGACTTTGATATTTTTCTGCTCCAGCCACTGGGTTTTGGTGTTTTGTCCCGGTTTGTCGCCAGCGAAAATCACCGGGTTCATGCTGGCCGCCGGGATGCGGAAATCGTCCTGCAGCGTTTTAGAGACCGTTTCCGTTTTGGTCTGGCTGCGCCCGGTTACGAAGTAAATGCTGTCGCCACGCTTAACGTGCATATCGATGAGCGCGCGGGCCACCTCTTTCGGGATGCTGAATTCGTCCCAGCCGTTGTTCATCTTTTCCCAAAACTCAGGATTTTGCAGATACGCTTCGCTGTCCGGTGAGTATGTTTTTTTACCACGCCAGAAACCCGGGCTTGAGAAGAGGACGGTATCGTCAATGTCGAAGCCCACGGCCATTGGCGGGCGACCCATCAGGCTGTTTTCAATCTGAGCCACAGAAACCCAGTGAATGGGGGCTTGTTCAGCCAGAATGGCAGCAGTGGTGCCGGTGTAAAGCGGCGTCGGTGCGGAAGCGCGCGCGACGACCGTACTGTTAAGCGAGAACAATAAGCAGGCGGCGCTGAGCGCCAGTGTGATCTTGCGCATATTTTCCCCTGAATATTCAGTTTGTTATCGTTTTAATTTGAGCGACTGGTCAAAAATCTATCCGACCATAACCCCAGCGGGAGATGAAGGGAAGGAGTTTTTGCTTATGAAACTGAATAAAAAGAAGAAGATCACAAAGCGAGATGTCGACCTGAACGGCCTGATGCCCTCACCCCGGCCCTCTCCCACAGGGAGAGGGAGGAATAAATGATAGTGAGTACTTACATTACAGCAGCAAACGCCTGCGCCACGCGATGAACGTTACTGGCATTCAGACCCGCCACGCACATACGTCCGCTGGCAATCAGGTAGACACCAAACTCTTCGCGCAGACGATCGACCTGTGCGGCGCTCAGACCGGTGTAGCTGAACATCCCGCGCTGTTTAAGCAGATAGTCAAAGTTATGTCCCGGTACGGCCTCCTTCAGGACATTAACCAGCTCCTGACGCATCGACAGAATGCGCTTACGCATGGATTCCACTTCGGCAAGCCAGTTGGCTTTCAGCTGTTCGTCACCGAGCACGGTCGCCACCACCTGCGCGCCAAAGTTAGGCGGGCTGGAGTAGATGCGACGTACGGTCGCCTTCAACTGACCCAGCACACGGCTCGCCGCTTCGGCGTCTTCGCACACCACGGAAAGGCCACCTACGCGCTCGCCGTACAGGGAGAAGATTTTTGAGAAAGAGTTGCTGACCAGAACGGGCAGCCCGGCGCTGGCCACGGCGCGGATGGCATAGGCATCGTCTTCCATCCCGGCACCAAAGCCCTGATAGGCGATGTCGAGGAATGGGATCAGGTTGCGCGCCTTCAGCACCTCAATTACCGCGTCCCACTGGGCGTTGGTAAGGTCTGCCCCCGTCGGGTTATGGCAGCACGGATGCAGCAGCACAATACTGCGCTCTGGCAGGGTATTCAGCTTTTCCAGCAGCGCGTCAACGCGTACGCCGTTGGTTTCGCTGTCGAACCATGGATAGGTCGCCACCTTAAAGCCGGCACCCTCAAAGATCGCCACGTGGTTTTCCCAGGTAGGATCGCTGACCCATACCCCTGAATCCGGGAAGTATTTTTTCAGGAAATCCGCACCCACTTTAAGCGCGCCTGAACCGCCCAGCGTCTGGATAGTCGCCACGCGCTTTTGCGCCAGCACCGCGTGATCGGCACCAAACAGCAGCGGCGCGATGGCGTTACGGTAAGTATTGAGCCCTTCCATCGGCAGATAAAGAGAAGCACCGTGCGGGGCGGCGCTAAGACGCGCTTCCGCTTCAGCAACCGCTTTCAACTGAGGAATAATGCCGTCCTCGTTGTAATACAGACCAATGCTGAGGTTCACTTTGTCGCTGCGAGGATCTTCTTTGAAACGCTCCATTAAGGAGAGAATGGGGTCGCCGGCGTAGGCGTCAACTTTCTGAAACACGCGATGGTTCTCCGGAATTCGATGAGGCAGGGAATTCAACAATAAACCGGATATGACAGAAGATCGAGCGTTTAACCTGTTTCATGCCGGGTCAGGCAACGCTGCCCCCCGGCATTCACAGCAGTTTAGTCGATATACTTCATCGCCACCCTTGACGTCAGGCGCGTAATAAGTTCGTAAGCACTCACTTTCGTTATTTCCGCGATGCGTTCGACGGGCAAACCGTCACCCCACATCATCACATCGTCGCCTGCTTTGTCCTGCGCATCGGGGCCGAGATCTACGCAAATCATGTCCATCGCCACGCGACCGACAATCGTTACTTCGCGGCCATTGACCAGAACCGGCGTACCGGACGGCGCGGCGCGTGGATAACCGTCACCATACCCCATCGCTACCACCCCCAGTCGGGTGTCACGCTCGCTGGTCCAGGTGCCGCCGTAACCCACCGGCTCACCCGCTTTATGCTCGCGCACTGCAATCAGCTTAGACACCAGAGACATCACCGGCTGGAAACCAAAGTCCGGCCCCCAGGGTCTGTTCTCCAGCGGCGATACGCCGTAAAGAATAATGCCCGGACGCGCCCAGTCGAAGTGCGACTGCGGCCACAGTAAAATCCCGCCAGAAGCCGCGATAGAGCGCATACCCGGCTTGCCTTCGCAGAAGGTGTTAAAGATATCGAGCTGCTGTTCAGTGGCGCCGCAATCAGGCTCATCAGCCCGGGCAAAATGGCTGACGATATTCACCGGCTGGCGGACGTTTTTGCACTGGCACAGACGCTGATAAAACGCCTGCGCGTTTTCCGGGCGTACACCCAGACGGTGCATGCCCGTGTCGAGCTTCATCCAGACGGTGACTGGCTCACTCAGCTCAGCGGTTTCGAGTGCGGAAAGCTGTTCTTCGTTGTGTACCGCCGTGTGCAGATGCTGGTCTGCAATGGTCGGCAGGTCTGCAGCCTCAAAAAAACCTTCGAGCAATAAAATCGGTTGGGCGATCCCCCCCGCGCGCAGGCGGAGGGCTTCTTCAAGACGGGCAACGCCAAAGGCGTCGGCATCGGGGAGCGTTCGCGCGGTCTCAAGAAGACCGTGTCCGTAAGCGTTCGCTTTCACGACTGCAACAAGTTTACTGGCGGGCGCCAGTTCACGCAGACGTTGCAGGTTGTGTCGCAGAGCGCGGCGGTTAATCACAACAGTTGCCGCTTGCATTTGATTTCCTTAGAAATTACTCATCATCATATTGAGGACCGGCATAGTTGTCAAAACGCGACCACTGTCCGTTAAAGGTCAGACGTACCGTACCGATAGGGCCGTTACGTTGTTTACCGATAATAATTTCGGCGATCCCTTTCAGGTCGCTGTTCTCGTGATAAACCTCATCACGGTAGATGAACATGATTAAGTCGGCATCCTGCTCGATGGAGCCGGATTCACGCAGGTCGGAGTTGACCGGGCGTTTGTCGGCACGTTGTTCCAGGGAGCGGTTAAGCTGCGAGAGCGCCACGACCGGCACATGCAGCTCTTTGGCTAATGCCTTGAGCGAGCGGGAAATTTCCGCAATCTCCAGCGTACGGTTATCGGAAAGCGACGGCACGCGCATCAGCTGAAGGTAATCGATCATGATAAGGCCAATACCGCCGTGCTCACGGGCGATACGGCGCGCACGGGAGCGCACTTCTGTCGGCGTCAGGCCGGAGGAGTCATCAATATAGATGTTACGTTTTTCCAGCAGGATCCCCATGGTGCCGGAGATACGCGCCCAGTCCTCATCGTCGAGCTGACCGGTACGGATTCGGGTCTGATCCACACGTGACAGCGACGCCAGAGAACGCATCATGATCTGCTCTGATGGCATCTCCAGACTGAAGATCAAGACCGGTTTATCCTGCAACATCGCCGCGTTTTCGACGAGGTTCATCGCAAACGTGGTTTTACCCATCGACGGACGCGCAGCGACGATAATCAAATCCGACGGCTGCAGGCCTGCGGTTTTCTTATTGAGATCGTCATAGCCGGTGTTAACCCCGGTTACGCCATCGTGCGGCTGCTGGAAGAGCTGTTCAATACGGGCAACGGTGGCATCAAGGACATCGGCGATATTTTTCGGGCCTTCGTCTTTATTGGCGCGACTTTCGGCGATTTTAAAGACACGGGATTCTGCGAGATCGAGCAGGTCTTCGCTGGTGCGACCCTGCGGATCAAAGCCCGCTTCGGCGATTTCATTCGCAACGGAGATCATCTCACGAACAACGGCACGTTCGCGGACGATATCCGCATAGGCACTGATGTTCGCCGCACTTGGTGTGTTTTTCGAAAGTTCCGCTAAATAAGCAAAACCGCCAACGCTGTCCAGTTGCCCCTGCCGCTCCAGCGATTCCGCGAGCGTAATCAGGTCAATCGGACTACCGGATTCCTGCAGACGCGCCATTTCGGTGAAGATGTGGCGGTGCGGGCGGGTGTAGAAATCGTCGGACACGACGCGCTCGGCAACGTCGTCCCAGCGCTCGTTATCCAGCATTAAACCGCCCAACACCGACTGTTCCGCTTCAATCGAGTGCGGCGGGACTTTTAACCCGGCGACCTGAAAATCACGCTCACGAGGTTCAGTCTGTTTGTTGAAGGGTTTGTTTCCTGCCATAGTGAATGGAGTTACCGAGATAAAGAGTGGGTCGAAAGATTACCACATTCTGGAGGAAGCATGGCAACACGTATTGAATTTCACAAGCATGGTGGCCCTGACGTACTCAACGCGGTGGAGTTTACCCCCGCCGCGCCTGGCGAAAATGAAGTACAGGTTGAAAATAAAGCCATCGGCATTAACTACATCGACACCTATATTCGCGGCGGCCTCTATCCACCGCCGTCACTGCCGAGCGGTCTGGGCACCGAAGCGGCGGGCGTGGTCAGCAAAGTGGGCAGCGCCGTTAAGCATATTAAAGAAGGCGATCGCGTGGTGTATGCGCAATCGGCGCTGGGCGCTTACAGCTCCGTGCACAACGTTCCGGCTGACAAAGTTGCCCTCCTGCCCAATGCCATTTCGTTTGAACAGGCCGCGGCCTCCTTCCTGAAAGGGCTGACGGTCTATTATCTGCTGCGCAAAACCTATGAAATCAAACCCGACGAGCAGTTCCTGTTCCATGCTGCGGCAGGCGGCGTGGGGCTGATCGCCTGCCAGTGGGCCAAAGCGCTAGGCGCAAAACTGATCGGCACCGTAGGAAGCGCGCAAAAAGCCCAGCGTGCGCTGCAGGCCGGTGCATGGCAGGTGATTAACTACCGGGAAGAGAGCATTGTTGAACGCTTAAAAGAGGTAACCGGCGGCAAGAAAGTGCGCGTGGTGTATGACTCGGTAGGGAAAGATACCTGGGAAGCGTCTCTGGATTGCCTGCAGCGCCGCGGTCTGATGGTGAGCTTCGGCAACGCGTCAGGTGCGGTGACCGGGGTAAATCTGGGTATTCTGAACCAGAAAGGCTCGTTGTATGTCACGCGCCCATCCCTGCAGGGTTACATCACCAATCGCGAAGAGTTGCTCGAAGCCAGCAACGAGCTGTTCTCACTGATTGCAAGCGGGGTCATCAAAGTGGATGTGGCAGATGCGCAGAAGTACGCGCTAAGCGATGCGCAACGTGCGCATGAGGTGCTGGAGAGCCGGTCAACGCAGGGGTCAAGTCTGTTAATTCCCTGATCCCATAAAAGAAATTGGGCTTCCCTGAGGAAGCCCTTTCTTTTTTTTAGTTCGGCTGTATGTAGGGTACAGCTCGATGAATTCTTTAGCGGCAGTCATAGTGACAGATTCGATAAGTAAATCCTATTCCGTTCTAAGCAATGCCGCCGGGAAAGTTGCAGGTATGTGACGAACCCCTCAATACCTTAGTAACGAAAGCGGTTATTACGCTGATAAGTGGGCAGTTTTGGTGATTTAATCGCCCGTATCACCCACACCACTGCAACGGCCAGCAGCAGCCACGGCAGAAGTTTGATCGTCAGGGCAAATAATCCACCAATAAACATGACTACCGTCGCCACCACAAGCGCTGCCAGAATGCCGAGCAGCGAAACGCCTGTCGCTAACAGCATGACAAAAAAGCCAATCACAAAAAGTAGTTCCAGCATGGTGCTCTCCCACGAGTTCCCGAATAATGCAGTAAGCATTACAAGATCCATGCCAACACTAACCCATTGTTCTTAAAGCAAAACGCCCCGCAATGCTGTGCGGGGCGTGGTGAATTTGACGATTTTTTAGTGAGATTTATCGTTTATCTGCGACCAGACGCAGCGCGTGTTCCAGCACCTCAATATCGGCACCGGCTTTATGGGCGTTCTCGCTGAGATAGCGACGCCACTGGCGCGCCCCGGGGATCCCCTGGAACAGGCCGAGCATATGGCGGGTGATATGGCCGAGATACGTACCGTTGCTCAACTCGCGTTCGATGTACGGATACATGGCTCTCACTACCGCAACCGGATCGCTGTCTGCCCCTTCAACGCCAAAGATTTCGCGATCGACCGTCGCCAGAATGCCCGGATTCTGATATGCCTCGCGACCGACCATCACACCATCCATATGCGCCAGATGTGTTTTGGCCTCGTCGAGCGACTTGATGCCGCCGTTAATCGACATCGTCAGATGCGGGAAATCACGCTTCAGCTGGTACACGCGAGGGTAGTCCAGCGGCGGAATTTCACGGTTCTCTTTCGGGCTCAGGCCAGAGAGCCAGGCCTTACGCGCGTGGATGATAAACATCCCGCACTCGCCCTTTCCGGCAACCGTATTGATGAAATCACACAAGAATTCGTAGCTGTCCTGGTCGTCAATACCGATACGGGTTTTCACCGTCACGGGAATGGAGACCACATCGCGCATCGCCTTGATGCAGTCCGCTACCAGCTGTGCGTTCCCCATCAGACAGGCGCCGAACATGCCGTTTTGCACGCGATCGGACGGACAGCCAACGTTAAGGTTAATTTCGTCGTAGCCACGCGCTTCTGCCAGCTTTGCACAGTGCGCCAGCGCGGCCGGATCGCTGCCGCCCAGCTGCAGGGCTACCGGATGCTCTTCTTCGCTGTACGCCAGATAGTCGCCCTTCCCGTGAATAATCGCACCAGTGGTGACCATTTCGGTGTACAGCAACGTATGGCGGGAAAGCTGGCGCAGGAAATAGCGGCAGTGTCTGTCCGTCCAGTCGAGCATGGGCGCAATGGAGAAACGGTGTGCAGGAAAAGCAGTCTGGTGTTCTGACGACATGGCGAAGTTTTAAGCATCTGGTGGAAAAGGGGCGCTACTATAGCATAAAGAAAAGCCGGAGGCGCAACGCCTCCGGTGCCCTTTAGAACGTCATACTCAACTGCGCCCCGGCGCCCCAGGTTTCATCTTCACCGTAGAGCCCCATCAGGTCGACGTGAACCGTGTTAAACGGTGCAAAACCGACACCACCGGTAAAGACGTTACTGTCATTCCCTTTCATATCGGCGCGATAACCCGCACGCACGGCCAGCCAGCTCAGCGGCGTCACTTCCGCACCTACGCCAACATACTGCGAGGTATCCTCGCTTTTAAAGCCCTTGGTTTCTGTCAGATCGCCATCGGCGGTCAGGGTCACCAGATCGTTGTGCCAGGCAGCCCCCGCCGTCACCAGCGGACGGATTTGATAGGTGTCTTTATAGCTCACCACTTCCCCCGTGCGCCCGTTGCGGATGCGAATATCTTTGGTGTCGATATCGCGTGACATCAGGTTTTGCCCACTCACCCCGACCGTCCAGTGTTCGCCGAAATCTGCCGCGATACCCGCATCCACGTTAAAGCCGGTATCGTCTGTCCGGTAGCGGCTGTCGTTCCACTTGTTACTGTCGTAATCGTAAATGGAGGTGGTGTAGTTATAGACCCATGTTTTCTGCAGCTTCGGCGTGACGCCAAGGGAAACCGGGACGCCACCCAGATCGAACTGACGGGCAATCGCAACACCATAATCGGAGACAATCGCCGCCCGGCCAGACGCCGTAGAGTTGAGGTTTTTTGTGATTTGATCGGTACCGTTCAGGGCCGCATCCAGTGCAACCCCCGCCGCCACCGCATCACTGTTTTGAATACCGCGCAGGTAGTCAATATCTTGCTGATCAATAGAAGAGCTGACGCGCCCGTGGGCATAGCCTTTCGCCATAAAGGCCACGGAGAGCCCATCGTTAGGGATACTCACCGCAATCCCCGCGCCTGCCGTTGCACGTGCAGTTTTGCCCTTGAGATAGTCCAGTTCATCGGCAAGATCTTTTGCCGCGCCCTGGAACTGATCGATTGAGCCCAGCGGGTTGGTAATCACTTCAATGGGGGTAAGGCTATCAACCACATCCTTGTAGTGTTTGATTTTGTCGTTGATGGTATCAATCTCATCCTGAAGATTGTCTTCATCCGTCACCTGCACGCCGACGGACGGTAAAATAACCGTCACATCATCGTCCGGTTTTGCCTTTGCCAGCAGCGCGGGGTTGATTAACACCCCGCTGCCATAGCTGCCTGAAGCAACGCCCGTGCCACCCATTGCGTCGCTACGTGATTCTGTCCAGGTATTGGCTGCTCCCGCCTGATTTGCCATAAACAGGGAGACAGCGATGCTAACCACCGAAAATTTAAAATGTTTTTTCACAGTATGCTCGTCTTATTGTCGTTAATAACATCACCCTGTCTGTTATCACCCAAACAGGAACGAACTATTGCTGTGAATAAGTACAAAAAGACCCGCTATTTCCTTAAGTAAAACTCCGGACAGGCCTGTTGTTATTTGTGACGGCCCTCAATATTTATAGAAGAGGAAATTATTTTTTCCCAGGTTTTCCATCGTGCGGCCCAAAGAACTGAGGGGGATGATCAACCCAGCGATCTTCACGCGTGGCGGCATACTCCGGATTAAGCGGATAGTAGATTCGGTTGTGCTTCTTATTAGCCTCGCCAACCACCAGTAATCGCACCTCTTCTTCAGTGTTATTAATAAAGGTATGGCAGATGCCTGTACCAGCGGGAAAGCCTACGCTGTCGCCGGGTTCGAGCTTCCACAAATAGCCGTTAATCCAGGCTTCCGGATACCCTTCCAGCACATAGATGAACTCCTCTTCGTCGCTTTCCGCGTGGGGATAGGAGGTTCGACGTCCGGGCGGCAAACGTTCGTGGTGAATACCAATCCGCCGAAGGCCAAGGTGGCGGGCCAGCGGTGCACCGATAGAGAAAAGCTCGTTACTGTCGGGATAGGTTGAATTATCTGGCTCTTCCACATCTCGCCAGTGCCGAATACAGTCAGGTTTTTTCATGGTTAATTTCCCGGTTTGCGATGGGTCAGGTATAGCACAGCCTGGCGGATCTCGGCGTTTTTACCAGAACATGATAAAGTGAGGGTTTCCATCCTATAACATCCGAGGTGCTGAATGGATAAGTCCACAAAAGAGCTGTTAGCGCAGGCAGAGAAGCTGTGCGCGCAACGCAATGTGCGCCTGACTCCGCAGCGCCTTGAAGTATTACGCCTGATGAGCCTGCAACAGGGCGCCATCAGCGCATACGACCTGCTCGATCTGCTGCGCGAAAGCGAGCCGCAGGCTAAACCGCCTACGGTCTATCGTGCACTCGATTTCCTGTTAGAACAAGGGTTTGTACACAAGGTCGAATCCACAAACAGCTATGTGCTATGTCATCTTTTTGACCAGCCAACCCACACATCGGCCATGTTTATCTGCGACCGTTGTGGCGTGGTGAAAGAAGAAGGTGCGGAAGGCGTAGAAGATATTATGCATACGCTCGCAGCCAGAATGGGCTTTGCTTTGCGTCATAATGTGATTGAAGCGCATGGTCTGTGCTCAGTGTGTGTCGAAGTAGAGGCCTGTCGGCATCAGGATGAATGCCACCACGACCACTCGATCCTCGTAAAGAAAAAGCCACGCTAATCATAGTAAAGGCGGCTCATGGCCGCCCTCAGGGAGTACTTCCTTGTACTTGCGGGTATTATCCGCTTACCAACGGTAGTCGTTGCGTTTTTCCCAGTCGCCGACTTCTTTTTCAGCCTGGTCTTTCGCGTAGCCGTAACGTTCCTGAATTTTCCCGACAAGCTGATCGCGTTTACCTTCGATGACCGTCATATCGTCATCCGTCAGCTTACCCCACTGTTCTTTCGCTTTACCTTTGAACTGCTTCCAGTTGCCGCCGATTTCGTCTTTATTCATCATCGTGTCCTCATAGTTAAGCGTCGGTTCGTAACGTCCGTTACGTTCTTTTCTGCTGGACGTGATAATAATTGTAGTTAAGGATTCGGCGGTTTATTTCATATTCGGAATCTTTAACCGTCACGATATATCGTGACGGGAAGGAAGCCAGGTATTGTTTTGCCAGTGACGGTACCAGATAAAGCCCAGCGACACCCCCCGCAATGCGAGAAAGACCGCCAGAGAGAGCCATAAGCCATGGTTACCCAGCCAGGGGAGCGTCAGTAACGTCAGGGCAAAACCAGCCGCCGCCACCGCCATGCTGTTACGCATCTCCGCACCTCGCGTCGCGCCAATAAACATGCCGTCCAGCAGGTAACACCAGACCCCCACCACCGGCAAAATGACCTGCCAGATGAGGTAATGGCTTGCCAGCTCGCGCAGTGCAGGAAGGGAGGTCAGTAACGCAATAATCTGTTCGCCAAAACAGGCGTAAATCAGCGCAAACACCAGCGCCACCAGCCCCGACTGCCGACAGGCCGCCCGCCAGACATCCCGCAGCTGACCACTTTCACGTGCGCCATATGCCTGGCCGGAATGCGCTTCGACAGCATAGGCAAAGCCATCCAGCGCATAGGCGGTAAAGGTCAGCAGCGTCATCAGAACGGCATTCACCGCAACGATGTCTGGCCCAAGCCGTGCGCCAAAGACCGTCAGTGCGCCGAAGCAGAGCTGGAGCAGCAAGGAGCGCAGCATGATGTCGCGATTGAGCGCCAACAGCGTGCGAATATTACCGCGCCATGCGCTCTTCAGCAGCGCAAGAGAGATCCCGCGCATGACCAGCACCCGCCAGACCATCCACAGACCGAGGATAAACGTCCCGTATTCAGCAATCGCCGTCGCCAGTGCCGCACCCTGCACATTCATGTGCAGGCCCATCACCAGCCAGAGATCGAGCACGATGTTGAGGAGGTTGCCTACCACCAGCAGGATCACGGGCGCGCGGGCGTACTGCACGCCGAGTAACCACCCCAGCAGGACCAGATTGGCCAGCGACGCGGGCGCACTGAGCCAACGAATTTCAAGGAAGCGTCGTGCCTGCTCCAGTACCGCTTCGCTGCCGCCAACGATATGCAGCGCCAGGTCAATCAGTGGGGTACGCAATATAGCGATTAACGCGCCGGCCCCAAGCGCCAGAATTAACGGCTGAACCAGCGCACGCGCCAGACGCAAAGGATCTTTAGCACCGTACGCCTGCGCCGTGAGTCCGGTGGTGCTCATGCGCAAAAAAAGCAGGAGCATAAAAAGGAAGCTGGTCGCCGTTGCGCCAATCGCCACGCCGCCCAGATAGATGGGTGAATCAAGGTGACCAATAACTGCCGTATCCACCAGCCCCAGCAGCGGAACGGTGATATTGGAAAAAATCATCGGCAGTGCAAGACGCCACAATGCCTTATCGGATGCCGTCAGCAGTGACATGAAAAAATACCGGGAGTGGATGAGGGATCAGGCCACGGCGGATCCGTAGCCTGTCAGGATGAGATTACAGCCATTCTCCATTGCGAATAACCCCTACTGCCAGCCCCTCGATAGAGAAGTTTTGCTCGCGCAGGTCAACCACAATGGGGGAAAACTCGCTGTTTTCCGGCAACAACTGGACGGTATTGCCCTGTTTTTTCAGACGCTTAACCGTCACTTCATCATCGATGCGTGCCACGACAACCTGGCCGTTACGCACGTCTTGCGTTTTATGCACCGCAAGCAGATCGCCGTCAAGAATACCGATGTCTTTCATGGACATACCGCTTACGCGCAGCAGGAAATCCGCGCTCGGTTTGAACATGCCAGGATCAACCTGGTAGTGGCCTTCGATATGCTGTTGCGCCAGCAGAGGTTCACCTGCAGCGACGCGGCCTATCAGCGGAATGCCTGTCTCTTCTTCCACCAGCAGGCGGATACCGCGTGAAGCACCCGATACAATTTCAATCACGCCTTTACGCGCCAGCGCTTTCAGGTGTTCCTCGGCAGCGTTCGGAGAACGGAAGCCCAGACGCTGAGCGATTTCCGCACGCGTGGGTGGCATACCCGTCTGGCCGATATGATCCCGGATGAGATCAAACACCTCTTGCTGCCTGGTCGTTAACGCTTTCATTCCGCCCCCTGGGTGTATATACAGTTATGCTGTGAGTATATACAGTCAAAGGCGATTTTGGAACCAAAAACTGCACAAAAAACCAGGGACTTAATTATTCCTCGAGGCTCATCGGAAATGTGACCAAAGCAGCGTGACCCAGGTAATAGCTGCAGTAATAATCGCCAGCAACACGGCAGCAGACCCCATGTCTTTCGCCCGGCCAGAGAGCTCATGGAAATCAGAGCCGATACGGTCTACAACGGCCTCAATAGCGCTATTAAGAATTTCCACTATCATCACCAACAGTACAGAGCCGATCAGCAGCACGCGGGTCATCGCATCAACATCAAGGAAACAGGCGATAATCACGGCGACAATTGCGGCGATGCCCTCCTGGCGAAATGCGGCTTCGTTGATCCACGCGGCACGGAAACCTTTCCAGGAATAGCCGGCGGCTTTGATGATTCGGGTTAACCCAGTGGTATTATTGGCCATTAAAAGAACCTTTTATTTGAAATAGCGTCAATAACAGGAGGCGCAACGTGTTGCGCTGTAGCCTGAAGTATGACGGGTAACAACAGTAATTTCGCGCGCTTTCTGTTATCCTTGCGCCGCAATTGCATTATTAACCAGAGGCTTTACATCGTTTATGTCTGGCTGGCCACGAATTTACTACAAATTACTTAATTTACCATTAAGCGTCCTGGTAAAAAGTAAGTCTATCCCAGCAGAACCCGCGCTGGAATTGGGGCTCGATACGTCGCGCCCTATTATGTATGTTTTGCCTTACAACTCGAAGGCAGACTTGCTGACGCTTCGCGCCCAATGTCTGGCGCATGACTTACCTGACCCGCTTGAACCGTTAGAAGTCGACGGTACGCTGTTGCCGCGATACGTATTCATTCACGGTGGGCCACGCGTGTTTACCTATTACACGCCAAAAGAAGAGTCCATTAAGCTGTTCCACGACTATCTCGACCTGCATCGCAGCAATCCCGATCTGGATGTGCAAATGGTGCCGGTGTCAGTGATGTTTGGTCGTCGTCCGGGCCGCGAAAAAGGGGAAGAGAACCCACCGTTACGCATGCTTAATGGCATCCAGAAATTCTTCGCCGTCTCCTGGCTGGGACGCGACAGCTTTGTGCGTTTCTCCCCTTCCGTCTCGCTGCGCAGAATGGCGGACGAGCACGGCACCGATAAGATCATCGCGCAAAAACTGGCGCGCGTGGCGCGCATGCATTTCGCTCGTCAGCGTCTGGCCGCCGTGGGACCGCGTCTTCCGGCACGTCAGGACCTGTTCAACAAGCTGCTGGCCTCCAAAGCGATCGCCCGTGCCGTTGAAGACGAAGCGCGCACTAAGAAGATTTCTCACGAAAAAGCACAGCAGAACGCTATTGCGCTGATGGAAGAGATCGCCGCGAACTTCTCCTATGAGATGATCCGTCTTTCTGACCGCATCCTTGGCTTCACATGGAACCGCCTCTATCAGGGCATTAACGTCCATAACGCCGAGCGCGTTCGCCAACTGGCGCATGACGGCCATGAAATTGTTTATGTGCCCTGCCACCGCAGCCACATGGACTACCTGCTTCTCTCGTATGTGCTTTATCACCAGGGACTGGTGCCTCCGCACATCGCGGCCGGTATCAACCTGAACTTCTGGCCAGCAGGCCCGATTTTCCGCCGTCTGGGGGCGTTCTTTATTCGTCGTACCTTTAAGGGCAACAAGCTCTACTCTACCGTGTTCCGCGAATATCTGGGCGAGCTGTTCAGCCGCGGTTATTCCGTTGAGTACTTCGTGGAGGGGGGACGTTCACGCACCGGCCGTCTGCTGGATCCGAAAACCGGCACGCTGTCGATGACCATCCAGGCAATGCTGCGCGGCGGTACCCGTCCGATCACGCTGGTACCCATTTACATTGGCTACGAGCACGTCATGGAAGTGGGGACTTACGCCAAAGAGCTGCGTGGGGCGACCAAAGAGAAAGAGAGCCTGCCGCAGATGCTGCGCGGTCTGAGCAAGTTACGCAATCTCGGCCAGGGCTACGTGAACTTCGGCGAGCCAATGCCGTTGATGACGTACCTGAACAACCATGTCCCTGAGTGGCGCGAGTCTATCGATCCTATCGAAGCGGTGCGTCCGGCCTGGCTGACGCCAACGGTTAACGGTATCGCGGCTGAGCTGATGGTGCGTATTAACAACGCCGGTGCCGCAAACGCCATGAACCTGTGCTGTACTGCACTGCTGGCGTCACGTCAACGCTCGCTGACCCGTGAACAGCTTACGGAGCAGCTGGATTGCTATCTTGACCTGATGCGCAACGTTCCCTATTCGGTGGATTCAACGACGCCTGCCAGCACGGCGAGCGAGCTGATCGACCATGCGCTGCAGATGAACAAGTTTGAAGTCGAGAAAGATACGATTGGCGACATCATCATTCTCCCGCGCGAGCAGGCGGTGCTGATGACCTACTATCGTAACAATATCGCCCACATGCTGATGCTACCGTCGCTGATGGCGGCGATCATTACCCAGCATCGCCGTATTTCTCGTCAGGAGCTGCTGCGTCATGTGGAGACGCTCTATCCGATGCTGAAAGCAGAGCTGTTCCTGCGCTGGAGCAAGGATGAACTGGCGATTGAGCTGGATAAAATGACCGAGGAGTTGCGTCGTCAGGGGCTGATTACCGTCGTTAACGATGAGCTGCATATTAATCCGTCACGCTCCCGCACGCTGCAACTGCTGGCGGCGGGTGCGCGTGAAACGCTGCAGCGCTACGCTATCACCTTCTGGCTGCTGAGCGCGAACCCATCCATTAACCGCGGTACGCTGGAGAAAGAGAGTCGGACGCTGGCGCAGCGTCTGTCCGTTCTGCACGGCATCAACGCCCCGGAATTCTTCGACAAAGCGGTCTTCAGTTCACTGGTACTGACGCTGCGTGATGAAGGGTTCATTAGCGACACGGGCGATGCCGAGCCGGAAGAGACGCTGAAGGTGTATCAGATGCTGGCAGAGCTGATTACCTCCGACGTGCGTTTGACGATTGAGAGTGCGACGCAGGGCGAGTGATGTGAAAAAGCCGGGTGGCGGCTTCGCCTTACCCGGCTCACAATCTGACGCTTCATATCATGCAGGCCCGGTAAGCTTCAGCGTCACCGGGCTTTATTTTAGCCAAAATAGCTCATCGCCAGCCCCAGAAACAGCACCAGGCCCACGTAGTTATTATTCATAAACGCTTTAAAACAGGCATCACGCTCACGCTTTGCGATCAGCTTCTGCTGGTAAGCAAACAGCAGTCCCGCCACCAGCACTGACCAGTAAAACTCCCAGTTCAGCCCGTTCAGGCGGCCAATCGCCACCATCAGTGCCAGCACGGCAATCTGCAGGATACCGATAATCAGCTTATCGTGACGACCAAACAGAATGGCGGTCGATTTAATACCAATTTTCAGATCGTCATCGCGGTCGACCATCGCATATTGCGTGTCGTAAGCCACAGCCCAGAGAATGTTCGCCAGGAACATCAGCCAGCAGCTCAGCGGTACCGACTCACTGACCGCCGCAAACGCCATCGGGATCGACCAGCCAAACGCCGCGCCCAGCACCACCTGCGGCAGATGAGTATAGCGTTTCATAAACGGATAGACCCAGGCCAGCGCGAGAGCCGCAACGGAAAGCAGGATGGTCATGGTGTTGAGGGTTAACACCAGCAGGAAGGAGAGCAGCACCAGCACGATGAACAGCACGCGGGCCTCTTTCTCTGTGACCTGCCCACTGGGTAACGGACGATTGGCTGTCCGTTTCACATGTCCGTCGAATTTACGATCGGCGTAGTCATTGACCACACAGCCCGCCGCACGCATCAGCCAGACACCGGCCACAAACACGCCCAGGATCCACAGCGGTGGAACGCCCGGCGTCGCCACCCATAGCGCCCATAATGTCGGCCACAACAGCAGTAGCGCGCCGATGGGTTTATCGGTACGCATTAAGCGGTGATAGGCCAGCAGCTTGTTCTGCGTCAGGCTCCACTCCATTTTTTCTTCCTCTCAGTACAACGGCGATGCCGGTAAAAAAAGCTCCGTCAGTATTAACGGTTTACCGCTCAGGCGAAGACGGGAACGACGTCCCAACAGTTCGGCATCGCGACCAATCTCGATAAAATCCCGGGTAAGTTCAGACGAAGTGAAAAGGTACCGCCCGAGCGGGGTATTTCCCAGCCGTTGCAGTGCCAGCTCTGGCCCGGAAAGGGTGGATTCAGGCACCACCGTTCGCCCGGCGAGCCACGGCTCACCATCCGCGCAGAGCAAAATTTCACGCAACCAGTAGCGTGCTTCTTTTGGCAACAGCGGCAGTTCACTGGCAATGTCAGCGGAAGTGACAAACCCTTCCTGAATCATCGTCACCGTAACCGTCTTGCCCTGTTGCTCAAAACGTTTAGTCATGGAATCTTCCAGCAGCAACCAGTCAAGCTGCTGCGGGTCAAGCGCAGGTATTTGGTCAAAATAGCGCAGCGCACGCAGTTGCGTTAGCGCGGGGTGTGACATGCCGGACTCTCCGATACATAACGTACTGGCATTGTATCGCAGAAACGCGGATTGAGGGGGGCCAAACGTTATTTAACGATCACGATTGCAACAAGGGCGCAACAGCGCGAGCGGCACGAAAAAAAGTGCGCCCACTCAGGCGCACTAAACTACTAACAAATCAGCACTGTGGGGAAACGGTTACCCCTTGCCTTTTACACTGCTGATAAAGGTGGAACGGGCAGTGGTTGAACCTAAACGTTCGGCTTCATCAAGCAGTTTCAGCGCCTTATCGACATCACCGCGCTTCACCGCCTGCTTAATGGCGTTGTTGAAGTATTCTTCGGTGTCGTTCAGTACCGGCTCAGCTTTTTTCGCCGGAGCAGGGGCTGCGGTCGCGGCTGCCGTAGCCGCTGGCGCGGTATAAACAGGTGCAGCGGTATTCCCCACGGTCACCGGACCTGGACCAGACGAGCCAAACAGTGGGCCAACGAGTACGCTGGAAGCGCTGTTGGTGGAAACTTTCAGTTTGACCAGACCATCAGTGGTATGACGGGCAAGCGGATCCGGAATATCCGGGACAGAGTTACCGGTGCCTTTGGCATAAGCTTTCGCCGGGTCAACCAGCTTTGTTGTCTGCTGCAGATCTTTCTCGGTCGTGAATACCAGAACATAAATTTTTTGCTGACCCAGGGCAGGCGTCAGGCGCATAACACCTTCCAGCCGATCTGCACTCATCACGCCCGGTTCCTGATAGCTAAAATAGTCGCTCGGGAAGAACGCCGATGGCGTCATGTTTTGATCGAGGATCAGGACGTTTGGCGCAAACACGCTGGTCTGTTTGTTCACTTCGCTGGTCAGCGTCAGGGTCAATTCACCAATGTTCGCCGGTACGCTATAAGCCGCAACGGGGCCAGAAATCCCCGGCACATTCAGCTGTTGGCCACCCATAGAGAGCTGGGTTGACTGCGTTTTGGATTGATCAACCGGCGTCCATGTCAGTTGCTGGAGTGCCGCTGCCGGGATAGCCGGCGCAGCACTGGTATTTTGTGGCACGAAATTCACGTCTGCCAAGGAGACGGCCGGAACACAGGCTAACAGCCCCGCAGAGAGGCACAGCGCGACGAGACTTTTCTTCATTTTCATTGTTATTACCTCTGATAGCGTGAGCACTGCGGTGGCCAGGCAATAGCGCGCAGCACCCTAAGGAGAGAGGGGCTTACGCCCCTCTTTTCAGGTCATTACGTCAGGTCTAACGAATTACCACCAGATTTCCATCTGGGCGCCGAAGGTCCACTCATCGTTGTCGCCACGGCTGAAGGTTTTCGCAGAGGTGTCACTGTAAGCCACACCAGAGGTGTAACCAGTGTCGCTGTTGTTTGCGTAACCCCATTTCTCATCCCACTTCGCGTAGGTTGCGAAGACACGGATAGCCGGACGGGACCAGATGCTGTCGCCAGCCTGCCATTGCTGTGCCAGGGTGATTTTGTACTGGCTGTTTTTCTCGTCAGTTCTCTGAGATTTGACGTTGTCGTAGCCCACTTCCAGCAGGGTGCTCATGATTGGCGTCCATTTGAACATCGGACGAACACCCACAGTCCACCACTCGGTACCGTTGTTATTGTCACGATCGATGTTCTGGTACATACCGACGTACATCAGGTCCCAACGGTCTGCCAGGGTGATTGCACCGTGGTCCAGCACACGCCACATGGAGCCGTCGTTATCAACGCTGCCACCCTGTGGAATACCCTTACCGTTAGAGGTCATGGAGTCCGTACCGTACTGCAGTACGAATTTGTTGAAGCCCTTCATCATGCTCTGGGTGTGTTCAGCAGTGAACAACCAGCCATCTTTAGAAGCGCCAGGCTGCAGGTAGTAGTCGTCAGGAATGTTGGTGTGACCATAGTCAACGCCCAGTTCCAGCGTACCGCCCGGGTTGGTTTCCAGACCGGCTAAACGCACGTCGAAGACGTCATTTGGTACAACATTGTCATAAATACGGTCGCCGTTGGCATCACGATCGGCGAAGGTTGCAGAACCGCCTGATTCAGAAGAGCGGGTGGCTGCCAGAGAGAGTTTACCAAAGCCCAGATCGATGTTTTCAATACCGGCACCAGGACCTGAGATGTCCCAGTAGTAGAAGTCGATCATATGGACGTCATGACGCTGATAGAAGCGCTTACCGGCCCAGATGGTGGAGCCTGGCAGCCATTCAATCAGGTTTTTACCCTGCACGTTAGCTTCACGGAAGGCCGGGCTGGTGGATTCCCAGTCGTTCTGCTGAGAAACGGAATACGCTACGTTAGTGTCGAAATAGAAGCTCTTGTCGCCCTCTTTCCACACTTCCTGGCCCAGTTTCAGCTCAGCGTACGTCTCACATTCGTTACCGAGACGGTATTTACTTTGAGCACCGGTTGCCTGGAAACATTGTTGTTCACCGCCACTCCCGGTCCAGCCAATGCCGGAACGAGCATAACCTTTAAAGTCTACAGCGCCTGCCTGGGCAGACATAATGCCTGCCGCAATGGCGAGTGCCAGAGGGACTTTGCGCAGAGTAATCATCATTCTATCTCCTGAGATCATTGCTTTTCTTTGAACACTTGACCTGTCGGTTTCGTGTCTTCTTTTGGGATTGCTTAAACGCCTGGCTCTTTGTGCAGCCGACGACATGCAGTGCCATCTTCACGGAACAGATGGCAACGCTCTGGCGGCAAACCGATAGCGAATGTGGCACCCTCTTCTACCAACACCACGTCATTCTGGCGGTAGACCAGGTTCTGACGGATGGCGGGGATCTGGATATGAATCTGTGTTTCGTGACCAAGTTGTTCGACGACCTGAACTTCACCTTCCAGCGTCACATCGGCGATGTGGCTCGGGAGTAAATGCTCAGGACGAATACCGAGGGACATGTTGGCCCCCACCTGTACGTTGGCGCTGTCGACCGGCAGCCAGACTTGCTGACGGTTTGGCAACTCCACCTGTACCTGTTCAATGGCTGTCGCCGTGACCTTGACGGGCAGGAAGTTCATCTTTGGCGAGCCAATAAAGCCCGCAACAAAGCGGTCTGCCGGATAGTGATACAGCTCCAGCGGTTTACCCACCTGTGCCACGCGGCCGGCGTCCAGCACCACAATTTTGTCGGCCAGCGTCATCGCTTCGACCTGATCGTGGGTGACGTAAATCATCGTGCGGCCAAGACGTTTATGCAGACGGGAGATTTCGATACGCATCTGGACGCGCAGCGCGGCATCCAGGTTAGAAAGCGGTTCATCCAGCAGGAAGACGCGCGGTTCGGCAACCAGCGTACGGCCAATCGCGACGCGCTGACGCTGTCCACCAGAAAGCGCCTTCGGTTTACGCTCCAGCAGGTGTGCCAGCTGTAACACTTCCGCCACCTGCGTGACGCGCTGGTTAATCACCTCTTTTTTTGCCCCCGCCAGCTTCAGGCCAAAAGACATGTTCTCGGCGACGGAGAGATGGGGATAGAGTGCATAAGACTGGAACACCATGCCGACGCCTCGTTCGGCAGGCGGGATGTCGTTCATTCGGGTATCACCAATCAGCAAATCACCGCTGGTGATGGTTTCAAGACCGGCAATCATACGCAGCAGAGTTGATTTACCGCAGCCAGATGGGCCAACAAACACCACGAATTCACCTTCGTGGATGTCGAGATTGATGTCTTTTGACACCACCACATCGCCCCAGGCTTTCGTTACATTACGCAGCTGTACGCTCGCCATGCCCTTCTCCCTTCGTTACAACCTGTCACCGACAGAAACATTCAAGATAAGTTCACTATGGGGTATCCATTACTTTCGCGAATCCTCCACCCCCCGGCTTTTTTATGGGGGAGGAGGCGGGAGGATGAGAGAGCAGGCTCTGCGACCGCAGCTGGCGGGCTGAGGCAAAATTCGTGAAGCCACCTGCAAAATTCAGCGTGTTTTTATGTGCGCCAGCACTCATAACTTAAATTTATGCAACACAGATCACACAAACCGGGGGTGGGGCGTAGGGGTTGGGAGGATGGAAAGAGGATGTCAAATAAGGAGACTGAGACACGTTGAACCACCTCAGTGTATCCACGAGCACATCACCAAAAAAGGATGGCAGATATGAAGATCAAGACTGGCGCACGCGTTTTCGCATTGTCCGCCCTGGCAGCAATGATGATTTCCGCACCGGCTCTCGCCAAAATTGAAGAAGGTAAGCTGGTTATCTGGATTAACGGCGACAAAGGCTATAACGGCCTGGCCGAAGTGGGTAAAAAATTCGAGAAAGACACCGGTATCAAAGTCACCGTAGAACACCCGGACAAGCTGGAAGAGAAATTCCCGCAGGTTGCGGCAACCGGTGACGGCCCGGACATCATCTTCTGGGCGCATGACCGTTTCGGAGGTTATGCACAATCCGGCCTGCTGGCGGAAGTCACGCCTGATAAAGCCTTCCAGGACAAACTGTTCCCGTTCACCTGGGACGCCGTTCGCTATAACGGCAAGCTGATCGCTTACCCAATCGCGGTGGAAGCCCTGTCTCTGATTTATAACAAAGACCTGGTGCCTAACCCGCCGAAAACCTGGGAAGAGATCCCGAAACTGGATAAAGAGCTGAAAGCGAAAGGTAAGAGCGCGCTGATGTTCAACCTGCAGGAGCCGTACTTCACCTGGCCGCTGATTGCTGCCGATGGCGGTTACGCGTTCAAGTTTGAAAACGGCAAATATGATGTGAAAGACGTGGGCGTGGACAATGCGGGTGCGAAAGCGGGTCTGACCTTCCTGGTCGATCTGATCAAGAACAAACACATGAACGCGGATACCGATTACTCCATCGCGGAAGCAGCGTTCAACAAAGGCGAAACCGCGATGACCATCAACGGTCCGTGGGCCTGGACCAACATCGACAAGAGCAAAATCAACTACGGCGTGACGCTGCTGCCAACCTTCAACGGCAAACCGTCTAAACCGTTCGTTGGCGTGCTGAGCGCAGGTATCAACGCCGCCAGCCCGAATAAAGAGCTGGCGAAAGAGTTCCTCGAAAACTACCTGCTGACCGATCAGGGTCTGGATGAAGTGAACAAAGACAAACCGCTGGGTGCCGTCGCGCTGAAATCCTTCCAGGATCAGCTGGCGAAAGACCCACGTATCGCGGCAACCATGGATAACGCCCAGAAAGGCGAAATCATGCCGAACATCCCACAGATGGCCGCGTTCTGGTATGCCACCCGTACTGCGGTGATTAACGCCGCAGGCGGTCGTCAGACTGTCGATGCCGCGCTGAAAGATGCACAGGGTCGTATTACTAAGTAATGCCGTAGTCCCCTCTCCCAAAGGGAGAGGGTTAGGGTGAGGGTTGTCGCTATCTGCACGCCCACACCCCGGCCCTCTCCCCCAGGAGAGGGAGAAAAGATCAAACGTTGTAGAGGAAGAACCCCATGGATGTCATTAAAAAGAAACATTGGTGGCAAAGCGACGTGCTGAAGTGGTCAGCGATCGGTCTGCTCTGTCTGCTGGTGGGTTACCTTGTTGTTTTAATGTACGTACAAGGGGAATATCTGTTTGCCATCATGACGCTGATTTTAAGCTCTGCTGGCCTGTATATTTTCGCCAACCGTAAGGCGTATGCCTGGCGTTATGTCTATCCGGGCGTGGCCGGGATGGGGCTGTTTGTCCTGTTCCCGCTGATCTGTACTATCGCTATCGCATTCACTAACTACAGCAGCACCAACCAGCTCGCGCAAGAGCGCGCCACTCAGGTGCTTCTGGACCGTTCTTATCAGGCAGGCAAGACCTTCAACTTTGGTTTGTATCCTGCGGGTGACGAATGGAAATTAGCACTGACTGACGGCGAGAGCGGCAAAACCTTTATTTCCGACGCTTTCAAATTTGGCGGCGAGCAGAAGCTGGCCTTAAAAGAGGCTCCTGCCCTGCCGGAAGGCGAACGCGCTAACCTGCGTATCATTACCCAGAACCGTCAGGCGCTGACTCAGCTCACCGCCGTGCTGCCGGACGAAAGCAAAGTGACCATGAGCTCGCTGCGCCAGTTCTCCGGCACGCAGCCACTCTACACCCTGGCAGATGACGGCACGCTGACGAATAACCAGAGCGGCGTGAAGTACCGTCCGAACAACGATATTGGTTTCTATCAGTCTGTAAACGCCGACGGCAGCTGGGGCGATGACAAACTCAGCCCGGGTTATACCGTGACCATCGGCTGGGACAACTTTACCCGCGTGTTTACCGACGAAGGGATCCAGAAGCCGTTCTTTGCTATCTTCGTCTGGACGGTGGTCTTCTCCGTACTGACGGTACTCCTGACCGTTGCTGTGGGCATGGTGCTGGCCTGCCTCGTGCAGTGGGAAGCCCTGAAAGGCAAAGCGATCTACCGCGTGCTGCTGATCCTGCCGTATGCCGTTCCGTCGTTTATCTCAATTCTGATTTTCAAAGGGCTGTTTAACCAGAGCTTCGGTGAAATCAACATGATGCTGAGCGCGCTGTTCGGCATCAAACCGGCCTGGTTCAGCGACCCGACTACCGCCCGTTCGATGATTATCATCGTCAACACCTGGCTGGGTTATCCGTACATGATGATCCTGTGCATGGGCCTGCTGAAGGCCATCCCGGACGACCTGTACGAAGCCTCGGCAATGGATGGCGCGGGTCCGTTCCAGAACTTCTTTAAGATTACGCTGCCGCTGCTCATCAAGCCGCTGACCCCGCTGATGATTGCCAGCTTTGCCTTCAACTTTAACAACTTCGTGCTGATTCAGCTGTTGACCAACGGTGGCCCGGATCGTCTCGGTACCACCACGCCGGCCGGCTATACCGACCTGCTCGTGAGCTACACCTATCGCATCGCCTTTGAAGGCGGCGGCGGTCAGGACTTTGGTCTGGCGGCAGCGATTGCCACCCTGATCTTCCTGCTGGTGGGCGCACTGGCGATAGTGAACCTGAAAGCCACACGTATGAAATTTGACTAAGGAGGGCATCGATCATGGCTATGGTACAACCCAAATCTCAGAAACTGCGCCTCCTGGCGACGCACTTAGGGCTGCTGATTTTTATTGCGGCAATCATGTTCCCGCTGCTGATGGTCATCGCCATCTCCCTGCGTTCGGGTAACTTCGCTACCGGCAGCCTGATCCCGGACGAAATCTCCTGGGAGCACTGGAAGCTCGCGCTGGGCTTCAGCGTGGAGCATGCCGATGGCCGCGTCACCCCGCCGCCGTTCCCGGTGCTGTTATGGCTGTGGAACTCGGTGAAAATCGCCGGGATCACTGCGATAGGTATTGTGACGCTCTCAACGACCTGTGCATACGCTTTCGCCCGTATGAAGTTCCCGGGCAAGGCCTCACTGCTGAAAGGGATGCTGATTTTCCAGATGTTCCCGGCGGTACTGTCTCTGGTCGCGTTGTATGCCTTGTTTGACCGCCTGGGCCAGTATGTGCCGTTTATCGGCCTGAACACCCACGGCGGCGTGATCTTCGCCTATCTTGGCGGTATCGCCCTGCATGTGTGGACCATCAAAGGCTATTTCGAAACCATCGACGGCTCGCTGGAAGAAGCAGCGGCGCTGGATGGCGCGACGCCATGGCAGGCGTTCCGTCTGGTTCTGCTGCCGCTGTCGGTGCCTATCCTGGCGGTGGTGTTTATCCTGTCGTTTATCGCCGCCATCACCGAAGTGCCGGTCGCGTCTCTGTTACTGCGTGATGTGAATAGTTACACCCTCGCCGTGGGTATGCAGCAATACCTCAACCCGCAAAACTACCTGTGGGGCGACTTTGCCGCGGCGGCCGTACTCTCTGCCATCCCGATTACCGTGGTGTTCCTGCTGGCCCAGCGCTGGCTGGTCAACGGCCTGACGGCGGGCGGTGTGAAAGGTTAAGTTTCATCTGTTATGCCACTGCAACCCTCAACTTTAGACGTATTGTATTAACCCAACTTGTGACTGTTGTTAGGCGCTCTTCGGAGCGCCATTTTTTTTATTCGCGCTTCAGCCGCTTCGAATTACACAGCCAGAGGGTGATCACCAGCAGCAGGATCGCCGCCGAGTAGATCAGCACATCAAGGGGAGATTTATGATCGACGATGATCAGCCGCACTATCGCGGTGATCCCAATGTAGACAAAATAGCGCAGAGGGAAGTGAAAGCCTGACTGGAAATACTTCACAATCAGGGCGATAAATTCAAAGTAGAGAAAGTAGACCACCAGGCCTTCCACCAGCGCATATTTGCTGGTTTGCTCGGGGGCGAACAACACATCTGCCAGATGCACCGTCTCTTTACCCAAAAAGACGACCAGGATCAGGCCAAGGCTCAGCAGACCGAGGTTCAGCACGGTCTGGAGGATAGTTGAGATGAACTCAACGCGCGGGCGAGTCAGGGATGTCATACAGCACCTCATTCTCCAGGGCGAGGTTCCTGTATAACGCAAAAATGTGACGTGGATCTATATTTTTTAATTATGTTTTATGTACGGAGGTAACGGATGGAGCGCAGACCTACCGGGGTTCGCAACGTAACCTGTGGCGAAAATGTCACTCTTTATGAGCCCTGTAATCTTTATGACTGCGTGCTTGGCAACGGTGTGTTTGTCGGCCCGTTTGTTGAAATCCAGGGCCATACGCGCATTGGCGATGAGAGCAAAATTCAGTCCCACACCTTCATTTGCGAGTACGTCAGCATAGGCGAACGCTGTTTTATTGGTCATGGGGTGATGTTTGCCAACGATCTGTTTCGCGACGGCAAACCCAATGCTGACCGGAACAGCTGGGGACGCATTACCGTGGGAAATGATGTGTCGATTGGCAGTGGCGCCACCATTCTGGCGGTCTCCATCTGCGACGGGGTGGTGATTGGTGCGGGGAGCGTGGTGACCAAATCCATCACCGAGAAAGGCATTTATGCGGGAAACCCGGCGAGGCTGTTGCGCCGCTTGTGAGTTGCCCGGTGGCGCTGGCGCTTACCGGGCCTACAACAGAAAAGGATGAGAGCTATCAGCGGAAGTTAATGTTCTTATCGCTGGTCATGTCATACAGCTGGAACTTACGGCCCAACTGCTGGCCCCCGTCGCGCGTCAGCGGCGTCCAGCCAATGGCCGCACGGCTGCGGGTTGGGCCGGATGAGAACAGATCCAGTGGAATCGACACATACACCCCTTTGGTGAAGTCCCCTTCCCCGTATTCGTCCGGCGAAACGTTGGTGATGGTGGCGTAACCGCCTACCACCACTCCGCTGTCGAAGTGTTTGGAGATATCCAGCGTGCCGCCCTTATCGCCCGCCAGGTACTGACCCACGCTGGCTTTCACCAGCACGTCCTGGGCGAACGACGGCGTCCAGTAGGCCGTCAGGTGACCGGTTTTCACGCTATAGTCGGTGAACTTCATCATGTCCTGCGCGCTGCGCCAGTCACGCTGTTTAACGTAGTTGGCATCAATACCAAACGCCCAGTTGCTGTCCACCGGACGATAAAGCACTTCCGCCCCCGCGCCGCCGTACATGGTTTCCAGATAACCGCCGTAGACCTGACCGTAGAAGCCATTACCGAAGTACTGGAAGTAGTTGGCCTGCAGGTTGTTTACGTAGGCATCGTTCTGCACGTACTCACGGACGCGGGTACGCACGCGCGGCAGCTTCGAGTCGTTCGGCGGATTGGTGTAGTTGAACTTGTCGTAGTTGTTGGCAAGGTTGCCAAACAGGCTGCCGGTGGTCAGCAGGTGGTCGGTCACCCACAGATCCGCCGACGCCATCACGCCCAACTGGTACATGTAGAAGTTTTCCGGCCCACCGACAGACTGGTTTAGCACCGGGTCGATGTGGAAATCGAAGCGCGATTTATCGATATACCAGCCCTGCTCGGTCGTCTCCGGCACGATCGGCTCAACGCGTTTTTGTACCAGCTCGGTTTCATGCCCCAGCGGCTCGCCCTCCAGATGGCGCTTAAGGCTGGCCACGTCCGTTTCCGTCGTCACCTGCGGCAGGTTCAGGCGGTTCTCCGTTACGCGGATCGTGCGGATCCCCTCCGGCAGATCGTTCATGATGATCCGGTTGGCACGTTCGATCCCTTCCCGCGAGTCGCGATATTTCACCTGCTCGCCGGTCACATACAGCGTATCGCCTTTCACCTGAATCTTCGGATCGGCCAGACCAGCGTTATATTTCAGCAGTGTCAGCTGATTGGCCACCACGGAGTGCTGCAGAATGGCATCCTGAGGCTCTGGCTGATATGCAGGCCGCGCGTTGTCGTTATAGTGCGGTCGCATATCGTTAAAGTTCGTGCGCAGCGTAAAGCCGAACATGACGGTATTGCCGCGCTCGTAGCTGAGGTTAACGTCGGCCCAATCGGTGACGCGGTAAATGGCGCCGACGTTAAACTTGCTCTTCTGCTCAATTTTCCCGGCGAAGTCCTGTGAGTAGTCGTTTCCTTCGTACTCCAGCTTCAGGCGCAGCGGCTGCCACGGCGTCTGATACTCCACGCCGCCAAACAGGGACGCCGGGCCATGGAACATCTGGTCACCGTTAATGGAACCCGCTTTCTGATAGCTGTTATCGCGATAGCAGAATTTGTCGCTGTAAGTGCAGAACGGGTTTTTCACGTTGCCGCTGGTACCGAGATAGCCCCAGCCAAGCCCCAGTGAGAAGTCAAACGGCCCCCAGGCCTTACTGGCGACAATGTACTCCGCGTCGAACAGGCCGGTACCGCCGATATCTTTCGCCCCCACGGAAACCTGCGGCATCCAGTAGCTCTCTTCCCACAGACGCAGTTTTACGTCGAAGGCTTTATCTTTGTAGGTTTGATCGCCGGAGAACGCGTCCACGCTGCTGTACTGTTTCGTCCGTACGTCGGTGTAACGCAGCGTGGTTTCGAGCCATGGGAACAGCTGTACGGATGCAGAATAGTAGCGGTACTGGTCGTTATCACGATAGTTAAGGCTAATTTCCCCTTCTCGCGCCATACGCGCGGTAGGGGTTTGCAGTAAACCGACGCCACCGAAGTCTGACTGAGACGGGCCAATGGGTGCCGGATACGTTTCTGCATGACAGGCGGCACTCACACACAGTGCCAGCATGCTATAGAGATAGGTTTTTTTCATTATTCCGGTATCCGCTGTATCAGGGAATGAAGGATATCGGCATTCAGCCCGTCATACGCCTTCGTCCAGAAGTGGTCGGCAAAACCGACAAAAATTATGCTGCCTGGCATAGGTTCGATATGCCGCTTGTTCCAGTAGGCGACCGGTGCTTTTTGCGTGTTCCCGTCAGGGTAAATCACCCAGGCGTAGCTGTTATCCGCACCACTCAACAGGCTCTGCTCGTCGAGATAGCTCGCCACGTCGCGGCCGGGGGTAAAAGGCTTTTTCCCCGGACTGCTGATAAGCCCCATCACGGTGATGGTGGTAGGCTGCGCGGGGAGCCAGAGCGTGTAGTCGCCCTCGAGTGCCGGATTGCCTTTTTCCGTCACGCGGACTTCATCCGGATCGAGATTGACCTTTTGTCTTCCGGTGACCTTCAGCGCCAGAAGCTGCTGGCGAAGGCTGTTAATGGCTGCCGCATCGTCACCGTCTTCCTGCTCTGCTAACCCGGTTAACCTGGCGAGCAGCGCCTTGTGTTTTTGTTCCGCCTCAACCGTTGCCTGCCGCTCACCGATCACCGCCCCTGGCCACCAGCTGTTTGCCAGTCTTGGCTGGCCGACGAGATCAATCAGATGCCCGGCGTTCGTCAACGTTTTGGGCTGCGCGTTGTCCGGTGTGTAGACCTTCACCGTCCCGGCAGACCAGGCGAGCGGTGTGGCAAAGCTTGCGATCAGCGCAACGCGAATAAGTGTTTTCATGATTTCGCGGCCTTGATCAGCGTGGTTTTGACCGGGAAGAATCCGGCACCCAGATACTGCAATGACTGGCGGATCTGCCCGTCCTCATCCACCCAGAAACGGTTATGCCAGGTCGCCCGATCGGTCGTGACCTCTTCATCCAGTACGCGAACCTGAGTTTCGTCGCTGCCTACCCTGACGCTGTCCATACCGTCCCAGCGGAAGGTAGAGCGGGCGGTGGCGTAACGAACCTGCTTGTGTTCCGTCCACCCCATTGTCCGCGTCCAGCTTGCACCGTCGGTGATCTGGTTCGGTTTGATGAGCGGATCGGCCGCGAGGTTGTTGACCTCGAGGAGGTTGTCGCCACCGAGCAGGGTTTTCACAATACGGCTATGTTGCGTCACGATGGTGGCCTGATCCTGCGTCACCCATTTCTGCTGCCCGTTTTCATCGAAAGCGAGCACCACAAACAGTTGCGGCCCATCGTTGAGCTGCATGTACTGACTGGCATACGGCATGTTCTGAAGTTCATCATCGGTCAAATGCACGCCCGGTGTACCGAACATGCTTTCCCACAGTGAATTACCCAGCCCTTTGGTGGTGGCCGAGCACGCCTGCAACAGCAGGCAAATCAGGATGATTGCAGGTCGCTTCACGACTCTTCTCCGAAGGGGCGAAATAACCACACCGAAGTGTGGTTATGATTAAAACACCCGCTATTACTGGGTGCTGGTCGTTGTGGTGGTCGTGGTTCCGGTATTGGAGCCATCACCGCCACCGGTTGCCGCCAGCGCGACACCCACGGCTGAACTTACGGTGCTGGCGCTGGCTGCGGTAGAACTCCCCGCAGACGCAGACGTCGCAGCCGACCCTGCTGCTTCCCCGACCTGAACCGGAGCTGCATAAACAGATGTCGCCGCAAGCGCAGATATGGCAAAAATGCCATACAGTACTTTCTTCATAACAATTTCCCTTCAATGAATGAATGGAGATTTGCCCGAAAAGAATTCCAGGCGGATTCGAGTATACACAACTAAAGCAGAGGGATTGCCGTACGGATAAATAGAGGAAGGGTTTTCGGACTATTGGATAAAATTGAAATATAAGAACAATTTAGAAATTAAAGAATCAATAAAAATCAAATAGATATAATTACACTCAGTAAAATCACTACTCCGTATAATCCTAAAATAAACCGTACTCATTAACCGGTTAAAGGGTATTTTCAGATAAAACTCAGAACGGGAATTTGAGCTAAATAACAGACATCAGGAATTATCCGATAAAAAAATGCCGGCATATCGCCGGCACGTTTTTATGAAGATTTAATTACGCGCGCCATGCTTTATAGCGATTAATCAAACCATTTGTCGAGCTGTCGTGGCTGCTAATCGCCTTATCATCACCCAGTTCAGGCAGAATGCGGTTCGCCAGCTGTTTGCCCAGCTCAACGCCCCACTGGTCAAAGGTGAAGATGTTCAGGATAGCGCCCTGCGTGAAGATCTTATGCTCATAAAGGGCAATCAGCGCGCCCAGGCTGAATGGCGTGATTTCACGCAGCAGGATGGAGTTGGTTGGGCGGTTGCCTTCGAACACTTTGAACGGCACAACGTGTTCCAGGGTGGCTGGATCTTTACCCTGGTCACGGTATTCCTGCTCTACTACCTCGCGGGATTTACCAAACGCCAGCGCTTCAGTCTGAGCGAAGAAGTTAGACAGCAGTTTCGGATGGTGATCAGACAGCGGGTTATGGGTGATAGCCGGGGCGATGAAATCGCACGGTACCATTTTGGTTCCCTGGTGAATCAGCTGATAGAACGCGTGCTGACCGTTGGTGCCTGGCTCACCCCAGATGATTGGGCCAGTCTGGTAATCCACCGCGTTGCCGTTACGGTCAACGTATTTACCGTTGGATTCCATATTGCCCTGCTGGAAGTAGGCCGCGAAGCGGTGCATGTACTGGTCGTACGGCAGGATCGCTTCGGTCTCTGCGCCGAAGAAGTTGTTGTACCAGATGCCGATCAGCGCCAGCAGCACTGGCAGGTTTTTCTCAGGTGCGGTGGTGGAGAAGTGTTTGTCCATCGCGTGCGCGCCGGAGAGCAGCTCAACAAAGTTGTCGAAGCCCACGGAGAGGATGATGGACAGACCGATCGCGGACCACAGAGAGTAACGGCCACCCACCCAGTCCCAGAACTCGAACATGTTCGCGGTGTCGATACCGAACTCACCGACCGCTTTACCGTTGGTGGACAGAGCCGCGAAGTGCTTCGCCACGTGCTTGTTGTCGCCCGCGGTTTTCAGGAACCAGTCGCGCGCGCTGTGGGCGTTGGTCATGGTTTCCTGGGTGGTGAAGGTTTTAGACGCCACCAGGAACAGGGTGGTTTCCGGGTTCACGTTCTTCAGCACTTCGGCGATGTGGGTACCATCGACGTTAGAGACAAAGTGCATGTTGAGGTGGTTTTTGTATGGACGCAGCGCTTCGGTCACCATGAACGGGCCGAGATCAGAGCCGCCGATACCGATGTTAACCACGTCGGTGATCGCTTTGCCGGTGTAGCCTTTCCAGCTTCCGGAGATGATCGCTTCAGAGAAGGCTTTCATCTTTTCCAGCACCGCGTTCACTTCCGGCATCACATCTTTGCCATCAACGATGATTGGCGTATTGCTACGGTTACGCAGTGCCACGTGCAGCACGGCACGGTCTTCGGTGCGGTTGATCTTCTCACCGGAGAACATGGATTTGATGGCGTCGGCAAGCTGAGTCTCTTTTGCCAGATCCTGCAGTTTCGCCAGCGTCTCTTCGGTAATGCGGTTTTTGGAGAAATCCACCAGCATCAGGTCATCGAAGGTCGCGGAGAATTTGTTGAAACGATCGGCATCGTTCGCGAACAGCTCCGCGATAGTGACGTCTTTCATTTCATCAAAATGTTTTTGTAGTGCCTGCCAGGCAGCGGTCTGCGTTGGGTTGATGTTTTTCATTAGCAATACTCTTCTGATTTGAGAATTGTGACTGCGGTCGATTGTAGCGCCTGCAAATAAAAATTGTGATGGTTTTTATGCCATTGCCCTGGCCTGCATCAAACGCAGGTGAAAAGACCCGAAAAGTATAGCTGCTGACGCGCCCACCCGTGGCGGCGAAATGTCGGTCAAAACCGGGTAAAATGAAGCATAAAATATGGCCCTGTTATAAGTCCTGTTTCTCAGGGGTACCCCCCCATGAAAAATCCGCATAATCCCGGCATTGACAGGACCTCCCCCGCATTTTATTTATAGGGCCGTATTTTGCGCCTGCACCTGTTTTCGTTTCATTCTTGTGCCATGGTCGCTTTATTCATTCCCTGACACGAGGTTGTTATGACGAGTTTTGTGGTCGCCAAGTTTGGCGGCACCAGTGTGGCAGATTACGATGCCATGAACCGCAGCGCCGATGTGGTGCTGGCCGATCCGAATACCCGCCTGGTAGTGCTTTCTGCCTCTGCTGGCGTGACGAACCTGCTGGTTTCTCTGTCTGAAGGACTGGAGGCCACCGAGCGCTTCGTTAAGCTGGACGCACTGCGCAAAATTCAGTTCGACATCCTTGAACGTCTGCAGAATCCAAACGTGATCCGCGAGGAAGTAGAGCGCCTGCTGGAAAATATCACCACGCTGGCAGAAGCCGCTTCTCTGGCCACCTCCACCGCCCTGACCGATGAACTGGTCAGCCACGGTGAGCTCATGTCCACCCTGCTGTTTGTTGAAATCATGCGTGAACGTCATGTTCAGGCACAGTGGTTCGACGTGCGTAAAATCATGCGCACCAGCGATCGCTTTGGCCGCGCCGAGCCGGACGTGGAAGCGCTGGCCGAGCTGACCAATCAGCAGCTGGCCCCGCGCCTGGATGAGGGTATCGTGATCACCCAGGGCTTTATCGGCAGCGAAGCCAAAGGCCGCACCACCACGCTTGGCCGTGGCGGCAGTGACTACACCGCGGCGCTGCTGGGCGAAGCGCTGCACGCGACCCGCGTCGATATCTGGACTGACGTCCCGGGGATCTACACCACCGATCCACGCGTCGTCTCTGCGGCAAAACGTATTGATGTGATTGCGTTTGAAGAAGCGGCGGAAATGGCGACCTTCGGTGCGAAAGTGCTGCACCCGGCAACGCTGCTGCCTGCCGTGCGTAGTGATATCCCGGTCTTTGTCGGTTCAAGTAAAGATCCGAAAGCGGGCGGTACGCTGGTATGCAAGAAAACCGAAAACCCACCGCTGTTCCGCGCGCTGGCCCTGCGCCGTAAGCAAACGCTGGTCACGCTGCACAGCCATAATATGCTGCACTCGCGCGGCTTCCTGGCGGAAGTGTTTGGCATCCTGGCGCGTCATAATATCTCCGTGGATCTGATCACCACCTCCGAAGTGAGCATCGCGCTGACGCTGGACACCACCGGTTCAACCTCAACGGGTGACACCCTGCTGACGCAGTCGTTGCTGATTGAGTTGTCTGAACTGTGCCGCGTGGAAGTAGAAGAAAACCTGGCGCTGGTGGCGATCATCGGTAATAAGCTGTCGCGCGCCTGTGGCGTGGGCAAAGAGGTCTTCGGGGTACTCGATCCGTTCAATATCCGTATGATTTGCTACGGTGCCTCCAGCTACAACCTCTGCTTCCTGGTGCCAGCTGAGCAGGCGGAGCAGGTTGTGCAAAAACTTCATCAGAATTTGTTTGAATAAAATTCGTTAGCACGATAAACAATACCTATAAGCCGGGCACAGACCCGGCTTTTTTATAACTAAACAACACGACAATACTGCAAGGAATACCTATGTTATCCGCCATCACCCGGCTGTTCCCGTTATGGGCGCTGCTGCTCTCCATACTCGCGTATTACACCCCCACTACGTTCACGGGCATTGGTCCGTGGGTGACTACGTTGCTGATGCTGATTATGTTCGGCATGGGTGTACACCTAAAAATCGACGACTTTAAACGCGTGCTGTCACGCCCGGCTCCGGTTGCCGCAGGGATTTTCCTGCACTACCTGGTGATGCCTCTTGCGGCCTGGCTGCTGGCAATGGCCTTTAAGATGCCACCCGACCTCTCCGCCGGGATGGTACTGGTGGGCAGCGTGGCCAGCGGAACCGCGTCGAATGTCATGATCTATCTGGCAAAAGGCGATGTGGCGCTCTCCGTGACCATCTCCTCGGTATCCACGCTGGTTGGCGTCATTGCCACACCATTGTTAACACGCTTGTATGTGGATGCGCATATCCAGGTGGACGTGATGGGAATGCTGCTGAGCATTTTGCAAATCGTGGTGATCCCGATCGCATTGGGTCTGGTCATTCACCACCTGTTCCCGCGCGTGGTGAAAGCCGTTGAACCGTATCTGCCTGCGTTTTCGATGGTCTGTATTCTGGCCATCATCAGCGCCGTGGTGGCAGGTTCCGCGTCGCACATTGCATCCGTGGGCTTTGTCGTGATTATCGCGATCGTGCTGCATAACACCATTGGCCTGCTGGGCGGCTACTGGGGCGGGAAACTGTTTGGTTTCGATGAATCCACCTGCCGGACGCTGGCCATTGAGGTAGGAATGCAGAACTCCGGTCTGGCGGCGGCGCTCGGGAAAATCTACTTCTCGCCGCTGGCGGCTCTGCCTGGTGCGCTCTTCTCGGTCTGGCATAACCTGTCCGGTTCACTACTGGCGGGATACTGGTCCGGTAAACCGATTGATGAACAAACGAAAAAAGATGCGGTGAAACAGGGTTAATTTACGGTACTTGCTTTACACTGAAGCCTCTCTCTCAGGAGGCTTCAGCAATGGCGACACCACGATTAACCCAGAAAGACATGACGGAAGCCGAGCAGCGTGAACTTAAAACGCTTCTTGACCGCGCACGCATCGCGCATGGCCGCACGCTGACAAACGCCGAAACCAATCAGGTGAAAAAAGAGTACATCGACAAACTGATGGCGCAGCGTGATGCCGAGGCGAAGAAAGCCCGCAAACTGAAAAAGCAGCAGGCATATAAGCCGGATACTGAAACGACCTTTTCGTGGTCGGCCAATACCTCTACCCGTGGAAGGCGCTAATTAGCGCCCCTTCTTTTTACGGCCCGGCTGGGTAAAACGTTTCCCGTTGCCCGGCTTGCCACGCCCTTTTTCTTCCGCCTGAGGCGCCTTCACGACCGGACGCTTCATCGTCTGAGTTTTCGGTTTCGCTTTGGCCTTCGGCTTTGCTTCGGACGAGGAGTTCTCGATAAGTTTGAACAGCTCAATCAGCTCGTCGTCCGTTAGGTCACGCCACTCGCCCAGCGGGATCCCGGACAGGCTGACGTTCATGATGCGCGTGCGTTCCAGCTTCGTCACTTCGTAGCCAAAGTATTCGCACATACGGCGGATCTGGCGGTTCAGGCCCTGCACCAGCGTGATACGAAACGCGAAGGGTGCCTCTTTTTTGACCTTACACTTCTTCGTCACGGTGCCCAAAATCGGTACGCCTGCACCCATTCCTCGGATAAATTCGTCCGTCACCGGCTTATTCACCGTCACGATATACTCTTTCTCGTGGTCGTTACCGGCACGCAGAATCTTGTTCACCAGATCGCCGTGGTTAGTGAGGAAAATCAGCCCCTGGGAGTCTTTATCCAGACGACCAATCGGGAAGATACGGCTGCTGTGGTTAACGAAATCAACAATGTTGTCCCGCTCGCCCTCTTCCGTGGTACTGACGATACCAACCGGTTTATTCAACGCGATAAACACCAGGTCTTCTGCATCACGCGGTTCGATGAGCTGACCATTCACTTTAACCACGTCGCCAGGCATCACCTGGTCACCAATAGTGGCGCGTTTGCCGTTGAGGAACACATTACCTTGTTCGATGTAACGGTCCGCCTCGCGACGTGAGCAGATCCCGCTCTCGCTAATGTATTTGTTTAATCGGGTTGATTGAGTTGGCAGCATAGTTTCTCCTGTGAAGGGCGAAATATACCTTACCTTGCGGCTGACAAAAAAGGCCTAGTAACCGTTGATCAGAAAATCGAGTGCATCCCGCAATGAAGCTCTGTTGTCAGTGAGATCGGCAACGCGTTCACCTAACTCTTTTGAAGATATGCCTGACAGCATATGCATCATGACAACGCAAGGCTTACCCGCGATTTCAACGACAGGGCACACTTTCGCAGGCGGACGAATGCCGCCCAGCAGGCTTAATTCAACGGCGGGAGCGACAAGTACATGTTTCATCACATTAGCAACAGGGTGCTGCATATTAATAAGCCATGGATAGGCTTTTCTCCCATTGCCTTCATTCTCATAAGCAAAATATTGCTCCATCAGAACGACCTCTGAAAATCACTAAAGGAGCCGTTTTCATCAACCCACTGGTTGATGGCCTCTATAGACGCTTTATTTTCTGCTAACCACTCTGCGCGCTGATGCGCACGAAACTGCTCCTGTAGAGCGGCCGTGAGTACAGCAGAGAGATTGAGTTTCAGCCGTCGCGCTTCTTCAAGAATTTCAGGTGCTAACGAAACATTGACTGATTTTTTAATGCCATGGGTAGTGCGCATGAGAACCCCCATTGGAATGCGCATGAATTGGCGAAGTGTAGCGTAATAAACGAGCATTTTCTATTCCCTTCAAAATATAAGGTCTGAAGAGTAAATTGCGCTTTATAAAGCGTCACGCCTCGCAAATGGGTTTTGCGAGGCGCTTTCAGAGATTAATACTCATCCCGCTCGTCATCTTCATCCGGCTGTTCCATCACGCTGTACGCCACCGCACAGAACAATGAGTTAAGGCGTTTCATATCCCCCAGCAGCCCCAGATGCAGGGAGCTGGTTTCGATACTTTGCACGTTTTGCTGGTGCAGACGTTCAACGTGGGCGTGCGAGTAGCGGCGGTTGAGGATACGGAAACGATGTTTGTTGCGACGCAGGCGGCGTGCGCTCGGCACATCACTTGAGAAGAAGACCAGCATCGCCAGCTTCAGGTTACTCAGAAGTTGTTCGTGCAGGGCTTCCAGCTCCTTCAGCCCTTCGACGGAGAACGCACGGCGGGCGGCCAGGGATTTGTCAGCAATTTCACTGCCCATCCGCTCCACAATATCCGAGGCCTGCTCAAGGTTAAGCGACATTTCAATGATTTCCGCCCAGCGGCGGGACTCCTCTTCCGCCAGTTCATCCTGCGGGATGCGCGCCAGATAGAGCTTGATGGCGGTATAGAGCACGTTGATATCATCCGCGAGCCTGCGCAACTCTTTCTCTTCCCGCGGCTCGCCGTGCATTACCTTTTGCAGTCCTTCGAGCATGGTTTCCATCGCATCCCCCATGCGCAGCGTTTCGCGGGCGGCATTGGCCAGCGCCAGCGCAGGGGTATCCAGCGCGGAGGTGTCCAGATGCTTCGGTTTCAGGCGCGCATCCAGCTCCGGCTCGTCGCGGATAAGCCGTTCACAGAAGCGCGCCATTGGCTCAGCAAACGGAACCATCGCCAGGCAGCGCACCAGGTTGTAGAAGACGTGGAAGTAGATCACCAGCTCTGCCTTCGGCAGAGAGAGGTTGTCCATCAGGTTCGCCAGTGGGTGCACAAACGGCAGAATAATCAGGCTGCCCACCAGCTTAAACAGCAGACTGCCGAGCGCCACGCGGCGGGCGGCAGCATTGGCGGCGCTGTTATTGAGCATCGCCAGCAGGCCAGAACCGAGGTTAGCCCCGATTACCAGACACAGTGCGACCGGAAAGGAGATCGCCCCGGCGGCGGTTAAGGTCGCCGTCAGCAGTACAGCCGCCAGGCTGGAGTAACTGACGATGGCAAATACCGCGCCAATCAGCGCATCCAGCATGATGTCACCGGTCAGCGAGGCAAAGATGACCTGCACGCCGTTGGCTTCGGTAATGGGCGTTACCGCCTGCACAATCAGTTCCAGCGCCAGCAGGATCAGCCCAAGGCCAATTCCCACGCGTCCAAGCTGGCCAGCGCGTGTCTGTTTACGCCCAAGGAAGAAGATAACCCCGATAAATATCAGCAGCGGTGACAGCCAGGAGAGGTCGAAAGTCAGGATACGTGCCATCAGGGCGGTACCCACGTCAGCCCCCAGCACGATAACCAGTGCAGGAGCCAGCGCCACCAGATCCTGCGCGACAAACGATGTCACGAGCAATGTGGTCGCATTACTGCTCTGAACCAGCGCCGTTACGCCAATACCCGCGCAGAAGGCGAGCGGTTTCTTCTCTACGCTGCTGCTGAGAACGGTACGTAAACGTGCGCCAAACACGCGCATCACGCCGGTACGGACAATATGGGTGCCCCAGACCAGCAGTGCGACTGCCGAAAGCAGATGTAACAGGGTCAGCACGGAAGGTTATCCTCCTTATCGTTATTCGTTTTCCTTAGGTCAGTATAAGGGTTTAAACGTAAGAAAGAGACAGGGCGCTCATTGAGCGCCCTGTTAGTTGTAAGGAAAAGTGACGTCAGTCGGCGTCGTAGCCGAGATTCGGCGCTAACCAACGTTCCACTTCAGAGACGCTCATGCCTTTACGCAGTGCATAATCTTCGATCTGATCGCGCTGCAGCTGCGCCACGGCGAAGTACTTGCTGTCCGGATGACTGAAGTACCAGCCGGAAACCGATGCCCCTGGCCACATCGCGAAAGATTCGGTCAGTTTCATCCCGGTATGGGCTTCAACGTCCAGCAGCTGCCAGATGGTGCCCTTTTCGGTATGTTCCGGACAGGCCGGGTAACCCGGCGCCGGGCGGATCCCCTGGTAGTTTTCGCGGATCAGCTCCTCATTGCTGAGATTTTCATTCGCAGCGTAGCCCCAGTACACCTTACGCACGCGCTCGTGCAGATACTCTGCGAACGCTTCCGCCAGGCGATCGGCAATCGCTTTGACCATGATTTTGTTGTAATCATCATGCTGCGCTTCAAAGGCGTCCGCCAGCGCATCCTCTTCCAGACCGCCGGTCACGGCGAAGGCACCGATGTAGTCGGCTTTGCCACTCAGCTTTGGCGCGACAAAATCGGCCAGACAGTAGTTGGCAAACCCAACCTTCTCGGTTTGCTGACGCAGATGATGGCTCACGGCCAGCACGTGGGTGCGCGTCTCATCGCGATAAATTTCGATGTCATCACCCACACGGTTCGCCGGAAACAGCCCCACCACGCCGCGCGGGTTAAGGGCTTTCTCGGCGCTGAGTTTGTCGAGCATGTCGTTAGCGTCTTTAAACAGGCGCTTCGCCTCTTCGCCGACAACCTCATCTTCCAGGATGCGCGGATATTTGCCCGCCAGCGACCAGGTCATAAAGAATGGTGTCCAGTCGATGTAGTTGCGCAACGTTTCGATGCTGGCGGTCACCTCCTGCACGCCCAGACGATGGGCAACCGGCGGCGTATAGCTCGCCCAGTCAAACGCCAGATCGTTATCGCGCGCCGCCTGAAGTGTCACCGGTGGGGTGCGCGGTTTCTTGCGGGCATGCTGAATGCGGACGGTTTCGTACTCTTTGCGGGTCCGGGCCACAAAGTCATCGCGCTGGGTGTCGGAGAGCAGCGCTGAGACCACGCCCACGGTGCGAGAGGCGTTCTGTACATAGACCGTCGGGCCGCTGTAGTTCTGCTCAATCTTCACCGCAGTATGCGCTTTTGAGGTGGTCGCCCCGCCAATCAGCAGCGGAATGGTGAAGCCCTGACGCTCCATCTCTTTCGCCACGTTAACCATCTCGTCGAGCGACGGGGTAATCAGCCCCGAAAGGCCAATCAGGTCAGCATTGACTTCGCGCGCGGTCCTGAGGATTTTATCCGCCGGCACCATTACACCAAGGTCAATAATCTCGTAGTTATTGCACTGTAGCACCACACCGACAATGTTCTTTCCGATGTCATGCACGTCGCCCTTCACGGTGGCGATAACCATTTTACCGTTGCTGGAACCTTGCTCTTTGCTGGCTTCGATAAACGGCTCCAGATACGCCACGGCCTGCTTCATCACGCGCGCGGACTTGACTACCTGCGGCAGGAACATTTTGCCCTCACCGAACAGATCGCCCACCACGTTCATGCCATCCATCAGCGGCCCTTCGATAACCTCGATGGGCCGTGCAGCCTGCTGACGAGCCTCTTCGGTATCCTGCTCGATAAACTCGGTGATGCCTTTTACCAGCGAATATTCCAGCCGTTTCCTTACATCCCAGGCACGCCACTCGGCCTGCTGAACATTGGCAGCGTCGTCCGATTTGCTGCCGCGGTATTTTTCTGCCAGATCGAGCAGTCGCTCGGTGGCGTCGTTGCGGCGGTTCAGGATCACGTCCTCTACGGCATCGCGCAGTTCGGCAGGAAGGTCGTCGTAAATCGCCAGCTGTCCGGCGTTGACGATCCCCATGTCCATTCCATTGCGAATGGCGTAATAGAGGAATACGGCGTGGATCGCTTCACGCACCGGGTCGTTGCCGCGGAACGAGAACGACACGTTCGACACGCCGCCGGAGATCAGCGCATACGGCAGCTCACGTTTGATGTCTTCACACGCGCCGATAAAGTCCTGGGCGTAGTTATTGTGCTCTTCAATCCCGGTCGCAACGGCGAAGATGTTCGGGTCGAAGATAATGTCTTCCGGCGGGAAGCCCACCTCTTCAGTCAGTATCTTGTACGCGCGGCGGCAAATTTCAATTTTTCGCTCGCGGGTATCGGCCTGGCCCACTTCATCAAAGGCCATCACCACCACGGCCGCGCCATATCGACGGACCAGCTTTGCATGGTGAATGAAGATATCGACGCCTTCTTTCATTGAAATGGAGTTGACGATACCTTTGCCCTGAATGCACTTCAGCCCTTTTTCGATGACTTCCCATTTGGAGGAGTCAATCATGATCGGCACGCGGGCGATATCCGGCTCGCCAGCGATCAGGTTGAGGAAACGCACCATCGCCGCTTCGGCGTCGAGCATCCCCTCATCCATGTTGATGTCGATGATCTGCGCGCCGTTTTCAACCTGCTGGCGGGCAACGTCCAGCGCTTCGCTGTACTTCTCTTCTTTGATCAGCCGTTTAAACTTTGCCGAGCCCGTAACGTTTGTACGCTCCCCAACGTTCACAAACAGGCTGTCATCGCCGATGGTCAACGGCTCAAGGCCGGAGAGACGGCAGGCAACCGGCAGCTCGGGCAGTTTACGCGGCGGCAGACCGGCCACGGCATTGCTCATGGCGGCTATGTGCTCCGGCGTAGTGCCGCAGCAGCCGCCAACGATATTCAGGAAACCGGATTCAGCCCATTCGCGGATTTGCGCCGCCATGGTGTCCGCATCCAGGTCGTATTCGCCAAAGGCGTTTGGCAGTCCGGCGTTCGGGTGGGCGGTAACGTAGCATTCCGCGATGCGCGACAGCTCCTGCACGTACTGGCGCAGTTCATCCGGCCCCAGCGCGCAGTTCAGGCCGAAGGAGAGCGCTTCAGCGTGGCGCAGGGAGTTATAAAACGCTTCGGTGGTCTGGCCTGACAGGGTACGGCCAGAGGCATCGGTGATGGTGCCGGAAATCATGATCGGCAGGTCAACGCCCAGCGCCTCGAACTCCTCTTTCACCGCGTATATCGCGGCTTTGGCATTGAGGGTATCGAAAACCGTTTCAATCAGGATCAGATCGGAACCCCCTTCCACCAGCGCTTTGGTTGATTCACGGTAGGCCGCAACCAGCTGGTCAAAGGTAATATTACGAAACGCCGGGTCGTTCACGTCCGGTGAAATGGAGGCGGTGCGGTTGGTTGGACCCAGCACCCCGGCAACATAGCGCGGTTTATCCGGCGTGCGGGCCGTCCATGCGTCGGCACAGGCGCGGGCGAGTTTCGCCGCCTCAAAGTTTATCTCCGCCGACAGGGACTCCATCTGGTAATCCGCCATGGCGATGGTTGTCGAGTTAAAGGTGTTGGTTTCAACGATATCGGCACCCGCCTCGAAGTAGGCGTTGTGGATATCCGCAATCACCTGCGGTTTGCTTAACACCAGCAGGTCGTTGTTACCTTTGAGGTCGCATGGCCAGTCCGCGAAACGTTCGCCGCGGAAATCGTCTTCACTGAGACGATAGCTCTGGATCATGGTGCCCATGCCGCCGTCCAGCACCAGAATTCGTTTATTTAACTGCGCACGCAGTTGCTCTACTTTGCTGCTCACACTTGCTCCCGACAACGCTCAACCAGGCCAAAAGGCTGCGGTCCATACTGGCACAATCTTGCAGGGTGGAAAAGTCACACGGCGGTAACATGAGACATGTTCACCATCACTCCTCCGATCAGTCAGGATAACGGTTGCAAAATCACCAAATAAAACGAAAATGATTTCCACGATACAGAAAAAGGAGATCGTCATGGTCACGACCGTTCCCGCGAAACGCGGCAGAAAACCTGCCGCCACCCCCGCCGCACAACAGGGCGGACAGGTTCAATCGCTCACGCGCGGTTTGAAGCTGCTGGAGTGGATAGCCGAGTCGCACAGCAGCGTGGCCCTGACGGAGCTGGCTCAGCAGGCTGGTCTGCCGAACTCCACCACGCACCGGCTGCTGACCACCATGCAGCAGCTTGGTTTTGTGCGTCAGGTTGGGGAGCTGGGGCACTGGGCAGTCGGCGCCCATGCGTTCATCGTCGGCAGTAGCTTCCTGCAAAGCCGCAACCTGCTGGCGATTGTGCACCCTATCCTGCGCAAATTAATGGAAGAGTCGGGCGAGACCGTGAATCTGGCCGTACTCGACCAGAGCGACCATCAGGCGATTATCATTGACCAAGTACAGTGTACCCAGCTGATGCGTATGTCAGCCCCTATTGGCGGTAAGCTGCCTATGCACGCGTCCGGTGCGGGGAAAGCCTTTCTGTCACAGCTGAGCGAGGAACAGGTGACGGGGCTGCTGCACCGTAAAGGGCTGCACGCCTATACCCACGCCACGCTGGTTTCACCGGTGCATCTGAAAGAAGATCTGGCGTTGACCCGTAAGCGCGGCTATTCGTTTGACGACGAGGAGCATGCCCTGGGCCTGCGCTGTATTGCGGCCTGTATCTTTGACGAGCATCGCGAACCGTTTGCCGCCATCTCCATCTCCGGACCAATTTCGCGTATGACCGATGACCGCGTAACCGAGCTGGGTGCGCTGGTGATTAAGGCGGCGAAAGAGGTGACGCTGGCGTATGGTGGGATTCGTTAGGATTGAGTGCGGTCTGATGCCCTCACCCCGGCCCTCTCCCACAGGGAGAGGGAGAAAACATGATGCCCTTACCCTGCGGGAGAGGGAGAAAATCGGATGCAAAACCGCTGTTTACGACGGTAGGCGTACACATCTTCCACATGTCCGTTTTTGATCCGCGTTTGCAGCCCGCGCCAGTAGCTGGCACGAAACAGATCGGCATGCATCTCTTCAAATAATGGCCCAATACGCGGGTCGGCGCACAGCCAGTGGCGAAACTCCTCGGGAAAGACATCACCCGGTGAGACGCTGTACCACGGCTCGCCGGAGAGTTCATCTTCGGGGTAACGGGGCGGCGGGATATCGCGAAAATTCACCTCCGTCATATAGCAAATTTCATCGTAATCATAGAATACGACTCGCCCGTGACGGGTGACGCCGAAGTTTTTAAACAGCATATCGCCCGGGAAAATATTGGCGGCGGCAAGCTGGCGAATCGCGTTGCCATACTCTTCAATGGCATCTTTTAAAGCCTGACCGTCGGCCTGTTCCAGCCAGATATTCAGCGGCACCATACGACGTTCGATATACAGATGACTAATCGCTATTTTGTCACCCAGATCGGTGATTTTTGCCGGTGCTTCCTGCAGTAACAGGGCCATTAGAGCCGGATCGATCTGCCGCTTATCCAGCACAAAATTTTCAAACTCCTGCGTATCCGCCATACGCCCGACGCGATCGTGTTCTTTCACCAGCTGATAGCAGGCACGAACATGCGCTGCGGTCATCTCTTTCTGCGGCGCGAATGTATCTTTGATGACCTTAAACACCCGGTCAAACCCCGGCAGCGTAAAGACCAGCATCACCATGCCACGAATGCCGGGCGCTTCGATAAATTGCTCATCGGCGGTGGTAACATAGCGCAAATACTCCCGGTAGCTTTCCGTTTTGGCATGCTTCTGACAGCCAATCGCCATATACAGCTCGGCGGTGGTTTTGCCTGGCAGGATCTCACGCAGCCACTCCACCAGGGCGGCAGGCAGCGGAGCGTAGACCATAAAATAGGAGCGGGCGAAGCCAAACACAATGCTGGCCTCGGCGCTGGTGGTCAGGCAGGTATCGACAAACAGTTCGCCGTCATCGGTACGGTGGATGGGCAACAGAAACGGCACGGTGGCGGAGGGCGTCACCAGCTTGCCCACCAGCCATGCGGCTTTATTGCGGTAGAAAAGCTCGTTGGCGACCTGCAAATGGCAGTGGCTGAGTGCCTCTTCGCCAAAGGATTCGTGGAGGTGGGCGATGATAAAGCCAATATCGCGGGCTTTATTCTCCCAGGGCAAGCGCAGCGGTAAGTCTGTTAACACGCGGTGCAGGAGCTTCTCCCAGCCGTGATCGGGGAAAAAATCCTTCGCCAGCGGGCGCGGAATGGTGCGAAAACGACGCTCCGGCTGGGAGCTGAAAATAAATAACCGCTCAGGAGATAAAGAGCGGTGGTCAAATAACCGGCAATACACGGAGTTGAAAAAGCTCTCCGCAATCTCGAAGCGCGGGTAGTCTGGCAACAAATGGGTGTAGTGCTCCTTAACGCGCAGTAAAAATTCCGCGTCCGGGTTTTTACCGTCGGTGATGCAGCGCAACTGCTCCACCACCAGACCCACATGATGGTCGTAGAGGTGAATACGCTGCTTCATGGCCTGCTGAACCGCATGCCAGTCGGCGTGCTCAAAGCGCTGCTGCGCGCCAGAGGTGACTTCCAGAAAGCGACCATACTGGGCATCGAAACCCTGCAAAATAGTCTGTGCAATCAGTAATTCCAGGCCACGCGACATAGATTCCCCCTCACCCAACCCTCTCCCCAGAGGGGAGAGGGGGAAAAGATTAGAACTGAGCTTCTTCCGTTGAACCCGTTAAGGCAGTGACGGAGGAGGTGCCGCCCTGAATAATCGTGGTCACATTATCAAAGTAGCCGGTGCCCACCTCCTGCTGGTGAGACACGAAGGTGTAACCGTCTTTGCCCGCGGCAAATTCCGGCTGCTGCACCTTTTCAACGTAGTGCTTCATGCCCTCACCCTGTGCATAGGCGTGCGCCAGATCGAACATGTTGAACCACATGCTGTGGATGCCTGCCAGGGTAATGAACTGATATTTGTAGCCCATGTCGGACAGCTGCTGCTGGAAGCTGGCGATGGTTTTATCGTCCAGCTTTTTCTGCCAGTTGAAGGACGGCGAGCAGTTGTAGGCCAGCAGTTTGCCCGGGTATTTGGCGTGGATAGCATCGGCAAAGCGTTTTGCCAGCGCCAGATCCGGCGTGGACGTTTCACACCAGACCAGGTCTGCGTACGGTGCATACGCCAGGCCACGGCTGATGGCTTGCTCAATGCCAGCATGGGTACGATAGAATCCTTCGCTGGTGCGCTCGCCGGTAATGAACTCGCTGTCGTACGGGTCACAGTCAGAGGTGATCAGGTCAGCCGCATCCGCATCGGTACGGGCAATCACCAGCGTCGGCACGCCGAGCACATCGGCGGCCAGACGCGCAGCAACCAGCTTCTGAATCGCTTCCTGGGTTGGGACCAGCACTTTGCCGCCCATGTGTCCGCATTTCTTCACCGATGCCAGCTGATCTTCGAAGTGAACGGCCGCTGCACCGGCCTCAATCATCGATTTCATCAACTCAAAGGCGTTCAGCACGCCGCCGAAACCCGCTTCTGCATCCGCGACGATCGGCAGGAAGTAGTCAATAAAGCGCGGATCGTTTGGCTCGATACCTGCCGCCCACTGGATCTGATCCGCACGGCGGAAGGTGTTGTTGATCCGATCCACCACCGACGGCACGGAGTTAGCCGGATAGAGCGACTGATCCGGATACATGCTGGAGGCCAGGTTAGCATCCGCCGCGACCTGCCAGCCGGAAAGATAAATGGCTTCGATACCGGCCTTCGCCTGCTGCAACGCCTGACCGCCGGTCAGCGCACCGAGGCTGTTGATGTAGCCCTTTTTGGAGCCGCCATGTAGCAGATGCCACATCTTCGCCGCGCCATTTTGCGCCAGCGTGCATTCCGGATTGACCGAGCCACGCAGCTTCACCACTTCCTCAGCGCTGTACGGGCGACGGATGCCTTCCCAGCGCGGCTGTGTCCACTCTTTCTTCAGTTCTTCGATTTGTTGGGTACGGGTTTTCATGTGCAGATGCTCCATATTGTTATGTGGTGGATTTACGCAAGCAGGCGGTAACCTGGCAGGGTGAGGAAGTCGATTAAGTCATCTGAGGTTGTGATTTGCTCCATCAGGCGGGCGGCATCATCAAAACGTCCGCTGCTGAAGCGATGTTCGCCCAGTTCGTCCTGAATGACGCGCATCTCTTCGGCCAGCATCTGGCGGAACAGGGATTTGGTCACCGGCTTGCCGTTGCTGAGCGTTTTCTGATGATGGATCCACTGCCAGATCGAGGTGCGGGAGATTTCTGCCGTCGCCGCGTCTTCCATCAGGCCGTAGATGGGCACGCAGCCGTTACCGGAGATCCACGCTTCGATGTACTGCACGGCAACGCGGATATTGGCGCGCATGCCCTCTTCCGTGCGTTCACCCGAGCACGGCGCCAGAAGTTGCTCTTCTGCGATTGGGGCATCGTCATCACGGGTGACAAACAGCTGGTTTTTGTTGTCGCCGAGCACATGGTTAAAGACTTCCATTGCCGTATCGGCCAGGCCCGGATGGGCGATCCACGTGCCGTCGTGACCGTTACGCGCTTCAAGCTCCTTGTCAGCTTTCACCTTGTTGAGCACCTGATTGTTACGCTCAGCGTCTTTGCTCGGAATAAATGCCGCCATGCCGCCCATCGCAAAGGCACCGCGTTTGTGGCAGGTTTTAATCAGCAGGCGCGAGTAGGCGCTGAGGAACGGTTTATCCATGGTGACAACCTGACGATCCGGCAGTACGCGATCCGGGTGGTTTTTCAGCGTCTTGATGTAGCTAAAGATGTAGTCCCAGCGTCCGCAGTTCAGACCCACGATGTGATCGCGCAGGGCGTGGAGGATTTCATGCATCTGGAATACGGCAGGCAGCGTTTCAATCAGCAGGGTGGCTTTAATGGTGCCACGCGGCAGGTTGAAGCGATCTTCCGCGTAACTGAACACCTCACTCCACCAGGCCGCTTCCTGCCAGGCCTGGGTCTTTGGCAAGTAGAAATAGGGGCCACTGCCTTTCGCCAGCAGATTTTTGTGGTTGTGGAAGAAATAGAGGGCAAAATCAAACAGGCTGCCCGGAATGGCTTCCCCACGCCAGGTGACATGCTTTTCCGGCAGGTGCAGGCCGCGAACGCGGCAGATCAGAACCGCCGGATTGGGTTTTAACTGGTAAATTTTACCGGCTTCATTGGTATAGCTGATGGTGCCGTTAACGGCGTCGCGCAGGTTGATCTGCCCGTCGATCACTTTACGCCAGTCCGGGGCCAGTGAATCCTCAAAATCCGCCATAAAGACTTTGACGTTGGCGTTCATGGCGTTGATCACCATTTTGCGCTCTACCGGGCCAGTGATCTCAACGCGACGATCCTGTAAATCTTCAGGGATGCCGCGGATTGTCCACTCACCATGCCGAATGGAAGCGGTTTCCGAAATAAAACCAGGCAACTTGCCATTATCAATTTCCTGCTGTTGGTGAATGCGTGCCGCCAGCAGCTTATTGCGCTGTGGCGTAAAACGGGTCACCAGCTCAGTCAGAAATTCGACCGCCTCTGTCGTCAAAATTTGCTGTTCTTGTTCGCCATACGGCTGGGTAAAGGCCAGTTCATCGACCGTCGTTGCCTGTTGAGTCATCACTCTGCTCCTCATCAAAGATCCAAATTCACATCCCCAATGCGAACGAAAGATCGTTGTGTAGTTTTCGCTCAGCAGAATTAAGACTATCTCTATTTTTTCCAAAATCAAAAACAATTTCCATTTCAATTAAAAAATACGTACAACTTATTGATAATAGTAGAATTAAAGTTTACGTAAATGTTGAGCGTCATTTCGGAAATAAAAAAGGCACCCGAAGGTGCCTGATGTGAATAGCTGAAACGCTTTAGGATCGTTTAAAGCAGAAGATTACTCCAGCGTCGGATTCATATGACGCAGATCGTATGGCGTTATCTGGTAGACGTAATAGTTGAGCCAGTTGGTAAACAGCAAATTCCCGTGACTGCGCCAGGTGGCTCGCGGCTTGTTCTGGGGATCGTTTTTCGGGAAATAGTTATACGGCACATCCGGATTAAGACCCGCTTCAACATCACGGAAATACTCTGACGCGAGGGTATGCGGATCGTACTCAGGATGCCCGGTCACAAAGGCAATACGCTTATCTTTGCTGGCAAACAGGTACGCATCACCATCTTCTGTTTCGGCCAGGATCTCCAGATCGGTGTAGTCACGAATCAGCTGCGCCGGGAAATCGGCGTAGCGTGAATGCGGGGCCAGGAAAGTGTCATCGAAACCGCGAGTGAGCAATGCATGAGGGTGAAGAATGTGGTGTTCGTATACGCCGGAGAGTTTTTCGGTGCGGGTTTGCTTAGGGATGCCATAGAGGATATTCAGCGCGGCTTGTACCGCCCAACAGACAAACAGCGTGGAGGTGACGTGATCCTTTGCCCACTCCAGTACCTGTTTGATCTGCGGCCAGTAGGCGACATCATTGAATTCGACCAGGCCCAGTGGCGCACCGGTGACAATCAGTCCGTCGAAGTTTTCCTCGCGGATATCGTCGAAGTTACAGTAGAAGTTGTTCAGGTGCTCAGAAGGCGTATTACGCGACTCTCGGGCATCGATCCGCAGCAGCTGAATATCCACCTGAAGCGGAGAGTTCGAAAGCAGGCGCAGAAACTGATTCTCTGTTTCGATCTTTTTCGGCATCAGATTAAGGATGAGCACCTTCAGCGGGCGAATTTCCTGACCTGTCGCGCGTGAAGTGGTCATTACAAAGACGTTTTCTTCACGTAAGAAATTGACGGCTGGTAGCTCGTCCTGCACCCGAATCGGCATAACCTTGTATCCTCACAGCATACGTATAAACGTTTAGACATCCAGACAGCCAACGATACCCAGTATTGGCGTGAATGTCGAGTCTGCAAGATAAAGGTGAGAAAGTTTCAAGGAGAGGGAGAAAACAAAAGCAAAAAACCCCGCACCTTACGGTACGGGGTTCTTCTTAATTAATGCCTGGCAGTTCCCTACTCTCACATGGGGAGACCCCACACTACCATCGGCGCTACGGCGTTTCACTTCTGAGTTCGGCATGGGGTCAGGTGGGACCACCGCGCTAAAGCCGCCAGGCAAATTCTGTTATCTGTATCAGGCTGAAAATTCTGTCTTTCGTCCGCCGAAACAGCTTCGGCGTTGTAAGGTTAAGCCTCACGGTTCATTAGTATCGGTTAGCTCAACGCATCGCTGCGCTTACACACCCGACCTATCAACGTCGTCGTCTTCAACGTTCCTTCAGGAGACTTAAAGTCTCAGGGAGAACTCATCTCGGGGCAAGTTTCGTGCTTAGATGCTTTCAGCACTTATCTCTTCCGCATTTAGCTACCGGGCAGTGCCATTGGCATGACAACCCGAACACCAGTGATGCGTCCACTCCGGTCCTCTCGTACTAGGAGCAGCCCCCCTCAATTCTCCAGCGCCCACGGCAGATAGGGACCGAACTGTCTCACGACGTTCTAAACCCAGCTCGCGTACCACTTTAAATGGCGAACAGCCATACCCTTGGGACCTACTTCAGCCCCAGGATGTGATGAGCCGACATCGAGGTGCCAAACACCGCCGTCGATATGAACTCTTGGGCGGTATCAGCCTGTTATCCCCGGAGTACCTTTTATCCGTTGAGCGATGGCCCTTCCATTCAGAACCACCGGATCACTATGACCTGCTTTCGCACCTGCTCGAGCCGTCACTCTCGCAGTCAAGCTAGCTTATGCCATTGCACTAACCTCCTGATGTCCGACCAGGATTAGCTAACCTTCGTGCTCCTCCGTTACTCTTTGGGAGGAGACCGCCCCAGTCAAACTACCCACCAGACACTGTCCGCAACCCGGATTACGGGTCTACGTTAGAACACCAGCCATTAAAGGGTGGTATTTCAAGGGCGGCTCCACGCAGACTGGCGTCCACGCTTCAAAGCCTCCCACCTATCCTACACATCAAGGACCAGTGTTCAGTGTCAAGCTATAGTAAAGGTTCACGGGGTCTTTCCGTCTTGCCGCGGGTACACTGCATCTTCACAGCGAGTTCAATTTCACTGAGTCTCGGGTGGAGACAGCCTGGCCATCATTACGCCATTCGTGCAGGTCGGAACTTACCCGACAAGGAATTTCGCTACCTTAGGACCGTTATAGTTACGGCCGCCGTTTACCGGGGCTTCGATCAAGAGCTTCGCGTTGCCGCTAACCCCATCAATTAACCTTCCGGCACCGGGCAGGCGTCACACCGTATACGTCCACTTTCGTGTTTGCACAGTGCTGTGTTTTTAATAAACAGTTGCAGCCAGCTGGTATCTTCGACTGATTTCAGCTCCACCCGCAGGGGCTTCACCTACATATCAGCGTGCCTTCTCCCGAAGTTACGGCACCATTTTGCCTAGTTCCTTCACCCGAGTTCTCTCAAGCGCCTTGGTATTCTCTACCTGACCACCTGTGTCGGTTTGGGGTACGATTTCGTGTTACCTGATGCTTAGAGGCTTTTCCTGGAAGCAGGGCATTTGTTACTTCAGCACCGTAGTGCCTCGTCATCACACCTCAGCGTTAAAAAGGTACCGGATTTACCTGGAACCTCCGCCTACATGCTTAAACCGGGACAACCGTCGCCCGGCTAACATAGCCTTCTCCGTCCCCCCTTCGCAGTAACACCAAGTACAGGAATATTAACCTGTTTCCCATCGACTACGCCTTTCGGCCTCGCCTTAGGGGTCGACTCACCCTGCCCCGATTAACGTTGGACAGGAACCCTTGGTCTTCCGGCGAGCGGGCTTTTCACCCGCTTTATCGTTACTTATGTCAGCATTCGCACTTCTGATACCTCCAGCAACCCTCACAGGCCACCTTCAACGGCTTACAGAACGCTCCCCTACCCAACAACACATAGTGTCGCTGCCGCAGCTTCGGTGCATGGTTTAGCCCCGTTACATCTTCCGCGCAGGCCGACTCGACCAGTGAGCTATTACGCTTTCTTTAAATGATGGCTGCTTCTAAGCCAACATCCTGGCTGTCTGGGCCTTCCCACATCGTTTCCCACTTAACCATGACTTTGGGACCTTAGCTGGCGGTCTGGGTTGTTTCCCTCTTCACGACGGACGTTAGCACCCGCCGTGTGTCTCCCGTGATAACATTCTTCGGTATTCGTAGTTTGCATCGGGTTGGTAAGCCGGGATGGCCCCCTAGCCGAAACAGTGCTCTACCCCCGAAGATGAGTTCACGAGGCGCTACCTAAATAGCTTTCGGGGAGAACCAGCTATCTCCCGGTTTGATTGGCCTTTCACCCCCAGCCACAAGTCATCCGCTAATTTTTCAACATTAGTCGGTTCGGTCCTCCAGTTAGTGTTACCCAACCTTCAACCTGCCCATGGCTAGATCACCGGGTTTCGGGTCTATACCCTGCAACTTAACGCCCAGTTAAGACTCGGTTTCCCTTCGGCTCCCCTATACGGTTAACCTTGCTACAGAATATAAGTCGCTGACCCATTATACAAAAGGTACGCAGTCACACCCGAAGGTGCTCCCACTGCTTGTACGTACACGGTTTCAGGTTCTTTTTCACTCCCCTCGCCGGGGTTCTTTTCGCCTTTCCCTCACGGTACTGGTTCACTATCGGTCAGTCAGGAGTATTTAGCCTTGGAGGATGGTCCCCCCATATTCAGACAGGATACCACGTGTCCCGCCCTACTCTTCGAGTTCACAGCCTGTGCATTTTCGTGTACGGGACTGTCACCCTGTACCGTGCGACTTTCCAGACGCTTCCACTAACACACAAGCTGATTCAGACTCTGGGCTGCTCCCCGTTCGCTCGCCGCTACTGGGGGAATCTCGGTTGATTTCTTTTCCTCGGGGTACTTAGATGTTTCAGTTCCCCCGGTTCGCCTCGTTAACCTATGTATTCAGTTAACGATAGTGTGACGAATCACACTGGGTTTCCCCATTCGGACATCGCCGGGTCAAGGGTTCATATCACCTCGCCGGCGCTTTTCGCAGATTAGCACGTCCTTCATCGCCTCTGACTGCCAGGGCATCCACCGTGTACGCTTAGTCGCTTAACCTCACAACCCGAAGATGTTTCACTTCATGATTGCGAAAATTTGAGAGACTCGAACACACATTAACTGTGTGTCGTTTCAATTTTCAGCTTGATCCAGATTTTTAAAGAGCAAAATTTCACAATGCACTTAACAGTACATTTTGAAATTATTCATTTATCAAACAATCTGTGTGAGCACTGCAAAGGCAGGTTCTTTAAGGTAAGGAGGTGATCCAACCGCAGGTTCCCCTACGGTTACCTTGTTACGACTTCACCCCAGTCATGAATCACAAAGTGGTAAGCGCCCTCCCGAAGGTTAAGCTACCTACTTCTTTTGCAACCCACTCCCATGGTGTGACGGGCGGTGTGTACAAGGCCCGGGAACGTATTCACCGTAGCATTCTGATCTACGATTACTAGCGATTCCGACTTCATGGAGTCGAGTTGCAGACTCCAATCCGGACTACGACGCACTTTATGAGGTCCGCTTGCTCTCGCGAGGTCGCTTCTCTTTGTATGCGCCATTGTAGCACGTGTGTAGCCCTGGTCGTAAGGGCCATGATGACTTGACGTCATCCCCACCTTCCTCCAGTTTATCACTGGCAGTCTCCTTTGAGTTCCCGGCCTAACCGCTGGCAACAAAGGATAAGGGTTGCGCTCGTTGCGGGACTTAACCCAACATTTCACAACACGAGCTGACGACAGCCATGCAGCACCTGTCTCACAGTTCCCGAAGGCACCAATCCATCTCTGGAAAGTTCTGTGGATGTCAAGACCAGGTAAGGTTCTTCGCGTTGCATCGAATTAAACCACATGCTCCACCGCTTGTGCGGGCCCCCGTCAATTCATTTGAGTTTTAACCTTGCGGCCGTACTCCCCAGGCGGTCGATTTAACGCGTTAGCTCCGGAAGCCACACCTCAAGGGCACAACCTCCAAATCGACATCGTTTACGGCGTGGACTACCAGGGTATCTAATCCTGTTTGCTCCCCACGCTTTCGCACCTGAGCGTCAGTCTTTGTCCAGGGGGCCGCCTTCGCCACCGGTATTCCTCCAGATCTCTACGCATTTCACCGCTACACCTGGAATTCTACCCCCCTCTACAAGACTCTAGCCTGCCAGTTTCGAATGCAGTTCCCAGGTTGAGCCCGGGGATTTCACATCCGACTTGACAGACCGCCTGCGTGCGCTTTACGCCCAGTAATTCCGATTAACGCTTGCACCCTCCGTATTACCGCGGCTGCTGGCACGGAGTTAGCCGGTGCTTCTTCTGCGGGTAACGTCAATTGCTGTGGTTATTAACCACAACACCTTCCTCCCCGCTGAAAGTACTTTACAACCCGAAGGCCTTCTTCATACACGCGGCATGGCTGCATCAGGCTTGCGCCCATTGTGCAATATTCCCCACTGCTGCCTCCCGTAGGAGTCTGGACCGTGTCTCAGTTCCAGTGTGGCTGGTCATCCTCTCAGACCAGCTAGGGATCGTCGCCTAGGTGAGCCGTTACCCCACCTACTAGCTAATCCCATCTGGGCACATCTGATGGCAAGAGGCCCGAAGGTCCCCCTCTTTGGTCTTGCGACGTTATGCGGTATTAGCTACCGTTTCCAGTAGTTATCCCCCTCCATCAGGCAGTTTCCCAGACATTACTCACCCGTCCGCCACTCGTCACCCGAGAGCAAGCTCTCTGTGCTACCGTTCGACTTGCATGTGTTAGGCCTGCCGCCAGCGTTCAATCTGAGCCATGATCAAACTCTTCAATTTAAAAGTTTGATGCTCAATGAATTAAACTTCGTAATGAATTACGTGTTCACTCGTTGAGACTTGGTATTCATTTAGTGTCCGAAGACATTAAGAATCCATGTCACTTTGAGTGCCCACACAGATTGTCTGATAAATTGTTAAAGAGCAGTTGCGACGCGCTTCAGCGCTCTGTCGCGAGGTGGCGTATATTACGCTTTCCTCTTTCAGAGTCAACCCTGATTTTCAGGATTTTTTCTCTTCAACCGACCGGGTTGTTTGTGAAGTGATTCACATCCGCCGTGTCGATGGAGGCGCATTATAGGGAGTTCTCCGCAGGCCGCAACCGCTAAATGACAGAAAAATGACTGACTGCTGCATTCCCCAGCAAAACCCCGCTTTATACCCTTTTACGCACAGACTTATCCACAGCGATGCGAAAAAGTGAAAATTCGCGAGCGTTGCGCAAACGTTTTCGTTAAAATGCTCGCGCTTAACAAGGATGCCTCGTCAGGTGTGTTAGATGAGTTTTTCGCTGGAAAATTCATCTAACGCTCTCTGTAATCGTGAAATCCAGGGGATTTACCATGCAACAACGTCGTCCAGTCCGCCGCGCTCTGCTCAGTGTTTCTGATAAAGCCGGTATCGTCGAATTCGCTCAGGCACTTTCTGCACGTGGTGTAGAGCTGCTGTCCACAGGTGGTACCGCACGCCTGTTAGCAGATAAAGGTCTGCCGGTAACCGAAGTGTCCGATTACACCGGTTTCCCGGAAATGATGGATGGACGCGTCAAAACCCTGCACCCAAAAGTCCACGGCGGTATTCTGGGTCGTCGCGGTCAGGACGACGCGATTATGGAACAACATGAGATCGCGCCAATTGATATGGTTGTCGTTAACCTTTATCCGTTCGCTCAAACCGTAGCGCGCGAAGGCTGCTCTCTGGAAGACGCCGTAGAGAATATTGATATCGGCGGACCGACGATGGTGCGCTCCGCGGCCAAGAACCATAAAGATGTGGCCATTGTGGTGAAGAGCAGCGACTACTCCGCCATTATTAATGAGATGGATGCGAACGAAGGGTCACTGACTCTGGACACCCGTTTCGACCTCGCGATTAAAGCATTCGAACACACCGCCGCGTACGACAGCATGATCGCCAACTACTTCGGTAGCCTGGTGCCTGCTTACCACGGTGAAAGCAACGATCCTTCCGGCCGCTTCCCACGCACGCTGAACCTGAACTTCATCAAGAAGCAGGATATGCGTTATGGCGAGAACAGCCACCAGCAGGCTGCCTTCTATATAGAAGAAGAGGTAAAAGAAGCCTCTGTCGCTACCGCGCAGCAGGTTCAGGGCAAAGCGCTCTCTTATAACAACATTGCCGATACCGATGCTGCGCTGGAGTGTGTGAAAGAGTTCAGCGAGCCTGCCTGCGTTATCGTGAAGCATGCGAACCCATGCGGCGTAGCGGTGAGTACATCCATTCTGGATGCTTACGATCGCGCCTATAAAACCGACCCGACTTCTGCTTTCGGCGGCATTATCGCCTTTAACCGCGAACTGGATGCCGAAACCGCACAGGCCATTATCTCTCGTCAGTTTGTTGAAGTGATCATCGCGCCATCTGCGTCTGAAGAAGCCCTGAAAATCACCGCTGCGAAACAGAACGTGCGCGTGCTGGTTTGCGGCCAGTGGGCAGAGCGCGTGCCGGGTCTTGATTTCAAACGTGTAAATGGTGGGCTGCTGGTACAGGATCGCGATTTAGGCATGGTGACAGCCGCAGACCTGCGCGTCGTGACCAAACGTCAGCCAACAGAGCAGGAGCTGCGCGACGCGCTGTTCTGCTGGAAAGTGGCGAAGTTCGTGAAATCCAACGCCATTGTCTACGCCAAAGAGAACATGACCATCGGGATAGGTGCAGGCCAGATGAGCCGCGTTTACTCCGCGAAAATTGCCGGGATTAAAGCCGGTGACGAAGGTCTGGAAGTGAAAGGCTCCGCCATGGCGTCTGATGCCTTCTTCCCGTTCCGCGACGGTATTGATGCTGCCGCAGCAGTGGGCATCACCTGCGTGATCCAGCCTGGCGGCTCAATCCGCGACGACGAAGTGATTGCCGCCGCCGACGAACACGGCATCGCGATGATCTTCACCGACATGCGCCACTTCCGCCATTAATCCACGGAGCAGAAAATGAAAATATTAGTGATTGGTAACGGCGGACGCGAGCATGCGCTGGCGTGGAAAGCAGCTCAGTCGCCGCGGGTGAAAACCGTCTTCGTCGCGCCGGGTAATGCGGGTACGGCACTGGAACCTGCTCTGCAGAACGTCGCCATCGGCGTGACGGATATTCCCGCGCTGCTGAGCTTTGCACAGAACGAGAAAATCGATCTCACCATCGTCGGCCCCGAAGCTCCGCTGGTGATTGGCGTTGTTGACGCGTTCCGTGCCGCGGGTCTGAAAATCTTCGGCCCAACGGAAGGTGCCGCACAGCTGGAAGGATCTAAAGCCTTCACCAAAGATTTCCTCGCGCGTCATCACATCCCGACGGCGGAATACCAGAACTTCACCGAGATTGAGCCCGCCCTGGCTTACCTCCGTGAAAAAGGCGCGCCGATCGTTATTAAAGCCGACGGTCTGGCTGCCGGTAAAGGCGTTATCGTCGCGATGACGCTCGAAGAAGCCGAAGCCGCGGTTCACGATATGCTGGCCGGCAACACCTTTGGCGACGCGGGCCACCGCATCGTGATTGAAGAGTTTCTCGACGGTGAAGAGGCGAGCTTTATCGTGATGGTCGATGGCGAACACGTTCTGCCAATGGCCACCAGCCAGGACCATAAGCGCGTAGGCAATGCGGATACCGGGCCGAATACCGGCGGTATGGGTGCTTACTCCCCTGCACCTGTGGTAACTGATGAAGTGCATCAGCGCACCATGGACCGTATCATCTGGCCAACCGTAAAAGGAATGGCTGCCGAGGGTAACACCTACACCGGTTTCCTCTATGCGGGCCTGATGATCGACAAGCAGGGCAATCCGAAGGTAATCGAATTTAACTGCCGCTTCGGCGATCCGGAAACACAGCCAATCATGCTGCGCATGAAATCCGATCTGGTGGATCTTTGCCTGGCCGCATGCGACGGCAAGCTGGATGAGAAAACCTCCGAGTGGGACGAACGCGCGTCTCTGGGCGTGGTGATTGCTGCGGGCGGTTATCCTGGCCACTACAACACCGGGGATGAGATCCACGGCCTGCCGCTGGAAGAAGTTGAAGGTGCGAAGGTGTTCCACGCCGGTACGAAACTGTCTGAGGACGATCGCGTACTGACTAATGGTGGCCGCGTGCTGTGCGCCACCGCGCTGGGCCATACTGTTGCCGATGCCCAGAAGCGTGCCTATGCGCTGATGGCGGATATTCACTGGAACGGTAGCTTTAGCCGTCAGGATATCGGCTATCGTGCGATTGCACGCGAGCAAGGGGAATAATACCCCCTCACCCTAACCCTCTCCCTCTGTACGGTCCGGGGACATGGTAGACAGGTGTTCGGGGACATGGTGAACACTTTTTAACATCCTTTACCCATGGTGATCGACTTTTTCTTCAGGTCGATCACCCCCACTTTTGTGCTGTACCACCACACCTCGTAGCGGCCGTCTTCCTGCATCTCCTTCAGCCCGACCCGTTCTCCCCTGAACGCCTTGCCTGCGCTCAGACTTACCCCTTTCACGCTCAGCTTTCCGCTGATATCCACTTTCCTGACCATCACGCCCTCGTCGTATTCCGGGGGCGTTGTGTTGCCGCTGTACCGTCGCGATGACGGCTGATACCGCGAGCCCGGTACCGCCATATCCAGCGCCTCATGCGGGCGTTCAAGGTTATAGACCGTCCGCCAGTGGTCGAAGGCGCGCTGCAGTTCGCCCTCACTCGCGAACCATTTACCCTGCAGCACCTCCGTCTTCAGGCTGCGGTGAAAACGCTCCAGCTTGCCCTGCGTCTGCGGATGATACGGCCGGGAGTGTCCCACCCGGATACCATGGCGCATCAGCCACAGCTCGAGCGCCGTCCAGGTGCCGGTGGTGTCTCCCCACGGGGCGCCGTTGTCCATCGTCATCCTGTCCGGCAGGCCGTAGCGTTCAAACACGCTGACCAGTTGTTGCTGCACGGTCTCACGCCGTTCATCGCTACAGTGCGCCAGGCACAGGGAAAAACGGGAGTGGTCATCCAGCAGGGTGAGCGGATGGCAGCGGCCACCGCCAAAGGGAAAGTGGCCCTTAAAATCCATCTGCCAGAGCCGGTTCGGCGCGTCATGTTCGAACCGTCCCGTGGCGGGAATGCCCGGTGAAGTGCCCGGCAGCAGGCCGTGACGGGCCATCAGGTTATGAACGGTGCTGAAGGCGGGCATACGGTGCCCCTGGTCTTCCAGCCAGCGCTTTATCTTGCGTGCGCCCCAGCGTTCATGGCGGTCATGGGCCATACGCAGCAGGGCAGTGATGTCGTCAGATGAGCGGTTCGGGGAATGGTGCGGTATGCGCGGGCGGTCCTGAAGGCCGGAGGAACCTTCCTCCATCCAGCGACGAAGCCACTTGTAGCCGGTGGCAGGTGAAATGCCGAAGCGACGGCAGAGGGAACGGATGTTCGCCCCGTCCTGCGAGGCGAACAAAACAAACTCGGTACGTAATGACATGGTATCTCTCGCATCCCAGGGCATAAGCGACTCCATAAACGGGTTCTTATGCCTTAGTTGTAAGTGTCTACCATGTCCCCGAACAAGTGTTCACTATGTCCCCGGACCGTACACCCTCAAGGGAGAGGGGATTTACGTCAAAAACTCTTTTCTGTCGGCTGCCAGGTGCAGAAATCTTCGTTCGCGACCAGCAACAGCTGAGAGCCTTCCGGCGCTTCAAGCCATGCCACACTCACTTCCATTGATGAATGACGCTGACGGCGCTGAATATGTTCGGTTGCCCAGGATTCAAGCTCAGGTTTAACTGTCTGTCCTTCGCAGGTGGTGACCGTACCATCGGTATGCCAGCGCCCCTGGCGCAGCACCACGCGTCCCAGACGCAACGCGTCGCTGGTCTGGCGGATTTGTCCGGCACGATAACGATAGAGGGCAACCTGATCGCTGGAGAGCTGCTGTTTTTGACCGTGGACTTCACGCTGCATAAAGCTCAGCTCGCCGTGGTCATCAAACCGCACTTTAACATGTTCGGGGGTTTTGCCGTAGATATTGAGTTCGATGAATGACAGGTCGTCTCCCTGCCAGCGATACTCTGCGGTCGATGTATTGCCGTTATGCCACGGGCTAAAAGCGGAAAGCAGATGCACTTCACCGCCGGAATCTTTACGCCAGATCCTGACCGCCCCCTGGTTGTCAGCGTAGCCGCTGGCGGTAAACGGTGGCAGAGAGGTGTCGTGGCTACAGGCTGACAGCAGCAGCACGCCCGCCAGCGCAAACAGACCACGCCAGACAGACAAAAGGGGCGTTACCGCCCCTTCGCTAAAACTGTTCACTGCCACGCGTCTTACTTAACAGCGTCTTTCAGTGCTTTACCAGAAACAAATGCCGGCACGTTAGCTGCGGCGATTTTGATTTCTTTACCGGTCTGCGGGTTGCGGCCAGTACGCTCAGCGCGGTGGTTCACTTTGAAGGTACCGAAACCAACCAGTTGTACAGCATCGCCTTCTTTCAGAGACTCAGTAATAGCAGCCAGGGTAGATTCCAGAGCAGCTTTAGCCTGCACTTTAGACAGATCAGCCTTGTCCGCAATTACATCAATCAGTTGAGTCTTGTTCATAAGTTATCCTTTCAATGTGTTTATCGCTTGCTAAGCATCGAGTGCGACGAAAAGGCCAAAATAGCACTCTCCTGCATACACGCACCGATAGCCACTTTTTTTCGCCCCCCAAATGTAGACCAGACGGGGGGCAGAAGGGAAGAGTTGAGGTGTGACAAAACAGGCGTTAAATCACGTTTTGTTGTCTCATTGGTTAAAAATTATACCAATATTGCTCTCACCCGCCTCACGCAAGTCCGCACGCAGCCCTTTTATCAGCTCGATATCGCGTTCTTCACACTCTGCCAGCAGGCGGAAAATTTCCCACTGGATATCCCATTCTTGTTCGACCGCGGGGTTAGCGCGCAGCTCTTCGTCGGTCATTTCGCGGCCTGCCTGGGTCATTTCCAGCATCGCCACGGTCGTAATGGATGCCTTACTGACTTCGATGGCATGCTCCAGCGTTTCACCGCTCAGACGAGAGTGGATCAGTTCGCTTAACGCCACGCAGGCATCGATCGCCGGATAGACACCGTAGAGATCAAAATCATCCGCTACCGGAATAGCCTCTTCGAGCTTTTCCAGCTGAGAGTCGAAGTTCACCTTCGCGTCTTTGACCGTCAGCGTTTCCCAGATGAGGTCCAGGATCCGGCGATAAATATGGCCATCACCAAACTCCGTCTGCTTGCAGAACGCGGCGTAGTTCGGATACATGCGCTCGCACAGGCAAGCCATAAAGGTGACGTGCTGCCAGCTTTCCAGCTTCTCAAGGCGCAGGTGAATCGGGTTTTGTAGCATGATGATGTCTCGAATCGAAAATTAGCCGCAGTTTACCTGAATCAGCGCTGAATTTCCTGCCAACGAACAAAAGCCGGACGGGCAGAGGCCACGGCGTCCGCCCAGCGGGTGGGCTCAGGTAAACGGTAACCCTTCGTACACCGTTGTACCCATGTCAGGGCGCTGTCCATACTTACGCGATGCCCGGTCGCGATAAACAACGGATTACAGCGCGCTTTACTGCGCCAGACCCACGCCAGCTGCTCACCCTTATCGATAAGCGGCGCCAGCGCGCCCGGCTCAGCGGAGAGCGGCTCAAACGCACCGCACAGGCGTTTCTTGGCGACGCCGATGGTGGGCACATCCACCAGCAGGCCAAAGTGGCTGGCAACGCCTAAGCGACGTGGATGAGAGATACCGTGTCCATCAACAAACAGCAGATCGGGTTTTTGCGAGAGTTGCTCCCACGCTGCCAGCAGCGCGGGGTATTCACGAAAGGAGAGAAAACCCGGTATGTACGGCATGGTGGTGGCGATACGCGCCACTTTGTACTCCACCAGCTCAAGTGAGGGGTACTTCAGCAGCACCATTGCCGCTCGCGTCACTTCACCGCCCTGCTCAAATCCGACATCCGCACCGCCTATATACTGCGGGGGATCCTTATCCAGACGATCCTCGCGGATCACGGATGAAGCCAGTTCTATCTGTTGAGCGCGTAATGACGCGAGATCCATAACCACTCCTTATTTGTGATATTGCGCAGAAAGTCGGTGCACCGCCTCCACAAACGCGCCAGCGTGCTCTGGCGGAACGTCCTGATGGATACCGTGCCCGAGGTTAAACACGTGCCCTTCCCCCTGGCCAAAGCCAGCCAGAATGGAAGCCACCTCTTCTTCAATACGGGCAGGCTGCGCGTAGAGCATGGACGGATCCATATTGCCCTGCAGCGCGACTTTGTCACCCACGCGGCGGCGCGCGTCGGCGATATCGGTGGTCCAGTCGAGCCCCAGCGCGTCACAGCCAGTGGCGGCCATCGCCTCCAGCCATTGACCACCGCCTTTGGTGAACAGCGTGACCGGCACACGGCGGCCTTCATGTTCACGCAGCAGGCCATCAACGATTTTGTGCATGTAGTAGAGAGAGAATTGCTGATAGTCACGCCCGGTCAGCACGCCGCCCCAGGTATCGAAAATCATCACCGACTGCGCACCCGCTTTGATCTGCGCGTTCAGATAGAGGGTGACGCTTTTCGCCAGCTTGTCGAGCAGCGCATGCAGGGCCAGCGGCTCGGCATACATCATCTTTTTAATGACGGTAAAGGCTTTACTGCTGCCGCCTTCAACCATATAGGTCGCCAGCGTCCATGGGCTGCCGGAGAAGCCAATCAGTGGGACTTCGCCTTTCAGTTCGCGACGAATGGTGCGCACGGCGTTCATCACGTAGCCCAGTTCACCTTCCGGATCGGGGATCGGCAGCTTATCCACGTCGGCTTTGCTTTTGATTGGGGAGGTGAAGCGCGGGCCTTCGCCGGTTTCGAAATAGAGCCCAAGGCCCATCGCATCCGGAATGGTCAGAATGTCCGAAAAGAGAATGGCGGCATCCAGCGGGAAGCGGCGCAGCGGCTGGAGCGTGACTTCACACGCCAGCTCGGCATTTTTGCACAGCGACATAAAATCGCCCGCCTGCGCACGCGTGGCTTTGTACTCTGGCAGATAACGTCCCGCCTGGCGCATCATCCACACCGGGGTGACATCAACGGGCTGGCGCAGCAGCGCACGCAGATAACGATCGTTTTTCAGTTCGGTCATTTTTGCAGTTCCTTAAGCGTCATGGCCTCAGTGTAACATGTCACTCAGCATCAGCCCGACACATTGCTACGGTATCTTCTATCAGCCGACGAGCGACGGTGCCTGGTGGTGGCAGCAGCGGTAAATCGTCGTAGCGATACCAGTTCGCTTCCAGTAACTCTTTCTGGTCGATAACAATCTCCCCGCTGTCATAGTCGGCCATAAAGGCCGTCATCAGCGACTGCGGGAACGGCCACGGCTGCGAGGTGACATAGCGCAGGTTCTTAACCTTAATACCGCTCTCTTCCATCACTTCACGCGCCACCGCCTGTTCCAGCGTTTCGCCCACTTCGACGAAGCCGGCCAGCACGGTATGAATGCCGTTGCGATGGCGGGTATGCTGCGCCAGCAGGATGGAATCGTCACGACGGATAGCGACGATAATGCACGGCGCAATTTGCGGGTAGTAGCGCTCACGGCAGTGGCTGCAGAGCATCGCCCATTCGGTTTTACTGGGGTGCATGGTGTGACCACAGTAGCCGCAGTACTTATGCGAACGGTAAAACTCAGCCAGTTGAACGCCCCGGCCCGCCAGCTGGAACAAGCCAACATCCTGATCCAGCACCTGACGAACCGATCCCATGTCATTGCGGCGTGGCTGTTGGATCAACCACACGGGTTCCCCCTGCCATTCCCCGATCCTTAGCGCGGGCAGGCCTACAAGATCGAAACGATCTGCCGCACCATAGGGTATCTCCCCGGCAGGCAACCATAATTTTTGTTCGTGACTGACGATCCACCAACCGAGATCTGATTTTTCAATAATACGATCCATATCTATTGCACTACCTTCGCTTCACTGACATGTTGTTAGCATTGTGGTTACATTTTGGATAAGCAGATCCCATTCTAAACCTTGCGGAGTCGACCATGTTAAACCAGCTAGAAAGCCTGACTGAGCGCGTTAGAGGAAGTAACAAACTGGTGGATCGCTGGCTACATGTGCGCAAGCATCTACTCGTGGCTTATTACAATCTGGTCGGTATTAAGCCTGGCAAAGAATCGTTTATGCGGTTGAATGAAAAAGCGCTGGATGATTTTTGTCAGAGCCTGGTCGACTATCTGTCCGATGGCCATTTCAATATTTATGAACGTATTATCCGTGAAATGGAAGGGACGACGCCGTATTTAACCGCCAGCAAACTCTATCCGCTGCTGGAAGCCAACACCCAGCAGATCATGGATTACTACGATTCCACGCTTGAGAACGCTATCGATCACGATAACTATCTTGAGTTCCAGCAGGCGCTTTCCGACCTTGGCGAAGCGCTGGAAGAGCGATTCACGCTGGAAGATAAGCTGATCGGTCTCGCCCTGGATAACAACCTGAACATCAGCAGCGAAGATAACATTGCGCGCCCTGCTTGAGTTCTTAATCGTTAACGAGTAATTTACAACCATTCGCCCCTCTCTGGAGGGGGATTTTTCTTGTCGGAGTGCCCAGTGTGAAAGCACGGGCTGAGACCGTTAATTCGGGATCCGCGGAACCTGATCAGGCTAATACCTGCGAAGGGAACAAGAGTCACACTGCTGTTGTATCGCCCACCGGGCGATCTCCTCTTGCTTCATCCGTCGTCTGACAAGCCATGTCCTTCACTTTTGGAATGAGCTATGTCTACAACAAAACTGACCCGCCGCGAACAGCGCGCACAAGCCCAACACTTCATCGACACCCTGGAAGGTACCGCTTTCCCGAACTCAAAACGCATTTACATCACCGGCTCACAGGCGGATATCCGTGTGCCAATGCGTGAAATCCAGCTTAGCCCGACGCTTATCGGCGGCAGCAAAGCGCACCCGCAGTATGAAGATAACGAAGCCGTGCCGGTGTATGACACCTCTGGTCCGTACGGCGATCCTGCGGTTGCCATTAACGTTCAGCAGGGTCTGGCGAAATTACGCCAGCCGTGGATTGACGCGCGTAACGACTGCGAAGAGCTGTCTGACCGCAGCTCGGCTTACACCAAAGCGCGCCTGGCGGACGACGGTCTGGATGAACTGCGCTTCACCGGGTTGCTGACGCCGAAACGGGCGAAAGCGGGCAAATGCGTCACCCAGCTGCACTACGCACGCCAGGGTATCGTCACGCCGGAGATGGAATTTATCGCCATTCGCGAAAATATGGGCCGTGAGCGCATCCGCAGCGAAGTGTTGCGCCACCAGCACCCGGGGGAAGGCTTCGGGGCACGTCTGCCAGAAAACATTACGCCGGAGTTCGTGCGTGATGAAGTGGCCGCTGGCCGTGCGATTATTCCCGCCAACATCAATCACCCGGAATCTGAACCGATGATCATCGGCCGCAACTTCCTGGTGAAGGTCAACGCCAACATCGGCAACTCAGCCGTGACCTCCTCCATCGAAGAAGAGGTCGAAAAGCTGGTCTGGTCGACGCGCTGGGGCGCGGACACGGTGATGGATCTCTCCACCGGGCGTTACATCCACGAAACCCGCGAGTGGATCCTGCGCAATAGCCCGGTGCCTATCGGAACGGTGCCCGTTTATCAGGCACTGGAGAAAGTGAACGGTATTGCCGAAGACCTCACCTGGGAAGCCTTCCGCGACACGCTACTGGAGCAGGCTGAACAGGGCGTAGACTACTTCACCATCCACGCGGGCGTACTGCTGCGCTACGTGCCGATGACGGCGAAGCGTCTGACCGGTATTGTCTCGCGCGGCGGCTCTATCATGGCCAAATGGTGCCTGTCGCACCATAAGGAAAACTTCCTCTACGAACACTTCCGCGAGATCTGTGAAATCTGTGCCGCGTACGATGTCTCCCTGTCGCTGGGCGACGGCCTGCGTCCGGGCTCCATTCGTGATGCCAACGACGAAGCGCAGTTTGCCGAGCTGCATACTCTGGGCGAGCTGACCAAAATCGCCTGGGAGTATGACGTACAGGTGATGATTGAAGGCCCGGGACATGTCCCGATGCAGATGATCCGCCGCAACATGACCGAAGAGCTGGAGCACTGCCACGAAGCACCGTTTTATACCCTGGGGCCGTTGACCACGGATATCGCACCGGGCTATGACCACTTCACCTCCGGGATTGGTGCGGCGATGATCGGCTGGTTCGGCTGCGCCATGCTTTGCTATGTGACGCCGAAAGAGCACCTCGGTCTGCCTAACAAAGAGGATGTGAAGCAGGGGCTGATTACCTACAAAATCGCCGCCCACGCCGCGGACCTGGCCAAAGGCCACCCTGGCGCGCAAATTCGCGACAACGCCATGTCGAAGGCGCGCTTTGAATTCCGCTGGGAAGACCAGTTCAACCTGGCGCTCGATCCTTTCACCGCCCGTGCGTATCACGATGAAACCCTGCCGCAGGAGTCGGGCAAAGTGGCTCACTTCTGCTCCATGTGTGGGCCAAAATTCTGTTCGATGAAAATCAGCCAGGAAGTCCGTGACTACGCCGCCGCGCAAACCATCGAAGTGGGTATGGCGGACATGTCAGAAACCTTCCGCGCGAAGGGCGGCGAAATCTACCTCAAACAAGAGGAGGCGTAATGTATCAGCCTGATTTCCCCTCCGTTCCCTTTCGTTTAGGACTCTATCCGGTGGTGGACAGCGTGGCGTGGATCGAGCGCCTGCTGGCGTGCGGCGTTCGCACAATCCAACTGCGCATCAAGGATAAACGTGATGACGAGGTGGAGGCCGATGTGGTCGCCGCCATCGCGCTGGGACGTCGTTACGACGGGCGCCTGTTTATCAACGACTACTGGCGGCTGGCCGTTAAGCACCAGGCTTACGGCGTGCATCTGGGTCAGGAGGACCTGGAAACAACGGACCTGAGCGCAATCCGGGACGCTGGATTAAGACTGGGGGTATCAACACACGACGACATGGAGATCGACGTGGCGCTGGCGGCTCGCCCTTCGTACATCGCACTTGGCCATGTTTTTCCGACGCAGACCAAACAGATGCCCTCTGCCCCACAGGGGCTGACGCAGCTGGCGGCGCACGTTAAACGCCTTGCCGATTACCCTACCGTTGCGATCGGTGGGATCAGCCTGGAACGCGCTCCTGCCGTGCTGGATACCGGTGTCGGCAGTATCGCTGTCGTCAGCGCCATTACCCAGGCGGCAGACTGGCAGGCCGCCACCGCACAGCTCTTACAGCTGGCAGGAGCAGGCGATGAATGATCGTGATTTTATGCGCTATAGCCGCCAGATCCTGCTGGAGGATATCGCCATTGACGGGCAGCAAAAGCTGCTCGCCAGCCGGGTTCTGATTATTGGCCTGGGCGGATTGGGTGCACCTGCCGCGCTCTATCTGGCGGGGGCGGGCGTGGGCACGCTGGTGCTGGCCGACGACGACGAGGTACATCTCAGCAACCTGCAGCGACAGATCCTTTTCACCACTGAGGACGTCAACCAGCCCAAAGCACACATTACCCGTAAACGCCTGAATGCGTTGAATCCGGATATTACGCTTATTGCACTCCAGGAGCGGCTCAGCGGCGAAAGCCTGCAGCGCGAAGTTGCCCTTGCGGATGTGGTACTGGACTGCACCGATAATATGGCGACCCGTCAGGCCATTAACGCCGCCTGCGTGGCACAGAATACGCCGCTTATCACCGCCAGCGCGGTAGGATTCGGCGGCCAGATGATGGTACTGACCCCGCCCTGGGCGCAGGGCTGTTATCGCTGCCTGTGGCCGGATGATGCCGAGCCGGAGCGCAACTGCCGCACCGCAGGCATTCTTGGTCCGGTGGTGGGCGTGATGGGCACTCTGCAGGCGCTGGAGGCCATCAAATTGCTCAGCGGTATGGAAACAGAGCGTAATACACTGCGGCTGTTTGATGCCCGCTCCAGCGGCTGGCGTCATCTGGCGCTGCATCGCGCCAGCCACTGCCCGGTGTGCGGAGGTCAGAATGCGCATTCTGTTTAACGATGAGCCGATGAAATGCGATGACGGCCTCACCGTTGCCGCGCTGCTCAGGAAGCTGCGCCAGCTCAGGCCGGGAACGGCGCTGGCGCTTAATCAACAGATCCTGCCGCGTGAGCAGTGGGAACATCAGCAGGTAAGTGAAGGCGACCAGATCCTGCTGTTTCAGGTAATCGCAGGGGGCTGAGATGTTACGTATTGCTGATAAAATCTTTGATTCACATCTGTTTACCGGAACCGGAAAATTCGCCTCGCCGCAGCTGATGGTGGATGCCATCCGTGAAAGCGGCAGCCAGCTGGTAACGCTGGCGCTCAAGCGCGTCGATCTGCGCCATCACAGCGACGCCATTCTGGCACCGTTGCTGGATGCTGGCGTTACCCTGCTGCCCAATACTTCGGGTGCGAAAACGGCTGAAGAGGCGATTTTTGCGGCTCAGCTGGCCCGTGAAGCGTTGGGTACCCACTGGCTGAAACTGGAAATTCACCCGGATGCGCGCTGGCTGTTACCCGACCCCATCGAAACGCTGAAAGCGGCGGAAAAACTGGTGCAGCAAGGCTTTACCGTTCTGCCCTACTGCGGAGCCGATCCCGTGCTGTGTAAACGGCTGGAAGAGGTCGGCTGCGCTGCCGTCATGCCACTGGGCGCCCCAATTGGTTCTAATCAGGGCCTGGAGACCCGCGCCATGCTGGAGATCATCATTGAACAGGCCACCGTGCCGGTGGTGGTGGATGCAGGTATTGGCGTGCCAAGCCATGCCGCACAGGCGCTGGAGATGGGAGCCGATGCGGTGCTGGTGAATACGGCCATTGCGGTAGCCGACGACCCGATCATGATGGCGCGCGCGTTCCGCATGGCGGTGGAGGCCGGCTTGCTGGCACGAGAGTCCGGCCCGGGAACGCGCAGTTTTCAGGCACAGGCCACCAGCCCGCTGACCGGTTTTCTGGAGGCGCTCTCATGATCACCTTTACCGATCGCTGGCGGCAACTTGACTGGGACGATATTGCCCTGCGCATCAACAGTAAAACGCAGGCTGATGTGGAGCGCGCCTTACAAGCCCGTCATCTGTCCCGCGACGATATGATGGCCCTGCTCTCTCCGGCGGCGAGCACCTTTCTTGAGCCGATGGCCCAGCGCGCTCAGAGGCTCACCCGCCAGCGTTTTGGCAACACGGTGAGCTTTTACGTACCGCTCTATCTCTCCAACCTGTGCGCCAATGACTGCACCTACTGCGGTTTCTCCATGAGCAACCGCATTAAGCGGAAAACGCTCGATGAGGGCGAAATCGCCCGTGAGTGTGCCGCCATCCGTGAGATGGGCTTTGAGCATCTCCTGCTGGTCACGGGTGAACACCAGGGCAAAGTCGGGATGGACTATTTTCGACAGCACCTTCCGGCTATTCGTCGGCAGTTCGCGTCGCTACAGATGGAGGTTCAGCCCCTGTCGCAGGACGAATACGCGGAGCTTAAAGCCCTCGGGCTGGACGGGGTGATGGTTTATCAGGAAACCTACCACGAGGCGACGTATGCCCGGCATCACCTGAAGGGAAAGAAACAGGATTTCTTCTTCCGGCTGGAGACCCCGGACAGGCTGGGCCGTGCGGGGATCGACAAAATCGGTCTGGGGGCGCTGATTGGGCTATCCGATAGCTGGCGAGTGGATTGCTATATGGTGGCGGAACACCTGCTATGGCTGCAGCAGCACTACTGGCAGAGCCGTTACTCCATCTCCTTCCCCCGATTACGCCCGTGTACTGGGGGTGTTGAACCCGCTTCGGTGATGGACGAACGTCAGCTGGTCCAGGCCATCTGCGCGTTTCGCCTGCTCGCCCCGGAGGTTGAATTATCCCTCTCGACGCGTGAATCTCCTGCGTTTCGCGATCGCGTGATCCCGCTTGCGATTAACAACGTCAGTGCGTTCTCAAAAACGCAGCCAGGGGGCTATGCCGATGACCATCCGGAGCTGGAACAATTCGCGCCACATGATGGACGACGTCCGGACGCGGTCGCTGCCGCCCTGACCGCTCAGGGATTACAACCGGTATGGAAAGACTGGGACAGCTGGCTGGGAAGAGCCTCGCAAATACGTTGAAACGAACTGCAAGCCGGTAAAAAATTGTCGAGGCGCTCTGGAGAGTCACAACCGGATGATTGTCAGCTGTCGTCCGGTTTTTTATTGTCATACCGTCAGCAACGGAAGCTGTCCAGGGCGAAAAGCTTCTTCCTCGTTTCGCCCTGCCTCTGATTCTTTGCACAAACGCCCCCGGCCAGTTTAATGAGTATTTTCTTAGTGATTCTTAAGATAAATCATCTCGCCTGAAATCGTGTTCCGTATAATTCACAACTAACCGCAGGGCAGCGACTATGCTGAGAGGATGTCGGCAAACGAAAAAACTCACCATCAGGATTGATGTAAAACTCATGGCACTTCACAACAGAAAACTCTCTTTTACCCGCCCCATTATGGTTAGCTTTGCAGGGATCCTGTGCAGTTTTGCGCTGATCGCGGTCGTGGTTACCCTTTCACAACAAAAGGATTTTCTTGAGGATTATCATAAAATTAATGGTAACTTTACCCACAACCTTGCAGTGAACTACACCGAATCTATCCTGCGTGAAAACGACTATATCCTTGGGCGCTCGGCAATATACTTTTCGCGTAACGACACGCTGAACGAGACCCTGATCGTCAATCCGACGCAGGGACTACAGATGTTGATGCATTTGCAGAACCTGATGCCGACCGTTTCTTCCATCTCTCTGACAGACACCGAGGGGCGTTATCTGCGCGCGCCGGAGGTGCTCCCCACGGAAAAGAGCAAAACGTTCGATCCCCGGACGCGTCCGTGGTTTATCGCCCAGGCGGAAGCCAGCATCTTCAGTCACTATACCCGTCCCTACATGGACTATTTCACCGGTCACCCGACTGTGACGCTGTACAAGCCCTTGATTTCGCCAGAAGGCAGGCTGAAGGGCACAATCGCTTTTCATCTTGATTTGACCTCCATGGGGTTTACCCTTCGTCAAATGGTGGCGCCTGTGCAGGGGGAGTTTTTTGTCGTCGAACGTGACGGTGCTGTGGTGCTTCACCCTGATACGGGTGCGCTCTTCAAACACTATGTGAGCGAAGCGCTGATGGACAAAATGACCAGCGGCGAAGGCCATCTGTATGATAAGAAAACCAAAGCCTGGTATTACTACTACTCCTTCACTAACCCGGACTGGTTTGTCATCTACCGGGTATCGGGCGCGACCCTCACCGATATCACCCGCCATGAAACGACCATCGTCGGCTGGGGCTTTGCGCTGGCGGCCATCATTATCATCCTCTTCGGTCTGTACCTGCGTCATGCGTCACGTACCGTGCTGATGACGATTATCAACGCCATCAAAACCGGCGACGTCAGCCAGGCACCGCGTCTGGAAGCGATGCTTAGCCATACCATCCAGTCCAATAAAGAGCGTGAGATGGCCTATGTGCGCCAGGCAACTCACGATGCACTCACCGGCTGCAAAAACCGCCGGGCGTTTGATAGCGATGTGAATGAGTTACTGAGTGCCCACCAGCCTTTCGCCCTGGCGCTGATTGATATCGACAACTTCAAATCGATTAACGACACCTGGGGTCACCTGAGCGGTGATATCGTCCTGCGTAACGTGGCGCGTGAAGGGATCCAGATAATGCAGCCCCATAACGTCTCGGTTTACCGCTACGGTGGAGAAGAGTTCGCGGTGATTTTCCAGGCCGAGCAGATCGCTGCCGCATTCTCGTTACTGGACGCGTGGCGTACCGCCGTTGAAAGACGCGTCTGGCGGGAAGAAAACCTGCGGGTTACGTTCAGCGCCGGTCTGGGAGAATGGCATTTCGAACCGCTGGAGCAGCTTGTAGGGAGTGTAGATAACGCACTATACAGCGCGAAACAGCAGGGAAAAAACCGCATTATTCGAACGTCCGTCGGCTGATTTTCTCTGCTCGACGCAAAATTGTAACCGGTTTCAGAAAAATGCCGATTTCTTTGTGATGCCAGACACACAATCGCGGTAAAGCGGTTGTTGAAGCGGTCTGCACGGGATAATTATCAATAAACACATGTAGATCGAGGCTGACTATGAAGAACATCGTTTTATGCTGTGCAGCGGGAATGTCAACCAGCATGCTGGTTCAACGTATGAAAGACGCCGCGCAGAAAAAAGGGGTTGAAGTAACCATTAAAGCCGTTCCGGTCGCGGAGTTTAAAGATAACATCGCGACGGCCGACATCGTATTACTGGGGCCACAGGTTAAATACGAGCAGGCGAAACTTCAGGCCCAGGCCGACCCGCTGGGAAAAAAGGTCGCGGTGATCGACATGATGGATTACGGCATGATGAAAGGTGATGCCGTACTGGAAAAAGCGCTCAAACTGCTGGAGTGACCCGTGGAAGATTTAGAAACAACGATCATGGAACTGCTGGTCAACGCGGGTGCGGCGCGCAGTGCTGCCCTGACGGCGTTGCAGATGGCTCGCAAGGGTGATTTTGACGAAGCCGAAAAAGCGATGGAAGAATCGCGCGAATATGTGAAACATGCGCACACAATCCAGACACAGCTTATTGGTCTTGATGAAGGTTCCGGGAAGCTTCCGGTTAACCTGATTACCGTCCACTCTCAGGATCACCTGATGAACGCGATGGTCATCCAGGATCTTGCGGGCGATATGATTGAGCTTTATCGACGCATCCCGTTGCTAAATTAAAAGCTACAGCTGTAAAAAAACCCGCCGAGGCGGGTTTTTTATTTACTGCATCAACGATTACTCGTTGTCGGAACCGCCCAGACCTGCGTTCAGCAGTTCTGCCAGGCTCGCGGATGCATCTTCAGCAGTCACCTGCGGTGCAGCTGGCAGTTCGCCTGCAGCACGACGACGCATACGATCCTGATGGTACGCATAACCAGTACCCGCCGGGATCAGACGACCCACGATAACGTTCTCTTTCAGACCGCGCAGTTCATCACGTTTACCTGCAACAGCGGCTTCGGTCAGGACACGAGTGGTTTCCTGGAACGATGCTGCAGAGATGAAGGACTCGGTTGCCAGAGACGCTTTGGTGATACCCAGCAGATCGCGCGAGAAGGTCGCACCGATTTTGCCGTTCGCTTCCAGTTCGCGGTTAGCGATCTTGACGCGTGAGTACTCAACCTGCTCGCCTTCCAGGAACTCGGAGCTGCCCGCGTTCTCGATGGTCGCTTTACGCAGCATCTGACGAACGATAACTTCGATGTGTTTATCGTTAATCTTAACGCCCTGCAGACGGTATACGTCCTGTACTTCGTTAACGATGTAACGCGTAACAGCATGCACACCACGCAGACGCAGGATGTCGTGCGGCGCTTCTGGACCGTCGGAAACCACGTCACCACGTTCTACACGTTCACCTTCGAACACGTTGAGCTGACGCCACTTAGGAATCATCTCTTCGTACGGCTCGCTGCCATCTACCGGGGTGATAACCAGACGGCGTTTACCTTTGGTCTCTTTACCGAAGGAGATGATACCGCTGATTTCAGCCAGGATTGCCGGCTCTTTCGGACGACGAGCTTCGAACAGGTCCGCAACGCGTGGCAGACCACCGGTGATGTCCTTGGTACCGCCGGATTCCTGAGGAATACGCGCCAGGGTGTCACCAGAGCTGATCTGTACGCCATCTTCCAGCTGGACAATCGCTTTACCAGGCAGGAAGTACTGCGCAGGCATATCGGTACCCGGGATCAGAACGTCGTTACCCTGAGCATCAACGATTTTCAGTGCAGGACGCAGATCTTTACCGCCGGTAGTACGTTCAGCAGAATCCAGAACCACCAGAGAAGACAGACCGGTCAGCTCGTCAGTCTGACGAGTAATGGTCTGGCCGTCGATCATGTCAGTGAAGCGGATGAAACCACTTACTTCGGTGATAACTGGCATGGTGTGTGGATCCCAGTTTGCAACGGTTTCCCCGCCGGCAACCTGCTCGCCATCACCTTTCGCCATAACAGCACCGTAAGGCACTTTATAGCTCTCTTTGGTACGACCGAATTCGTCGATCAGCTTCAGCTCGGTGTTACGAGAAGTGATAACCAGTTTACCGCTGGAGTTCACAACCGATTTCGCGTTGCTAAGCTTGATGCTACCTTTGTTTTTCACCTGGATGCTGGATTCAGCAGCCGCACGAGATGCCGCACCACCGATGTGGAACGTACGCATCGTCAGCTGTGTACCCGGCTCACCGATGGACTGTGCCGCGATAACGCCGATGGCTTCACCTTTGTTGATGATGTGGCCACGCGCCAGGTCACGACCGTAGCAGTGCGCACATACACCAAAGTCGGTGTCACAGGATACAACGGAACGCACTTTCACGGAGTCAACAGAGTTCGCTTCCAGCAGGTCACACCACTGTTCGTGCAGCAGCGTGTTGCGTGGAACCAGAATGTCTGCGGTACCCGGCTTCAGAATGTCTTCCGCGGTAACACGACCCAGTACGCGATCGCGCAGTGGCTCTTTAACATCACCACCCTCGATAACCGGAGTCATGGTGATACCTTCAAGGGTGCCACAATCGTCTTCGGTCACCACCAGATCCTGCGCAACGTCAACCAGACGACGCGTCAGATAACCGGAGTTCGCTGTTTTCAGTGCGGTATCCGCCAGACCTTTACGCGCACCGTGCGTGGAGATGAAGTACTGGAGTACGTTCAGACCTTCACGGAAGTTCGCGGTGATTGGCGTTTCGATGATGGAGCCATCTGGCTTCGCCATCAGACCACGCATACCTGCCAGCTGACGAATCTGTGCTGCAGAACCACGCGCACCGGAGTCGGCCATCATGTAGATGCTGTTGAAGGAAACCTGCTGCTCTTCCACGCCGTCACGGTTAATCACGGTTTCGGTTTGCAGGTTATCCATCATCGCTTTGGATACACGATCGTTCGCCGCAGCCCAGATATCGATAACTTTGTTGTAGCGTTCGCCCGCGGTGACCAGACCAGACTGGAACTGCTCCTGGATTTCCGCAACTTCCGCTTCCGCTTCAGAGATGATCTCGTGTTTCTTCTCTGGGATGACCATGTCATCGATACCAACAGATGCACCTGAACGCGCTGCATAAGCAAAGCCGGTATACATTGTCTGGTCAGCGAAGATAACCGTCGGCTTCAGACCCAGAATGCGGTAACAGGTGTTCAGCATTTTGGAGATCGCTTTCTTACCCAGCGCCTGGTTGACGATGGAGAAAGGCAGACCTTTCGGTACGATCATCCACAGAATGGCACGGCCGATAGTCGTGTCTTTCAGGCTGGTTTTCGCAACGAATTCGCCGTTAGCATCTTTTTCATATTCAGTGATACGCACTTTAACGCGCGCATGCAGAGAGGCCAGGCCAGCGCGATAAATACGCTCAGCTTCTTTCGGGCCAGTCAGCACCATGCCTTCGCCTTTAGCGTTAACACAGTCACGGGTCATGTAGTACAGACCCAATACAACGTCCTGAGAAGGAACGATGATTGGCTCACCGTTCGCTGGAGACAGGATGTTGTTGGTAGACATCATCAGCGCACGCGCTTCCAGCTGGGCTTCCAGCGTCAGCGGTACGTGAACAGCCATCTGGTCACCATCGAAGTCGGCGTTATACGCCGCACAGACCAGCGGGTGCAGCTGGATAGCTTTACCTTCGATCAGGACTGGCTCAAATGCCTGGATACCCAGACGGTGCAGGGTTGGTGCACGGTTCAGCAGTACCGGGTGTTCGCGGATCACTTCGTCCAGGATATCCCAAACGACAGCTTCTTCACGCTCAACCATTTTCTTAGCGGCTTTGATGGTGGTGGCGAGTCCTCGCAACTCCAGTTTGCCGTAGATGAATGGTTTGAACAGCTCCAGTGCCATTTTCTTCGGCAGACCGCACTGATGCAGACGCAGGTATGGACCTACGGTGATTACAGAACGACCGGAGTAGTCAACACGCTTACCGAGCAGGTTCTGACGGAAACGACCCTGTTTACCTTTGATCATGTCGGCCAAAGATTTCAGAGGACGTTTGTTAGAACCGGTGATCGCACGACCGCGACGACCGTTATCCAGCAGGGCATCTACCGCTTCCTGCAGCATACGTTTTTCGTTGCGTACGATGATATCCGGCGCAGCCAGATCCAGCAGACGTTTCAGACGGTTGTTACGGTTGATCACGCGACGATACAGATCGTTCAGATCGGACGTTGCGAAACGACCACCATCCAGCGGAACCAGCGGACGCAGATCTGGAGGCAGAACCGGCAGAACGGTCAGGATCATCCACTCTGGCTTGTTACCAGACTGAACGAACGCTTCCAGCAGTTTGATACGCTTGGTCAGCTTTTTACGCTTGGTTTCGGAGTTGGTTTCGTTCAGCTCTTCACGCAGCTGCTCGCACTCTTGCTCCAGATCCATGCTCTTCAGCAGGGCCTGAATAGCTTCCGCACCCATCTTCGCGTCGAATTCGTCACCGAACTCTTCCAGCGCGTCCAGATACTGCTCTTCAGTCAGGATCTGGTGACGTTCCAGGTTCGTCATCCCGCCTTCGATAACCACATAAGATTCGAAGTACAGAACACGTTCGATATCGCGCAGCGGCATATCCAGCAGCAGGCCGATACGGGACGGCAGAGATTTCAGGAACCAGATGTGAGCAGTCGGAGACGCCAGCTCGATGTGGCCCATGCGCTCACGGCGCACTTTGGTCTGGGTCACTTCAACGCCGCACTTCTCACAGATCACACCACGGTGTTTCAGGCGCTTGTACTTACCGCACAGGCACTCGTAATCTTTTACTGGCCCGAAAATACGTGCACAGAAAAGGCCGTCACGCTCAGGTTTGAACGTACGGTAGTTGATGGTTTCCGGCTTTTTAACTTCACCGAAAGACCATGAACGGATCATGTCTGGCGAAGCCAGAGCAATTTTGATCGCATCAAACTCTTCGGTTTTAGTTTGCGCTTTCAGAAACTTTAATAAGTCTTTCACGGATTTGCTCCCGTCGGAGTTAGCACACTCTGCTGTCGGGCGTTAACCCGACAGCAGTGACCTGTTTGAGCGAGAATTACTCGTCTTCCAGTTCGATGTTGATACCCAGCGAACGAATCTCTTTCAACAGTACGTTGAAGGACTCTGGCATGCCCGGTTCCATCTGATGGTTGCCGTCCACGATGTTCTTATACATCTTGGTACGACCGTTCACGTCATCAGACTTAACGGTGAGCATTTCCTGCAGGGTGTATGCTGCGCCGTATGCTTCCAGCGCCCACACTTCCATCTCCCCGAAGCGCTGACCACCGAACTGTGCCTTACCACCCAGCGGCTGCTGAGTAACCAGGCTGTAAGAACCGGTAGAACGAGCGTGCATTTTGTCGTCGACCAGGTGGTTCAGTTTCAGCATGTACATGTAACCTACGGTTACCGGACGCTCGAACTGTTCACCGGTACGGCCGTCAAACAGCGTAATCTGACCAGACGTTGGCAGACCACCCAGTTGCAGCAGCTCTTTAATTTCAGCTTCTTTTGCACCGTCGAATACCGGCGTTGCAATTGGCATACCTTTGCGCAGGTTCTCTGCCAGACGCAGCACTTCTTCATCGCTGAAGGTGTTCAGGTCGACTTTCTGACGCACATCGGTACCCAGATCGTAGGCACGCTGGATGAATTCGCGCAGTTTCGCGACTTCTTCCTGCTGTTTCAGCATGGCGTTAATCTTGTCGCCGATACCTTTCGCAGCCATACCCAGGTGGGTTTCCAGAATCTGACCGATGTTCATACGAGACGGTACGCCCAGCGGGTTCAGTACGATATCTACCGGCGTACCGTTAGCATCGTGCGGCATATCTTCGATCGGGTTGATCTTAGAGATAACACCCTTGTTACCGTGACGACCTGCCATCTTATCACCAGGCTGGATCTGACGTTTAACAGCCAGATACACCTTAACAATCTTCAGCACGCCTGGTGCCAGATCGTCGCCCTGAGTGATTTTGCGGCGTTTCGCTTCGAGTTTTTTCTCGAACTCGTGTTTCAGTTCGTCATACTGCTCAGCCAGCTGTTCCAGCTGATTTTGTTTCTCTTCGTCGGTCAGGCCCAGTTCCAGCCAGCGATCGCGTGGCAGTTTGTCGAGCTTCTCAGCTTCAACGCCACCGGCAACCAGTACCGCATAGATACGGCTGAACAGACCCGCTTCGAGGATCTGCAGTTCTTCAGACAGGTCTTTCTTAGCCTGTTTGAGCTGCATCTCTTCGATTTCCAGCGCACGTTTGTCTTTCTCAACGCCGTCACGGGTGAAGACCTGAACGTCGATAACCGTACCGGAAACACCGTTTGGTACGCGCAGAGAAGAGTCTTTAACGTCAGACGCTTTCTCACCGAAGATTGCACGCAGCAGTTTCTCTTCTGGCGTCAGCTGAGTTTCACCTTTCGGCGTAACCTTACCAACCAGAATATCGCCGCCGGTCACTTCCGCACCGATGTAAACGATACCGGATTCATCCAGTTTGGAGAGCGCAGCTTCACCCACGTTAGGGATGTCAGCGGTGATCTCTTCTGGCCCCAGCTTGGTGTCACGGGACACACAGGCCAGTTCCTGAATGTGGATGGTGGTGAAACGATCTTCCTGAACCACACGCTCGGAGACGAGGATGGAGTCTTCGAAGTTGTAACCGTTCCACGGCATGAACGCTACGCGCATGTTCTGACCGAGCGCCAGTTCACCGAGGTCGGTGGACGGACCGTCTGCCAGCACGTCGCCGCGCTCAACTGGCTCACCCAGAGATACGCAAGGCATCTGGTTGATACAGGTGTTCTGGTTAGAACGGGTGTATTTGGTCAGGTTGTAGATGTCGATACCCGCTTCGCCCGGATACATCTCGTCTTCGTTAACTTTGATAACGATACGGGATGCGTCAACGTACTGAACGGTACCGCCACGCTTAGCCACTGCAGTAACACCGGAGTCAACGGCAACAGCACGTTCCATACCGGTACCAACCAGCGGCTTATCAGCACGCAGAGTTGGAACGGCCTGACGTTGCATGTTCGCACCCATCAATGCACGGTTGGCGTCATCGTGTTCCAGGAACGGGATCAGGGACGCACCGACGGATACCACCTGCTGGGTGGATACGTCCATGTAGTCAACCTGGTCGCGGCTGAACAAGCTGGATTCGCCTTTGCTACGGCAGGTAACCAGATCTTCTACAAAGTGGCCTTCGTCATCCAGGTTGGAGTTCGCCTGAGCGATAACGTAGTTGCCTTCTTCAATAGCAGACAGGTAATGAATTTCGTCGGTAACAACACCGTCAGTCACTTTACGGTACGGGGTCTCAAGGAAACCGTATTCGTTTGTCTGTGCGTACACGGACAGGGAGTTGATCAGACCGATGTTTGGACCTTCAGGGGTTTCGATTGGACATACGCGACCGTAGTGCGTCGGGTGTACGTCTCGAACTTCGAAGCCTGCGCGTTCACGAGTCAGACCGCCTGGGCCGAGTGCAGAGATACGACGTTTGTGCGTAATCTCAGACAGCGGGTTGTTCTGGTCCATGAACTGAGACAGCTGGCTGGAACCGAAGAACTCTTTCACGGCGGCAGAAATCGGCTTGGCGTTGATCATATCCTGAGGCATCAGGGTATCCAGATCGCCCAGAGACAGACGCTCTTTCACCGCACGCTCTACACGTACCAGGCCAACGCGGAACTGGTTTTCCGCCATTTCACCTACAGAACGGATACGACGGTTGCCGAGGTGGTCGATATCGTCCACTTCGCCTTTACCGTTACGGATATCGATGAGCTTCTTCATCACTTCGATGATGTCGTCTTTGCTCAGGATACCGGAACCTTCGATCTCATCGCGCAGCAGAGAACGGTTGAACTTCATACGACCAACCGCAGACAGATCGTAGCGGTCTTCAGAGAAGAACAGGTTCTCGAACAGGCTTTCAGCCGCTTCGCGAGTTGGTGGCTCACCAGGACGCATCATGCGGTAGATTTCTACCAGCGCGCTCAGACGATCGTTGGTTGGGTCGACGCGTACAGTCTCAGAGATGTACGGACCGTGGTCCAGATCGTTGGTGAACAGCGTTTCGATACGTTTGTGACCAGCCTGACTCAGCTTAGCCAGCAGATCCAGGCTCAGCTCCATGTTCGCCGGGCAGATCAGCTCGCCAGTTGATTCATCAACGTAATCTTTCGCGGCTACTTTTCCTGCAATGTATTCAACCGGAACTTCGATGTGTTTGATATCATCTTTTTCCAGCTGACGGATGTGGCGCGCGGTAATACGGCGACCTTTTTCCACATACACTTTGCCGTCGGCTTCGATGTCGAACGACGCGGTCTCACCACGCAGACGTTCCGGCACCAGCTCCATCTGCAGCTTGTTGTCGCGGATTTCAAAGATCACTTTCTCAAAGAACAGGTCCAGGATCTGCTCAGTGGTGTAGTTCAGTGCACGCAGAATGATGGTTGCAGGCAGTTTACGACGACGGTCGATACGGACAAACAGGTTGTCTTTTGGATCGAACTCGAAGTCCAGCCATGAACCACGGTAAGGAATGATGCGTGCGTTATACAGTACTTTACCGGAAGAGTGTGTTTTACCTTTATCGCTGTCGAAGAAGACGCCCGGGCTACGGTGCAGCTGGGAAACGATAACACGCTCAGTACCGTTGATAACGAAAGTACCGTTGTCTGTCATGAGTGGAATTTCACCCATGTAGACTTCTTGTTCTTTAATGTCTTTAACAGTGCCTTCCGGCGCTTCGCGCTCGTAGATCACCAGACGCAGTTTTACGCGCAGCGGTGCGGAATAGGTCACGCCACGGATCTGACATTCCTGAACGTCAAACACCGGTTCGCCAAGGCGGTAGCTGACGTACTGCAGCTCGGAGTTACCGCTGTAGCTCTGAATTGGGAACACGGAACGGAAGGCTGCTTCCAGGCCGTACTGCCCTTCAGGATCTTGCTCGATAAACTTCTGGAACGAGTCAAGCTGGATAGAAAGGAGATATGGAATGTCCAGAACTTGTGGACGTTTACCAAAATCCTTACGAATACGTTTTTTCTCGGTATAGGAGTAAACCATAGGGTTCCTCAGCTCGCTGACAAGTCGACCCATCTGTCCGACGAAGGGACAGTTTGTGCAACACCATTTTGTGGACCGGAAAATTGAATACTTTCCGCAATACCTGTTGCTATCACGCTTAAACCATTTCATTGCGATTTACACAGAGCGAGCACCCTGTCGCAGTATATTAAGTCGTCGATAGAAACAAGCATTGAAAGACACATCGATAGTCAAACAGTGTGAAATGCTACCGAGGCCTTACAGCGCAAAAAGGCTGGTGACTAAAAAGTCACCAGCCATCAGCCTAATTACTTAGGCTGCAACCAGAAAAGTTGGCTTATTTAACTTCAACTTCAGCGCCAGCTTCTTCCAGAGATTTTTTCAGTGCTTCTGCGTCGTCTTTGCTCACGCCTTCTTTCAGCGCAGCTGGAGCAGATTCTACCAGGTCTTTAGCTTCTTTCAGACCCAGACCGGTAGCGCCACGAACAGCTTTGATTACTGCAACTTTGTTCGCGCCAGCAGCTTTCAGAATTACGTCGAATTCAGTTTTCTCTTCAGCAGCGTCAGCAGCTGGGCCAGCAGCAACAGCTACAGCAGCAGCAGCAGAAACACCGAATTTTTCTTCCATTGCAGAGATCAGCTCAACAACGTCCATTACGGACATAGCGGATACTGCTTCAATGATTTGATCTTTAGTGATAGACATTTAAATTGTTCCTGAATATCAGAATAAGTTTATACGTAAGCAGATGCTTTATAAAGATAACTGCGATTAAGCAGCTTCTTTCGCATCGCGTACAGCAGCCAGAGTACGAACCAGTTTGCCAGCCGAAGCTTCTTTCATGGTTGCCATCAGGCGTGCAATTGCTTCTTCGTAGGTCGGCAGAGTTGCCAGGCGGTCGATCTGAGACGCCGGGATCAGCTCACCTTCAAAGGCAGCGGCTTTGACCTCAAATTTTGCATTCGCTTTCGCGAACTCTTTGAACAGACGAGCAGCAGCACCCGGGTGTTCCATAGAGTATGCAATCAGGGTCGGACCAACAAACGTGTCTTGCAGGCACTCGAAAGAGGTACCTTCAACAGCACGGCGCAGCAGGGTGTTACGAACAACACGCATGTAAACGCCAGCTTCACGACCTGCTTTACGCAGTTCAGTCATTTTATCTACAGTTACGCCACGGGAATCCGCAACTACTGCAGACAGCGCGCCTTTGGCTACTTCGCTGACTTCAGCAACAATCGCTTGTTTGTCTTGAAGATTTAAAGCCATTAGCTTTTGCTCCTGGATGTTTGCCGGAACTCATGTTCCGGAACTCACTTCACTCTTCCCACCGGAAAGAGCGTCTTAATACGGTGAGCAGAAACAAGCCAGAATATCCAAAAATAATCTTAGCGTTCTGTCACCGTCTACGCAGGGGATTAAGTCTCTTGCGAAACACCTGCGGTCTTCGACGGAGGCCTGGATTAGGCCAGGCTCCAACGAACAATTCTTTTAGCCGCTAACTTTCGTTAGCAAACGTGGGGGTAAGATTGTAGACAAAATCACCGCCCACGTAAAGGCATTAGTTTGCAGCAGCGCTCAGGCCAGCCTGGTCAACTGCAACACCTGCACCCATGGTGGTGGAGATGCTAACTTTCTTGATGTACACGCCTTTCGCCTGAGTTGGTTTTGCTTTTTTCAGCGCAACCAGCAGGGCTTCCAGGTTTTCTTTCAGTTTGTCAGCGTCGAAGTCCACTTTACCGATGGTGGTGTGGATGATGCCGTTTTTGTCGTTACGATAACGAACCTGACCTGCTTTAGCGTTCTTAACCGCTTCAGCAACGTTAGGCGTTACAGTACCCACTTTCGGGTTTGGCATCAGGCCGCGTGGCCCCAGAACCTGGCCCAGCTGGCCAACAACGCGCATTGCATCTGGAGATGCGATAACAACGTCAAAGTTCATTTCGCCTTTTTTGATCTGGTCAGCCAGATCTTCCATACCTACCAGTTCAGCGCCAGCAGCTTTAGCAGCTTCTGCGTTTGCACCCTGCGTAAATACAGCTACGCGAACGGAACGGCCAGTACCGTGTGGCAGTACAGTTGCACCACGAACGTTCTGATCAGATTTACGAGCATCGATGCCCAGGTTAACAGCAACGTCAACGCTTTCAACGAACTTAGCGGTAGCCAGTTCTTTCAGCAGAGCGATAGCTTCGTTGATGTCGTACTGTTTGGTCGCATCAACTTTGTCACGGATCACGGACATGCGCTTGGTCAGTTTAGCCATTTCTTAGTCCTCCACTACCAGGCCCATGGAACGTGCAGTACCTTCGATAGAGCGAGTCATCGCTTCAATGTCGGCACCAGTCATGTCGGCAGCTTTGGTCTGCGCGATTTCCTGCAGCTGAGCGCGGGAAATTTTACCCACTTTGTCTTTGTTCGGTTTACCGGAACCAGACTTGATACCAGCCGCTTTCTTCAGCAGAACTGCTGCTGGAGGGGTTTTGGTAACGAAAGTGAAAGAACGGTCAGCGTAAACAGTGATGACGACTGGGATTGGCAGACCTTTTTCCAGGGATTCAGTTTTGGCGTTAAACGCTTTACAGAATTCCATGATGTTCACACCCTGCTGACCCAGAGCTGGACCAACTGGTGGACTTGGGTTCGCCATACCAGCTGCAACCTGCAGCTTGACGTAGGCTTGTACTTTCTTAGCCATTCTAAAATCCTCTGATTGGGTGATAGCGCCTCAGGGAGGCTCCCCGTGAATAAAATCGTTTTACGGGCCGCGACCCATAAAAACAAAAGGCGCGAAATTGTATTCCAATCTCGCGCCTTGTGCAACGATTAAATCGTCGCTTTTTTGATCGCTGCTTAGGCTTTTTCTACCTGGGCAAAGTCCAGCTCTACCGGGGTCGCACGACCGAAGATAGAAACAGACACTTTCAGGCGGGATTTCTCATAATCCACTTCTTCGACCACGCCATTAAAGTCAGCAAACGGACCGTCATTAACACGAACCATTTCACCCGGTTCAAACAGCGTTTTCGGACGTGGCTTATCACCCACCTGCTGCAGGCGGTTCATAATCGCATCGACTTCTTTGTCGCTGATTGGCGCCGGACGGTCAGACGTGCCGCCGATAAAGCCCATCACGCGCGGTACGCTGCGCACAAGGTGCCAGCTCGCGTCGTTCATAACCATCTGAACCAGCACGTAACCCGGGAAGAATTTGCGCTCGCTTTTACGGCGCTGGCCGCCACGGATCTCGACCACTTCTTCGGTCGGAACCATAACTTCGCCAAATAACTCTTCCATGTTGTGTAATTTGATATGCTCACGCAGCGACGTTGCTACGCGGCCTTCAAAACCGGAAAACGCCTGAACGACGTACCAGCGCTTTTTAGGGGCTTCAGACATCTCAGAACCTCAGGCCAGTGATAAAGGATACCAGGCGAACCAGAATACCATCCAGTCCCCACAGGATCAGTGACATTACAGCGGTTACCGCCGCTACGATCAGCGTGGTGTGCAATGTTTCCTGGCGAGTCGGCCAAATTACCTTGCGGACTTCGGTACGCGCTTCACGTGCAAAAGCGACAGTCGCTTTGCCTTTTGTCGTCAACAGCGCGACACCACCCGCTGCAGCAATCAGAATTACCACTGCAAGCGCGCGTAGCGGCAGCATAATGTCACGATAAAGATAGTTGCCAACGATCGCTACGATCAGCAGAACGGCTACCACTACCCATTTCATCGCTTCCAGGCCGCGCCCGCTCCCTTGAGCTTCGGTATTCGCACTCATAAACCAACCTGTCAGAAGTATTCTACAAACATTTTCACCCCGCGATCGCGAGGCAAACCAAATCGAAATGCTAATTCGCTTTTCGAATTATACGCTCTCTGCAGAGCCTGTCTCAGCAATGATTATGACAAAAATAATCACTGATGAGCCAGGTTCTGGCGTGAAAGCGTGCAAAAAGGGCATCAAATGATGCCCTTTTATTGCGCATTGCGTCAAATGTTATCAGCAATTAGCCGAGAACTTTAGCAACCACGCCCGCGCCAACGGTACGGCCACCTTCACGGATTGCGAAACGCAGACCGTCGTCCATCGCGATTGGGTGGATCAGAGTCACAACCATCTTGATGTTGTCGCCTGGCATTACCATCTCTACGCCTTCTGGCAGTTCGATGGTACCGGTCACGTCAGTTGTACGGAAGTAGAACTGTGGACGGTAGCCTTTGAAGAACGGAGTATGACGGCCGCCTTCGTCTTTGGACAGGATGTACACTTCAGATTCGAACTTAGTGTGTGGCTTGATTGAGCCTGGCTTCGCCAGTACCTGACCACGTTCGATTTCTTCACGTTTGATACCACGCAGCAGAACACCAACGTTCTCACCAGCACGGCCTTCGTCCAGCAGTTTGCGGAACATTTCAACGCCAGTACAGGTAGACTTCGCAGTCTCTTTGATACCAACGATTTCAACTTCTTCACCCACTTTGATGATACCGCGCTCTACACGACCGGTAACAACGGTACCACGACCGGAGATGGAGAATACGTCTTCGATTGGCAGCAGGAATGGCTTATCAATCGCACGCTCTGGTTCTGGGATGTAAGAATCCAGGAAACCAGCCAGTTCGATGATTTTCGCTTCCCACTCTGCGTCGCCTTCCAGCGCTTTCAGCGCGGAACCACGAACGATTGGAGTGTCGTCGCCTGGGAAATCGTACTGAGACAGCAGTTCACGAACTTCCATCTCTACCAGTTCCAGCAGCTCTTCGTCATCAACCATGTCACATTTGTTCAGGAACACGATGATGTAAGGAACGCCTACCTGACGACCCAGCAGGATGTGCTCACGAGTCTGAGGCATTGGGCCGTCAGTCGCAGCTACTACCAGGATCGCGCCGTCCATCTGCGCAGCACCGGTGATCATGTTTTTAACATAGTCGGCGTGGCCTGGGCAGTCTACGTGTGCGTAGTGGCGAGTCGGGGTGTCATATTCAACGTGAGAGGTGTTGATGGTGATACCACGAGCTTTTTCTTCTGGTGCGTTATCGATCTGGTCGAATGCACGAGCAGAACCACCGTAGGTTTTTGCCAGAACGGTAGTGATTGCAGCGGTCAGCGTTGTTTTACCATGGTCAACGTGGCCGATAGTACCGACGTTAACGTGCGGTTTTGTACGTTCAAACTTTTCTTTAGACATCGATTGTCCCTCTAAGACACGGATAAATCGGTGATATCACCACATCAACCAGGCGAAATGCCTGAACTGTTGAATAAAGTAAAATTGAAACAGAGAGAAACGGGAAGGAGAAGTGAAGTGGTGCTGATACCCAGAGTCGAACTGGGGACCTCACCCTTACCAAGGGTGCGCTCTACCAACTGAGCCATATCAGCACGTATTGGAGCGGGCAGCGGGAATCGAACCCGCATCATCAGCTTGGAAGGCTGAGGTAATAGCCATTATACGATGCCCGCATCCTGAAACTCGGCTACCCAGTTCTTTCTGTAACAAAAAAAGAGATTTCTCTCTTTTTAAGTTCGAGCTGATTCAGCTTTTAAACCAGCTCCGGCGGCATTTACGCTGCCAGAAAGTGGTGGTGGGGGAAGGATTCGAACCTTCGAAGTCTGTGACGGCAGATTTACAGTCTGCTCCCTTTGGCCGCTCGGGAACCCCACCGGACTTGATGGTGCCGACTACCGGAATCGAACTGGTGACCTACTGATTACAAGTCAGTTGCTCTACCTACTGAGCTAAGTCGGCATCAAGTAGCGCGCATTCTATGGATACCTGCGCGGTCATGCAACTAAAAATTTGCATAAAACGTTCTTTCGCTCACATTTTATGCGAAGTATGCGCCAGGCGCTGTAAAAGTAGTCATTCACGGTCAAATATTCAACATAAACGTGGCTTTTGCACTGTATACACCGTAGCGTGATGGCTCCCGCGTAACGCAGCGCTTTCCATCTTTTTTCTTATTATTCCTGTCATCTGGTGTTAACCTCCTGCCCATTGTCCAAAATTAACTGTGTGATGAGCCATGATCCGGCAGTGTTGTGCTGGCTCGCTGAAGCATGCTTATGAGCAAAAAAGAGCAAACGTTAATGACGCCTTATCTTCACTTTAACCGCAGCCAGTGGGCTGCCCTGCGTGATTCCGTCCCTATGACGCTGACGGAAGGTGAAATCGCACGGTTAAAAGGGATAAACGAAGATCTGTCCCTGGAAGAGGTGGCAGAAATTTATCTCCCCCTCTCTCGCTTGCTTAACTTCTATATCAGTTCCAACCTGCGCCGTCAGGCGGTGCTGGAGCAGTTCCTCGGTACCAACGGTCAACGCATTCCTTATATCATCAGTATTGCCGGCAGCGTGGCGGTGGGTAAAAGCACCACCGCGCGTGTCCTGCAGGCTCTCCTGAGCCGCTGGCCAGAACACCGCAGCGTGGAGCTGATCACGACCGACGGCTTCCTGCACCCGAATGAGGTGTTAAAAGAACGCGGGCTGATGAAGAAGAAGGGCTTCCCGCTCTCTTATGATATGCACCGTCTGGTGAAATTTGTCTCTGACCTGAAATCCGGCGTGCCTAACGTCACGGCGCCGGTCTATTCGCACCTGATCTACGATCGCATCCCGGGCGGAGACAAAACGGTGGTGCAGCCAGACATTCTGATTCTGGAAGGGTTAAATGTTCTGCAAAGCGGGATGGATTACCCTCACGATCCACATCATGTGTTTGTCTCTGACTTCGTCGATTTCTCTATTTATGTCGATGCGCCGGAAGATTTGCTGCAAAACTGGTATATCAACCGCTTCCTGAAGTTCCGCGAAGGGGCGTTTACTGACCCGGACTCCTATTTCCATCACTATGCCCAGCTTTCTGAAGAAGAGGCGGTTAAGGTGGCGACCGGGCTGTGGAACGAAATCAACTACGTAAACCTGAAAGAGAACATTCTCCCGACACGCGAGCGTGCAAGCCTGATCCTCACCAAGAGTGAGAAACACGCTGTCGATCAGATTCGTTTGCGGAAATAGGTAAGCGGACATAAAAAAACCGGCTTAACGCCGGTTTTTTTGTTTACGCCTGTGGCTTTTCGCCGTTTTCATCCTGATCGACCGCAAAGCAGGCCACCAGCTGACCGCGATAATCTTTCAGCTGCGGCTGTAGCTGGGTGCAAGGGCCAAAGCGGCGGCTGCAGCGGGCGTTGAACGCACATCCCGGCGGTGGATTCAGCGGACTTGGCAGTTCACCGGTCAGCTTAATACGCTCGCGACGATCGTCCGGATTCAGACGCGGCGTCGCAGACAGCAGCGCCTGGGTGTACGGATGACGAGGATTATTAAAGATCTGGTCTTTTGTCCCCTTCTCCACGCAGCGCCCCAGATACATGACCATCACTTCATCAGCGATATGCTCTACCACCGACAGGTCGTGGGAGATGAACACGTAAGACAGCCCCAGCTCCTGCTGCAGATCCATCATCAGGTTCAGCACCTGTGCGCGTACGGAAACGTCGAGCGCTGAGACCGGTTCATCGGCAATCACTACGTCCGGGTCGAGCATCAGACCACGGGCGATGGCGATACGCTGGCGCTGACCACCAGAGAACATATGCGGGTAGCGATCGTAATGCTCGGTTTTCAGGCCGACTTTCGCCATCATCGCCAGCGCTTTTTCACGACGCTGCTCTTTGCTGAGATTACTGTTAATCAGCAGCGGCTCTTCCAGAATCTGCCCCACTTTCTTGCGCGGGTTCAATGAACCGTACGGGTTCTGGAACACAATCTGGATTTTCTGGCGACGCAGCTTCTGCGCCTGCGGATCGTGCTTGAGCAGATCCTGTCCCTGATAATAGAGTTCACCGCCGGTAGGCGTTTCAATCATCGTCAGCAGACGGCCTAAGGTTGATTTGCCGCAGCCGGACTCCCCGACCACCGCCAGCGTTTTGCCGCGTTCGAGGGTAAAGGAGACGCCGTCCAGCGCTTTCACCAGGCGCTCAGGGGCAAAAATCCCCTTCTTCACCGGGTAGTGTTTTTTCAGGTCGATAGCCTGCAACAGCGGTTGTTGCGTGGTGGCCTGTTGCGTACTCATAGTGTTGGCCTCCCGGCATCATCGAGTGGGTAGTGGCATTTCGACTGACGACCATCAGCCAGCTGGTTCAGCTCAGGCTCTTCTGCACGGCATTTGTCGGTCGCATACGGGCAGCGCGGATTAAGCAGACAACCCTGCGGTCGGTCATATTTGCCCGGGACAACGCCCGGCAGCGACGCCAGACGCGCTTTGTCCTGAGCAAACTCCGGCAGCGCACGTAAAAGCGCCTGCGTATACGGATGACGCGGTGCGCGGAAGATATCGTGCGAACTTCCGGTCTCCACCACCTGTCCTGCATACATCACGATGATTTTGTGTGCCGCTTCGGCCACCAGCGCCAGGTCGTGCGTAATCAGCACCAGCGCCATATTCTCTTTCTGCTGCAGTTCCAGCAGCAGCTCGATGATTTGCGCCTGGATGGTCACGTCCAGCGCTGTGGTCGGCTCATCGGCAATCAGCAGTTTTGGCCGACAGGCAATCGCCATCGCGATCATCACACGCTGACTCATCCCGCCGGAAAGCTGATGCGGGTAGACATCAAGGCGCGATGCCGGATCAGGGATCCCCACCTGGTTCAGCAAGTCGATCGCGCGCTGACGACGGGTTTTCTTGTTACCCCCCTGATGAACCTTGATCGCCTCCATAATCTGGAAGCCCACGGTATAGCAGGGGTTCAGGCTGGTCATCGGGTCCTGGAAGATCATCGCCACTTCCGCGCCCACCAGCTGGCGGCGCTGTTTCTCGGAAATGCGCTTCAGATCCTGACCATTGAACTGCAGGTTTTCCGCCATCACGCGGCCCGGGTAATCAATCAGCCCCATAATCGCCAGCGAACTTACTGACTTACCGGAACCGGATTCCCCAACAATGCCAACCACTTCGCCCTGATTTACGCTATAGCTGATGCGGTCCACGGCGCGAAACGGGGTGCCTTCATCGCCGAAGTGCACCGATAATTTATCTACATTTAATAACGCCATCTCGTGCCTCTTACTGCTTCAGTTTGGGATCAAGTGCATCGCGCAGGCCATCACCCATCAGGTTAAATGCCAGCACCGTCAGCAGGATTGCCAGACCCGGGAAGGTGACAACCCACCAGGCGCTTTGTGCGAACTGCAACACGTCGGAGAGCATCGTGCCCCACTCCGGTGTTGGCGGCTGCGCACCCATGCCCAGGAAGCCAAGAGCGGCCATATCAAGAATGGCGTTAGAGAAACCGAGCGACGCCTGAACAATCAGCGGCGCAAGGCAGTTCGGGAAGATATTGACGAACATCTGGCGCATCGCACCGGCACCTGCCACGCGAGACGCCGTGACGTAATCGCGGTTCACTTCCACCAGCACCGCCGCACGGGTTAAACGCACGTAGTGAGGAAGTGCCACAAAGGTCAGCGCAAGCGCGGCGTTACCGATCGACGGGCCAAATATCGCCACCAGCACCAGGGCCAGCAGCAGGCTTGGCAGCGCCAGCATGATGTCGACAATACGCATGATGATGTTATCAACGATACCGCCGAAATACCCCGCGACCAGGCCGAGGACGATCCCCATGATCAACGACAATACCACCACCAGACAGCCGACCAGCAGCGACAGCCGCGCGCCGTACATCAGACGTGACAGCACATCGCGACCCACATCATCGGTACCCAGAAGGTGGGCAAGGCTACCGCCGTCCTGCCATGCCGGTGGCGCAAGCAGAGCATCACGGAACTGATCGGCCGGGTTATACGGTGCCAGCACGTTCGCAAACACCGCAATCAGGATCATGATAGAGACATAAACCAGCCCCACCACCGCGCCTTTGTTGCGCTTGAAGTAGTGCCAGAATTCCTGCAGCGGCGTCATTGGAACCGGTGCAGCAACCACTTTATTTTCAGAAACGTGTGACATGATGGCCCCTTACTTCTTATGACGAATACGCGGGTTCACCACGCCGTACAGCAAATCGACCAGCAGGTTGACGAGAATAATCATCGTCGCGACCAGCAATACACCACCCTGCACGACCGGATAGTCACGGCGTTGCAGTGCGTCAATCAGCCAGCGGCCAAGGCCCGGCCAGGAGAAGATGGTTTCGGTCAGGATCGCACCTGCCAGCAGCGTACCCACCTGCAAACCAATAACGGTCACCACCGGCAGCATGGCGTTACGCAGCGCATGTACGATGATGACTCGCATACGCGTCAGGCCCTTGGCACGCGCGGTACGAATATAATCCTCGCCCAGCACTTCCAGCATGGAGGAACGGGTCATACGCACGATCACCGCCAGAGGGATCGTGCCGAGCACCATTGCGGGCAGGATCATATGCGCGACCGCATCAATAAAGTTGCCCTCTTCGCCCCAGATAGCCGTATCAATCAGCATAAAGCCGGTCAACGGGTTGGAATCATCGAGGAAGACCATATCGCTGACGCGTCCGGAGACCGGCGTCAGGTTAAGCTGCACCGAGACCAGCATAATCAGCATCATGCCCCACCAGAAGATCGGCATGGAGTAACCGGTCAGCGCCAGGCCCACGGCGGTATGGTCAAAAATAGAGCCACGTTTAACGGCAGCCAGCACCCCAACAGGGATACCCACCGCAGTGGCGAAAATCATGGCGCAGATGCCAAGCTCCAGTGTCGCTTTAAAACGCGGCACGAACTCGTCCCACACCGGAAGACGGCTTTTCAGTGAAATCCCTAAGTCGCCGTGCATGACGCCCCAAATATAATGGAGGTACTGCTGCCACATCGGCTTATCGAGGCCGAGTTCAGCCAGCAGCTGCGCATGACGTTCAGGGGAAATACCACGCTCGCCCGCCATAATCATTACCGGGTCGCCGGGGATCATATGGACGAAGGCAAAAGTGAGAAGGGTGATACCGATAAACGTGGGGATGACAAGTCCCAGACGTCGGAGGATGAACTGCAACATAACCCGGATTCTCTCTGAAGACGCACGACCAGTGGCGTGACGTCTGTATTGCTCACAAATGTAAATTCCCTCTCCCGCGGGAGAGGGTTAGGGTGAGGGCTAGCATGGCACGCCCCTCACCCCTGCCCTCTCCCACAGGGAGAGGGAGAACACCCTACTGATTATTCAACAGAAACGTTTTCGAAGTGGTGTTTGCCCAGCGGATCAACCACGTAGCCTTTCACTTCTTTGCGCACTGGCTCGTACACGGTGGAGTGAGCAACAATCAGAGCCGGAGCCTGATCGTGCATAACAACCTGTGCCTGCTTGTAGAGTTCAATACGTTTGTTGTGATCGTCGGTGGCACGCGCCGGCTGGATCAGGTCTTCAAACGGCTTGTAACACCAGCGAGAGTAGTTAGAACCGTCTTTCGCCGCCGCGCAGCTGAACAGGGTAGCGAAGAAGTTGTCCGGATCCCCGTTGTCACCGGTCCAGCCCATCATCACCGCCTGATGCTCACCTGCTTTGGCGCGCTTCAGATACTCACCCCACTCGTAGGTGACAATCTTGGCCTGAACGCCAATTTTCGCCCAGTCAGCCTGAACCATTTCAGCCATACGGCGTGCGTTCGGGTTGTACGGACGCTGTACCGGCATCGCCCACAGCTCTACGGTAAAGCCTTTGTCCTGACCAGCTTCTTTCAGCAGCGCTTTCGCTTTCTCAGGATCGTAGCTGTAGTCTTTAACGTCGTCGTTATAGCCCCACATGGTTGGTGGGATCAGGTTTTTGGCCGCAACGCCAGCACCCTGGTAAACGGCCTTGATGATCGCTTCTTTGTTCACCGCATAGGTCAGCGCCTGACGCACTTTCACGTCATCAAACGGTTTCTTCTCGGTGTTGAAGGAGAGATAGCCCACGTTCAGGCCAGCCTGCTCCAGCAGGTTGATGTTCTTGTCCTGCTTCATGCGGGCGATATCAGCCGGGTTCGGGTAGGGCATAACCTGGCATTCGTTTTTCTGCAGTTTTGCGTAACGCACAGACGCATCAGGCGTGATGGAGAAGACCAGACGGTCGATCTGTGGCTTGGTACCCCAGTAACCCGGGAACGCCTTGTACAGAATACGGGAGTCTTTCTGGTACTGCAGCAGCTGGAACGGGCCGGTACCGATTGGGTTCAGGTCCACTTTTTCCGGCGTACCGGCTTTCAGCATGTTGTCCGCGTACTCTTTAGAGAGGATAGAGGCGAAGTCCATGGCCAGGTCAGCCAGGAATGGCGCTTCCGGGCGAGTCAGCACGAACTGCACGGTTTTATCGTCAACTTTTTTCACTTCAGCGATCAGGTCTGGCAGACCCATCCCTTCGAAGTATTCATAGCTACCGCCGGACACTTTGTGGTACGGGTTCTGAGCGTTTTTCTGACGATCGAAGGAGAACACAACGTCATCGGCGTTGAAGTCGCGCGTTGGTTTGAATTCTTTGCTGTCCTGCCACTTCACGCCCTGGCGCAGGTGGAAGGTATAGGTTTTACCGTCTTCGCTGACGTCCCACTTCTCCGCCAGGCCAGGAATAACTTCCGTGGTACCGGTTTTGAATTCAACCAGACGGTTATAGATCGGCACAGAGCTTGCGTCGTAAGTCGTACCAGAGGTAAAGAGCTGTGGGTTAAAGCCTTCCGGCGAGCCTTCAGAACAGTAAACCAGGGTTTTTGCCTGTACGCTTGCTGCCACGGTCATAGCCACCAGGCTCAGACCAAGCTTCAGCATCCCTGACTTCTTCAAGGAAATACTCATTATTCTGCTCCAATGTGATGTTTTGCTTTGTTGTGTTACGCCGCCTGACCTTTATTTATTTTTTACCCGGTCCGGTCGGTGATGCCCGAAGGCGTTAAAGGGATGGAGAATCCTTTCAGAAGAGCGTTTGAGTTGCAGCGCAGATCGTCCCTGAAATGCCCCTCGTGCCCTACAATCTGTCAACAGAATGTGAAAACGTCAATACAGGTGACGGGGATTTACGCTGAGTGTGAGAAACCGCAAACAAAGATTAAAAAAACTATGAGCGCCAGTTTTCAGCAGGGAAATTTATGCTACTCGCCATGTTGCAGCACAATTATCTTCATATTTCGCAACAATCAGTGATTAACTTTTATTCAGAATGGGTAAATTTTCTTGCAGAACGGTGATTATCTGAGCACTAAATACCGCGAACGTTAAAACGCACAGCGAAAAATGCTGAGGTTATCCATAAGCAACGCGAAAAAAGATCAATCTATATATAAAAAAATACAATGGATTATGTCACAAAATCACTAACAGACAGGGAGAAGCAGGGCTAAGGGGCGTTTTGAATAATCTGTATGAATAAAGCGTTAATGCAAAAAGGGCTAACCTTGCGGTTAGCCCTTTTTTAAATGTGGTCGGCGAGAGAGGATTCGAACCTCCGACCCACTGGTCCCAAACCAGTTGCGCTACCAAGCTGCGCTACTCGCCGAATGCGGAGCGCATCTTACTGCTGAGGTGCGCCCCCGTCAATCCCTTAATTTAAAAAAGCCATTCAACTGGCGATAAACTCGCCAGGCAAGCTACTGCGCGGCTTTCTGGCTGCTTTCAGGCAGTTTACACCAGTTGTTATTCTCGTTAATCCCCCCGTCCGGCGAGGTATAACCCAGGCACCCCATAATGGTGTCGTATAGTTCAACGTGACGACGCGGTACCTTGATGTCGGCCTGCTGTTTCAGATGGGCAAACATTTTGGCTTTGTCAGGATTTTCCAGGTACTTATCTGACATCCACATAATCATCGGTACACGGAACTGTTCCGGCGGTGCCAGTTTGCGCGGCGTACCGTGCAAATGTTCCTTTTCGTTAATGGATTCACCGTGGTCTGCCGCATAGATGACAATCGCTTTCTTATCACGCAACTCATCAATCACACGGCTGAGGAACGTATCCACATAGAGAACCGAGTTATCGTAGGCGTTGATCAGTTCCTGCTTGCTGCAGTCTTTATTAATACCGACACACTCAGGTTGCCACTTCGCAAAATCGCGCGTGTAACGCTGGTAGTAGCTGTAATGCGATCCTTTGGTATGCAGAATAACCAGATGTTTGCCCTGGGGATGGTTCTTCAGTGACTGGGACATTTCCTGAAGCAACAACATGTCATCCACGTTTTTACCGCGATTACGAGGCTCGGCACCAATCTGCTCACGATAGGCGATGTTATCTGCCAGAGTGTTGGTGTAGAACCACATCTCACTTTGCATGGCGAACAAGTCTGAGCTGAAACCAAGCTGCTTCAGTACGGCAAAGACGTTCTGCTCTTTAAGGGTACGTTGTGGATTATCACTAGCCCCCCCCTCACGCACAAACATGCAGCGTAAGGAGAGCTTTGTGGCGGTATCACAAGAATAGCCGCGGTAAGCCACCAGGTTCTTTTCCTGCGCCAGTTTAGGTGTGGTATCGCGGTCATAACCCAGAATACCCATATGATCCCAGCGCGTTGTCTCACCGATAACAAACACGACGTAAGTATCATCGAGCCCGTCAGCGGGTGCCTCGTAGTGGAATTTTTTAGTCGGATTCATTAGCGATTTCACATCGCTGGATTCATCCGCCTGCGCCCAGGCATAGAGGCCTAACGCTGACAGCCAGTTTGATGGCAAATAAGAGTTGGCCACAACTCCGCCATAGCTTGGCATATCCACACCCGTTGCCTTTTCGATGCGTTTTTGCTGCTTTTCCATCAGGCGAATAGGCGCCCATACCAGCAAACCGGCCAGCAGGACCACAGCGACAGTGCGGATCCGCTGTCCGCGAGTGCGCAACTGGCGCAATAACGTATAGCGGCAGGTATTACTCCAGATAAAGAAGAGTGGGATTAGACAGGTCAAAATTGTCCAGACAATAAAGCCTTTTCCTACCACCTCTTTAGAGAGGTCAATGTCGGTGGTCATTACCGACGCAACAATACCGTAGCCAATGACCACGTTCATAAAGGTCATGTAATAGCTGGCAGCGGCGGAAATAATCACCACCAGCGAGGCCAGAATTTGCCACGTGCGGCGGCCAAAGAGTGAAAGCAAGCGTAGCAGGAAAAATGTAGCGAGGACGGAGCCGAACACTTCAATAGCAGCAAAAATTCCATTTCTTACGGTGAGGTCTTCGAAATAACCTTCCACTCGTCTGAACAGCACCGCGCCATTCAGAAATAATCCGATATAGACAGCCAGCATCAGACACAATCTTTGCTGGGTAATAGACCTAATGTATTTCATTCAAACAACCCTGGGGGAAGGGGTATAAAGACCCGCCGAATCTCAGTGAGAAAGCAGACAGAGTAAGTAAATGCGTAAGAAAGCGTTATCAGAAACGTCTACAAGCGCGGTAAGTAGACCACAGCGGGAGAGAAAAGTGGCAGCAGAGAATGTGATCGGTGCAAATTTTTACAAAATAACAAGTCTGGAAGCGTATCGGAAAGAAATAAAAGAGGCCGTTAAAGCCTCTTTCAGTCAGGTTATGCATGCGCTTCGTTAAACACTTCGCGCTGCGGTTGTCGAATCGTCGTCGACAGGGCCAGCGAAATAATCAACAGGGCGAATATCACGCAGAAGGTGACATAGAATCCGCCGAACAGTGACGCAATTAACGAACCGCAAATACTGCCGATACCGAACCCCAAGTAAATGACGCCGTAATTTTTCGCCAGGTTGTTCAGACCAAAGAACTCGCTCACCAGTGACGGGAACACCGTAATGGTACCGCCGAAGTTAAAGGCCACGCAGGCAATCGCCGCAAAGAAGGTCACTTCATTCAGAGGCGCAAACAGCAGCGCCGCCATTCCCACCAGCGACACCACCTGTCCAAGGGTAATCACACGGATGCGGGCAATTTTATCGGACAGGATCCCCAGCACCAGACGACCAGACAGGTTAGCAATGGAGATCACCGTCACCGCGTTTGCCGCCGTCATGGCATCCAGCTTAACCATGCCCTGCGCGATATCTTTTGCCACACCAATCACATACAGACCACTCATGCAGGCCGTCAGGAACATCACCGCCAGCATCCAGTACTGGGGTTTACGCATGGATTGTGCCAGCGTGAAGTCATTCTCTACCACGCCGTTAACGGTTTTTACCTCCTGCTGCGGCGCATCTTTCATCAGGGTTGCGCCAAACAGGATCATCACCAGAACAATAGCGCCCCAGATCATAAAGGTTTTTTCGAGCCCCACAGAAGACAGCAGATGAGAGTCGATAAATTTAAATCCAAGACTGCCCAGACCATAAGAGCCTATGGCAAACGCAGAGATTAACCCTTTACGCTCCGGGAACCATTTAACGCAGTTTGACAGCGTCAGCAGATAACCGGCACCGTCCGCCAGACCGACCAGTACTCCGGCGCTCAGCCAGAGCATCATCAGGTTGTTGGAATGTGCCGTCAGGAAAAAGCCTAATCCCAGCAGGATCCCGGAGGCCATCGTGACGCGCTTCACGCCGAACCGCTCCTGCAACTTGCCTGCGACGGAAGAGGACAACGCCAGCCCAAGACTCAGTAAACCGAAAGAGAACGCCACCTGGCTGACCGGCGCGCCGAGCTTGTCGGACAGCGCACTGTTAAACAGGCTCCAGGTATAGACCGAGCCCAGCGCAAACTGAGTGACGATGGTGCCAAAAAGTGTCAGCCAGCGTGTACGGTTGTAGGAAGATGTATTCATGGCAGTTGTCCTGCAAGAAAAAGTAAGGGAATTTGCTGAGGACAACGATAAACAAAACCCTGATCCGCCTGGGGGAAAACGGCATGAAATGCAGGAGGAACGGAATGAAATGCCTGGAATCAGGAATGAATGACCTTGTCGGGGAATGAAGCGAACGTTTGTTAGTGCCTGCTATCGCTACAAACCCCATGGATATTGTATTTAATATGTTATCGTTACGTTTTAAAAAGTTACAACGTCAGAAATTTGCACTCACGCCCAGCGTGTACAGAAACGCTTCTCCCGTCGTATTGCCCTCCCCCTGCGCTAAGGAGGCATACGCCGCCATATGCGTGTTGAACGGAATATCGGTGCCTACGGTGACATCCATCCAGTTCCCATTTTGGGCCAGGGCGGGCGTTTGCGGCATCCCAAACTGGGACTTCCACTGGTTTTCACCATACTGCTGGTTATAGCTAATCTGCGCCCAGGGACGGAGATCGCCATAGTGCGTATCCACGCGCCAGCCAAGCGTACTCACGCTGGCATGCCAGAGAGGGTCGGTCAACGCCTGAGTTGTCACGCTATCACCAAACTCATTGATCATCATCGACGTCGTGCCGTCATAACGCCACGCCACTACCGGGCCGGTCGTTATACGGCCTGACAGCGGAAAATTCCAGCCGACGCTCATGGCCCCGGCTGGCGTCAAGCCAGACGGCAGATTCAGAGCGAGCCCCGGTGCGTTTTGTGAGGACTGAATGCGTTCAGTCAGGATATCGTCATAACGCGGTTGGTGATCCGCATCCCATGTATAACGTTCCGTCGTATTACTTTGCGGGTCTGAAACGATATATTCCTGTTGCCAGGCAAATGCTGAGTGACAAAAAAACAAACAGGCTGAGATCCCCACCAGGCCAGAAACAGCATGGCGACCACTGATTTTTTTTATCATCATCAAAGCGACTCCAGAGAGAGCCGAATTCGGCGATTTTTATCATTGTTCAGAAAGAGTGTTAGGGCTTATGGCCCTGTATTAACTATTGTCTTTATACTAGACACGTCAAGCCTGACGGAATGAAATTTATAGCGATAACCGTGTCATAAGGGAGAAAACCGATGCAACGTTGCGGTTGGGTAAGCCAGGATCAGCTCTATATCGACTATCACGATCGGGAATGGGGCGTGCCGGAAACGGACGGCAAAAAGCTTTTCGAGATGATCTGCCTGGAGGGTCAGCAGGCGGGTTTGTCATGGATTACGGTATTGAAGAAACGGGAAAACTACCGCAATGCCTTCCATCAGTTCGATCCCGTCCGGGTCGCCGCGATGACCGACGACGACGTGGAGCGACTGGTGCTGGATGCCGGTATCATCCGCCATCGCGGTAAGATCCAGGCCATCATCGGCAATGCACGGGCTTACCTGGCAATGGAACAAAACGGTGAATCGTTCGCAGAGTTTGTCTGGACGTTTGTGAATAACGATCCGCAAATCACGCAGGCCACCACGCTCGCAGAAATTCCCGCTTCGACTCCGGCCTCAGACGCACTCTCGAAAGCGCTGAAAAAACGCGGCTTTAAGTTTGTCGGCTCCACCATCTGCTACGCCTTTATGCAGGCCTGTGGCCTGGTCAATGACCATGTTACCGGCTGCTTCTGTCATCCAGGAGGCCATCATGATCCGCAAATGGCAAAGTGAGAATACCGCGCCGCTTTTGAGCCTATGGCTCGAAAGCACCACCGAGGCGCACCCGTTTATCGAGGCGAGCTACTGGAAAGAGAACGAGGCCATGGTGCGGGACGTTTACCTGCCTTCAGCAGAAACCTGGGTCTGGGAACAGGATGGCGAACCTTACGGATTTATCAGCGTGATGCAGTCTCAGTTTATCGGCGCACTGTTTGTCGCACCGACGTACATCGGGAAAGGCATCGGGCGTGCGCTGCTGAACCACGTTCAACAGCGCTTTCCGCACTTAAGCCTGGAGGTGTATCAGAAAAATGCCCGGGCGGTGAATTTCTACCATGCCCAGGGCTTTCGCATCGAAGACAGCGCCTGGCAGGAGGATACCCAACACCCGACGTGGATCATGAGCTGGCAGGCGGATCAAACGCCGTTAAGGTAAGCTCAGGACCCTGATATTTCTCGACCCAGGCCAGCGCCGTATTGCCCGCGCAGCCATTCCCCAGCTTCGAGCTGGGGAGATCTTTGGTCAGCACGTTAACGGCACCGTTTTTACAAATACCGCCCTCGTCCAGAGCCAGATCCGGCCACGCCCCCTGGTGGATGCAAATCACGCCAGGTTTGATTCCGTCGCTCACCACCGCCCCAGCCAATACCTGCCCACGGTGGTTCCAGACGCGCACCACATCACCATCGGCAATCCCGCGCGCTTTCGCATCTTCAGTATGAAGCGTGATCGGCTCCCGCCCGGCGACTGCATACTGCTCCCGCAGTGACGTATAGTTAAGCTGACTGTGCAGACGATGTGCAGGGTGTGCGGATAACACCTGGAGCTGCTCCGGCTGGGCATTGCCGTGCCACTCGTCCGGCTCAAGCCATGTCGGATGCGCAGGACAATCCGCGTACCCAAAGCGGGCAATGCGCTCGCTGTAGATCACGATCTTCCCGCTCTCGGTTTTCAGCGGATGGTTCTCCGGGTCGCGACGGAAATCAGCGAAACGGACAAACTGCGCGTTCTGCTCGCTCTCCGGCATTTCAAATATCGCGTTCGCTTCCCAGAATTCAGCAAACGGCGGCAGCGTCACGCCCTGAGCTGCACCGCGCTGAGCGGCAATCTGATAGAACGTTTCCAGCCACTCAAGATCGGTTTTCCCTTCGGTGAAACGCTCACGACCGCCCGCTTCCCAGCGTTCGCTCAGTTCCGCAAATACGTCAAAATCATCCCGCGCTTCATCACGCGGTGCCACCACGCGCTTCATTGGCACCATATGCTGATTGCTGTAATCACCGGTCATGGTGAGATCGTTACGCTCATACGAGGTGGTGGCCGGCAGTACGATATCGGCATGTTTGGCCGAGGCGGTCCAGAAGCATTCCGAAATGACCACCAGCTCCGGCTTCTGCCAGGCGCGGATCAGACGATTGGTGTCCTGATGGTGCGTGAAATTCGACCCGCCCGCCCACCAGACAAATTTAATATCCGGGAAATGACGATCCAGGCCGTTGTGCTGATAAAACCCGCCCGGGTTTTCCAGGGCTTCAACAATACGCGCCACCGGAATTTTATCGACAGCATCAACACCCCCCTGTACCGACCCCTGCATGGAGGCCAGCACGGCGGCTCTGCGGGTGGGGTTGCCGCCATTGGCGAAGTGATATGAGAGCCCAAACCCACCGCCCGGGGTACCAATTTGCCCGAGCATCGCGGCCAGCGTCACCAGCATCCAGTGTTTCTGCTCGCCAAACTGCTGGCGCTGCATGCCCCAACCGGACATCAACATCGTGGTGTTTTCATGGAACAACGCTGCCAGTTCGCGGAGTTTGTCCGCAGGAATGCCACAAATATCGGCTGCCCACGCTGCCGTTTTGGCAACACCATCCGTTTTCCCCGTCAGATAATCGGCGAATGTGTCGAAGCCCGAAGTACAACGCGCGAGGAAGTCGGCGTCGTGCCAGTCATTCTCCACCAGCGTATGGGCGATACCCAGCATCATCGCCACGTCGGTACCCATATGCGGGGCGAGCCATTCGGCGCTGTCACCAAAGAAATCCATGGTTTCAGAGCGCATGGGGTCAATACAGATGATGCGCTTACCGCTCTTGCGCAGCGCATCAAAATAGCCAATACCCTGCTCGTCGGAAGCATTCCAGGCAATTTTCAGCGTGTTGAGAGGGTTGGCACTCCACAGCACCACCACCTCGGTATGCTCCAGTACCAGCGGCCAGCTGGTCTGCTGCTGATAAACCTCATTACCGCCGACGACGTACGGCATGATCGCCTGCGCCGCGCCAGTGGAGTAATCCCCCAGATGGCCCGTGTAGCCGCCAGCCAGGCTCATGTAGCGCTGCAGTAATGTCGATGCTTTATGCAGCACGCCGTTGGATCGCCAGCCGTAAGAGCCGGCAAAAATGGATGCAGGCCCGTAGCTGTCGCGGATGCGCTTGTGCTGGGCGTGGATCAGCGCCAGCGCGTCATCCCAGCTCACACGTACAAACTCATCCTGTCCCCGAATGCCCTGCGGCTTGTCCGGCGAAGCCAGAAATCCTTTACGCACCATCGGCCAGCGCACGCGGGTTTTGCTGTGCACCTGATCGCGAACGACGGTCTGTAAAGAGTTGGGGTGTTGTGTTGGCAATGCCCCACGGGAAGACAGGACATTTTCGCCGTCAGTTTCAACCAGCATCGGTCCCCAGTGGGCGGCGGTCAGAATGGTTTTTGTTGAGGTGCTCAAAGCGTGCGCTCCTGGTTGCGTGCAGGTTTACGGTCTTGTTATTGAGGCCGTTTATGGTTTGTCACAAATTTCAGAGTTATCCCCGGAATTTTCTCCGTATCCGGACGTCATAATCAACTGCCACGTCCGTCGTGGCAAAGAATAAAAAGGATTAAGGAAAGAAGATGAAAAAACGCGTACTCGTTATTGCCGCTCTGGTGAGCGGTGCACTGGCGGTTTCTGGCTGCACAACAAACCCATACACCGGTGAACGCGAAGCGGGTAAATCCGGCATCGGCGCGGGTATCGGTTCACTGGTCGGGGCGGGTGTCGGTGCGCTCTCCTCCTCCAAAAAGGATCGCGGTAAAGGCGCGCTGATTGGCGCAGCGGCAGGCGCAGCGCTCGGTGGCGGCGTCGGTTATTACATGGATGTACAGGAAGCGAAACTGCGCGACAAAATGAAAGGCACCGGCGTGAGCGTCACGCGCAGCGGTGACAACATCATCCTGAATATGCCTAACAACGTGACCTTCGACAGCAGCAGCGCAACGCTGAAACCAGCCGGTGCGAACACCCTGACCGGCGTGGCGATGGTGCTGAAAGAGTACAACAAGACCGCCGTGAACGTGATTGGCTACACCGACAGCACCGGCAGCCAGGATCTGAACATGCGTCTGTCTCAGCAGCGTGCTGATTCCGTAGCCAGCTCGCTGATCACCCAGGGCGTTGAAGCGACCCGTATCCGCACCAGCGGCATGGGCCCGGCAAACCCTATCGCCAGCAACAGCACGGCGGAAGGCAAAGCGCAGAACCGCCGCGTTGAAATTACGTTAAGTCCAATTCAGTAATCGCATTTCCCCCTCTCCCCGTGGGAGAGGGGGTGAGGGCATCAGACCGCACACCCCGGCATGAACCCCTTGCCATCGTTGATTTTCCCGCTAAGGTATTCTCACTAAAGTCAGGGAATTCAGTGATGAGCAAACCAACGCGGGCCACCATCAGCGACGTGGCGAAAGCCGCCAGAACCGGTAAAACCAGTATTTCACGCTATCTCAACGGCGAGAAACACCTGCTTTCCGATGCGCTGCTGGCACGAATTGAACAGGCCATTGCCGATCTCGACTACCGCCCCAGCATCATGGCGCGCGGGCTTAAACGTGGCCGTACCCGTCTTATCGGACTTATCATCGCCGATATCACCAACCCCTACTCGGTAAACGTGCTGAGCGGTATCGAAGCCGCCTGTCGCGAGAAAGGTTTTACCCCGCTGGTCTGTAACACCAACAACGAGGTGGATCAGGAGCTGCATTATCTCGATCTGCTGCGCAGCTACCAGGTGGAAGGTATCGTGGTCAATGCCGTGGGGATGCGGGAGGAAGGGTTAAACCGGCTACAGCAATCTTCCCTGCCGATGGTACTTATCGACCGTAAAATCCCGGAGTTCGCCTGCGACGTCGTCGGGCTGGATAACACCCAGGCAGCCACGACTGCCACCGAACATCTGATCGAACAGGGCTTCGAAGCAATCCTGTTCCTGAGCGAACCGCTGGGCATGGTGAATACCCGTCGCGAGCGACTGAGCGCATTTCGCGCCACGCTTGAGCGCTATCCTGGCGTGATCGCCGAAAATGCCGAAACCCCGCTTCATGAAGCCGACCAGCTCGACAATACCCTGCGCCAGTTCCACACCCGCCACCGCGGAATGCGCAAAGCCGTCATCTCCGCCAACGGGGCGCTGACCCTCCAGGTCGCCCGCTCACTCAAACGCATTGGTCTGCACTGGGGCAGCGATATCGGTCTGCTGGGCTTCGATGAACTGGAGTGGGCTGAACTGGCCGGCGTAGGCATTACCACGCTGAAACAACCCACCTGGCAAATCGGCTATGCCGCTGTTGAACAAGTGGTTCGTCGCATTGAAGGGATCAGCGATGCCGTGCGCGAGCAGGTGTTTTCCGGCGAGCTGATTGTTCGCGGCTCCACAGCCCGTTAATTTCCCCTTGTGATGTCGATCATAAATTCAACATCCTGAACTTTTCTTTGGAACCGGTTCCATCTAGCGTAATAGTATCGATGTGCGTTGGATGGAGTCCAAAGATGGGCAGGAAAATAATGGTGGTTACCGCCGCGTATGGCGCGGAACAGGTGCGACAGGCGGGTGGTCAACGGGCAATGCTGCCCGTGATTGCGGGCGCGGGGGCCGACGGCGTAGAGATCCGTCGGGAGTTGTTCAGCAACGAAGAGTTACTGGCGCTACCTGCGCTGGGTGAATCTATCGAGCTGCTGGGTCTACTGGCGTGTTATTCCGCGCCCGCTGCGCTGTTTATGCCCGACGGTACCCTCAATCCCGATCTTCCCCGCTATCTCTCCGAAGCCAGCACGCTGAACGCCCTGTGGCTGAAGGTTTCTCTGGGACATTTCAGCGACACGCAACCGCCAGAAGCTCTGCGTACCCTGCTCAATGAGAGCGGCATGGCGCTGGTGGTCGAAAACGACCAGACGGACTGCGGCCAGCTTGCGCCGATGCAGCGCTTCCAGACCGCCTGCCGGGAAATGGCGCTCCCCGTTACGCTGACGTTCGACATGGGAAACTGGCTGTGGGTTGGCGACTCGCCGGAAGAAGCGGCACACCATCTGGCTCCGGCGGTCAGCTATATCCACGTGAAAGCTGCCGTACCGCATAAAGCGCAGTTCCGCGCTGTCGCGCCGGATCGCGCCGATGCGCGCTGGCTGGCTCTGCTCAGTCAGCTGCCTGCCGATGCCCCACGCGGGATCGAGTTCCCGCTGGAAGGGGCGGACTTAACCGCCGTCACCCGCCATTACGTTAACCTGCTGCGCGAGGAGTAAACCATGCACAAGACGCTGGATGTCATCACTATCGGTGAAGCCATGGCGATGTTTGTTGCCACCGAAACCGGTGAGCTGAGCACGGTAGAGCACTTTATCAAACGCGTGGCAGGCGCAGAGCTGAACGTGGCGACGGGGCTGGCACGCCTTGGCCTGAAAACAGGCTGGGTCAGCCGCGTGGGTGATGACAGCTTTGGTCACTTCGTTCTCGATTCGCTGAAAAAAGAGGGGATTGATGCCGCAGGCGTGACGCTCGATGGACGCTTCCCGACCGGCTTTCAGCTGAAATCGAAAGTCGAAAATGGAACCGATCCCATCGTGGAATACTTTCGCAAAGGGTCGGCGGCAAGCCATCTCTCGGTGGAAGATTATCACGCCGACTACTTTGCGAGTGCACGCCATCTGCACCTGAGCGGCGTGGCAGCCGCGCTGTCAGCCAGCTCATATGAGCTGCTCGATCATGCCGCGACCACCATGAAGACCCAGGGTAAGACGATCTCTTTTGATCCTAACCTGCGCCCGGTGTTGTGGAAAAGCGAGGCGGAGATGGTCGAGAAGCTGAACCGTCTGGCGTTCCAGGCTGACTGGGTTCTTCCGGGCGTGAAAGAAGGAATAATCCTCACCGGTGAAAACACACCGGAAGGGATTGCCGATTTTTACCTGAATAAAGGGGTAAAAGCGGTGGTACTGAAAACCGGTGCCGATGGCGCATGGTTTAAAACCGCGGATGGCGAGCAAGGCGCCGTCGCAGCCGTGAAGGTTGAGAACGTGGTCGATACCGTCGGTGCGGGTGATGGCTTTGCCGTCGGGGTCATAAGCGCCCTGCTGGAAGGCAAACCGCTGCCGCAGGCTATCGCCCGGGGCAACTGGATCGGCTCGCTGGCCATTCAGGTGCAGGGCGACAGTGAAGGATTGCCGACGCGCGCACAGCTCAACGAGTAAATCCCCTCTCCCGTGGGAGAGGGCCAGGGTGAGGGCAACGACCCGCACATATAATTAAACCACCGTGTACCCTACAGACAACGGCGGTAACAACCTCAACAACAGAGGCAAGCCTATGAACAGTTCGACCAATGCAGTAAAACGCTGGTGGTACATCATGCCAATCGTGTTTATCACGTACAGCCTGGCGTACCTTGATCGTGCCAACTTCAGTTTCGCATCCGCCGCGGGGATCACCGAAGACCTCGGGATCACCAAAGGTATTTCGTCTCTGCTGGGCGCCCTCTTCTTCCTGGGCTACTTCTTCTTCCAGATCCCCGGCGCAATCTATGCCGAACGCCGCAGCGTGCGTAAGCTGATCTTCATCTGTCTGATCCTGTGGGGTGCCTGCGCGTCACTGACCGGCGTGGTCAATAATATCCCTGCCCTGGCCGCTATTCGCTTTATCCTTGGGGTAGTTGAGGCGGCGGTTATGCCGGCCATGCTGATCTACATCAGCAACTGGTTTACCAAATCTGAACGCTCCCGTGCGAATACCTTCCTGATCCTCGGTAACCCGGTCACCGTGCTGTGGATGTCAGTGGTGTCCGGCTACCTGATCCAGTCTTTCGGCTGGCGCGAGATGTTTATCATCGAAGGGGTGCCGGCAATCATTTGGGCCTTCTGCTGGTGGGTGCTGGTAAAAGATAAGCCTGCTCAGGCGAAATGGCTCTCCGAAGATGAAAAAGCCGCACTGCAGGCGCAGCTGGATAAAGAACAGCAAGGGCTGAAGGCGGTGCGTAACTATGGCGAAGCCTTCCGTTCCCGCAACGTAATCCTGCTGTGTGCGCAGTATTTTACCTGGAGCATCGGCGTGTATGGTTTCGTGCTGTGGTTGCCGTCCATTATCCGCAGCGGCGGTGAAAACCTCGGCATGGTCGAGGTGGGCTGGCTGTCATCTGTCCCGTATCTGGCGGCGACCATAGCGATGATCATTGCGTCCTGGGCATCGGACAAACTGCAAAATCGTAAACTGTTTGTCTGGCCACTGCTGCTGATCGCTGCCTTTGCCTTCATTGGCTCCTGGGCCGTGGGCACTAACCACTTCTGGGCCTCGTATACGCTGCTGGTGATTGCCGGTGCGGCGATGTACGCCCCGTATGGTCCCTTCTTTGCGATCATCCCGGAGATGCTGCCGCGTAACGTGGCAGGCGGTGCCATGGCACTGATTAACAGTATGGGTGCGCTGGGGTCGTTCTGCGGCTCGTGGTTTGTCGGTTACCTGAACGGTGCAACCGGCAGCCCGTCAGCCTCATACATTTTTATGGGGGTGGCACTTTTCGCCTCTGTGTGGCTTACTCTGATTGTTAAGCCTGCTAATAATCAACAACTTCCCGTCGGCGCACGCCACGCCTGAATCTTTAAAAATCAACGGAGATAAGCATGAAGCCGTCCGTCATTTTGTATAAAGCACTGCCTGATGATCTGCAAAAACGCCTGGAAGAACACTTCACCGTCACGCAGGTGAAGAACCTAAGTCCGGAGACCGTGGCACAACACGCCGATGCGTTCGCCCGTGCCGAAGGCCTGCTGGGTTCAAGCGAAAAAGTGGATGTGGCGTTGCTGGAAAAAATGCCGAAGCTTCGTGCTACCTCAACCGTTTCCGTGGGTTACGACAATTTTGACGTGGACGCCCTCAACGCCCGCAAGATCCTGCTGATGCATACCCCTCATGCCCTGACGGAGACCGTGGCCGACACGCTGATGGCGCTCATACTCAGTACTGCCCGCCGTGTGGTGGAAGTGGCCGGGCGCGTCAAAGCGGGCGAATGGACAAAAAGCATCGGCCCGGACTGGTTCGGGGTGGATGTTCATGGCAAAACGCTGGGGATTGTGGGCATGGGCCGGATCGGTCTGGCCCTGGCACAGCGTGCACATTTCGGCTTTAACATGCCGATTCTGTATAACGCGCGTCGCCATCACAGTGAAGCCGAAGAACGCTTCAACGCCCGTTATTGCGAGTTAGATACGCTGTTGCAGGAAGCGGATTTTGTCTGTCTGATCCTGCCTCTGACGGACGAAACCCGTCATCTGATTGGCAAAGCAGCGTTTGAAAAGATGAAGAAATCGGCCATTTTCATCAACGCGGGTCGTGGTCCGGTCGTGGATGAGAAGGCATTAATTGCGGCGCTGCAAAACGGCGAGATCCACGCGGCCGGTCTGGACGTGTTTGAACAGGAGCCTCTGCCGGTAGATTCCCCGCTGCTGTCGCTACCGAATGTGGTCGCGCTGCCGCACATCGGCTCTGCCACGCATGAGACGCGTTACAACATGGCGGCCACCGCGGTGGATAATCTGATCGCCGCGCTGGGTGGAAACGTGGAGAAAAACTGCGTCAATCCACAGGTCCAACAGTAGAAACGAAAAAACCCGCCAGAAGGCGGGTTTTTAAATTCTTTGCTACTGGGTTGGAAGCTTACAGGCTTACAACGTTACCAGCTGCTGGGCCTTTAGCGCCGCTTTCGATGGTGAAGGAAACTTTCTGACCTTCGTCCAGAGATTTGTAGCCATCGTTCTGGATAGCAGAGAAGTGTACGAACACGTCTTTAGAGCCATCGTCAGGAGTGATGAAGCCGAAACCTTTATCAGCGTTGAACCATTTTACCAGACCAGTCATTTTAGCAGACATAGAATTACCTTAATTAACAAATATATTGAGCCTTCCGGCTTGATGGATTGCGTTACAGATTTTTAAGCGATGAAGGAAGGGTCACAACGAAGGGTATCTATGGATAACAATCTGGACTGCTTTACTAAACTGCTTTAGGTCTGTGTAACAAACCGACGCGAACAGTTATACCGATGTGGTAGAGGAATGACAAGCGTTATTTTCGACATCAGTAAAAAAACCCCGCCTGAAGCGGGGTTTTTTCGGTTTATTCTGTGGCAGCGACGGCCGCACTCCACGCCTGGCTAAAGGCCTGGTGCTGGGAGGCCAGCGGCCCAATCAGCGTATTGTACTGACTTGCCTGCTGTGAGGTCGGGAACTGAATACCGTTGGCAACAAAACTCACCTGAGTCCCTTGCTGGGAGATAAAATCCCCCACCTGAACCAGCTGCTGCGTGAAGATCTGCGCGGCCGGGATCAGCGGTTGCATGGCGTCAGACGGTTTGGTCACCACTTTCTCATACACTTTGTCGAAGACCGGTTTGAGATCGTCGCCCTGTTTCAGCGCGGAACGTGACGCATCAGCCTGCATTTTTGCATTCTGCAACTGCTGGCTCAGCACACCGAGCGCACCGTTAGACTGGCGCAGCGGTTCACGCTGGGTCACATAATCCTGCGGGACACGAATGGCGTTAACGCTATCCACAACCGGACGAATACCGGAGTCCATCGCCTGGCTCACCTGCTGTGAATAACCATAGAGAATGGCGTAATCAGACACGAAGGGGCCAAACTGTTTTTTCTGATCCGCAGTCAGCGTCGGCAAACGCTCGCCGCTGCGCATCACTGTATTCTGCAGAAAATCGATAAACGCCTTGCGCTGATCGCCTTCTTTATCAAAACACCCACTCAGGCTAACAACCATTAACAACGCCGCAATAGGCGCAAACCAGCGAGAGCAGGACTTTCCTGTCGCCATTTCATTACTCCTTTCACCCAAAAAAGCGCACACCGGCACACGCGTGCCCAACGCTGACAAGGATAGTCCAGGTCAGCGTCGCAAGATACTCTTTTCATGCAAAACGGCTATTGCCGTTTTATTTCTTAGCCTTTACAAAAAAATACCTGGCGAAGCCGACATATGGTTAATCAGGTAATTAGCATAACTATCCATATGGCTGAAACGCGTAAAGCGACAGCACCCGCACGATTAATCACAACCACAACGATCCCTCGTCTGTATTAGGGACTATTCTTAATGGGCTCTCTGATGTTCTTGATCCCGGTGTGTGATTTAAGAGGAGTTCTCAATGGAATATAAAGATCCTGAGTTTGAGCTGCTGAGCAGCCTGGAACAGATTATTTTTAAAGATGTGCCGCAGACCGTTACCCTGCAACAAAAATCCAATCCCTTTACAGAATATGAGCAATTGCGCAAAGGGACAGGACTAAAAACGGATGAATTCGCCAGAGCGATGGGTGTCAGCGTGGCGATGGTGCTGGAGTGGGAGTCGAAACGAGAGAAACCCACGCCAACCGAGTTAAAGCTGATGCGCCTGATTCAGGCCAACCCTGCACTCAGCAAACAGATAGCATGATGCAGTAAAGTGAGTTACCGCCCCCGCCTTTGCGGGGGCTTGTGTTTTAAAGGCTTTCACAACGCCAACCCGCCTCCCCCCACACCAGTTGATGTGTTAACGCTAACCCTTGCAGAAAGCCTTCATCGTGTGACACCACCAGCAGTGCCCCCGGGAAACCGGCCAGGGCCGCTTCAATCGCCTGGACCGATGCCAGATCCAGATGGTTGGTCGGTTCATCAAGCAGCAACAGCTGCGCGGCGTTCTCGCGCCACAATACGCAGGCCAGAGCGGCTTTCAGACGTTCACCTCCGCTCAGCGCTGCCAGTGGGAGTGAGACTTTATCCGCCCCCAGCTGAAGCTGTGCCAGACGGGTACGCAACGCCCCCTCTTCCAGCGGCGTATTGCTCAGATTGAGATGCGCCATCACCGACTGCGTCAGATCCAGCTGCGACAGGTGTTGATCGAGATACGCACACGTTACCGAGACCTTGCAGCTGCCTGCACGGGGTGCGGTTTCACCGAGGATCACTTTCAACAGCGTTGATTTCCCGCAGCCATTGGGCCCCCTGAGCGCCACGCGCATCGGGCCGTCCATCCGCCAGTGCATTGGCGGAAGTGAGACATGCGGCAATTGCAGTTTCTCCAGCACCAGCACCTGTTTCCCCTCGACAATCTGGCTTCCCGGCAGGGTAAACATGACCGGGGCATCTTCTTCCACCCGTTCCCGCGCCTTGTTGACCGCGGCATTCAGCGCATCGTTTTGTTCGCTGTGCTGCTTTTTCCATGTGCCAATACGTTCCTTTGCCGCGCCTTTGTATTTGACCCGCTCAAACGACGCGATATTCAGGGTATCGACCGTACGCAAAGTCTTCGCCGAGCGCCGCTGGCTGTCGTCATGCTCTTTCTGCATTCGTGCGCGGGTGCGTTTGCGCTCCGTTGCCGCATGCTCCAGCGCCGCGCGGGCAGCCTGCTGTTCGGCATCACGTTGCTGTTTATAGTCTGCGTAATTGCCACCATAGCTGCGCAGCCCGGAGGCGCTCAGTTCAAGAATACGCGGCATCTGCGCCAGCAACTCACGATCGTGGGAGGCAACCAGCGCACCGCCCTGATAACGACTCAGCTGGTCGTAAAACCACGCCCGGCCTTGTCGATCCAGATGGTTGGTGGGCTCGTCCAGCAGCAGGAAATCCGCTTCAGCCGTAAAGGCACCACACAGCAGCGCGCGGATCCGCTCGCCACCGCTGAATTCGGCGGCAGGTTTATTGGGGTCAAACGATGGCAGTTTCGCATGGACAAACGCCTCGCTCAGGCGTTCGGCTAAATCCCAGTAGCCGTCGAGCGTCTCCAGATCGTCAGGCTGGTAATCACCGCGATCGATGCGCTTACGCGCGGCAAAAATCACGTCGTAACCGAGCAGTTCAGCAAGCGTTGTCTGCGGGGAGATATCCTGCTGCTGTGCCACATAGACATGTGAGACAAAACGCTCAATATGACCGCTGGCAGGTTCATCCAGCCCCGCCAGCATACGCAGCAGACGCGTTTTTCCGCTGCCGTTACGCCCAACCAGCGCGCACAGGGACGGAGCCAGAGAGAGATTCAGTGGACCAAAAAGGGTATCGCCCGTCGCAAACTGACAGGTGACCTGATGCAAAATAAAAGAAGGGGACTGCGCAAAATGAGCCATAAGCACTCCTGAATGAAATCAAAACATCCCCTGCCGACGCGGTCGCGTTTAGCAAGGATCGAAATTCATCAGTCGTGTTTGTTCATTTTCGGAATGCGCTCCTGAGGGAGAAAGTTAACGCCGGTAAGGATAGCGGTAATGTGTTGACCATTTCAAGATTAAATTTTCACCGGCACGCCATAAAAAAACCCGCCGAAGCGGGTTTTTAGCATTTATAACAACAAGCACATTACTGCAGCAGCGAAATATCCGCCACGCGCAGGAACAGCTCACGCAGTTTTTCGAGCATAGAGAGACGGTTAATACGCAGATCTTTATCTTCCACGTTAACCATCACTTTCTCGAAGAAGGCGTCGATAACGTCACGCAGCTCCGCCAGCTCTACCAACGCTTCCTGGTAACGGCCTTCTGCGAAGTATGGCTCCAGCTTGTCACGCAGCACCACAACCTGCATCGCCAGGGCGATCTCTTCCGGCTCTTTCAACGTCGCGGCGTTCACACGCTCGTTCAGCGTTTCGTCAGATTTCGCCAGAATGTTGGAGACACGCTTGTTCGCCGCCGCCAGAGCAGATGCCGCTTCCAGCGTACGGAAGTGAGAAACCGCCTTCATACGCGCATCGAAGTCAGCCGGACGCGTTGGACGACGCGCCAGCACCGCCTGAATGGTATCCACGGTGTAACCTTCGTCCTGATACCACGCGCGGAAGCGACCGAGCATAAAGTCGATCACGTCATCCACCACGTTGGCATTGGTCAGCTTGTCACCGTACAGACGCACCGCTTCTTCGGTCAGAGTCTGCAGATCGAGGTTCAGGTTCTTCTCAACGATGATACGCAGCACGCCCAGCGCCGCACGACGCAGCGCGAACGGGTCTTTATCCCCTTTCGGGTGCTGACCGATACCGAAGATACCCGCCAGGGTGTCCATCTTATCAGCAATCGCGACCGCACAAGCTACCGGGTTAGACGGCAGTTCATCACCTGCAAAGCGCGGCTGATACTGCTCGTTCAGGGCTACCGCCACATCTTCCGCTTCGCCATCGTGACGCGCGTAGTGCATGCCCATGACGCCCTGGGTGTCGGTAAATTCGAACACCATGTTGGTCATCAGGTCACACTTGGAGAGCAGGCCCGCACGGGTGGCATGGTTAACGTCCGCGCCAATTTCACGGGCGATCCAGCCGGACAGCTCCGCGATACGGTCGGTCTTGTCGCGCAGCGTACCCAGCTGCTGCTGGAACAGCACGGTCTGCAGGCGCGGCAGGTTATCTTCCAGACGCTTTTTACGGTCGGTATTGAAGAAGAACTCCGCATCCGCCAGACGTGGACGTACCACTTTCTCGTTACCGGAGATAATCTGCTGCGGATCTTTCGATTCGATGTTCGCCACGAAGATAAAGTTTGGCAGCAGCTTGCCGTCGTTGGCATAAACCGGGAAGTATTTCTGGTCACCCTTCATGGTGTACACCAGCGCTTCTGCCGGAACCGCGAGGAATTTCTCTTCAAACTTCGCGGTCAGCACAACCGGCCATTCCACCAGCGAGGTGACCTCTTCCAGCAGGCTGTCGCTCAGGTCAGCGTTACCGCCAATCTTGCGCGCCGCCTCTTCTGCATCGGCTTTGATTTTGGCTTTACGCTGTTCGTAGTCAGCAATGACTTTACCGCGCTCCAGCAGGATCTGCGGATACTGGTCGGCATTGTCGATGGTGAACTCTGGCTCGCCCATGAAGCGGTGTCCGCGAATCACGCGATCGGATGCCACGCCCAGAATGGTCGCCGGAATAACGGTGTCGCCCAGCAGCAGGGTCACGGTGTGTACCGGACGCACGAAGTGTACGTCGGACGCGCCCCAGCGCATCAGCTTAGGAATGGGCAGCTTAGCCAGCGAAGTGGCGATCATGTCTGGCAGCAGCGCTTCGGCGCGTTCACCTTTTACGTGAGCGCGATACAGCAGCCATTCGCCTTTATCCGTGGTCAGACGCTCGGCCTGGTCAACGGTGATGCCGCAACCACGCGCCCAGCCTTCTGCGGCTTTGCTTGGTTTGCCTTCCGCGTCGAACGCCTGGGCAATCGCCGGGCCACGTTTTTCCACTTCACGATCCGGCTGTGACGCCGCCAGGTTAGCCACTTTCAGCGCCAGACGACGCGGAGCAGCAAACCATTCAATTTTACCGTGCGCCAGGCCAGCGTTATCCAGCTCGGCAGTCACGTTCGCAGCAAAAGATTCAGCCAGGCTGCGCAGGGCTTTTGGTGGCAGCTCTTCAGTGCCAATTTCCACCAGGAAAGTTTTCTCAGACATGGCCGCCTCTTATTTGTTTCGGTTGCACATCGGGAAGCCAAGGGCTTCACGGGACGCATAGTACGCTTCTGCAACGGCTTTGGTCAGGGTGCGAATACGCAGAATGTAGCGCTGACGTTCAGTCACGGAGATCGCTTTGCGGGCGTCCAGCAGGTTGAAGCTGTGGGCGGCCTTCAGAATACGCTCGTAGGCAGGCAGCGGCAGCGGAGTCTCCAGCGCCAGAAGCTGCTGCGCTTCTTTCTCGTACTGCTCGAAGCAGGTGAACAGGAAGTCCACGTCCGCGTATTCGAAGTTATAGGTGGATTGCTCCACTTCGTTCTGATGGAACACGTCGCCGTAAGTGGTTTTACCCAGCGGGCCGTCGCTCCAGACCAGGTCGTAAACGCTGTCTACGCCCTGAATGTACATGGCCAGACGTTCCAGACCGTAGGTGATTTCACCCGTAATCGGTTTACATTCCAGACCGCCAACCTGCTGGAAGTAGGTGAACTGCGTCACTTCCATGCCGTTCAGCCACACTTCCCAACCCAGACCCCAGGCACCCAGCGTTGGGTTTTCCCAGTTATCTTCCACGAAACGAATGTCGTGAATGGTTGGATCCATACCCAGCTCTTTCAGTGACCCAAGGTACAGTTCCTGAATATTGTCTGGCGATGGCTTAATCACCACCTGGAACTGATAGTAGTGCTGCAGACGGTTTGGGTTTTCGCCGTAACGGCCATCGGTCGGACGACGGGAAGGCTGCACATAAGCAGTCGCCATTGGCTCTGGCCCCAACGCGCGTAAGCTGGTCATCGGGTGTGAGGTGCCTGCGCCGACTTCCATGTCCAAAGGTTGAACAATGGTGCAGCCCTGGCGAGCCCAGTAATCCTGTAAGGTCAGGATCAGGCCCTGGAAGGTCTTGGTATCAAACTTTTGCATAGTATTTCGTGCTGGATACGTGTGGTTTTAAATGGAAGGGACCAGTATACCCGCTGGCTGCAAGATATACAGTACGAAACGGGGTTGTTTAGGGAAAATTGGGAAATAAGCGTACGAGCCAGAACGCGGCGGGCGTCTGGCTGTCGATTATGCGAGCAGGTTAGCGCATGGAGAGATGCAAAAACTGGCCGTCCGCATCAAACGAGCAGACAAAGCCCTCTTTACGAGAAGTATGGCCCCGCAGCTCATAGCTGCCCTGAAAGCGCTCAAAGCCGATGACATCAATTTTCTGCGCGTCCAGGTTATAGCGATGAGCCGCCTGATCTTTACACAGCTGTTCCATATTCAGGGAGCGTTCCGGGCTGATCTTGCCCTGCTGCGCTTTTTGCACCGGTGCTTCCTGAGGCGCACTACATCCGGCCAGTACCACCAGCAGAAAGAGTGACCCCACACGCTTCATCATCATTTTTATTACCGCCCTGGTCAGTGGCTGTTATTTTTAGTAGCAAAGCTTTTATAGATTACGGTCTGGCATTCTGCGAATCTCGCGTTTGCCATACAAGTCCGCGTATTAAAACTCAGATTTTTCCAAGGAAAGACTTTTACACAATAGCAGTCACACTCTATTTACAGGGAAAAGAGGAACTGATGCAGTCAAAAATTAACTGGATTGATAATCTGCGAGGAATAGCGTGTCTGATGGTGGTTATGATCCACGCGACGACATGGTATGTCACAAACGCACACAGTATCAGCCCCGTTGACTGGGATATCGCGAATATTCTCAACTCCGCGTCGCGCGTGAGCGTGCCGCTGTTCTTTATGATTTCCGGTTTTCTCTTTTTTGGCGAGCGTAGCGCGCAACCGCGACACTTCATCCGCATCGCCGCATGCCTGGGGTTTTATAGCGCCGTCGCGCTGATTTACATCACGCTATTCACCTCAATTAACCCCGGCCTGTCACTCAAATATCTGCTGCAAAAGCCGGTGTTTTATCACCTGTGGTTTTTCTTCGCCATTATCGTTATCTACCTGGTATCACCGTTGATTCAGGTAAAAAACGTCAGCGGAAAGATGCTTCTGGCGCTGATGGTGGTGATTGGCATCATCGCCAACCCGAATACCGTCTCACAAAAAATTGACGGTTTTGAGTGGCTGCCGGTAAACCTTTACATCAATGGCGATACCTTTTACTACGTAATTTACGGCATGCTGGGACGTGCTATCGGCATGATGGATACTCAAAAGCGCGGTATCAACTGGCTATGTGGGGCGTTGTTTATCATCGGCGTGATTGTCATTTCACGCGGGACGTTGCATGAGCTGCAATGGCGCGGCAATTTTGCTGATACCTGGTATCTGTACTGCGGGCCGATGGTCTTCATCTGTGCCGTTTCCCTGCTGACGCTCGTTAAAAACACCCTGAACGCGCGCCCTCTTCCCGTGCTGGGTTTTATCTCGCGGCACTCGCTGGGCATTTACGGCTTTCACGCGCTGGTGATCCATGCGCTACGCACGAGAGGCGTTGAACTCAAAAGCTGGCCAGTGGTGGATATCGTCTGGATTTTCTCCGTCACACTGGTCTTAAGCCTGCTGCTGTCGATGCTGCTACAGAAGGTAGACACCCGCCGCTTCGTCAGTTGACGACGCGCTGTCGGGCCCGATGAAACTGGCGCGGGGAGGAAAACCCTGCCGCCAGGGAGGCCTGCTCCACGCCACGCCCCTGCAATAACCACTGCTCCGCCACCGCCAGACGCAGCTGTTCCAGGTAATCACGAACGCTTATCCCCAAATGCGTCTGGAACAGGCGGGTTAAATGGCGCGGGCTGACATGCGCCAGCGCGGCAATATCCGGCACGTTCCAGGCTTTTTGTGGGTCTGCGGTCAGCGCATCCTGAGCACGATGGATAGCCGGATGAAGATGATTGCGGTAGCGTAACCATGGCGATAGCTGCGGATCGTCCCCGGACCGGCGGAACCAGACCACCATCTCGCGCGCCACAGCCAGGGCCCTTTCTGGGCCGCACAGGCGGTTAATCATATGCAGCGCCAGGTCGATACCCGAGGTGATCCCTGCGCTGGTCCAGACATTCTCATCCTGCACGAATATCCGGTTCTCTTTGATCGTCGCCGTGGGGGCGGCTGCACGTAAACGCCCGATAACTTCATGATGCGTTGTGCACTGCCGGTTGTTCAGCAGCCCTGATTTTGCTGCCAGCAATGCCCCTGAACAGACGCACATCACGGTGATATCCTGGCGCTGAATAGCCGGCTGCAGGCGCATCAGCCAGTGCTGGATCTGCATCGCCTGCGGCGTAGAAAACTGAACGCGGGAGTCGCTTACACCGGGCAGAACCAGCAGGCTCCCTTCCGGAAGCCTTTCCGGCAATGGCGTGATACCGCTCATCATCAAACCAATCGACGTTTGAACCTCAGGTTGCGGGCCAATGTAATGCAAACGAAAGGCATCGCCTGCCAGGACAAAGGTTTCTGCCGGGCCGGTCATGTCTAATGACAACACCCCGGGCAACATAACGAACCAAACGTCGATGCGCATTACAGTGACTCCAGCGTCTCCGCTACCGTTTTAATTCCGGCAAAACGCCCAGACAGTACCGTTTCGGTACGATGACGAATTTCCGCTGCGCTAAGGGTAATTCCCTTGTACGTCATGGGAAACGTCAGCGTTGCCTCGCTAACAAAGGTCACAGCATAACCCAGATCGGATGCCACCCGTGCGGTGGTTTCGCAGCACTGTTCAGTGCGAATGCCGCACACGATCAGCTGGTTGATATCACGCTCGCGCAGCCAGCGATCCAGGCCCGTGTCCGTGAAGGCATTATGGACGTGTTTCTGGAAAACCACATCCGGTTGATGACGTAAAAAGGCCATCGGTTTGACGTAGCCGCTTTGCAGTGAGAAAGGGCCGTTTTCATCCACATGGAAAATATCGACGACGGGAATGCCGCGTGATTGACAGCCTTCTATCAGCCCCAGCATTGCCTGCTGAAAGGCCGGCATATCTTGCTCCTGCCAGTAATCGCGGTGATGAAAAGACTGTTGGGTATCGATGTTGATTAATGCAATACGTGACATGATGAATCTCCTCGCCAGTGGGTATGCGTACATACTGGCGAGGAAACAGGCACACGGACAGACCAAAAAAGGACATCCTCGTGCCTCTGACAGACAATCACGCTTATGACATCAGCGGCAGCAACTGCTGATAGATTTTGCGGAACACATCGCGCCTTTCAGCATATCGCGCGTGGCGAGTTGCGTCGGGCAGATGAGCCTGTTCCAGCGTGAGCTGTGGCAACAGTTGCGAAAGCGGTTTTTCCGGGTTCATGGCTATCTGCGCCAGCCGCGCGGCACCCAGCGCCGGGCCTACATCGCCCCCGGTACGATAGTCCAGCTGCAATCCACTGATATCAGAAAGCATCTGGCGCCAGTAGCTGCTACGTGCGCCACCGCCGATCAGGGTGATGCTTGCTGGTTTCAGGCCGCAGTCATGGACCACGTCCATTCCGTCCGCCAGCGCATAGCCCACGCCTTCCAGAACCGCACGCGCCAGTTCCGCAGGACCGTGCTGATGGGTTAAACCAAAAAACACCCCTTTCGCTTCCGGGTTGTTGTGCGGCGTACGCTCACCGGAGAGATACGGTAAAAACCAGACGGTACCGGCATTTTCATCCGCCTGCTGTGCTGCGGTAATCAATGCCGGAACATCGGCCATCCCGGTCAGCTTCGCCGCCCAGTCCAGGCAAGACGCTGCACTGAGCATCACTGACATCAAATGCCATTTTCCTGGCAGCGCATGGCAGAAACTGTGCACCGCACTTTCCGGGTTGCTGCGATACCCGTCGCTGACGGCAAAATAGACGCCAGAGGTGCCGAGAGACAGCATGGCTTGCCCCGCATCAACCATCCCGACACCCACGGCGCCCGCCGCGTTATCCCCACCGCCGGCCACCACCGGCACAGCAGGCATATTCCAGCGTTCCGCAACGGCGGACTGTAAGGTGCCGGTAATTTCGCTGCCTTCAAAGAGTGCGGGCATATGCTCACGGGTGAGATGACAGGCATCCAGCATCGCCTCGCTCCAGTCGCGTTTCGCCACGTCGAGCCACATGGTGCCGGCGGCGTCGGACATGTCGCTGGCAAAATCCCCCGTCATGCGAAAACGCAGATAATCTTTTGGCAGTAAGACCTTCGCCACCTGACGGAAAATCGCCGGCTCATGGCGTTGCACCCAGAGGAGCTTCGGCGCGGTGAAGCCGGGCATCATCAGGTTGCCGGTGATGTCACGGGACGCAGGCACTCGCTCTTCAAGGAGTACGCACTCTTCCGCACAGCGGCCATCATTCCAGAGGATCGCAGGGCGCAGCACGCGATGCTGGCTGTCCAGCAGCGTAGCGCCGTGCATCTGTCCGGCGATACCCAGCGCGGTGACCTCACGCAGACTGTGCTGTTCACCTAAGGCCTTGATTGCGCGATCCGTCGCCAGCCACCACTGCTCCGGGTCCTGTTCCGACCATAACGGATGCGGACGCGAAACCTGCAGTTTTTCAGTCTGCGTTGCTAACACGTCACCCTGCTCGCTTAAGAGGATGGCTTTCACACCCGATGTGCCAAGATCAATCCCGATATACATTGTGGTGGCTCCTTTGACAGAAATGCCCGGTGGCGCTTCCGCTTACCGGGCCTACGTTTTTACTTGTCGAACAGGTAGTGATTGACCAGATTTTCCAGCAGTTCCTGGTGTCCGCTCTGGTGCTGCGGCGCCAGCTGATGTTGTTCAGCGTACTTCGCGATTTCCGCCAGCGATAACTGGCCTTTCAAAATTTGCTGGCCCAGTTCACTGTTCCAGCCGCTATAACGCTTCGCGACACGTTTATCCAGCTCACCGTCTTCAATCATGCGCGCAGCGACTTTCAGTGCCAGCGCCATGGTATCCATCGCGCCAATGTGGCCATAGAACAGATCGTATTTATCGGTGCTCTGACGACGCACTTTGGCGTCAAAGTTCAGGCCGCCGGTAGTGAAACCACCCGCTTTGATGATTTCATACATCACCAGCGCATTCTCTTCCACGCTGTTCGGGAACTGGTCGGTATCCCAGCCCAGCTGCGCATCACCACGGTTAGCATCGACCGAGCCGAAGATGCCCAGCGCAATGGCAGACGCAATTTCGTGATGGAAAGAGTGACCCGCCAGGGTGGCATGGTTGGCTTCAATGTTAACTTTAATCTCTTTTTCCAGGCCGAACTGCTTCAGGAAGCCGTACACGGTCGCGACGTCGTAATCGTACTGGTGCTTGGTTGGTTCCTGTGGCTTCGGTTCAATCAGCAGCGTGCCGCGGAAACCGATTTTATGCTTATGTTCAACCACCATCTGCATGAAGCGGCCAATCTGCTCGCGCTCCTGACGCAGGTCGGTATTCAGCAGGGTTTCGTAACCCTCACGGCCGCCCCACAGAACATAGTTCTCGCCGCCCAACTGATGCGTGGCGTTCATTGCGGTCACGACCTGAGTTGCCGCCCAGCTAAACACTTCCGGATCCGGGTTAGTTGCTGCCCCGGCACCATAGCGAGGGTTCGTGAAGCAGTTAGCCGTGCCCCAAAGCAGCTTCACGCCACTTTGCTGCTGCTTCGCCGCCAGCACATCCACCATCTGCGCAAAGTTGTTCAGGTACTCTTTCAGCGATGCGCCTTCCGGCGACACATCCACGTCATGGAAGCAGTAATACGGCACGTTCAGCTTGTGGAAGAATTCAAATGCCACATCCGCTTTGCGTTTCGCCAGCTCGATAGCCTCTCCCGGCTGTTGCCACGGACGGTCAAAGGAACCCACACCGAACATATCGGCGCCGTTCCAGCAGAAGGTATGCCAGTAACAGGCGGCAAAGCGCAGATGATCTTCCATGCGCTTACCCAGCACCAGCTCATCCGGGTTGTAGTGACGAAATGCTAAAGGATTGGTCGTTTTCGGGCCTTCGTAACGAACACGATCGAGTTGGTCGAAATAAGCTTGCATATTGAGCTCCATAATCAGGGTATGCGGCGAGTCGTTGATACAGGAGTAATAGTGAATAGACATTTTGGGTTGCTCAATTACGTTATTTCACACTGCTATTGAGAGAATGCGCAACTGTGCGCTGGCTCGCAAAATAATGCGCAAGCAAACTATTTTTCGGCGCAGATTCCATAATCAAATGTAATTAAGGCCTTACGTATTTTAAAATCCGATCGCGGTCATAAATTCAGAAATAAACCAAATATCGTAATGAGAAGATAAAAATCTGTAATTGCCAGCCCGCCTTTCCGCGTTAAAAATTTGCTGCGTCTCAGCAGTGAATGTTTCTTTTATCTCAGCAACACATACCCCTACAAAAGGCCTAATAATTATGAAGATAAAGAACCTGACCCTAACGCTCTGCACTACTCTCCTCCTTGCAAGCTTTGCAGGACATGCCAAAGAGGTCAAAATTGGCATGGCGATTGATGACCTGCGTCTGGAACGCTGGCAAAAAGATCGCGATATTTTTGTTAAAAAAGCGGAATCACTTGGCGCAAGTGTGTTTGTGCAGTCTGCAAATGGCAACGAAGAAACGCAGATGTCGCAAATTGAGAATATGATTAACCGTGGCGTTGATGTACTGGTCATTATCCCTTATAACGGCCAGGTATTAAGCAACGTCGTGAAAGAAGCGAAACAAGAAGGGATAAAAGTCCTGGCCTATGACCGCATGATTAATAATGCGGACATTGATTATTATATTTCGTTCGACAATGAAAAAGTGGGTGAACTGCAAGCCAAAAGTCTGGTTGATAAAGTGCCGCAGGGCAATTATTTCCTGATGGGCGGCTCGCCGGTGGATAACAACGCCAAACTGTTCCGCGAAGGCCAGATGAAAGTCCTCAAGCCGTATATCGACAGCGGCAAGATTAAAGTGGTTGGCGATCAGTGGGCGGACGGCTGGTTGCCTGAAAATGCGCTGAAAATTATGGAAAACGCGCTAACCGCGAATAACAACAAAATTGATGCCGTCGTCGCCTCCAACGACGCCACAGCCGGGGGTGCCATTCAGGCGCTGAGCGCCCAAGGGCTGGCCGGGAAAGTGGCCATTTCAGGTCAGGATGCGGATCTCGCCGGTGTCAAACGCATCATCGCGGGCACCCAGACCATGACGGTGTATAAGCCCATCACTGAACTGGCCAACACGGCTGCAGAGATCGCCGTAGAGCTGGGGAACGGTAAACAACCGAAAGCCGACGCGACGCTGAACAACGGTCTGAAAGATGTGCCGGCTCGCCTGCTCACGCCAATTGAAGTCAATAAAGAGAACATTGACGCCACCGTCATCAAAGACGGTTTCCACAAGAAGAGTGAACTGTAATCCAGCGCAGCCCCTGCCCTGCGGGGGCGCATCGACTTGTACTGTTTTTACCTCGGGTCATGTGGAGCAGTTATGCCTTATTTACTTGAAATGAAGAGCATCACCAAGCGTTTTGGCGCGGTGAAAGCGGTCGATAACGTGAGCCTGCGGCTAAATCCTGGTGAAGTGGTTTCGCTCTGCGGCGAAAACGGTTCGGGTAAGTCGACGCTGATGAAAGTGTTGTGCGGGATCTATCCGCATGGCAGCTACGAAGGTGAAATTGTCTTTGCCGGTGAGGTCATTCAGGCCACCCACATTCGCGATACTGAACGTAAGGGTATCGCCATCATCCACCAGGAGCTGGCGCTGGTGAAGCATCTCACCGTGCTGGAGAATATTTTCCTCGGGGCCGAAATTTCGCGACGCGGCGTGCTGGATTACGACACCATGACGCTACGCTGTGAAAAACTGCTGGCGCAGGTCAGTCTGGCCATTTCGCCAGATACCCGCGTGGGAGACCTGGGTCTGGGGCAGCAACAGCTGGTTGAAATCGCTAAGGCGCTGAACAAACAGGTCAGGCTGCTGATCCTCGACGAACCCACGGCCTCTCTCACCGAACAGGAAACGGCCGTCCTGCTGGATATCATCCGCGATCTGCAAAACCACGGTATCGCCTGCATCTACATTTCGCACAAGCTCAACGAGGTCAAAGCCATTTCTGACACCATCTGCGTGATCCGCGATGGCCAACACATTGGCACACGAGAAGCCGAAGGCATGAGCGAGGATGACATCATCACCATGATGGTGGGGCGCGAGCTGACGGCCCTTTACCCGAATGAACCTCACACAACGGGTGATGAAGTATTACGCGTGGAGAACCTGACCGCGTGGCACCCGGTTAACCGCCATATCAAACGCGTTAACAACATCTCCTTTTCCCTGCACCGGGGTGAAATTCTCGGTGTTGCCGGGCTCGTCGGTGCCGGGCGGACTGAAGCCGTACAGTGCCTGTTCGGCGTCTGGCCAGGGCGCTGGGAAGGTAAGGTTTATATCGATGGTAAGCCGGTAAAAATCGACAACTGCCAGCAGGCGATTGCCCACGGAATTGCCATGGTGCCGGAAGACCGCAAAAAAGACGGCATCGTGCCGGTAATGGCGGTGGGTAAAAACATCACGCTCGCGGCACTCGATCAGTTCTCCGGCGCGCTGAGCAGCCTTGATGATGCCGCTGAGCAACAGTGCATTCTGCAGTCTCTCGCCCGGCTCAAAGTGAAAACATCCTCCCCGGAGTTAGCCATTGGACGCCTGAGCGGAGGCAACCAGCAAAAAGCCATTCTGGCGCGCTGCCTGCTCCTCAATCCACGCATCTTGATCCTGGATGAGCCGACGCGTGGCATTGATATCGGTGCGAAGTACGAAATCTACAAACTGATTAATCAGCTTGTACAGCAAGGGATTGCCGTCATTGTCATCTCCTCTGAATTACCCGAAGTGCTCGGCCTGAGCGACCGTGTGCTGGTCATGCACGAGGGCAAACTGAAAGCCAATCTGATTAACCAGAACCTGACGCAGGAGCAGGTGATGGAAGCCGCTTTAAGGAGCGAACGTCATGTCGAAAAGCAATCCGTCTGATATCAAAGTCGCTGTTCAGACGCCCGGCGCATTCGCGGGGTTAAAAGCGCTGAATTTGCAGGTATTCGTGATGATCGCGGCGATTATCGCCATTATGTTGTTCTTTACGTGGATGACCGATGGCTCCTACCTGAGCGCGCGTAACGTCTCTAACCTGCTGCGCCAGACTGCCATCACCGGCATTCTTGCCGTGGGCATGGTCTTCGTCATTATCTCGGCGGAGATCGATCTGTCGGTCGGGTCGATGATGGGCCTGCTCGGCGGCGTCGCGGCCATTTTTGACGTCTGGCTTGGCTGGCCGCTGCCGCTGACCGTGGCGGTGACGCTGGTGTTGGGTCTGGTGCTTGGCGCCTGGAATGGCTGGTGGGTTGCCTACCGGAAAGTCCCGTCGTTCATTGTTACTCTGGCAGGAATGCTGGCCTTCCGCGGCGTTTTGATTGGTATCACCAACGGCACCACCGTCTCCCCCACCAGCGCGGCCATGTCACAGATAGGTCAGAGCTACCTCTCCGATAGTGTGGGCTTTACCCTCGGCGTGGTCGGGCTGCTGGCGTTCGTGGCCTGGCAGTGGCGTGGACGTATGCGCCGTCAGTCGCTGGGTCTGGCCTCCTCCCCATCAACATCCGTGGTGGGACGTCAGGCGCTGACTGCGGTGATCGTGCTCGGCGCGATTTGGCTTCTGAATGACTATCGCGGCGTGCCTACGCCAGTTCTCCTGCTGGCCCTCTTGCTGCTGGGCGGCATGTTTATGGCCACGCGCACCGCGTTTGGCCGCCGTATTTACGCCATCGGCGGCAACCTTGAGGCCGCCCGTCTGTCAGGCATTAACGTAGAGCGCACTAAACTGGCGGTGTTCGCCATTAACGGACTGATGGTGGCTATCGCCGGGTTGATCCTCAGCTCGCGTCTCGGGGCGGGTTCCCCGTCAGCCGGGAACATTGCCGAGCTGGATGCGATCGCCGCCTGCGTCATTGGCGGTACCAGCCTCGCGGGCGGTGTCGGCAGCGTGGCGGGTGCGGTGATGGGGGCATTTATCATGGCTTCGTTGGATAACGGGATGAGTATGATGGACGTCCCGACGTTTTGGCAGTATATCGTCAAGGGGGCCATTCTTTTGCTGGCAGTCTGGATGGACTCTGCCACCAAGCGGCGTGCCTGATAACCGTATTGTGACTTATTTGGGAAGCGAGCCATGTTTGAAAAGCGTCACCGCATTACGTTGTTATTCAATGCCAACAAAGCTTACGACCGGCAGGTGGTAGAGGGCGTTGGTGAATATTTGCAGGCGTCGCAATCCGAGTGGGATATCTTTATTGAAGAAGATTTCCGCACCCGTCTCGAGAACATCAAAGACTGGCTGGGCGATGGCGTCATCGCTGACTATGATGACCCGGTCATTGAGCAATTACTGACTGACGTCGACGTCCCGATTGTGGGCGTCGGCGGCTCTTACCATTCGCCCGAGCACTATCCTCCCGTCCACTATATCGCCACCGATAACCATGCGCTGGTCGAAAGCGCGTTTCTGCATTTAAAAGAGAAAGGCGTCCATCGCTTTGCGTTCTATGGTTTACCGGCCTCCAGCGGCAAACGCTGGGCCGTTGAGCGCGAACACGCCTTTTGTCAGCTTGTCGCCCAGGAGAAATACCGCGGCGTGGTCTATCAGGGGCTGGAAACCGCGCCGGAAAACTGGCAGCACGCGCAAAACCGTCTGGCTGACTGGCTGCAGACGCTGCCGCCGCAAACCGGCATTATTGCCGTGACGGACGCCCGTGCGCGCCACGTATTGCAGGTCTGCGAACATTTGCACATTCCGGTGCCGGAAAAGCTGTGCGTGATTGGCATCGATAACGAGGAGCTGACCCGTTACCTTTCTCGCGTGGCTCTCTCTTCAGTGGCGCAGGGCACCCGACAGATGGGGTACCAGGCCGCAAAATTACTGCATCGTCTGCTGGATAACGAATCCCTGCCGCTTCAGCGCCTGCTGGTTCCCCCGGTCCGCGTGGTAGAACGTCGCTCAACGGATTACCGCTCCCTGAACGACCCGGCGGTCATCCAGGCGATGCACTTCATCCGCAACCACGCCTGCAAAGGTATCAAGGTCGATCAGGTGCTGGATTCCGTGGGTATTTCCCGTTCAAATCTGGAGAAGCGTTTTAAAGAGGAAGTGGGCGAAACCATCCATGCGGTCATTCACGCTGAGAAGCTGGAGAAAGCGCGCAGTTTGCTCATTTCCACGTCGCTGTCGATCAACGAAATCTCGCAGATGTGCGGCTATCCGTCGCTGCAGTATTTTTATTCGGTGTTCCGTAAAGAGTATGACAACACGCCGAAAGAGTATCGGGAACGCCACAGCGAAGTCATGATGTAGAAAAGAAAACGCCTTCCAGTGGAAGGCGTTATTGGGATTACATATGGGCGGCGATAAGTCGCTGGTTATCCTGGTACATCGCAAACAGGTAGTTGTTATAGCGCTGACCCTGGGTGGAATAACCTTTCAGCTTGTGGATCATCGTACTGGCCGTCACTTCCTGATCCGCTTTACGCAGCTGAGCACGCGACTTACGGAACGACGAGTAGGCCGGATGCGTGTTCAGGTTTACCACATAGGCGTTCACTGAATCCTTCACCGATTCAAACTGCGAGTAGCCCTTCACCTTACCCGGCGCATTTTTACAACGCCCCTTCACACACTTCATGCCGAAGAGGTTATTGTTGTTGCGCGCCAGCTTCGAGGTGCCCCAGCCACTTTCGGCTGCAGCCATTGTAGCAACCATGCTGCCCGGAATGATGTCGACACGCTCAAGGAGCGAGTTCCACGGCACACGACGGGTGTTACCGTTCCAGCTCACCTTGTAGCGCTTTGCGATATCTTTCAGGCGCGCGCGCTCGGACGGCGTCCAGCGGCTATCGTACTGTTTGGCGATCAACCAGTTACGATCTGCCGTAATCGCGGCGTTTTGACTTGTGATGTAAGGCATTACCGTCCGGAGAAACGCTTTTTTCCTTGGTGTTCCGGAAGGGTATTTTCGCAAATCAGGAAGTGAACTACTCTTTGCACTATTGCGAGAATACTCTTGTTTACTGCTAACCTTACTACTTGTCGTCTTTATTACGTGGGCTTTCTTACTCGTTGTATCCGTGTGCGTCTTCGCAAGCACCCCACCCGAAAATGTCGTGGTGAGTAACATGAGTATCGCGGCCCCATATCGTCGAATGGGAGTCGATATCATTAGGTCTCCTGGTCGGATATAAACATTCCAACACCTTATTTTTTTCACAAATTTGAGAGCGGAATCTCAAATCATATCAAAAATAGACTTCAAGAGCACGTATAGAAATAGTCCAATTCCGAAACTATGTCACCTGAAACGTGCTCATTTAAACATCAATTCTGAAAATTTGTGTGCGTTCTCGCAGATAACTGCCTAATTTTGCGCGGGATCACTCATCCTCTTACGTCATCCTTGCAGAAAGCGCCGGGGGATGAGTTTTTACCCAACACCTGATGGCACACTGGTCAAAAATGCCGCGACAGGAAAATGGAATGAAACGCACCGCACTGGCTTTTCTGATGTTACCCGCACTGGCACATGCCGACTGGTCATCACCGGGATTTAGCGCCTTTAGCGCCGAAGGCACCGGCGTGTTCACCAGCCAGGCAAAGCTTGCGAAGGGTACGCGCCCTTTGACAGTGAGTTTTGACAACACGTGCTGGCAGCCAACAGAAGCGATAAAACTCAACGAGATGCTGTCGCTCAAACCGTGTGACGGCACGCCGCCGCAGTGGCGTCTGTTCCGCGACGGAGAGTACCAGATGCGTGTTGATACCCGATCCGGCACGCCAACCCTGATGCTGACCATCAAGAGCACAGCAGAACAGCCGGTGGCAGACGTTATCCGCCAGTGTCCAAAATGGGACGGAAAACCGCTGACGCTGGAGGTGGGGAATACGTTCCCGGAAGGCTCCGTGGTGCGAGATTTCTACAGCAAACAAACCGCGACGGTACAACAGGGAAAAATTACCCTTCAGCCTGCCGCCAACAGCAACGGCCTGCTGCTGCTTGAGCGCGCCGAAACCGACAAACCCGCGCCGTTTAGCTGGCAAAACGCTACCGTCTATTTCGTACTAACCGACCGCTTTGTGAATGGCGACCCCACCAACGACAACAGCTATGGTCGCCATAAAGATGGGATGCAGGAGATTGGTACCTTCCACGGCGGCGATCTGAAAGGGCTTGCGAGCAAGCTTGATTATCTGCAACAACTGGGGGTAAACGCACTCTGGATAAGTTCCCCGCTTGAGCAGATCCACGGCTGGGTCGGCGGTGGCACCAAAGGGGATTTCCCCCACTATGCTTACCACGGCTACTACACGCAGGACTGGACAAAGCTTGATGCCAACATGGGCACCGAAGATGATTTACGTCATCTCGTCGATGAAGCGCACAAGCGCGGCATCCGCATTCTGTTCGATATCGTCATGAACCACGCGGGTTACGCGACGCTTGCCGACATGCAGGAGTACCAGTTTGGCGCGCTCTATCTGCAGGGTGATGAGCTGAAGAAAACGCTGGGTGAACGCTGGACGGACTGGAAGCCGGGCACAGGTCAAAGCTGGCACAGCTTTAATGATTACATTAACTTCAGCGATAAAGCCGCATGGGAAAAATGGTGGGGTAAAAAATGGATCCGCACCGATATTGGTGATTACGACAACCCAGGCTTTGACGACCTGACCATGTCGCTGGCGTTTTTACCCGACCTGAAAACGGAATCCACCACGCCATCCGGTTTGCCGAACTTCTATCAACACAAGGCCGATACCCATGCCAAAGCTATCCCGGGATACACCCCGCGAGATTACCTGACGCACTGGCTGAGCCAGTGGGTACGCGAGTATGGTATTGACGGTTTCCGTGTTGATACGGCAAAACACGTTGAGCTGGCGGCCTGGCAGCAGTTGAAGGACCAGGCAAGCCAGGCGCTGGCGGCCTGGAAAGGTGCTCACCCGGACAAAAAACTCGACAATGCGCCGTTCTGGATGACGGGTGAATCCTGGGGCCACGGGGTCATGCAGAGCGATTATTACCGCCACGGCTTCGATGCGATGATTAACTTCGATTATCAGGAGCAGGCGGCAAAAGCGGTGAACTGCCTGGCCGATATCGATCTGACCTGGCAGCAGATGGCGGAAAAACTGCAAACCTTTAACGTCCTGAGCTATCTCTCTTCGCATGACACCCGCCTGTTCCGCGAAGGGGGCCAGCGCGCGGCAGAACTGCTGCTGTTAGCGCCAGGCAGCGTACAAATCTATTATGGGGATGAATCAGAGCGTCCGTTTGGGCCGACGGGTTCCGATCCTCTGCAGGGAACACGCTCGGATATGAACTGGCAGGATGTGACGGGCAAACAGGCGTTAACCGTCGCCCACTGGCAAACGCTGGGTCAGTTCCGCGCCCGCCATCCGGCGATAGGTGAAGGCAAGCAAACCACGCTTTCGCTGAAAGAGGGGTATGGATTCTTACGGGAACATGATGGTGATAAGGTGATGGTCGTCTGGGCGGGGAATCAATAGCCCCTCACCCTAACCCTCTCCCCAAGGGGCTGAGGGATCCCCAGTAATTTTTTACCAAAAGCGACGAATGTTATTTCAGGAAAATGAATGATTTACAGCGACGCCCTGGTCCGGCTGTAAATCGCTGAGGCGTTTCCTGCAGGCCGGGGCGAGGCGCATGGATGCGCCGAGAGGGCGGCTTTACAGGGACGTTACCTCCGCCCGTCCCCGATAAGCCGGAAGGAATAAGCCGAGGGCACCGCGAAGCGGCGATTTACCGCCGGGAGCCCGGGTCGCCAGGGCGGTGGCGATTGAGCCGCCCTGGCACGTTCACAAGTCATGCCGTTACAGAGTAGCAAGGAACATAAAGTGAACGGAATGACCTCTACAGCCATATGTTCCCCCTCACCCCAGCCCTCTCCCTCAAGGGAGAGGGAGTTCTCCGTGCAGGCATTATTTTGTGGGGAACCCTCAGCCCCAAGGGGAGAGGGGAACTCAACAGAACTATTCACTACAAAAATCCACACCCGCCACATAAAACCACAAATCCGACCACACCAGCCGATTTGCACCAGCACGGTGCTAGCGTTATGGTTACCCACTTTCAAAACAAGCTCGACAGATCACCTGCTATGACGTTTTCACTTTTCGGCGACAAATTTACCCGCCATTCAGGCATTACCCGCCTGATGGAGGACCTCAACGACGGGCTGCGCACACCGGGCGCGATCATGCTCGGCGGCGGAAACCCGGCTCAAATCCCGGAGATGAATACCTATTTCCAGACGCTGCTCGCTCAGATGCTGGAAAACGGCAAAGCAACCGATGCGCTTTGCAATTACGACGGCCCACAGGGTAAAACCGAACTGCTGAAACTCCTCGCCGATATGCTGCGTGAAGAGCTGGGTTGGGATATCGAACCGCAGAATATTGCACTAACAAACGGCAGCCAGAGCGCGTTTTTCTACTTGTTTAACCTGTTCGCAGGACGTCGCGCCGACGGCACCACCAAAAAAGTGCTGTTCCCGCTGGCCCCGGAGTATATCGGCTACGCCGATTCGGGTCTGGAAGAGGATCTGTTCGTCTCCGCGCGCCCGAATATTGAGCTGCTGCCGGAAGGCCAGTTCAAATACCACGTCGATTTTGAACATCTGCACATTGGTGAAGAGACGGGCATGATCTGCGTATCACGTCCCACCAACCCAACGGGCAACGTCATCACCGACGATGAGCTGATGAAGCTGGATGCGCTGGCAAATCAGCATGGCATCCCGCTGGTGATCGATAACGCCTATGGCGTGCCGTTCCCGGGTATTATCTTTAGCGAAGCACGTCCGCTGTGGAACCCGAACATCGTCCTGTGTATGAGCCTTTCCAAGCTCGGCCTGCCGGGCAGCCGCTGCGGGATCATCGTCGCCAATGAAAAAATCATCACCGCCATTACCAACATGAACGGCATTATCAGCCTTTCTCCTGGCGGTATTGGCCCGGCGATGATGTGCGAAATGATTAAACGCAACGATCTGCTGCGCCTGTCTAATGACGTGATTAAGCCGTTCTACTATCAGCGCGTTCAGGAGACGATTGCCATTCTTCGCCGCTATTTACCGGAAGAACGCTGCCTGATCCACAAACCTGAAGGGGCGATTTTCCTGTGGTTGTGGTTTAAAGATCTGCCGATCACCACCGAGCTGCTTTACCAGCGCCTGAAGAAGCGAGGCGTATTGATGGTGCCGGGTGATTACTTCTTCCCGGGGCTGGACAAGCCGTGGCCGCATACGCATCAATGTATGCGCATGAACTACGTGCCCGATCCGGAAAAAATCGAAGCCGGGGTAAAAATTCTCGCCGAAGAGATTGAGTTCGCCTGGCGCGAAGACGCCCAGTAAGAACCTACGCCAGATGACGCAACCGTTCGGTGCGTAATCTGGCGGGATCGACACAGCTCAGCGCGTGGGTCGGACAGGCTTCCACACAGGCCGGTCCCTCCGCGCGATGCGCGCATAAATCGCATTTCAGCGCCTGAAGCGTATTTCCTGCCCACTGCACCTGCATCGCCCCAAACGGGCACGCCACCATACAGCGTTTACACCCAATACAGCGCGCCTGTTCAACCTGCCAGGCCCCCTCGCCACGGCGAATCGCCTGCGTCGGACAGACATTCGCGCAAGGGGCATCTTCACACTGATGGCAACCCACCGCCGTGGTGAAAGCGTCCCCTTTGATTACCCGAATGCGGGGCGTAAAGGCGTCTGCTGAGATGGCGTCCTGATGCGACACGACACACGCCACTTCGCAGGTGCGACAGCCAATGCATTTTGCCGAATCCGCCATGATGAACCGGTTCATCTGTTATCCCTCGCGCACGGTAAAACCCAGCTCTCTGGAGATCGCGTCCGCCGTTTCACGCAGCGGTGTGAGCAGATTTTTTTCGCCAATCTGCTTCATGCGGGAGGTCGACAGCGAAATTGAGATCGCATACGGCACGCGGCCATGAATATCAAACACCGGCACCGCAATACAGGAGACCCCCAGTTCGTTCTCTTCTTTGTCCATCGCCATGCTGTGCTCACGGATTTCCGCCAGCTCGTCATACATCGCGCTCAGTTCGGTGATGGTGTTGCGGGTCAGCGGCTGGATCTGATCCTGGTGGCTTTCCCAGTAGCTCGCCACATAATCCTGGTGACCGAATGCCATGTAGATCTTACCCATTGCCGAGCAGTAAAGCGGCATATGCTGGCCGATATAGGCGCGCGTGCGCAGCATACCGGTGGTCGGCTCAAGCTTGTAGATCAGGATCGCGTGATCGTCTTCGCGGCTGGAGAAGTTCACCGTCTCGCCGGTGGCGATATTCAGCGACTCAAGATGCGGAGCAGCCACGTGGATGATGTTCAGCGACGACAGCGCCTTTTGCCCGACGGCGATAAATTTGGTGGTCAGGCGATAGCTGCCCGCCGCCGGTGCCGGGGTGACGTACCCGCACGACTGCAATCCCTGCAGTAACCGGTGCACGGTGCTTTTATTCAGCCCGGCCAGTTCCGATAAATGGGCCAGAGGACAGCCGTTCGGATAGTTACTGAGGATCTCAATCAGCATCAGACCGCGAAACAAGCTCTGGCTACCAGCTGGCCTCTCTTTTTCTTGCGTCATGTCGCTCTCTTTCATGCTCATCCCATGGCTCCTTTTTATCGCGCCCTGATGGTAGCGCAAAGTGTGGTTCAGTTCACGATCTCAACAGAAAAAACACAACCAGTTGATTTTAATCGATTTTGAAAAACATGAATGTCGTTGATCTGGCAAAATTTGATCGCTATATTTGAAATCAGATTTCGCATAGTGAAATTTAGCGATAAAAAAGCACTCGCACTTGCCCCTACGAAGAACAGGAGAACAGGGATGAAAGTGACATTCGAAGAGTTGAAAGCAGCGTTCAATCGGGTTCTGCTTGATCGCGGTGTAAAAGCAGACACGGCGGACGCCTGCGCGGAGATGTTTGCCCGCACCACGGAATCTGGCGTCTATTCCCACGGTGTGAACCGCTTCCCGCGTTTTATTCAGCAACTGGACGCGGGCGACATCCTTCCTGATGCCCAGCCAAAACGGGTGACCACCTTAGGGGCCATCGAACAGTGGGATGCCCAACGCGCCATCGGTAACCTGACGGCGAAAAAAATGATGGATCGCGCCACCGAACTGGCCTCCGATCACGGTATCGGTCTGGTTGCGCTGCGTAACGCTAACCACTGGATGCGCGGGGGCAGCTACGGCTGGCAAGCCGCAGAGAAGGGCTACATCGGGATCTGCTGGACCAACTCTATTGCGGTGATGCCCGCGTGGGGCTCAAAAGAATGTTGCATCGGCACCAACCCGCTGATCGTGGCGATCCCCTCCTCCCCAATCACCATGGTCGATATGTCGATGTCGATGTTCTCCTACGGCATGCTGGAAGTGAACCGACTGGCCGGACGCACGTTACCGGTCGACGGCGGATTCGACGACGAGGGTAATCTGACCAAAGAGCCTGGCGTGATTGAGAAAAACCGCCGCATTCTGCCGATGGGCTACTGGAAAGGTTCCGGCTTATCGATTGTGCTCGACATGATCGCCACCCTGCTCTCTAACGGCGCCTCCGTGGCGGAAGTCACCCAGGACAACAGCGACGAGTATGGCGTGTCGCAGATTTTTATCGCCATCGAGGTCGACCGCCTGATCGACGGCCCAACCCGCGATGCCAAACTGCAGCGCATCATGGACTTCATCACCACCGCCGAGCGGTCTGACGAAAACGTCGCTGTCCGTCTGCCGGGGCATGAATTTACGCGACTGCTTGAAGAGAACCGCCGCAACGGCATCACCATTGACGACAGCGTGTGGGCGAAAATCCAGGCGCTGTAAGGAGTGGGCCATGATATTCGGACATATTTCGCAGCCCAATCCGTGCCGCCTGCCGCAGGCGATTGAAAAAGCACTCGATTTTCTGCGCACCACGGATTTCACCGCCCTGGAGCCGGGCGTGGTGGAGATTGACGGACGGAACCTCTTTGCCCAGGTCATCGACCTGACCACCAAAGAGCAGCATGAGAATCGCCCCGAAGTTCATCGCCGCTATCTCGATATTCAATTTCTGGCGTGGGGTGAAGAAAAAATCGGTATTGCTATCGATACCGGAAATAACAAAATCAGCGAATCATTACTGGAACAACGGGATATTATTTTTTATCACAACAGTGAAAATGAATCGTTTATTGAAATGGTACCTGGCAGTTATGCCATATTTTTCCCGCAGGATGTACACCGTCCTGCCTGTATTAAAAACAAGGAAGCTGCAATTCGTAAAATTGTGGTGAAAGTGGCAATCAGCGAATTAGATTAATTTTCTGATAAATACAGGAACGCGAAATGACCAACACCGGGTTTATTATTGGTGCGTACCCCTGCGCACCCTCGTTTCACCAGAAAGGGGAACAAGAAGAACAGGCCTTCTGGCGGGAGCTTTCCGACACGCCTCACATCCGTGGGCTGGAACAACCGTGCCTGGAAAACCTGCATCCGTTTGGTGATGAATGGCTGTTCCGCCATACGCCTGGAGACTGGCAAATCGTCGTTACGGCCGTGATGGAAACCATGCGTCGCCGTGGTACCAACGGCGCATTTGGGCTGGCGTCTGCTGACGAAGAACAGCGTAAAGCGTGTGTGGAATATTACCGCCATCTGCAGCAAAAGATTGCTGCGGTTAACGCCCGTTTTCCGGGAAAGGTGATCGCTCTGGAAATGCAGGCAGCACCGCAGGCGGGCAAAGGTTCTGTCGAACAAGCCACGGAGGCATTCGCGCGCTCCATCCGCGACATCACGCGCTGGGAGTGGGACTGCGATCTGGTGCTTGAACACTGCGATGCCATGACCGGTCCCGCACCGCGTAAGGGATTTTTACCCTTAGAGCAGGTGCTGGAGGTGATAAAAGAGACGGATATCAGCGTCTGTATCAACTGGGCGCGCTCAGTCATTGAAGGGCGCAACACCACGCTTCCGCTTGAGCACGTTCAGACCGCCCTTCAGGCCGGAAAACTGGCCGCGCTGATGTTCTCCGGCACCACCACTCGCGGAGCGTACGGTGAATGGCAGGATCTGCACGCGCCGTTTTCATCGTACTGTGCCGACAGTTTGATGACCACTGAACATGCAAAAGCACTCTTTACTGCGGCGAGCGCCGCAACATTGAAATTTTCCGGTATTAAATTACTGGAAATAAATGCTAATGCTGATATCAGCCATCGCATCGCTATTTTGCGCGACGGCATTAGCCAAATGAAAAAAGCAACGCAATAACAATAAAAAAATCTTATTCCGGTTACCTACACTGAGATATTAAATATGAATACGTCTACTCAAGCTCTACATGCGGACATTCCGCGCCAGCGCTGGCTAAGAATTATTCCCCCAATTCTTATCGCCTGCATTATTTCTTATATGGACCGTGTGAATATTGCTTTTGCCATGCCCGGTGGTATGGATGAAGAGTTAGGTATTTCTGCCACCATGGCAGGCCTGGCGGGTGGGATCTTCTTTATTGGCTATCTGTTTTTGCAGGTGCCTGGCGGCAAGATTGCCGTTCATGGCAGCGGGAAGAAATTTATCGGCTGGTCGCTGGTCGCCTGGGCGGTGATTTCGGTCCTGACCGGACTCGTCACCAGCCAGTATCAACTGTTGGTGCTGCGTTTCTTACTCGGGGTAGCGGAAGGCGGGATGCTGCCGGTTGTGCTGACGATGATCAGTAACTGGTTCCCTGACGCCGAACGCGGTCGCGCCAATGCGATTGTAATTATGTTCGTCCCCATTGCCGGGATCATCACCGCCCCCCTGTCGGGCTGGATTATTACCGCACTCGACTGGCGCTGGCTGTTCATCATTGAAGGGCTGATGTCCATCGTTGTACTGGTGCTGTGGGCCTTCACGGTGTACGACCGCCCGCAGGAAGCACGCTGGATTTCTGAAGCGGAAAAAAACTATCTGGTTAAAACCCTGGCCGCAGAACAGCAGGCCATTGCCGGTAAAGCGGTGAAAAACGCCTCGCTGAGCGCGGTGCTGTCCGACAAAACCATGTGGCAGCTGATTGCCCTGAACTTCTTCTACCAGACCGGCATTTACGGTTACACCCTCTGGCTACCCACCATTCTCAAAGAGCTCACGCACACCAGCATCGGCCAGGTAGGCGTGCTCGCGATCCTGCCTTATATCGGGGCCATTGCGGGTATGTTCCTCTTCTCTTCGCTCTCTGACCGTACCGGTAAGCGCAAGCTGTTTGTCTCCCTGCCGCTGATTGGTTTTGCGCTCTGCATGTTCCTCTCCGTGGCGCTGAAAGAGCATACCTGGCTGGCCTACGCCGCGCTGGTGGGGTGTGGGTTCTTCCTGCAGTCGGCGGCGGGCGTGTTCTGGACCATTCCGGCACGCCTGTTCAGCGCGGAGATGGCAGGCGGTGCGCGGGGTGTAATTAACGCCCTGGGTAACCTCGGCGGGTTCTGTGGCCCTTATGCGGTCGGCGTGCTGATCACCTTATACAGCAAAGATGCGGGGGTTTACTGCCTGGCGGTGTCGCTGGCGCTGGCCTCGCTGCTGGCCCTGCTGCTACCGGCGAAGTGCGATGCCGGTGCGGAGCCTAATCCTACGGTGAACCCGCATAAGCGTGCGGCCTGATGCCCTCACCCCAGCCCTCTTCCACAGGGAGAGGGAGCAAGACGAGAACCCCAGCCCTCTCCCACGGGGAGAGGGAGAAAGACGAGAGAGTCAAAGATGAGTGAAAAAGAACCCTTCTGGCTGGGTATCGATTGTGGCGGTACTTATCTGAAAGCCGGTTTATACACCCGCGAGGGCAAAGAGGTCTGTATTGAACGCCGCACGGTTGCCACGCTCAGCCCGCGAGCAGGCTATGCGGAGCGGGACATGAACCAGCTGTGGCAGCAGTGTCACACCACCGTCGCTCTTCTGCTCAACAACGCCCGGGTTAGCGGCGAGCAGATCAAAGGTGTGGGCATCTCCGCCCAGGGCAAGGGGCTGTTTCTTCTCGATAAACAGGATCGTCCCCTGGGCAATGCAATGCTCTCCTCAGACCGTCGGGCACTGGACATCGTGCAGCGCTGGCAGCAGGACGGTATTCCCGAAAAGCTCTATCCGCGCACGCGACAGACGCTCTGGACCGGGCATCCGGCCTCTCTTCTGCGCTGGGTCAAAGAGAATGAGCCACAGCGCTATCAGCAGATTGGCTGCGTGATGATGGCGCACGACTACCTGCGCTGGTGCCTCACCGGCGTAAAAGGCTGCGAAGAGAGCAATATCTCTGAATCCAATCTCTACAACATGAACACCGGCCAGTACGATCCGCAGCTCACGCGCTGGCTCGGTATCAGTGAAATCGACAACGCTCTGCCACCTGTTGTCGGTTCAGCAGAAATCTGCGGGGAAATCACCGCTCAGGCTGCCGCACTTACCGGTCTCGCGGCGGGAACCCCCGTCGTTGGTGGGCTGTTTGATGTGGTTTCCACCGCGATCTGTGCCGGACTGCACGACGAACATACGCTGAACGCCGTGATGGGCACCTGGGCCGTCACCAGCGGGATTGCCAATGCGCTTCGGGACAACGAACCGTATCCCTATGTCTATGGCCGTTACGTCCACCCGCAGCAGTACATTGTCCACGAAGCCAGCCCCACCTCTTCCGGCAACCTTGAGTGGTTGACCGCCCAGTGGGGCGAGATCTCTTTTTGCGAGATCAACCACGCCGTGGCCAGCCTGCCGAAAGCCGAAAGCGATCTGTTCTTCCTGCCGTTTCTCTATGGCAGCAACGCCGGGCTGGAGATGACGAGCGGCTTCTACGGCATGCAGGCGCTGCATACTCGCGCGCATCTTTTGCAGGCAGTTTACGAAGGCGTGGTGTTCAGCCATATGACCCATCTAAACCGCATGCTCGAACGCTTTACCGACGTACAGGCACTGCGCGTCACCGGCGGCCCGACCCACTCTGACGTATGGATGCAGATGCTGGCGGATGTCAGCGGTCTGGCGATTGCGCTCCCGCAGGTGGAAGAGACTGGCTGTTCCGGCGCGGCGCTGGCCGCCCTGGTCGGCACCGGCGTTTATCCCGATTTTTACGCAGCGCAGCGCGCGCTCAGACACGACATTCGGGTCATTGAACCCGACATGCACGCCCATGCGGCCTATCAGCGCAAGTATCAGCGCTACCAGTTACTGATTTCAGCACTACAGGGCTATCACGCCCGTGTTAAGGAGCACGACCTATGAGCCGACCATTACTGCAGCTGGCGCTCGACCACACCTCACTTCAGGCTGCCCAGCGCGATGTCGCCAGGCTTTCCGATCACGTCGATATTATCGAAGCGGGCACCATTTTATGTCTGACCGAAGGGCTTAACGCCGTGCGTGCGCTACGCGAGCAGTGTCCGGGAAAAACCCTCGTGGCGGACTGGAAGGTGGCCGACGCCGGAGAAACGCTGGCAGAGCAGGCGTTTGGCGCAGGCGCGAACTGGATGACCATCATCTGCGCCGCGCCGCTGGCCACGGTTGAAAAAGGCCACGCGGTGGCGCTGCGCTGCGGTGGGGAAATTCAGATGGAGCTGTTTGGCAACTGGACGCTGGACGATGCCCGCGCCTGGCACCGCATCGGCGTGAAGCAGGCCATCTACCACCGGGGACGCGACGCACAGGCCAGCGGTCAGCAGTGGGGTGAGGCCGATCTCGCCCGAATGAAAGCGCTCTCCGACATCGGTTTGCAGCTGTCCGTCACCGGCGGCATCACCCCGGCTGACCTGCCGCTGTTTAAGCAGATCAACGTCAAAGCCTTTATCGCCGGTCGCGCGCTGGCAGGCGCGGCCAATCCACCGCAGGTGGCAGAGGCCTTCCATTCGCAAATCCGCGACATCTGGGGAGCGTAATCATGCGTCAGCATCCGTTAGGTATTTACGAAAAAGCGCTGCCGAAATCCCTCACCTGGCCGGAGCGCCTGGTGCTGGCAAAAAGCTGTGGCTTTGATTTCGTTGAAATGTCGGTAGATGAAACGGACGAACGCCTGTCACGCCTGGCGTGGAGCACCACGCAGCGTGCATCGCTGGTGGAAGCGATGCTGGAGACCGGTGTGTCGATCCCCTCCATGTGCCTGTCTGCCCACCGCCGCTACCCGTTTGGCAGCCGGGACGAAACCGTCCGCACCCGCGCCCGGGAGATCATGTCCAGCGCCATTAAACTGGCGCGTGATTTGGGTATTCGCACCATCCAGCTGGCCGGGTATGACGTGTATTACGAAGAGCATGATGAAGGCACCCGGCAACGCTTCGCCGAAGGGCTGGCATGGGCAGTCGAGCAGGCCGCCGCCGCGCAGGTGATGGTGGCCGTTGAGATCATGGACACCGCGTTTATGAACTCCATCAGCAAATGGAAAAAGTGGGACGAGATGCTGGCCTCGCCGTGGTTTAGCGTTTACCCGGATGTCGGCAACCTCAGCGCGTGGGGTAACGATGTGGCCGCCGAACTGACGCTGGGCATTGACCGCATCGCGGCAATTCACCTGAAAGATACCCAGCCCGTCACGGCACAAAGCCCAGGACAGTTCCGCGACGTGCCGTTTGGCGAGGGCTGCGTCGATTTCGTTGGCGTGTTTAACACGCTCAATAAGCTGAACTACCGCGGCGCGTTTCTGATTGAAATGTGGACCGAAAAAGCAAAAGAGCCGGTGCTGGAGATTATCCAGGCGCGCCGCTGGATTGAAGCCCGTATGCAGGAAGGAGGCATGACATGTTAGAACAACTCAAAGCCGAGGTGCTGGCAGCCAACCTGGCACTGCCCGCCCACCAGCTGGTGACCTTCACCTGGGGTAACGTCAGCGCGGTGGATCGCGACAGCGGTCTGATGGTGATCAAACCGTCCGGCGTGGAGTATGACGTGATGACGGCGGAGGATATGGTGGTGGTGAATATCGCCACCGGTGAGGTGGTCGAGGGCAGCATGAAACCGTCGTCAGACACGCCTACCCATCTTGCGCTGTACCGTCGCTACCCGGAGATGGGCGGCATCGTCCATACCCATTCCCGCCATGCCACCATCTGGTCTCAGGCAGGTCAGGATCTGCCTGCATGGGGCACGACGCACGCGGACTACTTCTACGGCACGATCCCCTGCACGCGGCTGATGACCACGGCGGAGATCGCAGGAGACTATGAGTATCAGACCGGTGAAGTGATCATCAAAACCTTTGAAGAGCGCGACATCAGCCCCATGCAGATCCCGGCAGTGCTGGTGCACTCCCACGGACCGTTCGCATGGGGTAAAGATGCCGCCGATGCGGTACACAACGCCGTGGTGCTGGAAGAGTGCGCGTACATGGGCCTGTTTTCGCGTCAGCTTGCGCCGCAGCTTCCGGTTATGCAGCAGGAACTGCTCGACAAACATTATCTGCGCAAGCACGGTGCGCATGCCTATTACGGGCAGTGATCAACCGGAATTAATGTGTTCCTTACAGTACCGCCGTTTCCAGACGGCGGGCGTTAACCCGGTATGCTTCGAAAATATCTGCCGGAAATACCCCACGTCGTTAAAACCGCAGCGGGCGGCCACTTCCGTTAATGACGCTGAGTCATTCAGCAGCATTTTTTCTGCCGCCCTGACGCGCTGGCGATGGATCGCCTCCGTCAGGGTTAAATGAAATGTCCGACGAAACACGCGCCCGAGGTAATCGGCATTACAGTGCAGCGATTTTGCCAGCAACGAGGTGGAGAGCGGTAAATGAAACTGCGTGCGAATAAGCTGTTTTGCCTTCCAGGCCAGTGCTGCACCGGCCTCATCGGCGCGGTCTTCATACCCCGCTGAGAGAGCTATCTGCTGCAAAATCAGCAGTAAAAGCATTTCCAGCGCCATGCTGCGCTGTAATTTTTCCTGCTCACTGAGGAACTGGCGAAAAAGCGCAATCACCGACGGGACATCCCTTACACAGCAATGCTGCTCAATGGCCAGCGGAGAGGCATCCGGCAAAGCGGAAGACTCAGGCTTCACCTCAAAATGCAGCCAGTAAAATCGCAGATCGGCCGGAAAATCTTCTGTACCCACATGCCGCCGCTTCGGCCAGAGCAATAAACTCTCCCCCGCCTTCACCTCAAAAAGACGGTTCTCCTCCCGGATCGTTAATGTCCCTTTTTCGACAAAAATAATCTCCCACGACGTTAATTTACGCGCCGGGTGGCGACCCACGCCCCGCGAAATAAACAACCCGCCATTTTGCACCTTAATCGGAAGCGCTATGGATAATTCGAGCATGGATATTCACCATTCCGCTTTTATTGCCGTATTTAATTGACTTATCCATTGATTATTAACAATTAACGTTATAGCTGCCCGATCAAACTCACACTTTCTTCATCAGGTCGGAATCGTCCTCTTTTTATACTTTTCCCTTCCCTTGTTGCCCTTTGCGTTCGGTGCAGAATGAATGAGGTACCTTGCACAAATACGATAAAAATCGATTACCGAGGAGTTATCTCATGACTTCCACACCGATTACCGAGTCTGACGTTGCACAACGGGTGAGAGAAGATCGTTTGTCCGTTCGCGAAAAAATTGGCTACGGCCTGGGCGACGCGGGCGGCACGGTCATTACCTGCCTGATCATGAATTTCCTGACCTTTTTCTATACCGATATTTTTGGCCTGACCCCGGCGCTTGTCGGCACGCTGTTTATTGCCCTGCGCGTATTTGACGCGATTTCTGACCCTGTCATGGGCGTGATTGCCGACCGCACCCAAAGCCGATGGGGGCGCTTTCGTCCCTGGCAGCTGTGGGTGGCATTCCCTGTTGGCATCATCGGCGTGCTGACCTTCACCGTACCTGAAGCCAGCATGGGCGTGAAGATTGCGTGGGCATTCGGCACTTACCTGCTGCTGTCCGTCGGCTATACCGCTATCAACGTGCCCTACTGTGCGCTGATCAACACCATGACTACCCGCCACAGCGAGGTCATTTCCTGCCAGTCATGGCGCTTTGTGCTGTGCGGCGTTGCGGGATTTTTGGTCTCCGTCGGCCTGCCGTGGCTGGTGGCAGCGCTGGGGCAAGGCAACGCCGCCCGGGGTTATCAGCTGGGCGTTGGCGTTCTGTGTACACTCGCCGTGGTGATGTTTCTCTGCTGCTTCTTCTGGGTCCGTGAACGCGTCCCACTGGCGCTGATGGGTAAATTCACCCTGCGCGAACACCTGGCTGGGCTGCGTAAAAACGACCAACTGCTGTTGATGCTGGTGATGTCGTTTTTGCTGATCAACGTCTTCAATATCCGTGGCGGCGGATATATGTACTTCATCACCTATGTTCTGCAGGGCAGCACCGCCTACACCTCGCTGTTTTTTACCATGGTGACCTTCGCAGCGATCCTTGGGGCGGTGATCGTCAGCCCCCTCTCTCGCCGTATTGATACGGTCAAACTCTACTACTACACCAACCTGGTGCTCGCCGCGATCGCGGCTGGCATGTGGTTCCTGCCCGGCGGCCCGGCGCAACAGTCGCTCTGGCTGATCGTGATTCTGAGTAACGGCGTCATCCTGGGCTTTACCCTGCCGCTGCACTTCTCGCTGATGGCTTTTGCCGACGACTACGGCGAGTGGAAGACCGGCGTGCGATCGTCGGGCATGAACTTCGCCTTCAACCTCTTTTTCATCAAGCTGGCGTGGGCCTCCAGCGCCGGGATCATCAGCCTGGTGTTTATCGCCGTCGCCTATCAGCCGGGAGCGGGTAACCAGACGCCCGCCTCGCTGCAGGGCATTACCGCCATGGAGACGCTGCTCCCTGCCCTTTTCCACCTGCTGCTGGCGGTCTCAATCCGCTGGTGCAGACTCAACAATCCGATGATGTCGCGCATTGCCACCGATTTGCGCCAGCGTCATGTACCGTCCTGAGGAGAACGTGATGTCCATAATGGAAGCCAACCTGCATAACCTGAAAATCACCGACCCGTTTCTTGGCCAGTATCAGCGGCTGGTGCGTGATGTGGTCATCCCCTATCAGTGGGATGCGCTCAACGATCGCGTGGCGGAAGCCGAGCCCAGTCATGCCATCACCAACTTCCGCATTGCGGCAGGTCTTGAAGAAGGTGAGTTCTATGGCATGGTCTTTCAGGACAGTGACGTGGCGAAATGGCTGGAAGCCGTGGCGTGGTCGCTGTGTCAGAAACCAGATGCTGAACTGGAAAAAACCGCCGATGAGGTGATTGAACTGATCGCCGCGGCGCAGTGTGAAGATGGTTATCTCAATACCTACTTCACCGTCAAAGCGCCTGACGAACGCTGGACCAATCTGGCCGAGTGCCACGAGCTTTACTGCGCCGGGCATATGATCGAAGCTGGCGTGGCGTATTTTCAGGGCACCGGAAAACGCCGACTGCTGGAGGTGGTGTGTAAACTGGCAGATCATATCGACACCGTTTTCGGCCCCCGGGAGGGTCAGCTTCACGGCTATCCGGGCCACCCGGAAATTGAGCTGGCGCTGATGCGGCTGTACGACGTTACTCAGGAGCCACGCTACCTGAACCTGGTGAAATACTTCATCGAGACGCGCGGTACGCAGCCTTACTTCTATGATATCGAATACGAGAAGCGCGGCAGAACATCGTACTGGCACACCTACGGCCCGGCATGGATGGTCAAGGACAAAGCTTACAGCCAGGCGCATCAACCGCTTGCTGAACAACAAACGGCGATTGGCCATGCGGTGCGTTTTGTCTACCTGATGGCGGGTATGGCACACCTGGCCCGTCTGAGCAAAGACGACGCAAAACGTCAGGACTGCTTACGCCTGTGGAACAACATGGCGCAGCGCCAGCTGTACATTACCGGCGGGATGGGTTCGCAAAGTAGCGGTGAAGCCTTCAGCAGTGATTACGATCTGCCCAATGATACGGTGTATGCCGAAAGCTGCGCCTCGATTGGCCTGATGATGTTTGCCCGTCGGATGCTGGAGATGGAAGCGGATAGCCGCTACGCCAACGTGATGGAGCGCGCCCTGTACAACACGGTGCTGGGCGGCATGGCGCTGGACGGTAAGCATTTCTTCTATGTCAACCCGCTGGAAGTACACCCCAGGACGCTGGCCTTTAACCACATCTACGACCACGTCAAACCGGTTCGTCAGCGCTGGTTCGGCTGCGCCTGTTGCCCGCCGAATATCGCCCGCGTGCTGACGTCGCTGGGGCATTACATTTACACCGTTCGCCCGGATGCGCTTTTCATTAATCTCTACGTAGGGAATGAGGTCACCATCCCGGTGGGCGATGAGACGCTCAAGCTGCGGATCAGCGGTAATTATCCGTGGCAGGAAGAGGTCAACATTGAGATCGCCTCGCCCGTACCGGTAACGCACACCCTGGCCCTGCGACTGCCGGACTGGTGCGCAAATCCTCACGTGTCGCTGAACGGAGAAGGCATGACGGGCGAGGTATCACGGGGTTATCTTCACCTCACCCGTCGCTGGCAGGAGGGCGATACGCTCACGCTAACCTTACCGATGCCGGTCCGCCGCGTGTACGGTCATCCACAGGTTCGTCAGCAGGCCGGAAAGGTCGCGCTGCAGCGCGGTCCGCTGGTCTACTGCCTGGAAGAAGCCGATAATGGCGCCAACCTGCATAATCTAGCCCTGCCTGCCGACAGTGAATTCCGGGTTTTCGAGGGTAAAGGAATTTTCGCTCATAAGATGCTGATTCAGGCGGAAGGTGTCACGCATGACGCCGCAGAAGCGGGATCGGAGGCGTTATGGCAGTACGACCGTCCTGCGGTGCAACGTCAACCCAAAACGTTGACCTTTATTCCGTGGTTTAGCTGGGCTAACCGGGGAGAAGGGGAAATGCGCATTTGGGTGGATGAAGACTGAGTATCTGCGCGGCCTGATGCCCTCACCCCAACCCTCTCCCACGGGAGAGGGATCGTTAAGGCAGCACGCGACGCGCTGCCTCAGCCAGAAAAGCGCTTCGGTTACTAAACTGCGGATGTTCACTCACAAAAGAATCAATTTTCACCAGCAATCGACGAGGCAGGGTGATATTAATACGTTCGGCCTTACCGTCGAATTGCTTCATATTGATATCTACAAGCAACCATTGTCCGCCGATAAAATCACCCGGTGTGGCTTCAAGATGTGCTTCAACATTGCCAGGGAGAGGTAACTCTTCATCCATTTCAAATAGCGCTTCGAAGTGAGCTGTCAGTGCATCACGTGCATCCTGAAAAGCGTCATCCAGAGAATTGCCGGCAAAAAAACAACCAGGAACGTCAGGGAAAAAACCGCTGGCGCTACCGTCGGGATCAGAATGAATGTAAGCCGGATAAAACATAACTACTCCTGATATCAGTGTTTGATTCCCGCCTGCCGCCAGATTTGCGCGAGGGTGCCGGGTTTTATGTCCTTTTTGGGATGTGGAACGGTTACCAACCCCGCATGTACTGGGTGGCGAAACTGATGATGGCTTCCTTTCGTTCTTACACATTTCCAGCCATGCCTGACCAGAACAGTAATGACATCCGCACTTTTCACATTCCAATCCTTCCATGATTATACACATCATACACACCATCGCTACTGGTACAGATGACAATAGACGAAAGGAAATGCAAACGCAGCCGGGTTTTGTCTGAACAGGAAGAAGCAACGCAAAAAGAAAGGCGGAACAGGTAAATTGCTGATCAACATGCAGGCGCTATCACAACGCCGGGTAAGGCGAAGCCGCCACCCGGCTTTACAGCATCAGAAGCGCCAGCTCAGCCCGGTCATCAGCGCAAAGCTGTCGTCGCGGTCGATCATGGGGCTGTTCTTCACATCGTCAGGCAATACGGTATAAACCGCACTGGCGTTAAGGAACAGGTTCTGGGTTAACTGATATTTTGCCGCCAGACCCACGTAAGGCGTCCAGCTGTCACCGGCGGTGTATTCATTGAGACCTGAACGGCGAGACTCGCTGACGGAAACCCCGTAGTAGTAGTCGTTATAGCTCTCGTCACTGTAGAAAATGCCCACAGATGGCGTCAGCGTGAGGCGTTCCATGCGGATGGGGCGGAAGTACGAAATCTCACCGACTACGCCACCACTTTCATCCATCGCATCGCCAGAGACGGCCACTTTCAGCGAACCCCAGTTTTCATGGCGGTAATAGGCGCCCCCCAGGAAAGCGGACGCTTTACGCTCATCCAGGTGTTTCATCTGAGGGTCGTCGTTATCGTCGGGATCAAAATGCAGCGGCATCCACGACGCGGTCAGGCTAAATTCATTTTTTTCGTCTTTCCACAGGATCCACCCTCCCGTGGTCTGGCGGACATAGAATCGGTCACCTTCATAGCTAATTAACGGAACCGCGGTGGTATTTTCATTATACCCTTTATAAGGTGACTCATTAAATACAGCCCCCGCGCCAAGTGAAAAGTCACCGGCCATTGCGGATGAGGTCGCAAATAACGTGGCAGCGATGAGTAAATTGTTTTTAATAGTCATTCCATGTAATCCATTTAAACGCCAAACAAGCGAGGCGAATAATAATGGTTACAAATTTGCCTGTGCAACGCCGCTGTTTATATAATATTATATATAAAATCATATAGATGGGTGCGCATGATGAATAAATTACAACTAAAACCCCCGTGAATTAAAAATAATTTCCGTCATCGCCGCCACCCACAGCATTGGCGACGCCGCCGCCCTGCTGGGCATGGCACAGGCCAACGTCAGTAAATATCTCTCTGATTTTGAAACGCGAGTCGGCCTGAAGGTCTTTGAGCGCACCACCCGACAGCTGGCACTGACGCAGTTTGGTGAGGCCTTGCTTCCCTATGTGAACGCCACGCTGGATAAAAATAGTCAGCTTATTAATTTCATTGCCGATTATAAGCATGAAAAACGCGGGAAAGTGACGATTTACGCCCCGACAGGTATCGTGACCTATCTCTCCCGTCATGTGATCCACCAGATAAAAGATATCGGTGATATTCGTATCTCACTCAAAACATACAATCTGGATCGCAATGAATTTTCTGAGGGTGTGACCTTTCCGGATGACTGCGATATTTTAATTACCTATGCTCAGCCGAAAGACGAAAGTCTGGTCGCGAGTGTTTTAACCAAATATTCCGTTACCGCCTTCGCGACCGAAGAGTATTTAAATCAGTACCCATTAAACGGTCCGGAAGATTTAATAAACCATTCTTGTATTTTAATCGACTCCATGCTGGTGGATGATGCTAACATCTGGCGTTTTCGCGTTCATGGCAGTGATGATGTACAGGATTACCGGGTTACCGGGAATTATATTTGCGACAATACGCAGACCGCTCTGGAGCTGGCGAGAAATAATCTCGGTATCGTCTTTGCCCCAAAAGAGAGCCTGAAAAAAGAGTTAAAAAACGGTTCACTTGTTCCCTGCTTCCCGCATCAGGAAGAGTGGTGGCTTGATCTCACGGCCATTTTCCGCAAGCGTGAATACCAGCCATGGCGCGTGCAATACGTTCTGGATGGCGTCCTGAATAATCTTCGCCAGCAAATAACTCAGGCCGCCAACGGACGGCCTGAACTGGATGATTAGAACAGCCCCAGCGGTTTATCGGAGTAGCTGACCAGCAGGCATTTCGTCTGCTGATAATGCTCCAGCATCATCTTGTGCGTTTCACGCCCGATGCCTGACTGCTTATAACCCCCAAAGGCCGCATGCGCCGGGTAGGCGTGATAGCAGTTGGTCCATACGCGACCGGCCTGAATCCCCCGCCCCATTTTATACGCCAGATTGCCGTTGCGGCTCCAGACGCCAGCTCCCAGGCCATACGGCGTATCGTTGGCAATCTTCAGCGCCTCCTCCATCGTTTTAAAGGTCGTCACGGCCAGCACCGGTCCGAAAATTTCCTCCTGGAAAACGCGCATGTTGTTCTTGCCAGACAGAATGGTCGGTTCAAGGTAATACCCTTCCTGCAGATCGCCACCGAGCACTTTACGACGTCCACCGGTCAGGACATCCGCCCCTTCTTTTTTGCCGATATCAATGTAATTGAGGATAGTCTCCAGTTGTCCATGTGACACCTGTGCGCCCATCTGCGTCACGTTATCAAGCGGGTTACCGCTGCGGATCGACTCCACACGGCGAATGGCCCGTTCCATAAAGCGCTCATAGATCGACTCCTGTACCAGCGCACGGCTTGGGCAGGTACAGACTTCGCCCTGGTTAAAGGCAAACAGCGCAAACCCTTCCAGCGCTTTATCGAAGAACGCGTCCTCTTCCTCCATCACGTCCGCAAAGAAGATATTCGGGGATTTACCGCCGAGCTCCAGCGTCACCGGAATGATGTTCTGGGTGGCGTACTGCATGATCTGCTGGCCCACTTCCGTCGAGCCGGTAAACGCCACTTTGGCGATGCGTTTTGAGGTAGCCAGATATTCCCCAATCTCACCCCCGGCCCCGTTGACCACGTTAATCACGCCTGGTGGCAGCAGGTCACCGATAATGTCCATCAACAGCAGTACCGACAGCGGCGTCAAGCGGGCCGGTTTCAGCACAATGCAGTTCCCGGCCGCCAGCGCGGGCGCCATTTTCCAGCTCGCCATCAGCAGCGGGAAGTTCCACGGGATAATCTGCCCCACCACGCCCAGCGGCTCGTGGAAGTGATACGCCACGGTGTCGCTATCAACTTCACTGATCCCCCCCTCCTGAGCACGAATACAGGAGGCAAAATAGCGGAAGTGGTCAATCGCCAGCGGCACATCCGCCGCCATTGTTTCACGGATCGGCTTGCCGTTATCCCAGGTTTCTGCCGTCGCCAGCAGCTCAAGATTTTGCTCCATCCGGTCGGCAATTTTGAACAGGATCGCCGCCCTGTCCTGCACGGAAGTCTGTCCCCATTTATCTTTGGCTTTATGCGCCGCATCCAGCGCCAGATCGATATCGCGCCTGCCTGAGCTGGCTATCTCGCACAGCGGCTGGCCGGTGACGGGGGTCAGGTTGGAATAGTATTCGCCGTCGACGGGTGCCACCCAGTCGCCGCCAATAAAGTTGTCATAGCGGGGTTTCAGCTTGAGAGGAAAACCGTACTCGCCTGGCTGAATGCGTGAAGAGGGAGGATTGTTTGTCATGACCGTCTCCTTGCTGTTGGTGTACATCAAGGGTAGTCCCGGCTGGTGATTTTATCGCCAGCCGGTAACGGTGTTTACGACAGGGGTCACGCTGTTTCTGGAAAGAGTAACGAATCCCGTAATAAATGGTCGTTACCGCGACGGCGGGTAAAACCGATGCGGTTGAAATATTCCAGGATCTGAATGGCCAGCTTACGTCCGACGTTCAGACGATCGCGGAAATCAGCCGCACAGGTCGAGCCTCGCGCCTGATCCAGTTCGCGGATCAGACTGGCAAACGCGACAATCCGATCGTTACGGTAATAACGATCTTTCACGATCGCAACGATGAGCCCCTGCTGCGCGGCATGGCGCAATACCTGGCGCATCACCTGCTCGTCGGTATTCGTTTCCCGGGCGAGATCGCGAACCCACCAGGGCTCATCGCCAAACAGAGGGGCCGCTTTTTGCCAGATTGCCTCTTGCTCTGCGGTGAACCCGGCTTTGTGATCCGGCAGATGCAGCCAGCCGTGGTGGCTTTTGATCACGCCGCTTTCACGCATGTTTTCTATCAGCAACAGCACCAGCGCATCGTCTTCCATGGGCAGCGCCATACGACGCAGGCGCTCGCGCCCCGGGCCAGGCTCATCCTGATGCTGTTCATGGTAGGTGGCGAGCGTATTCAGTACCTTACGCTGCCAGCACGCCGCAACCGGCGCGTTCAGCAGGTTATTACCGGCCTGGATAAATCCCGGCTGCTGGGTCAGCGGGAGCAAGCCTTCGTTGCTGAGCTGACGTGCCCAGGCGAAGTCGGTCAGGTTCACCGCACCGCGTTCAAGATGCACCTCCAGCGCAGCCTTGTCATTGCTGGCCTGCGCCAGTGCCGACAGCCACTGCAAATACTCCGGTTTACGCTTCCCGCGACGCGGCGGGTTGAGCGTCACCACCCGCGCCCCGGCCAGCGTTTCCCGCGCCGAGATATCACGCAGCACCAGACGGTCATTATCTGCCAGCCAGAGCGGCGTATCGAAAACCAGTTCAGCGAGATCGTTTTCCAGCAGCGACACACGCCCGGTGATATGGCTGGCCGCATGGTGGATATGCAGCGGCTGCCACTGGCTGAGCGGGATATGCGTCTGCAGGGAGACAATCACCCGCTCAGACGGTTCTGGCGGCGCCTCAGACAGCAGCCAGTCGCCGCGGTTTAGCTGCGCTTTCTCCGCATCGCCGGCAATATTGAGGGCGATACGCTGCCCGGCATGAGCGTGTTCAACGGGCTGGTTTTGCGCATGCAACCCGCGCACGCGCATCGGTTTGTTAACGCCCGTCAGCCATACGGTATCGCCCACCTTCACTTCCCCACTCAGGGCGGTACCGGTCACCACCAGACCCGCCCCTTTCACGGTAAACGCCCTGTCGATGGCCAGACGAAAGCGGTGATGGCTGGCATGTTCTCGCGACGAGAGCTGCTGCAAATGGTGGCGAAGTGCGTCGATCCCGCGCCCTTCTGTGGCGACCGTTTCAAACAGCGCAGCATCGGTAAAGCCATATTCGCGCAACGTGGCCTGCACCGCCTCGCGCACCTCGTGAATACGCGTCGCGTCCACACGATCGGCTTTGGTCAGCGCCACGGTCAACTGTGGGTTGCCCGTCAACTGCAGGATCGCCAGGTGTTCACGCGTTTGCGCCATAACGCCGTCATCACAGGCCACCACCAGCAGGGCATGGTCAATACCACCGACCCCCGCCAGCATGTTGGAAAGAAACTTTTCGTGGCCGGGGACGTCAATAAAGCCCAGCACGCGGCCATCGGGCTGTGGCCAGTAGGCATAACCCAGATCAATGGTCATACCGCGCTTTTTCTCTTCCGGCAGGCGATCGGCATTAACGCCCGTGATGGCCTGCAACAAGGTGGTTTTTCCGTGGTCAACATGACCGGCGGTGGCAATAATCATTTCAACAACATCTCCAGAAATCGCTCTTCATCTTCAAGACAGCGTAGATCCAGCCACATTCGGCCATCGTAAATTCGCCCGATAACCGGCGTAGGCAGGGCACGCCAGCGCGCAGAGAGCGCGTCAAGCCTGCTGCCGCGGCCATCGCGCGGGGTGAAGGTCAGGGCCGCGCTGGGCAGCCGATCCACCGGTAACGAGCCACTGCCAATTTGCGACTGGCAGGACTCAATGCGCACGTCGAAATCGGCGTAATGCGACGCGACATTGGGCAACAGTAACTCGGCCTGCGCGCGAATCGAGGCGGCATCGCGCGTTAACAGACGCAGCGTTGGCAGGCGTTCCGCCAGTTTCTCCGGGTGGAGATAGAGTCGCAGCGTCGCGTCCAGCGCGGCAAGCGTCATTTTATCGGCGCGCAGGGCGCGCTTGAGCGGATGCTGCTGCAGCTTCGCAATCAGCTCACGCTTACCGACAATGATCCCGGCCTGCGGCCCGCCCAGCAGTTTATCGCCAGAGAAACTGACCAGGCTAACGCCCGCCGCAATCATCTCCTGCACCATCGGCTCTTTCGGCAGACCATACTGGCTTAGATCCACCAGCGAGCCGCTGCCGAGATCGGCAATCACCGGCACATTCAGCTCGCGGCCAATCGCCGCCAGCTCAGCCTCTTCAACGGTTTTGGTGAACCCTTCAATATGATAATTACTGGTGTGGACCTTCATCAGCAGGGCGGTGTTTTCATTAACCGCCGCACGGTAATCTTTCGCATGGGTCCGGTTAGTGGTACCCACTTCCTGCAGGGTACAGCCCGCCTGGCGCATCACGTCCGGGATGCGAAACGCGCCGCCAATCTCCACCAGTTCGCCGCGCGAGACAACCACCTCTTTGCCGCTGGCGGTCGCTGCCAGCATCAGCAGGACCGCCGCCGCGTTGTTATTCACAATGCAGGCATCTTCAGCACCGGTGAGCTGACAAAGCAGATCCGCCAGGGCCCGATCACGATGCCCGCGTCCTGCACCGCCGAGATCGTACTCCAGCGTGACAGGCGAACGCATGGCCTGCGTTACGGCGTCTACCGCCTCTTCTGCCTGCTGCGCACGCCCGAGATTGGTATGCAGGACGGTCCCCGTCAGGTTAATCACCGGGCGCAACGCGCTTTGCCCTTTCTCAACCAGCCTCTGTTCCAGCGCCTGCTCCCACGCCACGCACCAGCCGGGCAAGGTATTTTCTGCCTGAATATGGCGCCGGGCCTCGTCCTGAAGCAGACGTAACATCTCAACCGTTGCGGTATGGCCGAACCGCTCGACAGCGGAATGAATAAGGGGTTCTCGAAGAAGTCGGTCGGTAGCAGGGATCTGGCTGTACAGGGAATGATGAATAGTCATGAAAGCGCCTGGCGAGTAAATATCATCCCCCCTCCCGACGGGAGAGGGAGTTAACATGTGGAGGGATTGTACCGCCTCCTGACGCGAAGTGTTATAACCCGCGTCAAGCCTTTGGCGGTTCGGTACGGGCGAAGCTCTCGCGCTGGAAGAGCGTTTCGGCGAGCTTCACCAGCAGTGGACGGTCGACGCACCAGCCCGGAGAGACGCGACGAAAGTTGAGATAACCAATGGCGCAGGCGATAGCGATCGTCGCCAGATTCAGGCTATCCGTTGCAATTTTGCCCTCCTGGATGAGCTGCTCGCACCTGTCCAGGCTGCGGCTGATTTTCTCACGCTGGCGCAGCAGCTCCGTTTCCGACTGCTGAGCAACGGGCCTTGCCTGCTCGCGCACGGAAGTTAACGCCGCATCCATGATGCCATCGGCCAGGGCTTCAATTTGCTTCACTGCCAGGGCCGCCTTCGGATCTGCCGGTAACATGGCTGGCGCAACGCCGAGTAGCTCGATGTACTCAGCGATAATCGGGGAATCAAACCAGTATTCGCCCTCGTCCGTTACCAGTGCCGGGACTTTCCCCAGCGGGTTGTACTGCGCAACGCCGTTTTCGGCGTTGTACGGCTGTTCATTAACGAATTCAAATTCAATCCCTTTCTCCAGCAGGAGAATCGAGATCTTTCGCACGAAGGGACTGGTGTAGCTGCCGATGAGTTTCATTGCCTGATCCTTGATGCCAGAAAAAGTCAGTATGGATCAAGCGCTGAAAAAAGGGCAGGTATGCATGTCGCATTCCTGCCCGGCGAGGATTAATGATCAAGATAGAGATAGTGCATCCAGCTGGTCATGCGCAGCAGGACTTTACGCATCACCGAGACGTGCGCAAAATGGTCGGAATAGACCGCCACCTGCGCGTAAATACCGTCCGGCAACGCATCCACCTCGGCGTTCGGCTCCAGTTCTATCAGCGCCTGCACGCCATCCGTTCCCGGTGTCACCGTTAACGACTGTAGCGCCCCCTGTGCCTGATACGAGCCCCCTGGCACCACCGGCAGAATGCTGGTGAGCTTGCCAGAGAAGACCTGCCCCGGCAGAGCGTTAAACACCACTTCCGCTTCATCGCCCGGCTTCAGACGCAGCAGCGAGTTCTGACGGAACTGGGCCACAATCTGACGTTTCTGTTCAGGAATAAAGACCATAACCGGGCGCAGCGGCAGCGCGGCGGCATACGTTCCTGGGCGAATCAGCACCTGGGTGATGTAGCCATTGCTCGGCGCACGCACCACGGTCTGATCCAGGTTGTATTTGGCTTCGGCCAGCTGGGCGCGTAAAGAGGCTATCTGCGACTGTTCGCCGTTCACCATGCTGTCCAGCTGGCTTTTGATCTGCGTCTGTTCCGCCACAGAGCCTTTTACCAGCGCATCCTGTGCCAGATAGTTCTGCCGCGCGTTGTCGATATCGCTTTCAGAGAACGGGTTTACCTTCGCCTGGCTGCCTTTCAGGTAGCGCTGGTAATCTTTATACAGACGGTCCCGCTCCGCGGAGACCCGCGTGGTGTTGGCTACCGCTTCCGACAGCTGTGCTTTGAGCACGTCAATATTGTGCGTCGCGGTCACCAGGTCGGCCTGCAGTCTGTCGACACGAGCCTGATAGCGACCTGGATCAAGTTTAAATAACACTTCGCCTTTTTTAATGAGCTGGTTATTTTTATCGGTGACTTCGCTGACCACCCCGGTCACCTGCGGCGTAATCGGAATAGAAATAACCGCCTTTTGCGCCGTAAACGTATACGGGTGGTTATAGTTCATTAATAAAATGAGACCCGCCACGATAAATACCCCGCCTAATGTGGCGGTGGCGAGCGTCCACTGGTTAACCGGAATACGAAATATTTTAAAAATCGCCCAGGCAAACGCCACGTAGGTCAAAATAATCAACAGATCCATAATTAGCGCTCCAGCGTTTTCGTATCAGCAGTGGGCTGTACCGCTGCCAGCTTTTGTTCTAATTCGGCCACGCGTTTGGCCAGCGCATCCATACCTGGCACCTCATCAGGTTTGGTGATGTGGTTTTGCATGCCCCAACCGCGATCTTCCCGGTACAATGTGGCCCAGATCCACAGGAACGGCCAGATGGCATGGAGCGTAAACAGGCTAATCCAGCCCGCCGTGTGAATCGCATCGGCATGGGGATGATTACGCTTTTTGGCCATATTATAGGGGATGTCATGAATGGCGATGATTCCGTAAAAAAGAACCAGAAATACAAAAATCAATACGCCCAGCGCGAAATAGTTGAGAAACATATTCTCCTCACTTAAACAACGTCAACTCATTAAATTAATAAAACAGTACGCAACCTAATTAATTTATTTTTAAACATAAAAGGTATGCGGGTAATTTCAGAGCCGGGGAGTATCGTTTTTTATAATATCTCCATGCAAGTTTATAAACGTGTCAAAATATATCCTGAATAATAATATACTTAACCTTACATTATGAGCGTAATCCAGGTTTTAACTTTTCGCCATACCCCATCTTAAAAGTGGTTTTTTAGCTTTATGTGTGTGTCGTAATCATCCTGGCGTTGAATCGCAGAGCAGAATTTGTCAGCGATCACATCCGGAGAAATCTGCATAAAAATTTTTTGTGAATTCAATCACAACTCGAAAACAAACTCGCGACAACCAAATGTGATTCACATCACAAAAACAGGGGTGTTTTGCCGATTTTCTCCCCATTGTGTTTTTTTTAGACTGTGATTTTGTGATTCAGATCACCTAATTACACGTCACACCCCCTGCGTTTACGTGATTGCGATCACACAATTTTTCGCTGTCTGGACAGTTGAACGATTCAGTGCCAGATTTCACAGCATCAGAACAGGGCCCGGCTACCTCTGCCGCCTCATTAACAATAAACCTCGGGCCACAAGCCTAAGCGTAAACAGAAGAAGGGGTGTTTTATGTCATCCGATTTCAAGATCAAAGTTCAAAGCTTTGGTCGTTTCCTCAGCAATATGGTGATGCCAAATATCGGCGCGTTTATCGCGTGGGGTATCATCACTGCATTATTCATTCCGACAGGGTGGTTGCCTAACGAAACGCTGGCGAAACTTGTTGGCCCCATGATTACGTATCTGCTGCCGCTGCTCATCGGTTATACCGGTGGTCGTCTGGTGGGCGGTGACCGTGGTGGCGTAGTGGGTGCCATCACCACCATGGGCGTTATCGTCGGTGCGGATATGCCGATGTTCCTCGGTGCGATGATTGCCGGTCCTCTGGGTGGCTGGGCGATTAAGAAATTCGACGTCTGGGTTGATGGCAAAATCAAATCCGGCTTCGAAATGCTGGTGAACAACTTCTCTGCGGGCATCATCGGGATGATCCTCGCGATTCTGGCGTTCCTTGGCATTGGCCCGGCGGTTGAAGTCCTGTCCAAAATTCTGGCGGCGGGCGTTAACTTTATGGTGGCGCACGACATGCTGCCGCTGGCGTCTATCTTTGTTGAACCGGCGAAAATCCTGTTCCTGAACAACGCCATCAACCACGGTATCTTCTCACCGCTGGGTATTCAGCAGTCTCATGATCTCGGCAAGTCCATCTTCTTCCTGATTGAAGCGAACCCGGGTCCGGGTATGGGCGTTCTGCTGGCGTACATGTTCTTTGGTCGCGGCAGCGCGAAGCAGTCTGCTGGCGGTGCGGCTATCATTCACTTCCTGGGCGGTATTCACGAAATTTACTTCCCGTACGTGCTGATGAACCCACGTCTGATCCTGGCCGTTATCCTCGGCGGTATGACCGGTGTGTTCACCCTGAGCGTGCTGGGTGGTGGTCTGGTTTCTCCGGCGTCTCCGGGTTCTATCCTGGCGGTACTGGCTATGACGCCAAAAGGTGCCTATTTTGCTAACATCGCGGCTATCTGTGCGGCAATGGCGGTCTCCTTCGTGGTCGCTTCTATCCTGCTGAAAACCAGCAAAGTGAAAGAAGATGACGATATCGAAGCGGCAACCCGTCGTATGCACGACATGAAAGCCGAGTCCAAAGGCGCAACGCCGCTGTCAGCGGGTGATGTTTCTAACGACCTGAGCCACGTGCGTAAAATCATCGTTGCCTGTGATGCCGGTATGGGTTCCAGCGCAATGGGTGCCGGCGTGCTGCGTAAGAAAGTGCAGGATGCGGGCCTGACCAACATCTCGGTGACCAACAGCGCCATTAACAGTCTGCCACCGGATGTTGACCTGGTGATTACGCATCGCGATCTGACCGAACGCGCCATGCGCCAGGTACCGCAGGCACAGCATATTTCGCTGACCAACTTCCTCGACAGCGGCCTGTACACCAGCCTGACCGAACGTCTGGTGGCCGCCCAGCGTCACGAAGACAACGAAGTGAAAGTGCGCTCCAGCCTGCAGGACAGCTTCGACGAGAGTAACGCCCACCTGTTCAAACTGGGTGCGGAGAATATCTTCCTCGGCCGTACCGCAACGACCAAAGAAGAGGCCATTCGCTTTGCCGGTGAGCAGCTGGTAAAAGGCGGCTACGTTCAGCCTGAATATGTCGACGCGATGCTGGAACGCGAAAAACTGACACCAACCTACCTGGGCGAATCCATCGCGGTGCCGCACGGTACAGTGGAAGCGAAAGACCGCGTGCTTAAAACCGGCGTGGTGTTCTGCCAGTATCCTGATGGCGTGCGCTTCGGTGAAGAAGAAGACGACATCGCCCGTCTGGTGATTGGTATCGCCGCGCGTAACAACGAGCACATTCAGGTGATTACCAGCCTGACCAATGCGCTGGACGATGAGTCCGTCATTGAGCGTCTGGCCAATACCACCAGCGTGGAAGAAGTGCTCGCGCTATTGAACAAATAACTGTACTCCTCCCTCTCCCTCCGGGGAGAGGGCTAGGGTGAGGGGTAAACGTTCCTCACCCCAGCCCTCTCGGGTAAAAACATTGATAAAGGTTAACACTATGAAAGCATTACATTTTGGCGCAGGTAATATCGGTCGTGGCTTTATCGGCAAACTGCTGGCAGACGCGGGCATTACGCTGACATTCGCCGATGTGAATCAGGTCGTTCTGGATGCCCTGAATGCCCGTCATAGCTACCAGGTACACGTGGTGGGAGAAAACGAGCAGGTTGAAACGGTCTCTGGCGTCAACGCGGTAAGCAGCATTGGTGACGATGTTATCGACCTCATCGCCAGCGTTGATCTGGTGACCACCGCGGTGGGCCCGGTGGTACTTGAGCGCATCGCGCCTGCGGTCGCAAAAGGCCTGGCAAAACGTAAAGCGCAGGGCATCGATACCCCGCTGAACATCATCGCCTGTGAGAACATGGTGCGTGGCACCACACAACTGAAAGGCCACGTTCTGGCCGCCGTTGCGGACGAAGACAAAGCCTGGGTTGAAA